>OZ240220.1:0-4135141 GCA_965197655.1 Dehalococcoidia bacterium | reverse complement strand
GCTGGACATACTACGGGACGAACTGGACGCCACAATGGGTATGTGCGGCAAGAACACTCCGGAGAGCATTGACCGGGACTCTCTGGGCGGCGTATCGCCCCTGCTGTCCCTGTTCCCCACCACGCCGGATTTCCGGTAGAGGAGGGTAAATCCGCTATGACGACTCAAACTGAATCCCTGGCGCCAGTGCAGCCGGCGGAAACCCCGGCGGAAACAATTGTAACCCGCAAGTTCACCGTTGCCGAATACTACCGGATGGGCGAGGCCGGCATTTTCCACCCGGAAGAACGGGTGGAACTAATCGAAGGAGCAATTGTTGTAATGGCGCCTATTGGTATTCGCCATTCGGGGAGCGTCATCCGTTACATCCAGGTTTTCTCCCGTCTGGCCGGCGACCGGTTCGTACTACAAATTCAGAACCCCATCCACTTGGATGACAGTTCCGAGCCGCAGCCGGACGTGATTCTCTTGCGTCCCCGGTCCGATAACTATTTTGACTCTCACCCCGGCCCGGGGGACGTGCTGCTGGTCATTGAGGTGTCCGATACCAGCCTGAACTACGACCGGGGGGTTAAAGCTCATCTCTATGGACGCCACAACATCCCGGAAACCCTGGTGCTGAACCTTCCTGGAGATTGCATCGAGGGATTTACCAGGCCCGGCCCGGAGGGTTACGCCCAACACAACATCTACCGGCGGGGGGATAAAATCAGCCCGGTATCCCTACCCGACCTGGAACTGGCGGTAGAGGACTTGCTGCCACCGGCTCCGGCTTCCGGGCATTAGTGAGTATTCGTGCCTGCTCGTGGATAAACAACTCCCAAAGAAATGGGGCGGGTTGGCAACCCATTGGCTCCAGCAAATTAACCTGCCCCGCGGGTAATGTCATTCCGAGCGGAGCGAGGAAACCACAATGCTTCGGGACAAAGGCTTTGCGGTTTTTGCAATACATCTCCCTTGGGCATTTTGGATTCTTCCTCCGCTTCGCTATGTCAGAATGACACCGAAACAAGACAGCCTTGGGTTCCGTCCCTTTCCACGAGCAGTTAGTTGGAACGGCGGGCTGGCAACCCACCCCCTACAACGCCGGGATAACCTCATCGCACAAGAGGGAGATGGCCTCGTCCACGTCCGGGCCTAATTCGGAGAACATTAGCTGGCCGAAGCCCTGTTCCCGGGCCGTGTCCCGCACCTCCAGCATCCGCTCCAGGCAGTCCCCCGGTGTTCCGGCGATGAAGATGGCGTCAATCATTGAGTCGGTGACCAGGGCGTCAAACTGTTGCTCCGTTGCGCCGTTCCGGTCTGCCTGGTCCAGCCGTTCTATCTCGGTTAGGGGAACTCCCAGGCGTTGAATGTCGTCCGGAGTGTAGCCCTGCCGGTACATATTCAGGACCCGGTGGCCGGCGCTTTCCTTGACGAACTCCCTAGCCGCCCCACCGTCTCGGGACAGGGATATTTTAATTTCCGCCACCTTGGGAATCGTCTCGCCCTGCCGTTCCGGGGGCGTCGCCTGGTCAAAAATGTCCAGCAACCCGGGCACTCGGCCGGTACGGAGCGCCGCCATATAGTGGCCCCCGAAAATCAACCCGTCCATGTGTTCCCCGCCCGCGGCCAGCCCCAACGGGCCGTTGCTGCCGCAGTAGAGACGGACGGGAGTTGCCGGGCTGAAGTTCAGCCGGAAGGTGGCGTCGGGGTTGAAGTTGTAGTAGGAACACAGATTCGGGTAGTCGGCAAAGCAGACGCCCTCCCCGGCCAGTAGCCGATGCAGGCTCTGGGCCGTTTCCCGGAGCATACTGACCGGACGGGGGGTGCGGATGAGATTGGGGGTGCGCGAATTGCCCCGGCCCAGCCCAATGCTCAACTCCCGTTCCTCCATCAACTCGCTGAGGGTGGCAATCATATCCGCCAGGTCCACCGGGTTGCGGAAATACTGGACGGTTACCGCAGTGCCCAGCTTAATCTTGAGTCGGCCGGCCAGCGCCGCCAGGGTCACAAAGGACTGGCGGCTCCGCAAGTTGTCGGTGACCCAAAGCTGGGTCACGCCCTTGACCTCCGCCTCTGCCGCCAGTTCTACCAGGTGGGGCAGGGGGACGTGGGCGTAGGTGGGTAGGTGAAACTGGACACCGGCTTCTAGTTCAGGCATTTCATATCCGTCCTCTATTTCTATTGATGATATATCAATCCGACCGCTCCCAGTTTTGGGCTATCGCTTAAGGCCGATGCCTCTTTCCCCGTCGTTCCTGCGCCGGCAGGAACCTCTGGCCTCAAGACTTTAGGTGCTTGCCGGCGCAAGAACGACGGAAGTGTGGTATTCAGGCGCGATTGCGGCGCGCTCCCTTTACGGGGGTGAAGGGACTTTACCTTATACTAGAAAATTGCAAAACTAATTTGCGTCTTATAGCATTCTTGTGTTCCTTTGAGGCTGGCTGCCAAGAGAGCCTCGGGGTTGACCGTAGTCTCATCCGGGTCTCCCCGCCGGCGTTACTGGACCAGCAGCGCCTGGGCAGTCTCAGTTCTTCCTGGGTGAGTCCCAGGCACATCTGGAAGCAGCCCAGTCCCCGGGGCTGAGGCTTGGTGGGTCCAGCCGGGTAGCTTCAGGCTTGGCGGAGATAGTCAGGCGCTGTCCCGCTGCGCCGGTGGACGTGGTCCAGGATTGAGATGACGGCCTCGTTGAGCTTTTCCCTCAGGTCCTGTTTCTCCGCAGGGGACATTTCGTGGTTTGTGCCGCTGTAGCGGTAGGTCACGGCGTAGAGTTCCAGCCAGTTGGTCTTGCGGTCCGGGTTTCGGCTGTCGTGATAGCTGGTTGCTTCCAGCAGCTGTTCCACTGCTTCTTTGATCGGCTTCAACTGGTCGGTTGAGAAGTCCTCGACCTTCTTTATGTCGATCCACAGGCTGCCGAAGTCGTGTCCGTAGGTGCGGTTATCGTTATGGCTGGAGAGCCATGCCTTGAGGGCGTTTTCCAGAGACTGCTGGGCGGCGAAGCCTAGAAGTCTCTGCCTGGGGCTGTTGCGGTCTACCCTTTCGTTGACTTCTTCCAGCCACTCCAGAGCGGCTGCGATTCTGGGCTTTGTCTCCGGCCAGTGGGCTTCGTATCGGCTCTGGCCGCTGTCGTCCGTCCCTTCGGTCCAGTTCTCTTCGTATCCGGTGTTGACCTCGGGGTCATATTGGGGGTCGGCGTCGTAGCCCTCGATGTACTCGTCTTCTTGGTCTCCACATTCGTTGTACCGGTATTTGCTTCTCTCGTCGCTCATGTCTATGCCGTACCCGCTGGCCTGCCCGGCGACGTGCTGGGTGGCGAGCCTGTTTCTCTTGAACTCGCTCTCCGTCATGATGCTGACGTCGCATCCCGTTCGGGTGCCCAAGCGTTCTCTTTCTTGTGCTGCTTTCCAGCGGGCTTGCACCTGCCAGTCGGCCCGGTTGGCTTTGTCCGGTATCACCACTACCAAGTCGGTATCCGAGTTTGGCCAGTGGTCTCCCCGCGCCCTGGACCCGAAGAGAATCACCCTGGCCTGGGGCATTTCCTCTTGGACCGCTCTGGCGATGGCCATGCCCAGGGGGTCGGGCCGGTTTCTTCTCTTCATTTCGGCGCCTCTGGTGCTCCCTTCTCGTGTCATTCTAACCTTTTTCATCGAACCTCGCCAACCTACCATGCTGGTTTTCCGTCGGCGTATGCCTGAGCCACTGCCCCTTTTAGCTCGGCCAAGATTTCATGGAGCCTTCCCAGGGGTTTTCGGGAGTTTACCCTTCCCAGGCACTTGTGGGTGGGTACTTGGTGGCTCTCCATTTTTCCCTTATGACTTGCGGATTGGCTGTGGTCAATGGCTCACCGTCACTCGAATTTGTCCTTTTTGGAGTTTTGCAATCGTCTCCTTATACCCCCGGCGTTGGTATCCACCACTCCCGCCCCCTGGCCGTTTCCACGTACTCCGGCCAGCGCAAATCCACCGGCGGCGGAAAGTCCGGGGGCAGCAGCGGAGCAACCCAACGGTCGCCGCCGATGCCGCCGCCGGTGCGTTCCCGGAACTCGCTCTGGGCCTGCTCCAGTTCGGCGGGGTTGGTTAACAACTCGGTCAGAGTGGCGGCGATAGTCCGACCCGCCACGAACATCCCCGGGTCAATGCACTCCCTTACGCCGCCCATCGCGTTCAGCGTCCACATTGGGTAAGTATAACCGGGTTCCGGGGGCCGCAGCCGGGGCCGCGCGGTATGCAGCCGGACGGTGGGCGCGTGCCAGGTATATTCCACGTAGTCATCGGAGGTAAAGTTGACCTGCCAGGGCGGGAGGCTCCGCTGCTGGGCCGCCTCGTAGTCCTGGGGTGACAGCAGGCGCAGGTTGTCCTCGGTAAAGGGTTCGTCCAGCGGCGCCAGCCCGAGATTGGACTGGATGGCGTGGGCAAAGTCACGGGCTTTTTCGTCAAATTGAGGCGGCCCGACCAGTTCCAGGTTCCGGTAGGTCAAGTCAGCCAAGGCCAGGTTGGGCAGGCCAACCCGGGTCTTGGTGACCCAGCGGGGCGTCACCACGCAGCCGGTTACCTCGGCAGCGTGGCGGGCGTTGCGTTCCAACACCTGGTAAATGCGTTCCTGGATGTCCAGGGTAGGGGAGCGCCAGGCGTATTGAATCTGGCTGAAACGGGGCGGCAGGTTGTCCGAGGTACACTGGCCCCCGGCCATGATGTATTCGTTGAGGGTCCAGGTTCCGGTATGGGGGAACATGGCCTCCTTGGTGTACTTGGTGTTGGTGTACATCAAGCAGACCGCATCCAGCGCGCCGGGGCAGCGGGCAACGGTATGGGGCCGGTCCGGGGCGGCCAGCAGACTGGCATCCATCCACTTTTCCGGCTCCAGGCACTCAAAGGTAAATACCACGCTCCAATACGAGCCGCAGTGAGTTTCCCAGGCCACGGTGTTAGTGGTGTGCGGGTGGTAAACCACTGCGGCATCCAGGTCGTCGTAGTAGCCCTTGGCGGCGTGCACCGGCTTGGAGCCGCAAATCTTTTCCGCCGGTTCGCCGAATATACGCAGTGTTCCGGCCAGGCCGTGCCGCTCCATTGCCGCCTTGGTCCCCAGAATGCCCATTAGCGCCGCCACGCCCAGGGAGGAATGAGGGTCGGTATGCCCGGCAGCCCAGGGGTGCAGACCTTCCCGGGGGGCCGGATAGGGAACGGGCTGCTGCGAGTTGCCCGGCACGGCGTCATACTCGGCAAAGGTCGCCAGTACCGGGTGACCCCGGCCCCAACTGGCGGCAAAGGCGGTAGGCATCTGCCCGGAGCCTTCTTCCACCGTAAAACCCTCCCGGCGCAGCAGGTCAACGTAGGCTTGGGCCGACCGGTATTCCCGGTAGGCCGGCTCGGCATATTGCCATATCTCCTGGTGAAAGTCGGAAAGCCGTTCCCGGTGGGTGTCAATCCATTCCCAGGCCGTAGATTTAGCTGGGCTAATTTCGGTCATACTGCTGCGTCTCCATGTCACCAATTATCAGGGGCATTGTAAGCGTTGGGTTGCCGTCAAGCAAAAGCCGGCCCGTCAAGGTATTTGGGGGGGTGATAGGCTGTCTGCACCCCATACCGTCTTTCCAGTGCAGGCCGGAAAGACGGCTTTAGCCCGGAACGACTCCGCAAGACTGAACAACTACTCCCTCCCAAGACTATCGCATTTGGAATCGGGGGAATCCGTCATTCCTGCGAAGGCAGGAACCTGAAACCTTGAGAACAGAGGTTCCTGCCTTCGCAGGAACGACGGTTAGCCGGCAATCCAAGTACGATAGCCCTTACTCCCTCCGATTCTCTGTGGTGAAAACTCCCGGACTGTGCTATCTTGGATGGCAAGCGACCAGCTTAACAAAAGCCAGGAGGAATTGACTATGGCGACAAAGCGCAAGGGTGAAAGATACTGGGGCGAGGAACTGCACGTACCCCTGTCCGCCGACGGGCAGGTGTCGGTCTATGTGTGGCCGCTGCGGATCCTGTCCATTCGGGAACAGGGCTGTGGCGGGCCTACTATCGGCGTGGACGTAGGCAACGAGGAAGTCATCCGGTTCGACTGTCATGCCAACCGGGGCCACTGGCACACCGGCGGCTACGACCGGATGGGTACGCCGGGCAATTCCCACGTGGACTTTCCCGAAGGCGTGGCCACGGTGCCGGAACAGGTTGCCTGGTCGTTGCAGCACCTCAAGGAAACGGTCACCGAGCTTCTCGACCAATCGGAACAGGGTGAGGCGGCCCAAGCGGTGGAGTCCTACCTGGTAGAGACCGGGTTGGTCACCATCAAGAACCACATCGAAAAGAACGCCTACCTGCGCGCCCGGGCCATCGAGGAAAACGTCATCGCCGGCTAGGGAAGCAAATAATTATCAATTACGAATTAGGAATTACGAATGAACGCCGGGAGCGACTAAATCAATTCGTAATTCCTAATTGATAACTCGTAATTGCCGCAACTACGCCCCTGCCCCTACCCCTGCTGCCGCAACCGCGGGTCCAGCGCATCGCGAATCCAGTCCCCAATCAGGTTGAAGGCCATCACCGTAAGCAGCAATGCCAGGCCGGGCATCGTGCTTACCCACCAGGCCGTCTTCAGAAAGTCCCTGCCGTCAGCTACCATTGAACCCCAGGCCGGCGTGGGCGGGGCCACCCCGGCACCCAGGAAGCTGAGGATGGACTCCAGCAGGATTACTGTGCTGACCTGCAACGTCCCAACCACAATCACCGTATTCAGCACACCGGGCAGCAGGTGGACCAACAGGATGCGGCGGGTGGAAGCGCCCGCCACGCGCGCCAGAGCCACGTAGTCCATCGTCTTGAGCCCCAGCACCTCACCCCTGACCTGCCGGGCAAAGCGGACCCAGATGAACAGGGACAGGACCATGGCAATCATGTGGATTTCTTTCATCGGCAGCAAGGGCAGGCTGAAATTGCCCAGCACGACCACCAGGACCAGGGCCACCATCACCAGCGGCAGGGCCAGGAAGATGTCAACCATCCGCATGATAACCTCGTCGGCCCAGCCCCCGTAATAGCCGGACACCAGCCCCAAAGCGGTGCCGATAGACCCTCCCACCAAAATCGTCACGGCGGCTACAATCAGGGAAACCCTTGCGCCCCAGATTATGCGGCTGAGCAGGTCACGCCCCAGGTCGTCCGCGCCCAACAGAAACTTGAGGCTGCCAGCCGGCCGGATTACCTCCAAAACCTGCCCTCCCGGCGCTATCTGCTCCCGGCTCAACAGGTTGCCCTGGAGGTCAATCACCTTGCGGGAAACGGCCAGGTTGGAGGCGCGGTTGAGGGAAATCTGGGTGGCTTCATCATCTGGAAACCCGTCCACCACTGTGCGCTGCTCAGTTTGCGCCCCAAGCCAGGCCGGCGGGGTGTTCTTGTCGTCCAGGTCGCCTTTGCGGGGGTCATAGGGAGCAATCCACTGGGCCAGAATTGCAGTAAATACCAGCAGCCCCAGGATGGTGAGCGAGAAGATAAGGATGACGCGGCGCGCGCCCCACTGCACCAACATCCCCACGCTGACCGACCGGGAGGGACGCCGGATTAAACGCCCGGCAGCCCGCCCGGTGGTAGGTTCTGAAGTCCGCCCGGTACTAGGCCCGGTGGTAGCGCCGCCGGCCATCAGCTTTCTCCCAACAAATTAAGAGTACCTGATCCGGGGGTCAATGTAGGCGTAAAGCACGTCCACAAAAAAGTTGATGATGAGGTACATACCCGAGAATACCATTACGATGCCCTGAAGGGTAGGATAATCGGACCGGATGAGGGCGGTGTAAGCCAGCAGTCCCAGCCCGGGCCACTGAAAAACGGTTTCCGCCACAATTGAGCCGGTTATCAATAGACCGAGGGTGACTCCCATAAAGGTAAGGGGCGGGATTAAGGCATTACGCAGGGCGTGTTTCCATACCACCATAGTCGGCGAGACGCCCTTGGCCCGGGCCAGCTTGATGTACTCCGAGTCCAGCACTTCCAGCATCGCGGACCGGATCAGGCGCATATTGGCCGCTACAAAGAACCAGCCCAGGGTGATTGAAGGAAGAATAAAACTGTTCCAGTCCTGGCGTCCCGAAGGCGGAACCCACTCCACCCGCAAGGCGAAGAGGAAAATCAACATTATCCCCAGCCAGAAGGGCGGCATTGACTGCCCCAGCAACGCTACCAGTTTGCCCAGGTTGTCCCAAACGCTGTTGCGTTTCAGGGACGACAGTATCCCCAGAGGTACGCCTACGATTATGGAAAAGATAAAGGCGGCCAGGCCCAGTTGCAGCGTGGCCGGCAGCCGCTCCAGGATAAGCTCGGTTACGGTACGGGGATCGCTGATTGCGTTGCCAAAGTCCAAGCGGGCGGCATTGACGAGGAAAATGCCGTATTGAGACTGCCAGGGAGGCCAGGAAATAAACCACGGCTTGTCCAGGCCCAGCTTGACCCCTACCTCCTCCCACTGACCGGGATCGGCGTAGTCGTCCAGCATCAGCGAGCGGGGGTCGCCGGAACCCCGAGCCAACAGGAACACGACCAGGGATATTACCACCAGGGTGAACAGGGATGCGACCAATCGCCTTATCAAAAACTTGTACATAAATAGCTATTGTCGCTTAGATTCTTGTAGAAACGCTGCCGGTTTTTGGAATACCGGCCCCAACGGGACACAAAGGCAGGTTTCAATCGCGAATACGTCACCGGACCGCCTCGAATTGGCAAGACTCTAGCCCCAATGTATTTGCCTGTCAAGCAGTATTGGACGGCCCAATAGGACGATTGCAAAGTCCGGGCCAGATACAAAACCGGTTCGTGATGGGCTTGTTGAACCACTGTGGCCCGGGGCGGGTTTCAAACCATCTGTTCCAACTAATACGATTGCTCATCGCTAGGACAACCTATGCGTCGTTCCTGCGAAGGCAGGGACCTATAACCTTGAGGCCAGAGGTTCCTGCCTTCGCAGGAACGACGAATAACTTGATTCCCCGTTAAGCAGTCTAATTAGTTGGAACAGATGGGTTCCAAACCCGCCCCTACCTCAACCGCCCAACTGTAGGGGCAGCCCTTGTGGTTGCCCTGGGGGTAGGAGCTGAATTGTTGGAGCGGATGCCCTTATGGTCGCCCTGTATGGTTGCACTGCCCCGGAGACTAAAACGCAATTGCCAGAGTTTATCGGGTAACTGTTCAGTCTTGAGGAGCTGTTCCCACCCTAAACCGTCATTCCGGCTTTCGCCGGAATGACGGTTTAGGGGCGCAGACGCCTCCCCAACTCTGAACAGTTACTTTATCGGATGGACGCTTGACTTTAGCATATTGCCCAAAGATACTGTTACAGTTTCAGCAATAATCGGGTTAGGATATGATGATTACTGCCTGCCTAAGGCAGTAACCAAATAGCAATACATCGGGAGCCGTCCAATTTTGACGGGTCAGGCCCCTCAGGAAACGACGGGAAACGATAGGAAACCAAAGGAGTTGGAGAAGGAGATAGAGTTGGAACTTACTGCGGCCATCGAGTTTGACGTGCGTAACGCCAGCGACCAACCGGCGGCATTCCGGGAGAGCTTTGCCCAGGTTGACGCAGCGGAGGAATCGGGATTTCACAGTATTTGGCTGGCGGAGCGGCACTTTCAGCCGCAACGCTCGGTGCTGTCCTCGCCCATAGTGGTCGCCGGCGCTATCGCCGACCGCACCGAAAGAGTCCGTATTGGCATTGCCGTACAGGTCTTGCCCCTGAACCACCCCATCCGCATCGCCGAAGAGGCGGCCACCGTGGACCAAATCAGCCAAGGCCGCTTCAATTTCGGCATCGGTCGAAGCGGCCTGACCATTTCTTACAGCGGCTACAACATTCCCTATTCGGAGAGCCGGGGACGCTTCTGGGAATCCCTGGAGGTCATAATAAAGGCCTGGACTACCGATGAGTTCAGCTACGAAGGGGAATTCTACAACTTTCACAACGTCCGGCTGATGCCCAAACCCTACCAAAAGCCGCACCCGCCGATTCGTATGGCGGCGGCCAGCCCGGAGAGCTTTGCCCGGGCGGGCAGTATGGCTATACCGATTTTCGTCAACGTGGGGTTTGGCACCTTCAACGACCTGAAGGCCCGGATTGCCGAATACTGCAACGCTTGGGAGCAGGCGGGCAACCCCGGCGAGCCGGATGTCGGCGTCCGGGTTCCCGTTTACACTTCCAATAACTCGGAAAAGGCCCGGTCGGAACCCAAGGACAGTATGCTCGCATTCTACCAGCGCCAGGCCAACCTGATGATTTCCCGCCTGGGCGATGAGGGTATCGCCGACCCGGAGGGTGTCCGGCGGCGCGCCGAACACCTGAGTCAACTTACTTATGACGAGATACTGGACTCCAGGGTGGTCTTTGGCGACCCCGACGAGATAACGGAGCAGCTAGGCCAACTCAAACAGGAACTGGGCCTGTCCATGGTGGTTGCCGACGTGAATGCCGGTGGCCGGGTGCCGCCGGACCTGGTCCTGGACTCAATAAAGCTACTGGGTCAGGAGGTAGCCCCGAATTTAGTTTAAGGGAGGTTGCTGATGCGCAAGAGCCGTATCAAGGTTAGTAAGGTTAGTAAGGTTAGTTATGTAAGCGCACTCTTTATATTGGTAGGTATAATGATAGCCTGCGGGGCAGCGGCAACCCAGGCGCCGCCGGCCCCGGCGTCCACTACTGCCCCGGCCGCCAGCGCACCAGGCGCACCAGACACATCCGGCGCTTCTGCCGCCGCAGCCGCGCCCAGCGCCGCGGCGGAAACTAGGTCGGAGGCGGCCCCCACAACAGCCCCGGCATCAGGTCCGGCGGGTTCAGCCCCGGCAATTTCCCCGCCGGCCAGCTCCGGGAGTTCCCAGCCGGCCCCTACTGCCGTCCCCGCTGTTGCTCCGGCTCCCCAGGAGGCAATGGAGGCTACCGGCACCCTTAACGTGGGTATGACCGACCTGGGGCCTTTTGTCGGCATACTGCAAAATATGCCCTTCCTGCACGCCAGGTTCGAGTTCTACATCACCCATGAGCCGATGTGGGCTACTTCGCCCGATGGTGAAAGGCTGCCCCGGCTGGTGGAAAGTTGGGAAGCCAACGCCAACGCCGACGAATTCACTTTCAATTTGGAAAGCGAAGCCCAGTTCCACGAAGGGTACGGAGGCTTCACCGCCGACGACTTTATCTTCACCATCGAGAACGTCATTGAGGAAGGCTCGGTACACACTTCGGCCGGCGGCATCCGGCGGGTCTTCGGCTGTGACGGCTGTGCGTTGAGCAAAATTGACGACCATACCGTCCAACTGAAGCGCCCCAAACCCACCTATGAAGTGACCTGGTACAGCCAGGCGCCCAGCACCTCTATGTCTTTCCACAGCAAGTCCCACTTCGACCAGGTGGGCGCCGAGCAGGCCAACCTGGACTCGATCGGCACCGGCCCCTGGCAGCTAATGGAGGTCAAGACCGACGAGTTCCGGCGGATGGAGGGCGTGTCGGACCACTGGCGCCGCTCACCTGACTGGGAAGAGATGGTCTGGTGGGAGATTGCGGAAGACGCTACCCGGGTAGCCAACTTCCTGGTCGGGAAGCTGGACACCGGGTCCTTCAGCGCCGAGTCCATCCAGGCAATAAAGCGGGAAGATATCGAAGGCGTAAAGTTTATGCGCTTCCCCGGCGGGGCTTATCAGTTCCTGAACGTCCACGGTCAACAGTACTACCCCGACCATCCCTTCCACCTGCCCTCCGCCGACGGGACGACGCCGAAAGTAGTCCTGGGCGATACCGCCGCTTACAACGCTCCAGGTCAATGCGGCGCCGACGCGCCCTGGGTGGCCTGTAACCGCGACGTCAATTCGGCGGAGTGGGACCGGGCGCGCAAGGTGCGCCAGGCAATGAGCATGGCGATCGACCGGGTGAAGCTGGTCAACAACCTGGCTTTTGGCGAAGGCCGGCCCTTCTACCACCAGGGCTGGAGCGGGCATGACGCCCGGGCCGCTCAGTTCGGACTGGACAAGCTGGCTTATGACTACGACCCGGAAAAGGCCAAGCAATTGCTGGACGATGCCGGCTACCCCAATGGCTTCGAGATACCGATGTTCCTCTACCCGCGCCCCCAGGCCGGCAACATTGAGGCGGCCAAGGCGGTGGCTACTATGTGGGAGGACGTGGGAATTACCACCGTGCAGAGCACCAGCCCCTATTCCGGGTTCCGTCCCGGCACGGTGAACCGCACCGCCCTGGGCGTCAGCGGCCACAACGCCGGGCCAAGCGTTGAACCGGTGCTGGGCTATTTCCGAATTTACAGCCCCAAGGGCTCCTTCAACTTCGGCTTCGAGCATCCGGTGCTGGAGCAGTACCTGGATGAGGCTTCGACGCTGGTGGACGAGGAAGAACGCTGGGCCAAAACTGCCGAAATGACCAAGTGGATGTTTGACAACGTGGCGCAAATTGTGCTGTTCGAGGAGAACGCCGTCTGGCCCGTTGGCCCCCGAATTGACGAATGGCCGGTGATGGCCGGCGGCGTAAGCTGGCTAAGCAACTGGGAGGAGGTGCCGCACCGGAAGTAGGCATATTCCACTTTCATGCCTGCGGCCTGGCACCCAACCACACCAACAGCGTTAAAGGAGATCAAGTATGTACCACTTGGCACGGATCAAGTTCCAAGGATGGTTTTTGACTGCGTTGTCGTTGCTTGCCTTACCTCTCGTTGCTTGTGGGGCTTCTGCAACCGCGACACCGGTTGCGGTAGCAGAACCAACACTGACGCCGCCAGCCGCGACATTCGCTCCCCCGCCGGTGGCAGCTACTCCCATCACCTTCGCCACTCCCACGCCGGCGCCGGTGGCCGAAGCCAAAGTATCCAGACTTATCGCGGCCCAAATACCGCCTTCTCCGGAGACAACCGACCCCAGCCTGGCCGGTAATTTCCAGCAGTTCCAATGGCTCCCGCATGGCGACTTCCTGGTGCAGTTCGGACCCAAAACCGGCATCATTGAAGGTCGCCTCGCCCAGGGATGGGAGTTAAGCCCAGACGGGAAGACTTGGACTTTCCCCCTGCGAGACGACGCAACCTTCCATTTCGGTTTTGGAGACTTTACTTCAGCAGACGTGGAAGCCTCATTGAACCACTATCTCCGTGCGGAGAGCGAAATTGCCCGGGTCAACCACATGAAGGACCGATTCGGCATACCCCGGGAAAACCAGCCACCCATTCCCCCGGGGGTAATCGACACATCAGACCCATACAAGGTCGTCTTCAATCTGGCTCAGCCCGACGCGGAGTTCTTCTACGAGATGAGCGATCGCTGGGCCAACATCATGTTGAGCAAAGAACAGATGGAGTCCGCTCCCTACGAGGAATGGGTTAGGAAAGTGGCTAGCACCGGTTCCTACCAGTTCGTGGAGACCCAGTTGGGCAATTACACCTTGTGGGAAAACGCTCCTGGTGCTCACTATTTCAAGGAACCTGCCTTTGACGAGTTACAGATATTTTATGTGCTGGAACCCTCCACTCGACTGGCCATGGTCCTCGGAGGACAAGCCCACATCGTAGAACTGCCCACCGAGCTGTCTCAAGAGGCCAAGAAACAGGGGATGGAGGTCGCCCTCACAACCCTGGGCGCTTCAGTAGTATTCGGGGTAATGGGAGGACAGTTCGATACCGGTTTAGACCAGTACGACCCCGACGTAACTTGGCTCAATAAGAACGTGCGAAAAGCAATGAACATGGCCATTGACCGGGACGAACTGGTCACTGAGTTGTGGGGGGGCGTAGCGGAGAAGATTATCGGGCCGCCCATGTGGTACCCCAGGAACTCGGGCTGGAATCCCCAATGGGAACAGGACTTCCCTGAGTTGTACAAGTATGACCCGGTGGAAGCCAAGAGGCTGCTGAGCGAAGCCGGATACGCGGAAGGCTTCACCGTGAAGTGGAAGGCCTTTGCCCGCCCCGGTATTCCCTGGCGGGAACTGGTAGAGGCAACCATCGGGTATATGGATGCCATCGGGGTCACGGTCGAAGTGGAAGAACTGGAGTTTTCGACCTTCCGAGGCCACTATCGGAGCTTCGACCACGCCGGTTGGGGTTTCTGGTGGACCGCGCAGGAGAATACACCCGCAACCCGCTCCTCTTTCCACCATAACTTAAACCGGAACCAGCAGCAGTGGTACGTTTCGCCAACATTCCAGGCCAACCTCGAAGAGCTTGTCGTAACCATGAATCCTGACAAGCGCCAAGAGCTTCTGATGGCAATGGGTGACGAACTGTTTTACGAGTATGCCCTCATCCCTCTGGTGGCGGTAAGAGTCCAATACGTGTACAACCCGGAGGTGGTAGCCGAGTTTCTCACCACCGGGCTAAACGGCATACGCGACCTGGAATTTGTCGTCCCGGCTGAATAACCCTGGAACCTGGACTCAACCGGTCATTCCAGGCAGGGCAGCTCTTTAACCTTCTTTAACCTGAAAAGAAAGTATCGGTTTCTTTATGCAACGATACATCATCGTCCGTGTGGGACAAGCGATCATCACTCTGTTTATCATCAGCGTGGTGGTATTCTCCCTGACTCGTCTCTCCGGAGACCCGATCAACGTTCTAGTTTCCGATGAGGCAGACGAGCAGCGAATCCAGCAGGTTAGGGAGCTATGGGGGCTGGACCGGCCGCTATACATCCAGTATTTGTCCTTTGTAAAGAATGGCCTCAGTGGGAACTTCGGTGAATCACTGGCCTACAAAGGATACTCCGCCATGGGACTGGTCAAGGAGCGGCTGCCAGCCACCCTCCAACTGGCGGGCCTTTCCCTGGCAATAGCAATTGGATTAGCCTTGCCCATCGGGGTGTTATCCGCGGTTAAAAAGGATACGTCCTTCGATTACGCGACCAAAATCTTTGGCCTCTTGGGGCAATCCCTGCCCCAGTTCTGGTTGGGCATCATCTTCATCTGGGTCTTTGGGGTCATGCTGGGCTGGCTGCCTACTTGTTGTAAGGGGGGATTCAGCCACATTATCCTCCCGGCCCTGGCCCTGGGGTACTACCAAGTTGCCGCTTTAATGCGTCTTACCCGGTCTTCCATGCTGGAGGTTCTGGACGCCGAGTATGTGAAAATGGCCCACGTTAAGGGACTTCCCCGGTGGAAAATACTCTGGAAGCACTGCCTGCGCAACGCAGCCATCGGACCTTTGACCTACCTGGGAATCATAGTGGGAATCCTGTTTACCGGGGCGGTGGCCATTGAGACGGTTTTTGCCTGGCCTGGCCTGGGACTGCTGGCGGTTCAGTCGGTACAGACCCGCGATTTCACCGTGGTACAGACCATTGCCCTGGTCGGCGCGGCGCTGGTCATCGCCATCAGCCTGCTGATAGACATCGCCTATGCCTATCTCGACCCGCGTATTCGGTACACCTAAGGGACCGGGAGGGCTTTTACACATGGCAGAAACCATTCTGGCCAGAAAACCGTGGTATGCACTGCCGGAAATCCAGCGGCGGCTGAAGGCGTCCCGGCGTTTACCCCTGCTGCCCATATTTCTCCTCCTGGTTTTGTTGGTCATTCCGGCAACCTTTGCCAATGTCTTTGCCGCACATAGTCCCACGGTGGGTAAACTTAGCGACCGTCTTCAGCCGCCGGCATGGGTAGGAGAGGAGATAACGGACGGGCAGGTCGTAGAAGAGGGTGGTTCCTGGACTTTTCCTTTGGGCACCGACCGGGCCGGCCGGGATATGCTGAGTCGGATGATGTACGGAGCCAGGGTTTCGTTGACCGTCGCCCTCCTGGCCATCGCCGCCGGCGGTCTCGTGGGCAGTAGCCTCGGTTTGCTAGCCGGCTACTGGGGAGGGTGGGTTGACCATCTGATTATGCGCCTGGTCGAAGCCTTTCTGGCTTTTCCATTCATACTGATGGCGCTGGTACTGGTAACCATCCTGGGCTCCAGCTTTGGCACCGTCGTGGTCACCATATCGATCCTGCTGTGGGCTCGGTTTGCCCGCTTGGCGCGCGGCGAGACTTTGTCGGTCAAAAACCGGGACTTCATCGCCAGAGCCCGCGCCTCGGGCTGCACCGATGCCAGGATTATGCGGCTCCATGTGTTCCCCAACATAGTTAATCCTCTGCTGATAATAGTCACCTTGGAAGTGGGGCACGTAATTTTGCTTGAGTCCACCCTTAGCTTTCTCGGCGCCGGCCTACCTCTGCCCACTCCCGCCTGGGGTCTTATGGTAGCCGAGGGAAGGGACCTCATTGTATCCAATTGGTGGGTCTCTTTCTTCCCCGGCCTGGCCATTATGTTGACAGTTCTATCGATGAATCTGCTGGGCGACTGGATGCGGGACCGGCTGGACCCCAAATTACGGCATATATGAGCAAACGCATCTCCGGTCGGCCAGGGCAATCGCGTTATAATTTCCCATGATGTCATTCTGACGTAGCGGAGCGGAGGAAGAATCTAAAATCCTTCAGGGTGGACCCTTGCCGGATACCGGACAACCCTTGCTCCGAAAGATTCTGGATTCTTCGCTCCGCTCAGAATGACCTAGAGCGCAGAATGACCGTTGGCGAGGCCACTGTTGATTAAAGCGCGATTGCCCTGTCCGGTCGGCGAAAAGCCATCCAGAGGTTTCTTTAATTGGTTGAGCTAAGGATGAGATATTAACTGCGCACAAGTTCAGGGGCAGGTTTGGAACCTGCCCCTTAGTTCGTCCAAAGCCTCCGCTTGGGCAGCCCAAAGAGTTTACAAACCCAGCAACGACTCCAGGTTCTTCCAGAGGATGGCATCCTTCTCATCCTGGGTCAGGCTTTCCAGGCCCAGCACCCAGGACACGGGCCAGTCTATTTGCATATCCGCCGGCCAGTCGGTGCCGAACACTACCCGGTCGGCGCCCACGCAGTCAATCAGGTAGCGCAGGTCGGCCTCGCTGTGGGTCAGGCAGTCGTAGTAAAAGCGGCTCAGGTAGGCGCTGGGCGGCTGGGGGATGTTCACCCTGGCCTCGGAGCGCACCTGCCAGCCCCGGTCCATTCGCCCAATGCCGTAGCAGGTATAGCCGCCGCCGTGGCAGAGACAGACCCGCAGGTCGGGATACCGATCCATCACTCCGCCAAAGACAAAGGAGGCAAAGGTCACCGCCCGGTCAGCCAGGTTGCCGATGGTGTTGGAGAGGTGGTACTTGCTGTTGCGCGGGCTGACCACCGTGGGGCCGTCCTGGTGAATCAACAGCACCGCGCCCAACTGCTCCGCCGCCGCCCAGAGGGGAAAGAACTCCGGGTCGTCGTAGGTCTTGCCGTTGACGTTATCGCCAATCATCGCCCCTTTCAGGCCCAGGTCAGTCACGGAACGCTCCAACTCGGCTACCGAGGCCGCCACGTCCTGCATCGGCAAGTTGGCCAGCCCGGCAAAACGGTCAGGGTAATCTTTGGTCAGGTGGGCCACATAGTCGTTGCACTCCCGGTCCATACTGACCACCGTGTCCAGGTCGCCGTCATAGGAATAGAGGAAGGAGTGGGTGGACAGGATATGCAGGTCCACTCCCAGGGAATCCATATCCCTTATCCGTTCCTCCGGCGTCCACATTCCCCGCGGCGTGTAGCCCTCAAACCGGCTGGCCACCTGTCGGGCGCTGAGGCCGTAGTAGCCGGCGCCCTCCCGCATCGCCTTGAGGCAGTTTTCCGGGGTGATGTGGGCGTGAATGTCTATGCTGCGCATTTACGTTTCCTCTCCGTATAGAGTAAGTCTTACAGGTTTGGCGTTCAGCCTACGATTGGGCGGGGCGGTGTATAGGCATCGGAGTCATCCGGATGGCGCCAACGGCGTATTGGCTAGTTTAGCATTTTTTACATCGATTTATTGGGGCGCAAATACTCTGAGTAGTGATGGGGATAAGAATTACCGTGATGGGCGAGAAGTAGCTCTTTACTTTACCATTTCTTGCTAATCAAATCCCGCAGTTGGATAAGGGGTTTATTGCGTATTTCAAAGAATCGGGGGAAAGGCGGATGAGCTACCGGTTGGTAAGGTTGGTGGGCAGTTCCACCTTTGCGCGGCAGCTGCCTAGGTTCCCATATCAGTAATCCTACGAACTCTATCCCTTGGTCTGTATCGCAGAAACCGTGATGCCTGTATAGCGAAAGCAGCCACAGACAAAAGAATTTACCGTTAACTAGCTGCTTAGCGTAATCGTCTTTATTGTTCGTCTTCTGCTCAACGACGAAAAGGTACAAAGTGCCTTTATCGTATAAGGCCTATAATGGCGTCGCACATTTTTGCAATATTCTCGGGTGGACTACCGCTGAAAAATGCCAATGGCGGACTCTTGGCATTGTCCAGAGAGAACCCGATGGAGTCATGGTGGGGAGCACGTAGTCGTATGTCTTTAGCAAGTATCCAGTCCCGGCTTTCTCTGGATAAGTAGTACCGAGACGCAATAGTCTGTTTCAGGAGGTCAGTCAGCAACCTGTTCACCTTGCAGTTCCTGAAGACTGTAGAAAATGTCATCATTGACCCGGTTCAGCTGGCTGATAACTTCGTCAAAAGTGGTAGCGAAAATGCCATCCTCAGGAGTAATCTGAAACGGTCGGATGGTCTGCTTATCGAACAAGTAAGCACCCACCTTTTCTGGTTGCAGAACCTCGCTGTCATCGTACTTATGCTTGCGCCGCAACTTCCCGTCCGCATCCTGGCTGAGCATAATCAACGAGTTAAACTCCCGTACAATATAGTCGCTGTGGGTGCTTATGACCACGTTCAGGCCAGCATTGACCAGCTTTGCTAGCAAGCGGGAGATTTTGCGCTGGTTCTCCGGATGGACATTCAACTCCGGTTCATCAATCATTAGGATGTCCCCTTCTCGCGCTCGATATTCCAGATAGAACCAGAGGCCAAAGAGGCTCTTGACGGTGCTGGAGGTAATGTGCAGCCCCATGGTTGCAGCCGGACGCCGGTCACGCCGTATCCGGTAGGGTCTGAACTCGATGCTACCGGTTCGGGGGTCAACTCGGTAGGCTCCGCCGGCCAAACTTCGTTTCAGTAGTTCTGCATAAGCGTGAAAACCGTCCGACTTTACCCGTTGCATCTCGGACAGATTATTTAACCAGTTGATGTAATCGGCTATCGGCGCAGCGTAACGGGAGTAAATGACATCTCGCAACAGTTCACCAATGTCAATACTCTCACGGGAGGCGTGATGCAACAAGGCGGCTCGACGTGTACTTAATTCACGAAAAAACAGATGCAAACCATTACGCTCGGCTGGCATCAAAAATACACCAAAATCTTCTATGGCATCGAAGTTTTGCGGCCAATCTTCGGCATCGGCCAGAACAAACATAGCCTCATTCATTTGTCGCGAGGTGGTATTGAACAAAAATTGAAGGTCGTCGGACTCGACCTTCCTGAACTCACCCAGATCCGCCTCTAATTCATCCACATCCTTCAATTCCAATAACCTCTTATAGAAATAATAGAGGGCGTACATCGTCCAAGTTTTCCCGCTGTTGCTCGGGCCGCAGAAAATGGTTAGGGGCTTATGGGTAAATCTGCCGTGCCCAACAACGCCTAAATTACTGACATCGAAAGTGAATTCCGTCGAGGAAATATTCATCATTCACCCCCACGTCCTTTTTGCAAACTTGATACCAGCAATCGAGGGTTACCGCCTTACCCATTCCAGTTGACGTACTTTGCCTGCCATAGGGCCGAGCCAAACGGAACGACTTACCGAGAATCTACTATCCCTACCTCGGTATGTCAATATATTCTCCTACCCAAGCAAACCTATTACATTCGGGATTATCACCTACCGTCATTCCCAATTCCCCAGGAACAACGGCCCAGCCCCGAAACACCTCTCTGACTCTGTATCGTTAAATTTCCCAAAACCATTGGACAATCCCCGCCGAAGCATTTATAATGGCTTTCAAACAATTACCGGAAAAAGCAGTTGCCACCTTAGGCGAAGCTCCCGCCAGCCCTGCCCTAGCTGTGGCTTTTCAGCCCGGCTGTCGGTTCGGGTCGGTGAACCGGAAGAATTCTGAGAGAAGGAGTAAAGGTATGGCAGAAAACGACATTATGTTGATGGCTCACCTGATGCGGCGCGCCGGGTTTAGCGCCTCGTATGAGGAATTGGAAGAGCGCGCGGCCAAGGGCTACGAGGAAACGGTTGAAGAGTTGCTCCATCCCGAAGAGCAGCCCGACCTGCAAATGGACGTGATGAACCGGTATATGCACGGTTGGCGGGACATGAACGGATTGCTGTCCAACCAGGGCTACTGGGCTTATCGCATGGTGAACTCCACGCGCCAGCTCGAAGAGAAGATTTGCCTCTTCTGGCACGGTGTCTTCTGCGTCGGCGAGTCCAAGTGTATGCGTTCCCGCCAGATTCTCCTGGAGTTGAACAACTTCCGGGCCCACGGCATGGACAAGTTTGACGACCTGCTGACGTTCCTGTCCATGGACCCGGCCATGCTCTATTACCTGGACAACCAGCTCAGCCACAAAGAGGCCGTGAATGAGAACTGGGGCCGGGAACTGCTGGAGCTGTTCTCCATGGGTGTGGGCATGGACGGCGAGGAAAACTACAGCGAAGACGACGTGAAATCCTGCGCTCAGGCCTTTACCGGCTGGACCATCGCCAACGCCATCCCCCGGTATCCCTACGGCAGCTATGCCAACCGGTTCCTCTACAACCGGTTCGACCACATCGACGACGACAAGACCTTCCTGGGCGAGACCGGCAACTTCAACGGCCAAGACATAGTCCGCATAATCTGCAAGCAGCCGGCCACGGCCCGGTTCGTTGCCCGCCACCTTTACAACTTCTTCGTGGCCGATGAACCCCAGGTGCCGGCCTGGCAGCACACACCGCCCAAGGACATGGAACTGATAAAGGCCCTCGAGGACGCGTATTTCAGCTCCGGCTACGAGATTCGCGCCATGCTGCGGGTGCTGCTCAATTCCGACAGCTTCAAGAACGCCCGCTTCGCCAAGGTCAAGAACCCCTGCGAAGTGGTCGCCAGCACCCTGCGGTTGGTCGGGGACTTTACCACGCCCAAGCCCGGTTTCTACGACCCGGTCCTGCAGATTCGCTACATGGGCCAAGACTTGCTCAACCCGCCCACGGTGGAAGGCTGGCATACCGGCAAGGAGTGGATTGACAGCGGTACGCTGGTGGAGCGGGTCAACTTCGCCGCCGGGGAAATGGGGCGGATAGATTCTCCGGGCATTCGCGCCATTATCGACCGGCTGGCCTCCCGGGGCGACACCATTTCGGCGGAGGCGCTGCTGGACGGCTGCCTCGAAATCCTGGGCGGCTACGAGTTGATGGCAGATACCCGAGAATTGTTCCTGTCCCAGGCGCTCAAGACCAGCGAACTGCGCACCGGCAGCGAGGAATTCGCCGGCCAGGTCAGCCAGTTGCTCCAGCTCATTGTGGCCACCCAGGAGTACCAGTTCTCCTAGACAGCGAACCTTTCGACAAGCTCAGGATGAGCGGCAAAAAATGGAGACAATTCAGTCATCCGCTCATGGTGAGCTTGTCGAACCACCCCAAGTTAGCAACAACATTTAGGAGGAGATATGACCAGCACCAAGAAAGACCCGGTCCTGGTAGTTCTTCAGCTATCCGGCGGCAACGACTTCATGAATACCTTCGTTCCCTTTACCAACCCGCTGTATATGGACAACCGGCCCAACGTCCACATTCCGGCGGACCAGGTAATGCCCATCAACGACGAGTTGGGGATCAACCCCAATATGCCGGAGTTCAAGGCCCTTTACGACGAGGGCAAGGTGGCGGTTATCCAGGGCGTCGGCTATCCCGTGCCCAACCGCTCCCACTTCCGCTCCATGGACATCTGGCACACTTGCGAGCCGTCAAAAATATCCGACGAGGGCTGGCTGGGTCGCGCCATCCGCGACCTGGACCCCAACAAGGACAACGTGCTGACCGGCGTGAACTTCGGTCGGGGTCTGCCCCGGGCCATGGTCGCCCCCGGGGTACCGATCGCCTCAGTGGGCAACCTGGAGTCCTACGGCGTGTTGACCACCATTGAAACCGAGGAGCAGCGCTCCGAAGCCCTAGACATATTTGCCCGGATGTATTCCCCCGCCATAGGCCACGGCCCGGTGGTGGACTATCTGTCCCAGACCGGCATGGACGCCCTGAAGGGGGCCGACATTCTGGCTACCGCCCCGGCCCAGTATTCCTCCTCGGTGGAATACGGCGACAGCTCCATCGCCCAATATATGCGGAACATCGCGCAGGTCCATTGCGCCGATTTGGGGACGCGGGTACTCTACACCACCGCTCCCTACAACAGCTTTGACACTCACGCTACCCAACTGTCGGCCCACGCCAATCTGGTAACCAACGTTTCCCGCACGATTGACGAGTTTTACCGGGACCTGCAGGAGCACAATGCCACCGACAACGTGATGCTGCTGGTATTCACCGAGTTCGGCCGGCGGGTGCACGACAACGGCTCCGGCACCGACCACGGTTCCGGCGGCGCCGCTTTCGTCATCGGCGATTGCGTTAAGGGTGGGCTGTATGCCGAGTATCCTTCCCTGGAGCAGGACAAGCTGCTGGACGGCGATCTGCATTTCAACAACGACTTCCGTGGCCTGTACACCACCATCCTGGAAGACTGGTTTGGCCTGGACGCCAAGCCCCTCGTCAACGGCAGCTTCGAGAAGCTGGACTTCGTGAAGAAGTAAACACCACATGGGAGGGAGCGTCAAATCCGGCGCTCTCTTCACATTTCCCTGGCAGAGGTGAAAATGACTACAGAAGTTCAAGGCGTAACTTTTCGTTACACCCACACCATAGGCCGCGGCGAAGAGGCCGGACCCGGCTTCAAAAACCCGGTTTCCGTGGCCCGGGGCGCGGACGACGTTTTGTACGTGGTCAGCCGGGCCTATGACTACCGCGCCGACTCCAAGCGCATAACCGTCTGCACCGTCGGCGAGGAGGAATACATCGGCGAAATCGGCAACGGCGGACGTCTGGGCGGCGACCTGATGGACTCCGGCGAGAACGCTTCGGATGGTTCCCTGGTTTGGCCCACCTCCATCGCCCTGGACAGCGACGAGAACCTGTACATTACCGACGAATGGCTTAACCGGGTCGCCATCTTCACCAAGGACGGAGACTGGCTGGGGTCTTGGGGCGTTGTCGGCGAGGGCGACGGGGAGTTCAGCCAGCCTTCCGGCATCCACTTAGACGCCGACGACAATGTGTTCCTGGTGGATACCGGCAACAACCGGGTCCAGAAGTACACCAAGGACGGCAAGTATATATCTTCCTTCGGCAGCTTCGGGACCGGCGACGGCGAACTGAATATGCCCTGGGGCATTGACCTGGACGCCGACGGGAATATCTATGTGGCCGACTGGCGCAACGACCGCATCCAGAAGTTTGACTCGGCAGGCAACTTCCTGATGAAGTTCGGCTCCACAGGTTCCGGCGAGGGCGAGTTCAAGCGCCCCACCGACGTGGCCGTGGACAAGGAAGGGATTATCTACATAGCCGACTGGGACAATGACCGGGTCCAGGTGTTCGACAGCAACGGCCTGTTTATCACCATCATACTCGGCGACGCCACCCTGTCCAAGTGGGGTATAACCAAGTTGGAGGCCAACCCGGATATGAAGCTGGAGCGGGAAATCGCCCAGGGTCTGGAACGGGAAAGGTTCCTGCGCGGCCCCATTGGCGTAGAGGTTGACGACCAGGATCGGCTCTTCATCGTTGACTCGCAGCGCAACCGGATACAGATTTACCGCAAGCTACCCCCTTACTTCGTGGGCTTGTACGATGGAGGTCGGCTGTAAACCGGGCAACCTTCAGTCTATAAGCCGGCAAACAAGTCACCCCTCGCCTTATGGACTTGGCGAGGGGTGACTCACATTCGGGACTACTCCCCGCTTTTTCAGGTGGCATCCGTTTGCTGGTGTTGGCCGATGTAGCCGACGATGACCCGCCGCTGTTCCTTATCCCAGTGAAATGCTATCCGGATGGTGTTAACCGGGTCCTTGCTGCTGCCCCGGCCAATATGCTCTCCCAGCCAGTAGGTCTGGTCGCCAACCACGGTTTTATAGTAACTCTCGTATTGACCCATAGTTACTTCGCTCTGGTTGCTGGCGTACCGCCAACGGCAGGCTTCATAGATGGAGTCATCCAGTTTTGGAATGCTTATCTCCCCGATCCGGGAGCGGTAATAGGTGGTAGCCAGCCATTCCAGGGCATCCAGGACTGCTTGCGGGTCTTCGTAGGGGTTGTTCTTGGTCCAGGACTTGGAGTTGAGCTGGAAGAGAATCTCGTCGGAAAACCGCTTCTCCGCCAGGACTACTGCGGCGTTCACGTCCCTTGGCCGTGAAATCTCTTCAAACGGCTCTTCGCCCTTGGCGGCGTTCTTGGCGGCGTCCACGTAGGCGTTACGCCAGTACTCTTCATTATCCTTTCGAGAATGAAGTTCGGATTTCAGATTTTCAATTTCATCCCGAAGCGATTGAAAATCCAGCAATAGAGAAGCGTTATTCTCTTGGGACGCGGCAGATTCCAGGTTCATAGGAACGGCTTCCACTTTAGTATCCTGGGCCGCCCCTGCTGCCACCGGCGCCGGCGCCTCTTTTACAGATTGTACGGGTTTAGCTTCGACGATGGGAGTCTGCTCAACCGCCAACGCATCATTGCTTACCGCGACGCCTATATCGACAACCAAATTGTCGGCAACTACATCGGTCACCGCGACTGGCGCAAGCTCCGGCACGGCGCCGGATTCTTCCACCGGGGCTTCAACCTGCTCCGGTGGCTGGGCGATGGACAAGAACCGCTCCATTTCGCCCAGGGCTGCAATGATTTCCGCTTCCAACTCCGCCCGGCGAGTCGCCCGCATTTGTTCCTCGCTCCTGACTTCCGCCTGGTCGCGGATGGGCTGATATTGAGCCAAAAGGGACCTCAGAAATTCCGCCTGGCCCAGCACCTGGGCGGCGATGGACGGGTGGACCGGGGCAGGCGAAATCCACAAGTCCATATCCCGTTCCAAGTAGGCTAACTCCTCGGAAAACTGCTCTCGGATATTAATAACTTTCGCTTTCAGGGTGTTTACGGCTACCAGGGAGCGCTCCTTTTCCTTGGCAGCGACGATTTCGGCTACTGCAGCCGTAAAATCCTGGGCCTCCTCCCATTGCGGGGCATCCGGCGGCAGCGCTCGCATCAAATCCTGCCAGCGGGCAAAGTCCACACCCTCCGTTGATTTTTCCACTTCTGCCGTTATCGGTACGGGTATTTTGCCGGACACGCACCACAGCATAAGTCCCACGTCATCCTGGTCGAACCGGTCGTGTTCGGCTAGAAAAATGTCCCGGTTGGCATCCCAGTCTTTGGCATCCCAAATACCCCGAAAACAGCCCATCTTGCGGTCAGGCCCGTAAGTCGGCTCGTCCATCCCCTGCAAATGCTGGACTATCATCTCGTAAAGTTCCGTCTTGGAAGCCTCCCAAACCCTCAGGATGGCACCAACCAACTCATCGGATTCCTGCATCTTTCGGAAAACCGGCATTTGCAAGTGGTGAGACGGCGCGCGATGCACCGTTTGGGGCCGGAATCCTCCTCCGGGAACCCTTACGCCGCTGCTCCGTATCGCCGTGTCCAGGGCGCGTTTCACCTCGGAGGAAACCTGCTCCCGGGCATCCAACGCTTGCCGGACCACCGCCGGCGCGTACTCTTCCTGCATCCATTCCTGGGCCGCCAACAGGAAAGACGATAGCCTGGGCGACCCTGCCGGGGTCTGGCTTACCATTGAAAATCCCTCCTGGTTAGATTGCCCTAAGCGGAAGCTGGACCCCCCTTATTTTTGCCAACGGAAACCAGGGCAGACGGGTAACGCACCTTGACCTGCTTCATATTAGTTTACCATAAGTCAGCGTAAATAATCCCAGGCGGCAGCCAAGTCCGTAGGGCGATTGCAAAGTCGCCAAATCGCTTACTCCTCCGTTCGTCCTGAGCTTGTAGAAGGGGCATTGTTACAGCTTTTGATGGTTCGACAAGCTCGCCACGAACGGACTTTACAATCGTCCTGGCCTAGTCCCAAGGCAATGGCATCTTAACTCCAATAACCCCGGCGGTGTCATTCTGAGCGCGACGGAGTGGAGCAGTGGAGCGAAGAACCCAACCCTTCGCATAAGCAACCTTGTTGACTAGAGAATTGACTGTCGGCAGGAGTTGGGATTCTTCACTCCGTTCAGAATGACAGAGTATGCTCAATGACAGAATATGCCCATAATGAATCACAGGCATTTTGATCGGGTACGAAGGAGCCGAGTCAACGAAGAAACGGCGGTTAGCCGCTTGGTCCGACTCCCTGAGTTAAGACGCCATCGCCCGGCGCCGCCGGACAGCTTTGACAGAAGAATGCCGCCGCCTTATCATTATCACGGACGCCGGCTTGTCGTTAACCACCACCAAGACAGCACCGGCCTGGCGCCGAGTCAGCAACGACCGGGGCCAAACAGCGGCCAGGAACCAACCCGATTATCTTCTTTCCTTCTCTTCAGGGGGCGCCAAGTGGCTATCGAACGGCAACAGGTGGATATTCTGGCGGTGACGGTGGTGTTGTCCGGCGGAATTACTATTGACCACAAGTACCCAATGGGCCAGGTTAGGAACATGGAGGAATTCGAGCGGTTGATTGAGTCGGTACTGGGCCGGCCCGTTGACGCAATGATGGGACGCAGCCGGGCCAGGGCTTTCGTCCTGGATAATCCCTGGGGGGTTTACAACGTCAACCACGTAATGAGTTTGCGAATCCGGGGCGAAGGTTCCGCGCAAGCGCTGCGCTTCGCCGACCGGGTCCGAGAGATGGGCTTCCTGGCCCGGGAACGGGGCAGTTAATCAGGCCCGGTCGAACATTGCCTTATGGAAAATAACCCACTGAAACTCAGCATCCTGGACCAAAGCCCGGCGGCGGAAGGCGAGACCGCCGCCGATGCCCTCAAGCATACTATTGAGTTGGCGCAGCGGGCCGAGGAATGGGGCTATCACCGTTTTTGGGTAGCCGAGCATCACGGCTCCAACCGGAACATGGGTTCATCGCCGGAGGTGCTGATGTCCCACCTGCTGGCCCGGACTGACCACATCCGCATCGGTTCCGGCGGGGTGATGCTCCAGCACTACAGCCCCTACAAAGTGGCGGAAAATTTCAACGTGCTGGCTACTCTGGCCCCGGGCCGGGTGGACCTGGGCATTGGCCGCGGGCCGGGGGGAATGCCCCGCTCGACCCAAGCCTTGCGCCCTCAGCCGGTTTCCGACGCAACGACCCAATCCCTGGATGAAAAGCTGGTGGAGCTGATGCAGTTTCTGCACAACCGGCTGGAAGAGGGCCATCCCTTGCAGGGGTTGACGGCAACTCCGCTGCCGCCCCAGCCGGCGGAGTTATTCCTGCTCGGCGCCACCGCGGCCAGCGCCAAGTTGGCCGCCCAACTGGCGATGCCCTATGTGTTCGCCCTGTTTCTCAATGGTGACGAGGGGGAGATGGAGCGGGCCGTTGACGCTTATCGCAACGGGTTTGAGCCGACCGACGGCGTCGGCCCCCAAGCAATGTTGGCGCTGCCGGTCATCGTGGCGGATACTGACGAAGCGGCCGCCGGCTACGCAGCCGAAATCAGGGTGGTACGGATTCGGCTGGAGAGCGGACGCACCTTCACCGTTTTCTCCGTCGAAGCTGCCGAGGAGTTTGGCCGTCAAAGCGGTGAGGATTTTACCTATGCGGAGCAAGGAGCCAACGTCATTCACGGGTCACCGGGTAGAGTCACCGAGCGGCTGCAAGCAATCCGGCAGTCCTACCGGGTTGAGGAGATATTTGTAGTGACCGCCATTCGGGACTTTGACCAACGCCTCCACTCCTACAAACTGCTGAGCGATGCAATACTGGCCGGCGCCGCCGGCCAATAGGTCAGAGACCAGGTGCAGAAAATGAGGGAAGTATGGACAATCAGCGCAAACTCCGGTTGGGATCATTCTTTTCGGGCACCGGCAGCAACATGGCTTCTTGGCGGCACCCGCAGGCAGTGCCTGACGGCCCAATAAATCTCCAGTATTACCGGGAACTGACCCGCAAGGCCGAGGCGTCCAAGCTGGACTTCGTTTTCTTTGGCGACGGGCTGTATATCAGCGAAAAGTCCCATCCCATCTTTCTCAACCGCTTTGAGCCGCTGACTCTGCTGGCCGCGCTGGCGATGGACACCACCCATATCGGCCTGGCGGCGACCCTGTCCACCACCTACAGCGACCCCTTTACCGTCGCCCGGCAGTTCGCCTCCATTGACCACATCAGCAACGGGCGGGTCGGCTGGAACATTGTCACCTCTCCGCTGGAAGGCTCGGCCCTGAACTACAGCCGGCCGGAACACCCGGCCCACGACCTGCGCTACCAAATGGCCGACGAATTCCTGGAGGTTACCACGGGCCTGTGGGATTCCTGGGAGGATGACGCTTTTGTTTTCGACAAGGAGGCGGGGGTATTTTTCGACCCGAACAAGATGCACCGGGTTGACTACCAGGGCGAGTTTTATTCAGTTACCGGGCCGCTGAACATCTCCCGTTCCCGCCAGGGCCGGCCGGTATTGATTCAGGCCGGTTCCTCGGAGGCTGGGCGGACTTTCGCCTCCCGCCACGCCGATGTCATTTTTACCGGCCAGCCGTCGCTGGAAGCGGCCAAGGAGTTCTATGACGACGTAAAGGGCCGGGCAGCTGAGCAGGGCCGCAACCCGGACGAAATCCTGATCCTCCCCGGCTGTTCCCCCATCGTGGGGCATACCGCCGAGGAGGCCGACGCGAAGTACCGGGAGATAGCCAACCTGGTGGTAATCGGGGATGCCCTAAACTACCTGGGCCGCTATTTCAACGACCTGGACTTCACCCAGTTCGAGTTGGACGAACCCTTCCCGGACTTGGGCGATTTTGGGCGCAACGGCTGGGAAAGCACCACCGACCGGCTGAAGCAACTGGCCCGGGACGAAAGCCTGACCCTGCGCCAGTTGGCCCTGCGGACCACCACGCCGCGCCACAAGTTCATCGGCACGCCGACCCAGGTTGCGGACACGATGCAGGCGTGGTTTGAGGCGGGCGCGGCGGACGGTTTTATGATGAACAACTCCGTCCTCCCCGCCGGGTTCCATGACTTCATTGACCTGGTATTGCCCATCCTGAAGGAGCGGGGCCTCTTCCGCACCGAGTACGAGGCGGAAACCCTCCACGGCAACTTGGGCCTGCCCGTCCCGCCCAACCGGTATGCCGCAGCGCGGGCAAACCGTTCAGTTTAGGTGAGTTATCTCTGCCCCCGTATCGTCATTCCGGCTTTCGCCGGAATCCAGAAATTCAAGGGCCTGGATTCCGGCCTGCGCCGGAATGACGGGTTGGACGGCATCACGCTTTACTTCTTCATGTAATTCTTAAACCAGCTCCCTCCCTCCCATTGCATCTCCCTCCCTCCAGTCCGGCCCATTAACCCGGTCAAACAGTTCTTCCACATCCCGGTTTGGCGCCGGCGTCAGCAGGGTTACCACCACGGCAAACAGGGCTGCTGCCACAAAGCCGGGCGTAGCCGGGTTCAGCTGCCAGAAGCCGACCTCCTCCATAAGCTCCACCATTGCGTGGAAACCCAACAGGTCGGCCAAACTGCCGGCCCCTTCGTACCCCAATCCCATCAGCCACCACCAGGTAGATACCACCGTACCCGAAATCACGGCGGCCAGCGCCCCCCAGCGGTTAAAACGGCGCCAGTAAAGGGCCAGTATGAGCGCCGGCCCGAAGGCCGCGCCCATGCCGCCCCAGGCCAGGGAAACCAGGGCGAATACCGACTCCGGGGCAACGATGGAAATTACCGCGGCCACTACTCCCACCAACAGCAGCATCCCCCGCCCCATCCAGACCCGCGATTGCGTCCTCATAGAATAGGCAATCCTCTTGATAATCGGCATATCGTCGGTAGCTATCGCCGAGGCCAGCAGCAACTGGGAATCGGCGGTGCTCATCACCGCCGCAATTACCGCGGTCAGCAGCAGCCCGGCAACCACCGGATGAAAGAAAGTCTCGGCCACGACCAGGTAGAGCTTCTCCGCATCGGGCAGCATAATACCCCGGTCCAGCAGGGCCGGCGCCGCCACCAGCCCCATCAGCAGGGCAACCAGGAAAATAAGCAACACCCATACGGCCCCAACATTGCGGCTGCGGTTAATGTCTCCTTCACGCTGCACCGCCATAAAGCGAGAGAGAATGCGGTGGGCGCCAAAAGCGCCGAAGGCCCAGCCCAGTGACGAAAGGAAGAACATTAGGCCCAGCCCTTCGTTGGCCTGGTCGGTAAAGGGGTTCCAAAAACCGGGGGCAGTAGATTCCAGACCTTGAAAGGGGTTGCTGACAGTAAAAATCAGGGTGACGGGAATGATGATGAACCCGGCCAGCATTATCAGGGCCTGGAAAACGTCCGTCCGCGACACGGCCAGAAAGCCGCCAATAAACGTATAAGACACCACCGCAACCAGGGAGATAAGCACCCCTGCATTGTGGCCGTTTCCCATGGGATCCAGGCCGAAAACTACCTCCAAGAGCTTGGCCCCGGCAATCAGGCCGGAGCAGACGTAAAGGGTAATAAAATAAATACCGATGAGGCCGGATAAAGCACGCAACACGCCACTGTTGTCCCCAAACCGCTTCTCCAGAAACTCCGGCACCGTCAGCGAATTCTCGGTGGCGATGGTGTAGCGGCGGATACGGCGAGCCATTATAGTCCAGGCAAACCAGTGACCCAGGATGATAGCCGCTACCGTCCACAAGTGCATCATTCCGGCGGCAAAGGCCAGGGCCGGCAAGACCAGCATCGTCCACCCGCTGGTAGCGGAGGATGCGGCGCTGAGGGCGGAAGTAAGCGCGCCCATCTTACGGCCTCCCAGCACGTAGTCGGACATATCGTCCATGCGCCGGGCGCGGAAAACGGCAATGCCAATCAGGACCACAAAGTAGGCAATAAAGACAAAGAGAATCCATATCCAGGAATAGTTTTCAGTGAACGTCATCAATAGCCTCTATCAAATTTCGAAGCAGCGCGTTGCTATCAAGTGACGCGCCGTTGGTCCCAAGGCAACCGCGCTTAACCTCCGCCCGCAGGAATAAGCCGCTAATTCCCACTTCTTCACTCACCAGGCTAACTTGCGCCGGTCTTTATAAGTCCGCTCTGTCATTCTGAACGGAGTGAAGAATCCCAATTCCCTCCGGCAGTCATTTCTCCGGCTCTCAGGGTTATTAGGGAGAAGGGCTGGATTCTTCACTCCACTCCGTTGCACTCAGAATGACACCGCCGGGGTTCTCGAAATTAAGACGAGATTGCCCTGCCGCCGACCCCGCCCGGGATCGCCTTTCCCTTACCACCGCTTTAGGGATACTCTGAATAAGTCATTGAACACTAGCGCCTTCACCCGTCGTTCCTGCGAAAGCAGGAACCTCTGTACGTAACGTTGTAGGTTCCTGCCTGCGCAGGAACGACGGATAAGTGTAAACATCACGAGTCACGGACTTATTCAGAGGTTCCTTAGCAAAACTCTGCCCCCTATTGAGTAGGGGGCAGAAAGCTGTTCCCGTTAGCTACGAGTTATACCGGCCCTTAAACCCGCCGCAGCAGTTCCTCCTGCAAACGGTCAAGGTCAAAGGCATCGTTGGTTTGGGCCACCAGGGCATCGCCCTCCCGCACCATCCGCTCCGCCAGCGTGTCCTCCGGGCTTTCCGGCAATTCCTCTTCCCGTTCCCGGCGGCGCTGCACGTCCCGGGCGTGTTCCACGAAAAGGCGGCGCATTGCTACCACCACCGAGTCGGTGGAAGAGAGGTATTCGGGCAAGTCGTACTGGACATACTTTTCGGCATCATAGTCCTGGTTACGGAAGTTAAAGTTCAACTCCCAATTCCGGTAGGGCCAGCTTACCGTACTCCAGAGGCGGCGCAAGGGGTTGGGCTTGCTGCCGTAACGCTCCACGTTCAGGTAAACCATGCGGGTCAGGCCCTCCTCCACCGGCACCGCCCAGCGGGTGCTGCGGAAGAAGGCGTTGTTCCCGCCGGTGCGGGACATACCGGGGAGGCGGGTGCCGTTCCATTCGTTCACCCCTTCCGATTCGGCTTGGGGTGGCCGGATTCGGCCCGGGATTTGACCCTGGTTGCGGGCTTTCCGGTCAAAGAACCAGGTCCACAGCAGCCGCCAGCGGCCCTTGGGCCAGACTCCAGCCACGCCCGGATAGTACATCTGGTAGGGGATATTCCCCGCTTCATCGTAGTAATACTTTTCCACGCTGGACTTGCCCTGGCCCGGCTGGTAGTGCACCGCCTTGTTGTTCACCAGGTTCACCCGGTAACCCAGGGGGGTGCGGGGACGACCACCCAACCGGCTCTTCAGGATGCGCAGGGAGTTCCGGTGCACCATAAAGGCGTTGTGGGCGTCCATCGTGTTTTCCAGCACCAGCACCCAGTTGCAATCGAACATGGTAAACACCGGGCGGTGGATGTTATGCTCCTCGAACATCTCCGGCGGGATGTCCTCTTGCGGGTCCACCGGCTCGCCGTCGCCCATCCAGACGAAGACCATGCCCTTAATGGTCACCGTGGGATACTTGCGGGCCTTCATTCCGGGGGCGCCGACCATCTTGGAGTCGGGTCCTTCGGTCAGGAAGGCCACGCAATTGCCCTCGCCGTCAAAGGTGGCGCCGTGGTAGGGACAGGTGACAAAGCCGGGGAAGTGACAGCGGCCCATCGAGAGATAGACCGCCCGGTGGGGGCACCAGTCCAACAGAGCCTGCACCTCGCCTTCCTTATCTCTAAAGAAGACCACGTCGGCGCCCAGCATCCGCAGCACTTCCGGCTTGTCCCGCTTGACATCCTTGGCGGGCAGGGCCGGATACCAGTACTCGCGGTAGCCGGTGGGGGGAATGCGGCTGCGCCGGTCGTCGGAGTCGTCAGGCCTGCGGAAGGGAGGCGTTTGGTCGAAGCCTTGAGTCCCGCGACGCATCTTTTTATAGTCACCGGGGTAACCGGACAAGGGTTTGGTAAGGAGTTTCTTCAATCCCATGCTCCCTCCTCAGTAAAAACGGCTCAGGAATACCAGTTCAGGAAAACCGAATGTTGAGCGAATTATAGCACGGCGGCAGATTTCTTTTCACGCGGAGACGTAAATGAGCGGAGATTCGCCGAGATACCCCTGCCTTCCTCTAGGGAACCTCTGAATAAGTCCGTGATATGGGTGTTTATCCCTACCCGTCGTTCCTGCGCAGGCAGGAACGACGGGGTGAAGGCGCTGGCGTTTAACGACTTATTCAGAGTATCCCTGATTCTCTGCGTCTCGGTGTGAAACATAACCTGATGCAACTGCCCAGCCTAAAAGGGGTAAGGCTGGCCGCCGCCGACGGCCAACACCTGGCCGGTAATGTAGGATGCATCGTGGGAGGCGAGGAAGGCGATGGCCGCCGCCTGCTCGTCCGCCTCTCCCCGGCGGCCCATCGGTATTTCGGACAGCCGGGTCTGCTGCCGGTAGGTTTCCTGCAAGTCCAACTCTTCCGGCGGCAACTCCGGGGGAGCAGCCGTTATGCTGTGGTTACGGGGAGTCACCCGGTCTTCGGCCAGGGTGCCGCTGGGAGCCATACAGTTGACCCGGATACCCAGGGGCGCCGCTTCACGAGACAGGGAGGTGGTGAGGCCAATCTGCCCTGCTTTGGCCGCCGCGTAGGGAACCCGGAAAGCCCCGGTTACGGCGTGAGTGGCGACGTTGACAATAGCGCCGGACTTCTGCTCGATCATATAAGGCAGCACGGCCCGGCAGCACCAAACGGCAGTCCAAAAGCTCTTGTCAATCTCGGCCTGTATCTGCTCCGGCGTATAGTACTGAAAGGACTGAAACCAGATAGTCCCGCCGGCTACGTTAGCCAGCACGTCAATCCGCCCGTACTCGGCATAAGCGCAGGCCATCAACGCCTGGGCATTCTCCCACTTGGACAACTCCCCCAGCGAAATGACGGCGGAGGCGCCGAAGTCCCTTAACTCGTCCCGAACCCGAAGAGAGGACTCCTCCACCATATCCCCAATGACAATGGATGCGCCTTCCTGGGCCAGCCGCCGCGCGGTGGCGGCCCCAATTCCCTGCCCGGCGCCGGTAACCACAGCTACCTGTCCCTCAAACCGCCGCGCCCCGGCCGCCTTTGAGTCCAATACTTCTGCCATAACCCTCTCCTTCCTTAAAACAAACCGGAAATCTTACCGCTGGCCGGCTCCGGCCCCACGTTGGCGAACATTCGGCCTCCGGCGCATGGCCCAATGTTAACCCTTCAGCCGGCCAATGGGCAACCGGGGGAATGGGGGGAGAGACGGCAATTGCGTTTCCATTCCCCATGATGTCATTCTGACGTAGCGGAGCGGAGGAAGAATCTAAAATCCTTCAGGGTGGACCCTTGCCGGATACCGGACAACCCTTGCTGCGAAAGATTCTGGATTCTTCGCTCCGCTCAGAATGACATGGAGAGCAGAATGACCGTTGGCGAGGCCACTGTTGATTAAAGCGCGATTGCCCTGGAGCGGGGGGCGATTAAGTTGCGCTTTCCGCCGTTTGCTGCTCTGCCGCTGGCAGGGGCGGCAGCAGGTCATCCACCGCAAACTCCACGTCGGGCAGGGTTGAGGGGGAAATGCGGTCGCCCCGGTGATAAACAGCGTGCCGGGTGTAGCCGTTGGTGCCTGGATCAGAAAAAACCTCCATTCGGTAATCAAGCAAGTTAACTATCCATGTTTCGGGGATGCCGGCTTCGGCATAGAGGTTGACCTTAATGTTCCGGTCATAGTTCAGGGAAATATCCGAAATCTCGACTGCGATTAACGTATCGGCTGGGCCAGGGTGGCCGGTAAAGTATTCATCCTCACGAAGTCGCAGAATAGCAATGTCCGGAGCTGGCTCGGAATATTCGTCAAGGCGAAGGGGATGGGCCACGCTAATAAAGGCGTTCATCCCGAGTGTCAGGTGAAAGACGCGGGACATCCTCATTTTGCAGGATGCGTGTCGTGGGGTAATGCGATCCATTAAGACAATTTCGCCTCGGATCAGCTCGATGCGGTCTTTGGGAGACAGGATGCCAACTTCGGCCATCCGGTAGTATTCGTCCACCGTAAACTTGCGGGTTTGCCGGGGTTCCACCGGGGTTGTAGGCGCTGGGGCCTTTGCCGATGTAGTCATAACGACACCTTGCCGAAAAGGAAAGTATAGAGGTATAAGTAAGGGCAATCCTTTGGCCTGATGATAAACCGCACGAGCGGTTTATTCAAGAATGCCGGCCGAACCGGAGCGAACAGCTCATTTCAATTCCTACATTATAATCAATATCAAAAGCCACCCAATATATCCGGATTCCCCAAAAACTGTTGACAGACTGGGTTCGTTATCTTAAAATCCCAGATAGCTTATTGGGTTTGATCCAAAACCCTTAAACTGGTTATCAAACATTCGAGAAGGAGGCGTCGGATGTCAAACAAAGAAGACCTCGCTTTGATGGCTCACCTGATGCGACGCGCCGGCTTTGGCGCCAATCGGGAGGAGTTGGAAGCGCTTGTAGCCAAAGGCTATGACGCGGTAGTGGAAGAACTGGTTGATCCGCCCGCAGACCGGCACGGTGGCAAGGCAGAACTGCTGCTGCGCTATTACCCCGGCTGCTTGCTCCCCGGCGGCAACCCGGTAATGGGCCAGGCCAACTGGCTCTACAATATGGTAAGCACTGACAAGCCCCTGGAAGAAAAGATGGCCCTTTTCTGGCACCATGTGTTCGCCACCGGCAACTCCAAGTTGGACAACTGCGACCAAATGTTGACCCAGATTGATATGTTCCGCGAGAAGGGCATGGGCAACTACCAAGACTTGCTCATGGAACTTTCCACCAACCCGGCGATGATTTACTGGCTGGACAACAACGAAAATCACCGGGATGCGGTAAACGAGAACTGGGGACGGGAACTGCTGGAGCTCTTCACCATGGGCGTCAGCAACTACACCGAGGTGGACGTGCGGGAGGCCTCCCGGGCCTTTACCGGCTGGACCATCCAGCCCAAGCTGCCCCGGCAGCCCTATGGCCGTTACCCCTGGTACTTCTCCTATCGGGAAGAGGACCACGACTTCGGCGAAAAGACTTTCCTGGGACAGACCGGCAGCTTCAACGGCGAAGACATCATTGACATCGTGGTGAAGGAGCCGGCCACCGCCCGCTTCATTTGCCGCCACCTGTATAACTTCTTCGTCGCCGACGAGCCGCAGGTTCCCTCCTGGACCATTGAACCGGCCCGGGACGAGGAAGCCCTGGATATGATGTGCAACGTCTTCGAAGAGTCCGGCTACGAGATTCGGGAAGTCCTGCGCTTCATGCTTAAGTCCGAGTTCTTCAAGAACGCCCGCTATTCCAAGATTAAGAGCCCGGCGGAAGTCGTCGCCGGCACCATGAAGATGATGGGGATTTTCGATTTCCCCGACCCGGGTCTGACCAAGATTTGCCGGGAGCCCGGCTACATGGGGCAGGAAATCCTCGACCCGCCCAGCGTGGAAGGCTGGCACACCGGCTCCGAGTGGATTAACAGCGGCTCCCTGCTGGCCCGCATCAACTTCGTGGCCGACAGCGTAACCAAGACCAGCCAGCCCGGTATGCAGAGCATCATCCGCAACATCAAGGCGGAGAATGCGATTACCCCGGACGAGATGCTGAATGCTTGCCTGGACTACATGGGCTTCCTGGAACTCAGCGACGAGACCCGTGAGGAACTCATCAATCACGCCAACGCCGGCGGTAACTTGGACTGGAGCGATGAGGACACCGTCGCTACCCGTATCGGTGAGATGATGGCTCTGATCAGCGCCACCACCGAGTTCCAGTTTGCCTAAAGGGTCCGACTATCGGGCCAGCCTGCAAAAAAGGAGGAAGAAATGACTTCAACCAAGAAAGACCCGGTCATCGTCGTACTGCAGCTCACCGGCGGCAACGACTATATGAACACGATTATCCCCTACAGCGACCCGCTGTATTACGAGAACCGGCCCAATGTTGGCTACAAGATGGAAGACATCATCAAAGTGGACGACCAGTTGGGCATGATGCCCGCCATGGGCCCGATCAAGGAAATGTACGACCAGGGCAAGGTTGCCGTCATCCACGGCATCGGCTACCCTGATTCTCCCCGTTCCCACTTCCGCTCCATGGACATCTGGCACACCTGTGAGCCGGACAAGGTCGGGACGGAAGGCTGGGCCGGCCGTCTGGCCCGGGAACTGGACCCGAACAAAGAGAACGTACTGACCGCCATTAACTTCGGGCATGGCCTGCCCCGCGCTTTGGCCGTACCGGGCGTTCCCGTTGCCGCCATCGCTGACCTGGGCACCTATGGCCTGCTCACCGGCATTAGCGACCAGGACCAGCGGGCCAAGGCTCTGGACCTGTTCAGCCGGATGTATTCCCCCACCGTCGGCGGCAGCTTCGTCACCGACTACTTGCGCTCCACCGGCACGGAAGCCATGATTGGCGCCGACATCGTAAAGGTAGCCCCGGAGCGCTACTCCTCCAACGTAGAGTATCCCAGTTCCCCCATCGCCCAGCACCTGCGCGACATCGCCCAGGTTTACATGGCCGATCTGGGAACCCGGGTCTTCTACACCCAGCACGCCAGCTTTGACACTCACGCCGGCGAGTACGCCGCTCACCCGGCCCTGTGGAAGGACATTTCGGAGGGCGTCTCCGCTTTCTTCCAGGACCTGAAGGAGCACAACACCGGCGAGAACGTCATCATGTATATGTTCTCCGAGTTCGGACGCCGGGTACGTGACAACGGCTCCGGCACTGACCACGGCGCCGCCGGCGTAGCCTTCGCCATCGGCGACGGAGTCACGGGTGGAATGTATGGCGAGTACCCGTCTCGCGAGGCCAAAAACCTGGAGCAGGGCGACCTGGTTCCCAACTACGACTTCCGCGGCTCTTACACCACCATCGTGGAAGACTGGTTCGGCATGGACGCTACTCCGCTGGTTAACGGCCACTTCGAGAAGCTGGGCTACTTGAAGTAAACCCCGGCCTCCGATTACTGGATACAACAGGACAGTAGTGCCTGGCGCTCAATCGAGTTGCCCCGATTCAACAATCGAAGCCAATCGAGATTGAGTTTTTAGGGCCGGGTGAACTTTCCCAACCGGGGCGGTTCCCCGGCCTTTCCTGACGAAAGGATGGGCTGAAAACGGATGTGGGTTCCCTTCCTTGTTTGGCCCACCGGAGAAGACTATCAAATAGGAGGAGAACATGGCGCAGAATACTATAGCTGCCGGGCGCGCTTGGCTCTATTGCCATAACATTGGACGAAACGGCGCAGCGGGCATGGGCTTCAGTCAGCCCGTTAGCATCGCCTCCGCCAAAGACGGCATTTTGTACGTAACCAACCGGGCCACTGAGCAGAACTCCGGCGGCATCCGAGTTACCAAGTTCACTGTGGAGCAGGAGTACCTCGGCGAGTTTGGCCGGCTGGGACTGGCCTACGGTGACAATGAGCCTTCCAACTTCACCTGGATTTCCGGCGTGGCCCTGGACGCCGCCGAGAATGTTTACGTCGCCGACGAGTATAAATGCCGGATCGCCATCTTCGACGGAGAAGGCAACATCCTGGGCGGCTGGGGCGAAAAGGGCGACGGCGAAGGCCAGTTGAACGGCCCCGCCGGAATGGCCTTCGACGCCGATGATAACCTCTGGATTGTCAATTCCTTCAACAGCCGGGTCCAGAAGTTCAGCAAGGACGGCGCCTATTTGGGCGGGTTCGGCAAGAAGGGCAGCGGCGAAGACGAGCTGGAAATGCCCGACGGCATCGAAATAGACGCCAACGGCGACATCTACGTGGCCGACTGGGGCAACAACCGGGTGCAGAAATACAGCGTCGGCGGCACCCTGCTCCGCACTTTCGCCCACGAAGTCGACGGCGCGGATGCCCTGAACCACCCCACCGACGTTTGCGTGGACGGCGACGGCGACGTGTACGTGGTGGACTGGATGAATGACCGGGTAGTCATCTACGACCCGGAGGCGCGGCCCCTGGCTTACCTGGACGGAGACGCCATTGACATTTCCAAGTGGGGACAGCAGGGCCTGGACGCCAACCCGGACATGGTAAAGGCGCGGCGGCGGGTGCCTGACCTGCTGGACCAGCAGCGGAAGTTCACCAAGCCTACCGCCTGCACTTACGACCGGGAAAATAACCTGCTCTTCATCTGCGACACGGCCCGCAACCGGGTTCAGGTGTACGAGAAGGACCACGAATATATGGACCCCCAGATTAACCTGTAAGCCAACCGGCCAACCGGCAACCTATGGCAGGGGCGGGAAATTAACACCCGCCCCTGTTTTGTTTATTCACGCAAGGACACGAAGTGGGAGCGCTAGAGTTCGGTAAAGCGAACCAGCCCGGTTTCAGAATTGACCGTGAACTCGTAACAGCAAATGACATCTCTTCCCACAATTGCATCGAACCGCAGGTCATTCTCGCGAAGGGTAAGCCCGGGTATTGGGCCGGGAATGGTGATATCCAAAGGTGGAATATACCGGTCTGTCGTAAACATCGGGTATGCGCCTCTGCCAGTAACGCCTACTGCCTCGTGCGTGCCACCCTCAGCCAAGCCCAAGTCTCGCGCCAGATCGATATCGATGTGGGAGAAAGATGCTCCGGTGTCCAGCAAAGCCCTTTTCCGGATCGCTCCTATTTCAATCTCAATGGCAGGGCCAAGGAGTAGAATGGCGCTGGTCGGATTTATGCGGTACTCAAAAACCTTGCGAAGCTCATTATCAGCCATGGAAAGAGATTATATGACCCTTGCCCCTACCAGAGCGATGCAGCAGTCCAGGAAGTTCAACCCCGCTGCCTTCGTTGCTTCCTTTGCTTCGTCATAGGACTCGTAGGCCCCGAAGAGTTCCATATTGTCAATGACAACCCACTTGCCCCAATGTTCTTGCTTTAACTCTTCTCTCATTTCCTCATAAGCCATTGCGTTGGCAAGGCTGGGAATTTCGTAAATATTAATATCCGCCATGACACAACCTCCATGTGAACCATCGGAGAATGGTTGTATTTAGATACTATCACAAAACCGCCGTTGTGGGCGGCGGTGGCATTGGGCTATTCCTCACCCCCATCCTAAAATTCCCCCATCAGTGGGGAAGGAACTGTTGATATTGTTCCTTATTCGTGGGTAAAAGCCTTACCGATTCCGCTCAATTATGGCCCGGCGGTGGGTGCCCTCGCCTATTTTGCGGTCGCCGTCGTAAGCCTCCACCTGAAAATTGAGCCGGTTGCGGCTTACCTCCAGCAGTTCGGCGTGAGCGATGACGGTGGCGCCGATGTCGGAAGGGGCCAGGTGTCGCACGTTTACCTCGTAGCCCACCGAGGTCTGGCCCTCCTCCAGATAGTCATTGATAGCCTCGATGGCCGCCCGCTCCATCAGGCTAATCATCGAGGGAGTGCTGAACTTGTCCACGTGGCCGGCCACGTTATGCTCGCAGACCAGCGTCTGCCGCTGCCCCTTCAGTCCCGGGGCGATGTTGGGACTAACCATATTATTGCTGCCTCCTTGTTACCGGCGCTCTTTGGTTCCAGGCTGGTGATACCCGGCCAATAGTACACGGTTCCCTTTGCCGGCCTATGATACCAGCAACGGAGCCAATACCCAACCGGGCAGCGAAGAGTAGCAACGGCGGACCGCCGAGGCGTTAAACTCCGGCAATCGTAATGATGAATGCATTTGCCGGCGCTGTATTCCGAGCGCAATCCCTCTGTTCTGTCATTCTGAGCGAAACGGAGTGGAGCGAAGAATCCCAACGGTAGCCGGAGGCAGGCAAAAGTGGAAGCGGGTTTAGGGCAAAGGCGTTTGGGTAGAGAAGGCGGGTTGCCGTGAAGAGTTGGCATTCTGCACAGCCCGCGTAACGGCTGAATGGGTTTGACTCGGCTGGGCAGTGCGCCAAGGTAATGGTAAGGTAACTGTTCAGTGTCGAAATGTCCGTCGTTCCTGCGCAGGCAGGAACCTCGCTAACCGCAATTCGAGGTTCCTGCTTGCGCAGGAACGACGGGCTTTCTTACCCTGGAGAATCCCCTCAACTCTGAACTGTTACATGGTAAGTAACGATAAAGGGGCCTTTACCGTCGTTCCTCAACAGCTTAGGTTCCCGCCTGCGCGGGAACGACGGATGGCTCGTAATCCAAATGCGATAGCCCAGGGCAGCGGGCGATGCCGGTTTGCCCATTTACCGCCTTTTTGCTACACTAGGCCAAGCAGACAGCCCCTTATGTTAAGGGGCGGCCCAACATTCTGAGCAAAAGGAGTGGTTATGATTTACGAAGTGCGTACCTATGATATGAAACCCGGCAGCGTGGCCCAGTTCGAGGAAAACTTCGGGAATGCCCTGCCGGGCCGTCTCGAGGTGTCTCCCCTGGCCGCCTTCTGGCACACCGACATCGGCCCGCTGAACCAGGTCATCCACATCTGGCCCTATGAAAACGAGGAGCACCGGGAAGAGTGCCGCGGCACCAGCGTTGAGGGCTGGCCTCCGCCCAACGGCGGCAACATCCTGAACATGGACTCGCAGATTTGGAACCCCGCCGAGTTTATGACTCCCATGGGCGACCGGGAACTGGGCGGCGTCTATGAGATGCGGATTTATACCTACCAGCCCGGCTCGCTGGACGAAGTGCTGAAGCGCTGGGCCGCCGCCGTCCCCCACCGGGAAGAGTATTCGCCGCTGGCCGCCGGTATGTACTGCGAGCTGGAAGACGGGGCGAGCAAGTGGATGCACGTCTGGCCTTACAAGGACCTGGCCGAGCGGGGCCGCGTCCGCGCCGAGGCCGGCGAGAACCCCAACTGGCCCCCGCCGACCCGGGAGTTCCTGGTTCATCAAGAGAACAAGATTGTAATTCCCGCGTCCTTCTCTCCCATGCACTAAACCGGCAACCGGGGCAGGCCCGCCAAGGGGACAGTCCCGCGGAAATGCGTCTTATCCAGCCGGGGCAGACCGTTGAGTCTGCCCCTGCTAGCATTAGCAGCGCGAGGTTATAAATGCAGGCCAACCCAGCGGACATTGAAGCGGTCAAGGAAGCCAATCAGCGGTTCTACGAAGCCTTTGGCGCGCTGGACCTGGCGGCGATGGATGAGGTATGCCTGGACTCGGAGCAAGCCCTGTGCGTCCACCCCGGCTGGCAGCCCCTGGTGGGCTGGGAACTGATCCGGGAAAGCTGGCGGCGCATCTTCCAAAATACCACCCTGATGCACTTCAACATTCGCTACGTCAACGTAGTGGTGGAGGGCGATTGCGGCTGGGTTACCTGTGTGGAGAATATCACCAGCGTCTTGCAGGGCCGGGCCGACAACTTCGGCGTCTTGGCTACCAACATATTCGTCCGCACACCCCTGGGTTGGCGGCTAACCGCCCACCACGGTTCGCCGGGAATGTAGGGGGCGCCTCCAGGAATTGATATGTTTATAGGGAAGGGTTTCAAACCCGCCCTATAGTCAGGCTCTCCCGCGCACTACACTGTCATCCTGAACGGAGGGAAGGATCTAAAACCCTTAAATTGAGATACGCTCCGCGGCATAGGCAGCATCTATCAGGGCAGCGATTTTAGATTCTTCGCTTCGCTCGGAATGACATTAATGACAAGGTAGGACGGGGAGTTCGACAGGCTCACCACGAACGGTATGAAGCCTTGGAACAGCAACGGCATAAAGGAGGAAGTTATGGGACTGCTCAAAATCGAGGGCGTTACCCACTGGTCTATTCCGGTGAACAACCTGGAGGAAGCGGAAGCCTTTTACGGCGACTTGCTGGGGCTGGAAGCCAAGGGCCGTCTGGGAAACTCCGGTATGTCCTGCTTCAACGTCGGGGACCACAACATCCTGCTCTGCGAGCTTGACGAGCCAACGGCGCAGGCGGCGCAGCGGGATCGCAAGGTCCACCATTCCTTCACCGTCACCCCGGAAACCTTTGTCCTAGCCTGCCGCCTGTTCCGGGAGCGGGACATCCCCATTGACGAACTGACTTACCGGGAACGGGGTTTCTTCACCGGACGGGAGTTGTACTTCTTCGACCCCAGCGGCAACCGGCTGGAACTGCGCGACCCCACCTGGCAGGAAGGAATGCCCACGCCCGCCTTTGAGGAAATTGGGTAAGAGCTTTCACACAGTGGCACAGGGAGCGTGGAGGAGCACAGAGTTACTATGCGAATCTCCGTTATCCCTGCGTCTCTGTGTTTAACCGACTCCACGCCGTGAGTATGATATTGCAAGAGGAGAAATTGCTATGCCTTACGCCATTAACCACGTACATATCCGGGCTTCCGACCCCCACGCCTCGGCAGCGTGGTACGAGAAGTATTTCGAGGCCAAGATAGTTTCGGAGCGGGAAGTTATGCCCGGCACCATCACCATCGGGATGGAAGTGGGCGGCCCCACCCGGCTCAACGTATCCTCCAAGCCGGCCGGTTCTTCGGACGAACGGGCGGTTGCCGAACTTAACCACCTGGGTCTGGAGCATTTCGGCTTCCACGTTGACGACTTGGCCGCGGAACTGGCGAAGTTTGAAGCTGACGGCATCCGCGTCGTCCTGCCTCTGACCGAAGTAACCGGCGGCACCAAGCTGGCCTACATCGAAGGCCCGGACGACGTGCTGATTGAACTGGTGCAGCCCGCGGCGTAGGGATTCACACAGAGACGTAATTCGACAAGCTCACCATGAGCGTGTTAACCAACGCCTTCACCAGAAAATGGTTGACTAATACCGCTCATCCTGAGCCTGTCGAAGGATGCGTCTCCGGGTTAACCCCCCGAAGCAGAATGCCAAGAAAGGGAACAGAGCTATGGTTGAAATCACGGAAAGATTATGGGACTTTGACGCCGTCGAGCCGGGGCAGGCCGCGCCGCCCACAGTGGTAACTATCACCCCGGAGCAGATTGCCGAGTACGCCAGCATCGCCCAGAACTCGGATGCCCGCTACCGGCTGGGCGGCGGCAGCGACGAATACGGCGGGGCGCCGGTTCCCATGCCCACTATGGCCGTGTCCTACGCTCCCTTGTTGCGGGCCGAGATTGCCGAAAACAACGGCTTTACGGCGTTGGAGCAGTCCAAGACCGCCCGCCGGCAGACGCCCTTCGCCAAGTGCGAGGCCCGCTGGTTCCGGCCAGCCCTGGCTGGCGACACGATTACCGGCATCGGGCGGGTGTTGGAAAAGTACGAGCGGCGGGGCAGCAAGTTCGTCACCTTCCGCATTGAGGCTGCGAACCAGCGGGGCGAGCCGGTGGGCCACTATGACTACACCTGCATTTTCGAGTACGCTCAGGGCCAGCGGGAAGTCCCTCAGGACAACGGCGCGGTCCGGCCTTCCCCAGTGGTTGGAACTGCATCTACTGGTTTAAATCCGGCGCCGTCCCGCCTGCTAACCTTTGATAGGGTCAAGGTAGGCGATGCTCTGGCCGAACTGTCCATCACCGAAAGCCAGGAAATCATCAACCGCAAGAGCGACTTCCGGCTGGCCGGCAAGCCCAGCGAGAGCAACATTCACAACGACGAAGAGTTTGCCCGGCAGAATATCTTTGGCGGCACGGTGAACGCCGGCCCGGCCACTATGTCCTATGTGGACCAGATGCTGGAGCTGTCCTTTCCGCTGCGGGCCTTTTACGACGGGGGCAGCCTGCTAATGCGGGCCATCACCCCCTTCCGCTCCGGCGACACGGTAACCTTTGGCGGCGAAATAACCGACAAGCGCGAGGAAAACGGCCGGGGACTGGTGGAGTGTCGGGTAAAGGGCATCAACCAGCGGGACGAGTTGGTCTGCCTGGCGGATGCGGTGATGGTATTGGCGGAATAGGGGGAGGGAGCCGATAATCGTATAATAGTTTATAACCAAAAACTATCATAGTGATAATTCTTATGATAGTTCACTATCATAAGCGAGGTTATATTACAGGCAGAAGATTTTACCGGAAATTTCCCCGGATGACTGGTGCAAGCAGAGAACAGCTATTCGGACAACTATTTAACCTTTGTCCCCAATCCTTTACCCCCGAAGCTGAAGAGGAGGCTAACCCTATGCGTACTGTTGACCTTATTGCCGAGATTCTGAAACGGGAGGGAGTGCAGTACCTTAGTTGCTTCCCGACCACCCCGGTGCTGGAAGCTTCCGCCACTGCCGGCATCCGGCCCATCATCAGCCGCCAGGAGCGGGTGGGCGTGGGCATCGCCGACGGCTACAGCCGCATCACCTACGGCAACCCCATGGGCGTCTTTGCGATGCAATACGGCCCCGGCGCCGAAAACGCCTTTTCCGGCGTCGCCACCGCCTACTCCGACTCCACGCCCCTACTCATCCTGGCCCTGGGGCATCCCATGGACCGGCAGGGCGTACTACCCCTATTCAGCTCCATGACCAGTTATGCCGCCATTACCAAGTACTGCGAGCAGTTGAACAGTCCCAACCGCACCGCTGAAACCATGCGCCGGGCCTTTGCCGCTCTGCGCCAGGGCCGGCCGGGGCCGGTGCTGGTGGAAATACCTTCGGACGTGGCCCTGGGCGAGGTGGACGAATCGGCAGCGGCTTATACTGCCCTGAAACCCCTGCCTTTTCCAGGTAATCCGCAGGACATTGAGGCAGCAGCTCAAGCCCTTTGCTCCGCCAGCGCGCCGGTGATTCACGCCGGGCAGGGCGTCCTCTACGCCGGGGCCTCCGCTGAACTGCTGGAGTTGGCCGAGTTGCTCCAAGTGCCGGTGATGAGCAGCCTGGCCGGCAAGAGCGTCTTCCCGGAAACCCATCCCCTGGCCCTGGGCAGCGCCAGCGGGGTAATGTCCGGGCCGGTGTACCAGTTTATGCGCCGTGCCAACCTGGTGCTGGGCATCGGGTGCAGCTTTACCAAGCATGTCCGTTACATCAACATCCCGGCGGGCAAGACCATCATCCAGATTACCAACGATCCCCGCGACCTGAACAAGGACTACCGGGTGGACATTCCCATTATGGCCGACGCCAAGCTGGCCCTGCGCCAACTGATTGACGCCTGCCGGGACATTGTGGGGGACAGCCGCCAAGCCGCTGCCGCCACTGCCGCGGCCATTCAGTCCGAGCGGGAAACCTGGCTGGGCCAGTGGACGCACAAGCTGATCAACAACCAGCGGCCAATTAACCCCTACCGGGTCATCTGGGACTTTATGCAGGCCATCCCACCGGAAGACGCCATCGTTACCCACGATTCGGGCAGTCCGAGGGATGAACTGCTCCCCTTCTACCGTTCCAACGGCCCCGGCAGCTACATCGGTTGGGGCAAGTCCCACGGCCTGGGCACCGGCCTGGGGCTGATTATCGGGGCCAAGCTGGCCCACCCGGACAAGGTCTGCGTCAACTTTATGGGCGACGCCGCCTTTGGCATGACCGGCCTGGACTTCGAGACGGCGGTGCGTAGCAACCTGCCCATCATCACCGTGGTACTGAACAACTCCAGTATGGGCGCGGAGGTAACTGCTATGGCCGCCTCTCACGAGTTGTACAACACCCGCGACCTGAGCGGCAACTACGCCGGCCTGGGCCGGGAAATGGGCGGCTACTCCGAACGGATCGAAGACCCGATGGAAATCATCCCCGCCTTCCGCCGCGCCCGTCAGAAGACGGAGGAGGGGCAAGCCGTCCTGCTGGAGTTCATAAGCGCCGTGGAAACGGACGTGTCGCATAGAAGGGCGTTTTAGGCTGAAACGCAGGACAATCTCGATGTAGGTGCCAGTGGTCCGTCATTCCTGCGAAGGCAGGAATCTAAAATCCTGACGAAGAGAGGTTCCTGCCTCCGCAGGAACGACGATGTGATATAGAGGTGCAATCATGGAATTTGAAGACATCCGCTCCTTCTTGGAAGGCAACCACCGGGCGATAGTGCAGACCATCCGGCCCAGCGGGGCGGTCCACGCCAGTGCGGTGGTCTGCGGCGCCTACCAGGGCTACATGGCCCTGGCCTCGGTCTATCCCCGGTCGCAGAAGGTGCGCAACCTGCGGCGCAATCCGCAATGCACCGTCCTGGCGATAACCCCGGACTGGCGTCACTACGCAGTAGTGGAAGGCAAGGCAGAACTGAAGGGGTCGTTCAATACCGACGCTGAGGAGCTACGGCTGTTGCTGCGCGACATTTTCCGGGCTTGCAGCGGCAGCGAACACCCCAACTGGGAAGAGTACGACGAGGCAATGGTCAAGCAGGAGTCGGTTGCCATTCTGGTAACGCCGGAGACGGTTTACGCCAAGCTGGGGTAGGGGGATTAGAAGGGCAGGTCGTCCCCCTGATAACGGTTGGCGTAGGCGAGTTGGTCATCCAAGAACAGGCGCACCGTATAGTCAAAAGGGTTTCGCAATTGGTGCAACCGGAGGGCCAGCACGTCGTTGCACCGGTATTCGCTGTTTCGCCAGTGATACCTTTGCCCGGTTGCCGGGTCCGTCAACTCCACCCGGGCGTTAAAGGGGCCGGGAGTCTTGCTATTATTGAACCTAAGAGTGAGCCGTTCATCGCTCATTTCCGCTCGCTCAACAAACGTCCATTCCCGGTGGAACAGCCGCCCGTCTGGGACGACACCTATTTTGTTGGCCCAACTGGAAAGCGTATTTGGCGGCAACAAATACAGCAGGGTCTCGTATTCCGCTTGGCTACGGCAACGAATTGCGGCTAGGCTTTCCAACCCTAGCCGTTGCGGTATCAATACCTCCGCATTGCGGTGATAAATTATTCGGCTGCGCTCAGGGGGATCAAACCGCGAATCGTGATAGACCATATCAAAAGGAATTTGTCTGAGAAAATCTACCTCTCCCTTCGCCTCCGTACCACCAGAGCCAGCATTGCCGTCGGTAAACAGACAATCCGCGCGGGACAATATGGACAACGCGTTAAAAATCAGGTAAACCGGAACCGGACAGTGGGAATTCAACGATCTTTGCCCAACTGGCCGGAAACCTTCGTTGTGATACTGAGTGGGGGTTTTGGGCCGGAAGTAAAGACGCACATCATTTTGCCGTTGCGGATTGGTTTGAGCAATCACTTCTGGGGAGGCGATGTCCAAAGCCAACTGCCCGGTGCTGACCACTTGAGTCCTGCTGACCATTTCGCCCTGACGCAGGATGTTTACCACGTTGGAGAGGTCGGTGCAATGGAACAGATAATCGGGCCACCACTGGCGCGCCGGGTCAATCCAAGGGGCGCGACGTAGATCGTCCAAGTGCTGGCGAATCGCCTGAATTTCCGGGGCGGGACGGGGCGTCATTCGGGTTCAACCACCCCCACTCCAGACAGCAATAATGCGGATTTTCTGCCCCCGTAGCTGCCGGGTACTATCCGCAATCCGGCCTGCCGCTTATTGGCGCTTTCGGATTTTTCAACCATTTCCACTGGCCGGATATACGACAGTTTCGTCATCAGAGGCACTATCCATTCGGAGTAAGCGTTCAAGCCACCGGGGAAATAGTCTCCGCTGAGAAAGCCCGCGCCTCTCAGTTGCTGCCACAGGTCCAGAAAAGCATCGGCAGGGATGTCAACCGCAGTATCGGCAAGCTCAAGAACTATTGATTCCTCGTCGCCGCTAATCTTTGCTTGACTGCCCCGGTTCTCCCTGCCGCCGGTGATATAAGGGTCAGTCGCAATCGCCTCAATCAGGTCGGCCCAAACCTCGTTAAAAGCCAGGGATTCCGGCTCGCCCCGCAGCCACTTCTTGATTTCCCGCAGGTTGCGATGCTCCGGCCAGAGGTCTTGCAGGTCTTGCAGGTGGATGTGAACGTCAATGGGCAACTTGCTGAGATAATGCTCCATTAAGGGGCGCACCTGACTTTCCCAATCCAACTCGCCGTTGCCGCAGCCCAGCATGGGAAAGGATACGTCCGTAATGCCATAGACGTGGTAGGTAGCGGCAAACTTCTGCAACCCGGCCTCAATGTACTCGGGCCGGGAGGGGCTGCGCCAGTGTTGCTTGGTGGGAAAGTTCAGCACCCACTTGTGAGGTGTCCGGTAGAGCCATAGCTGCCCGATGTTGAATTGGCCTTTCTCGCAAAGCTCTTGGTATCTGGCGAACATCTCAGGGTAGATTGTCTTGAAATCCTTGGCTATTCCCTTTCCCATCACCCCCACGGTGTTTACCGTGTTCACCAAGGTCCGCGCCGGACTGGTGAACAAGTCACACACCACATAAGTAATCATCGCTAACCCCCGGACTTACTGGCTCACCAGCCACTCCCACAGTCTCGGAATACGCGCTCATTTTGCCACGCACGCCTCTTCGCTGCAAGGCTTCCTCTTTGGCTGAACGAGCCATTTTCAATGTTATGCAAGTATAGAACATATATACTATTACCGTCAACCAGCTACTTACAGTTTGCCGCCCCCACTAACTCCATCCCCGCCCCCGCCCCAACGCCACCGGAACCAGCCCCAGCAGCGCCATCACCACAGCCACCCGGAAGAAGCTGTGGAACAGGCTCAGGCCGGCGTTGTTGACCTCGGTGACGTAGGCGGCAAGGCGGGCGGCGGAATCGGCCGGTGACTCGCCGGGGATGGGCAGGGGCAGGCTTAGGCCGGCGGTCAGGGCCTGAAAGTGCTCGATCCCCCAGGCCGATAGCGCCGCCAGACCCAGGGTCATCCCCAAGAGGCGGGATACCACCACCAGTGACGCCGCCGTCCCATGATACTCTTCCGGGGCCGCGTTCAGGGCTTGGGTCATTATTGGCGCAATTACCAGGCCGAAACCCAGGCCGGCCACCACCAGATGCAACGTCAACTCCGGTTCGGCCACATCCAGACCCCAGCCGCTGACCAGAAACAGGCCCACCGACGTCAGGACCAGCCCGGCCGCCGTTACGGGCCGGCTACCGAGCCCACCGCCGGGCCAAGACAGCAGTTGCCCGCCGATGACCGCCCCTACTGGAATGGCTCCGGTCATCCGCAGCAGCCAGAGGGCGCCGGTAAAGGGGTCTTTGCCCATCACCGTGTTGGCCATCAGCGGTACAGTGACCAGCGCAATTATCAGCGACACCCCCACCAGCAGTTGGGTCAGGTTGGCCGACACAAAGGCCAGCGACCGGAACAGGAGTGGCAGCAGCAAGGGCTGGCCCACCCGCCACTCCAGTGCGCCCAGACCTGTCGCCATTAGCAGTCCCGCGCCGCCCAGCACAAAAGGCTGGGCCGAGGCCAGGGTGAACAGCCCGGGCCGGGAAAGGGCCAGGGACAGTACCAGCAACGTCGCCACCAGCAAAGCGCCGCCCAGGTAGTCCACCCTAACGCCCCGCTGGCGTCGGTTGGGCAGTAGCAGCAGTCCCGGCAGCAATAGAGCGGCTTGGGGTAGGTTCAGCCAGAAGAGCCAGCGCCAGTTGGCTAACTCTACAATGGCTCCGCCATAGGCCGGCCCCAGCATCGAACCGGCCTCGGCTGCCCCGCCGACAATGCCCAGGGCCAGGCCCCGGCGTTCCGGCGGCAGCGTACCGGCGGCCAGGGCAAAGCCGATTGGCACCGCCGCCGCTCCGCCAATGGCCTGAATCACCCGCGCCCCGATTATCTCTTCCAAGCTGCCGGACAAGGCCACCAGGACGCTGCCCCCGGCGAATATACCCAGCCCAACCATATAGACCCGGGGGTAGCCGTAAACGTCGGCCAGGCGACCAATCAGGGGCATAAAGGCGGTGTAGCCCAGCAGGTAGGCGGTGACAATCCAGGACACCCGGTCCAGCTCGGTTATCGGGATACGCAAGTCCAGCATCACCGCCGGCAAGACGGTAACCACCACCGTCTGGTCCAGGGCAGTAAAAAAAGCGCCCAAGCCAATAACCGCCAGCACCAGAGGCACCGGCGGGGAACGGCGGGGAATGTCGGTGGTTGAGTCGGACATGGGTTGCTTATTCAGACATGGATGGACCGGATTCACCGGATAAGGCCGCAGTCATTATCATCGCATAAATCCCGTCTATCCGGTCCATCGATGTTTAGCCCGTGTCTATTGGCCAGGGGGCGTTATTACCGGGGCCTCTATTTCCGCCGGGGTTTCCAGGTGTTCGAGGAACAGGACGCGCACGGTTTCCGGCGGGTCGTAAGGGGCCACCGGGCCGGTAAGCGTCACCTGCCGCAGCCGTCCTTTCTCCCGTTCTACCCACAAGTCCACCGGCACATCAGACTCGGAGGCCGCGCCGGGCACCAACCCGGCCAAGTCGGTAGCGGGTACGGCTCCCTGCAAGTGGTAGGCGGCGTACCCATCCTCTGACCGTTCTTCGCCGGCCAACACCGGAGACTGTACCCCGGCAATCAGGAGGGCAAGGGTTTGGACGACGTTGTCGAACCGGAAAGGAATCTGCTCTTTGGCAACGGGCGCCCATTGGCCGCTGAAGATGTCGGTCATAAAAGCCTCTTCCCCAACCACTATCACGCCGATTTCCAGGATGGAGCCGGAAGCCTCCATTTCCAAGTTAACGCGAAAACTTTCGTGGGTGTTAGCGAGGGTAGTGGCCGGCATATTGTCCGAGGTAGCGACGGGGCTGTTGATTACCCCTTCGGCTCGGGACAATAAGAGGCCGGGACTCAGCGGGGCGCCGCCGGAGGGGTGTTCCAGGGTAAAGGCCAGTGAACTTTCGGCCAACAGCCGCTCCGCTGCCCGCTCCAGGATGGCCCGCGGGTCCGGCGGTGGTGTGGGCGTAGGAGTCGGTAACGGAGTGGGAGAAGGAATCGGCGTGGAGGCAGACCCGCCCGCGCAGGCTGACGCCAACGGCGCCAACGCCAAAACCAGCAACAACGGCAGGACAACCCACAACTGCCGCGCCTTCTGCGTACCTTGAACAGTGTTATCCATCGGCGCCCTACCCCCCAGGGCTACCCGCATTAGAAATATATGCTGCCCGTCATTTCTGCGAAAGCGGGAACCCTATTCCCCAGACCCAGGGCGCACCTATTTGTCATCTGTTCCAACTAATTCGACCGCTCAACTGGGAAGCAAGTTACTCGTCGTTCCTGCGGAGGCAGGAACCTCTAGCTTCAAGGTTTTAGGTTCCTGCCTTCGCAGGAACGACGAGTAAGGGCCACCCGACGAGCAAGACGCTTGCAGGATGATTCATTAGTTTCGAATGACCTATATGTGCGCCCCTCCTAATGGCTGACAACGTAGGGGCAGACCTATGTGTCTGCCCTGGGGAGGTGGCTTACTCCTTAAATTGCGGTTACCCAGCCATATCCCCGGAGGTCCAGGGGACGCTAGTTCCAGGACCAGAAAGCCACGCCGCCGCCGGCTATTTCCAACGGGGGAGCATCCCCCACCGCGTCCAGCACATAGACCCGCGCCCCGCTGGGGGTATGGCCGTTGCGCCGCTCCTCCACCGGCCCCTGCGCCCCGGCCACCACCAGACGGGTGCTGTCCGGCGACCAGGGGGAATGGGAGTAGGCGTATTGGTCAAAGAAGCTGAGCATAGTGAAGACCTCGCCGCTGGGCCGGAACCTGAACAATTCCCGCGCCACTACACCGTCAGCCGCAGTACTAGCAGTAATATCGGATTCTCGGTCCGACTCACCGGACGGCTCACTGCCGGAGCCATCGCCGGCCGGAGCGGCAACCTCATCCCCTCCCGCTTGGGCAGCAGCATCCCGACCCATAATTGAGGCGACCTTCCACTCGAACACCTGGTCATCCATATCTACCGATACCCAAGACAAGCGTTCCCCGTTGGGCGCCCAGTAAAAGGCCAACAGCGGCTCCTCCACCAAGGTGCGGACACCGCTGCCGTCGGCGGCTACCAGTTGAATCCGTTGGAAGATGCGGCCTTGAGGGTCCTGATGGTCGGCCACCGCCAGCCACTGCCCATCCGGCGACCACATAAAGGCGGTCAGGGGGCCGGTATCCAGCACCCGCCGGGGCGCGACCGAATCGTCCCCTTCGCTCACGTAAATAGCGCTGCCGGCAGCATCGCCCGCGGCGTAGGCCCACCGGCGCCCATCCGGGGAGAGGGCCGGCGTCCGAAAACCTACCGAGTTGGCCATCAATAAGCCGGCGCCGGGGGTTATCGGGCTTTGGAAGAGTTTAACTTCCTCCCGGGAGTGGACGATGAGGGAGTTGCCGCCCCAACTGTAGTAGAGGGGCGCTCCCCGTTCCAGGGCCACCGCGCCCTCGGTGGTGTCCGGGTTCACCGCAAAGAGGGTCAGCCCCTGCCGGGTGGCGGCCAGAAAGGACAGGTACTCGCCGTCGGGAGACCAGTAAAGGTAGTGGGGCGTCCCGTCAGCAACCATCGCCGGAACGTCGTTCTCATAGACCATCCGGCTCCGTCCGGTGATGGCGTCGATCACCTGAACCGACACTTCCAAGGAACGGTTGCCGGCAATCCGCACCCGGGAGACGGCCAGCCGGGTCCCGTCGGGAGACCAGGTAGGCCAGGCATAGGAGTAGTTAAAGTCCAGGTTCTGCACCGTATAGACGCCGGCCGTCTCGGACTCTCCCGATGGACTGGCCACGCCGGACGGCCCGGCTGGAACAATTGGAACGATTGGTCCGGGCGGCCCATTTCGCACCTGGCTGCCGCCGGTCAGCCGCCGCTCCTCAGTGCCGTCGGCATTGATGGTGAACAGGTCCCCATAAGGGCTGATGTAGGCAATGCGGTCAACGCTCAAGTTGGCTGCCTCCCCGGTTGCTGCGCCGTCTTCCGAAGGTTGAATGTCTGCGGGCCGGGTTGCGGCCGGTTGCTCGGTGGCGGTTGTGGTCCATTCTACTCTGCCGGCCAGGTCAGGCAGCAGGTAAGGCAGATTACCACAGCCGACCAAGGCCGGAACCAGCCCGGCCAGTGCTATGACCCAAACCCCTCTAAAAGGGCGGGCCAAATCTTTAACGATACGTGCCACCAACGCCTCTGCTCCCGATTCCCCAAGAATACCATTCCCACCTTCCCGTAGCAACGGCGGCGGTCTATTCTGTCAGGGCCTTTCCATTTCCCGACCTGGGCAACCACAAGGGTTGCCCCTACTGGTTGGCGCTGGGCGTAGGGTCGGGTTTGAAACCTGCCCGGTTCCCGCCTCGTGGTTCGACAAGCTCACCAGGAGCAGGTTTTCAGGGGATTTTGTAATCGTCCTGGTTCTGCACGCCGGGCAATCGCATTAGACGCACAGTCATATTTCCGTCGTTCCTGCGAAGGCAGGAACCTCTGTCCGCAACGTTTTAGGTTCCTGCCTTCGCAGGAACGACGGGTTTTCGATCTTTGGCCTAATGCGATAGCCCTGGTTCTGCACGGGGGCGGTCTGTTATGGATTTCCCCCCGGTGTTATACTGGTCTGTGAAAACTGTCACCAAAGGGTTGGATTTACCGCAACTATGGACTTTAGTAGCTTTGGGTTGGCGCTGCCCCTATCCCTCTTTTCAGTTGGGGAGCCGGGGGCGCATGGAATCAACGACTTGATAATCCGGCTGCTGATTCAATTGGCGGTCATCCTCTTTGCCGCCAAGGTAGCCGGCGAACTGGTTACCCGGTACATCAAGCTGCCGTCGGTGCTGGCCGAACTGGGCATCGGCGTCCTCATTGGACCCTTCGCCCTGGGCGGACTGGCCTTGTTCGGTTTCGGTCCCCTGTTTCCCCTGCCTACACTGGACGGCGAGCCGGCTGTCATTCCGGTGTCCAACGAACTCTACTCCCTGGCCCAAATCGGCTCCATAATCCTGCTGTTCGCCATTGGGCTGGAAACCAACCTGCGCCAGTTCATGCGCTACGCCGGCCCGGCTACCGCGGTAGCCATCGGCGGGGTGCTGCTGCCCTTTGCCGCCGGCGCCGGGGCTACGGTGCTGCTGGGGCCGGCCCTGTTGGGTTCCAGCTACGGCTTTTTGTCGCCCGAAGCCCTGTTTATGGGCGCCATTCTGACCGCCACCTCGGTGGGCATCACCGCCCGGGTGCTGGCCGACCTCAACCGGCTGGACGAACCGGAGGGGGTTACGATTATCGCCGCCGCCGTGGTGGACGATGTGTTGGGCATTCTGGTATTGACCGTGGTGGTGGGCATCAGCGCCGCCGGCGCCTTCTCTCTGGGCAACTTGGGCTGGGTCAGCTTCAAGGCCATCGGCTTCTGGCTGGGACTTACCGCTATCGGCATCCTGGCCGCTCCCTATATCGAACGGGGGGTTGGCTGGTTCAAAACATCCGGGGCCATACTGATCTTGCCCCTGGCCCTGGCCCTGCTGGCGGCAGGAATGGCCGAGGTCTTCGGCCTGGCCTTTATCATCGGCGCCTTTTCCATCGGCCTGGCCCTGTCCGTCACCCGGCTGGGCCACCTGGTGGAAGTGTCGTTGATTGGATTAGTGGACTTTACGGTCCCGATATTCTTTGTGGTTATGGGAATGCTGGTGGACGTCGGTTCGATGCAGAACGCCGTCGTGTTTGGGCTGATTATTTCCCTGCTGGCGGTGCTGTCCAAGGTAATCGGCTCCGGCGGCCCGGCCCTGCTGAGCGGCTTCAACCTGCGGGGCAGCGCCCGGGTCGGCGTGGGGATGATGCCCCGGGGCGAGGTGGCCCTGATTATCGCCGGCATCGGCCTGTCCCAGGGCATTATCGAGCAGGACCTGTTCGGCGTTAGTATAATGATGACGGTGATAACCACCCTGATTGCCCCGGTAGCCCTGGTCCCCCTGTTCAGGAAAGGCGGCAGCGGCGTCCGAAACCCGGAACAGGCCAATGCGGAGCAAGGTACGGCTGCGGCAGAAGCTGTGGAGGATTAGTCAACCGGCCCTCAACCCGGCCGGGGCAACGCCCTCACCCCAGCCCTCTCCCAGCGGGAGAGGGAGCAAGTTCTCCCCTCTCCCCAGGGGAGAGGGGCAGGGGGTGAGGGGAAAAATGGCAGAGGAGATATAAGCGTTATGATAGGCGTTCTGACCCACCATTGGGCCAAACCGGACAAGATAGAGGAGGCCAAAAAGCTGCTGGACGGCAACGGGCTGGCCCAAAGCAAGGCCCCCGGATTCGGCAGCCGGGAAACCCTCTACTCCCTGTCCGACCCGGCCAAAATCACCACCCTGGTAACCTGGGATAGCAACGAGATATACGACGCCTGGCGAGCCAGCCCGGAGCGCTCCGTGGCGATGGCCGGGGCCGAAGAACTATGGTCGCAAGCCCCGGAATCGGAACGGTTTGAGGTAGTCTAGCCAAACCGCCCTCACCCCAACCCTCTCCCTGCGGGAGAGGGAGTTTATATCTCCCCTCGCCCTCTGGGAGAGGGGCCGGGGGTGAGGGCAGAGGGTCAGGAGAAGAGCTTTTCCAACCCCCCGTCCAGATGCTGCTCCATCAACGCAGCGAAGCGGGCCAGCTTATGCTCGCTGTAGGGGTTGGCCTGTTCCAGCAGGCCGCCCAGGGACTCGACGGTATCCAGGGTATTACCCGCTACCAGCAGCAGTAACGCCCCACGTTTTTGCGCCTCAACCCGGATATACTCGGTCGGCTCCTCGCCGCCAGTCAGCACCAGGCACTTGGTATCGCACATCAGGCTGGCCATCTGAATATCCGGTCGAGCGGCGCGGGTGATTACCGCCTGATTGGGGTAGCGGCCAAAGTAGTTGGGGCCGGAGTCCATAATGTTGCCCCCGATGAGGAAACGGTCAATCCATGTCGTTTGCCAAGTAGCGTCGTCCACCGGCTCCTGAACCCACCGACCGCCCAGGTAATCGGCCAGTTGCTGCACGGTCAAGGCCAGCATCTCCCGGTCTTCCGGGATAGCCCCCAACACGGGCAGCCCCCGCTCGCGCAGGGCGGCTGCTATTCCCTGTTCCACTTCCTGACGCCTATGTCGCGGGACGCCGTTAATAATCACCCCGGACAAATCGTCTCCCAGGGCTTGAGCGGCCCCGGAAACGGCGGCGGCCTCGGTTGCCACATCCGCCCCGACGGTGTAACCGAACAGCAGCAGCGACGGCTGCCCCGGCAGCGATACGGGAGCCGCCCACTCAACCAGGACGGTGTCAAACTCGGCATCCAGCCGGGCCAGGTTATCGGCCACTTCCTGCCGTTGCGCGCCGGACAAATCCGTAGGTGGCTGGGCCAGGTCAACAGGTTGCGTCAAAGGCAGCGGGACGGGAATGGATGAGGACTGTTCGCTGGCCAGGACTTGGGACATAAAGGCCACGTCCGGGTCGGCTTCGGGCGTTGGTGACAGGGGTTTGTAATAGGCAACGCGCTGGCGCACATCGGCCATACGGCGGCTCAACGCCCCGGCCAGGCAGGTTTTGCCCACCCCGGGCCGGTTGGATATGATTTGTAATACTGACAAATGTGGCCTCCGGTTAGGCGTATTCTATGCGGAGATGATTTTAACACAGAGGCGCAGAGAACACGGAGGGGCGCAGAGATTTTCTCACGCTCTCTGCATTTCTCCACACCCTCTGCGGCTCTGTGTTAGAATTATCCCACTTCCCCTCTAACCCCCACTTACTTGAAAGGAACGGAATAGTTTATGGTCTCGATTGCCTACGAAAAGGTTACCCTGCCCAACGGCCTGGACGTTATTCTCCACGAAGACCACTCCATCCCGCTGGCGGCGGTCAACGTCTGGTACCACGTCGGCTCCAAGGATGAAGTGCCGGGGCGCACCGGCTTTGCCCACCTCTTTGAGCACGTAATGTTCGAGGGTTCCGGGCACCACAACAGCAGCCACTTTGAGCCGCTGCAGAAGGTAGGGGCCAACCTCAACGGCTCCACCAACTCCGACCGCACCAACTACTGGGAGGATGTGCCTTCCAACTACCTGGAACTGGCCCTGTGGCTGGAGTCGGACCGGATGGGCTTTCTGCTGGATGCCCTGGACCAGCAGCGGTTCGACATCCAGCGGGACGTGGTGAAGAATGAACGGCGGCAAAGCTACGAAAACCGGCCCTACGGCATGGCCCAGTGGAACATCCAGGAAGCCGTCTTTCCTCTGCCGCATCCCTACCACTGGATGACCATTGGCTCCCAGGAAGACCTGGACGCCGCCAGCCTGGACGACATCAAGAGCTTCTTCAGCCGTTTCTACTCTCCTTCCAACGCCAGCCTGTCCATCGCCGGGGATATTGACCGGGAGCGGACGCTGGACCTGGTCAATCGCTACTTTGGCGACCTGCCTCCCGGCCCGTCGGTGCGCCGCATCGGGCGGTTTGATTCTGGCCTGGCCGGGCGGGTGGAATTGGAGATGCGGGACCGGGTATCGCTGCCCCGCCTCTATATTGTCTGGCCGGCCCTGCCCGACAGTGACCCGGACGAGGCGCCCCTGGAGCTGTTGCGGGCGGTTCTAGCCGACGGGCAAAGCTCCCGTCTCTACCGCTCCTTGGTCTATGATAAGCAGATTGCCCAGAGCGTCGGCGTACGCAACCACTCGGCGGAAATCGCCGGCCAGTTCAGCGTAGAAGTTACCGCGGCCGCCGGCCACTCCCTGGACGAGGTGGAGGCGGCCATCGATGCGGAGATTGCCCGCATCTGGCAGGAGCCGCCCACCGAAGAGGAGTTGGCCCGGGCCAGGAACCGGCTGGAAAGCTCCCACTTCCGCCAGCTTTCCCGCATCGGCGGATTTGGTGGTCGCGCCGACGTGCTGAACTACTACAACGTCCTTTACGGCGACCCGGACCTGATCAACACCGGCCTCGACAAATACCTGGCGGTACAGCGGGACGACATCCTGAGGGTGGGCAAATCGGTGCTGGGGCAATCTTCGGAACGGAGGCAAGTGCGGATGCGAGTGCTGCCGGAGGCGCCGCTGAAGGCCGCTGCCGCCGGGATAGACTTGGATCGCACGGTTATGCCGACCCCGGCCAAGGAGCCGGAGTTTACTCCGCCGGCGCCGGTACATCGCCGCCTGCCCAACGGCTTGCAGGTGACCGTGGTGGAAAAGCGGGGCCTGCCCATCGTCTCCTTTGCCTTGATGCTGCGGGCCGGCGCCATCACCGACCCGCCGGAACTGCCCGGCTTGGCCTCCTTCACCACGCAGCTTATGGCCGAAGGGACCGAGACCCGCTCCAGCCAGGACATTGCCAACGCCTTTGAGTTCATCGGGGCGCGCTTGTCCACCGAAACCCGGCGGGAAATCAGCCTGCTGTCCGCCGAGACCCTGACCAAGCATTGGGCTGCCGCCCTGGAACTACTGGCCGACGTGGCCCAGAACCCCACCTTCCCGGAGCATGAGGTAGAACGGGTGCGGCGAGAACACCTGACCGACATCCGGCGGGGCAAGGACGACCCTACCTTTATCGCCGAGCAAATCATCCCCGGCCTGATTTTCGGGCGGGAGTCCCGCTACGGCCACACCTCTATGGGAACTGAGGAGTCGGTAGCTGCCTTCACCCGGGACGGGTTAGAGCGGCACTTCCGCAGTCACTACGGCCCGGCGGCGGCCAACCTGCTGGTGGTGGGCGACGTCAGCCTGGAAGAGGTGATGGAGCAGGCCGGGGCTATGTTCGGAGAGTGGGATAATCCGGTTGCGGAACCGGCCTTGGTAGAACCCTCCTCCGGTTCCGGTGAAGGCCAACCCCAGCCAACGACCATCTACCTGGTGGACAAGCCGGGGGCGGCCCAATCGGTAATCCGCGCCGGCCACGACACGGTGCCCCGCAGCCACCCGGACTACGTCAGCCTGACCCTGCTCAACTACTCTTTTGGCGGCCAGTTCTCCGCCCGGCTGAACCAGAACCTGCGCCAAGACAAGGGCTACAGCTACGGGTTCAACTCCGGCATTTCCTGGTTCCGGGAGCCGTCCCTGTTGGTGGCCGGGGGCAGCGTACAGACGGCGGTAACCAAAGAATCGGTGCAAGAAACCCTCAAGGAGTTTCAGGACATCCACCGCGCCCGCCCGGTGACTGGCGAGGAACTGGGGTCGGCCAAGGCAGGGATGCTGTTGGGTTACCCCGCCGGGTTCGAGCGACCGGGGCAGGTACTCAGCCACCTGATACAGCTAATCCTGCACCAACTGCCCGACGACTACTTCCGCACCGTCCCGGAACGGGTATCCGCCGTGTCCCTGGACCAGGTACACCGGGTAGGGGAGGAACGGGTGCAACCCGACGCCCTAAAGGTGCTGGTAGTGGGCGACCGGGGAGAGGTAGAGGATGGCCTGCGGGAGTTGGGCCTGCCGTTGACTATTTTGGACAGTGATGGGATGGTTGCGAAGTAATGTGCGGTTTTGGCGATGTGGCCTGGCGCCTTTTAGTATAAAATGGATATGCGTTTAAGGCATCGGCGCACTCTGGAGCGAATCTTTGCCTCACCTACGCCATCGGATATACGCTGGGCCGAGGTTGAGTCGCTGTTGTGAGCGGTGGATGTTGAAATCACGGAACGGGCCGGGTCCAGAGTCCTTCTCAGAAAGGAAGGGGAGCGGATGGTGGTGCATCGTCCCCACCCGCGCCCGGAGTTGCTGAGGTCTGTGGTTAGAAGAATCGCCGGATTTCTGCACACTATAGGAGTCAACCCTGATGGAATATAAAGGTTATATTGCGGAAGTAGAATTTGATGACTTGGAAGGGGTTTACTGTGGGCACATAGTAAACTCGGGCCCGTACTCGATAGTAACCTTTGAGAGTGAAGATGAGGAACAACTCTACCGGGAATTTTGCGTATCGGTCGATATTTACCTCGAGTCCTGCCAAGAAGATGGCGTCGAACCCCAAAAGCCATTGATTGTTAACTCCTAATTCCTAATTCCCGTATAGCCTGGCGTTGGGCGGCGAAGAGCGGTTCAATGCCCCGGGCAGCCAGGGCCAACATCTCCTCAACCCGCTGCCGGGGGAAGGGCGCCGCCTCGGTCGCCCCTTGCAGCTCCACCAACTCGCCCCGGTCGGTCATTACCACGTTGAAATCCACTTGGGCAGCGAAGTCCTCCCGGTAGCACAAGTCCAGCAGCAGTTCACCATCCACCAGACCCACACTGACCGCAGCCACTGCGCAGCGCAGGGGAATGCGGCGCAAGACCCGGTGGTCCACCAGCAGCTTCATCGCCTGGTACAGAGCCACGTAGGCGCCGGTTATGGCCGCGGTGCGGGTGCCGCCGTCGGCCTGAATCACGTCGCAGTCAATCGTAACGGTGCGCTCGCCCAGGGCCTCCAGGTCGATTACGGCGCGCAGGGAGCGTCCGATGAGCCGCTGGATTTCCTGGGAGCGGCCGCTGATCCGGCCCGTATCCCGGTCCCGGGCCGTTCGGGTATTGGTGGAGCGAGGCAGCATATTATACTCGGCGGTCACCCAGCCCTGCCCTTGACCGCGCAGAAAGGGCGGCACCCGCTCCTCTAGGGACGCGGCGCATAGCACCGTGGTAAGCCCGGTGGCGATCAACGCCGACCCCTCGGCAAACCGCTGGTAGCCGGGAGTAATGGTTATCCGGCGGGGTTCGTCCCACCGCCGCCCATCGTTTCTGGTGGCGTCTCTGGTCAAGGTTGTGGCTCCTTACGTTTGCCTTGTTGGTCTTCCTGTGAGTGTATTCTGCCTGTTCCTGCGATGATTACCGTCCTTACCGATTATGCGGGAGGGTAATGTGGGCAATGTTTCAGGGCAATTCCAGCAGGCCTCAGACTTCATCCTGTTGCAGAGCAAGTATATTGGCGTAGCGTACCCGCAGCAGTGACTCAACATCCGAGGTGGGACCGTTGCCCGAGGTAATCAGGATGACTCTCGGCGGTGGTCCCAAAATCCTGCTTATTTCTCGGTAATCTTTGTCCTTTGTCGCTACGATGAAGTCGTGGGACTTGGCATATTCCCAAATAATGCCATCCTCAATTGCATCCAATTCGATGCCGATGACGTGGAGCGATTCCGGGAAAAGGTCGTCCAGCAACTGCGGCAAGTCCGGCGACAGGTTCTGGTCGAAAAGCAGCTTCATTAAGATTCGATGGACTTGAAGCGCTCTTCCATGTAGGCCCCAAAGGCCCGGCAAACGTCCAGGTCTTCCTGGGTCAGGTTGGAGAAATCGTGGAGTATTTCCGCATCGGTCATTCCCGACGTCTGGTACTCCAGCACGTCGTGAATCGTCATGCGTATGCCGCGGATGCAGGGTTTGCCGAACCGTTTACCCGGCTCGATGGTGAAAATCGGGCTGAACTCGCGAGCGGCGGCCATGAACATTTTGTGCCGCTCCATGAACCGGTCCATCCCGCCGGCGGCATCCAGGGCCGCCTGGTACTTCTCCAGCGCCGCGCCCACCTCGGCGAGGGCTTTCGTGGCTTCCTGGTAGAGTTGCAGGAGCCGGTTTATCCCACCCGCAGCATCGAGGGCTTTTTTCTGGTTCTCCAGGATACGGGTTTTGTCATCGATAAATGACTCCGCCAAATCTTGCTGCCCAATCACGGCAGCCAGTTCATCGGCAGCCTGCTGAGCTAGCTCCTGACGTTTCTGAACTTCGTAAACAAAACCGCCCATGTCCTGCTCGGCCCGGTGTTGCTCCAAGACCCGGCCAATTTCGTAAGTTTTCTTTCTCACAATGCCCTCTGCGGTGGTTCCTGCTGTCAAGCAATGATAGCATATTGGGGATGGTCTTTCGGTTCTCAACGGGGTTGGAGGGATGCCGAGGGCAACCACAAGGGTTGCCCCTACGCCCAGGATGTTCTGCTGTAACCATTACCTTACCTCTCTAACCGCCAGGGCCGCTACTACCCCTTCCGCTTCCCGCGTCGCCCAGGCATCCGCCTCCAGCAACTCCGCCAACTCCTGGCCTGGGGTGGGGTTGTGGGCTGCTACTACCGACTCTACCACCCGGTAGATGTCGCCGAAGCCGATTTGGCCCCTCAGGAAGGCGTTGACCGCCACCTCATCGGCGGCGCTCAGGACTGCCGGGTAGGTCTGGCCTCTTTGGGCCGTTTCCAGGGCCAGGCGGAAGCAGGGGTAGCGCTCCGGCTCCATTGGTAGAAAGTCCAGGGCGTGAGCGATGCCGGTGTCCAGGCGGGGAATCAGGGCGTCGTTGGGATTGGGCCGCCGGTCGGGGTAAAATAGGGCGTACTGGATGGGCAGCCGCATACTGGGCGGGCCTAGCTGGGCCTTAACCGACCCGTCGGCGAACTCTACCATGGAGTGGATGGTGCTCTGCGGGTGGATTACCACCTCGATGTTTTCCCAGGGCACGTTGAACAGCCAGTGGGACTCGATGACCTCAAAGGCTTTGTTCATCAGCGTGGCCGAGTCAATGGTTATCTTGGGGCCCATCTGCCAGGTGGGATGGCGCAGGGCCTGCTCCGGGGTGACTGCCGCTATCTCCGCCAAAGGCATGGTGCGGAAGGGACCGCCGGAGGCGGTGATTATTAGCCGCCGGATGGCGTTGGCCTCGCCCTGAATGCACTGCCAGATGGCGCTGGGTTCGCTGTCCACCGGCAGAATGGCGCCGCCGTATTTGCGTTCGTATTCCTTGAGCAGTGGCCCGGCCATGACGATGGGTTCCTTGTTGGACAGCGCCACCGCTTTTTGATGCTTGAGGGCGTTGAGGGTGGGCAGCAGGCCAGCCGCCCCGGTGGTAGCCACCATCACCACGTCCACCTCTTCCAGGCCGGCCATCTCCTCCATCGGAGTGAATATCGCGCCGGAAATGATGTCCTCCGGCGGGGTCAAGCAATAGATATGGCGGGGCCGGAACTCTTTAATCTGCTGCCGGAACAAGTCGTGGTTGGCACCGGCGGCCAGGCCCACCACCTCGAACTCCTCGGGGAAGGCGCGGACGATATCCAGTGTCTGGCGGCCAATGGAGCCGGTGCAGCCCAGGACAACTATATTCTTCATATTCCCGCCCCCCTTTCGCGATTACGAATTAAAAATTAAGATTTACGAATTGCCTGGAATACGTTTGGGCCAACTTCGTAAGTCTAGTATATTTTCCTGATTATCAATTCGTAATTCCTAATTCGTAATTATCCAGAGATAGTAAACCGCCGGAATAGTTATCAGGAGGCTGTCCAGCCGGTCCAGCAATCCGCCGTGGCCGGGCATCAGGCTGCCGGCGTCCTTGACCTGGGAGAGCCGCTTCAGCTTGGACTCCAGCAGGTCGCCGGCCTGGGCTACTATACCTACTGTAGCACCAACGAGCGGCGGCTGCCAATTCCAGGCGGTGAACCAGGAAGTGTGGGCTAATCCCAGGTTAAAGAACTGGTCCAGCAACACGGCGACGCCAACGGCCCCGACAAACCCGCCCACCGCGCCCTCCCAGGTTTTGTTGGGGCTGATGGACGGGGCCATGGGATGCCGTCCGATGGCCCGTCCGGTGAGGTAGGCGGCAGTGTCGGTGGCAAAGGTGACCAGCAGGGCCAAGAGCAGCCAGTTGCGGCCCAACTCATAGCTGCCCCCAGCATCGCCTACTTGTACCAGCAGCAGGACGTGGGCCAGCAGAAAGCCCAGGTAAAGCGGCCCACCGACCAGGTAAGCCGCCGCCACCGGCCAGCGTTCTCCTCGGTAAAAGGCGATGAGCCACAGCAATGCGACAAAGGCGCCGCAAATAAGTATGCCCAAAGAAATAGCGGTGAAGTGCGCGGGGCTGTCGGCAGCCGCTCCACCAATGATAAAGGCAAGGACCCAGAGGGCGCCCAAGGGGAAGGGAAGGGGCGTACTTTGGGGCGTACTTGGCGCCGGGTTAAGTGGCGCCGGGTTAGCCTCCGGTTCAACCTCAAGGTCAGTTAAAGATTCGTCCGGTGTGCTGTCCGTCGGGGTGACTGCTGTCACATCAACCGGGTCAGCCAGGGGTTCGTCCGCTGTACTACCTGGCGGGCCATCAAGCAGGTCATTCGGGAGATTGCCCGCCGGGATAGTCGGCGGGCAATCTAGCCGGGCATCCGCCGGGCTTGCCCTTAGTTCGTCCGGTGTACTCAGCAGGCTGGCCGCTGGTTCCTCCTGCAAGTCGGCTATTAAGGTGATGGGTGGAGCATCGGTTGCCCGATCCGGCGGGTGCAGGCGGTAGAACTCCCGCAAGCCCAAGACGGCAGCCAGGGAAACCAGCAGGAAAACCCAGGGGACGCCGGCCCACAGGACGCCAAGCAGGACGGCAAGGCCCACCAGGGCAGTGAGGGTCCGGAGGAGCAAAGCGTTCAGCTCTCCGGGGGGATGTTGCCGAAGCGTCGCTGCCGGCTGCTAAAGGAATCCAGCGCCCGCTCCAGTTCGGCAGCGTCCAGGTCCGGCCAGAGGACCGGGGTGTGGTAATACTCGCTGTAGGCCGACTGCCACAGCAGAAAGTTGCTGATGCGCAACTCGCCGCCGGTGCGGATTATCAGGTCCGGATCCGGGCAGTGGGCGGTGAACAGGCAGCGGCTGAACAGCTCCTCGTTCACCTCTTCCGGCTTCACCCCTTCCTGAATCAGCCGCTTTACCGCCGCCAGAATCTCCTGCCTCCCCCCATAGTCAAAGGCCACGTTGAGGACGATGCCGGTATTATTGCGGGTCAGCCATTGGATGCGTTCCATGGCCTCGCGGATGGTTGGAGAAAGACGGTCGGCGTTGCCGATGTGAAAGACTCGGACGTTCTTTTCCATCAGGAGGTCGGCCTCGCGTTGCAGGGCATCGTGGAGCAGGTTAATAATCCCTTCCACCTCGTTGGAGGGCCTGGCCCAGTTCTCGGTGGAAAAGGCAAAGAGGGTAAGGTATTCCACGCCCCGGCCGGCCAGAAGATCCAGCACCCGGGGAACGGAATCCACGCCCTCCCGGTGCCCGAACAGGCGAGGGAGGCCGCGCTGCTCGGCCCAGCGTCCGTTGCCGTCCATAATAATGGCGACGTGACGGGGCACTACGCCCGGGGCTGGGGCAGACCCGGTCGTTGTATCGAAGCCGTTATCGGGTTCCCCGTCGGCCTGGACTTCCCGGCCGGACGGGTTAGAAGCGGAAGTTGGGGAATTAACCGGGCCGGTACGGGCTTTCATCAATTACATCCGGGTTGTATCCGGGGGTTAGACCTGCATAATCTCCGCTTCTTTAGCGGTGGAAACCTGGTCAATACTCTTGATGTGAGCGTCGGTAGTCTTCTGGAGTTGGTCCTGGCTGCGACGGTTTTGGTCCTGAGAAATAGCCTTGTCCCGTTCCAGCTTGCGCAGGGTTTCCAGCCCGTCCCGGCGGACGTTGCGCACGGAGACTTTGCCATCCTCAATCTTGCGCTTGAGGAGCCGCACCAGTTCCTGCCGCCGTTCCTGGTTCAGCGGCGGTATGGGCACGGTGATGATGTTGCCGTCGTTAGATGGGTTGAAACCCATATCGGAGCGCATCAGGCTCCGCTCAATTTCGCGCAGGGCCTGTTTATCCCAGGGCTGCACCATAATGGCTCGGGCGTCAGGCGCCGAAATGGAGGCAATCTGCTTCAGCGGCGTGGGCGAGCCGTAATAGTCCACGGAGACATTCTCGATAAGCGAGGGGGTGGCCCGTCCGGTGCGCAGGGAGGCCAGTTCCCGATGCAGGGCCTCAATGGACTGGCCCATCTTGCGTTCCACTTCGCTTAGGACGACTTCCGGGGTTAATTGATTTTCGTCGTTATCCTGTCCTGGCATGGTCAATTCCTCCCGTTGCTGCTCTCTTTCCCGGGGCTAGGTTAACTTCCAGGTTAGCGTAATTATAGTGCTAGTACCAATCTCCCCGCTCATCCTGAACCTGTCGGAGGGCGATCAAGCCGTACCGGCGCCTACTCCGCCCCGGCTATGGTAGTCCCCACCTGGTCGCCGCTCAAGATGCTGGTCATGCTGCCTTTCTCGAAGATATTAAAGACTACAATAGGCAGTTTGTTCTCCATACAAAGGGAAACAGCGGTAGAGTCCATAACGCCCAACCTCCGGTTCAGAGCCTCCAGATAGTCCAGGTTGGCGAATCGCTTGGCGTCCGGGTTGATGTGAGGGTTGGAGTCATAGACGCCGTCCACGTTGTTTTTGGCCATCAGCAGCACCTCGGCGCCGATTTCCAGGGCGCGGAGGGCGGAGGCGGTGTCGGTGGTCATAAAGGGGTTGCCGGTGCCGGCGGAGAAGATGACCACCCGCCCCTTTTCCAAGTGCCGGATGGCCCGGCGGCGGATGTAAGGCTCGGCCACGGCCTGGATTTGCAGGGCACTCTGGGTGCGGGTGATGATGCCCCGCTTTTCCAGGGAGTCTTGCAAGGCCAGGGCGTTGATGATGGTAGCCAGCATACCGGAATAGTCAGCAGTGGCGCGGTCCATCCCCTGCTGTTCGGCTTGCTCGCCGCGCCAGATATTGCCACCACCGATGACGATAGCCAGTTCAATGCCGGTCTGGTGGGCCTCGTCGATTTGCTGGGCCAGATAATTTACTGCGTCGGGGTCAATACCGGAAGAAGCAGAGCCTTTAAGGGATTCTCCGCTGATTTTCAGCAATACCCGTTGATACTTGGGAGCAATCATAGGCTCTGGAAATACTATTCTTCGAGAGCTAATCGGCTGAATCGGACTACTTTGACATTTTCGCCGACCTTCGCGGCCAACTCCTGGACAATATCGGCCACCACCTTGGAGCTGTCCTTGATAAAGGTCTGTTGCAAGAGGCTTACCTGGTTAGCCGGGCGGCTGTCCCCTTCCTCAATATCGCCGTCGCTGAGGTAAACCGGCCCCATCGCCGCAACCTGCATCGCAATATCGTGGGCACACTGCTTGAACTCCGGCGTGCGGGCCACAAAGTCGGTCTCGCAGCCCAACTCCACCAGGGCGCCGACGCGGCCCCCGGTATGGATGTAGGCTTCGATTACTCCCTCGGTAGTGGCCCGGTCGGCCCGGCGGGCGGCTTGGGCGAACCCCTTGAGCCGCAGGGCCTCCGTGGCCTTGCTTATATCGTTGTCGTTTTCTTCCAGGGCTTGTTTACATTCCATAATTCCGGCCCCGGTCTGCTCCCGCAGGGACCGGATTTGTTCGACACTTGTTGCCAAGGGTTTCCTCCAATTCTTGGGGAGTTATGCGACTGACCATGTGGGAACCGGCGCAGATGCGGCACAGGCCCGCTACTCCTCCGCAGGCTCTTCACTGGCCAGGAATCTTTCGACTTCCTCGGTATTGGGAAGCATCCTAACGCCGTCCACTTCTACGCCGAAGCGCCGGTAGGCTTCTTTCCGACGGTCGTGTTGAGCTTTCCGTTCCACAGCCTTACCTTCGGCCTTACCTTTGTTCTTTATGCTTTTGTACAGTCGGGGAGCCAGCAGTACCATGACGATTAAAAGCTCCGTTGTGATGGTGAACGCCGCTGAGGCGCCCAACGCCGTGCCGAAGATGTCGGCCAGGATAGCCAGCCAGTCTTCTTGCCACCGGGTTGAATCCCGGTGAATGGTAAACAGGACGGCCAATCCCGCCAGATAGGAAAGGTAGTAAACTACCCAATAATTGCCAATGAATCTACTGATTGCCGTTCACCCCGGATTGACCGCGTGGCAGGGTTCTCTTATTCGGCTTCCTCGTCCCCCCGGTGCGCCTGCTCCATCATCTGGGCCAGATCGTCCAGGGGCATAGAGGCCAGGGCGACGTGTTCCGCTTCCTCGTCGGACAATTCTTCCAAATCTTCGCCGGCCAGCTCCCGAGCCTCGGCTTCTGCCTGGGCTTGGGCGGCCGCTTCCGCCAGGGCCTGCTGTTCCATAATCAGGGCTTCCCGCTGGGCCTGGCCTTCCAGGATGGCGGAGGCCAACCGGCCGGTTACCAGCCGAATGGAACGGACGGCATCATCGTTGCCGGGTATGGGATGGGTCACCAAGTCGGGGTTGGTGTCGGTGTCCACGATAGCGAAGATGGGAATACCCATCCGGCGAGCCTCGGCGACGCAGATGTCTTCCTTGCAGATGTCAATAATGAACATCGCCTGGGGCAGGGTGGTCATATTGCGAATGCCGAGGAAATACTTTTCCAGCTTGGCGAGAGTTTCCTCCAGCTTCAGCCCTTCCTTCTTGGGCAACCGGTTAAAGTAGCCCTGGTCGCGCTTCTGCTGCAACTCAATCATATAGTTGATGCGGCTGCGGATGGTCTGGAAGTTGGTCAGGGTGCCGCCCAGCCAGCGCTGGTTGATGTACCACATCCCGCAGCGTTCCGCCTCGCTCTGCATCACTTCCTGGGCTTGCTTCTTGGTGCCGACGAACAGGATATTGCCTCCCTCGGCGGCCACCTGAATCATCGCCCGGTAGGCCTCGTTCATCAGGCCCAGGGTCTGTTGCAGGTCAATGATGTGAATGCCGTTGCGCTGGGTGAAGATGTAGCGCTTCATCCGGGGGTTCCAGCGCCGGGTCTGGTGCCCAAAGTGGACACCGGCCTCCAGGAGGGACTTCATCGTCAGGGGTTCGCGGGCGGGGGTGGGAGTAACGGGCGCAACCGGAGTGACTGGTGTAACGGGCGCTTGGTCGGCAGGACGCTCAAGAGACTGTACCATAAAAATCTGTCCTTATAACTGCTGTCGCAGGATTTTGCCAAGTATAACACAGGGGCCGATAGCGGGGCAATGCGGGGAGGACGATTTTCCCCTCACCCCAGCCCTCTCCCAGAGGGAGAAGGAGTCCTCATTTCTCCCCTCTCCCCGAAGGAGAGGGGCCGGGGGTGAGGGAAAAGTGACGAGGCGCTCACCCCCAAGCCGACCAGGCCAGCCGCGCCGCGTTGAGCAGCACCGCCCCGTAAAGCCCCGCCGCCACGTCGTCGGCCATTATGCCCCAGCCGCCGGGCAGCCGCTCCAGCCGGCCAGCCGGCCAGGGCTTTACCATGTCGAAGAACCGGAAGCATACGAAGGCCGCCGCCAGCCAGAGTTCCTCCCGGGGCAGCAGCAGGCAGGTGATCCACATTCCGACAAACTCGTCCCAGACCGCCTTGCCCGGGTCCGGCGCTTCCGCCGTGGACAGCAACCCGGTGGCCCATACCCCCACCGGAAGGCCGACGGCAATGAGGCCAGGAAGCAGATACAGAGCCGCTGCCGCTGCCGATATGGGAGTGAGTAGGGGAATGAAGTAGTAAATCGCCAGGGCGGCCAGGCTGCCCACCGTGCCGGGGGCCAGGGGAGACAGCCCGGTTCCGAAACCGAGGCCAATGGCTCTGCCCAGGAGGGTTAGTACAGTCACGTTTTTTCACACAGAGACGCAGAGGGCACAGAGATTCACAGAGGTTTTATCGGCACCCTTCGACAGGCTCAGGGTGAGCGGGTGGGGTATGGCGCTCAACAAAGCCTTCGTGCCTATTCGTGCTCCTTCGTGGATTAACCACCGTCACCCGTAGCCCAGGCGGTGCAGGTCGGCCTCGTCCAGGCCCAGGTAGTGGCCTACTTCGTGCCACAGGGTGATGCGGACTTCCCGGACTACCTCGGCGCGGGTGGCGCAGCTTTGCATTATCGGCCGGCGGTAAAGAGTGATGCGGTCGGGGAGAGCCGGGCCGATACCTTCGCGTTCGGTCAGCGGTACGCCGTGAAAGAGGCCGAAAAGGGTGTGGCCCTCCTCCAACAGGTCTTCCTCCTCCGGTCCGGGCCAGTCTTCCACTGTCACGTCCACATTGTCCAGCCGCTGCACCACCTCCGGGGGCAACTGCCGGTAGGCCCGGCGCACCAAGCGGATAAACTCCTGTCGGGTAAGGTCAATCATTTCAATTACGAATTAGGAATTACGAATTACGAGAGGCGAATAACCGAAGTTCCATTGACTTGCGCTACTTTAGCTCATTCGTAATACGTAATTGTTAATTCCTATTTGACTCTCCCTTTGTGGTTTTCTGGATTGCTCCGATTATGCGGCATAGTTCCTCGGCGTCTGCATTGATGCTGTTGAACTCGGCTTCCGACAAATAGCCGGTGTCTTTCATCAGGCGCAGCCAGTAGTTGGTTTCCCGCGCTTCTTTGTAGGCAATAGCCAGCTTGCTCGCGAAGTCGGCGCGGGATTGGGCGCCGATCGCCTCCTCTATATTGGCGCCGATGCTTGTCCCGGAACGCAGCAGTTGCCGCGAAAGGACACGCTCTTTCTTTTCAGACGTCAAATGCTGGTACAGGCGCACTACCCGCACCGCAAAAGCGTAGCTCTTATCTTGAACTACGTTGTCCGCTCTCATACTACTCCCGCAATTACGACTCATTACGAGCAGTAAATCACTGACTCATCATTCGTAATTCCTAATTCGTAATTGACTTCGGATGTTTTTGAGGATGTCCACGTTGCGTTGGTCGGGGCCGTCGCCGTCGAAGCCGGGGACTTCCAGGAAGAAGGGGACGTCCTGGAAGGCCGGGTTGCCCATTATGGCGGCAAAACCCGGCTCGCCGATGTAGCCTTCGCCGATGTTGTCGTGGCGGTCAACGCCGGAGCCGCAAAGCTGCTTGGAGTCGTTGGCGTGCACCGCCGCCAGGTTCTCCGCGCCGATGGCCTCGTCAAACTGGGCAATCATCGACTCCACCCCGTCGGTTGTGGTCAGGTCATAACCGGCGGCGAAACTGTGCTGGGTGTCCAGGCAGATGCGGAGGCGGGGGTTATCCACAGCCTGGAGAATGCCGCCCAGTTCCTCGAACTTGGCTCCCAGGTGCTGGCCCATTCCGGCCATGTTCTCCAGGCACAGGTAGGGACCTTCGGGCGTGTTGTCCAGCACTCGCTGGATGGCGTTCACCGCCTGGTCGAACACCTGCTCGTAGCCCTGCCCCTTGTGGCTGCCGGGATGGAAGATAACGCCGTCAGCCCCGATGTTGGCGGCCAGGGTCATATAGTTAATGAGAGACTGGACGCCCTTTTCCACCAGCTCCGGGTTGGGGCTGCCCAGGTTGATGAGGTAGATGGCGTGGAAGAAGACGGCGCCCATGCCTCGCTCTTCCCGGCGCTGCTTGAAGGCGGCGACTTCCTTCTCCGCAGGATGCTTGAAGGCCCAGCTGCGGGCGGAGGAACCGAAAATCTGGATGGCCTCGCAGCCGATGTCGGCGCCCCGGTCAATGGCCTTGCTGATGCCGCCGGAAGATGAAACGTGCGCTCCAATCTGCATAATGTTCTCCTCTTATTTATCCACGAAGGGACACGAATAAGCACGAATGGGGTTGGGGTTATTATACTCTGGGTTGCTACGGGTTTTCCGTGTCTTTGCGGTGAAGTTTGAGGAAGTCTCGTCGTTCCTGCGGAGGCAGGAACCTCTGCCCTCAAGGATTCAGGTTCCTGCCTGCGCAGGAACGACGGGTAAATGCTTATCAGGGTAATCGTAATTTCTGCATGGCAGGAATCTCTACGAACAAATCTCGTCGTACAAATCCTTCCAAGTAGGATTAATTCTTTCAATCAGTTTATCTTTCCATTCCCGCTTCCATTTCTTGAGTCTCTTTTCCCGGATGATAGCGCTCTCCATATTGTCGTGAATCTCATACCAGACCAAGCGGTGAATACGGTATTGTTTGGTATAGCCTTCCACAAAGTCTTCTTTGTGCTGCCAGACCCGTTAGGCCGGGTTGGAGGTGACTCCGGTGTATATGACCCCGCCTGGTCTGCTGGCCATGATGTAAACGCAGGGTATTAGCATATTTCAGCCTCCCGCCATTCCTATCCAATACTGCCACACTTAGCAACCCCGTCGTTCCTGCGGAGGCAGTAACCTCTACCCTCAAGGATTCAGGTTCCTGCCTGCGCAGGAACGACGGGTATTATCGCAGGAACGACGGGTTGATTGAACACCAATCAGGTTAACCCTACCCTAATCCCCCGCCAGCTCCTCCAAGGCCCCCTGTTCCCCCTCGGCGGGGCGGACCCGTTCGGCGGGGCGGTACATTGGTTGGCGGGGTGGGAGGTCGAAGTTGCGGCCGGCCAGCAGGTCGGCGATGGTGCGGAGCTGAATTTTCGGATAGTCCTGCTGCCACAGGTCCGAGTAGTAAAAGCCTCCGCCGGCCTCCTCGGTACGCATATCCCGGGTGGGGTCGTCCAGGGAGATGAAGAGGCCCAGGGCTGCCTTTTCCCGCTCCACCACGCCCTTGAGGTCGCGGATTTGGGGCGAGGAGACCCGCCCGCCCTTGACCTGGATGACCACCTTCTGCGGCGTCCGGCGCGGGCCGTCCACGAAGTAGATTATCCCGTCAATGCCCCGGTCGGCGCCGCGCCGCTGTTCCGCCCGTTGTCCGGAAAGAGGTTGGGCCTCCAGCAGGGAGACGGCCCAGAACTGGAACTGGTAGGGGTCCTGCTCCCACAGGGCGCGGGCGCTGCCCACGTCCCGGGGTTCGCCCACCACTGCGTAGTCGGCGCCGGGGTCCAGGTTGAAGGCGGTCTTGAGGCGGCTCTTCATCAGGGCCACGGCCAGGTGGGTCACGTCAATGCCCAGCCATTGCCGGTTGAGCTTCTGCGCCGCCGCCACCGCCGTCCCGCAGCCGCAGAAGGGGTCAAGCACCACGTCCCCCTCGTTGGACGAGGCTTGGATGATGCGCTCCAGCAGGGCCTCGGGTTTCTGGGTGGGGTAACCGAGGCGTTCTTGAGCATGAGCACCGATTGGTCCTACATCGTCCCAAATCGTATCAACTGGACGACCTTGCATCTCGTCTAAGTATCTTTTGTATGCTGGAACTGCGCCTGGACGAGATTGCACTACCAAACCTTGCTCGAAAGCTTCCTGCATTCGTTCCTTCGTCCAGCGCCACACCCTTGTTACTCCGAGAAATTCATAAGTGAGATTAGGCCGGTTATGGTTCGGATTCGCAAGATTATCAAGCCTATAACGACGCCCGGTTTCAGGTTCCACATATCGATAGAATTTTTCGACGTACTCGGGATCCTGGGGTCGAAAGGGGCGGTTCCAAATGAAGGACTCTCCTTTGGAGTAATAAAGCAAGGTGTCGGCGTTGTTGGGAAAACCCTTGAACGCCAAACCCTTGGCACTGGTACGGCGCCAAGTAATCTCACTCCGAAAGTTTCTTGCCCCAAAAATGGTATCCAGCACAATCTTCAGATAATGGCTGGCGGTGGGGTCGCAGTGGAGGTAGAGGCTGCCGGTGGGTTTGAGGACGCGGCGCAGTTCGACCAGGCGGGGCGTCATCATCACCAGGTAGGCCAGCATGGCGTTGCGGCCAATGAACTGGCGGAAGGCGGTAATCATATCCTTGACCGCCGCCGGCGTCCCCGGGTGCAGGATGATGTCCTGCTCAAAGGTGCGCTCCGTCTCCAGCGTCCACTCCCAGGTATCGGTAAAAGCCTTAATCTGGGCCGGGGAGTCCTCGCCGGACTTCTCGCGGAACAGCACGTTGTAAGAGGCGTTGGAGTTAAAGGGCGGGTCCAGGTAAACCAGGTCCACCGACGCGTCGGGGATATGGTCGCGGAGGACCTGGAGGTTGTCGCCGTAGAAGAGGGTGTTGGGCATTATTGCCTCATTTTGTAATTCAAAGATAGCCTAAAAAGACATTGTAAAATATAATATCATTAACCAAAAACTATGCTCAGCATGGAGGGCTAATGAGGTTTTCCCAGAGGTACGGATATACACCCGTCAGAGACACGATACAGCTTGATGGAATGGATGTTCAATTAAGGAACTCTCTTTGGAACGCACTGGAAATGCACTATTGGTCACTGGTGTCAACTCCCGATATGTTTGGAGCATATAGCCTGTCACATCCTCGACACGAAGGAATTCGATTGATAGTCCGAGCGCTGTGGATAGATTTCTTCAAGTCCCCACTACACACACTTTCTAATGATTGGGGTACTGTAAAGAAGTCACTTAGAGAGCATTTCTTTAAGCAACCTTGGTTCTGGGTGTACGATTTTATTGAATTTGTAGCCCAACACTACAGTGATTGTGGCATATCCAACAACTTTAGGATAACAGCCAACAGGTTCCTAGAACGGGAAATGTCAGGTTATCGTTTTGTTGAGGAGGTTATTGTCCCAATTACCGACCGAACAGAGATTGATGAGATAGAATCCGCTATGAACGGAAAGGAGCAATCTGCCAACGACCATCTACACGCAGCTCTCAATTTGCTATCTGACCGCAACGACCCAGACTATCCAAACTCTATCAAGGAGTCCATCTCTGCGGTGGAGAGCCTCGTGAAGTCCACGCTAGGGACGGAAAAGGGTACTCTGGGAGACTTGCTGAAGGAAATGGACCGAAGAACCCCGCTCCATCCCGCTTATAAATCGGCCCTAAGCAGTCTTTACGGCTATACTTCGGACGAAGGCGGAATCCGGCATGGAAAATCAGACACAGACCGCGAAGTCACGTTCGAGGAAGCCAAGTTCATGCTTGTCGTGTGCAGTGCCTTTATAAGCTATGTTAGAGGAAGCACTAGAGCATAGGCTGTATTGCCGTTTTTTGCTGTACCGCCATTAGAACAACAGGTTATCGCCGTAGAAGAGGGTGTTGGGCATGGGGGGCTAAACCCCGGCCAATGCTGAGGCAGGTACGGAAGCTGTCCCTTTATGAAGAAGCTCCTCGGCTTCCTTGAGAACAGCAGCATAATATTCTGGATCGGATTCCACCGCATTCTCTGCATCAAGTACAAGTATGGAAGGCTGCTCCCTGAGACCCGCATAAAGAGCATTCATAGTTTCTTTACCCGTGTACAACTTCTGAAACTCCCGATTCCATTCCGCAGAATCGATATGACCAACGTATTCGTCAGATTCGGCATTCCATTCAAAGTATGCCTTTAAGAGAACGTCGGCTAACAATAATGGAGCGGCATCGGCCGAAGGCTGATAAATCATCTGTATCCGTACCGCTCCCGGTCCCTCTCCTGCAAATCGAAATTCAACTTCTCGGCGGCTTGAACTGCCAGACAGATTCGGTTCATCAGACGATACAACCCTAAGCTCAATGACTTCAGCGTCATAGGTCGTATAAACGACACGGCCGTGCTCGAGATAGCGAATAGCTGTCTGCTGGTGTATTTCCAGTAGTTCGGGTTCTTCGAGAAAATCGCCTTTGTTAGCTTCCTGAGCACGGTCATAAGCTGATTGCAACTGATACCAGGTAGAGGCTCCGCAGCCAAACAATTTGTCCAGACGGACGGCCATGGCGAAGGTTATTCTCGCTTCTCCGTTAATGACCCTTTGGATTTCTTCCGGGCTGACATTTAACTTGCTAGCCGCCTGAGCCAGTGTCATACCCAAAGGTTCTATACAATCTCGAAGAATAGAACGACCAGGGTGGGGAGGATACTTCATTGGCATTTTTCTGCCTCCCTAATGGTAGTCAACCAAATCCACATCAGTGATATCGGCAGCATCGAAACGGAATATAATCCGCCAATTTCCCGATACAGCTACGGACCAGAAACCGGCCAAATCACCGCTGAGGGGGTGGAGTCGAAAACCGGGTTTGTACACATCCTGGGGTCCGGCAGCCACGTCTAGTTGGGCCAGAATGTCCTCAATTTTCGCGATTTGGCTAGGCGGGATACGTCTCCGTTCGCCTCTTTCAAATAGACGTTGCAACCCACGGTGCCGGAAACCGATAATCATACACAGTTAGTATAACCTGTCGCTCGCATCCTTCAGTGCGTTTCCCTCGGCCATTGCTTAGTAAAAGAAGGTGTTAGGCATAAACTCCCGCTATCCCTACCGCCCCTACTTCCCCAACAAAGCCAGCAACCCGGCGGCGGCAGCCCCTCCGGCGCGGCGGCTCAGGCGGAAGATTTGGCCGAATTCGCCCCGCTCCCAGATGACAACGAACTGGCTGGCGATGAAGATGGAACTGTAGGTTCCGACTATCACGCCGATGGCTACTACCAGCAGCAGCTCCCGGATGCTGGCCCCGCCAATCAGCAGCATGGCCAGCAGCACGGTTAAGGTGGTGAAGCTGGTGTTGATGGAGCGGCCCACGGTTTCGACGATGCTCAGGTTGACCGTGGCCTCCAGCGCCCGGTCCGGGTAGCGGATTACGTTCTCCCGGATGCGGTCGAAAATTACGATGGTGTCGTTAACGCTGTAACCGGCCACGGTCAGGATGCCGACGATGAACATGGAGTTGACCTCCATGTTGAGCGCCCGCCCCAGGATGGAGAAGATGCCCAGTACCAGCAGGGTGTCGTGCAGCAGCGTCAGGATGGCGCTGATGCCGTAGCGGTAGGCCTTGGGCACCCGTCTAAAGGCGTACCAGATGTAGAGGAGGATGAATACCGAGGCGGCGGCCAGGGCGATTGCCGCGTTGCGCACCGTCTCCTGGGCCACGATGGGCGAGGTGGAGTCGAAGTTTACCGCCTCGACGGGGGCGACGTTCCGGGTCAGGTCATCCTCAATCAACTGGCGATCGGACTTTCGGTTGCCGCTGCCCTCGGCCAGCACCTTGGTGCGTACCAGGACGCTGCGGCTGCCGGTGCGCTGAATCAACGCCTCCGGATGGCCCAGGGCGTTCATCCGCTGCTTGACCTGGTCCTGGGACACCGACCGCTCAAAGGTGATGTCCAACATGGAGCCGCTGGTGAAGTCAATGCCCGGCCGCAACCCGGAGCCGCCGGTAATCCAGCCGCCGGGGGGAATAATCAGCGAGATTAGTCCGGGCAGAATTATCAGGGCGGAGAAGAGGAAGTACCAGCCCCGTTTCCCTACGATGTTAAGCACTGTTATCTACCTCCCTCTGCGTTGCGGGTTCGTTCTGTTCGTCCGGCGGTCCGGCCGGCGCCGGCGGTCTGCGCTGGCGGCGGTTCGGGGCTGAACAGGGTCATACGGCGGCCCAGCCCAATCCAGGCGAAAAGCTGGAGCAGGTTGCGGCTGACCACGATGGCGGTGAACATACTGACCACCACCCCGATGAACAGGGTGAAGGCAAAGCCGGTTACCAGGTCGTCGGCGGTGCGGCTACCCAGCCAGAGCAGCACCAGGCAGGTAATCAGGGTGGAGAAGTTGCCGTCCCGGATGGCCGGCCAGGCCCGGTTGAAACCCACCTCCATTGAGGAGGCCAGGGTGCGGCCAATGCGGATCTCTTCCTTCATCCGCTCGAAAATCAGGATGTTGGCGTCCACCGCTAAACCGATGGACAGGATGAAGGCGCCAATGCCGGAGAGTCCCAGGGTTACCGGCACCAACTTAAACACCGCCAGCACCACGATGGTGTAGAATACCAGGGCCAGGGCGGCTACCACGCCGGCCATCCGGTAGTAGGCCACCATAAATACCAGCACCAGCCCCAAGCCGATGATGCCGGCCATCAGGCTCTTCTTCAGAGACTCGGAACCGAGCAGGGCATCCACATCCCTTTCCTGAATCAGCTCCAGCGGCACGGGCAGGCTGCCGGCTTCTAGTTGAATTGCCAGGGTGCGCGCCTCTTCCCGGGAGAAGTTGCCGGTGATGGAACTGCGCCCGTCCCGTATCCAGGCCAAAGACACCGGGGCAATGAGCAGCTCATCATCCAGAAATACGGCGATGCGCTTGTTCTCCTGACCCACAATGCGCTGGGTCAGGTCGGCGAAAATGCCGGTGCCCCGGTCGTTGAAGGCGATGTTGACCTCCCACTCTCCGACGTTGGGGTCGGTGGAGGCGTAGGCCCTGGACAGGTCATCGCCGGTGAGTCCCAGTTCGGCATCCTCGATGGGTGGCAGGCAGGCTCCCGTGACGGGGGCGACATTACCGCAGGTGCGCTCCTTGAAGACCAGTTGGGCGGTCTGGCCGATGAGGGCCTTGGCCGCTTCAATACCGCCGGTGGTCTCAAAGGAGTTAACCGCCCCAATGCCGGCGCCCAGGGCGTTGCGCAATCCCTGCTGCTGGTTCACGTTCAGGGAGACGGTGCGGATTTCAAAGTGGCGTTCGCCGGTGGACTCCACGGAAAAATCCTCAAAGCCCTGGGCCTGCAATATGCCCTCTATCTGGGCTACGTCGGTGGGGTCGCTGAACTCCACCGCGGAGATGGAGCCGCTGGCCCCGGGCAGTTGGACGATAACCCGGTCCTCGCCAAATAGCTGGATAATCGGCTCATCGGTGCCGAACAGGTTTACCCGCCGGTTAATCCGTTCCAGCACCCCCTCCATCTGGTCCGGGGTGGGGGGCAGAGTTTCAGAGAGGGAGTAGGACGCCACGCCGATGTCGGCAGCCGGGAGATCCGCTACCGCAAAGTCGGCTAGCTGGCCTCCGGCATCGCCGAACACCGCGGCCAGGCCGGTCTCCAGTTCGGTCAGCAAGTCGCCCTCCAGCGGCGTGGTGGTGGTGATGCGGATGGAGTTGGCCGCATCTCCCCACCGGGACAAGGTGAAGTCGGCCAGGTCCAGTGCTTCCACCACGGGGGTGAGGTCGGAAATCAGGTCGGGACGCTCTCCCGCTTCCTCGAAAGTGAACTGCGCGTCCGCCGCATACCGCTGCTGCTCCGGCGCACCGTCCACCTTCAGGGCATCCTCAAGCCCTCGCTTTACGGTGGCGTCCAGCAGGTTGGGCGTGGTTACCAGATAGGAACGGTCGTCCTGAGGTTGAATTTCATAGTCGGTGACGGCCAGTCCGTCCAAGGCGGATTCGATAATAACCGCCTCGGCCGGCTCGGTAAAGGCCAATTCGATTCGGGTACCGGTGTCGGCCCGATAGACCAGGTGGCCGCCACCGCGCAAGTCCAAGCCCAGCTTTAGCCCCAGGGGGCCGTCGCCGCCCCGGTTAAGGGCAGGAAAACCGGGGAGGTCAACATTGACTTCCGTAAAGGCCAGGGCCGCCACGGAAAGAGCCAGCACAAACAGGATGAGAATCGATAACTGGATACTGCGCCTGCGCATTAAGTTCTCCTTTATTGTTCAGTCCACGAAGAACACGAAGGGGCACGAAGTTTTTGATAATCCCTTCGTGACTATTCGTGACCTTCGTGGATTATTCTTCTTTCAAGTCAGCGGCCAGGGCCAGGGCCTCCGCGCGGGTGGCAATCTCCCCGACGGCCTGCGCCTCCTCAATCTGCTCCAGCAGGCGCCCTATCTGCGGACCGGGGGGCAGGTCAAAATACTGCATCAAGTCGTGGCCGGTCAGCAGCCGTTCCGGGCCCTTGGCCGGGGACGGCCCGGCCATATCCGATCCGGCCTGCAAAAGGCGTCCCAACATTCTAGCATGATTGGCCCAGTGGTCAGCGGATATTTCCGGCCCCTTTGCCGCCAGGTAGTCGGCCATTGCCAGGTAAACGGTATCTACCGCCACATCCTGGACGGAGCGGTAGTAGCGATACATCGCCCTCCGCGACGGCTCTTCCTGCCCCTGCCGCAATTGGGAGGGGCGCAAGTGATGTTCCACCATCCGGGCCACCATAGCCACGATCCGGGAGCTGAAGCGCATTTGGGTCAACCGGGTCTCCACCATTTCCGCGCCCAACTCCGAGTGGCCCAGAAAACGGATGCGGCCGGTGGCGTCGGGGCCTTTGGTCTGGGGCTTGGCGATGTCGTGGAGCAGCCCGGCCAGCTTGAGGATGGTGCGGCGGGAATAGCCGTCGCCAACCTCTTGCGCGAAATACTCCGCCGATTCCGCCGTCCAGGGGGCCAGGAAGTAGATGGCCGAGTTCTGGTGGCCCCGGGTAACCATTTCGGCGTACTCCACAGTGTGCAGCAGGTGGTTCCAAACGTCCCAATAGTGGGCGCGGGGTTGGTCAACGCCCTTGGTCAAGGCCAACTCCGGGATTATCCGGCAGAGTAAATCCAGCCGGTCCAGGACCTCCAACTGCCCCCGGGCGCCGTCGCGGGCCAGAATCGTCATAAACTCGTCCCGCACCCGTTCCGGGGCCACCTGTTCCAGCCGGGGAGCGTCGGCGCGGATTTGCCGGGCGGTTTCCGGTTCCAGCCGGAACTTTAGCTGGCCGGTCAGCCTTACCCCGCGCAGCAGACGGCCGGGGTCGTACCGGAATACGTCAGGACTTACGGCGCGGATTTGCTTGCGGGCCAGGTCTTCCCGTCCGCCAAAGGGGTCAATGACCGCACCGGCCCAATAATCGGCCGAGTAGTCGGCGGGCAACCAGTGATTCGAGTCTTGATTCGGGTCAGGGTGGAGCAGGGACGGATGGTTCAGGGGAAGGGCCATGGCATTAACCGTAAAGTCGCGGCGGGCCAGGTCATCTTCGATACTGCCGGTAAAGCCGACCAGGTCCACCACCAGCGGGCCGGCGCCGGACTCCGGCGAGGATTTCACCACCACTTGGAAGACGCCGCGGGCCAGGTTATGGGGAACGCAGACGCCGCCCAGCCGTTGGGCCAACTCTTGCCCCACTCCTTGCACCTCAAAGTCGAAGACCGGGACGGCAATATCCAAGTCGTGGGGCGAAGCTGCATCCCCGGAGGACGGAGACGAGCCGGACAGCCCGGCAAGCATCGCATCGCGCAGGAAGCCCCCCACCAGAAAAGCCGCTTCCTCTCGATGGGGTCTAAGGGGGAAGCGGGCAGAAAAAAAACGGGCGATTTCAGTAAGTATGGCCGGTATGTCCTGAAAGGTGAAGGCGGGCTTCACCGGATGTTGTTCCTAACTTTGTTCTGGCGCCCTCACCCCCGGCCCCTCTCCCGGAGGTAGAGGGGAGATAATGCTCCCTCTCTTGGGGGAGAGGGTTGGGGTGAGGGGAGAATGTCAACACATCCTAATCTGTATCTTTACGGTTATCGCTGTCTCCGGTTGGGGCATCCTCCGGCGGCTCCTCCGGGTCCGGTTCGTAGGAAATCTTCCACAGGCTTTCCCGGGAAACCAGGTGGTCGATGTACAGGATGCCGTTGAGGTGGTCGGTTTCGTGTTCCAGCGCCTGGGCCAGCAGCCCCTCGGCCTTGATGCGGACCATCTTCCCGTTCAAGTCCAAAGCCCTGGCCCGCACCCGTTGGGAGCGTTTGACGGTACCCCGGTAGCCGGGGATGCTCAGGCAGCCTTCCTCGACCTCGCGCTCGCCTTCCCGCCGGATGATTTCCGGGTTTATCAGCACCAACGGCTCTTCCCACTCCGGCAGTTGAATTACCGCCACTTTTTGCAGCCCGCCTACCTGGTTGGCGGCCAGCCCTACCCCGTGTTCGGCGTGCATGGTTTCCACCATATCCAGGGTATATTGGGCTATATTGGAGGGTATTTGCCTAATCCGCCGGGCTTGCTGCCGCAGGATGGGGTCGGGAACGTGCCGCATGGTCAGAAGGGCCAAGGTGGGATACCTCCCGGTAGTCGTTCGATACTTTCCGGCCCACCATCGGGCGCACCGGATACGGCAATGATTATATCCAACGTAGCTGGAAAGTGCAAAAGGTGGGTGAGGCCGGTGGGCAACCGCAATTTTGTATATCCTGTATATCCATGTTTGAATCAGGATCAGCGGGATTGATGGGGCATTCCCTGAAAGGTGAAAAGGGCCTGGTGAAGGCACACTTTCTACAACAAATGCACCGGGTCCACGTCTATGGTTACGTCCCGGGCCGGCAACTCGACTCCTTCCAGAAAGCGGTGGAGGTTTCGGCCCCGCAGGATTAGGCGCCAGCGGTAGCGGCCCCGCACCCGTTCCGGTATGCCGGGGGCCGGGCCGATTACCTGAACGTCGGTCAAGCCCTGGGCATGGATGCGCTGCCGGAGCAGCCGGGCAGCGGTGATGGCCTGCTGCTGGCAGGCGGTCGGGTTAGTGTCCTGGTAAAGCAGGTGGATCAGCCGGTTAAAGGGTGGATTGCCCTGCTGATGACGCGCTGCAATCTCGGTGCGAAACAGGGCGGCGTAGTCCTGATTGGCGGCGGCGGCCACCGCATAGTGGTCAGGGTTATAGGTCTGGATGATGGCCCGCCCCGGTTCGGCGCCCCGGCCGGCTCGTCCTGCCACCTGGCAGAGCAGGCCAAAGGCCCGCTCGCCGGCCCGGAAATCGGGCAGGTGGATGCCTACATCGGCCAGCACCACCCCCACCAGGGTTACGTTGGGCACGTCCAGCCCCTTGGCTACCATCTGGGTGCCCACCAGCACCTGAGTTTCGCCCTCGGCCAGGCGGCGCATGGTCTCCTCCGGCCCCGGCCCGGCCCGAGAGGCGTCGGCGTCCCACCGCTCCACCCGTACCTCGGGGAGCAGGGCCTTGACCTCTTCCACCACCCGTTGGGTGCCGATGCCCAGTTGCCGGATATGGCTGCCCCGGCACTGGCGGCACTGGCGGGGCGGGCGGCTGCGCCGGTTGCAGCGGTGACAGCGCAACCGGTCCTCTGCCGCGTGATAGGTCAGGGACACGGCGCAACTGCTACAGGTGACCACGTAGCCACAGTCACGGCACTGAACAAAGGACGCGCTACCCCGGCGGTTCAAGAAGAGGATGGCCTGCTGCCCCCGTTCGATGCACTGGGTCAAGGCCGATGATAGGGAGCGGCTGAAAATACTGCGGTTGCCCTGGCGCAGTTCCAGGCGCATATCGCAGATTTCCGCTAGGGCCAGCCCGTCGCCGTTTTCGCCCTCACCCCCGGCCCCTCTCCCTGAGGGAGAGGGGGGGCTATTCTCCCTCTCCCTCAGGGAGAGGGCTGGGGTGAAGGGTTCAACCCGGCGAATCCGGTGGGGCAGTTCCAGCAGACGGTACCGGCCCCGGAGGGCGTGATGATAGGACTCCACGTCAGGCGTGGCGCTGCCCAGGACTACTACAGCGCCAGTAAGGCGGGCCAGTTCCAGGGCGGCGGTGCGGGCGTGGTAAAAGGGGTGGCTCTCCACCTGCTTGTAGGTCCACTCGTGTTCTTCGTCAATGACAATAAGGCCCAGGTTGGGCGTCGGGGCAAAGAGGGCGCTGCGGGGGCCGACCACCACGTCATAGTCGCCGTCCCGGATTTTCCACCACTGATCAAACTTCTGACGCTCGGTCAGGCCGCTGTGCAGCACGGCCACCCGACCGGGGAAACGGGCGTTGACTCGCTGCACCGTCTGGGGAGTCAGGGCGATTTCCGGCACCAGGAAGATGGCTTGCTTTCCCTGCTCTACCACTTGCCGAATGGCCCGCAGATACAGCTCAGTTTTGCCGCTGCCAGTGACGCCGTGCAGCAAGAAGGTCCGGGGCTGCCGGTTCGAGGCGTCCAGCGTCTCTACAATGCGGGCCAGGGCATCGTCCTGCAGCGGGGTAAGGGTAAGAGGCGACTCCGGTTCTTGGGCGACGGCGCCGTCCGCAGCGTCGGCTGATGCCGGCGCCGCCACTGCGGGATTATCTTGCCGAACCCATTCCAGGCCCAGCAACCCCTTCCTGACCAAGGCGTTGCCCACGCCGGAGCCAAACTCCTTGTTGGCTAGGGTGGTGGAGTAGCACTCCCCTTGCTCCCGGACAGCCTGGAGCAGCTTCTGCTGCCGCAGCGGGAGTTTCGCCGCCGGTTCAGGCCATTGGCCGAGGTCGTCGCGGGCGCCGGTGGGGAGCAGTTGGGTGTCGTACCGGAAAGTCCGGGGCCGGGGCAAGGTCACCCGGCGGTGGATGAGGCCGCGGGACACCAGCCGGTTTACCTCAATTCTGCCGGACTTGCCCAACAGCTTGGCGAACTCCGCCTCGCTCAACCGCCGCTGTTCGGACAGGGACCGCAAGGCTTCCTGAGTCGCGGATTTAAGCTTATCCAAGTCACTGTCAGCAACGTGCATCGGCAGGATTTGGGAATTAACCTGGGCCTTGAAACCAGGGGGCAGGAACAGGGCAACGGCTTCGAAGAGGGAGCAGAGGTAATAGCGGCTAATCCACCGGGCCAGGGCCAGGGCGTCGGCGTCCAACAGCGGGGCCGGCTCCACCGGCTGCAAGATATCCTTGGTGGCCTCTACTTGGGGGGCCGGGGCCAGTTCGATGACCACGCCCTGGAGGGTACGGCGGCCAAAGGGAACCCAGACCAGTTGACCCGGCTGGATGCGGAAACGGTCGGGGATGCTGTAGGAAAAGGTGCGGGAGTGGTTGACCGGGGCGTCCACCGCTACTTCTGCGTATCTCATCATAGCCGTTGGCTGCCTCTTTGCCACTCACTCCCCAACGCCTCCTCAAGGATGGGGAGACCCCTTTCCCTCAAGGTCTTTTAGTTGTCATTCTGAGGAGTAGAGCGACGAAGAATCCGAAGTCCTTAATTGCAGACCATTTACCCGGCGCCAGTGGCGATTCTCACGGAAAGATTCAGGATTCGTCGCTCCGCTCAGAATGACAAAGTAATGCGGACGAAAATTAAAAGACCTTCCCTTTACCTCTGGGAGAAGATCGGGGTGAGAGGCGGACTCCGGCCCTAGCCGGGGCCTACTTGGTAAAACCCTTATAATATACTGTGCCCTCCGCAGCTCTGTGGTGTGATGGTACCGCAGGGGCATCCAAACTGGGCTGATTCCAGCCGTGCTTGCCCTTCTTGCAAATACCGGATACGACGGGTCATGGGTTCAACATTGAATTGGAAACTTGGCAGGTCTTCCCGCCAGTCAAGCCAACCCATACCAGAAAGCCCAGGGCCGCGGACATTCAAGGTCGCTCTCGCACAGTCGGATGCTAACCGGCATCCAAAACACCTTCAAGAATGTCTATCAATAGTTCAACGTCGTTTAACCCGTCGGCCACCTCTTCCGCATCGTCCCAATTTTCGTACCAATTCGTGTGCAGTGAGTTGGCGGTCCTGTAGAGCCTGTTGATACGTCTATCACCGGACTCTTGGGTTAGTCGGTTAGCAGCGACCCGAAGGTCCCGATGAACAGTATGCTCCCACCCCCTCTGCTGGGCGTTGGCCTTCAATAACTGAGCAACCGCTCCCCAGCCCTTTTCCGATGCTTGCCGTAGGTCCCCAGCAGCCAGTTCTTCTCGTGCTTGGCCAAGCAACACCCTGCTGGCTTCTCGAAAAGTCTGTGCCTGTACCATTAAATCAACTCTCTTGGCCTATATCCTGGCTACGATAAACCCAGTGAACAAGATGGCTGAGGCAATCAGCAGAAAGCCGGCCAAGACAACAATGAACAGGTCGTTGTTAATCTTGTGTCGCTCCTTTACCGGAGACTTGGCACAAAAGTAACTAACGTCTTAACACTAGCTTGTTCATCAGGCTGTCAAGTATCCAGAGGATATCCAGTTACTCCGAAATCATCGCTGGGGGCAACCAGCGATTTTCCATTTCACGGGCTAGTATCGGCTATCGGTAATTATTCTGAACGTCCACAAGCCCTAGTATTATAAGGTAGTGGGAGCCAATTATGCTGCCAACAATTTGCGCCCGGCACAGCTCTCTACGGCCCGGCGGCCGGTCCCCGGGGACGGCGCGGCATAGTCTTTTCCTTAATCCGGGCGGCGCGGCCCTGCAAGCCACGCAGGTAATAAAGCTTGGCCCGGCGGACCGAGCCGCGGCGGGTGACTTCCAGCGAGTCAATCAGGGGCGAATAGAGCGGGAAAATCCGCTCGACGCCAACGCCGCCGCCGGCGGTCCGGCGCACGGTGAAGTTGGCCGAGGGGCCGTTGCCGTTCTGGCGGCGAATTACCACTCCCTGAAAGGCCTGAATACGCTCTCGCTCGCCTTCTCGGATGCGGAAATTGACCCTCACCGTGTCTCCGGCGCCAAAGTCAGGGATTTTGGGGTTGCTTTCCGGTTTTAATATCTGGGCGGCTTCCATATCTAAATCTAACCTTTCTACGCTAATGTCTAGTTTGCAAGAATACCACATCAGTCCGTACTTCTACAAGAAGGCAAAGTCAGCCAGCGACGCAGAGCGGGGCAGAATTCTCTCTAACCTTCATGTTCCTCGGTTACCGCTCCGCCTCTGTGTTAATATGAGCCACAACACCAAGACATAAACCGCAACACCTACAGCAAGGAGGGACTGTTATGCCATTTGGAGACAATGATTGGTTGGCCCTGACCGAGGAATCTACCCTGGAGCCGGAACTGCCCATCTGCGACCCGCACCACCACTTCTGGGACTTCCGCTCCGAGCGCATCCCCTACCAACGATATTTGATTCACGAACTGGCCGCCGACATCAACAGCGGGCACAACGTCCGCTCCACCGCGTTTATCGAGGCCCGCTCAATGTACCGTCCCGATGGCCCGGAGCATTTGCGCTCCGTTGGCGAGGTGGAGTTTGTCCAGGGGTTGGCCGCGGCCAGCGCCAGCGGACTCTACGGCCCCGGCCGGGGAGCGGCGGCCATCATCGGCGCGGCCAACCTGGACCTGGGCGCCGAGGTGGAGCCGGTGCTGGACGCTTTGCAGGCGGCCAGTCCCAACCGATTCCGGGGGGTGCGGGCGGCCGCGGGCAACGACCCCCATCCAGAGATAGAGAGCCGGGCCGCGCCGGGTCGGCTGTCCGATGCCGGTTTCCGGGCCGGGGCGCAGCTCCTGTCCCGCCGGGGGCTGGTGCTGGACCTGACCGCCTACTTCCACCAGTCCGACGAAGTGGCCGACTTTGCCCGGTCCGTACCCGACCTGCCCATCATCTTCAACCACATCGGCGGGCTGCTGCGGGTTGGCCCCTACGCCAACCGGGACGAGGAAGTACTGGCCCAATGGCGCAGCGGAATTGACACCGTCGCCGCCTGCCCCAACATCTATATGAAGCTGGGCGGCGTGGGTCAGCCCCGCTACGGATTCGACTGGTACGAGTGGAACCGGCCCATCGGCTCGGAAGCGTTGGCCGAGGCCCTGTCCCCGCTGCTGAACTACTGTATCGAAAAGATCGGGCCGGAACGGTGTATGTTCGAGAGCAACTTCCCGGTGGACAAGGTATCCTACTCCTACAACGTGCTGTTCAACGCCTTCAAGCGCCTGTCTGCCGGCTATTCCACCACCGAGCGGGCCGCCCTATTCCACGACACGGCAGTGGGAGTTTATGGGATAGATTATCGGTAGGGGGACATCAACCCTGATCATTCTGAGGAGCGGAGCGACGAAGAATCCAAAATCCTGACCGGCAACCATTTTCCGGTTAAGCAAGCAAGTCTTTCTTGAAGCACTTTGGATTCTTCGCTCCGCTCCACTACGTTCAGAATGACAGTATCAAGGCAGGATTCAGGTGGACGTAGGGGCAGGATTGAAACCTGCCCTTGCTTATGAACAGAAACCATGTCAAGGCAAGGTCAAACTTTGTGATAGGTCTTATTCACGTTATCCCGACTGACTTTTCCTTGAGACATCAGACTTACCAGCACCGTATATGTAAGATAATTGCGCTGACCACCTTGGAAGTCTGAACGCAAGTCCAATAGTTCCGCAATTTCTACGTTTCGTAAGCCTGTGGGATTAGCCTCTAACAATCGCAGGACAGCAACCTCAATTTGCCGCAATCCTTCCTGTGCCGCATCCAAAGCAGTATTGTCCCGGCCATTGCTGAGGAAAACTTTGGTGTCCGGGTCCCGGATAATTTCTCCCCGGGACATAAGACCGCCCAACACTGCGTAAGTGACCTGATTCTTATAGTTACCCGCGAAGTTAAAAGTCAGGCCGAGGTTCCGAGCGATGTCAGCATTTCGCAATCCTTGAGGATTGGCGTCTAGCAAGCGGAGTATCACCGTCTCAATTTGACGCAGCCCTTCCTGGGCCAGGGCTTGGGTGTTGTCACTGCTCATAGATGATCGATCCCCTCTCCAGAGCCGATTTTAGGTCCGATACAGGGTTTGTACGATCCTCGCTAAACTCGTGCCCATACCCCGGGTGACGCATTTGCAGGTGCCTTTTAACGCACCTGCTACAAGTAATGTAATCGCAGTCCTCTGCCTGACACGCTTGGCTACACCTGTCACAGGCTGGGCGAGCACACAATATACACCGATAGTCGTATCTTGGGTCAAGTCCTATATCGCAAAAAGAGCAGAGGGGTTCAGCTTCCGGGGTAAAGTCAGTCATCGTGAACCTCCATTTCACTGTTCACCATTCCTGTAACATTATACCTTCGCCTCTGTCAATGGGATTCTGTCATTAGCGCTATTTCGTTACCCGCTAAAAATCCTCTCAAACCTCTGCGTCTCTGTGTGGAGATAACCCCAATCCACTGACACCCCAGCCCTGACAGCCGGCGGTATTTGTGCTTTAATGTTAAGCATAGATGGCTGGACGAAGACGAAACCGAAAACGCGAATCGGTCTGGAGCGTAGGGCGGAAGTGGGTGCCTTGGTGCTTGGCCCTAATATTCATCTTGACTGTTAGCTGGACGGCTTTTGTTGCCTGGACCGAGGCGACCCAGGTCAGCTATGCCAGTGTTTCCTTATTAGTCATTGCCGTGGTAGACAAGAGCGAGCCGGCTTTACCGCTCATACTATTATTGTCTATTAGCATAGTATCCCTAGCCGATTCATTGGAGGGTGTTATTGTGGTAACCAAAAGATACTTGGACAACAAATTCGTCGAACCTATCAGGAGACAACTGCGGAAAGAGGGGGAAGCCGTGGGAGAGGAGAAAGCTAACCGGCGGTGGAAAGCCTGGAACCAACGGCGGCTGGAAGCTGAAGAGAATGGCGTGCCGTTTAATGAACTTCCTCCCGGGTCCAAGTCGTCCAACGGCAACGGCTAACCACGACACCTCCCACTCTACGGTAGCCTTCCGTTTTAGGTGGTTTAGCCATTCGTCCTTCCGGCTTTCGCCGGAATCCAGGAATTCCACAATAGGGAAAAATCCCGTCCATCCAGTGCACCCACATAAAACCAACTGAATTGCAACGATGCCCCCACCTTACGCAAGGACAAAAACCGTTATGACTACCACCCAAACCCTGGCCCAGTTTATTGCCGATACCAGCTATGAATCCCTGCCCCTGCCGGTAGTGGAGGCGGCCAAGGTCGCCATTCTTGACGGCGTGGCTAACATCGCCGCCGGGTCGGTACAGGACCTGGCGACCATCATCGGGCAGTACGTCCGGGACTGTGGCGGCGCGCCTCAAGCCTCCGTGGTCGGCTGGGGCTACCAGACCAACGCTCCGGCCGCCGCCTTTGCCAACGGCGTCTTCGGGCACTGCCTGGACTACGAGATACAGGGCTTTCCGCCCACCCACGGCACCTCATCCTGCCTGCCGGCAGCCCTGGCCCTGGCCGAACAGCATAACGCCCCGGGCAAGAGCGTCATCACCGCCTACGTACTGGGCTGGGAAATCCAGGGACGGCTGCGGGCAGCCTCGGCGCCGGCCACTGCCCCGGCCTACCACCCGCCGGGGCTGGTCGGCCCCCTGGGAGGCGCGGCAGCGGCGGCCAAGACCCTGGGCCTGGACGGACAGCAGACCCTGATGGCCCTGGGCATCGCCGCCTCCCGCACCGGCGGCCTGACCGCCAACACCGGCACGATGGTAAAGTCCACCCACCCCGGCAACGCGGCCCGGATGGGCGCCGAGGCGGCGATTCTGGCCGGGATGGGCTACACCGCCAGCGACGCCGCCCTGGAATCGCCCGTCGGGTACGCCGCCGCCCTCTTTCAGGGCAACTTTGACTGGGACGTCGCCACCGGCGGGCTGGGCGACTCCTGGCGGCTGGTGGATCCCGGCTTTGACATCAAGCGGTTTCCGGCCCAGGTCTATATGCAGAACGTCATCGAAGCGGCGTTGAACTTGCGTCGGTCAATTGAAGAAGAGCACGGCCTGACCGCCGACGTAGTGGAGCAGGTGACTATCTATCGCCGGGGCCGCGGTCACTCCGGCCCGGTGCCTCGGAGCGGGTTGGACGGCAAGTTCAGCGCGGAATACTGCGCCGCCGCCGCCCTGCTGGACGGGCAGGTGGGCATTGACAGCTTTACCGACGCCCGCCGGTTTGCGCCGGATATGGAGACGATGCTGGGTCGGATTCGGGTGGAGCCGGAAGGCCCGGAGTCGGGGGCAACCCAGGCCACGGCCCGGCTCAAGGACGGGTCAACGGTAAGCGCTGAGTGCCAAGCCTTCCGCGGCTCGTCAGCTAACCCTATGACCCGGGAGGAGCGGCTGGTCAAAGTGCGCGACTGCTTCCGCCGCACCCGGTCCGACGCCGACACCGAGCGGGTCCTGTCCCTGCTGGAAAACCTGGAGGATGTGGCGGATGTAGGGGAGTTGATGGCGGTGCTGGGGCCGGCGGCGGGGCGAGTTTAGGCAAGCTCTTGGCCAGGAGGATGCATCCAAAACCCTTCGGGGCACGGGTTATCCGGTATCTACAAAGTCTCTAACCTGAAGGATTTTGGATTCCTCGCTCTGCTCGGAATGAAAACTGGCGGAGGTATTGGTGAATAAAGCGGATTGCCTTGTGTCAGCAAGGTGGAGGGGAAAAGGGGCGCAGGCAGGTTGCCTGTTCCTAGTCGTGGTCCTTCTCTCGTAGGGCAGGGTGGTCCGGGCCCGCTTCTCCCATAATTGTTCCCGCCAACAGGCCGCCGGATATTATTATCTTCATTGCGTCGTCCACGCTGATGTCGGTGTAGGTAACATCCCTGGAGGGAACTACGATCAGGAAACCGGAGGAGGGCACCGGCGTGGTGGGGATATACACCGCCACCATATCCTCGCCATCGGATTCGCCAAGCTGGGAAGTAATCAGCCCGATGGACTTGGCCCCCACCCGGGGAAACTCTACCAGCACCACGCCCCGGTAGGGTCGGTCCTCGGCGTTGCTCATCAACTGCATCGCGGAGCGTAAGGGACTGTAGATTCCCTTAATGCCGGGGATAAACTCCACCGACCGGTGACCGGCGTTAATCAGCCGCCGTCCCAAACCGTGAGTGGTGAACCATCCAGCCACGTAAATCAGCACCAGCATCGCCAAAACGCCCATGCCGGGGATTTGGGGGCCGGGCAGATATTCCAGCACCGTTTCTTGAAAGATGGGTTCCATCAGGTCAAAGAAAAACTTGACCACCCAGATGGTAATGACCAAGGGCAGGATTACCAACAGGCCAGCGCCGATGGTAGCCTCAAAGTGAAAGAGCACTTTGCGGGGGAAATTTCGGTCTTCGTTAACTGGCACCGCCATCCTTCTCTGCGCCCCTCCTGATTTTCCGGGAAAATCCCTTACGGGGTAAGTAATGCTGCTGAACTGTCTTGCCAGCCGGCGCTGCCGGTCTTGTTGGTCAACCGGCAAGGCTCGACTCGGCTGAAAGGCGCACTCTCAACCGGGATAGACCTGGCTGTCTCCCTTGAGGAAAACCTCGTTGGGTAAAAGGCGCCTAGGCGCGCCCCGGGGTGGGACATCTCCCTGCACCGGTTAGGGGATGCCCCGGCAATTGGCTCAGGATGCGCCGGAGGATGCTGAAGCTCTTTCCGAGGCCAGGGTTTGGTAAACGTCGGCAATCTGGCCGGCCACTTTGTCCCAACTCATATCCTCGGCCCGGCGACGGGCCGCCAAGCCCATGCTGTTCTGCAAGCTCTTACTTGATATTAACATTTCCAGGGAGTTAGCGAAAGCCTCAGGACAGCGCCAAGACTTTAAGTACCCGGTGGTGCCGTGCTGAATCACCGTAGAAAGGCCACCGACGCGGGAGGCAACCACCGGTGTACCACAGGCCATGGATTCCAGGGCGGCCAGGCCGAAGCTCTCGTAAAAGGAGGGAACGACGCAGACATCGGCGGCGCTGTAATAGACCGGCAACTCTTCCTGGGCCACCCGTCCCACAAATTGAAATGAGTCGTCCACCTGCAAAGTTTCCGTCAGGCGGCGGAGCCGGTCCAACTCCCGGTCCTGGCCGTTGTCGTCGCCCACTACCAACACCCGCACCGGCTCGCAGGTATCCAGTTGGGCCGCGGTATGCACCAGCAACTCCACGCCTTTGAGGGACTCGATGCGGCCCACGTAAAGCAGCACCTTGTCGCCGTTAAGGCCCAGCCGCTTGCGCGATTCCTCCCGGTCCAGGGGGCGGAAGGTGCTCAGGTCAACGCCGCAGGGCGCCAGTTGAATCCGGTTCACGTCGGCCCCGTAAAGTCGGGCCATAGCGTCCCGCTCGTGGGGGCTGAAGGCGATAATGCGGTCAGCAGACGCAATTAACTCCTCCTCCACCCGCTGCCGCTCCGCGGACTCGGTTTCCCCGGCCCGGGACTGCATCTTGATGCGGGAAAGGGTGTGGAAGGTGATAACGTGGGGCAGCTCGAGGGACTGGCTGAAGGCGCGGCCCAGCCAGCCCGAAAGCCAGTAGTGGGAATGCACCGCCCGGTAGGTCAGGTTGTTGCGCTGCCGGAACTCCTGCATCCCCTGCAAAAATTGGGGCAGGTGGTGGTAAAGGTCATCCAGCGGGGTATCCGGCTCGCCGGCGGGTAGATGAACGACCCGGACGTTGGCGGAAATGCTCTCCACCAGGTCCTCGTCGTTTACGAGGATTGCATCGCTGGCGTCATTTTCACCTTTTCTGTCAAAGCGATGCTCCCTGGTGAAAATATCCACGGCAACGCCGATATTGCCCAGGGAGCGGGCCAAATTGCGTACATAAACATTCATCCCCCCGGCTTTGCCCTCGCCGGGAGCAGCCAGCGGGCTGGCGTGGAAGGATATGAAGGCTACTCTTGTTTCGCTCAACTGTTGCTCACCGCCATCGGTTTGCTCACCACCATACGATAGATGCTCCGGTTCAGGCCGCCCAGGTGATACTTGTACGGCTCCGGCCCCCGCAGGAAATCGAAATAATCCTGTCCCAGCTCAATGGCCTCCCGCAGGCACAGGGCGTTGAGCAGCAGGCCCACGCTGTAATAGCCGTAATCGGGGTTGTACCCGCTGTTATAGAGAAAGCGGGTTCCGTTGTAGTCAAAACAGAGGGAGGCGGCCACGTCTTGCCCATCAATTTCCAGGAAGAAGAGGCGCAGCAGGTCAAGCTGGGCGGTGCGCTGGGCCACGCGGCGGAAGAAAGCCTCTCGTTCCGGGGTCATATAGGCGGCCTTTTCCGGGTCGCTTTGGCGCATCAAGGCTAGAAAGTCGTCCAGCCGGGCGGCTACCTCATCCGGCTCCCGCACCGAATACCAGCGCCAGTTTTCCACCGCCTCCAAGCGGCGCAGTTTGCGGCGCAATTCGTGGCGGTTTTTCTTGGACAGCCCGGCCAGGTATTCCTCCCAGGTGGCCGGCAGCGCCAGGCCCGGCGTCACGTCCTCCGGGGAGATTTCCACCAAGTACCCCTGCTCCTGGGCCAGGTCAGGCAGGTGTTCCAGGGTCGGGGAGGTTTCAATCAGCGAGGGCAGTTCCAGCGTCTCCCAGTTTTCCTGCTCCAGCCAGCCCATCAGGGCAGCAAAGAAATCAGCCTCGCAGCCGGGGCTAATCATAAAATCGTTGTAGTCAAAGGTTTCGGAGTTGCCGACAAAGGAGAGGGCGCGGTCGTGGCGGGAGAGGGAGGCGATGGCGGTTACACCGGCGGGCTGCCGTAAGTAAAACCCGGCCATTTCCCGTTCATTTTCCGGTTCGCGGTGAAAGGCGTCCCACCATATTTCCTGCCACTGGGGCATCAGAAAGATGGTGTTAACCGGACACTCGGCCAAGAGGCCCAGCCATTCGGCCTGGATTTCCTGAAAGGAATTGATGGGAGTGGCAGTCAAACTATCCCTCAAATTAGCCATCCTTCTAGCCATCCCTCCGCAGCAGAGCCAGCAGACTTTCCCGGTTCCAGCCACCCTTTTCACCATTGGAGAAGTCGCCCCGGACGGCGGTGGTGACCACCCGGATGCCCGATTGCTGCACCCCGCGCATTGCCATACAAAGATGCTCCGCTTCCAACTCCACCGCGACGCCCTGGGGAGTCAGGGCGGCAAAGATAGCGTCGGCTACCTGGCCGGTCAGCCGTTCCTGCACCTGGGGTCGTCGGCTGGCCAGGTCCAAAGCGCGGGCCAGTTTACTGATGCCGGCTATCTTGCCGTTAGGCACGTAGGCCAGGTGAGCACTGCCAAAGAAGGGGAGCAGGTGATGTTCGCACATAGAGTAGAAAGCGACGTTGCGCAGGACCACCGGGTCGCTGCTTTCTTCGTCAAAGACGGCGTCGATAGCGTCCTGCGGGTCCAGGCCCAGGCCGGAAAACAGTTCACCGTACATACGGGCTACCCGTTGGGGAGTCTCCCGCAGGCCCTGACGGCCGGGGTTATCCCCAATGGCATCCAGGAGGTTAACGACGGCTTGTTCAATACGTTGCTGGATGATATTTACCCACTCATGATACGAATCGGGTTAATCTACCTTTAGTCTAAATGGACGGGGCCAAGGCGGCTGCCTCTACTGCTTCGATGGTCGGTTCCACCTCGACGGTCTGGGCGGTTATGCTGCTGACCGCCAAGTCGGGGTCTTTAAGGCCGCTGCCGGTAATAATACATACTACACGCTGCCCGGACAGATTCAACCCCTGGTTCACCTGCTTAATCAGGCCGGCAACGGAGGCCGCGGAGGCCGGCTCGCCAAAGATGCCCTCCCTTGAGGAAAGCAACCGGTAAGCTTCCAGGATTTCATCATCGCTCACCATGTCGATGGTCCCGCCGGACTGTTCGCGGGCCTTCAGGGCAAACTGCCAACTGGCCGGGTTGCCAATCCGAATGGCCGAGGCGATGGTCTGGGGGTTGGCTATCGGGTAGCCACGGACGATGGGGGCTGCGCCTTCCGCCTGAAAGCCCATCATCCGGGGCAGAGTCTTGGTGCGGCCCAGGCGGTGGTACTCCACAAATCCCTTCCAGTAGGCGGTAATGTTGCCCGCATTGCCCACCGGAATAAACAGGTAGTCCGGTGCGTCGCCCAGCACGTCGGCCACCTCAAAGGCGGCGGTTTTCTGGCCTTCCAGCCGGTGGGGGTTGACCGAGTTGACCAGGGTAATCGGGTGCCGGTCGGTGAAGTCCCGGGCCAGGGTCAGGGCAGTATCAAAGTTGCCTTCCACCATAATGATTTTGGCGCCGTAGGCCATCGCCTGGGCCAGTTTGCCCAGAGCCACCTCCCCCTTGGGAATCAGCACGAAAGCCACCAGGTCGCAGTAGGCGCTGTAGGCGGCGGCGGAAGCGCTGGTGTTGCCGGTGGAAGCGCACATAATGCCGACGGTGCCTTCCTCGCGGGCCTTCGCGATGGCGACGACCATTCCCCGGTCTTTGAAGGACCCGGTGGGGTTGCAGCCTTCCAGCTTGAAGTAAAGTTCCGGGCAGCCCAATTCCGGCCCCAGCCGGTTGGACTTAACCAGGGGCGTATCCCCCTCTCCCAGCGAGAAAATGGGGGTAGCCTCAGTCAGCGGCAAAAACTCTTTATATTTATGCAATACCCCGACGCCCATACTGTTACGCGCAACCCTCGCCTGATGTAATTTACCCCTCACTCCCAACCCCTCTCCCATAAGACGAGGGGTGAAACCTGCACCCTCTCCCTGGGGGAGAGGGCCGGGGTGAGGGCGTTCCCCTACTCTTCGATACGCAGCAGGCTGCTGATTTCCTGCACTACCTCCAGTTTGGAAGCTAACTCCAGGGATTTCTGGACCGAGGATTCCCGCGCCGGATGGGTGGTGATTACTATTTCCGCAGTCTGGGCTACCGGGTTGGTGTCCTTTTGCAGCACCGACGCGATGCTGATGTTCTGCTCGCCGAGGATGTGGGCAATCTGGGCCAGCACCCCGGGCCGGTCGGCGATATTCAGCCGGAGATAATACTTGCATTCCAGGTCGTCAATGGACTTGATGCGCCAGGGTTTTTCCGTCAAGGCCGCAGCTGCCGGCGAGTCGGGCATTGCCGGGGTTGGCTCGGAATCCAGAAAGTCCAGCCGGCGGGCGATTTCCAACAAGTCACCTATTACTGCGCTGGTGGTAGGCCCCCGTCCAGCGCCTCGGCCATGAAACAGGACCTTGCCGCACAGGCTGCCCTCTACCTCCACCGCATTATACACCCCATCCACCTTGGCAAGCATATGTTCCAGCGGAATCAGGGCCGGATATACCCGCGCCTGAATATCTCCGTCTTCCAGTGTGGCAATAGCCAGGGACTTGATGGCGTACCCCAGTTCCTGGGCATAGCGGAAATCCTGGGTTTGCAGTTGGGTGATTCCCTGCCGGAAAATGTCCTCCGGGGCCACCCGGTGGTGAAAGGCCAGGTCGGCCAGGATGGCAAGTTTATATACGGCGTCGATGCCCTCAATGTCGTTGGTGGGGTCGGCCTCGGCGTAGCCCTGTTCCTGGGCCTCGGCCAGGGCCTGGTAAAAGTCGGTATGGTCGTTAGCCATACGGGTCAGGATATAGTTGGTGGTGCCGTTGATGATGCTGCGTATGGAGCGGAATTGGTTGGCCTGCAACTCGTTCATCAAACAGCCGACGATGGGGATGCCACCGCCGACGCTTGCCTCAAAGAGCAGGTTTACCCGGTTCCGTTGGGCCAGGGAGCGCAGTTCCGGCCCGTGTTTAGCCATCACCTCTTTGTTGGCGGTAACCACGTGCTTACCGGCGGAAAGGGCGTCTTTCAGATATTGGGCCGCCGGATTGACGCCGCCGATAACTTCCACCACCAGACTGATGTCAGAATCGGCCAGAATGTCCTCCGGGTTGGTGGTAATCAGGTCGCCGGGAATCGCCACGTCCCGAGCCCTAGCGGCATCGCGCACCAGCGCCCTTTTGAGGTTTAACGGGCGGCCAAGCCGGCCGGTTATTGCCTCAGAATCTTCCAGCAGGGCGGCAGCGACGCCGCCGCCGACTACGCCCAGCCCCAGCAGGCCAACGTTTATCGCGGCTTTGTCATTGTGCTTATCCGGCAAGTTGCTCACGCCGGCCGCCTACGGGAACCCCGGCCCGGCGGGCTGCCCCGGTGGGGGCTGCTCAATCCGGGGGGCAGAAATCTGTACTTGGTCAGCCACCCAAGAGTAAACCTCGCTGTGGAATTTTATCTTCACCCAGCCTTCATCGGAACCCCGGGACAACTGTTCCTCAAACCACTGGTCAACCCGTTTCCGGGTCAGTTGGAATGACATTATGCCGGAGAGTTCCCGCTCCTCCAGACCGGAAATCTTATGGACGATGTAAGTTCCATCCTGAGCATAAATCGGGTCGCTGATTTCCCCCGCCGGCAGCGCCGCCAGCGGATTATCATTACCCTCTCGATCCTTTCGGTTCGGGTCGCCGAAGAGGGCGTCATCCAAATCGGGGAAAGCCTCCTCGGGAACCCACCCGGCGTAACCCTGCTGGTTGGTAAACCCGGCAGACCGGTGCACCTCGGAGGCAACGAGGGCAAAGTCTTCCCGCTCCAGCCGGTCCCGGACTTCCTGGGGTTCAACCGGCCCTTCCGCTTCCAAGCGAATCCAGGCCGCCTCCACTTGCTCCACCTGCTCCGGGAGGCTGGAGTTAATGACGATAAATAGCTGGCGGCGGAGCAATTCCTCTTCCACCAGCACCCGGTACTCCGCATCGGAAAGGTTGGTGGAGGTCTTGAAATTGGTCAGGGCGTTTTCGTACTCCTGGTCAAGCTGGCCCTCATCTACTTCCTGCCCCTCCGGCGGAACGGGACGGAAACGGCGGCGCAGTTCCTCACCAATGTCCTCGTCGGTAACGGAGAAGCCAAGGCCGGGGGCTGCCTGGCGCAGGATTTCGGCGTGAATCATATCTTGTAGGTACCGGAAGGGAACGATGCTCAAGTCCACCCGTCCGCCCTGTTCGTAGCGGTTGATGCCCTGGAGCACCCGGATACGGTCAACCAGGCCGCCCATACTGAACCGGACGTCGCGAACCTGACCGGCCAGAACCCGGGGCGGATGGTAAAACTCCCGATAGTAACCCACGGCGACGATGGCGACGATGGCCAGGATGAGCGCGACGCCGATGATAATAGCTATTCGTTGGCGGCGGCGTTCCTCGGTACGGCGGGCGGTTTGCCGTCCCGCATCTTCTGCCGGCTCACGCCGGCGTCGGCGCGAGCGCCGGTTGGCGGGCCGGTCTCCGGGTCGTTCTCCGGGTAACGAAGCGGCGGTTTCTCCTGGGGGCCGGGGTAAGACCATGTTTGACCTCTAGCGCAATAGTAAGACTACAAATACTGCAAGGGAAGGCGGCCCAATCGTTATCGGCGGCAAGTCAGTCCTAAGGACGGCTTTACCATTACCGGGCTAGGTCCCCGGTTTGGCAGGCAAGCGGGCAGAATGAACCGAGCTTTCCAAAAAAACGGAAGGCTTTACCGATACCGGGACGGGCGCTTGCCGGCCAGCGGTTAGCGGCGTATCCCGCTTCGGATAACCTGCACAGGAACAAAGGGAAGGAGGGCCAGGTGCCGGGCGCGCTTGATAGCCAGGCTGAGGGCGCGCTGGTGCTTGGCGCAAACTCCGCTCTTGCGGCGCGGCTCAATTTTGGCCCGGTCCGATACGAACCGGCGCAGCTTCTCGAAGTCCTTATAGTCAATAGTCTTGACGTGGTCCACGCAAAAGGAGCAGACCCTCCGCCGGGGGGCGTAACGGCCTCTGGGCCGTCCACCGGGCCGGGGGCCGCCGGCGGGCCGGGGGCCGCGGTTCTGGTAGGGCGGGCGGGAACCCTGATTGCCCTGGTATCCCGTGTTTCCTGAGGGCGCTCCCTGGGCCGGCGCCGGCTGCTGAGCCGGCTGCGGCGCCGCGGGTGTTGCCGGTGCGGGTGCAGGTGTCGTCATGCCTGTGCTTTTCCTCCGCTAATTATTGCGCTAGGTTCCACTGGTTAGTGCGGGAGCCGGTTGCCGGGTAAACTATTCCGGGAAAGTCAGCCGCCTGGGTCGGGAAGCTAGAAGGGCAGATCGTCAATGTCGTCATTGGGTGCGCCGTAGCCGCCATAACCACCGCCGCTATCAGCGCCGGCTCCCTGTCCGCCTCTGTAACCGCCTCCGGCGTCATCCATTCCACGGCTTCCTTCATTCCCGCCGTAGGAAGAGCGGCCCTGGTCATCCCCCATGCCGGAACTCGGTTGACTCAAGAACTGTACATCAATTAGCCTGACATCGTTGGAGATACGCGGCTGACCGTCGTTGCCTTGAAAAATGCGATTGCTCAAAGTGCCTTCCAAGTACACTTGACGGCCCTTAGTCAAGTACTGATTACAAGTCTCGGCCAGTCGGCCCCAAGCGCTAACGTTAAACCACATAGTTTCTTCCCGCTGCTCTCCGGCAGCGGTCCGGTAACGTCGGCTGGAGGCAACACTAAAAGAGGTGACGCCATCACCGCTGGGGGTGTAGCGCATCTCCGGGTCTCTACCCAAATGCCCAATGATAATAATTTTATGCAAGCGTACCTACCTCTGTCCTGCCTACGCTTGGGGCTCTTCTGTTTCCGGGTCAGCGGCTTCCGCCTCGGCAGCCGGGGTTTCCTCTGCCGCTGCTTCTACCTCTACCACCGGACTCGGTTCAGCAACATCGACTTCAGTCTCAGCCTCGGCAACCGGCTCGGCGGCTTCAGCCTCGGTAATCGGCTCTGCTGCGACTTCAGTCTCAGCCTCGGCAACCGGCTCGGCGGCTTCAGCCTCGGTAATCGGCTCTGCTGCGACTTCAGTCTCAGCCTCGGCAACTGGCTCGGCGGCGACTTCAGCGGCCGGCGCTTCGGCCTCGGGTTCCGCAGCTTCGGCCACCGGAGTATCGGTGGCGGATGAAGCCGATTCCGGCGTCTCCGCAGCGGCCTCTGCCGTCTCCTCGCTTGCCTCTGCCGGGGCGGGTGGGGCATCAGCAACGGGAGCCCGGGCGGGCGCGGCGGCCGGCGTAGCCGACACCGGGTCGGGGAGAATCGCCGGCTCCGGTATCGACACTACCAGAGAGCGTAGTACCCGCTCATCCAGACGCAGGAAGGTTTCCAGTGCCTGGTTGAAGGGGGTTTCGGTGGAAAACCGGGTCAGGCGATAGTTGCCCTCCAGAAAGTGGTGGGTGCCCCGGTGTATCGGATAGGCCAGCCGACGGGTGCCCCAGGTTTGTTCCTGGAAAATCTCTCCGGTCCGGTTGGTTATAAAGTCGCTGATTTGTCCCCATGCCTCGGCGGCCTGGTCCTGGCTGAGCATGGGGCTGAGGATAGTTACAAGTTCGTAATGACGCAAAGAGCACTCCTGCTAAAGTTTAACCCGTTTAAGTTTGCGAGGATTATACCATTGGCGGGGTTGACCGCTCAACTAGGAAACCTCTGAATAAGTCCGTGACTCGTGATGTTTACACTTATCCGTCGTTCCTGCGCAGGCAGGAACCTAAAACGTTACGTACAGAGGTTCCTGCTTTCGCAGGAACGACGGGTGAAGGCGCTAGTGTTCAATGACTTATTCAGAGTATCCCTAGGAATCCAACCCCGGAACTGGGAAACGTGCGGTAAGTTCCTTGACCGCCCCCTTGACCTGTCCCATAACCTGTTCGTCGCCCATATTGTTCAGGGTCTGGGCAATCAGCCGGGACACTTCCCTGACCTCTGCTTCGGCAAACCCCCGGCTGGTAACGGCCGGCGTTCCCAGCCGCAGGCCGCTGGTCACCCGCGGCGGCTTGGGGTCAAAGGGTATGGCGTTCTTGTTGGCGACAATGCCCACCGCTTCCAGCGCGGTTTCGGCCTGCTGGCCGGTAAGTTCCATTGCGGTCAAGTCCACCAGAATCAAGTGGTTCTCCGTTCCGCCGGAAACCAGCCGCAGACCGGCCTCGGAAACCTCGGTAGCCATCACCCCGGCGTTAGCCACCACCTGGTTGGCGTAGCGGGCGAATTCGGGGCGGAGAGCCTCACCGAAGCAGACGGCCTTGGCGGCGATGGCGTGCATCAGCGGCCCGCCCTGCATAAAAGGAAACACCGCAAAATCTATCTTGCGGGCCAGGTCGGCAGTGCAGAGGATGAAGCCGCCCCGGGGGCCGCGCAGGCTCTTCTGCGTGGTGGAGGTGACCACGTGAGCGTGGGGAAAGGGCGATGGATGCGCGCCGCCGGCAATCAGCCCGGCGATGTGGGCCATGTCCACCATCAGCATGGCGTCCACCGCATCGGCGATAGCCCGGAAGCGGGGGAAGTCCAGCACCTTGGCGTAAGCGCTGCACCCGGCGACAATCAGCTTGGGCCGGTGTTCCTGGGCCAGTCGTTCCACCTGGTCATAGTCAATATGCTCGGTGTCCCGGTCCACGCCGTAGGGAACGAAATTGTAGAGCTTGCCGGAGAAGTTAACCCCGGCGCCGTGGGTCAGGTGGCCGCCGTGGTCCAACTGCATCCCCAGCACCGTGTCGCCCGGCTCCAGCAGGGCAAAATAGACGGCCATGTTGGCTTGGGCGCCACTGTGGGGCTGGACGTTGGCGTGTTCGGCGCCGAAAAGCTCCTTGACCCGCTGGAGGGCCAGACTCTCCACCACATCCACATGCTCGCAGCCGCCATAGTAGCGGCGGCCGGGGTAACCCTCGGCGTACTTATTGTTCATCACGCCGGATTGGGCCTCCAACACCGCCTTGCTGGCATAGTTCTCAGAGGCAATAAGGACCACGGAATTACGCTGGCGGTCATCTTCCATCTGGATTGCGCGGGCAACATCCGGGTCTTGCTGGGTCAACAGGGACAGGGACATAACACTGGCCTACCTTTAGAAATGGAAAGCTGAAATAAAGCGCCGAGCCTGCCGCCGCCGGGCGGATAGGACATAAGGGCCAAAATCTCCAGCCGATGCCGTATCGAAGCCAAGCAAGCAACCGGGGCAGTATAACCCTACCCGGGTTGGCTGTCAAAAACGGGATGCGGAAACAGGGCAATCGCGCTTTAATCAACAGTGGCCTCGCCAACGGTCATTCTGCGCTCTATGCCATTCTGAGCGGAGCGCAGAATCCAGAATGTTTCGGAGCAAGGGTTGTTCGATATCTACCAGGGTCCACCCTGAAGGATTTTAGGGAACCTCTGAATAAGTCCGTGACTGGGTGTTTATCCCTACCCGTCGTTCCTGCGAAGGCAGGAACCTCTGTCCGCAACGTTTTAGGTTCCTGCCTTCGCAGGAACGACGGGGTGAAGGCGCTGGCGTTTAATGACTTATTCAGAGTATCCCTAGATTCTTCCTCCGCTCCGCTACGTCAGAATGACAGCAGGGGAAATTAAGACGCGATTGCCCTGGAGGCGGAAACGGAAGGCGGAAATTGCCTGGCCTTTTAGTTGACACCCGCTCCCATGTCATTCTGAACGGAGTGAAGAACCCCAACCCTTCTCGGCAACCCGCCTTCCCTACCGCAAACGCTTCAGCCCAGAACCCGCTGCCACCTTTGCTTGCTTTGCCGGCCAGCATAGAGATTCTTCGCTCCACTCCGTTGCCCTCAGAATGACAAAACAGAGGGGTTGCCCTCAGAGTGACAGAACAGAGGGGCTACGCTCAGAGTGACAGCGCCGGGAACCTGGGATCAAGATGACAATTGCCGGGGTTCTCAGAGATTAAAACGCGATTGCCCTGTGGTGTAAGGGCAACCGCGTTCAATCTCCGTGGGCAGGGGCAGATTTGCGCGTCCCCCCTACGGGTTTGCCTGGCCTTAACGAAAGGTTAGACGGTTAGTTCCAGGATGTAGAGGCCGCCCTTGAGCCGGTCAACGACGTACATTATCCCGTTTTCGTCCACGTACACGTCGTTGATGCCGTTGGAGGGAGCGTCTTCGGGGATTTCCGGCACAAAATAGGCCACCTCCTCGGGCCGGAAGGGGTCACTGGTATCGTAAACCCTTACCCCTGCGTTGAACAGGGTGGCGAAAACCAGGGTGTCGGAGTGGAAGCAGGTGGGTCCCGGCTGGTTCTCGTAAACATTGTGGGCTCCAAAGCGGCCGGGACGGTTGAAGAAGTCGTCGGTATCCGGCATGGGTAAGGTACTGATGATTACCGGGTTGGTCTCGTCCCGAATATCCATCATCCACATCAGCTTGGGATAGTCCTCGCCGTTTTGCCGCACCGCCTCCTGGGTTACCAACATAAGGTCCCGGCTGAACAGAGGCAGGACGGTATGGGTAAAGCCGGGGAAGGGAGGAGCGTAGTTGATGTGGCTGATCATCTTGGGGTTGGACTTGTCCTCTATGTCCAGGATCATCACGCCGGAGTCCATGTAGGCGCAATAGGCCCGGTCGGGGCGCTCCGGATAAACATTGCCGTTGTGCAGGCGGTGGCCGGCGTCGAACTGGGGATGGCGGGCCGGCATCGGTTCGGCGTCCCCCTCCCGGGTGCCGGGGAACCACCAGCGGCCGGTCTCTTTGGGTGCGGTGGGGTCGGAAACGTCCACAATCATGTAGAACTGATCGTCCTTCTGGTTGCGGGGTTGAAAGTCGGCGGCGCCGGTGGACAGGTGAGCATAGTTGCCTTCCACCCACCAGAGGCAGTGGCAACCGCGGGAATACTCGCCGCCCAAGTCCATAAAGCCAATTTGCCGCGGCTCTTCCGGGTTGCTGATGTTGTAAACGCCCATGCCCGTGCCCGGCTGGCCCGGCTGAAGGGACTGGTAGGCCACCAGCATAGTGTCGTCCACGATGGAAAGGGAGTTGGAGCGGAGATGCCCGTAGGCCAGCTCGGTCTGGGCCAGGAGCCTGGGGTTGGACAGGTCGGTTACGTCCACGCTGGTGATGTCCTTGGGAGCGCTTTCGTGGGCCAGGTAGAGAACCCGGCGTCCGTCCTGGGTCTGTTGGAGGTGGACGCCCTCGCCGATATTGCCGTAGCCGTTGAGATCGTGGTGGGAGATAAGCCGCATATTCCTGATTTCCTGTGTCTGCGTTGCCATTTTTCCTCCTATTTGTTTATCCACGAAGGGACACGAATAAGCACGAATGTTTGTTGGTTATTATTCGTGTTTATTCGGGGATTCCGGGGTATTTCGAGCAATAGATTGCTTCCCTCAAGTTTAAGGGGATTCCTTGCCGTTATCGTGGGTTTCATCGGAGTAGCCCGGCGGCAACTCGGTGAAGGGACGGCCTTCCCGCAGGGCGGCTTGCTGCCGCTCATACCAGGCGCGCCACTCTCGCCGTTCCTCCCGCAACCCTTCTCGCCGTCCTTCTTGCAACCCTTCTCGACGCCCGGCTTCCCACCGTCTCTGCTTGTACTTTTCTACGATAAGTTCGGCTATCATCAATGACACTCCCTTCGCCAGGTTGGGTTACGGGGATTCTTCCCCGTTGCCGCGGGCTTCGGGAGAATATCCCGGCGGCGGTTGAGTTTCTCGGCCAGATATACCACACCGCCGGCTATACCCAGACCGCTCAGGCCAATTGCCAAAATGCTAATCCGTTGTTTTTAGCCTCCGCCGGCGCAACGCAATGCTCAGGCTCGCAATAGCGGCGGCTATCCCAATCACTGTGGCAAAGGCGATCAGGTAAACAAAAATCTCAACCGTTTTTATCCCATCACCTCCGGGTTGGGTTATCCGTAGGGGAATTATACCAAAATGCGTACTTGCCCGTAGTTCGCTGATTAAAAGGCGTTAGCGAAACTTTGCTCCGCTTCGTGGATGATTACCCCGGTTAACAACTGGCCTCCCGAGGGTTACCCGGGAGGCCGCTTTTGCCGGTGGGATGTCCTGCCACCAGGACGGGGTAGGGTTTGCCGTTTACTGGGCTGCCTTGAGCAGGTTCCAATGGCTGGTCTTGGAACCAGCAGTGCCGGGGAAGGTCCAACTCTCCACTACCTCGGGGTTGAACATCACCGTCAATCGGAACCAGAAGAATGGGATGTCGCCAAAGTTGTAGTACCGGTCATCCCCCACCTCCAGCAACAACTGGTTGATGTAATCCCAATCCGCCGAATCAAGTTTTTGGAATTCGGCATAGCTTTGTTCGATCACCTCAGAGTGGTATGCTCCATTCGTTCCACCAGCTGAGCTGGAGTTACGCAAGTGAGTGGTTAGCGCCCGCATTGTGATGACGTTACCCCATCCGCCCTTCTTGATGAAGTCCGTGCCTTCCCGGTAGTTCTTGCGAACCGAGCCCCATTCACTGTCCAGCAGAGTTACGTCGATGCCGACCGGCTCCCAATAGTTAATCAGGGCCTCCAGCATTACTGCCGTTTCCGGCTCATCGGCCGAGAAGTAGTTGTAGGAAGTAAAGGGCATGGGGTTTTCCGGGCTGTATCCGGCCTGCGCCATCAATGCCCTGGCAGCCTCGGGATCATAGCCGTACATCTCTTCCCAGTCCTCTTCCCACTGCTTATTCCAAATGCCGAGAATTGGATGATACTGGGTAATTAGCATTATCTCCCCATCACCTTTCAGAACGTGGTCCAGCATCTCCTGCCGATTGATGGCCTTGTTCATGGCCTGGCGTACCAGTTTGCCGGTTTCGGGGTTCGCCCAAGGAATAGCGGGGTCATAGTCTTCCTGGAATGCGGCATAGTATTGACCGCCCAAGAATAAGCTCAAGTAGTTTGTGGGCACACCGGCAGCTGCCGGCTTCATTCCGCGTCGACCAGCCTCCAATTGCAATTCCCGGGAAAGGGCTGCAACATGAATCTCTCCAGTGAGCAACGCAGCCAAGCGGGTCAGGTCCTCCCGCACCCAGCGCAATTCCACTTCCTGGAAGTCCGGATTCTCCCCACGCCAGTGGGGCTGGGGAGCCTTCTCAAACCAGATACCTTTTCCTACCTCTCTTCCCAGGTACTGGTAGGAACCGGTCCCAGCTGGTTGTTCATCGAAGCCATCAACTCCCACGTCGTCAAACTGTTTCTTGCTGAGCATCAGGATTTCGCCGCCACCGAAGCCGCGGGAAAGTATAGCAGCGGTATCAACAGCAATAGTCGGGAAAGACAGCTCTACCGTGTATTCATCCAGGGCGGTGTATTCTGCATTCCTCAAGAGCGTATTGGCCGACGACGACTGAGCATCTTCACCTAGGACACGGTCAAAAGCCCCAATTACGTCTGCGGATGTAAACGTCCCGTAGCCGTCGTGGAAGGGTACGCCTTCCACCAGGTTAAACGTCCAGGTTCGGCCGTTGGGAGAAGTCTCCCAACTCTTGGCCAAACGCGGAATCCGCTCGTTGGTCTGTGCGTCAAGACCGATCAAGGTTTCCGCGTAGGGGTCGAACTGGTAGTAGGAGGGCCGGCTGACCGTCCAGTGCCGGTTGGTCTCCTGCACCTCGCCCAGGGCGTAGATTACCCGGGTTACTTTGGCCTCGACCTTTTCCATCATTACCGGGATAGGAGTCGGGGTGGCGATGACCGTCTTTTCTACCACGGTCTCCTTAGGAATTTCCTTCAGGACTTCGACCTCTTTGATGACCTCCTCAGTCACCACGATTTCCTTGGGAACTTCCTTGATGACTTGCTCGGTCACCACCACTTCCTTGGGAACTTCCTTGATGACCTCTTTCTCAACTATTACCTCTCTCTCCACCACTTCGGGGGCGGCGGAGCCGCAGGCCACCATCAGGGTAAGGGCCAGAATCAGAGAACTGATGAGAACTGACTTGGGTATGCTCAGCCAGTGAAAGGACATGGATATAACCTCCCATTTCAGAATTTCAGGCTCCGGGTAATCCGGGAAAGGGTATCCGCCAAAATCTGAGGCAGTATAGGACAGGGGTTTTGATGATGTCAATAGTTTGTGTTGTCTTGACAGGACGATTGCAAAGTCGTTCAAGCACCCACACCACTAGTCCTGAGCTTGTCGAAGGACAGGTCGTCAGAAATCGTTAGTGGTTCGACCGGCTCAACGCCAACGGACTCTCAAGGACTTTACAATCGTCCTGGTTATCTTGATATATAAAGGTTATACACAGTATTTAGCGAATATAATTGTCGCAGCAGTATTATATTATCCAATAAAGATATGTATTTCGTTTTTTCAACCTCTATAATTAGCGACCTTGATTAGAGGAGTTGCTCCCTCCAAATGCAATTGACCTGGAGGGCAGGGCTTACAGGCGGGGGATTGCGGCAAAAGAGAAGCCTCCCGGAGAAACTCCGGGAGGCCGTGTTGTTAGCCAGCTTGTCTTGCTGACCGGAGCTGAGGCCGTGGTAAATGTTACTGGGCTGCTTTCAGCAGGTCCCAGTGGCTGGTCTTGGAGGAGCCGGTGCCGGGGAAGGTCCAACTTTCCACCACGTCCGGGTTGAACATAATGGTCAAGCGGAACCAGAAGAAGGGAATATCGGCGAAATTGTAGAAGCGGTCGTCGCCAATCTCCCGAATCAGGCGGTCAATCTCTGGCCGGTCAATTGACTCCAGAGCCAGGAATTTATCATAGTTCGCATCCTGTAGATTGGTCTCGTAGGCCTTTCCTGTGCCGGTGGCCGCCCAGCTCCAGACCCGCAGGCGGGTGGTCAGGGAGCGCATGGTGATTACGTTGCCCCAACCTCCCTTTTTGATGAATTCACCCTTGGCCCGGTATTCCTTGCGCACAGAGCCCCATTCGCTGTCCAGCAGGGTAACGTCGATGCCAATAGGCTCCCAGTAGTTAATCAGGGCTTCCAGCATCACCGCCGTTTCCGGCTCGTCCGCCGAGAAGTAATTGTAGGACGTGAAGGGCAAGGGGTTGTCCAGACCATAGCCGGCCTGGGCCATCAGATTCTTGGCCGCTTCAACGTCATAGCCATACAGGTCTTCCCAATCCTCCTCCCACTGGGGGTTGTAACCGTTGCCCAGCACCGGGTGGTAGGCAGTGTTATACATGATCTCCCCTTCACCCTTCAGGACGTGCTGAAGCATCTCCTGCCGGTTGATCGACTGGTTCATGGCCTGGCGAATCAGAATTCCGGTAGTGGGGTTGGCCCAGGGTATGCCGGGATCGTAGGCGGGATCGCCGTCGGTGTAGTACATACCACCCAGGAACAGGGACAGGTAGTTGGTGGGCACGCCGGCTTCCGCCGGCTTCATCCCGCGACGGCCGGCCTCCACTTGCAACTCCCTGGAAAGGGCCGCGAGGTGAATCTCTCCGGTCAGTAATGCAGCCAGGCGGGTCAGGTCCTCCCGCACCCAGCGCAATTCTACCTCCTGGAAATCCGGGTTCTCGCCGCGCCAGTGGGGCTGAGGGGCTTTTTCGAACCAAATACCCTGGCCTACCTCCCGGCCCAGGTACCGGTAGGAACCAGTTCCAGCCGGCCTTACGTCGAAGCCTTCAAGGCCTTCCGTATCAAACTGTTTCTTGCTCAACATCAGCACGTCGCCGCCGCCAAACCCGCGTGAAAGGATGGCTGGCGTGTCCAGTGCCAGGGCGCTGAAGCTGTACTTGATGGTATAGTCGTCAACAGCTTCCACCGAATCCGCCAGCTTGAAGAAAGAGGCGGACCCGGATTGGGAATCTTCACCCAGGATGCGGTGGTGTGCCGCCAATGCGTCGTGAGCGGTGAATTCGCCGAACCCGTAGTGGAAAGGCACCCCTTCTACCAGGTAGAAAGTCCACTCCCGCCCATTTTCGCTCCACTCCCAACTCTTGGCCAGGCGGGGGATCCGCTCGTTGGTCTTAGAGTCCAGACCGACCAGCGTTTCGGCGTAAGGGTCAAACTGGTAGTAGGAGGGCCGGCTGACCGTCCAGTGCCGGTTGGTCTCCTGCACCTCGCCCAGGGCGTAGATTACCCGGGTTACCTTGGCTTCAACCTTTTCCATCGAGACCGGGATGGGGGTTGGCGTGGCGACGACCGTCCTTTCAACAACGGTCTCTTTAGGAATCTCCTTCAAGACCTCGACCTCTTTGATGACCTCCTCAGTCACCACCACTTCCCTGGGAACTTCCTTGATGACTTGCTCGGTCACCACCACTTCCTTGGGAACTTCCTTGATGACCTCCTTCTCGACTATTACCTCTCTCTCCACCACTTCGGGGGCGGCGGAGCCGCAGGCCACCACCAGGGCAAGGGCCAGAACCAGAGAACCGATGAGAACTGACTTGGGTATGGTCAGCCAGTGAAAAGACATGGATGTAACCTCCCATTTCAGGATTTCAGCCTCCGGGGTCCGGGTAGTTCCAATATCCTCCATTATTCATAGCTACCGAGGGTAGTGAAATTTGGGGCAGTATAGAACAAGGGTTTTGATGATGTCAATAGTTTGCATTATCTTGATATATAAATGTTATACGCAGTATTTAGCGAATATAATTGTCCTAGCAGTATTATATTAACCAATAGAGATATGCATTTCGTTTTTTCAACCTCTATAATTATCAGCCTTGATTAGAGGAGTAGTTCCCTCCAAATGCAATTGCTCTGGTAGGGCAGGCTAACCACTGGGGGATTACGGCAAAAAATAGCCCCCCGAGGTTTCCTCGGGAGGCCGTTGGGTCCGTTAAGGTGTCCCGCCAACCGGAGCGGGCCGGGGTATGCCGATTACTGGGCCGCCTTAATCAGGTCCCAGTGGCTGGTCTTGGAGCCGGAAGTTCCGGGGAAGGTCCAGCTTTCGACCACCTCCGGGTTGAACATTACGGTCAGCCGGAAGTAGAAGAAGGGGATGTCGGCAAAGTTGTAGTACTTGTCATCGCCGAAGTCCTGGATCAATGCGGCTATCCTTTCCTCGTCAAAGGTATCGAGTTCCGTGAATTCCTGGTATCTCTGTAATATGCGGTCCGTCTGATAATTGGGAGTGTTACCAACGGCCCACGCTTGTAGCCGGGAGGCCGCAGAGCGCACGGTAATAACATTACCGTAGCCGCCCTTTTTAATTTCGTCGCCCTTGCCCCTGGCGAACTTTCGTACTGTGCCCCAGTCAATGTCCAGCAGGGTTACCTTGACGCCAATAGGATCAAAATAGTTAATCAAGGCTTCCACCATCACCGGGGTCTCCGGCTCGTCCGAAGAGACATAGTTATAGATGGTGAAATCCATTGGGTTGTCCGGGCCATACCCGGCCTGCGCCATCAGATCCCGGGCTGCGTCCGGGTCGTAGCCGTAGAGCTCATCGAATTCCTCTTCCCACGCCGGGTTCCAACCCAGCAGGCTGGGGTTCAAAGCGGTGTTGTACATCGGTTCGCCCTCACCCCGCAGCACGAAGTCCATCATCTCCTGCCGGTTGATGGCTTTGTTCATGGCCTGCCGGATCAGCTTGCCGGTGGTGGGGTGAGCCCAGGGAACGCCGGGGTCATAGTCGGCATCGCCGCTGGTAAAGTACAAACCGCCGTAGAACAGAGACAGATAGTTGGTGGGGACTGCTGCTTCAGCGGGCTTCATACCTCGCTTGAACGCCTCAAACTGGAGCTCACGGGACATGGAGGCGATGTGGGCTTCGGAAGTAAGGAGCATGGCCAAGCGAGTCACATCCTCGCGCACCCACCTTACCTCTACCTCGTTGAAATCCGGACTCTCACCGCGCCAGTGGGGTTGGGGCGCTTTTTCGAACCAGATGCTCTGCCCTTGCTCCCGACCACCGTACAGGTAGGAGCCGGTGCCGGCGGGCCGTTCGTCAATTCCTTCAACCCCTTCTTGCTCAAATTGAGCGGCGCTATACATCAGCACTTCGCCACCGCCCCAGCCCCGGGAGATACGGGCTATCAGGTCCACTCCCACGAAGGGTATGACGATTTTCACGGTGTGATCATCAATGGCCTCGACCGTGGCATCCTTGAAGTAGGTTGCTGCACCGGACTGGGAATCCTCCCACTGAATCCGCTCAAAAGCGTGCAGCACGTCCTTGGAGGTGAACTCCCCAAATCCGAACTGGAAGGGCACATCCTCCTTTAGATGGATGGTCCATTCCTTACCGTTGGGGGACCACTCCCAGTGGGTGGCCAGCCGGGGGATACGCTCGTTGGTAGTCGCTTCCAGCCCAACCAGGGTCTCAGCCCAGGGATCAAACTGGTAGTAAGAAGGCCGTGAGACCGTCCAGTGTCGGTTGGTCTCCTGGACTTCGCCAAAGGCATAAATTACCCGGTCAACCTTAGCTTGGACCGCGGTGGCCATAGAGGCAGGTATCGGAGTGGGCGTGGCGATCACTATTTTGTCAATAGTGACCTCCTTGGGAATCTCCTTCAGTACCTCGACCTCTTTGATGACTTCCTCGGTCACCACGATTTCCCTGGGAACTTCCTTGATGACTTCCTCGGTCACCACCACTTCCATGGGAACTTCCTTGATTACCTCTTTCTCAACTATTACCTCTCTCTCCACCACTTCGGGGGCGGCGGAGCCGCAGGCTACCACCAGGGCCAAGGCCAGAACCAGAGAACTAATGAGTACTGATTTGGGTATGCTCAGCCAGTGAAAAGACATGGATGTCACCCCCCATTTCAGGATTTCAGTCTCCGGGGTATGGGTAGTTCCAATATCCTCCATTATTCATAGCTACCGAGGGTAGTGAAATTTGAGGCAGTATAGACCCGGAGTTTTGATAGTGTCAATAGTTTATGTTATCCTGAACCTTTAATGTGAAGCGCACAGATTAGCGGATATTACTATTATATTAGCAATATATTTCCCAAATATATATAGGTATTTCGTATTATCAACTCCCCCTGTATCCACTTCGCCAGGGGAATTGAGGTATGAGTAAGCAATCCAACTTAGTTATTTGACCTTTCACCCCTGAATTGCCGTTGCCAATCAGGACAGGTAGCGCAATTGCTAACCGGCAATCCATAAGAGACAACCCGGTCGTAAAAAGAGGTCATACCAAAGGCAAGTATTGACAATACAATTTGGCGTAGAATATATTGCCTTGACAGATTATCCAGAGCAGGCTAAGGCGTAGCCTACGTCAGCTGCGCACGAGGCAAAGCTGTTGCCGAACCAGGAAGTTTTCGGTCATTCGGGAAACGTTCAGGAAAGAAATAGATGCAACGCTTCATAATGATCCGGCTATTTCACTCCATAATCGCCTTGGTTGCCGTCAGCATGATTGTGTTCGGCTTGGGCCGGCTTTCCGGCAACCCGCTGGATACCCTTTTGGACGTGGACGCCACGATAGAGGACTATGAACGGGTCAGCGCCTATTGGGGGCTGGACCAGCCGCTGCATATCCAGTACCTCACTTACGTTGGCAACTTTATGACCGGAAAGTTTGGCGAGTCCATCCGCTTCCCGGGACAGGACGCTCGAGGCCTGTTGATGGCCCGGCTGCCGGCCACCCTGGAACTCGCCAGTCTCGCCCTCCTGGTTAGCGCCCTGATTGCCGTGCCTTTAGGGGTCATTGTGGCGGTCAAAAAGGACACCGGAATTGACTTTGCCGGGAAGATAGTCGCTCTGCTGGGCCAGTCCCTGCCCAATTTCTGGCTGGCGCTGATGCTGATGTGGGTGTTCGCGGTGCAACTGGGGTGGCTGCCCACCTCCGGTCGGGGAACCTGGAGACATATACTTATGCCCGGCATAGCCCTGGGTTATTTTCAAGTGGCCGCGCTGATGCGTCTAACCCGCTCCTCCATGCTGGAGGTGCTGGACTCCGAATATGTGAAGCTGGCCCGTATCAAGGGATTGAAGGAATGGCGGGTAATCTGGAAGCACGGTCTGCGCAACGCCCTGATTGCGCCGATTACCTACTTCGGCCTCATATTGGGTGGGGCCATGACCGGCTCGGTGGTTATCGAGACTATCTTCGGCTGGCCGGGGGTTGGACTGCTGGCCATTGACGCCCTGCGGGCCAAGGATTTCTCGGTAGTGCAATCGGTGGTGGTTTTCTTCGCCGGCATTTACATCTTCTCCAACTTGCTGGTGGACGTCCTTTATGCCTATCTGGACCCGCGCATCCGCTATACCCATTAAGATTTCGGGCCTTTCGGCGAAAGGGAGATTCGACACATGGCTAATGTAGCAATACCAGGAAGTGTGCTCGGCGCCCGAAGCATCACCGGGGCGCGGCGCGCACTGGGAACGGCCCGGCGATACCCTATATTTCCAGTGGCTATTCTCCTGCTAGTGCTGGTGATCCCGGCCATCTTTGCCAACTGGGTGGCCCCTCACGACCCGGTGGTGGGCAGCTTGAGCAACCGGCTGATGCCTCCCTTCTGGATGGAGGCCGAGGGCGAGGGCATCTTTGCCACGCCCGGCGGCACTACGGAACATCTGCTGGGAACGGACAAGCAAGGCCGGGATATTTTGAGCCGCATCATTTACGGCGCCCGAGTTTCCCTTACCGTAGCAGCCATCTCCATTTTCCTGGCGGGAATGATCGGAACCACCCTGGGCTTGATGGCCGGCTACTTCGGCGGCAATTTAGACCACCTGGTGATGCGGGCGGTGGACATCTGCCTTTCCTTGCCGGCGATTCTCTTTGCCCTGGTGCTGGCGGTAGTACTGGGGCCCAGCTTCCAGACCGTCATCATCGTGATTGTAACCATATTCTGGTCCCGCTATGCCCGCCTGGTGCGGGGGGAAACGCTGGCGATCAAGTCTCAGGACTTCATATCCCGCTCCCGGGTGGCGGGGGCTTCCAACGCCCGCATCATCATACGCCACATCTTCCCCAACGTAGTGAATACGATTATCGTGCTGGCGACCCTGGAAGTGGGGCAGGTTATTCTGCTGGAGTCCACCCTGAGTTTCCTGGGCGCCGGGCTACCCCGGCCCACGCCGGCTTGGGGGCTGATGATCGCCAACGGGCGCGAGTTACTGGTAACCTCCTGGTGGGTGACCGCCTGGCCCGGCGTAGCCATCCTGCTTTCCGTGCTGTCAATGAACCTGTTGGGCGACTGGCTCCGCGACCGGCTGGACCCCAAGCTGCGCAATGTGTAGGCGCTGTTGTGGAGACTGCGGAAGAGCAGCAGTCAAGACAGCGTATATTGGCCGGCTACACCGTAGGCGGTAAGCCCGGCACTTTCAGCGTAGATTTCACCATTTGGAACCCCGACAGAACCCAATCCCGCGTCTTGACCGGATTGGTAGATACCCGAGTGCTGAAAACTGTCGTTCCGGCGCAAACCCTCGACGACTTGGCTATAGAGAAACGCTACACGGAGGGTTTCATTCTCTCTGACGGTTCCCGTCAGGAACTTGCCATCGGGTGGGTGGAAATGAAATTGCAAGGGGAAACCCACTACAGCCATATAGTCTTTGGGCCTGACCCCGACACCATAATACTTGGCTCGATGACGCTGACCGTATTTGCCCTGGCCGCCGACGCCAAAAACCGTTGCTTGATACCAGGTCTGTTGTTGCTGGTATCGCCAATGTCCTGTGATTCTCGATAAACGACCGGGCAACCCTGGTCGTTGCCCCTATGTTAAACAACCAAAAGGAAGGGGCGGGTTTGAAACCCGCCCCTTCCTTTTGCCAACATTTCCCCACAAGGCAAGAAATTGGCGGATTGTGTTAGACTCACCTAAAAGCCAACCGCCGCCACTACCATTGCTAACGCCCGACAAGGAGAAAAACTATGTCCCGTACCCCTGCCGCCCGCATCAACCGGGTGCAGCCGCCGGCGACTTTGGCCGCCGGAGAAAAGGCCCGCCAGTTAGCCCGTCAGGGCCACGAAGTTATTGACCTGGGCCAGTCCAGCCCGCACCATACTACGCCCCGCCACATCATTGACGCCGGCATTCAGGCTCTCAACGACGGGCTGACCAACATCAGCTCCTCCCGGGGCCTGCCCCAGTTCCGGCAGGCGCTGGCGGACAAGCTGGCGGCGCACAACGGCCGCTCCGTTGACCCGGAAGGGGACATTCTGGTCACGCCGGGCAGCAAGATGGGCCTGTACGATGCCATCAACGCCTACATCGAGCGGGGCGATGAGGTATTGGTGATTGAACCGACTTGGGTCAGCTTCCGGCAGCAGGTGGAGCTGGCCGAGGGCATCCCCGTGGCCGTGCCGCTGAGTGAGGAGGAGGAGTATTTCCTGACCTACGACGGTCTGAAAGAGTACGTCACGCCCCAGACCAAGATGGTGATTATCAACAACCCCAACAATCCCACCGGACGGGTCTATACTCGGCAGGAATTAGAGGCGGTGGCGCAAGTGGCCCAGGAAAATGACCTGCTGGTGGTCTGCGACGAGACCTACGAATACTTCACCTACGATTCTAACCTACACCTGACCCTGGCCGCCCTGGATGGCATGGCCGAGCGGACGCTGACCAGCTACACCTTCACCAAGGCTTACGCTATGGCTGGCTGGCGGCTCGGCTGCATCGTGGCCCCGGCGACCCTGTTGGAGCCGCTGCTGAAAATCCAGGAACAGACGGCCAGCTTCGTTTCCCCCTTTGTGCAGCTGGCCGGCGTCGCCGCTTTGCAGGGGCCGCAGAACCACGTCGAGCAGTGGCGGGAGGACTGCAACGAGCTGCGTATCCGGGCCGCCGACCGGCTGTACCAGGTCCCCGGCGTCCATTGCCCCCTGCCCGAGGGAGCGACTTTCCTTTTCCCCCGCTACTCGGCTGACCTATCCTCGACAGAACTGGCCGAGCTGCTGGTGGAACGGGAGGGAGTAGTGATAACCCCCGGCGCCGGCTTCGGGGAGAGCGGCGAGAGCCACTTCCGCATCGCCCTAATGCGCTCCCCGGCAGAACAGGTAATGGAGGGCGTGGAGCGCATAGCCCGCGTGTTGGAGAGTTTGTAGGTCTATCCACGAATGAGCACGAACAGGCACGAAAGTTTTTTCGACATCTTTTATCGAATGGTTAGGCTTCGGTTCGGATACTGAGCAGTGAAGTCACTGAGACCAGGCCTCCCACATATCAAATAATTCATTCGTGGTTCTTCGTGTCCTTTCGTGGATCAAACGGAGGACTGCCTTAATGAAGATTCACCTGGTTGACGGAACATACGAGTTGTTTCGGGCCTATTTTGCCCTGCCGTCCATTTCCGCCCCGGACGGGCGGGAGGTTGGCGCGGTGCGCGGCTTCATCCAAACTATGCTGACCCTGCTGCGCCAGCCCGACGTCACCCACGTGGCCGTCGCTTTCGACAGCGTTATCCACTCCTTCCGCAACGACCTCTTCGCCGGTTACAAGACGGGAGAAGGCACGCCAACCGAGTTGCTGTCCCAGTTCCCCCTGGCGGAGCAAGCGGCGGCAGCCCTGGGCCTGGTGGTCTGGCCCATGGTGGAGTTTGAGGCCGATGACGCCCTGGGCGCGGCGGCCCACCGCTGGCAGGACGAACCCGGCGTGGACCAGATAGTCTTATGCTCCCCGGACAAAGACCTGGCCCAGGTGGTGCGAACCGACCGGGTAGTAACCCTGGATCGGCGCAAGGACGTGGTGCTGGACGAGGCTGGTGTCCGCGAAAAGTTCGGCGTAGCCCCCGCCTCCATCCCCGACTACCTGGGTCTCGTGGGCGACAGCGCCGACGGCATCCCCGGCATTCCCCGCTGGGGCGCCAAAAGCACTGCCCAAGTCCTGGAGCGTTACGGGCACATCGAGCATATCCCCGCTGACTTCACCGATTGGGAAGTTACAGTCAGGGGCGCCAAATCGTTGGCGGCCAGCCTGTCCGAGAATAAGGACGCCGCCCTGCTGTACCGGCAGTTGGCGACGCTGCGGCTGGACGTGCCGATAGCCGAGGATTTGGCGCAGTTGGAATGGCAGGGGGCGCGGCGGGAGGAGTACCTGGATTTTTGCGATGAGTTGGGATTTGAGCGGTTGCGGGAAGGGGTGGGACGGTGGAGCGGGGGTTAGGCCGCTACCTGCTTTGTTCCTCCAGCAAGTCAGTTGAGGACTGCAAAGAATTGACGATTATCTTCTCCAGCTCCGGTTCGAAGGTGCTTCGCAGCCTGAGCAACGTTTCTTTCATCCACTTCCTGATAGCTTCCAGAGTCTCGTCCTTCTGGTCTGGAATACCAGAGGTTTCAGCACAAATGTACGATTCCAAGTCAGACCTTTGCCATTGAACATTAATGTAGTCTAATTGGCTGTCCAATTCGTTACGGCGATCATACAGGACATCGTAGATTTTTGAACAATCTTCTCCGCTGAAGAGCAGGCCCACCCGACAATTCCTTTCACCCCACTGGAGTTGTGAATAATATGTTATACCGGCGTCCTCCAGTAGAGCCTTGGACCGAAACCTGCGATATCTTCCGGTAAAACCGCCCTGTCGCCCACTGATGGCCAGAATTCCCTCTCTCCTCAACTCGGCAGTTAGCGGGCGGTAGAAACGCGCAAAAATGTTGGGGCCGCTGTCGGTTGTTGTATCGGCAAGGTTCACTTGGTCATCAGGGCCAACGACCTTTTCGAAGAGAGGGGCGTAGGCCTCCCCAATCCGGCATGCGCTCACTTTAACCGCAAATATCGCGACACCGTCGTTGTTCAACCAGTTCAACATATCGAGGTGCCATTTCCAAAAATGGGGTGCTATCCAGATCAGAAACTTGGCGTCACGGCTTGCCGCGTAACCGATCAGCCTCGCAAAGTGGTCGTTGTCCGAATCGGTAAATTGATTCTCTATCACAACGTGGTAGCCACTGTTGACTTCTTTGGCCAATATATCTACTTGGCCCGCGCCAGACAGCCGATGTTCTGGTTGTTTGACCAGCAGTTTCATATTTACGGCTGCCTCCAAGTAGTCAAGGTTTCTAGCCAGCCACTGAGTGAAATTGGGTTCGTTGCTCCAGATATCCGTTAAATTCACCGATTCAAGGGTTCCCAATTCACGCGTCGCCATAACTCACTCTCCGTTTCAAAAATCATGAATTCCGGCGAAGGCCGGAACGACCAACCAATTCCATTAGTGAACATTCGTGCCCCTTCGTACACCCTCGCGGATAGATCACTCCCACGCCGCCTCCACCGGGTAGTCCTCCCGCTTGCCCGTATCCCCCGGCTGTATCACAAAATCCCGGCGGTCCCGGTAGAGCCTCACCCGGTTCAGGACGTGCTCCGTGTCGTCCTGTTCCAGGTCAATAACGTCGTGGTGGGTCATAAACCAGTACTTGTAATCGCCAATAAACAGGTAAGTGGGGGTGGTGCTGAAGAAGCGGCCCACCAGTCCCTCGTCGGCCTTCATCCGGTCGCGCACTGCCGCCATTAGTTCCCGCTCGCCGTCCTTTTGCAGCAGGACATACTCGTGGGGCCAGGTTTCCCGGTAAGTAACCGCCTCCCGCCAGGGGGCCTTAGCAATAAGTTCAGTCAGTTCCACAACCTCACCTCACAAATAGAAAGTGTAGCTCATTATACGGGATTTACCACAGAGACGCAGAGATTCGCAGAGGCGCACAGAGGTTCTCTGCGAATCTCCGTGACCGGGGATAGCCAGGAACCAAACGCAGCATCCTGGTGGAGGCCAAGGGAGAGCCGCTGCGCACCGTGGTGGCTGGGGCCAAGGTCCCCGCCGCCAAACAAACTGTTGGAGCGGACCTTGGAGACCGTTGTGGTTGAGTGTCCCATCCCAACGGGACAGGAGCCCCAGCAGCGGTGCTTGGACCAGGGTTATGCCAATCCCACGGTGCGGGAAGCGGTGCGGAAACACGGCGCTGCGCCTCAGTTCCGGCGTAGCGGAGCGGAGAAGCCGGACACTTCGGGGGAGAAACGGCGCCCGGCTCACCGTTGAGTGGGTGGGTGGTGGAGCGTACCTTGGGCTGGCGGTCGAAATGCCGGTCTGGCTGGTGCGCTAGGCCAAGAAGGCTGGCAACTATCTGGCGCTGCTCCGGTTGGCCTGTAGGCTATTGTAGTACCGTCGCCGGCGGCGCCTCACCCACCAGGAAAGCGCCGCAGTTTTGTGATAGTTTCTTAGTCGAACAGCCCAAAACCTAAACCTTTTAACCACCTTCGAAAATGGGTATGCTAGCAAAGTATTGGTACGAATCTTACTGCTAACTACCTCCCCCGCTGCGACTGGTACTCCTTAATCGCCGGGATTACTTCTTGCCCCAACAGGTCAATGCACCGCACTGCCGAGTCATGGGACATCTGACCCTCCCGACCCCACAGTACCAGATAGCTGGGATCCACCACGTCAATAACGTGCTTCAGCTTCTTAATCACCGTATCCGGGTTGCCGGTGACAATCTGGTAAGTGGCGTGGGCTTCTTCGTAGCTGAGGGATGGACCGCCGGGGGTTACGCTGCGGGTATTCTCGCGGCGCTGCTGGCGTTGACCTTGAGTTGCCGCCCGGCTCAAATAGCCCGGCGGGGCCTGCCACTGCGGCGGCGCTACTCCGAAGGATGTCCCCAACTGCCAGAAGAAGTTTTTACCTTGTTCATAAGCCCGCTCGTCGCTGTCCGATACGTTCACCCGAATGGCGTACCCCCGGTTGTCCGACGTCGGGACATAGCCCTCTTCCGCGGCAATGGTGTCGTACAGGTCGTAGATTTCTTCCATCAGGTCCAGCGGCGGCGCCAAGGCAATGTAGGGATAGCGATGGCGGGCCGCATAGATGACCGACTCCGGACTGGCAACGCCGGGAATCCAAATGGGGGGATGCGGCTTTTGCAGGGGCATAACCCACGGATTCACCGCCCGGAAGTGGTAGTGCTTGCCCTCCCAGCGGAACGGGCCGGGAGTAGTCCAGGTTTTCACAATCAGGTTATGCGCTTCGTCGAAACGCTCCCGGTTGTAAACCGGGTTGGTGTTGGTGGCCCAACTCTCCTGGCCAAGGCCCCGGACAAACCCGCAAATCACCCGGCCGCCGGAGATGCAGTCAATCATGGCGATTTCTTCGGCCACGCGCAGGGGGTTTTCGTGGATGGGCAGCACGTTGCCCAGGAATACTATCTTCCCTTGCTTGGTCATTTTGGACAGCACGGCCCCGATGACATTGACCGAGGGCATCATACACAAGGGATTGTTATGATGCTCGTTAATCATCACCCCGTCGAAGCCGGACTCAGTGCAGTACTGAAGCTCCTCGAAGTACATACTGTACAACTCGGAAGCCTTTTCGGGGCTGAAGTTCTCGTTGGGAAACATCAGGTTGGTGTAACCGTAGCGGCCGGCGGTTTCCTGCGAGTAGGCGGTGTATCCCATCTCGGTGAAGAAGAAGACCTCTTTAACCATGCCCTTCCTCCCTTTAAGCAATCCCCGTGCGTATATATACTGCGACCTTACAAGGTGGCCCAAGTATGCCTACGGGATGCTATTCAGTCAATCCCTTCATATATCGGTAAATGTTTAGAGTTGATGAATCGTCTGTGACCCTAAACCGTCATTCCGGCGAAAGCCGGAATCCAGAAATCCTTACCCTCTTGAACGACGAGGTGTGCTTGCCGCCTCTGGATTCCGGCGCAGGCCGGAATGACGGTTTAAACGCGGAACGGCTCCGCAAGATAGGGTACTTATCCTTCGTGCCTCTTAGTGGATAAACGATTCTATCCCTCACCCGCACACCGCAATCCCCGTTGCACTAATCCCCATCCGGTAAATCGTGGTGCGGCAGGCGAAGAAGATAGTCTTCAAGTCCTCGCCGCCGATGGTGAAGTTGTGGCATGGCTCCGGGGTGCGGATTAAGCCCAGGTGTTCGCCCTCCGGGTTCATCACCCAGACTCCACCGGGGCCAGTGCAATAGACGTTGCCTTCCACGTCCACCTTGATACCGTCGGGGTGGCCCACGTCGTAGCCGTGCAGGTCGGCAAAGTGGCGGGGGTTGCCGAGGGTCCCATCGGTCAGCACGTCGAACACCCGAATGTAATGGCGGGTGGTGTCGTTGACGTACATTCGCGACTCATCCGGGGAAAAGCAGAGGCCGTTGGGGAACACCATATCGTCGTTGAGCAGGGTCAATTCCCCGGTGTCCGGGTTCAGGCTATAAACCCCCTCATAGTCCAGGTGCTTCTGCAGGTCGGCTCCCTGGTGGCCGACCAGGTGGACGCCATTGGACGGGTCGGTAAAGTAGATGTTGCCGTCGGACTTGATGACAATGTCGTTGGGGGTGTTTAGCTTGACGCCGTTGTAATGGGAGGCCAGCGTGGTGGCAGAGCCGTCCCGCTCGATGCGCCAGACGGTGCGGCCGCTCCAGCCCGCGATAACCAGCCGACCCTCAGCGTCAAAGGTCATCCCGTTGGCGTGAGCCGAAGGACGCATGACGATGCTCTTGCCCTCGCCGGGAACCCACTTCCAGATGGCATCCCCAATGATGTCCACCCAAGCCAGGTAACCCTCCCGGTAGTTCCAGACCGGCCCCTCGGTAAAAGTCAAACCGCTGGCAACCTTGGCAAAGGCGGCGTCCTCGGGAACAAGCCGCCGGAAGTCGGGAGAGAAAGCCTCGGTTACCATTGGAACTCCTTATTGGGTAGATGGGTTCTCGTAGTAACGTTGAAATGGGACAACAGGCTTAAGTAGCCAACAGGCCGGAAGTAAAGAGGTCATCCGACAATCTATTGACCGCTTCCTCAATACCAGGAGAATCTAATGGAGGTTCAACCAGATTCTTACCGACTCTATCCCTCAGAAAATCATACATTTCGGTCAGCGGGCGATTGTTTCTGATTTGGATGAAACAGACTTGGGTGTTTTCAGCAGTCTGGCGGGCGTTAGACTTGGGGCCAATCTGGTCAAAAATGACCATCCCGCCAGGCCAACCCGATTGATTTTATCTTCGATTACTTCTTGATTCCCGCTCCCGATAAGGCCCATTTCTACTCTGATGCGTCCGCGGAGGTTGGCGATTTCCACGTCTATCTCACGCGGCACTTCGGCATCCCGCTGCAAATTCAGCCAAAAGTCTGTACCTTCCTCTAATCCCAAGATGGTAAGTCCAGCGCGCAGGAAGGCTCTTTCCAAAGTTTTACCGGCACTCGATTTTCTTGAACCCCGGACAGTTAAAGTAGCGGCTCCGGCCCAAATCATCAGCATCGCATCCTCAAAGGAGAGGGTGGGCGAGTTTTCCGTAACTTCTCTGACGTGCCGAGTTATCTCCTCGAGATAATTGGGCATTTCCGATTTTGAGATTCCCAGATTTTGGGCGGTCTTATTAGTAAGGCCAAGCAACCACCTGGCCAAATCGCTTTCGCTTTGGTCAAGTTCGGACCGAGCGGACTCAAGCCATTCAGCATATCCCGAATTTTCAGGCAAACGCTGACGTACCTCTATCAAACGCTGATAAGCATCAAGCAACTGGGTTCGCGTTTATCCTTCGGTGTACAAGCGATAGTTATACCCCTGTAACAGCGCGGCGACAATCTGCCTTACTCCTGCGGCAGAATTGAGATCATACAGGTTCGGTGGCATAGTCGGCACTCCAATTGTATTGGAGGTCATCAAAGTCGGGAGGGTGGGATAAAGTAATTTGCTGCAACTCCCGGCGCATTATATTGAAGTAATCCGGACGCTTTTCAATCAGCACGAATCTGCGTCTCATCGCGGCGGCAACTCTGCCTACTGTGCCAGTCCCGGCAAAGGGGTCTAACACGCTGTCCCCTTGAAAAGAGTAGTACCGGATAACGCGGCTAACCAGTTCGTCAGGGAATACGGCGGGATGCCCCGAATGGTTAGACGGAGCAATATCCCATACATTGGTTTTTTCGTACTCTCCCAGGATAAGAGAGTGTTCCAAAGCTGCTTGGTCAGGGTGATTTCGTAGGTTCCAATCAATCAGCCGGTCGGTTTTCTTGCGATAGACCAGCACATATTCGGTAACCGTAACGGGTTTATACTGGAGCGGCTGCCGGTCCGCAGCAAAGCGGCGGCCTCGCCCCAAGTGCCAGCCAGCTCCCTCGGGTTTTCGCCAGATAATATCGTCAATGAACTCAAAGCCAATACGATCAAGGATAGGATGGAGATCAAAGGGAATAGGCAACCGTTTGCTGGCAGTGCTGCGGGAGGTGCGCCGCACCAGTACCGGAGATACGTTCACTATCAGGTAACGACCTTCGGCCAGTACGCCGTGACAGGCCGCGAATGATTCGGCCAGGAAGTCCAAGTACGAAGGGTAATCAACATACTCGGCACATTCGGGTTTGGCGTTGAAATAGGGTGGCGAAGTAAATACTAGCTGTACACTGTCAGACGGAAACTCCGGCAAGACTGCCCGGCAATCTCCGAGTATAGCCTTATTAGGTACAGGTGGAAAAGAGATACGGGATTTTCTGCTAACTCGACGTGGCTGTCCACCAGACCGAGTTGCGCCTAGTCGCTCATCCACCATTGTGGGAGCGGGCGCGCGGCGAATCTCGCCGGTGCGGTCAATCTGGATTTCGCCGACGGGCTGATTAAGGTTGTTAGCAGAAACCAGGGCCACACACCAAAGGTCAAGGCGGTCGTCCCACTCAGGCAGCCCCAACTCCACAAGGTCGGCTAACTGTTCCGGCAACTCTTCCCTAATCCACTTCAGCGCCAGCCGGCGCACATCGTTAGTAAGTAATCGGTGTGTAATCATAATCTTTCTGGCAACATTCCATCACGTACCGGGGCAGCCAGTCAATCGTTTGCTGTCAGTAATTGAAAGTCTCTACCCCACCGCCGGATACAACACCCAGCCCTGCCGGCCGGTGTCGGCGACCCGGTACAGGTGGCCCTCGGTGGTGGTGACGTACAGGTCGGTCAGGCCGGGGCCGCCGAAGGCGCAGTTGGTCGGTTCCGCCGGGGCCGGGTGGGTTTCCAGTACCTGGCCCGTAGGGGAAAAGACGTAAATCATCGGGCCGGGGCCACTGCGTTCACTGCCGGCGCAGGCTGCGATGTTTCCCCCGGTATCCAGGCACATCCCGCTGATCCCCCGGTGGACGCCCCGGTAGTCGGCGCCAAAGCTGTGCAGGACGGCGTATTCACCCAAGTTGCCGTCCACGTTGATGGGGTAAGCGCGCAACTCCCGTTTGCCCGCCGGCTCCTCGCTGCTTTCCGCCACGTAGAGCACGTCTTCTTCCCGGGACAGGAGAACATCCAGGGGCGTGGTCGTGTCGTGGGTCATCCGGCGCAGGGGAGCGTCCTTGTTGGGCGATTCGATTCGCAGTACGGCCCGGTAGTCAATGGAGTAGGGCGCCAATTCATAATCACGCAACCCGCCCACCACCGGGGGGCCCCAAACCGGATCGGCAAACCAGATGCGGCCCTGCCGGTCAATGGCCAGGTCCTTGGGCTGGTTGTGAAATTTGCCGTCAACCTTGTAGGCCATGACCGAAGCAGAACCGTCTCCGTTGTAGCGCAATATCCTCCTGGCTCCGCTCTGGCAACCGTACAGGATACCGTCGGCGGAAAATGCCAGGCCGACCACCCGGTTGGTCCAGCGTCGATAGTCGGATACTTCGCCGGACTGCGGGTCGTAGCGAAGAATCTTGTTGTGGATGGTGTTGGAGGGGACGGATACCGACGTGAACAGCAATGCCTCCCCATCCCAGACTGGACCGTCGGTGGGGCTGCCGTAAGGGCCGGCAATAAGTTCATATTCCCAGGTCATTGACTCCTCCTGTCTGTCCTTCTGAATGAATGTCCGACGCATCCTTCGACAGGCTCAGGATGAGCGGTCGGACTAAAGGCTAATTGCTGATTCCAGGGATTGGATAGGTGGGCAGGCCGGGTATTTCCACCCGCATCCGGTAAATCGAGGAGCGAGCGGTAAAGTAAATCGTCCGGTAGTCGGGATCGCCAAAGCCGAAGTTGGCGCAGTCCTCCGGCACCAGCAGCCGCCCCAGGTGGTTGCCCTGCGGGTCGGTGACCCACACTCCGCCGGGGCCGGTGCAGTAAATGTTGCCCTCCACGTCCACCTTCATCCCGTCCGGGGCGCCGTGGTCATCGTGGAACAGTTCGGCAAACAGCCGGCCATTCCCAATCGTACCGTCTTCCAGTACGTCATAAACTCGGATGTGGCGGCGAGCGGTATCATTGATGTACAAAAGGGACTCGTCTGGGGAAAAGCAAAGACCATTGCAGTTTATGTAGTCATCGGCCAGCAGAGTCAGGCTGCCGTCGCTCAAGTCCAGCTTATAGACCGCTTCATAGTCCACGTACTTCTGCACGTCCTCGGACTCCATCCCCACGTTACGGATGCCGTTGGAGGGGTCGGTAAAATAGACGATCCCGTCAGACTTCATAATGATGTCGTTGGGGGTGTTCAGCTTCTTGCCGTCCACGTGGGAGGCCAGCACGGTGGTGGAGCCGTCATGCTCCCACCGCCACACGGTGCGGCTGCTCCAGCCGGCCACCAATAGCCGGCCGTCATGGTCATAGCACATCCCGTCAGCCTTGCCCGATGGATTCATAATAATGCTGGTTCCCTGGCCCGGCACCCACTTCCAAATCTTATTGTCGATGATGTCGGTCCAGACCAGGAAGTTTCCCTTGCCGTTCCAAACCGGGCCTTCGGTAAAGATGTGGCCGCCGGAAATCTTTTCCAGGGTGGCCTCTGGCTTGACGATACGGCTGAAGCCCGGGGAGAACATCTCCGTGGACATTGTTTTCTCCTTGCGCCGGCGGGTATATCGGCGCCAGTTCGCTATTCGCCGCCGGCTTTGACTGCTCAATCGGGTTACCGGGTAATTGGACTACAGGATTGTAGGAATGACCCCTTGCCTTGTCAAGAAAAGGGAGGCCAGCCCGGGGCAATCGCGTTATAATTTCCCATGATGTCATTTTGACGTAGCGGAGCGGAGGAAGAATCTAAAATCCTTCAGGGTGGACCCTTGCCGGATACCGGACAACCCTTGCTCCGAAAGATTCTGGATTCTTCGCTCCGCTCAGAATGACCTAGAGCGCAGAATGACCGTTGGCGAGGCCACTGTTGATTAAAGCGCGATTGCCCTGTTAGAAAAGACCACAGGGCAATCGCATTTGGAATCAGGGGAATCCGTAGTTCCTGCGCCCTACCCGTCATTCCTGCTTTCACAGGAACGACGGGTTTTCGTTCTTCGGCCTAATGCGATAGCCCGGCCTCCCTGGCGATTCCCCTATGGCTTTTCCCTCAATTTGCCATTATTATTGCTTCATACCGCAAGAGGCTTCTAATTTCTTGAACAGGAGGGGAAAAGCATGGCTAGAGATTACACCATCAGCATCGGCACCGTGGGCGGCGGCCTGTCTTGCAGCCCGGACGGGGGCGAAACCTGGAACCGTATCCGTGACCCGCTGCCCTCCGAGTGCAACGTCCGCGCGCTGACCGTCTATCCCGACGACCCGCGCCGCCTCATTGCCGGCACCGACGTGGGCATCTTCCGCAGCGAAGACAACGGCAGCAGTTGGCAGGAACTGGAGTCCCCGATGGGGGGAACGCAAATCTGGTCGGTGACCGTTGACCCGGAAGACTCGGAGATTATCTTCGCCGGCACCCGCCCCGACGCTTTCCGTTCCCGGGACGGGGGCAAGAGCTGGGAACAGCTTTCCCTGGGCGTTACTCTGCCCTGTCCGGTGGGCATCCCCCGCACCACCAACATGATTGTTGACCCCCGCGACCACCGCACGGTCTGGGCCGGCATCGAGGTGGACGGCATCTACAAGAGCCTGGACGGTGGCGATAACTGGATTCACCTGCCCGACTTGGGGGACGACCCCTTCCACGGCGACATTCACGGCATGACCCTGCGTATGGGCAACCATGGAACTTCGGTCCACGCCACCACTCCCTTCGGCATCTCCACCAGCACCGACGAGGGGGAAAGCTGGGAGCTGCACGAGTTCCCCAAGTTCAACGAGAACGACCGCCGCTCCTACTGCCGGGGCATGGCAATCAAGCCGGACAACCCGCAGGTGATGTTCGTGGGCAACGGCGATGCCATACCGGGCGTTACCGGGGTCATTCAGCGCACCACCGACGGCGGCAACAGTTGGCAGCCGGTATCCCTGCCGGTGGAACCCAACTCGGTGGTTTACTGGTTTGGCGTCCACTCCGCCGTCCCTGACGTGGTGGTGGCGGCCAGCCTGTACGGGTACGTTTACCTGAGCGACGACGGCGGCGACAGTTGGCAAAAGCTGCAAAAGGAGTTCGGGGAAGTCCGCTCCGTAGCTTTGACGCCCAACTAGCATCTGTCAGCCCATACCGGCAGGTATGGAGATTGTAAACATCGTAGGGGCAGGTATTAAACCTGCCCCTTTGACATTCTGTCAAGCCAGTGGGCCGACCTTAATGGGTTGTAACTGTTCAGTCTTGAGGAGTTGTTCCCAGCGTTAAACCGTCATTCCGGCGCAGGCCGGAATCCAGAGACGCCAAGTAGGAATTGGCGTTCCAGCGGGCAAGGATTCCTGGATTCCGGCTTTCGCCGGAATGACGGTTTAAGACGCGATTGCCTTGGCGGGGACGAAGGCTGGCGGAAACGGGGGTAACTGTTCAGTGTCGAAGTGTCCGTCGTTCCTGCGCAGGCAGGAATCTCGAATTGCGGTTAGCGAGGTTCCTGCTTTCGCAGGAACGACGGGCCTTCTTACCCTGGGGGAATCCCCTCAACTCTGAACTGTTACAAACGGGGCTGCCCCAGTGTGCTAGAATACAGCCACTCGACCAAAAGGAGGAACGTCATGGCATTCAAGCTGAACCACGTCCACCTGAAGAGTCCCGACCCCAAGGAGACTGCCGACTTCTATGTAAACAACCTGGGCGCCACGGTGGTGGCGGAGACGGCCAACGGCGGGTTCCGCCTGGACCTGCACGGTCTGCCGCTCAACGTCACCGGCAAGATTGACAGCCAGACCCACGAGCAGGTGTTCGGCATCGAGCACATCGCCATCGACACCGACGACATCGACGGCACGGTGGCGTCGCTGAAAGCCAGCGGGGCGCGCATCCTGGAGGAGACCCAGGTAGGCGAAGGCCGGCGGGTCTGCTTCTTTGAAGGGCCTGAGGGAGTCTGCCTGGAAGTCCTGGAAATCCAGGGTTAGGCTGCCGAGGCCCGGCGTCGTCATTCCGGCTCAGGGCCGGAATGACGGTTGAAGCGCCTATATCCATTATCCAAGAAAGTTGGGCTGCTACGCCGGCCAAATTCGGTTGCCCAGGCTGGGGGAATGGGGTGCGTGGATTAGATTTTTGACCACCTGCCTCGACCATTCGGGGTTGGTGTCGATGAAGTGGTTATCCACGTCCTCCATCGTCAGAAACTCGTAGAGAATGGCGTGCTTGGCCCAGCCGACGATGGAAACCAGCTTGCGGGCGCCGACGCAGCCGGGCATCGGCGCCATCAGGGGCAGCCGGGAGCGGGAGTACCAGGTGCCCATCTCGTCCTCATTCTCCAGGGCATTGATGTTGAAACTGCCCAACTGCACCACCGGGCCGGGGGTCAGGCCGGGCTGGCGGGACTTGACTTCCGGGCCGTCCACCCGCGCTTCCTCCACAAAGATGCAGTAGCGGGAGTTCTGCCGCCGGCCGATCATCTCCCGCGTCCGTTGGTCGGCTTGGGCCATTAACTCCGGTACGCTGGGGTCAACGAAGGTATGGGGCGAAGCGGCCCCGAACAACAGCAAGTACTGGTTACCCGGCGGGACGCCCGGGTCGTCCATCCCGGGGTCGTTTATGTGGGTCAGGATTCGGTGGATGCTGGCCTCCCGCTCCGGGGGCATTGTGTTTTCCTGGTGGGCGGCCCACAAGTAGCCGGGCCGGGACAGGGCCTCGGGAATGTGGACTTCGTGCAGCCAGGATATATACTCGTCTTTACCCTGCTCCGGCAGGTCGTACCAGGTGGCCCAAATGCCTCGGTCCATAGCGACTTGTCTCCTTTTCCCTCAAGATGTATCTTGTATTCCGTAACTCCTGTGGTACTGTGCACCTGTCCGCACCTGCCACCGGAGGGTAACGTCATTACCGTTTGCCGTAGTCTTTGGACTGTAGGGGTTCCGCACCTGAGCAGCGGCCTGCCCCGCTGCCGGAATAATCGCTTTGGAGAGAGGGTAGCACGCATCGACCGTTTAAGCGGGCAAGAATGTCAACTTAAGAAACCTCTGAGTAAGTCCGTGACTCGTGATGTTTACACTTATCCGTCGTTCCTGCGCAGGCAGGAACCTAAAACGTTACGTACAGAGGTTCCTGCTTTCGCAGGAACGACGGGTGAAGGCGCTAGTGTTCAATGACTTATTCAGAGTATCCCTAAAGACCCTACCCCTAAACCTCCGGCATCACCCGCGTCGCCAGGTCTTCCAAATGCCCCAGTACGTCTTCCACGTCGCGACTGATGCGGCCCAGGTCCACCACCAGGCCGGACACGCCCAGTTCCTCGTATTGGCGAATATCGGCAGCAATCTGTTCTACGCTGCCGGAGAAGGTCGCCCGGTCGCCGGATATGCCGTCCCGCTCCAGCCGGTAGCCGTGGGTGCGGAAAATCACTTCCACTTCTGACGGGTCGCGGCCGGCCCGCTCCGCCTGGGCGGCCAGCCGCCGCATTCCCACCGCCAACTGCTCCGACTCCGGCATCGGGAACTGGGGATTGGAGCCGATAGGATACCAGGCATCGCCCTGCTGGGCGGCGCGGCGGATGGCCGGACGACTCTCGCCCCCGACCCAGATGGGCGGATGGGGCTGCTGCACCGGCTTGGGCAGAAAGGTTATGTCGGAAAAGCGGCAATACTTACCCTCAAAGGTCGGGTTGTCGCTGCTCCAAAGCTCCTTGAAAGCCCGGATGTATTCATCGGTAACCGCGCCCCGCTCCTCAAAGGGAGGCAGGTCCAGGGCCTCAAACTCCTCGCGCATCCAGCCAGCGCCGACGCCCACCACCAACCGGCCCTTGGACAGCACGTCCAGGGTTGCCAGGGCCTTGGCCGCCACCAGCGGGTTCGGCATGAGCATCGACAAACCCAACGTCAGGCTGGTGGTACACACCGACATACCCGGCTCCCTCGAAAACTACCTCCAGGAGGCCGGCCGGGCCGGCAGAGACCAGCAGACCGCCTGCTGCGTCCTGCTCTACACCGCGGAGGACGTCGAAAGACAGTTCAGCCTCTCCGCCCTCTCCAAACTCTCCCAGCAAGACATCCAGGCCGTCCTGAAAGCAATCAGACAGATCGACCGCAAGATAAAGCAGCAGGGAGAGGTGATCGCCACCACCGGCGGAATCCTGACCGAGGAAGAGGAACACACCTTCCAGCGCGACGGGGCAACGGACGACACCCGGGTCCGCACCGCGGTATCCTGGCTGGAGGAAGCCGAACTGCTCAACCGCTACGAAAACCATGTCAAGCTGTTTCCCTCCTCCCTCAGAGTCCAGTCCCTGGACCAGGCCAAGGAGCGACTCCAAAACCGAAGGATACCCCCACAGTACCAGGACCGACTCCTGTCCATAACCGCCGCCTTAATCCAGGCGGACCCCGACGAAGGCATATCCACCGACCAGCTGATGGTCGCCTCCCGGATGAACTCCGAGCAGGTGCAGCAGGCCCTGCACAACCTGGAGCGACTCGGCATTGCCAGCAACGACACCGCCCTGATCGCCTTCGTACACGCGGGAGTTAGAAATGCCTCCCTCGGCAGACTCCGACAAGCCACAGAGCTGGAAACAGCGCTAATTGACCTGATGCAGGAGAAAGCCCCCGACCAAGCCAGGGGAGACCGCAATCTTCTGAATCTCACTCCCATCACCCAGGAGCTCAAAAGCCAGGGCCACGACCAAGCCCTGCCCCTGCTGGTCAACCGATTGATCCACAGCATCGCCGCCGACGGCCGGGACGAAGGATCCGGCCTGCGCAGCCGCGACCGGGAGACCATCCAGGTCACCCTGCAACGGGAGTGGAAGGACATAACCACCATCGCAGAATTGCGCCGCACCGCGGCCGACACCCTGCTCAAACACCTGCTCAGCGCCCTGCCCACCGGCGCCAGAGGCGCCGACCTGCTGGCCGAGACCACCCTGGGCAGACTCCACGCCGCTTTGAACGAAAACCTCCTGCTCCGCAGCAGAGTCAATAGACCGGACCGGCTGGTGCACCGCGCCCTGCTCTGGCTGCACGGACAGGATGTAATTCGCCTGAACAAAGGCCTGACCGTCCTCCGACCCGCCATGACCATCCAGCTCCAGCCCGGCAGCCGCCAGTTCGCCCAGGCCGACTTCCAGCCGCTCGGCATCCATTACAGCGAGCAGGTCCGCCAGATCCACGTCATGGCCGAATACGCCCAACAGGGCCTGGAATCCATGGCCAACGCACTCCGCCTCGCAATGGACTACTTCATGCTCCCCCAGGAAGAGTTCCTCAACCGCTGGCTGCCCGGCCGGGAACAGGAGAGCCAGCGAGAGACCACTCCCGAGTCCTGGCACTACATCGCAGAGAGCCTGAACAACCCCGCCCAAAGAAGAATAGTCACCGACGACCGGCAAGGGACCAACGTCCTGGTTCTGGCCGGCCCCGGCTCGGGTAAAACCCGCGCCCTGGCCCACCGCATTGCCTACCTGATCCGAGTCAAAAGGGCAAACCCCAGGTCCATTTTGGCCCTGGCCTACAACCGACACGCCGCGGTCCAGATCCGCCGCCGCCACGCCGACCTGGTCGGAAACGACGCCCGCGGCGTCATGGTCATGACCTGTCACGCCCTCGCCATGCGCCTGGCCGGAGTATCCTTCACCGACCGGGCCAGGAGGCCCGACAACTCCGACTTCGAGCGCATAATGAAACAGGCCACCGACCTCCTCCAGGGCGAGGACCTGTCGCCGGACCAAGCCGACGAACAGCGAGACCGAATGCTGGCTGGGTTTCGCTGGATCCTGGTTGACGAATACCAGGACATCGGACCGACCGAATACCAGTTGATTTCAGCCCTGCCGGCCGAACCCAAAAGGACCAGGATCAGAAGCTCAGCCTCTTCGCCGTCGGCGACAACGACCAGAACATCTACTCCTTCAACGGTTCGTCGGTCAAGTTCATCAAGGACTTCCAGGAGGACTATTCAGCCCGCGCCAGTTACCTGACCGACAACTATCGCTCTACTCAGAACATCATCACCGCCGCCAACGCGGTCATAGAACCCGCCAGGCAGAGGATGAAGACCGACCGTCCCATCGCCATCAACCGGGCCCGGGCCCGAGCGTCTACCGGCGGCCCCTGGACGCTGACCGACCCGGTTATCCAGGGAAAAGTCCAGATATTGCAACTGCCCAAAAGCCTCGCGGTACAGGCCCAGGCCATCGTTGCTGAACTCAGCAGAATGTCAGCGCTGGACCCCAACTGGAACTGGGCCGAATGCGCCGTCATCGCCCGCCAATGGAGTCACCTGGAACCGGTCAGAAGTCTCTGCCAACTCGAGGGCATACCGTTCCAGATGGCCAACGAAGAAATACCCCCGGTCTGGCACCTCCGCGAGACCCAAAGACTGCACCGTTGGGTCCGGCAGCGAGAACAAAACCTGATCACCGCTCAGGACGTCCGGCGCTGGCTATCCGACCAGACTCCAAACCCCTGGATCGAACTGCTGCAGGAAGCCGCAGAGGACTACGACCTCGAAATGGAAGACAACGAAATGCCGGCCCACCATTTCCTCGAATGGCTGGCCGAATGGGGCCGGGAGCTGCGCCGCCGCCAACGCGGCCTCATGCTGCTGACCGCACACCGCGCCAAGGGCCTGGAGTTCGACCACGTAGCCATCCTGGACGGCGCCTGGGACCAGCTGAGCCGGAACGAGGACGCCGCCGCACCCCGCCGCCTCTATTACGTCGCCATGACCCGGGCCCGTCAGACCCTCACCCTGGCCCGCTTCCCGGGACCCCCCAACTCCAGGAGCCTCTGCTGAACCTATCCGCCGTCTTGCAACGGCCGGCCCCAGAGACACCCTCCCCGCCTCCGGCCCAGCTGACCCTCTGCTATCGACAACTCTCACCCCGCCAGGTGGACCTCAGTTTCACCGGAAGACACAACCCTTCCCACCCAGTCCACCAAGCCATAGCAGAGCTCACTACGGGGGACATCCTGACCGTCCGAACCGAAACCGACCCATGGCAGTTAATCGACCGGAAAGGCGCCACTGTGGGCCGGCTGGCCCGAAACTACCAACCCCCTCAAGGTACAGACTGCATCTCAGCCACGGTAGCCGCTATCATCACCTGGAAGGCGGAATACTCCGCACCGGAATACCGGGAGAACATCCTTTCAGAAAGCTGGGAAGTAGTAGTACCGGAACTCACCTTCGCGCCAGGAGACGAGCCAAACCCGCCAAAAGTAAACGGAATCGCCGCTGGAACCCCATGAATGCACTCCCCGTCGCCTACGGCTAGCCCGGGTCAGCAAGGACGACGGCGCCGCCGGGAATCTGGACACTCAGCTGCGCCTCCTCGTCGACCACGCCATCCACCCCGAGTTGGTATTTTCCGATGTGGCCAGCGGCCGCACCATGAATCGCCCAGGTGGACGGGAACTGGTGTCCCGGCCCCAGCCCGGCGACACCATCGATATCGCCTTCCTGGACCGGTTCTCCAGGCATTTTGAGGAGGGAGTTCGACTTCAGGCGGAGCTGACGGAACGCGACATCGACAGCGTCGCCATCAGAGAGCAGCTACACCAACGACGGCAGCGCCGCGGCCAGATTCTTCCGCCGGTCGATGCTGGCCCAAGAGGCCTACCAGGTGGATTCGACCAGTGAGCAAGGCCAACAAGCAAGCCGGGCTGGAAGCGTTAATCGGTACCGGATATGCCTTTCGAATCTACAAGAACGACGGGATAGGTGGGCTGGCGCTGTGTTTTGCCTGCTATATGAAGAGGCCCACGACAGGCGCGGTATGCTAAAATTGGGTGACCTCTCGAATGTCAACCACCTGCGGAGGCGATTATGTTGACCAGACTGGTAGTCAATGGGTTCAAAAATCTGGTGGATTTTGACATGGATTTTGGTCCTTACACCTGCATCGCCGGGCCTAACGGAGTGGGCAAGTCCAACATATTTGACGCCATCCAATTTCTGTCGCTGCTCACGGAATGCACTATCAATCAGGCAGCGTTGCAAATCCGGAATTCCGGCGAGGACACCGGGGAAATTGCCGACCTGTTTTTTACCGGCGACGTGGAGCGTCATAATCGGCTGGAATTTGCGGTGGAGATGATAGTTGATAGGGCTGTCGCCGATGATTTTGGCCGGGAGGCTGAGGCATCGTCGTTCCTGCGTTATGAGGTGGCATTCCACTATGAGCCGCCTTCGCCAACCGCGGGGCATCTGGGAGGGCTGGTTTTAGAGAGGGAGGAGCTACGTCCGATTGCCGCTGGACAGGCCTGGCAGCACTTGAGGTTTCCCCATAACAAGGGGAGGTTTCGCGACAGTGTGGTGTACAACAAACGGCACAGCCGTTCCGGGTATATCTCAACAACGGTAGATAAAGAGAGTGATCAAACCGCTATCGTAGTGCACCAGGATGGCGGTTCGCATGGCCGGGGTCGGCCAGCACCAGCCAAAGGAGCTACCCGCACTATCATAGGAACTGAGAACACGGCGACGACACCGACGATACTGGCGGCACGTCGGGAGATGCAGAACTGGCGGATTCTGGCCCTGGAACCGGCGGCAATGAGGCGCCCCGACCGCTATACGCAAGCCCCCGGCATCACGGCTGATGGAGCTCATATCCCGGCGACCTTGCAGCACCAGGCGAATGTTGCGTCTCAGGAGGATGTTTATGCGACGGTAGCCAGTCGGTTATCGTATATGGTTCCGGTCAGAGCGCTACGGGTGACGAAGGACGACGTAAGGCAGCTATTGTCGCTAGAGCTGGAGGAGGAATCGGGTTTGCAGCTGCGGGCCAACTCCATATCCGACGGTACGCTGCGCTTTCTGGCGCTGGTGGTGCTAGCCGAAGTGGCAAACACCACCGGGCTTTACTGCATGGAGGAACCGGAGAACGGCATACATCCAGCCAAGCTAGCGGTTATGAACAAGTTGTTACAAGACATAGCCGTTGACATTGAAGAGCCAATCGGAACGGACAATCTACTGCGTCAGGTGATAGTGGCGACCCATTCGCCGTACTTCGTTCAGTTGCAGAACCAGGGCGATTTGGTGTTGGCGAAGGACAGGATGTGGAAATCTGAGAGCGGAGAGGTATTGCAAAGCTTGAAATGCAGCCCCTGTAAGAGTTCCTGGCGTTGTTACGACCACCGACGGGATTACGTTGACCTGATTTCATTGCAATCCTATTTGATGCCACCGGGGGAAGCGCAACTCGCCTTGCCTCGGAAGTTCTGGGCCGCTTTATGACCCTTCGGTTCTTGCTAGTAGTCAGTCAAACTGGGTTTAGATGGTAATGTACAAGACTGAGTGAAGTAGCTAGCCTGACTCTGGAAAGTGTTGCTGGGAGGTGGCGGTATGGTCCGGGAGAAGTATGAAGTCCGGCTGAGTGCGGAGCAGCGGGACCAATTGGAGCATCTGGTTCGGGCTGGCAAGAGCACTGTTCGGGTGGTTACGCGGGCCCGCATCCTGCTTAAGACCGACCAGGGTTGGCCAGCGCCCCAGGTGGCCCAAGCCCTGGACGTGGTTGACGGCACGGTGTACCGGATCAAGCGACGTTTCGCCGAGGCTGGCATGGACGGGGCGCTCCAGGACCGGCCCCAGTCCCACCGGTACCGGAAGCTGGACGACCGGGGGGAGGCCCACTTGATTGCACTGGCCTGCAGCCCAGCGCCGGAAGGCCACGACCACTGGACTCTGCGGCTGCTGGCGGGCAAGGTGGTACAATTGGGGCTGGCGCCGTCGCTGTCCCATGAGACGGTGCGGCTGCACTTGAAAAAAACCTGCTCAAACCCTGGCAGAAGCGGGAGTGGTGCATTCCCCAGGTGAGCGCCGACTTCGTGGCCCACATGGAGGATGTCCTGGATTTGTACGCCGAACCCTACGACCCGCAGCGGCCGGTGGTCTGCTTCGACGAGACCTCCACCCAGTTGCTGGCCGACGCCCGGCCACCCATCCCAGCGGCGCCCGGACAGCCCAGGCGTGAGGACTACGAGTATCGGCGGCAGGGCACTTGCAACTTGTTCCTGGCCGGTGAACCCCTGGCCGGCTGGCGGCAGGTGGCGGTCACCGAACGACGCACGATGCAGGACTTCGCCCAGCAGATGCGCTGGCTGGTGGATGAAGCCTATCCGGAGGCTGACCTGGTACGGGTGGTCCTGGACAATCTGAACACTCACCGTATAGCGTCGCTGTACGAGACCTTCCTAGCGGCCGAGGCTCGGCACATTGCGAAGCGTCTGGAGTTTCACTACACGCCCAAGCACGGCAGTTGGCTCAATATGGCGGAAATCGAGTTCAGCGTCCTGTCTCGCAGTTGCCTCGGCCAACGGCTCCCCGATGAGGAAACCCTTTGCCGAGAAGTGGCAGCTTTGGTCGGCGAGCGCAACGCGGCCCGAATCATCATCAACTGGCGCTTCACTACCCAGCATGCCCGGGTGAAACTCCATCGCCTCTATCCCTTCGATTCCTAACATGACTGACTACTAAACTAAAGCCGAGGTGAAATACGCAGAAAAATGGGATAAATTTGTGGAGGAACTGGGCCAGAGTGTGCAGTAGTTGGGGGGTAGATGATGAGCGTAAGGGAGATAGATCGGTCTTTGGAACAATGGCAAATGGAAGTCAAGGATTTGCGTCGACGGATGATCCTGGCGCCGACGCCCCGGGAGCGGGAGCGGTGGTACGCCATCTTGTTGCTGGCCCAAGGCTGGAGGGCATCGGCCACGGCAGCGGCGCTGGAACGGGACCCGCACACCATCGGACGATGGGCGGCGGCCTTTGGTGCGGGAGGGCCCAGAGTCCTGATCTTCGAGCAGACTGGTGGTTCCCCCCCGCCCTCGGCGAGGCGCAGCGGGCGACGCTGAAGGAAGCGGTCCAAGAGTTGCCTGAGGCAGCGGGCAGCGGCTTCGCCAACTGGAACTGGAAAGGGGTCCATCAGTTTGTCTGGGAACAGTTCGGCCTCAGTCTGCGCCGCAGCAGCAGCCTGACCTACCTGCGCCGCTTGGGATTTGCCTTCAAGCGCCCCAAGAAGCGGTTGCTGAAGGCGGATGCGGAGAAACGGGAGGCCTTCGTGGCGGCGTACGCCGCCCGGTGGGAGGAGGCCCAACGGACTGAAGCCAGGATATTCTTCGCTGATGCGGCCCACTTCCGGGCCGATGTGGAATTGCGGGGCAAGTGGGTGCTGCGGGGAGAGCCAGCCCTGGTGAACTCCAGCAGTCCGCGGTATGGCGAGAAAGCCAGCTACTATTCGGCGGTGTGTCTGGGGACGGGAGCGGTGGAATGGATGGAACTGGCGGGAAACAGCACAGCGGAACCGCGGCAGCCTTTTTGGACCAGTTGCGCCAGCGGCACTTTGGGATAATGCCCCAGCCCATCGTGGCGAGGCAGTGCGGGAGTATCTGCGCAGGCCTGGCCTGGGGCTGAGGCTGGTGAATCTGCCGGGCTACAGCCCAGACTTCAACGCCGATGAAGCCATTTGGGGCTGGGCGCGGGAAGAGGCGACCGGGAACCTGTGCTTGGGAAGCAGAGCGGCGGTGCAAGAGAGGGTAGGCAGCTTCCTGTCCAGGCTGACCAGCCGGAAAGACGAGGTCAAGCGCCGCTGCCGCACCGTCCTGCAAGCAAGGGCCGAAGCCCTCCTGCGAGACTCCCAGCCTGATCCCCGACTTCCGGCAAATGCACTTCCCACCTTGGCTTTGGTTTAGGACCGGGATGGGGCCGTCGGTTTCGATGGATATGTCGTCGTTTGGAAAGTGGGACCGTTGCAGGAAGTATGTGGTTCCTGATTTGGTCCAGCTATCGGTCGTGAAGCGGATCATTGTGTCGAGCATATTGCTGTTTATCATAATGGGTATTAATTGAGCCTAGCTGGATTGGGCAGTTTTGGTGCCTACGATCGGCCCCTGGTTGCCCCGGGGTCTTATGGACTAATTTATTGATGCGTCCCCAGCATGCCACGGGCCGGCTTTCAGTGGGCGTTAGGTTACTCTCCTGCCCACCGGATACATCCGGTGGGCGCAAGGTCTAGGGGAAGTTCGTAATCCATGTTGACCCGGTCCAGAACATGCTCTTGGCCTATGATGATGAGCGATGATGCCTGTGGGAAGTACCAGGACCGTTCGGTTCTCCCGTTTATAAGGCCTATCTCGGGAAGATGTTTCCTCCACTCGGTCAAGTCATATTCGTAGTTGTGTTCCACCGGATATGGGTGCGAAATTATGAGCTTCTCGTTGTCGGGGTACCTCACTAATTCGTCGTGGTCGAGGGCTCCACCGCGGACTCTATTACAGTTCGGCCGGGGGCAACGGTGGTTTCTTTCCTGCGCTTCCAGCACACATGGGTGGTGGTTTTTGTAATGCAGATCAGGGTTGGCCTGCTGGAAGGCGTCGAAGACAGCCTCCGAGTAAGTCCTCCACGCGACATTACAGCCGCTGCTCAGGACTCTCCGGTGTTTCCCACGACTTTAGGTTCGTACTGACATTCGTCACTCCCTTCGCATATTGATTGGGCTAGTCGATGGCTTCGGCTGGGCCAGGTTTTTGTCGGGTGTAGGGGTACTCTCATCTTTCTCCTTTTTTCACAATCCGTAATAACCGTTCAGGGCGTTTGTCAGCGCCTTTGTTCCGGTTTCAAGGCCAATCTTCCATATACCTGCTGTTGCCTTTGCTAACATTCCTCCCAACCCGCCTTTACCTTCGGCCCGTAGCTTTCTTCAGGAGCAGTTGGCTCGGTTGCGATCGCATTCTGAAGCTCATTCAGGTCGGTATCTTCGACATTTAGGGTCCGGAGGTAATTCAGCAGGGATTCCAAGTCGCCCTGTTGTACCGTGGTAACCTGCTGGGTCACTTTTTCGCCGGTGGCCACGATATTTCGATCACCATAGACGTAGATGTGGAAAAGATTACGAGCAACATCCGTCTCGACGGTCCGGCTGTCCAAGTCCTCGGTATCGTCTACCAGAAAGAATACCTGTTCTTTCTTTAGGGAGGCATCCCTTATCCCGAACTCAGGTTATTACCTTACCCGGATAGCCAGGGGTTTTTTAAGACGTCAGGATGTGGAAGTCGCTTTTTCCTGCAGTCGGTTGAAGACCCGGGCAGCTTCGAGGACGTCCTTGTAGCGCAGTTCTGATGCCTCCTGCAGCGTGGTCGGCGCCCCGGGGCCCTGGGCGTAGCGGACGGCCTGGTACCAGGTTTCGAAGTCGGGGTAGGATCCTTCCTCTCCCAGGACGCTCAGGTGGGTCAGGTAGTTTTCCAGGAGTTTCTGCTCCTCAGCGGTCATGTGGCCCCCTGTTCGGTGTTCAGTCCTGTTCTTCTTGGTAATACCTGGTCACGGCGCCACGGTCTGCCGCCTGGCGCTCGGTGTAGCGGGCCGGCATCCTGGAGGATTTCCACCGGCCAACGATCATCAGGGCTGGCAGATCCACTCAGTCGTTTTTCGGGGACTATATACCACCGTTTTTCGCGGTCATTGACCCACCCTTTGGGGGCCGTGATTAAGACTTTTATCAGGTTTCAGCCGAGGGGTCAATCACCTCCCTTGTCGCCCAGGAGTTTCCGGTGGGGCGATAGTTTCTCCCGGTAGCAGGCCCCCTCGATGACGATCTGGAAACTGGCGTTGGCCAGCCGGTCCAAGGCGCTGTTACCCAGGATGGGGTCGTCAAAGAGGCTGAGCCATTCCTCGACGCCGCGATTGCTGGTTATGACGCAGCTGGATACCCTGTGTCTGCCGATGATCAGCTCGTAGAGGTCGGCGGACTGCTGGGCGGAGAGCCAGTGGAGGTCCAGGCCGACTAAAATGAGCATACCTCGTTATATCGACCTGTTGGAGCGGCGACTCGCCTGGGTAATCCCGGAATTGGGATCGCCATGCGGGATCAGAGGTCACTCAGCCGTCCCGAGCGGCGGCCAGAGCCTTCCTCACCGTGGCCGGCGAGCACTGCATCACCCGGGCGATGTGGCGCAGCCCCGCGCCCTCCTCCGTCATCCGGCGGCACTGCTCCGCCTGCTCCGGGGTCAGGGCGGGCGGGCGTCCCAGCCGCTTCCCGCCAGCCCGAGCCTGGTCCAGCCCCAGCTTGATGCGCTCGCTGGTCGAGTCCACCTGGTAAGCCCCCTGCGCCAGCATGGACCGGCGAAAGAACTTGGCCGCGGCGCTGCCATCGCCGGTGTCGATGTTCTCCCGGAGGGCCACGATGCCAATGTTGCGCTCGGTAAGGTCAGCCTGGATGCGCACCCCGTCCTCGAAGTTCCGGCTCAACCGGTCCAGGAAGGCCACCGCCAGGGTGTCGCCGGGCCGGAGACGGGACATCAGTTCCTGCCAGCCGGTGCGCCGCAGGGTGCGGCCGGTGGCGATGTCGGAAAAGATCAGGTCTTCACGGATGCCGTGGTCGGCCAGCAGGCGGAGTTGGGTCTCCAGGTTCCTGGCGTCGTCGTCGGACTTGCTGACCCGGGCGTAGCCATAGGTCACGGGGAGCAGGGTCATAGAGGTCTCCGGTTCCGTGGAGATGGATAGATGGCACTGTTGGAAGTGCTCAGAAAACGGGCGTTTTTGAACCCCACCCACCTGCGCCCCGCGTCAGCTAGGGTTTGTTGGACAGACGAGATAGACCTCTCAGGCTGGGGGAAGTGCAGGCACGGAGGCTGATGGCAATGACGGCCCAGGACCTGCCCTCCAACCATTATGACGAGAGGTCAGGGCTGAATAACTCAGCGGGGGCAGCCAGTATCAAACACAGAGTGGAATTTCTAGCCCTGATGACCGCTGGCCGGTGGAAGAGCTCAAAGATACCGGGGCGCGGTGGCCCGGTATTACCAGGAGAGCGGGGACAGGTCTGGCGAGTAGGATGCGGGCGTCATTGATAGAAAATTGCGAACTCTCTTTTCCTCTCTGGCGTGTCTGGAGGTGCTTCGCGTGTCTACGTGCAGAGCCGGTCCGGGCAGGACGGCTCACGCGCCGTCCTGCCCGCCTTGTGCGATGTTGGCGGTCTGGGCCTGCCGCTGGGGCGGCCTTGAATGCGGCGAAGCTGCCTGTTGTCAGTATCGGCGGAGGTTTACCGGAATCAGACGCCGGTTGGTGGGGTCTACCCCCAGGCAGGCGACCTCTAACGTGGTGACGCCCAGCAGGCTGGCCTCGCCCTCTTCGGCGAATATTACCGGCGTGTAGACCTCGCGGCCCTCCAGCCTGACCAGGGCCCAGCCGGTCTCGGCCGGCACCTGGCGGCCATCGGCCATCTCCGATATGGCCTCGCCGCTCACCGGTACGCCTAGCCGCTGTAGCATCTCCCTGGGCACGGTGGTGTAATCGCATACGGTGTCTACCGTGACCTCGACCTCCTCGAAGGTGTGGCCGTGGACGTTGGCCACCGCTATGGTTACGTTGAAAATCCCCATCTGTCCTCTCTATTCTTCAGTTCCGCTCTTCTGCTCTGGTTGGGCAGCTCATGAAGTTTAGCTGGTTTATCCCCCTCCTGTGGGGAACCTGAATAGTCTTTGCCCTCCTGTAGTGCGCCTTCAGTCTGTCTTGGCGCCTGCGGGGTAACCACTCAGGGGAGGGCCCGAAAAAATGCGTTAACGGTTCATCTGTCAATTTTCAGGTTGCTTAGGCCAGCGTTTTCACGAACATTAGGCCACCCTGGAAGCCCGGTGTTTTGAGTAGTATCAGATTGTTTTAAGTAGGTCAATGGTCACCTCCGTTGTCGCCCAAGATTTTCCGGTGGGGCGACAGTTTCTCTCGGTAGCTGGCTGCCTCGATGACGACCTGGAAGCTGGCGTTGGCCAGGCGGTCCAGGGCGCTGTTGCTCAGGATGGGATCATTTCTATCCGACTGCCGGCCCAGGCGCCCCTTCGGCCACCTGCTGGATCTTCCACCGACTCACCTCCAGGACCCTGGCCAGCTCCCGCTGGCTGACCCCCTTGGCCAGTTCCTCCCGGACATACTCCTTCTGCCGCTCGGTCAGAATGGTCGGCCGCCCCGGGAACCGCCCTTCTTCCCGTGCCTTGTGCTGACCGGCGATGGACCGCTCCCGGATGGAATTACGCCACCACTCCGAAAAAGCCAGGACCATCGTCAACTGCAATTTGCCACTGGCCGTTGCAGTGTCAAAATCCTCGGCTAGGGACCGGAACTCCACGTCCCTCAGGTGCAAGTCTTCAATCACCTGGAGCCCGTAGGTCAGACCCCGGGAGAGCCGGTCGATGTGGGTGACCACCAGGGTGTCTCCCTCGACCACCAGGTCCAGCAGTTCCAACAGACCGCCGCGGTCGTTCTTTGCCCCGCTGGCCTCCTCGGCTCTTATGTTGCCCAGGGGGCAGCCGGCGCGGACCAGCCGCTCCACCTGGAGGTCGAGGTTCTTGTCCCCCGGCTACCGCACCGAGACCCGGGCGTAACCGTACAGCGTCATCCCGCACAGCCCCCTGGCTGGAATACCTGAAGTATAGCTTTCTGCCGGGGAGAAATAAACCGGGTTTTCCAGCCACCCCCTCAGATAGAGACGGTGCTAATTTCCAGCCATGGCTGAAAACAGGGCCGTTTCCAGCCACCCCTTGCTTAAACAATGGGAATTATATACTTTACTACCCAACATACCTGAATTCCTGGGTGCTGGCGGTCATAACAAAGCTGGTGGGTAATTAAGTATATAATTCCCTAAACAATGGGCGCTTCGGGACAGGCAGACAAGGCGGTATGGCCCAGGACCTGGCGGCCACCGGAGTAGAGCTACCGGCGCTGATGACCGCTGGCCGGTGGAAGAGCGCCAAGATGCCGGCGCGGTACACCGAGCGCCAGGCGGCCGGCCGGGGCGCGGTGGCCAAGTACTACCAGGAGAATGGGAGTTAGATTTCCGGGAAAGGAACTCTCAAATCACCGATGCAGACAGGGAGAATCATGAAGGCTCACATAAAACGCATGGGCTGGATGCTCAGCATGACGACGCTAACGCTGTTACTCAGTATCCTGCTGGCCTGCGGGCCCGCCGATGAGCCAGTACCGCCCCCCACGATCTGTGCAACAGTGGCGGAGAACGCCGACGGGACCACGGTGGAAGAATGCGGTCCTGGTGAACCTGTGATCGAACGGATATACACCAAGCTGCCCGCAGCTTGGGATAGAGACGCCCAGGAGGCGGAGGAACTGGCCAAGTCGAATCGGAAGCGGAGCGACGTGAACCCGAACCATGCCGATCACATCAGCTTTCATATCATCCCGGATGTCCGTTTAGAAGGGGCGACGGACACCATCACTGCCTTTTTGAAGAAGCAGGGCGTGGCCTACGTGCTAGTCGCCGACGGCGATTACACCATGATATGGGCCGGGATTCCACTGACAGTGTTAGGCCCCCTTTCGGACTTGCCAGCGTTTGGTACGTTTAGAATGGAGAACCCTACCAACATTCAGTAGCGCCTGCACCCGCCGTCTGGTCTGACGGCGCTCCCTCCACTCATCAACACATTCTCAAATCATTTGGAGTACCTATGTACCTCTGAAAGGGCTTCAGAATGCCGGCGCGCTACACCGAGCGCCAGGCGGCGGACCGGGGCACGGTGGCCAGGTACTACGGGGACCGAAAGGAATAGCCCCCAGGGCTGTAACCATGACCAACCGGGCGAACCGGGGCTGGAGAATCCGCGGCAACATCGCCAGGGCCATCATCCACCGGCCCCGACCAACTCCTGACCAACCCCACCAGCCCCGGAAACACCGACCTCAACTGTCCGAGCCCCCGCCGTAGCCAAGACACCCGCGCCGAGGTGAATCTGGCGCTAATCATTCCAAGCTATTGAAGACTTACAATTAAGAACCGGCGGGTCAGAGAGTAACCAGCCCGCAAAGCAAGCCTTACGGGCTGCCCCGACCAGCTCAGCTCCAACTGGACTGGCCGTAGGCGCCAATGGTGAAGGTAACACCATGAGCCATGAGCCGAACTATATCACTGCTCTCCTAACCGGGCGCAGGACTCACGTTAGGTTCTGCGGGACCGTCAAGGCCCCGCTTACGGCAGTAGGTCATAGAGACCCCACGCCATTCGGAGTGGGGTTTTTGTTTTGTCCGCCTGCTTGCCTCAATCCTTTCAAAAAGACCAATGCCACCAGGTAAAACGCACCCCCAGGACTGAGCAAAAGAGAAAGGCCACTCTTTTCATTTTGACCTATCGCACCACCGAAGGAGGGTACTAACCTCTAAAGCAAACCACCCCGATAGGGAGGTCTTTTCTGGTTGGCTTCCAAAAGACGCATAAATGTTTCGGAGATAGCTGGTCACCCAGCTGAGCGACCGGCTATCCCACAAAGAGATTAGCCAGCAACAGATGAAAGAAATAAGGGCCCCAGGTCGACTCAGGGCGAAGCCGGCCCAATCTGGCCAAGCGGGCCACGGTAGTCCTGGACGGTTCGAACTCGGACGCTGAACAGGTCCTCAACCAGGGATGAACACAGACGAACAGACTCAGGCGATAAAAAAGGAGAAACAAAGGATGCCATCCAACAGAACCAATTCAGCCAGCACCCCAGGGTGGGCATTCATAACCCTGGCCACCGTCGCGGCAATGGCCGTTATCGCGGTCCTCCTCCTCGGAGTCATGACCGCCCAGGCGCAGAACGACAAGGGCGCGGTCCCCAACCTCCGGCTCTCCAGCCCCAGCCCCGGCGCACTCACCATCTCCTGGGACGCGCCCGAGCCGGCTCCCTCGGACTACCGGATTGTCTGGGCCAAACAGGACCTGGACTTTCTCTCCTACCGGGCCGCCAATGAGGCCAACCGGGGGAATGAATACCCGGGCGGAACCGAAACATCAATCACCCTAACCGGGCTGGCCGGTGGGGAGACCTTCAAGGCCAGAATACGCGCCCGGTACACCAGCGGCGGGCAGAACGGCGGCCCCTGGAGCGGCCCGTGGACGGACACCATAACGGCCCGGGTCAAGGACGACCCACCGGCGGCGCCCACGGGCGTCACGGCAGACGCCTCCCACGACAGCGTGACCCTCAGCTGGACGGCCCCCGCCAGCGGCAGCGCCGTCACCGGCTACCGGGTGCTGCGGGGTACTGACGCAAACTCCCTGACCGCCATCGCCCAGGATACCGGGAGCGCCGGTACGGAGTACACGGACTCCACCGTGGCCGCGGAGACCACCTACTTCTATGCGGTGCTGGCCCTCAGCCAAGACGGGGACGGGGCGCAGTCCGCAACCATCAGCGCCGCCACTCCGGCGGCACCGCAGCCAGTCCCGTCGGCGCCCACGAGTCTCGTAGCGACTCCCTCCCACGACCAGGTGAGCATCTCGTGGGACGACCCTCAGAACAGCAGCATCACCGGCTACCAGATCTGGCGCGGGGCGGACGCGGCGAGCCTGACCAGCATCCAGGCCGACACCGGCAGCACGGCGACCACCTACGTGGACGGCACAGTCACGGCTGAGACCGCCTACCACTACGCGGTGAGCGCCATCAACGCGGCCGGGACCGGCGACAGGTCCGGGGCGGTCTCGGCCACCACGCTGGCAGCCCCTCAGGCGCAGACACCGGACCCCAACAGCGCTCCCACGGCATCGAACGGCACGGTGACCACGGACGAGGACACGGACCACGCGTTCTCGGCAACTGACTTCAACCACTCCGACAGCGACGGCGACACGCTGGCAAGTGTGAAGATCACCGAACTGCCCGCTGCGGGCCAAGGCACGCTGACTCTGGACGGCCCGGCCATCAACTCGGCTGACCTGCCGAAGGCGGTCACCAAGGCCGAGCTGGACGACGGCAAGCTAATCTACACCCCGCCCGCCGACGCGAACGGGACCAGCTACGCGAGCTTCAAGTTCAAGGTCAATGACGGGTCGGCGGACAGCACTGACGCCCACACCATGACGATCAGTGTGACGGCAGTGAACGACCCGGCGACGGGTGCGCCGACCATCACGGGCGATGCGCGGGTCGGGGAGACCCTGACCGCCTCGACCGGCAGCATTGTCGACCCGGAGGGCCTGCCCGGCAGTTTCACCTACCAGTGGAAGCGGTTTGCCGCTGACGGCACAATCTTTGAGGAGAACATCGGCACCGACTCGGACACCTACACGCTGACCGCCAGCGAGCAGGACGCACGGGTGAAGGTCGAGGTCAGCTTCACCGACAACGCGGGCAGCAGCGAGGGCCCGCTGGTCAGCGCCGCCTACCCGTCAGACTCGACCGTGGAAGCCCCCGAAGAGGAAGTATCATCGCCAGGAATTTCCATCGTCGTGGAAGCGCCGCCTTGGACCACAGCGGGGTCTGCGGGCACGGTGAGCGCCGAAATAGTCGGGTTCGACGTCTTCCCGGACCCTGACGGCCACGAGTACACCTACCGCATCGACGTGCTGGACCGCGACGGCAACGATGCCGACGTATGCGAGGGCAACGGCATGGGCGAGGCGCTGCGCATCTTCAAGAACAAGACTGCGTGGATATTCGTGCGCCGGGGGGCCACCGAGCTGCGCGAGGCGCAAATCTCGGACCAGTGCGAAATCGGCGCGTACACCGCCCGGGCGAGTGTGTCCGACTCGGACAGCGCCCTGGTGGTTTCCGCTGAGGCGGAGTTCGAGATCACCCGGCAGCCGCCGGCTGCCCCCACCGGGCTCACGACCTCAGGAGTAACTCACAACAGCATCACCCTAAGCTGGACCGACCCGGAGGATACGAGCATCACGGGGTACCGGGTACTGCGGGGAAATGAGGCCGGCAATCTCACCGCCATCACCCAGGACACCGGCAACGACAACGTGGAGTACGCGGACTCCACCGTGGCCGCGGAGACCGCCTACCACTACGCGGTCCTGGCGCTCAGCCAGGACGTAGACGGGGCGCAGTCAACCACGGTCAGCGTCACCACCCGGGCAGCGCCTGAGCCGAAGAAAGGGGAAGATAAACCCCCAACCGACAGGGTAACGAGGGCCGCGCCCGGAGTGCCGCTGAACCTGACCGCTGTGTCCGGAGCCTCTCAATTGACCTATACCTGGGACCCGCCGACCAGCGACGGCGGGTCGGCCATCGTCCGTTACAACTACGAATTTGGCCCCACTGGGGGCACACTCGCCGACGGTAACCACGGAACCAACCCGACGGGTTCCCAAACCCTGATGAAAACAGGACTGACCAACGGCACCGCATACACGTTCAAAGTGCGCGCCGTCACCAACTTCGGCGGCACCACAACCGTAGGAGTATATACTGCCGTCGTCACCGCCACCCCGGGCATGCCCACGGCGCCGGCCCGCCCGATCGTGGCGCCCGTCCCGCGCACGACGGACAGCCTGACGGTGAACTGGACGACCCCCGACAACACCGGCCGCCCCGCGATCACCAGCTACGACGTGCGCTACAGCTCGGATTTCGGTGACACCTGGACCGACGGTCCCCAGGATGTCAGCGGGGGAACGGTCACGGTCACGCTCACGGGCCTCGGTCTGGGCACTTTTGAAGGGATCTACCATGTCCAGGTCCGGGCAACCAACACCGCGGGAGATGGACCCTGGTCGAAGTCGGCCAAAGAAGCCCTCTTTCCACTCGAGGAGGAAGTGGCCGCCGATCTCGGCCTGGTCCCAGCCGGAGTCCGCAACGGCGACCGGTTCCGGCTCCTGTTCATTAGCCACACCACCACCACCGCCGAGAGCGATCAGGGCTCCTCGTTCGACGATTCGATTTTCGAGGATTTGGGAAACTCCATAGCCATGTGGGCGTTTTTTAGAGAATCCGACGCCTCAGGCATCGATACCACTCACAGAGCGCTCGTGAGCACCCCGGGCGTCGATGCCAGGGTGCGTACGGACACGACCTTCACCGCCGGCGACAAGGGCGTGCCCATCTACTGGCTTAACGGCAGCAAGGTCGCCGACGACTACGAGGACTTCTACGACGGCAGCTGGGACGACGTGACCAGCCTCAGGAACTCCCGTGGGGCAGTGGTCTCCGTCACGGCCCAGCCCTGGACTGGCAGCGCCAACGACGGCACGGAGTTGTTCGCCGGCACGGTGTCACTGGCCTTGGGCCGGACCCGGGTCGGGATCGCCGGGCTCGGCTCGACGACCACCGGTCACGGACCCCTTTCCGGCGGCGACATCGCCGCCACCGGAATGCTGCGTCCCCTCTTCGGCCTATCGCATGTCTACGTCGTGAGGGACAACCGTTTCCTGCTCAGCAACATGGCGCAGACCGGAGAAAGCGGCGACAAGCGTTCCACCAGGCGGTCCCAGCGCTTCGCCACCGGGTCCAACCCGGGCGGCTACGCGCTCGACAGCGTGACCCTCAGCGCGGCCCCTGCCAACCTATCCCCGTTTGTTGCTCACCAAAACTGGTCCGTCTCCGTCTACACCGTGGACGCGAGCGGCCACCCCGCCACCGAGCACGCCGCCCTGACCGCTCCGGACACGTGGAGCACAGGCAGGCACGTCTTCACCGCCCTGACCGGGACCACCCTCTCCGCGGACACGACCTACGCCGTCGTGGTTACGGCCGGCACCACGCACTACGCGAACGAAAATTTGACCTTCACCGACCTGGACCTGGAAGTCACCACTTCCAACAGCGAGAACGAGCGCAGCGCCAGCCGTTGGAGCATCTTCGACGCCTTCGACATCGAGAGCGGCAGCAGCTGGTCGGCGGACACGGACGGCAAGGCGCTGTACGTCGCCGTCCGGGGAGCCCCGGTCCCGGACAAGCCCACCGGCCTGAGCGCCACCCCGTCGGGCAGTGACCGCATCAGCCTGTCCTGGACCGCCCCGGCCGACAACGGCGGCTCGACTGTCACCGGCTACCGGATCGAGGTCTCTGACGACGGCGCCACCTGGACCGACCTGGTCGCCGACACCGGCTCCACCACGACCACCTACTCCCACACCGGCCTCTCCGTCGGCGACACCCGCCACTACCGTGTCTCCGCCATCAACGTCAACGGCACCGGCCCGGCCTCCGACACCGCCATGGCCACCATCCCCAGCACCGCCACCGGCGTGCCCGCCATTACGGCCGCCAACGCGTTCCGTGTGCCGGGGGTATTGACCGCCAACAAGGGGAGCATCGCGGACGCGGACGGTGTCCCGAACGAATCGACGTTCACCTGGCAGTGGGTGCGGGTTGACGGCGCGAACGAGACCGGCATTGCCGGCGCCACCAGCCAGACCTACACGCTGACCACCGTCGACGCCGGGAAAAAGATAAAGGTGAAGGCCAGCTTCACCGACAATGCCAGCAACGCGGAGGGGCCCCTGACCAGCGTAGCCTATCCCTCCACCGGCAGCGTCACCGCGGCGTCCACCTGCAATGCCCCCGCATCCTACCCCGGCGGAGCCGCGCAGATCTGGACCGGTGAGGTCACAGTCGGGCAAATCCATTTTGCGGGCTCTGTGGCGGCCGTCAGAGGGTTTTCGTCAGCGAATATCAATTTCGGCTTCGGGAGCCTCCTAAGTTCGGTTGCCGCGGGCGCACTCAGCAACACCATGTTCAATGCCGGGAGCCAGTACACGGTCAAGCTGGCAGGGGTGTCGACAGGGACAACCCCTCTTGGTTCTGGTCGTCTGTATTTCGCAACCACGTCCGCAATTCCCGACGCCGTCCGGACTCAGCTCACGCTTTATGTCTGCGACCAGGCGTTCCCCTTCAGCACCGGCGCGGCTCTGGGAGAGGCGTGGAGATGGACCAGCCCCGGCCTGGACTGGAACGATAAGGTCGACCGCACCCTGTACATCAGCCGGGACCAGACCGCCCCCACCCTATCGTCATTCGATGTTACCGGGACAACACTGATCCTCACGTTCACGGAGGACCTGGGCGCCGCCGCATCGCTGGCCAACAGCGCCTTCGAGGTGAAGAAGACGCCCGTCAACGGCACGGAGGCGACCGTCACGCTGAGCGGCGCCCCGACGATCAGCGGCACAACTGTGACGCTGACGTTGGGCGCGGCGCCGGCAGCCACCGACAGCGTGACGGTGACCTACACCAAGCCAACCTCGGGCACCGCCAACAAGCTGGTCGACAGGTTCGGCAATGAGGTGGAGGACTTCAACCAGGTTGTGGCCGAGGTACCCGGCGCGCCGACCGGCCTGAGCGCCGCGCCGAACGGCACGACGGGCATCGACCTGTCATGGACCGCTCCGGCCGAGGACGGCGGCCGTGTCATTTCCGGCTACAAGATCGAGGTCTCCACCGACGGCGGCGCCACCTGGACCGTCCTCGTTGCCAACACCGGCAGCACTGACACCACCTATGCGCACAGCGGCCTCACCGCTGGCAGCACCCGCCACTACCGTGTCTCGGCCATCAACACTATCGGCGCCAGCGCCGCCTCCAACACCGCCAATGCCAACACGCCCACCACGGCCGACCACCGCCCCACGTCGTCGACCAGCAGGGTAACCGCCACTGAGGACACGGCTTTCACATTCAGGGGCACACTGGCGTTGGACGGCACGACGATCACGTCGAGCGTCCTGCCCAGGACGGTCACCAAGGCTGAACTGGACGCCGGCAAGCTCATCTACACACCTCCCAATAACTGGAACGGCCGCGCGACCTTCAGGTTCAAGGTGAACGACGGGTCGGTGGACAGCGCATCCGCCTACACCATGCTGGTGTCCGTCACCTCTGTGAACGATCTGCCCACATCATCCGGCAAGACGATCGCCATAATCAAAGGTGATACACACACGTTTGAGGCAGATGATTTCCCCTTCACGGACGTTGATGATAGAGACACGCTGGCGAGCGTGAAAATAACCACTCTGCCCAAAGCAGGGACACTGACCCTACGCGGGGTGGCGCTTGCCGCCGCCGATCTGCCGAAGACGGTCACCAAAAACGACCTTGACAGAAACAGACTCAGGTTCGTCCCAGCCGATAACGCCAGTGGAGCCAACTACGCAAGTTTCCAGTTCAAAGTGAACGACGGTACCGACGACAGCGCATCCGCATACACGCTGAGGATGTCCATCGACAGACCGGCGACCGGTTTGCCCACCATCACCGGCATGGTCCATGTGGGAGCTACGCTGACCGCAGATACCTCGGGCATCAAGGATGAGGACGGCCTGGGCAGGTTCACGTACCAGTGGATATCCAACAACGGAAGGACGGACACCGATATCGCGGATGCCACCAACTCCACCTACGAGTTGGTTGAAGCCGATGAGCGCAAGACCATCAAGGTGAAGGTATCCTTCACCGACAGAATAGGCAACAAGGAAAATCTGACCAGCGCGGCGACCAGGAGGGTGGCCGTCAGGCCAAACAGACTGCCCACCGGCAAACCAACCATCACCGGCACCCCCAGGGTGGGAGAAACTCTGACCGCATCCATCAGCGATATCGCTGATGCCGACGGGCTGCCCAACACCTTCAGGTACCGGTGGAAGAGATTCACGCTACCGGGTATCTTCAATGCCAACATTGGGTCCAATTCGAACACCTACGTTCTGAGCAGCAGCGAGCTGGCCATGCAGGTGAGGGTGGAGGTCTCCTACACCGATGGCAGAGGCGCCCATGAAACTACGATAAGTGACGCGTACCCCAGAAGAAACGGCGTCGCGGCGAAACCCACCTTCTCGGCTGATTGCCCCGCCTCAGATCCGTGTCTGGAACTCATCCGTCCAGTGGGGAAGATACCCCTCAATTACGATGGGGACCTCACCCTGGGCGTGGAGAAGACCTACACCCACGGTGTTACCTACATACCCTCCGCTCAGGAGGCTGATCGCCCCAACGTGATGGAAGATGAGGCAATATACCGGATCCGCCTGGAACCCGGTCAGAAGTACCGTTTCACTGTGCGCCGGGACACGATAGGCGGGGACTCCTTCGGCAGGTACGACTTCGGCATTGGGCATTTGCAGACGACCTGCGTCGACATATTCGGATGCGACTACCACGGAGGCGTGGAACCGATCCATCTGGACCAACGCACAACGAATGCACCGCTGGTACACCCGGGCGCCCTGACCTCGCTGACCGAAAAGGGAATGAACTTTTCGCAGTTCTTCCAAGAATTCCAGACGCCGTGCCTGCCTGGAAGTCCGGATACCTGTGGTCCGGCACTTCTGAATAATTACGACTACCCGCATTACTACTATGCCGTCGTCGATCCAGCCTCTGGAGCGGCGGCGGGTGAAAGAGTTCACCTGAAAGTGGAACGCCTGCCATCCACTCACGTTCTGGCCGACTCACCGCTGGATGATCAGTACGCGTGGCAACTCATGGGCCCCGACAAAGATGGAAAATCCGGACACGTGCTCAATTTCATTGGCGCCAGCATTGGGATGCGGGACGGCGCGACGGTTTCCGGTTACCTGGATCATTCGAACGACGTCGATATGCACCGGACCTTCAGGACGGCCCATAATCTCGACTGCAAGATCACGCCCGCCGGTCATGCCAGCGGCACCCCCGCCAAGGCAGCAACCAATCTGAAAATAAAGACTGAAGACGGACTGCCAAGGGATTCCATAGACTCAGTCACGTTGGGCTTCTTCTCATACGTGGAGGTCTACTCAACGACGGGCGACACCGGCGGCTACCAGATAACGGCCAGCGAATGTGCCAGAAACACTACTTATCATGCGACGCCAGGAGTCGTAAAGAGGAATCATCCCACAGGGTTGGTTGTCGGAAGGTGGCTGACTGCGGAACTTGCGGAGCCATCCAGCGAAGCGGTGACCGTGACGGCCGAAGATGACTTCGACCTGATCAAATTTGGTCGAGGACCAGACCGGAGCAACTGGACACTCAAGCCAGGCGAAAAAGGGCTGGTGGAGTACAACACCAACCTACACAAGATCACTCTCAACGCAGGGACTTCCTACAACATGAAGCGGCGCGGGGACCTCAGAAACGACCTAGCGCTTATCATAGTCAGTGCAAACGACTCCTGCGATGACCAGAAGTTTATAAGTGGAGGCGGTGATTTCATACAGGATTACGCCAAGGATGGAGACGACGGTTCCGAGTTCACCCCGATACTGCACTACTCAGCGCAAAATACCAGGAGCGATACCGACACCGACACCGGCACCAGTGAATGCTACATCATTGCCGTCAGTTCCTTGAACACCCAGGACCCGAAGTCCGGGTCCTACTCAATCCTGGTGACGGAGAATTAGGCCGACCTGGGAGTCAGTCAGGTTAGGAATCGAAGGGATAGAGGCGGTGTAATTTGGTTCGGGCATCATGAGTCTTGAACCGCCAGTTGACGGTGATCTGGGCCGCGTTTCGCTCCTGCACCGAGGCCCCGACTTCCCGTTGGAGGATTCCGCGTCGGGGAGCCGCTGCCTCAGACAGGAGCGGGATAGTACGCTGAACTCGATTTCCGCCATCCCTTCGGCAAGCTCAGGACAGGATTCAACCAACTCCCGTGCTTCGGCGGGTAGTGGAACTCCAGCCGTTTGGCGATCCGCCGGGCCTCGGCTGCCGGGAAGGTCTCGTACCGCGACGCCACGCGGTGAGTGTTCAGAGCCTGCCCCGTACTCGATACGGGGTTGTCCAAGACCAAGCGCACCACCGCTACCTCCGGGTAGGCTTCAGCCACCAGCCAGCGCAGCTGCTGGGCGAAGTCCTGCCTGGTGCGCCGCTCCGTGACCGCCACCTGCCGCCAGCCGGCCAGGGGTTCACCGGTCAGGAACAGGTTGCGGGCGCCCTCCCGCCGGTACTCGTAGTCCTGCCGTTGGGGCTGTCCCGGCGGCGGCAGCGCCGGCCGGGTCTGGGCCAGCAACTGGGTGGAGGTCTCGTCAAAGCAGACCACCGGCCGTTGCGGGTCATAGGGTTCGGCATAGAGAGCCTGCCCCGTACTGGATACGGGGTGGGCTTCGCCCCGGTCCTCCAGCTTCCGGTACCGGTTCGCTTGGACCCGGTCTGGCAGCGCCCCAGCTAATCCCTCCTCGGCAAAGCGGCTCTTGATGCGGAACACCGTGCCCTCCGCCACATCCAGGGCTTGGGCCACCTGGGGCGCAGACCAACCTGCATCGGTCTTCAGCAGTATCCGGGCCCGAGTGGTGACCCGGGCGGTGCTTTTACCCGCCCGAACCAGGTGTTCCAGTTGGTTCCGCTGCTCCGGCGTCAACCGGATTCCGTACTTTTCCCGGACCATACCACCACCTCACTTCAACACTTTCCAGAGTCAAGGTAGCACCCTAGGCCATTCTTTCACATCACCATCTAAATCAAGTTTGACTGACTACTAAACTAAAGCCAAGGTGGGATGTACATTTAAGTGGCGATGATGATCAGCTGGGTTGCGCCGGTGAATCCCTCTCATCCGTACTTGGAGAATGACCCGGCTCCGTCGTTTGACCGCAACATCTGCGCATTTCACCTTGGCTTTAGTTTAGTCAATTATTTTACTCTATAACACGTCTGTAATCTCAATGGAAACACTCCGTAGGAAAGAAGAGCAACCGGCACACCAGCTACCGCGTAGCCGCAGTTGACCAGGTTCCGTTGTAATCCAGGATATGGAGATTTAGCTATCCCATTGGCAAACCAACAGACGAAATGGCTGAGGAAACCCGAAGGGAACCTTCGACTACCCGCCAATGCGGAAAACCGTGCGGCGGTCGGAAGGAGGCCAAGCGTGGCCGATTTGGCCCCGTGGGACTTCCGGCTCCGTCCAGCGCACCCGCCGTCGATGGCAATAAGGCTCTGAACCACAATACTCATAGTCTCCGACCACAACGCCATGCGCCACCCTACGCCCATTGAAGGACTTTCGCGGCATGACAATAGTATCGCCTGCCGCCAAGTCATCCCTGAACCTGAGAACCTGATTCAGGTAGTAAGTGACCACTCCCTTCACTCGTGATTGCTCGACTCGCCCACCTTGCTCCTCCAAGAGACGGGTATAAGAGTCCCCCATCTCCAACCGCAAGGCCGCATCACTCATCCTGCTGATGTCCCGGCCAACCCCGAAGTAAATACCCACCAACCCACGTTCCAGGAAGTCCTGTTCGGCGTCGCCCAAACGACTTCCTCCCCGGACAATCCAAATTGCCATTCATCTCACCTCTTTGCTTTGTAGAACTGTAGAGCTGTATAGCTCCTTGGTGGTAGCGTTACTGCGCCTCGGGCACTGGCTAGGCGTCAACGCCCAGGACCACGTCGTCGACCAGGCCGTTACGGACGGCCCAGATCACCAGTTCCTGTTTTTTTCCGATGCCCAGCTTGTCCTGGATGCGGTAGAGGGTATTGCGGACGGTCACGACGCTGTTGCCCCTGGCCGCGGCGATTTCGGCATAGGACCGGCCGCTGGCGAACAGGGTCAGGGTCTCCAGCTCCAGGGCGGTCAGCTTGTTCGTGGCCCGGCGGAAGGGGAGCGTACGGTCGCCGCGGACCAGGTCGAAGACCTCCCGCACCACCCTGGCGGGCAGGCGCAGCCGGCCTTCCGCCACGTCCAGAACGGCGGCGACCAGTTCCTCCGGTGGTGAGTACTTCTGCAGGTAGCCGGTGGCGCCGGCGGCGACCGCCTCGATCACCGCATCCTCCTCGGTGGAGGCGGTCAGCATCAGGACCCGGGTTTCGGGGAGCAGCTCCATGATCTCGCGGCAGGCATCGATGCCGTCCATGTTCGGCATGAGCACATCCATGACGATGACCTCCGGTTCCAGACTCTCGGCGGTGCGGACCGCCTCCTCCCCGTCCTGGGCCAGCCCGACCACCTGGAAGCGGCCCGAGGCTTCCAGCGTATCCCGCAAGCCGCTCCGCATGATCGGATGGTCGTCCACCACCATCACCCTGATCCGACCCGTTGTTGACATCTCAGCCTCCTCTTTGCTCCGCTTGAACCGCTTGGTCGTCTTGGTCGTCTTCATAGGGGAACACACAGGCAATGGTGGTTCCGGCTCCCCCCGGGTCGCTGTCCACGCTGAGCCTTCCGCCCAGCCGCTCCGCGTCGGTCCGCATACCGTGGAAGCCGCGGCCGCGCTCGGCGTAATCGTCAGGGAGGCCCACGCCGTCGTCCGAGACGGACAGCCGGATCTGGCCGGCTTCGAAGCTCAGCCTGACCTCGACCCGGCCGGGCCGAGCGTGCCGGAAGGCATTGGTCAAGGCGTTGTGCGCAATGGAGAAGAGCCGGGCGCGGACCTCCGTGGCCAGGGGGGGCTCGGTCCCCGACTGGGACATCCGGGTCGGGACGGCGGTGATCCGCTCAAAGGTGGCGCAGTGGGACCACAAGACCCGGCCCAGCTCCCGGCCCTCGAAGATGCGGCCGGCGTCGATGGGGCGCCTCAGCTCCCACATGGCGGACCTGGACAGCACGGAGGTCGCATCCAGAGCGGCGGCCAGCTCCGCGTTGGAGTCGCCGGCCAGCGCCCGGGCCCGGTGAATCCCCAGGGAGATCAGGTAGGCGGTCTGCGCGGTGGTGTCGTGAACCTGCTGGGAGAACTCGATGCGCTCCTGCTGCACCTGCCGCTCCCGCTCCACCGCCGTCTGCCTCCTGATGCGTTCGAACCGGGTGATCAGGCTGACGCACGCCACCAGGGCGTACATCGCCGCCAGCCGGCCGAGCAGCACCTTCTCATCGCCGGCGCCGAGGTCGAGGCCGGCGCCGGCCGTCCAGCATACGAGGGAATAGGCGGCGCCGGCCAGCGTCGTCCAGGCCAGGCCGAGCCAGAGGGAGGTGAAGACCACGACGAACAGGGCGAGCGCCGGATAGTAGGACACGAAGCCGAAGCTGTCGAACCCGGGGCCGATGCTGATGCTGGTCGTGACCAGGGCCAGGTCCACGGCGCTGAGGAGCAGCATCCACCGCCAGGTCACCGGCCGGTTGGTCCAGGGCCGGAAGTGGAGCGACCCGTTGAACGTCGCCAGCGCCGCCAGCAGGACCACGAACCCCCAGCCGTCGGGGTACCAGAAGCCCGGTCGGTAGGCTATCTCAATGCTGGAGACCAACCCGACGAACCAGCGGCCCCAGACCGAAACCCTGGCCGCAAAGGGCAGGACCTCCGGGTCGGCCCAGACGGCCGGTGAAAACCGGTTCGCGATGGCTCCCAGGTCAGCTTTGGGCAAGTCGAGGCCCCCACTCCAAAGTTCCAAGGTCACCGGCCGGGCTGCGCTCTTGCCAGCCCTGACTGAATACGTCCGCCGGCGCCCGCGCAATTGATGGCGGCGGTTGCCGCTGCCAATGTACCTCTGCCAATGTACATCAATTGCCCAAGTGCAACGAGGGCACAATGTACCTTTGCGACTAGGCAAAACGCTCCCCCAGGACTGGGCAAAAGAGAAAGTCCATTCTTTTTATATTGACCTATCCCAACACCAGGTAGAGCGCTAACCTTAGCGAGCCGTCAACGCAGTTCGTGTTCTCCCACACGGTACAGTCCGGCGACTCCGACCGCGCAGAGCGGCCACAAAATAGCCTCCTGTATCTGAGGTGCATCTGACAAAACCACGTACCGGCAGCACCGCCTCCCCCCACTGGGCCCGAGCAGCGCACTCCCAACGCCAACCATCAGCCCGGACATATTTCAGGAAGTGGGCGACAAGGAGTGGTTCTTCGGAGCAACAGCGCTGGAGCTGGAGAGAGCAAATCAGGCGTTTGACGAAGGAAGGTACCAGGATGCGCTGGAAGCGTATCTCGAAGCGCAACGCCTCCACGGTGAACCGAGTATCATCATCCAGGGCTTGATAGGGAGCTCCTACCGAGCCCTGGGGCAGCCCGAGACCGCCATTCAGCATTTCACCAACGCACTGGAGCTGAAGGACGACCCGATAAACCGAGTCGAACAGTGGGACTTGAACCTGGCAACCACGATCTGGGGTGAACACCCCGAAGCTATGGAATGGTACTACCGGGAAACCTTCGAGGAAACCTGCGGCACGGTGATGCAGTAGTTGAAGGAAAAGGAACTGCCATCCATAAGACCGGTCACACCTCCGGCACCGTGAACGCGGAACTCAAGCGGGGACGGACCTGGACGTGCGGGAATTGGGGGACCCAGCACGACCGGAACCGGAACGCCGCCCTGAACCTGAGAAACGCCGAGAACTACCCGGCGTCGTGACGTGGACTGGTTTGCTCTTCAATCCCAGGACCGGCCAGTGTGCCCAGCAACCGCTGGTGCTTCCTGCAAAGTCCCACTGACAGTTGCCCATTGCCCACGGACTAAACGGCAGGTATAAAACAACTATGGAGAACTACCAGGTTCGCACCCTGAAGTGCGAAGGAAGAGTTAACTCGCCCAGAGCCTTGGGCAGAATCGAGGAAGTCCTCTCCCTGCTGGCCGAAATCCACGACGGCTGCCTGTACCTGTTCAGGCGGGCCGAAAGACAGGACCCGGACCGGTACAACAACTGCTCCCTCCAACAAGAGCTCAAACAGCTCAGGGCGGAGATACCCGAATTCGCCAGCCTGTCAAGAAAGCTTCAGGAAGGAGCAGTCAAAAGGGCCGCCGCCAGCTGGAGCAGGTACAAGAAGGACAGAAAGGCTGGGCAGCCACCCTCAACCCAAGACCAAGAACACCCGATAACCGCGAGCCTCAACGGTGCCGCAGGACGCGCAACACACGCCAGAGACACCACAGAGAATTTCGCAATTATCTGAAAGACGTGAGAATAAAGCATTGAGGAAGCACCATGACAACCTTCGGGATCCAATTACGCAACCCATTCAGCCACCTCACCAGGCCTGAGAGCCAGGGCAAAGAGGGCAGTTCCGGAAGAATAAGGTCAATCACTCTTGCCGCATTGGGCATCGCCCTCCTGATCGCACTCACCGGTTGCAGCCAACCAGAATCCCAGCCGGATGACCAGGCAGTGAGCCAGACCAACCAGCAGGTAACCACTGAGCCACCTCCAAGTTTCATTGAATGCAGTGAAAGTCCGGCCGACACCAAACCCCAGGAAACCAGGGCCGACACCGGACCTGTGGAGAACATTTCCAATGTTGCCAACATTGCCAGCGCGGCCGAGGCATTCATCAGCACCCTGTCTGAAGAGCAACTGGCGCAGGCAATGTATGCCTTCGGGGATCCGGTCAGGTCAAATTGGTCCAATCTGCCGGCGGGAAGAGTGGACTTCGAGCGTAACGGCGTCCGCATTGGCGATATGAGCGCCGTTCAGGTGGACGCGATGCAAGAGTTCCTGGCCACGGCGTTGAGTCCAGACGGTTCTGCCACCGTAATGGGCATCGTGGGAGCTGACGCGGAACTGGAGAAGTCTCTCCAGTCATTCCTGATGAAATGGGACGACGAAAACTACTGGCTGGCCTTCTTTGGCGAACCCTCAGAGCAGGGAACCTGGGGATGGCAGTTCGGCGGACACCACCTTGCGGTCAACGTCACAGTGTCAGGGGGGCGCAGCTACCTATCCCCCACCTTTCTCGGAGTGGAGCCGGCCCAGTACGAAAGCGAAGGGGTTGTCACGGAACCGCTGGCACGGCATGCCGCCGCGGGCCTGGCGGTCATTCAGTCCCTGGAAGGTGAACTCCGCAGTTCTGCGATAGTCAGCAGCCGTCCCGATGAAACCCTGGCCGGGGCCGGCAAGGACGGCGTCATTCCCGGCCTGGAAGGCTCCCCGACAGGCGCCTGGACCGATTGCCATAGGGCGAAGCTGCTGTACGCCATTTCCCTTTGGACCGGCCTGTTGCCGGAACCGGACGCGGCAGCGAGACTGGAGGAAATCAGAGCTGAACTGGACCAGCTCCACTTTGCCTGGAACGGCGAGGTGGATGGAAGCGGGGAGATATACTACCGCATCCAGGGCTCCTCCCTGATTATTGAGTTCTCGACCCAGGGCAGTGTGGGAGCCGACGGCGGGCACTATCACTCGGTGTATAGAGACCCAACCAACGAATATGGAAAGAGAGCTGCCCCGGCGGGTTCCTGAAGTTGGTGGGCCAACCCCAACCTGCTGCTAAAGGGTCAACGCTAACTTGCTATTGACCCTGGAACGCCCGCTAGGCGCCAACAGCAGTTTTACCCTTCCCACTGACGACCTCCTATTGCCATCCGAGGTAAAAGACGCACCCAGTCAGATAGGCGGGCAAAGCAACAGCCCGCAGAACAGAATTCCACGGGCTGCCCGGCCGGCGTAGTTCGCAGCAGCAGCGGACGTTGGCGCCAATGGTGGGTTAAGCGCCATGGGCCGTGGGTCTAACCATAGCACCGCGTCCCCCAGGAGGCGTCTATCAAAGGTTAGGTTCTGCGGGACCGTCAAGGTCCTGCTTACGGCAGTATGTCGTGGAGACCCCACGCCGATGGGCGTGGGGTTTTTGTTTTGTCCGCCGCCTGGCTCCAATTCTTAGAAATGCACCAATGCGACCAGGCGAAACGCTATCCCATAAATGGGTAAAAGAGAGAGGCCATTCTTTTCATATTGACCTATCGCAACACCGCAGGAAAGTGCCAGACTTTTTAAGCAACCTGCCCAATGGGGGTGGGGTTTTCCGATTGGCTTCCAAAAGACGGATAGCTGTTCCGGAGAAAGCGGGTGGGCCGGCCCCGCTGCGCCAACGCTGAGGTACTGGGCAGGTATCGGGACGGAGAGGCCTTCAGCCACAGCCGCCGCGGTGGGCGACCGGCTAACACACGAAGACATAAACCGAGGAACAGGTCAGCCAGGAACAGGCGAGAGCGATGAGGCGCCCCAGGTGGCCGCCGGGCTGGACCGGCCCCAGCGGTGGCCCAGGGGGCTACGGCAACCCTGAGCGGCCCGGAGATGGACCGGGACGCTGGCGAGATCGAGGTCCTCATCCAGGGATGAACACGGACAAACAGGCTCCGACGGTAGAAAGGGAGAGACCAATCTTGCTATCCAACAGGACGAAGTCAGCCAGCACCCGGGGGTGGATACTTATAACCCTAGCCACCGTCGCAGTAATTGCAGTGATTGCGGTCCTCCTCCTCGGAGGTATGACCGCCCAGGCGCAGAACGGCGCCGTCCCCAACCTCCGGCTCTCCAGCGCCAGCTATGGACAGCTGACCATTGCCTGGGACGCGCCCGAGCCGACTCCGTCGGACTACCGGATTATCTGGGCAAAGCAGGGCCTGGACTTTCTCTCCTACAGTGCTACCAACGAGGCCAACCGGGGTAACGAGTACCCCGGCGGGGATAAGACATCAATCACCCTCACCGGGCTGACCGGAGGAGACACCTTCAAGGTCAGGGCGCGGACCCGCTACACCGGCGGCGGGGACAACGACGGCACCTGGAGCGGGCCGTGGACCGCCACCGCCACCGCCCGGGTCAAGGACAACCCGCCCCTGCCCGGCGACCCGTTAAGCGATGACGACAAGATATTCACCAAGATTGACGCCGCCGAGAACCATAGTTGCGGCATCACCCAGGCCAATAACCTGCGCTGCTGGGGCCACATCCGATACGGCCCGTCCCACGCCGTGGGGTTCAAGGACGTGGCCGTGGCTACAGGCTACACCTGCGGGTTGAAGACAAGCGGCGTGGCCCAATGCTGGGGTTACGACAACCGAGGCAATGGCCAAACCAGTCCTCCCAAAAATGACAACGGCACGCTAAACGACGAGAGTGACGACACCGATTACGCGTTCTCCAGCATCAGTTCCTACAAGTACCATCTTTGCGGTATCCGGCAGGACAACAGCGAGGTCATTTGCTGGGGTGACGACTCGAATGGACAAGTCAGCGGGAACAAAACCGGAGACACCAACTATGTCGCCTTTAATTATGCCGGCGTAGCTTTCTCCCAAATAGAGACTAGTATCGAACACACCTGCGGCGTCCGGCAAGGCGGGGCCGACGACGGGAAAATAGCCTGCTGGGGCAAGGACACGGACAGCGCCGCCATCAACGAGTCAACAGTTCCCGCTGCGTACAGTTCGGCCACCTTTTCGTCGGTCAACCCCGGTTCCTGGTTAACCTGTGCCCTGGTCGAGAGCGGCGATATTGACGCTGACAGTTCAGATGACGACGGAAGGGTAGTCTGCTGGGGCTTGGACCAGCAAAAGACCGTCTCCGAAACACCTACGGAAACATTTCTCTCCATCAACGTGGCATACCGGAATGCCTGTGGGGTGAGGACGGACAAGACGGTGGTGTGCTGGGGCGGCAAGAACCAGCTTAATAACGACAATACCATTAACGGCGAACCCTATGAATACGGCCAGACCGTCGTTCCCACGGCATTTCAATCATCCACCTTCAGCCAGCTCGCCACGGCCAAGTACCATACCTGCGGCATCCTGGACGGGCAGAACGGACAGACTGAAGGGGAGGTCGTCTGCTGGGGCGACGAATGGGGAACCTTCGACCCCAGCAAACCAAACCGGATTCCCAAGGGAAGGACCGTGCCGCCGGACTTCGACTTTCCGGCTCTCAGGGTGACGCCCCATCTGGACACCGGGGGCTACCACAACTGCGCCCTGGACGGGGACGGGGATGTGGTCTGCTGGGGGAGCGGCAGCGGCACGGGCTACCCCTCGGATACCGGCCCCTTCAAGGCCCTGATGGTCGGTTACTACCACATGTGCGCCATTCGAGAGACCGGCTACCTGCATTGCTGGGGCTACAACCGCAACCTGCAAAGTTCGGGTTACGCAACCAACCCTTCCACTCCTCTAGCCGCCGTCTCCAAGATGGTCCAAAACCTGACCACGGACTACACCTTCAAGGCCATCACCGGCAACTTCCTGCACAGCTGCGGCATACTGGATGGCGCCACCTCAGGCCAGACCGCGGGAAATGTTATCTGCTGGGGGCATAACGGCAACGAACAGGCGGAACCGTCTGCCACGGAAACTTTCAAGACCATCAGCGCCGGCTGGCACCACACCTGCGGGTTGCTGGACGGGCAGAACGACCAGACTGAAGGTAAGGCGGTCTGTTGGGGCGGCACCAACCAACTGGACAACGACAACAACCCGCTGCCTACCATTCACACTCTCGACGTTAAGGCAGACTTCGGCCAGGCCGACGTGCCGGACAGCCTGGCTACAGTTGCCTTCAGTTCCCTGTCCGCAGGCAGGTACCACACCTGCGGCGTGGTGGCAAGTGGGAACATTGACAATGACGCCGAAACTGACGATACCGGCAAGCTGGCCTGCTGGGGCAGCAGCCATCTCACGCCCATCTCCGCGGACCTGCAGGGCGAGACCTTCACCATGGTCTCCGTCGCTGCCTACATGACCTGCGGCATCACCACGGGTAAGTCGGTCAAGTGCTGGGGGCCGTCGTCGCTGCCCACGGCCGAGTTTGGCTTCAACGGACAACGACCCGTACCGCCGTCCAGCCTGAACCAGTACCCGGTGCCGGACAGCTACACCAACTTGGAGTTTGCCGCGGTGGACGCCGGCTATCGCCACGTTTGCGTCAGCACGCCCGAGGGCGAGGTGGGCTGCTGGGGTGCCGACGCCGACCACGACACGCCAGGCACCCAGATCTACCTTGGCAAGTCCATCATCAACACTCGCCAGGCGTGGACACCGCCCGCGGCGCGCTTTGATTCCACGCCACCTCGGGCCTGGCTGGACCCGGACCCGGAGCAGGAGAGCTTTGTGCAAGGGGAAAGGAGGACGTTTACCCTGCAGGGCGAGAACGTGGACTCGGTGAACATCGAGGTGAACGCCGCCGGCAGCCTGGGGATGATGGAGGTCGCAGCCGGAACGTCCCTGGACGCCAGCGACTGCCCAGCTGAATCCTCGGAGGAGCTAAACCTTAACCCAGGTCAGCAATTGAGCCTGCTGGGCTGCCAGTCCGGGGCCGTGGCAATTCAACTCCGGGAAGTCGGCACCAACATTCTGCTGGAGACCTACTATGTGGCGGTCCCGGCGGTTGTATCCCTGATGCTCCATATCCCGGCGGCCCCGGAGATCACCGAGGGAGAAAACGTGGAACTAAGGATGTTGCGGGACACGACCCATGGGAACCTGTCCGGGGTGGGGCTGCAGATGCAGGAGTCGGGAAGTTTCTTCCTGGACCAGATGCAGACCCTTGGGGTTTACCAGACATTAGAAGACGGGATCTGGGAATACCGGGATCTTGACGAACAGGGGACCGTTAAGCTGGATATCCACGACGGCACGGAAGGCCAGAGTGCCCGCTACTTCACCGACGACGACGATGTGAGCGAGGCCAACGGCCAGGTCGTCTTCACCCTGTTGCCCGACACCGAGAGTCCGGCCCGCTACACCGTGGGGACGCCTGGTGTCATCTCTGTGGAGCTGAAGGACGACGACGGCATAACATCCACACCCATGCCGCCGCCTACGCCCACGTCTAGGCCCAGGCCGCCGTTGCGGTCGGACCCGGATCCTCCGGTGATTACGCTGCACCGTAACGGAAACGGCGGAGTCCCGGAGGGAGCCGACTTGGAGGTGGACGTTAGGCGCTCCAGCGGTTTTTCCCGGAGGCTGTCTGGCGTACGGGTAGAAATTTCCGAGTCGGGCAGCGTCACTAACGGAATGATAATCTTGGACGACGGCAACGGGCCGGTAACGAGGCAATTCACTCAGGATTTGTCCATCCCGATTACCTTTTCCGCCCAGGTCCGTGACAACGCCCTGACTCTACCCACCGAGGACGACAGCGAGGCGGAGCGGGACAGCTTGGTCACCTTTACCATCCTGCCCGACGAACGGAGCAATCCACAATACATCGTGGGCAACGGGCCATTAACGATAACCGTGCGCGACAACGACGAGCAAGATACCAACCCCGGCCCGGAGCCCAACCCTGGGCCCACGCCGGTTCCGGCTCTATCGCCGACGCCTGGGCCCACGCTGGTCCCCACCATCGTCCCAACCCTTTTCCCCATACTTGAAACCGGGCCTGGGCCCACGCCCGGGCCTACCCAACGAGACGAGCGGGACACCTCGTCGACAGGCAGCGGCATTCCCCCCACGCCGACACCTACGCCCACAGCAACACCGGTCCCGGCCGGGGTTGGGCCGTTGCCGCTAACACCCGAACCCATGTCCACTCCCATGCCGACAGCTACAGCTACAGCTACGCCTGTGCCCACTGCGACACCGGTTATCGGGCTGTTGCCCAGGCCCATCGTGGGCCTGGTCTGGCGGCCCACGCCCACGCCCTTCCCCACACCGGTGAGGTTGGCCGCCCTGGTGAGCATAGTGGTGGAGGACCCGACTCAGACACCGGAACAGGCCGAAGCGGCGCCCCAACTGCAACCTCTTGTCGATGAGGAGGTGGAGTCGCTGCCCCTTACGCCACTGCTCCTACTCTTGTGGCTGCTCCTGCTGCTATGGCTGCTATGGCTGCTGTGGCGGCGATTGCGCAGGAAGAGGGAAGCCGCACGGTTCAGCTGACAAATTCTGGGCTACCCCATCCTTTCTTGGATGGCTCGCTAGCGAGCTCGATGGGAGCTTGCCAGGGGGCACTTCGAGTACTACAACGACGAGTTTTTTGGCAGGAAAGATGACCAGATGTTGATAGGTGGTTTGGGTGGTGGAGGCGGAGAACTTCGAGCGGTTCTACGACGGCTTTCCAGAATGTTGACGCTTACTTCGGTCCGTTGTTTGGCCCCAAGCATTGGCGGGAGTGCAGCCGCCCTTGACAAGGGTAACTGCTGACCTGGCTCATAGCCTGCAAGCACCCTGAAAGTACCCTCCAGTAATGAATCTGAACGAGGACTTGGTGGACCCGTATTGGACCTCCAATGCACCAGGGACCTGTGCTCAGCTTCGGGAATTATGGAAGGACCGCAGGTCTCCCGACTCGACCAAGAAGCGCCTCAATGGTTCGGAAACCACGGCGCTCAGAAGCACTCCCACAATAGTAAGGGATACCGCCGACCAGACTTGGCCAAGTTGCAGTGTCCCTGGAATTGCCACCGCAACCAGGACCACGGGAAGAAACAGGGTAATCATGGCGGCCGCCTGCGTTGCCGGACCGCTGACTCTGCGGTGCTTGCGTCGTCGGGCCGTATTCAGAACCAGGGCAGCCAAGGGCGCCCAAGCAACGCCTCCAAATGCGACCGTTGCTAAAGGCAGCAACACGAGTTCCCAAGGCTCGCCAAACTTTACCAAGGCTGCCACCCAGTAAATCATAAATACGGCGAATGCTAAAGCCAACCCCGTCAGTAGCCACCAGTTACGGCGGAGCAGCAGCCAGATAAACCAACACCACGGAAGTATGGCAATTATCAGCGCAAATTGAAGTCCCAATCCAACGAGACCGAATTTGTTCGCTGCCGCCAATGACGTCGCGAGCCATAAGAACAGGGCGCTTCCGAAGTACTCTCCCGGCCACCTCCATATTCGAGCCCATGTTTGGGTTTAGAAAAGAGGCTTGCCACTGGCATGACCGTAACGAGCGCACTCATCAAGAGACGGGCGTATATATCATCAACCAACTCGAAATACCAAACCAGGGCGAAGACCGGCAAACAATAGGCCACCGTCACGGCAAGTGTTTCCGGGAGCCGGCTGCCAATTTCAGCGAGTGTTCTCCTGAAGGTGTTGCCCGTTTTTGCTAACTATCCTCGACTCCCAACGGTCATACGCTGGTGGGTGTGGGAATTATACATACTTTTCGTTAGTGGCCGTTAGTGGCATCGGCAGTCGGAACCGTGGGTTCGCCGCTGTATTCCTCTGCCCTCTTTGTCCCGTAAACGCCCGTTTATAGAACTGCTCTATAAGTGACAGTTGCAGCTTGCGCCGGAGTGTTCTATAAACGTATAGTCCGGGAGAGGTGATCAAATCCATGGAAAACACTTACGGCTACATCAGAACCAGTCGGCAGCGCATCGCCGGTGAGGCGGGCAGCGACCCGGCAGCGCAGGCCCGGCAGCTCCGCGGCACCGGCGTCGCCCCGGGGGACATCTATCGGGACGTGGGCGTCTCGGGCAGCATCGGCACCAACAGCCGGGCCGGCTGGCACACCTTGGACGGACGGCTGGCCGCCGGAGATACTCTGGTGGTAGTGGCCATCGACCGGATCGGCCGCCGCTGGATGGACACGGTCAACGCGGTGCGAGACCTGCGGACCAGGGAGGTCAAGATCCGGTCACTGGCCCAATCGGAAGCCGTCTGGGTCACTTACCTGGACGCAGACCCGGACACTGCCGAAGCGGTGATCGGCGATATTCTGACCACCTTCATGGCCTGGGCCGCGGAGCAGGAACTGCAGGCGGTAAGCCGCCGGACGCGGGCTGGCCTGGAGCGGGCCAGGGCCGAGGGGAAGACCCTGGGACCGCCACGAATCGTTGACGACGACCAGGTCGAGGCCATGACCAGGCTCAGGCGGGAAGGGCAGAGCCTCCGCTCCATAGGGAAGATTTTCGGAGTATCGCGCACTACGGGGCAACGGCGGCTGCAGGAAGCTGTGCATCTTGAGGATGCACCGACTTCTTGAGGGACCGCGAAGCAGAAGGGTCGGCATGGCCCAGGACCTGGCGGCCAGCGGCGTGGAGCTGCCAACGTTAATGACCGCCGGCCGGTGGAAGAGCGCCAAGATGCCGGCGCGGTATACCGAGCGCCAAGCGGCAGACCGGGGCGCGGTGCCCAGGTGCTACCAGGACGACCGGGGGTTCGAGTCCAGTTAGGTGGGCCGGTGGGCTAGGCGCAAGGGCGACACCCCGGAGTGGCTCCAGCGGGCTTGCCGGCCACCTCACTGGGCCTGGTGTGGAGGTAGCCTGCTACAACCATGTCTTCCGTCGATTTCTTTCAGAGACTTGGGGCGGCGATTGCTCACAGTCTTGGGACTCCAAAAGGATTCGTAGCATGAGACACGGGATGGCTTTCCTGACTCTATCCTCTGTCTCAAGAATTGGGGCAGGTGAGACAAAATTCATTCCCGTCTGGATCGGCGCAAACGAGTAGGCCTCCGAACTCGTTGTCAGCACGAGCGACTAGACTTCCACCGATAGCCGTCACACTCTCCAAGGCAATCTCGATGTCCGTCACTTGGATGTCCAAATGCATTCTGTTTTTGCCGGTCTTGAAATCGGCGACCTCCTGCAGGACTAGATCGAGGCCAGATTCAGACCTTGCTCGCAAGAAGTTAGGCTCGAATGAGGGACCGAACTCCATGCCAGTGACTGCGCCCCAAAAGGCCGCCCCTTTCGCCAAATCGCTTACGTCTACGACAATCGCTTCGACGAAGCCTATTCCGTCCAGATTCATAGACTCACTCCAAATATACAGTGTCCAAAATATACAGTGTCCAAATGGTACCACAGGTCAGTTGCAGCCCATCCATGACCTAGCAGCCTGTCCGAGAAATAGCGGACCATGACAAACATCGTATTATTGTTGCCTTAAATGCCCTCTTGAGTTCAATTGGATTCGTGTTCATTACACGAATTGGAGGGTCATGACGATATTCGGAGTGAAAATTTACTCTCGGACACGCTCCTAGGGCTATCAGTATGTAGAAGCCTTAGGAGCAGGCCCGTGCCCGCCTGAATATCGGCTACCGAGCCAGAGCGAACCTCAACACGAGAGTTCTTGATTTTGTCCAGCTTGGTGGGCCTACACATACCGAATTGCGAACTTTTCGGTGGGAGGTATCCCTATGACAACACGCAAACACCGAACCACGATGTTTACCCCGGTTAGCCGTTAAATACCCTTGGCTCAAGTTCATACTCTGGACTTGGAACCTCTACGCTTCCGGTCCGTGGATTCATTTCCAAGACTTCCTGGACTCGAGGCCTGAAGTCAGCGGTTAAGTGAGGGCCTGATTCGACCGGCTTCGTCAATTCCGGTTCTGCCCAAAACTTACCGTTCTTGTACCAATACTGAGGCGGGGCGGATCTCTCAGAGTCAGTTACTTCAAAAAGCGGCTGGACTCCGAACTTAGACAAGGGGCGCTGTTTGCTTGTCTCGTTGAGGAGATCGATCATTCCAGCGCCTAGTTCTGGGTCGCCAACTTTTACTTCAAATGTTGCCGTTGCAATCTTGTGTTTGACTTCTGGCTTGCCGACAGTATTGATTACATGAACCCACTCGATAGGCAAGCCGGCCTCAACCAAACGCTTCCCTATTAGGTTGCCGAATTTGAGCAGCCGCAGTTCCACGATCGTGTCGTGGAAGATTTTTTGTCTGCACTTGGAGTCCTCAATCTCGCGCTTTCTCGTAATGAACCAATCCCGAGATTGTTGGAGCGTTACTGGAAACCGATCAACGTACCATTGCGCGATTTCAACACCAAAACCGAGCTAATGGACGGCGAGGATGTGGAAGGCTTGATCGAGAATGCCACCGACCACCGCTTTAGCCTGGAGCAGGCCGTCAACATCGCCCGGAAGACCAGCTGGGGCCTGGAGTTCGCCCCCAGTCGAGGGATCGTCCATCGGGACTTGGAGCCAGGCAACGTGTGACGTACCGGTGACGGTGTAACCAAGATTGGCGACTTTGGCCTGGTAGTGGCAATAGACCGCTCCCGCCTGACCGCTGAGGGGATGAAAATCGGCACCGGCAGCTATATGCCACCAGAGCAGGCCATGGGCGGCGAGGTAGCACCACGGACCATCCTCTATTCCCTGGGAGCAACGCTCTACGAGATGGTCACTGGGCGGACTCCCTTCTTAGGGGACGATCGGTGGCCAGCATCGGCCAGCACATTAACACCCCGACAGTGGCCCCCACCTGCACCGCTCGGCCTGCCCCTGCCCGCTGGAGTCGCACCGTTTCATAGACAGCATCCAGGAGGCATCGGATCGAGGGCATGATGTGCTGATTACCGAATAGGACTCTCGGCAGAAGACTTGGGCAACATCAAAGTGGACCGTGGCTGTTGCTTTTGGTTCTCCGGCGCAGGCGGGACTCCTCCAAAGGACTCGTTTTCAGGTGGACACTTGTCGCGATCTCAATCCGCCCCCATTCTCTCCTTTAGCCACATAATTCCCATTTGAAATCGCGTTACACTGGGACACCAGGTGCGGCTACTGTAGGCGGCGCCCACCCCCAAGGATAGAGTCCCGAGCCAGATTCTATAACCCGACCGCTTTTTATGGTAAGTACCGGTACCAGGGCTTGAGAGCCAGTGCGACAGACACCGGTAGAGTCCTCCAGCTGCCATTGCCCATCTAGGAGTTCCAATACCGCTAGGTCAGCGTCTCGGCCCAAGGATAGACTGCCGGCACGGTCTTCAACGTGCAAGAACCGGGCTGGTGTTATAGTCATCATGCGTACCACATCATCCACTGAAAAGCCCAGGTGCAGATAAAACGAGCTGTATTCAAGCAAACTTCGCAATATAGTAGGCTTGTAAGTTGCCTGGTTGTCGCTGGCGATTATATCCGGAACCAGTCCCTGGGACATCACCAGTTCAGCTTCGGCCCATCCAAAGTTGTTACCGTCATTAGCGGTATCTATGAAGACACCTCTTCGCTGCGCATCCAGCACCTCCGGCAGTACTTTGCCATCCTGGTCCAGGGTAGAGCCGGAATTAGGAGTGAAAACGTGGGTTATTGCATCCCCCGGGTCCATCAAGGACACCGCCTGGCCCACCATCTGCGGCGATGTAATCCCCATTTCCCTACCGGCTGTGTCGGATAAATGCATTAGTACCGGGATATTGGCCTTCCGGCTGGCGACCTTAGCCGCCTCAATGTGTTTTATCCCGATAGCCTTAGATTCTCTGAATGATAATTGGACCTTAATACCCTTCACTACGTCGGGATACTCCCTCGCCAGCTCGACGACTCCGTCGATATCCATATCCCAGCCGTCGGCTGAATCGACAGCACGCTTTTTCATTGCTTCGCGGCCGCGGTCTCGGAATATGCTGAGCAGGCAGTAGAGCCTGGTCTGGGATTGGTTCAGAACAGAGTTGCAGAAATCCTGAAAGTTATCAGGTCCGGCACCACCGGCGTCCGCTGCAGTCGTCACTCCTCCAAATACCCCGGCGAAGTCCGGATGCTTGTTGCTGGGTTTCGAAGGGTAGACATGGACATGGTTATCAACTAGCCCCGGCGTGACATATTTCCCTGAAACGTCAATAACGCGGGTTGCCTCCGATGGGTCAATAGAAGCGGCCAGTCCGGTAACTCGGTCTCCCGTGATACCCACATCCAGCTTTTCGTGGAGACTACGGGTGGGGTCTATAACAGTTCCACCTTTTAAGAGCAGGTCATACATCTTCTTTACCTCCGGCTCAACGTGGGGGCATTATAGCATGGCAGTTACTAGTGGAGGAATCGATCCTGTTCTGTTTACTGATACCGATGCGTGTACTCCGATGCCCTTCAGATAGTCATCTCCAGGGTATATCGACCGCCTTTGATCCGGTAGGTCAAGTAAATAATGCCGTTTCCATACAGGTAATGGAACGTGGGTGTCAGAATTTTCCTGTGTAGTTTTATCTTGTAGCTGGACCAACGACCGGTCGCCAAGAGTTTTTAGTAGTAGTTAAGGTGTCACGCGACCGCGAGGCAAGGGGTGTTCCACCGATTCCCAGAAATGCCCCAATATTGTGAGATCCGGCCGCTGAAGGGTCATTACCGTCTGGCCGTCCAGAGTAGCCTTTATCACCTGACCCGACACCGGGCCGGTACCGGAATGGGACTTGTAAATACTCAGCCCGCCACCCATTAGGATCCTGTCGGAGCAATTCCCTGTCCGCCAAGTCGCAAACCGCTGCTGCTACCAGTTCATCGGTAAGTACGAGAGATCGGACAGCCGCAATAAAGTCTGCGCAAAATATCCAATACCTAATCTTGCGGTCACTCATCACGTCTAAACTAAAGCCAAGGTGGGATGTACATTCGAGGGGTGATGAAGATTGGCTTGGCTGCGCCAGAGAAGCCCTCTCATCTGTACTTGGAGAATGATCCGTCACCGCTGCTTGACCTCCACTATCTGCGCATTTCACCTTGGCTTTGGTTTAGTACTACAACGACGGGTTTAAGGTGGCGGCTCCATCCTGCTTTCGCGGCGGGTGGAGCGGCGTCTCTCGTGGGAACGGCGAGCCCGTTCGTTGCGTAGCTGCGTATCCTCCAGCCACAACAGCAATTGATCGGGCCCGAACTGCTCCCGGGGCAGCATTTCCCGCACCACCCGGTAGACCTGCGGCCTCGTGATCCGGGGCATCTTTTCCCCCCCAAGCCTGTTGCAGGCTCAGCAGAAAAGCTCCGCCCAGCAGGCACAGGGCCAGGTGGTGATGCCAGCCAGCCCAGCTGCGGGTCTCGTACTCGTCCAGGCCTACGTCGCTTTTCTCCGTCTCAAACTCCGTTTCTATACGCCAACGGGACCCACCCACGTAGGCCAGGGTCTCCAACGAGGTATTCTCCGGAGCGTTGGACCGGTAGTAGCGGGGTTCGCTGCCGTCCAGGTTCCGGCGCCAGACGGCCCACAGTTCCTCGCCGGGCTTGCGCCTCCTGGTGGCCCGCACCCGCTGGGCACTGAACCGGTAGGTGCGCGGCCCCTGGCTTCCCTCAGCCACCGTAATCTCCCGCCAAGCCTCCTCCGGCAGTTCATCACCGCGCTGCTCCATGGTCCGGCGCTGCCCAGGCCGCAGCTTGGGTTTGCGGGGGCGGCCGAACCCCGGATATTCCGGACTGGTCCAAGCCGGGTCCAAGGGCCAGACCGTAGTGCCGCCCGGAACGTCCAGCACGTAGCGCATCCCCAGTATTACAACGACGGTTTATCTGACCGGGCGATTTTCGCGACCGATTTGGACCTGAACCGTACTGCCGTGAGCGTACCGCGATTTCTCGCTCGTGGCCGAATACGAAGGGCCAGACAACATAGTTAGCAAAACGTCGTTGTAGTACTAGAAATCTGGCCGGAAAGTGGCTTGAGCCGGGCCAGCGGCTATACTGGAGGGCATCAAGAAATAGCGAGGAATGACAGTGCTGGGAGAGCGATCGGAGCAGAGGGGCCTGTGGGAAGCGGAGCGGTTGTACCTGGACCACGTGGGGCGGGAAAGCTTCTACGATCTGCTGGCCTCGCTGCGGGGCCGGCTGTTCCGAGACGCCGACTTCGCCCAACTCTACTGCGCCGACAACGGCCGGGACAGCGTGCCGCCCAGCCTGCTGGCGACGGCCCTGCTGCTCCAGTCCCACGACCGGGTGAGCGACGCCGAGGCCAAGGCCCGGGCCGACTTTGACCTCCGCTGGAAAGTTGCCCTGAGGATTGAGGTGGAAGATAGACCCTTCGCCAAGAGCACGCTGCAGGTGTTTCGCGCCCAACTGATCCTGCACGACAAGGTGCGGGAGGTATTCGAGTCCAGTCTGCGGCTGGCCCGGGAGTCGGGCTTCCTGAAAGGGCGCGGGATGCGGGTGGCGTTGGACACGACCAACATCCTGGGCCGGGGCGCGGTGAAGGACACCTGCAACCTGCTGGCCGACGGGATCGTCAAACTGCTGCGGGCGCTGGCGGCGGTGGAGCAGGCCGCGGTCAGGGAATGGGCCCAGGCCCGGGAATATGAGAGATACCTGGGTTCCAACGTGAAGGGCGAAGCGGCCATCGACTGGAGCGACAAACGGGCGCGAGCGGCCCTGCTGGCTGGGATTGTGGCTGACGCGGACCGGCTCCTGGGATTATCGCGGCAGGCGCAGGGGGAAGTGGGAGAGGAAAGCGTTGAGCGGCAGCAGATAGTGGCGGCGGCGGAGTTGCTGGGGCAGTTGCTGCTCCAAGACGTGGCACGCACTGATGACGGAGTGAGCCTCAAGGATGGGGTGAGCCGGGACCGCATGATGTCGGTGCACGACCCGGAGCTGCGTCACGGGCGCAAGAGCAGCAGCAGACGCTTCGACGGGCACAAGGCGGCGATCGTGGTGGACACCGACTCCCAGCTGATTACCGCCGTGGCGGTACTGCCCGGCAACGCTCCGGACAATCTGGGGGCGCTGGAACTGGTGGAACAGAGTGAGGCCAACCCCGGCGTGCCGGTGGCGGAGACCATGGGCGACGCCGCTTACGGCGACGGCGGTACCCGTCAGACCTTCGCCGCTGCGGGACGTACCCTGATTGCCCGGGTGCCGGGCCGCCCTAACCGGTCTCACTTCCCCAAGGAGGACTTTCGAATTGACCTGGAGTCGGGTTCCTGCACCTGTCCGGCGGGGCAGGTTACCCGGAGGATGGCGCCGGCGGGACGACGCACCGGCCAAACGGGTCGGACTTACCGTTTGGAGGCCTTCCGATTCGACGCGGCGCTCTGCGGGGTATGTCCGCTGCGGCCCCAGTGCCTGGCGGCAAAACCGGGTACGGGACGAACGGTGCAACTGCACCCGCAGGAAGCGCTGTTGCAGCAGGCCGCGCCTTACAGCAGAGTGAAGCCTTTGCCGAGTATCGGCAACGGAGGGTAGTGGTGGAGCACCGGCTGGCGCGGCTGGTCCAACTGGGAATCCGCCAGTCCCGCTACTTCGGCCGCATCAAAACCCGGTTCCAGTTGTACCTGGCCGCCACGGTGGCCAACCTGACCCTGGTGGCGGGCAAAGCCGGGTTGACCGGAGAAACCGGCTCCGGTCCCAGCGCCGGCAGCGCCCAGGTCGCTGGAATGGTCAACTCCGCCGCCAATGCCGCCACCGCCTGGCTCGGGCAATTTTGGACCCTCTCCCTGCTCGTATCGGCCTTACTGACCAAATCCCTCTTCACGACAAGGGGTTTCCGTCCGGGTTTCTAGTTCCCAGGCACAGGTTTCCCGTTGCCTCTTCCCTGGCCCAGCCCCAGATAGCCTCGTCGGCATTGAAGTCCGGACTGTAGCCCGGCAGGTTCACCAGCCTCAGCCCCAGACCCGGCGTCCGCAGGTACTCCCGCACCGCCTCGCCCCGATGGGCTGGCGCGTTGTCCCAGATCACGTTCAATGGCCCCTGGTGCCTCTCCCTCAGTTGCCTCAGGAAGGAGGCCGAGGTTCCAGCGTTGCTGTTGCCCTCCAGTTCCAGCCACTCCACCTCCCCCGTCTCCAGGCACACGGCCGAGTAGTAGCTGGCTTTCTCACCACGCCGTGGGCTGCTGGAATCCACCAGGGCCGGTTCACCCCGCAGCACCCACTTGCCCCGTAACTCCGCGTCGGCCCGGAAGTGGGCCGCGTCAGCAAAGAATATCTTGCCGCCAGCCGGCTTTGCCCCGTGGGCCAGGGCGGCGTATTCTACCACGAAGGCCTCCCGTTTGGTTTCGTCCGCCTTGACCAGACGTTTCTTGGGCCGCTTCAGGACAAATCCCAAGCGGTGTAGATAGTTCAGGCAACTGCTGCGGCTCAGGCTGATGCCGAACCGGTCCGCCACAAACTGGTGGACCACCCTCCAATTCCAATTGGCCAAGCCCATACCCACTGCCCTAGGCAATTCTTGCACCGCCCCTTTCAACTCCGCCTGTAGCGCCTCGCTTAGGGCGGGGGGGGGGGGGACCCCCGGTCTGCTCGAAGATCGGGGCCGCTGGCCCACCTTCACCGAAGGCGGCGGCCCATCTACCGATGGTGTGCGGGTCCCGCTCCACCGCCTCGGCCAACGCCGAGGCGGTCCATCCCTGGGCCAGCAGCCAGAGGGCGTGCCAGCGTTCCCGCTCCCGGGGCGTTGGCGCCAGAATCAGCCTCATGTGCACCTCCTTCACACCCATTTCCCATTGTTCAAGAAACTGCTCTATCCCCCTCACACTCATCACCATCCCCTCTCTCACCCACAAAATCTAGCCCAGTCTTTCCACCAAATCTACCTCATCTTTATGCGCGTTTCACCTTGGCTTTAGTTTAGGTCTCCCGGCGGCGAATGAAGACAGACACCCGCACCCTCTACCCGAAATCGGGATCCGACCATCGCCTCCCCTTGCCCCTCATCGCCCATTCCACTGCTGTAACGTCATCCCTTCGGTGGATTCGGGTCAAGGACCCACACAATTGAGTAAGAATGGCCTCAAGATTTCGTAGTTCGCACTCCCAAACTGCCAACATACGCCAGCCATCTGCCTGAAGCGAGGCCACGCGCTGTCGATCGCGGACCCGTGGTCGCTCTTGGGTTTCCAACTCTCGCGGCTGTCCAGCCCATTTTCTCCACCATCCAAAGTCCTGTTTCCGGGCATAGGTGATTACGGTTCTCGTAAACATAATCGTGAATATCAATGATATACAAAGCAAATCTTGGGTTTGCATTCATTATAGAAATAACATATTGACGTAGCTTTCTGTAAGTCGTAAATTACATCATGTCTCCGCTAGACCTGCGTCTGGCGGGTCACCCGGCGGAGACGAGGAAATATCCACCAAGCTTTGATATTGCCTCCGGCTAATCGGGGCAAAGAGGAGGAAGTACAATGGCCTATGATCTGCTCATCAAGAACGGGCGCGTGGTTGACGGCTCCGGCGGGCCTTCCTTCCACGCAGATGTGGCGGTGCAAAATGGTAAGATCGTGGGGGTCGGCAAATTCACTGAATCGGCCACTCGCACTATTAACGCCGACGGCCGGGTTGTGGCCCCTGGGTTCATTGACCACCACACCCACTATGACCCCCAGGCGTTATGGGACCCCCTCTGCAATTATACGGTCCAGAACGGCAACACCACCGTGGTGGTGGGACAGTGCGGGCAGACGATCGCCCCAGCGCGGCCGGGGGACCAAGAGTGGTACCTGAAGTTTTTCGCGGATGCCGAAGCCATCCCTCTGAGCTCGCTACAGAACGGAGTAAACTTCACTTGGGGGTCCATCGCGGAGTACCTTGATGCCCTGGGCCAAAGGCGTGGAGTCAACGTGGGCGCCCTGGTCGGCCACTCTGGGGTAAGACGCTACGTTATGGGTGAGGCAGCCTCGGAGCGAGCCGAGGCCACTGCTGAGGAAATCGAGACCATGCAGCGTCTGGTACGAGAGGGTATGCTGGCTGGCGCGCTGGGGTTCAGCACCACACCCAAGGACCGGGATGATCCAGCCGGCGTTGCCGCCGAGGAAGAGCGATATATTCTGGGCAGCGTCCTCGGCGAGCTGGGCAGCGGCCTTTTCCAGGTTAGCGGCGGCTCCCCCGAGGGAGTCTACGCTTCGCATCGTACCGCCAAAGAACTATCCCGGAGGAACGGCCGTCCCGCCATTTACAACCTGGTGTCCCAAGAGCTAAACAACCCTGACGGATGGAAAGAGCATTTGCAGTGGTTGGAAGACTCTTTCAAGTCGGGGATCAGGGCCTATGGTTCCTGCATATCCATCACTGCGGGTCCGATCTTCAACCTGAGGCTGGGATTGGATGTTCCCCAGGACGAAGACCTGATCAGCCCGCACATCATGTTCGCTGGTATGCCCACCTGGGACTCGGTCATGGCCCAGCCATATCAGGAGCGGATGCGGGCTTTCCGGGACACTGAGACCCGCCGGGCGTTGAGCGCAGAGGCGGTGGAGGGCACTGTGGCCCAGGCGTCGCCGGGGTTGGACCGCCGGGGTAATCCACGGGGGTTCTTCAACCGGCGCTGGGACCTCGTCGAGGTCTTCATGGCCCACCAGGAGAGGAACCGGCAGTTCGAAGGCAAGAGCGTCGAGCAATTGGCCCAAGAGCAGAGCAAGGGGATTATGGAGGCCTTCTTGGACCTGTCCCTGGACGAGGACCTTGACACCCACTTCCTATGCGTCGACCGCAACGTAGACGTTGACTCCCAGAGGCAGATACTCGGCTCGCCTTATACGGTTATCGGCACCACCGACGGCGGCGCACGGCCGGACACGATGGACCGCTACGAGTACAGCACCAATCTGCTGGGTTACTGGGTGCGGGAAAAGCAGATTATGTCCCTGGAAGATGCCGTCTACCGGCTGACCGGCAAGACCGCCCTGATGCACGAACTCCATGACCGCGGCTTCATCGCCCCAGGCAAGGCTGCCGACATAACCATCTTCGACGCTGACACCATCGCTTCCAAGCCCCGAGAGCCAGTGGATTATCCCCCGGCTGGCTCTAATGCCAAGCACGTGAGGCGGGGCGCCGTCGGGATAGATTATGTGATTGTAAACGGTGAGGTGTTGCTGGAAGGTGGAGAGCACACTGGAGCGCTGCCCGGCCAGGTCCTACGGGGCCCCTTGTATCAAGCCGACCGCTAGGGCAGGAGTGACTCGCCGGGCGTAGATGTCCTAACCTTAGCTGGTGAGTCAGTCGCCAAGGTGATTGCCCTGGCCTGGTTCAACAAGGTTTTTGCCGGGTGCTGGGGGAAAGTCATCCCGTTAACCGGGATGGACGCCGGGCATAGCCGGGGCAGAAAGCGGACAGGAGTCATCCCGTATTTTGGGGAGGGGATAGGTTAGCCAGAGGGCGCTGAGGGCGGCTCTTAATCTGGAGAGCGGTATCGCAGCTTGGCGGTACCGCTTTCTTGTCCTGCAGCACCAAGTTCGGAGCAGGTCCTGGACCAAAGCAGCGAGGTGTGGCGCTGGCAAGGAGAGCAGGAAGGCGTAGACCAGGCTGACCATGAGTAGGAGTTTGAGCCGGTTTTCCCAGAAACAGAGCCTGGGGCTCTCCATGGCCAGGTCCGTCTTGCGGGTCCGTTAGCACATCTCCGCCTGCGACCGGCGGGCAAAGGCCAGCACCACCCGTCAGGCGTCATCCGTGGTCTTGATGGTCGCATTGGTCAGCAGATACTAAACCAAAGCCAAGGTGGAATCTACATTTGTTGGGCGCTGGAGATTGGCTTAAGCGCCACGGTGAGGCTCTTCCTCTGTACTTGGCAAACGGTCATGCGCCGCCGATTGGCTTCCCCGATATGTGCATTCCACCTTGGTATTAGTTTAGTATTACAACGACGGATTAAATGACGAGGTGATTCCTGCAAGGAAATTGAACCTGGCACAGTGCCGCTGCGGTCTTTCCATGATCGCTGATTCGTAACTGGACAAGAACCGTCAGCCATATTATTTACTGATGTTACGCAGCCTTAAGGAGTTGGAGTTCATCGAAAGCATGGCGAATGGCCTTGAGATAGAGCCAGGCTCTCAAGGCAAAGGGGTTCATTCCATGCTTCAGCCGGAGTCCTTCCAATCGAAAAGCCGCATAAATGGACATGAAACAGTGGTTGCTCTGAGTGCGTTCCGTCTTGGTCGGCGACTTGGCCAGGGCGGCATTGGATTTGAGCGTCTTATGAAAGGTCTCCACTTTCCACCGTTTCTGGTAGATCGCGCAGACGGTTGGGCCAGCGCAGTCCAGATCGCTTGAAGCCAGCTACAATGTCCCGGTGCTGCCGTCCTGGTTTGTAAAGACTTGGCGAACGAGCCGGACCGGAAAATCCAGCCCCCTCAGCCAGCACTGCACCGCTTGGCGTTCCGGCAAGTCCAGCGAATCTATGCGGGAGAAATGACCCTGAAGTTTCCCGGCATAGCTCAAGGCAGCCGTCCGGTTCGACTTGATCCCAACAATGAAATGTCGGTCCAGTTCTTGGCGTATGCAGTCCAGGTTCTCCCTGGCGGAAAACCAACTGTCCGCCAGCACGTAGCGGTATTGCACTGATTGCGCTGGCAGACGCGCAGCATCCGGCGCATGAGTTCGTTCTTGGTGACTGCACTCTTGCGCTTGAGCCGGCCGGTCTTCGCAGCGCGGTACAGCAGCGGTTTTCGGATCAGTTCGTAGGCCACGGGAACCGCTGCGCTCCCAGCGTGGTACACGCAGTTGAGGATGTTGATTCCCTTGACCGAACGGTTCCGGCTATGGTCGAAATGCCAGCTAATCAGTTCGTTCTCGTCCGTATGGGGCTTTTCCTCGATGGTGTCATCAAAGATCAGTACCCCATCCGGCTGTTCCATGACGCGCACCATCGGCTTGACCTGTTGCCACCGGGTTTTGGAGTTATAGTCTTCCCTCGACAGAAAGCGCGTTACCTGGTCATGGCTGACCGCCCCTTCCAGCGTGGCGGACAACCCGGTGGCGGTGGTGGCGCCAAAGGAACTCAACAGATAATCGGTGTACAGTTCCAACATCTCTTTATCCATGACCCTAATCTATCATTTTCCTCAACCTGTGCGTAACATCAGTTATTTAGTAATCTGTCGTTGTAATACTAAACTAATACCAAGGTGAAATGTGTATGCGGATTTAGGTAGACGGGGAGAGGTCAAACGGCAGTGTCGGGCGGTCTACCAAGCCCAGACAGAAGAACTCCTCTGGGAAGCCCCCGCTAATCTTTATCGCCCCACAAATGGTACATCCCACCTTAGCTTTAGTTTAGTCATCAAGGTTGCTTATGAGCAGTGTTGGGATTCTTCGCTCCACTCCGTTGCGCCGTTGCGCTCAGAATGACACCGCCGGGGTTATTGGAGTTAAGCTGCAATTGTCCTGCGCCCGCCCACCCTTCGGTTGACGGGGGCTTGACCGACCGTGGCTGGCTTGCCTGGCCCGGCGGCTCAGGCTCGGACGTTGCTACCCCGTCACTCCCGGGCCGCTTGCGTCAGTACCCGGGCCGCTAGTTGCCCCAGCAAGCCACGGAGCCGTCGGTCCTCACCCCGCAGGTGTGGCGGCCCCCGGCGTTGACGGAAGCGAACTGCCCCTCCGGCGGCGTGGCCTGGCCATCGTCATTGTTCCCCCAGCAGGCCACGGAGCCGTCGGTCCTCACCCCGCAGGTGTGGCGGCCCCCGGCGCTGACGGAAGCGAACTCCCGTTCCGGCTCCGTGGCCTGGCCATAGCCATCAAGGCTCCCCCAGCAAGCGACGGAGCCGTCGGTCCTCACCCCGCAGGTGTGGTTGGTCCCGGCGTTGACGGAAGCGAACTGCCCCTCCGGCGGCGTGGCCTGGAAAAAGTAGTTGCTGCCCCAGCAGGCCGCGGAGCCGTCGCTCTTCACCCCGCAGGTGTGGAACCCCCCGGCGCTGACGGAAGCAAACTGCCCCTCCGGCGGCGTGGCCTGGCCCTCGTCATCAAGGCCCCAGCAAGCCACGGGGCCGTCGCTCCTCACCCCGCAGGTGTGTTGGTACCCGGCGCTGACGGAGGCGAATTTCCGATTCGGCGGCCTGGCCTGGCCCTCGTCATCGTTCCCCCAGCAGGTCACGGAGTCGTTGATCCTCACCCCGCAGGTGTGGCGGCCCCCGGCGCTGACGGAAGCGAACTCCCCCTGCCGCGGCGTGGGCTGGCCATAGCCATCAAGTCCCTCCCAGCAGGCCACGGCGCCGTCGGTCGTCACCCCGCAGGTGTGGAACCCCCCGGCGCTGACGGAAGCGAACTCCCATTCCGGCGCCGTGGCCTGGCCATAACCATCAAGGCTCTCCCAGCAGGCCACGGCGCCGTCGGTCGTCACCCCGCAGGTGTGGCGGCCCCCGGCGCTGACGGAGGCGAACTGCCCCTCCGGTTGCGTGGCCGCGCCAGTGTGTTCATTATCGCCCCAGCAGGCCACGGAGCCGTCGCTCTTCACTCCGCAGGTGTGTTCGTCCCCGGCGCTGACGGAAGCGAACTGCCCCTCCGGCGGCGTGGCCTGGCCCTCGCCATTACGGCCCCAGCAGGCCACGGCGCCGTCGGTCGTCACCCCGCAGGTGTGGTCGGTCCCGGCGTTGACAGAAGCGAACTGCCCCTCCGGCGGTGTGGCCTGGCCCTCGTCATTGTTCCCCCAGCAGGCCACGGAGCCGTCGCTCCTCACCCCGCAGGTGTGGCGGCCCCCGGCGCTGACGGAGGCGAACTGCCACACCGGCGGCGTGGCCTGGCCATCGTCATCATCGCCCCAGCAGGCCACGGCGCCGTCGGTCGTCACCCCGCAGGTGTGGACGCCCCCGGCGCTGACGGAAGCGAACTGCCCTTCCGGCGGCGTGGCCTGGCCATATTTATCATGGCCCCAGCAGGCCACGGAGCTGTCGTCCCTCACCCCGCAGGTGTGGCCGCCCCCGGCGCTGACGGAAGCGAACTGCCCCTCCGGCGGCGTGGTTTGGCCGTTGTTATTGTAGCCCCAGCAGGCCACGGAGCCGTCGTCCCTCACCCCGCAGGTGTGTTGGTACCCGGCGCTGACGGAAGTGAACTGCCCCTCCGGCGGCGTGGCCCGGCCAAATTTATCATCGCCCCAGCAGGCCACGGAGCCGTCGGTCGTCACCCCGCAGGTGTGTTGGTACCCGGCGCTGACGGAAGCGAACTTCCCTTCCGGCGGCGTGGCCTGGCCATATTTATCATGGCCCCAGCAGGCCACGGAGCTGTCGTCCCTCACCCCGCAGGTGTGGCCGCCCCCGGCGCTGACGGAAGCGAACTGCCCCTCCGACGGCGTGGCCCGGCCATCTTCATTGTTCCCCCAGCAGGCCACGGAGCCGTCGTCCCTCACCCCGCAGGTGTGGCGGCTCCCGGTGCTGACGGAAGCGAACTGCCCCTCCGACGGCGTGGCCTGGCCCTCGTCATCAAGGCCCCAGCAAGCCACGGGGCCGTCGTCCCTCAACCCGCAGGTGTGGCGGCTCCCGGCACTGACGGAAGCGAACTGCCCCTCCGGCGGCGTGGCCTGGCCCTCGCCATTACGGCCCCAGCAGGCGACAGAGCCGTCGTCCCCCACCCAGCAGGTGTGGAACCGCCCGGCGCTGACGGAAGCGAACTGCCCCTCCGACGGCGTGGCCCGGCCATCTTCATCAAGGCCCCAGCAGGCCACGGAGCCGTCGTCCTTCAACCCGCAGGTGTGGCGGTCCCCGGCGCTGACGGAGGCGAACTTCCCCTCCGGCGGTGTGGCCTGGCCATTGTCATCATCGCCCCAGCAGGCGACAGAGCCGTCGTCCCCCACCCAGCAGGTGTGCCCGGACCCGGCGCTGACGGAAGCGAACTGCCACGCCGGCGGTGTGGCCCGGCCAAATTTATCATCGCCCCAGCAGGCCACGGAGCCGTCGTCCCCCACCCCGCAGGTGTGGAACCCCCCGGCGCTGACGGAAGCGAACTTCCCCTCCGGCGGCGTGGCCTGGCCATAGTTATAACGGCCCCAGCAGGCCACGGAGCCGTCGTCCCTCAACCCGCAGGTGTGGCTGCCCCCGGCGCTGACGGAGGCGAACTGCCCCTCCGGCGGTGTGGCCCGGCCATAGTCATCATCGCCCCAGCAGGCCACGGAGCCGTCGTCCCCCACCCCGCAGGTGTGGTTGGCCCCGGCGCTGACGAAGGCGAACTTCCCCTCCGGCGGCGTGGCCCGGCCATCGTAATCATAGCCCCAGCAGGCCACGGAGCCGTCGGTCGTCACCCCGCAGGTGTGGCTGCGTCCGGCGCTGACGGAAGCGAACTTCCCCTCCGGCGGCGTGGCCCGGCCATGGTCATCATAGCCCCAGCAGGCCACGGAGCCGTTGGTCCTCACCCCGCAGGTGTGTTCGTACCCGGCGCTGACGGAAGCGAACTGCCCCTCCGGCGGCGTGGACTCGCCATATTTATCATCGCCCCAGCAGGCCACGGAGCCGTCGGTCGTCACCCCGCAGGCGTGCCCGGACCCGGCGCTGACGGAAGCAAACTGCCCCTCCGGCGGCGTGGCCTGGCCATATTTATCATGGCCCCAGCAGGCCACGGAGCCGTCGTCCCTCACCCCGCAGGTGTGGCCTCCCCCGGCGCTGACGGAGGCGAAGAGCACCCAGTCGCCGGACGCCCTGCCTTCGTACTTGATCTCCATCCCGGAGGACTCGTCGGACCGGGCCCCCCGGGTGGCCCTGACAGCGCCGCCGGATGCGTCAGACCCGGAGGCGTCCCCGGTTTCCGTGGCCTCCGGCTGGGCGGTGGGCTGGCTGCCGACGCTGCCGAAGATTCCCCCGCCGGTTGGTTCGGGTTCGGCGTCCCCGGTCTCCGTGGCCTCCGTCCGGGGCGTCGCCGCTGTTCTCTCTCTGTCGGCGTCGGGCGAGTCACCGCCGCAGGCGGCCAGGGCGGCTGCTATGAGCAGTATCGCGAGGAGCAGGGCTGGGGCGACACGGAGGGGAGTCACCGGGCATCGGGAGTGGCGGTTAGATGCATGGTGGCGCATGGAGCTCCTCCTGAGTACGGTCCGGCGCAGGGGATAGAATGGCGTCGGCTGGTTAGCATCGTAAGAAGCTGCCGCCGTATTGTCAAAGGCCCAGTGCCGGCGCAGCCCCCCCGCGCGCCGATTACCTGCGCCCGGTTGCAGACCATACAAGTCCCAACGCTGGTACTCTCCGGAGCAGCGGACCTGCTGTCGCCCCCGGCGCTGATGCGGCTGTTGGCGGCGCCCATCCCCACCGCCCGTTTCGTCTCCCTTCCCGATGCTGGACACGCCGGTTTTTGGGAACGCCCCCAGGTCTGGAACGGCCTGGCACTGGAGTTCATCAGCCAGCATCAGGTCAGTATTAGACCGTACTTGCCCAGGGCCTTTTCATTTTCCCAATGACCAGGCTGAATCCCGTTCGCCTTGAGCTAGTCGAAGGGTCGATAGGAGTTGCGCAGTTGAATAGGAACCTCATCGGTGATCTGTCATTCCGAGCGGAGCGAGGAATCCAAAATCCTACAGAGCAAGGACGCATCGTATCTGAAAGCCGTCCTAATCTGAAGATTTTGGATTCCTCGGTTTCACTTCGGAATGACAGTCTTGTCCAACTACGTAACTTCCGTGACACTAAACTAATACCAAGGTGGAATGCACATATCGGGGAAGCCAATCGGCGGCACATGACCGTTTGCCAAGTACAGAGGAAGAGCCTCACCGTGGCGCTTAAGCCAATCTCCAGCGCCCAACAAATGTAGATTCCACCTTGGCTTTGGTTTAGTATTACAACGACGGTTGGTATGATAGGATGACTGGGAAGTTGGGAAGGCTTGGGGAGGTGAGGTGGGGAAGTGGATGCGGCAGCTTTCGAGCAGGTATACCAGGACTTTCAGGAGTTTCACGCTTACTTTGCGCCGCTGTTTGGCCGCAGGGAGACGCGGGAGCACAGCCGTCATTATCTCCAGGCCCTGCTGGTGCAGTCCGGGGAGCGGCGCAACGCCGATAATCTGTCCGAGACGGTTCCCGCGTCAGCCAGGGGGATGCAGCGGTTTCTCACCAATTCTCCCTGGGACGATGCAGCGATTATAGGACGCTTGCAGGAATACCTGGGATCCCGGCTGGGACATCCGGAGGCGGTGTGGGTGCTGGACGGCAGCGACTTCCCCAAGCAGGGCCGGAAGTCGGTAGGAGTGGCAAGGCAGTACTGCGGCAGACTGGGGAAGGTGGCCAACTGCCAGGCGGGGATGTTCCTGGCCTATGTCAGCCCGTTGGGACGGGCATTGGTGGACAAGGGGCCGTATCTGCCCGAGAGTTGGACCTCGGATAAAGACCGGTGCGCGGCGGCGGGAGTGCCTGGGGAGAGGCAGGGCTACCGGTCAAAGACCCAATTGGCGTTGGAGGTGCTGGCGCGGGCCTTGGAACTGGGCCATTTGAAGGCCGGCTGGGTCGCTGCGGACGACGTCTTCGGGATGTCGCCGTCCTTCCGGGAGGGCCTGGCGGCCTTGGGAATGTGGTACGTGCTGGACGTGCCGGCGGGCTTTACGGTGTGGCCAGCGGAACCGGAGTGGACCACTCCGGCCTATCGGGGACGGGGTGGTCCTCCCAAGCCTAAGCTCGTGGCCGGACAGCGGCGGACCATGGAGCAGCGCAGTGATGAGTTGCCGGAGGAGGCCTGGCGGGAGATAACGGTGGCTGAGGGAAGCCAGGGTCCCCGCAGCTACCGGTTCAGCGCTCAGCGGGTGCGTCCAACCAGCCGGCGGAAGCCCGGCGACATCCACTGGGCCATCTGGCGCCGGAACCTGGACGGCAGCGAACCCCGCTACTACCGGTCCAACGCTCCAGAGGATACCCCATTGGAGACCCTGGCCTACGTGGGAGGCTCCCGTTGGCGTATAGAAACGGAGTTTGAGACGGAGAAAAGCGACGTAGGCCTGGACGAGTACGAGACCCGCAGCTGGGCTGGCTGGCATCACCACCTGGCCCTGTGCCCGCTGGGCGGAGCTTTTCTGCTGAGCCTGCAACAGGCTTGGGGGGAAAGATGCCCCGGATCACGAGGCCGCAGGTCTACCGGGTGGTGCGGGAAATGCTGCCCCGGGAACGGTTCGGGCCGGCTGAACTGCTGCGGTGGCTGGAGGAGACGCAAGAACGCAACGAGGGTGCCAGCCGCTCCCATGCGAAGCGCCGCGCCGCCCTTCGTGCCTCCCCACACGTCCCTCCTTGAACCGTCGTTGTAATACTAAACTAAAGCCAAGGTGGGATGTACATTTAAATGGCGATGATGATCAGCTGGGTTGCGCCGGTGAATCCCTCTCATCCGTACTTGGAGAATGACCCGGCTCCGTCGTTTGACCGCAACATCTGCGCATTTCACCTTGTCTTTAGTTTAGGGTGTTGAACTTGGCCTGCGGCACCGTTTCGTATTTGTCTCCTCGCCTAAAGCAGGCTGGTTTGCCGGTAGATTCCCTCAAGACTGAAGCGGAGCTGATGATTCATGCCCCAACCTTTACAGAGCCCGGTGCAGGGCGGAGGGAATAACATTGTTGACAAGTAAAAGTTTTATCTATTTGTCAATGTTTTTGGCAATCATGGCTATGATTACTGTGGTTGCCTGCACGTCGTCGGAGGAAGCCCCGGATGGCCCTAAGGAGACAATCATCTTAGCAGACCTCGACTGGCGCAGCGCCCAGCTTCAGAACCGGATAGCCCAGTATCTGGTTGAATTCGGCTATGGCTATCCCACAGACGTGAAGTTCGGCTCCACACTGCCGTCGTTCGAAGATCTGGAGAATGGCGCGATTCAAGTCTCTATGGAAATCTGGTTGCCCAACCAGGAAGTGGAATGGGGACTGGCGATTGCTGAAGGCTCTGTCCTCTCTCTTGGCAAGAGCCTGGGTTCCGACTGGCAGTCCGCCTTTGTCATTCCTGCTTACTTGCAGGAACAGTACCCGGATTTGGACAGCGTCGAAGACCTGAAGGAACAGAAGTATAAGGACCTGTTCAAGACCGCTGATACCAGCGACAAGGCGCGGCTGGTGTCCTGCGGACTTGGATGGGCCTGCGAAGCCGAGAACGCCGCTCAGATACAGGGCTACGAACTGGAAGAACATGTGCACATAGTTAACCCCGTCGACGGAGACGCTTTGAACAGCGACCTGTTAGGCGCCTACGAACGACAGGAGCCGTGGCTCGGATACCAGTGGGGCACTAACGACCTGGCAATCACGCTGGACTTGGTTCGCCTGGAAGAGCAGGCCTACACCCATGAGTGCTATTTCACCACCAGCGCCTGCGCCTATGAGGACGCCACAATACTCGTTGCGGTAAATTCCGATCTGCTGTCAGCCGCTCCCGATGTCATTCAAATGCTGCGCAAATGGGATTTCAACGTCGAAGAGTATAAAGCGGCATTTCACTGGCAGGTTCAAAATCCCAACTCCGACAACGCCGCTACTGCCCTCTGGTGGCTGAGGGACAATGAGGCCGTCTGGACTACTTGGGTCACCGCAGACGCCGCCGAGGGCGTGAAGGCTGCCTTGGCCGATGGTGATGAGCCCGAAGGCTGGCCAGAGGAGTAAACTGAGTCCCGTGTTCATACGGATTAACGGAACATAAAGGCGCGCGCCAAGACCCGAGAACCGCCGCCCCGACGTTATCGGGGCGGTGTTGTCCTAGCTGCTGCGCCGGGCGTTAAGCCCGCGAGTTCAGAGGTCCACGGGGCGCAGATAGGATATGTCTCCCTTGCGCTCCAGGTAGCCGGCACGGACGTCGTGACCGTGGGAGAAGACCAGCAGCCACCCCTCCTTCACCGGCAGGGCGCTGGCGGGAAATAGTTCAATAGCTACAAAGCCCGCAGCCACCTGGCTATTTGCGCCTGGGAGCGTTCCTCCCGGTCGAGTTCGGCGCGTTCCTCCGAACAGGCATAGCCATCCTCAATAATTGCCTGTAGCAAATCATCGGGGGCCTGACGCCAGTTTACCACCGGCTCCAGTATTTGGTTAAAGAAACCTGAATCGCCAATCAATTCCGGCCAAGTTGAAGCGAACTCATCCAGCGTACCATCGTAAAGCCGCAGCAGAAATACCGTGCGTACCGGGTCCAAGCCTTCGGCGATGAATACCTGCACCCGCAAGTCCTCAGCATAGCCGGTATCAAATTCTGCGGAGCCGGTATCCTCGTCCCAAACGGCATCCTTGAAGACGTCGAACCGGTCAATGTAACCCTCGGTCTCGACCAACAAGGCGCCGATGAACCGCCGTCCTTCCGGGGTAATTTCGGGGCATCCGCTTTCGGGGCCAGCAGCTAGAAAACCGCGGTCACATAGACCCGCGGCTATGGACTGTAACGGTGAGCTTTCACTGATTTCAGCTAAAGGCGGCAGCCGGTATTCGTGCTTGTCCACAAAGTAGAGCAGGGTACACGCTTGCAGCCAGGACAGCAGTTCCTTCTCACTGTCGGCATACCCCTGAGCAATGGCGTAGTCCAGCGGTAGGTACTCCGGCTCGATGGTCAACTCAAGGCCCAAATGGGCTGGAATGTCCACCGAACCTGTTGGGGAACCTGCCGGGGCGGGTTGCAAGAGGTCTGCGGCAATGTCGGAAAGTTCGACCGCCCGGCCACCGGCGGCGGTCAGCTTAAGGTAGCATAGCCCTGAGCGGTGCTGGTCTATAACCGGCAGGAAGCAGTCGTAGATATCCGGCAAGTCCGGGTTTTCTGCCACGTCGAGCATCCCCTCAACCACTAACTGTTCGGCATCATCCTCCGGGAACACTGCATCCAAAAGCTGGCCGAGGGAAAGCCGGGCATAATCTACCGGCAGGACTATCTCCAGCACGGCGTCCGGCGGCATACTTGACCGGGATACCCATAGCGCAAGGTTGGTTCCGTCCCGGTTCAATATATCGCCCGGCTCAAGCATTGCCGTTCCGCCAGTCATCTACCAAACCGTTCGTGGTGAGCTTATCGAACCACGCCAGCCCCGGCGCTTGTCCCTGAACCTTACCTGGCCACCACCACCAAAAAAGCCACCATCGTCATCGGAACTGAAGCGACCTCCTGGACAGCGCCTCTCGTAAAGCTCGCAGGAAACGGCGGCGTATCGGTCAGTTCCCTTCTTTTCGAAGGAGCCGGTTGACTTTACCGCCTTCTGGTAGGTCTGGCGGGCGGCGCTGATGTTCAACCCGGCCTCCCGGTACCCGGGACCAACCAGGGCCTGCTGCTTGGCGGCGTACTCGCGGTTGCGCTCTTTCTGGGCTCTTGCACCTACGGAAGTGATAGAGCGGTGGGAAATCACTGTTTTTGACGAAGATTGATAGAAATAGGCTCCCCTGCCGGTGCCAGTCAATCCCAGCCAGGCAAATAATAAGTCATCCCCATTAAGTCGGGGCGTACCAGCCATAAACCTCGGTGGCCATGGTTCTCCGACCGGTCTCGCAGCGCGTACACTCAGAGTATCCGAGTTCTCATCTATGACGCCATCTCTATTCTTGTCTATCCAGAGCTCAAGTATAACTTTGTTTCCATCCTCGGAGCGGTAAGCACGACAAACCTGTATGGCAGGCGATTGCGGTTCCCCCAGCCCAAAACGGCTGTTGTAGTAGCCGTTAGCATGGTAACCCTGGATTTCATACTCGCCCTTCTCTTTCACGATGGAAAAGAGTTGCTCATCATGTTCCTCATTAACGGAAAAACTTGCGTTCAGGTCTTCCCAACCTTCCAGGGTCAGTCGCTCCCCATCAACTAAATCTGTCTGAGCGGCGCGAAACACGACAAGACCGTCGCCTTCGTAGATTCGGTTAACCCGTATCTCAAAGTCCCTGGCAACCCCAAAGTTCCTGGTAGCCTTGAATGCCTCTTCAACATCTTGCAGGTTAATCCGGCCGGACGCTCCGTCGGTGGCTTTCCAGGCCTCGTACTCTTCATTGTCGCCGACGAAAGGGATGCTGCTGCAAGCGGCGATGAGCGGTGAACCGGCCACCATTCCTCCCGCCAGGATTGCCATGCTTAACTTGCGAAGTCTTGGCGCCATTGCAACCTCCTTAGCCTCGGCTGATCGGCCCATTTGGGTATCCTTATCCCGATCCGGGTGCGCCCGAAACGCTAAAGCATCGCCGCCCGCCAGTCATCTACCACACCGTTCATGGTGAACTTGTCGAACCACGCCCCCGCCTGAACCTTACTTGCCCGCCGCCGCCGCGAAAGCTGCCGTAAGGGCCAACGCAAGGACAAAGCTCAACAGGGTCACGTATCTTGTCGTGCGTGTACGGGTCATTTTCTTTCCTTTCATGCTTTGCCTGACGCCATAGCCAATAGATTCATACGGGTATCATAGCGGGGTTTGCCCCCTTTGTCGCCTTTGTTTTTGGCTTTGAGGTATCGCTGCCAGCTTATTGGTACCTGGTGAATTACCGCTTCCTAGAGACGGCGGCTGACGTTCTTGAACTCGGGGTTTGTGGCTCTAAGGTCAGTAAGGTCTTTCCCTTGAGAAAATCGGCTGAACTTAGTACTACAGCCGCACTAACACTGACTCGGTGCTTTCGGCCTCAATTTAGCGCAGCTTCGTTAAAAGCAGAGGGGTTGGTCGTAGCTAGACGTTGCGATTTGCAAGACCGTCCGACGCTCTAGGAGGTCATCTGCGACTGTAGTACTAGACAGACTTTCCAGCCTTTCCCATTTGGACCTCAGTCAAAACTACCTGACTGGGTTCCTTCCGAAAGAGTTGGAAAGCCTGTCCCGACTCACCCACCTGAACTTGGAGGGTAACTCGCTGCAGGGCAGGCTCCCACAAGGATTGGGCGAATTTGCTCTTCTCACTCACCTGAATCTCGGCACGAACCAGTTTGAGGGCCGAATACCCGCCAGTCTGGGCAACCTCGCCAACCTGCAATATCTGGCCCTCGTGGGCAACCCGCTGCGACCCACCGGCCAGTTGAGTGGTGAGATACCGCCGGAGTTGGGCAACCTGACCAACCTGCAATCTCTGGACCTACCTTACAACCAGTTGAGCAGGGAGATACCGCCGGAGTTGGGAAATTTGTCCAATCTGACGTCATTAAGTCTCTCAAGCAATTTACTTACAGGAGAACTTCCGCAATCTTTGACAAGGCTGACCGAGTTGTCGAGGTTCTACTTTGCTGCTAACCCAGGTCTCTGCTCCCCGCGAGCAATGAAGAATTGGCTCCAGCGAATTCCCCATCCAGATGGTCCGCCCTGTCGAAACGCCGAACTGGGCACAGACCCGCCGCTGACATCTGAATCTCAGTGAGGTCGGCAAGCCCTGGTGGCTCTCTACAACGCTGCTGGCGGTCCTCAGTGGACAGACCAACAGAACTGGTTGACCGACCGGCCATTGGATGAATGGCATGGAGTTGCAACGAACGAAGACGGCAGAGTTACCGGCATATTCCCCCTCGACAATAATCTGTCGGGATCTTTGCCGCCTGAGCTGGGCGATGGGCAGTTGGTATTCCAGAACACTGTTGAGCACCTGAATCCTGGCTTGTTCTTGTTGATTCAATGTCAAATCCCTCATGGGATGACATTTTCGCTGACCAGTTAGTCGGTGTCATAATCGTAGAACAACAACAAGAAACGCCAGGGTCTTTAGGCCATTTATCGCCACAGTCGTTAGTCCACCCTGGGCGGGACTGATATAGATTTGTATCAGGTTGCCTTTGGCAGGTCAATCACCACCTTTTCACCCAACAGCTTCCGGTGGGGCGACAGTTTCTCCCGGTAGCAGGCCCCCTCGATGACGATCTGGAAGCTGGTGTTGGCCAGCCGGTCCAAGGCGCTGTTACCCAGGATGGGGTCATCGAATAGGCTGAGCCATTCCTCCACAGCCCGATTGCTGGTGATGACGAAGCTGGAGACCCGGTGGCGGCTGATGATCAGCTCGTAGAGGTCGGCGGACTACTGGCCGGTGAGCCGGTAGAGGCCCAGATCGGCCAGGATGAGCAGACCTCCTTATATCTACCTGTTGGAGCGGCGACCCTCCGGGGTCCTCCCGGAATTGACATCGCTATAGGGGATCAGAGGTCACTCAGCCGTCCCGGGCGGCGGCCAGGGCCTTCTTTGACCGTGGCCGGCGAGTACTGCATCACCCGGGCAATGTGCCGCAGCCCGGCGCCCTCCTCCGTCATCCGGCGGCACTGCGCCACCTGCTCCGGGGTCAAGACGGGCGGGCGTCCCAGCCGCTTCCCGCCAGCCCGGGCCTGGTCCAGCCCCAGCTTGATGCGCTCGCTGGTCGAGTCCACCTGGTAAGCCCCCTGCGTCAGCATGGAGCGGCGGAAGAACTTGGCCGCGGCGCTGCCGTCGCCGGTGGCGATGTTCTCCCGCAGGGCCACGATGCCAATGTTCCGCTCGGTCAGCTCAGCCTGGATGCGCACCCCGTCCTCGAAGTTCCGGCTCAACCGGTCCAGGAAGGCCACCGCCAGGGTGTCGCCGGGTCGGAGACGGGACAGCAGTTCCTGCCAGCCGGTGCGCCGCAGGGTGCGGCCGGTGGCGATGTCGGAAAAGGTCAGGTCTGCACGGATGCCGTGGTCGGCCAGCAGGCGGAGTTGGGTCTCCAGGTTCCTGGCCTCGTCGTCGGACTTGCTGACCCGGGGGTAGCCATAGGTGACGGGGAGCAGGGTCATGGGAATCAAGCCGCCAGCGCGGGCCAGCGTCCTTCTCTTGGAAGTGTTCAGAAAACGGGCGTTTTTGGTACACCTTTAGTAGGAGAAAAAGTAAAAGTCTGATATTTGCCGTTATAGGTCTTGTTACCGAGAATGAGGAAATCCCCTCCAGCACAGGGAGAAGCTATGATGAAAAAGGGTTCCTTTGGAGAAGGTAGAAATGAAGACAGCTTGCCGGTAACGAAGGGACTAACCACATGACACAGATCAACGAGATACGGGATTTAGTCCGAGTCTTGCCGGCCCACCCCGGCGTGAACTGTCTGTGTAATACTAGTACTACAACGACGGATTATTTGGCGCGGCGATTCTTAAGGTGAAATTGAATCTGGCAACTTGCTGCCCAAGGCATTTCACGGTACGTTACTGGGAGGCAGACAGAAAACGTCGGTATGATGCTTTCACGAACCGTCGTTGTGGTACCAGGTCAATGCCCGGTCAGGAATACAGGTGGGCAGGCTGAGGAGGTAGTGCAATGGGTATGCAGGCCAAACGGAGCAGGATCGACGCCCAATGGCAGGCGTTGCAGCCTGGGTGGGGCAATAAGGACTACGACGGCGAGCGCAAGCTGCTCCACGATACGCTGGACGACGACGAAAACATCGACCGTCTGTGGGCCGGAGGCTGGAAGGTGCTCGTTGGGAGACAGGAGGTTGATAAGCACGATAGGGGCGTCATCGCGTTCACCGGTCGCCGTATGCTCTTCCTGAACAAAGGCCGGGTCAACAAGAGTGTGTCGAAGGTCCCCTACTGGGGTATCGAAACAGTGGAAGAGGTCGGGCCCGACGCGGTAAGATTCGCCGGGTTCGGGAAAACCCATGAGTTGCAGACGGGCGACTGGGGGACGAATGAGTTAACCAGCCTGGTGCGCTCGCGCCAGCCAGCCGACGCTGAATCATACCGGGCAGCGCTCTCCCATATGCTGGATAGCGGTGAGTCCGTCGAATTCTGGACGCCATGCGCCCTAGGCGGACCGGAGCTGGTGGACGAAAGAGCGACGTACGAGGAGGAGGGAGCGGTCGAGGACAAGTGGTGGCAGGCCAGCGTGGAGGGAGGCCCGGGCCTCGCCCTGGTAACCGACCGCCGCCTCATATTTGCCGGCGTATTTAGAGACGCCTACAATCTGAACGTCCCCTTCGCGAACTTGCTGGCGGTGCAGTGCCAGAACGAGGAGTTGAAATTCGCCGCTCTTGGCCTCGATAACACCTACGTAATCCGTCCTTCCCGGAAGGAGGAGGCAGAGGAACTCGCGAACTTGATGCAAAACCACCTGGCCGCCCAGCCCGGCCCGGACCATGCACGGGAAAGGATTTTTGCCCAGTGGCGAATGCTACAGCCGGTTTGGAGCCACCGGAACAAACGCAGCAAAGAACGCACGAAGCTCCCGGAAATCATGGCTGAAGGGGAGCAGCTGCACGCAATCCTAGGCGGCATGTTCAAATCGGAGGAAGCGGAAGGAATACCAAAGGACGGTATCATAGCCGCAACCGGCCGCCGCCTCATCTTTCTGTCCGAAAGCCTTTTCGGCAAGCACGCCGGACAGCTCGACTACGCGGGCATCAGCGAGGTATTGTATGAGGAAGGGGGACGCCATAAGCAATTGAGGTTCATGGCAAAGCCCGGATACCCCAGGTATAGCGTCGATTCCATGGATCAAGAAAGGCCCCACAATACCAGGCAGACCGGATACCCCGAGGAGTTCGCGGTCCTGGTCAACGGCCTGGTCAACGGGTCGATGCCGCATCCGGCTCCTTCGGACCCGGCCGCCGGGTCCGCCGATTCGTCCGAGTCCCCCGAGCAGAACGCCACTTCCAAGTACTCCAGGATTAACGCTCAATGGCGGGAACGGTCCCCTGAATGGCAGTTGGATTCCCACAAAAATGAACGAGAGAAACTATTCGACGTCCTGTCCGACGACGAGGATATCGAACGATTGATCAATGGCATCTACAAAACCGACGTGAAAGGCGCAGAAGAACACAACGGAGTTGTCGCGGCAACCGACCAACGCCTGGTTTTTGTGTACAACGGTATGTTTGGCGAACATCTGGACGAGACGGCTTACGGTGACATAGAGAGGGTGGAATTCAAGGAGGGTTTTTGGGGCGGTAGCATAACAATCGTTGGCCGCGCCGGGGCCAGCAGCTACGTAGTCAGTCAGGTATATGACGGAACGAAACAGTTCGTAGCCTGCGTACAAAGTCATCTGGCCGGTTCCCCTACTGAGCCCGTTGCGCCAGCTTCCTCTACTGAGCCAGCTGCGCCCGTCTTTCCCACCTCATCCAGGCAGTCCAGGATGAACGTCCAGTGGCAGGACCGGTCTCCGAACTGGGATCTCAAAACCCACCGAAAGGAGCGAGAGAAACTCCTCGAAGTGCTGTTCGACGATGAGGACATCGAACAACTGACCTGGGCGGAATACAATTTGGACCAGCAGGACCCCGGCAAGAAAGAGGGAGTTATCGCCGCCACCGACCGCCGCCTGGTATTCGTGCGCGCCGGCTTCTTCAACGAACACCTCTTCGAGGTACCGTACACCGACATCGAGAGCGTGGAACAAACGGAGGGCGGCTTTTTAAGCGAAGGGCCGCGCCTGACCATCAACCTGTACGGCGGCGCCAACTACCTGGTCGAAGTGGTTGAGAAAAAGGGCGAGTTGGACATCGAGGCACATCGCGAAGGAAGGGACCACCCGCTCGCCGACTGTGTGCAAAGTCACATAGCCAGTCCATCAAATTAGACAAAATCGAGGACCTTCGTCTTAGAAACTATCTCAAAATAGCAAGCGCCATTGACGGCGGTACCAGAGGAGAGCAAAGATGTTGGCACGTTTAGGTCAGGCTCTGTTGGTCGGGCTCACATTGATTATCGTTGCTTGCGGAAATGAGGCTACCGCAGTACCAGCGGCCACCGACGCGCCTGCGGCCCCGGTAGCCACATCTGCCCCGGCAGCAACAACGGCTCCACGTGCAACAACAGTTCCCGCGGCAACGGAACAGCCTTCCATTCCTTTTTCTTCCGTCAGCGCTGGGCAAGAGCACACATGCGGAGTGAAGACCGACGGCTCGGTGGTCTGTTGGGGCGATGATAGAGAACGCCAGGCCAGGCCGCCGGGCGGCTCCTTCGCTTCCGTCAGCGCTGGGCCGCAGTACACGTGCGGGGTGAAGACCGACGGCTCGGTGGTCTGTTGGGGCTTTCCCGACGTCGCGCCTCCGGACGGTTCCTTCGCTTCCGTCAGCGCTGGGAGGGCGCACCCGTGCGGGGTGAAGACCGACGGCTCGGTGGTCTGTTGGGGCTTTCCCGACGTCGCGCCTCCGGACGGTTCCTTCGCTTCCGTCAGCGCTGGGAGGGCGCACCCGTGCGGGGTGAAGACCGACGGCTCGGTGGTCTGCTGGGGCGATAATAGTGTCGGCCAGGCCACGCCGCCGGGCGGTTCCTTCGCTTCCGTCAGCGCTGGGGACGGGTCGCACATATGCGGCGTGAAGACCGACGGCTCGGTGGTCTGCTGGGGCGATAATAGTGTCGGCCAGGCCACGCCGCCGGGCGGTTCCTTCGCTTCCGTCAGCGCTGGGTGGGCGCACACGTGCGGCGTGAAGACCGACGCCTCGGTGGTCTGCTGGGGCCGGGACCTGCGCGGCCAGGCCACGCCGCCGGGCGGCTAGACTGCTATGCTCATGCTGGCCCGGCATGACGCTTAAATTATCCCCAGTTTTGAGATAGTTTCTTAATACTACAACGACGAGTTTAGGGTGGCGGCTCCAGACCGACTTGGCCGCGGGCGGAGCGGCGTTTCTCTTGGGAGCGGCTCGTCCCCTCGTTGCGTAATTGGGACTCCTTCAGCCATAGCAGCAACTCCTCCGGCCTGAACCGTTCCCGGGGTAGCATCTCACGCACCACTCGGTACACCTGGGGACGGGTGATCCGAGGCATCTTCCCCCCCAATCCTGCTGCAGGCCCAGCAGGAACGCCCCGCCCAGCAGGCATATGGCTATGTGGTGATGCCAGCCAGCCCAGCTACGGGTCTCGAATTCGTCCAACCCCACGTCGCCCTTCTCCGTCTCAAACTCCGTTTCAATGCGCCACCTGGAACCGCCCACGTACGCCAGGGTCTCCAAAGTTGTGTCTTCGGGAGCGTTGGACAAGTAGTAGCGGGGCTCGCTGCCGTCCAGGTTGCGGCGATAGACGGCCAACCCCTCCTCTCCGGGCTTGCGCCTCCTGGTAAACCGCACCCTTTGGGCGCTGAACATATAGCTCCGCGGACCCTGGGATCCCTCCGCCACCGTTATCTCCCTCCAGGGCTCCTCCGGCAACTCACCGCTCCGCTGCTCCATGGTCCGGCGCTGCCCATCCCGCAGCCTGGGTTTGCGGGGTCGCCCGCACCCCTGATACCCCGGACCGGTCCAGACCGGCTCCAAAGGCCAGACCGTGGTGCCGCGCGGAATGTCCAGCAGGTACCACATCCCCAGGTCCGCCAGTCCCTCACGGAAGGACGGCGACATCCCAAAGGCATCGTCTCCGGCAACCCACCCGGCCTTCAGATGGCCCAACTCCAAGGCCCGCGCCAGCAGTTCAAAACCAACTCCGTCTTCGACCGGTAGCCCCGTCTTTTCGCCGGCGCCCCTGCCGCTGCACACCGGGCATCGTCCGAAGCCCAAACCTGGGGCAGGTACAGCCGTTTGTCCACCAACGCCCGGCCCAGCGGGCTGACATAGGCCAGGAACATCCCGGCCTGGCAGTTGGCCACCTTCCCCAGCCTGCCGCAGTACTGCCGGGCCACTCCCGCCGATTCCTCCCCTGCTTGGGAAAGTCGCTGCCGTCCAGCACCCCACACCGCCTCGGGGTGCCCCAGCCTGGGGGCCAGGTACTTCTGCAGCCGTTCTATGACCGTCGCATCGGACCAGCGGGCCTCGGTGAGAAAGCGCTGCATCGCCCGGGCGGAAATGCCCACCGATTCGGAGAGATTCTCGGCGTTGCGCCGCTCCTGGTCCTGCACCAACAGCGCCTGAAGATAGTTCCGGTTGTGCTCCCGCCACTGCTTGCGGCCGAAGGAGGCCGCATAGAAGGCGTCAAATTCCTGAAAGCTGTCGTAGACCCGCCTGAAGCTCGTCGCATCCATCACCCAAACCGCCCAACATCATCTGGCCACCTGTCCTACCAGACAACCCGTTGTTATAGTACTAAACCAAAGCCAAGGTGAAATGTGCAGAGGTGTGGGGTAAATTGGGGAAGGACTTGGGTTAGCTGGTCTCAGGAGTTGGGAGGTGTTGGTGATGGGGGTGAGAGAGATAGACCGGTTTCTGGAACGATGGCAGATGGGAGTCAAGGACTTGCGCCGGCGGATGATCCTGGCGCCGACGCCCCGGGAACGGGAAAGGTGGTACGCCATCCTGCTGCTGGCCCAGGGCTTGACGGCAGCGGCGACTGCGGAGGCGCTGGAACGGGACCCGCACACCATGGGAAGATGGGCATTGGCCTTCGCGGAGGGCGGGCCCGCAGCCTTGATCTTCGAGCAGACTGGTGGTTCCCCCCCGCCCTTGACCAGGCGCAACAGGAGGAGTTGAAAGCGGCGGTGCAGCAACCGCCCGCCGCGGCCGGCATCGAACTGGCCAACTGGTACTGGCAGGCGGTGCATCAGTTTGTATGGGAACGGTTCGGCGGCAGCTTGAGCCGGAGCAGTTGCCTGAACTGGCTGCGCCGCTTGGGATTCGTTTTGAAACGCCCCAAGAAACGTCTGGTCAAGGCTGATGAGGCCAAACGGGAGGCCTTCGTGGCCGAGTACGCTGCCCTGCGGGACGAGGCGGGACGCACTGGCGGAAAGGTGTTCTTTGCCGACGAGGCGCACTTCCGGGCAGATGCGGAACTGCGGGGCAAGTGGGTCCTTCGGGGAGAACCGGCCTTGGTGGACTCGACCAGCCCGAGGTACGGCGAGAAGGCCAGCTACTATTGGGCGGTGTGCCTGGAGACCGGCGAGGTGGAGTGGATGGAGTTGGAAGGGAACAGCAACAGCGAAACGTCGGCAGCCTTCCTGGGACAGTTGCGAGAGAGGCGCGGCGGTCGGCTGAATGTGATCTGGGACAACGCGCCGGCCCACCGGGGCGAAGCAGTGAGGGAGTACCTGCGGACGCCGGAGCTGAACCTGAGGCTGGTGAACCTGCCGGGCTACAGCCCGGACTTCAATGCCGATGAGGCCATCTGGGGCTGGGCGAGGGAGGAGGCTACAGGGAACCTGTGCTTGGGAAGCAAGGTCAAGGTGCAGGAGAGGGTCGGCAACTGCCTCGCCGGTCTGACCTACCGGAAAGAAGAGGTGAAACGCCGCTGCCGCACCGTCCTGCAATCAAGGGGCAACGCCCTACTGCCCCACTTCCACACCGACTCTCAGAACCCCAGAAATGCACATCCCACCTTGGCTTTGGTTTAGCATTGGCTTGTTCAGACTTTCCTTAGCAACATCTGCCAAACGCCCTAAAGAGAGAAGACACACGAATCGCTCTTCGACCTGTAAACCTAGCCACCTATAACGCTATTGCCCTATTTACCTATCTGCACAGGCACCTATCTAACTACCTGCTTATTTCTGCAGTTGGGCTTCAAAGGCGACAAAGGGGGCAACCCCCGCTATGATACCCGTATGAATCTATTGGCTACGGAGTCAGGCAAAGCAGAAAAGGAAAGAAAATGACCCGTACACGCACGACAAGATACGTGACCCTGTTTAGCTTTATCCTTGCGTTGGCCCTTACGGCAGCGCTCGCGGCCTGCGCCTCTGATGAGCCGTCCGGCGGGACCGTCTCCGACCGTACCGCGTCCACCCCAACGGAGACGCCGGCCTCCGCCGAAACGGACCGGGAAGCCCTGGTTGCCCTCTACAACGCAACGGACGGTGAGAACTGGAACAGAAGTGACAACTGGCTGAGCGACGCTCCTCTCGGCGAATGGTACGGTGTCGACACCAACAACGACGGGTGCGTTACAGTACTGATCCTCGACAACAACGAGTTGAGCGGGGAGATACCGCCGGAGCTGGGCCGCCTCGCCAACCTGACAGAGTTGGAACTCAGCGACAACGGCTTGAGCGGGGAGATACCGCCGGAGCTGGGCCGCCTCGCCAACCTGAGTTGGCTGGGCCTCAGCGGCAACGGCTTGAGCGGGGAGATACCGCCGGAGCTGGGCCGCCTCGCCAACCTCGACTTTCTGGGCCTCTACGGCAACGGCTTGAGCGGGGAGATACCGGCGGAGTTAGGCAGCCTCGCCAACCTTGACTTTCTGGGCCTCTACGACAACGGCTTGAGCGGGGAGATACCGGCAGAGTTGGGCAGCCTCGCCAACCTTGACTTTCTGGGCCTCTACGACAACGGCTTGAGTGGGGAGATACCGCCGGAGCTGGGCAGCCTCGCCAACCTGACATATCTGTGGCTCTACGGCAACAACTTGAGTGGGGAGATACCGGCGGAGTTGGGCAGCCTCGCCAACCTGACAGAGCTGCGCCTCAGCGGCAACCCCTTGAGTGGGTGTGTGCCAGGCAGCCTGGAAGACCAGTTGACCTCCTCTGACCTTGGCGACCTGCCCTTCTGCTGAAGCCACACGCCCTCAGCCGGGGACGGACAGCATATTGTCCAGAGTATCTAGCAAGCTATCCTCGGCAGGGATGGAGCCGGTCAACTTCGCGCCACCATAACGGCTCTCCCTCGCCACGGAGACCTTTGCATGAGCCCTGGACGCGGTGAACGCCGCCATCGAAACGGCATCAGGCGCCGTCACCGCCAGCGAACACATACGAAGGGCTCTTCGACCGGTAAACCTATCCACCTATAACGCTATTGCCCTATTCACCTATCTGCATAGGCACCTATCCAACTACCTGCCTATTTCTGCAATTGGGCTTCAAAGGCCTGCAAACACCACGCCCGCAGGGTAAGATCCTCCCGGAAAGCACGCATACGCATCTCCCGGTGAAGATCCACAGGAATGGCCACGTTCAACTGCCGCACCTCATCACGTTGCACCTTCGCCCGCACCCGCTCCGCGGCTCCCTCGGTTCTGCGCGACCGGTTAGGCGACTTGCTCAAATCAGGACTGTTCATAACCCTTCAGCATCTCCTTAATCTCATCTCTGATGGACTCCATCTCACGCCGGGCAACAGTAGGCCGCCCATCGAACACGGTCTTCTCCTCGGACGCACTGGAAGCATAGACCACCCGCTGGGTCGTGCCCGCGACCAATACCGGCAGCTCCTGCTTATCCAGGACTTCCGCCAAGGACCGCTGCAGCGCCGTATTGGATATGGCCCGGGACACCACGTAAGCCGCCCTGGGCTGGCCACCCAGTTAGGGCCTATGGGTGATATGAGGTGATGTGGAGTCCTATTGGTAGTCTTCAAGACCTCCGAATTGCACATCCCACCTTGGTATAGGTTTAGACGGCGGCCGCAATGGCTTATTAAGAGGTTCCCTGATGCAATAGCGCCGTTGCCCATAGTATTTGCGCTTAACTTGACCCCACTTTCCCAAGCTTTTATACTCAGCTTCGGATAGATAGCCTGGATGAGTGCCTGATTCCACTTTTGGGAGAGGAACGAAATGGACAAGTCCAAAATAGTAGCTGCATTGCTCGCGTTCTTTCTCGGCTTCATCGGAATCCACAAGTTCTATCTCAACCAGATTACGGCCGGCGTAATCCATATTGTGCTGGGCATCGGCGGCTACATTCTGCTGTTTGTCGGGTGGGGTAGCATTTTTGCCGGAGCGATGGCCGGCTCCGGGGGCATAGGTGGGTTGGGGCTGTTACTCGTAATTATAGGCTTCTTGGGAGTGGGCGCGAACGGCGTGATTTGTCTGGTCGAGACGGTACTCTACCTGACCAAGAGCGACGCGGATTTCAACCGAATCTATGTAGCCGGCAACAAGTCCTGGTTCTAGCAACGCATACCTTTCTCGCGCCGGGCCTGAGCAAAGGCTGCGCCAATAACGAAATCAGCTCAGCCTGAGCTTGTCGAAGGGCAGTTGCGGCCGAGGCGGGTTTGAAACCCGCCCCTACGTCAATACCAACCCGTAGCGGCAACCCTTGTGGTTGACCTGCCCCGCAGATTAAGGCGCGATTTCCCTGCAACCCCTTCCCTTGGCCGCATCCCCGGGTTTTAACTAAACTATAAATACGAGAGACAAAAATAGACATCGTCTTTGAGACTCCGGGGCATTTGTTCGTTGGCGAATCGAAAGAAGAGAGCCGCTTGGGCGCCTCAGGAAGCTATGTCCTGGTACACCGGCTCATTCGCCAGTATGTGATGGCTGCCATTCTCGTCGACCTTATCAGCAGCCGGGAGCAGTACCCCCGGAAAGCGATTGTTCCCTTTGCCGTTGTAGGGGATCGTGACCGGTTTATGGCCACCGACCAGGTTAATTTTTTGATCAGGCACCACGGGCTTGAGAGCGATAACATTCTGACCTGAGAAGAGGTCGAAGCACTGTACCCCGGCTTGCCAGGGCTGGTTTTGCCCCTTGTTATGTGGGATGGCAAGGAGAGGATAGTCCATGAACCTTCGGGCTCCTCAGGCCGCCCCAAGAGCCCAGACCAGACCCGGACCGGTAGGGGCACTCGAACCGTCGCTGCCGGCACCAAATGAGCCAGGCCGGGGCCAGGTCTACCGTCCGTTCCTGGACCCGAAGGGACGATTCAGCTCTGACAAGGTCCGCTACCGGGGTCTTGCCAAGAATACGGAACGGTTCGCCTTGATGCTGCGCCTGTCCAACCTGAATAAAGCCCGCCGCTGGATGGCGGCCGGTTGCTCCAAGGGTTATCGGGCCCGGGATCCGGTCAGATCCGGAAAGGGGGCTGGGGTGGGATCGAAACCCAGCCTGTACACGTCCAATCTATGGAATGGATGCTTACTGTAAGCTCCACTGACCCTGAAAGTCAGCTGGGTCCCCGTGGTTCAGAGGTTCCTTATAGGACATACTGGGAACCCACCTCTCATTTTATGTCGGATATGTGCCGTCCATCCTTCACGAGATGCTTAAGTATCCAGTTCAGCTATAGTGAACGCATACAACGCAGCAGCAATATGCATTGCCAGTTCCCCACGCGCCGCAGTTGGTTGAACCCCGCCAATGGAAGCGTGGCGCGCTCCGACAGTTCCGCTACCCTGCCTGTATAGTGACGTGAATAGTTGCTTGATCCCTCGGGGCAAGTCTGAGGGGAAGTTCTCACTCATGATCGCAGTAAAAGCCACACCCGGTTGGTTGTATACGACTTGTAGTGTGGCCTCGACGGAGTTTACAGCTTCTTTGATGGCATTAGGCCAGTCGGGGGGAAAGCTGTTTCGGAAATGGCTGGCTTGCTCAAACTGGCGGCGAGGTTCGGAGAATCTGCCGCCCAGTAGGGAGTTTCGAGCCTCATCAACCGCACTATGGAACTGTTCTGTGCCGACGCGAACGAGCTCACCCGATTCAAACCTATACCCGATACTCTCATCTGCCAACAGCGCATTCATTTCATCATAGTAGAGTTCTACCTCAGCGTCATCAACGTATAAGGGAATCCGTTCCAACGCGTCGAAGAACTCAAGCCAAGGTGTTTTTACCAGCAGGTTTATAACTTCGTTATCTTCGTCTTGACCCCTCCAGTTCTCTGTGTCTGGAGGAGTTCTCAGTGCGCTGCAAAGGATGCCCCTCTGTGCAAAAGCTGTGCGGTAGTCGAGACGGGTTAGTACCTCGCGAACTCCATAGCGAAGCTGGTGGGGAGCGTCGTCGTAGATCAAAGGGGTCGCTTTACGCAGGCCCTCACGTTCAGAGAACGACTGGTCAGCCATGTCACTCCTTCCTTCGTGGTTTCATCACCAAAAGCCGTGCTCAGGTGTTTCTCATCCTATAATAAAAATGTCAACAACAATGTTAACCCCTGTATGTGCGGGTTGGCACTAACCCAGGGGTCTGCCATTAACCCCCGCTCTCCTGGTAATACCTGGCCACCTTGCCCCTCCGCCTGTCGCTCGGTGTGCTGCGCTGGCATACAGGAGTTCTTCCACCGACCGGCCTGCGTCAGCGCGGGCAGCTCAACGCCGGTGGCAGTGAGGTTCTAAGCCGTGCCCATGTGACTGAAAGGAGTGTCGACGCCGTCGGCAAAAAAGCGCGGCGATCACACGCCAGCCGATATGACGCCCTGACTGAACAAGGATTAGCTCCTCGGGCAAAACTCCTTTTCCCAAGGCATGATGGTCTGAATGGCGGCAATTGCGATGTCCTCTTGTTGGTCCTTTGGCAGACCGTTGGGGTGGAACATGGGGCTCGCACCCGTAACAGCTCCGGCCCAAAGCTAGATATCCCCCAGATGTCCAACAAACCCTTGACGCAGTTGTTGAACGGTTGCTATTGTTGAACAGGGTTGTTGAACACCTGCTCAAAGCTGGCGAGGGAGGCGTGGAGAGGGTGTTCAAAAACGCCCGTTTTCTGAACACCTCTTACCCCCAATAGCGTCGGCTTGTCCTTGCCGCCTGCTTCCCTGGATAGTGGGAAAGCATCTTAGGGCCCTTCCTCCAGCCAAGGCAATCGTCGAATCAAACATCTCCCCACCGTGCGCCACCATGTCTTAAGCCATTCGCGCATAGGCAGTTGATATAAGATGTCAGCCACTCAGCCAGTGGGTGGTGGAAGCATCCCTGTTTCCGGCCAGGGTTGGAAATCCTCACCTTCTGTTGCTCAGGTGCTGCCTGGAAAACCCGGTTTATTGGCCCCGGGCAGGAAAGCTGTACCCTAGGCATTTTGACAGAGGTTTGGCCGCGGCGACGCTGTGCGGTTTCGCTTAGTACTCGGCGCGGGAACCGGAAGGCAAGAACCTCGAACTCCAGGGCGGGCGGCTATTTGGCACCGGCTCCCCAAGGGCTAACCTATACGTGGCACCACACTGCTGCGGCCGACCTGGATAAGCTGGTGGAACCGGTCAGCGTTGATGACGGCATCAACCATCAACCCGCATCCCCGCCCCGCAGGGCAGAATCCCTGCCGCTGCTGACCGACCTGGCGGCCTTAGCTGCTTACGCTTCCATGGTGCAACTGTGGAAGCCAAGCCCTATTTGACAAGCCCTCAGTGTCCCTTGGCTACCCCGATCCAGTGTGACCGCAGGCAGCGGCTGCGGGCGATGCAGTTCGGCCCCGGCGCCTCCAGGTCAGGCACGGGACTCCCCGTCTTCGCGGTGTAAATAGACGATCGTCATGCTAATGCGTGGCATCGGGAGTCATGAAGTCCGGTTGCCCCGCCTCCGCCTAACGGCAGCGTTCCTTCATCCGGGGCCGTGTGGTAGACTGCCACCGTCGGTCCAACGTAATCCTTTCAGGAGTTAGGCCCATGATTATCGACACCCACACCCATGTGGTCAGCAGCGACAAGGTCAAGCACCCACTCGATCCCGGAGCGCGGGGATGGTCCACCGAGGTCAGCAACGACGTCGAAGACCTGATTGCGGAGCTGGACCGGGCCGGCGTGGACTGTGCCACGTTGGTGCAGCCCAACGCCACTTATGGCCTGGATAACTCCTACCAGTGTGACAGCGCCCAGCAGTATGCCCCCCGCACTGTGTCCGTGGGGATCCTGGACCCGGCTGCGCCCGATGCCGCGGACAAGCTCTCTTATTGGGTGAACGAGCGGGGCATGACGGGGGTGCGCCTGCAGAGTCAGGCCGAGCCCGACGATCCCCGATGCGATCCTCTCTGGGAGCGCGCCGAAGCCCTGGGCATTCCCATATCCATCGGCGGCGGCGGCCAGCCGGACAAGGTCGAGCGGATGCGGAACGTGGGCGTCCGTCACCCTAACGTCATTTTTGCTCCGGACCACTTCGCGGGCTGGAACGGCGCCGGGGACAAGGACGCTATGACGAACGCCCTGGAAGAGTTGGCCAGGCTGCCCAACGCCTACCTGCGTATCTCCAGCACCAGCCTCGGGCCTTACCCCGACCTTACCCCGCCCGAGCAGGCGCTCTTCAGGCGGGTCATTGCGGCCTTCACGCCGCAGCGCGTCATGTGGGGCTCCAACTTCCCCTCCTCCCGTGAGGGTGGTTACATCGGCCAGGTGCAGTTGGGCCAGACGGCCCTGTCCTGGCTCTCCGACGAAGACCGCAACTGGATTATGGGCGAGACCGCCCACAAGCTCTGGCCGATGCTGCAAGGACCAATCCGAGGGTAAATGCCAGCCGTATCACCGCAGGGTCAGCCATTAGTAGGTGGAGGCTTCGGGTGTCCAGCCTCGGACTCTCTGCTGCACCGGCGTAACGTCAGGGCAAGGGCGGTTGATTCACCGCCTCTGCCCTGATCTCATCCCCACATTATGTACATGCCCCCAACTTGATAGGATTCCCTTTTAGGCTGTCTGGCCATTCGGCCACGGCAAACACGAGGCCCGCCATCTCCCCAGGACTGTCCGGCTCACCGGCGCGACCGTTGCCGCTGGCCCCATTGGTGAAAACTTCGACGACCACCTGTGCCACCTCGACCGCCTTCCAGCCGCAGCCACCAGGCGCTCCACCGACTCCGCCTCGGCGTCCCGCACCTGGGCCAATATCGCCTGCCTGGCCTTTCGGCCTCGTCCTGTTCCCCGCTGACCGCCTGCCTGACCATAGTCAAAATACCGGCTCCTTCCCCGAAGGGCGCCAGCCCTTGCTGGGACAGTTACTCTTCCACCGTCAGGGAGTCTGGTTGTTTCTATTCAACAAGGCAGAGCGCGCGGTTCCGTTCGGAAGTGGGGTTCATGAGGTAACAAGTGGATCAAAAGGGTTGTCCCTCTCGATGGGCATGGCGGGCAGTAGCACTTCTCTTAATGGTGGGCGTGACAATTTACGCGATTGGAGAAGGTATTGAGTTATATCAATCCATCAGGACCCAATTCTGAAACCCCAACAGCAAACGGAACCGTTACGCCACCAAAGTGCTGCAGGCTTGTAAGTGTACCGGGTTGAAGCATTATGACGCAGGACCGTTTGGTGACCTCATACGGGTACCGGGGCGTGCTGCCGAACCAAGGGCCCCCCTTTTTCTCTACAGCCACCCCCCATTCACTACTCGTGCACTATAACGGCAATTATAGGTCATGTTGGCCAGGCCTTTTCAATCCCTTTCCCGCGGGGCTAGCGCATGCAGCGGTCCGACGCCCCGACCGAGGGGGGCATCAAAATCCCTATGCTGTTCCGTCGCTCGGATATAATATACGGTACAATAGACGTACGGCAGTCTAACGGAAACAGTTATAACTCGTTCAGCAGTAGGCGAAGGGCCGTCATAGACAGACAACTAATATTGTGCGCTCCGCAGCCGAAGTGACAGGAGTGCAAGCGATGGCAGGCCAAGTTTGGCTTGGCATACTAAGAAACTATCTCAAAACTTCAAGTACCACTGGCGACGCTCCAGAGCAGTGCGCACGCCAATTGGATCAGGGCGATGTAGCTGGGTACCTCACTTGTCTTAGCGCTCCGAGATTGCAAGACACTTCGATGGCCAGTCCAAGGAACACTCCACAACCCCACTGCCGCGCCGAAGAGCGTTTCCACCCCCTGATCGTCCAGTTTCTCCCCCCGCTACTGGGTCGGGGGAACTACGGGCAGGCGGCCTGTCCAGCCTTGCCGGTAACACTCCTCGGTGGGACCCCGTGTCTCGCCTACCTCGCGGGGCCGCGCACGGTGGCTATGCGGCATCACAAACCAGAACAGATTGATAGTAGTTATTTTTGCCACTCGGATTGTGGTAGGTCAACTTATGCGACTACTGCCGTTTGAGGGCCTCATATCGGCCCCACTCGCTCGGCGGCATCCCGGGCCGCCAAAAGGTAAACCGGGTTGGGGTTCAGGGAGTACTCCCGCAGGCAGGCTTCGGTGAATTTGATCGAGTGGGCTCCGCCGGCGGCCACAGCCCGGTCGATGAGCTCGTCGTGGTCTTCCTCGGGAGCATCCAAACCCGAAGTGTCCTGGGCGGGTGCCGCCGAATACCAGGAATATATTGCGGCACAGCCCTGCCAGGAGTAGCGGGCCGCCTGACGGGCGTCCTTTTCGTCGAGGTACGGAGTCAACATACGCAGTGCGCTGGGTGCAGTTACCGTGTGAACGTAGGCCACCAGGTTCTTGGGGCTGGCAAGGTAAATCCCGGCAAACGTTTCGGTAAGATTGGAGATGAAGCGCGACAAATCGCCGCTGGCGTCTGCCAGGTCGATGACCGGAGCAAACTCAGGATGCTCTTCCATTCCCTTCATCTGCTCTGTGACCAAACCTGTGCCGTCGAATGAGAGGTCGTTCAGAAGCTCCACGTGGTCAAGTGCAGCCCTGGGGTTGTGGCCGGCATTGGCCCCCGACGGCGACCCGGGAAGGGTGTAGTAGCGGGCCGCCCAATAGCCAAGGCCCTGGGCAAGCTCGGATATTCGCAGGCGTGTTTCCCCCGCGGAGAGATTGCGGGCTGCGTGGCTGGTGCGTATAAGGCCGTGGGTGGCCGCCGCCATTAGTCCCCGGGCTAGCCGAGGCACCCACTGTCGCACCATGTCCTGCCACGGAGCTTGGGACAGCTCATTTTCGAACAGCTGTATCCAGTCCCCCAGCCTCTCCCGTACGCCCAGGTACTCTGGCCATTCCCCCGGCGGGATGGCCAGGGATGGCGATGGGCGATACATCAAGCGGCCCTTATATCCATCCACCCAGGACAGGACGGCATCTTCCCTGCCCATGGCGAACAAGGCCTCGGCGGCCATCGGGCCGTGATTGGCGTTGCCGTTAACCATTTCAGCTCCGGCAAAGCTCAGAAGGTCCAACATCTCGTCGATACCGATCGTCATCGTCTCCTCCTTTCATCCGCACTGCCTTCTGGTTTTATCCTGACAATTATCCTGTCGCACAATATAGTCGTCAACGACGGCGCTTAGAGAGGGCCGTAGCTACGCTTGGGTCCGAGGTGAGTCAAATAGGCCACGGTGAACCGAGCGGTCGTAGGGTGGCACCAGAAAGCTAGCTCAAGACTTCAGGTACCACTGGCGGCGGTACCCGGGCAGGGCGCAAGCCAATGGGATCAGGCCGATGTAGTTGGACGCCTTCTTGTCATAGCGTACCAAGAGCGCACGATACTTCGATAGCCCGGCCAAGGTGCGTTCCACAACCCACCGGCGGGCGGAATAACGTTTCACCTCCTGAGCATCCAGTTTCTCCTCCCCTATTTGCCTGATGTGCCCCCGGTACCCGTGCGCCGCCACAGCCCGGCGGCCGGTTGGACTGTCGTATCCCTTGTCCAAGCACAGGTGCTGGGGGACATCATCACGACCGCCAGGCCGCTCCACTACAACGCTTTCCAAGATCAACGCCTGCAGCTTGGGGTCGTGAACATTGGCTCCAGCAACCACCACGCTCAGCGGCCCTCCCCTCGCGTCAACCAGGATGCTCCGCTTGCTGCCCACCTTACCCCGGTCCGTGGGGTTGGCGCCGACTGAATCCCCCCAAAACGGGCCTTGCCCATGGCGCAGTCCGCAGACTGCCATTCCCAGTCTACCGCTCTTAGTTCCTCGCTCTGCTCGATCAACACCGCCCAGATGCGCTCCAGCACGCCAAGTTCAACCCAGCGCTGGAAGGTCCGGTGGATGATGCTGTCGTCTCCCAGTTCCTTGGGCAGACGGTTCCAGTGGCAGCCAGTGCGCATCCGGAATATGATGGCGTCCAGGATTCGCCTCGGTTGGACCCGCTTGCGCCCCGTGGACTTGGGCGGGTCCATCTGCAGTGAGGTGGACCCCATTAGTTGGACAGGATTGAGGGTGAATCAAGTGAGAGTCAGGGTACTCCTGTCAATGATACCAGCACTCGCTCCGGTAAACTTCGCTTTTCCTTCGATTCCTCCCCTGGCGCATTCATGGTTTCGTGGAACACCTCGACCGGGGTACGGCAGCCCAGGGCCTGATGGGGTCCCAAGTCATTGTAGAACCGGAAGTAGGCACTCCTACTCCTACACGCAAGCGTAGGCTTTCAGATACCCCTCCTCCTACTTAAGGTGTAACAAAAACACCTGTTTTTGGTGCACTGTCCCTGGAGCAGGAGCAGATCCGACTGAAAGACTGTGCCGGTGTGAGGAAGGCCAAGGAAGAACTGGACGGTGGGCGCCTGCTTCAGGTTCCCCGACAGCGCCCGTCGGCCCCAGCAGGGTTTGAGCTGCCGGACTCTAGCCAGAGTGTACCATGCGGACTGTCCCTCCAGGACAAAACGTCGTAACAGTTCAGAGTTGAGGGGATTCCTCAGCGTAAGAAGGCCCATCGTTCCTGCGGAAGCAGGAACCTCGCTACCCGCAATTCGAGATTCCTGCCTGCGCAGGAACGACGGACACTTCGACACTGAACAGTTACAAAACGTCAACTGCGCGGATGTGTCCGCAAGATGCAGCGTTGGTATCATAGGAGGTGCGGCGTGATTCTCACTTAACTTCGTCCCAAGTCCATTCAACAGATGGGGCACTCCGCATTAGTCAACGGTTCGAGTCCATCACGGTGGACGAGATGGCGACAATGGCGGGCAGAAAGAGGAGATTATGGCTGGCAACGCGTCTCCACTTGGTAAACCTGGATGACCGACCTTGAAAGACCAGACTACGATGCGGTCATCTCTTCGGGGCCGTCCTCTGAGCCTGAGGGATTCCCATATGGGAAGTCCCCGGCTAAAATGTAGTGAATGAAGATGCGTGCTACGACCCTCTTGCTTCTCCTGCTGCTGGCCGTCGTTACCACTCAAGCCTGTTCGCCCGCGCCCACCCAGGAGGGCCTGCGGGATGAGGCCCTACGGGCTGAGGTGGTCGCCGCCCTCGATACCTTGGCAGCAGAGTTGGCCGCGGAGCGACCGGCGGATGCCGCCGCGTATACGGAGCGCTTGCGGGCCTACTTGGAGGCCCACCCCGCTTTCTACGGCAGCGCGGCGGCGCTGCTGGATCGAGCTGGCAAGATCACTACAAGCCCCTACGTCTATCGCACAGCCGCCGGCTATGCCACCCTCGACCTCGCTGTGCCGTCCTACAACATCGAAGCGCAGGCTTGGGTCACGGCGCCATTGACCGCAAACGCGGGCCTCTGGACGGCCCCCTACTTTGATGCGGGCGGCGGTGAGATCTGGATGATCACCCGATCTGTCCCAGTGCGCGATGCTGAGGGCGTCTTCGCCCTGGTTACCACCGATTTGCCCGTGGATGCCCCCGCCCAGTAACGCCCACACAGCGTCAACTTCTCCCCTCGCCCTGGTCTTACTCCATTTTTCTGTACCAAGCTTAGTGCAAATTTTGCCCGTCATTGGCATTTTGGAACAGACGATTGGAGCCGTCCAACGCGATACTGCCAGCGCAGGTAGCCTCACGACTGTCAACGCGGGTACCGGGCCTGCCAAGGGACCCCTCCCGCTGTGTCAGCAGGGGCTTGGCAACTTCATTCTTCGGGTGGGGCGGGGCATATGCCGATTACACCGCTGAGTGAACCTCAACACGGAGGTTCTTGTTTTGTCCAGCACGGTGGGCCTATTTTGACGGTAGACAGAACCGTCTTCGAGATGTGGCTGGGGGCTCCGTGAGCCTACCGATGCCCTCGGCTCAATTATTGTGGTCCAATAGGGCCGACGAACACAAGGTCTCGTCGTCGCCTTCTACTACCGCCGGTACACGTCCGAACTACGGCGCAACTACCGGCGGTAGTAGAAGGCGACGACGAGCCGCGTCAGAGGCGGGTCATAGGCGGACTTGTCTTCGCAGGGCCGCAGCAGCGACAATAGGGGTTGACGTGGCCGCCCACGCCGGGAATGGAGAAGCCTCCAACCCTGGCGGGCCGGAGGCTTCTGGGATCTGAGCCGGTGTCGTCAGACCTGCTCCCCCTTCCTTATATCAGGACCTCCCAGCGAAAAGTTCGCAGTACGGTACACTCTGGCCCACCTAACTGGACTCGAACTCCCGGTCGTCCTGGTAGTGCCTGGCCACCGCGCCTCGTCCGGCCGCCTGGCGCTCAGTGTACCTCGCCGGCATCCTGGGATTCTACCACCGGCCGGCGGTCATCAGCGCCGGCAGCTCCACGCCGCTGGCCGCCAGGTCCTGGGCCATGCCGACCCTTCTGCTTCGCTTTCTTCTAAGAAGTCGGTGCCTCCTCAAGATGCACCGCTTCCTGCAGCCGCCGTTGCACCGTAGTGCGCGATACTCCGAAAATCTTCCCTATAGACCGGAGGCTCTGCCCTTCTCGCCTGAGCTGGGCCATGGCCTCGACCTGGTCGTCGTCAACGATTCGTGGCGGTCCCAGGGTCTTCCCCTCGGCCCTGGCCTTCTGCAGGCCGGCCCGCGTCCGGCGGCGCACCGCCTGCAGTTCCTGCTCCGCGGCCCAGGCCATGAAGGTGGTCAGGATATCGCCGATCACCGCCTCGGCAGTGTCCGGCTCAGCGTCCAGGTAGGTGACCCAGGTGGCCTCCGATTGGGCTAGGGACCGGATCTTGACCTCCTTGGTTCGCAGGTCCCGCACCGCGTTGACCGTGTCCATCCAGCGGCGGCCGATCCGGTCGATGGCCACTACCACCAGAGTATCTCCTGACGCCAGCTTGGCGTCGAGAGCCCGCCAGCCGGCGCGGCTGTTGGTCCCGGTGCCTCCCGACACTCCAACGTCGCGGTGGATGTTGGCCTCGGGCACGCCGTCCTGCTGGAGCTGGCGAGCCTGTGCTGCTGGGTCGCTGCCGGAGGTTCCCTGGATGCGCTGCCGGCTGGTTCTGATGTAGCCGTAAGTTGTCATGCCGGGACTATACCTTTACGTGACGGCACCGCGCAATGGGGAAATGTCAGTTATGTGACAGTCACACAAACGGGCGTTTACGGGACACTTTTCCGGCCTGGCCCTCAACTTAACAGATGAGGTTCACCCCCACGTGCGTGGGGACACCCCGCGCCGTTTCCGCTCGGACCCGGGCGTCCCGGGTTCACCCCCACGTGCGTGGGGACACCCCTATTTTATGCATTAAGATTATTGGCATATCGGATTGCACTGCATCCTCTTGCTTTTAAAAACCCGGTCCGGTTACGGCGTACAATAGGGAATTCGGACAACTTATTGGGCTTCAGTCGTACCTGCGGTGTGGAGCGCTGGACATTAGTCCACATCCAAAGGCTTTGCCGGGGCCGATACCAGCTGCAACGGCGCAGCGAAAACGGTCAGGATGAGTCACTTCCAACAGCCCGTCAAAAAGGACGCTGGCGAGGGTAAGCTGTCGGCCTTTACCGAGCAGTTTCTCACCAGCGCCCACGCGCACCGCCGGAACGTTGCTGCCAGGGTAAACGGGGACCAGGCTGAATCCCGCTTGTTCGGCCCTCCGTGACAGCCACTCCAACTGCTGCGCTTCTGTACGCAGATCGACCCGCCGGCCATTTTGACGGCGTCCGTCGGGAGCCGACTTGGTTTCTATCTTCCTTGTGGGGTTTGCTCGCAGGCGAAACCGCAGAATTTGCCCCTCATGCAGCGCCGCCAAGGCCTTGGTTAGGTCCCTGGTGGCCGGGTTGCCCACTTCCCCAACTGAATCGGACAGGTAGTACGGAGCCAGATGAGTCCAGTCAGGCAGCACTCCCGACTGGACCAGGAGCACGGTCCCTCTGCTTCGTTCGTCAATCTCAAGGCGATACAGTACTGCCAGATCAACCCGTGCCTCCTGACGCTCCTTCACATCAGGGAAGGCCGACATGACTGTCCGGTGCATCTGGTACACATCCGAGAGGTCGCGTCGGACCTCACGGCTCCTCGGATTGATCGCCAGGCGTGACAAGTACATCGACATCCTCCCGGGTATCCTCTCGGACTGGCACCTCACCGTCACCAGCCCCCAAATTCAGAAAGCTGTTCTGTACGCGGCGAGGCAGAAAACTTCGTGTGACGAAGGAAGCTCCATAGGGTTGGTCCATGCGCACCTCGGCCCCGTCTGGGTGCTCAATTGTCAGACGGAGCTGGCCGGGCCTCCGGCCAGGACGCGGAACATCCAGGTCGAACCGAGGCCAGGGATATTGGCCCAGCGCATCTTCCAGACTCTCTCCCTCACGGAGCCCTCCTAGAATATAGACGGGCACGCCGGGAACAAAGGCCTTTCGCCCCAGGTAGAGCTGCCATATAGGTTCCCGCAGCGCCGTGTCGAGACGGCGCAGCAGCGCCGCATCATCGCTTTCCAATCCAACCAGGAAGTCGGCGTCAGCCAGATAGTACCGGTTGGAAAGGACGGTTTCTCCACGTGTATCGTTGGCCCGGCGAACCCCGTAGGACGACCCGTTGGGCAGGTTCCCCCCACCTGCTGTTTGATAGTCCATCTTCATGACCCCGGCCTGGTCGACCCGTACGCCCATGCGCAAGCGCGCCAGATCGTCCAGGGGAGCTTCTCTTCCCCAACCAAGAGCAGCACAGAGCACGCCAATGACGCCGCTCTTCGACGGCTCATGTCCGGTGTCCCTTGTGAAAAACCGGCTCTGGGTGCCCCAGGACTGCATCGGTCCCGCCAGACGTATCAGCAGCGTGTTCACGGGATCAATTCCTCACCGTCGCGAGGACTTCTCGGACAAGGTCATCAATGGAGGAAACGAGACTGCTCTTGAGATTGTCCATTCCTTCCTCTTCCGACGACAGAGCCCACTTCCCCACGATGGCGTCATCACCATACATCTTCGCCAGCTTCCCCCAGTAGGAGTCCAGGGCCTTGATGGAGCGGACGGCCAGGTCCTCCCCCCGGGATGGCGCTACCGGATTCAGGAAGGCGTTGGCCAGGTTCCAAAGGGACGACTGCCGGACGACAACAAAAACGCAGGAGGGAGGATTGTGGGCGGCCATGCTGTTCTGCTTGCCCGTCGGCACGGCCTTCACCGACGATCTGATGAAAGCTTCCAGGGTCTTATGGACGAGGTCCGCGTCATCCGGGAGGTTGCGACTGAGCTGGCCCATATCGACGTTTGAGTAGCGGTAGAAGCAACCGGAGTTGAAGCCGACCGTACCAATCATCCCCGCGCCCGTGGTGTCCTCCGGCGTAAAATCGTCCATAGCCGTGTAGTAGTCCAACTCCATGCTCATACGGTTGGTCGAGAAGGCATGGGCCACCTGAGACGCGGCGTTTATGTTCTTTTCAGGCAGCTCGGCCACCATGCGGTAACAGTTCAGAGTTGAGGGGATTCGCCAGGGCAAGAAAGCCCGTCGTTCCTGCGAAAGCAGGAACCTCGCTAACCGCAATTCGAGGTTCCTGCCTGCGCAGGAACGACGGACACTTCGACACTGAACATTTACACCATGCGGCCGAAGAGAGCCAGGCCCGCAGCCTTCCCCCCGTCGAGGGCAGCTTTGACTGCGTTTTGAATGTCCCTGGGGACCGCGTCCCGGCTGGCCCGCCTTGAATCTCTCCGGGTCCGGCCTTCCGCGGCGGCTGAGTCCCCTCCGGCAGGAGCGAGCCTCTCCCAGTACTCCGTGCAAAGCTCCGTCAATCGCCGGATTTCCTGGCCCCCCAGGAACAGAAGAACCTTGGTCTTGTAATCGTCCCCCACCTCTACCCCAATCCCGCCTAGGGCAGACCTGGCCACAGCCCGGGCTTCCTCGGAGTCTTTGCCCTGGCCTTCCAGCTGTCTGGCAACCTCGTCGACAACTCGCGCGGTGCGGGCGGCCAGAAACTGAGGCTCCAGCAGCCCTCCGGTTTGAAATTCATTCCTGACCGCACGCTTCAGACATTGACTCGATATGCGGGCCCGCCGGTAGCCGCCGAACTCGCAATCCTTGGGCATCCCCGTGTCATCGCGGTTCAGATTGGACGGCGCGAAATTCTGCAGCATATGCAGTTCGACAAACATGGCTTTCTCCTATTGCTGCGTCTCAGTATCTTCGTTTTCGCCGGCTTGCGGCCAGCTACGCCAGAAGGCCCGGGCCCAACGCCGCTGCACCCATCTGTCTTCATCATCCCACCACCAGAGGTCGTTGAGAAGCCGCACCCAATCGACCGGAACGCCTTTTGATTTGAGCAGGCTGAGCGCATGACGCAGATGCAGGTGCAGATCTTCGCCAGGAACGTTCAATAAACTGGTGAAGCGGCGCTCAACTCCTTCCGGGGACATACCATCTGCCTCCGACAACCGGGCAAACGAGGCGCCGAGATTGGACTGCGCGACATCTCCCGTGTTCAATTGCACCGGATGGTAGGCGAAAAGGGAAGCAATCAGGTAGTACGTGTTCTCTACCCAGCGGGATTGCTCTCCGTCGGCCCAGCGGACTACATATTTGTGCATCTCAGGTTCCTCGCCGGGCGGCCTCCCCAGTCCTCGCCTGAGCACGGCCAGCGCGCCCCGGTCGTTTGATTCCTCCAGCCCCTGCAGGAAGGTAACGAACCTTTCGCTACGACTCTGCTGTTGCATCCTCACCCCCCTCCTCGGTGACCAGATACCTGTGTGTCCTGGCTTTCAGATTCCGCTCGGCGATGGCCATCGCCTTCATAGTTCGCGTGGAACGCTCCATACCCCGCGTTGCCTCATTGAAAGCAACCCATAATGCGGCGCGCAGAGTGGTCTTCCACGCCGGGATTTGCCGATCTCCGTATTCTCCATTCGGGTTTTGGTCCTGGGCCAGATCCTCCGTGAAGCGCTTGAATGGTTCCTCCAGACGCGGCCAGTAGGCTCGCTCCGCTTCCAGGTGGTCTGCGTAATTTCGCACGGAGCTTTGCTCGGTCGTCGTGAGAATGTTCTTCGACATTGCCCAGACCACCGCTCTCAGGTCCTGGGCCGTGCGCTCGGTCAATTCCAGCGCCGTTTTCAGGCTGACCACCAAGCTCCGGTCACCCAGGTACTTCAGCGGCAGCGGCAACCGCTCATGCCGCCAGGCCAGTACCTTCGACCGGTTGCTCTCCATGCCAAAGACATCAACCGGAAGGATGGACGAAGGGGGAAGGATTCCTTCCCAGGCCAGCTCCGCCAGCCATTCCAGAATCTTCGGCTGTTTGGATTCCTCGTTGGTTGAATGCATCAGGGCAAAACTGTCCCGCCACAGCCCCCTTTCCTCGGTGAAGGTCACAACCGGCCACGGGTTGTCGTCGCGACTGGTCCTCAGCTGGCGCCTGAACGCCAACATCGTCTCCTTGTCGTGAAGCGTGAACGCATTGGGGGGCTGGAAACCCTTCATAATAACCACGTTCTTAACGAAGCTCGTGCCATCCTCCCTTTTTTCAGGCTGCAGCCGGATGCGGCGGCTCTGCCAGGTGAGCAGGTCGATGTAACCGTCAGGGTTTCGGTCCTCCGGGCGGGTTGCTTCGTCCCTCTCCCACGCCGGAACATCCAGGTCACGGTCGAAGTGCCACGGGTCGCCCTCTTCCGGAGCATACCGGCACAGGTTGAGCAGCAGGGTTCGGAACAGGTCTTCGCCCCGGGCGAGTACCACCGCCCCCTTGTTTAACGGAGCCGCCTTGGCCGACTCTGGACCCCGCTCCGAGGTCTTGGTGCCGCCAACATCAAAGGCCATGAACCCCACCAGCAGGCGGGCAGACTCCGCCGGAGCGAGTTCCGGCGGCGCGGAGGAAGCCAAGTGGGTGAACAGGGTAGGATTGTTGTCGGCATGAAACAACAACCGCGCCGGAGACCCCCCTTCGACCGGTCCAGACCAGCCACCTGATAAAAGGGATGCTCCGCGTCGAAGAGATCGAACCGGTGATGCCACCGCGTGAAGTAGTCGTTGAGAACATCCGCGTCCCATGCCCTTTTCTCCCAGAGCGCCGCCCACTGTTCCGTGCCCTCGACACTGAAGTTGCGATGGAGAATTGCCAGCAGCAGACGATGCAGCGCGGCCACCACCAGGGGAGAGTCCCCTCGAATCTCGGCAATATCCTGGGCCCGCACCAGCAGGTCACGCAGTCCCCACGACTCTGCTCTCCCGTCCAGCATGGTACAGGGGACCCAGGACTCATCTAACAGGTTGAATGCCGCCAACGCACCGTCCTCCTCATACCCGGTTTGAAACCCTTACGCCGGTGTCGGAGTCCAGCGCTATTTCATGGCTGCCTATCCTGGCAATGTTCCCGTCGTTCAAAAAGATTGTCCTGTAATTCCTCAGCAGGGCTGACCTGCGCCAACCGGCCGGCGCGGCCTCCTTGAGAAGCTCGAACACCACCCGCCGGTCTGAGATATTGACCGAACGCCGCAGGAGTCGTTTCGTAGTATCAATCGATGGCGCCTTGGTCAAGTCAACCCGCTCGTTGTGACCCGCATCCAGCCAGGCTCCGTCGCTACTCCCGAAGAGCAAGACCACCGGCGCACTGGGAGCGGCGAGCCGGGTCAACGCCTGGTGGGCCCTATGGAAATCAGGGGAGTCCTCCTCTCTGGTGTTCTCGGTGAGATTCCAGAGCTGTCCACGGTATGAGGGACTCTTGAGCCAGCGGTCCCTCGCCTCTTCCCTCTCCCTTTCGCGCGTCGCCTCCAGATGTTTCCAGGTTTCATTCCACTCCTCACGGAGCAGGATCGGCAGGTCATCGGGCCAGCTGTTTTCGTCGTACACGTACTCGATGACGGCCCCAACGTCTTCGGGCACCCGGAGAGTCTGACGGTGACCAAGGGCCAGCCAGGACCGCAGCAAAATATGCCGGTCATAGACGGCCGCAGTGCCGGAATCAAAACGCGGTACGGCGCCAGCGCCAGCGACTCCGGGTCGGAAAACCAGGAATCTCGGCCGCTCCAGGCCCGGGGATCGTGAAGAACGCTCATGCCGGTGCAGCCGGCCGGCCCGCTGCAACAGCAGGTCCGCGGAGGCCATGTCCGACACCATCAGGTCGAAGTCCAGATCCAGGCTTTGCTCGATAACCTGGGTGGCCACCAATACCCCCGGTAGGGCCGGCGCACCGTGCCGTCACCCGGCTTGCCGTACAGCGCGAGAGTTCTCTTCTCTCTCCTCCCGGTCCTGGAACAGGTACTGTGAATGCAGCAGGTCCAGCTCCGGAATTCCACCGCCGTCAATTTCCGGAAAATACGGCCTGAGCGCCCGGTACACTCCCTGGGCACGGCGCACCGTGTTGCAGATTACGGCCGCGCAGCCTCCCTGCGCCAGCGCTCCCTGCAAAACTTCGCCCAGTTCAAACGAGGCTCCGTCCCCGGCCGGCAATGACCCGTCAATTCGCTCCAGGCGGATCTGCTTTGCACTGCGTCGCGAGACCCGTATCGATTGTGCCACCGGCGCTGAATCTCCCGATGCCCACGAGATGCGCGGGTATTCAGCATCTTCCGGTGGCTGGAGGTCTTCCTGGCGCAGGCCCCTCCGATAGGCGTTCATCAGCACCGCCCGACGGTTGTTGGGCAGAGTGGCGGAGAGCAGTACCACCGATGACCCCAGCGCCGCCAGCCATTCCAGCAGACGTTCCACAGCGTCGTCATGTACGCGTCGTAGGCATGGACCTCATCTATGACTATGGTCTTGCCGGATAAGCCGAATAGTCTGACAAAGACGTGCCTGGTCTGGAGGACCGCGAGCAACGCCTGGTCAATGGTCCCCACGCCGAAGGGCGCCAGCAGCCCGCGTTTCCGGTAGGTGAACCACTCCGCGGCGATCACTCCGAGCTGATTGCCGCTCGGCTCGACCCCGGTATATTGGGGCGCGAAGAGACGCTCGCCGTTCTCACGCAACACCTCAAATTCCGCAGACAGCGCGGCATACCCGTGCAAAAGCTGTAGCTGGACCGGCTCTCCCGGATACCTGTCTTGGAGAAAGTCCCGCACCCGGCCGAACATCTGATTGCTGGTCGCCTGCGTTGGCAGCGCGAAGTAACAGCCCTGCCCGCCGGTGCGTTCGGCCCAGCAGTCGGCCAGGTACATTGCCGCCTCCGTCTTCCCCTCTCCCGTGGGCGCCTCAATGATGACCAGGCCGGGTTCATTCAGATTCGGCGCTATCGACTCTACTGTCATTTGAAGGTCATTGGGGCTCTGTATGCCGGGGAAGAGGTCGGCAAATCCCCGAATGCCCGGTGGGAATGGCTGCAGGCGCCAGCCAAGTCCATCCAGCGCCCTTCCTGCCTGTTTTTGTGCGTTAAGTGCGTATGCCGCCAGGTCCGGAGGATAGGCAGGGGGAAAGAACTCAGTGTTGGAACCGATCCAGTCGGCCACCGAAACGAACCCGGCCAGGACCATCGCTGCGCCGTTGCTAATCTCGACCGGCCTCCGGTCACGGGGCAGATCAACAAGTTCAGCCAGCGAGTTAGCCAGGTCATGCCGAAGGTTGGCCCACTGCGTCCCGCCCATGGCAACCAGGTCGGCGCCAACCTCTTTGAAGACGTCGAAGGGATTGTGGACGCCCAGTTCGCCGCCCCAGCGCTCGACCAGAATTTCGTGCTTACTGCCTGCCTCCATTCCGCTCAGCCTCGCCGGTAGGGTTTTCTTGGCAATTACATTCCCTCTTACCCAACCCCCTTCGGCTGGGCCGTAAATGGGAGGACGATGCTGATGCCGGCTTCCCCAGGCGATGGCCTGAGCCATGGCATAGACCCCCTCTAAGAACATATATGCTATGATGCTATAGCATTACAATAGTCTCTTAAATAAGGGATAAGGGATTGTGCCATGGTCGCAGAGCGCAGACCGAATACCTGGGTCGCCCGGTCCGTCATCGTAATGCGGGAAACCGAGGGCGCTATCATCAAGCTGAAGGACATCATCGCCGCGGTGGCCGCCGCCTACCCCGAAGGGGCCGGCCGGGTGCGCCGCAAGCCGAACCGCTCCGGCCGCGACCCGCTGACCGGCACCATCTCCAGGGAGCTTTGGGATGCCGCCAATGGCTATGTGCCCGGCTTTGAGTTCGTGAAGAGCGGGGGCGCGGCCTTTCCCGGCTGCTACTTCCTGCAGGGCAGCGCCGCCCCCCTCTGGGGCTACCAGGAGCAGTTGGCGAGCCGGCCGGCTCCCAAACGCCGCGCCGCTGTCCGCCGGGATGCCGCGGTAAGTCTTGAGGACAAACTCACCCTGTGGACGGAGCAGGCCGGCCACTGTGTGGGCTGTGGTCGCCGGGACAATTCCCTGAGCTTCTTTGATGTTGACCACCTCGTACCCCGCGCCCTGGGCGGGCCGCACCAGTATGAGAATTGGCAACTGCTCTGCCTGGTCTGCAATATCCGGATCAAGCGGGAGCGCTTTTAGAACAATGCGGACCTGCGGGAGGCGGTCCGCCGCCAGGGCTATATGTTAGATGAGCCGGCGGCGACGCGGCATGACCGGTTCCCCTCGGGCAATTAGTGTGTAATTCCCCCGTTTGGGGAGGCCGCTTTCAATATTACGATCTGATCACAGGGTTCCTTACACCCTGCAGGCGAACGGACCCCCGCCGCCAATCTCAACATCCGGACAAAGGCTATGTCGCTGGACCTGGGCGAAACCATATTGCAACTGGACCGGGTTACTCGCAACCTGGGGCAGGGCTACCCGGACCGGCGGAGCCAGTTGACCCAACTGCTGCGGGACGCCGCGGCGGTCACCCCGGCGGAGGCCCGCCGCAAGACCGAGCGCTTCTATGACCCCTTCCTGGCCGCCCAGGTGACGGACACCCTGCTGGGGGAAGTTTCGCCACCACCGACGCCCTCCGACTGGTTAGCCGCCTCGGTGGACGGCTCCCACATCTACGTGGACCGTCACCTCCCCGTCACCTGCTCCTGCTCAACCTGGGCGGCTGCGTCCTGACCTACGGCGCCCAGCCCGATGCCCAATTCTTCAGCCGTCCCCACCTGGCCGCCGAGCCGGACGAGCTTTACCTCAGCGACCCGGAGCGGCCCAACGACGAGGAACAGGTCACCGGCAACCTGCTGGGGCTGTACCGGACGGTGCGAGAGTTGGAGCGGCTGGTTGAGGTGGTCCGGGAATGTCCGGCGGATTTGCCCACCCTGGCCCTGGTGGACGGCACCCTGGTCCTGTGGGGACTGGCCGGCCAGGGCTACCGGCCCTTCATCCGCCAGTTCATCATTGACGAAAGGCTACTGCCCGCCTTGGAGCAGTTCCGCCAGCTGGCCCAGGAGCGCCGGCTCACCCTGGCCGCCTACGTCTCCCTGCCCCGGGTCACCGAGGTGGCCAACGCCATCCGCCGCTGTCTCTGCCCCAACCAACTGGCCCACTGCCGCGAGTCCTGCAGCAACCGCCGCTCCGACCGGGTGCCCTGCAGCAACTCCAATCAATTCCTGGACCGGGACCTGTTCGGGGAACTGCTGGGGCCGGGCCAACGCTCTCCCCTCTACCGCACCAACTCCTCGGTCCCCCGGGAATACTACGGGGAGCGACAGCAAGTATATTTCTACTACCTGAACGCCGGCGAGGAGATTGCCCGGGTGGAGGTGCCCCAATGGGTGGCCGAGGACGAGGATCTGCTGTCCCTGGGCCACACCCTGATTGTGGAGCAGTGCCGCAAGGGGCAGGGCTACCCGGTGATCATCTCCGAGGCCCACGAACAGGCGGTGGTCAGCGGGCGGGACCGGCAGTTGTTCAAGCAAATGGTAGCGGAAACCCTGGAGCGGGCGGGGCTGACTGCCTACACCTCCCAGAAGGAGCGTTCCAAGCAACGGCCCTGGCTGTGACGGCGGTTGGGCTCCGGTCAACTCCGCAAGTACTGAGCGGCGCCGCTATCGGGCTAACCTTCCTCCGCCGCCTCCAATTACCCCCGTTTTCGGAACGCCTCTACCGGAAGGATGCCGGCTTGCGCCGGCCGCTGCCTCATCCGGGCCGGAGGTCTCCTCCCTGGTGAACTGGGTGGCCAATTATGGGCCGGAGCCGTCGCCGGGGCAGGGGTTCAGTCAGTCCCAAAGGGCCAGACTAGACCGAGATTTCTGTAGGCCGGACCGCTCAAGGTAAGACGCTGAAGTCATACGCCGGGGCCACAGTCTGCTTTGAGGGTTGGCCAGGCGCCCCGGTCCCGGCTCGCAGCAGCTCCACCCCCTCGGAGTGGGGAACCGGCTGTCGCTCCGGCCCGACGTCGGTGGCCGCCAGATAGACCAGCGCCCCCAGCAGGAGCATGGTCAGCGACCCCAGGAACAGCAGCGTGGCCGTTCGTTTGACTGCCCTGCGAAACTCTCCTTCACCTGGTTGCCGGGGCTTTTGCCGGGTTTCCACTGCATTGCACTGGGGCTTAGCCGGCTAAGCATCGCAATCGTCGGCCCCGGGGCGCACATTGAGGCCAGGCTCCGGCCCACCCCGGACTATAGCCCGCCAGCGCCAGGTATGCAACCGGCCAAGGAAAAGTGTCAGTTGAGGAGGGGCGGGGTCAGCCTGTCCTGAAATCCGGCGCCAATTCCTGGTCCCGGCGATGGTTCCGTTCTGTTTTAGTGTATGGACATTTTAGAGCCGGCCCATGACTTCCCCTTTCTTCAGCCAGGCCGCCCGTTGCGGCGGCTTGGCTGAAGAAAGGGGAAGTCATGGGCCGGCTGTAGGCCAACTGATGTTTTCACCTAGTCCATTGGTAATACGTCTTTACATCGTACTACCTAGACAGGCATAATCCCCTTTGCAACGGAAACTGATTGACAGGTGTATAGCCATGCCGACTCGCACCAGCAAGAAACCCACAGCAAAGCCAGCCTCTACGAGTGCCAAAACCCGTACCACCACGCCCAGCCGCACGAAGCGGCGCTCAAGCCCCCCCCCCCCCCGACTTTTCCCCTCCGAACAAGTACCTTTCCGGCAATGCCCTGGTCTGCGGCGACAACATGGACGTGCTGAAGGAACTGCCGGATGATTGCATTGACCTTATCTACCTTGACCCGCCCTTCAACAGCAACCAGTTCTATGTTGCCGCCTTTGGCGACAAGGGCATGGTCGCCCAGCAGTTGAAGGACGTTTGGCGGTGGACGGTGGAGACGGAAAACTCGTTCCAGCGATTGCCGCACGGCAAACTGCTGGATTCCCTGCGGGGTATCCGGCTACAGGCCGGGGAGCAATCCCAAATGGCGGCCTACTGCGTCTATATGGGCCGGCGGTTGGAGCAGATGCGCCGGGTTCTCAAGTCAACGGGGAGCATATACCTGCATTGCGACCCTCACGCCAAGCTTACCTTCGGTTCCTTTTGGATGCCGTCTTTGGGGCTACCAACTTCAGGAACGAAATAATCTGGTGTTACTCCGGCGGCGGGCAACCCAAGAATGACTTTCCCCGAAAACACGACATCATTTTCCGATACAGCAAGACCGGGAAATACAGGTTCAACAAGGAATCTGTCAGGGTTCCCTATGACTCTGATTACAAGGCCACAGTGTTTACGGGTAGCGATACCAGGGCACCGGGCAAAACGTATGTACCCAACGATAAAGGCAAAATAGTTGAGGACTGGTGGCGTAATATCCCCAGGCCCTATGGTACAGAGATAGTAGGCTACCCGACTCAAAAGCCGTTGGCCCTGCTGGAGCGGATTATCCAAGCATCCAGCAACTCCGGCGATGTAGTCCTTGACCCATTCTGCGGCTGCGGGACGGCAGCGGACGCGGCGGCCAAGCTGGGCCGCAAGTACCTGGGCATAGACATAAGCGCCATAGCCGTCCGGGTGATGGAGCAACGGCTTGCCAGCCGGGGCGCGGCTTCGGCCCCGGTGGTGTACGGCTTGGATTGGTCGGAAAGCGAATGGGAAGAGTTTGAGCGTCAAGCCCTGCGGTCCCGGGACGATGCCGAAGACGGCGTGGCCGGCTGGGCTTGGGCCGAAGACCGGGTGGCAGGACTATTAAACGCCGTCCCCAACCAGCGCAAGGTAGGCGACGGCGGGGTGGACGCCCGTTACTATGGCGTGTTGGACACGAAACGCAAGCAACCCATTGTGGTGCCTATTCAGGTGAAGATGCACCGCAACCCTTCCTCGGTGGGCCGGCCCGATATGGACCGGCTGTTGGGTTCGCAGACGTCCATGCAGAACCAGGGGCAATACGCGCCCATGTCCCTGATGGTCAGCCTGTACCCGCCGGCCGCCAGCCTGCGGGCCTTTGCCGCCGCCCAGGGCCGGGTGACCGTCACGACCGAACAGGAAGGGGCCGTCCAGTATCCGGTCATGCAGGTCTTGAGTGTGCAGGATATTCTAGTGCACGGGGAGCGGCCCAAACTGCCGCCGGTTGACCCTCGTTCATTGGTAGGCGACACCCAAACCCGTTTGTAACCGGATGCGGACTGGTGCTAAAATTGCCCATACACTAAAAGAGAACGGAACCCCGGCGATTGCGCTCTGGCACACCCGGGCAGAGTTGGTTAGAATTGAGCTAATCCTCGCCCTCCTGGAGGCCCCACCACATGACCACTTCACCAGATACGCTAATCTACTGCTTCAAATGCCGGGTCAAGACCGAGTCCAACGACCTGCAGCAGGTGGTCCTGAAGAACCGCCGCGACGCCACCAGGGCGGTCTGCGCCGTCTGCGGCACCAAGAAGTTCCGCCTGGGCAAGCTGGGCTAGCGCGCCGTCACGTCAACCCAGCGCCGGTCTACGGCAACACCCGGTAAGCCCAGGAGTCGGCAGCGCAGCCGCGCCGGACGGGCGCCGGAGCCAAGTCTGAAACAGCCCACCGCTCACGGACCAAGCGAAAGGAGGCCCTGGCCCATGACTCCCGCCGGCTCAGACGCCAGCATGACATTCGCCGTAGACATCCCCCCGGAACTGGTTGCCAGGGCCGTGGCAGCCCTGGCCGAAGTCGGCGTTGACCTCCGGCCCCAGCGGGACCTGATCAACTACGACCCGGATGCTCCCGACCGCCCCCGCCGCGGCGCCGACCTGCCCCACCTGGTCCAGGAAATCAACGAGCTTCTTACCGAGCGGCGCCGGATGCCGCTCATTCCTTCCTTCAACGACCGGTGGAACCTGGAACGGCGCAACCAAATGCTGCAACTCGCGGTCAACGAGTTCACCTGGGACCACTACCAGATCGACACCGTCCTCTGGGAACGTCGTCAGCAGCCCTGGGCCGACGTGGCCGCCGACTACCCGCTGGTCTTCGCCCAGCGCCCGGTTACCCGACAGAACCTGCGCCTGGAACTGCCCTCCCGGGTCTTCGACACCGACCAGGCCGACCAGGCTGAGGACCTGGCCCGCCGCAGCGACAGCGTGGTCTATACTTGGAAGACCGCCGCCGGCCGTAACTGGCTGGAACAGGGCCTGCACCGCAGCGACGCCCTGAGCCTTACCCTCCTGCCCCCCGGCCTGCCCCGGGAGATAGACCTGGCCCACGACCAGCCAGCGCCGGAGCGACAAGCCGGAGCGGCCTGAACCAGGCCAAAAACTCCTGATAAACCCCGACCACCGGAATTACCAACACCCGCCATCCCTTGCTATAATGCCGTCAAACGGCCCGAAAACCTACGGACAAAGCAGGTCTGAAGCAGAAGATGCCGGCCAACCCTGAGCCGCCGCAACAAACTACTCAACCCGGAGGCGCACCGGAACGCCTCCTCTCTCACTGTCTCTCCCTCGACCTCGAAGTAGGCATCAAGGACCAGCGTATCCACCCTTCGCCGCGCTGCGCCCCGACAGCAGCGAGGCCCTGGTCTATCCCGACCGACACCTCTCCCTGACCGCAGCCCTTGCCAAGCTGGACGACATGGCCCAAGGAGTAGATTTCATCCTGGGCCACAACATCATCGCCTTTGACCTGCCGCACCTGGCCGCCGCCCAGCCGGACCTGAAAATGCTGAAAAGCCCGGCGTTGGACACGCTCAGACTCAGCCCGTTGGCCTTTCCCCGCAACCCCTACCACCACCTGGTGAAGCATTACCAGGACGGCCAGCTCTACCGGGCCCAGGTCAACGACCCCTACCTGGACAGTAAGCTAACCCTCCGGCTCTTCGCCGACCAGCAACAGGCTTTTGCCAACAACACCGACCCCCAACTATTGAAAGCCTATCACTGGCTGACCACCACCGACGACAACCGAGGCTTCGACCAGGTATTCAGCCATATCCGAAAGGCGCCGAGGCCCACCGACAGCGAAGCCTCGGCAACAGTAGCCGACCTGCTGCAGGGCAACACCTGTCAAACCCAAGCTCAAGCCATAGCCGGCCAGGCCAGCCGACACAATTGGAACCTGGCCTTCGCCCTGGCCTGGCTCTCCGTGGCCGGCGGGAACTCGGTCCTGCCCCCCTGGGTAAGACACCAGTTTCCGCTAGCTGGCGCCCTGACCCGACAGCTCCGCGACACCCCCTGCCCCAGCCCCGAGTGCGCCTGGTGCCGCGAGCGGCACGACGCCACCAAAGAGCTGAAACGCTGGTTCGGCTTCGAGAGCTTCCGACCGGAACCGGCCGATTCAGCAGGCAAGCCCCTCCAGCAGACCATCGTCGAGAAAACAATGGCCGGCGAGCATCTATTAGCCATCCTGCCCACCGGCTCCGGCAAGTCCGTCTGCTACCAGGTCCCCGCCCTATCCCGATACGACAAGACCGGCGCCCTGACCATAGTAATCTCTCCCCTGGTAGCCTTGATGGAAGACCAGGTGAACGGCCTCCAGGCCCAGGGCATCAGCTCCGCCGTCACCATCAACAGCCTGCTCTCCACCCCCGAAAGGTCTCAAGCCATAGAGAAGGTGCAGCTGGGCGACGCCTCCATCCTGATCATCGCCCCGGAACAACTGCGCAGCGTCTCAGTACGCCGCGCCATCCGGCAGAGAGAAATAGGCTCCTGGGTACTGGATGAAGCCCATTGCCTCTCAAAATGGGGCCACGACTTCAGGACCGATTACCGCTACGTCGGCAAGTTCATCAAGCAGACCTCTGGCGACAGCCCACCGCCGCCGATACTCTGCCTGACCGCCACCGCCAAGCCGGAGGTAAAAGCTGAAATAATCGAGTACTTCCGCCAGGAACTCCTGGTTGAACTGCCCGGCCAGGAAGGACAGCACGGTTAACTGCTCCATCGCCACGCCGGAGGCCGAGCCGGGAAACTCCCCTCCTTCTGTATAGGGGTAGGTGGAGTCGATGCTGTTGGGGACGACGATGTGGTCGCCGGTGAGTACCCAGTCAAAGCCCAGTTCATCGCCGCGCCGGGCGATGGCCGACAGAGCGTCCGGTTCAGCCAGCGGCCCCCGGCCGGACAGGGCAAATCCATACTTCATAACTCAATCTCCTTATGCCACTCCGTAGGGGCAGGTTTGAAACCCCTTTGTTCCAACCAATTAACCCGCGACCCGCCCGCAATTAACCTGCTGCCCCAGGGCAATCGCGCTTTAACCAACAGTGGCCTCGCCAACGGTCATTCTGCGCTCTGTGTCATTCTGAGCGGAGCGAAGAATCCAGAATCTTTCGGAGCAAGGGCTGTCCGGTATCCGGCAAGGGTCCACCCTGAAGGATTTTAGATTCTTCCTCCGCTCCGCTACGTCAGAATGACATCAGGGGAAATTATAACGCGATCGCCCTGCCTGCGACCCGCCCGCTAATGTCATTCCGAGCAGAGCGAGGAATCCAAAACGCTCCGGGACAAGGGCTGTCCGGTTTTCACAAAGTATCTCCCCTTTATCGTTTTGGATTCTTCCTCCGCTCCGCTTCGTCAGAATGACATCAAACCCCGTCTGCCTTGGGGCGCAAGGTTGTTTTCTATCGGAAATAGTCCAAATGCGACCGGGACAAGGGGTAAAGGCTAATCGTACAGCCCTTCGTCGGAGAAGAAGACCTTTCCCCAATCGTCATCGGGGCGGTCGTATTCCAGGCTGGTGTAGAGGCTGCACGCCCGAAACCAGAGCAACATTACTGCCCGGGCGATGCGTTCCTGGTCGAAGTCTATCCTGATTCCGTAAGTCTTCAAGACCCATTGGGTATAGCCGGCGGAGAAAAAGTTATGGAGAAATTCCGTCGGCTCATCTCCAGCGAAGGATGAGGCTTGCAGTATCTCCGGCGGAGCCTCGGAACACAGCATATCCGGGTGGTCCAAAGCCAGTTGGATGTAGGACTGTTCGCTTTCCGGGCCGATGTAGGGGTAAGTCACGGGTACGTTCCTGCCACTTCCGTCATTCCTGCGAAAGCAGGAATCCAGGAAGCATTTACCGATTTACTAAACCGGGTGATAGATTCCCGCTTTCGCGGGAATGACGGGTGAAGTTGGGATCCGGAGGTATTAAGGAAACTACACTGTTGCCGGCCGGCCAGTATGCGCCGACCACTAGAATAGGGCCGGGTTGCCCCGGCCCACAGATTAGCGGTTCTTACAGGTTGCGCTGGGCCGACACGTAGTCCTTTAGCTTGTTGTATATCTGGATGCGGTTGCGGTGGGTGTCGGCAATCAGCAGGCGATCCCGGGCGGCATCGTAAACCACGCTGCTGGGCAGGGCCAGGCGCCACTCTACCTCTATGTTCTTGACCTCACGGCGGCGTTTCAGCCCCTGCGGGCTGGCCATTATCACCGGCCTGGCCCACTTGGAGAGTTCCTGGGCGTCGCCGATCAGGCTGGTCAGGAACCGGCCTTCCGGGGTGAAAATCTGGACCCGGTTGTTGCCCCAGTCGCAGATGTAAATGTCCCCGTCCGGGTCAACGGCCACGTCCGAGGGCCGGTTGAGCTGCCCCCGCCCGGTCCCGTGGCTGCCGTACTGGGCTACAAAGTCACCCGCTGCGGTCAGTTTCTGCACCCGGTTGTTCTTGTGGTCGGCCACGTAAACATAGCCTTCACCGTCCAGGGTGAGACCCCACGGGGTGTCGAACTGACCTTCGCCGCTGCCCAGGCCGCCAAACTCGCCCAGATAAGTCCCGTCCGTGGCGAGCTTCTGTACCCGGTGGTTGCGTCCATCCACCACATACACGGTATCCTGGCCGTCAATAAGGATACCGGAGGGGCCGCTGAACTGGCCGGGGCCACTGCCCTCCGTTCCCCAATAGGTCACGAAATTTCTGGACTGGTCGAACACCGACACCCGGTTCATCCATTCGTCGGTGACGTAAGCATTGCCCTTGGAGTCCAGGGCAACACCGGAGGGCCAGATTAATTCACCGGCGTCATCACCATACTTGCCGAATTCCGACACCCATTCCTCATCCTCCGGCTCGCCGCCAATGGTAAATACGCCGACGCGGGCGCCGTGGGCCACCCGGTTCCAGGGAGCTCCGGGGACGTATTCTGAGCCGCGGTCAACCACGTAGATCGTGTCTCCCTCGCCCAGCCACATAGCCACCGGCAGAGAAAATCCGGCGCCGGACACGGCTCCCCGACCCAGCACCCGGTTATAGTCGTAAACCCTTCTCGCCACTATTTGGGTAACCATATTACTTTCCTCATTATTACTGTATTCCTGGTATTCTGACCTCCCGGATTACCAACCTTTTAGGCGTACTGGTATTCTCGGAGCGAAACTATCAACTGGAGCATCTCGCCCACCCGTTCCGCGGCGTTTTCGTCGTCCCAGCGCAGGTCGCCGGCCTCGCTGGCGTGATTGACCAACTCCTGGCGGTTCTCCGCCTGCACTTCCAGCGGCCCCATCAGGTCGAGGCAGTTGTCCACCAACTCGCCGGGGGTCAGGTCACCCTGGGCCTGGAGGCGGTTGATGATAGCTTGGATGCCCGGCTTGTCGGTCCGGGACACCATATCGGCGGAGAAGTTAATCCGCTTCATCAGCGAGCCGCTGTTAATCCACTCGGAGCCGGTGTGCCAGCCCTCCACGCTGGGAGGGTTCATAATCTCCTGTCCCATGTAGCTGGTCTGCCTGGAGAGTTCACCGATGCCCGGAGCGGGAAATTCGTAGCCGCCCACCATGCGGAGGGTGCCCACCACCACTTCGGCGGGACTCTTGATTTTGGCGAAGCGGGCGTTCTTGAAGAAGTCGGACTGGAAGATGACCCGCAGCACCGGGGTAATTTCGTAGCCGGAGTCAACAAAAGTCTGGGCCAGCAATTCTATCGCCTCCGGGTCGTTGGGCGACGTGACCGACCAGGCCGGCACCTGCGGCTCGTCCGCCACAAAGAAGTTGTACAGGTGCCGGGCGATGAACCGGGCAGTGGCCGGGTGCTGGCAAACGATGTCTATGATGTCTTCCCCGTTGAAGTTGCCGGTATGCCCCAGGAAGGTCTTTTCCTCGTCGTCGTGGTCCTCTTCCTGGTACTCAAAGTCCCAGTCAAAGCGGCCATAGGCGCTGCGGGGGATCATCGGAGAGACGGTCCAGCCGGTGAAGGCCCGGGAGCATTCCCGCACGTCCTCTTCGGTGTAGTTACCCACGCCCATGCTGAACAGTTCCAGCAGTTCCCGGCCCCAGTTCTCGTTGACCGCGTAAACATGGTTGTCGCAGTTATCCAGCCAGTAAATCATGGCCGGGTTCTTGGCCAGTTCCACCAACAGCTCCCGGTAGTTGCCCATGCCCAAGTCCCGGAACATATCAATCTGCTTGAATACCTCGTGGTAGTGGTCAACCTTGCCATAGCCGGTGGCGAAAACGTGGTGCCAGAAAAGGACCATCTTTTCCTGAAGTACCCGGTGGGTGTTGACCATATCGTGCAGCCAGACGGCGCCCCCCATTCCGGCAGACGTCGGCGGCTTCCAGAAGCCCGGCTGGTAGCGCAGCAACTCCAGGCGGTCCGCAGGTTCCTGGGTTTCGGGATTCAGCAATTCCTCCACCGTCGCCGCATAACCACGCGCGACGCGAGCTTCCAATTCCTCGCGAGTAGCGCCAAAGCCGGCGCGGCGCATCAGGTGAGCCATCAATGCAATATCTTGGTTAGCCACGATTAGGTTACCTCCACTTGTCGATTTTCCCTTCCCCTCAAACGATTCATCAAGTTGTATCTACGTTGACCCGAGAGTTAGCGCCAACCAATTACTGATACGTGAGTGAATAGCTTAACCGGCCCATCCCGTCATTCCGGCTTTCGCCGGAATCCAGAGCGCCTTTCTATAGGCAACGTTGACCTACCCCGGGCATTTCCTGGATTCCGGCCTGCTCAGGAATGACGGTGGTCAAGTTGCCCAAGTCTAGTCTATTGCTCAAGTACCAGTAAAAACAAATGGTTGCACCATACTTCACTCAAGCCAGATTATCCGCAGTAAACGATTGTCCTGTCAAGGTTGGGTCCCTCAGGCAGGGGACGCCAGGTTGCGGTGGCAGAAGAGAAGCATGGCCGGTTGCCTCCGTGATGATGATATGGTTACTCACCGCGCGCATAAATCAGCAGCATTTGGTCAATGCAGGCTTGGGCCATATCCCAATATCTCATAAACTTGGCCGCGGTAAGGTAGCCCCGGTCAGCATTTATATGTAGGTTGGCGGCAGCCTGCCGGTTGTCAATCAAATCCGGGGTTGACAAACCCCGTTCTACAATACTATCAAGAAAGCTCACTTTAGGGCGTGTTTACGCAAACTTGTTGCCGGTTCCCTTACTATGTCATTCTGAACGGCCAAAACTGTCATTCTTCACTCCGTGAAGAATCTAAAATGCTCAGGGCCTGGAATGTTTCTTATAGCAAGGACTTCAGACCCTTCTCGGAGTTCATCCTGAGCGCAGCCAAAGGGCTCAGGGTGACACTACATTGGCAATAGCTACGATTTGTGTCAACCGGCCTACAAACTTTGCCCATACCGGATAACCTCTGCCCGGAAGGATTTGGGATTCCTCGCTCCCCTCGGAACGACAGTTGGCGGCGGTGCCGGCAATTAAAGCGCAATTGCCCCGGATACAGCCGTCTGTTGCACCGGCGGGGGTTTCAGGGCATCCTCTACAATCAATATGTTAGTCAATACGTTGCACTAGCCACCCATCCGCATTATACTAGCATTTTATTGAGAAGTAGGGTCGGGGCAGGCATTTTAGTCAAAGGAGTATCACATGGCGTTAAGCAAGTATGATCTCTCCCTGGCCATCGGGGGTGAAGCCGGACAGGGAATAGCCACGCCGGGCGACATTCTGGCCCGGATTTTCGTCCGCCGGGGACTCCATCTATACACCTATAACGCCTATCAATCCATAATCCGCGGCGGCCATATCTTCCTGACCGTTCGGGTTTCCGATAAGGAACTCTATAGCCACGGGGACAAGCTGGACCTGTTGCTGTGCCTGAACCAGGACACTATGACCCGCCACCTCAACCTGATGGGGCCGGGCAGCCGGGTCATTTATAACGGCGATAGCATTACCCCCGGCGATGCCAACGACGGCGTCCATCTTTGCCCCCTCCCCGTTTCCGACCTCAGCGGAGGCAGCCGCAACCGTCTGATCCAGAACACCATCGCCGTGGGCGCCATTATGTCTATGCTGGGCCTGGACTTTGACATTCTGGAAGAGAGCCTGACCCTCCGGTTCCAACGGCAGGGGCAGTCAGTGATTGACCAGAACGTGGAAGTAGCCCGGGCGGGATTCGGCCACGCCAACGATAACTTTGTTCCTTTCTACGATTCCACACCCACCGGCGGCAAGCCCCTGGCGGTTTGGGCCGGCAACGACGCCCTGGCAATGGGCGGTGCGGCGGCCGGCGTCAAGTTCTACTGCGCCTACCCGATGAGTCCCTCCAGCGGCGTCCTGCACTGGATGGCGCAAAACGCCCGCAACCTGGGCATTATGGTGCGCCAGGTTGAGGATGAAATCGGCGTCGCCAACATGGCGATCGGGGCGGCCCATGCCGGCTGCCGGGCTATGTGCGGCACCTCCGGCGGCGGCTTTGCCCTGATGACCGAGGCGGTGGGCGCCGCCGGAATGATGGAAATTCCGGTAGTATTTATAAATGTGCAACGGGCCGGCCCCTCCACCGGCGTCCCCACCAAGACCGAGCAGGGCGACCTGTGGCAGGTGCTGGGCGCCAGCCAGGGCGATTTTGAGCGATTTATCGTCGCTCCCCTGAGCGCGCTGGACTGTTACAACACCATGCCGGAACTCTTTAACCTGGTGGACAAGGCCCAGTGCCCGGCTATTGTCCTCTCCGACCTGCTTATAGGCGAGGGCCGGTTCAGCGTTGACCCGGACGATATTGATATGCACCCGACCATCGACCGGGGCGAGCTGATTACTCAGCCGGCCCCGGCCAACGGCTATATGCGCTACCAGAACACCGAGACCGGCGTGTCGCCCCGGGCCTTGCCCGGCCTTGAGGGTTACGTCCATATCGTAGCCACCGACGAACACGACGAGGACTCGGTACTGATCAGCGATGAGTTCACCAACCCCCTGAAGCGGCGGATGATGGTGGAAAAGCGGGCGCGCAAGTTCCAGGACATCATTACCGCCATCGCCCCGCCGGAACTGGAAGGGCCAGCGGACGCCGACGTTACTCTGGTCGGCTGGGGTTCCACCTACGGCGTAATCAAAGAGGCCATCGAGCAGTTGGCCGAGAAGGGCGTCAAGGCCAATCAATTGCCCATCAAGTGGATAGTTCCCTTCCACGCCGACGCCGTGACCGAAATCCTGTCCAGCGCCAAGCAGGTCATCATCGTGGAAAACAACTACTCAGGCCAGTTCTACCGCTATATGCGCAGCGAGACCGGTCTGTCGGTACACGGCCACATCCGCAAGTATGACGGCGAGCCTTTCATGCCCCACCACATCGTTGAGGGCGTACTGGAGCAAGTCGCCGGAACCACCGACCATTACGTTCCCGTCCAGGAAATAATTGTGTAGAGGGATTGTCGATGACTACTACTCAAGACAACGCCGGAGTTGGGGGAATCGAGGGTGTCGTTGCTTTAACGGCCCGGGACTTTAAGGGGGCAGTGGACCCGGACTGGTGCCCCGGCTGCGGAGACTTTGGCGTACTGAGCAGCTTGCAGCGGGCTTGCGCCGGTTTGGGGTTGCAACCCCACCAGATACTTACCGTGAGCGGCATCGGCTGCTCTTCCAACCTGCCGGGCTACTTTAACAGCTACGGGATGCACACCCTTCACGGGCGTTCCCTGGCCGTGGCTACCGGGGCCAAGCTGGCCAACCACGAGTTGACCGTCATCGTCACTGGCGGCGACGGCGACGGCTATGGCATCGGCGGCAACCACTTCACCCATACCGCCCGCCGCAACATTGACCTCACCTATATCGTGATGAACAACCAGATTTACGGCCTGACCACCGGCCAGATTTCCCCAACCAGCCGGGACGGGATGAAGACCAAGAGCACCCCTTTCGGCAGCGTGGAAATGCCGGTCAACCCCATCACCTCGGCCATAATGAACGGAGCAACCTTTGTGGCCCGGGGCTACAGCGGCGACGTACGCCACCTGACCGACCTGATGCAGCAGGCCATCGAACACAAGGGTTTTGCCCTGATTGACGTTTTCAGTCCCTGCGTCACCTTCAACCTGGACAACACCCACAACTTCTTCAAGGACCGGGTGGTGAAGCTGGAGGACGAGGAACACGACACCACCGACTGGAAGGCGGCTTGCGAGAAGGCAATGGCCTGGGGCGACACCATCTATACCGGCGTCTTCATCAAAACTCCCGACACCCCCAGCCTGGGCCGCCGCGAGCCGGTGCTGGACGATGGAGGCCCCCTGGCCTTCCGCCCCCTGGGCCTGAGCGAAGAGCAGGCGCAGAATATCATCCGGCGGATGATGTAGGGTTAGGAGACAGCCGCGTTACCGGCCTTAAAGGGCCCGTAATAACCGGATAGCATAAAGAGGGGCGCATTTTGATATGCGCCCCTTCCGTAATAAAGCTAATGACTATAATATGTTGACCGATGAGGAACTTTACGACCGCGCCGAAGAAGAAGGGGGCGAGTCCTTTCCTATCGAAGTAGTGGACCGGCTCCTAGCCGGGCAAAATCCGATCAAGGTGTACCGGAGTCATCGCAATATGACCCAAGCCGAGTTGGCCACCGCCGCCAGCATCAATGCCATTCACCTTTCCCAAATTGAGACCGGGAAGCGTACGCCCTCCACCAACACCCTGGTCGCCCTAGCCCAGGCCCTCAATATAACCGTGGACGACCTCCTCTAACATTCCCCCCAATCTTCTACGGCATCCAACGATCGATTCCCTCGAATAAACATTCCTGCCCCTCCATGTCTATCCGTGGATAGACAAGACTACCCAAACCAATAAAAGGGGCGGGTTTGGAACCCGCCCCTACAACGTCCGTTGATGAACCCGGGCTACCCTACCCCAACGGCCCCTGGAACACCTGGTCAACGTAGGTGTCGGACATTGCTTCCAGGGTGTCCGGCCAGTTGGCGGGGACTTGGCGGCGCAGTTCCTGGGGGCGGGGCTTGCCGCTCCAGCCAATTTGCTCCATGTAGTAGTACAGTTGGATGAGGTGACCATCCGGGTCAACCCCATAGGCCACGTAGTCAATCCCCGGATGCAGTTCCGGCGGTATCTCCTTGAACTCCACCCCGTTTTCCTTCAGGAAACCCACCGCGTTACGCAGTTGGCTGTAGCTGCCTACCTCCACGCCAAAGGAGGCGTTGGTGGTGTGGGAACTGCAACCCAACTCCTCCCGCAGCGACTTGGGGAAGAGGGCCAGGCTGTGGTGTTCCGCCCCGCTCCGCAGGAAGTAGAGCCGGTGACCCCGGTATTCGGTCTCTTCCGTAAGCACGAAGCCCAGGTGGTTGAGGTAAAAGTTCAGGGAGGCTTCCATGTCCTGCACGAAGAGGTTGACCGGCCCAATCTTGGTTATCTTGAAGGGCCGAGGCAGCATGACTCCCTCCACGTCGTACTTGGCGGGCAGAGTCTCCACGCCGCGGAAGCCGGAGAAGACGTCAATGCCCTTGGCGACGGCTTCTTCTATTTCCGCCTCTTCCGACATCTGGGGCAGGGACGGCTCTTCGTGGAAAATCCGGTAGTACATTTCCCGGGGCTTGCTCCGGCGCGTCCAGTCAATCTGCTCAATCCCGTAGTAAAGCTCGTTGATGTGGCCGTCCGGGTCGTAGGGATAGACGTGCCAGTTGCTCCCCGGCATATCCCGTCCCACCCGTTGGATGCCGATGCCCTGCTCCTCGAAGAAATGGGCGCCGTCAACCACCTCGGCCAGCGCCCCGGTCTGCCAGGTAATCTGGTTGATGGTCACTTCGCCCTTGCCGCCGCCACCGCCGCCAGCCGCCACAAAAGCGTCCATCACGTTGCGGGGGAATAGCACAAAGGCATGGTGGTCGCTGCCGTGAGTGAAGAAATAGCCCCGGCCATCCTCGATATGGGCCAGCTTCTCCCCCAACCCGGGAATCCGCTTGAAGTCCAGAACGTCGGACTCCCAGAAACCCAGCAGGTCGCGATAAAAATGTACCGCCTCCTCCATATTGTCGGAGTTAAACCCGAAGTGGCCCAACCGGCGAATCTTGAAGGGCCGGTCCAGCATCACCCCGCCAACGCTGTATTTTTGCTCAGTAGTGGTCATTGTACCCCCTCAATTAAGGGTCTCTCGTATTGATGGGTAGGGCAACCCTTGTGGTTGCCCCTACCGGACAGTGTTCCCTGATGTAAGGGATAACCCTTGTGATTGCCCTGGTGTGGTTAACCCGAATTGACCTCCTAGGCCTTCAGATACTGGTTGAAGAACTCCACCGTCCGGGGCCAGGCGATGGCCGCCCCTTCTTTGTTGTGCCGCTCCCCGGTCCAGTCCATAAAGGCGTGACCGGCGCCGGCGTAGGTGTGGAAGGTGTGTTCCTTGCCCAGCCGGTTCAACTCGGCGTCCAGCTTCACCAGGTCATCCTGCGAGGGGTTGGCGTCAATCTCGCCGAAGTGGAACAGCATCGGGCAGTTGATGCCGTCGGCCAATGCAAAGGGAGTCTTCTCGGCTTCGCCCCAAATGCCCATGATGTTGCCGCCGTAGAAGGGGACGGTGGCCTTGAAGATGGGGTTGACCGCCGCCATCAGCCAGGCAATGCGGCCGCCCATGCAGAAGCCGGTGACGCCGATGCGGTCGTTGTCAATGGCCGAGTTGCCCTTGAGGAAGTCCACCGCGGCGTTCATGTCGGCGATGATGTCGGCGTCGCTCAAGTGGCCCAGGCGGTCGAGGCGGGGACCGGCCATGACCTCTTCGCTGAAACGGTGGAACAGATCGGGGACAACGGCCACGTACCCTTCCTCGGCGAACCGGTCGGCCATAACCTTGTCAAACTCGTCCATACCGCCGACGTGAAAGGCGATAACCACAGCGGGGAAAGGCCCGGAGCCGCTGGGTATCGCGGCGTACATATCCATCTCTTCCCCGTTAACAGTCAATTTATCCATAAAGGATGGCATATCGGCATACCTCCGTTGTTTAGCGTTTATTTTATTGATGCGCCGGGTAGCCCGGCAAAGGCATTTTAGCAGATTGGCGGGGGGTTGGGCATCATCAAGCAGCATTTCACGTTTAACCAGTTCGCCTTCCGAATTCTGAACCGGGGTTCGAGGCCACAAATTTACTGACAGCTGCCCAATGCGGAAATCGCCATACTGCGTTATTATTGATGTGTTGACTGAAAAAGGCGGGAGAATCGACATGGCAACGCTCGAACCGACCACTGAAATGACACCCCTGGAATATATGGCACAGGCTGACCAAGAATGGGCTGCCGGCAACCACCAGGAAGCCGCCGCCCTCCTCTGGAAAGCCACCAAGGCCACCTTCATTAAACTGGCCGAGGAGCAGGGGTTGGAATACGACGAGTACCTGGTTGACCTGGCCAAGGCGCTGGACGCTGGCGGTTCAAAGTATGCGGACTACTACCGCCTTTCCCTGGGAGTGGCCAAACTGATACGTGACCACTCCGAGATGGATGTCTTGGAAGGTTACGAGTTGGAGAGCGCCTACAAACTGTCCCGGCAATTCGTGGAGGAGCAATTTGTCGACCCCAGATAGCTCCTCCTTGTCAAGGGCCACTAGGTATGTGTCCCGGGCCGTAAATTACCGGCGACAAGCGCAAGCGCTGCTGGACCGGGACAATGACCTGGACTGCGCCGGCGCGCTCATCTACGAATCAGCCAAACAGTGCATAAACGCTCTGGCTAATCAACAAGGCTCCAACCCTGCTGCCACCGGCGCCAAGGAACGCTTCCTGTTTGGCTTTATCGAGCATAACGACATTCCGCCAGGACTGGTAAGTCGTTGGAAGTTTGCCACGCGACTTCACGTCCATGCCGACCGGGGACATTTAGAAGAACCCGACTTTATGGAACACTGGCGGGAAACCCAGGTCTTCATCGAACAGATGCTTCGCATTATTGACTTGGGCGAATAAAGTCCCCCTACCACGCCCTCTCCAACAACCCCAGCAACTCCTCCGGGTTACTGACCGCCACCGGGTTGTTGCGGGAGGGGCCGTCCTCCAGGGTGAGCGCGGCGATGGTGGGCAGGTCTTCTTTTGGTATCTCCAACTCCCGCAGGCGGTGCGGCATTCCCAGTTCCATGATGAACTCATCCACCACCTGGGCCGCCGCCTCTGCCGCCGCCTCGTCGCTCAGGTTCCGGGTATCAATGCCGGCGGCCTGGGCCAGCAGGGCTTGCTTATCCGCCGAGGCCGGGCGGTTGAACTCCATCACGTAGGGCTGAGTTACGCAGGAGGTGTAGCCATGCCCCACGCTGTACTTGACGCCGATGACGTGGCCGATGGCGTGGCTGAGGCCGGAGCCGACGCTGGGCGCGCCCATCATCGACAGCCAGGCCCCGACCAGGCAATTCAGGCGGGACTCCGGGTTTCCCATTTCCTCCCGAGACTGGGGCAGATGCTTGAACAGCAACTCGGCGGCCTTCAAGGTGGTGGCATCGGTGGCCGGCTGGCTGCCCTTGCAGTAGAGCCGCTCAATACAGTGGTCCAGAGCCTTGACCCCGCTGGACAGCCAAAGCCAATCGGGGGTTCCTTCGGTCATCTCCGAGTCCAGGACAATCAGGTGGGCGTAGAGGCCGGGGCAGCGCACCCGGATTTTGTGGCCGGCCTGGTCGTCCAGCACGTTGCCGCCGCCCATGTTGAACTCGCCGGCGGACAAGGTGGTGGGGATGGATACCTGCAAAGGCAGCTCCGCCGGGTCGGCATTAGACTGGAAGTTGCCGCCGGACTGGTGGGCCCGTTCCCGCAGCCGCTCCTCGGAGGTAATGCCCTCGGCCAGCATCACGCCAATCATACGAGCCGCGTCGGAGATGGTGCTGCCGCCCACGCCGACCAGCGTATCTACCTTGTTGTCTAGCGCGATTTGGGTCGCCTCAACCGCCGTAGCCAGGGGCGCCCGCTGGGGCAGGTTGGAATAAACGGCCAGGCAGCGGTCACCCAGCAAGGACTCCACCCGCCGCACGGTATCGGTCTTTTCCGCCACGCTGCGCCCCGACAAGACCATAACCCGCTGGCCGCCCAGCCGGTCCACTTCCGCGCCCAAATCCTCTACCCTGCCCTGGCCGAAAATCACCCGGGAAGGCACCGGAGGCTCAAAGGTTCCTTGCAGTTGTCCGTCAGAAGCCATATTTCCACCTCGCCATTCTTCATGTAATTCCAAAACCGAAATGTAGAGGCAGTTTATCCCGCCCGGCCCGGATAAACAACCGGGCGGTTTTTCCTCACTCCGGCTCACTCCCGGAGAAAGGGTTTGGGGGTGAGGTAAAGTGTCAATCGGCGTTTGACACCACCTATAACCCTATTTATACTCAACCCCAATCTACCTTAACCAAGCGGGTGGTAACTGACCCAAACTGGAGCAACGATGACAACGGCGACCGATGATAGTGCCCGGTTGGGCAGAGTTGAAGGGCGATTAGACGAACAATCGGCGACCCTGCAGGAATTAAGGGACGGGCAAAGGGAACTCAACGCCCGTCTTGACGCCGGACTGCAAGAAGTCCGCAACGAAATTAGAGACACTAACGCCCGCCTTGATGCCGGACTACAAGAAGTCCGCAACGAAATTAAAGACACTAACGCCCGCCTTGACGCCGGACTACAAGAAGTCCGCAACGAAATTAAAGACACTAACGCCCGCCTTGACGCTGGACTGCAAGAAGTCCGCAACGAAATTAAAGACACTAACGCCCGCCTTGACGCTGGACTGCAAGAAATTCGCAACGAAATACAAGAAATCCGTGCCGGGCAACGTCAGATGTTCTTGGCAATGTTAACCATCGGAGGAACCCTTGTAGTTGGCCTAATGGCGGTGATTGTAGCCTTGATTAGTAGTGGCGGAGCATAAACCAGGTTCAGCCGACAGAGGGGCCTTTTTCTCCCAACACCCCCGACGCGCCCCAGCTTATTTGAGGAGGCAAGCTCTCGTGACGCAAGCTAAAGACGGCGGGGACGCCATTCTGGAAGCCTTCCGCAATTTGGGCGTTGACTACATCATCTCCTCGCCCGGTTCCGAGTGGGCGCCGGTGTGGGAAGCCCTGGCCCGCCAGAAAGTCAACGAAACGCCCGGCCCCACCTACATCAACTGCTGGCACGAGACCCTGGCCGTGGATATGGCCCTGGGCTACACCCGGGTGACCGGCAAGCTCCAGGCTGTCCTGCTCCACGCCGGAGTGGGCTTGCTCCAGGGCGGCGTCGGCATCCACAGCGCCTACCTGGGCGAGGTGCCGATGATTGTTTGCTCCGGGGAGGCCAACAGCTACGGCGAGAACCCGGACCTTGACCCCCAAGGCCAATGGTATCGCAACCTGAGCGTGGTCGGCGGCCCTAACCGCTTCGTGGAACCCTTCGTAAAGTGGAGCGGCCAAGCCACCAGCCCCTATACCCTGTATGAGCAGTTGGTACGCGCCGGAGAGATGGCCCAGCGGGTGCCCAAAGGCCCCACTTTCCTGGATATTCCCATCGAGACCATGATTCACGACTGGGCTGAGCCGGCCAAAATCCGGCAGGTTCCAGCGGCGCCCAAGACGCAGCCAGCCACCGACTCCATAGACCGGCTGGCCTCCCTGATTGCCAACAGCAGCCGCCCCCTGATTATCACCGAGGGTTCGGGGCAGGAAGTGGCCGGCTTTGATGCCCTGGTCAAGCTGGCCGAGTTGATGGCGATTCCGGTGATTGAGAGCGCATCCACTTACGCCAACTTCCCCAAGAGCCACCCGCTTTACCTCAGCGGCAACCCCGAAGCCTTCTTCAATCAGTCCGACCTGGTGCTGTTGCTGGGCAGCCGGTCGCCCTGGTATCCACCCAACGCCGGCCCGGCTACCGCCACCGTAGTTGCACTGGGGGAGAATCCCATCAAGGGGCAGATGGTTTACCAGAACCTGCTGGCTGATATGTACGTGGAGGGGGACTTGACCATCACCCTGCAACTGCTGACCGAGGCGCTGACCGCCAACGGCGCGGCTGACCGATCTCTTAGTCCAGCCGCCGCCGCCAAAATTGCGGAACGGCGGCATTATTGGGCCGGCGAACATGACCGGCTGGAGGAAAGCCGGCAGGCGTCAGAAGCAGCGGCCCGCTCCCGGCAGCCCATTGACCCGGTATGGCTGTGCGCCGCCATCAGCGAGGCAATGCCCGACAACACCGCCTTTGTGGAGGAAGTTACCTCCCACCGGGGCCAGGTTATGCGCCACGTCCAGTGGGAGCGGCCCCAAAGCTACTTCCATCCCAACGGCGGCCTGGGCCAGGGGCTGGGGTTGGCCCTGGGCGTCAAGCTGGCAATGCCCGACCGCCCGGTGGTGGCCCTGATGGGCGACGGCGGTTTCCTCTATAACCCGGTCACCCAGAGTTTCGGCGTGGCGGGTGAGGCCAACCTGCCCTTCCTGACCGTGGTGTTCAACAACGGCAACTACGAGGCCATGCGCCGCAACCACCAACACTACTATCCCGACGGCGCCGCCGCCCGCTCCGACATCTGGCACGGGGTACACATTCCCGGCCCGGACTACCCCAAGCTGGTGGAACCCTTTGGCGGCTACGGGGTGCGGGTGGAAGATCCCGCAGAACTGGTGCCGGCCCTGCAAAAGGCCCTGGCCGCCGTGAATGAGGGGAGGATTGCGCTGGTGGACGTGGCGCTGTCGATTTAGCCTCAATCGCTAAGGGAGACCCCTCGGTTCAACCATTGGTAATACCTTGCCTTAAAATATACTTTTGACAATCGTATCAACAAAGGACCTTCTCAATGCTTGAATCAGCAAACCGCTACGCCACTACCAGCCGGGACTTCATGACAAGAGCAAACCGGTACTTGGACGACAACGACCTGCACCAGGCTTCAGAAAAAGGCTGGGGTGCAGCTGCCCAAATGGTCAAGGCAATCGCCGAGGAGCGTGGCTAGCCGCATGACAGTCATCGCCTGTTGTACCGAACAATTGATGACTTGGTGAGTGAAACGGGAGATTCCGAAGTGGCACGGCTATTCAAGATAGCCTCAGACCTGCACATCAACTATTATGAAAACTGGTGGTCAGCCAACGCCGTGAGAGGATCTCTTGAGGATATTGAGACATTACTAGGCAAGTTGGAGCCCTTGATCGAAGAGCGATTATAGGATGATGGAGGGAGTACCTTAGTCAATCCTCTTCAATTGCTTATTCGTGGGCCTTCGTGCCAATCCCTGGATAAACACGTCAATCGGAGGTCGAAACAATGGCAGAAATAGTACTGGGGCTGGGCTCTTCCCACAGCCCGCAGTTAAGTACCCCGCCCGATATGTGGCTTACCTACGGCGAAGGCGACAAGCGGCACCAGGAGCTATGGGCCGCCGACGGCAAGCCCTATTCCTTTGAGGAACTGCTGGCAACCGCCGACCGCTCGGTTATTGAAAAGGAACTTACCGAGGACAAACTGCAAACCCGCTACAACGCCTGCCAGCAGGGTATCGCTACCCTGGGCGTCACGCTGGAGCAGGCGGCGCCGGACATTGTGGTTATGCTTGGCGACGACCAACTGGAACTGTTCAACGAAGGCAATATGCCGGCGGTGCTGGTCTATTGGGGCGATACCATCACCAACGTCCCCATACCCATCCCTGACGCTGCGCCGGCCTTCCGCAAGGCCAATGCCTGGGGCTGGTTCGCCGACGGGAGATTGACTACCCGATTGCCGCCGACCTGGGTCGCCACTTGATTGAGTACCTGGTTGACCAGCAGTTTGACGTAGCCCACTCCCGGCGCCTCCCGACCGGGCAGGGTATGGGCCACGCCTTTGGCTATCTCTACCAGCGCATCCTGCACCAAAAGCCCATACCCGCCCTGCCCATCATGGTCAACACCTACTACCCGCCCAACCAGGTCACGCCCCAGCGTTGCTACGAGTTGGGCCGCGCGATACGTTCCGCCGTCCAGGAATGGAAGGGGGACGCAAGGGTCGCCGTGGTGGCCTCCGGGGGCCTCAGCCATTTTGTCATTGATGAAGACCTGGACAATTTAGTATTGAATGCAATGCGGGACCGGGACGCCGATACCCTGACTTCCATCCCCCGCGCAAAGCTCAACTCCGGCAACTCGGAAATCCGCAACTGGATTGCCGTAGCCGGCGCTGTGGAGCACCTGGATATGAAGGTGGTGGACTACGTGCCTTGCTACCGCTCCCCGGCCGGCACCGGCTGCGCCATGGGCTTTGCCACCTGGATGTAGGAGACTCTGCGTAACTCCCGTACTCTGCGCCTCTGTGTGAAAATTAACCGCCCTCAGAAAGTATTCAGGAGAAATAATATGCTCTCCCACGTCGAAAACGAAACACTCACCCGTACCAACCGGGGCACTCCGATGGGCCAGATGATGCGCTGCTACTGGATGCCGGCCCTGCTATCCTCTGAACTGCCCGGGCCGGACTGCCCGCCAGTCCGGGTGCGGCTGCTGGGCGAAGATTTGGTAGCCTTCCGGGACACCCAGGGGCGTATCGGGTTGCTGGACGAATCTTGTCCGCACCGGATGGCGTCGCTATTCCTGGGTCGCAACGAGGAGTGCGGCCTCCGCTGCGTGTACCACGGCTGGAAGTTCGACGTGGACGGCAACTGCCTGGATATGATGAACGAACCGCCGGACAGCGACTTTTACACCAAGGTGCGCATCACCGCCTACCCCACCTTGGAGCAGGGCGGCGTAATCTGGGCCTACCTGGGCGAGCCGGGCAGCCAGCCGCCACCGCCGCCTAATTTCGAGTGGACCCAGGTGCCGGAAACCCACCGCCACATATCCAAAAACTGGCAGGTCTGCAACTGGCTGCAATCGCTGGAGGGAGGCATTGACACCGCCCACGCTCCCATCCTGCACCGCACCATCACCACCGAAACGGCCCGCGCCGGCATCGGCATCAACACCGACTTTGTAATCGGCGGCGCGCCTACCGTGGAAGTTGATTTCACCGACTACGGCTACCGCTATGTAGGTGTTCGCGCCCTGGGCGAGCGGGGAGATTTCGTGCGGGCCTACCAGTACGTCCTCCCCTTCCACCAGATGCGGCCCCGCCAGTCGGGTTACAAGGGACAGGCCGCCCAGCAGGTAATCGCCGGCCATATGTGGGTGCCGATGGACGACCGGAACTGCATGATTTACAACTGGGTTTACAGCTTTGGGCCGGAGCCGATAACCGACGCGGAATGGGACGAAATCGAGCGGGGCTACGGCCGCGCGCCCGACCAGATGCTCCCCAACTACCGGAGCGCCGGCAACCGGGAAAACGATTGGCTCATTGACCGGCAAGTCCAAAAGTACGAGACCTTCACCGGCATTGACGGCATCAACGCCCAGGACGTGGCGGTGCAGGAAAGCATGGGGCCGATAGTGGACCGCACCCGGGAAAACCTGACCCGCAGCGATATAGCAATAATTCAGGCCCGCCGCCTGCTGCTCCAGGCCGCCCAGACCGTATCCGACGGCGGAACCCCGCCGGGCGTAGCCTCCACCTACTACAATGCCCGCGCCATTGAGGGAATCTTGCCCACAGGCGCGGACTGGCGGGCGGAGATGCTGGGGTTGATGCACCCCAGCATTTAATTACGATAGGAGTTACGCAGTTGCCCAAAACTGTCATTCTGAACGGAGTGAAGAATCTAGGTCAGGATAAGGGTGATGAATGGTAAAAGTCCCTTCCCCATCGAGGGAGGAGGGTGGCTTTGATTCAAAAGTCAGCCAAATCGCAGAGTTTTGAATCAGCATAGGCCAAGGGAGTAACAGCCAAGGTCAGTGGGCGTGCGTCAACACGGGCCAAACCAGCGTGTCCGCACCCTAATCCCATAATCTGCTCCCTGGCCGCTACTCCCTCGGCCTATCTTCGTTTTCGTCCCTGTCGGCGTAAAGCTTTCAGGAAACGGGAGTCGAACTGATGGGCTATGTCGTTTACGCCGAACACTATAAGGATTGCCCCGACTGTCCCTGCGATGCTGCCGGTGGTAATCCAAGCCATTTCGCCACAGGTAGCCGAATATTCTCTTGGTTGCCAAGGCAATATACGTTTAATTCCTACTTGTCTTTCTCAACTTTGCCTGCACTACAGCCTTCAGTAGTACCCGTCTCCGGTTCTGGTTCCGTATCACGTTCGGGGGAAGGTTAGGATGGGGGTGCCGGCTTTCGCCGCAATGTCAATAGGCCGTCCAGAGGCTGGTTAGCTCTCACCCACCAGCCGTCGCCGAGTCTTGACCCACCAAGTCCCTAACATCAATATTCAGACGTTCATAAAGAGCCTGGGCCATCTCCGGGGTAACTTCCCGCTGCCCTGCCAGCACCTCGTCCGCCGCTTCCCGGCTGCCAATGCAAGGAACCAGGTCCTCCACTGCCAAGTTACGCTGGTCCATCCAGAACTCAATGACACCGCGCGGCGGTGGGTCGGGAATGGGATAGTGGATGTCCTCGTATGCAATCACCAAGTCTGAAAGAGTGTTCAGCTCATCGTATTCTGGATTACCTGGACCCGCCTCCAGAATATTGGGATGAGTTTTGAAGAGTTCGTCAACTCTCGCAATGGCCGCGTTCAGGTCAGCGTCATTGTTAATCGCCGTAATCTTCGCCATTGTCATACCTCCAGCGCATTGATGCGGTCATACTCGGCGTGAGTGCCGATGAAGCGCACGTACACTTTCCTGAACTGGTAATCAATGCGAACCACCAACCGATAATTACCGCCTCTGATATTGAAAATCACCCGGTCGCCGCTTATGATGCGGGCGTTGGCAAAGTGCCTTCGCACATCGACAGGACTTTCCCAAATAGCCCGTTCCACTGTTTTATACCAAGCTTGCAGCACTTCTTCCGCATCGGGGTGCCGCTCCCAAAACTCCCGCAGTGTGCTTCTTGAAAAAACTCGCAAGGTTCTATTCTCGGCCAATGCCTCCGGAGGATTGCCCTATCATCATACCACAGCCCCTGCCTCTAACTTCCTTAACTTGCCCGTCCCAACCGGCCCAGTTAAACTAGCCCCAAGTCGCCAACCGGAAAGTGGAAGTAACGTCCTGTAAATCCTGTTCATCCATGTTTAAGAATTAAAGGAGGCCCTACCATGCCCGCCAGAACCGGAGCACAATACCTGCAACGCCTGCGGGAAGCCCAACCGGAAATCTACATGGAGGGCCAGCGGATTAAGGATGTTACCGCTCATCCCACCCTGAGCAACGGCGCCCGCACTTTGGCCGCCCTTTACGACCTGCAATACGACCCGAAAGTCGGCGAGGAGATGACCTACACCTCCCCCAGCAGCGGCGACCCGGTTGGCCTGTCCTTCATTATTCCCCGCACCCACGAAGACCTGGACCGGCGGCATACGATGATGGCCCACTGGGCGCGGGTCAGTTGTGGGATGATGGGCCGCACCCCCGACTTCCTCAACGTGGCAGTAATGTCCATGGCGGCGGCCAGCGACTTCTGCGGCCAGAACCGCCCGGAGTTCAAGCAGAACATCGAAAACTACTACGAATACATCCGGGAGAAGGACCTGACCCTGACCCATACCCTGGTCAACCTGCAACGCAGCCGCTCGCCCCTGACCACCGCCCTGGAAGACCGCACCGACGTGGCCCTGTCGGTGGTCAAGGAGACTGACGCTGGCATCATCGTAAACGGCGCCCGGGTGCTGGCTACCCTCGGCCCCCTGTCCGACGAAATTATCGTCTATCCGGCCCGAACTCACCGGCTGCCCGGCGACGCCGGGGAGCGTTATGCCTTCGGATTTGCCCTGCCCTGCAACACGCCGGGGATGAAGTTCCTCTGCCGGGAGAGCTTTGACCTAGGCCGTTCCCACTTCGACCATCCCCTGGCCTCTCGATTCGAGGAAATGGACGCCATCGTTTTCTTCAATAACGTCCTGGTGCCCTGGGAGCGGGTCTTTCTGCTGGGGGACGTGGAGTTAGCCAACGGCTGGGCCGAGGCCACCAACCGCAACGCCCATACCGGCCACCAGGTAGTAACCAAGAACGTGGTCAAGTGTGAGTTTATCCTGGGCTTGGCCAACCTGATGACTAAAACGCTGGGGTCAACCCAACTGCCCCAGGTGCAGCAGATGGTCGCCGAGGTCATCGAGAACCTGGAAATTACCAAGGCCTGCTTACGCACCGCCGAGGTGGACGCCAAGATAGACCAGTGGGGGGTGATGTGCCCGCCCTATATGCCTTTGCTGGTGGCCCGCAGCCTGTTTATCCGAATGTACCCCCGGATGGCGGAAATCCTGCACTTTCTGGGTTCCAGCAGCCTGATGGCCCTGCCCACGGAAGCCGACCTGAACGGCCCCCTGGCCCCGGAAATCCACCAGTACCTGGACACCGATACCGCTACCGCCGAGGAGCGGGTGCGCCTTTTCCGGCTGGCCTGGGACACCTGTTGTAGTTCCTTTGCCTCACGGCAGGTCTTGTACGAGCGCTACTTCGGCGGCGACGCCCTCCGCAACGCCACCGTTCTCTACAGCCAGTACGACAAGCAACCGGCAACCGACTGGGTACAGCAATTCCTGGACCAGGAGTAATCCGGCCGCCCGCCGCTGGGCTATGGTGAAATTAGGGAATAATTCCTTTATAATAGAGCGGTTAACTCTGCATCCGGAACAAGCAGCCAGGTCAAGGAAGCCAGCCGATGACCAGCATCAACAGCCAAGAGGACTTTCTGCAAGCTCTGCGGGACAACCCGGCTTGGCGAGAAGCGGTTCGCGTTCAGATCCTGGGCGAAGAGCTGATCCAGCTCCCGGCCCGATTCAACGCCTTCGTCGATCAGATGACTGTCTTCGTGGAACAGATGACCACCTTCGTTGAAGACCAAAAGGCTTTCAACCAGAGGATGACCACCTTCGTTGAAGACCTAAAGGCTTTCAACCAGAGGATGACCACCTTCGTTGAAGACCAAAAGGCTTTCAACCAGAGGATGATCACCTTTGTTGAAGACCAAAAGGCTTTCAACCATGCTCAGGAAACCTTCAATACCAATGCTACCGCTCGCTTCAACCGCATGGAAAGCGATATAGGGGATATAAAGGGCACCATGGCACAAGATAAAGTTATAGCCGAAGCCATGATCATCACCGACGACTTGGACCTTCAATACGTCCGGAACTTGACCCTCGCCGACCTGGTGGGAATCGCCCGGAAAGCGGCCGCAGGTCAACCCCTCAGCAACGAACTGCGCCGATTCCGCAGAGCGGACCTCGTCATAGAAGCCAGTGACAAGGGCCAGACCACCTATCTGGCCGTGGAGATTTCCTATACCGGCGCCCCCGAAGACCTGGCCCGGGCCACCTATAACGCGGAAATCTTGCGCCAACAGACCAACTGTCCGGCCCTCGCCGTCATAGCCAGCATCCGCAACACCAACGAAGTCGAGGCAGCTATCGACCAAAACCAGGTCATTTGGCATCAAATTATCCCAAACCAGACATTTCTCATCGCCCAAGCCACCTGCTGAGCCAGCCAGCCAAATCCGTCAAACTCCGGGGCCGGTAAGACCGGCCCCTTTTAATTAGAGGCTGGTTCGCTCCGGCGATAACCATACCCTCCCCTACATACACAGCATCCCCCCGTCTATGGTCACCACCTGCCCGGTAATAAAGGATGAGCGGTCGGAGGCCAGCAGCAGCGCCATCCCAACAATATCTTCCGCCTCACCCAGCCGTTTCAGGGCGGTGCTTTGTACCGTCCGGTCTATCTGTTCATCGTTGCGGGCGTCCCGCCAGCGGGGGGTGTTGATGCTGCCCGGCGCAATGGCGTTGACGTTGATGTTATACGGGCCCAACTCCCGGGCCATGGTGGAGGTCAGGCCGATGATGCCGGCCTTGGACGCCGAATAAGCCGCCGAGGTAGGCGCCGCCGAACCGCGCCGGCCCACGATGGAGGCCATGCTGACCACCTTGCCATAACGCCGTTCTTTCATGTGCGGCGCCACCGCTCGGAAGCAGTAAAAGCTGCCCTTGACGTTAACGTCAAAGTTATGGTCCCAGTCCACGTCATCCAACTCTTCCAGGCTGCCGGTCAGGTTGGGGCTTACTGCGTTGTTAATCAGAATGTCAACCTGCCCGTACTCCGCAATAGTCCGGGCCACCGCTGCCTCCACCTGTCCCCGGTCGCTGACATCGCAGGGAATGGCGAGGGCCTTGCCCTCCCGTTGCCGGATATCGCCAACGGCGCCGTCGGCCCGCTGCGGGTCAAGCTCGGCGATGGCAACCGCTGCTCCCTCCTCGGCAAAAGCCAGGGCAAAGGCTCTGCCGATACCATGCCCGCCGCCGGTGATGAAAACTACCTTATCCGAAAATCCCAAGTCCATTGGGTTTCCTCCCGATTATCCCGGCCTAGCGCCGGGTTTTATCCATTTCCACTATTGGGCCTCTCAAGCAGTGACGTATTGTATAACACGCTCCACCCTTTCACCAAAAAAGCTCTCATCCGTTTCAATAATGGTAGTATCAAACACCTCTGGGACATATAATTGTTAATAACACGTTAATTTATTTCCTTAACCTGCCGGTTTATTGCAACTTAACGGGCATCGATTCGGATAAGCGTACAGGAGAGAGTTCAATGAAGGCCTTAGTTCTGAAAGAGCAGGGCGGGCCGCTCCACTTGGAAGAGGCGCCCACTCCCCAACCCGGTAATGGCGAGGTATTGGTACGGGTGCGCGCTTGCGGCCTAGGCCTTACCCTGGTCTGGAACCGCCGGAGTCGAGGCTTTGGTCGGGGAACTATCCGGGACAAGGTGCCGAGGATCGTTGGCCACATCGGAGAGCGCCAGCAGACGCTCTACCGCTGACCCGGTTGCTGAGCTTACCACAAAGTTGACCTATCCCGTAGCCGGGCGTATTATCCGAGTCAACTGCGAGCCAACTAGCGGATTTCCACAATCTTCATCCTGGAGGCAAGCCATGCGCGGAGGAGATGCTGTCGTTCATGCCCTGGAAAAGGAAGGCGTCCAGTATATATCCGGGTTCGCCGGCGGCGGTGAGCAACCCCTGTGGCTTGCCCTCCGGCAATCCCCGACCATCAAGGTGTTCTCGGCCCGCCACGAACGCCAGGGAGTCGAGATCGCCGACGGCTACGCCAGGGCAACAGGCAAGGTTGGAGTGGCCCTGTGCGGCACCGGTCCTGGCGCGACCAACACCCTCACAGGAATCGCCGGCGCATTCGCCGACAACATCCCCGTGCTGTTGCTGATGGGACAACATCCTCTGGCCAACATGGGTAGGGAGATTCAGCAGGAAGCTCCCTCCAGCATCTTCGACAGCTTCGTTAAGTGGAAAGGCACGATGTCCAAGATAGAGGACATTCCGTCCATCATGCGCCGCGCCTTCACCGCTCTAAGGTCCGGCACCCCCGGGCCTGTTGTCCTGGAGATGCCCCTGGATGTGCTGTCCTCCGAGGCCCCAGACGAGGTATTGCATTACGAACCGGTAGGTCCTGGGCGCAAGGCTACCGCCGACCCGTCGGACATCGAACGGGCCGCCGACATTCTGGTCAACGCCAACTATCCGATCCTGAACCTTGGGGGCGGCGTACTTGCCGCCGAGGCCTGGGACGAGGCGAGAGAACTGGCAGAAATGCTGTCCATGCCGGTGGCCACCACCTTGGTGGGGAAGGGAACCTTCCCTGAGAATCATCCCCTGTCGCTGGGAGGCGGCGTCTACCCACGGAGTAAGTACGCTTCCGGGCAGGCCCTTCACATTAACCGGAAGGCGGACGCGGTGCTGGCTGTCGGCAACTCGTTCCGGTTGCCAAACGGCACCGATGGGCGCCCTATCCCACCCAATGTCAAGCTGATCCACGTCAACGCTGACTCGGAAGACCTGAACAAGATATACCCCGCCGACGTGCCGGTGCTGGCGGACGCCAAGTTGGCACTGCAAGCCCTGAATGAAGCCGTGCGAGACCGCATTGGCCCAGGCGGTGGCGGAATCAAGGAGGAAGTGGTTGCCGAAATCCAGCAGGCCAAGGCCAAGTGGCTTGGCGAGTGGGAGCCGGTGTTCACCGACTCCTCGACTCCGACCAACGGCTACCGGGTTGTCCAGGACCTGATGAAGATCGTCGATCTCGACCGAACCGTCGCCCTTCACGATGCTGGAGGCAGCCGCGGCTACCTCTCCCCCTTCTGGATGGCCACCAGACCCAGGAACTACATCGGAATGGGCGGAATGGCGGCAATGGGCTGGTCGATGGGAGCAACCGTCGGGGCGAAGCTGGGGCGCCAGGACCACCTGGTATTTAACGTCATCGGCGACGCTTCCTTCGGCATGGTGGGAATGGAAATCGAGACCGCAGTCAGGATGGGGTTGCCCACCCTTACCGTGCTGCTCAACAACGGGGGCACCGGCGGCGGGCTGATGGCAATGGACCGCGCCAACGCCGCGCCGCCGTCTATGGCAGAGTTGGGGGGCAACTTCAGCCTTGTTGCCCAGGGCCTTGGGGCCTACTCGGAGCGGGTAGAGGACCCCAACGAAATCACTCCTGCCCTGAGACGTGGCATCCAGGCCACCGAGTCCGGGCAGGCCGCCCTGATAGAGGTGATAATCCGGCCAATGCCCACTCCAGAAGCCCCGGATAGCTGGTCTTTGTAAAAAGCAATTTGGCCAAAAAAACCAAAGAGTGTTGCTCTCATACCGAAACGCAACTAACACCCTCCTAGTCTGGTAGGCAGTTTGAATCGGGAGGAAGGTCATGCCTTACCTGCCAATCGAAGACTACGGGATTATCGGCAATATGCATACCGTGGCGCTGGTGGGGATGCACGGCTCGATAGACTGGTTCTGCTGTCCCAACTTCGACTCGCCCAGCGTCTTTGCCGCCATCCTGGACGATGAGAAGGGCGGCCATTTCAAAATTGCCCCCGCCGGCGACCACGACGATATTACCTATAAGCAAATGTACTGGCCGGAGACTAACGTCCTGGTAACCCGTTTCCTCTCTCCCAATGGCGTGGGTGAGGTTATAGATTTCATGCCGGTGGGCGAGCATCACGCCCGCCACAATCGCAACGAACTGATTCGCCGGGTGAACGTGGTCCGGGGTACGATGGACTTCCGGATGGAGTGTTTCCCGGCCTTCAACTTCGCTCGCAACAGCCACGAAATCATCCTGAACGACTCGGGCGCCCTGCTAGTTTCCGACGGCATCAAAATCCAGTTATCCACCACCTTGCCGATGCAAAAGACGGACCTCGGGTTGACCTGTGACTTTACTCTCCAAGAAGGACAGACCACTACCTTCGCCGTTGACGATACCGGCAACAACAAGGCCGAATACCACCCCTTTACCGAAGAGGAGAGCGAGCAGCTCTTTGCGGATACGGTGGAATACTGGCGCAACTGGCTGTCCCGCTGCAACTACAAGGGCCGCTGGCGGGAGATGGTAGAGCGGTCAGCCCTGGCGCTGAAACTGCTGACCTACGACCCCACCGGGGCTATCGTGGCCGCGCCCACTTGCAGCCTCCCCGAGGACCTGGGCGGAGTACGAAACTGGGACTACCGTTATACCTGGATTCGGGATGCCGCCTTTACCCTCTATGCCCTGCTGCGCATCGGGTTCACCGAGGAAGCAACCAATTTTATGAAATGGATTGAGGCCCGGGCCGGCGAACTTAACCCGGACGGGTCGCTGCAAATAATGTATGGCATAGACGGCCGCCATGATTTGACCGAGGAAACCCTCTGGCATCTCGACGGCTACAAAGGCTCCAGCCCGGTCCGTATCGGCAACGGCGCCTACAACCAGTTGCAGTTGGATATTTACGGCGAGTTGATGGACTCGGTTTATATCTACAATAAGCACGCCGAACCCATTTCTTACGACTTCTGGACCCACTTGCGCCGGTTGACCGACTGGGTGGTGGACAATTGGCAGCGCGAGGACGAGGGCATTTGGGAAGTGCGCGGCGGGCGCAAGCATTTCGTCTATTCCAAGCTGATGTGCTGGGTTGCCATTGACCGCGCCCTGCGGTTGGCCGATGCCCGCTCCTTCCCGGCAGACCGGGCACGCTGGGAAGTGGCCCGGGATGCCATTTACGAGGAAATTATGGAGCAGGGCTGGAGCGAAGAGCGGCAAGCCTTTGTCCAGTACTACGGCGGCCACACCCTGGACGCCTCCAACCTGATAATGCCTCTGGTGTTTTTCCTGTCCCCCTCCGACCCGCGAATTCTGAAAACCCTGGAGGCGATCAACCAATCGCCGGAGCATGGAGGGCTGGTTTCCAACAGCCTGGTGTACCGCTACAACCTGGAGGCTTCGCCGGACGGGTTGATGGGCTATGAAGGCTCCTTCAACATCTGCACTTTCTGGCTGGTGGAGGCGATGAGCCGGGCCGGCCGCTATGACCCGGCAGCCCTGGACCAGGCCCGGCTGATTTTCGAGAAGATGCTGAGCTATGCCAACCACCTGGGCCTGTTCGCCGAGGAAACCGGACACAGCGGCGAGGGGCTGGGCAACTTCCCCCAAGCCTTCACTCACCTGGCCCTAATCAGCGCCGCCTGCAACCTGGACCGGGATATAGACAGCGCCGGCAAGGTGGACTGGTAACACACTCCGTCCTTTCACCGCTAACCGGGGCGGGATTAAGACATGGATTGACCGGATACACCGGATGAAATGCAAAGAAATAATCCTGCATATCCGGTCCAACCACGTAAGTCCAGGGGGAGAGGCTTGGTATGAAAGCGGTTGCAGTAACACCGGGCGTTGCCCACTCCCTGGCCCCGCGGGAGATGCCGGAGCCGGAACCGGGCGCTGGCGAGGTTCTGGTGCAGGTGGAGCGGGTTGGCGTCTGCGGCACCGACCAGGAAATTATCCGGGGGCTGTACGGGACAGCCCCGGCCGGCAGCGACTTCCTGGTAATCGGGCATGAAGGCTTGGGCCGGGTGGTTGACGGTGGCGGACCGGCAAACGGGCTATCCGTCGGCGATTACGTGGTTGCCACGGTGCGGCGACCCTGTCTCCACGCCCATTGCCGGCCCTGCCGCAGCAGTCAGAACGATATGTGCCGTACCGGGGATTTTACCGAAAGAGGCATCGGCGGCCGCCACGGCTTCCTGTCCGAATACTACGCCGAAGAACCCCAGTTTCTAACCCCGGTGCCGGCGGCCCTGGCCTCAATCGGAATACTGCTGGAGCCGCTGGCGGTGGCGGAAAAGGCGCTGCGCCAATGCCGGCAAATCCAGGAACGCCTGCCCTGGAACCTGGAAAGCGCGGTGGTGCTGGGCGCCGGGGCTATCGGCCTGCTGGCCGCCATGCTGCTCCGGTTGCGGGGTATCAACACCTGGGTGTACGACCTTTCTGCACCGGACGGGGACAAGGCCCACATCGCTGAGCAAATCGGCGCCCGTTTTGCCAACACCGGAGAAACACCGGTATCCGGCATCTCCGCCACCCTCGGCCCGGTGGACTTGATAGTGGAAGCCACCGGGTATTCTCCCCTCGTCTTCGACTCCTACCGGCAACTGGCTAACAACGGCGTTCTCTGCCTGCTGGGGGTAGCCGGGGACAGCAATCCTGTCTCCGTTGACCCCGCCAACTTCAACAACGGGCTGGTGCTGGGCAATAGGCTGGTCTTCGGCTCGGTGAACGCCAACCCGTCGGATTTCAGGGCGGGAGTTGACCACCTGGCGCAAATTGAAGAACGCTGGCCCGGCACGGCAACCGGATTACTGACCCGCCAAGTCCCTCTCGACCAATTTCGGGCCGCCTTCGAGCGTCAGCTGGGGGACATAAAAGTTACGGTGGAGGTGGGTGGGTAATCCACGAATGAACGCTAATAATCACGAATATATTGGGTAATCCATTCGTGATTATTCGTGTTCATTCGTGGATAAAAAGGCTACTGGACCAGCTTGCGGCGGTCGTCCAGGCGGCGGGCCTTGGGCAGCACACCGGCGCCGGTAACCGGGGCCAAGCTGTCCGGGGCCACCATTTCAACCTTGATGCCCACGTTCAGGCGGTCCCGCAGCGTCCGCTCCAGGTCCCGCTGGATGGCCTCCAGGTCGCTGGCCTCGGTTGTGTGCTCCACCTGGAGGGTCATCTCCTCCCGGTTGCCGGTGCGTTCCACGATGCAGTAGTATTCGCCGGTCAACCCGCTCTTGGTGGCGACGATAGCCCCGCAGCCTTCCGGCCACACATTCACGCCCCGCAGCTTGACCATAAAGTCGGAGCGGCCGTGGATGGGGTCAATTTTCTGCATCCAACTACCGCAGACGCATTGGCCCTGGGGCCACAGCCGGGTAACGTCCTTAATGTCGTAGCGAACGATGGGATAGGCCTCCTTGTACAGGGCGGTTACGATCATCGTACCTACTTCGCCCGGCTCCACCGGCTCGTAGGTATCCGGGTCAACTATCTCCACAATAAAGGCATCTTCCCAGATATGATGACCGCCGCCGTAGGGACATTCGGAGGAAATGGCCTGTACCTCGTGCATACCGTAGGTGTCAAAGGCCGGAACGCCCCAGGCTTCCCGCACCAGGTCCGACTTGCCGAAGGACTCAACCTGTTTCAGCTTCAGGTCGCGGCCCACTTCCAGCCCCATTTCCTTGGCTACCTGGGACATATGAATCAGGTACTCGGGGAAGCCGACCAGGGCGGTGACCTCCCACTTCTGGGCGATTTCCAGGGCACGGGTGGTGCGGGTAACCACACCGGCGCTGGTGGTAACGGGGATGCAGCCCAGCCACTGCCACAGAGATTCATGGGCCGAGTAGGCGGCGTTGTGGGTGGAGTAAAGCAGGGTGTTCATCACCACGTCGCCGGGCTTGAGGCCATGCCAGTAATAGGAGCGCGCCCGCAGGATGTTACCCACCTCCCGGTCCCAGGGAGTGTAGAAAGTAGGGCGCGGCTCGCCGGCCGTGCCGCCGCTGGAGTGGATGCGCCAGGGCATTTCGCCGGCCCGCACGTCCGGCCCAACGTAGTCGCCAAAGGGCGGGTGGGCGTCCACACTTTGGCGAATGTCTTCCACCGTGTACATCGGCGCCTTTTTCAGGTCGGCCAGCGTCTTGATGTCGCCCGGCTCAACGCCGGCTTCTTCCCATTTGCTGCGGTAGAAGGGGACCTGGTAGGCCCGCTCCACCGCGCCTTTCAGCCGCGTTTCCTGGAGGGCCCGTATTTCCTCAAGGCCCAACATAAAGACGCCGCGGAAGAAGTCCGGGGCCGGCGGGTACTCCCGCACCAGCTCTTCAAAGTCAATGGACTGGTAGTAAAAGGGAACGTCGTGCAAATCCTTATCCAGCAATCTGGGCCTCCTTAAAGCAATTACGAATTATCAATTAGGAATGGGCGACTCGTAATTCGTAATTGACTTAAACGTCCAGCTTCAGGGCCTTGATAGCGTTGCCCCGTACGAATTTCTCGTAAACAGCCGGGCTTATGGTACGGTGGGCGCCGCCCCAGTCGAAGCCGTTGTCCACGATCTTCTGGTAGTCGTCCAGCCACACCTTGGGATTGATGGCCGGGTAGTCGCTGCCGAAGACCAGCTTGTCCTGCAAGACCGTGTTCATGTACTGGAAGACGATGGGTTGGGTGGCGTAGATGTAACGGGGCAGCCAGCCGGACAGGTCCAGATAGACGTTTTCATGCCGCCAGCAGACGGCCAGGGCTTCTTCGGTCCAGGGCCAGCCGAAATGGGTCATAATGATGCGCAGGTCGGGGAAGGCGGTGGCTACGTCGTCCAGCATCACCGGACGGCAGCCGTTGATGGTGCAGCGAGTCATCCGGGTGGTGCCGGTGTGCACCAGAATCGCTATATCCAGCTCCACGCACTTTTCGTAGATGGGCCACATCAGGGCCTTGTCGTTGGGGCAAAACTCCTGGTAGGCCGGGTGGAACTTGAGGCCCTTGCAGCCCAACTCCTTGACCGCCCGCTCGATTTCCCGCAGGGCCAGAGGCCCCATGTGCGGGTCAACCCCGGCGAAGGGAATAAACAGGTCCGGGTACTTTTCGGCGTACAGGGCCAGATAGTCGTTGGGCAGGGCACGCCCCCACTGGTTGTAGGAGACCATGTTGACGATGACCGCCTTGTCCACCCCGGCTTCCTGGAAGTGTTCATAAGTCTCGTCGATGGTGATGAACTGCTTGCCGTGATGGGGGGCTTCCGGGCTGCGGCCAAAGAAATCGTAGTGAGCCTCGGTATAGGACGGCCCATGCCCCAGGCAAGTTTCCTGGGTAAATGGGTGGATATGAATATCAATGGGCTTTATGTCCGGGGTGACCATCTGTTATTCCTCCTGTGGGGCCTGGGGAATTATCCAGCCTATCTTATACTGTCACTGACTCCCCGGCAAGGGATGGGGGATTTCCGGCAGGGCTATCGCATTAGGCCAAAGAACGAAAACCCTTCGTTCCTGCGCAAGCGGGACCTTTGCCCCTGAGCCACTGGATTCCTGCTTTCGCAGGAATGACGGGTAGGGCAGGAACGACGGGTAGGGCGCAGGAATGACGGATTCCCCCGATTCCAAATGCGATTGCCCTGGATTGCCTCGGGGCATCCTGTTTGCGCAAAAACCGGGAAGATGTTTTACTGTAACGTATCCAAACCTCTCCGCGTTATGTAACATATCCGGGAGGGTACAGGTTATCCTACCCTATTCGCGCGTTGTTTATATCCGCCATACCAATTATAGTCGCGCTCATCACTGTTGGCTGCGACAACGAGGTGTCAGATTTGACCGATAGACCAACACCGGCCTCGGCAGGCAATGAGATACCTGAACCCACTAGGAAGGCTGCCACCACGCCACCTACACCGATTCCTACGCCCGCCGCTGCACCCGCTTCCACTCCCACGGCAGCCAACCTAACCGAACCCGTCCCACCCGTCGCCGGTGAGCGGCCGCACAGCTTCACCCAGCACGGCATTACGATCGAGGACCCGTGGCACTGGCTGCGCGACGCCGACTACCCAACGGTGGATGACGCTGACGTGCTGGCCTATCTCAGCGCGGAAAACGACTACTTCCAAGCCCGGATGTCGCCGCACCAGGAGCTAATTGACGCCATCTTCGAGGAAATCAAGGCGCGTCAACAGCCCGACCTGTCCAGTGTGCCGTGGAAGAGAGGCGACTGGTACTACCAGTGGAGCTACCAAGAAGGCAGCCAGTACCGAGTATGGCTGCGCTGGCCGGCCGACGACCCGGCCAATGGTGTGGCCGATGGTCCAGCCGGCAATTCGACCGCGCGCGAAGCGCCGACCGCCAACGCACAGAAGATACTGGACGAGCCGGCCCTGGCAAAAGACTCGGAATACTTCCGGCTTGGCTCGATTTCAGTGAGCAACGACGGCTCGCTGCTGGCCTACAGCACCGATACCGACGGCTCGGAGCGTTACCGGATGGTAGTCAAAAACCTGGACACCGGGGAGATGCTGAAAGACGAAATCGAAGGCACCATTCAACGCGCGGTGTGGACGGCTGACGATTCATCCTTCTTCTATACGCTGGTGGACGACAACTGGCGTCCCTGGCAGGTACGCCGGCACATCCTCGGTAAACCGGTCGAACGGGACACAGTGGTGTACGAGGAGACCGACCCCGGCTTCTTCATCGGGGTATCGGCCACCGCGTCCAAAGAGTATATCGTCATCGGCTCGGGCGACCATGTAACCTCCGAGGTGCGGCTCATCCCGGCGTCCGACCCCGGCGCCGACCCCGGCTCTAAACTGTTCCTGGTCGCGCCGCGCCGGACCGGCCACGAATACTCGGTGGACCATCAGGGCGACCGCTTCGTCATTCGCACCAACGACACCCACAAGAACACCCGCCTGGCCACTGCGCCGGCGGACGACCCCACCGAGCAGTCCTGGACGCCGCTGGTGGACGCCTCTGACTCGCACTACATCCGCGGCTTCGAAGTATTCCAGGATTTTATCGCCGTAGAAGAGCGCATCGACGGCCTGGACCAGGTGTGCCTGATTGACCGCGCCGGCGAGTCAAGTTATGTACCCTTCCCAGAGTCGGCCTACACCGCTTACATCAGCACCAACCCGGAGTTCCAAACGGACACCCTGCGCCTGGAGTACACTTCAATGGTGACGCCAAGCACGGTGTTCGACTATCACGTTGACACCGACGAACTGGAAGTCCGCCAGGTGCAGCAGGTTCCCAGCGGTTACGATGCCTCGGCCTACGTTACGGACCGGGCGCTGGCCCCGGCCCGCGACGGTGTGCAGGTTCCCGTGTCCATCGTCCGGCGCCAGGACACCCCGGTGGACGGCACTGCCCCGCTGTACCTTTACGGCTATGGAGCGTACGGTTCTGCCATCTCGCCGTCATTTTCCACCTCTCGGCTGTCGCTGTTGGACCGCGGCTTTATCTTCGCCATCGCCCATGTGCGCGGCGGAGACGACCTCGGCTACCACTGGTATGAGGCCGGCAAGCTGGACCGGCGAACCAACACCTTCAACGATTTCGTGGACGTGGCGCGTCACCTGATTGAGCAGGGGTACAGCGCGGAAGGGCGTATCACCATCTCCGGAGGCAGCGCCGGCGGCGAGTTGATGGGCGCCGCTGTGAACCAGGCGCCGGAACTGTGGGGCGCGGTCGCGGCCCATGTCCCCTTCGTGGACGTGCTGAACACAATGCTGGATGATACCCTGCCCCTCACTCCCATCGAGTGGCCGGAGTGGGGCAATCCCATTGAGGACAAGGCCGCGTTCGAGTATATCCGCTCCTACTCTCCTTATGACCAACTGAAGCCGCGCGCCTATCCTCCGATACTGGTGACCGCGGGATTGAACGACCCCAGGGTGACCTACTGGGAACCCGCCAAATACGTGGCGAAGCTGCGGGCATTAAAGACAGACGACAACCTGCTGCTGCTGAAGACCAACATGGGCGCGGGCCACGGCGGCCGGTCGGGAAGATACGACCGGCTGTACGAAGTGGCCGAGGAGTACGCCTTCATCCTGGCAAATATGGGGCTGCTGGAGTAGCCGTCCACCGCCCGGGTCGTGACCGGTCAGAGACCAGGGCGATTGCCCTGGGACGATGGGGCCTTGCCGTAGTACATTGGCTTCGTTAAACTTCTGGTACGGGGAATGCTGTCGGCCAGCCGCAACGGGGCAAAGCTGCATACAGAGCTTGATGGCCCGGAAACGCCCCGTTTGCAGATAGTGGAGGGATGGCAGAGTGGACGAATGCGGCGGTCTTGAAAACCGCTATACCTCCGGGTATCGTGGGTTCGAATCCCACTCCCTCCGCCAGTGCATAGAATACAAAAGGGGCGGTGGTAAGCGACCACCGTCCCAATTTATTTATACCTAATCATGCAGAGCCCGGGGCAATCTTCATCACTTTGTCCCGGCGTAGCCCAGCACTGTCCACTCTGCTACTTCGGCCGCTTCCGGCGTCGGGGCATATTTCAGCTCACAACTCCGCCTCCGCAGGATCGTGTCTATACGTGCGGTGATGTCAGGGTTGCTGCCGGTGAATATTATACCATCCCATAAGGCACTGCTTTCACCATCCGGGCAGACCAAGCCAATGAACTCGTCTATAAAGGAAGGGCTGGCTATGTTCACACCGCTCCAGTCCACTATAGTGACGGGACGTTGCGCCATTTGCTCGTCCATCATTCCCTGGAGACTCTCGAAAATGTCCCAACCTTTACCCCGAGTAGCGAAAGAACTACCCGATTCAGCTAACTTAAACACCTGTGCCTTTAACATTTTAGAATCTCCATAATGACCTAAGTGTTCCCCTTATAGAGTGACTCCAAAGGTATTGTAACATTTATGATTGTACCAGGAAACCGGACTGTGGTGTCCATTTCCTGGGTTTCACCATCGCCTGAGATAACTATTGTACCATCGCCGGAGCGAATTGCCATAAGGCGAGCCGACTCCTGTCGCACGTCATTGACCACATGGGCGAGGCCAAAACCTCTATGTTTACTTCCGGCGGAGGTTACTCCCTCATCCAGCGCTTTCTTAACGGCGGCACGGTCAGAATCAATGCCGGTCAACTCGCTGTTCTTTGTCAGAGATTCTCGAATTCCCATACCGGAATCGGCAACGGCAATCTCGACCGCAGGCCCAGTATCATAATTGTATTGCTGCGCTAGAACAAATCCTCCGTTGCTCTCGGCGTGATACAAGACGTTTGTTGTCAACTCAATGAACACTTCGCTACATTGGTCCAACAGGCTAGTAGGTCATCAGTATTGAATTGAGGGATAGAGGGACTTGAGCTTGATACGGGCGTCCTCGGTAGTGAAACGCCAGTCGGCACGGACCCTGTCGCGGTTGCGCTGGCTCTCCCAGGCCCAGGTCTCTTTCCTCAGCGTCTCTTGATCAGGAATCCGGCGGTCCAAGCACTGCCTCGCCAGCACTGCAAGCTCTATCTCGGCCATATCCAGCCAACTGCCGTGCTTGGGCGTGTAGTGGATTTCCAGCCGTTCCGCTATGCGCCGCGCCTCCGCAGGCTCAAATGCCTCGTACAGGGATGACGGATGGTGGGTGTTCAGATTGTCCATCACCAAGACTATCCGGTCCCTGTCTGGGTAGTCCACGTCCACCAGTTGCCGCACCACCCGGGCCCAATCCAACTTGGTGCGCCGGTCCGTCACCTCCACCCGGCGCCACCCCTCCAAGGGCGCGAACAGCATGAACAGGTTGCTCACTCCGTTGCGCTCGTATTCGCAGTCGTAGGCCATGGCAACGCCGGGACGCAGTGGGAGGGGAGTGCGGGTCTCCTTCACCTGCTGTTTGCTGGTCTCGTCCAGGCACACCAGAACCTCGTTGTCGCCATACCGGCGATGGTAGACCTCCAGCACGTCCTCCATGGCGCAGACGAACTCGGCGTTGGCCTTGGGCGGGATGCACCAGCACTCCTTCAGCCAGGGCTTGAGTTGGTTTTTTTCAGGGTCTGGCGCACCGTTTCGGCGCTGATGGTGTCCACTATCTCCCACTCCGCCAGTCGGTCCGCCAGCAGTTGCAGCGTCCAGCCAGCCCGGCCCTCCGGCGGCTGGGAGCAGGCCATGGCCACCAAGTGGGCCTCACTCTCGCCGTCCAGCTTTCTCGGACGGCGGTTGACCTGCGGCCTGCGGCCCAGAGCAGCCTCTACTCCCTCCTCGACACAGCGGCGGCGCACCCGTTCCACCGTGGCACTGCCTATCTTCAGGGCCCGGGCTATATCCTCGTCCTTCATCGCCCCGCCCTCTTGAGCTTCATCGACAAGCAGCAGAATCCGAGCGTGGGTCTGCTTGTACGCCGCCCCCCGTCCCCGAGACACCATCCCCTTCAGTTCCGCCTGCTCCTCCCCACTCAGCTTGACCCGGTACTTCTTGGCTGGCATCCTCATCCTCCCAACATCACCTTGCCTTTTGACCTATACCCACAACTTTACAACATCCTATGTATCAATTCAAAGCTGTTGGACTACTAGGCAGTGTCGTCAAAATAATTTAGTCCAGATGACCATTGCACGGATTTGGCAGATAGCCAGGAAGGACGTGGCGTTCTTGGCATAGCGGGTTGCTACTCCCCGCCATTGTTTGAAATCCAGGACCGCGTTTTCCACCAGATGGCGCAGCTTATACAGGTAATGGTCGTAAGCCCGGGGTTCCTTGCGGTTGCTCTTTGGCGGTATCACCGGCTCCATTCCCTGGGCCAGGGCCTCGGCTACTATGGCGTCGGTGTCGTAAGCTCGGTCGGCCAACAGGTATTGCGCCGCTATGTCGGCAATCAGGTTAGAGGCCTGGGTACAGTCGGCAACCGTACCCTCGGTCAGGCTCAAGCGCACCGGCATACCATGGGCGTCCACCGCCAGATGCAGTTTGCTGTTCAGCCCCCTTTTGTGCGTCCCACGGCTTGATTGCCCCCAACCGCTCCGGTCCCATGAGGATGCAGCTTGATATGGGTGGAGTCGATCATCAACCATTCCAAGTCGGGACCCAAGTCCGGGTCATCGATTACTTGGTCCAGCAAGTCGGCCCAGATGCCCCGGTCTCGCCAGCGACAGAAGCGGCGATGGGTGTTCTTCCAGTCCCCATAGTCCGGTGGCAGGTCCCGCCAGGGCGCCCCAGTACGCAAGTTCCAAAATACCGCGTCCAGAAACAGGCGGTTGTCCCGGGCGGGCCGCCCCCTTTTGCCGGCTCTCCCAGGCAGATGGGGCTGCAAACGGTCCCAAACCTGGTCCGTAATGTCGTGCCGTCGATGCGCTGGCGTCATACCTCCACCCCCCACTCTCATCCCTTTTTCACCAATTTACCACCTTTACCCTATTTTGACGACACCCCCTAGCATAACCCGACAATGTCGTGGCGAAATTCCTTTCCATTTTCTCCGACATTATTTCTACGTCCTGCTCATTCCGAAAATGGGTGCAAGGCACTATAGGAATTACCGGGTTGTACTCTGACAACGATTCTTCAGCTTCAGCCTCTGGCCAGACGCAATACTCCCGCAACGCGTCCATAATTCCGGCCAGCCGCCAGTAAACCCTCACCTCCGGCCTCCGGGGCAGTACCAGCGGGATTTCACGGCCGTTTCCTTGCCGGCGCATTCTATCCATCAGCGCCAGCAGGCCGACCATTCCTACGGGTCTGGTGAAAGTGGTTGAGGAGAAGTCAAGGGCCGGCGCGTCTGCCCCGGTTGTGAGGCAGCTAAAGGCGTCAATGTCATAGACCGTGCTTACCGCGCCGGGCGCGGTCAGGGTGTGGCGACTACTCATGCGCCAAAGGCCGGGACAGCAAGTCCTTAACCCGGCGGGTTATGTCTTCCTGGTCATACACCCGCATCAGGTTTATGCGGTTGCGGTTAGGGTCGCCGCCGTGCCAGTATTCGTATATCTCCTGGCGCATCCCGAAGGAGGAGACCGCCAGGTCATGGGCCAGGCGGTAGAGGCGAGATTTATACTCCACCGTCACGTCCTTGCCCCGCATATACTTGTCCAGGTAGGCCCGCAGCTCCGGGTTGTCCAGGTCCTTTTCGCTGGGCTGCATAATGATGCCGGAGCCGGCAATCTCCCGCAGCAGTTCCACCATCCGGGCCGACATCTGGGTGAAAAAGATGTTCATCGCGTGCGTATCGCCCAGGGACATCAGGCCGTCCCCGTCCCCAGCATTGACCAGAAAGGCGTTGTGTTCCACTCCGTCCAGCGCGTGCCGCCACATCTCAGTATAGGTTGCCATCTCCCCCAGTTTGGCCGAAACCTCCCGGTACTCAATGACGCCGATGGCCTCGGCAATCAGCGTAGCCACCGAGGTCAGCAACTTCATCCGCTCGTGGATGCGGCAGAGGTTGGGCCAGCCCTGGAAGTTAGTCCGGCGGCTTAGCTGCTGCATCAGGGGCGTCGAGTCGTAGAGCATAAAGATGCGGTCCCAGGGAACCAGCACCTCCTCGAAGAAAAGCATGGCGTCCTGCTCATCGTAATTCAGGCCCAGGGGATGGCCAAAGCCGCCGTAGCCCCGGGAAACCGGTTCCCGGCACAGAATCTTCATTCCGGGACTGGCGGTGGGAATGGAGAAGGCCAGGACGCACTTGGGGTCGGAGCGGCGCAGGAAGGTTGCCGAGAGGGAGACGTAGGTTTCGTTGCTGATGGGGGCGGCAGTAGCCAACTGCTTGCCGCCGGTAATGATGATGCCCTCGGCGGTCTCCTCCACCACGTGCAGGGCCAGTTCTTCCTCGATGATGTTGCGCTGCCCGGTCTGGAGTTGTTGATTCTGGGGCTGCTGGCTGCGGTCAACCTGGGGGTCGCCCAGGGCGTGGGTCAGGAACAGGTCGTTCTCCTGGCAGTAGCGGTGGTAGTTGGCGATGTTCTCGCCGAAGTCGCACTTGGGGTGCTTGACCGCGCCCAGGGAGTCGCGGATAGCGTAGAGGGCGGTGATGTGGGGCGCCAGGATGTCCGGGCTGCGGCCCAACTGACCCCAACTTTGCTGGTTCCAGATTTCGCTGTTGCGGCGTTTGCGCTTCAGGTCGTCAGCCGAACGGGGCAGCAGCCAGGAGTAGCTGCAACGGTTGCCCGTCTCGGGGGAGACGAAGGTCATATCATCGCGAAATTCGTCGGAGTCTTGCAGGTCGTAGATGCGGCCCAGTTCGTGGACCATGCCGGTAAAGGCGGGATGACTGGGCACATCGGCCACTCTTTCCCCGTCCAGCCAGACCTCGCGGTTATCACGCAGGCTCTCGATGTAGCGGGCGCCGGTCATTGCGCCCGGGGCCGTGGAAACTTCTAGGGTCATGGTGAACCTCCTTGCCGGATACCCGGATGAGGGTGGGAAATGATAATTGCCGGTGCAGTAGTTGGGCAAGGACGGGGGTGAGGGCATAAGGGTTCGCCGGAATAGCGGAAAGGGCGAATTGAAACCCGCCCCGGCGCCGAACGCAACTGCTGCTGTGGTTGGCAACAGCCGCTTACGCACTTACGCAAGACTACAGCCCGCACTGGTTACAAGGGCAGTTCCCCGAGAATCAGGCGTTGATTTGCGGCGTCGGCGACCAGAACGAAGGTCTCCAATGCTATCGCGCCGAGCAGTATGCGATGAGGGTCGGTTCCAAAGACCACTGGGACAATATCCGTTTCACCTTCCAGTTCCATATCGACCCGCCCGATGCAAAGCTCCCGCTTGGTACCGTCGGCCAAGTTGAATGTCCTTGAGCGAAGCCGCTCTACGCCCAGCTCTTCCAGAATAGTTGCCGGAATCAGGGTATATGCTGACCCGGTGTCCACCAACCCGTTCAGGGCGCGAGACTCGGTCTTATCCCGATTCCAAAGGACGAAATCGGCGTTGAATGTTCCCACGCCACCCCCGATAGTTGTTCCGGGCAGGATAATCCCCGGGCCGATTTTGGGCTGCTTTAAGGCACTCATTTTCGTATCTCCCGAACGAACCGTCAGCGGCAACCGCCTTACCAACATTATAGGGGCAGACCGGCGGGCCTGCCCCCTTCACATTCCGCAACCACCGGCTCCGTCCTTTAGTCAGCCGAGCCTACGGGCAGCTTGGCGCCCTGGAAGGGGCCTTCGGTGGCCTCGAAGCTCTGGGCAAAGGACATGAGCTCTTCGTCGGACTGGGTTTCCAGGTCAATGGGCCGCCCAAAGCCCTGCTTGACTATGTAGCCGGTCTTGTAATAGACCTCGCCCACGTTGCCTTCCGGGTCCTCGAAGTAGATGCTGTTGGAGATGCCGTGGGTGACGGTGCGCAGGATGGTGGTGCCTTCCTTTTTGAAGCGACGGTCCAGTTCCCGCAGCGCTTCCATGCTGGGCACTATGAAGGATACCTGGCCGACGTTGCGGGTGCGAGGCCGATTCTCGTTGGCCTGGCCCAGGTTCAGCTCGTGGTGCTCGTTCTCCGGGTCGGCGCTGAGGAAGCAACTGCCCCGGTCGGGGTCTTCGTCGGTTACCGTAAGTCCCAGAACGCGGGTATAGAAGTCGCGCATCTTCAGAAAGTCGTCGCAGATGATCCCCACATGGCCCAGGTTGGATATCAGAGCCATACTGTTACCTCCTGATGTTTCGTTTGTTTAATAGTAGCACTGGGGGGGCGGGGTTAGCAAGTTGCCCAGGTTAGTAGGCAGGGCATATGCAAAGTCGCCCGATTTGACATCTCCGCTCATCCTGAGCCTGTCGAAGGATACCCCCGAATAGAGAAGCGTGGTTCGACAAGCTCACCATGAGCGGATTTTGTCATTGGCGTGGACTTTGCACAGAACCGTCCTTACAGTCGCCCCGGCCTGCCCGTAGCTCCTGCCCTGGTGTATAATGGGCCAAGTACCGTTTATCCACCCCTAAAATAAACCGGAGGTATGATTCAGTGAAATTGCTGGTAATAACCGGAGGACGCCACCCCTACGAGGAATCTACTCCCATCCTGAACGACTTTCTCAGCGCCGCCGGCCACGACGTGACGGTCACCGATTCCGCCGCGACGCTGGCCGATTCCGCCGCGATGGGCAGCTATGATGCGCTGGTATTCAACACCCGCCGGGAAAATATCCCCGACTTCGAAATGGCCCTGGCCCCGGCCGAGCAGGAGGGGATGGCCCAGTTCATCCGCTCCGGCAAGGGATTTGTCTGCATCCACATCTCCACCTGCCTGTCCAACGCCTGGCCGGAGTACCATGACATCACCGGCGGCGGCTGGATTACCGGCACCAGCTTCCACCCGCCCTACGGGGAGTTCACGGTCAACGTATGCAAGGCCGACCACCCCGGCGTACAGGGCGTGTCCGACTTTTCCACCAACGACGAACTGTACATGGGATTGGCCTACGGAGAGGGCAACGATATATTCCTGACCGGCGACTCGGAGGACGGGACCTGGCCCTGGGGGCCGGACCGGGCGCAGACCTATATGCCCGGCGGCACCTTCCCCCTGGCCTGGACCCGCACCTACGGCGAAGGCAAGGTCTTCGTCCTGCTGCTGGGCCACGACGGCCGCAGCTTCCAGACACCGGAGTTCCAGAAGCTAGTCCTCAACGGCGTTGACTGGGTGAAGGCTTAACCTCACCACCAGGGCAACCGGCCAAAGCAAAGGGCCGAGACTGATAATCTCGGCCCTCATTTATCCACTATCCACGAATAGGCACGAATGTAATTCATTGACTTTCATTCGTGAGTATTCGTGCCTTTTGTGGATTAAGAAGCTAATACCCCTTAAAACTCTCCGTAAACAGTAACGCCTTTTCCAGCGGGCCGTCTATCTCCAGTTGGGCGAGGGTGGAGCCGGAACTGATGTCCAGCCGGCCGTAAATCAGCAGCACGTAGGCGCTGGCGTTGCTGCGGAAGGTTACGTCGGCGGGGGTATCCCCGGCGGGTTCAATGCGGAAACCGTTTCCCTCCAGCACCACGTCCTCATTAACCGAGGCAACGCTGGAAACCTCAAAGCGGAAGCGGGCCGATTCGCTATCCGACAACGGCACGAAACAGGCGTTCAGCCAGCGATGGGCCACGTTGATTATCAGACCGGCGGCTTCCTCCGACAACTCGGATGCCGGGTCAAAGGCGGATCGGATGTCCCAGCCGTGAATGGCAGTTTCCTGGATGCGCCGGGTCACGTTTTCGTGTACCGGGATGAGGCCCCGACGGTGGAAGGACGGCTTTTCCCAGTCCTCGGCGGTCAATCCCAGGGCGGTCTGGACCAGACGGTCAGCGCCGGCGGTAAAGGCTTGCAGCAGGTCTGCCGCCGCTTTATCGCCGCGGAAGGCAATGGCCCGTTCCGCGGTCAACTCGGAAGCCCGCTCCCCCGCATCCAGCAGGCGCTGGCCTTCCGGCGGGGAAGGGTCGCCGCTGCGGGCGCGGCTCAGGGCCAGCGCCGAGCCGTCGGAACCCTGGGACAGATGCGCCGCCGCGTCGGCAACCGTCCATTCGGTACAGGCGCTTTGCCGCGCCCAACCCTCAGCGTCCAGGCCGGCCAGAAAGTCGCCAAGCCGGGTCGATTCGGAACGGAGCAGTTCGATAGTGCTTTGCATTTCGGGGATGGCAGTCCTGGAGACCATGTTTCCTCCTTGAGCGGGTTGCTTGTTTAGAGGGGAAATCTCTCTGCAATGTATTTCGTCGGTCCGGTTGCCAAGGTATTTCGATATATTTTTGCGGGACGACTCTATCCCCGCTCACCTTGAGCCTGTCGAAAGGCCTGAGTTCTCGTGGTTTGACAGGCTCACCACGAACAGACTTTCTATGCCCACCCCTTACGCCCGGTGTTGGCGGAGCGGTAGAGGTTGCCCTGGGTAGTGGTGATGTACAAGTCAGTTCGACCAGTCAATTCAGGGCCGCCGAAGGCGCAATTGGTCGGCGCCTCGGGGAGCCGATGGGATTCCAGGATCCGGCCTTCCGGCGAAAAGACATAAGCCATCGGCCCCGGGCCAGCCGGTTCCCCACCACCCACGGCTACGATGTTGCCCTCACTGTCCAGGCACATCCCGTAAATGCCCCGGTGAACGCCCCGCCGGTCTCGGCCAAAAGTGTGCAGCAGGCGGTAAGGCCCTAATGTCCCGTCATCCAGGATGGGATAGGCCCGCAACTCCCGCACCCCCTCGGCGGAGTTGCTGCTTTCCGCCACGTACAGGGTATCCTCGTCCGGGGAGAGCAGCAGGGCCGCCGGCGCATCGGTGTCATAGGTCATCCGGCGGATGGGCGAATCCAGGTTCGGTACCACTTCATTGGATCCTTGCAGGCGCAAGATTGAAGCATGGTCCAGCTTGTCGTGAATCTGGGGGTTCATCGCCTCTCGCAGGTCGCCGTGAGGGTCGCAGAACCAAATACGGTCCTGCCGGTCCACGACCAGGTCCTTGGGCTGGTTGTGGTACACCCCGTCCAGCTTGTGGGCCAGGGGAGAGGTACTACCGTCGGCATTGAAGCGCACCAGGCGGCGACCTCCGCTCTGCGCGCCATAAAGGACACCGGAGTCGGAGACGGCCAGGCCGGTGGTGCGGTTGGTCCAACGGCGGAAGTCGGTCACCACGCCGGTGGAAGGGTCAAAACGCAGTATCCGGTTGTTGGCCGCGTTAAAGGGGGAGGTAAGCTGGGTAAACAGCAAGGCCTCCCCGTCCCAGACCGGGCCGTCGGTGGGGCTGCCGTAAGGCCCGGCAACCGCTTCAAAATCCCAACTCACTGGGGCAACCTCTCAAAGTACGCTGATAAGGTAGGATTGTAGGATTGGCCTCTGAAGGTGTCAAGAAGCGGGGCGGCCCTTAGCAGGGCCATTGCATTTGGATTCAGGCTATCCGGCGTAGGTGCCAAGTCAATAATCTATGCCCCCATACCCAGGACGCACACCCAGGTGCGCCCCTACGAAAGGCTGTTGGTAGGGTCAGACCTATGTGTCTGCCCTGGGGGAAAGGTTGTTCTCTGCTGACAAAATCCAAATGCGATAGCCCTGGATTGCCCCCCTCTACCCTATTGACAGCCCGTAAAACACCTCTCTAACCTGAATAATACAGGAACTCTGTACAGCCGACCTGTAGCGCGCTTGTCCCCGGACGCGGGGAACCCGCTCCACACCCAGCGCCTTGGGGGTGTGTATCATCGCAGCGAAGAGGTAACTCTTGGCGCTGAAAGCCCCACTTCGAAGTGGCGCCCTAGCCAGGGCAACCTGAGCAATTGGTAAAGGCAATCGGGCCTGGGCCCAGGGCGCTGGCGGCAGTGGCTGACCCGCCAAAGGCGCCCTGGGCCAAACCCGAACAATCCAATCCGCCCGGTACTACCTGGAGCAAAATAACCGTCGTTCCTGCGCAGGCAGGAACCTCGACGCCAACCCCACCCCCGGCAACCCCGGGCGGGCGAAACAACCAAAGAACTCACAAAGGAACCCTCAAACCGAACCCGGCAGACCACCGGCTATACTTGTATGCTCTGGCAAATAGCCCAGGACGATTACAAGGTCTTTCGTATTTTAACTGCTGAGCAATTACCGCCGGCAGTCCCCACCCATTGGCTAACAGACTTGTAACACGGATGCCCATTTTCTGGCTGGTTTCCCGGCTCAAAAAGATTGAGGCCGGTCAAATTGACCGCCCTCAACTAATGTCAAGTCTGCCCATTTCGGCAAACTATAAAGGCTGGGCGCTACAGCAAGGCCGGCAACGGGAAGGAGTAAAAGCAATATACGGGGAAGGCGCTCTGGCGATTGCAGATTGCCCGGAAAAGGGGGGTTGGAGGCGACGGGCGGATTCGAACCGCCGAATAGAGGTTTTGCAGACCTCCGCCTTAACCGCTTGGCTACGTCGCCCCGTATGTGTGCCGGCAGGCGCAAATGCCTGCATCGGGCCGGTTTGGTGCCGAGGGCGGGACTTGAACCCACACGAGCTTACGCCCACGGCCCCCTCAAGACCGCGTGTCTACCAATTCCACCACCTCGGCCTGTCGGCGTATAGCTCATTATAACATATCGCGCAACCGTGACAACAGCTATGCGTCCGAGAAATTTTGACCAAGCCCCGGCCAGATACAGGCCCAGGCCGCCACGTTGACACCCGCCAGCCCCCACCCTAGAATCCAAGTAACCTTGGCCCGGGAGCGCAACCAGTGTCCATCCGCTACGGCATATCGGTAATTCTCCAACCTGCTTTCACCGCCCAGGTCCACCGGGCGCGGCAGACTCTTTGCAATCAGTACGGCTGTTGGGCGGCGGAAATGCACCCGGTACACTTGCCCCTGATTGACTACTTTCCCTGCCCGGAAGAGATAGTCCAATCGGTGGATGCCAGCCTGGAACAGGCGGCCCGGGAGGCTCCCGGAATCACTCTGTACCAGCATAGTGTAGTTGCTGCGCCCGATGACGCCGGCAATATATCTCTCGATTTTGCCGACGGAGTACCCCCCACCTCTCAAGCCGGTGAAGCTGTAAATGAACTGCGTCAGTGGCGGGATGCCGTCATCGAAATCCTGGAGCAGGTTTGCGGATTATCTCCCCTTTGGGAAACTGCCCGGGAAAACTATCGCCCCCGCATCGCCCTGATGCAGTACGCCAGCCTGCCGCCCCGGGTATTTGAGAGCGCGGTAACCTTTGCCCAAGCAGTTGTCGCAGACTTGCCTGTGCCGGAAAGGGCCAACCCTTGGCAACTGGCCCTCATCCGTTTCGAGTCTGACGCCGCCGGGGAGGACTGGGACGATTGGAACCGGGGTGGCTGGGCCGCCGACCTACGCTGGCAATTTATCAACAGCTATCCCTTGCATTAACCTACACGGATTAACCGGATATACGTGATAATTAGGAATTAGGAATTACGAGCGTGGGTTGGTAAACTCGATAATTCTGTTCAGCCATGTTTGAAACCGAACTCTTCAGGAGGAAACACCGATGAGTACCATTGCCAAACCTGCTGCCAAACCTGTCACCAAGCCCACTGCCCGTTTCCGGGAACTGCTGGCCGCCGACGGGCTGATTGTCGCCCCCTTCATAATGAACGCCCTGCACGCCCGCATCGCCGAATCCGTAGGCTTTAACGCCGTGTATATGACCGGCGCCGGAACCTCCGCCGAAAAGGGTTTCCCCGACGTGGGGATGCTGACCATGACCGAGATGGTGACCAATGCCAGATATATCGCCAACGCGGTGGACATCCCGGTCATCTGCGACGCCGATACCGGCTACGGCAACGCCCTGAACGTACAGCGCACAGTGCGGGAGTATGAGGCCGCCGGGGTGGCCGGCATTCACATCGAAGACCAGGTTTTCCCCAAGAAGTGCGGTTTCTTCGAGGGCAAGCAGGTGGTGCCGATGGAGGAGCACGTCCAGAAAGTCCGCGCCGCCCTGGACGCCCGCACCGACCCGGACTTTGTAATCATCGCCCGCTGCGACGCCTACGCCGTAACCGGCTGGGAGGACACCGTGCGCCGCTGCCAGGCGTATAAAGAGGCCGGGGCCGACCTGGTTTTCGTGGACGGCATCAAATCTATGGAGGACCTGGAGCTTTACGCCCGGGACTTGCCCGACCTGCCCCGGATGTATAACGGCGACCTGGCTCCCACTCAGGAAGTGGAAGCCCTGGGCTATAAGCTGATGATTTGCGGGAGCACCATCTGGCTAATCTACCGCCAGTTGCACGCCGCTTTCGCGGAACTGAAAGAAACCGGCAGGGTAAACCCGGAGCGGTTCGGCACTCGCTGGGACGTGGCCGGCCTGCTGGGGCTGGATGAGGTGTACGAACTGGAGCGGAAGTACAGCGTTTAAGGTTTTATGCGCCGAGACGCAGAGAGTCACCGGGCCGAACTCCCAGTATCTCTGCGCCTCGGTGTGCGATGCCTATTGCTCTTCCAACGGTTCATCGGACGCAAGAAACTCTTCAACCTCCGGGGTAAGCGGCAGCACTCGTACGCCGTTCATATCTACGCCGAACCTTTTATAGGCTTCTCTATTGCGGTCGCGCTGTTCTTTGCGGCCCTGCCGCTTCAGTTGCCTGATTCTGTCCGGGATTAGCAACACCATAAGACCCGTCACCTCCACTGCGACTGCCAGAAACACCGCTATCCCTGCCGATACGGTAAAGGAATCGGCAAACAAGGATAGATCGTGTAACTGCTTAAAGTCATGCTTCCATAGCAAGTAAACTACGCAAATAGCATAGGTCAGGTAGTAAACTAACCAATATCTGCCGCGTGCTTCCCAAGCCTTTCTCATTGTAACACAGCCATTCTGCGCTTCACTCCTTACTCCTGCGGTATCAGCGGCATTACTTCCCGGGAAAACTGCTCCATTGCCTCCCGCTGGCCCTCTACACTGTCCCCCCGGAAGCCCAGGATGAAGTTTTGTACGCCCAAATCCTGGTACTGGCGCAGGTCGGCGGCAATCTGTTCTGGCAGCCCATGCATCAGGCGGCGGTTGGGGCCTGCCATACGGTCGAAGGCGATGTCGGTGCTGAAGCAGGGGGTCACCGCATCCTCGGCGCGGCCGGCCCGCACGGTCAGACGGCGCAGTTGGGCAATCTTGGCTGCCAGTTCCTCCGGTTCCAGCACCGCCGGGGGACGCAGGCCAATGGGCATCCAGCCGTCGCCCAGCTCAGCGGCCCGCCGCAGCGCCGGCCCGGTGTGGCCACCAATCCAGATGGGCGGGTGGGGCTGCTGTACCGGCTTGGGCAGGAAACCGGCGCCGGAGGTCTGCACGTACTTGCCGTTGAACTCCGGGTTTTCCTGCGTCCACAGCTCCTTGAACAGCCGCAGGTACTCGTTGGTTACCTCGCCCCGGTCGGCGAAAGTGTCCAGCCCCATCGCCTGAAACTCCTCTTCCATCCAGCCCACGCCGATGCCCAGCGTCACCCGCCCCTCGGAAAGGGTGTCCAGCGTAGCAACCATCTTGGCGGTCAGCACCGGATTGCGGTAGGGGATAATCAGGACGTGAGTGCCCAGCCGCAGCCGCTGGGTGCAGCCGGCCAGGAAATTCAGCGTGGAAAGCGGGTCATAGTAGGGCTGGTCGGGGCTAAAAACCGGCACCCCGTCCGGCGAGTAGGGATAGAAGGAGTCCACCTGCCGGGGCAGGATGATATGGTCGCTGACCCAGGCCGAATCGAAGCCTAACTCCTCGGCGCGCTGGGCCAGGGAACGCAAAGCCTGGGGGCTGGCTAAAGGCCCCCGGCTGGGCAAAGAAGCTCCAAAGGTTACGGGCATGGGACACCTCGCTTTAATCGGGGACTAGGATTGGGGATTGCCTGGGTTAGCTTCCGGGCTAAGGGGGTGCAGGTCCACGTTGATGAAGTCTTTTTCCCCTTCACCCATCATTGCGATACCGGAAATCTTGAAACCCAGGATGTTGCCGGCGGCGTCCATTAGGGCCTTCACTCTGTCATCATCGGTAGCGGTGTAATCGGTATCGGGTTTGGCTGCCCAATATACTTCGAAATAGTCCCCGGCCTTGTCGGCATGAATGCTGATGTTCTTAATTTCCACCGTGCTCCCAGTTTGGACTACCCGATGGGCATGGACTAGCCGGGCGGTTGCTAGCCCGGCAGCGGGTTCCGCTTGCAGCGTCGGCTCCGGTTCAGCCGGCGTCAACTCCAGGTTGACAATCTCCCCTTCCTTTACGCGCGTTACTCCCCAAACCATGAACCCGGACAGGTTGCGGTCATCGTCCACCAGGACATCTACCCGCTCGTTGCTGGTAGGCATAAAGTAATTGCCGGCCTTGGAAACCCAAAAAACGTCCAAGTAATGCCCGGCATTGTCATACCAGATATTTATACATTCGATTTTGTCCATAAAATCTAACTTCTTTTCGTGCGGTGCGTTTGCAGGGCAGTCAGCGCGTATGCATCGCCATCAAGCATTTTGACGGACACCATCACCCATTTGTCGTTGGCTTTTCCCCAATTGTACCACCTGTAGTATAGCCTCCCTGTGTTGGGGTCGGTGGGGTCTCGGAGAATAAAGTCCGGGTCTAGCAAGGTTTCGGGAATGGTATGCGGTATAGCCTCCATATCTCTATGCCTACTGATAATATGCTGCCAACGCTCCTCGGGAAAGCGCATTTCCCTTCCCTGATAGTCTATCAGCATCACTCGCATATATGCTAATGCTTTCTACGGAGCCAGCACCGTAAACGGGTAAACCGGCACGTTGCGCAGCACCCAGAAAGACAGTACCGCCGCCAGCAGTCCCCAAATCAGGGCGGGATGGATGAATATCGCCGGCAGTCGCTTGCCGTACGCAGACAGTAGCAGCGCCGACAGGAAGGCATAACCGATAACGGGCAAGGCTAGCATGGTATAGGGGTTGTAGCCAAAAGCTGCAATCAAATTACCGTGCAATAATTGGTGTAACCCGCGCAAGGTGCCGCAACCGGGGCAGTGCAGCCCGGTCAGGGCATAAAAGATGCAGGGCGGGTAATAGCCCGGCTCCGCCGGGTTGCGGGCGTACACCATTGCCAGGCAGGGCAACGCCGCCAGGCCCAGCAGGACGAACCGCCAGCGCCAAAATGGCAGGACTTGTATCAGACCCGGGCTAAAGGCGTTTATGGAGGACATTTTTAGAACCCCGAAAGTATTCCGCCGATTGCGCCGAAAATGCCGAAAATAAAGTAAATGACCCCAACGGCAATTCCCAAGCCGAGAGAGACCCAGCACCAGGTCTTGGCATTGTTTGAGTACCTCATCGCTTCGGCGTAGTCGCCGGATGCTACTTTTCCGTTAACCTGCGCCGAGTACACAATCGCCACAATGCCCGCAGGAAGGCAGCAACAGATGGTAGCCAAAATCGCCCAAACCAAGTAGTTGGGAATATTGGGTGCGTCGCCATAACCCGGCCCGCCCGCATAAGGCATCCCCGGAGCGTAAGCCGGACCGCCGCTCCCTTGTGGGTCGGTCACTGCCCCGCAGTTGGGACAGAAACGGGCGTCGGGGTCTATTTCGGTCCCGCAAGTGGAGCAGTAGGTTGGGTGGTCGTCGTAATCGTATGCCATTGCTTTCTCCCTCTTGGGTTATCGCCTTTATTGGCCGTAGCGGGCGGCCCGGTTCAGGTCCATCTGCACCAGGAACCACACCACCGGGCCGAATACCAGCCACAAGATGAATATGGCAATCCCCGGGTATTTTCCCTGAACAAACCTGGCGTATTCGTGGCCTTGATGCCAGTAGGCAAAGAATTGGGCGATGGGTATTATGTAGAGAATGGTCCACAACCACCGCTTTTCGTCCGCTCTGTCATTGGCTGTGTACAACTCGCCCAGGGTTACGTGAAACCAGTAGATGGTATAGATGCCCAGGGTGATGATGGTCAGGATAACCTGCATCACCATATTGCGGTACTTGATGTGGTCAGTGCGTCGGGGGGCGCCGGCCGGGGCGTTGTTTCCACTCGACAGCCGTGGATTGGCCACGCCGCAACCGGGGCAGAAACGGGCGGTGGCGTCCATTATCCCGCCGCAGTTGGAACAAAATATCGTGGAGGAGCCGCCCGGAGCGTTGCTCTCAGCCATTTTCCTCTCCTTTTCCGGGGTTAACCCATATATTGTACGCCGGACGCCCGGTTCAGGTCCCGCTGCGCCAGGAACCATAACACCGGGTGCAGCAGCAGTTCCAAAATGAAAATGACGATTCCGGGGTATCTATCGCCGCTGAACCGGGAATACTCCTGGGCATAGTGCCAGAGGGAAAAGAGGTTGGCGATCGGTATCAACAGCAACAGCGTCCACTTGCCGCTGCCAACTTCGGCCCGCCCGTTGGCGATGTGCATTTCCTTCAGCGAAACGTGATGCCAGTAAATACCGTAGATGCCCAGGGTAATGATGAACAGGAAAACCTGCATCACCATATTGCGATACTTGATGTGGGCGTAGCGGAACAATATGCTGCCTCCTCCCCGCCACTGCCTGAATCTGTGTGATTCTAGGCTGGCCGATATAGGTTGTCAATTCTGCGCGCGTCCGGTCACATTGCCTTCCTGCTATAATCACTCCAGCCAAATCCGGGAGGCGTCAATAAGTTATGGCTGAAGTTATGACCGACCACAGGGAACAGGCCCTCGACATCCTGGCACGGCTGGGCGCTCAGCCCGCTACCTCTTTCCGGGAGGACGGTGTGGCCGGCGTGGTGCAGACCATCCTGGCCGAGTTGAACGTGGAATACCGGGTTGACGACTACGGCAACATCATCGCCCGCCGGCCCGCCGGGGTGGCCTCAACCGGGCCGGGCAACGTCCCGCCTATCGCATTTATGGCCCACCTGGACCATCCCGGCTTTGAGGCGGTGGCGGTGGATGGGGACTTTCTGGTGGGTGCTGCAATGGGCGGCGTGCCACCATCGGCCTTTGAGGCCGGAGTCCCCTTAAAAGTATTGCTGCCCGACGGCCAACGGCTAAGCGCCGTCACCGCCGGTACGTTGGGAACAGTGGGAGCGGCAGCGGAGCGGCGAGCGCTGATTAGCCTGGAGGATGCGGCCCGGCTGCCCGACGTTCCATTGCCCGCCTCGGTGGTGTTTGACCTGGTGGACTTTCAACTGGACGGCGAGTTTATTCGGATGCGGGCGTTGGACGACCTGGCCGGCTGCGGCTCCATCCTGACGATGCTGGCGATGCTGTCCGCTCTGGCCGAGGAACCGCCGCCTGGAGATGTCTTTGGGGTGTTCACTCGCGCTGAGGAAGTGGGCCTGGTGGGCGCGCGCCTGCTGGCCGAGGCGGGAACACTGCCGCCGGAAACCCTGGTGGTGTCCCTGGAGTCCAGCCGCACCCTGCCCGGCGCCGAGATAGGCGGCGGCCCGGTCATCCGGGTGGGCGATGCCGGGTTCACCTTCAACGCCGACGCCGAATCAGCCCTGATTCGCGCCCGGGAGACCTTGCAGGCCCGCCCGGAGGGTTTCAAGGTGCAGCGGCAGTTGATGAGCGGCGGCACCTGCGAGGCCAGCGCCTTTGCCCTCTACGGCTACCGCACCACCGGCATTGCCTTCCCCCTGGGCAACTACCACAACGGCGCGCCGGAGGGCCGTATCGAGGCCGAGTTCATCCACCAAGACGACTACCTGGGCGGTGTTGAACTGATGCTGGAGTCCGTCCGCCGCCTGCCGGAGCGGGAAGACACCGCCTTCCGCCGCCGGCTGAGGGAAATACCGGCGGAGTTTCGGGAGCGGCTGCGGGGGTCAGCGCCTGTACAAAGTCCAGAGCAATAACAAAATCCGCTCATGGTGAGCTTGTCGAACCACGCTCCCTTGTCCAGTGGTGCGTCCTTCGACAAGCTCAGGACGAGCGGAGAGGACAACTCAGGTAACTTTCCACAGACCCTGTTGCGGGGATGACAACCCCTTACCGCAGGCAGGGGCAGGGAGTATAATAGCCCTGATGACCACGATTAACGACATCAAAGACTTGGTACAAGTCCTGCAAGACCACCCCGAATGGCTGCATACCATTCGGGGACTGGTCATTGGCGAGGAACTGGCCCAGGTTCTCCGGCGTACGATTGACCTGGAGAGAATCCTGGCCGCCCATTTAGAGTCTAACGACCGCGTTATTCGAGATATTCGGGAAGGACAGAAGCGGTTGGAGGAGAGTCAGGCAGAAACCGACCGTAAGTTTACCGCTTATATGGAGTCCAACGACCGCAATATGCAGTTGTTGCGGGAATCCCAGCAGGAAACCGACCTTAAACTGGCTGCATTCATAGAAGCTACGGAAAAGAATTTCCGTTCGCTAATTGTACATATGGACAGAATAGCCGGGCGGATGGATAACGGGTTCGGAATGAACTACCAGTACAAGGTAGAAAAAAACATCCGCTCCATTGCCATGCAGCACCTTGGTCTGCGACGATTAAAGATCCTGAGAGATTACGGAATAGGATATGACCCCGACTTCGTGGAGCTTATAGAAAGCGCCTGGGATGACGACGCTTTCGACGCCGACGAAATCAAGCGTCTCTGGCAGATAGACCTGGCGTTTTTCGGACGGCGCCAAAACGGAATGACCGAGTACGTGGCCACAGAAATCTCCATTGGCATCGGCCAGCAGGATATAGTGCGCGCGTCCGAACGCGCCAACACCCTCGCCCGTCTGGTCAATCACTCCGTAATTCCCCTGGTTATCGGAGACCACCTTAACGACTACATGAGAGAATTTGCGGAAGAGCGGGGAGTCGCGTTTATCGTCTATCCCGATTACTAACCAGCGCGGCTTTCCTTTTTGTCCGCCACCACTCCCTACACCGGCCGGTAACGATTAACTATGGGCAGCCGCCGGTCTTTGCCGAAGGCCCGGGGGGTTATCTTGACCCCCGGCGGGGCCTGCCGTCGCTTGTACTCGTTCCGGTCCACGAAGGAAATGACCTGGCGCACCGCCGCCGGGTCGTGGCCTAGCTCCACCATTTCCGGATAGCTGTAGTCCTCCTCCACGTAAGCCTTGACGATGGGGTCCAGCAGGTCATAGGGAGGCAGGCTGTCGGCGTCCAGTTGGTCCGGTCTGAGTTCGGCGCTGGGCGGCTTGTCTATTATCGCCTGGGGTATGGGCGGGACGGCGGCGCGTTGTCCGGCCGCGCCCTTCCCGTTCCGCCACCGGCACAGGGCATAGACCAGGGTCTTGGGCACGTCCTTGATTACCGCAAACCCGCCGGCCATGTCCCCGTACAGGGTGGCATAGCCCATCGCCATTTCGCTCTTGTTGCCGGTGGTCAGCACCAGCCAGCCGAACTTGTTGGAAATGGTCATCAGTACGTTGCCCCGGATGCGGGCCTGCACGTTCTCCTCGGCCACGTTGGGCACGGAGCCTTGAAAGTGCGGCTCCAGCATATCGGCAAAGGCAGCGTGGGCCGGCTCAATCGGCACCACCCAGCACTCAATCCCCAGGTTGTCAGCCAGTTCTCTGGAGTCGCTGACGCTGCCCTCGGAGGAATAGCGGGAGGGCATAGTGACGCCCACCACGTTTTCCCGGCCCAGGGCGTCCACGGCGATAGTGGCGGTCAGGGCCGAATCTATCCCGCCGGACAGACCAACCAGCACCTTGCCGAACCCGCTCTTGCGGATGTAGTCCCGGGTGCCGGTCACCAGGGCTTGATAGACCTCTTCCACTTCCTCCATAACCCGAGCCGGACTGGGCGATTCCAGGGGTTCCCGGGCCGCTGGCCTAAAGTCGGAGACCGGCACCGTCTTGGGTGTACCTATCTCCCGCAGGATGGTAGGGTTTTCTTTGCGCGGTAGAGGGGTGCGCAGCCTGGCCCGGAAGACTGCCTCAATATCCAGGTCGGTTACCAGCAAGTCCTCGGCAAAGGCCGGGCTGCGGGCAATCAACTCTCCGGTCATATCGCAAACCAGGCTGGCCCCGTCGAAAACCAGTTCATCCTGCCCGCCCACCATGTTCAGGTAGGCCACGAAGAGGCCGTTGTCGGCGGCGCGGGTGGCGATCATCTTTTCTCGGTAAGCTCGCTTGCCGGCGTGGAAGGGCGAGCCGTTGATGTTGACAATAAGCTCGGCGCCGGCCTCCCGCTGCACCGCCACGGACCCCACCGGATACCAGATGTCCTCGCAGATGTTGACGCCCACGCCGGCGCCGTTGATGCGGTACACCGGACATTCGTTGCCCCGCCGGAAGTATCGGTCTTCGTCGAACACACCGTAATTGGGCAGGTACATCTTCCGGTAGCTGTCAACCAGTTGGCCGTCGTAGCCGACGGCGGCGGCGTTGGCGATGTCCACGCCCATCGCCAGATCGCCCGCCGGCCCGCCGCCGACTTCCACGTAGCCAACCACCACGGCGATGCCTTTGGCGGCGGCCACCACCTGCTGCATCGCCGCCACGTTGGCCTGGAGAAAGGAGGTCTTGAACAGTAGGTCTTCCGGGGGGTAGCCGGTAATCGCCAACTCCGGGAAGGCCACCAGGTCGGCCCGTAACTCCCGCGCCCGCTCGACGTACTCGATAATCCGGGCGGTGTTCCCTTCAATGTCGCCAACAGTAGGATTTATCTGGGCCAGGGCCAGACGAAAGTTGCGTATCATGGACACCCCAAAAACTGCGCTCCAGTGGGCCGAGTTAGCCCGTATATCTTAAACCTTTGGAGGGTTAACTGCATCCCTGGGGTTTTGCCCTCACCCCAGCCCTCTCCCAAAGGGCGAGGGAGACCAAAACTCCTCTCTCCATCAGGGAGAAGGCCGGGGACAGGGCGGCGCAGGCCGGCCCGCATTGACACCTACCATTGTGGTCAATATCATACGTGGGCAACACGGTTCGCAAGGCAAGGAGACGCAATGTATAAACAGATACTATTGCCCCTGGACGGCTCCGACGTATCGGAAAGCGCCCTGACCCCTGCCCGGAACGTGGCCCAGGCATTTGGCGCACGGCTGCACCTTTTGCAGGTGCTCTCTTCCACCGACCAGTTTGCGTTAACCCGGGGAATGGATTACGGCGCCCTAAACTCAGGCTATTCGCAGAACCTGATAGACGAGGTGATTGCCGCCCAGACCGCCGGGGTAGAGGAATACCTGGACGGGGTGGCGGCCGGGTTGAGGGCCGATGGCGTGGAGGTCGTAACGGCTACCGCCGACGGTACGGCTGCCGATAGAATTATCGAATATGCCGAAGCCGAAGGCATTGACCTGATAGTAATGAGTACTCACGGACGGGGCGGCGTCCGGCGTTTCCTGGTAGGCAGCGTTACCGACCGGGTAATCCGCTCCACCAACCTCCCGGTGCTGGTGGCGCATCCCGGCTAGGCCAAACCCCCATCTGCCCTGGACTATCGCATTTGGAATGCGAGCTATCCGTCGTTCCTGCCTTCGCAGGAACCGAAAATGTTGAGGACAGAGGTTCCTGCTTTCGCAGGAACGACGGGGGAAGGGCCTTTACTGTAAGGTGCGATTGCCCGGCCCATCTGTCACGAACTAACCGGGAACAACTGAACAAGCCCATTCCCACGGAGTCGCCATTTTTCAGGCAAGCAATTCCTTGCGCTACCGGCTGGCCCATTCGTTGCCTTTTTACTACGGATGGGTCATTTTTGCTATTGGCGCCATCGCCAGCTACTCCTCCCGTCCCCTGATGGCAGTGGCTACCCTTTCCGTGTTCGCCGTACCGATGACCCGCGAGTTCGGCTGGTCCTATGGCCTCTTCTCCGGCGTGGTAAGCCTGGGAGGATTATGCGCGGTGGCTATTTCCCCCTTTGTCGGACGCCTCATTGACCGCTACGGCTCCGGGATAATTCTGGCCGTGACCTCCCTGGTGGTGGGCAGTTGCGCCTTTGGGTTGTCCCTGGTCGGCCAGGCGTGGGCCTTTTATGCCCTGTACGTGCCAGGACGAATGGCATTTGCCAGCCCGCTGGAGCTAGGCACCAACACGGCAGTGAACAACTGGTTCATCCGGCGGCGTCCCCTGGCTCTTGCCCTGCTCACCGTCAACCAGGGTATCGGACTGGCGGCCATGCCTCTGGTGGCCCAGTTCATCATCAGCGGCTGGAATTGGCGGGTCGCCTGGGTCTCCCTGGGCATCTACACCTTGGCGGTGGGGGTACTGCCGGCCCTGCTGCTAGTGGCCCGTCGCCCGGAGGACATGGGCCTGGCCGCCGACCCGCGCCCAGGAGAACCCCGCTCCCTTTCCTCCCAAGCCTCAACCTCCCCGGCAAAGCGCAACCAAGCCGCCGCCGCACCGGAGGCCGGAGATGCGGCAGAAGCCGCAAGCCGCGAAACGGCAACTGAGGCCGCTGCCCTGCCGTTGGAGGGCAGCTACACCGTAAGGCGGGCTTTGCGCACTCGGGCCTTCTGGGTACTGGCGATATTTTCCGGGGCCGGCTTTATGGTACAGGCCGGGGTCAGCCTGCATCAGGTTTCCCATTTCATCAACCAGGGGCTGGACGACTCGGCAGCAGCCTTTTCCGCCGGCGTATTTGCCTTTTGCCAAGTATTGGGCGGGCTGCTCTGGTCGAGCCTGACGGCCAGGATTCCCACCCGCTTTCTGCTGGCTGCGGCGGCCTTCTGCGTGTCCGTCGGCGCGGCCGGCGTGGAAGCCAGTTCAACGCTAACTTGGGGGCTGCCGGCGGCGGCCATCCTGGGCGTTGGCGTCGGGGGGCTGCACCTGCTGTTGCGGTTGGCCTGGGCCGAGTACTACGGGCGGGAACACCTGGGCAGCATTACCGGGCTGACCCTGCCGGTACAGGTAGGCGGGCAAGCCCTGGGGCCGGTCATCGCCGGGTTCCTGTACGACTACACCGGCAGCTACCAACTGCCCTTCCGCATCTTCTCCGCAGCCGTGTTCCTAGCCGGGCTGCTGGTGCTGACGGCGACACCGCCCAAGGAACGGAGTTAATCCACGAATACGCGCGAATAATTGCTAAGCCAAAATAGTATCTATAATAATGTGAAGGGCACATACCAACGTAGTTTTGGTTTAGCTATTCAAGGAAGTTCCGTAAGTGGACTTTCCTTCAAGCAACCTCAGTTGCTCTTGTTGAATCCGCACATCTTCCTTAGACCCTGCGGACACATAATTTGCAACTAGGGCTTCCAACATAGGTTTCCGATTATCTTCGCTTGCACCCACATGGTAAAAGTGTTCCCGTGTGAATATGTTGAATTCACCCCACAACTCTTGAATGAATCGGTTCTCCCTGTGTTGGTTACTATGCCAAGTGGACAGCAAGAACCGTGCCTCCGTTGCCTTCAATCGCTCACATAGCTCTAATTCCCTAGACTCGTCCCAGTCGTGATAATAATCTACGTGGCGGCCCACGTAAGGTGGATCGCAATAGATAAAGTCACTGCGTTCTGCAACGTCGATGGTGTCCGCATACCCCTGACATACGAACTGCCAGTCATACATTCTTATAGCATTCTTGAAGCGGTCGACTTGATTCACAATCTTGGTGATATATGCGGGGGAGAAACGAGAAGGTTTGTGTCCAAAAGGGACGTTGAACGAGCCACGTCTGTTGAACCGAATCACACCATTGAAACAAGACCGGTTCAAGAAGAGGAAATCCAGAGGATCTCCCAAAGCATTAAACCGGTCTCTGACTCGATAATAATGCTCATCACCGTGGCTGGAAAGAAGATTACCCTCGTGTTCAAGAAATCTTCTAGTTATCGCTCCATCAATGCGGCCCTCCTTAATCGCCTGATAGAATCCAACCAAATGTGGATTAGTGTCGGCCAAGAGTGCCTTCTTGGGAAGTATATTGAGTACTACGACCCCGGACCCCAGGAATGGTTCTACCCACAGCCCATCGGCATCGCGGTCTATACATTTTATTATGGCAGGCACCAGTTTAGTCTTGATGCCTTGACACTTTATGGGAGGGACAAATACTCTCAAGATTAGCGTCTCCTAGCACCACGTCTTGCCTTATTTACCACCTGGGCAATGTCTCCACCACGATACTCTACAAATTCCCGCAAATTCCGAACTGTATGTGTCTTGCCTTCTGAATCACTAACTGTAATGCTACCATAATTCATCCAATAGTCATCGATCCATGCTTCACCCAATTTGGAAAACATCCCGTTGCCTGTTTGAATGTCCTCAATCTTGTTTATGCTTCCGATATTGGCAGTATTTCCACTGCCGCTTTTATCGCTTGCTATTCGCCATTTTTCTTGAACAAAGAACTCAAAGCCTCGTATGACTGAAGCAATAGACTTCAATTCGTCGAGCTGGTATGTCTTTGTTTCGCTGTCCTTCGATTCGGCATTTCGAGTATAAATTATTCCCAAACAGAAATGACCGAGATAATCCCGGTACGGAAACTGAATGTTCTTGGTGCTTGAACGATTCTTGAAATATTCCCCGTGCGACCCAAGGGTGAACCCATTGCAGAATTGGTCATCCTCCTCGTTCCGGTAGGTTGTCTTGAAATCAACTGCAAACTTTATTTCAGGATTTACCTTATTAACGAATGAAAGATCAGGGTAATAATTTTGGTGCTCAGCTAATACCAAACCGAATCCGATGTCATCAGCAAAAGACAACAGTCGAGGAAAGAGATGAATCTCTAGTATCTTAGATACAATCTTGGTATCTGAGGAGATCGTGTAAATGTTGCGGTAAACATCAATAAAGCCTTTGATAGTCCATTGTCCGTCTTCAGTGTTCACTTGCTCGGCCAGACCATCAACAAATTGTCTTAAAGAGTTATAGAACGTTGTTTTTTCTTTTTCTTTGTCCACTTATCTTACCTACGGCGCGTTATGGATTAAACAACTAATCCGAAACCTTGTTAGCCGCCACGGCAAATAGAGGATCTCCCGGCGGGCTGGACTCCGAGTTGGTCAGGCCGCCTCGGGTGTTCTCAAAGTTGCCGGCCTCTTCCAGATAGGCCGCTACCAAGTCCAGGTGGACCCGGTCGGTGGAGTAGCGCCAGATACGCACCGCCTTGGTGGCAAACATCCGGTTGGAGAAGGTCACGATGAACACACCGCCCGGCTTGAGGATGCGGTTCACCTGCCGGAAGGTCTCAATTGGCTGGGTCAGGTACTGGACCGAAACGGTAATCACCACGGCATCGAAAGTGTCGTCGTCGAAGGGTAACTCCGGGTTGCGGTTGATGTCCTGAACGACATATTCGTCCAGGTCCGGGTTTTCCGCCATTTCAATCGCATTCATTCCCAGCCCCGCCAGCCGCTGCTTGGGGTGTCCCGCCGGCCAGTGGGAACGCCAACTGCTCATCAAATCCAGGACTACCGAGTTGACGGGAATCAGGTTGCGGAAAGCATTGCCTACGGCGGCAATGGCCCCGTCGTCAATATGCACCACCAGCCGCGGCTGGGTATAGAACTGACTGTCGTCGCTCTCGTCCTCGCGCCCGAAATACTCCGGTGGAAAGGGTGGAAACTGCGGTCTCGTGGCGGGCCTCCCGGTGCGCCGGATGATTTGTTGCCCGGCTGCCGCATTGTACCACGTAGTGTTGCTACTGCGCTGAGTTTCATTTCACACAGAGACGCAGAGGACACAGAGTTTCACAGAGGTACTCTGCGTATCTCTAGCTCTCTGCGCCTCTGTGTGAAAAAACAATCCATATACAAATCTATCTTGGAAAGGCTACAATCTCCCGGCAGTCAATTGCACCGAGAGGTATATTCACTATGACCCAGCAGCCCGAAGTCCGTCAAGGTCACCCCTACTTTATGTACGACGCCATCCTGCGCCAGCCCGAGGCCATCGCCGAGATGCTGGGCAAGCACTCCGACTCAGCCCGGGAAGTGGCGGCGGCGCTGGCGACCAAGCGGCGGCTGTACGTGGTGGGCATCGGCACCTCTTGGCACGCCGTCCTGGTTGCGGAACACTGGTTCCGCCGACTTGCCGGGGCAAATATAGAGGTGCAAGGCTGGCATTCCTTTGAGTTCTGCGCCTACACGCCGCCCCTGGGCGCGGATGATGCGGTCATCGTAATCAGCCACCGGGGTACCAAGACCTACTCTTTTATGGCCCTGGAACTGGCCGAAGAACGGGGCGCCTATACCGTCGCCGTTACTTCTACCGCCCCCGGCCCCCGGCTTCAGGTGGCCGACGTGGCCCTGAACACCGTGGAACCGGAACGCTCGGCAGCCTTTACCGTCAGCTATACTTCGGCCCTGACCGTACTGGCGCTGCTGGCCCTGGAATTGGGCGCCGTACTGGGCAATAGCGCCGGAGCTGGCGAGGAACCGGCTCAACTACGCCGCCGTCTGGAGGATGTTCCTGATGCAGTGTCCCAAGTCATTGGCCGCCGGGAAGCCATCGAGCAGACGGCTCAACGGTTTCAGGACCGGCAGCGGTTTGTCTCCGTCGGCTGGGGGCCGAACACCGCCAATGCCTACGAGGTGGCCCTGAAAATCAAGGAGACCAGCGCCGCCGACTGCGAGGGTTTGCAGGTAGAACAGCTATTACACGGGCCTTTCTGCTCCATTGACTCCGACTGCCTGGTAACCTTGATTGCCCCGCCGGGGCCGGGGTACGAGCGGGCCTTGAATATCGCGCGCGCGTCGGCAGCCGCCGGGGCGCCGGTGTGGGCATTGGTGCAGGAGGGCGACGAGGAACTGTCAGCCCTGGTTACGGAGAGTTTTGCTTTGCCGTCGCTGCCCGAAATCTGGAGTCCCCTGGCCTACGTGACGCCGTTGCAGCTTTTTACTTACTACCTGGCCCTGGCCCGGGGCAAGCACCCCGACCGTTTCCAGCAGGACAACCCCCGGCAGGCCGAGGCCCGCACCCATTACGAACTGTAGAGGAGCAACCAATGTCCACTAACGAAACTGAGGCTTTTCTGGAGGCCCAATCCCAGCACCGGGGTTACACCCTGGAAATGCACCGCATTATGGCCGAGGTTGACCTGGAATGGGCCAAAAAATACGGCGACTTTATCGAGGCCACCTACACCGGCCAACGCACCCTGGACCGCAAGACCAAGGAGCTGTTGCAGATAGTGGTGGAGGCGGCCCTGAAAGCCGACGTGGAGCAGATACAAGCTCACGTGCGGGTAGCTTTGCAGTCGGGCGCAACCCCCACGGAAATCCTGGAAGCCCTGCAAGCGGTAATCGCCCCGATGGGCGCCCTGGCCTTTCGCCGCGGCCTGCAAGCCTGGGCGCGGGAAACCGGCCACCTGCCTAACGAGTAGGTTGGTAGGGCCGGGCATCAATTTTGTCTGGCCGGCAGGGCAATCGCGTCTTAATTCGTAATTGCGTGGTTGATCATCTTCGTGGCGTCCTGCCGCTCAAGAAAACTCTTGAAACCCTCTCCGCTACTGAAAATTGGGCCGACTCGATGGGCAAGAGGACTCCAGGACAGGTAAAGTTCGCCCAAAGATGGCGGCAATTTGGAAGCGTTATCGACCCTTGTGATACCAGTTATACGACAGAGTTAAGATGCGATTGCCCTGGTCTGGCCGGTTGACTTGACACAATCACGTCTTGTGTTAAGCTGTTATTAGCGGTTGGGAGGGCTGTTTATCGGTCCGTTGAGGCATGGTTCTCACCCGGCTGCCTTTTTATTTATGCACCTACTGTACTTGGACGACTCCGGCTCGGTTAAAAATCAGGATGAAAAGCACTTCATTCTGGCCGGAGTAGCCATATTCGAGCGTCAGGCTTATTGGCTGCAAAAGGCGTTGGATGACCTTGCTAATAGCTTAGGGCACTCCGAGTCTGACCCCTTTGAGTTCCACGGCAACCAGATTCTCGCCGGGCGTGGTAGATGGCGCCGAAATCGGGATGAATCGTGCGATTGCCCGTCGTGCCTCCCAACTAACCGGCAATCCTAGCTTATCCGGTCGTTCAGATGCCCGAATACCACTCGGCAATGGCCGCGCCAATCTCAGCGGGAGAATCCTCCTGAATGAAATGGATGCCGGGGACAGTGACTTCCTGCTGATTGGGCCAAGTGCGGCAGAACTCCCGTTGCGGCCCGGTGAGGATGGCCCCCGGTTCGGCGTTGATGAACAGCTTGGGGGTTTCGCTCTGCGACAGCCAGGCGGCGTATTCGTCCACCAGGGCAACCACGTCGGCCGGCTCGCCGTCAATTGGTATCTCCCGCGGCCAGGACAGGGTGGGGCGGCGGGATTCGCCCGGCTCAACGTAAGGCCGCCGGTAAACCTCCATCGCCCCGTCGCTGATGCCCTTCAGTGCGCTGCCGGGCAGGACTCGCTCCACAAAAACATTGTTGGTCAGGACCATTTCCTCGCCCGCCGGCGAGCGGAAACCCTGGAACACCCGGCGCGCCGCTTCCGGCCATTCGGCCCAGGTCACCGGCCGCACGATGGCCTCCATATAAGCCAGTCCCCTGATGCGCTCCGGGTGGCGGTAAGCCCAATGAAAGCCTAGAGCCGAACCCCAGTCGTGCAACACCAGCGTAACCGGCCCACTGGGCACAACCGCGTCGAACCACGCATCCAGGTGGCGACGGTGGTCGGCGAACCGATAGGAACCGTCGGGGGTCTTGCCGGAGTCGCCCATACCCACCAAGTCCGGGGCCAGGCAGCGGGCCAGCGGCTCCAGGTGGGGAATGACGTTCCGCCACAGGTAGGATGAGGTGGGATTGCCGTGCAGCAAGACAATAGCATTATCGGCATCACTGCTGCCGGGCAGTACGCCCGTGTCCACGTAGGACATCTCGACGCCGGCGGCGTCCACCCGGCGGCGCGGGTACGGGTCGTGGGCGGAAATGTCAGTCATCGTCAAGGCGTTTACTCCTTTTTACATGGTCCTTAAATGGTTATCCGCCCACTTGGGTCATTCTTCGCTCCGCTCCTCAGAATGACAACTAAAATACACGGTTCATTTATAAGCCTGGGTCAACGGTCTCTTCGCATTTTTACCAAATCACCCCATATCCGGCGTCCTTCGGGTTAAGAGACGATAGAGGTGGGGTGATTCTTCAGGAACCTGGCAGTCCGGCTACTTCTCCCAGACCACCGGGTTGCTCAGGGTGCCGATGCCGTCAATCTCGATGTTGATAACGTCGCCGTCCTTCATATTCTCCGGCGCTCCGTCGGTGCCCATCCAGACAACGTCCCCTGGGTACAGGGTCAGGTACTGGCTCATCCGGCTGATGTAGTGGCGCACACCGAAAATTGCGCCGGACATATTGTACTTGCTGATAAACTTGCCGTTCAGGACAATCCTGACCTCGCAGTCCTCCGGGTCAATCCCGTCGGTCACAATCCACGGGCCCATCGGCTTGAAGGTGTCGGCGTTCTTGCCCCGCCACATGGTCCGGTCGCCCCGCTGCCAGACCCGTTCGCTGACGTCGTTGCCGATGGTGTAGCCGAGAACGTAGTCCAGCACCTCCTCCTCGGAAACCTTCCGGCACTGCTTGCCGATGACCACCACCAGCTCCCCCTCATACTGGAGCAGCTCGCTGGCGTCGCTGGGCACCACGATAGCCTCACCCTCGGCTACCAGCGCATTGTTGGCCCGATAGCCCACGTCCGCCGCTGGGGGGAATTGGGGTTCTTCGCCCCGCTTGGCTGCCATCTCTTCAACGTGCTCCCGGAAGTTAATCCCGGCAGCGTAGAAGGTCGGCGGTATCACCGGAACCAATAGCTTGACCGCGCTCAGCGGCTGGACGTTGGCCGTCCTTTCGTAGTCGCCAAAGGGGCTGCCGGAAACCTCAATAACATTGTCGTCCTCGATGATCCCGTAGGAGGCTCCGTCCCCGGACTGGAATCTACACCACTTCATAGCGAGTCCCTCCCTTATATTTCGTATTTCATAACCTGGTTAGTTAAGCCGTTCCAATTCTGGCATTATACCTGCCGGCGGTCAAGGGTTGTTCCTTTCCGCCGGCTTTTCACACAGAGACGCAGCGCTATGCAGTTTGCCCAAAACTGCGGTCTATGGTAGTTTCCGTACAATGATTGGAAGTCGAGGAGGAGATATGCGTCTGCAAGGTAAAACCGCTTTGATTACCGGGGCCAGCCGGAACATTGGCCGCCAGGTGGCCCTGACCTTTGCCCGGGAAGGCGCCGACCTGGTCCTGAATACCCGCCAAAGCCGGCAGGAACTGGAGGAGGTAGCCGCCCAATGCCGCGAGTTGGGAGTTAACACGCACCTGGCGATGGGCGACGTTTCCGAGCCGGACACCGCCGCCGGAATCGTGGAGGGGGGCATCGCCGCCCTGGGCAAAGTGGACATTCTGGTCAGCAACGTGGCAATCCGCCCGCATAAGCCCATCCTGGACATTTCCAACGAGGAATGGCGGCAGGTAATGGAAATCAACCTGTACCCCGCCTTTTACCTCATCAAGGCGGCGCTTCCCGGAATGATGGCGCGGCGCACCGGCAGCATCATCGCCCTGGGCGGGCAGTCGGCCATCACCGGCCGTCCCGAAACCGCGCTGGTCACCACCGCCAAGACCGGGCTACTGGGCTTGATTCGGGCGGTGGCTGCCGAAATGGCCCCCTATAACATCCGGGCCAACATGGTTAACCCCGGCTCCACCGACACCAGCCGCGCCCACCCGGAGTGGTATCCCGAGTTTCAGGAGGTAGCCCGCGGTTCCTCGGAGCACACCTCCAGCATTCCCCTGGGCCGCCAGGCCTCGGTGCAGGACATCGCCGATGCCTGCCTGTTCTTTGCCTCCGACGAATCGGGCTACATCACCGGCGACCGGCTGAACGTGGTAGGGGGGCGCTACATAGTCTAGGCAATTAAAAATTAAGAATTAGGAAAACTCTGAATAAGTCCGTACTTGTACTGTTCACCCCCCACCTGTCGTTCCTGCGAAAGCAGGAATCTCTTTCCACAATGTTTTAGGTTCCTGCCGGCGCAGGAACGACGGGTGAAGGCACTAGAGCTTAATGACTTATCCAGAGTATCCTTAGAAATTATCATAGCTAATTCCTAATTTTTAATTCTTCATTCCTAATTGCCCGCGTTTTCCCAGACCAGGCTGGCCGCCCCCAGCATTCCCGCCGTATCCCCCAGACGGCTGGGAACCAGGCGGAAATTCTTGTGGCCCTCGCTCATCGCCCTTTCCAGCATCAGCGAGTTTATCCGGGGCAGCAAGCCCAGGTGGACCAGGCCGGAGGTTACGCCGCCGCCCATAACCAGCAAGTCGGGGTTGTAGAGGTGCAGCAGGTTGGTGAATCCCACCGCTAAAGCCTGCACCGCATCCTCTACGATGCTTTGGGCCAGAGCGTCGCCTTGGCCGGCCGCGTCGAACACCGTTTCGGCGGTGATTTGGTCAACCGCTCCGGCAGCCAGGACAGAACTGCCGACGGAAGACTCTGGGCCGGATTCCGTCACCCGGCGGCGGGCAATCCGGGCAATGGCGGTGCCCGAGGCCAGGGCTTCCAGGCAGCCGGCGCCGCCGCACTTGCAATCAGGACCGTCGGCGCTGCGGTCAATCACCATGTGGCCCACCTCGGCGGCCAGTCCCTGCGCTCCCATGAACATCCGCCCAGCATCAATCACCCCGCCGCCGATGCCGGTGCTGACCGTGACGTAAACCAGCGTTTTAGCAGTATTGCGGCGGCGGGCTTCCAGTCCGGCCCCGTATTGAAACTCGCCCAGAGCCGCCAGGTTGGCGTCATTGCCCACATAGACCGGGTAACCCAAAGTCGGCTCCCACAAGGACTTGAGGGACACGCCGTTCAGGGCAGGCAGGTTGGGCGGGTCTTGCAGGGTGCCGCTGGCCGCATCCACCGGGCCGGCGGCGGCAACGCCCAGGCCGGCAACGGCCTGGTCTCCGCACCATTCCACGGCCTGGCGAATCAACCCCTCACTGTCGCCAATTAGCTGCTCCCGCGTCCCGCCGGGCAGGTTGGGCAGCCGAGACTGCCACAGAATCTCCCCCTGCCGGTCAGCCACCATCACCCGGCTCCAGGTGCCGCCCCAGTCCATCGCCAAAGCCACTTCCGACTGTTGGGTCATTTAACTCCCTCTTCTCCGTCGGTTTTCCCACATTATACGCCGCAGGTGAGGTCTTTTCACACAAAGACACGGAGATACGCAGACAGAGCTACCCTCTGCGCATCTCCGTGTCCTCTGCGTCTCTGTGTGAAAAGAGTCCCGCTGCTGTTATTCCGCCAGCAACTCATCCAACGTCTTCCGCAGGGTGTCGGGGCGCATTGGGCCGACGAACTTTTGGCGGACTACCCCATCCCGGCCGATGAAGAACTTTTCCGGTATGCCCCGCACCCCGTAGTCAATGGCGATTACCCCATCTGCGTCCACCCCGCTCGGATAGGTAAGGTCAAAATCCTCCGCATAGGTGGCAGCGTTGTCGGGCAAGTCCCAGATGTTGACCCCGATGAACTCCACCTCCGGCCCAGCATACTCCCGGTACACCTCTTCCAGCACTGGCGCTTCCTGGCGGCAGGGGGCGCACCAGGAGGCCCAAAAGTCCACCAGCACCACCTTGCCCCTCAAGTCGGATAGTGTAACCGCGCCACCATTCAGCAGTTCCAGCGAAAAATCCTGGGCCGGCTCGACGTCAATCTCCGCCACGCCAAACTCGGTGTTGACGCCCATGCCGCCAGCCGTCCCTCCCGTTTGGAGGGACGCCCAGACCAGGATGCCCAGAAATGCCAGGAGGGGCAGCCCGGCGCCCAGCAGTATCCAGACCCGCTTATTCACGGTGTCCGGTCCCTGGCATCTCCGGTCGGGTTAGCGACTTGCCGTAATTGGGCCATTAGCTCCTCCCGCCGGGGCCGGTATTCATCCTCGGAAATCCGCCCTTGCTCAAACCGGGAATCCAACGCCGCTACGGACTGTACCAACGCCTGCCGCCGGACTTGGCTTTGGCCAGCAAGAAGGGCAGTATCGCCAAGGTCAGCCGGTCCGATACGTTCTGTCCGCGGCCCCCGGAACCAGGCGTAGAACAGCACGGCAGCCAGGGCCACGCCTAACATTATGGGAATGGCAGTTTGCCAGAGATTGTCATCGGCGACAGCCCGCCCCACTCTGGTCAAAAGGCTGGGCTGGGGCAGTTGGGACAGTTCCAGCGTCACCCCCCGGCGCGGCGGAATATCCCGGCTCTCCCAAAGCAAATAGGTCGTGCCTTCAACATCAATTCGAGGCTTGGCCTCCAACGGCGCAACCTGAATCTCGGCCAATGGTTCCGGCGCCAGCACCTGATAGACCGCGGCACCCTGAATCAGTCGCTGGTTGAAAGTCGCCTGCTCGCCTTGGTAGGGAAACTTGTAGGTGTAGCTGACGCGGTGACGGCCCGGCAGCACCGGCGCGGTGATGGCGAACCCGGCGCCGATGGTTATAATGTCGCCACCGGGCAGGTCGGATTGCACGTCCAACTCGCTGGCCCCGGCGGGCAGGGAAAACCTTAGAAAGCTGATTTCGTTGGGGTTGGTGATGTTGGTCAATTCCGGCAGCAGGGTACGCTCGCTGGCGTTGTTGACGCTCAGAAACTCCAGGACGGCAATCTCCCGGTCTTTTTCATTCACGTCGGCAATTATCATCGCCTGCCGTTCCACTTCTATCACCGATATATCTTTGGTCGTTTCGTACACCGTAAACTCCACCGGCTCCGGCAATGCCTCCGGTTCCAGCAGGGAGTTGTAGCGCATTCCGGCATAGTCCATCACCAGCACATAGCGCGCCCTGTCCAGCAGGGCTACCTCGTCAAACCGGAACCCACCGCTGTCATCCGTAGTTGCCTCCACAGTCGCCACCCGGCCGGCCACCGGGTCAATGGAGTGGAGGGTTACCGGCAGGTTGGCCGGCGCTTCCCCGCCGGCGGTGCCGTTGACCGCCACACCCTGCACCGTAACCGTCTCCTGGGCCGCGGCGGCCTGGACCGATAACAGGTTGACGCCGCCGGTCGGGTTGGCAGCCAATAGAATTGCCAACCCCAGGCCGAGGAGGGTCAGAAAGCTGCGCCGCAGCGTCATAGCCTAGTCCCTTTCCTGCTGGCCCGACGCGGCGTCGCTAAGAGTTTGAGGTTCGCCTTCCACGCCGCACTCCGGGCATTGGGAGGCACCGGCCGGCATCGGGCGGGCGCAGTTGGGGCAACGGGTCACGCCGGTTCCCGCCGAGTCGGCCTGGCGCAGTCCGGCCCGGGCCACTCGTATCTCTTCCTCCAACGCCCAGTCCGAATCTACCGCCTGGGTTTGGGCTTCGGCTTCTGTCTGGACATAGGACTGGACGTAGGCTCGCAACACCAACGCCGCCTGCCAACGGTAGCCGTTAAGCTGCTCCCGATACAAACCCTCCGGGATGTTGCCCAGGTCCCGCTCCAACCGGAGGGTGTTGATGGCGTCATAGATCGCCCCCAGTTCCGGCCCGGCGACGTCCGTCGCGGTATCTGGGGCAGCGACCTCCCCCGCCGCCGGGCCATTGCCCTCCCCGGCCACACCGAACCGGCGGCGGACAAAGGGATAGACCGCCACGGCAATGCTTAACAGGGCCAGAATTGTCCCGAGGGTTAGCGCCATATTAGAAATTACCAATTACGAATTAGGAATTACGAATTGAAAGTCGGCAACCAGGATTCTTATTTATTCGGTATATCCATGTGTGGGAATCACCACTGAAATTATGCCGTCGTGGGCCGCGTACCCGCCGGGCCGGTGGAGACTGCGGATGGCAAAGGCACCCGCGCCCTCTCCCGGCTCTTTTCCGGCCACAGAGACACTACCGTACCCAGTATCAGCACCGGCCCGGCAACCCACATCCACCAGATTAGGGGGTTGACCAGGATGCGAAACCCCACCGAGCCGTCGGGCAGGTTTTCGCTGGGCACCACGTAAAAGTCTTCCACCGGGGTCGAGCGTATCGCCGCCAGGGTGGACGCCATATTGAAAGACGGGTAGAAGCTGCGCTTGGCCTGCATCCTTTCCAGCAACTGCCCGTCCCGGTACAGCTCCAGCTCAGAGACGTACTCGGTGCGGTCTGACTTGGCGGCTTGGCCGGTGCTGAGGTAGCGCAGCCGGTAGTTGGCGATTTCGTAGCTCTCCCCCGGGGCCAACACCACGTCCCGCTGCACATCAAAGAGCGACCCGCCCAGCACGCCCAAAGCCACCATTACCACCGATAAATGTACGATGTAGCCGCCGTAGCGGGGCCGGTTGGCGGCGATGAGCCGGAACAGGGCCAACGGATAAATCTCCCCGGTAGAACGGCGCCGGGAGCGCATCCCCCGCCACCACTCCAGGAAGATGCCAGCGGATACCAAGGCGCACAACCCAAACCCGATGAGGGCAAAGGGTTGCCGGGTTGCCAGCGCCGCCAGGATTGCCACCACCGCCAGGGCAAAGGCGCCGGGATAAAGCAGTGACCGGCGCAGGCTGACCCAGTTGGCTCGACGCCAGGGCAGCAGCGGCCCCACGCCCATCAGGAAAACTAGGGCCAGCAGCAGCGGCCCGTTTACCTGGTCGTAAAAGGGGCGGGCAATGGTAATCTCCTCGCCGCCACCCAGTCGGGCAAACAAGGGGTAAACCGTTCCCCACAAGGTAACGAAGGCGACGCCCAACAGCAGCAGGTTGTTGACCAGGAAAGCCGCCTCCCGGGACAGCATTGAGTCCAGATGCTGCGCGCTCTTCAATAGGTTGTACCGCCAGAAAAATACGGCAAAGGGCACCAGCACACCCACCGCCAGGAAGAGCAGGAATACCCAGCCCAAATTAGATGCGCCAAAGGAATGTACCGACGGCACCGGCCCGCCCCGGTTCATAAACATTCCATACAGGGCCATGCCGAAGGCCACGTTAATCAGGACGATGTTCCACATACGGAACATCCCGCGTCGTTTCTGCACCATTATGGAGTGGACGAAGGCGGTCAGGACCAGCCAGGGCATAAAGGCGGCGTTCTCCACCGGGTCCCAGAACCAGAACCCGCCCCAGCCCAGGATGGTATAAGCCCACCAGGAGCCGAGCAGCAGTCCGCTGGCCAGCAATGCCCAGGTGATGATACCCCAAATCCGACCCGGGTCCACCCACTCATCCCGGCTTTTGCCGCCCACCAGCGAACCCAGGGCAAAGGCAAAGGGTATGCTTATCCCGATTAGGCCGGCCATCAGCGCCGGCGGGTGAAAGAACATCCCGAAATGGGTTAGCAGAGGGTTAATTCCCTCCCCATCCAAGGGTACAAAGGGCAGCTTGTCGAAGGGGTTAGCCATAAACCCCATCACGGCGATGAAGAAAGTCTGCACCACCATCAGGGTTGCCGTGGTGTAGGGCAGCGTTTCCCGCACCTGGCGCGGCGCCCAGCGGATGGCAATGGCCGCCATCACCGACAGAATAAAGGCGATGTAGAGCAACGAGCCTTCGTTGCCGGCGTAAAAGGCCACCCAGGTGAAAACGTCCGGCATCGCCAGGTTGCTGTGGGCCGCAACGTAGGCCACTTCAAAGTCCCGGTTGATGAAAGACCCGACCAGGCTCAACGTGGCTACCAGCATTATCAGGGCCAGCAGGTAAACGGCACGGCGGGCGCTCTCCACCAGCGCCGGCACACCCCGTAGCTTCCCCAGCACCGACCCAATGGCGGCGTAGGAGGACAGGGCCAGCCCAATCCACAGCGTAATTGCGCCTAAATCAGCCATGCTTTCTTCATTCTTGCCACAGCAGGAATCGATCCTTCCTTACACGCCATACTTGCCAGCACGGGCGGGTTTGAAACCCGCCTCTACAGGCCGGGTTGTCCTCTTAATTTCCCATAATGTCATTCTGACGGAGCGGAGCGGAGGAAGAATCCAAAGTCCTTCAGGCTGGACCTTTGCAGCTGCCGGACAACCCTTGCTCCGAAAGATTCTGGATTCCCCGCACCGCTCGGAATGATAGTGGGAATCGTGCTAATCATCCTTTACGTCTTTGTCCGCTGCGCCAGATTGATTAGATTGGTCAGGCAAGACTAGACTCCGGTCCACGACGGCGAGATACGGTTCCAAGTCTGCTTCCGGGTTTGCTTCTCCGCCCCCGTCCCTGTTGCCCCCGTCCCCGTTGTTGGAAGTCATAGCGCGGATTACCAGCAAACCGACGGCCAAGGCAGCCACAACGCCCACAATCGGCAGTATCCAGGCCAGCAGGTTTACCCCTGACTTGGGCGGTGAGGCCAGAACATCCTGCCCGTAGCGGTCGGCAAAGTAGGCCAGGATTTCCTGCCGGCCGGCGCCGGCGGTCAGCATCTCCCGCACCCGCTGACGCATCTGCCGGGCCAGGGGCACCTGGGCCTGGTCGATGGACTCCGCCGGGCAGACCGGGCACATCAGCATCCGGTCAATGGCTTGGGCCTCCGATTCGTCATAATCGGTGTCCGGTGTTTGGGCGTAGGCCGCTCCGGCGGTGGCGACGAGCCAGCAGCAAGCGAGGATGAGGAACGCCGCGCTGGCCCGGAGGCTGGCGTGGGGAAAAGGCCAACTGCTGCCCGGTCTAATTTTCATAGGAAATCCGTCCTGCCTACAGACATAGGTAAGGGCAGGCTTGAAACCTGCCCCTTTACTTGCCAAACCAAGGTTCGTTCAAGGTATGCTCAATTGGAAAACGGAATATCCCTTCAACCGATGAGTCTCTGAATCAGAAGAGCGACGGCGGTTGCCAAGGTGGCTGCACCGAGCATCAGGCCCACCATCCACTTAATCAGCTCAACCTTCAGTTCAGCCAAGTCAGCTTTAGTAGCCAAGTGTTCATACCCACCTTCAAGCCTACTTACTCTCCGCTCTGTTGACGCGGCCATAAGATTTGCTCCCTGATGATGGATATTGAGAATTATTATGTCAGTGGCCGGCCAAACAGTCAAGGGAGATTCTAAGCCGAGGCTTTGCATTCACTCAACTATGTCACCCGCCGGGGTTATGCTGGCTGGTTACTGGCACATCTGCATATTCTGTTCCTGGAGACAGTCCACCACATATTGGGCCACCGCATCTATTTCTTCGGGCGACAACAGCTTGGAGAAGCTGGGCATCACCGTCAGACCGCCGGTCATTATATTGACAACGCCAGCCGTGTCCTTGGCAATCATCAGCGGATCATCCAGCGAGGTCAAGTCGGGAGGGACGGAAGGCTTATAGCCGTAATCCTCCATCATCGTGGTCAGTACCGACCCGTCTCCCCGGCCCTGGGCGCCGTGGCACATAGAGCAGTTGACCTCAAACAGCCGCTGCCCGTCATAGCTGGCATTGGCCGCTTGGGGCGCAAAGTAAGGCACGGCGCTTGCCGGCGCGCTCAGCCGGGGCGGTTCGTGGGCCTTGTACGACGGCTGGTAGTGCATCTCGTAAAAGATGTCCAACGGATAGGAACCCTGGGAACACCCCAGCGCCACTATTCCGACCAGCAGGGCCAGCCCGGCCAGATAAGTTCCGGTTCGGAACCGGCGTCCCCTGCTGAGTATATGTTTTAGTTGTCCTGAAAAATTGCTCATTCTATTGACCGGCCTCAGCCCGCCATGGCCCGGTTTGGATTTTCCTCAAAGTTCTGATACCTCGGTTTAGACGCCGACCCTTTCGTTCTCCGGGATCACTCCCGTTTAACCTCAACGGCGCCGGCCTGCCCCATTACTCCTTCCACCTGGCCGTGCTGGGTTTCCTCGGTATTTACCAGCACACCGATATAACCCTCGGTAATGCGAGTGTCGTACAGCCCGGCCTTCAGCTTGGGCAGACGAGACTCAAAGATGATGCCCAGTACGGTAAAGAGAATCGCGCCCAGCATCGTGCCTTCATACGTGACTACTGCCATCGGCGGCAGGGACAGAATAGGCTTGCCGCCGGTTACCAGCGGGTAGGCCACCTGAGTCATCGAGGTCAGCAGGATGCCGGTAGTCAACCCCAGCAGCGCGCCCACAAAGGGGAATAAGTAGAGTCGGTGCTTCTCTTCCCGCTCCCCGAAAGCTCCCTCGGGATACGGGGCATCGGTCAGAAAATCGACATCGGTCTCGGGAATGCCAGCCTGCCGCAGGCCATCGCCCGCATCGGCGGCGGAATTGGCGTTGTCAAACAACCCCAATATAGGACGTCTCGCCATAATCTATAACCTCTTTGCCTTTACCTCAATATCCCTTCTTGTTTCAAGAGAGGGGCTAATCTTCTCTGAAAGTTGCCGGAACCGTCCGGCGGCCTACCTGTATCTCGGTTTTAAGAACGTTCCCTTCCTTGACATCGTACAGCGGTACCAGGGGGAACACCCGGCTGAACAGCAGCATCAACGTAGTTACCAGGGCAAAGGTGGCGCCAACGATGATTATCTCAAAGGGGCTGGGCGCGTAATCGGCCCAAGTAAAGGAAAACACCTGCTTGTTAATCAGACCGGGCACGATAATCAGGAACCGCTCCAACCACATTCCGATGTTCACCGAGATACAAGCTATGGACATTATCCACAGGTTGCGGCGCCCGGCCCGGCTTAACCACAGTGTTACCGGAATAAAGTAAGTAGTCACCACAAAGATGATGAACCAGGCGTTGTAGGGCCAGTAGGTAAACTGCAAGGCCCGCACCGCCAGCTCGTCCGCCTCCCGTCCATACATACCAAACAGGAGTTCCATCACCAAGAAGTAGAACCAGCCGGTGGCTACCACAATCAGTAGCCGCCCCAGGGCGTCAATATGCTCGTGGCGGATGTAGTCCTGCCAGCCGTAGCACCAGCGCAGCAGAATCAGCACAAAGGCCACCGCCGACACACCGGAGTGCACTGCACCCACCACGAAGTAGGGGGCGAAGACGGTGGAGTGCCAGGTCTTGACCGCCACCGCCATACCGAAGTCCCAGGACACTATGCTGTGCACTGACACGAACACCGGCAGAATCAGGGCGGAAAGCAGCACCCCGGCGATGATTTGCAGCTTCCACTGGCGGGCGTTGCCCTCCCAGCCCAACGCCAGCACACTGTAAACCCGGTGGGCCACGCCGGTAGTATGGTCCCGCAGCACCGCAAAATCGGGTACCAGCGCGATAATTACGAAGAGGGTGCTGGAGGTCAAATAGGTCAAAATTGCGCTGGGGTCCCAGACCAGCGGGGTACGAATGTTGGGCCAGATACCCCGGGCAAAGTCGTAGGGGAACACCCAGTAGAGAATACGCCAGGGCCGTCCGGTGTGGACAATCGGCATAATCATCGCCGTCATCAGCGAGAAGAGGGTCAACACTTCGGCGGCGCGGGTGGCCGGCCGCCGCCACTCCGCCTTGGCCAGCCGCAAAATGGCCGAGAGCATCACTCCGGCGTGGCTAATGCCAATCCAGAACACGAAGTTAGTGATGAAGAAACCCCAGGCAACGGGCCGGTTCAGTCCGGTTACGCCCAAGCCCCGGTTAACCATTATGCCGATGGCGATGGCCGCCACCAACAGAATTAACCCCAGGATGGTCACCACCGGCCAGAACCACCGGGGCGATTCCAGTATTGACCGGAGCAAGTCCCGGTTTATCTCTCTTGTGCTTAGGGTTCTACCTTCCTGCATGGAAGCTCCTGCTTTCTCCCGCCTTTGCCAAGTTTTCCAGGGTTTACCCAGATTCCGGGGGTCTAATCGTCTAATGCCTGAATACCCGGAGTTTGCCGTCGGGCGATTCCGCTTGCCCGGAGCTTGTCGAAGGGCAATTACTCCGGTTTCGCCAGCACCATGTACTCGCCCCTAATAAAGGTGTCCATCTTCTGGTACAGGGCTCCTTCCTTAACTTCCCAGATAGACATCAGGGGTATTACTTTGGCGGCCAGCAGGTAGACCAAAGCCACCAGGCCCAGGCCGCCGAGAATGATGAAAATGTCCCACAGGTCGGGCCAAACCGCCGCCGGCACCCGGGACAGGGCAAACTCGAAGTGTTCGCCGGTATTAAACGCCGCCCCGAAGGTACGCAGGTTAAAGAGGAGCGCCCCAAACAGCGCGGAACAACCCGCCAACGTCGGCCCCCAGTCACTGCGCCGCAACGGGTTCCAAATCAACATCAGGAAAGGCGTGACAAAGCTGAACACAAAGTTGCCCAGGAATAACACCAGGTACGGCTCGGTAAAGACGTAGCGAATGATGTTCTGCTCGAACTCCAGGCGGCCATACCAGTAGGTGATGAAAAAGGCAAACAGGTGATAAGTCCACAGCAGGGTCAGGCCAAGCAGTATCTTGCTGGCCGACCAGAAGGGAGAAATCCCGATATAACCTTCGTAGCCGCCCCAACGCCGCATTACGAACAGGATTACCAGAATCAGGCTCAAGGCCGTCTGGAAGCTCATCACCGTGTACATCGGCGGCAGCACCGAGTCCTTCCAGCCCGGCACCATACTCATCGCGTACTCGGTGACGAAAAGGAACTGGACGAAAACCAACAGCATGAAGTAGAAGGCGCCCAATATCGCCAACCCGGCCTTCTGCGTTAGCCACTGCCGCTTGGTGCCGTACCAACGGCCGGCCAACAGACCGTAAACGGCACGCCGGAAGCCGGTGGCGCCGGCGGCCCGGGCCTGCGCCATATCCGGCATAGCCGACAACCACAGAATCGCCACACTGCAAAAAGCCAGCGCCACCAGGCCCATCAAATCCCAGAAGTGGGGCGCGCCGAGGGGCACTTCAAACCAAAGGGTCCGACGCACTTCCAAGTCAGTTCCCAAATGGTCGCCCGACGCGGCCGGGTTTAGTATCGGCGGCAAAGCCAGCATCAGGGGGATGAAGATGATGACGTTTACCACGCCAACCAGGGCAAAGAGTTCCGACACCCGGGACAAAGGCCGCCGCCAGTGGCTCTTGGTAAACCGGAAGGCCGCCGCCACCAGTGGCGCCGCGCCGGTCACCATAAAAATAAAGGAGAATATCCCAACATAGTATCCCCAAGGGCCGGGGCTGCCAAAGCCGTCGGAGGTCAGCCGCAGGACAAAGCCGATTACACCCAGGGCGGTCAGGATGGCGGCTATGCCCAGGGCCAGCTTGTACTTGGAGGGCATGGCAAACGTCTTGCCCGCCACATCGGAAGTTACCTGCTCCGAACGGGGAAAGACCCACATCCCGGCGTGATGCCCGCCGCCGTGCTGGTGACTATTGCTGTCAGTCGAGCCGCTACTAGCCATTATGTCCGCCATTCACCGGGTTCTTGTCCACTTTCTTCAGGTAGATTAGGTTGGGCTTGGTGTTCATCTCTTCCAGCAACCGGTAACCCCGGGTTTTACGTTCGTGTTCGTGGTGGATATTGTGCTGGTTCACGTCCTGGAAATAAGGCTGAATGGGACTGTGAACGTCATTCTGGTCGCCAAAGACCAGGGCATTGGTCGGGCAAGCCTGCACACAGGCGGGCATATAGTTGCCGGCGCGCAAAGTCGTGTCATTCAGCTTGCCGCCGCCTTGACGCTCTACCTTCAACTCGGCCCGGCGGAGGCGCTGGATGCAGAAGGTACACTTTTCGGTAATGCCGCGGGTGCGAACCGTAACGTCTGGGTTGAGCTGATTTTGCAGCCGCTCCGGCCAGTTGGGATGCCAGTAATTGAATACCCGCACCTGGTAGGGACAGTTGTTGATGCAGTACCGGGTGCCGACGCAGCGGTTATAAAGCTGGACGTTCAGGCCGTCGTCGTTACGGTAGGTGGCGAATACCGGGCAGACCGGTTCGCAGGGCGCATTCTCGCAGTGCTGGCAAAGCACCGGAATAAACCGGGCCTTGACGTTGGGATACTCCCCTTCCCAGTAACGCTCAATGCGAATCCACTCGTAAGCGCGGCTTTGGAGAAAGGCGTTCTTGTCATTTATGGGCAAGTTGTTTTCCACCTGGCAGGCCACCACGCAGGCCTGGCAGCCGTTGCAGCGGTCCAGGTCAACCACCATACCCCATTTATGATTGGCTCGACTGGTAACCATTCTTCTCCCCGTATTCTCGCTTTGATGAGCCTTGCCCGGCCCCGGACTCTTTAGATGAACCACTTTGCCAAACCGCTTGCCGCTAAATGCCCGTACCTAACTTCGGCGCCGGCTGTAACGCCGGGCTGCGGCGGGTTCAGTCGGCTAGCGGGTTCAGCCGACTAATGGTCCGTCACCTTGATAATTTCCTCGCCTTCGCTAATGGCAATCTCCCGGGCCGGGAAAATACCTTCATACTTGGATACCTTCAGGCTTTCCCCGGTGGAGACTACTCGGACCCGGTTGGCGGCCCAGGCCAGTGCGCCGGTCTCCGTCATGCTGGCGCCGTCCGACGACAGCAAGTCCATTACGTTGGAACTCTCCCGCGGGTCGCCGCCGCTGGCGTACGGGGAACCATTGCGCCGTCCCTGACCCAGCGGCACCGCCACCACGTTGGGCGGCAAGGCCGGGTTGGGATAGACCAGCGCCGTGATACTCCCGGCATCGGACTCGATGCGTACTATGTCGCCTTCCCGCAGGCCCAACTCGGACGCCTTGCGGCTGTTCACTTCCACCCAAGTCTGCCAGGTAACCGTGGTTATCGGGTCGGGCGCCGCCTGCATCCAGGGCAGGTGGGCGTTCCGGCCATCCAGCAAAGAGTTATGGGCGAAGGGCAACAGGTAAAAATTGCCGCTGCCGGAGAAATCGGGCAACTTCCCTCTGCCGGCAATCAGGTTCAGTAGGTCGGTCCGCGGCGCGCCGGGATTGGAGCCGGTATCTCGCTCACTCCACCAGCCGCCCTGCTGGAGCATCAGGTTCCACAACTCGCCGGCCGATGCCACCTCGCTGGAAGTGCCCCGGTTCAGATTGTAAAGAGCCTCTACGCTTTCCTTCAGGGCGGCCTCCACGCTGCCCCAGGGCAGGGCGCTCTCTTGCCCCATTTCCTGGGCCATACTCAACAGCAGGTCGCCGAAACTGCGGGGGTCCAAGTCGCTCAGCGGGTTGACCACCGGCTGCTGCATCCCGACCACCTGATAGCCCGGCCCCGGCTCCGGTATGTCGTCGCCCCAGTCCTCCAGGAACACCCGGTCGGGGAGGATAAGGTCGGCCATTATGGAGGTTTCATCCAGGAAGGGAGAAAAGCTGACGATAAAGAGGTCATCCCGGTTCAGGGCATCGGCAAAGCCCACCGAGGCGGGCAGGCCGTGTACCGGGTCGGCGTTGTGCAACAGCACCAAACGGGTATTTCCGCTACGGATGGCCCCGGCGGTATCCTGCCAGTCTTGCAGGGAGCCGACGTTGGCGGCGGCGGGCAAGTCCCGGAGCGGGCTGCCCGGGTTGAACCGGATTCCGCCCTTTTCGCCCACGCTGCCGACCAGATAGTTCAGGGCATAGATGGCCTGGAGGTTGAACTGCCCGTTGGTGTGCGCTCCGGCGCTGTCCCCGCCGAGGGCGATGCTGGGGCGGTGGCCGGCGAAATCGCGGGCCAACTCCCGGATATACTCGGCGGCGGATTTGCCCTCGTGTATTTGAGCGGGCAACTCCAGCATCGGGCCTACCGTTTCCGGGTTATAGGCTGCCAGCGCCGCTGCGCCCTCGTTATTGGTCAGGGAGTTGCCGTCCACGTCGGGAACCAGGTTTTCCTCGATTATCACGTAGGCCAGGCTCAGGGCCAGGTAACCCTCCATCCCCGGCTTAATCGGCAGCCACTTGTCGGCATTGGCCGCCGTCATCGAAAAGCGGGGGTCAACCTGCACCAGCGTTCCCCGTTCGCCCCGGCCGGCGCCCTGGCGGAAGTCGCCGTAGGCGGTAGCAAGCCGAGTGGAGGAACCCCAAGTGGACAAGAAATCGGCCCCGAAGGAAAGGACGTAGTTGGCGTTGGCGATGTCGAAGTCGGGCAACAGGTCCTGGCCGAACACTTCCTTGACCGCCGCCCGGTAGGTGGTGTCGTCCAGGGTCTCAAACCCCAGGTGTTTGCCACCCAATAAGGAAGCAAACCGCTCGGCAATCATCCCCAGGTGGCCCCGCAGCGGCTCGGTAATCAACACCATACCCTGGCTGCGGGCGCGCAGTTCTCGTTTCAGTATATCCAGCGCTTCCGGCTCCCAATCAATGTCTTGGAATAGGCCGGACCCTCGGGATCCAGTGCGGCGCATCGGGCCGGCAATCCGGTCGGGGTGGTAAAGGGCCTGGAGGCCGGCCTCGGCGCGGACGCTCTGCTTGCCCCGGTTTACCGGATACTTGGGGTTGCCCTGGATTTTCTTGGCGCGGCCTTCCATCACCCGGACGATTACGCCATCGCCGCCGGTAGCATCCCGGCCCAGCGTGGCGTACCAGTTATCCCGGCCCTTGACCAAATCTTCGGGCAGGTCCCGGGGGCTTTGCAGGCTCAGCTCTTCTTCCTGGATTTGGAATTGATAAGCGTCACAGGCCACCGCCCCCACTGCGGAAAGGCCAGCCCAGGCCAGGAAGTTGCGCCGTGTTAGCTTCATAAGTTGATGCCTTCGCTCAGAATCACTTGTGCCGGTTTTCTATGTCAGACTTATGCCGGACGGCATTCAGAGCCCATTTATGGCAGCCTATTTATGGCAGATGGTGCAGTCGGTGCCTACGTTCAACTCCCGGTGGCAGTCCACGCAGGTGCCCATTTTCAACGACTGGCCGGGCTGGGGCTGCACCTCGGTCATACTTGCCACGTCGCCGTGGCAGACCGAGCAGGCTTCACCCGTGGGCAGGGGCAACTGCATCGGCGCTCCCGACCCGATGGGCAGAGAGACGGTACGGGATGCGCCCTGCGTCAGGAAGCGCAGGTGGGCCTCGTGAATAAATCGCACGTGGTCGGGCAGCCGGTGCACCCGTTCCCAGTCAATCGGAGCGGCGTCGTTAAACTTGTCCACCACCCGCTGCATTTCCGCCTGGTTAGCGGTGGATGAGCCTACCAGGTTTTCCGGGTTAAGCTGCTGGTGGCAGAAGACGCACTGTTCCACCGCCGGAACCGTGGCCGCCGCTCCCTTGGTTACGTTGCGGTGGCAGAACTCGCAGGCGATGCCGGCGCCGCCCTCCTCGGGAGACCCGGCATGAACCGTATGCGGGAAAGCAATAGGCTGGGCCGGAGCGTTGCCCAAGCCGAAGGGAGGGCTGGAAAACCAGGACATAAACAGAACAACGATGATAAATCCAACTATGCCGGTGACGACCAATCCAACTATAGCCAGAGGGATTATGTTTGCGATTGGCCTCATCGGCGCCAAAACCTGCCTATCATTTAGTAACTGCCGGAGCCTTGTGTCCGGCAGACTCCCGGCGCTGCCGGGAATCTCGTTCCCTTTCAACCTATATCAGGTCAACCTACATCAGGAACCGATCGTAGATGTTGCCCAACATCTGGGGGGTCAAAATGATGATGAAGGTCATCAAGACCACCGCGAGCGCCAGCAAAAGCAGGGCGAAGATAGTCATGGGCCAGCGCAGTCGCTCAAACACCGGGGGCAAATGACCGGTCTGCACCGCCGAGGGTATAAAGGCATGAGCAATCATCAGCGTGAAGGCAAAGACAATAACTACCGGGAAATAAATCCAGTACATAGTCAGCCAAGAGCTAAGGTTGGCCCAGTCTATGTTGGTCAGAGCATTCGGATCGCCCATCAGTCCTGCCTTGTTTGAGTGCCTCGGTGGTATTCCGGGGTGGCGTTCCGGGTTGTATAGAAAAACACCCCGGTCGGCAAACCTAGTGAAAATTATCACAGTCTCCCCAAGCTGTCAAGGGCATTAACAACGAAATCCGACCCATTAACGTGGCTGGTCCTGAAGCGGTCAAAGAGTCAGGAACCCATTGCACCCGATAACGCCACCAATTAAAATAGCCCTATGCAATTTTTACGGCTACCCTTGGATAACAAGCTGGATGCCATCAGAGCCGACATAGAGGCTATGCGGCAGAACAATGAGGCCAGGATGGAGGTCATCAGAGCCGACACAGAAGCCATGCGGCGCGCCAGAGATCCCGACGTCGTGGAATCATTGCGGATTTCCATCGCTGCGAATATGGAAGCTCTTCGACTGGACAATAGAGCGAGACAAGAGCACATAGCCACTGCCAACAAGTCTTTCGAATCCGATTTCAGGAAGTGGTTTATTGGGGCTTTTATTGTTCAGGGCGCCATAGTCGTCGCCCTGGTTAAACTACTGTAACTCTGGTTGGTTCTGCTTCCCTCTCCATTCCCTATCTCTATATTCCCGCTCATCACCACCAAAACCTGCCTACTCGCGTCCCGGCGGCGGTTTGCGGCCCCGCTATCCACGATATATAATTGCCTCAAGGCCCGGGCTTGTTTGACGCCGGTAGCGTTGGGGCTCGCCGGGTTTCCGTTCCAAAACTATTCCAATATCTGGGGCCATTTCCGAGCCGGTATTTCACCCGGTTCTTCACCCGAGGAAGCGATGACACAAACCAGCAGTCAGGTAGATAAGTCCCGCCAGCTGCCCCAGGGCATAACTCCCCCGGACCTGGTGGACTTTTACCGCCGAATGATCACGGTACGCACCATTGACGAGCGTATCTGGATGATGAACCGCCAGGGCAAGGTGCCGATTGCCGCCTCCGGCCAGGGCCACGAGGCCGCGCAGTTGGGCAGCCTGCTGGCTGCGGAGAAGGACGGCAACTGTTTCCTGTTCCCCTACTACCGGGACTTGAGCATTAAGATGTCGGTCGGCCTGACCCCCACCCAGGTAATGCTGTCCTTCATGGGCAAGGAGGGCGACCCCTACAGCAACGCCCGCCAGTTTCCCCTGCAAGGCGCCGACCTGAAACACAACATCATCCAACTTTCCAACGTGGTCGCCGCCGGCCTCACTCAATCCGTCGGCTATGCCCTGGGCTGCAAGATGCTGGGCGACGAAAAGGTAACCCTGGTCTATTTCGGCGACGGCGCGGCCAGCCAGGGCGAGACCCACGAGGCGATGAACTTCGCCGGAGTGCACCGTTTGCCCGTGGTATTCATCTGCGAAAACAACGGCTACGCTATTTCCGTACCCCAGCGGCTCCAAATGGCAATCAATGACGTGGCCAGCCGGGCCGAGGGCTACGGTTTCCCCGGCATCGTGGTGGACGGTATGGACTTCCTCCACGCTTACGAGGCCACCAGGGAGGCCATCAGTCACGCCCGCCGGGAAGGCCCGGTGCTGCTGGAAATGAAGGTTGACCGGCTGATGCCGCATACCACCGACGATGATGACACCCGCTACCGGCCTAAAGAGGAGGTCGAGGCGGCGCGGCAGCGCGACCCGGTAGTTACCTTTGGCGCCTATCTGCTGGAGCAGGGAATCCTCACCCAAGAAGAGGAAGAGGAGATTAAGTCGCATGCCCGCCACGCGGTCAACGAGGCCACCGACGCCGCCGACGCCGCCCTGCCTCCCGACGCCGCCAATCTGGGCAACCACGTTTACGCCCCCTGATGATTTATCCACGAAGGGACGCGAATGGATAATCTTATATGTAGGCTCCGTGTATGGAATGAAAATACATAATGGCAATACCCATTAGTGTATCTTCGTGGATAAAGCAAAAAAGGTAAAGAGAAATGTCAACGATTCCACCCCTGCCGAATCCGTCCGAAGAACATAGTCCCGAAAGCCGCCGAGCCATGAGCGAGTGGATGATGGCAGCAGCAAACGCGGAGCTGAAAGCCGGCAACCGCATCCAGGCCGGCGAAAAAGCCTGGAATGCGGTGGTTCAGTATTACAAGCTCATTGGCGCCAACCGGGGCTGGCGCCACACTTCCAGCCGGCAACTGGAAAGTATCGGACGCCATCTCTTGGCCGAGTTTCCCGAATATGCCTCGCCGGAGGTCATCAATGGCCTATCCGACGCCTACCATAAGGGACACGAAAACTTCTACGAGAATGTGCTTTGGGACGATGAAGTCCTGGACGTTATAGAGGGCGTGGAGAAAGCCCTGCCCATTCTTGATACCATTGCATCGGAGCCGCCGCGGCCCTTCCTTATCTCATCCAACAGCCAGTTGCGGCGGCTGAGAATGGTTACCGGGAACCCGGAGTTGCAGGTAGGTGACGAATCGCCGGCCGGCTTCTCCCTGGCTGCCGACTCACCGTCAAGGTCTGATTAAGGCTTACCTTCGGGAAACTTCGCGCCCTTCGTGGATAAAAGAAAGGAAAACATTATGGCCGTTAAAAGCGTAATTGAAGCAGTCCGGGAAGCTATGTGGGAAGAGATGCACCAGGATGAACGGGTCTTCGTTATGGGCGAAGACGTCGGAAACCGGGGCGGCGTCTTCCTGGCGACCCAGGGGTTCATTGAAGAGTTCGGCCCGGCTCGGGTGATTGACACCCCCTTGGCCGAAGCCTCCATTATGGGCATCGCCCTGGGCGCTTCCTTCCGGGGAATGCGGCCCATCCCGGAGGTGGAGTTTGCCGACTTTCTGTGGCCGGCGGTCAACCAGCTTATCGGCGAGGCGGCCCGGGTCTGCTACGGCACCGACGGCAACCTCAACGCGCCCATAACCATACGGATACCCTACGGCGGCGGCATTCGCGGCGGCCTGTACCACTCGCAGAACGTGGAAGCCTACTTTTTCCACACCCCCGGCCTGAAGGTAGTAGCTCCGGCCACTCCTTACGACGCCAAGGGTCTGCTCAAGGCAGCCATCCGGGACAATAACCCGGTGGTTTTCCTGGAACACAAGAAGACCTACCGCCTGGTGCGGGGCGAAGTGCCGGAGGAGGACTACGTTCTCCCCATCGGCAAGGCGGAGGTCAAGCGGGCCGGCCGCAACATCACCGTGGTCAGCTATGGGTTGATGCTCCACTATTGCCTGGAGGCGGCGGAACTGCTGGCCGCCGAGGGGGTGGCCCAGGTAGAAGTGGTGGACTTGCGGACGTTGAAACCGCTGGACACCGAAACGGTGCTGGAGTCGGTCAAGAAGACCGGCAGGCTGTTAATTGTCCACGAGGACAACATTACCGGCGGCGTCGGTTCGGAAATTGCCGCCCTGGCCGCCGATGCGGCCTTTGACTACCTGGACGCGCCGATCAGCCGGGTCTGCGGCCCGGACGTGCCGACCATGCCTTTTGCCCAAACCCTGGAAGACGCCTATATGCCCAACACCCAGAAGATTGCCGAAGCTCTGCGCAAGCTGGCGGCCTACTGATTCAAACCACGCGGGGACACGAATAGGCACGAATATATTTTTGTTCCTTTATTCGTGTCTATTCGTGTCCCCGCGTGGATAAACTTAAAGAGCAGGCGGTGTTACCTTGCCTCGAACAATAGAACTTCCTCACGTCGGCGAATCAGTTGTCGAAGGCACTATCGGCAAGTGGCTCAAGCAGCCGGGCGACCGGATTGAGCGCTACGAGCCGCTGGTCGAAGTGGTAACCGACAAGGTAACGATGGAAGTTCCCTCCCCGGTGGACGGCTCCCTGGTCAAAATCCTGGCCCAGGAAGGCGAAACCATCCCGATGGGCGCTCCAATTGCCGAAGTAGAAACTGCCGACGGCGAGGGGTCAGCCGCACACCCGGAGCCGGCCGCCGCGCCGGTTCGTTCTGATCCAACCACCGGGCCAACCGCCGGGCCAGTAACTCCCTCCGCCGGCCTTATCGGTTACCTGAACACTTCCGCCAAGATGGTCGGGCCCACCGGCGGCGGCGCCGGCGACGACAGCCCGCCGGATCTTCCACTGCAAGTTCCGGCGCCGGCGACTCGGGCCGTAGCCGAACCGGCCCAACCACACCAACCCGGCCTGACCGCCTCGACACCGGCTGCCGGTGCAGCCAACGGCTCGCCCCGCCTGTCTCCGGCGGTGCGCCGGCTGGCCCGGGAGCATAACATTGACCTGTCCCGGATAACCGGCACCGGCATGGGCGGCCGAATTACCCGGGACGATGTGCTGCGCTACCTGGAGTCGGGAGCGGGAGCGGCGGTAACTACGGCGGAGCCGGCAGCGGCCCAGCCGGTAACCGCCACCCCAGCGGCGGCGGGCGGGGATGAAGAGTACGTTGCGCTGACTCCGGTGCGCCGGATGATTGCCGAGGCAATGGTGCGCAGCGTTACCCAGATTCCCCACGCCTGGAGCGCAGTGGAGGTGGACGTTACCAACCTGGTCGCCGCCCGCGCTTCCATGCGGGAGAGTTTCCGGCAGCGGGAGGGCGTTGACCTGACCTATCTCCCCTTCGTCCTGCGCGTCCTGGTGGAATCGCTAAAAGAGAACCCCACCTTCAACGCCAGTTGGGGCGGGGACAAGATAATCCTGAAACGGCGGTTGAACATCGGCCTGGCCGTCGCCGCCCCGGCCGGCTTGGTGGTGCCGGTCATTCACAATGCCGACCGGCTGAGCCTGTCCGGCCTGGCCCACGCCGTCGCCGACCTTACCCAGCGAGCGCGGCAGAACAAGCTGACCCTGGACGATGTGCAGGGCGGCACCTTTACCCTGAATAACACTGGCGCCCTGGGCTCCACCGTGTCAATGCCCATCATCAACCATCCCCAGGCGGCCATTATGACCACCGAGGCGGTCCAGAAGCGGCCGGTAGTAATCAACGACGCTATCGCCATCCGCTCAATGATGAACCTGTGCCTGTCCTTTGACCACCGCATTAACGACGGCGCTGAGTCCAGCGCATTTATCCAGTCGGTTAAACGCCGCCTGGAGTCCCTCAGCCCGGATTCGGTTCAGGGCTGACCGGGTTTCCCATTGGTGGATACTGACAACCGGCCTTCGCCATCCCCGCACCCCCGGCCCCTCTCCCGGGAGGATAGGGATGACGTTGCTCCCTCTCCCTGGGGAGAGGGCCGGGGTGAGGGGAATCCCCCCTGCCAGGTAATGACCCTCGGGACGGTGGACTACCGCCGCGCCTGGGAATTGCAGACCGAGTTGGTGGCGGCGGTGCATGACGGCCGGCAGCCCAACACTCTGTTGCTCCTGGAACACCCCCACGTCTATACCCGGGGCCGTCTAGCCCAACCCGACCACATCCGCTTGACCCCGGCCCAACTGGAAACGCAGGGCATTGCGGTGGTGGAAACGGACCGGGGCGGACTGGTGACCTACCACGGGCCGGGGCAACTGGTGGCCTACCCGATAGTCAACCTGCGGGACTGGGGCGGGCCGCTGAAGTACGTCCGCACCCTGGAGCAAATAATCATCAAGGCGCTGGCCGAGTTTGGCATTGCGTCGGGAGTGGAAGAGAGGCTGACCGGGGTTTGGGTGGGCCAAGCAAAAATAGCGGCCATCGGGGTGAAAATCAGCCGGGGCGTGGCCCACCACGGGTTTGCAATTAATGTTGACCCGGACCTGACCAAGTTCAACCACATCATCCCCTGCGGCATCACCGACCGGCCCGTAACGTCAATGGCGCAATTGCTGGGGTCGGCCACGCCGGGAATGGCGGCGGTGCGGGAAAGCGTGGCTCGCTGTTTTGGCGAGGGGATGGGGTTGAGGATGGTGGATAAGCCAAGTTATACCTTGACAAGCTGATGGGCAAAACATAGCATTACGCCAGTCCTCACAGATCTATTTTCTGGCGAGATTTGGCAAGATAGACTGTACAGAAGGGAGAGGATTCCCCTTCCGTGCCGGAGGTTAAGATGGATGTTCTGGAACACGGTCGAAGACCGGAAACAATCAGTTGGGACGAGCTAGCGGCAGGCTTGGATGAAGCCGGCTGGGAACCGACCTCAGAAGATGTGCGAGAAGCTATCCATGATACGATCGAGTATTTTAACCGAGGCAAACTGACCGAGGCTGAGCTCAAATGGGCATTGTCTTTTTTGGCCGGCCAGATGGTAGATATAGAACTGAAAGAAGTACTCAGTAGTTTCGGCCACCGGCTGGAAGAAGAACCGCGTTTCGCCAGACGCAGCTTCTAGTCGCGACTGAATCACTCCTCATTGAGGCTGTCTCATGCCCGAAGAGAACATTCGGCATTGCCAGAGGAACAGTCATCTACATCCCGTCAAGACATTCCTCCTGTTGAATATGCTGGCCCGACCTCACCGGAAGATTTGGAGAGATTTCCGGCCAGCATGGGCAGGATAGTCCGACATTCTGTTTCCTATTCCGGTCCCCTTCCAAACCCCCTTTTGGAGAAGCTTACTCCAGAGCATATTACTTCCCTGATAGACACGGCAGACAGGAATCGCGACCGGGCGTTGGAAGACCGGAAACATTCCCGGAAATGGCAGGCGGTCATCCTTACATTGATCGTTGTTCCCGTTGTCCTCTTGCTGGGTTACTTCGCATTTCTTCAACAAAATACCCTGGTTGCCGAGATAATCAAGTTGGTGGCGGTAGGATTGGGGGGATTCGGCGGCGGCTACGGATTCGCCAAGTGGCGAGGTAGCCAGTAGGGAATGGAGGACTGACTTAAACAGACAACAGGGACTCGGTATGAGCCCCTGTTCTGCGTATAACGTAGTTTTAGGATAGGGTTCAAACCCTAACCCCTACGCCGCCGGCCGGTTCCCCACCTCCGGGTCCACCTTGCGGCGCTGGAACTTTCCGGCGCTGTGGTCTATTCGCAGCCGTCCGTTTTCCACCGCTACCATGCCTCGCAGGATGGTCATTACCGGCCAGCCCTCAACCTCGTGGCCTTCCCAAATGCTGTAGTCGGAAATGTGGAAGTCGTCCATCGTCAGCGGGCGCTTGATGCTGGGGTCAATCAGCACGATGTCGGCGTCGCTGCCCGGGGCGATGACGCCCTTGCGCGGGTAGAGACCCATAATCTTGGCGGCGTTGGCCGAGGTTACGTCCACGAACCGCTGCAATGACATCCCCCGCTTGGACACTCCCTCGCTGTAGGTAATACCCACCCGGGTCTCAATCCCGTTGTGGCCGCCGGTGACGTCGGTGACCTGCCGTCCGGTTATTTTCACGTCCCAGGAAGTGCAATACTCATCGGTAGCCATCGCGCTCAGCCCGCCCCGGACGATCCCGTCCCACAGGGAAACCCGGTCCTCCTCGGACTTCAGGGAGGGGTAGGTATGGTACTTCATCCCGTTTTCTTCCTGGTAATTGTCGGCGTTGAAGCAGCAATAGTTGTGCAGCGTCTCGCCATAAACCGGCATACCCTTGGCCCGGGCCTCCAGCACCGCCGCCAGGCCCTCCCGCGCGCTGACGTGGACGAAATAGACCGGCGAGCCGGTCCACTCGGCCACCCGCAGCACTCGCCGGAAGGAAACGTCCTCCGATTCGTTGCTATGGACCAGGTGCATATTCCACCACTCGGTACGCTCCTGTTCAATCAGCTTTTGGTACATATGCTGCACCATGTCATCATCTTCGGCGTGGACCATCAGCATTGCCCCGTGCCGCTGGATACGCTCCATCAGGTCGTGCAGGTGGCCCATCCGCACCATTCGCGGCTCGCCGGACATACTGGGCGGGCGGATGTTAGTGGTGAAAATCTTGACGCTGGCAAAGCCGTCCTGGATATGCTCACTGAGTTGGCCCAGCACGTTGTCCGAGATGTCGCCCAGCAGCATCAAGTGGTGGGCATAGTCGGCGTAGGAGTTGCCCTGCCAGACTCCGGTACGTTCCTGGATGGCCTGGTTGATGTCGATGCCCGGGTACTGGATCGCAAAGTCCAGGATGGTGGTGGTGCCGCCGAAAATGGCCGCCCGGCTCACCTGCTCCGGCGGCGCGGTTTTCAGGTCGCCGTGGCCCATGATGGGAGCGTGGACGTGGGCGTGAGGCTCAATGCCGCCGGGCACGACCACCTTGCCGGTGGCGTCGATGACCCGGTCCGCCTCTTCGGTGAGCGAATGATTCGCGGCGATGGCGACGATTTTCTCGCCTTGTATTGCGATGTCCCAATCGCCCACGCCCCAGGGGGTTACTACCTGTCCGTTGCGAATTATCAAGTCAAACATTGGTCAGACCTCCTGTTTATTGAAATGAAGAGCCTCTAAAGGGGTAGCAGTCGCCTGACCAGCCGTTCCACTTCCCGGCCCTCTTTGCTCCCCCGCAGCCACTGGCGCAGTTCCCGCCGCACGATGGTTACGCTGACGTATGCGCCCCGTTCCTCCCGCAGTTCTTCCAGTTTCTGCGCCGCCCCGGCCGCTGCCCGTTCCCCGGCCTGGACAATGTCTGCGTGGAGCTTTTCATTCGGGTTAAATTCCGGTATCGGAAGCTTCCACAGCTGTTTGTGCAAGTCTCTGGCCCCGAACTGGCCCTTGTTCATTAGCGGCTGTACAGCGTAGTACAGCCTATCGCTGTTGATAATTGCCAACAAGTAGTTGGCTTCTTTTATGCTTTTGCAGGGAATCCAAAATAGGACATTTTCGACCAAGACTTTGTCGTCTAATAGTAATGCCGCAGTAGGTTCACCGGACTTGCTGTAAACAATCCGAATCGGCCGATTGCCCGGGCTATGTTGCCATTCCAGTTGGGCCGACAGCTTTCGCATATAGTCAAGCTGCCCCAACAGGTTCCTCCTTTCAGTCGGTCTCCTATTTGTCTCCCAAAGTTGGCTTACCGACTGCCACCGCTGCCTCATGCGTTGCTGCAGGCCTCCCAACCGGATACCGCCGGGGCCGTCTTCGTCGGTCGGGAAAACCGCTTCTCCCTGTTGCAACGGCAGCAGGACCTTCAGGGGTTCCAGGGCAACGTAGGGTGCGATGGTTTCTCCCATGTGGACTTCGAACAGATGACTTCTTTCAATGGACTGGTTGCTGATGGCGGTCAAGTCTAGGTCTCGCCACGGTGGCTTGTCCTGCCGGCCCCGGCGAGGGTTGACGGTAACCGTCTGGCCCACCTGAATGATGGCAGTATTTTCAGTCTCGTTGATGAAGAATAGCCCTCGGGGGAAGATAGTGGCGCCATTACGGGCATACTCTAAATAGGGGGATTCGCCCCTGAAAGCGATGCCGGTAATGGCGCGTGATTCCCGGGTGACCTTCGGCGACCCCGCCACACCCTGCCAGACTTCCACCGTCCCAGCCAGCGGCTCGGCAATCCTGCTGTTGCCGGTGCTGCGGGCAAAGACCACGCAGGACGCGATGGGAAAGAAGGTGTTGGGTTCCAGCCGTTCCAGGTCCCAGGCCCTCTTATAGTTGAACTCCACCGAAAGAGTATAGTCCGACCTCCGGGCATTTCCCCGGCCCCGGGGCGGCGATTCCCACCGGCCGGTACGCCAACGGGAGTGCTGCCCGCTTTGCAGCGCGCTGTGGGGCATAACAAAGCCAATCAACCCCCGTTGGTCCAGGTACAGGTCAACGCAGCGGGCAAAGAACAGGCTGGCTACATCCTGGTGGGTGGCGTAGCGGCCCCCGACCCAGATGCCGTAGCGGTCACGGCTCAGGTTCAACAGCTCCTCCCGCAGCACGTCGGCAGTCCGGTTGTAGTTAATCCAGGGGGGATTGCCGATAACCACGTTCACCTTGCGCCGGGACAGGGCCACCGGGCGCACCATGTTGCGGGTATAGTAGGCCCAGATGTGGTCCCGGCCGGCAGCGTGGAGTTCCTGCATGGCGGCTATGGTAGCGGTAAGGGTCTTGCGTTCCGTTGAGTCGGTTATGTGGTTGTCGTCCAGGGCCAGGAAAGGGTCCCCGCCTTCTTCGATATAGCGGGCAACGTCAACCATCAACGAATCGAAGTTTTCCGGCCGGTCCACCAAGCTAACCGGAAAGATTAACTCGGTTTTCTCGTCGTCCAGGGCCTGAATGGTAATTTCCTGCTCAGCAAAAAGGTCGCCGGTGCGAAAACGCAATTGCAGAGAATCGCCCAGGTAAACGGGAATGGACAAAGCGCCGCTGAACCCGGCCTCGCTGGCGGCATTGATGGCCGGGCGGGCGGCCAGAGTCCAAGCGGTGCGGGCCAGGTGCACCGCCACCGGATGCACGTCTATGCCGGTAACGGCATCTTGCAAGCTGAGCAAAATATCCCTGGGATGGAGTTGGGGCGTTTCCCCGTTGGCAATGGCGGCTTCTATGAAGTGGGAAACGGCCTCGGCAATGAAGGTGCCGGAACCGCAAGCCGGGTCCAACACCCGCTGGTTCAGCGGGTCGGTTACCAGTTCCTGTACCATAGCCCGGGCCAGCCACTGGGGGGTATAGTATTCCCCCAACCGCCGCCGTTCCTCCGCGGGTATAATGGCTTCGTAGAGAACGACGCCAATGTCCGCCGGGGCTTCCTGCCAGTCGAACCTGGCCACCCGGCGGGCCAGGGTTTGCAGCAAGGGCCTGCCGCCTGCTTCGGCGGGCCAAGCGAAAAAGTCAGACTCTACGATTCCACTCAGCCCGGTGTCATTACGGAACCGACGCCCGTTCAGCAAGTCCTCCGGTTCGTTCTCCGCCAGTTGCCTCAGGTCAATTCCAAATGATGCCTGCACTACCATACCGATAACGGCGCTCAAGTAAGTGTGGCGGACGAACAGGTCATCTAGCATTTCATCACTCTGAGCGATTTCCCCCAGGGAGGCACGCAGCAACTCTTGCCATAGCTGGCGCTTGACCCTGACCGTTTCATAGGCTTCGGCTTGGCGGTACAAAGCGGACAGCGCGCTTATATCTCGCCAGTAGTTTGGACTGCCGGGGCCGAAGTGACTGACTATGCTCCCCCGGTCGGCGGGCATCTGTTCCATGGACTCCAGGGCATAGTCCCGCAGCCACCTATACAGTCGGACCCAATCCAGCCGCGCCGAAGATTCCAGAGTCATGAACCAGGGGCTGGTCATTCGGACTTCCCCAGCCCCGGGCCAGCGCAGCAGCCAATACTTGCCATCGGTCAAAATACCCATCCGCACCCGGCCATCCCGGGCCGACTGCTCCAGGTAATCGTCCAGTTGGGCCACGTGCCGGGGGTCGGGAACGCCGGGGGCAGCCATGCCAATCCGCACTTTAACCTCAATGAAGGTATCCAGAGCGGTCAGGTCAACGGCACTCAAAGAGCCTTCCGCCGGGTGAGATTCCTCCCTGATTTCATCTCTGTCGGCCAGCCCGGTGACCACGAGAAAATCCCGTATCGCGGTGGTTACCTCGGCCTCGGCGTTAGGGTGGTCGTAAATCCTCAAAATTCGCGCCGCCGCTTTGCGGTACTTGGGGTCCGTGACATCGAGATGCTCCGCTGTAGCCATCTGACTTGCCTCTTGGTATAACCGCCGATCAAATCCTGCCAATTGCCTGGTTATTATACTCCGCCGGCAACCCCTAATCCCCCGCACCCGCCGCCTGTCCCGCCGGGCGCGCGCTCCGGTACTCCTCCGGCAACCCGTCCTCCCAGTCCGGCAGTTGGTGGCGGGATGTGCCGGGCAGCAGCACGATTGATATGACCCCCAAGGTGCTGAAGAACAACGACGCCGCAATGGTAGCGGTGAAGCCGCCGGAGGCGATAAACGCCGGGTAGGTGAAGCCTGCGGTGAAGTCCCGCAACAGCCCCCCGATGGCGGCGCCGCAGGCCATGCCGAAGCCGGCTCCCATCATCTGAAACCCGTAGGTAGTGCCAATGGGGGCGTTGCCGTAATACTGCCGGTTGATGATGGGAAAGGCGGTCATCTCGCCGCCGAACCCGATGCCGAACAGCACCGCAAAGAGGTAGAACATCCACGCGCTGTCGGCAAAGAACAGCAGAAACACCGGCGCCACCTGCAAAAAGAAGCAGACGCCCATCACCCCTTTGCTGCCCAGGTGGTCGGCCAGGATTGGCACGGCGAACCGGGTCAGGGTGCTGGCTACGGTAAGGGCGATAAAGGTTCCGGCGGCCAGCCCCGGCGCTACTCCCGCTTCCTCGGCCATGGCCACCAGGAACACCATCACGATGGCGTGTCCGGCGCAGCCCCAATAATGGATGCCGATAAGGTTCCAGAAAGCCATCGTCCGCAGTACCTGCCGCAGGAAAACCTTGGCCCGGAATTGGGCCGGCGCGCCGCTTTGCAGCCCGCGCACCGGATCATTTGCATCCGCTCCCAAAGGACGGACGCCAATGTCCGCCGGTTCGTTGTAAAACAGCCGGATTAGCAGCAACAGCAGCAGCCCCCCGCCGATGCCGGGTATCCAGAAGGCGGCCCGCAGCCCGCTCTCGCCACCGCCAAACAGGCCGATGATGAGCAGAATCACCGGCACCGCCACTATCGGCCCCAATCCCTGGGAGGCTTGCAGCAGTCCCATCCCCACGCCCAGCCGCCGGTAGAACCACTGGGTAACCCCGGCGGTCAGCGGCACCTGAAAGACGCCCATAGCTGCGCTGAGGACAATGCCGAAATAGAGGTAGAACAGCATCCAATCCTCTATCACTATTCCAAAAACCCTCAGGTCATTTACCGTGCTGGTCAGTACCATCCCGACAATGAACAGCACGGCCCCCAGCGCCATGGTAAACCGGACGCCGTAGCGGTCGCCCAGCCAGCCCGCCGGCGCGCCGAACATCCCGGAAACCACCCATTGCAGGGCAAAGGCTCCACCCACCATTCCATAACTCCAGCCAAAGGTCTCCACCAGGCGGGGAATGAGGATGCTGGAAGAGGTGCGAAAGCTGGAGGAACTGAGCCGCATCAAGGCAGCCACCGCCACTATGACCCAGGCGTAATGGATGGGACGGTTTCCTACGGACAGTTGGGACGGCTTGAGGTTAAGGTTGAGCAATAACCCTCCTGGTTCCGGTCTCCGTTGCGATAAACCCTATCGTGCTGGCAAATCGCCAATCTGTCAAGGTTGAAGAACCGGCGAGGCGGGGCCGGTGCAAGGTCCAGGCCAAAGACAAAATCCGCTCATCCTGAGCCTGTCGAAGGATACCCCCGAATAAAGAGGCGTGGTTCGACAAGGCTCTCGTGAGCTTGTCGAACGGCTCACCATGAGCGGACTTTGTCTTTGGCGTGGACTTTGCACAGACCCTATCCCTTACCCGCTATAATCAGGTGGAACTTACCGTCTTGGCCGTGTTTTCCGGGAAAGTGAGCCAGTGCAGATACAGAATTGCCCTCAAGTGCGTAAGTCTTATCACAGTGGTAACCAAAGCTGTCAAACCGAAACTATATGCGGTATCACGGGTGAAATGTGGTTGGACTAATTAGAGGCAATCACCTGTTTATCCTGTATGCCTTGACCGGATTGACCCTGGCCTGGCTGGTGTCAATGGGGTGCGTTCCCAATCTGCCGGCGGATGCGCCAACAGTTACGCCAGCCGTATCTTCCGTAATGCCGGACGCCGTAACACCCGCGCCGGCCAACCCAACAGCTACGTCCGCCCCAGCAGTGCCCCCGCCCGGTACCGCCCACCCCGGGGAGCCGGAGACTTCAAACCGTCTCACCGGGGCCTCCACACCGGAAACGGCGCCAGCAGCTACGACAGTACCAACGCCAGCGCTAACGCCGGCCCCCCCAACTGCTAGTCCCACGTCTGCCGCTGCCACTGTCAGCCGCAACCTCCTGACCGAGGCGGCATTTGGCTACCTGATCGACTTGGCCGAAGGCCTTGGGCCGCGGGAAAGCGCGACGGAACAGGAACTGGAGGCCGCCGAGCATTTGCTGGCCCAATTCACGGAGCTGGGCTATAGCCCGGTACTCCAGGAATTCGAGAGGCAGTCCCAGGTAGCCAGCCTGACCATCGGCGCTTCGGGAGGAACGGAGGAGGAAGATATTCGGACGCTGCCTCTGAACGGCTCTGTGTCGGGGGAGACATCTGGCGCCCTGGAGTTGGTCGGCCTTGCCAGACCGGAGGATATTCCTGAGGGAGGGCTTGACGGCAAGATTGCGCTGATTGAGCGGGGCGAGGTTACTTTTCATAGCAAGGTAACGCAGGTAGCCGGGGCCGGAGCAGCGGCGGCCATTGTGTTCAACAACGTTCCGGGTCGCTTCCAAGGAACCCTCGGTGGAACCAGTAAAATCCCCGCCGTAGCAATTTCCCAGGAAGACGGCAAGAAGATACAAGAGTTAATGGCCGCGGGGGAGGTCAAGGTCACCGTCACAGTAGCGAATATGGCGCAACCGTCCCGGAACGTAATCGCGGAACTGCCGGGAACCGGGGACGGCGTCGTGGTGGTTGGAGCGCACTTCGATACGGTGCCGGAGTCTATCGGGGCTAACGACAACGCTTCGGGAATGGGGGTGCTGCTGGCCCTGGCCGAAGAGTTGGCTGACCGGCCTTTCCCGTTCACCCTGAGGTTTATTGCTTTCGGGTCAGAGGAGACCGGGCTGCACGGCAGCCGGCACTACGTGGGCCAGTTGACCGATGCGGAACTGGCCGAGATAAAGGCCATGGTGAACCTCGACGTGGTAGGCAGCGGGAGCGGCCTGCGTGTAACAGGCGACCGCTGGTTAACCAGCCACGTAAAGGAAACCGCCGACCGGGAAGACACCACCCTCTCCGTCAGCGGTGGCATTCGGGGCGGCAGCAGCGACCACGCCAGCTTCCGGGACGCCTGGATTCCCGTTATCTTCTTCCACGCGGACGACAAATCTCGCATTAACACCCCGGCAGACACGATGGAACACATCAACTCTGCGCTGCTGGGAGACACGGCAAGCCTGGTGCTGGACCTTCTCGAATCCCTCGAAAGCCTGCCAGGTTATGCCGGGTAATCTTGTATTCGGGCGCGGGCTACGCTCAGCCTGTTATACTCAGGGGCGTCTGAACAAGGCAATCTAGTTGTAATTTCTGAAAGTTCCGGCGATTGTAATTGTGAACTTAAGTCTCAGGGCTGTCGTTCTGAGCGCAACACCTCTGTTCTGTCATTCTGAGCGAAACGGAGTGGAGCGAAGAATCCCAACGGTGGCCGGCCAAATGGGCTAATAGTGGTGGCAACCTTAGGGCAAAGGCGTTTGGGGTAGGGAAGACGGGTCGCCGGGAGGAGTTGGGATTCTTCACTCCGTTCAGAATGACAGAATAGACACGACCACCCCAGACCCGCCAAGGTGACCGGGGCCGGTCAGGACTCCGACACAGTAAGGGGAAATAGCAGAATGGGCATATTCTATATCGTCCGCCACGGCGAAACCGGGTGGAACGCCGCGGGACGCATTCAGGGGCATACCGACATTGAGCTTTCCGATAAAGGCCGAGAGCAAGCCAGGTCCATTGCACGCCGTCTGTCCGGCACCACCTTCCAAGCGGCCTACTCCAGCGATATGAGCCGCACCCGGGACACGGCCCGGATTATCCTCGGCGAGCGGGACCTACCGCTGCACTCCGTCCCTGAACTGCGGGAGTATAATAAGGGAGTGTTTGAGGGGCTGACGGCAGAGGAGTACCGGCAAAACCACCCCGAATTGTACCGCGCTTCCCTGGTTAACGACCCGGACTTTGCTCCGCCCGGCGGGGAGACGATACGCCAATGCCAGGCGCGCCTGTCCGGGTTCGTCGCCGGCCTGCGGGAACGGCACCCGGAGGACAATGTGTTGATTGTAGGGCATGGCGGCTCCCTCCGCAGCGGCATCGTAGCCCTGCTGGACCTGCCCCTGGAAGCCAACTGGAAGTTCGTAATGCACAACTGCGCCCTGTCGGTAATTCGCACCTACCCGGATAACGCGGTGATGCATCTTTATAACGACACCGCGCACTTGGGCGGGGTATGATGTTGCGTAAACAATCCGGTATCCTCAACTCGCGCCGGTTATCTCCGGGCCGTGGGATGGAAGGGAACAGATGACCAATGTTGCTGTTGAACCTAAAATTGAAACCGAAGGGTCGCCTACCTTTGGAGGCGCTTATTCCACTGGAGAAGCGGCTCTGTACATCAAGGCAACTATGCCCGATTCCCTGGCCTTCCCCAAGCTGAGCGCCCGGCACATCGCCCGATGGGCTAGGGAAGGGCTGGGCGGCAAGGACTTCCTGTATCCTACTCGCCCCAACCGTCCCATCCTGTTTAACTTTCCGGCGTTAATCAGTTTCCGTATGGTGGCGGCAATGCGGGCCGGAGGTATTTCCAGTAAAGACATCCGGCTGGCCCATAGCCGGCTACAGGAAGATACGGGCTGGCGCCATCCCTTTGCGATGGCGCCGGTCTGGGAGCGGACACCCGACCTATTCGCCGAAATTAGGGGCATCCCGGCGGCGGCTACCCATTTCAATCCCTTTGGCGAGGGTTGCCACGGCCTAACCTTTAACGCTGATAGGCAGGCCAATACCTGGAGTCCGGCGCCGGAAGTGATGTTGGACCCTCGGATACGGAGCGGGATCCCCTGCATTGAAGGAAGTCGCGTGGATACTGCGACCTTTTGGGGAGGTCACCTAAGGGGAGAATCTTTGCAGTACCAAGCCGAAAGCTACAGTAGGACAGTGCCCCAGGTCAAAGCGGCCATTGCTTGGGAAAGCAAAGTTGCAGAATTCTACTGACCGCCAACCCTGGTTCTTGCTGGATGAGTCTTTGTCACATTTCGTGTCCGACGCCCTGGAGATGGTTGGATATATCATTACCAGTTGCGCCAAGCAGGGGTTGCTTGGCTGGCCGGACCAGGAACTGATACCCTGGATGGCGGAACGGGGCTATGTTTGGGTTACCAAAGACGATGTGGCCCGGACCGAACATAGAGAGGAAATTCTGCGGGAACGCATCAGCGTAGTCTGGGTACGAGGCCAATAGCGTCCGAACCGTACGGTAGCCAAGGATGATTTGTCACCTAAACAGCAGCACCGGATGCTTACCGACGAACTGGATAACATCAGCGACATCGTGGTTCAAGCCCGTGGGCCGAGGTACTTTTTGGTGTATCTAAGGACCAACGGCCCGGCGATGAAGCGATACACCACTTTGGAAGGATTCGGGCGGTGATAGCGTATTATTCCGATTCTCCCGAAAGGATTGTCTAACACAAATGACCCAACCACCAACTACCAACCCCCCCGGCCGCGTCCTGATGGTCCAGGGCACCGCTTCCCACGTGGGCAAGAGTGTGCTGGTTTCGGCCCTGTGCCGCATCTTTCGCCAGGACGGTTTCCGCGTCGCCCCCTTCAAGGCGCAGAATATGTCCAACAACTCCTACGTCACCCGGGACGGGGGCGAAATTGGCCGCGCCCAGGCGGTGCAGGCCGAGGCCGCCGGTGTGGAGGCCCGGGTGGAAATGAATCCCATCTTGTTGAAACCCGAGGCCGACCACATCGCCCAGGTGGTACGAATGGGGCGTCCCCTGGTTTCCGCCCAGGTACGGGACTACTTTGGCCTGAAAGCCGAGCTTTGGGAGTCGGTGCATACTTCCCTGGACACTCTGCGCCGCGAGTACGACATTGTGGTTATCGAGGGGGCTGGCAGTCCGGCGGAGATTAACCTCAAGGCCACCGAAATCGTCAATATGCGGGTGGCCCTTTACGCCAACGCTCCGGTGCTGCTCTGTGGCGACATCGACCGGGGTGGCGTATTCGCCGCGCTGGTCGGTACCCTGGAACTGCTGGAGCCGGAGGAGCGGGAGACCATCAAAGCCTTCATCATTAACAAGTTCCGCGGCGATGCCAGCCTGCTCACCGACGGGCTTACCATGCTGGAGCAGCGCACCGGCATCCCGGTAGCCGGCGTGGTGCACCATTTCCGCGACATCCATATCCCGGAAGAGGACTCGGTGGCCCTGGATATTCCGGTGCACTCCACTGCCGGCGGCGCGGCGGCACTGGAGGCACTGGACATCGCCGTGATACAGTTGCCCCACATATCCAATTTCGACGACTTTGACCCGCTGGCTCGGGAGCCGGGCGTCAGTCTCCGCTACGTGACCTCCGCCACCGACCTGGGCCAGCCCGACCTGGTAATTCTGCCCGGCAGCAAGACCACCATCCCCGACCTGGCCTGGCTGGAGACTCAAGGGCTGGCCCAAGCCATCCGCGACCGGCATATTTCGAGAATCGGAACGGGACCGGGACCGGGAACAGAAGCCGCCATCGTCGGTATTTGCGGCGGCTACCAGATGCTGGGAACCAAACTTTATGACCCGGAGGGCATCGAGTCCACCCGCCCGGAGATGGATGGCCTGGGCCTGTTGCCCTTGACTACCGTGTTCGCCGGCACCAAGGAGACCCACCGCATCCGGGGCGAAGTCAGTGAGGGGCCGGGTCTGCTGGCCGGGGCCGCCGGCGCTCCCATCACCGGCTACGAAATTCACATGGGTCGCACTACCGGCGAGGGCGTGATCCTGCCTTTCCGCATCAACGACCGTTCCGACGTGCAGGTTACTGCATCCACAGCCTACGACGGGGCAATGGACGGCTCCGGTCGGGTACTGGGCACCTACATTCACGGCCTGTTCCACAACGGCGAACTGCGCCGGGCGATGCTGCAGGAACTGGCGCGGCGCAAGGGCGTAACCCTGCCCCTGGCTGCCCAAGAAGGAGTCATAGACACCGAGTTTGACAAGCTGGCCGACTGGGTTCGGGGCAGCCTGGATATGGACCTCATCTACGCAATGACCGGCCTGGACCGCAACTTTGACCGAGCCGGAGCCTAGCCCAATGCCCCCCCGGCTGACCCTGGTATTGGGCGGAGTGCGCTCCGGTAAAAGCGCCTTTGCCGAGGGGCTGGTCAGTGAGTTGAGCCGTCCCACCCTCTACCTGGCAACCGGGCAGGCCACCGACGCCGAGATGGTCGAGCGTATCCGCCGCCACCGGGAGCGCCGCCCGACCCACTGGCTAACCCTGGAAGAACCGCTGGAACCGGCGACGGCCCTGGCTAATGCCCTGGCCGAGCCCAACCCGCCCCAAGCCGTCCTGCTGGACTCGTTGGACGTTTGGGTCGCCAACCTGCTCCTGGCCCACGAGAATGATGACCCCGACTTGGTCGAGACCCGCGCTCTGGCCGAACTGGAACTGCTGATGAACCTATCCCGCCAAGCGGAGACGCAATCCGTCCTGGTCAGCAGCGAGGTAGGGTTGAGCCTGGTGCCGCCCAACCGCCTGGGCCGGCAGTTTCAAGACTTGCTTGGGACAGTCAACCAGCAGGCTGCCGCCCAAGCCAATGCCGTGTATCTGGTGGTGGCGGGAATACCGCTGCAAGTAAAGCCGCAGTGATACCAGTGCCACGGGCAATAAGCTATAATGGGGCGGCAGTTGGCAAGCGAGGGAAAGCAATGGAGTTCAAGTTCGTCCTTACCGACTACATCGAACAGGCCATGGCCCAGGCGGTCTATGAGGAACTGGAAGAAGACAGCTTTGCTGGACGTGTACCTCCGTGTTTGGGAGTAATTGCATTTGCACCCACTCTTGCCGAGTGTAAGGAAGAATTGCAGTCAGTGTTGGAAGAGTGGATGCTGACGGGCTTCAAGTTGGGGGACGAACTGCCGGTAATCGCTGGTATTGACCTGAACCTACCACCTCAATCGAGCCTTTCAGACACTACCGAAGCTGCCAGACTTGCCAAGATAATTGCATACGATTTATACAACGACCAGCTAGACTTGTCGGCGAGGGTTAATGCTCCAGGCGGTTCTTGGTCGCGTATGCCGGAAGTGAATCCCTTGCTAGTACTGCAAAAAGCCGCCGATTTGCCAGACCGCACCGGGCGCCTGTTCTTGACTTTCATTGCGGCACTGGATCGGGCTAGGGACGCTATGCGTTTGTGGCGAGCCGGCGGCAACCTTTTTCAAGCGCACCCGGAACTTTTCGAACCCTCGAAGGTAGCAGCCGTTTCCCTCCCGGTTCTGAATAAATTGCTGTCCGAGTTCCGGGTCAGCCAGCGCCACGGGCCAGACAGCAAAGCTTGGCAAACTATCGCTCGCAGCCTGTCCGATGGGAACCCATCTCCGGTATTTCGGGTAATCGAAGATGGCGTGGGAGATGCCGTAGCACTGCTGCACGACTTGCAAAGTAAAGTATCGGGCCGGAATCGCTTCCCAATGCTCCGAGGCCCCAAGATTGGGCCGATGTGGGTGCGGATGATGGCAGCGCCGGGCAAAGCCAGGATTGACGGTATTGATACCATTCCCGTCGCGATAGACGTACACGTCCGCCGAGTTACAGAGAACCTGGGGGTTACGGATACGGAGGGTTATCCCATAGAAAAGGCTCGGCCTATTATTCAAGAAGCTTGGCACAAAGCGGTAGCGGCTACGGACATTGGAGGACCGAAGGGAATTGCAGGCACCTGCGCTGCGTTGGACCCGGCTTTGTGGTTCTTTGGCAAACACGGTTGCAGCCACTGCGAGAATGTGGGATACAAGACTCCTATCAGCCGGGCCTGCGATAACTGTATATTCCCATTTTCGGATACAAAGCCCGATGGCATCAGCTAACGAATATTCATGCCAACCCTCCCCCGGCGCCGCCACCGTGCGCGCCCCGGGCGTCTGCGGCGAATTGGCGCAGGGGATGCTGGGCGATGCCTATTTTCTGGTGACCTGCCCGGTGGACTTCTTTGCCCGGGTGAGGGTAGAACTTTACCGGGGACAGTCCGGCGTGGCCGCTACTCTTGATTGTCCCTCGAACTGTCCCAAGACCGCCGCCGCCGTTGCCCATACCCTGGAACACCTGGGCCGCGCCGACTTGGGGGCGCGGGTAACTGTCGGCAACCCCATCCCCCGCAGCAAAGGGTTTGGCAGCAGCAGCGCCGACCTGGCCGCCGCCATCGCCGCCACCGGCTTGGCCCTGGGCGTGGAACTGACCCCACTCCAAATTGGGCAGCTTGCCCTGCAAGTGGAACCTACCGACGGCGTTATGTTCCCCGGCATTACCTTATTTGACCACCGCGCCGGTACGCTGGTGGAGGAGTTGGGGCCGCCGCTGCCCCTGGAAATCGTGGCCCTGGACTTTGGCGGCGTGGTGGACACCCTGGACTTTAATCAAGTTGACCGCCGCGCCCAATGGCAGGCGGTTCAGGCCGAAACGGACGCGGCCCTGGCCCTGGTAAGGGAGGGGTTGCGCCAACGGGATGTCCGCCGGCTGGGTCGCGGGGCGTCCCTGAGCGCCGCGGCCGGGCAGCAGGTCTTGTTCAAGCCCCGCCTGCCCGACGTAATCAAGTTCGCCGATTCGGTTGGCGCCGTCGGTGTGAACGTGGCCCACAGCGGGGCCGTCATCGGGGTACTGCTGGACGCTACGGAACGGCGGGGCAAGTCCACCTTTCGGCGGGCGCAGGCAGCCTTCCCGGAGGCCGAGGCAATCCACCACCTGCGGCTGCTGGGCGGTGGGGTGCAGACGGTATAATCCACGAATAAACACGAAGAGGCACGAATGATTTATAGTTTATTTGTTATTCGTGAGGTTTCGTGTTCATTCGTGGATAAAATCAAAAAAGTACGAAGGAGCCTTCCATAATGGCAGAGCATAACCTGGCAATCATCGGCGGCGACGGTATCGGCCCGGAGGTAATAGCTGAGGGCAAGAAGGTGCTGGACTATCTAGCTGCCAATACTCCCAACCTCAACTTCAACTACACCGAGTTTCCCTGGGGTTCCGCCTACTACCGGGAGACCGGGCGGATGATGCCGGAGGACGGGCTGGGGCAGGTAGCGGCCAACGAGGCCATCCTGTTCGGCGCGGTGGGCGACCCCGACATTCCCGACCACATCACCCTGCAAGGCTTGCTGCTGCCCATGCGCCGCGCCTACGACCAGGGGGTCTGCATCCGTCCTTCCTACCTGCACCCTGGCGTAACCTCGCCCCTGGCCGGCAAGACCGCCGGAGAAATTGACCTGGTTATCTTCCGGGAGAACACCGAGGGAGAGTATGCCCCGGTGGGCGGGCGGCTCTATCCGGGCACCCCTCACGAAACGGTGATGCAGACCAACGTATTCACCCGGCGGGGCACCGAGCGCATCATCCGGGCCGCCTTTGAGTACTGCGTCCGGCGCAACAAGCGAATGAAAGTAACGTCGGTCACCAAGTCCAACGCTCAAGCCTTTGGCATGGTCTTCTGGGACGAGGTGTTTCAGGCGGTGGCCGCCGAGTACCCGCAGGTGGAAACGGAGTCGCTGCTGGTGGACCGGGTGGCGATGGACCTGGTGCGCTGGCCCGAGGACTTCGACATAATGGTGGCCTCCAACCTCTTTGCCGACATCATCTCCGACATTGCGGCAGTGGTCACCGGAAGCATGGGCCTGGCCCCCAGCGCCAACATCAACCCGGAGCGGGAGTATCCCTCAATGTTTGAGCCGGTGCACGGCGCCGCCTTCGACATCACCGGCAAGGGCATCGCCAACCCCCTGGCCACCATCTCGGCGGTAGGCATGATGCTGGACCACCTGGGCGAACCGGAAGCAGCCCAGCGAGTAGAAGCGGCGGTAGTCCGCAGCCTCCAGGAACGCCAGGTAATGACCCCGGACCTGGGCGGCACCGCCACAACGTCGCAGGTGGGCGATGAGGTGGTGCGGTTGTTGGGGGAGGGGGAGGGGTAGGGGGCAAACGCCAGTCTTGGCCGGATATGGTAGAAAGGAGAATACGGATGAAACGCCAGTTTAAGGCCGTAGTTACGCAGGAAGACGACTGGTTCATAGCGCAATGCCTGGAAGTTGACGTAGCCAGCCAGGGAGAAACGGAAGAGGAAGCTCTGACTAACCTGCAAGAGGCTCTGGAGCTTTATTTTGAAGACCCGGTGGCTACCGTGGAGCCCAGGATTAGGACTGTTGAGGTAGAAATCGGTGCCCCTTAGACCGCTGCCTTTCCGTGAGGTTGTGCGAAAGCTGGAAGCTGCCGGTTTTCGTCAGGTCAGCCAAAGGGGAAGCCACGTAAAGTTCGTCAAATCCGACGTTTCAGGGACGCGCACTGCAATGGTGCCGCGCCATAGAGAAATCCGCGTTGGCACGTTAGGAAATATCTTGCGTCAAGCCGGAATTAGCGTTCGGGAGTTTGAGCAACTGTAAACCATAGTAGTACGCTGCCACCACCTCCCAGGTAGGCGATGAGGTGGTGCGGTTGTTGGGAGAGGGGTAGGTTGGGGAAACCCATCATCTAGCTTTCGGTGCAGTGGCCGTTGTCAGATGACAACTGTTGGGACAACGGCCACAGGTCAGTTTGCTGTCGCTATTCGATACGTATATTTCCTAAGTACCCAGCGTCAATTTCCTCCCCACACTCGTAACAGTACAGCTCTTGAAGACCGCAGGCTATCCCTTCGTCCCTTACGTGAACCAGTTTGTCGCCTCGGGCTATAAATACGTTGAAGGCATTTAGTTCGCTTCTTAGTCTAGTCGAGCCGCACGCTTGACAGGCATATTTAGGTTTCGGCTCGTCAGCATTACAGTTCATAGTCATACCCCTATCTCGACGTAATATTTGAGATTGGGATCATTGATCATAATTATTCGTTTGTCAACACTTTGGCTTATCCATTTATGCGTTCATCATAATATCTGCCAGATAGTCTAATTCATGGTTCTCCGGTAGAACCCTCGGTCGTCCACAAACTCAACCAGTCCCAAGTCTCGGAGGTACTGTAGCTGCTGCCGTAACTTTTCGCGCACCCTGTGGTTATTGGGATACTCGCTAGCCGCCAAGGGCTGGCAAACTGGCAACAAGTCTGACATTTGGAATCCACCTTCCGGCATTTCCAAGACTCCTCGCATGGTCAGCCTTTTCCAGCCTGCTAGACCTTCGATTAAGGCTGTGTCATCCACTATAGAAAAATCGGCCTCAATCGTAGGTAGGCTATCGGCAGAATACTCGCTATCTTCAGGCGGGGGTAAAACAGCAGCAGGTAAAGATACTCTAATAGCTGCTACCGCCTCGCGTAACCCTTCAAGTTCTTCGAGCGTCATCAAAGGCGGATAGCGGCGTGCCCCAAATCCTTTCAGCAAGGAACTAGCCAATCGGTCAGATACCTGCTTGTCATTGGTAGCCAAACCACATTCCAAGTTGCGACGCATCCCGGCAAACGTGGCATTTGCGGACGTTACTAGCGTTGCGTCATCAAAAACATACACTTTGGCGTGAAGTTTGCTCAGGCTCCTAATGTTGACGCCATCCTTGGCGAGGGTGCATAGACTATCCAAGCTCGAAGCCCTGACGGCGAAATCACGCAAGTCAGTTCTGGTAACCAAAGTACGACTTGCTTCCTTAGGAACCAGACTGGTTAACTTAAGCACACCGTTATTAACGTATGGGCTACCCATTACCATGCGGGAACGACATATCTTCGCCTTTTCAGACAGCCAGTCCAATGTGGGAGTAGTAACTACTTCCAAGCTGTCGTCTAGCATCATCAAACTATCCTCCGTTCTTAAGCCGCCACTCCCCGCAACGCTCTATGGCAACCATATAGAGGAGCAACCCTAACCTACCAGATCATCATCAGCCCGGTCAACGCCGCCCTGTCAGTATGCTAGAATGGCGAGACTAGGGGACAATACCCGACGCGGCCCGGAGGTATGTCTGAAATGGCTTTGTACTTTAAGGACCGGTGGTGGGCCAAGTACATGGAGGATTACGACTACGATGACGGCCCCCGTCTTCGTAATGGCGGCTTGCCCTTCTGGGTATTGGTCAGCCGCTACCGACTTGCCAAAGGGGACAAGGAGAAAGTGCTGGCCGACTGGCAAGGCTGGGTTAGTTCCGAGGAGCTTGATGCCGTTCTAGCCTACTACGAGGAGTTCCCGGAAGATATTGACCGGAAGCTGTGGAAGATGGAGCAGTATTAGATGACCCGGCTCTATCTGGATGAGCATTCAGGTCTGGCTATCAAGGAGATACTGACCGGCTATGGTCACGATGTCTTGAATACCTACGACGTTGGCAACCGGGGCGCGCCGGACAGCCGGCAATTACTGTTCGCCGTCGATACCGGACGAGTTCTCGTAACCCTGAACCGGGAAGACTTTGAGGAATTGCATCGTTGGTGGCTCGCCCTTAACGCTTGGGGAATAATGAGCCGCGACCATTCCGGGATTCTTACCACCTGGGGCGACATCCCCGCCAGCGAGTGGGCCGGCCTGGTCAATGACCTTCTCGAACAAAGCCCGGAATTGACCAATCGAATGATGCGGTACAACCGACAATTACAGCGATGGCGGCCTTATCCCCGGCGCTAACCCCCTATCCCGACCCCAGCACCACCTGCACTATCTTCTTTTCCAGGGCCAGGGCCAGTTGGCCGGCCAGTTCCAGCCGGTCGTGGTCGCCCACGGTGCCGACAAAGGCCACGCCCAGGATGCGCCCTACCCGGAAGTCAATAACGGTGGAGGATACCACCCCCTGAGGGCCGCCCTGGAGTACCTTGAGAGCCACCGACTCGTCAAAGAATCCGTTGGTTTCCAGCCGCTCCACCGAAATTAGCTGGTGTCCCTCGCCCACACTCTCCCCGACGTTGCTCTCAAAGTCCTTCAGGAAAATGTCCTGCATCCAGCCGGAAACCGACTCCGGGCTGTCGAACAGGTGGGCAACGGTAGAACCGACAAAATTGAACCCGTCGTGGACGTTCAGGTCCGCCGTCGGGCCGAACTCCCGCATATAGCCGTTTATCCGCCCGGCCTGGCGGAATCGGGCCGCCGTGCTGCCGGCAAACCCGTGGGCCGCCATATTGTCGTTGTCCAGGACGCCCACCCGTATCTGCTGATACCCCTGGAACTCCGGGGGCAAGTCGCCTTTATCCAGCGCCATATACTCCAGGTCCTGCTCGGAAACCCGGAAAGTAGCGCGCTCTAACGCTGCGGATGTCAATGAAAACCTCTCACTTTCAATTGGGAATTACGAATTAGGAATTGATTAAGAGAGGCCCCGGCTAACCAGGAAGCAAGGTATCCCGTTGATTCGTAATTCCTAATTCGTAATTTTTAATTCCGGCTAACCGCTGACCATCGGGTAAACATGCCGCCCGCGGGACATCTCGCCGGGAACCTGGCTCTTGCTCCAAGTTTCGCCGCCGTCCCGGCTGCGGAAGACCAGCCCGTCCCGGTCAGTGCAATAGACATTGTCCGGCGCCTTCGGGTCAATAGCAATCTGGAACATCCGGCTGGGGGCTATTTCGCCCAGGTCAACCTGCGCCCAGGTCTCGCCGGCGTCCCGGCTGCGTATCAGTACCCCGGCTTCCTGTGTGCCCGGCGGGGCGCTGCCGCCACCGGCTCCGGCGGCCAGGTACATCGTGTTGGGGTCGTTGGGCGCCACCACCAGGTCCCGGCAGTAGCTGCCGCCGGGGAACATCTCGTCAATGTTGACGAACTCCCAGTTACTGCCCCGGTTGCGGCTGCGGAACATCGCCAACTGGGTGATGATGTAAACCAGCCCCGGCGCGGTGGAATTGACCTGCACACCGTGCAAATCGACCGGCCCGGTGCGAGTGTAGTGGCCGTCGGTGACGGATTCCCAGTTGTCGCCGCCGTCCCGGCTGGCGACCAGGCCGCCCACCTCGATGGCCCCATAAATGTCCTGGGGATCGTGGGCATCCAGGGCCAGGCCGATGACCCGCTTACAGATGGGGTAGGGGTTCATCGTAATGTGGGGGAAGTTTATGTTCTTGGTGTTGCCCTTCTTCCAGGTGGCCCCGCCGTCCTCGGAGCGGCAGATGACGCACTGGTCGTAACCGGCGTACATTATATCCGGGTTCTGCGGGTGGGCGGCCAATGACCATACGTCACCCTGGGGTGAATCGGTAACTTCCCAATGCGCCCCCCGGTCGTCGCTGCGGAACACGCCGGCCTGGGTGCCGGCATAGATGACCGCCGGGTTCTGCGGATGCACCATCAAAGCCCTTACCTGGGGGGCTTCCGGCAAACCCTGGGTAATGCTCTGCCAGTTGTCGTCGCCGTCGGCCTGCCGGTACAGACCGCCGCCGCCCAGGGGCCGTTCCTCCCCATAGCCCGCAATCAGCGGCCCCTCGCCGGCGATGCCTACATAAACATGGGTCCGGTGCTGTTCGGTTGTCATGCTTTCCCTCCCGTATCATATCCCCTTCCCGTTGGTGGCTCCATTTTACTACCCTTTGGATTGTTTTGCTAATCGCCCGGCTTGTCAAGAGGTGGGAATGTTCTTGCCAGGGCTTTTCATTGTTCAGGAGAACGGCCTGGAGTCCCAGGCAACCACAAGGGTTGCCCCTACAACAGGTTGAAGTTACTCGGTAGGGGCAACCCTTGTGGTTGCCCAGGTTGGAAAATGAAAAGGCCCCGCCAATTTCCCGTCCAGGTGTGGCAACCTATTGCCGTCTGCGGTAGTATGTAGGGCAGATTGTCCCACTATTAAGCTCAATAAGGAGCTGGCCCTGATGAAGAATAAGATATACCAGTCCTATGCTGAGGCGGTGGCCGATGTCCCCGACGGTTCCGTATTTATGTCCCCGGGATTCAGCGGGGTGGGCATTCCCCGCAACCTGCTGGCCGCTCTGCACCGGCAGGGGGCCAAGGAATTGACCGGCATCTCTAACAATACCGGCGCGCAGGGGGGAAGAGTGGATGTGGGTACGCTGGTTGCCGCCGGGCAGGTGAAGAAAATGTACGCCGCCTTCACCGCCCCAACGCACCCCTCCCAGATAACCCCCTTCGTGCAGATGTATAATGAAGGCGAAATTGACGCCGAGTTGGTGCCCCAGGGAACTATGGCCGAGCGAATTCGCGCCGCCGCCTCCGGCATCGGCGCCTTTTATACCCCGGCCAGCGTCGGCACCGAACTGGCCGAGGGCAAGGAGCACCGGGAGATTAACGGCCGCACCTACGTTCTGGAGTACCCGCTCCATGCCGACTATGCCTTTATCCGAGCGTGGCGGGCCGATACTTTCGGCAACTTGCAGTTCCGTTTGTCCCAGCGAAACTTCAACCCGATTATGGCAATGGCCGCCCGCATTACGGTGGTCGAAGTGGAAGACGAAATTGTCCCCGTTGGTGAATTGGACCCGGACAAGATTCACGTCCCCGGCGTTTACGTTAACCGCATAGTCAAAATGGGGCCGGACGATATTTGGGACTGACTATGACGGCTCACACAGAGATGCAGCGGGCAGATTGCTCTCTACGAAACTCTGTGTCCCCCGGCGTCTCTGTGGTGAAAAGGACCCCCACAAGGAGGAAATATATGGCTACGGATAAACCCCGACTGCAACGCCAGGCGATGTGTGACCGGCTGGCAATGGAGTTTCAAGACGATTGGATTGTGAACCTGGGCGTGGGTATGCCCACCCTCTGTTCCAACTACGTTGACCCTAGCAAGGACCTGGTCTTCCACTCGGAGAACGGCGTCATTGGCTACGGCCCCCTGGCCCCGGCCGGCGAGGAGGACAAGCATCTGGTCAATGCCGGAGGCCAGAATGTTATCGCTATGCCCGGTATGGCGATAGTGCACCACGCCGATTCCTTCGCTTTAATCCGCAGCGGTATGGTGGACGTGACGGTAATGGGAGCCTATGAGGTAGCGGAGAACGGCGACTTCGCTAACTGGCGCATTCCCACCCGCAAGGGCGGCGGCATCGGCGGCGCAATGGACCTGGCCGCCTGCGCCAAGCGGGTTTTCATCGCGATGGAGCATACCACCCGGGAGGGCCAGCCCCGGATGCTGAAAAGCTGCACCCTGCCCATCACCGCCCCGGGCGTGGTAACCCTGGTCGCCACCGATCTGGGCCTCTTCCGGGTAACCCCCCAGGGCTTTGAAATGAAAGAAAACGCCCCCGGCTGGTCCCCCGAAGAAATCCAGGAATTGACCGAGGCCACGCTGGTTGTTGCCGAGGACTTGAAGGAGTTTAGGTTCAGGGATTAGGGACGGTTGGAGGTCGGTTTCATCGACAAGCGGTACTCCAACGAGGGCGCTCGTATGCTTCTAGCTGACCTGAAACCAGCGCTGTAAGGTGGCACGAAACTTCTGAAAGGCCCGGTCTTGGCACCGGGCCAAGCTAATGTTGCGAGCCAGGTCTTCGTACAGTCGGCCTGACCGAAGCGGTCCACGTCGCCCTGAAACCGCATCGAAGGCAGCTTTAGGGTCTTGGGGTTTGAACGAACCGCCGGACAGATAGCCGTTGGACCTGAGCCAATCCCGCATTGACTCCGGACGGTTCCAGTGGACGGTTCGCTCGAGACGGCTCAAGGAAGCCCCGAAAAGCCAAGCTTCCAGTTCAGGCTCTATGACAATGACTACGCCGCCGTCCGGTCGCCACCCGTCAAGGTTCAATTGCTCCTCCAGTTGCGCTTCTAATTCCGGCGCCGCAGTGTCTTCCTCTCCGCTGCCCCTTAAATCAAACATGACCATGGCTTTGCGGAACCTGCCGCGCTCGGGGCCAAGTAGCTGAATCGACGTACTCCTGCACCCCGGATCTCGTTGAGGATGCCTCCTTACCTGGAAGGAAATGCGGGGAATACCCAACGCCGGGCAACGTTCGGTAAGCAACATCCTGATAGTTCGCTCCATCTGCCGATCGGCCGCTATTACAATGAGGTCTTCAACGGGATTTGAGAGCATCAGGCGAGCGCCCCGGAGGCGTAGAAAGTCCCCAAGTCGATCTGGTTCTGCCAGTCGCGCAGGTAGGGGTGCATAGAGCCGGATGTAACGTCCACTTCTCCCTTGCTCGTCTTGCCGAATATTATCAGATGATTAATGTCGGAGACGGCCACAATTTCCGGCGAATGGGTTGCCAGCAACACCTGTGCGTCATACACGCACGACAAAGAGTTGAACAACTCCTCCAACGCGCCGGGGTGTATGCCGTTTTCCGGCTCCTCAATCATGTAGAGGCCGGTAGCATCAGGCAGGTTCGCCAGCAGGGTAAGGGCCATGAACCGCAGGGTGCCGTCCGACGCTTTCCACGACGGCACTTCCAACCCATTCTCATACTTCAGCATCAGGTATTTGTGTCGGTCGTCGGGCCGGTCAATCACCCGCACCGACTTGAATCCGTCCAAAGCCGACCGCATATGTCCCATCCACCACTCGGCCCTTCTATTGTCCTGTTGCAACAAAGCGTCGGCTACCCACGGCACATTGGAGCCGTCAGGCCGCAACTCTTCGCCCATTCCGGGGGGACTGGCCTGCCGCATCCGCTCGCTATTCAGCGCCAAGGGAATAACCTTGTCGCGCAGGAACACCATGGCGCTGGTAGAGGCGGGAAACTTGTCGTCGTAGTCGGGCAAAATGGACAGGGCAGAGCGGTCTGAACTCAGAGTTAGCCCGGGATTCCAATTTACGCTACCGGTTTCGTCAACAGTTTCATCATTAAACCTGCTGCGCCCACTTTCCCTTTTTCTGAATACGGTACGCCTGCCTCTTCCCGATGGCTGCAATATGGTGGCGGATGGCGAAACCGGGTCTGGGAACATCGCCATTTGCCTGGGCTTTTTGTTTGACTGTAACAGCAGGACACCCGTTTCCTCGGCAAGACCGACCTTCCCGGTCTCTTTGTTTGCAGCTATGGCAACCTCATACCGGAAAACCTTGTACGGCCTTCCCTCCGGCATCTTGTCCCGCACCTCTTCCGGCAGGCCGAACTCCAGGGCAATCTCAAACCGCTGCTCTTTCGGGTCTTGGGGGCGGCTCCAGACCAAGTCGGCAAAGTTGGCGGTGCGAGAGCGGCAGGCCGCCTCCACCCCGTCTCGCACCACATCAGAGACGAACTTTATGGCGTCCATCAATGTGCTTTTGCCGCTGGCGTTGGGGCCGATGAAAACGTGAAACCGGTCCAGCGGAACGTCCACGTAGTGCAGGCAGCCGTAATTGAGGACCTGTACACGGTTAATAATCATGGTCAATGCCTGTCGTGCCTTTTCCAGCTTTGTTTTACCGGCCCGCCACCCCACCCCTAAAAGAACGCCGATCCCCCGTTTACGTGCAAGGTCTGCCCGGTTATGAAACCGCCGTCGTCGCTGACCAGGAACAGGCAGGCGGCGGCTATTTCCGCCGTTTGTCCCTGACGGCCCAGGGGGATGCCGGAGGCGTTGGGCGGGCGGCTGCCCGGATACCATTCCGGGTTGGCCCGGCTGGTGTCGATGCTCCCCGGCGACACCACGTTGACCCGCACGTTATGGGGCGCAAACTCGGTAGCCAGGCTGCGGGAGAAGCCGACCAGCCCCATCTTGGCGGCGGAGACGTGGCCCCGCTCGGCGCCGCCAGCCCAAGCCCCATCGCCGGTGAAGAAGAGCACCCGGCCATAGTTGTTCTCCACCATCGAGGGCATAACCGCGTGGGTGCAGTAAAAAGCCCCGTCCAGCACCACGCCCCGCACATTTTCCCAGTCCTCCAGGGTCAGTTCCAGGAAGGGCTTGTGGGGACGGATGGCGGCGTTATTCAGCAGGATGTCGATTTTACCGAACTCGTCCAGGGCCATTTTGACCATGCTGTCCACCTGTTCCTTGTTGGACACGTCGGCCAGGATGGGCAAGGCGCGGCGGCCCAGGGCGCGCACCTCCTCGGCCACGGCTTCCGCCTCCTCCCGGTTACTGCGGGCATTGACGATAATGTCGGCGCCCTCCTCGGCAAACTTCAGGGCAGTGGCCCGGCCAATGTTCCGGCCCGAGCCGGTAATCAAAGCTACCTTGTCATCCAGCTTTCCCATAACGTATATCTCCTAATTTTGAATGCCACAAATCTCAATTACAAATTAGGGATTGCGAATTACGAATGATTAATGCCGCCCGATCATTGAGTGAGGAAATCATTCTACCCAATTCGTAATTCCTAATTCTCAATTGGTAATTACCCGGCGTAAAGCCGGTTCAGGCTGGCGTACCGCGCCGGGTCCAGGTCCTTGCTTAGCAGCGCCAGGTGGTCCGGACCGTAGCGGTGGGCGCGGAACACGCCGTTCTGGGAGACCCCGCCGCCGGCCTCGCCAAAGAAGGGGTTGATGTATTCCCAGGCGATTTCCCCGGCCTGAGTCACCTCGAAAATCCGGCCCGGCGCTCCCTCGCAGATTACCGTGTTGCCGTTGGGCTGCCGCTCCGCGCTGCTGATGTTATAGCTGAAAAAGGAAATGTCCGGGGTGCCCTGGTATTCCCAGCCAATCTGGTTGGTCTCCGGGTCCACCTCGATAATCCGGGAGCGGCTGGCGCCCCGCCGGTGGCTGCCGTTGTCGAACAGCATCACCCGTCCGTTTTCCAGGTAGGTGGGATGGTGCTGGTGATAGACCTGGCCCGGCCCCCACTTCCACCGGAACTCGCCGCTGGCCTTGTCCACGATGCCCACAGTGCTGGTCTGCCGGTAACTAACCAGCAGGTCGCCCTCCGACGTGACGTTCAGGGCATTCTGGTGCGACCACTCCTTACGGCCTTCTAGGGGACAGATAACGTCCTCCTCTACTTTCAGGAACTCCCACGACTTCCACTCATAGACCACCTCGCCCGCCGGGGTAATTTCCCGCACTACGTCGCCCCACATCTCTACCGGGTCGTCGTCGGCGACAAACCCGCCCTGCACTTGGGCGGACAGCTCGGCGGGTATCGGCGCCCAGAGCAGGGCCAGGGTATTACCGTTGAGGAGTCGCTCAAAGTCGTGGTGCAGGTACATATCCGTGGGACGGTACTGCCAGACCACGTTGCCGCCCCAGTCTAACTCGATGAGGGACAGGGAGCGTCCGCCGAATGACGGCCCTTCCCCTTCGCCCTGGGCGGTCCGGCTGCGGAAGAACAGGTTGCCGTTGGGCAGCAGATAGCCGTAGGTAATGCCCTCCGGGTGGTACCAGCGGTGGCAGACCCGGCCCTCCATGTCAATCAGGTTGGCGTGGAAGCCGCCCCGGTTGGTGGCGACCAGGGTATAGCCCCGGTAGCTCTGCTGGGGGTTGTAGTGAATCAGCCCGATTTTATGATGCCTGGACCAGCCCATAATGCCTCCCGGTATTGTCAGTGTTGGGAATTATATAACAAACTACCGATTAGCCGGCGGTTTGACAAGCCAATCGGCAGCTTGGTATATAACTCTCAGTAAAGTCCGTCCCGGAGGTGATACAATAAAAGCGGTTAAAATTATCGTTTGCCTGACCGCCTTTGCCGCTGTGATAGGGATAGCCGCAGCTATCGCCATTCTGAGCGTCATTGTTGCGCCGATTGGGTCTAAAAGCGGCGGACTGCCATTTTTAGCGATCGCCCTGGGCGGGTTAGGCATAGCCGGCGGCGTGGTATATCTGGCGGAGAAGCTTATCAATCTGGCAAAAGGGGTAGGGTTTATGTTAGCCGAACTCATCGTCGAAAAGTTCAAGAAACGCGAGCGGGAAATCGGCAGGAAAGAGAACCAACGAGAGTGGCGAGCCTGGTACGAGCGGCAGCAGGCGGCCCTGCGGGAGGGTCGGCCTTTCACCGAACCGCCGCCGGGGTATTCCCCAGAGGCTCTCAGCAACGGCGCTGAAGCTCCCGGTTCCTGACCCTCCGGCAATTTCACCAGGCAATTATCTGCCAAACTGCCGGTCGTCAATGGTCTTGCGCAGCCGGTTCCGTTCGGTTTTAGTGTATCACACGTCCAAACCCGTCAGTACCCGCCCTGACTGAAATGCTAGGCTGGGGAGAGGTCAATACCCTAAAACAGAACGGAACCGCGCAGCCAGTCCCCGGTTCGCCTGTAATTGCCTGAAAATCTCCCTCTCTCTATAACCGGGGTGATTGTCCATTAGTCGAGCGCAGGTGTCAAATAGTTGTCCGCCGGCTAAAGGTTGATCCATTGGGCGCGCTGTCTATTGAAACTTCCACGGCGCGGTAGGTGGTTCCTGCAATGGTTACCAACAGGTCTCCGGTTTCTCCGTTCCATTCTCCGGTGTAGTAACATTCGTCTCTGGTTTCTCTTACACTATATCCGGAGCCGGCAGTTTGGTCGTTCAACCGCAGGATGGTTGCACAGGGTTCGTTGTCTCGGTTGGCTTGCAACTTCCATCCGTCGGCTTCTTCCCAGGTCATATAGCCGAGAAAAGTTCCGTTGGGCCAATGGGCTTCGGGCTTTTCCCGGTATCCGTACCATTCGTCGATGATCTCCTGAACCCATTCCGAGCCAGGATAAAAAGCGTTGCGGACCTGGTGAATTCCACCCAGCTTGTTTCGCCCTGATGCATTGAGTGACCGAAAAGCACTTTGAAAGTCCTCTTCCTTCATCTGGTCGTACAGGTCAAGGAACAACCCCTCGCCCAAGCTGTAGTTGCAGGTATATCCATCGTCTCCCTTGTCGTATTTCTGATATTCCAGGTAGCTGATGCTGTAGGTTTGGGAGCAACGCTTATTCTGGCTTGTCATTGCCCGCCCCACCCGTTTGTTTTCGGAGTAGATGGCAAGGAACTCGGCAGCGCCTTCGTCAAGCCAAGTCCTTTCATCATTCCAATAGTAGTGGGCGACTTCGTGGGCGATGATTATACCCAAGGGATCGTTGGTCTTGCTTGAGTAAATGGACAAGTCTTTGTCTTTTTCTTGCAGAATTTCCATGTAAGTTCCATCGTTAAAGCCGGCGAATCTTTCCCACCCTGGGGGCAGCCCCTCAACAAAATCCAGTCGGATTTCGTTGCCCTTCAGCGGTATAGATTGCCCCATGTATTCCTCAATGGTTTTTACCGCGTGTTCCAGGATTTCCATGCTCCGGTCTGAACCGATGTCCCCAGAACGGTTTATCCTGAGATTGACCGTTCCGCTGTAAGGTAGGTTAATGGAACTGGTCTCCACTTGGGTAGCCTGGAAGGAGCTGGTGTTTCTGGCGACGCAGGACAGCTTGCCGCCGGTTACGGTGTAGTAGTTGCTGCTGCAATAGGGGATGGTCACCTGTTGGGCTTTTTCCCGGCGCAGGTCGGATTGCAGAGTTGAAATCCGGGCGTCCCGGGCGCTCACGCTGCTGGTCAGCCTGCGATTTTCCGAGGCCAGGGTACCGTTCCGTTGAGACAGCGCGCTCTTCTCCCTGGTCAGGGTGTTGTTCGCTTGGGTCAGGGAGTTCTTTTCCCGGCTCAGGGCGCTGTTGGTTGATTCCAGGCGGCGCACTGAGGCGTCGAGTTGGGTTACGGATTCTTCCAGGCCGACGTTAACCTCGGTGTAATAATTTATCCGTTCCTCTTTGTCGGCAATTATCCCATTGGCCTTTTCTATTTCCCGGTTGCCGCGTTTACGTTCCACCAACACGAGTTCCCGCTCTTCCTGCACCTGTTGGGCAAGGGCTTCTACGTTCTGGTTGAGCTTGGCAACCGCCGCGTTTCGCTCATTTCTTTCGGTGTCGAGGCTTCGGTTGAGCGCATAGACGTTTTCGTTGGCTTGATTCAGGACGTCGTTTAGCCCTTGAATGGTTTGGAGCCTTTCATTATTGTCAGCGACAACCCTGGCGAAATTGCCCTGCGATTTCAGGAATTCGTTGTTCAGGTAAAGGACGTTGTATCCCAGAAAGGCGGCGGCGGTTGTCGTTGCCAAGAACAAGACAAGGAGGACCCAAGCAGCTATGCGGGCCACGCGTCCGCGCGTGGGGCCCTGGTTTTGCAATTGCCGCTGCAACTCCACGGCGTTTTGGACGCGGTTGTAGGCTTCCAGGTCTTCCTGGCTGAACATAGCTTTCTTTCCTTTTCCGGCTTTGTGCCGGCCTGGGTTTACGGATAGCCGAGCGCAAGTGTCAATTAAGAATTAAGAATGGTACTACGCGAAATCCAATCTTTAATTCCTAATTCCTAATTCGTAATTAAACCAGCCCCAACGCCCCCACCCCCGCTACTATCATCGCAATAGCCACAAACTTCAGGGTCAGTGCCCGCCGGGTTATGGCTTCCTCCATCAACTGCCAGCGGCCCCGGCTCAACAGGGTAGCCAGGATGAACACAAACAACGGCGTGGTAGCCAGAAAAGCGGATACCAGGGAAATTGGCCCCAGGTTGGCCGCTTGCAGCGCGCCAGCTACCACGACCAGCGGCAGCAGGCCCTCTCCTACCACGAGCAGCAGTACGGTTTGGCGGCTGCGCATGGCGCCGAATAGCTGGCCCCAGACCCGGGGCCGGCCAAAGGGCAGAAAAACTACCAATGCGCCTATCTGCTGGTAGATGAACACAGTCGGGAAAGAGCTTTCTTCCAGGGCCACCTTAGCGGCGAAGAACCCAGCGCCCAGCAATAGCCCGCTGCTCAGCAGCGCCGGCGCGCCCCGGGACGGTTTCAGCTCCGCCAGCCGGTTGGGGATGGCCGGCAGCGATACCAGCATCGTCCCCAGCACCACCAGGGTTATGGCAGCCCACTGCAAAGGGATCAGCCTTTCTCCCAGGAAAAAGACCGCCATAAAAGCCACGAAGATGGGATAGATTTGCGAAATCGCCACCGCCCGGGAGGCTTCGGCCACCTTCAGCCCCACGAAGAGCAAGGCATAGCCGGCGCCCAGGCTAAAGCCGGAGGCCAGGGCGACCAGGACGATGCCCGGAGACGTGTCCCGGGGTATGCCAAAAATAGCTACCGCGCCGACGATATACACGACCAACCCCAGGGCAACCCAGAGGTACAGGGTGGACAGGCCGGGCAGGTGGTGGTCCAGGAGACGCTTGTCGGTCAGGTTGACCACCGCCAAAGTAGCGGCGGCGGTCAGGGCAAGGATTATCCACATTGGCGCAGTGTCCTTAACGGTTCCGGCAAGGGAAACGGTTACCGACCGGGGCGGAGGCTAATCGTGGCACAACCGGGCGGGGGAATCAAGCGGGCAACAAGCAACCTTACCCCTGTCCAGGGCAGCCACAAGGGTTGCCCCTACAGATGGCTGGGTCACTCCTCCACAGCTTCAGCCGCGGCCGGCATTTCCCGGCGGGCGCTGCCGTAATGAATGATGCCCACCCGCGCCGGCAACACCACACATAGGCTACCGACGGCCAGGAGTAGTCAAACAATCCGAAATGGCCGAACATCTCGGTCAGGGGACTGCAATGCTGCCAGGCAAGTAGGCCGCCGCAACGATGGCCGCGGCCAGGAACGGGGCGTTCCAGGTTAAGACAGGCTGAACTACCGGCTCTCTTCACCTCAGAGAAGTAGCCGGCCCGGGTCCCACCCTCCCTATCCGGTCTAAACCGTTACCAGCCGGGGCGAGGCCGGGGTGCACCAGTGCCGGTACTTGTCGTTGCCGCCTACCACGATGTCGAAATACATCTTTTGCAGCTTGCTGGAAATCGGCCCCGCCTTCCCGTCGGCGATGTTGCGGTTGTCAAGCTGCACCACCGGCGTCAGATGGGCCGCCGTGCCGGTCAGGAAGACCTCGTCGGCCAGGTAAAGCTCGCTGCGGTCAATGCTCCGCTCCTCCAGTTCCAGCCCCAACTCGCTCTGGGCCAACTGGATGACCGTATCCCGGGTAATGCCGGGCAGCACGTTATCCTCCAGGGCCGAGGTTACCAGGCGGCCGTCCACCACCATAAATATGTTCTCCCCGGAGCCTTCGCAGACGTGGCCGTCGTGATTGAGGATGATGGCCTCGTCAAAGCCGGCCAGGGTGGCTTCGGTCTTGGCGAGGATGCTGTTGACGTAGATGCCGGAAATTTTCAGGCGGGCCGGAATCATCGAGTCATCTACCCGCCGCCAGGAGGAGGTGCAGCAGCGGAGCAGGTCGGAACCCAGGTAATTGCCGAAAGGCACGGTAATCAAGGTAAAGTCGCTTTCCAGGTCCTGGAGCTTCAGGTTGGCGACCATCTCGGCGCTCTTGTAAACCAGGGGGCGGATGTAGATGTCCTGTTGGTGGCCGTTGCGTTCCACCAACTCCACCGTAATTTCGCACAGGTCTTCCGCCGAGTAGGGGATGTCCAGCATCAGCAGGCGAGTGCCCCGCAGAAGCCGGTCGTAATGCTCGCGCAGCCGGAAAATGTTGACCACCCCCTGCTCCTCGTTCCAATTGCCGCGGATGCCCTCAAACACCCCGGTGCCATAATGCAAGGCATGGGTCATAACGCTGACCTTGGCCTCGCTGAGGGGGACATAATTCCCCTTGAAGAAGGCCAAGAGTTCACCGGCTTGCCGACTGGATTGACCTGTACTCACGATATACCCTCCGATTAATGGACGCCAAAAAATATACTTGAACTATATAAGACTTACCCGGTCTGATTGAGCGACTTTGGAAACCCCTGCTATGGCCCTAACCGGAAGGGAGGATAACGGTCGGTTACCAGCATAAAGGCGTAGGCATATACCCGGTTCCCCCAGCGCACCACGCCCACCTCGAAATTGAACAGGCCTACCGGGTAACGCCCGGTGAACAATATGGCGAACCAGGAGATTATTGCGACGATGAGGGCAATTATAATCAGGAAGAAAAGCACTATGTAGTGGGGTACGGCCAGGAGCCACTTTACCAGCGGCAGCCAGCGATTCAGCTCCTGGGAGGCATCGGGATAGGGAATTTCCAGATGCACGGCTTGTTCCTCATCAGTGGAAGGATATTCGTCCCGCAACAATAAAATATAAGCGTCGATCCGGCTCTCGAACTTCAGCAACTCCAGGTTCCAATCGAACCACCATTTGGGGTATTTCCGGCGAAAGAGAACCATCAGCAAAGTGCTGAGAATGACTGCCTCTCCAACCAGGAAAAAAATGAGGAGTATGGGTATGGCGAGCAAAAGACGAAAGAAGGTTGACACACGGCTCAGCGACCGGTCAGGGTAATCCACCGAAAACTGAACGGGGTAAGAAGGTGTCAGTAGAGCCATTTCGCTACCTCCCTGGCGCTTACGAGCGAAACGTAAACCTTGTGCCTTGCCGGCTCGAGTGCATCCGATTATGCTCCGGCATACCCATTGTCGCAAGGGATTCTACAACAACGCTGCCGGTTTTGCCTCGGATAAGCCGGGTACGGGCAAACGCACTTGAAACGGTCAGGAGTTAAGCGCTGAGTATAAACTCTTTAGCCAAGCGAAGGTATCGCCGATTCGACAGCGCGCCCAACCCCCCAAGTCCGATTGAAGTCCTATTATAAGCGGCCTTTCCCTATCCGCACAAGGCATACCGAGAGCCCTGAGAGCCGGGACACTCACGCCTTGAGAGAGAATTCCGGCCTGGTGGGATAGTTGGCCTACTGTAGCCCTTCCAGCGTCCGCAGTGCGTTGCGGATGTGGCTGGACATCACTATCTCGTTGTGGAAGACACTCCGGATTACACCTGCCGCGTCTATAACGTAAGTTACCCGCGAGGTGCCCAGCCCCAACCTCCGCCGAACGTCGTAAAGGCGGCTTACTTGCCCGGACGCGTCGCTGCCCAGGGGGAAGGATATGCCGCAGGAATTGCTAAACCTCTTGAGTCGCTCAATGCTGTCGGGACTAATGCCGACAACTATGGCATTTCTTGCGGCGAGCTCTTCTTGGGAGTCGCCAAACTCCCTCGTCTCGACAGTTCAACCGGGGGAAAAAGCCATAGGATAAAAGTACAGGACCACATTGAAACCCCGGTGTTCGGAAAGCGTAAACTGCCCTCCGGACTCCAGGAGGATCGTGAAATTCGGAGCAGGGGTTTCGGTCTTGAGCATGATTGGTTCAAGTTACCCGTTTGCTTTGTGGAATGTCAACAGTAAGTCGGGCATAGTATTCATGAAGCGGCGGCTGGAGCAAGAGAAACCTACCGATTTCGCCGTAAGGCCCCTATGTGATAATTCTATTTATTTAGTATAATTATAGTGTGAGGCAAGTCTATTGCCCGGCCTCCCAACCTACTATATCCGGCTATTCTGTGAGGAGGTTGCCGCTATGCAAATCTTTGACTACATGAGCCAATATGGTTACGAGCAACTGGCGATGTTTACCGACCCGTCGGTGGGCTTGAAAGCCATTGTCGTCATCCACGATACTACCCTGGGCCCGGCCTGCGGCGGCACCCGCATCTGGCCCTACGCCACCGAGGAGGAGGCCCTGCGCGACGCCCTGCGGCTGGGCCGGGCCATGACCTACAAGGCAGCCACCGCCGGCCTCTCCCTGGGCGGCGGCAAGGGAGTCATCATCGCCGACCCCCATACCCAAAAGACCGAGTCCCTGCTCCGGGCCTATGGCCGCTTTGTGGACACCCTGGGCGGCCGCTACCTGACCACTACTGACGTGGGCAGCACCGGCCGGGATTTGGAGTCCATCAGCCAGGAAACCGACTACGTGGTGGGCCTGCCCCTGCCCCGGGGCGGCAGCGGCGATACTTCCATTATGACCGGCCTGGGCATTTATATGGGGATGAAAGCCTGCGCCCGGGAGACCTGGGGCACCGACTCCCTACGGGGCAAGAAGGTGGCGATGCAGGGCTTTGGCAAGGTGGGCTACCACACCGCCCAGCATCTGCTGGAAGAGGACGCCCAACTGGTGGTCACCGACGTTTACGACAGCGCGCTGGACAAGGCCCGGGACCTGGGCATTGAGGTGGTGGCGCCCGATGACATTTACGACGTGAAGAGCGACATTTTCTCCCCCTGCGCCCTGGGTGGGGTGCTGAACGGCGACACCATCCCACGTCTTTCCTGCCGGGTGGTGGCCGGCGGCGCCAACAACCAGCTTTTGAGCGACTCCGACGGGGATGAACTGCACCGGCGGGGCATCCTCTACGCCCCCGACTACGTGGTCAACGCCGGCGGCATCATCAACGTCTCCGCCGAGGTGGGCATGGCCTACAACCCGGAGGTGGCCCGGGAAAAGACGGAGCGCATCTACGAGATTATGGAGCGGGTTATTCACACCTCTAAACGGGAGGAAATCCCCACCGCCCTGGCCGCCGACCACCTGGCCGAGGAACGGCTGGCTTCCGTTAGAGGCATCAGAAATGTGCGGCGGGCCAGGTAATAGGGATGTTGACCTGGTGCGGATGATTGCCCATTAAATTGTAGGGGCGGGTTTGAAACCCGCCCCTACGTTAATCCAAGACCGCGGAAAGGCGTAAAGGCCATCACTCCACCGTCAGGGTAGCTTCTCCCAGACCTTCCACCGCTACCACCGCCCGGTCGCCGGGGTTCAGGAACTTGGGCGGGACGATGCTGCCGGTGATTATGATTGAACCTTGAGGCAGACTTTCCCCGTCCTCGGCCAGCTTGTTGGCCAGCCAGGCCAGTGGCTCAAAGGGGTGTCCCATCACGTCGGAGCCGTAGCCGGCGCCCACCTCCTCGCCATTGATGCTGGCCGTGCCGCGGGCCACTGCCAGGTCCAGGTTCCGCCAGTCGGTTACCGGCGGGCCGAGGATGGCGCCGGCGTTGGAGATGTTGGTCGCCACCGAGGTCAGCGTCCGAGCCAGGCCGTCCATCCCCTCCGGCAGCCGCATATCTATTACCTCAAAGGCAGCCATTACTGCCCCCACCGCCTCCGCCACGCTGTCCCGGGTATAAGGAGCGCCGGAGGCGGGCAGGTCTGACGCCAACCGCACTGCCACTTCGCACTCGATGCCCAGCCGCCGGTAGGCCGCTCCCTTCAGGGTGGCCGGGGAGTGGTAGATGGTACTGGACATCAGGGCGCCAGCGCAGGGTTCGTGCCAGCCGGCCCGCTGCTGCATGGTGGCGGTGGTATAGGCCAGCTTGTAGCCGGCCACCGCGCCCTGCGCCTCGGCCAGCAGTTTCAGATACTCCCGCTGCACCGCGTAGGCCGCCGGGATAGTCTCGATGTCCCAAGGGCCGGGCAGAGCGGTGAAGGTTTGTTGGGCCTGGTACTCAGCAAAAAGGCTTTGGGCGGCCTGGAGGATGATGGTGGAGTCGTCGGGGTCTTCGGGCATTTTATACCTCAATCATTGCGGGTTCCTTCTTACACACAGACGCAGGGGACGCGGAGTCACGCAGTGATTCTCTGCGCGTACTCCGTGTACCCCTGCGTCTGTATGAGGGGCGCCGGCCGGAGTTATCTAATGGGCTTCGCTGGGGGCGTCAAATCCGGCGTCCCGGTGGCCGCCGTCGCAGAAGGGCTTGTTGGCGGAAGCGCCGCAGCGACAGAGGGAAACCCACTGTCCTTCAGGAATGGTGTAGCTGTTGCCGGACATATCCACAATCTCGATGGGACCGGATACCCGGTTGGGTCCGTTTGCTCGGATTTCGATTTTCACGTCGGCCATGAAATTTCCTCCCCGGTAAATTAAGTTGACTGGTGTTCTCCCTGTCGGCCAGCCTTTGGCAGGCTTACGGCTGTTAGACAGGTACGCCTTTAGACAGGGCTAGTCTGACACTTGGCAAATTGGGTGTCAAGGGTTGGCGGTCACGCCACGGCTGTCGCATTTGGAGTAAAAACTACCCGTCGTTCCTGCGAAAGCAGGAACCTAAAGACGCTGTGGACAGAGGTTTCTGCTTTCGCAGGAACGACGGGAACAAAACCCCCCACCTGACGCGCCTTGGTAACGCTCGACGGGAGCCATACTTACCTATTCCTAGTGGAAGCAACCGCCGCCACAGCAACCACCGCCGCGCATCGGCGGCACATTCATCGGGCTGAACTCGCCGCTGCCGGAGGACTCGCCGGAAGAAATAGATGCAAAGACGGAGATAGCCCGCTTGGCCGGCTGCTCGCACTGCGGGCAATCGGCGCCGGTGGCGCTCATAGATTGCAGCTTGTCGAACTTGTGGTTACAGGTGGGGCAGTGGTACTCGTATATTGGCATAGCTTACCTTCCTTCTCTCACTGTATATCGGGTTCTCATTAACTGGAAATGTAACTGACCGGGGGCGTCCGGCGTCAAGGAATCAGCGGCCCCGTCTGAAAACTGGCCAGGTATGCTCCTTCCGCCGATACCACAGGTAACCCCCACCCAAGGCCACCAAAACCACCGCCCCGGCCACGGCGGTCAGGGCTACCCGGATGGTCGCGTCAAACCAGAAGGTCAGGGGGAACATTATCAGCAAGTAGTCGGTGCGCGGGTTTAGCTGCCACAGGTCGTTAGCGAAACTTATCCGGTGGAACAACAGGAACAGGGAATCGAATCCCACCAGGGCAAACAGCCCTACCCCGGCCACTATCGCCAGGGTCAGCAGGCCGCCCCGCAGCAACAGCCGGGCCAGGGTATCGGCGTATTCGGCGGCTTCAGCGTAGTTCCGGCCCGCCGAGGCAAACCCGGCCAGGATTAGCGCCAACAGATACACCCCGGCCAGGGCGGCGACGGCATAAGTCCCCCAAATAAGCCGCTTCACGTCCCGCATATGGGCTACTTCCCGCTGGTTATACAGCGGACGCTCCACGCCAAACACCGGAACGGTTACCGCCAGAGGTTCCTCGCCGGAGTTAAAGTAGCGGCGCAGGTCGGCGCCGACCCGGCTCAAATCGGCGTCGGTAATGCCGGTGTAAAGAGAAATATCGTATTTCTCGAATCCCCGGTCATACAGGCCGCCGTCGTTGACCGCCCAGGTTACGCTGGCCGCCAACAGAAAGAGGGGCACCGCCAGGATAAACAGCCACTCCCTTATTGATTTAATCAAGCGCATTCCCGATCCGTTGGGGATAAGGTAATCCACTGTCCCCCAGGGCAACCTTTGTGGTTGCCCTACCGGGTAAACATCTCTTGGTGTATGGGCGTTCTTTGTGGACGCCTTGCCGCGCTACCTTAACACCCGGATTGCCGGTTGAGCAATTAACTCCCGCCCTCTATAATTCGCCCATGACTACTGACAATACTTCTCACCAACCCCCCGGCCCAAGTTCCGAAAGCGACTTGGGCAATTTCCAGACCCTGGTTGACATCGTGGCCCGCCTGCGCGCCCCGGGCGGTTGTCCCTGGGATCGCGAGCAGACCCACGCCTCCCTGAAGCGCAACCTGCTGGAGGAGTGCTATGAGGCCTTGGAGGCCATCGACCAGGCCTCGCCCCCGCTGCTGGCCGAGGAATTGGGCGATTTGCTGGTACAGATTGCCTTCCACGCCGACATTGCCCGGGAGGCCGGCGAGTTTACCCTGGCCGACGTGCTGACCGGCATTAACGGCAAGCTAATCCGCCGCCACCCCCACGTCTTCGGCGACGCCAGCGTTACCGACGCGCGGGAGGTGGAGCGAAACTGGGAGCAGATAAAGGCGGAGGAACGGGCGCAGCAAGGCGTCCGCAAGTCGCCGGTGGACGGCATCCCCGGGGACTTGCCCGCCCTCAGCTACGCCCAACTGATGCAGGACCGGGTGGCCCGGATGGGTTTCGAGTGGGAGGACGTTTCCGGGGTGCTGGACAAGATTGTGGAAGAGGTGGAGGAGTTCCGCCAAGCCGCCACCGAAGCCGAGAAAGTCCACGAGTTGGGCGACCTCTTCCTGGTGATGGTAAATCTGTGCCGCTGGCTGGACGTGCAGGCCGAGGATGCCCTGCGCCAGGCCAACGGCCGTTTCCGCCGTCGCTACCGGCAAATGGAGGAACTGGCCCAACAGCGGGGTCAGGACTTCGCCCAACTGCCTCTGGACGACAAGGAAGCCCTGTGGCAGGAAGCCAAGAAGATAGTGGGGTAACCAAATTCGACAGGATTCCCCTTACCCGTCGTTCCTGCGAAGGCAGGAACCTGAAGCGTTAAGGACAGAGGTTCCTGCCTTCGCAGGAACGACGAATATCCGCCATGGTTGGGGCGATTTTCTGAGAGAAGAGGGGGGATATGGACCTCTTAAGGCGTCTGCTGGCGATTTACCTGATTGTAGTAGCCCTGGCCGTGGCGGTGAACTGGATAGCCACTCCCCTCTATCACGACGGTTCGACCAATTATTGGCTGTGGGGAATCCTCAACTGGTTCATGGCCGTGGCGGTGGTCATCATATTGGTGACCAACAGCCTGCGCGAGCTTAACTTCTGCCGTCGCGAGGCCGAGGTCGCCATTACTCGGGAATACTTGGAAACCAACTGGGCCTTTGCCGCGTCCATTGTGTTGACCTTGTGGTATTTCTGGAACTGGTTTAATTCGCTGTTTCCGGACAACGAGCCGGCCGCCGTCGGCCTAGTTCATCTGGAGTGGTGGGCCTTTATCAACCCGCTTTTCGTGCTGGTGGCCGGCTTCACCAGCGCCTACCTGGGGCGCTGCGCCACCGGCAAGTAGAAGCGGTCGCAATATGGGTTATCATATTCCCCGGCAGACCGGATTATCCGTTCTCCCTGAGCTTGTCGAACCATGAACCGCAGGCCCTTCGACAAGCTCAGGGAGAACGGAATAATGAACTCAACACGCCAGGCAATGCTGAGACTGGCATGGCAGTCGGAGGAACAATGCAGGTTAAGGAGACTTCAACCGGGGATTTCATAGAGGCCGCACGGAGCCTGGCGCCGCATATTTGCGCCGCCCGCACGGAGCTGGACCGGCAGCGGCGGGTGCCGGCGGACTTGGCCCGGTTGCTCAATCAGTCCGGCGCATTCCGGCTCTTCCTGCCGGCCAGCATGGGCGGCCCCCAGGTGGACCCGATTACCGCCTACCACGTCGTTGAGGAACTGTCCCGCTCCGAAGCGTCGGTAGGCTGGTGCGCCCTGTTGTCCAACGGCGGCGCCGTCTTTACCGGCAACTTTACTCCTGAAGTGGGCCGCGCGATGTTCGGCTTTCCCCCGGACTTTCGCACCGCCGGCTCATTCCGCGCCTTGGGCGAGGCCCGTCCGGTGGCCGGCGGCTACCGGGTCAGCGGACGCTGGGACTACGCCAGCGGCATCGACAACGCCAACTGGCTGTTCGTCAACTGCAAGGTGGTGGATGACAACGGCCCCCGCCTGACTGAGGCCGGCCGGCCGGACACGGTGATGCTCTTTTCGCCGGTGGAGACGGCGACCATTTACGACACTTGGCAGGTGGTGGGGCTGTGCGGCACCGGCAGCAACGACTTCGAGCTTGATGATGTTTTCGTGCCGCTGGAGCGCACCTTCCGCCTCTACAGCCCACCCCAAGAGACCGGCTTCCTGTACCATCCCCGCACCATGCTGACCGCCATCTGGCTGCTGGTGTCCGCCGTAGCCCTGGGGGTTGCCCGGGGCGCGATGGATGCCTTTATTGAGTTGGCAACCGAGTCCGGCACCACCATATCCACCACCCTGCTGCGGGACCGGCCCCAGGTACAAGCCACCGTCGGCGAGGCCGAGGCCATCATCAGCGGCGCCCGGGCCTACGTGCTGGACGCCGCAACTACCGCCTGGCAGACCTTCCGCGAAGATATGCCTCTGCCCAGCCCGGAAATGACCCAGGCCCGGCTCGCTATCACCCACTCCATCCACCAGGCGGCCCAGGCGGTGGATATGCTGTTCCACGCCGCCGGCACCAACGCCATCCACCAACGGAACGGCCTGGAGCGACGTTTCCGGGACGTGCACGTAGTAGTGCAGCACGGCGCCGGCCTGCTCTCCAACTACGAGTTCGGCGGGCAGGCGCTACTGGGCCTGCGCCCCGGCGACGCCGGCTGGTAATCGTCAATTACGAATTGGCAATTAGGAATTACGAATGACGCCCCGGCTCCTAACTGGTAATTCGTAATTCCTAATTCGTAATTGACAATTACTCCGTCAGGAGGGCCGACGGTTCCAGGTAGTAGAGGCCGCCGGCCAGCAGCCGTTGCAGTTCCGGCGTAAGCAGGCCCAAACCTTGGTGTTGGCTATAGTATTGGCTGGCCGGGCGTCCCATCAGCCGCTCGGAAAAAGTACGCTTGGGACGGAGCCAGCGGGGGCGGGCCTTGTTCTGGTCTATGTTGGCTAGTTGGGCCGCCAACTCCAGGGACTGCTCAAAGTCCAGCAGTTCGTCCACCAGCCCCAACTCCTTGCCCCGGCGGGCGGTGAAGACCTCGCCGGTCGCCAGTTCCCGCGCTACATCCTCCTCCAGAGAACGCCCCTGGGCCACCACTGCCACAAAGTTGTCGTAAATCTCGGTAATCAATTCCTGGAGCTTTTCCGACTCCTCGTCGGTGGGGCTGCGCCAGAAACCGCTCATATCCTTGAACCGCCCTCCCTTGAACACCGAAAATTCGATGCCGGCCCGGCCCAGCAGTTGCTCCAGGATGGGCCGCAGGTAGATGACGCCGATGGAGCCGACCATCGTTGTGGGCAGGGCGGTAACCCGGTTGGCGGCGCAGGCCAGATAGTAGCCGCCGGAGGCTCCCATGCTGCGGATGTAGGCCACCACCGGCTTGCGGGCCGCGACCTTGCGCAGGCTGTGGTAGAGCAGTTCCGAGCCGGCCGCCGAACCGCCGGGCGACTGGATGTCCACCAGCAGGGCGCGGTAACGGTCGCTGGCGGCAACGTCGGCAAAAAGCCGGGAATACACCGACTCCCGGACCCGGGTCCCAATAACCCCGTGAACCTCGACAACGGCAACGCCGGAACTGCGCCGGAACAACCTGGGCATAACGTGGTTACCTCCCTGCTAATGTTGGAAGAATGATAGCATAACGGGGTGAGGGGTGGGGGGCCGCTGTGCCGCTCCTAATCGAAACAGGTCAGGTAATTCATAACATCATCGAGTCCTGTTGGGTCAAGTTCGGCCACCAGCCCGGTCTGAACCGACGCATCCAGAGGCCACATTCCCGCGACGAGGATATGTCCTTCTGGGAGGGGGCCGGTCGCAGTGCGCAACATACTCAGGATTTGGTTCACTTGGGTTCGGTCCGAAATGTAAATGGAGGCCCCGTCGTCGGTTACAACGGGCTCGTAGAATTCAATAACGTTCTCTGACCAGCCTCCCCTCCCCTCATCCCAAAACCCGTAAGAATGAGACGTTACCCAAGATGGGACTTCGTACTTATACGTGCCAAGGTAACCTATTCGCAACGGACCTAAACACCCAAGGGCGAGCCACAGGTCCCTAGCTGAACTGTTGGAGATCGCATCAAGAGTAGCCACTCTGACATCTGCAGCGCTTATCCATGGAGCATCAGCCGCTAGAATCGACAGAAGGCCTTGCTCAAATAATGTGTCTCTGTACCAGTAACCAGTTTGTGACCAAACTTGGGGTACCAGGGTTGGCGTGGCCGTAGGCAGAGGGGTAGATGTAGCAGTTGGCACCGGAGTCGGCGTTGAGGTTGGCGTGGGAGTAGGAGTCGGGGTAGGTGTGGCCGTTGGGTAAGGTGTATAAGTGGGCCGCGGCGTTGCGGTGGGATACGGGGTAGCCGTTAGCGCCGTGGTTGGCGTCGGGTATGGTGTAGCTGTCGGATAGGGTGTGTAAGTGGGCGCCGGCGTAGCCGTTGGAATGGCATCCAGGTGAGCTTGCACTTGGGCTGTAACCGTGGCCGGAATATCCGGAGTCGGCGCGGGCGGCGGCGCAGTGCAGGCCGTCAGAGCGATAGCCAGTACCGCCACCAGCGCAATGAGCAATACCAATGCTTGCCGGGGTCGAGAGGCGAAAGGAATAAGTAATTTCATATCTGAATTCTCCAAAAGATAAATAGAATAGGCCGGCTCTACCCGGTAACAGGCCATACCTAAACCGTCCAAGCGCAGCAGTGCGCCGGGCAAGGGGCTGCCAAACGGAGAACTCTGGGGCTATTCCAGACGAGGAGCGGAGCCGGTCAGGAGGGCCGGTGAGAGTAACCCGGTGGGGCCGGGTTGGAAAAACTCGCCGGGGCTGACGGTCAGGCCGGCCGGCAAGGTTGGGCCGGGGCCGGTAAAGACGGGGAGCATACCTCGGGCCGTCCACTGTCGGAGCCGGGCGTAGAAGGTTGCCAAAGATAAAGACAGCGGTTGCCGGGTAGTCAGGTTAATCAGTTCCCGACCTACGCCGTAGCAGATGACTACCATAAGATACGCCGCAAACCATAGTTGAACGACGACCGGGGACAGAACAATGCCAGCGTCAGCCAGAAAGTTCAAGGCCAACTCCAGCGGCGACACGCCCATCAGGGCAGCGAAGCCTCCCAGCAGCAGCGCAAACAATAGAGGCATAGCTACCGGAATGATGGCGGAGTACTTGACCCAGGCCCGCAGGATGAGGAGCGGCGTTTGCTGCTGGTCTTTTCGCATAAAGTTCAACATCTTACCTACACTCTAGCGTAAACCGAGATGTGGGGCAACCGGCATCTGTCACAAGGCAATCGCGGTTTAATCACCAGCGCCCCCGCCAACTGTCATTCTGAGTGCAACGGAGTGGAGCGAAGAATCCCAAATCCTTCAGGTTGGACACTTTGCCGATACCGGACAACCTCCGCTCCGAAAGACTCTGGATTCCTCGCTCCGCTCGGAATGACAGTCGGCGGGGGTGCTGGGGGGTGCTAGTGATTAAAGCCCAATTGCCCTGCCGACAACCGGCCAGCTTGCCCCGACAACGGCGGGTGGTATAGTATGGGGCCAGGTATTCCCAACCATATCCGCAGCAGTTTTGCAACAGTGAAAAAGCCTGCGGAGCTTAACCGGCAAGAATCAAGGTATAGAACAAGGGACAGAAATAGATATGGCCCAACGCATTAGTTTAAGCGTCAACGGCGTCAGCTATGCGCGGGAAGCGCCGGCCCGGAGGCTGCTGGTGGACTTCCTGCGCTACGACCTGGGGCTGACCGGCACCAAGGAGGGTTGCAGCGTGGGCGTTTGCGGCGCCTGCACCGTCCTGGTGGACGGCGAGATGGTCGCTTCCTGCATCACCCTGGCCGCCGCGGTGGACGGCGCGGAAATCACCACCATTGAGGGGCTGGCCCAGGACGGGCGACTCCATCCGGTACAGCAGGCTTTCATCGACTACGGCGGGTTCCAGTGCGGCATCTGCACCCCCGGCCAGGTTATGGCAGCCAAGGCCCTGCTGGACGCCAATCCCAACCCCACCGAAACGGAAATTCGGGACTGGATGATGGGCAACCTGTGCCGCTGCACCGGCTACTATAAAATCCTGGAGTCGGTAGTGCAGGCCATCAACTCCACCCCGGCGGAGGGCTGATGCACGACTTTCAATTCCACGGCCCTTCCGGCCTGGAAGAAGCCTTTGCGCTGCTGGAGGAACACGGGGAGGACGCCCGGCTGATGTCCGGCGGCACCGCCCTGGTGCTCCAGATGAAGCAGCGCTTCTCTCAACCCGGCCACGTCGTCGGTTTGGGGCGCATCCCCGGCTTGAGCGAAATAGCGGAGGTTGACGACGGTTCCGGCAGCGTCTGTATTGGCGCCCTCTGCACCCAGCGCCAGGTGGAAACCAGCCCCCTGGTTGCCGGCCGGCTGCCCCTGGTGGGCCAAGCCTACCATCACGTTGCCACGCCGCGCATCCGCAACATGGCGACCGTGGGCGGCGGCCTGGCCCACGGCGACCCCAACCAGGACCCGCCGCCGGCCCTCATCGCCCTGGGCGCATCGGTAGTCCTGTCCTCGGCCCCTGATGGAGACAACCAGGGCCAGCGCATTCTGCCGGCGGAGGAGCTGTTTCTCGACTACTTTGAGACCGACGTGCGCCCCGGCGAAATCATCACCGGGCTGGTGATACCACCGGCACTGACCGGAGCGGGAGCAGCCTACCTGAAGTTCCTGCCCCGCACCGCTGACGATTACGCCACCGTTTCGGTAGCCGCCGTGATTACGCCCGACGAAGCAGGTAACTGCCGGGATGTCCGTATCGTTCTGGGGTCGGTGGGTCTCACCCCCATCCGGGCCACCGTCGCCGAGGACATACTGCGGGGCCAGCCCCTGACCGACGAAAACATCCGCGCCGCCGCCGCCACTGTCCAGGCGGCGGTTGACCCGCTGGATGACCACCGGGGTTCGGCGGAGTACAAGCGAGAGATGGCCGAGGTGTTCACTCGTCGGGCCATCGCCCAAGCCTTGACCAACGCCGACAGGGAGTAGTCCGGTGAAACTGGAAAACCGCTGTCTGGTGCCCGCTGACCGGGAAACAACCTGGAAGCTGATAATGGACCTGCCCCGGGTGGCTCCCTGCGTCCCTGGCCTGCGGGAGTTGACCGCCGAGGGCGAAGACCGGTTCGTCGGGACGCTGCAAGCCCAGGCCGGGCCGATGCGGGTGAACCTGTCGGGAACCGTGCGGATTCTGGAGCAGGATGCGGAAAAAGGCGAGGCCCAACTCCTGCTGGAGGCCGCCGACCGGCGCATCGGCGGCTCGGTGCGCACCAATATGACCCTGCAACTAGCCCCCACACCCGACGGCCAAACGGAGTTGACCATTTCCACCGACACGGCGTTTATGGGCGCGCTGGGCACCTTGGGCCAGCCAATAATCCGCCGCAAAGCCGCCGCCACGGTGGAGGAGTTTGCGCGGAACCTGGCGGGGTTGGTTGGGGAATCGGGGTAGCGTTATGGCTCTGGAAAGCAAGATAGAATCTATCAAGATTCAAGGCTTCCGTTCCCTGGCCGACGTTGAGCTTAAGGACTTACCCGACGCTGCAGTGCTGATTGGGCCAAACGGTTCGGGCAAGTCCAATTTTATTCGCTTCTTAGATATGATGCACTTAATGTTGCGTTCGCGGCAGTTAGGTACTTACGTGGTTCAGCATGGAGGTGCAGACGACCAATTGTACGGAGGTCCGGACACCACACCAGAGCTATCGGGAGATCTCGTCTTGCGTACTGCTTCGGGACGGTCTGGCTATACTTTCACCCTAGCCTATGCCATGTTGGACCGACTCTACTTCGAGAAAGAGTCTTTCTGGCATTTGGGAGCAGAACAATCGGCGGCACGGTGGTCTTACGATTTCGGCAGTAGCCATCGAGAAGCAGGAATTGCCGATATTGCTAGGTCGAATGTCATACCTGGGCAACAAGCTGCTGTAATGAGAAATATGCTGGACGTGTTTCGGCACAGACTCGTCTATCAGTTCAATGATACGACCTACAATTCAGATTTCAAGAAAAGCTGGGACGTAAAAGAGGGTAATCAGCTGCTTTTTCACGGCGGAAACCTAGCTGCCGTGTTGTATCGACTTGAACAAGCAGACAATAAACGATATGACTACATTTGCAGACAGATCAGAAGAGTTCTTCCCAATTTTGAACGATTTGTTATCGAGGAAGCTTATGGCAAAGTGTCATTGCGGTGGAAAGCTACTAACTCAGATAAGACTATAGGAGCGCATTTAACTTCTGACGGGTCATTGCGTTCTTTCGCCCTCATCACCCTACTCAACCTCCCCCCGGAAATGCTGCCGAGCATCATCCTGCTGGACGAACCGGAACTGGGCCTGCACCCCACCGCAATAAGCCTCATTGGCGCCATGATTAAGAGAGTTTCCTTGCAGCGGCAGGTCATCGTGGCTACCCAATCGCCCCTGCTGGTAGATTCCTTCGGCTTGGACCAGATTTTCGTCATGGACTTGAAAGATGGGCAGACCAAGGTTAGCCGGCCGAAGGAAGAGGAACTGAAACACTGGCTTGAAGAGTATTCTACGGGCGAGTTGTGGCAAAAAAATGTGCTGGGCGGGCGTCCGTGATTCGTCTGGCCATCTCGGTAGAGGGAGAAACTGAGGAGCAATTCGTTAATTTAGTCCTTATTCCCCATCTTGTACCGATGGACATACTTCCAACACCCATTTTGCTAGGACGGGCCCGCAATACCAGCTCTGGCGGGGGAAACGTCAGCCTCGAACGCCTCGGCACGGATATGGCTGAGTGCTACCACAATTATGACTTCGTGACTTCCCTGGTAGATTTCTATGGATTCAGACGTAGAGAGAGCAGGACAGTTGAGGAACTGGAACAGCAAATACTTCAGGAAGTTGGAAGGAAACTCCGCCGCGACTTGGATGTGAGAAAGGTAATCCCTTATATCCAAATGTACGAGTTCGAAGGCTTGCTGTTCTCGGACGTAGAAGCGTTCGGGAAAGCCTTAGGTTTGCCGGAACAGAGCTTCACTCAACTTGCTAACGTGCGTTCCTATTTTGAGACACCTGAAGACATCAACGACGGTCCTAATACCGCGCCAAGTAAGCGAATAGCCCAGGTTATAGCCGAGTACAACAAGGTAACCGACGGCCTGCTGATAGCCCAGCAAATCGGCTTGTCCGCCATCCGCGCCCAATGTCCCCGGTTCAATGCGTGGCTGGCAACGCTGGAGTCGTTAAGCGAATGAACGGCGGGCGAAGAAAATGACGCCCGGGAGACCAATTCCCGGACGTCGCGCGCGCAGGCTATTCCTTCCCCCTAAACCCGTATCACCCCCACCAAGTCCCCGTGGTCTTCCTCTATCGTTATTTCGGTGCCGAAGGGACGGGAGAGCTGTTGCAGCCATTGCAGCGTTTGGCGGGCTACGGGTTCTTCGGCCAGCACCGGGCGGCCCCGCTGCGGGATGGGACGGCCAAAGCCCATGTCTATCGGGTAGAGGATGATTTCCTTAAGGTCGCCGCCGGCGTAGTTGCACACCGCTACCACGCTCTGCCAGAACACCGGGTCGGCGGCAAAGGCGCGGGTGCCTCCGCCGGAACGGGTGTCCAGGTAGTCGCCGGGGGTGCTGTTGAAGTCCAGGTTGAAACGGCGGTAGGCCTCGTGGGGCAGCCACAGGACGCTTTCGTTCTGGAAGATGAAGTTGCCCAAGCTGTAGAAGATGGGCCGGTTTTTGTAAATCTCGATGCCCCGCAGGAAATGGGGGCCGTGGCCCACAAAGGCGGCGCAGCCCTGGTCAATGCTCCAGCGGGCAAAGTCCACCAGGAAGTGGGGCGGCGACAGGCGGGAATGGCCGTGGAAGTCGCCGTCCGGTCCGCTCTCGTGGCAGTGGACGCCATAGACCAGCCAGTCGGCCTGCTTCTGCGCTCCCCGAATCCAGTTGCCGATGCCGGCCTGGTCTTCCATATTGAGCGCAGTGCGGACGGCAAACTCCTCGTCCAGGATAAACTTGTTCTCCAGGAACTCAATCTCGCTGTCGTAATCCGGCGCGTCCTCATCGCCCCGGAAACCGAAGTGACGGTAGAAGGCGTGTTCCTCTTCAAAGCCCAACTCCAGGTTGGCCTTGCGGAGGGCGTCAAAAACGTCCTGCTGCACGTGGTGGGTGATGTCGTGGCGCAGAGCGTTGACCCCGGCGCGCCCGGCAAAGTCGGGACGGCCAGCGCCAGCCCGGGACTGCTCGCTGAAGGTGCTGGTGGCGCCCATTACCGCCACTCTACCCCGGGCCGAGTCCACGTAGGCCGGGGAGCGGGCCTCGTCCAAATTGCGGCCACCGCCGGCGTAAGCCAGATCAATCTCCCGGCAGTGTTCCAGGGTGGTCAGGAACCCGCCCTCGGAGAAGTCGAAGGAGTGGTTATTGGCGGTGGTTACGGCGTCAATGCCCATCCACTTCAGCTCTTCCAAGTTGCGCGGGTCGGAGCGGGTATAGGTGGCGCTGCTCCACTGCCAACTGCTCTCGTAGTCGTGAAACAGCATCTCCAGGTTAACCAGGGAAACGTCGGCAGCCCGCAGCACCTCCACCAGCTTGAGGAATCGTTCCTCCTGAAAAGCCTGCATCCGGCGGGTAATCATAGCGTCGCCGCCCAGGGCAATGGAAATATCGCGGCGCTCGGCATCGTAAATCATAACTGCCTCCTTGCAATTCCGAGGATAAGCGTGGGAGCGGTGGGGGTAATTGTAGCAGATTCGGGGGTGGCGGTAGTGACATTTGGTTGTTGGCGCCAGGCAATCGCATTTTGAATCGGGGATATTCGTCATTCCTGCGGAGGCAGGAATCTAAAGGCGTCAAGGACAGAGGTTCCTGCTTTCGCAGGAACGACGGGTTTTCGTTCTTCGATCTAATGCGATAGCCCTGCAACCTTCCCCCATTTGCCTTTCCCGCCCTTACGTTGTTTAATTGTCCTACTATATTGCTGTTTTGGTCAGGAGAGGCTGCCATTGATAGAGTTTAAGCAACCGCACATTTTTGCCGGCAATCCGCTGGACCGGGGCGAGGTGGAACGCCGGGATGAGAACTGGATTAGCGACAAGGCCAAAGACCCCACCAGCCGGTTTCTGCCTATGCGCGGGCCGGGCGTCCTGGTAACTGCTGACGGAGCCGATGGGGAAGTTGCCGATGGCTCTGCCGAAGCATCCCGCCTGGGCTGGCTGGACTGGTCGGAACTGGAACCTCACGTAACCACCGCGTTCCCGCTGTTTCTGGGGCTGCTGGACGGCACGGCCCACTTTGTGATTGACCTGTCTAAAGATGAAGCTGCCGCCGGCCCAATCGAGGCGCTGGACGGTTATCGGTTCGAGGAGGCCCGCGCCGCTGCGGAGAGTCTGCTCAACGGGCCGGAGGCCGGTATCATGGCCCAGGGCCGCGCCCAGATCAACTGGCACAACCGCCACGGGTTCTGCTCGGTCTGCGGGCACCCGACGGTAATCAAGCGGGGCGGGCAGAAACGGGAATGTCCCGGCTGTCGCGCCGAGCATTTCCCCCGGGTTGACCCGGTGATAATTATGGTGGTCGCCGACGGCGAACGCTGCCTGCTGGGTCAGTCCCGGGGACGGCTGGCGGCGATGAACCGCTATTCGGCCCTGGCCGGGTTCGTTGACCAGGGCGAGGCTATTGAGGAAGCCGTAGCCCGGGAGGTAATGGAGGAGGCCGGTATCAAGGTCAAGAACGTCCGTTACCATTCGTCCCAGCCCTGGCCCTTCCCCTCGTCGTTAATGATTGGCTGCCACGCCGAGGCGGACAGCACCGACATTGCGATGGACAACGAGGAGATGACCGACGTGCAATGGTTCGACCGGGCGGAGGTGCTGCTGGCCCTGGAGGGCAAGAGCGAAAAGCTGCTGGTACCCGGCCCCATCGCCATCGCCCATCACTTGATTAAAGCCTGGGCATACGGCGAGGTGGATTAGGAATTACGAATTACGAATTAGAAATTACGGCACGCAAACAGGGACCAAAGCGCTAAACCCGTCGTTTCTGACATCGCAGGAATGTTAGAGATATTTAGCTCATATTTGAAGATCAAGTGTCTTTACATTCGTAATTCTTAATTGGAAAAGGAGGGCGGCAGATGACCACGACGGATTATTCGGCCTTGGACCGGCCCGAAATGTCTATGAACTCCTTCTACCCCCGGCGCAATTGGACCGCCACGCCGGACGGGGCGGAGGACTACGCCGTACCGGTGGCCGGGGGGATAACCCTGTCCTGCCGGTTCTTCCCGGTGGGCACCGCCCAGCCGACCATTCTCTTCTTCTACGGCAACGGGGAGACGGCGGCGGACTACGACAACATTGCCCCTATCTACAATCAGGTGGGAGTCAACTTCTTTGTGGTCGACTACCGGGGCTACGGGCAGAGCGGCGGCTTGCCCACCTTCAGCGCCATGCTGTCCGACGCTCACCAAGTCCGGGAAGAATTGGGCAACATCCTGACCGCCGGCGGCTACACCGGCGATGTATTCGTCATGGGCCGCTCGATGGGACGGCACGCCGCCTTTGAGTTGGCAGCCAACGACGCGGCGGGGACACTTAAAGGCATTATCGTAGAGAGCGGACGGCCCACCTTGGGCAATTTCTGCTACGGGCTGCTCCCCGAGGCTGCCGAGCAGATGGAAACGGCCTACCAGGACAAGGTAAGTTCCATCCAATTGCCCGCCCTGGTGATTCACGGCGAGCAGGACACCCTGGCCCCGGTGGACCAGGCGATTGCAATGTACCGGGGCTTCCCATCGGAGGAAAAGCGACTGCTAACCATCCCCGGGGCCGGCCATAATGACCTGCTGTACCGGGGGATAAACGAGTATTTCTCGGCCATTCGGGAGTTTGTCGGGGCTTAACTCCTGCGTCTTTTTTATCATTCCGAGCGTAGAAAGCCCCTAAAATCCCTCGGCAAGAGCCGGCTGGCCCACCGGCAGGGCAATCGCATTAGACGCACCGTCATATTTCCGTCGTTCCTGCGCAGGCAGGAACCGCTGTCCGCAACATTTTAGGTTCCTGCCTGCGCAGGAACGACGGATAGCGCCCGTTTTGGTTCATGCGATTGCCCTGGGCCCACCGGAGCCTGGGCTTGCCGGTAAAGAGGTCAACCGCATTATAGTCTCTGGCAACCGCTCCAATCGACCACATCCGTCCTGCCCATCCTTTCAACCGTCACACTGGGTCTTTCACCCGGTCATTCAGGTCCATTGCGCTCAGAATGACCGGACAGAGAAGTTACGCCAGGAATGACGAAGCGTTCGCCTCCCTCTTTGCCTCCCCATTCTGCCAAAGGTTATACACCCTTCAAGATTATGCGTCTCCGCAATGTGTATAATTACCCGGTTATTGTCTATCCTTCATTCATTAGGTTCTGTATGTGCAAGTGGCGCTTGGGGTTTTGGGGGCCGGTTTTTCCAGTGGTTGTGGTTGTTCTGGCAATTACGTTAGTCGGAGGAGACAGGGTGGTGGCGCGGACTGCGAACCCGGTTCTGGTGGAACTGGCGGCTACGATTTCAGCCAACCCGCGCAGCCCGGCGGCGGTAGCCCGCTACGAGGTGACCTTTACCAACGGAGCGGAGGCCCTGGAACCCCGCCAGGACGGCATCGTGATGACCCTGGATGAGGATGTGGGGGTGCCGCGCTTCATCCCGCCGCCGGCGGTGCAAGTGCGGTTTCAGATTCAGAACGAGGACGGCGGCCCCTTTCGCAGCGGTGTGGGCACCGCCGTCGCGGTGGAACTGGACAATCAGGACGACCCACGCAGAGACACCACACTCACCATCTATCCGGCTATCCGGGGCAGCGGCTCCGACGCCCCCACACAGGCCATCCCGGCTAACGCAGAAGTAACAGTGATATTCACCAAGCAGGCCGGACTGTCCAACCCCACCGAGGGCGGGGCATATTCCTGGAGGGTCAGCACCACTAAAGACCCGACACCGCAGCCGGCAGCTCACCCGGGAGCGGAAGTGCGTCAAGCCTTCGGCGAGGCGGAGGGACTCACTACCCCGGACAACACCCAGGAGGATATAGTAACCGGGCTGCTGGTGGACTGGGAGGTGCAGCTGAGCCACGAGGGTGTCCGCCGCGGCGACGAGGTGACGGTCATCGGACGGGGTTATAAAAACGGCACCACCCTCACCTTCTGGCGGGACGCCAACTTCGACGGACGCCGCGACTCCGGTGAGAACGAACTGTGCCGGGTCGAGGTGGGCGGCAACGACATCGGGACGTGCAGCTTCCTGGTCAGCAACCCGCCTTTTGTCCCCGGCTTCGGTGAATGCGCCCTAGAAAGAGCCGACGAAGAGGCCGCCGACTGCAACTTCGTCAACGGGGTGGACGGCCTGAACCAACCCTCAACCCTGGTCCGAGATACCGAGATAGAGAAAGCGAACAGCGTAGAGGAGGCCGCCCAAGTTCTGGAACTAGAGGGCGGAGTCCTAGTCGGCCCCGGCATCAGCCCCGGGCGGACCATACAGGTGCAGCTTACCGACTTCCCGGCTGGGGAACTGACGACGGTGGACATCGGCGGCGTCCCCGCCAACCTGGACGACCTGTCCGATAAAGATAAAAGGGTGCCGGCCTCCGGGTCGCTGCACTTCAGCCTTGACCTGCCCAACGAGGCGCGGCTGGGCCGCCAGTCGCTGCGGGTGGTGGTCACCCGCCAGGATGACGGGAAGGAGTTCGAGGCGCGGGCGACGGTAGGGGTCGGCAGCAGCGCCCTGCTCCGCGTCACCCCGGAGCAAGAGGTCCTGCCCAACCAGCGCATCAGCGTGTCGGGCATCGGCTTCAGCGATGCCGGCGCAGAGGCGGAAATAGACACCATCAGCATCGGCGGCCACCCCATAGACCCCTCCAGGATAAACGGCGGCAATGGCGCGGTGCGGCTGGACCGCGGGGGCCGCTGGTCGGCGTCCATTGACCTACCCATTAACTCGGCCACCACCCTGGCCGGCCCCCGGGAGCTACGGGCGCGGGACAAGGGCGGCCGAGAAGGGACAGCGCTGGTCAACTTCCCGGCCCGGGAGGTAACCATCACGCCGCCCTGGGGACGGCCCGGTACTACGGCGGTGATCGAGGGCAAGAACTTCCCCAGCCGCAACGACAATGGCTCCCCCTTTAACCTGCTGATTACCTACGATGCCGGCGGGAGAGAAGCGGTGTTCAACGCCGCGACCAACACCGGCGGCGAGTTCGCCACGGAAATCCGCATCCCCACGTCGGCGGCCATCCCCTCCATCAACACGGTGCGGGTGGAGTTCGTGGACGATGATGGGGTCAAGGTGGTGACTCCGGCAACGCACCACGTCCCCGGAGCGGCGATTGTCCTGTCGCGTACCGCCGGGCCGCCGGGGACTCCGGTGACCCTGGATGCCCAGGGTTTCCGGCAGTACGTGCCGGTAACCTCGGTAATGGTGGGCGTCATTGAGGTAACGCCCTCGCCCCGGCCCTACACCGACCAGGACGGCAACGTGACGCTGGAGGTCATCATTCCCGGGGTGGATACCGGCGTGCAGACGGTGACACTGATGGCAGGGGGCGTAACCGCCAGCGCCGGCTTTACCATCACCCGCTCCGGCGTTGCGGAGGGGGAGTCGATCCCGACGGCAGATGGGGTGGCAAACCTGGGCGACCGTTTCGTCCGCTCCTTCCACTTCGACAACGACACCAAGACCTGGGAGTTCTATGACCCGGCGGCCGGGGATGCCAGCACCCAGGACAGCCTGATTTCTGGCGAGTCCTACTGGCTCCTGGTGACGGAAACGACGGAGGCCATCCTCAACGGCAAGACGCGCCAACTGACTTGCGTCAGGGGCAACTGCTGGAATCTGCTAGTGTGGTGATTGGAGAATTAAAAATTAGGAATTAAGAATTGCGGATCCAGGGAAATTCTCCTTTGGGCTGCCGCTGGAAAGACTATATCAATCCCTAATTTTTAATTTCTAATTGCTCAGACGGGGCGGGCGCGCGGCTCGAGGATGGTAACCTGCATATTGGCCGGCAAGCTGTTGGTGGTGACGGTCAGGCTGCGGCGCGGCTGCACCTCGCTGACGCCCATCAGTTGCAGAAATGCGTCCAGGCTGCCCAGAGGCTCGACAGAGCCGGGTATCTGGTAGTGCATCGGTATGACCACCTTTGGGTCCAGGTCCTGCATCAGTTGCAGAATCCGCTCCAGGTCCAAAGTGCAGCCCCCGCCGGCCGGAGCCAGCAGCACGTCCACTGGCTGCAAATCCTCCACCTGCCGGGTGGTCAGCGGCGCGACGATGTCTCCCAGGTGGCAGACGTTCACGTTGTCCATCGCGATGGAGTAAGCCACGTTGCGTTCGCGTTGGGCTTGCCCTTCCAGCAGGGTGGTCATTACCCCCCGCGCGGCGATACCGGAGTACTCATACTCGCCGGGGGTGTCAAATACCGTGGGCGAGCCGCCCACCTCCAGCCGGTTGCTGTGATTGGGGTGAGAATTGCTGACCGTGACCACAGTGGCCGGTCGGGTCTCGGGACGCAGCCCCAGGGACTCGGGATAGGGGTCGGTGACCACCACCAAGTCGTCGGAACGGAGTCGGAAACAGGCGTGGCCCAGCCAGGTTATTTCCATAACAGTTAACTACTCCCCCTCCGCCGGTCCACCAGATTGACCAATGCCCAACCGCCGGGCAGCAATAGAGATGCTACGTACAACTTGATTAAATCGCCCAGGATGAAGGGATAAAGACCGCAATTCAGCGTGTTGCCACAAGCCCACTCCGGTAATACGAACCGTGACAACCACAACAGGCCGGGGAGGTACAGGATAATGTTGCCGGCCAGCATCGCCACCAGGATCCATACCTTCCGGTCCCAGCCTCGCTCGGCCAGCCAGCCTACCACGTAGGCCGCCGGAATGAACCCGACGATGTAGCCCCCGGAGGCGATGCTCCAGACGAAACCGGAGGCGCCGCCGGCGTAAAAGGGCAGCCAACTGCCGGCTATCAAATACAGGAGCATGGCCGCAGCACCCCGTCGGCTGCCCAGGGTGGCCCCGACCAGCAGCACTGCAAAGGTCTGGCCGGTAATCGGCACCGGCGTAAACCCCAGGGGTATCTTCACCTGGGCCAGCAAAGCGGTGAACAGGCAGGCCCCTACTATCAGGACTGCATCGCGGGCGATGCGCCGGGCCGTCTCGTTAGCCGGCAACAGGACATCGGCCAGTACCGGCCAGGTTTGTCGGACGTTTGCGTTCAATAGGATTCCTTAATACCTAATATCGCCGTTTAAGTAAGGGCTGGTCGTATCACCAGACTATCTGGTTCCAGCAGTTCCCTTCTTTACAAGTAAAGTTTTGTTCCTTGCCGGCAAGGGTTTTCTGAATAGCCTCGGTAACCAGAATCCAGTAGGACTGGTTTTTCTCAAAGGTACGCTGGGTACTGGCCTGGGGCACCCGAGGGTCGTAAAAAAGCCAACTCTTGGTGCTGTTCTCAAACTTGAAGGAGCGAACAAACTTGTTTCCCAATGGCGCGACCGCCTGCGCAACCGGCGTGGACGCCGCCTGGGCCACCACCGCGGCATCCACGCCCGCATTTACGGTAGGAGCCGACAACTGCGTCGCCCCCACTGCCATCATTATCGCGACTGCCGCCGCCGTTATCAGCAGGGCGGTTAACTTGGTGACTCTTACCATTGATCGCTTCTCCATTAGGTTAGTGTTCTTTACCAGAATGGCCTTGATTAACAACATCCTCAGGGGCCAAGTTGGGGGCGGAGTCCACCGCCGGCGCTAACCACAGACCAGCGCCCACTGACATCCCTGCTATGGCAAGGGCCTAGAGCAGTGGCAGCCAGAAGTTTGCGGATTGTTCCTATTGAAAAGGTACTTAATGAGCATTTGGCCGGCTCTCATCTGTCTATTCGTAACCAGACTTCAGATTCCAGCCATTTCTGCCGGCCCAAGTGCGTAGAAAGGCCAAGTATAATAGGCGGCGGCCTACCTAGTCAATGCTTGACATGGTATTTGAGGCCGTGCTAACGTCCTGACAGGTAGCACGCCTTGAAGTCGCTCCCAAGCCTGCAATCCAAACCGTTGGGCGCCGCTGCTCGTACTATTCATATAAGCATATAAACCGGTGTTCTTGGAAATTCTTATGCTGACCAAACGTGCCGGCAGTGTATTAAACATTCTGGTCAACGAATACATCAGCACCGCCAACCCGGTGGCGTCGGAGGAGATTGCCCGGCTGTCTCCCACCAAGGTCAGCCCGGCGACGGTGCGCAACGCCATGTCCCGGCTCACCGAGGAGGGGTACATCTCCCGGCCCCACGTTTCCGCCGGGGCCATCCCCTCCGACCGGGGCTACCGCCACTACGTGGAATCGCTGGAGGAAGTACCCCAACTGCCCGATATGCTCCAGCAGCAAATTCACCGGGACTTTGACCAGGCCGACCCGGATTTGGCCGACTGGAGCCGGCGGTGCGCCGTTATTCTCTCCCGAATTACCACCAACATGGCCATTGTAACCGTGCCCCAGGCCCGTTCGCCGCGGCTCAAGCACATCCAACTGGTTTACCTCGAGGAGTTTACCGCCCTGCTGATAATCGTATTGCAGGAAGCCCGCCTGCTGCGCCGCCTGCTCCCCCTGGAGGAGCCGACCAGCCAGGAGACGCTGAACCAGGTGGCTAACGGGCTTAACGATTGCTTCAGCGGCCTGAACCGGGCGGAGATTGAACTGGCCCAAGGCGTGTTCACCCCCCTGGAGGAACGGGTCAGGCAGAATACCCTGTCCCTGCTTCGGGAGGCGGACACCTACACCGTGCCGGAACATTACGTGGACGGCCTGCGCTGGCTGCTGAACCAGCCGGAGATGTCCCAGGGCAACCAGGCCCGGGAGCTGGTGGAACTGCTGGAAGAGCGAGTGTTGCTGGGCAGCGTCCTGTCGGAGCAGCCGAACAGCGGGGACATCGCCGTTTACATCGGCGGCGAAAACCAGGAAGAACCCCTGCGGCCCTTTGGCGTAATCCTGGGACAATACGGCATACCCCACCAGGCCAGCGGCACCATCTGCGTAATCGGGCCGACCCGGATGAGCTACGCCGAGGCAATCAGCGGCGTCGGCTTCCTTTCCTCCCTGATGAGCCGTCTGGTGCTGGAACTTTACGGGGGCCACGCCGCCAACGGTTAATCGGATTAAATCTTCAACTGCAACCTGAATGGAGATTGCGTTTTGACCAGGCAGGGTTTCGAACCCTGCCTTTCTTACGATTTAGGTTTCTTGACCAGTCTCAGATGAGGTACGAATTCCGGCACAACCACGCTAGATAACGACCAACTAGAGGCGGAGTACGATGAATAAAGGCTTGGAGATAGCAAACAGATTCTGGCTGGCGCCCCTGTTGCTGAGCGTAATTTTGCAGTTGTCTATAGGTTGCAGTGGGGATGAACCCGAACCGGCGCCCCCTCAAGCGCCGGCCACGACTACTGTGCCGACGCTGGCGCCTGCACCTACTCCTACGGTGGCGCCAACCCCTACGGCGGAACCGACTGCCGCTCCGACACCGGCCCCTGCGCCAACGCCGACTTCTGTACCGACGCCTACCCCGACTCCGACCCGTACGGCGGTGCCGACACCCATACCAACCCCCAAGCCCACACCGACACCAACTGCTGTGCCCACACCCACGGCCACTCCGGCTCCTGCGCCTACAGCTACACCAGCGCCCACGGCCAGGCCTACGCCAACGGCCGTCCCCACTGCTGTGCCTACCCCCACACCGGCCCCCACGCCCACACTGGCTCCTACCCCTACTCCTACGCTGCCCCCTACCCCACTGGAAACGCTGTTTGATGAAATTATCCGCAAGACCGAACAGCGGGAAGCCTTCTCGGAAATCAAGGAGACGAACATAGGGTTCAAAGCTATCGAAGACATGAAGAAACTCCGTTCCGAGTTTGCCACCGCCGAAACGGAACTGGACCTCTGGTTCGCGCTGGTTAAACTCAGCAACGCTCGGAGGGACCGGCATCTTGCGGTGAGTCCGGTTGACGGCGGCTTGCCAGGCCCGGAACGACAGGGATGTGTCTCCGCGCCCATTCTGGTACTTCCTGACCTTTCGGACATTGACAATCCGGCTTTCTTTGTTGCGGCAGTTGGCGAAGGAGTGAACTCACCGAAAGTTGGGGATGTCATCGTAGGCGTCAACGACCGAACCATCAAAGAGTACGTAGAAGAATTCACCTTCTGGATACGCCATTCCACACTTCCCGGACTATATTGGCAGATGTCAGACGACCTTCCTCAACGGGTATCTAAACCAAAGTCAAGGTGGGATGTGCATTTGCCGGAAGTCGGGGATCAGGCTAGGAGTCTCGCAGGAGGGCTTCGGCCCTTGCTTGCAGGACGGTGCGGCAGCGGCGCTTGACCTCGTCTTTCCGGCTGGTCAGCCTGGACAGGAAGCTGCCTACCCTCTCTTGCACCGCCGCTCTGCTTCCCAAGCACAGGTTCCCGGTCGCCTCTTCCCGCGCCCAGCCCCAAATGGCTTCATCGGCGTTGAAGTCTGGGCTGTAGCCCGGCAGATTCACCAGCCTCAGCCCCAGGCCAGGCCTGCGCAGATACTCCCGCACTGCCTCGCCACGATGGGCTGGGGCATTATCCCAAAGTGCCGCTGGCGCAACTGGTCCAAAAAGGCTGCCGCGGTTCCGCTGTGCTGTTTCCCGCCAGTTCCATCCATTCCACCGCTCCCGTCCCCAGACACACCGCCGAATAGTAGCTGGCTTTCTCGCCATACCGCGGACTGCTGGAGTTCACCAGGGCTGGCTCTCCCCGCAGCACCCACTTGCCCCGCAATTCCACATCGGCCCGGAAGTGGGCCGCATCAGCGAAGAATATCCTGGCTTCAGTCCGTTGGGCCTCCTCCCACCGGGCGGCGTACGCCGCCACGAAGGCCTCCCGTTTCTCCGCATCCGCCTTCAGCAACCGCTTCTTGGGGCGCTTGAAGGCAAATCCCAAGCGGCGCAGGTAGGTCAGGCTGCTGCTGCGGCGCAGACTGAGGCCGAACTGTTCCCAGACAAACTGATGGACCCCTTTCCAGTTCCAGTTGGCGAAGCCGCTGCCCGCTGCCTCAGGCAACTCTTGGACCGCTTCCTTCAGCGTCGCCCGCTGCGCCTCGCCGAGGGCGGGGGGGAACCACCAGTCTGCTCGAAGATCAGGGCTCTGGGCCCTCCCGCACCAAAGGCCGCCGCCCATCGTCCGATGGTGTGCGGGTCCCGTTCCAGCGCCACTGCCGTGGCCGATGCCCTCCAGCCCTGGGCCAGCAACAAGATGGCCTACCACCGCTCCCGCTCCCGGGGCGTCGGCGCCAGGATCATCCGTCGACGCAAATCCTTGACTTCCATTTGCCATTGTTCCAAAGACCGATCTATCTCCCTTACGCTCATCATCTACCCCCCCCCCAACTACTCCACACTCTGGCCCAGTTCCTCCACAAATTTATCCCATTTTTCTGCGTATTTCACCTCGGCTTTGGTTTAGAAACCCGGACGGAAACCCCTTGTCGTGAAGAGGGATTTGGTCAGTAAGGCCAATACGAGCAGGGTGAGGGTCCAAATTTGACCGAGCCAGGCGGTGGCGGCATTGGCGGCGGGGTTGACCATTCCAGCGACCTGGGCGCTGCCGGCCCTGGGACCGGAGCCGGTTTCTCCGGTCAACCCGGCTTTGCCCGCCACCAGGGTCAGGTTGGCCACCGTGGCGGCCAGGTACAACTGGAACCGGGTTTTGATGCGGCCGAAGTAGCGGGACTGGCGGATTCCCAGTTGGACCAGCCGCGCCAGCCGGTGCTCCACCACTACCCTCCGTTGCCGATACTCGGCAAAGGCTTCACTCTGCTGTAAGGCGCGGGCCTGCTGCAACAGCGCTTCCTGCGGGTGCAGTTGCACCGTTCGTCCCGTACCCGGTTTTGCCGCCAGGCACTGGGGCCGCAGCGGACATACCCCGCAGACCGCCGCGTCGAATCGGAAGGCCTCCAAACGGTAAGTCCGACCCGTTTGGCCGGTGCGTCGTCCCGCCGGCGCCATCCTCCGGGTAACCTGCCCCGCCGGACAGGTGCAGGAACCCGATTCCAGGTCAATACGGAAGTCCTCCTTGGGGAAGTGGGTTCGGTTGGGACGCCCCGGCACCCGGGCAATCAGGGTGCGGCCCGTATCGGCGAAGGCCTGACGGGTACCGCCGTCGCCGTAAGCGGCGTCGCCCATGGCCTCCGCCACCGGCACGCCGGGGTTGGCCTCACTCTGTTCCACCAGTTCCAGCGCCCCCAGGTTGTCCGGAGCGTTGCCGGGCAGTACCGCCACGGCGGTGATCAGCTGGGAGTCGGTGTCCACCACGATCGCCGCCTTGTGCCCGTCGAAGCGTCTGCTGCTGCTCTTGCGCCCGTGACGCAGCTCCGGATCGTGCACCGACATCATGCGGTCCCGGCTCACCCCATCCTTGAGGCTCACTCCGTCATCAGTGCGTGCCACGTCTTGGAGCAGCAACTGCCCCAGCAACTCCGCCGCCGCCACTATCTGCTGCCGCTCAACGCTTTCCTCTCCCACTTCCCCCTGCGCCTGCCGCGATAATCCCAGGAGCCGGTCCGCGTCGGCCACAATCCCAGCCAGCAGGGCCGCTCGCGCCCGTTTGTCGCTCCAGTCGATGGCCGCTTCGCCCTTCACGCTGGAACCCAGGTATCGATGGTATCGATGGTATCCCTGACTCTTCGCCCATTGTCCGACGTTGATTCCCTTCAACTGTGCCAGCGCCCGCAGCAGTTTGACGATCCCGTCGGCCAGCAGGTTGCAGGTGTCCTTGACCGCGCCCTGCCCCAGGAGGTTGGTCGTGTCCAGCGCCACCTTCATCCCGCGCCCTTTCAGGAAGCCCGACTCCCGGGCCAGCCGCAGACTGGACTCGAACACCTCCCCCACCTTGTCGTGCAGGATCAGCTAGGCGCGAAACACCTGCAGCGTGCTCTTGGCAAAGGGCCGGTCCTCCACCTCAATCCCCACGCCACTTTCCAGCGGAGGTCAAAGTCAGCCCGGGCCTTGGCCTCGGCATCGCTCACCTTGTCGTGGAACTGGAGCAGCAGCGCCGTGGCCAGCAGGCTGGGCGGCACGCTGTCCCGGCCGTTGTCAGCGCAGTAGAACTCGGCGTCTCGGAACAGCCGGCCCCGCAACGATGCCAGCAGATCGTAGAAGCTTTCCCGCCCCACGTGGTCCAGGTACAACCGGTCCGCTTCCCAAAGGCCCCTCTGGTCCGATCGCTCTCCCAGCATACTCAGCCCTCGCTACACTTGTTGACCCCAAGTATAGCCGCTGACCTGGCTGCCGCCACTTTCCGGCCAGATTTCTAGGCGGGGGCTGGCGGCTCCCGGGGTCAGGTGAGGCCTGGACCAGCGCGGCGAAGATATGGGCCAAGGTGTGCAGGTGGTATTTCCGCGTACCATAACATTGGTAGTTATGAGTCGCAGACTCTGGGAAGCCGCAGGGAGACCTCCCACCGAAAGGTTCGCAGTATACAGTACGCTCTGGCCCACCGTAGACTCAAACAACTCTCTGGAGCAAGCATGATGTTGGGTTCATTCGAACATCCCCTAATAGCGGAGGTTTACGACGCTATTCCGAGCCGCCAGAATCGCCCTGATGTTGGGTTCTACACGAGGCTCGCCACAGAGTCCACCGGTCTGGTGTTAGAACTCGGTAGTGGAACAGGTCGCGTTCTCATACCCATTGCCAAGGCCGGGAAGATGGCCTATGGTTTCGAGGCATCAGGCATATGCTTGGCCGGTGCCGGGAAATCCTAGACAGTGGGTCCCAGAACGTACGAGACAACGTGGAGTTAGTTCAAGGCAAGATCCAAAGCTTCGATCTGAGAAATCGGTTCGGACTGGTTATCTGCCCGTTCAATTCCTTTCTGAACCTGCTATCGGCGGAAGAACAGTTGTCCTGTCTGACCCGGGTCCACCAACACCTAGTGCCGGGCGGCAGGTTTGCATTTGACGTATTTGATCCCGACATCAGGCGAATGACCAGCGCTCGATTCACCGAAACCAGCCAGCCTCAACGGTTCGGTCTTCCCATCGAAAGTACTATCGAGCTTAGGCATAGAAATAGGTCAGTCGATTTCCTCAGTCAAAAGATCGAGAGCGAGATCAGGTTAAACGTTACTCACCGAGATGGGAGCAGAGAACAGGTAGTCCATCCAGTCCGGCAACGATATCTGTTTCGGTACGAAGCCCAGCATCTTCTCGAGCGTTGCGGCTTTGAGGTCGAAGCCTTGTACAGTGATTTCCAAGGGAGCCCACACGGCGCAGTCTACCCAGGATCGTTGGTGTTTGTGGACAAGAAACGGTAAACTTTTGAGGCTCGGAGGCAGCGGTCTTGCCAGGAGCGGAAGTGACCTGACCCTTGAAAACCGATTCAGACTCAATGGTAGGATTCTGGTGCTTCTGCTCTTGTCGCATTTTCGGTGCCAGCTAAAGGGCGAGCTTTGCGGGTTAATCGGCCGTTTTAGCCAGTGCGGGAAATTCCCCAGGGGGGCAGGCCAGCGGGGGCAAGCTTCGCAGGGGTGGCCTTCTTTCGCCGGAAAGACGGGTGACTCGGGTTTTCGCGCCGCGCCCGGAATAGCCTTTGTCCATAACAGAATTGGGGGAGACCAAATATGAAGTTCGGCATTTACAGTTCCATCGCCGATCCGCCCCGGGGCGAGCGGCTGTACCAACGGATAGACGAGGTTATCGCCGAGGCGCGGCTGGCGGAAGAGGTGGGTTTCGACTCCTGCTTTTTCGGCGAGCACCATCAGGACCGGGACGGGTTCCTGCCGTCACCGCTGATCGTGGCGACGGCGGTGGCCGCCCAAACTACCACCCTGAACGTGGGCACGTCGGTAATCCTGCTGCCCCTGCACAACCCGGTACACCTGGCGGAGGACGTGATCACCCTGGACTTGGTGTCCAAGGGGAGAATCATCCTGGGCGTAGGTCTGGGATACCAGGAGGCGGACTTTCGGGCCTTCGAAGTGCCGGTGCGCCAGCGGGTGGGCCGGTTCGAGGAAGGAGTGGAAATTATCCGCCATTGTTGGAGCGGGGAACCCTTCTCCTTCCACGGCGAGTATCACCAGTTGGAAAACCTGCACATCCGGCCCAGTCCCTTCCAGCAGCCCGCCCCTCCCCTGTGGATCGGGGCCAGTACCCTGCCGGGGGCGCGCCGGGCCGGGCGCTTGGCCGACGGGTTCGTGGCCGGACCCAGCACCGACTTGGCCAATACCATCAAGCTGGTGGAGACTTACCGGGAGGCGGCGGTACGGAATGGCCGGGAGCCGCTGGTAGCCCTGATGCGGGACGCTTGGGTGGCCGACCCGCGCCGAGGCCGAAGACGTGTACGGCCCGGAGGTGATGGCGGCCTACAAGTATTACTGGCGCAACGGCCTGTCGGAGTTCCGCAGCATCGCGTCGGAGGACGAGATAACCCTGGACAACCTGGGGGCGGATCGCTTGATACTGGGGGAGCCGGATGAATGCGTGGCGGAGTTCCAGCGCTGGAGCGAGGCCGTGGGCGCGCAATACTTCCTGCTGCGGCTGCGTCACGCCCACTCGGGAGGCCCACCCCACGAAAAGATAATGGAGGCGATACGTCTGTTCGGGGCAGAGGTAATACCGGCGTGCGGGTAGGGGAATGCCCCGGCAAAGCCAAGGGAATTGGGAACCAGGGTTATCGAATTGAGATGACAAGGTTGCCGGTTACCCCTCTTACCGGCAAAAGCCGGTATCCAGAATTCCTTGGGTATGCTGGTTGTCCGTTGTTGAGGTCCCTGGACGCCTGCTGAAGCGAGAATGAAGATCGAAGTAGAAACAGGTGGGAAGGACGAGTTGGATTTATCGGGGCGGGAAGGACGAGTGGCCTGAGTTATCAAGATGCTATTGCTTTGATTTGTGACTTTCACAGGTTTTGCCAGGGTATCCATTATAAATATGTACGGGGGGCGGAATGGCAATATATCGGATTTTTTCGGACGCCGAAGGCGAGAGCCACATCGAGGACCTGGAGTTGGAGGAGCACCCGGAGTTGGGGGCGCTGATCAGCGTGTCCGAAGTACGGGTGCAGGAATTTGACGGGTCGCGCCACCGGGACTTTCATCCCCTGCCCGAGCGCAGGCTGATTATCCATCTGTCCGGCGCGGTGGAGATCGGGGCCAGCGACGGGGCGAAACGGGTGCTGCGAGCTGGGGATATCCGGCTGATGGAGGACCTTACCGGCAAGGGCCATACGCACAACGACCTGAGCCCATCGGCCGCGGTCTACGTCCTGCTGAACGACTGATTAACCATTCTGCCCAAGCGATGCCGGGCAGAATGGGATGCGTGTGGGAATCCCAGTACAGTGGCCCAGCCTGTCCAAGTCTTCAAGATTGCTATGGCGTTGACAGCGCTCCAAAGCCGAGATACTGGATTCCCGCATTCGCGGGAACGGCGGGTTGGGTGCCGTTCGGGATAGTCCCACACCCTCCAAGAGAATCGGCGGTGACAGCGGTCAGGCGTAAACAAAGGCCCATGCTGGATCGCCAGGGGGCTGATGGTCGTACTTTCCCTTGCCGGAAAGTCTTCCCCATCGCTCGGGGGCGGGCTTTCGCCCACGGACTTGGACTAGGGAGTGGCTACAGAGCCAGAGTAAACCGCAACGCGAAGGTTCTTGATTTTGTCCAATTTGGTGGGCGCAGACGTGCCGAACTGAGAAATTTTCGCTGGGAGGTATTCATATTGGGAAGACGCCATCCTTTTGCCAACGGGCAGATCGCGGCCCTCGGCGATTGACTGCGCCCGTTCCAGTGCATACTATCCCAGTAGCGGTTGAAGGTGTCACGTCAACGTCACATCCAGGAGGTAAGCAGTGAAGTACAACTACATCGTCATCGGGGCCGGGTCGGCCGGCGCCATCCTCGCCACGAGGCTCTCGGAAGACCCCAACACCTCGGTGCTTCTGCTGGAGTCGGGTCCGGACTACCCGGACATCGACAGCCTCCCGGAGGAGGTCAAGTACGGCTACAAGTCCACCAAGAGCGTCTGGGACAGTGACCATAACTGGCAGTACAAGGCAAGGGGAACCGAGGAGGCCGAGATCGAGATTCCCAGGGGCAAGGTGACCGGCGGGTCCAGCGCCATCAACGGACAGATCTTCCTCCGCGGCATTCCCGAGGACTACGACGGCTGGGCGAGATCGGGAAACGACGAATGGAGTTTCCCGAACCTGGTGCCTTACTTCAATATGGTGGAGACGGACACCACCTACCAGGACGACCCCGGGGACTTCCATGGCTCCGGCGGGCCGATTATCTGCCACCGGTTTCCCCAGGAGGAGTGGCGGCAGGGGAACAAAGTCTGGTTCGAGGCTTGGCGAGACAATGGGTACCCTCACTGTGAAGACCATAACGCGCCTGACACCACCGGAGTGGGGCCCATTCCCCTGAACAATCCCAACGGCATCCGTTGGTCCACGGCCATCGGGTACCTGGGCCTATCGCGCCACCGGCTCAACCTGACCATCAGGGGCAACGCGACGGTCAAGCGGATACTCTTCGACACCACCGGGGAACACCCCAGGGCGACGGGGGTCGAGGCGGTCTCCGGCGACGACACCTTCGTCGTCGAGGGCGAAGAGATTATCCTCAGCGCGGGCGCCATTGGGTCGCCGCAGATACTGATGCTCTCCGGAGTCGGTCCCGCTGACCACCTGAGGGAGCACGGTATAGAGACCGTCATCAACTCCCCGGGGGTGGGCCAGAACCTGGCCGACCATCCCCTCATCAATATGCTGTGGGCCACGAAGCCCGAGGTGGATCTGGCCCCCTTCCTGCCCAGCGCTCAACTGCTGGTGAGATACACGGCCGAGGGCTCTCCACTGGAAAACGACATGATTGTCTATTTGAACGCCGCTGCGGGAATGGCACGTAACCGGGGCGGCATGCGCGGTGGGGCGGTGGGCCTGAGCGCGGTAGTGGGCCTGGGCGCGAGCCTCGGGTTGAACCTGGCGATGTCCAAGGGCGAGATCCGGCTCCGCTCCGGCGACTACCGCGATTATCCGTATCTCGACTACAACCTCCTGAACCACGAGGAGGACCTGCGCAGGTACCGGGACGGCGTCCGCATGGTGGTCGGTCTTGAGGACCACCCGGCGATGGCCGCCATTATCGAAAAGAGGGTTTACCCCGAAGACTCGGATCTGGAATCAGACGAGGCGCTGAACTTTTGGATGAAGCGATGGGTGGGGACCGGCCACCACGTCTCCTGCACCGCCAAGATGGGACCTAGCTCGGACCCCATGGCCGTGGTGGACCAGCACGGCAAGGTACACGGAGCGGAGGGTCTGCGGGTGGTGGACGCATCGATCATGCCCGAGTGTGTCCGGGCCAACATCAACGTCACTGTCCTTACGATAGGCGAACGCGTAGCAGACTTCATCAAGCAGGGGAAGTGAAAACCGGGTTACCCTCCCCATAGGGGAGGCGCTGGGCGCTGGACGGCCGACTGTCAATTTCGTGAAAGCCGGCTCATTCTGCGACGGCCGGATAGGGTGACTGGCTGGACGGCCTCCGAGATTTATCCGGTTTATCCCAATCCTGACGGGATGCGCCACTAATAAGTTCAGATAAATGGCGCACCCGAACCGGAGTAGCACACTACTTGGGACGCCATATTCAGGAGGGTGGTTGCAGTATGTCGGCGGACGATACTGACACAATCGATTATTTCAAGAGCCGAGGAATAGCGCGCGCGACGGCCTTCTTCCTACCCCACATCAAGGCCGGGATGAATCTCCTCGACTGCGGGTGTGGCCTAGTTCTATTCCAGAGATACTAAGGATGGCATAATCGGATGGACTGCCCACACGCAGTTATCATTGATAAGCTTGCTTAAGGGGCCAGGGATCTTAGCCGTTCCGGGGTATGACGTTGCGCTCAGCGGTTGACCAGGAGATCAGAGAGCTAATTCAAAAGAACGGGCGAATTACCTTCGCTCGGTTCATGCAGGCCTGCCTGTACTCGCCCCATGGAGGCTTTTATTCTGCCCGGGGCAACAGGATCAGCACCCACTTCGGAACCTCTCCCACGAGTCACCCGGTCTTTGGTGCCCTGATCGCACGGCAACTGGAGCAGATGTGGCACCTCCTCGGAGACCCTCCCGTTTTCAATCTGATCGAGGTGGGTTCCGGCGACGGCGCCTTGGCTCAATCCATCGTTGATGCCTGCTGGCGGATGGCCCCTCGGTTGGCCCAGGCGCTTTACTACGTCGCTGCCGACTACCAGCCTGGCTGGCCCCAATCACCTGACCGCACCTTTGACTGGCTCAGCGGGAGTGGAGACCGGATATCCCCAAGCAGGAAAGACGCGGTTCTGAAAATCCAACGAGTTAAAACCGAAGGACTTCGGGCGTTCCGAAATGTTGTTGGTTGTATCCTGTGCAACGAGTTGCTCGACAACTTCCCGGTCCACCGTTTCGCCATCCAGGGTGGAAGAGTCAAGGAAGTCTTCATCACATCGGCGGGGGGGAATCTCACCGAAGTCCTGGACGAGCCATCCTCACCTGGCATCGAAAAGAGGCTGACCAGCTTGGGTTTATCCTTAACTGAAGGGTATCGAGGTGAGGTGAACTTGGCCATGGAGGACTGGACTGGCCAGCTTTCCAGAGCCTTAGACCGCGGGTTTGTTCTCACTATCGACTACGGTCAACTGGCCACTGACCTCTACTCGCCCCGGAATGCCCAGGGTACGCTGGTCTGTTACAGTCGGCACGCCGTCAGCAGCGACCCGTACCAGCACATCGGGCAACAGGACATTACCTGCCAGGTGGACTTCACGTCCCTCATGCGGTTGGGTGAGCGGCACGGTCTAGCCACCGTGGGCTACGCCCTGCAGAGCCGGTTCCTGGCGAACCTTGGCTTCTCCTCGTTCCTGGATGCCCTCCAGACGCAGGGCCTATCCGCCGCCCGAACGGAACTGAGCCGTATTGCCATGATGACCCTGGTGGACCCGGACGAGTACGGTGACTTCAAAGTGCTTGCCCAAGCTAAAGGGAACGGGTCGGGCATTAAGCTCATGGGGTTTGAGGGCCAAGACAGGTAACAGGCGCATCATACGGCTCAGCTACACATACGGCGTCCTTCGCCCCTTGGAGAAGGCCGCCCAGAAGTAAAAGGGAAAGGGCACAAAAATGCCTGGCGGCTTGTCCCCCCATTTGATAGCGACAGAACCGAGGGCAATGAATCGGCACCGCCAGGCTGAATTCTAGCTCGGCTCCTTGCTCAACATGAGGAAGCCGCAACTGTCGGGTGTATTGCAGCCGGCAAGGGCAGTTTCGGCCCGCACCGTCACCTGCCGCGGACCCGCTGTCCCCCGGAGCTGCTCAAGGCTATCAGCGAAGAGGACGGCCCGGTTGCGACCCGTTCCGTTATTTCCGCCGCTGGTAAGGAAGGGGTGTGGACCTTCAGCCCTGATGTCGTCGGCATAAAAGTCGTGGGCCTCTCCCAGCTTGACGCCGTGCCACTGGAAGCCCTCCAGGAACTGCTGGGTGAACGTCAGGTAGCCGTCGTACGGGTTGAATATATCCACATCCTCCGGACCCAGCCCGGAACCCTCCCACATCTTCCGTGCCAGGCTGGCGACCGCCTCCTGATGCTCCTCCAGAGTTGCCATGGTGCTCCTACCCCGGCCACTGTTCTGGGCATGGTTGAGGACGTAAACCGGCTTTTGCCTCAGGTCCTTGGCACGCTCAGCGGTGGTGAAGATGAAGGCCCCGCAGGTATTGACCGGCCGGTCACAATCATATATCACCAGCGGTTCCTCGATCACCCGCCCGGTCAAGTAGTCCTCGCGGGTGAGCTGATAGGGCTCGTGCAGAGCGTAGTACCCCCAGGGAGTCATCAGGCCGTTTCTTCGCAAGTTCAGGCAGAGAGGGGCCAGCCCGTCGTGGGACTTGCCGTATTTCTTGCAGTATTGCAGGAAGATCACCAGATTGTTGAACATGGCGCCGCTCTGATAACCCCAGGGAAGAGAAAAGGCGCTATTCCCGGGGGCCTCCTGATTGATATTCTGTGGATTGTTGTGCCCGTAGCGGCCTTCGAGGTTAACCATAGGGTACCAAACCAGGGCGGTCTCGCATAAACCGTCACCGACCGCCTGAGCGGCCTGGCCCATCATCGGGCCGATGTAGGGTGCATCGGATTTGAGATACTTTACGTTCTTCAACCCCAACTCCCTCTGTATCCACTCCGCTGAAGCATAGGTCAGGCCGTCTTCGGTGTCGTAGGGCGGGTCAAAATAAGGGCGAGGCGCCCAGGTTTGCTCCGCGCGGGTCTCCGGGCTGGTTATAAGCCCATCGATGTCATCCAGCGACAGGCCCGCGTCTGCAATTGCCTTCAGGCATGCCTCCTTGCTCAACCCGCCGCAACTCCGGTCCAGGGCCACACCGTCCCAGCGCCGGTCCATATGGGACTGGCCCCAACCTACAACGGCGACCTTGCCCCGGTGCTCCCAGATTCCCAGACCTTCCCGATTTCTCATCCAACTCGTGTCACTAACCATCTCAGCTCCCTTATGCCCTCTGCGCTCTTGTAGTGCTCTTCAGACCCAAATGGGCTAGGTGACCACCTGCCACTCGTGGACCAACTGACCGTTACTCGTCTGCTCAAATATCAGTTCCACCGGGGCTCCAACGGGGACCTCGCCCGGCGGGGTACCCGGAAGGTTGGACAAGAAGTTGATGCCCGGGTCCTCGTCCAGGGTTATCACCGCAAAGTTGATGGGCTGCGCCGACCGAAACCCCCTGATGCGGGAGTCGCGTATCACCAGGTACACGTCAATGTGTCCCTTGCCTTGCACCTCTTTCCACTCCAGGTTGTCGGCCGAGCCACATGTGTTGCACCGCTGGGTGGGCGGATAGTGCATCCTCTCGCAGGCGGTACAGTTCTGCAAGACCAACCGCCGCTCGTTACAAGCGTCCCAGAAGGGCTTGGTCAGATCATTGGGAACCGGGGCAGGTCTCTCCAGGCCTGGAATCGTTGACATGGTTCTCCCCTCCTGTGGAATCTTGGACACCGCGCGGTGCCGTTACCGACACAATCTAGCGCAGATTATATGTAGAGTACCTTTACGGGTCAAATATGTTTGTCGCCCATAGTTAAGTTCCCCTATGTCCCCACCAAAGTCCCGAGCCAATATCATAGGCAGCGTTCTTCAGGTTCAGGTCCGGATAAGCCCGTGGGAAAGGAAAATCATGCGGAAAGTGCGTCTAATCCTGGTTCGTCCTCCCCTTAATCCACGGCTCGGTAATTCCCGCATCCATCCATACGAAATGGAACCCCGCGGTCAGGGCAAATTGGCGATCCAACTCCGTATCGCCAATATGGTAGTACTCCTCAGCCGAAAAGCGAGACTTCAAGTCCGAGAGACTCTGCTTCGTTGAGACAAAACTCACCTCGATGCTGTGTCTGTCCCAAATGGCCTGCTGTACTGGAAGCGGACGGTCAGAAGAGCTACCGATAATGCACCCATGAGCCTGGGCCTTCCTGACCAGGCTCATGGTAATAGGCCCACGTGGGTCTCCTGCTTCCAGCGTTCCATCTATATCGAAACTGACCAGTATTGCCAAGTATGACCTCCCTCCGCAAATTGGATTCAGATGAGATTACCCAGGTATAGAGCGGCTTGACATATTTTGGGCGTACTCGCCTACGGCTCCCCACCCACGGAGGGGTCCGCCCACTGGACAATTCCCCGCGTTCCCAAGTCCTCGATCTCCTGGTCGTCGTACCCGATTTCCCGAAGTAGGGGCTTGGTGTGCTGGCCGATTTGGATCGAGGTTCGGTAGAGTCCCGGAGTCAGGGAAAGTTCGACCAACCCGCCGTAGCGGAGGTACTTTCCGACATACGGGTGCTCCACTTCAACGCTCAGAGCATTCGCCCTGGCGTGGGGATGGTCCGCATAAAACTCTCCTTCCAGAGCTTCGTCGGCCCGGACACAGCCGATGTCCGCCTTGATTAGCAACTCTTCCCATTCGACAGCGGTACGCTCGGCGAGGATGGCCGAGACTTCGGCAATCAAGGCTTCGTCATTGGCCTGTCGCGCCTCTCGAGTAGAGAAGCGGCCATCAGCCAGGAGCTCTCCCCGTTCCACGGTGCGGCAGAATGTTTCCCACTCGTCCTGGAACAGACAACCCAGGAACACCCACCCTTCCCGGCAGGGGTAGAGACGGTACAGGGCATGAAGGCCATGAATCTCTTCGTCGGGCAGGGCAATGGGAGGGCGGTTTGCGTGGTCGTAATACTCATCGGCATTAGTCCAGGCATTGGCGTTGAGCATGGTGATGTGGACGGGCTGACCCTTACCGGTGAGGTCCCGTGCCCGAAGGCCCAGGATGATGCCCGTGGCCAAAGCCGGAGAGGTGTTTTGGTCCGGTCCCCAGTTGGATTTCATCATCCAGCGGGTTGCCTCAACGGTCTCCTCAATATCCATGACCTGTTCGGGAGGCGGGGGCATACCCCGGCCCATCTGCCGCATGGCGCCCCCCATGATAGCGCCGGGAATGGGATGGGCGCCCGGCCGGCGCGCGTGTACCCCGTTCTCGCCATAGGTCCCCATCCAGACATGGACCAGGCGGGGATTGATCTTCCGGCAGGTCTCCCAGTCGATCCCGAGACGCTCCGGAACGCCGAGGCGAAAGTTGTGCGAGAGAACGTCGGCCCTGGCGATGAGCTTATGGACGATTTCTTTGCCCTCCGGGGTCTGAAGGTCAACCTGAATGCCTTCCTTGCCAGCGTAGGTCCGTGGTTCGGCAATTGCCTGGGCGGTGGAACGCCGTCCCTCATCCAATCGGCTATCGGTGGCGTCTATCTTAATGACCCGCGCCCCAAGGTCTGCCAAGAGAGAGGCGCCGTAGGGCCCCGCCTGGATTGTCGCCAGGTCCAGGACGGTGACCCCTGACAGGGGGTGGGAAGGCACGTCGGCGCCATTCGCCTCAGGCAAGCCACCGCTTACGGCCACGGACTGCTGCCGCAGGCGTCCCAGCACTTCGGCGTTGTGCTGTCCCACATCAGGGGCGGGTCCGCTTGGCGCCCCCGGGGTGTCCTTGAAATCCACGAGGGGGGCCAGGGTGCGCATAGGGCCCACGCGAGGATCATTGATCGTTACCACTGTACCGTTGGAGACCACCGCAGGATGATCCATGGCCTGGACGCCGTTACGATAGGGTTCAGCGGCGATGTTGCCGTCCTCGAGATAAATTTCCATCCATTCGTCGGCGGTTTTTTCCAACTGCTTGTTAAGAATCTCCCGGCGCAGGAGTTCCCGGTTCTCCACGCTAATGCCGGGAACCTTCTCGAACCGCTCGTCCTCGAGCAGGTGCCCAAGGCCAATGGCCTGGAGATGACCCTGGATGTGCGGGACCCTCTGATTGGCGTGCTGGAGCCAGGTGCCGTCCCTGGTCCGCACGGGAACGTATCCCACGGAGGAGAGGCCCCGGGTGCCGCCGGGTCTCCCGGGAAACCGCTCCGGGTCCCGGCGCCGGAGCTGCATATTCACCAGTCCACCGTCGCCGGCATTGTTGTCGTGGGGAGAAGCCAGGCTCTGGACGATGCTGGTCTGGACCCATTGCCCACGCCCGCACAGGTCCCGAACGCGGAGGGCGCCAATGATTCCGCGCACTGCGGCTTGGCTGGCGTGCCAGCTCCCGGTGTGCACCGCCGAATACACTGGGCCTGGGCGGTTAGGCTGTCCCTGCAAGTTGAGCATCCGGCCCGCTTTGGCCGCAACGACACCCTCGTAACCTTTTACCCGGCGGAGCGGGCCATTTTGCCCAAAGCCCGTAATGGAGCAGTAAACCAGCCGCGGGTAAAGTTGCGACAAGGAGTCATACGCCAACCCCCAGTCGGCCATGTCTCCGGGGCGGAAGGACTCTACCAGCACATCAGCATCGCCGGCGAGCTGGATGGCTTGCTCGCGGCCTTCTGCAGTGCTGAGATCCAGCACAATGCCTTTCTTCCCCCGGTTCCATGAAATCCAGGCGGGCTGAAAGCGGAAAGGATCTCCGCCGGGAGGTTCAACCTTGATCACCTCGGCCCCGTAGTCGGCCATTACCAAGGTGCAGATGGCCCCTGGCATCCCCAATGAGAAGTCCAGGACGGTTAGACCGGTACATGGTCCTGCCACGGTTCACCTCTCCCTTCAGGTGTATGGGCTCCCGTTTGGCCACGCAGCTGGCCTATCCCTTAAGTACACAGCTGTCTTTCCAGCAAGTTTGCAGGACATACTTGGCTCGGGATTACCCAGTTCGCAGCCCAAGCTGGCTGGCGAGATTGAGTATGCAGCCCACTGAAGGTTCGCGTCAACCTCATAGTCTTGATATTTACGATGATAGACCTCCAGCATATCCTCCATGGCACATACGAAGCCGGCGCTCTCCTGGGGAGGGATGAGCCAGCACTCTTTCAGCCAGGGCTTGAGCTGGGTTTTTTCGGAGACCGCCGCAGCCCCAGTGGCGGGGCGAAGACAGTCAGAAAGCAAAGCGTCCTGGTTGACGTGAGCGTAGGCCCGCTGAACGGGGAGCAGGCCATTGCCCCAAAGACGGAGCGCTCTTTTTACTGTAGCAGTCAGCATGGTTTGGGACCCCGGTAACGCGATTCAGTCATCTCATCACCGGCTCCGGTTTCTCGGCGTTGGGCTTACTCCAAGGACCTGGGGTTGATTGGAGTGGGCATGGCCTGCACCTCCGGAAGGACTTTGTTAGCGAAGAGTCTGAGGCTTTTTTCGGCCTTATCCCTTGGCATCCCGCCGTAAAACATATGGATTACGACCTTCTCAAGGCTGATGGTCCGCTGCATCGCCTTAATCCTTTCGATGATCTCGTCCGGCGTGCCGATGGGTTGGGTTGCGCGCCGAGCGGCGAAACCGGCATCCGCGGTGCCGACGTCGGCATTCTGGCGTATGAGGTATTCCTCGTAGCCATGGATGCCTTCGTAACCTGGATTGTTCCATTCGAAGTAGTGGTGCTGGGCGGCGGTGAGCTGGTTGTGGAAATAGGTCCATCCCTCTTCGGCTTCCGCCGCGGTCTCGGCACAGTACATCCACAGTAGAGTGGTAGGCTGGTCAGGCGGAAGGCCGAGTCCTTTCCGAATCTTGTTGAACCTGCGCACCTTATCGGTCATCTCGTCGACATCGTCGCCGGCAACAAACATCTGCCCAAGGCCGTTCTCGGCAGCCAGTCTTGCTGACGCCTCGGTGGTAAACGCCACCTTGATGTCCTTGGTTAGTTCACCTTTATGGCGGGCCTGGGGCCGGATACTGGTCGGTGGGATATCGTAGACGTCGCCCTTGAACTCGAAGCGCTCTGAGCCGTCAGCGGCCTTGATAGCGTTGATCACATCGTAGAAATACTTGTGCGACTGTTCTATCGGGTAGCCTAGCGAAGCATACTCGTGAGGGGCGATTCCTCGGCCGATCCCCAGATGGAGGCGTCTGCCTCTCAGCAGGATGTCCAGCATGGAGATCTCAGAAGCCAGCCGGACCGGATTCCACCACGGGGCGACGATGACCGCGGTGCCCACATCGACTCGACTTGTGCGGCCCGCCCAGTACGCCAGGTATTGCAATGGATTAGGCTGCATCGAGTAGGCAGAACCGTAGTGTTCGGTTGCCCAGATTGAATCGAACCCCAGCGGCTCGACTAGCTCCCCCATATAGAGAGTGTCATCCATATTCCTGGCGTCCGGTATTGTCGGCGGACGGTCATAGTCTCCTTCCATGAGACGGGCCCAGTCACCTTGGTTGTAACCAGTGACCATAACTCCACAGTGCATTGATGTGTTCCTCCTTCAGGTTCGCATCGTTAGCCCGAGCGCGGTTTATCCTTCAATATGTCAATTCTCCCGGTCAGTATAGCTATTTCTTCGGGCAGACGCTGGGAATCGGCTGCCATGTCCCGGGCAATCGCGTCAGTAAAGTCCTGGAACTAGTGTAAGAGGTATCGGCCTGGAATAACAAAGACCACCGCGTCTTCCCAAGCTCTCACGAGGGTAAGCTTATGAAGGAAGCACGACCAAAACCACAATGAGGACTGCGGTGGCTAGATGAAAGCATATTGACGACCCATATCACAATAACAGGTTCGTCCATGACGAGGCTACCGACACCTATACTTGCCCCGAGGGGCCATTGATCTGTTCCCCGAATACTGAGCCAGTCAAAATGCGAGCCTTGTAGGATGACCCAAATTGACTGGAGCAGGAGGGTCGTCCCGATGAAGAAGTCTCGGTACACGCCGCAGCAGATCGCCTTTGGCCTGCGTCAGGCGGAGGAGGGTTCGCGGGTGATGGCGCAATCTGTTTTTCCGAGCCGTCTAGTCCCTCTTTAATTTTGTTGCTGCGGATCCGGTGGAATTCGGGATCGGCGGCCTAAGAGGACCACAACCAACTCGAAAGTTCGCTGTACAGTTCCGTCAAGCCCACCAAACTGGACAAAATCAAGAACCTTCGCGTTGCGGTTTACTCTGGCTCTGTAGCCACTCCCTAGTCCAAGTCCGTGGGCGAAAGCCCGCCCCCGAGCGATGGGGAAGACTTTCCGGCAAGGGAAAGTACGACCATCAGCCCCCTGGCGATCCAGCATGGGCCTTTGTTTACGCCTGACCGCTGTCACCGCCGATTCTCTTGGAGGGTGTGGGACTATCCCGAACGGCACCCAACCCGCCGTTCCCGCGAATGCGGGAATCCAGTATCTCGGCTTTGGAGCGCTGTCAACGCCATAGCAATCTTGAAGACTTGGACAGGCTGGGCCACTGTACTGGGATTCCCACACGCATCCCATTCTGCCCGGCATCGCTTGGGCAGAATGGTTAATCAGTCGTTCAGCAGGACGTAGACCGCGGCCGATGGGCTCAGGTCGTTGTGCGTATGGCCCTTGCCGGTGACGTCCTCCATCAGCCGGATATCCCCAGCCCGCAGCACCCGCTTCGCCCCGTCGCTGGCCCCGATCTCCACCGCGCCGGACAGATGGATAATCAGCCTGCGCTCGGGCAGGGGATGAAGGTCCATATGGCGCGACCCGTCAAATTCCTGCACCCGCACTTCGGACACATTGACCAGCGCCGCCAGCTCCGGGTGCTCCTCCAGCTTCAAGTCCTCGATGTGGCTCTCGCCTTCGGCGTCCGAAAATACCCGGTATATTGCCATTTAGCCTCCTGTATATTCTGTTATGGATACCCTGGTAAACCCGGTAACAGTCACAAATCAAAGCAATAGCATCTTGATGACACCAGCCAACCGTCCTTCCCGAGAAAGCGGGAATCCAGAGACCTTACCAGGGGATAATCAGCATACCCAAGGGATTCTGGATACCGGCTTTAGCCGGTATGACGGGTAACCAGCAACCTGGTCATCTCGCTCCGATAACCCTGGTTCACAAGCCCCTTGGCTCTGCTGCGGCCCCGCGATTCGTCCATGTTGCCAAAGGCTTCTAATTCGTGCCGCGCGAGACTTACTTGAGGTTAATTCATTGCTTATGGATTCAGCGTCTCGGCGTTGCCTGAGGTGTTCGGCGCGGCGGGGGTGGAACCTCCTGCAGGCTGCTCAGGTCCAAGGGTGGGATGCCTACCTGGATAAACTCCTGTACGCCATTGGCCAGGTCGTTGTAGCTTTCAAACCAGGACGCCAGCCGGCGGCGCCATGCCTCCAGCCCACCACTGGCATGGAGTTCGAAAACCGCCTCTCGTCCGTCCAAACCCGACGACACCTGGTCCCAGGCAAGCTGCAGGAGGGCCGCCCGTTGCAGCGCAGTGTAGCCGCCGCCGCCAAAGGCGTCTTCCAGTTCGGCGGCCATCTTCGGGTCGGCGAAGTCGGTGTCTGCTGGTGCGTTGACCAACGACGAACCGGGGAGACCGCGCAGGATTTCTCCCATTCGCTGGCGAACCCGGAGGGTGTTGATTCCTGCAGCGGCCAGGTGAAGCTGGTTGGGCAAGGCATACCCGCTCTCCGTCGTTTCAGGGTCCAGTTCCGCCGCCGTCATGCAGGTGCGAGTCGTCTGGACGTTGACGGTCAGCTCGACTAGCTGCTCAATGGTCTGAGGATTGTCCTTAAGGCCCATCACTTCGGCCAGGGCAAGACCAAGCCCCAGGGTCAGTTCCGCCTTGGCGAGCCAACCGTAGCTATGATGCCAAAGCAGCCAGGATACCAGAGAATGGCGCCCGTTCCGGTTCAGGAGTTCCCCGGTAAAAACGCGGGAGCGGGGGACGAAAACATCCTCCAGCCAGACCATGGAGTCCAGTTCATCAAACCGGCTGCTTAAAGGTGACAGGAATCGATTCTCGTGCCTGGCGACGCGTCGGCGGGACACAACCCGGAGTCCGCGGGAGTTCACTGGCACGATGAACCACAGGTGCCTCCCGCTGCCCGGTGGCAATTCATCCCTACTGGTGATCAGCAGGTCCTCCGCAAAGGGTGTACTGGTGTGCATCTGAACCTTGCCGGTCACCACGATACCCTTAGCAGTTTCGCTGACCAAACGGAGCGCCGCTCGCTCGTTCTCAGCTTGGCGGAGCCGTGTCCCGATCAGCGGCCCACCTCCGGCGAAGGTGAGAAACCGGCCACTCTCGGCCAGCGACTCCAGATATGCCTCAGCCGCCTCAATCTCCTCAGAGGAGTTGTTCAGCCGCTTCAGTACATTCAGCATCCCCAGGGCAATCAATGCGCCGTAGCCCGGGGTGTGGGTCATGTTTCCACCGGTCACGAAATGCACGGCGCTAATGGCCTTCCCCAGGCGCCTCAAATCCGCAGACGTCTTTGGCGGGGTAAGCGCGAGAGGATGCCGTTGTCCGTTTCCATCGGGTGGGGTAAGAAGGATATCCTGCCAGCCAGCGTCGAAGTGGCGGTCATACCACGTTACGTACTCATCCACCATGGCCGACGTCGAAGGGTCTGTCGTGACGTCTGTCACAGCGCCTTCACCCGTTACCCATACGTCGCGCCCATCGCGTAGATTCTCTTTGTACTCAGCCCCTGTCCTCATTCTTTAACGTCCATAAGATAACCGGATCCAATTTCCAATTGTACATTGACACACACTGGCGGAGATACCGGGCGCCGGCGATTGGTGGGCCAAGCAGAACGAACTGCGAACTCTTCGCCGGCAGGTTTCCTTACACACCAACCCTTATAATACCCGCTAGTCCGCGGCCAGCGCCAACAGTTGGTCGTCCGAATGGCCATTCAGGTTCACCTTCTTGCCGTCCTTGATGACGGCGGAAAGATGGCGGCCCTTCTGCAGCACGCTGATGTCGGCAAGGGGGTCTTTGTCCAGGATCAGTATATCGGCCAGTTTACCGGCCTCAATCGTCCCCAGCTCTCCTTCCATCCCGACGGCGAAAGCGTTGTCCCTGGTGTTGGCGACTATGGCTTCCATGGGAGCGTAGCCGCCGTATTTGACCAGGACTTCCATTTCGTTGGCGTGCAGTTCGCCGTAAGGCATTAGCGGGGAGTTGCCGCTGTCGGTGCCGCACAGCACCTTTACGCCCATAGCGCGGGCCTGTTGCAGCATACTGTAGCCGCCTTCCAGGTTGTGCTTTATCTGGTCAACCTCTTTGTCGCTCCTGCCAAAGTCCCGTCCAACCTCAACGGCGTGCTTCAGGAAGGTAATCGTCGGCATAATGCGCACACCCTTCTCCGCCACGACTTCAAGGTCGGCTTCGGTGGCCAGGTCGGCATGCATAATCCAGTCCACGCCGGCCTCCGCGGCGGCGCGGGTCGACTCCGACCCCCTGGAATGTATGGCGATACGGGCGTTGCGACGGTGAGCCTCCCCGACGACCGCCTCCAACTCTTCCCTGGAGATGGTCTGGAAGTCTCCCCAGGTGCTGTCGGCCATCTTGATGAAGTTGACCCCGTGCTTGCACTGCCGCCGGACTTCAGTAATCATCTCGGACACCGAGTTGGCCAGCACGCCGTTGACGTGCTCAGGCGTGCCCATCCATGACGGCTCATTGTCGGAAATACTGCCGTAGGTCACGATAAATCGCCCGGCGCAGTAGATACGCGGCCCCTCTATCAAGCCGGCGTTTATCGCCTCCCGGAGCGCCACGTCAATGAACCAGGTGCCGCCGGGGATAGAAAGGCTGGTGACCCCGGACCTCAATACGGCCTGGGCGTTTACCGCCGCCCTTATGGTGGAGAACTCGGGGCTGGTGGCCCCACGGGCAATGCTCAATCCGGGCATGGCCGGTTGGCCGAAAGACAGGTGGCAGTGACCTTCTATGAGGCCCGGCATAATCCACTTGTCGGTAGCGTCGATGGTCTCGATGTGCTCCCGGTCTTCGACATTAACCTCTGGAGGGACCGCCCCCACGCTGAGGATGCGGTTGCCCTGTATCACCACAGCGTCGTTGTGGGCCGCCGGTTGGCCGGTTCCGTCAATGAGGGTACCGTTGCGGATTATCGTGGTCTTGGCGTTGTTGGCGCTCATGGCGTCCTCCTCCGTTATCTGATTCCCTTCCAAATAATGGGGCATTTATTGCAAGTGCGGCAGCAGTTCCGTGGAAATAAGCTGCAAGTACTCTAACTTGGCGCGACGGCCTATCTCGGTGGCTTCTGCCACTTGCTGGTACATGGGCCGGTCGGCCTCTTCCATGTAATCGCGTATTAAAGCCCTACTTTCATGGGTCTCCTCCAAGTTCCTAGATAGTAACCTGTGCAGAATGCGTATGCAAATGGGGCAGGGTTTGAGACAATTGCGAAACCCCATTATGTAGAAAGCCGGTTGACAGTTAGCCATTGCCCGGCGGGCAAGAGAAGCGCATAAGGAAAATATGACCAACCACCAGATCCTCACATACAAATGCCAGGGCCTCCTCCTGAGGTCCGGCAGCCAACCGGAGACCGGGAAACCTGGGAACCCCCAATAAACGCAAGACTCAAGAGAAGGCGTTCTGCAATTTTCCAGAAAGGATATAATGTAGCAGGCATGAGCATGCCACACTCGGAGAATCTCGTAGTAGAAACCAGAAAGCTGACCGAGTACCTGTTGTCTCCCACCAGCCCCAGGGGAAGGCATAAGGCAGACTTCTTCCAGCGGTTTGGGTACACCATTGCAAACATGACAGAGTTTGCAGAAGCGCTCAGGGAGCACGGGCAGACCCAGCAGGTCACCCGGATTATAGATACGCCCCACGGCAGACGATACAATGTTGAGGGCCCTCTCCGGAGCCCTGACGGGCGGAACCCGCAGGTGCGCACCGTCTGGCAGCTGGAGCCGGGATCAAAAAGCCCCAGGCTGCTCAGCGCATTTCGGAAGAGGAGGTAACCCATGTTCAGGGAGCACGACACTGTCATCCTGACCGACACCGTTAAGGGAGACGAGGACACCAACCTCCTGCCCGGCGACGTGGGCTGCATAATCCACATACACGGGAACAGCGATGCCTACGTGGTGGAATTCATGGCTCTGGACGGAGAAACCATCGACATAGCAACGGTGACACCGGAGCAGGTCCGCGCTGTCACTGCGAGGGACATCACACATGCCCGCGAGACAGCCCCGACCCCATGAACACCACGGACATCACCAGTGCCCGCCAAGAACAATCGATAAATGCAAAATGCAAACCTCGCAAGGGAGCGTTTCGCAATTTCTAAGGGTATGGCCCACCGGGTCGGAGGCTTTCAGCACCCCCTGAAAATCCTGTCCTCCAATCTGCGGCTGTAGTACTAACACCAACACACACCGGGAATACCGAGCTTTGACCTCTATTGACGGATGTAACTATGCCAGTGTAGATTTGAGCCAACAGCATTCCCCGGGGCAAACCAATTATGAGCTCACTGCGTCTAAGGACACTATTGCCTCCAATGGCGGTCATTAGTCTTCCCGGCAAGTAGCCAGTTTCCAGTTTTGAAGAAAAGGAAGGCCAGCTATGGTTGAAGCGGACACACGAATTTTGCTGGACTGGGACGCTCTGGAGGTCGGTGAGACCTTCAACACCTATGAGTATATCCTGACCCAGGAGATGATCGACAATTATCGCAAGGGAGTAATGGACCCGGATGCCGGCTTTCCCACCATCTCCCACAAGGTGGACGTGAAGCAGTACAACGCCAAGTACCGGGATGCCGGTTCGGTCAACGCCCGTTGCGCCTTCTATTGCTACAACCCACCCGTGGCCGGAAAGATGATAAGGGTCCGGGCCTGGATCGCCGACAAGTACCTGCGCCGGGGCAAGAACTACATTGTCACTGAGGCCGTCTCGGTGGACGAGGACGGGCTGCTGATTGACCGGGTAATTACCCACGAACTCAAGCAGCCGACAGAGGTGGGCAAGAAATGGGGGGGCTATCAGGAGTTACGCCGTTGGGGATGAGCTGGCTCCCCTGGTGAAGGAAATGACCCAGGAGGCCATCAACCTGTTCGAAGGCAGCGCCGGAGAGTCCGGCCCGTCTCAGTTTACCGACGAGGAGACCGCCCGGGAGACTCTTGGCACCGAGGGAACGGTGGCTTCGGGGAGGATGTCCCTGTCTTTCGCTATCGAGATGTTGCGAAGATTTTTTGGCAGCGACGTGTATAACCACACCGGGACGGTTGACCTGCGGTTCCTGAGGCCGGTCCGCCCCGGCGATACCATAACCTTTACCGGGAAAATTGTTGGCCTGACCAGGGAAGTCAACGGCAGCCGCGTCTCCGTTGAAATAAAGGCGGAAAACCAGCGGGGCGATACCACCGGCGTAGGGCAGGGCAGCGCCGCCGTCCCCAATGCTTACCTGCCCCCGGATGAGTAGCTCTTGTTCGGGCTATTGACTCTTCTTCGTTTTCGAACGCCAACTGCTCTATGGCTAACTAAGGGAATTGAGCCACCCCACCCACCCGCCCCCGACCGGCCGCTGGCGGGAAACTGTTGCTCGTCAATCTGGATGGGTAGGCGGTAGGGGTCTATGAAATCCCGCAGCGGCTTGGTGGTAAACTGATTCAGAGAGAAGTTCCTACGGCTACGATCCAGCGGCTCAAGCATCGGCGTCCTTGTTGATAGCAGACCGTCTCAGCATTGTAGTCCAACTAAGCACTAGACCCTATGTCAAGCTGGCTTTTTCAACAGGCCCTTGGCGCCGCCCCAGTGGCCCAAAATGCTTCCGCCATTGACCGGGGGTTATTATTTGTCAATGCCCCCTTTAGCCCGAATCCACCGAAGGGATGACGTTACAGCAGTGGAATGGGCGATGAGGGGTAAGGGGAGGCGATGGTCGGAGCCCGATTTCGGGTAGAGGGTGCCGGTGTCTGTCTTCATTCGCCGCCGGGAGACCTAGTGAGAGTCTGCGGACGTTGGGCAGGGCGAGGTGGTGGGGAGAGGACGCAGCCCGTAGGTCTCGCAGATGGTGGAGTCCAGGTCGATGGTGAACGGCGCGTCGCCGGGTCCCGCCCCAGCCTGCCAGGCCCGGGCCAGCGACTCGCGGCTCACCCGGTCCAGTTGGCGAACGTGGCCCCACCGGAAGCTGTGCAGGAAGGCGCCCAGAGCCTGCCCTCGCGAAAGCGGGGGGTGGATGGTGCCTTGACCGTGGAGCCCAGGGTGCAGGCCGTCCTCCCGGTGCGCAACACGTCGGCGGCGTCGATGCAGTCGCCGCCAGCCAGCGCAGACGCCACCAGGGTCATCAGCTTGTCGCCGGTGTTGGCCCGCCCCGGCGCGCTGCCGAGATCGAGGTGATAGTCTACGAGTTCCCCCAGGCCCAGGTGTTAGGCGAGGGCGGCCGGAAGGAGCAGGCCGGCATTGGCCACCAGGCGGTGATCGTCAAAGACGATGCGAATACGGTCGGGGTGGTGGCGTGGTAGCATCTATTGGGTGCTCCTTTTCTGGGGTCGGTTTTTTGTTGCAAAACCATTATCCCAGATGCGCAGGAGCACCTTCTTGCCGCTTCAGGACACTGACCCGACGCCCTCCTTCGGTGGATTCGGGCTTAGAGTCCAACAACTTTGATTCGATGGTCTTTAGAGCTCTCAGCCTGAAGGGGGAGTGGCATTGTCCCAGTGTTCCAGGGCAATAGGGCCGACCTTGACTAACCTTCATTTCAAAAAAGTTGGTCTACTGGTTAGACTCCGTTTTGCCCTGTCGGTGGGCTTAGATCGATGATCATTGCGGCCGCTAGGTCAGCTCGACGAGCCTCGGGCACCTCCCTAAGGATGAAGTCCAGCAGGTCGTCCTGTCGGGGCTGCCCAAAGACCATGCGGTATACCATCAAGGCCTGTCTAAGAGGTTCAATTCGTGCGGCATCACGTGACAGTGGTAGAACTGGTGAATACCTTTGAATGCGAGCATCTCCCTCCGCGTACACCCAGTGCGGTTTCAGACCTCCTTCTCCGCCGAGTTCAAGATCGGCAATGCTGTATGTCACATCCCATGGATTAAGGAACTCGCCACGAGCAACTGCTTCTCGAGTCAGTTCCGAAACACGTCCGCCCAACGCCTGCGCAACATTATTCCTAATGGTGTGCCCGTGATAGCGATGGACACGGCCCTCCCGCTGTTCCAGGTCCACAGGGTTCGAAGGCAAGTTCCAATGCACGACGGCATGGCAATACCAATGAAAGTCCAGACCCTCCTGTCCTACCGAAGAGTGGCGAGAGCGAACGGCCAAAAGGCGAGTTGAACGCGTCACGTACGGCGTCAACATGCACGCCAGCCTGGGGATCATGGCTGGTAGTACGTTCATTGGCGTAGCGGCGGGCGAAGTGCTGACGCATGGGATAGGGCCGTCGCTGTACTCCGGTAGAACTGTTTTCCCACTCGATTACGTCCAACCGCCCAGTGGCCAATCTCAGAACTTCGCACAGCGAAGCCACCAGGTCTGATGCGTTGGACTGACCGCCATTTGATTCCCGGAGCACCTGGAAAAACTCGTCCAGGACTGCCGACAAACCTCCCTCTGCTGTATACGCGAGTACCCTTTGCACATAGGTTCGCGTATTGAAGGGCACGGAGGGATAGTATAGGTTGCGCAAGAGACCTTCGGAAGTGGGAGACCGGAAGAACGCGCGGAATCCCACGCCGCTGTAAACGCTTCCCTTTCCAAACCCGGTCCCTCAGTGGGTAACCCAGTGATGCGAGAGAGTGCTCGTAACGTAGCATTTGCCGGCGATCCCAGAGCGAGTACCGCCAACATATCGACGAGATCGTCGGGGGGCGTCCCAGCCTGGAAGGGTCGGCCAATCCATCCTGCACATTGGCCACCAAGCCTCCCCACACTGAATGCTCCGCATCGTCGACGTCTCCAGTCGCATTCGCACGGCTGGCATCCCTGAGCCACCCGGCGTAAACACGATACTGCTCCGCAAAGGAAAGGAGGTAAGGTGTGGACTTCCAGTACTCCATGATCCCTGGGGCATAGACTGCGCTGGAAATGTCCCGTGCACTGAGATAAGATTCAACGTCATCGGTTTCCAAACCCACGGGCAAGTCTTCCACGGCCAACATTGGGTCTCCCAAGACTTCTCCGCTACGCCGCTCTGTCCGGGACATCACTGTCCCAATTCCGCCTCGATCCGGCCACGATGGCCGGATAGTCGATGGACCGCCTCAAATTCAACCTCGCCCTCCGCGACAACTCGCGGTAGCTCAGCTCGAAACTGACGCAGCGACTCCTCGAGCGGTTCCACCGACCCCTCTGGTCCCTTCAAGAAGCCTACGGTTCCAAGAAAGTCCTTGCAATGGTCATCATCCAATTCGTGGCTTAGTGTGTCTGACTTGTAGGGAGTAGCGGAGAGCAGCATCGTGCGGACGCGGGTGTGGCTGTCCTCGTATTCAAAGAGGCGTTGCGCCAACTCACCACTCTCAGTATTAGAGTCCAACAGGTCCCGAAAGCGCTGAAATTCGTCAAGAATGACCAGGTCGGGCTCCAACGCGTCCAGGCAGGATCGGGCCAGGATGCGCCGGACATTGGCGATGAAGCGGATGCGGCGAGCTCGTGACGCACTGTTTCGATTCGTGTTAAGCGCCGCGCTCAACTCAAGAAACTCTTCGTACATTGAAGATCCAGAATCTCCAACCGATTCGTGAAAGCGCTTAACGATACCCGGGTCAATCGGCCGGGCTGGGTAATATCGTTCGTAGTCTTGAAACCTGGAAACGGATTGAAGCCCTCCCAAGAAGACTCGGCGGCTACGACGCACCAAGTCGCCCCAGGTCTGAAGCAGCATCCGGTACAGGATAATCCGCTCTTCGACGACACCTTCAGATGAGGCTGAGTTGAAAGAAGTACCCGGCGTTAGCGCTATCAGGTTCACCGGGTTGTCCAACGTCTTCAAGCGGTATGGCAGAAGGGCGATTCGTGAAGCCAGGGGTTCCGTTTCGATGCCCAGAAGTCGTTTAATCCGGTTGACGTTCTGCCGCGCAATGGCCTGGTTTGAACAGATGTAGATAATGTCTACCCTGGCAGTGCCATTCGCCTGTAAGTGGTCTATCGCAAGGCCGATGACGCCGGCTGCCACCAGCGTCTTTCCCAACCCGACTTCGTCGGCGACCAAGAAGCGCCTGGTGCTGTCGTTAGTCTTGAACAGCCGCTCAAAAGCATATTCGGCCGTCTGCCTTTGGAAAGCCTTCAGCTCCGCAAGCACCCGGGGCGCGCGAGCGCGTTGCCGTCTTTCTTCATCGTCTGTCCTGTCGCACTTTCCAGAGTGGTTCCCACACAGCGTCGAATTCGGGGCCGAGAAGGTCCGCACCGGCTTCGGTTTTCTTCAGATCCTCGACCAGGGACGCCACAGGATCCAGACGGTTGGGCCCGCTGTGCAGCGTTTCCAGCATTCTCTCCATCAACCCGGGAAACGTCAGACTCGAGCCAACGTACCCATCATCAGTTCCAAAGAATTGGGCGAATTCGGCGAAAGAGAGATCATCGTCGGGCGACAATAACAACCAGAGAAGCTGCATCAGGCGGGCCCGGTTGCTCAGTATGCTGGCCAGCAACCTGGGCAGCCGGTCCTCTGGGAGGTCTTCTACTTCTACGGGCCGCACGAATCGTTTGCGGCCTACCTTACCCTGCGCCGAGGCCTGGATCTCAATGGCCAGGAAGCAGGAGAACTCCGTCACCGACAAGCCAGGAAACTCTGCACCGGACCCGAGCGGTTTGCTGTAGCTGTCCGGAAGAGATGCCGGCCAGCAGGTCACCGCGCCGACCGACTCCGGCAACTCTAGCACCTGGCCCATTTCCAGTCGCATAACGTAACGCTCGCCGGAGGGCTCGACTCGACCCTTCACATCGGCCCTGGCCAACTTTGCCGCAGCGGCTTCCAGGAGGAGTTCAAGATTAGTGGCGTCCTGATCCTCTGGCTCCGTGCCCAACTCCGATTTACCAAAGGGCTCGATCAGGTCCCGAAAAGTGCCGGTGTCTCCTCCTTCCTTACGCGCTAGCAGGGCATCGATGCCGTATTTGCTCTTTCTCCCCACCAGTTCAACCATGAACTCTACGTTGCGCGGGTAACTGCCCAGCGCAGCTGCAGTGGAGTTGGCCGAGCCCACGACCACGCGCGCATCCCAGCCATCATCAATCACGTAGACCTTTGCATGGAGACCGGCCCGGGGAGGCATATCCACCTCTCCCTCCCCGGGTTCCAGCTCCAGGCCGGCGCGAAAGGCGTAGATCTCGTCAAAGGTGGACAGTGCGTTCCGGGGCGCAGCCAAGAGCGTCTCTCGCCGACTGACCAGAACCGACCTAAACCAAAGCCAAGGTGAAATGCGCAGACGCATGGGGTAAATTTGTGAAGGAACCGAGGTAGCTGGTCTCAGAAATTGCGAAGGGTTGGTGATGGGGGTGAGGGAGATAGACCGGTCTTTGGAACAGGGGCAGATGGGAGTCAAGGACTTGCGGCGGCGGATGATTCTGGCGCCCACACCCCGGGAGCGGTGGTGGTGGTAGGCCATCCTGCTGCTGGCGCAGGGCTGGAGGGCAGCGACGGCGGCGCTGGCGCTGGAGCGGGACCCCCACACTATCCCACACTATCGGACGTTGGGCGTCGGCCTGCGGTGCGGGCGGGCCTGCGGCCCGGATATTCGAGCAGACCGGTGGTTCCCGCCCGCCCTGGACCAGGCGCAGCAGCAGGAGTTGAACGGGGCGGTGGAGCAACCGCCCGCCGCGGCGGGCATCCAACTGGCCAACTGGTATTGGAAGGTGGTGCATCGGTTTGTCTCAGAACGGTTTGGCCTCAGCCGGTGCCGCAGCAGTTGCCTGAACTGGCGGCACCGGCTGGGGTTTGCCTTCAAGCGCCCCAAGAAGCGTCTGGTCCAGGGGAATGAGTCCAAGCGGGAGGCCTTCGTGGCGGAGTAGGCCGCCCGTTGGGAGGAGGCTGGGCGGACTGAAGCCAGGATATTCTTTGCTGATGCGGCCCACTTCCGGGCGGATGCGGAGTTGCGGGGCCAGTGGGTGCTGCAGGGTAAGCCGGCGTTGGTGGACTCCACTAGCCCGCGGTAGGGGGAGCAGGCCAGCTACTATGCAGCGGTGTGCCTGGCGACGGGCGAGGTGGAATGGCCGGAACTGGCGGGCAACCGCAACCGCGGGACCTCGGTTGCCTTCCTGACGCAACTGAGGGAAAAGCATCCGGGGCCGCTGCGGGTCAGCTGGGACAATGCGCCAGCCCACCGTGGCGAGGCGGTGCGGGAGTACCGCAGGACGCCTGAGCTGGAGCTGAGGCTGGTGAACCCCCGTTTTCACGAGGGCAGGCTCTGCCGGGCTACAGCCCGGACTTCAACGCCGCTGCGGCTAGCTGGGGCTGGGCGAGAGAGGAGGCCACTGGCAATCTGTGCCTGGGCGAGAGGGGAGGCCACTGGCAATCTGTGCCTGGGCAGCAGGGCGGCGGTGCCGAGCCTGCCCCTGCGTAGGCAGGGGAGAGGGTCGGCACATTCCTGGCCGGGCGGTCCAGCCGGAAAGACGATGTGAGACGGCGCTGCCGGACGATCCGGCAATCAAGGGCCGAAACACTCCCGCCAGACTCCCGCCCCGATTCCCAGCACCCGGCAAATGCACATCCCACCTTGGCTTTGGTTTAGGACCGTTTCTACTTGAATATGCCTTATACCGGATACCCGTTTCACCTGCCCGTCATTCCCGCGCAAGTGGGAATCCGGAGTTGGAGGTGACTTTCCAGTATCAACAAGACCATCTGGAAACGGTACTAGAAACAGGAATGAGCAACGCTCACAATTGCCCATGCCCAACGTAGGCGAAGGACACGAAGGCTGGTTCCTGTTCCTGTTTGTCGCCCAATCCCTGATATGCCTCGGGTTGCTTTGCTGGTATGAGATTGTCTATCAGACAACTGGCAATGCGTTGGGCACTGGGTATAGCCATCGGCAAGGGAATGGCGTCGCTCGTCGTCGTGGCAGCGGAGACGGTGGTCATCGTAGAGAGGTACGAAATGTTTGCAGAGAAATACCTCAGAAGACGCTACAACGAAGGCTTCCGAAAGGCCCAAGAGCGTTGGGAGGCTTGGAACCAGCGGTGGTTGGAAGCCGCCGCAGAGGGAAAGGAATTTACCGAACTGCCGCCTACCCTGGAGGAATCCGGCTCAACCAGATAACAAAAGAGATGACAGGGACCAAAGGAAACGGGGCAGAGTTGTTTCAGATCTACAACTCCGCCCCGCTCGTTTTTCCCACCGGAACACCCGGCAGTTAGCCACCGCCGGTGGCTAAAACTCTTCCACCGGGCGGGTGGCGATGCCGTAGGTGCCGTAGAAGAAGTTGGCGTAGTGGGTGGTGCCGCCGGTCACGAACAGCAGGTACTGCTCCGGGCTTTCCAGCATCGGAATGGTGGCGTCCGGGTCGTTCTCCAGGGATTGCAACTCTGGGTGATGCAGCCACTTGCCGTTCTCGTCCTTGGGTACGCCGCGGCTGCCGATGGCCTGCTGCAGCGGCACCCGGCAATGCTCGTGCAGCCATTCCTGAGCGTCCCGCTTGCTGTACCCGGCTTCGGCCAGAATGACCGCGCGGGAAGGACTAAGCACAATGGGATGGTACGGCCCAGGGTAAGACACCCGCTGGTTGGTATGCCCCACCTGCGCCGACTGCCAGCCCCGTATCCACCCGCCGCTGCCGGCGCCGGGGTAGAACATCAACGAAGCGATGTTGTTCAGCGTGTCCTTGTGGTTCCTGGAACCTGAGTCCAGGATGTCGCCAGGGCCGGTAACGGTCACCACCGTCACGGCGCTTTCGTGGGCCTGGAAACCCTGGTCTACGTGGTAGGGCTGCCACGGGCTAAGCTCTTCGTTCTCGGCGATGCACATACCGAACTTGGTGGGCAGGCCGATGAAGTTGGGGTCGCCGGTCCCGGCCTTGCAGTAGCCGATGTTGATGAGGCACAGCCGCAGCGCCCGTCCGATGGAGGTGTTGGCGCTATTGACCACACCGGGACCCATGGCCGACGTGCCGCAGTTGATGCCAGCGCGCTGGGCGATGGGGCCGTTGACCAGAATCAGCGGGGCCTCGGTGTGGCCCGACACCTGCATATCCCGGTGGTTCATCTCTGGCTGGGCCAGGCAGTCAATGGCGGCCAGCAGAACCGGGAACTGCTCGGGGCGGCAGCCGGCCATCACGGCGTTAATCGCGACCTTCTCCACGGTGGCGACTCCGAAGCCCGGCTCCATCACCATCAGCACGTCCTGGGGACTCCTGCTGGTGCCGGCCAGCATTCTCTCCACCAACTCGGGCGTGGGCGGAATGACCGGAATGCCGTCGCTCCAGTCCCGTTCGGCCAGGAATCGGTTCACCGCGTCCAGCCCATCCGGGGATGCGTCCATCTCCACGGTGAAGACCTCGGTGGCGCCGTCGGTCTTTTGGGGGCTGACCGGCCCGCGGGACGCCGGGAAGGTGGTGAGTCCCTGGATTATGGCGTCAATCTGGCCGTCCACCATGTTGCGAATGAAGTCGGGTTGCTGCCCGGTGGTGGCGTGGGGAATGATGACATAAGCGGTGGTGGGCTGTCCCCACCCGTCCACGCAGGACTGCCAGGCCCGGGCAAAGCTCTGGGCGGCGATGGCCACGGCGGGAATGCCGGCCTTTTCCATGGCAACCATGTCATGGCTAAGCCACGACGTGCAGCCCCCTCAATGCGCCGTCGCACCCACCATGGCGTCAACCTCGGTGGCAATGCGGGCGGCTTCCTCGTCGTCAATATGGACGCCCCGGCTAAGTACCGGACGGCCTTCGCGCAGGTCTCCGCCGTAGCGCTGGAACTTGACGCTGGGATAGCGGCGCTGCAACTGCTCGGCGAAGCGGTCCACGGCAACATCGGCCCCGCCGGTCATGTTGTTGTACAGACCGATGGTCTTGCCCTCAAAGGTCGTAAGTCTGGGGGCGGGCGGCACCTTGAAGTCCACCCGGTCGGCCGCGGGAGACATTATCTGCACTTTCATGTCGTAATTCCTTTCCGAATCAGGATGGGTATGGGGCTCGCGCTGCTCTTTCGGCATCGTCAACACGGGACGCCTCTGTGGACTTGAGCATAGTTGTACGACTCGCCAACGTCAAGCTATGGCGCCGGAAACCGGGGCCCTGTTTGACTGCGGTTGCTAAGGAAGGTCTGAACAAGTGGGGCTGATTTTGGCATACTGGGTCAAACAAGTGGTTGCCAGGAGGATAGCCCATGCTCGATCAGCCCAGCTTTGCCGACCTGGACTACCAGCACAAGCGGCACAAGACCCGCAGGGAGCAGTTTCTGGAACGTCTGGGTGCCTGGATGCCTTGGTCTCCTGGTCCAGGCTGGAAGCGCGGATCCTTCCCCACTATCCCAAGGCTGGGAAGGGGCGCCGGCCCTATCCCCTGTCAGTGATGCTGCGGGTGCATGTGGTACAGATCTGCCACAACCTGAGTGACCCAGCGATGGAAGCCCCCGCCTTCGCGGGGGCAGGCTCTGTTGTACGAGGCGGAGTCGGTGCGACGTTTAGTGGGGCTGCGGCTGTCGGAACCCATACCCGACGAGAGCACTATTCTGCACTTCCGTCACCTGCTGGAGTGGCTCCAATTGGGGCAGGGACTGTTTGAGGAGATCAGGTCCCACCTGGGGGAGCGGGGGATGATTCTGAGGGAAGGAACCATCGTGGACGCCACCATCATTCAAGCCCCCGCTTCTACCAAGAACCGGGAGGGCCAGCAGGACCCGGAGCTGCGTCAGGTAAAGAAGGGAAATCAATATCACTTCGGGATGAAGCTGCACATCGGGGTGGACGCAGAGACCGGACTAGTGCACAGCATGGTAACGAGCCCAGCCAACGTGTATGACGTGACCCAGGCGGTCCACCTGCTGCACGGCGAAGGAAACCCAGGTATGGGGAGATGCTGGATACACTGGGGTGCAGAAACGGGAGGAGAACCAGGGATTGACGGTACGGTGGCAAGTGGATTTGAAGCTGGGAAAGCGGAAAAACCTGGAACCGGACGGTTGGGCAGCGCTGGTGGAGCAGGTCAGGGCATCGGTGAGAGCCAAAGTGGAACATCCCTTCTGGGACGTGAAGGGGATATTCCACTACGCCAAGAGCCTGCCCCCGAGTCCCATCGGGGGTACGATACCGGGGCTTGGCCAAGAATACAGATCGTCTGCCCCTGCTGCTGGGACTTTCCAACCTGACCCGGGCCCAGAGACTGCTGGCGGCCTGACCCAGGGGGCAGTGCGCCCAAATGGGCCTACGAACCTGAAATCTGGGTATGGAAGGGGCCCAAGCGGCAAAAATCGACGCAAATGCACCCGAATAGAAGCCTTCCAACGTCCCTGAATTGACAAAAGCCTGTCAACTCGGGTTGTTCAGACCTTCCATAAGTCGCTGGCGCTTTCCGGCAATTCGTACTCCAGGGCTATGCCCACGCTTGCCTCCCCTGAGCTTTCTTGATACGGGACCTTGCCGTCACGGATGTTCCCACTGAATTCACAGCTTGAGGCCCCGTAGTACGTTCCGTTCCCGTCGCGGACGATCAGGTTTTCACTGCAGTCCGGTCGCGGTAATAGCGTGTCCTCATCACAGTTGCTGAGCGCTACACCAAAAATAAGCTTTTGGGCGTCTCGTTCCACATACCAGACGCTTAAATAACAGGCGTAGGAGCCGCACAAAATGACATAGTAGGCAACGTGCGTGAGGTCTACGTTCTCGTCCGCGTCTCGAAAGCAGGGCACACCACCCAGCCGACAGCGAACGGGGGGTAGTCTTCGCCCAGGCGCTTCTGCCGATTCGGAATAGTCTTCCACGCCTTCCCCCATTTCCTCAGTATCAAAAACGCTACCATCGGGGGGCTGGGAATCGACCACTTTCTTAGGTTCCTTCAGGAGGTCTATGGTAGCTTTGTGGCAGGCGTCTAGCGCATCGGGAACATCCTGCGATTCCCACGCTTCAATATCTTCCCCCAGGGCTTCCGACCATTCGGCGTTTGTTGAGTCCTCCTCGAGCTGAGAAACGGAATTTCCCGGCGCGCGGCAGGTCTCCTCATACGCAGCCACCTTCTCCCAATCGATGGTGGAGCCTCCGCATCCGTCCGAGCTTTCCTGGATGGATCCGTCGCAGGCTGCCGCAGCGATCATCATCGCCGCCAGGCACGCCAACAACGCCGCGGTGGCTATCTAGATACGCTCTAGGCGCGGAGACCGTGAAGGACGTTGTGTATGCGATGGGGCAGGATGAGCAAGAAACATATTAACCCGAGTTCGGGAATGCTATAAGTATTGAGCCAGCAGCTGAAGCTGGGAGTGGGAGAGGTGGAGCGAAGGCTTTTTCCGTTGGTGGCAGTAGGCAATCAAGCCACAGAGCAGGTTGACCAGGAAATTAGCCACGCTCCGGTGCCTGGTAGGTTCAATTTGGGAAATATTCTTCAGTTGGTCGTTGATGGTCTCAATAATCGACCGTTGCCGCAACAACAGTTGGTCCTCCAGGGGCAGCGGACGCTGCTTCATGTTCTTGCGCCTGGGCGTGATTAACTCCAGACCCTGGGCCAGCAGTTGGTCAAAGAGCGGTTGGGAGATGTACCCCCCGTATCAAGTACGGGGCAGGCTCTTGTCGCCGCAGAGCTTGCCAAACAAGGTCTTCGCCAGGTACGGCAGCGGCTTGCGGTCGTCCACGTTGCTCGGAATAAGGCCCGGCGTCAGCTGGCAGGCCAGGATTTCGCCCCGGTCATTGACGCTCAGGTGGAGTTTGAAGCCATAAAACCAGCCCATCGAGGTCTTGCCCCGCGCTGCAATGCCGGCAAAGACCTTGTGGCGGGGAATCCGCTTGTTATGGCATACCTTGATGGCAGTGGCATCCACAAAGGCCAGGCCGGTGCAGTTGCCTTGGCGCTGTTGCAGGTAGTCTAACAACGGGACCATCACGGCAGGAGTCAACTCAACAAACCGGTTGTAGCTGACCAAAGCGGGGAATTCGGACCGGCAGTGAATCAGGACCTATTCAGTGTAATAGGCTTTGAAGGTGCGGTAGTGGGACTGGTGAAAGTGAATCAGAATCGTCATGATCTCACTGGGGGACAACCGAGGCCTTCGAACTCTCTGCCCGGCGCCTGGAGTCAGCATGGTTCCCGACCAACGGGTCTGAAAAACTTGCCAGAAATCATCGACATTACAGAACAGCTTGAGTAGACTCATGGGGATGCCTCCTTGGTATTCATCTACCAGAAAGAATACCCCTTCTTTCTTCAGGAGGCATCCCTTATCCCGAACTCAGGTTTATAAGTACTTTCACTACTGGAAAGCGAGGGATCGAAAGGAGCGAATAAGTTTCCTGCAATCACTGGCGGGCAACCTGTCTGGCTACAAGTCATTGCCGGACCTGCTGGAGGTCAGCCGGCAGGGGGAGAACGTCATTGCGGTATATGCCTACGAGGCAGGTAGGGTTTACGAGGGCGGCCACCTGGAAGAACTGCAGACCCTGCTCAGGGAAGCCCGTCAGGCCGGAGTAGCCTGCCGAAACATTCATCCAGACAATCTCCTGGTCGCGGCCTCCGGACTTAAGCTCATTGACTACGGTTCCGACATCGTTCCGGTAAACAACGCCGAGTTCGAGCAGATGTGCTGGTGAAGCACTATAACGTAAGTATCTTATGCATATCACATGGAACGCTGTTATTTAGTTTTTGCTCAAAGTCCACAATAGTTCCGTATTCTTCTTGGAAAGTTGCCGCTATGTCGTAACCCAGATCCCGTGCACACCTTAAGTCTCTCATCGACTCATCAAAATGGGACAAGTACAATTGTGCTATCCCACGATTATAAAAGGAGACAACATCGCTTTGTTCGAGCTTAATCGCTACCGTACGATCTTGGATCGCTAGCCCATATTTTCCGTTGAGGATGTGCGCGTTGCCGCGATTGGCGTAAGCCACAGCACAATCGGGATCCAACCGAATTGCCACCGTAAAGTCTTTAATGGCAAGTTCTATTTCGCATTGTTGTACGAATGCCGCGCCTCTACTGCAATACGCGTTCAACTCCAGTGGATTAATTTCTATAGCTCGGCTGTAATCTTGGATAGCTTCGCTGATACTGCCGCGGAGGGAATTAGGTGTGTCCGCGGTTAAGATGTGCGCCCACATGTTGTGGGTTCAATGCTATCGCTTGACTGTAATTGCAGATCGCTTGTTCAATATCGCCTTTGCGTGCGTAGGCATTTCCGAGATTGAAAAAAACGGCTGGTTCGTTTGGATTTAGTTCTAGCGCTTTGTCAAGGTCGAGGACTGCTAAATCGTTTTCTCCGATCTCAGTATAGGCTTGGCCGCGGTTCACGAAATTGAGGTATATCTGAGGTCCAAGTTCAATAGACCTAGTGTAATGTTCAATAGCAATTGAATAATCCTGATTTTGGTGGTGTGATAATGCGATACAAAATTCTGCGTAGCAGCTCTGATGGATCTTACGCTACCTAATGAAGCCGTGGAGGTCGTTGTATACGGTTTCGGCAGAAATGCCATGGCAATCACTGAGATAGGTCAATATAGGCCGCTTTAGATCAGCAGGTATCACAACGACGCTCTCTGGTTCAACTAATCCTGTTGGAGGCACGACAAATACGCTCTTTTGCGCGATGACGCGACTAGTAGGTCATCAGTATTGAATTGAGGGATAGAGGGACTTGAGCTTGATACGGGCGTCCTCGGTAGTGAAACGCCAGTCGGCACGGACCCTGTCGCGGTTGCGCTGGCTCTCCCAGGCCCAGGTCTCTTTCCTCAGCGTCTCTTGATCAGGAATCCGGCGGTCCAAGCACTGCCTCGCCAGCACTGCAAGCTCTATCTCGGCCATATCCAGCCAACTGCCGTGCTTGGGCGTGTAGTGGATTTCCAGCCGTTCCGCTATGCGCCGCGCCTCCGCAGGCTCAAATGCCTCGTACAGGGATGACGGATGGTGGGTGTTCAGATTGTCCATCACCAAGACTATCCGGTCCCTGTCTGGGTAGTCCACGTCCACCAGTTGCCGCACCACCCGGGCCCAATCCAACTTGGTGCGCCGGTCCGTCACCTCCACCCGGCGCCACCCCTCCAAGGGCGCGAACAGCATGAACAGGTTGCTCACTCCGTTGCGCTCGTATTCGCAGTCGTAGGCCATGGCAACGCCGGGACGCAGTGGGAGGGGAGTGCGGGTCTCCTTCACCTGCTGTTTGCTGGTCTCGTCCAGGCACACCAGAACCTCGTTGTCGCCATACCGGCGATGGTAGACCTCCAGCACGTCCTCCATGGCGCAGACGAACTCGGCGTTGGCCTTGGGCGGGATGCACCAGCACTCCTTCAGCCAGGGCTTGAGTTGGTTTTTTTCAGGGTCTGGCGCACCGTTTCGGCGCTGATGGTGTCCACTATCTCCCACTCCGCCAGTCGGTCCGCCAGCAGTTGCAGCGTCCAGCCAGCCCGGCCCTCCGGCGGCTGGGAGCAGGCCATGGCCACCAAGTGGGCCTCACTCTCGCCGTCCAGCTTTCTCGGACGGCGGTTGACCTGCGGCCTGCGGCCCAGAGCAGCCTCTACTCCCTCCTCGACACAGCGGCGGCGCACCCGTTCCACCGTGGCACTGCCTATCTTCAGGGCCCGGGCTATATCCTCGTCCTTCATCGCCCCGCCCTCTTGAGCTTCATCGACAAGCAGCAGAATCCGAGCGTGGGTCTGCTTGTACGCCGCCCCCCGTCCCCGAGACACCATCCCCTTCAGTTCCGCCTGCTCCTCCCCACTCAGCTTGACCCGGTACTTCTTGGCTGGCATCCTCATCCTCCCAACATCACCTTGCCTTTTGACCTATACCCACAACTTTACAACATCCTATGTATCAATTCAAAGCTGTTGGACTACTAGTACTCAGTCACGTTTGGAATCGAAGGTGCTACTGCGAAGGTGGCGAACTGTTTAGCATGGGACCATCGTTTCAGGTTGCCTTGCGGTAACTACTATCCCAAAATTGACTGAGTACTAGTACCGTTTCCTGTCAAGGGCGGCGAGAAGGTGTAGCACTGCGGCGGAGGAATCGTGTACCACCGGCACGCTGAGAAAGGACTGAATTGGGAGCTGGGCGGGGTGAGGTCAGGAGCAGGGGTCCGCAGGTCTGGAGTGAGTCAGGAGTCGTCCGGATCATCCGAGACCTGGGAAGCAATGTCCTGCCGGCTGTGCCGGAGGCGGTAGCTGTCGCCGTTCATCTCCAGGATATGGACGTGGTGGGTGAGAGGTCCAGCAGCGCGCCGGTGAGGCGTTCCGAGCCAAATACTTCGGTCCACTCATCGCAGGGCAGGTTGGTGGTGACCAGGATGGAGCCCGGCTCGTAGCGTTGGCTGAAGACCTCGAAGAGCAGTTCCGCGCCGGTGGGAGACCGGGGGACTAAACCCGGCTTGTCGATGATCAGCAGGTTCAGGCGGGAAAGTTGTCTCTGTAGATTCAGCAGCCGTCGCTCGTCCCGGGCCTCCATCAGCTCGTGGACCAGGGCGGCGGCGGTGAAGCCCACGGACATTCTGCGCTGGCAGGCGGCCAGGCCCAGCCCCAGGGCAACGTGGGTCTTGCCGGTGCCGCTGTTGCCGACGGCGATGACGTTCTCCCGGTGTTGTATGTACTCGCAGCGGGCCAGCGCCAGCACCAGGGCCTTGTTCACCGAGGGGATGGCCATAAAGTTGAAGGTGTCCAGGGTCTTGACCGCGGGGAAGCGGGCGGCCCGGATCCGGCGCTGCACCATGCGCTGGTGGCGGTCGATGAGTTCCAGTTCGGAGAGACGCAGCAGGTAGTCGGGATGGGCCACTCCCTCGGCGGCGCACTGGGCGCATCTTCCCGTACTCCCTCAGGAAGCTGGGTCGCTTCAGCTCCTTGAGGTGGTGTTCCAATAGCAGCGTCGGCCGGTCGTTCATGCCCCCCCGACAGCAAGGTCATGTAGTCCCCGGCGGAGGTCGTGTTCACCCGCACCCGGGGCAGGTAGGGATAGAGTTCCAGATCAAGCCGGGGTGGCTTGCCTTCCAGACGGCGCAGCGTAGCGAACTCCTCGGGCAGTTGCCATCCCTGCAACGGAGCGGCCTGGTCCAAGGCCGTCGTCTTCTGCTCCAACCGGGGCAGGTAGTGGATCAGGTCGAAGACGAAGTCGTCCCACTCGTAGGAACGAGGATGTCTGGCGATGACCGCAGACCCGCAGCTGATGACCACCCGGTCCACGTAGCCTCGCACCATGACGTCCCGGTGTCCGTAGGCCACCGGCACCGAGTAGTCGTTGGTCCGGTACCGGACCAGAGACAGCGAACTCACCAGGCTGGGCTGCTTGTCGCAAGCGTCGTAGGGCACGTCGGGCCGGGGCAGCAGGGCCTCCAGGTCAGGTCCCGTTCCATCCGCTGCCCGATGGTCTCTGAGTGGCCCCTGAGCCTGGCGTCCATCCGTTCCAGGCAGCGCTGCTCCAGGTGAGCGTTCAAGGCGTCAAAGCTGTCGAAGGACGGCACTGGCACCAGGAAGTTGCGGCGCAGGTAGCCCACCATCCCCTCGACCATCCCCTTGTCGTTGCCCTTGCCGGGGCGCCCGAACCGGTCGTCGAACCGGTAGTGGGACTGCAACTCGGTGAAGGAACGGGTGCGCTTACGGCGTCCGTCGCCCAGGATCCTGGCCACCGCCAGCTTGGTGTTGTCCTACAGGATGCTCTGGGGCACTCCACCCAGGAAGGCGAAGGCCGACAGGTGGCCGTCCCTGAAGGCCGCGGTGGTCTCCGCGGGGTAGGCCTTGACGAAGCAGCCGTCGCTGTGGGGCAGGTCCAGGACGAAGCAGTGGGCCTTGCGCTCCACTCCCCCGATGACCACCAGGGCCTCGCCGAAGTCGCACTGGGCCTGCCCCGGGGAGTGGGACAGGGGCACGAACATCTCCTGGGACCGGCGGCGGCGCTCCCTGACCTAGTCCTTGACGATGGTGTACTGGCCGCCGAACCCATACTCGTCCCGCCGCCGCTCAAAGATGCGTTTGGCCGTGTGGCGCTGCTTCCTGGGAACGCTCAGGTCCGACTCCAGTATCCGGTCGATGACGCCGGTGCAGGGCGCATCCTGAGCTTGTCGAAGGGTTGGGGGGGCGGGGTAGATTCTGCCGCCGGTAGCCCGGCGCCGCCGAGTAGGCCAGCATCTTGCGCACCGTGTCCCGGTGCCAGCCGAACACCCGGGAGGCTTCCCGAAGGCTCATCCCTTCCACCATGCAGGCCCGGCGAACTCGCGCGTACAGCTCCACGTGGTACATCCATCGCACCTTCCAGAGACTGATAATCAGCCTTACGAAAGGCGGTGGACGGTACGATTTTCCACCGCCATAAATCAGCCAGTCGATCCGCCCACGTGGTCCACTTTAACTCCGCCTTTTACACAACCAGGACCATCGCCTGATGGGGTGGCTCAAGGAGCGCTACAAAGAGCGGGGAGAATTGGCTGAAGCCTTGATCCTTGCTAAACAGCTTCTTCAGACGCGCCCACACGTCGCCGGGTATCAAGAGGTGCGAGAGCTATCCCAGCAACTTGGTGTCTGGCAGGGATTGCGTCAGGAGTTGCTGGACGAGTGGTCCGCCGCTAAGCAATACGGTCTGTTAACCGACATTTACCTGGAAGAAGGTGAAATAGACCTGGCTTTGAAATCGGTGAAGCAAAGAAGGCCGGGTTTTCTATATGGCGCAGACCAGTTGATCCGAGTGGCCCAATCCGCTTCGGAGACGCACCCCCGCGCTGCCGTTGACATCTATCTGCAACAAGTGGAGAGCCTGATTGAGGCCCGGGGCCGGGACAACTACCAGCGGGCGTGTTCGCACTTGATCAAAGTGCGAGACCTGTACCGGCAACTCTCGGGGGAGCCGGCGTGGACCGACTTTATTGCGGAACTGCGAGAACGCTACCGGCGACTGCCTGCACTGAAAGAGGAGTTGAGCAACGCTGAGCTGTAGTTTTACGCCAGGGCCGGAAATAGTTGTCCTGGAAAGCTTGCAGCTCCAGTTGAGGTAATCGATAGCTCTCTCCGGTCATAAGGCAGAGGTTATTGACTCCGTTGGTCTCGGCGCTGCGTATTTGTTGTGCGCAGTGTTCAGGAGTTCCAATCAGGCCGATGGCGTCGCACGTTTGGGCCAAGATATCCCCAAGGAGAAAGGCTCACAACCTTTGGGCCCGCCCCCAGTCCTCGGCGTGGGTGTGTCCGACTAAAGCTCGCTCAACTCGGCGACGGGGGTTTCCAAGTCGGCGGCGTCGATGCCCGCCGCCCGACGATAAGGGACGTGGGCCTTTTCGACCGGCCGTTGCACGCAAAGGGGGCGGGCCATCTCACAGGCTTCTTGCTGGTCGTCCCGGATGATGGCGGTGGCGCGAAATATCAACTGCAAATCCTCCGGGTCGCGCCCGGCCCGCTTGGGCCCAATTGCCAGGTGTTGGCGAACCACCGCCACCGATTCGCGGCGGCCCCATTGAAGCGTGACAATGACCATCTCGGCTAACGGCGCGGCGGCGTCAGCACTCACTCCCAACATCCCGGCCATTGGCGCGCCCCACCATCGCCGGGACGGCCCCGGTGGGAGCGACACTCACTGCCACACGACGAGCACCCCCGAAGGGGACAGGCTGGACGGCGCGACGTTCAGCTACCAGTGGTTGGCGGCCCACAAGCAATTCAAGACGCAACGAGTGCCGTTACACCCTAGTGCCGCCGACGGCAAGGCCATCAAGGTGAAGGTGTCCTTCGCCGCCGATGCCGGTAACGAGGAATACTGACCAGCCCGGCCAGCCGATGCGCTATATGACGGCGTACCCTCCTGCTGTTGTCGGACAAGGCTGTTGGCTACCCCTTTTCAACGGCATTCCCCTTTCCTGTTCAGATTAAAGCCTCGTCATAGGCCTTGGCGGCGCACCTGTTCTTCCAACTCCCGGACCCGGGCTTCGGCGGCGTCGGCACGGGCGCGTTCATCTTCAAAGGTGGCAATGCGCCTCCCCGTAGCCGGGTCGTACCACGCAAACTTCCCCTGCTTCCACCGCAGGTGCAGGTCCAGTGCCCCGCTATATTCCTGCGAGCTCTCGTCGGGGAGTTCCTCGATGTCTGTGGCAACGTACTCGCCGTCCGCCAGCCTCTCCCCGGCCAGCCGAGTCCCGTGATAATCCCCCGTTTCGTCACACCGCCAGTATTCCCCGATGCCCAACGCGGCGTAGTCCTCCCGCTTTTCGTTCAGGTCAACGTCCGCCGTGCTCTCAGAGGCCACCTCCAACACGAAGTCCGGGGCTTCTCCTGCTCTGAGATGATGTACCCGTTGCTGGCGGCGTAGGCCGCCGGGTCCACGTCAAAGGCGATGAGCAGGTCGGGCCTTCGCCGCCGGGCCACGCCGTAGCGCAGGTAGGGATCTATCCAGCGATCCGCTTCCACCAGTGTGGTTTCGGGGTTGCCGAAATGGTGCGCCAGGTGGTGGGAACTGCCAGTCTTGTGCACCTGGTCGTAGCCGGTCATCTCGTCAGGTTCGCGCTGGGGCGGATCCCGCAGCCAGAAGCGGCCCTGGACTTGTGACGTCTTGCCGGTGGTGTTGGACGGGGTCATATCGCTCTTGGCGGTTGGCCCTAAGGCCGGGCTGGTGGGAACATTATAATTGCCCTGTTAGCATCGGCCATAAGGATGGGGCACTGGCGCGACTCTACGCGAAACACTCCACCATCGGGAGACTATTTCCGGCAAAAAAGCCCGCATACATCGGGGAGCAGGGGAGAGCGCCGCTTGAAATGCGGTGGTCTCCCTTTTTGGCGTGACTGAGGACTGACGTCCCGCGCCCGCTGGCTCCGTCTCCCGCTCTAAGGCCGGCGCCCACTCGGACGTGGAAGCCAGCTTCGGCTTGCGGCTCCGCCTCTGACAGGTATCCAGGGTATCCCGGCTATGAACTCGGACCGGGAGAACCGGGACTACTGGCCCTCAGTTGTTTCTTCCCCGTAACAGTTGCCGTTGGGCCTTTATCCAGTGGGGGCAGGTGGGTGTCGGTACGGGTGCGTGACCGTTGCGCTAGACGCCACCTGGCTACCGTGCGTCAACATGGCATAATAACCCTTCTCAACTACGTGGGTCACTGACACCCGCCCCGGCTGTCGTATCCCGCGCGGTACGCATACTCCACCCCCGCGCCCTAGAAGCACCCTCCAGACTTCGTGCTGTCCTGGTTCCGGTGGCGACGACGGCATCAGGCCAGAGCGCGCCGCTGCCACTACAACCGCCGCCTTAACCTTCTTAGTCCATATCTGCGGCTGTAGTATTAGGTCATCTGAATTAATCATTACAACGCTAACAGGAACCTTAGCGTGAAGGTTCTCGATTTTGTCCAGTTTGGTGGAGACAGCCGGACAGGAAACATTTTGCTTAAGAAATGATCAACACCTTAGAGCAGCGGAAGTGGTCATGGCTGCAGGAAAACAGGTAGCCGATGATGCCCGGTGTGTCGGGGTGTTGGAGCAGCCTTTCCGGTGCTGGCGCGTTTGGTACGGCGGTGTCCACCCCAGCGTGGCCCGGTTTCTGGCCCTATCTGTTACCGAGAACGCCTGTCTGAAGAGATCGAATCCGCCGCAGACTCACTTTCAGGGTCACTTCTGTAAGAATTTGGTCACGTAGCCAACGTCGACTGCGGGCATTCCCAGACCGATTTCCGACAATGCTTCGGAGAACCGGCTGATGTCGTAGACGCTGGTATCGGAAAGGTACGGCTCGACTGACTCCAGGGACCGGAGCAGAACTTTCAACTCCATGTCATCATCGCGGTCGGCCATCGTTTCCAACCTTGATTTCCAGTTCCCCAATTGAGCGCGGTCCGCCACGTATCCGTGGTCTTCCATGTATGCAAAAACCTGATCGGCGGGTACGGGGTCCTGTTGGACCACGTTGTATACCCTGCCCAAGTGCCTGGGATCGTCGGAAATTTTCGTTATTGCCTTAACCAGAAAGTCGACCGGTGTCATCTCGAAGAACCAGTCCGGCGTCAAGGGGGCGCACCCCAGGCGGGCGCAGGCCTTGATTATCAATGAGAGAAAATCATTCGGATTGACCGTGCCCGTACCGCTGTGGTGGCCAATGTTGCCCGGACGGAAGATGCATACCGGCAGTCCTCGAGAAACAGCCGACCAGACCAGCCGCTCCGCAACCCATTTGGCCTGGTTGTAGCCCCCCTCCATCCTGTCGACGAACCCGTCTATGTCGCTGTTTTCCAGGTAGGGGTTGTCGTCTCCTCCGGGGAAAATGCCGTTGGATGAAATGTATTGGATCGGCTTTGTCGCAGCGGTGCAGGCGAACTTGAGCACCTCCAATGTCCCGCCGACGGTGTGGGGCTTGGCTGCAGAATAAGGGTAGGCATAATTGACCGAGGCCGCGCAATGGAAAATCAGGTCGACCTCTTCCGCCAACCGCCGGTACTCGTCATTGTCTAGTCCCATCCTGGGCTGGGTGAGGTCTCCAGCCACCGGGACAATCCGGTCTGCCGCGGAATGACCGGCCAGCCCGTAAAACCTCAGGGTGTCCAGCACGCGGTTGGTGGACCCGCCCTGTCTTGAGTCCCGGTCCCTTACCAGGCAGTAGAACCGGGTATCCTGTCCCGCTGCACGCACCAGTTCGTCGAGCAAAAAGGCTCCCAGGAATCCGGTTGTTCCCGTCACAAGGACCGAGGACGCCTCGCTGAGACGTGTTATTCTCGGGGCGCCTCTTGGTGCAATCTCCGGATCCAGGGTCGAGTCCTCGGCCAGCGAAATTCCAGATTCCATTTTCGGCCCTCTATTTTCCAAGTACGCGCCCAGCTCACTTATGGTGGGGTACTCGTAGATCTCTGTGCCCTTTAGTTCAATCCCAAACAGCTGTTCAATGCCCAGGGTTAGGTCCAGGCCCGTCAGGGAGTGGCCGCCAAGATCAAAGAAGTTCCAGTCATCTTCCAGTGAGTCACTGTCGACATCCAGCGCTTCGCTCCATAGCTCCCGCAAGACCCTGCGACGCTCGGCTGCGGTTGCGTGCTTGGACAGCGGGGTGCGCTGCTTGACCACAGGTCTCCTTTCCGGCAATGCGGGCAATGCTTTGCGCTCCAGTTTGCCCGTCTGTTGATTGATCGGGAGCGTCTCCAGTTCGATGAAGCGGCTGGGCACCATGTAAAGCGGCAGATGCCGTTCCAGCAGAGCACGCAGGTCTCTGCTCGTCCGGCTCTTCGCATCTACTCTCCATACCGCTTGCGAGCCCCGGACGACGTAGGCCACGAGCCGCTTGTTGGCTTCGTCCTCGTCCTCGGCCAACACCGCCGCATCCGCCGCGTCACAGTGCTGGCGGAGGGTCTCCTCTATGGCGCTCAGGTAAACGGTGTAGCCTCTGATCTTGACCATCGAATCATTCCGGCCGATGATCGTCGTCATACCCCGCGCATCAACCTCGGCCAGGTCGCCGGTGGCGTAATACCTCTCGTCGTTCCATCTGACAAACTTCTCGGCATCCAGGTCGGGCCTCTTCAGGTAGCCGCGGGCCAAACCGCGACCGCCAATGAAGAGCTCTCCGATTCCGCTTGAAGCCAGATCGGGCTGCCCTTCCGGGAGCACCCGGAGCGTCACCCCATCCATTGCGTAACCGACCGGGCACGCATCCCTGGTGTCGAGGCGCAAGTCCGTCAGTTCAATGGTGCAAACGTCGTGGGTCTCACTGATGCTGTAGGTGTTGAACACACGCGCAGAACGGGGCAACACGTCCAACGACAGCCTCAGCAGGCTGGCCGGCACCACCTCGCCGTTCAGCCAGACCACTCGGAGGGACGACAGGGCAGACCGCAATTGTTTGGGGTCTGTCGAATTCAATACTCCCTGCAGCAACGACGGAGTGAACAGGATCTCGGTTATTCTGTACTCTGCTATAAACTTGGTAAGGGCGCGCGGCGCGAACACCACATCATCGGGAATTACGTACACCGTTCCTCCCTTCAAAAGCGGCCTGAGGAACTCCCAAGGAAAGAAAATATTGCAGGCGACCCTGTCTCCGACGCTGTAGGAACTGAACCTGTACCTAGCCAAGTAGGATGAAATCAGGGCGCCGCTGGTCTGCATCACGCCCTTTGGTTGTCCTGTTGTGCCGGAGGTGTAGGGGAGGAACGCCAGGTTGCCGGTGTCAACGCATATCTCATCAGTCGCGGGATCGAGCACTCTCCAGGACTGGTCGGAGTCAACGGCCAATAAACGAGGCCCAGCGAATTTACTCAGTCTCGGCAAGTGCCGCGCCTTGGTGATCACCACCTTGGGTTGGGACTCGGACACAAGTGTACCAAGCAGAGAATCGGGGAGGTCCAGGGCCACGGGCATGAAGGCCGCACCAGCCTTCAATGTTCCAATGCTCGCGACGATGTACTCCGGGCAGGTTTCCATGCATATGCCCACCGGATCATCGGTTGATACACCGCAACGTCGAAGGTAGGCCCCCAAGGCATCCGTCGCCTCGTCCAGTTGTGCGTAGGATGTCTGCTCGGCGCCGAAGACTATTGCCGGAGTGTCTGGAGTCTCCGTCGCTTGAGCCTTGAAAAGCTGATGCAAGCCAATCTCTGCGGAATTCATTTCGTCATCTCAAGCATCCCCAAACGCAATCAAGCAAAACGGGAGTTTGTTCTAGATTATTAAAGGACAATAGCCTAGTTTACAAAACATGGAGCCTAAAGTAAATTGTAAATACATATTGAGTAACAGTTCAGAGTTGAGGGGATTCCCCAAGGTAAGAAGGCCCGTTGTTCCTGCGAAAGCAGGAACCTCGCTAACCGCAATTCGAGATTCCTGCCTGCGCAGGAACGACGGACACTTCGACACTGAACAGTTACCATATTGACAGTAACTTTTCATCGCAACGCAATCCAACCTCTTCGAGGGTGCCCATATGCAGTTCGACTCACTGGACTTTTACAGGGAACACGCCCAGAGATACTCCCAGCTTTCTCACGAGTTCACCCATTCGGTGTATACCGGTTCCTCTCATCCGGCGCTGAGGGGAGACCTGGACCTGCTGAATCGAGTTGTCGAGCTGGCGGGGGGGAATCGTGGGCTGGATGCAGGGTGCGGAGCGGGAGCCCGGGACGTTCACCTGTTGTACACGTGGGGGTACGACGTCTACGGGATTGACGCGGTGGAGGAGAACATCAGCCTGGGCAGAGAATTGCACCCGGAAATAGCGGACAAGCTCAACGTCGCCGATCTGCGAGAGCCCCTGTCGTTTGAGTCGGGCTTCTTCGATTTCATATTATGCAACGCCGTCATACAGCACCTGACACCCGAGGCCACCGAAACTACGACCATCCCGGAGTTGGCGAGAGTCCTGGCCCCCGGAGGCGTCCTGCAGATCATGTTCAAGACCGGTTCAGGGGTAGCCACCGTCAGTGACCGGGCCTATGGTGGGGACGGTGTGGACCGGTCGTTCCAACTGTACGACGAGCACCGCTTGCTGAGCATCCTGGAGGGTTGCGGATGCTTTCTGGTGGAACCAGAAGGTAGCGGGGACTTGGGTGGAATGCTCTATTTCAGCGACCCGAAGCCGATGCGCTACTGCGCCTTCTGGGTGAGGAAGAATTAGGCCTACCCGTTCACAAGGACAAGGGACGAGCATCCAGGGTAGCCGCCGTCTCTTGGATCTCGGCTGCGGACAAGCCCGCGATACCGGCCACCTGGCACTTGAGCCCGGCGTAGGCCGTGGCGAACCGGGCGCTGCCTTCCAGCGGCCATCCTGCCCGGAAACCGTAGATGATGCCGGCCGAAAAGGCGGCGCCGGCTCCGTAGCAGTCAACCACCTTTACCCGAGGCGCCCTGATGCTATGGGCCTGCCGCCCTTGGGCAACAAGGCAGCCCTCCGCGCCGAGGGTCACCAGCACAGTTTCCATGCCCAGGTTGATCAACGAGCGAGCGGTGTCGACCGGGCTTCCGGATGATCCCGGTTCGTCCATTGATACCTGGCAGATGGTGGCGCAACCCATCAGGTCTGAGAGCGAGGGGTTTCTATACTGCGACTCCAGGTTTAGGAAAACCGGGACACCTAGAGAGACGGCCGTTTCCATGGCCGGTAGTACGCTTGGCCCGTCGTACCAGTCAACATAGAGCAGCTCGGCCCCCGACAACTGGGGGGAGCTTGGCGCTTGCAACGCGGCCAGGGCGGAATGGTCTCTCCGTTGGAAATAGGTGCGGCCTCCGTCGGCATCCACGATTCCAATCTCCACCGGTGTAGTCAACCCCGGCCTGACCCGATGCTCCACATCCACTCCCCACGAATTCAGATGTCCTGTTACCGTCTCCCCGTAGTGGTCGTTTCCAACCGGGGAAGAGATGAGCCTGGTTGGAACCCTCCAATTGGTCAGAACGCTTGCCACAATTGCGGCATCATCTCCCACGGTATCTACCGAGTCCCGCACGAGGGCGCCACCATTCTTCGGAGGCAGTTCGTCGACCATCAGTAGCAGGCAGTAGGTCAGGAACCCGAAGCAGACAACGTCTCCGCTCCGGCTAATGGCTGGATTTCGCCCGCCTTCAGGCGCTAACCTGTCGTTGTGCATAACATCTGGGGTCTTTCCCATGAAATACAAATGGCAGGATGCAGGGATTGGAAAAACGACAAGGGCAGTCAACCTGATTTATCAACAGTTGGTCCCGTAGTCGTACCTCACCACCCCGGTCATTTCCCGCCGGGCTGGGTAATCGCCTCCAGCGTCCGGCTGCAAGACTGACCGGCCCGGGTGCTTCGACCGGCGGGCGGCCAAAACTGCCCCGGCCGAACCCGCTTCAACAATTATGTGATCGTATCTCTGCCTTATCCGACTCCGGGTTTCCGTTCACCACTCGGTTGGTTCTAATGGGGACGCCAGTGGCTGGCGACGGACCTAAATTCGAAGCTCCAACCGAGGCGTCAGCAGGCGGTCCGGCAAGTTGGTCTCCCGCATAAACCGGACCAGGAGCTGATGAATTTCCCCGGCAATGTCTTTGTGGGTACCTATCACGTTCTGGACCTGACTCGGATCGGAGGGAAGGTGGTAAAGCTCCGACACGCCGTCCTCGGGGCTGTACAGCAGGCTCCAGTCTCCAGAGGTGACCGTGGTGACGGGGTAATCCGAGAGGGGGCGGAGCAGGTTGTCCACGGAATGGACCGGATCGCCGGGGTTGGCGAAGGGAATGCTGCTGACAACGAAATCCCTTCCCCGCGTTGAAGCGGGCGTTGAACCGTCTCGCATTCCGGGCGCCAGAGATCTGCCCTGAACAAAGTCCGGGATCTCCATCCCCATGAGGTCCAGTACGGTAGGCATGACGTCCACCGCCGAACTCAGGCCCTGGAATGTTCCCGGTGGCAGTCCGGGGACTTTGATCAGAAGCGGGATGTGGACAAGCTCTTCGAAGAGGGGAGAGTAGGTCCACGTTGATCCCGGTTCTCCGTAGGGCCGGAGCGTTCCGTCCGGCGACTTTCCCGAGCTCATCTTGCCGAACAGGCCGCCGTGTTCCCCGAAATAGAAGCCGTGGTCGGTGGTGAAAATAACCGTTGTCCTGTCCGACAGGCCCATGTTCTCGACCGACTTCAGCAGGAAGCCCAGCCAGGTGTCGACCATGGTGATCTCGCCGCAATAGGTGGCGTGGCCCTTGCGAAGCATCGTTTCCTCGTATCCCGGCACGTCGTGCCAGTTCCCGTACAGGGGAAGCACCAGTTCGCCGTCGTAATCCGGCCAATAGAGTTCCGTGTAATAGTGAGGGGCGTCCCAGGGCTCGTGAGGGTCCCAGGTATCTACGTAGAGAAAGAAGTCCTCTTTGTAATGTCGCTGCAACCACCGGATGGCTGTCATGAATGTGCTGGGCGCGTTCCGGTCCGATTCGTATCGCCATGCCTCCCGTACGTCCAGGGATTCGTGATGATAACCCGGCTGAGGAATCATGGACCAGAGCGTGTCCTGCCCCCGGTTCATGAAGAAGGACTGGAATCCCCGGTCATAGTTCATTCCGTCCCTCAGATAGTAGGGCGTGTCCACCGCCGCCGCCGTGTGAAGGCCATGGCCGGCCAGTATCTCCGCCAGCGTGGTTACGTCCGCGGGCAGAGGCTGCCATCCCATAAAGGACATTGTCCAGCGTCCCGTCTGGTGGTCTGCCCTGGTGGGCATGGTCGGGAATCCGGCGGAGTAGTGCCGGTCGAACCGGACCGCCCCGGCCGCCAGCCCATCCAGAGAGGGTGTTCTGATCGTCGGATTGCCGTAAGCGCCTATGTGGTCCCGGCGAAAGGTGTCCGCAACAATCCAGATGACATTCATCATGCACACTCCTGCGAACAAAGGGGGATAGATGAATTTATCACAAGACTGGGCAACCCGGAAAGTTCTTCACAGGTCAGTCCGGCAAGGACGGCAGAAAGTCGGGTGCCCAGGTCAGTGGTGCGCCACAAAGCAAGAACCCACACCGGGCCGGCGGGGGCTTCTGCGGAGTTCCGTCCGCTAGTGGACTGACCGGCCGCTCGTCTCCCGGCAGGTTTAACTGCCAGGTCGGGCGAGAGGCTGATTGCATCTCCAGAGTGAAGGTAATGGTGAAGGTTCTCGTTTTCGTCCAGTTTGGTGGGCGGTAGTGGACTCGAACCACTGACCTCTTGCGTGTCGAGCAAGTGCTCTAACCAACTGAGCTAACCGCCCCGGGGGTTTCAGTTTACCAATGCCGCAACCCCAGCGTCAACCCACCTGGAGAGCATAAGAACATTGCCAGGACGATTGCAAAGTCCACTCAAGTCCTCCCCAGTCCGCTCATGGTGAGCTTGTCGAACCACATCCCTTAATCCGGCGGCGCATCCTGCGACAGGCTCAAGACCAGAGGGCAGGACAACTCCCACTTCTTTGCGGATTACCCGGCTCCTTAACTACCCATCCCCTTATTGACTAACCCCACCGCCTGCGTTAGCCTAAAGGCGTTGAATCTCCCCCCTTAAAAAGGCCCATAGCAACCCGCAGGAAATGGAGAGGAAAGGACTATGACTCAGGAAACCCAATCGGCCCTTACCCCGGAAGTTCGCGCAATGATCGGGGTCTCCGGCGACGTGGTCGAAGCCTGGGGCGTGGTGGACGCCGAGTATCTGCGCCGGTTTACCCAAGCAGTGATGGACCCCGACCCCCGGTATTGGGACCAGGAGTTCGCCGAGTCCACTCAGTACGGCGAGATTATCACTCCCCCCATTATGGTCAGCTACCTGGCCTCCCGCATCCGCCCCGACCAGGACGACCCGGTAACCCGCGCTTTTCAGGAGAACCCCGAATCCGACGGCATCGGCTCAATTGAACGCCCCGGCGAACTGCCGCCGGTGCCGACCAACTTGGTGCGGGTGCTCAACGCCGGCAACGAACTGGAAATCTACCAGTACCCCAGCATCGGCGACCAGGTTTTCTTCCAGAATCGGTACTCGGACATCCGGGAGCGGGTGGGTCGCGACGGCCGGCCTTTCCTGATTATCACCCGGGAGACTACCTACAAGAACCAGGACGCTGCGCTACTCTGCATCACTCGGGCCTCCAGCATCAGGCGCTAGGCCCAATTCCAATGCCCAATCCCAACATGGGTCGACCGGATTCACCGGAATAATTGAGGATGAGAAATAGGAATCCTGTATATCCGGTTAATCCAGGTTAGTTAACGAGGTATAGCTTATGACCACACCTTTGGAAGACCTGCTGCAGATGGAACCGGAGGACATTCTGGCCCGCAACGAGCGGCCCAAGGCCGACGACCTCCGCAATAAGCAGCAGATTTACTATGAAGACGTAGAAGAGGGCATGGAACTGCCCAAGTATATCTACAACCCCACGCCTACCCATCTGTTTCGCTGGAGCGCGGCCATCGAGAACTTCCACCGCATCCACTACGATTTGGACTTTGGCCTGAACCACGACAAGAACCCCAGCATCCTGGTGCACGGCTCTTGGAAGCAGAGCGTAGTGCCGCAATTCCTGAAGGACTGGACGCTGCCCAAGGGCTGGCCCTGGAAGGCCCAGTTCGAGCACCGGGCCATGCTGGTTCCCGGCGACATCCTGATTATGTGGGGTCGGGTGACCAGCAAATACGAGAAAGGCCGGATGGGTTTCGTCGAGTTGGAGATTGGGATGAAGACCCAGGACGGCATTGAGAGTATGCCCGGCACCGCCACCGTGGTGCTGCCCCTGCGGGACGGCCCCGACATTCCCTATCCCTTTGTTCCCCCGACCGACTAGATGCAGAGAATTAAAGTTATGAGGTAGGAGAGTAATGGCAAGATTTATCGCCATTCACAACGTCCCGGGGATAACCGAAGCAGACTTCCGGGACAAGCTGGACGCCGTTCGTAAGTGGCGCCCCGACCGACGCACCACCGTCCTGAAGGTTTACGGCGACCTGGAAACGGGTCGGCTGGTCTCCGAATGCGAGGCGGTGGAACAGTCCCATTTTGAGGACTGGATTAATCTGGTCGGTTGGCCCGCCGAGTCCATCCACAAGGTGGATATGGTCTGCCAGGTGGGCAATTTCTGGAAGCTGTAGCCGTCACGCCAACCGCAAAACATCGGGGCGGGTTTGCAACCATTTGTTCCAGCTAATTGTCCTCGCCAAGGGCTGGAACCCAAGGCAACCGTGTTTTAAGAAACCTCTGAATATGTCTGCACTTGTGCTGTTCACCCCCTATCCGTCGTTCCTGCGAAAGCAGGGATCTCGGTCCACAACGTTTTAGGTTCCTGCCGGCGCAGGAACGACGGGTGAAGGCGCTGGCGTTTAATGACTTATTCAGAGTATCCCTTAACCGCTCCCCGCGGCAACCTTGCCGAACTATCCACCTGCTAAACCGGCCGGCTAATAGGAACTCCACACATGCAGGTCTTCCTCCTCAACATCGCCCGGGTGGTAGATTTTTCGGTACTGGGCGCAAATCTCCGCCCCCAGGGTCAGGATCATTGCAGACAGGTAAACCCAGAAGAGAAATACAATCGCCGAGGCAATGGAACCATACAGTTGTTGGGTGTTGACATAATTCGGCAAATACCAGGCGAACAACTCCTTGGAAACCTCAAAGAGAGTACCGGCGACCAGCGCGCCCAGCCAGACGTGACGCCAGTACACCCGGCAGTAGGGCAAGAAGCGATAAATTAGCAGGAAACCCGTCGTAGCCAGGCACCAAGAGGAAATCGCTATAAGCAGCGAGACTACACTCGGGTCCAGGAACACCGGTACCCCCGGAAATCCCAGGTCCTGCTCGCCCAGTATCTGCAAAGTGGAAGAGATGGCCACCGAGGCGAAGAAAAACAGCCCAAAAACAAACAGGGCCAACAGGTGCTTCACGCGGGAAATGTGGAAGGGTTGAATCCGATAGATATTCCACGCCCGGTTCACCACCCGGTTGATTGCCGAGAAGACGGAACCGGACGACCAGAGTACCCCGATGATTGAAATAACCGCCAGCGTACTGCGCTGCTCCACCAACTCGGTTATATTATTCTTGATAAACGGGTCGGAACCGGGCAGGTTACCGATTAAAAACTCCAGAAACCGCTGCTGCACCACTTCCGAATCCAGCAGCAGCCCCGAAATAACTATCGCTCCCAGGACGAAAGGGAAAACTCCAAAAATAGCGAAATAGGCTACGCCGGCGGCCAGGTGGTTGGCATCCCGGGTCACCATCTCCGATATTACCCGGCTCATCATGATGACCGGACGGTATCGCAGGAAAGGCTGCTGGTTTACCCATCCCTTAATGCTTTGCCTTTTGCCATTGATATTCAAGCTGATCATTTCTTGCCTTAAACCGGAAGTTCCCGGTCCTTGTGTCCCTATATTTTACACCTCCCTACCCCTTTCCCTGACTGTGTTCGTCTATTTCCCGCCTCCCGAAGGCCAGACCCGGGGCGGCCAATACCGGAACCATACTCTCCCGATTATCAGCCGGCATTCGACCGGGCCGAAAGCCCGGCTATCCTCGCTGTCGCCCCGGTTGTCCCCCAGCAGAAAGTATTCGCCGGAATCGGTGAACCACTGCCGGGCGTACTGTCGGCCTGTCCCGCTGCCGGGAGCCAGGTAAGGCTCTGACTGCGGCTGACCGTTAATCAATACCCGGTCATCCTCCAGCGCGATATGCTCGTTGGGCAACCCGACCACCCGCTTGATGTAAACGCTTTGGGGCTTCTGCGGGTGGCGAAAAGCTACGATGCCCCCCCGTTCCGTTCCCTTTCGGCGGCACTCCGGCGGCAGGGGCAGGGTTTGCACGTGCTGCCGGTGGGCCAGCGTGGGCAACATACTTCCCCCGATCACCACAAAATGCCGTGATCGTAACAGGCTGGAACATCCCTGAACCAAGCGTCCGATTATACGATAAATTATACCGGAGGGCATAGTTATATTGTACCGGTTCCGGGATAATCGCGTCTTAATCTCCGAAGCCGGGCATCCACCAAGGCTGCCCCCGGGAAATGAAACATGGATACACCGGATTTTTGTCCAACAACGTAATACCTTGTAGCTCCGGTAGATCCAGGTTAACCCCCTCAGCCCCGGCGCAACCATCAGGCTCAGGGTGACAAGGCAACGGCCCTGCCCTATAATCGGGGCCAACACTACCATTCTACGTTTGACGTTATGAGGAGGATTCCCGTGGCAAACGATGTAATCCGTTTGGGTCTGATCGGCGCCGGCCGTAATACCCGCGACCGTCATATCCCCGGCTTTGTCCAGGTAGAGGGGGTGGAGCTGGCCGCCGTCGCCAACCGCAGCCGGGAGTCGGGGCAGCGCGTGGCCGATTCCTTTAACATCCCCACCGTGTACGACAACTGGCGGGACTTGCTGGAAGACCCGACCATTGACGCCGTCTGCATCGGCACCTGGCCCTATGTGCACTGCAACCTCACCCTGGCCGCCCTGGAAAAGGGCAAGCACGTCCTCACCGAGGCGCGGATGGCGGCCAATGCCGAGGAAGCCAGGACGATGCTCGAAGCCTCCCGGAACCATCCCGAACTGATCACCCAGATTGTGCCGGGGCCGTCCACCTTCAAGGTGGATAACCTTATCCAGCAGCTGGTGGCCGAGGGCTACCTGGGCGATATGCTGGCGGTAGAGGCCCAGGTGTTGACCTCCAGCTTTGTGGATGCCGGCGCACCGCTGCACTGGCGGCACAACCGCACCTTCAGCGGCTACAACATCCTGAATATGGGCATTTGGTACGAGTGCCTGAGCCGCTGGACCGGCCCAGCCACCCGGGTAATGGCAATGACCAAGGTTAACGTCCCCGGCCGGCTGGATGATGACGGCAACCTCCAGGCCGTAACCATCCCCGACCACGTGGACATCCTGATGGAGTTTGCCAACGGCGCCCAGGGACATATGCGGGTCAGCGCGGTAACCGGCCTGGCCCCCGGCGCCGAGGCCTGGCTCTACGGCAGCCAGGGGACGATTCACCTGGACCCGGCCCTGAATGTCTGGGGTGGCCAGCGGGGCGACAGCCAGCTTGCGGAGATACCCAACCCGCCGGAAAACCAGTACGGCTGGCGGGTGGAGGAAGAGTTCATCAGCGCCATTCGGGGAGAGGAACCGGTCACCCATACCCCCTTTGACGTGGGCCTGCACTACATGGAGTTCACCGAGGCGGTAACCCGCAGCGCCCAGACCGGCCAGGCGATAGCCCTGCCGTTGTAGGGGATAAAAAATACAGGGGGGCAGGTTTGAAACCTGCCCCTGCTAATTGCCGATGCAAAGGGTTGGTATCACAGGCCAATCGCATCAGGCTGAGTCCTCTTTCCCGTCGTTCCTGCGCAGGCAGGAACCTCGGTCCTCAACGCTTTAGGTTCCTGCCTGCGCAGGAACGACGGTTAGGGGGATGAACAGCACAAGTACGGACTTATTCAGAGGTTTCTTAGGTTCCTGCCTGCGCAGGAACGACGAGGCAAAGCACGCGTACCCCGACCAGTTCTAAACCCGCCCCCTACCGTCCCCGCCGCTGGTCGCGGTAGTTGGGGGCGCTGATGGGGTGCCAGTCCACCATCGCCCCGTCCATCAGGCGGGAGCCGATGCGGGGCTTCATACCTTCCAGTTCTTCAACACTGAAAACCGAGGTTATTACGGTAGGCAGCCTCACGTCGTAGCGATAAACCACAATCTGGTACAGCTTTTCTTCGGCCCAGGGGGTACTGCTTTCGGTTCCCAGGTCGTCCAGTACCAGCAGGGGCGCCGTCTTTATCTGCTCGAACAACTCATCGTAGCCGATGGGACTGTCCGGGCTGAAGGTGCTGCGCAAGTGGTCCAGCAGGGAGGGAACGAAGGCATAAAAGACCGGGCGTCCCTGCCGGCTGCTTTCTCCGGCGACGGCTACTGCCAGGTGCGTCTTGCCGCAGCCCCGGGGCCCGGTGAGCAGCAGCCAGCCAGCCGGGTTGGCTGCAAAGTCCACGGCGGCCTGCTTGGCCCGTTGCAGCGTCTCCCGTCCGGCTCGGTCGGTATTCGGGTTGCCCCAAACGTCAAAGGCATCCAGGGTCATCCTTTGCCGCATATCCCCCGGTATATCCCCGACGCGGCGGGCCAGGCGAGTATTATGCTCCCCTAACCGGAACACCCGGGAGAAACCCCCGTAGGATTCCATCCTGGTACGCAGTCCTTCATCCAGCCGTTCCAGCGGCCCGCGCACCGTGATAATGGTGGGCAACTCGGCGTTGAAGCGGTGGTTGAGTATCTGGAACAGCTTTTCCTGGGCCCAAGGAGTGGTGGCCTGGGCGGTCAGGTCGTCCAGCACCAGGGCCGGCACGTTGCGAACCTGCTCGAAAAGCTCATCGTAGGACATCGGATTATCCGGGGCGTAGGTGGCCCGCAGGTGGTCCAGCAGGTCGGCGGCCACGATGAAGTAGGTCGGAAAGCCCAACTCGATACAGCGGTTGGCTGCCGCTGCGGCCAGCCAGGTCTTGCCGCTGCCGCTGGGGCCGGTAAAGACCAGCCAGCCGGCGGGGTTATCCGCAAAATCGGTGGCCGCGGCCAAGGCCGCGCGGAACATCTGTTGGCCGATGGCGTCGGGCAATGGGCCGCCCGGCCGGATACTTTCCAGGTTGCTGCGGCGGAGCGGGCCCAGGTTGCTGTAGCGTTGCAGCGCTTCTGACCGGGAGCTCGGGTCCCGCGGCTGCTGGCAGCGACAAGTAAAGGCCTCGCCGAAGTCCGGGTGGCCCACCGGCACCCGCTTGCTGACCCAACCGGCGCCGTTGCAGACCGGGCAGGTCTCTCCCTCCGGTTCCTCCGGGATGATGCTGCGGAGTCCGGCCTTATCGCCGTTGATAGTCTTCAGGGTATCTTGGGCGGTTATCCGACGTAGGATGTCTCCTAGACTCTCCATCCTGTATCCCGTCCCTTTCCCAAAGGGTGGCTCCGGCCTTTAGGCCAATTCCCGGTTCCCTTGGGTCTTCTTCCGTTTCTGCTTTGACCCCGCCTCGGCCTTCGGCGGCCCACCGGCGCATAATGCCCGAGATATATCGCCAACTCCGTTTGTTTTCCAGTATAGCTATTTTGAAGGCCTCCGCAATCCAGGGCCAGGGGTAATTTTCTTCAGCGTCCTTCAGTTCTTCGGCGATAACCGGCCCGATGGTGCCGATGTTATCCTCGTACAGGGCGAAGATGTTGGGCCGGGTGTCCGCCGCCGGTTCTGCCGAATCCGGTTCCGCATAAGCAAGCCGATGTTCCGCATCGGGAGTCACGCCACTGCCGGCTTGCCGCCGGGCCAATTCGCGCCGGCCGGCCTCGGTGTTCAGCAGGTAGATCGGCTTATCCGTTGCTGTATTTGACCGGGAATCCGAGGCAGATTCCGGTAAATGGCGCAGCAACGTCCCGCGGGTTACCGCCTGTTCCAGCCCCTGCCGTAGCCTTTCTTGTGGGCCGCCGTCCAACGACTTTACTCCTTTGAGGAGAGTTGGGTCATTGAGCAGCTCATCCTCGTTAAGGGTGCGGAAGGCGCCCCGTTTTTGGCCCAGCAACCAGATGGCCCGCAGCGTCACCTTCAACTCGGCCAGGTCTTCAATTTGTTCCAGCAGAACATTGAAAACAGGAGCGGGGACCGGGGTGACCAATACGTTGCGGGGAAAGCCGTCAAAAGACATAGCTAAAAGTCCTCGTCCCGGCCCAGGGCATCGAAGCGCACCAGGTTGTTTCGGAAGCGCAGCTTGACGCTGCCGGTAGGCCCGTGGCGGTGTTTGGCTACGATTATCTCGGCGATGTTCCGGGGGTAAGGCCGGTCCAGGAAGTGCTGCTGCCATTCCTCTTCGGTGTAATACACATCCTCCCGGTAGATGAACATTACAATGTCGGCGTCCTGCTCGATGCTGCCGCTGTCGCGCAGGTCGGAGAGCAGGGGCCGGTGCCCGGGCCTTCCTTCCACTACCCGGCTCAGTTGGGAGCAGGTGACAATAGGCACCCGCAAGTCCCGAGCCATGCCCTTGATGGAGCGGGAGATTTCGCTGATTTCCTGCACCCGGTTCTCTCCACCGCGCCCCGGGTTACGGCCCTGAATTAGTTGGAGGTAGTCCACAATCAGCAAGTCCAGCCCGTCGGAGCTCATGGACAGCCGCCGGGACTTGCTGCGCATCTCCACAATGCCCTGAAAGGGGGTGTCGTCAATAAACACCGGCAGGTCGGAGAGGTTGCCGATGGAGTTGATGATGCGCTGCTGCTCGGCCTCGGTGCACAGGTCCAAGCGGAGGCGGTGCGCGTCAACCTCGGCGTCGCCGGCCAGAATACGCAGGGCAAGCTGTTCCTTGCTCATCTCCAGGCTGAAAATGCCCACCGTGGCGCCCTGCTTGGCGGCGTTCAGGGATACGTTAATCGCCAGGGCGCTCTTGCCCAGGGCGGGCCGGGCGCCCAGGATAAGCATATCCGACCGCTGCATACCGCCCAGCAGTTCATCCAGGTCGTTGTAGCCGGTCATTACCGGGGCGCTGTTATCCAGCGGGTCGCCGATGGCAGCCCGTTCCTCCAGGAACTGGTCATAAATCTGCCGCAGGGTGATAAAGCCCCGGTCCGGCCGGTTGGCCCGCACCTGAAAGAGCACGTCCTCGGCTTGGCGCAGCGTGGTCTCCACGTCGTCCGTGTCTCCGTAACCGATGGCGGATATGCGGGAGGCGGCGTTTATCAGCCGGCGCATAATGGCGGTGCTAGACACCACCTGGGCATAGTATTCGGCGTGGATGGAGGTAGGGGTGGTAGAAACCAGGTGGCTGAGGTAGGCCATGCCGCCGGCGTTTTCCAGTTGGTCGGTGCGGCTCAACTCCCGGGCCAAAGTCACCTGGTCAATCGCCTCGCTGCGTTGGAACAGGTTGGTGCAGGCGGCGAAACAGAGGCGGTTGCGCTCCCGGTAAAAGTCGTCCGGCGTGATTAGGTGCGAGACGTGCAGAAAAGAGTCGCTGTCAATCAACAGCGACCCGATAACTGCCTCCTCCGCCGCAATGTCGTGGGGAAGGAGTTGCTCCGCGTACATTTGCCTACTCTTCGGCCTCGGCGATAATGTTGATGGTGGCGTGAATGTCCGCTGACAGCCGCAGCACCGCCTCGTACTCGCCAGGTTCCCGGATGGGTTCAATGGTGGACACCAACCGGCGGTCAATATCCCGGCCCAGGGTCTCGGTCAGTCCCTCGGCGATGCGGGTGTCGTTGATGGCGCCATAGTAGCGGCCGGTGGGCGTAACCCGGGCGGCCAGGGTAATGGTAGTGTTGTCCAGCAGTTGGGCCAACTCCTCCATAACCTCGGTTTCCCGGGCGCGCTGCTGGTCGCCGGCGGTCTTGATTTTGTGGGCGCGCTTGAGGATTTCCACCGTGGCAACCTCGGCCAACCCCTTGGGGATGAGATAGTTGCGGGCGTAGCCGTCGGCCACCCGCTTAATCTCCCCGGCGTGGGCCTGATTTTGCACATCCTGAAGAAAAATAACTTGCATAATCCTTTCCCTTTCCTGTCCCTTGCTCGACCGTGAGTAAATGCTGTGCGGGCATTATACCCCAAGAGGGGGTAGCCTTGAAAGCGGCGGGTGTCAGCGGGTTAAACAGTTTGTTGCTTGACTCTGTCGGGAATAACGGGTATGACAGTTGCCCATTGACGAACCAACCGGTGTTTTTTAGAATCCATATCAACAGCTCAGTATAAAGAAGGTTGCAGCGATTATTATGCAGGTAAATTTGGCGACGCAAATTGCAACTCAGCCGGAATATCTCCTTGAAAATGATATTTACTGCGGCGATGCCCGTGAGCTACTGCGAATGGTGCGTCCAAACTCCGTTGCGCTGAGTTTCTGGTCACCTCCTTACTACGTAGGCAAAACCTATGAACAGGCGCTTACTTTTCAAGATTGGCAGAATCTGCTGAAAGAGGTAATTGCGCTCCATTACGAAATTATAGAACCCGGTGGTTTCCTTGCAATCAACATAGCGGACATACTGGCCTTTGCAGACCCGGATATGCCCAGGATTCAAGCCGATAATGTGGCGACCAAGAAGGTGAAAATAACCAGAGAGGAGGTTCTAGCTGCCCAGAAAGCCAATCCCGGTTATTCCAAGTATCAGTTGGCAGACCTTCTGAGTTGTAGTGAACAGACGATTGACCGCAGGTTAAAGAATAACAATGTCCGTGGCGGAAAGTACGAAGTCCAGAAAAAGGTAAAGTTGGTTGGAGGGCTTATTGAGGAATGGATTTCAACTGCGGGCTTCTACCTTTACGACCGTCGCGCATGGGTCAAAGATCCCTGTTGGGAAAATAGCAAATGGCACAGCCTGTCTTACCGGGCGGTTGACGAGTTTGAGTACGTCTATATCTGCTGGAAGCCGGGAATCACAAAAGTTGATAGAAACAGGCTAACCAAGAGCGAATGGAGTTCGTGGGGGTCGCGGTCGGTATGGAATATCCCTTCGGTACGTTCAAATGAAGAACATGAAGCTCAATTTCCAATAGAATTGCCCCGCCGCGTTATAAAACTGCTTTCTGCTGAGGGATCTCTGGCGCTGGATTGCTTTGTGGGCAGCGGCACAACGGCGGTTGCGGCAATTCAGGAAGGGCGCCGGTATCTCGGGTTCGAGTTGTTGCCGGAGTACGCAGACTTGGCAAGACGACATACCCTCAAAGCTACGGAAGCCAATGACTCTTGACCTTTCCACCCTCCGGGCCAACCCGGATGTTATTGAGAATATCGAAAAGGCGACACTCCGCTTGGTAGTGCAGGCAGTGTTGGATTTTCGTGAATCGGCGAATGAGATATTCCTCGGTGAGGAAGACTTGGTAGCGGATATTGGCGAGGATATTACTCGGGAAGCCCTGGACCGACTTGGTACGTCAATAATCCCGGTTCGTCTATTTGGCAAGATTGACTATAAAAGAGCGCGGTATATTTTCCTTCCTGAATTTTCGGCCAGACAAGCTCTCTTCGTAGATTCCAAAGCTGAGAAAATCGAAGGAGCAAATACGGCAACCATCCAACTATCTCAAACTTCCTTGAGAGTTAGACAAAGAAGGGCCGGTAGAGAAATTGACGAACCGGGTCAATTGCCGGAGATAGTTGAAAGCCAAGGGAATCAATTTCTAACTACCACCATATTCGTGAAGTACAACTACCGTATCGAAGCTGGCCGAAACGAACTGGTAAGCATTAGTTTTATTTGTCTCCCAAATGGAATACTCCAAGATAGGTATAATCCTGACCAAGATGACACTTTTTGGCTTGCCGGCAGAAACGCCCCATCTCGTGGCGAGTCCTTTAGAGTACGGATTGGTCTCTCTTCCTTAAAGCGCAAGGCTAACTGGCGGGTGCAACAAATACAGCTTGTCCCAGATTTAGCGTACCGTTGGGAGGACTAGAGAAGCGCACCACGTACCTTTGCCGCCTACCCCATTTCCCAACCTTTCCCCGCCAAGTGTATAATTGCCCGGTTGCAGGCCGGCAGAAGTGTCCGGCCGAGCCGGAGCAGGCAACGACTGCGGAGGATTGAATTATGCGACTGGAACCCCTGAACTTGTATGAACTGGAAGACCACGCCGCCAGGTTTATCAGCCCCCACGCCTGGGCCTTTATTGAAGGCGGCGCTCAGGATGAGGTAACGGTTAAAAGAAACCGCTCGGCCCTGGAGTCGGTGACGCTGCGGCCCCGGTTCCTCCAGGATATTGCCGACCGCGACCTTTCCACCACCGTGCTGGGGGAGAAAATCAGCTTTCCGGTGATGGTGGCGCCGGCCGGCGGGCATCAGATGGCCCACCCGGAGGGTGAACTGGCTACGGCCCGGGGCGCGGGCGCCGCTGGCACCCTGATGACCCTGGCTACCGGCTCCCACTTCAGTATGGAGCAGGTTGCCGCGGCGGCCAGCGGGCCCCTGTGGTTCCAGCTTTACCACCAGGACCAGGAGACCAGTTCAATGCTGGTTAAACGGGCGGAACAGGCCGGCTACAAGGCCATCGCGCTTACCGTGGACACCCCCATCAACAGCCCCATCGAGCGAAGCATCCGTCACGGCTCGGAGCGGCCCAGGGGGTTCAACCCCGGCAATTTTGTCGGGGAAGAAGCCGGGCTGGGCCTGGTGGCCGACACGCTGGAGGCCCTCTACCACCAGCGGCCGTGGAATGTTCCTCTGACCTGGGGGGAGTTGGGCTGGCTGCGGCAGCAGACCTCCCTGCCCATCGTGCTGAAGGGCATCCGCACCGCCGAGGACGCCTATCAGGCGGTAGAACACGGCATTGAGGGAGTCTGGGTATCCAACCACGGGGCCAGGCAGTTGGACGGCACCCTGTCCACCATTGAAATGCTGCCCGAAGTCGTCGAGGCGGTTAAGGGCCGGGCGGAAATCTACCTGGACTCCGGCATCCGGCGGGGCAGCGATGTAATCAAGGCCCTGTCCCTGGGCGCGCGGGCGGTGCTGGTGGGCCGTCCCCTCTTCTGGGGCCTGGCCTGGAACGGAGCCGACGGAGTGCGGCTGATGCTGGAAATCCTGCGCCACGAGGTTGACCTGGTGCTGGGACACTGCGGGCATACGTCGGTGCATACCCTGAACCCGGACGTGGTAAACGTGCCCGCTCCAACGTGGAAAAACTGACCTCTGCGGGCTGCTGCCAGGGCAACCACAAGGGTTGCCTCTACAAATGCCTTTTACTTGCGTAGGGGCGGGCCTTGCGCCTGCCCGGTCCCTTCCTGTCGAAATCCCCTGTTACGCGCCGAAGTGCTGGGCCAGTTTGGCGTGGAACTCTTCCTGGGTGAAGGTGTATTCCTGAGTGCCCAGCGTCTGGATAACGTAATGGGAACAGACGGTGCCCATCATTACTGCCCGCTCCAGAGATACCCCCTCGACCAGGCCCTTAATCAGCCCACCGCGGAAGGCGTCGCCGGCCCCGGTGGGGTCAACCACGTTATCGGTGGGAATCACCGGAACTTGGGTCACCGCAACTGCAGTAGTTATCTCCGCCCCGTCCTCTCCTTTGGTGGTGACAATGGTTTCCACCAGGCCCAGCAATTCCTCGGTGGATTTGCCGGTCTTGTCCTTGATTAACGCCAGTTCGTAGTCGTTGGACACCAGCATATTGGATTGGATAATACACTTTACCAAGTCATCGCCTTGCCAGGCCGGCAGGGACTGGCCGGGGTCAAAGATGGTGTAGATGCCCAGCTTGCGATGGGTTTCGGTGAAATCCGACATATCCTGCAAGTTGCCCGGGGCGACAATGGCGATGCAGTTCGCCGGGCTGACCTGGGCAAAGTCAAAACCGGTCTGGAACATCATTGCGCCGGGGTTGAAGCCGGTTATCTGGTTGTCGGACAGGTCGGTAGTGATATAGGCGGAGGCGGTGGCTTCCTCCGGGACGATGCGGATGTCCGCGGTGGACAGGCCGCGCTCCTCAAACCATTGAAAATAACGGTGGTAGTCGTGGCCGATGGCGGCCAGGATACGGGGTTCTTCGCCCAGCAGGGACAGGGAGTAGGCGATGTTGCCGGCAGTGCCGCCGAAGTTTTCCTTCAGCCCGCTGACGGTGAAGCTGACGTTTATCATGTGAATCTTGTCGGGCATGATGTGGTCGGAGAAGCGGCCGGGGAAGCTCATAATACGGTCGTAAGCCAACGACCCGGAAACCAACACATCCATTTGGCAAAGTTCCTCATTCAGTATTTGCCGGCCAAAGCAGGGGCCGGCATTAGTCCGTTAAGCCCATCCGGGCATACGCCAATGAGCGGCAAGCTACGGAAGCGGGCCGACCCTACTCTAGCGCAGCCGGCAGCGAGGCGCAACTTTGGGCGGCCCCGGTGAATTGTGCTACAATTGCATATCAAGGCCGGACTATGCAAAGAGAAATTCTTTTTGATGTACCCACTCCTTTAGGGTTTCGGGCCCACACAACCGTAAACTATTGGGCGTTCCTCTTGAGTAAACATTCTGACATGGGAGACCGCCTTCAAGATGTTATGGGCGTCCTCATGAACCCTGATGAAATATGGCATAATCCCGAAGATCCGTAAGTGTACGAATTTTATCGTGTTGTGCGACGCCGTCGCTATCTTCGGGTTATAGCCAGAAACGAATCGGGAGACGGATTCTTGATTAACGCCTACCCGGCAAACTATATGAAGGCCAGGGTGAAAGTATGGCCGACATAAGGGTTTCCTATGCTCATCCCTATGGAGTTTTGTGGGCCTGCTGGGATGATCCCAAGAGGGAAGACGTTTGCACTGATGTTGACCCCGACGCTAACGCAATTGTCAGCCTTGATGTTAACGAAAAGGCTATTGCTTTTGAGGACTATGGTTATGTCCTCAAGGATCCGTCGGACCTGAAGATTAAGGTCCACCACGACCGGGCCAGGAAGTCCTTGACCGTGTGGTTTGCCGACCCCGACAAGGAGCATAAGCGTAACGATCCTGTCCACGACGTGGTCCTTATTAAGGACGGCAGCAGCCGAATTATCGGGGTGGAAAAGTTAGACTACAGCATCGCGGATGGCGAAGACGTTACGGTATCGGTTGAAACTTTCGTAGATGCGGTTCGCTTGGAGTGGATTCGCTCCAAGTCTAATTCAACCGCTGACCCGGCCCCGTAGCGGCGTACCAGTCAAAGCCCTGGGGTTCCACGCGGACGCAGACATACTTGGGGGCGGTGTATTCGTGGATGAAGTCAAAGCTGCCCTCTCTCCCGTAACCGCTGTCCTTGAAGCCGCCCCAGGGTATGGCCGGGTGCAGCCGGTGGTGGTCGTTAATCCAGATAATCCCGGCCACAATGTCCCTGGCGACCCGGTGGGCGCGAGCCACATCCCTGGTCCAGATGGAGCAGCCCAGCCCGTAGGGAATATCGTTGGCGATGGCAACCGCCTCGTCCTCCGTGTCAAAAGGAATGACGCAGACCACCGGGCCGAAGATTTCCTCCTGGGCCACCGTCATTTCCTGACGCACGTCGGCCAGTACCGTCGGCTCAATGAAGTAACCCTTCGCATATTCCATCCCCTCCGGGTGCTTGCCGCCGTGGGCCACCCGCGCTCCCTCATCCCGGGCAATCTTTACGTAGTTCAGGATGCGGTCATAGGCCGGCTTCGACACTACCGGCCCCATCTGGGTCTGGAAGTCCGTCGGGTCGCCAATGCGGATAGTGGACACTTTTTCCGCCAGTTGGCTCACAAACTGGTCGTAGATGGAGCGATGCACCACGGCGCGGGAACCCTGGATGCAAGTCTGCCCGGAGGCCACAAAAGAGGCGAAAGCGCAGCCGTTGACCGCATCCGTCAGGTCGGCGTCGGGAAAGACTATAACCGGAGCCTTGCCGCCCAGTTCGGCTTGTAGCGGCGTCAGGTTGCGGCCGGCCTCCTGGGCCACCGCTCGTCCGGTCTCGGTGCCACCGGTCAGGTCCAGCTTGCCCAGGCGCGGGTCCGAGGCTAAGGCCTTGCCGGCGCTGGGGCCGAAGCCGTTGACGATGTTCAGGACGCCGGGGGGCAGCCCGGCCTCCATGGCGATGTTGCCGATTTCCGTGGGAGTCAACGGCGCCCACTCGGAGGGCTTGAGGACTACCACGCAGCCGGCGGCCAGGGCCGGGGCCAGCTTCTTGGCGGCAATCATCAAGGGGTGGTTCCACGGGGTCAGTTGGCCCACCACGCCCAGCGGCACCCGCACAGTATAGTTGAAGTGGCCCCGGTCGGTGGGTACGGTGGAACCCTGGATTTTGTCGCAGAACCCGGCAAAGTAGCGGAAGTAGCTGGCTACCACCAACATCTGGGAAGAGGTCTCGGAGATGGGCCGTCCGTTGGAAATGGACTCCATCCGGCCCAGCTCCATCCGGCGCTCCTCCACAATGTCGGCCATACGCCAGAGAATCTTGCCCCGGTCGGCGTCGAGCATAGTAGCCCAGGGACCATGCCGAAAGGCTTGCTCCGCAGCAGCAATGGCCTCGGCCACATCCTCCGGCCCGGCGTTAGCCATCCGGGCGATGGTCTCCCCGGTGGCCGGGTTTTCCACGTCAAAATAGTCACCGCTACCGGCGGGTTGCCACTCGCCGTTGATCAGCAGGTCGTATTGTAGTGTTGCCGTTTGGGTCATGGGTTCCCCTTTCTCTATCTTACGAAAATTAACGGAAAGATGGCGTTAACCAAACAACTGACTGGCCAGTTCATCCCGGTCAATTTCCAGGTAAGCTGCTACAATGTTAAGAGTACGAATGAGGGTTCCTACCTTGACTGGATTGTGGTGAGGAACAGTGACGTGGCCTTCATAGCCCATAAAGTAACTTACCAGTTGCATATGGCTACCGTTTTGCCGAACTAAAGTGTACCCATAGTTCCGGCGCAACAGGGAAACTAACTCCACGCCGGTTATATTCCTGGGCATCCTCATGCCGTAGCTATCTCTTTTATCTCGCTCACTGGTTCCCCGACCTCAATCACCTCATCGCGAACGAAGTGAATGTTTATCAGTTTGGGCTTTTCGTCAGCGTCGAAATGGCAATGGACCGCGTCCCTCAACATATACTTCAATTCTTTCCAATCGTCAGCTTCGGTCACGATATTATGACCCAAGGCCCACGCCTCGTACCCGCCTTCTGGAGACTCGATTACCTGGAAGGTGATTTCTTTGATTAACACTGGAGACCTCCTCATGGGAAATACAGGCCTTTTGCTGCTATTGGTTCCTCGGCCAGTCGTTGCCGTCTTCAGGTCTCGGTGATCCTATGGCGTAAAGATTTCGATACGCAAAGATACGCCGGTCTCGTCCTCGTTATCTACTAATCTTTTCTCCAAGTGCAATTTCCAGACCTGGTGGTCTTCAACCTTGTACAAAACCCCCTCGTTGATCTTTCCCTTATACTTGTAACGGAACAGTGTATCTAAGATGGGCTTCGCCAGATTATCAAGATCCTTTGGCCTGCCACTTCGCTGTAAATGGAAAACCATGGAGACCTCGAAAAAGTCACTTTGACCAGCCGATAGGTGAGACTCCGGAACACTGTCCTCCTTTAACCTCCCCGAGACATGGTCGGCAATGTGCTTCCGCCAAGGCCCTTCTCGTTTGTCACCACCAAAGGTAACCGGCGACATCCCCCGGATATCCAACTTTAAGCTGTCATTTGTCATCCCTAATCATCCCCCACCGCCGCCGGTTCCTTGGCGTTTTTCCTGCCTGATTTTCGGCCTGACTTCTTGGCGGGCTTAGCAGGTTCGTTCTCTTCGGTTGCGATGGGTGCGACTGCCGGTTCTTCAGTAGTCACCACCGCCCTCTCGTTAACCCCCAGCAAAGGCCGCAGGTAGCGGCCCGTGTGGGACTCGGGGGTTTGGGCCAGTTGCTCCGGGGTGCCGGTGGCAATCAGGTGGCCGCCCTTGTCGCCGGCGCCCGGCCCCAGGTCAATGATCCAGTCGGCGTTCTTAATCAGGTCCAGGTTGTGCTCAATCAGCACGATGGTATTGTGGTTGTCCACCAGCCGGTGCAGCACCCGCAACAGGGCGGCGCAGTCCTCAAAGGAGAGGCCGGTGGTCGGTTCGTCCATCAGGTACAGGGTCTTGCCGGTGGCCCGTTTGGCTAGTTCGGTAGCCAGCTTGACCCGCTGCGCCTCGCCGCCGGACAGGGTGGTGGCGGGCTGGCCCAGCCGGATGTAGCCCAGGCCCACGTCGCGCAGGGTTTCCAGCTTGGGCCGGATGCGGGGGAAGTTCCAGAAAAACTCCAAGGCCTGGTCCACCGTCATATCCAGCACGTCGGCGATGCTTTTATCCCGCAGGGTGACTTCCATCGCCTCCCGGTTGTAGCGGCGGCCCTGGCAGATTTCACAGGGAACGGTCACGTCGGGCAGGAATTGCATCTCAATCTGGTTGTAGCCCTCGCCCTGGCAAGCCTCGCAGCGTCCCCCCTTGACGTTGAAGGAGAACCGCCCCGGCTTGTAACCGCGCACCCGAGCTTCGGGCAGAGAGGCAAACAACTCCCGTATCGGCGTAAAGGCCCCGGTGTAGGTGGCCGGGTTGCTGCGGGGTGTGCGTCCGATGGGGGACTGGTCAATGTTGACCACCTTGTCTATGTTCTCGACGCCGGTTACCGCATCGTGGTCGCCGGGGTAGTCTCTGGCCCGGTTCAGGGTCTGGGCCAGGGACTTGTAGAGAATGTCGTAAATCAGGGTGCTTTTGCCGGAGCCGGAGACGCCGGTAACGCAGGCCAACACCCCCAGGGGCACTGACACCTCAATATCCTTCAGGTTATTCTCCCGCGCCCCGGACACGGTTATGACTTCCCCGCTGCCGGCCCGGCGGCTTTCGGGCATGGGGATTTCCTTGGCCCCACTAAGGTATTGGCCGGTCAGGGAGGCGGGGTTGTCCATCACCTCGTCAATAACGCCGGTGGCTACCACGTGGCCGCCGTGTTCGCCGGCGCCCGGCCCCAGGTCAACGATGAAGTCCGCCGCCCGCATCATCGCCTCGTCATGCTCCACCACAATGACGGTGTTGCCCATATCCCGCAGCCGGGTCAGGGTGTTGATGAGGCGGTGGTCGTCGTGGGGGTGCAGCCCCACCGTCGGCTCGTCGCAGACGTAGAGGACGCCGGTAAGGCCGGAGCCGATTTGGGTCGCCAAGCGCACCCGTTGCGCCTCGCCGCCGGACAGGGTGCGGGCGGTCCGGTTCATCGTCACGTAGTCCAGCCCAATGCCCTCCAGGAAGTGGAGGCGGCCTTCAATTTCCTTGAGTATCTGGTTGGCGATGGACTTTTCCCGCCGGGCAAGCACCTGCCCGGTAGGGCCGCCCGAGGCATTCAGCTCGGCATTCATATCGGAGTCCGGGTCAATGGAGCGTACCCACTCCACACCCTGGGCGATGTTCATTGCGGTAACATCCATAATGCCCAGGCCACAGACCTTGACGCCCAAAGCCTCGGGTTTCAGCCGCTGGCCCCGGCAGGCTTGGCAGGGGCGGGCGGTCATATAACGCTCGATTTCCTGGCGGGTGTGGTCGGAGTCGGTCTCCCGGTAGCGGCGTTCCAGGTTGTGAATGACCCCCTCAAAACGGGTTTCCCAGTTGTAAACCCGGCCGTTGTGGGTGCGGTGTCGGACAGTGACCTTGCGGCTCTTGTTGCCGTAGAGGACCACTTTTAGATGTTCTTCGTCCAAGTCTTTAACCGGAACTTGGGGCGAAAAGTCGTGGGCCCTGGCTACCGACTCCATCATGCTTACATACCAGCCGGAGGAGGCCCCGGCCCGGGACCAGGCGGCTACCGCCCCATCCAGCAGGGACAGGTTTTTGTTGGGAATGACCAGGTTGGGGTCAACCTCCAGCTTGTAGCCCAGGCCGGTGCATTGAGGGCAGGCGCCGTGAGGGCTGTTGAAGCTGAAAGTCCGGGGTTCGATTTCGGACAGGCCGGTGCCGCAGCGGACGCAGGCGAACTGTTCGGAAAAGACCAGTTCCTCCTCCTTGGCCCCCTCTTCCCGGGGTTGCCGGAGGGCCTGAAGCACTCCGTCCCCCTCGCGCAGGGCGGTTTCCACCGACTCGGAAACCCGGCTGTGTTCGGTGTCGGGGCGGATAACCAGCCGGTCCACCACCAGCTCAATGTAGTGCCACTTCTGCTTGTTCAGGTTCAGGTTATCCGTTTCGTCCAGCATCAGGATTTCGCTATTGACCCGGATGCGGACGAACCCGGCGCGGCGGGCCGCCTCGAATACATCCTTATGTTCACCCTTCTTCCGGCGCACCTTGGGGGCCAGCAGGGTAACGCGGCTGTCTTCCGGGAGGGATAGAATGGCGTCGACGATTTGCTGCACCGTCTGCCGTTCCACGGGCCGGCCGCACTTGGGGCAGTGGGGTTGGCCTACCCGGGCAAAGAGCAGGCGCAGGTAGTCGTAAATCTCGGTGACGGTGCCCACCGTAGAGCGGGGGTTGTGGGACACGCCCTTCTGGTCAATGGAGATGGCCGGGGAGAGGCCCTCGATGTAGTCCACATCGGGTTTGTCCATCCGGCCCAGGAATTGGCGGGCGTAGGCGGAAAGAGATTCCACGTACCGCCGCTGCCCTTCGGCATAGATGGTGTCAAAGGCCAGGGAGCTTTTGCCGGAACCGGATACGCCGGTGATAACCACCAGTTTATCCCGGGGAATGGTCACTTCTACGTTCTTGAGATTATGTTCCCGCGCGCCCTTCACGTAGATAAAGTCCTGCGGCATAAGACAACATCCTCGGTCGGTTAAGTCGGCTGATCGGTTCTGATTTTACCAAAAGTCCGCGAAGGACGCGAAAGCACACAAAAGACCAAATGAACGAATCTTCGTGTATCTTCGTGTCCTTCGTGGATAAAATTCGCCGGGAGTTACTCCAACTCAATCAGGGCGTCGTTGGCGCTTACCGAGTCCATCGGCTGCACGTATATTTCCTTGACCACGCCGTCCTGGGCGGCGCGGATGCTCTGCTCCATTTTCATCGCCTCAACCACGCAGACCTCATCGCCGGCGGCAACCCGGTCGCCGGGGCGAACCCGGATGGAAATAACCCGGCCGGGCATGGGGGAACGGAGCACCTTGTCCGAAGGGTTAAAGGATGGGATGGGAGCGCCGACTCTCGGTAACGGCGGCGGTGGCGTAATTCTGCTGGGGGGACGGCGACCCCGCCGCCCGCGGGGATGAAGTTGGGCCGGCGAGGGTTCGGGCGACTCAACCTCCACGTAGTAGGTCTGCCCATCCACGTTAACTTCCACCGGGGAGTGGCTCAGGTCGCCCACCTCTACGGTGTACCATTGTTCGCCGACTTTTAACCGGAGGGTAGTCACCGCGGAAATCTGCTCCTGTAAGTCGTGGGAGTTATCCTACCCGCTGGTTCTGAGCCAGTCGAAGGACGCACCATCGGACAAGGGAGTGTGGTTCGACAAGCTCACCATGAGCGGGCCTTATTGTTGACCTGGACTTTGCGACAGCCTTGCTAGTGTAACCCAACCGGGGGGCGTTTGCATCCCTCTAGTCCCGGCTGCCCGTTGCCGGATTTATGAGCTTTAACATCGGGGCCAGGTACTCTGAGGCTTTGTGCAACTCAAACCCTACTACGTCAAAGCCGTCCTCCTCGCTGCCAAAGTCAATGACGAGGGGCGAGGTAACTTCGCCGGACGTGGCAATTTTCCGGCCGGGGATTTGCACACAGAGAATATCGACCTCCGAATCGTAAGTAACATTCAGATAGGAGTCGCCTGCTCTATAGAATGTCATAGCTCACCTCGATTATATCGTCGGGTTGCCGGGCTATCGGAAAATACCGTTACAATGAGTTGGTGGTCCGAATTGGAAACTGCCACCTTTAGCAAAGGATTCCTGCCTTCGATACGCCCATAATAGTTTATGGAGTTATTGCGTTCATCATCCACCACCGCGACCGGGGTATCCAGGGTCTGCACAATCCAGCTTCCGCTAATCTTCCGAGCGCCTAGCTGTTCCAAGGCGTGGAGAGTAAATCTTCTTAACTGGCCGCCAGCGAAGATGTAGGACTCCAGCATTATACGCCCTGGGGCTAATGGCCATTCGGTCGGGAATCTGCCCCAACCCCGCCAGTCCGGGCCAGGTGGTTCAAGAAGGCGCCGGAGCGGATTTCCTTGTCCAGCCAGTATTGCACCGTGCCGGTCAGGGCGGCTTTCAGTTCTTGGGCCAGGGCCTCGTCCAAGGCCAGGTCGGGCAGTTCCGCCGCCCGGCTGCGGGCCAGCAGGCGCAGCACCTTGAGGGCGCGGAGGGACAGAGGCCGCAGCCCCGCTTGATCCGGGGTGCGATTGATAGCACAGTCGGGGCAATACACCCCGCCGCCAGCGGCGCTGTAGCGGTGGCGGCCCGGTTCCAGCGCCCGGCGGCACTCCACGCAGCATTGCAGTTCCGGCAGCAGGCCGGACACGGCCAGGAGATGCAGCTGAAAGTGGAGCAGGGGCAGGTCGTCGTCCGGGGCGCGGCCAATGGCGGCCAGGGTGTCCAGGGCCAAGTTCAGGAGGGGTTCGTTGGGGCTGGCCTCGGAGCCGAAGCCGTCAACCAGTTCGGCGACGTACAGCCCCTTGGTGACGGCGGTCAGGTTGCCTTTCAGCGGCGTAAAGTTCTCCACCGTCTCGGCCTGGTTAATGATGTCCAGGTTGCGGCCCCGGGCGAGGGACAGGCGGTTCAGGGTCAGCGGCTCCAGGTGGCCGACCAGCTTGCCGGTAGGACGGCGCGCGCCCTTGGCGATGGCCCGCAGCTTGCCCGCCTCCCGGGAAAAGAGAGTCACCAGCAAGTCGGCCTCGCCAAAGGGGGAGTTTCTGAGCGTCAGCGCCTCGGCGCGGTACATTCGAGGGGGAGCCATAGTTGCTTCGTTCCTGCCGTATCTCTACTAAACTTCCTGGCGACCTTGAAAGGCCCGGCTCAGCGTAAGCTCGTCGGAATACTCCAGGGAGCCGCCGACGGGCAGCCCGCGGGCCAGGTGAGTAACCTTGAGGTTGCTGCCGGCCAGGTGGCGCCCAATATACATGGCGGTGGCCTCGCCCTCCAGTGTGGGGTTGGTGGCGATTACGACTTCCTTGACCTGGCCGTCGGCAAGACGGGGAAAGAGTTCCTTGAGCTTTATCTGCTCCGGGCCGATGCCGTTCAAGGGAGAGATTACCCCGTGCAAGACGTGATACAACCCCCGGTAGCAGTGGGTACGCTCCAGGGCCAGCACGTCCAGCGGGTCTTCCACCACGCAGATTTGTTCCCGGTTGCGTTGCCCGTTGGCGCATACGGAGCAGGGGCTGGCATCGGTCAGGTTCTGGCACTCGGAGCAGAATATTATGCTCTGCTTGACGGCGTTGATGGCGTTAGCCAGGTCTTGGGCCTCTTCGTCGGGCAGGCGGATAATAAAGTAGGCCAGGCGTTGGGCGCTCTTGGGGCCAACGCCCGGCAGCTTGTTCAGTTCCTGAATAAGCCGCGCCAACGAGGGAGCGGCGGAGGGCAGATGCTCCAGGGTCATAATAATGCCTCAGGAGGGATAATCTACGTTGTTTATTGCCCACTGCATTGTGATTCAATAAAGTCGATAACTTCTACGGCTTTATCCAAATAATCTTTGACACGGACAACCGTTATGGATGTGTTCCGTCCGTGGGCAATCCGGTGCCGGTTGCTCACTATCGAGTCAATGGCGTTCCTCCGCTGTCCGTCGTTTGCGTTCATATACTCATCCAGGCCCTGTCCCCACTCCCGGCTGAACGCTGTAGCGACTTGAATGAACCTGGATGCCCTCGGTGAGTAGATATTTTCCAGGGTAGTTGCTGCGTACTTTGCGACTTGAGGACTCGATGAATTGCCAACGAACTCTCCGTAAATCTCTCGAATTGAGCTTTCCAGCAACCCTGCTGCCAACACGCAAAGATACTTTCCCCAATGGCCTTGTAATTCAATATCTTCCCAAGTTGCCCTTTGGGTGCGCTGGATTAGAGATTGGATGGCCTGGTACTGCCTAACAAGTCGGACGTTTCTCATTCACAACAGCGCCATGCGGTTCGTCGCCTTTTCCAAGCGCGTTGACACCGAAGTTTCTTCTGATGTTGACTGGGTGCCTATTGCCCGCTGATAGTCGTCATCCTTTATCAGATCCGCATAGGCTTTAGCAATTCCGGCAACATCGGGCGCTCCGCAGTCTTCAATTCTTTTAGCCAGACCCACGAACATTGAATCAAACACTGCCGCATTAAACGCTCGGGCTGGCCGGAAAGCTCTATTCCCTAACGCTTCCCACCATAAATCGGCAACCTCGGTGAATGTCTTGCCGTACAACTCCAGGAGTTCCGGGGCCGGCTTTCGCCGGTCAAGGACAAACTTGGTCAGAAACTCTTGGAGCGGACGTGAGTACTCCTTTTCTGAAAAACAGAGGGCCAAGAACCTGAGAATCAACTCCTGGTCCCGTAGGCGCAGACTTGGTTTTCCATAGATATTCCGCCAACCTGGATGATCGTTCAGCCTCCGAATGGTGTCAAGCAACGGTCCGGGGTACAGCGCGCTGCGCATTTCTTGAGGAACTAAGCGCCGCCCCCCCGAATTCAACCTCTCGAAAATATGGTAGATACTGGTGTCGTCCTCTCTTGGATCGTCTTGCTTCACGACGGTGGCATGTATCAGGGCATCGTCCAGCTCAATTCGGTCTTTCTCCGCCAGTTCCGCATAAGTGCGACCGGCAAACCTTTCCTGAACTCCCACCAGTTTGAACTGGCGACTTCTATTTTCGTTTTCAGGGTTGAAGTTGCCATCGTAGAAGAACAGTAGCGACTTCAAGCGTTGTTGGCCGTCAATGACCAATAACTTGCCCGAGTCATCGCCCTTCGCTAGAAAGATGCCGGGAACCGGCAGGCCCAGCAACAGACTTTCTATGAACCGCGAAGCTTCCTCTAAGGTCCAAACATAGCTGCGTTGGAATGAGGGGATAAATATATCCCCTCTTCTGAGTCTCCGGCAAAGTTCTTCAACATCGAAGTCGATACCGTAACTAGTTATGTCATATTTGACCGACGCTACGACATCTTCGCGCTCTGATTCATCTTCAATTTCAGTGTCATTGTCTATCTCGTAGGCACTATCTACCATACTAACCCCGGTCAGGTCGATTCTGGTGATCGGACATCTTTGAAGGGATGGGCCAACGGCTTCCATTGGAGGAGTAAACGTCTGAAGGAGTAAATGTCGCCGGTCACCTCACCTATTCGCGGACAATCACGCCAATTTGAGCCAACCATAATTTCGAAGAGGTTGGACTACTATAGTAATCACGGCTATCCGGCGGAAAGCGGCTACGGATCAGGTCAGGCCGGGGATGTTCATTCCGCCGGTGATGGCGCTCATCTTGCTGGCGGCCAGTTCCTGGGTCTTGTTGAATGCGTCGTTGACCGCCGCCGCTACCAGATCCTGGAGCAGTTCCACGTCCTCGGCGGCTTCCGGCTCAATGGTCACCGACTCGACCACCTGTTTGCCGGTCATCACCACCTTGATAACCCCGCCGCCGGCGCTGCCCTCGACGGTAAGGGTTTCCAGTTCATCTTGAATCTTCTGCAGCTGGGCCTGCATTCGCTGGGCTTGGCGCATCATGTTTCGGTTCATTCGACAGTATCCTCCAGGATTCGGGCTCCCATATTCATCGCGGTACGCACCAGCGGGCTGTGCTGGTTGGCCCGGCCCGGCCCGTTGGCGGCGACGCCTTCCTCGTTTTCCCCCGCCAGGGTAACCTTAAAGTCGTAAGGTGAGCCAAAGAAACGAGTAATAGCCTCGGTCACCATCCGGCGTGAATTGGGGTCTTCCAGTTCTTCCTGCATTCGCTCCATATTGGCCGAGTGTACGAAAGGCAGTATTAGTGTATCACTATTCAAACTTACGGTGTCGGGTTTGCAGTCGCGGAGCAAGCCGCCCAGGATGTATTTTTTACCCTTGCAGCGGTCCAATGCCTTGACCGTGGCCTGCCACCGGGCGGGCAGGTCTTCCCCGCCGCTATAGGCGCCGGGACCGTCGGCCATAGCCGGCGCTTCGTTAGCCGAGTCACGGGCCGGGGGACGCGCCGGGGCCGTTCGGGGTCGCTCCTGGGCCGGCGTGTTTATCTCTCCGGTCCCGCCGGCGGCTGACGTAGGAGCATCGGCAGCGGTGGGGGTGGAGGCCGCTCCTGCCGGGGGCTGGCCGGCGGCGTCCGCAGCCCGCCGCGACGGAGGCGATGTGGCCGGCCGAGCTTGTCGGGGCGCTGGCGCGGCCTCGGCCCGGGCCGAGGCCGCCGTTTCCGCCGGAGGAGCCAGGTCGTCGTTGCAAATCTCTACCACCGCCAACTCCAGGGGCAGCGTGGACGGGGCGTCGTAGCGCATATTTACTTCGCCCCAAAGACGAAGGGCCTTGACCACCCGCCAGTTGGGCAGGTTGCCGATCAGTTCCTTCAGTTGGGCCGTAACGTGCTCCGGCAATTCCAGGGCGTCAGCGGCCTGCCACTCCAGCAGCATGGCGGCCCGCAAAAGCTCCAGGGCCTGCCGGTGCAGTTGGCGCAGGTCGGCCCCGTCCCAGGCCGCCTGGTTGATTACTTCCAGGGATGCGGAGGTATTGCCGGTCAAAAGGTACTTGACCAGGTCCAGCCAGCGTTCGCTGTGGCCCAGGCCCAGCAGTTCCTCGGCCTGGGCCATGGTTACGCCGTCGCCGTAGGATACTACCAACTGTTCCAGCAGGTTTTCCGCGTCCCGCAGGCTGCCGGAGGAGTAACGGGCCACCAGTCGCAGGGCATCCGGGGCCACAGCTACGCCCTCGCCTTCAGTAATCTCCGCCAACCGCTGGTAGATACGGTCGGAGGGCAGGCGGCGAAAGTCGAACCGCTGGCAGCGGGATACGATGGTGGGCAGTATCCGGTTGGCCTCGGTGGTGCAGAGGATGAAAATTACGTGGGCCGGCGGCTCTTCCAGCGTCTTCAGGAAAGCGTTGGAGGCCTGGTCGGTGAGCATATGCGCTTCGTCAATGATATAGACCTTGAACCGGCCTTCCACCGGCGCGAAGTTGACCTTGTCCCGAATCTCCCGGATGTCCTCGATGCCCCGGTTGCTGGCCGCGTCCATCTCGATGGTATCCAAAAAGCGGTCTTCGTTGGCGGACTGGCAGATGGCGCAGGCGTTGCAGGGGTCGCCGTCCTGGGCGTCCAGGCAACTGACCGCCTTGGCAACAATGCGGGCGGTGGTGGTCTTGCCGGTGCCCCGGGGGCCGCAAAAGAGGTAGGAATGGGCTACCCGCCCCTGCTTGATGGCCTGGCGCAGGGTGGTAGCTACGTGTTCCTGGCCCACCAGGTCCGCAAAGCTGCCCGGTCGCCACTTCCGGTAATAGACCTGGGAAGTCATATACTCTCTCCCTGAGCCGCAAATAGGGCTGCCAGGGCCGCCTGTTCCCGTGCCTGCATCCGAGCGGTCTCTTCCGGTTCAACGTGGTCGTGGCCCACCAGGTGGAGGGCCCCGTGGACAATCAGCAGGGCCAACTCCCGGTCAACGGGGCGGTTCAAGGCCTCGGCTTGCCGCCGGGTTTGGGGATAAGAGACAATGATTTCGCCCAGGGGCGGCAACTCGTCCGGGGGCATAACAAAGGCAGGAAAATCCTCGGTTGAATCATCTTCGCCGTCGGACGGCGGTGCTTCATCCCCTTCCCAATGGCCCTGATGGGTAGCGGAGAAGGACAGGACATCGGTTACTTCGTCCAGGCCCCGGTACACCCGGTTCAACTCCCGCACCGTAGCGTCGTCGGTTACCAGCAGGCTGACCTGTCCCGGCGCGTCGGGCGGCAGGGCCTGCTCCAGAGCAAGCCGCAATACCCGCTCCAGCCACTCATCCGACCAGTCCCGGCGGAACTCCTCGGCTACGGAGATATAAAGCTGCCTTTCGGCTTGGGAAATCAACGGCGGGGCACTCTCCGGTAGGTTCCTGCCGGCAGGCAATGCCGCCGGCAAAGGTGGGGTCAATGTTGGGGCACAGGTTTATATTAGCACGGCGTCAAAACGGGGCGTCAAGTTGGCAGCGTATCAGATAGTCGGCTCTACGAGAACTTCAATGCTGCTGGTGTCCGTAGAGGCGCGGGCCAGGTCCAGGTCGTACATCCGCTGGAGGTTCAGCCAGAACTCGGGACTCATTCCTAGAGCCTGTCCGATTCGGAGCGCCGTGTCTGCCGAAATGGACCTGCGGCAGTGGGAAATTTCGTTGATGCGTATGGGCGGCACCCCAATTGCCTTGGCCAAGCGGTAGCGGCTGATGCCGAGTTCTTCCAGAATCTCCGCCAAGTGTTCTCCAGGGTGCACCGGCCGGGCTTTGGTCATTGGTTCCCTCCTTTAGTGATAGTCAATGACTTCGATTTCCATTGCTCCCTGGTCAGTCCAGACAAAGCAAACCCGCCATTGGTCGTTGATGCGGATGCCGTGTTGGCCGGACCGGTCGCCGCGCAGGGATTCGAGCCGATGGGACGGCGGCTGCCGCAGGTCGCTCAGCATCGTCGCTGCGATTACCCGCTGCAACCTCATCCTCGCCCGTCGCTGAATGTTGGCCGGCAGGCGGCGGACCGGTAGTCCGATGAAGAGCCGCTGTGCGTCATTGTTCTTGAATCTATGCACTGCGGACGATATTAACGCATCACGTTAATAATGTCAAGGATACATACCCTTGTGGCAGGGTGCAATCCGGGTGGGAGGCGTGTCAGGGCAATCACATCTTAACCTCCGGTAACCATACCAAGCCTCTAACTGTCGTTTTCTCGCTCACCCGGCTGCTTTGCACCCGTTCATTATGAGTACGCTCTGTCATTCTGAACGGAGTGAAGAATCCCATTTCCCTCCGGCAGTCGTTTTTCCGGCCCTCAAAGTTATTTGTAGGAAGGGCTTGGGATTCTTCGCTCCACTCCATTGCGCTCAGAATGACACCGCCGGGGTTCTCGAAATTAAGACACGTTTGCCCGGAACGCTAACTTTCACCGTCAACTGGGAACGCCGCAACGTGCTACAATGACGGCTAACTAAAGGGCATGGGACCATGCCGGGAGTGTTGCGCCGATGACCAATGACCCAACAGCCAACGGAGATGAACCGGAAGTCAACGGCCTGGTGCTGCCGGCGGACGGGGTGGAAGACCTGACTGACCAGTTGACCCAATATATGACGGAGATTGAACTGGGCGGGCTGACCGACATTATGGGCCAGGTGCTGGACGACTTTCTGGACCAGTGCGGCGGTATGCCTGAGAACTTGAACGACCCGGCGGCCTTTGAGCAAATCACCGGCAGCCAACTGGCGGTGACCCTGGCCTACCAGGTAGGACGGCTGGAGGGCCGCTCGCCCCAGATTGTGAACCGACTGGTGCAGCAGGCAGTGGAAAAGTGGCAAGCCCGCGAGCTAACCGGGTCAGCGGACATCTCTGATAGAGACCTGGAGAACCCCAAGGAACTGGTCTATCCCCGCCTGCGCCGCCTGCAATTCGCCGACCCGGACGACCCGGAAGAATGACCCCGTAAGTTCGTAAGTTAAGGAGTAAGAAATGACTACCGCAGCCGCTAATTACGACCTGTTGCTGAGGGGCGGGACGCTGCTGGACCCGGCCCAGGGTATTCACGACCGGCGCGACGTCGCCTTTAGAGACGGCGCGGTAGCCGCGGTGGGCGAGAATATCGACCCGGCGGACGCGGGCGCGGTGGTTGACGTAGCCGGCAAGCTGGTCACCCCCGGCTTGATTGACCTGCACGGCCATTTCTACCACGGGGGCACCGGCAGCGCCGTCCACGCCGACCAGAACTGCCTGTCCGCCGGGGCGACCACCGGCATTGACGCCGGCAGCTCCGGCTTTCTGAATCTGGGGGCGATGCGGGACTACGTTTTCCCAGCCCACCGGACACGGCTGCTGGCCTTCCTCCATATCGGCGCGGTGGGGCTGGCCGCCAACCGGGTGTTGGGCGGCGGACTGCAAGACCTGCGGGTTATTGACATTGACCAGACCGCCGACGCCATCAAGAACAACGCCGGGTTCCTCTTCGGAGTCAAGGTACGGATGGAACTCAATGCGGTCGCCTACTGGAACGCTGCCGAGGCCATGCGCCGGGCCAGGGCCGCCGCCGACCAGTCGGGCAGCAAGCTGATGGTCCACGTCAGCGGCACGCCGATACCCCTGCCTCAGATTTTAGACTTCATGGGGCCGGGGGACATCGTTACCCACGCCTTTAACGGCAACCCGGAGTCCATCCTCGACCGGCAGGACCGGATACGCCCGGAGGTACGGGCTGCCTCGGAGCGGGGCGTGATTATGGACCTGGGCCACGCCGGCGTCCATTGCGACGTAGAGGTGGTCAAGGCGGCCCTGGCCCAGGGATTGCCGCCGGACACCATCAGCACCGACATCCACATTGCACCGCCGGGACGTAAGGTTTATTTGATGAACGACCTGATTAGCAAGTTCCACGCCCTGGGTATGTCGCTGTATGATGCGGTGGCCGCCAGCACCTCCCGCCCGGCCCAAGTGCTGGGTTTGGAGGACAAGCTGGGCTCCCTGGCCCCCGGAATGTCCGGGGACGCGGCGGTCTATGACCTGCGGGAGGGCCGGTTCGTCTGGCACGATATGGCCCGGCACAACGTCGAGGGGAAAGTCCGCCTGGATACCTTCCTCACCGTGCGGAACGGGTCGGTGGCCTGGCGGGAGGGCAAGCTGACTGAGATGGGGCCGTGCTAGCAACTGTTCAGATTTGATGAGTTGTCGGTGTTCCCATACCGTCTTTCCGGCCTTGAGCCGGAATCCAGAGAGGACAGGACACACCGGGGTTCAAGAAGGCAAGGATTTCTGGATTCCGGCTTTCGCCGGAAAGACGGTATGACGCTGGAGTGATTCACTAAACCTGAACAGTTACCCGTGCTAACCAACTATTGCCATTTCTTTCCTGGCCGGGTACACCGGGGTTTACCAAACCGAATGATGATGTTTAAGCGAAACCGCAAAGCCATTGCTCTGGTGGCGGGACTGGCCGTCCTGGTCTTCCTATTGGCTTGCTCCGGCGAATCCGCTGCTCAACCCTCCGATTCGACGGGGAACGCGGCCACGGGCAGCGGCGTTTCCCGTCCAACCTTTACTCCCGTACCTACCGCTACCGCTACCGCCGCTGCCGTCACGACCACCGCTAAAGCCGCCGTCGCCGCTACCTCCACGCCCTTACCGACGCCGACACCGGAGCAGCCCACCGACGATTCCGCAGCCGTGGTCGAATCAAGCCTCATCCAACTGGCCGACCCCTTGGATGAGCCGGAGTTCTATTGCGTAGATGTTCCTGGTTTTCGAGACAGCCTGCGCGCCGACCGGCCGCTGCAAGCCCATACCTGCAAACCGGGGGCGGATGATGAGCTTTTCTCTTTCAACCGGCCGGCTGCCGGCCAGCTTTATATGGAGGCCTATGACCTGTGCGTGGAGGCGGAGGGTGACCTGGCCTATACCCGGAACTGTACCGCTGCCGCCGCCCAGCGTTTTACCCATACGTCTAACGGGGAAATACGCACGGAAACCGGGGATATGTGCCTGGCCGTGGCGAGCGGCAGCGGCGAGCCGGCCGGCGGGCAGTCCCACGTCCGGCGCAACCTGCGGCTGACGCCCTGCGCCGAAGTGGAGCCAAGCCGGTCCCGGTGGCTGTTCCCGGGCGCCAGCCCCAAGTCTCAGGCCGACGCTGTGGCTGAAGCTGACCGTAAGCTGATGTATGCGGCTTTGGAATCCGCCCAGGAAGGTGAACCCTGGGCCATTGAGAAAATTGGGGACAGCAGCGACCCCAAGTATATCCCGGTCCTAGTGGAGCTTTTGCGGTTCCCCTGGTGGCACATCGAGCGAGCGGTTGACGAAGCCATCTATTCCTCCCTGGACCGGATCGCCGCGCAAAACCCGGGCATCGAAGAGATAAATGCTGCCCCGCCCCGCGACGAATGGTTCCAATGGGTCATCTGGTTGGGCAAGCACCCGGAGATAATGCCGCCCGAGGGTTTCGCCGGCTGGAAAGGAGAGTTGTTTGCCAACCTGGTTGACCCGGCGATGGGCGCCTTTCTGTACGATGGGGTGAAGGCCAATATCCGGGTAGAGGAAATAGTCTGGGGCGGCGTCCGCAAGGACGGCATACCGGACTTGACCAACGCGCCGGTCATCGCCGGGGAGTACGCATCGTATCTCGACCCGGAAGACCGGGTTTTCGGCGTATCCTTCAACGGCGAGCACCGCGCCTATCCGCACCGCATCATCAACGCCCACGAAATGGCTAACGACGTGGTGGGCGGGGTGCCTTTCGCCCTGGCCTATTGAACCCTCTGCGGTGCGGGAATCGTGTATTCCACCAACATCAACGGCGAAAAGGTAGAGTTCGGCACCTCCGGCCTGTTGTACCGCAGCAACAAGCTGATGTACGACCGGAAGACTAACACTCTCTGGAACCAGTTCACCGGCGTTCCCGCGGTAGGGGAGTTGGTGGGTAGCGGCATTAGACTGGAACTGCTGCCGGTGGTGACCACCACCTGGGGGGAGTGGCTGGCAGACCACCCGGATACCACGGTGTTGAGCATTGAAACGGGCCTCTACCCCGTCCACTCTTACCAATCGGAATGGGATGCTCGCTCCATCTATTTCAGGTATCGGGAAAACCCGGATACGATGTTCCCGGTCTGGCGCAACAGCGATGCCTTAATTGCCAAGGGGCAAGTACTTGGCCTCAACGTCAACGGGCAGGCCAAGGCTTATCCGCTGGAGCTTATCGCAAAACAGCCGGTTGTAAACGACACCCTGGGCGAAAAAGCGTTGGTGATAGTTACCACCGACGGGTTGGGCAGCCGGGCTTATGCACGGGGAGATAGCCGTTTTCTGCTGGAAGAGGGCGTCACCCCCTCCGCTGACCCCGGGGCAACCATTCTGACCGACGACTCTGGCCGGCTGTGGCGGGTAGAGGAAGAGGCGCTAACCCAATTGGACAACCCGGCAGAAAAGCTGCCCCGGCTGCCCGGCCATAACGCCTACTGGTTCGGGTGGTATTCCTTTTACCCCGAGAGTGATGTTTATGCGGTGGGGGAGTAATAAAAGGGAATTATATACTTTATTACCCATACGGAATAGGGAGGGGCAAAACTAACCCAGCATAAAGGGCTAGCGAATATAGCGCTGGCCCTTTGGTTTCGGCGTCAGCAACGCGGTCAGTCGCCTTTGGGCGGTGGCTCGTTAAACTCCTTTCCTTCCTTGTGGGCTTCCAACCGGCGGCGGTTCCATTCTTCCCAAAGCTGCTGTGTTTCCCGCCGTCCCTCTTCCCTGCCTACTCTTTGTCGCCTTCGCAAATATCGTTCTGCTACCATTGGCACACCTTCAACTATCAAAATGCTGTGGGCAGTGGCGGCAATGATTAGGGGAGCTATTAGCTTCAGGGACTCAATCCCTGCAATACCTCCCAACCAATCCGCCCAATACATACAGCCCAGCACCGCCAATCCAGCGGCATACTGAACCGTAAATGAAATGATAAACCAAGCCTCTCGGCCAGGGCTAACCGGAATCATCTGGTTCCCGTTGAGTCCCGTTGAGTCAGTCGTGACCTCCCGTGTTCCATCTTATCCTCCTATCGCTCCAGCTTCCCATAGAAGTGATTGTGCGGGGATAATACCATAATTCCCATTCCATTATCTCATGTCAGGAAGGGCGAGGAAGATGGGAACCGCCCGCATGGGTCCTAGGCAGGGGCAAAACCAATCAGGCATTAAGTTGTGATGGCCGGCTTTTCCGCAGGGTCATACCGATTAGTTCCTTTCGTTCCCGGCCAGACTCCTAGCACGATAACCGCTATGAACGCCACCAACGGGATTAGGCAAAAGATAGACATTATGCCGGAAGTATCAATGTCGTGGAGGCGTTTGACCACGACTGCCACGTAAGGCCCTAGTAGGTCATCAGTATTGAATTGAGGGATAGAGGGACTTGAGCTTGATACGGGCGTCCTCGGTAGTGAAACGCCAGTCGGCACGGACCCTGTCGCGGTTGCGCTGGCTCTCCCAGGCCCAGGTCTCTTTCCTCAGCGTCTCTTGATCAGGAATCCGGCGGTCCAAGCACTGCCTCGCCAGCACTGCAAGCTCTATCTCGGCCATATCCAGCCAACTGCCGTGCTTGGGCGTGTAGTGGATTTCCAGCCGTTCCGCTATGCGCCGCGCCTCCGCAGGCTCAAATGCCTCGTACAGGGATGACGGATGGTGGGTGTTCAGATTGTCCATCACCAAGACTATCCGGTCCCTGTCTGGGTAGTCCACGTCCACCAGTTGCCGCACCACCCGGGCCCAATCCAACTTGGTGCGCCGGTCCGTCACCTCCACCCGGCGCCACCCCTCCAAGGGCGCGAACAGCATGAACAGGTTGCTCACTCCGTTGCGCTCGTATTCGCAGTCGTAGGCCATGGCAACGCCGGGACGCAGTGGGAGGGGAGTGCGGGTCTCCTTCACCTGCTGTTTGCTGGTCTCGTCCAGGCACACCAGAACCTCGTTGTCGCCATACCGGCGATGGTAGACCTCCAGCACGTCCTCCATGGCGCAGACGAACTCGGCGTTGGCCTTGGGCGGGATGCACCAGCACTCCTTCAGCCAGGGCTTGAGTTGGTTTTTTTCAGGGTCTGGCGCACCGTTTCGGCGCTGATGGTGTCCACTATCTCCCACTCCGCCAGTCGGTCCGCCAGCAGTTGCAGCGTCCAGCCAGCCCGGCCCTCCGGCGGCTGGGAGCAGGCCATGGCCACCAAGTGGGCCTCACTCTCGCCGTCCAGCTTTCTCGGACGGCGGTTGACCTGCGGCCTGCGGCCCAGAGCAGCCTCTACTCCCTCCTCGACACAGCGGCGGCGCACCCGTTCCACCGTGGCACTGCCTATCTTCAGGGCCCGGGCTATATCCTCGTCCTTCATCGCCCCGCCCTCTTGAGCTTCATCGACAAGCAGCAGAATCCGAGCGTGGGTCTGCTTGTACGCCGCCCCCCGTCCCCGAGACACCATCCCCTTCAGTTCCGCCTGCTCCTCCCCACTCAGCTTGACCCGGTACTTCTTGGCTGGCATCCTCATCCTCCCAACATCACCTTGCCTTTTGACCTATACCCACAACTTTACAACATCCTATGTATCAATTCAAAGCTGTTGGACTACTAGAAACCCGGACGGAAACCCCTTGTCGTGAAGAGGGATTTGGTCAGTAAGGCCAATACGAGCAGAGTGAGGGTCCAAATTTGCCCGAGCCAGGCGCTGGCGTTGGCGGCGGAGTCGACTATACCAGTGACCAGAGCGTTGGGGCCGCGGTCGGTGTCGCCGGTCATTCCGGCCTTGGCGGCCACCAGGGTCAGGTTGGCCACGGTGGCGGCCAGGTACAACTGGAACCGGGTTTTGATGCGGCCGAAGTAGCGGGACTGGCGGATTCCCAGTTGGACCAGCCGCGCCAGCCGGTGTTCCACCACCACCCGGCGTTGCCGATACTCGGCAAAGGCTTCACTCTGCTGCAGGGCCCGGGCCTGCTGCAATAGTGCTTCCTGCGGGTGCAACCGGACCGTCCGCCCCGTACCCGGTTTTGCCGCCACGCACTGGGGCCGCAAGGGGCATACCCCGCAGACCGCCGCGTCGAAGCGGAACGCTACCCGCTGGTAAACGCGGCCTGCTGAATCCCTCCCTCTACCTGCAGGCAGAAGGGTTCGAGTAATATTCCCCGCCGGACAGGTGCAGGTGCCCGCCTCAAGGTCAATCCGAAAGTCTTCCTTGGGGAAGTGAGACCGGTTAGGGCGCCCCGGCACTCGGGCAATCAGGGTGCGGCCCGCGTCGGCGAAGGTCTGCCTGGTAGCGCCGTCGCCGTAAGCGGCATCGCCCATGGTCTCTGCCACCGGCACACCGGTGTTGACTTCGCTCGCCTCCACCAGGTCCAGCGCCCCCAAGTTGTCCGGCGCGTTGCCGGGCAACACCGCCACGGCGGTAATCAGCTGGGAATCGGTGTCCACCACAATCGCCGCCTTGTGCCCGTCGAAGCGTCTGCTGCTGCTCTTGCGCCCGTGACGCAGTTCCGGATCGTGCACCGACATCATGCGGTCTCGGCTCACCCCATCCTTGAGGCTTACTCCGAGGCCCACTCCGTCATCGGTCCGCGCCACGTCCTGGAGCAGCAACTGCCCCAGCAGTTCCGCCGCGGCCACAATCCGCTGCCGCTCGGCGCTTTCCTCTCCCAATTCCCCCTGCGCCTGCCGCGATAATTCCAACAGCCGGTCGGCGTCTCCCACAATCCCAGACAGCAGCGCCGTCCGGGCTTTGCGATCCGACCAGTCAATCGCCGCCTCTCCCTTGATGCTGGAACCAAAGTACTTCTCGTATCCCTGAGCCTGGGCCCATCCCTTGACCGCGGCCTGCTCCACCGCCGCCAGCGCCCGCAGCAGTTTGACGATCCCGTCGGCCAACAGGTTGTAGGTGTCCTTCACCGCACCCCGGCCCAGGAGGTTGGTCGTGTCCAACGCCACCTTCATACCGCGCCCTTTCAGATACCCCGACTCCCGGGCCAGTCTCAGACTGGACTCGAACACCTCCCGCACCTTGTCGTGCAGGATCAGCTAGGCGCGGAACACCTGCAGCGTGCTCTTGGCAAAGGGCCTATCCTCCACCTCAATCCCCAACGCCACCTTCCACCGGAGATCGAAGTCGGCCCGGGCCTTGGCCTCGGCGTCGCTCACCTTGTCGTGGGACTGGAGCAGCAGCGCCGTCGCCAGCAGGCTGGGCGGCACGCTGTCCCGGCCGTTGTCCGGGCAGTAGAACTCGGTGAAATCGGCGTCTCGGAACAGCTGGCCCCGCAGCGAGGCCAGCAGACCGTAGAAGCTTTCCCGCCCCACGTGGTCCAGGTACAACCGGTCCGCTTCCCAAAGTCCCCTTTGGTCCGAACGCTCTCCCAGCATACTCCGCCCCCGCTATTTCTTGATGCCTCAAGTATAGCTGCTCGCCCGGATGAAGCCACTTTCCGGCCAGATTTCTAGTAGTCCGTCAGCGTTGAAGTGATGAGTAAGGCCACTCATACCGTCATTCCGGTGAAAGCCGGAATCCAGAAAATCCTCGACAGATACAAACTTGGCCTTGGCAAAGTCCCTGTGGATTCCCGCCTGCGCCGGAATGACGATTATTCAGGGGTTTCCTGGTATATTGCACCGATACAACAAATAGTTGCCAGGAACGCCGACGCCTAGCATAATGGCCGGATAATGCCTTGAAAGTACGCAGTGGCGCAATATTTGGAGGATAATATGCAGCTAGAGGGAAAGGTGGCCCTAGTTACCGGTTCGGGCCGAAACATCGGGCGTTCTATTGCCCTGGGCCTGGCAAAAGAGGGGGCTGACGTGGTGGTCAACGCCCGCACCAACCGGGAGGACGTCGAGGCGGTAGCCGACGAGGTGCGCGAGTTGGGGAGAAAGTCCCTGCCCCTGCTCGCCGACGTGGGCAATCGCGCCGAGTTGGAGCAGTTGTTGGAGACGGCGCTGGCCGAGTTCGGCCACCTGGATATAATCATAAATAACGCCTCGGTGCGGCCTCACAAGCCCTTTACCGAAATGAGCTATGAGGACTGGCGGGGAGTGCTGGCTACCGACCTGGACTCGGCCTTCATTACCTCCCGCGCGGCGGTGCCCGGTATGCTGGAACGGGGCTGGGGCCGCATCATTAACCTGGGCGGCTTACAGGCGCACCAGGGCCGCCACGGCGGGGCGCATATCTCCGCCGCCAAGGTGGGGCTGGTCGGCTTTACCCGCGCCCTGTCCACCGAGCTGGCTCCCCAAGGTGTACGGGTCAACTGCGTCGTGCCGGGGATGATTGACACCTCGCGGGACGGGGGCAACGCGCCACGCACCGGCAACCGGCTGGCCGACATTCCGGCGGGTCGCATGGGCCATACCGACGACATTGCCAACCTGTGCGTCTTTCTCTGCACCGCCGCCGCCGACTACATTTCCGGACAGACCATCCACGTCAACGGCGGGGAGCGCACCTTTGGCGGTTAAGCCGGGAATATCACATTAGACGCACCGTCATATTTCCGTCGTTCCTGCGCAGGCAGGAACCTCTGTTTGCAAGGTTTTAGATTCCTGCCTGCGCAGGAACGACGGATAGACTGCAATCCGAATGCGATAGGCCCGGGCGGGTTAGGGGCTGCCCCTTGTCTAACGCCTGCTTTCAGTAGTAAAGTCAGTAGCACCAAGACCGTTTCATAACCAAATCAGGTTAAGGAGGCGTTAATATGTCCAGGGTAACCCTAATCCAGCATATCAACATCCAGGTGAGCGACCGGGACAAGACGCGGAAGTGGTACGAGGATGTCCTGGGCGCCGAGTACTTGGACCGAGGGCCGGAACTTAACCAGAGGCAGTTGCAGCTGCGGATTGGCAACGGCGAGATTCACACTACCGACTCCCGCAACCCAACCCCGGTGCCGTCGGTCCACTTCGCGGTGGAAATTGACGACTGGGACGAACTGATTGTCAACCTGGACCGGCTGGGCGTCCCTTACACCACCACGCCGGGCCGCCGGAATCAGGAAGGAGCCGAGTCCAACTGGGGCCACCGCGAATATAGTGACGGCTGCTACACCTACGTCCACGACCCGGACGGCAACATGATTGAACTGGTACAGCACCCCATGGGGCTGGAGGATGCCGACGGCAACAAGCTGGAGGTCACCCATCATGCCGAAAGTCCCCAGTGGCGGAGACTCCCGCAATACAATACAGTAAGCGTTTAGTTACCGGCCCGGGCCAGCAACTATCCGAAAATAGGAGGCAAGAAAATGGCAACTCAGACCGAGCAAAGCACTCCCTTGGTGGCCCAACCCTTGGTAACCATCACGGAGATGGACCACATCGTCCTGCGGGTCAAGGACGTGGAGGAATCGCTGCGGTTCTATTCCGAACTGCTGGGCTTGCAGGTGGAACGGGTGGAGCAGTGGCGCGCCGGCGAGGTGCGCTTCCCGTCGGTAAGGCTCAACGCCGACACCATCATTGACCTGTTCGCCTCCGACCAGGAGACCATCAGCAAGGAAGGGGCGCGCAACCAGGACCATTATTGCATGGTCATTGAGCCGCGGGATATGGAGGCGCTGAAGGCCGAGTTCGAGGCGCTGGGCGTGGAAATCCAGGCCGGCCCCGGCAAGCGATGGGGTTCCCATGGCGACGGCATATCCCTCTACATCTACGACCCGGATAATAACGTGGTGGAGCTGCGGCATTACTAGGCCGGCAACCACCCAGGCATCGGAAACGGCAAGGGCGGGCTTGAAAACCCGCCCTCTCGCGTTCCCCACCACCCAACAAGTTATACTGGACACAGAGCATTTACCCGAGTAGCCGATGAACGAAAATCCTCAATGGCCAATACGCCACATCCTGCTTGGCATTCCGCTGGTTATCGCAATTTCCTACGTTATCGGCGCCAACTTGAAAGGGTGGAATCTTGGCGACGACACCATTCTAGCCAGCGCAACCATGGTGTCGCCAACAGCGGCGGCCTATACCTTCCTGGTCACCCTGGCCGAAAGGAGTTATTACATGGTATTTTGGGCAATGGAAAAGACCAAAGGTTTGCTGGCCCAGGCCAGGGCCGAGGGGGCAGTCCGGCAAGACCTGGAATGGCGCGCCTGGTACGAGCGGATGCAAGCGGCCCAGCACGAAGGCCAACCCTTCAACGAACCGCCGCCCGCCGCCCCGGAAAACCGGAACGGCCATTAAAAAAGACGATTAAGCCCCGGTGATTCCGCAGCAAAAATAAGGGGCGGGTTTGAACCCCCCCTGCAACGTTCCTGATTTCATATACCACACAAACCCGCCTCCTTTGCCCAGTATGCTATCATTCCCTCGTGCCAACACTAACTAGAAAGGAGGCCGCATTATGCCATTCGGAGGCAATGACTGGCTCGAATTAACCCAGGAAGAAACGCTGGAACCGGATCTGCCTATCTGTGACCCCCACCATCACTTCTGGGACTTCAGGCCGGAGCGTATTCCCTACCAGCGTTACCTGCTTCACGAGTTGGACGCAGACATTAACGCCGGCCATAACGTCCGTTCCACCGTGTTCATCGAGGCGCGGGCAATGTACCGGGCCGAGGGGCCGGAGGAAATGCGGCCGGTGGGCGAGGTGGAGTTCGTCCAGGGGTTGGCCGCAGCCAGCGCCACCGGACTCTACGGCCCCGGCCAGGCGGCGGCAGCCATCATCGGACACGCCAACCTGAACCTGGGCGCGGCAGTGGAGCCGGCGCTGGAAGCCCTGCAAGCCGCCAGTCCCAGCCGATTCCGGGGCATCCGCCACTCCGTAACCTGGGACCCGCATCCCGAGGTGGATAACACGGCGGCCCACAATATGGAGGGCCAACTAGCCAGCGCCAACTTCCGGGCCGGGGCGCAGGCGCTTTCCCGAATGGGTCTGTCCCTGGAGGGTTGGCTGTATTTCCCGCAGCTGCCGGAACTGGCCGACTTTGCCGAGGCGATGCCCGACCTGACCATCATCCTGAACCACATCGGCGGGCTGTTGCGGGTCGGGCCTTACGGCGGTCGGGAGGAAGAAGTAATGGGCATCTGGAAGAGCGGCATCGCCGCCGTCGCCGCCTGCCCCAACGTGGTGGTCAAACTGGGCGGCATCGGGATGCCCCGCACCGGGTTCGACTGGCACACCCGCAACCGTCCCATCGGCTCCGAGGAACTGGCCGAGGCAATGGCCCCGCTGATGAACTACTGTATCGAGCAGTTTGGGCCGAGCCGGTGTATGTTCGAGAGCAACTTTCCGGTGGACAAGGTCTCCTACTCCCACCACATTCTATACAACGCCTTCAAGCGGCTGTCCGCCGGCTACTCGGCCACCGAGCGGGCCGATATGTTCCACGACACCGCCGCAAGGGCCTACCGTATAGCATAGAACTCTGCCTATATTCGTGTTCTCTGCGCCTCTGTGGTTAGATGACCATACTCACCACAGGGACGCAGAGGCGCCCGGAGCTAAACCGAGCCTTTTATTAGTCTTTGGGGCCGAGCAGGGGGTTTTCGACATATTCTCCCATGCGGAGGGTGCCGATAACTTCGTTCCAGGCGGCCCGCGCCTGGTCCGCGTCCTCAGGCCAAAAGTCCATTGTAATCAGGGCCTGTATCTCCAGGCGACGGGCCAGCGCGATGCGGGAGTAGGCCGGACGGTTCTCCCCGGGGTCCATGACTTCCCGCTCCAGCCAAGCCGTTTCCAGTTCGGCGATACGGAGGTAGTTGACCTGACCCCGCCGCAGGTCCGTTTTCTTTTCCTCGGCAAACATAGCCTCCAGCAGGGCCGGCAGGGGATAGTCCCGGTGGTCAAAGACGGCCAACTGGCGCATGATGGAAAGCTCCAGCCGGATGTTGTCGTTGGGCGGCCTGCCGTCATAGAAGCAGGCCGTCTCCCCGTTGGGGTCTTGCACCCACCCCGAGGGAATCTCGAAGCGCACGTCGCCCCGATTAGCTACGAATATCTGGTTACCCGGATTGCTGGCTCGCCACCGATGGCGGGGATGCAGCTTAAAAGTTTCCCGTTTCAATTTTCGCCTGCTCACAATAACCCCCTGGAATCTCCGAGTGTCTGTGTTCAGAAGAGTTCTTGACATAAACACTCGGCGGACACCGAGATACACCGAAGAATTAACCTGGCCTTGGGCCGCCCCGGTTTAGCGGAAGCGGGGAATGACCTCTTTACCAAACAGTTCGATGGAGCCCATCACCTTTTCGTGGGGGATGGTCTCGGTCTGCATAATCATTATCACCTGGTCAACGCCGATTTCCTCGTACATCTGCACCGCCTTGGCGCAGCTATCCGGGTCGCCGGCGATGATGACCCCCCGGTCGGCCAGGGTATTGGCATCTAACTGGGCGATAGCCGCGCGGGCCGCTCCGGGGCCGGCGTCCAGGGATATGCCGGACTGCTCGGCCTGGGCCTTATGCGCCTCATCGGACTGGCGCAGCCACCGGCCAAAGTCGGCTTGCAGGTGGTCGGGTACGCCGCCCCATGCCTCCAACAGTTCCTCGTAGGCGTTGATGCGGCCGGCGATATAGGGCTTTTCCGGGCCGAAAAAGGTCTTCATTGACTGGGCGGCCAGTTCCCGCGCCTCATCGTTATCCTTACCGCAGTAGGCGTGGACGTTGTTGCCCCAAAACTCATTGACAAAGGCCCCTATCGGGTTGGCGTTCACCACCGCGTCCCGATAGACCTTGACGTGCTCCGCCAGCACCGCGGTGGCGTAGGAGGAGGAGGACAATACGCCGATACCCCTTTCCGCAGCCAGCTTGAAGCTCTCGGTCTGGGTGCAGGCCAGGTACATTCGAGGGTGGGGTTTCTGGAAAGGCTTGGGCAATACCCGGCGGGTCGGCACATTCCAGTGTTCCCCCTCCCAGGAAAACTCATCGGACTGCCAGATTTGAGGCAGCATCGCAATGGATTCCTCCCACAGGGAGCGGGTATTGCGGGGGTCAACCCCCAAGCCAATCTGTTCGTAGGCGTTGGAGCGTCCGGTGCCGAACTCCACCCGTCCATCGGTCAACTGGTCCACCAGGGCCACCCGCTCGGCGACTCTTACCGGGTGGTGATAGGGCAGAATACAGACGCCGTAGCCGATGCGGATTTGCTTGGTGATCCGGCTGAGCGCGCCGAAAATGGCTTCCTGGCTGGGCGAGCCGGAAAACCCGGTCAGGAAGTGGTGTTCCACGAACCAGAGGTTGTCAAAGCCAACCTGGTCGGCCAATTCGCATTGGTCCAGGGTTTCCTTATACAAAAGATTCCAGTCAATCTCCGTGCCTTCATAGGCACGCTGGCCCTCATATAGCAAACCAAACTTCATGCTGCTTCCTCCTGAACAATTTTCTGTGCCCAATTGGCCGGTAGTCTGGCGCCATTATACTCTGTTTCGCCTTCCTTATGCCCGCCCTGTTTCCCGTTCGCCAGGGCAATCGCATTAGACGCACTGTCATATATACCAGTACAGGTTAGGAATAGCGCCCGTTGGAAATTATTGACAGAGAATAGAAGGCATTGCATACTTGCGCCGTCAAGGGAAATGTTCCATTCTAAATTGGAAGCGTATTGGGGCGTACTCAACATTAGATTCGGGAACAGCTTAAAGGGGGCGGTATGAAAATAGTAGCGGTGTTGTATCCGGGCGGAGCGGCAGCGGCAGAGACGCCGGAATTGTTGGGATGCGCTGAGAATGCCCTGGGCTTGCGGGATTGGCTGGAAGGCGCCGGCCACGAACTGGTTGCGTTGACCGATGCCGGCGCCGGGTTGGATAGCCATCTGTCTGACGCCGAGGTTATCATCGCCACTCCTTTCTGGCCGGCCTACATTACTCGGGAGCGCATCGAGCAGGCGCCCAACCTGAAGCTACTGCTCACCGCCGGCGTAGGCTCGGACCACTTCGACTTGGCCGCCGCCGCCGAGCACAGCATCACCGTGGCTGAAATCACCGGTAGCAACGTGGTCAGCGTTGCCGAGCACGTGGTAATGCAAATTCTCACCCTGGTCCGCAACTATATGCCGGCCCACCGGGAAGTGCTGGACGGCGGATGGGACATCGGCAAGGTGGCAGCCCGCTCGCACGACCTGGAAGATAAACGGGTGGGTATAGTCGGTTTTGGCCGTATCGGTCAACGGGTGGCAGCGCGGCTCAAGCCCTTCGACGTGCAACTGCGCTATTTCGACTACCGCCGCCTGCCCCTGGTTGAAGAAACCGTGCTGGGCGCCCGGTTCCAGCGGTTGAACGAGTTGGTGGCGGAGAGCGATGTGGTCAGCATCAATATCCCGCTGACGCCGGCAACCCGGGGAATGTTTGACCGGGGACTGCTCTACAGCATGAAGCCAGGGGCCTACCTGGTAAATACGGCGCGGGGAGCCATCATCAACACTGACGACCTGGTGGAGGTGATGGAGTCGGGACACTTGGCCGGCTACGCCGGAGACGTATGGTATCCGCAGCCGGCGCCGGCCGACCATCCCTGGCGACAGATGCCCAACCACGCCCTGACGCCCCACGTGTCGGGGACGACGCTGGAGGCGCAGGGGCGCTATGCCGACGGCATCCGCGAGTGCCTGACCTCCTTCTTTGCCGGGAATCCGATAGACCCGGACTACATCATCGTGGACGGAGGCCGGGTTTCCAGCCCCAGCTACAGCCCCGCCTATCGGCAGTGAGGTGGCTCGACAAGCTAACGGCAAACGGAGTAGGGGCGGGTTTGAAACCATCGGTTCCAACTAATTGGGCTTTTTAGCTACAAAAGAAGGTGACCGTCATTCCTGCGGAGGCAGGAACCTCCATGTGTTAGGGTCGAGATTCCTGCCTTCGCAGGAATGACGGACCTGGGATTCCCGATTTGACCTGACAATTTGTGGAACGAAGGGTTTGAAACCCGCCCCGGTTGATTACACCCCAGGTTATTTACCTCGGCCGGTCCCGTCTAACTCTGGCTAGCTTCCCTCAAACCGCTCCTGGTAGCGGGCGGTGATTACCTGTTCCGCCAGCTTGCTGTGTTCGGCGATGAAGGACTCCAGGCGGCGTATTTCGGCCAGGGTCTCGGCGGTTTCCTCGGTTTCCTCGGCTTCCTCGTAGAACCTGGCCCGGCGTTTCAGGTCGCCCAGGGAACGGCGGGCTTCGTCAACCTGCTTTACCGATTCCAGGGCCGCCAGCTCTTCCGTTGCCGTCTTCTTGATTGCCAGCAACCGCCGCCGGGTAGCCTCGGCGTCGGCCAGCCGTTCTTCAATTTCACCCATCGAGGAGAGGGAAACGTCCAGCGGAGTCTGGCCGTAAATGACCTGCCGGGGCAGCCGGCGCAGTTGGGTACGAAACTGGTTAATCAGCGCATCAACCTGCTGCTCCCGGTTATGCAGCTCGGCCAGGCTCATTCGGAGGGTTGCCATCGTTTGTTGCAATTGGGACATTGACATAGGTAGGGCCTTTCGCAGACGGGCTGGACGGGCTAAACGGATTATAGAACCTAGAACCCGACCCGGGGCAGCACCCGCCCCAGGGCGTCCAGCACTTCCTGGATATGGTCTTCGGTCACGTAACCGAGGTGGCCGATACGGAAGATATGGCCGGTCAGCTTGCCCTGGCCGCCAGCCAGCACCACGTTCTCCTCGGTGCGCATCATCGACATCAGCTTGCCGCCGTCAATATGGTCCGGCATCTTTACGGCGGTTACCGTGTTGGAGACCCGGGCCTCGTCGGTGCAGAGCAGTTCCAGTCCCAAGGCGCGCACCCCGTCCCGGGTGAACTGTCCAATGCTGGCGTGGCGGTCAAAGACGCCTTCCAGACCCTCGGTAAAGATATTCCGCAGCGCCGTCCGCAGCCCGTACATCGCCGAAACATTGGGCGTCCACGGCGTCTGACCCCGCTCCAGATACTTGCGGGCCTCTCCCAGGTCAAAGTAAAACCGAGGCATCGTGGCCGACTCCTGCGCGGCCCAGGCGGTATCGCTGAAACTGATAAAGGCCAGGCCCGGCGGTATCATAAAGCCCTTCTGGGACCCGGTGGCGACCACGTCGCAGTCCCAGCCGTCCACCGGCAAGGGCAGGCAGCCCAAGCTGCTCACTGCGTCCACCAGCAGCAGCTTGCCGAACTCGCCCTTGACCACCTGGGCAATGGTTTCCAGGTCGTGGGTAACGCCGGTGGAGGTTTCGTTGTGGGTAACCGCCACCGCCTGGATTTCCGAGTCGCCCTGCAAGCCCTGGAGGATAATTTCCGGTGCGATGGGGTCGCCCCACTCAAAAGTCACCCGCTGCACTTCTGCGCCATAGGCTTCCAGGGCGTCGGCGTAGCGGTCGCCAAAGGAACCGGCGCTGGCCGCCAGCACCTTGTCCCCGGGCGACAGGGTGTTGACGATAGACGCCTCCAACCCGCCGGTGCCCGAGGAAGTCAGGATAAAGACGTCGTTTTGCGTCATAAAGACCTGCTTCAGCTTTTCGGTGCACTCGGTTATCAGCTCAAAAAACTCGGGTCCCCGATGGTCAATCATCGGGTCCGACATTGATTCGTAAATGTCCTCGGGGATGGGCGTCGGGCCGGGTGTTCGTAGATTCTGGATACCGATGTTCACGGTGCCTCCTGGTGTTTTCGTACAGCTTGCAATTCAAGCTATAGTTAATTCCGCGGTCGAATTGGGCCTTGCCGGCGGGGCAGTTACCCCGCCGATTGCTCCCAATCAGGAATTATAGCACTTGCGGGGAATCGGCGCACATTGAGCTGGCGGTTGTAAATGACCAGGCCAATCGCGTTATAATTTCCCCTGATGTCATTCTGACGTAGCGGAGCGGAGGAAGAATCTAAAATCCTTCAGGGTGGACCCTTGCCGGATACCGGATAACCCTTGCTCCGAAAGATTCTGGATTCTTCACTCCGCTCAGAATGACATAGAGAGCAGAATGACCGTTGGCGAGGCCACTGTTGGTTAAAGCGCGGTTGTCCTGTGTAAATGACACCCGCCCCTTTCCCCGACCCGGCCCCGTGCTATAATTGGCCTGCTATGAACCGACAAAGTATTGATTTGATAAACGGGTTGAACGACGCGCAGGCGGAAGCGGTGATGCATACCGAGGGGCCGCTGCTGATTGTGGCCGGGCCGGGCAGCGGCAAGACCCGGGTCATCACCCACCGCATTGCTTACCTAGTGCAGGAATGTGGGGTCAGTCCCTACCGAATCGCCGCCGTCACCTTTACCAACAAGGCGGCGCGTGAGATGCGGGAGCGAATTCAGGCCCTGGTCGGCAACAGTCAGCAGGGGGCCGACTCCATCTTTGCCGGTACCTTCCACTCATTCTGCGCCCGGTTGCTCCGCCGCCACGGCGAGGGGGTTGGCCTCGACTCCAACTACACTATTTACGACTCCGACGACCAGTTGGGCCTCATCAAGCAGGCGATGGAACTGGCTGACATTGACGTCAAGCGCAACGCTCCCCGGGCGATGCAGGGCTTCATCTCCCGGGCCAAGAGCTTGCTGATGGACTCGGTGGCCCTGAGCCGGCAAGCCCAGTTGGATGACAGCTATCCGGAGGAACTGGCCGGCCGGGTCTATCATCACTATGAGGAACTGCTGGCCCGCAGCAACGCGGTGGACTTTGACGACCTGCTGATGCGGGCGGTGCAGCTGCTCCAGGAAAACGAAGATGTGCGAGAGGAGTACCAGAGGCGTTACCGGTACCTGATGGTGGACGAGTTTCAGGACACCAATATCGCCCAGTACCGACTGGCCAAGCTGCTCACCGGCCCGGACCAGAACGTCTGCGTGGTGGGGGACCCGGACCAGTCCATCTATTCTTGGCGCAACGCCGATATCCGCAACATCCTCAGCTTTCAGCAGGACTACCCGGACGCCCGAGCTATCACCCTGGAGCAGAACTATCGCTCCACCCGTACCATCCTGGGAGCCGCCGGCAGTCTTATCGCCAACAACGGTAGGCGAGTGCAAAAAGAACTGACGACGGAGAACCCAGCGGGTACGGAGGTGGTGATTCACGAGGCCTATACCCAGGATGAAGAGGCCGCCTTTGTCGTCAAGCAGATAAGCGACCTGGCCCGGCGGGAACGGATAAAGCCCGGGCGCTGCGCCGTGATGTATCGGATTAACGCCCAGTCCCGCGCCCTGGAGGAAGCCTGCCTGCGCCAGGGAATGAAGTACCGCATCATCGGCGGCATCCAGTTCTACCGGCGTCGGGAAATCAAAGACCTGCTGGCCTACCTTTACCTGCTCCACAACCCCCAGGACGACGTGAACCTGGCGCGGGCGGTCAACACGCCGCCCCGGGGCATCGGTGACAAGTCAATGCAGGACTTGACCAACTGGTCCATTCGGCAGGGCATCTCAGTCTATGACGCCATCCGGCAGATCGCCGAAGCCAAGGCGGCCGGGCTGCTCTGTCCCGCGCCCCTGGTTTCCCGCGCCTATACCGCCGTGGCCCGGTTCGGCGACCTGCTGGGTCGCCTGGCCGAGCTGAAGGCCAAAATGCCGGTGGTTGACCTGATTAAGCTGGTGCTGGCCGAGTCGGGCCTGGAAGCGCAGATCGAGCGAAGCGACAACAACCCGGAGGAACGACTGGATAATCTCCGGGAGTTTATCGCCCTGGCCGGGGAACACAATACCGAAACCCCGGAGGATGGCCTGGCGACCCTGCTGGAACGGGTTTCCCTGGTTTCCGACGCCGACAGCTACGAGGAATCGGAAGACACCGTGACCCTGATTACTCTGCACCAGGCCAAGGGGCTGGAGTTTCCGGTGGTGTTTATCGTGGGGCTGGAAGAGGGCCTGCTGCCGCACAGCCGGTCAATGGACAGCAACGAGGATCTGGAAGAGGAACGGCGTCTCTGCTATGTGGGCATCACCCGGGCCAAGGAGCGGCTGTACTTGGTGCGGGCCTTCCGCCGCAGTATGTGGGGCAACAGCAGCCCAACCCTGCGCTCTCGTTTTTTGGACGAGATTCCCGACGAATTGACGACCTACGCCCGTACCCCGGGCGCAACCCCAGCCAGGGCGCAGTCGGGCCGCCCTGCCGACGACGCTCGATTGACCTCGTGGAACCGGGAGCCATACCAATCAACCGGCTCGTCCGCTGCCGCCCAAGCCGAGCCGCCACCGGCGCCGGAGTACGTGCCGGCAATCGGGGACACGGTGCGCCACGGCAGATTCGGCGAGGGGGTGGTAATGGCCTGCGACGAATGGGGCAACGACTACGAAGTATCCGTCCGGTTTGACGGCGGGGAGTTGCGCAGGCTGCTGCTCAGCTACGCCGGGTTGGAAAAGGTGGAGGAGTAGGGGAAGTGAAACATGGATATACAGGATATTTTGGCCGGGGTTTCCTCTGACCAACCATCCGAAATCCTGTATATCCGGTTCATCCAGGTGAGTTGAACCGGCCTAACGCACCTCAGCCAACTCCGTAAACACCCGGCGCCATTCTTCGTCGTTGCCCTGGCCCATGCCCTCCCGGTAGGTAATCATCCCCCGGGAGTCAAAGGCTATTTTGGTGGACTGAATGGTTACGCCCAAGTCGGCCATGACTTGGCCCGGGGCGGTGGCTACCGGCCAGAGGTGGCCGTTTGCCAGGCGATGGTTCTCCAGAGTGGCGATGTCCTCGATGATGCCGGGGTGGACTCCCACCGCATAAAAGGCCACGTCCTCGGCATATTCGGGATAAATCTCTTTCATCCGCTGCAACTCAGCGGTGCAGACCGGTCAAATGGTGGCCCAGAAGAACAGGAAAGTCGGCCGGCCGGACTCCACCAGGCTCGCCGAGGTAACGGCGCTTCCGTCCACCAGCTCCAGGGTGAAGTCCGGGACCTGGTAGCCCACCCTATTGCCGGTCTCCGCGGCGGCTGCCGGGAAGTCCGCGCCGGTCAAGACGTAGCCGGAATCCCCGGCTGTCACTGCTCCGGGCGCAGGTATTTCCCGGGGACTATTTTCGGACATATACGCCGACGCCGCAAAGCCGCCAACCGCCACCAGCAGGGCAAGAGCCAGTCCTGCCTTGCCCAGCCAACTCCTGGTGTTCATTCATACCTCCCGGCTAGATACCGCCGCGCAATTTCTTTCCGCAGCATCTCCATTTAAGGATCGGCTACTGCGGCTGGGCCAACTCCATAAACACCTGGCGCCAGGTTGCCGGGTCTCCCTTGCCGAAACCGTCCCGGTAGATGATTACGCCCCGGGAGTCGAAGGCTATCTTGGTTGACTGGATGGTTACGTTCAGGTCGGCCAGAATCTGGCTGCTGGCCGGGTTGGCTACCGGCCAGGGGTGGCCCCGTTTCACGCGGTAGCTCTCCAGCTTTTCGATGCTCTCGATCGCCTTGGAAAAGGTGCCTACGGCGTAAAAGTTGACCTGCTCGGCGTACTCGGGGTAAACGTCCTTCATCCGCTGCAACTCAGCGGTGCAAACCCCTCAAGTAGTGGCGAAGAAGAAGAGGAAGGTGGGCCGTCCCTGCCCCACCAGGCTTGCCGAGGTCACCGTAGCCCCGTCCGCTAATTCCAGGGTAAAGTCGGGGATGCGGCTGCCGACCCGATTGCCTATTTCCGGCAGCGGCTCCTGGACTGCCGGGGCGCCGGTGACCGTCGGTTCTACCTGTCCTACCGCTGGCGCGGGGTCGGGATCACCAGTGGGAGCACCAGTTGGGGCGACAGTCTCTTGGGCTGAAGTCGGCTCTTTAGATTCCATTGGCGTGGCAGGAACCATCTCGGCGGCAGCGACAATTTCCGTCGTTTCCGGTGCGGCTGGGGCCGCCGTGGGATCAATGGACTCGATGGACTCCATTTTGGGTTCCGCCGCCGGCTCCTCTGCTTGGGGCTGCGTATTGTCGGCTTTGGCGGCATCAACCCCGGTTTCAACTATGGTTTCAACTTGGGAGTTGGTCTGGGCGGGTTGGCTGGCCGGCGCGCTTTCGACGGCTGGCCCTGAGACTACCGGAGCCGGAGCCGATGCCGCTGTGGGTTCAACCTGCTGGGCCGAACCGGCCGGCGCCGCCTCTTCCGCCGGTTGGCTGGCCGACCCACAAGCTATAAGCAGCAACAGCAAAACGGAAGCCCCCACCAACAGGACAAGGGATAATCTTGATTTACCGGGCCGAGCCGGAGTGGTCATGCGACATCTCCCGAATACAAACTATCGTTAAAGTATTGCTTGAGTCTTACTTGATATTTTAACACAAGCCGGGCGGGGTAGAGTAAGCCGGCCCAGGGTTTTGCTCAGGACTATTGCATTAGACGCACAGTCATATTTCCGTCGTTCCTGCGAAGGCAGCAACCTCTGCTTTCAAGGTTGTAGGTTGCTGCCTTCGCAGGAACGACGGGTAGAGCGTCCCCCTTCGTGGCTAACCCCCGTCTCCCTTCGTAATTCCTAATTCGTAATTGAGGTTGCCGCCCGTTGTTTTTGGGGTGGGTGGATATGGTGTGCTACACTGGATTGGTTTTGATTCGCTAGTGGATTGACGGATATTAGAACCCGGCTATAGCCTTACGGAGGCCCGTTTTAATGACAATGCTGGAAACACCAGGCAAACGAGGGATGGTAGTGGTGGCCCACGCCGACGATGCGGAATGGGGTTGCTCGGGCACGGTAGCCAAACTGTGCGCTGAGGGCTGGCAGATGGTGTACGTCCTGTGCACCGATGGCAGCAAGGGCATAGACGACCCGGAAATAGACGGCGATGAACTCATCAGGATACGCAAGCAGGAACAGACCAACGCCGGCCAAGTGTTGGGGCTGTACGACGTGGTATTCCTGGGCTACGAGGATGCGATGCTCCAGCCCAGCCTGGAACTGCGCCGGGACATTGCCCGGGCGATACGGCGTTACCGTCCCGACCTGCTTATCTGCCAGAACCCGGTGCGGACGCTGGTGGGCCGAGGCTACATCGGCCATCCCGACCACTACGCCGCCGGCGAGGCCAGCTTGGCCGCGGTGTACCCGACGGCCCGGGACCGGCTGACCTTCCCCGAACTTTTGTCGGAGGGGCTGGAACCCCACAAGGTGCGCGAGCTCTGGATAATGGACCGGGAGAACGCCGACCAGTACGTGGACGTTACCGAATACATCGAAACGGCGGTGAACGCCTTGCGCGCCCACGCCAGCCAGGTTGACCCGGAGGATGCCGATAAATACCTGAAGGGTTGGCGCAGCGAAATCGGCGCCGAGGTGGGGTTCCAATACGCCGAAGCCTTCAAGCGGTTCGAATTGAGTTAGGCCCCGGCGCGACTCGGAGAGACCCCAAGGCGAGCGCGTTTGGATTACGGGCCATCCGTCGTTCCGGCGCAGGCAGGAATCCAAAACCTTGAGGCCAGAGATTCCCGCCTGCGCCGGAACGACGGGAAAGGGTTTGGCCGTCTAATACAATAGCCTGGGGAGAGACCCGGAATGCAGAGAACGTAAAGGGCGGGTTTGAAACCCGCCCCTACGATTGTCCAATACTTGCGGCCAAGAAATTGGCTAGGCCGGTTTATGGGCCACTATTTTGACGCTGGCTACGTTTAGGGGGACGCCCTCATTGTCGAACCGGATATCCTCGTCGGTAGTCTCTACGCCGATGAAGCCCGCGTTCTGCAGCCGCCCCAGGTAAACCGACTTGTCCTCCGCTCCGCCGATACAGGCAACCCAGGCTTCGGCATCGGTCTGGGCCGGCCCCTCCGGGCTGAGGGCGACCATGTCGGATACGTGAATCCGACCACCGGGGGCCAGCACCCGGAAAGTTTCCCGAAAAACGGCGTCCTTGTCCGGGGACAGGCAGATGACGCAGTTGGAGATGACCACGTCCACGCTGGCATCGGGCAGGGGTATGTTTTCCATCTCTCCCTTGACAAACTCGACGTTGGGCAGGCCCAGATTGGCGAGGTTCCGGCGGGCCAATTCCAGCATATCCGGAGTCATATCCAGGCCGGTTACGTGGCCCGACTCGCCCACCTGCTGGGCGGCCAGGAAGCAGTCAATGCCGCCACCGGAACCCAGGTCCAGCACTCGCTCCCCGGCGCTCAGTCCGGCCAGTGCGGTGGGATTGCCGCAACCCGCCGAGGCGGCGACCGCTTCCGCCGGCAGCCCGGCAACCTGGCCCTCGTTATAGAGCCGGAGCGCGCGTTCCATATCCGCCGGGCCACAGCAGCCGGCATCTGCGCTGCAACAGCTATCGTCCGGGGACTCCTGGGCCACGGCCTGAGCCACGGACAGTTCAATCACGCCCCGGGCGCGGGCGCCGTATCTTTCCTGCACAAACTGCTTGATTTCATCCTGGTTGGTTGCCATTGCCTTCCTCCTGTTTTTGCGGGCGCCTTCCGCTCTTACCCCGGCTATTTTTCACATTTTTCATAGGAAAGCGCCGGGAGGATGAGGGTTATAGTATATCCCCTCGGAAATTCTCTACCAACCCAGTATATAGATACCGGAAAAGGGCGGTCAACCCTCGCCAAGACAAGGCGCAGGGCTATCGCATTTGGATTGCAGGCTGTCCGTCGTTCCTGCGCAGGCAGGAACCTAAAACGTTGTGGACAGAGGTTCCTACCTTCGCAGGAACGACGGAAAAGTGACTGTGCGTCTAATGCGGTAGCCCTGGGACAAGGTGTTCCCGGCAGGTGTTGGTGTCCCCCGCATCAATAAGGCGATGGGTCGGGGGTGAGGGGATGCGCGGAAGTTGAGAGGGATTGCCCTGCAACTCGGCGGTTGACATATAAGGGGCTGGCAGGGATGATAAACAACAATCTCTACGCAGGAGGCTCACTCGTGAAGGCTGCCGTTTTGTATGAATATGGTCAACCTTTGGTGGTTGAGGACGTGGACCTGGACGAACCCAAGGCCGGCGAGGTGCTGGTGAAAATCGGGGCCGCTGGCGTCTGCCGCAGCGACCGGCATTTTATGCACGGCGACGCCAACATCGCCCTGCCCGCCGTGCTGGGCCACGAGGGCGCCGGCACGGTGGAAAGCGTCGGGCCGGGCGTAACCCTGACCAAGCCCGGCGACCAGGTAATACTCTCCTTTGTTCCGGCGTGTGGCCGCTGCAAGTCCTGCCTGGAGGGTCACTCCAATGTTTGTGACCTGCACATGGCTACCGGCCCCTTTATGCTGGACGGCACTACCCGCCTCCACAAGAGCGGCCAGGACATCCACCACATGGGCAAGGTGGCCTGCTTTGCCGAGTATGCCGTAGTCCCCGAAACCGGCTGTATTCCCACCTCGGCCCAATTGCCGATGGACAAGGCGGCGATGATTGGCTGTTGTGTCCCCACCGGCGTGGGAGCCACCATGTTCAGCGCTAACGTCCAGCCGGGCAGCACCGTGGCGGTGGTGGGCTGCGGCGGCGTGGGCCTGAACGTGATTATGGGCGCCAAGCTGCTGAACGCCGGCAAGATTATCGCGGTGGATATCCGGGAAAGCCAACTGGAGTTCGCGATGAAGTTCGGCGCGACCCACTCGGTCAATGCCGCCGACCGGGACCCAGTGGCCCAGGTACGGGAACTTACCGGCGGACGGGGCGCCGACTATACCTTTGAGGTTTTCGGCTCCGCCGAGACGGTCAAAGCTGCCTACGATATGTGCGGCAAGAACGGGACGGTAACGATAGTGGGCATTGCCCCCATAGGCGCCGAGGCTCCCATCAATGCCGTTGACATCGTACGCAACGAGAAGACAATGCGCGGCACCTACTACGGCTCGGCCCGCTCCCGCACCGATATGCCCACTATGGTTGACCTGTACCTGTCCGGCAAGTTGAACCTGGACGACCTGGTAGTCCGCCACTACTCCCTGGACCAGATAAACGAGGCGTATGGCGATATGGACCAGGGGGAAATCGGGCGGGGCGCGATAATGTTCAACTAAACGACAATTATCCCCTCACCCCCGGCCTCTCTCCCTCGGGAGAGGGGAGGAATAGTCTCCCTCGCCCCATGGGAGAGGGCCGGGGTGAGGGCAGAAGGAGGTTGGAATGCCCAGGTTGGAAACCCTCAGCGAAGTCCAGCGCCGAACCCTGGAGTTTTTCCCCTGTCTGGAGCATGACACCGCGCCCTGGGTTGCCCCGGCCAAAGCCCTGGCGGACAGCAAGGTGGCCCTGGTGACCTCCGCCGGGCTGCATCTGCGCGACGACAAGCCCTTTAGCCGGGACGACCCGGGCGGCGAGTTCACCTACCGGGTTATTCCCAGCGACTGCGACCCGGCGGACGTGGTGCAGAGCCACTTCTCTATCGGATTTGACCATACCGGCATCTACCGGGACCTGAACGTGACCTTCCCCATAGACCGGCTGCGGGAGTTGGCGGAACGGGGAGTGGTCGGCAGCCTCGCCGAGAATTACTACTCCTTTATGGGCGCCCTCCGCGACCCCGGTCGGTTGATTGAGGAAACCGGCCCGGAGGTAGCCAGGCGGCTCAAGGACGAGGGCGTGCGCGTGGCGCTGCTCACCCCTACTTGACCCCTCTGCACCCACACCGTGAGTGTGCTGGCTAGGGTTTTCGAGGAACACGGCATCGCCACCACTACCATCGCTATGGTGCGGGAACACGCCGAAAAGGTGAAACCGCCCCGCGCCCTCTTTGTGCCCTTCTTCTTCGGTTTCGCCCTGGGCAAGCCCAACGACCCGGAGTACCAGCATCAGGTAATCAAGGCCGCGCTGGACCTGCTGCAAGCCACCGAGGGGCCGGCGCTGGCCGATTTCCCCGACGATTCGGCGCCGACCAGTATGCCTCAGGCCTCCCAGGTAACCGCTGAGCCGCCCCAAGCCCGCCGCGCCGCAGATGAAGTAACCGCCCTGCGCGCCTTTTACGAGCGGTGGGTGGAAAATCACGGTGGCCGCACTGCCGTTGGCCTGTGCGGGATACCCCAGCGCCGCTTCCGGGGTATGGTGCGGTTCCTGGAAGCCTGCGCCCAGGGCGATGCGGAGGCCGATATGAACGAGCGGCCCGAAAGCGTGTCCCGACCCCAGTTCATCCGCTACTGCGCTGACGACCTGAAGGCATTTTACTACGAGGCGCGGATGGCCCAGAATCAGGATGCCGACGAGGAGGCCCTGCACCGCTGGTTCTGGGGCAGCACCGCCGGCGGCAAGTTGATCGCCGATGTGGCCGCCATCCTGAACGGCAACGAAGACCCGAACCTGCGGGCCATCGCCTACGGTCTGGCCCGGTAGCCGACACCTGTTCCCCTCACCCCCGGCCCCTCTCCCTCAAGGAGAGGGGTGATAGTTTATAAGAGTTCCCCTCGCCCGGTGGGAGAGGGGCAAGGGGTGAGGGAGAAGTCTAACCAACAAGGATAATATCCGTGGCAGACATAGCAGTTAAGCTGGTAGAGACGGAAGCGGAACTGGAAGGGGCCATCAACGTGCGGATGCGGGTATTCGTCGTTGAGCAGCAAATCCCCGCCGAGGTGGAGCTTGACGAGGCCGACGCCACCGCCACCCACGCCGTTGCGCTGCATCAAGGCGAGGTCATCGGCACGGGCCGCCTGGTGATTGAGGAGGGCGAAGCGGGTTCAGACGGACCCGTTGGCCGGATCGGTAGAATCGGTAGAATCGGTCGCATGGCCGTTGACCAGACCTGGCGGCGGCAGGGCGTAGGCGGGCAAATCCTGCAATTCCTGGAAGGGGAAGCCCACGCCCAAGGCCTGACCCACTGCATCCTCCACGCCCAGGAATACGTCAAGAATTTCTACGCCGGCCTGGGCTACCAGGAACGGGGCGAGGTTTTCCTGGAGGAAGGCATACCGCACATAGAGATGTGGAAGGGATTGTAGGGGCGGGTTTGAAACTAATGGGTTTCACTAATTGACCATACAAAGCCAGTTAGTCGCTCTACAAGTGTTTCGCCCGCAGGGTGACCCTTAATCGTCGTTCCTGCGCCGGCAGGAACCTCTGGCCTCAAGGTTTTAGGTTCCTGCCTGCGCAGGAACGACGGATGGATTGTTTTAGCGATGAGGGATCGAATTAGTCGTAACAGAGGGTTTCAGACCTGCCCTTGCCAATACGTCAACCGCCTCTGACACCTTATCCAACCTTCAACGAAGGTCAGGGACGCGGGCCTCAATGGTGGTAAGTGACCGTTTCGGTGAGGTAGTCGCCCAGCCGGGAGTTGCCCCGTCGCTGCGGCGCAGAATGGCTTTCGGGCTGAGCCAACCACCCGCCCAAAGCTTGCAGCAAATTCTTAATGACGTTCATTTCCCCTTGTTTATTCCCCATCCAGCAACGGCTCCAGCTTGCTAATCAACTGCTGAACATCCCGAAGAGACAGTCGTATGTTCTCGGGATGCAGCCAATTCTCGTAGAAGTTGATATGCAGCCCGGAAGCCATCTGGAACAAGCTGAACAACTGGTTGTCCTCGGTTTCCCGCTCCAGGTTGTGGATGGCATCATACAACAAGCGATGGGTGTCATGGGGCCAGCCCCGCTCCTCGGCGACGGCTTTAACTATTTCCGCCGCCGCGCCCCAGCCCTTTTCCGAGGCTTGGCGCAGGTCGTTTTCGGCCAGGTATCGATAAACCTTGCCCATAAACTCTTGGCTGGCGACCAGGTAACGACTTGATGATTCAAGCAAAGGATTTACTCTCCCGTGGTGGACGATTAAGGGTTATGGCAACTTAAATCTTGCCCGGTCGAAAATGGGAGCTTCAACCCCGCCTCTGCCGGAATTACACCATTACCTCTTCAATCACCCTCACCTCCATCTTGGCGATGTGGCTGGTGGGAATGTCGGCTAGGGCGGTGCGTTCCGGGGAGGCGAAGTAAGCGGCTTCTTTCTCCGGGATTTCCGCGGCATCGTTGAAGCGACGCACCCAGATGAACTCGGTCCGGTCGGCGTTGACGTAGGAACTGACCACCGGAATGCCCAGCCGGTCGTGCAGCGGGCGGATGTGCTGGTTGAATACCTGGAGCCAGGAATCCATCATTCCCCGGTTGATGGTATAGATGCGTAGTTGAGCGGTCATAACTTTCCTCCTAAAGCCGTTATAACGAACAATCCACGAAGGGACACAAAGCAACACGAAGCCTTTAGTTATATGGTTCTTCGTGTTACTTCCTGCCTCTTCGTGGATTTACTAGCTAACCTGGTACTGCCGGATGGCGTCCTGGCTGAAGGCCAGACCCAGCCCCGGCTTGTCCGGCACTACGATTTCGCCGTCCACGATGTCCGGGGTTTCCTCGAAGAGGCGCAGCGACCAGGGCATATACTCGACGGTCAGCCCGTTGGGAATGGCGGCGATGTTGTGTACTTGCACTTCCGGGGCTAGGTGGCTGACCACCGGCATATTAAAAGCCTCGGCCATGCCGGCCACTTTCTGGAACTGGGTAATGCCCCCGACCCGCATCAGGTCAATCATCACAATGTCAATGGAGCGGTTTTCAATCAACTGCCGGAATGGGGTAATGCCGAAGACGTACTCGCCGGCGGCGATGGGCGTAGCCAGGGCATCGGCGATACGGGCCAAACCCTGGTAATCGTCGTGAACCGTCATATCCTCCAGCCAGAAGAGGTTAAACTCCTCAACCCGCCGGCCGATGGTGATGGAGCGGTTTACGTCCCAGAGTTGGTTGATGTCGCACATCAGGTCAATGTCCGGGCCTATCGCCTCCCGCAGGGTACGGATGCGGGCCACCTCGGCCTCCGCCGACGGTTCGGCGCCCATCTGGGTTTTCATCTGGCGGAACCCCTTTTCCACCAGGCGCGGGCCTACGTCGGCCAGGTATTCCAGGTTGCGCCGCCGCTCCAACTGGCCGCTGGCGTAGGTCGGCGCCCGGTCCCGATAGCCGCCCAGCAGGGTAGCCACCGGCAAGTTCATTGCCTTGCCCTTGATGTCCCACAGGGCCAGGTCAATGCCGGCCAGCGCAAAGTTGAACAGGCCGGGGCCGATGGTGCCGGTAGTCTGGCGCAGCTTGTCCACCACCGCTTCCACCGGCATCGGGTCATCGCCGATGATAATCTCGCCCATGGCGTCCACCGCAACCCTGAGGGCGGTAAACAACGGGTTGCCCACCATCCCGGGGATGAAGGAGTAGCCGATGCCCTGGATGCCCTCGTCGGTATCCAGTTCCAAAGTAACGAAATCGCGGGTGCCGGGGCCGACCGGAATACCCTCGACCAGGGGATTTTCCGCCGGTACGCGGAGGATGCGGGTAGTGGCCCGGGTTATTTTCATAGTTGTACCCTTTACAGAAGTTGGGAAAGTGTCGTCGCAAGGCACAACCTCTCACCCTGGCCCTCTCCCCAGGGAAGAGGGAGACATTAGCACCCCTCTCCCTTGAGGGAGAGGGGCCGGGGGTGAGGGTCGGTACAGCGGTTCCGTTTCAACCTAGCTCAGGCCAAACTCTTCCATCAACTCGCTTATAGCCTGGGGGGTGCGGCGGTTGCGGCCACCCTGGTTGCCCATCCGCTCGTCCGGGTAGCGGATGTTGGGGATGGTCTTGACGGAGATTAGCGTCGGGCCTTCCTCGTTGAGTATCTGCTCGGCCTGGGTAGCGAAGTCCTCCAGGTTATCGAAGGAGTAGCTGTGGGCATAGCCGGCGGACTGGCCCAGGCCGGCATAATCGGTCGTCTCGGCGCCGGGGACTTCTTGCCCGCCGGTGGTGGCATACACGCCGTTATCTACCACAAAGTGGTAGAGGTTGCGGGGCGCTTTGTTTGCGATGGTGACCAGCGCGCCCAGGTTCATCAGCAAGCTGCCATCACCGTCAAATATGATTACCTTTTCATCGGGCCGGGCCAGGGCCACACCGAGGGCAAAGGAGTTGGTCTTGCCCATCGCGCCGCTGGCGGGAATGTCCCGGACCTCGGCATTGGATACTTCCGCCCAACCCAGGCTGGCCCGCATCGCCGGCACTACCACGGCGTTGTCCCGGAATTTTTCGACTATTCGCATCATTTCTACCTGGTCAATCATCGCAATCCCCCTCCGATTTATTTAGTTAGCTTGGCTTGATTTGGCTAAGGTACAGGCTGTCCCGGCGGTGCTACCGGGACTGATTTGGCCTCATTTTAACATATATCCTGTGCGGCCACTCTGTGCTTTGTCATTCTGAACGGAGTGAAGAATCCTAACCGCTCCTGACAGTCCATCTTCCCTGTTCCAAACGCCTTTGCCTTAACTTCCCAGGGCAATCGCATTATAGGTACATTCAATCCGTCGTTCCTGCGCAAGCAGGAACCTAAAATGTTGCGGACAGAGGTTCCTGCTTGCGCAGGAACGACGGAAAAGGGAAGCCTGCCATCACGTGCGATAGCCCTGCTGGCGCCCCGGCTAGCATTGGCGGCCCCGGCGTTAATGGGGGATAATGGCAACGACCACACCAGTCAGGCCGGCGGGTCGCCCCGGGCTAGTAGTTGAACATCTTTGAAATGAGGATTGGCCACGAGGCTTGTTGCGTTTAACCGTCATTCCGGCCTTGAGCCGGAATCCAGAATGGTCAGGGACCGACCAACGTTCGAGATGACCGGGATTCCTGGATTCCTGCTTTCGCAGGAACGACGGAAAGGGGAAGTCTGCCATCACGTGCGATAGCCCTGCTGGCCCCCGGTTAGCATTGGCGGCCCCGGCGTTAATGGGGGATAATGGCAACGACCACACCAGTCAGGCCGGCGGGTCGCCCCGGGCTAGTAGTTGAACATCTTTGAAATGAGGATTGGCCACGAGGCTTGTTGCGTTTAACCGTCATTCCGGCCTTGAGCCGGAATCCAGAATGGTCAGGGACCGACCAACGTTCGAGATGACCGGGATTCCTGGATTCCTGCTTTCGCAGGAACGACGGAAAGGGGAAGTCTGCCATCACGTGCGATAGCCCTACTGGCCCCCGGTTAGCATTGGCGGCCCCGGCGTTAATGGGGGATAATGGCAACGACCACACCAGTCAGGCCGGCGGGTCGCCACCGGGCTAGGGAGTTGTGACGATGGCAAGATTGTGGGCCAGGACTACCAGCTATGAATCGGTTAGCGTGGGCGACAGCTTACCCATTCTGGTGAAATGGGAGACGGCAGAGACCATTGGCCGGTTTGCCGACCGGCTAGCGCCGGAGCCTGCCGAATCTGAGGAAGAAACGGCGCCGTCCGACACTGACACAGAAATGGAAGCAGAAATTGAGGGGGAAATCGGGTCAGTTATGGCCCCTCCCCAAGCCCTGGTTTCCTATGTTACAGAACTGCTGGAAAAGGGTTTTCCCCTGACCCGCATCATGGCCGAGGGCAGCAGCCTGGAATTACAGTCCCTGGCCCCGGTGCGAGCCGAGGATACTATCAGCCTGTCCGGTGCGGTGGTGGACAAGCGGGAGGCTGGCGGGCATCGTTTGGTGGAATGCCGGGTGACCATCGAAAACCAGGACGGCCAACGGGTAGCCGAGGCAACGGCGGTGATTTCCCTGTAGCCGTTTTTCGCTCACCCTGAGCCGGTCGAAGGACGGGCGGGTGGTTCGCAGGGCTATCGCATTAGGCCGAAGAACGGAAACCCGTCGTTCCTGCGAAAGCAGGAACCTCTGCCCTTGACGCCACTGGATTCCTGCTTTCGCAGGAATGACGGGTAGAGCGCGGGAATGACGGGCAGGGCGCAAGAATGACGGATTCCCCCGATTCCAAATACGATTGCCTTGGGGTAGTTTGACCAGCTCACCCTGAGCAGCTTATTTATTATGGACGGTATTTCTTATCGGCGGCTTGCTCTCCGGCGATTTCCCCGGCGGCGGGGGCGGGACCGGGACCGGGCGGGTTTGTCCAGCGCAGTACCCGCGCCGGGTGAGCCTGTTGTGGAGCCGGCCGGCTTGGCGGCGTCCAGAATACGGCGCCGGTTGCGCAGCCAGTGGACTTGCGTTACTACCGTTAGAATCAGGCCGGGCAGGATTAGCTGCAAGGTTATGCGGGTTGTGGCGCCGCCGGCCTGCAACTTGCTGATGACCTCCGTTCCGCCGCTCCCCTGATACACCAGATAGCTGCCCACGAACAGCATCGCCCAGGCGATTGCCCCGGACACCAGCCCGTTATGCCAGGGAGAGCGGATAATCAGCACCGGCCACAGGGGCCAGAAGATGATGGTGGGGTAGAGAAACCAATACTGGTAATACCAGGGCTTGAGTTCCTCCGGCGGCGCTGGAGGAGACTCCTCCCGGTTTTCCGGCGCGTCCCGGTTTTCCGACGCGCCCCGGGTTCCCGGTAGCTGTTCCGGCGGTTCCTGACTCATCGTTTAATTAGGGCCAACCTGCGCCCTTCAGTTGCGGGCCAGGAGCAGGTGAAACTCCAGGGTGTCGATGTTTCGCCGCTCCCGGATGGAGGCAACCGAGTATTCGACGCACATCCGGGCAAAGCCGGAGTACTTGTAAACATTGGAACCCAGCACCACCTGGGGCACCTCCGGCTCCAGCTCTATCTGCAACTGATTGGCGTCCTCGTGGTCAATCCGCAGGTCTATGGAGCGTTCGGTCAGCCGCTCAATCTTTTCCCGAATCCGCTGGATGAACTCTTCGTTTTCCACTTGGTGGCCTCCCTAAACCGCTTACGCGTCGGCCAGGGGGACGGCCAGGGATACCCGGAACTCGTCGCCGACGTTGCGGGCGATGTGGCCGTGTCCGGTCAGGTCCTCGGCCACCAGCACGTCCCCTGGAACGAGTCGGCGGACGGCGCCGTCGGCGGTCTCAAACTCGGCAGTGCCGGCCATGTTAATTACGTACTGACGCCGCGGCGCCGTGTGATAGTCGGAAAAGCTGGGCGAAGAGCGGCGGTTGATGGTGATGTCGCCCGGGCCGACCCGGTTGACTATTTCGGCAAACTGGTCTGAAGTCAGGTCTTCAAAATGGGATTCCCCGTCGTTACCGGAATAAACTCGCACAATCTGCATTTAGATTTCCTCCTTTGTTGGTCGGCGGTCATTTGTTTCTCAAGTATCCATATCCTACCACAAAACCCGATTGATGTATGGCTGAAGGGGAATCAAGGTAGGGCTATTGCATTAGGACTGGAAGCCATCCGTCGTTCCTGCGAAAGCAAGAACCTTTGTATGCAACGTTCCAGGTTCCTGCCTTCGCAGGAACGACGGGAAAAGAGAGTCTGCCGTCACGTGCGATTGCCCTGGCCTTGATTCCCAGGGCAATCGCGTTTGGAATCGGGGGAATCCGTCATTCCTGCGCCCTATCCGTCATTCCTGCGAAAGCAGGAATCCAGTGGCGTCAGGGGCAGAGGTTCCTGCTTTCGCAGGAACGACGACTAAGGGTAAACCTACGGGCAAGGCGCTTGTAAGGCCAATTAGTTGGAACAGATGGGTTTGAAACCCGCCCCTAGCAGCAAAGCCGGTCCTTGTTGAACGGCCTAGCCCCACCGGAAGGCGGCCATAGCGGCCTTGCCGAAGGCCCAGTCCCGTTCCTCCTGGTTCTTGAAGCAGGGGTACTCCTTCAAGGCTTCCAGGGAGTTGCGGTAGCCCTCCCGACCGGCCACCGGGGGGAAGTCGCTGCCCCACATCATACGTTCGGCGCCAAAGGCTGCATAGGCCAGATCCATCAAGGGCGGGATTTCCTCAAAACCATACTGGGCGGCCAGGGGGCGGGGGCGGATGCAGAACTCGCCCAGACCGCCAAACTTGATGTAGGTGTTGGGGAACCGGGCCAGGGTCAACGCTTCCCGGTAGGCGTCATAGGGAGCGGTGACCGACTCCGGGCTTAGCGGGCGGTAGGCGCCGGCCAGGTGTTCCAGGATAATGGTCAGGTTGGGGAACTGCTCCACTATGGCCTGAAACTCCGGGGCTGCTGCGTCCGCCGCGCTGCGGATAAAGCAACTGACCGGCAACTCCAGCTCGGCAGCCTTGCGCCAGATGGCCAGCGGGTCCGGCTCCGGGGAACGCTCCGTCGGGTGCAGGCGCACCCCCACAACTTCCTCATGCTGGGCCAGGCTTTCCAGAGTATCCGGGGCATTGGGGTCGGTAACGTCCACCCAGATGACGGCGCCAAAGCGGCCGGGGTAACGCTTGACGCACTCCAGCAGGTACTCGTTGTGGTAGTTGCCGGCGTGCTGGATGAGGGCAGTCTGCTGGACGCCGTTGAGGTTCATCTGGTGCAGAATCATTTCCACCGGCTCGAACCAGTTAACTCCGGCGTGGCTGTGGGTATCAACAATCAGCATAGCTCTGATACGCTCCATCGTTGTTTAGTAACTATCTCAAAAGTCCCTTCCCCCTCGATGGGGGAAGCTTAGGATGGGGGTGACGACTAGCGAAATGTCACCACTCGGCACAAATAAGACTTTCACCGCCGGTTTTGAGATAGTTTCTTAGTCCGGGGTTGAGTAATCAGGGTTTGGACAAGTTTCGCTTAGCCTCCGGCGGCTTCTATCTCCGGCGGTTCCGGGTCAACGCTGGGCAAGGTGGTAATGTCCAGGTCATCGTCCGCCTCTTCGGGTCTGGGGCGGGTCAGGTTGAACAAGCGGCGTTCCTGCGTCCTTGTAGCAGGGGTGAATCTCCTGGCCGGCGCCTCCCGTATTTCCTCCATTTGCCGAACGAACTGGCGGGACCATTCAAGGTGTTCTTGCACATCTTCTTCGTTCCAGCGGTGTTCATAATAATTGTTGTGGGCGCCCTCCAGCGCACTGAACAGTTCTGAAATGCGGGGACGGCCGTATTCCAGGCGCAATTGGGTGGCTATATCCCGCAGTAGCCGGTGGCTCTTGTGATTCCAGCTCCGATGCGCCGCTACCGACTTGAGGGCGAGAGCCATCGCGCCCCAAGTCTTTTCCGAGGTTTGCAAGGTGTCGTCCTTCTGGTGTAGCTCTTCTTCAGCCTGCCGGAGGTAGCGGCGGCTGATATTCATGTAGCGTTCCGAGAGTTCTTCTTTAGTAGCCATTGTGTCGGCTTACTCCAAGGCGTGGGTTATCGTCCTAATTGTCCGCTATTCTTCCTTTAGAAACAAGCGGCGGGCGTTGCCGCAGCAGATGAGGTTCAGCTGGTCGGGGGTGAACCCGGCGGCCTCAATGTTGCTGGCGATGGGCGCCGGGGAGCCGGCGAAAACGTAGTCTGAACCCAGGAGCAGGTGCTCCGGGCCAGCAATCTCATTCATCATTCGGACGGCGGGGGTGGAAACGGCCACGTTGTCGTAGTAGAGCATAGGTAGGTAGTCGGATGGTTTTTCGCGTTGTAACTCCACCGGCCGGCCGTTGCCGCCGCGGTAGCCGTTGTCAATGCGGGCCGCCTGGTAGGGCAGGTAGCCGCCGCCGTGCACCAGCATCATCTTGAGGTTGGGGTGCCGGTCGAACAGCCCGGTCAGGATTAGCTTGGCGGTGGTGATGGTGGTGTCCAGGGTGCGGCCCAGGGAAAAGGCCAGGTAAGAGGGGCGGATGTTGGCGCCGAAACCGTGGGTCGGCGGGTGCATCACCAGCGGCACGTCCAGGGCCTCCGCTGCGTCCCAGAAGGGTTCAAAACTCTCCTTGCCCAGATCCTGCTCCACCGGGTCAGTAGCCAGCATGGCCCCCAAAAACCCCAGTTCCTTAACGGCGTACTCCAGTTCCCGGGCGGCCAGGGCGCCGTCCTGCACCGGCACGGTAGCCAGGCCGGCAAAGCGGCCGGGGTAAGCCTGAATGACCTGGGCCAGGTGCTCATTGAACAGCCGCGCCCAGGTTGCGGCATTTTCCGCCGGCAGGGTGTAGCCCTGAATGTCGAGCCAGGAACCGAGGATTTGCAGGCTCAAGCTCTGTTGTTCCATCCATTCCAGGCGAGGTTCCAGGCGGGCCAGGCCCCCCACCGGGCGCAGGTGGTCTAATCCCGCGAATTGGAGGGCCGGACCCCGTTCCGTATCCTCTACGGTGACGCCCAGGGCGGCGCCGGACTTGCGGGCCTCATCCACCAAGGCCGGGGGGACGATGTGAGCATGGGAGTCAATGTAGGTGCTGCCGGATTGCGTCATAAGAGTCCTCGCTGTCAGTCAGGTTTCAAGAGATTATACTACGATTTCACACAGAGACGCAGAGGGCGCGGAGGTACGCAGAGAATCTCTGTGCAATCTCCGTGTCTCCGCGTCTCTGTGTGAAAAGCCCCGCGCTACAGTTGGCGCAGGTGGGGGAAGAGGGCGGTCCACCGGGTTTAGTGTGAAAAGGAACCCGCGGTAGGGTTAAAAAACCTTTTCCAAGGCGATAATTAACCCCAAGCCCGCAACTCCCAAGCCCAGGATGGTGTAAAACAGACGGTCGAACCGGGCGTTAAGAGTGTCAAACCGGGCGTTCAGGGCATCAAACCGAGCGTTGGTATCCCGTTGCATGGCGTCAAAGCGGGCGGCGGTATTTTGTTGCATGGCGTCAAAGCGGGCGGCGGTATTTTGTTGCATGGCGTCAAAGCGGGCATCGGTATTTTGCTGCATGGCGTCCAGGCGGGCAAGGATTTGCCGCTGACCCTCTTGCACCGCTTCCATTCGGGTTTCCAGCACCGTCAGGCGAGTTTCGTCGGTTAGGGTTTCGCCGGATGTAGTGGTCATCCCTCTCTCCCGGTTCAGTGTAGGTTTATACTAGGTGCAAAGTAGAGCGGATGTCAATTACTGGATTTTTACATTGAGCGGTTAGCGGATGCGCTACAGCTGCCGCATACGGGGGTCTAACAAATCGCGGAGCCAGTCGCCCATCAGGTTCATGGACAGGACGGTGAGCATAATCGCCAGGCCGGGGAAGAGGGCCATCCACCAGGCAATCACGATAAAGGCCCGGCCCTCGGCTACCATCTGCCCCCAGGAGGGATTGGGCGGCGGTATGCCCAGGCCGAGGAAGCTCAAGGTGGCTTCCAGCAGGATTACCGACCCCACTTGCAGCGTCGCCAGGACAATGATGGTGTTGAATACGTTGGGCAGGATGTGGCGGGACATTATCCGCGCCGGGGAGGAGCCGATGGACCGGGCCAGCACCACAAAGTCCCGCTCCTTGACGGTAAGCACCTCGCCCCGAATCTGGCGGGCGTAGTTGGCCCAACTGAGACAGCCGATTACGATGATAACGGTGACAATTCCGGGCTGAAGCACCGCCACCAGCACCAGGGCCATCAGAATGGTCGGCAGGGCGAGGGCAATATCCACCAGGCGCATTATCAGCCCGTCGATGCGGCCGCCGAAGTAGCCGGAGGCCAGGCCCAGCACGGTGCCAATGCTGCCGGCGATGAAGATGGCAAAGATGGAGACCACCAGGGAGACGCGGGCGCCGTAGATGATGCGGCTGTAAACGTCCCGGCCCAGGCTGTCGGTGCCGAGCAGGTGCGCCGAGCTGCCCCCTTCGCTCCAGGCTGGAGGAATAAAGGCGTTGGCGAGGCTGCCAAATGTAGGGACCTCGGTGGCCAGGAAGGGGCCGAACAGGGCGCAGATAACTACCAAGGCCAGGATGATGCCCGGCAGCCAGGGCAACCGGCGAAATCCCCGCCAAGACAAAAAAGATCTGCGTCCTTGTACCAGGCGTGTCGTTACGTTAGTGTCAGCCAGGGGGCCCCCTTTCTATTCCCAAAGTCCGGTTCTACCCCGGCGTGGACCATTGCCGGCAGTACTAGCAGCCTGTCCGAGGATTAGATTTTGGAGACGAAAACCGCCACTGTCTAATCTCATTGGTGACTAATAGGGTATAGTAAAACAGTAATCGGAATAATTGACTTTGTTGAAGACGCTTTTCGTTTAGAACATTGTTTCTCGGACAGGCTGCTAGTGAATACCGGGCAATCCAGGCCAGCACGCGAAATATCGTATGCGAAACATCGTAAAGGAGGTTCAGCGGTTAGCGGGGGTACCAACCCATACCCTGATAGTAGCCGCGCAGGTAGGCGATTTGCCCGCCGTGAGCGACGTTGTCCCAAGTCCGCTGGCCCAGGGCCGAACCCACCGTGCGGGGTTCGGTGAAGGGCGGTATCACAATCTGCTTTTCCAGGTCTTCCAGGGTCAGGGTAGCCAGGTATTCCGCAGCCAGGGTTTTGACCGCCGCGTAGTAGCCCAACTGTACCTCGGTTGCCGGCGGCGGCCAGGCGGCTACCTGCTCCGCCGTCCAGCCCACGCCCCGCTCGTCCGGGTCGGCGGCCATGCCGTACTTTTCGTGCCAGCCGTCCCGAATCCACAGCTGAGGAGTTTCGGTCAGCCAGACGTTGATAAGCCCATCCCAGACCCGGTTCATGTGCCACAGTATCCAGGCGACGGAGTTGCTGGAGTCGTTGGGACGCCGGGCCATAGTTTCGTAGTCCATTCCTTCCAACGCCCGGTCCACCATATCCCAGTTGCGTTCCAGGGCGGTAACAATCCCATCGGTTACCGGCATGACGTGCCTCCTCGGGCTAATTACGAATTATCAATTAGGAATTACGAATTAAGAACGAACCTTGCCGGTCAACTCATAACCCTGATTGGTAATTCGTAATTTGTAATTCCTAATTGATTAGTCCACGATTTCCGCTTTGGCGCCCTCGGGCAGTTCCACCTCAAAGGCGGTCAATATCTGGCCGACCAGCAGGTAGTGGCCGATAAGTCCGGTAATGTCCACGGTGTTCTGGGTGCCGAACCGTTCCATCACTGCGTTGAAGGTGCCGTCACTGATTTTCCGGTTTTGCATCAGCTCCTTCACGTACCGGACTACCATCGCCTCGTCACCTTCCAGCCCTTCGGGAGCAGTGCCGCGGGCAATGGCGCCGATGGTATCTTCGGTTACACCGTGACCCCGGGCCAGGCGGGCGTGGGCGGCGAACTCGTACTGGTTCCTGATTTCCCGCGCCGTGGCGATGATGATTACCTCTTTCAGCGCTTCAGGGATGTCAAAGTCAAAGCGCACGTAGGTGCCGGTGTGGGCCACCCGCGCCGCCAGCTTGGGACTGTGCAACAGCACTCCGTAGGGGCCGCGAACGCTGCCTCGGCTGCCGACGATTTCATCGAAAAAGTGCTGGTCGTCAGCTTGCAGTTCATCCCTGGTTACGTTGGTTAGTCGTGCCATTATTGTCGTCTCCTTTTCCGGTTTAGTTTTGATTCAACCATGGATAAACAGGATATAGCTGTTCACCCTCTACCCGTCGTTCTTGCGCAGGCAGGAACCTAAAACCTTGAGAACAGAGGTTCCTGCTTTCGCAGGAACGACGGAAAAGAGGGCCTCTGCTCCGGCGATTCAATAGATTGTATATTAAGGAAACTCCAGGTCCAGGCTGATGTCCAGTGCTTGGGTGGAGTGAGTCAGGCTGCCGACGGAAATCAGGTGGACGCCGGTTTCGGCTACGGCTCGCACCGTTTCCAGGTTAATGCCGCCGGAGGCTTCCACCACGGCACGGTCGCCGATAAACTCCATCGCCTGCCGCATCAGGTCCACCGGCATATTGTCCAGCATAATTATATGGGCGCCGGCGTCCAGCGCCTCCTGAGCTCCGGCCAGGGATTCCACCTCCACCTCCACCTTGATGGTGTGCGAGGCGCGGGCCAAGGCCAGTTGGACTACCTCCTTCAACCCCAGCTCCCGGGAGCCGAGCGCCTCGATGTGGTTGTCCTTAATCAGTATTCCGTCGGCCAGGTTCAGCCGGTGATTGTGGCCCCCACCCATACGGACGGCGTACTTGTCCAGATAGCGGTGGCCCGGCGCGGTCTTGCGGGTATCTACGATGCGGGCCGGACAGCCGGTGATGGCCTGTACGTAGCGGTTGGTGTCGCTGGCGATGCCGCTCATCCGCTGCAGAAAGTTCAAGGCAATGCGCTCGGCCCGGAGGATGCCGGCGGCGGAACCCTCCACCCGAGCGAGGTCAGTCCCCGGAGTGAGAGCCGCTCCGTCCGACAATAGCGGTTCGTAGGCCAGTTCCGGGTCCACCCGGTTGAAGACGGCGCCGGCCACGTCCAGCCCGGCCAGGACTCCAACCGCTTTGGCCCGCAGCATCCCGACGCCACGTATTTCCGGGGGGATGAGCAGGCCGGTAGTCGGGTCGTTAAAGGTTTCGTCCTCCGACAGGGCGGCGTCAATCAGGTGATAAACCTCAGGGGGGAGTTGACTCATGGTTTAATCTCCTCCTGGCTCAAAACCACGTGCTTTTCCCATTGGGACCGGGTTTCCGGGAAATCCTCCCGGAAGTGGGAACCCCGGCTCTCCTGCCGGAGCAGCGCCGATTCTACCATCAGCCGCCCCAACAGCAGCATATTGCTCAATTCCCAGGACACTCGCTCCGTAGATTTGGGCCCGGTTTCTTGTATAGTCCGCTGCCACAGGTTGAGGATGCGCGCCGACAACACCAGCCGGGAGCCGCTGCGGTTAATCCCCACGTTGCGCCACATCAAGTCCTGAAAGTTCTCCAGGGTCAGTTCAGGCATACTGGCGCAGACCGGCGCCCGGTTGGTCAGGCCCTTCAACAGATACGCTCCATCGCCCGTTTCCGATTCTTGCGGGGCCTGGCCCAGGCTGCCGTTGACCAGCCGTTGGGCGAAAACCAGGGTGTCCAACAGGGAGTTGCTGGCGAGACGGTTGGCTCCGTGTACCGCCGAGCAGGCCACCTCGCCGCAGGCATAAAGCCCCGGCACGTTGGTGCGGCCCCAGGTGTCGATCTGGATTCCCCCCATCATATAGTGAGCTGCCGGGGCCACCGGCGCCGGTTCCCGGGTGATGTCCAGCCCGTAATTGAGGCAGAAATGGTAAATGGTCGGAAACCGGCTCTGCACCACATCCGCTGGCAGGTGGGAAATGTCCAGGAATACCGTCCCTCCGTCCGCTTTTTCCATTTCGGTGGCGATGGCCCGGGAAACTACGTCCCGGGGCGCCAGGTCGGCCAGCGGGTGATAATCGGACATAAAGGCGCGCCCACTCCGGTCCCGCAGCACCGCACCCTCGCCGCGCATCGCCTCGGAGAGCAAAAAGCTGGGCGCCCCTTCCAGCCGGAGGGCGGTGGGATGAAACTGGTAAAACTCCATATCCATCACCCGCGCCCCGGCCCGGAAGCCGAGAGCTACGCCGTCGCCGGTGGCTACTTCCGGGTTGGTGGTGAACTTGTAAAGCTGCCCGGCGCCGCCGGTCCCGATTACGATAAACCGGCCGGTGTAGGTTTCCAGTTGGCCGGTTTGGGAGTTCAGCGTCTCTACGGCCCTGGCCTGCCCGTCCTCCACGATAATCCGGGTAGCCAGGGTATGTTCCAGGACGGTGATGTCCGACTCGGCCACCCGGGCGGCCAGGGTTAGCTCAATGTGCTGGCCGGTGGCGTCTCCGCCGGCGTGGAGGATGCGGGGCAAGCTGTGCGCCCCTTCCCGGCCCAGGGCAATTTCCCCGTGAATAGTGTCGAAAGGGACGCCCCACTGGATTAGATTGGCTACCCGCTGCGGACCTTCCCGGGTCAGCACTTGCACCGCTTCCGGGTCGCACAGCCCGGCCCCGGCGGACAGGGTGTCCTGCATATGCAAAACGGGAGTGTCCCCGGTGCCGATGGCCGCGGCTATCCCGCCCTGGGCGTAGCGGGTATTGCAATCGTCCACCCGCTCCTTGGTCAGGATAAGCACCGAGCCGTGCTCCCGGGCCAGCAGGGCGGTATTCAGCCCGGCAATGCCGCTGCCAATAATTATGTAGTCGTAATCGGCGTTTTGCATCTATCCTTTGCGCCGTGTTGGTTCGGGCCTTTGTGCCGGGTCAGTTCGGGCCAGTAGGGCGGTAGCTGTCCCCAAGTTTTGGCCTACTATACAGATATAGCGGGCGGTTGCCAAGTTTGCTGATGTGGAAAGGGTAGGACGATTGCAAAGTCCGTTCGCGGTGAGCTTGTCGAACCATCAAAGGCTGTAACGGCGACCCTTCGACAAACTCAGGGCGAACGGGGGAGTAAGTGGTTTGGCGACTTTGCAATTGTCTTGGTGGAAAGGGACGGCTTATGCTTTACTTGGTAGGGGTGGGTGTTCGACAGGCCACCATGAAACGGGCGGTGTATGTGATACAGTGGAGCAACCAGACGATACAGACGAGGTGAATTGTGAAATCCTCTGTAGAACACGGCGCTGAGTTGAAAGTCACTTACGATAAAGAGATGGATATTCTCTGGATGCGAATTCCCGGCCGTAAAATCGAAAGGACGGATGCGATTGTCACTCCGTTGGTCATTGATTTTGGCAGCGATGAAGACGCCGAAGACGGTTTCCTCGATGTAGTGGGCGTAGAAATCCGTAATGCTTCAGAGTATCTGGCCCCTATGCTTAAAGCGCTTAACGCCGGGAGTGACTGACGGATGCAGCGGGGCGGATTTCGAACCCGCCCAAGTCAATTTACGGGCTAATCGTCACTGAGGGTAACGGCGCTGGTTCGCCCGTTGTAAACCATTGTAAAGTCTTGAAGGAAGGTTCTTCCGATGAGGGCATAGTAAGGCAGGCCGCTGGCTTGAAGCTGCGCCCCGGCAAATCGGCCATATACAGTAGAATGCAAGCCTGGCACGTACATCTGGGCGATATAAATGTTGGCTTCGATGATGCCGCCTACACCAGCTATACTCCCTACTTCAACTGCCGGCAATCCTATTTCCTCGGCCAGGCTGTCGTCTATGCAACTCTCCAGCGCGCCGGTATCCACCAGGGCGGGGAGCAGATCATTCGGCAAATCAGGCCGTTCGAGACTGCCCCTCCGATAAGTCGGGTCAAAACCAATCTCAACCAACAGCGATGGCCCATAGATGACCAGGGATCTTTGGCCGGTGAGGTCACCCCGACCCCCGTACCCGCAGTTAGCTGTTGGCATAGAATGCCCTTTCAATTATGTGGGACGGTATTACAATCGATGGCGCTCCTATCTGCCGGATAAGATACGGCCCACGGCCATAGCGCCGTACCGCCATGTCCGCCGCCACCTGAAAGTCCTCAAACGTCCCCGCCAGTTCCGCGCCGTGGACAACGGCCCACTCCCAACGATGGTTGGCTTCCAGGTCATCGCGCAGCCGTTCATAGGTAGCTATATCTACGTCCAGTTGACCCATAGTAGCCTTCTCTCCCTCAACTGCCCAGCTCTTAACGCCCCGGTTGTAAAGGCGAATTCCCACGAGGTATAAGGATTGTATCACGAACGGCCTACTTGCATTATCCGACGATAACCCTATAATTCCCCTTGCCACAGTAACCTTAAAGCCCTGATTCACCCTTTTGCACCAAAGGCCTTTTCCTTTTGGAAACGGGGCCTCGTGCCCTCTTGTAAGGTCTTTGTAGGGCGTGGTTACTGTGGCGGTAGTCCCGTTTCTATACTGGAAATGCAAGGCGGTTCCTAGAAGTCTGGCCGGAAAGCCATTGGCCGGGTTTCGCGCCACGCCAAAGAGACGTCTTACAGTCTTATACGGCACAATAATATATGTAATACGTTTCAAGAACCCGCTATTACATCGATAATCGATGTTAAGAAAATGACGGCTTGGAGAGAATCGGGGTTTCCGTCCGAGTTTCTAGTGCCACGACTATCCGCCGCTTTTGTCCTCTCTATCTGTCTTTTCTCCGCCTTTCTGCTGGCCTGCTCGGGTGGGTCGTCGCCCGCGGCCGGCCCTGAGCCAACGAATATCACCGAATCAACCCCGAACATCGAAGCTACGGTTGAGGCACGGTTGCAGGAGTCTCTGACTGCCGCGCCTAAATTGATCCCGACGCCTGTGACTATTGGTACACCCGCGCTGACACCTACCGCTGTTCCAACACCTTCGCCGACACTTGCACCGACGCCAGTGCACACTCCTACGCTTACCCCGATACCCACGCCTGCACCCACACCCATACCGACGCCGACTTTTACACCTACCCCTGCACCTACCCCGACGCCTACGCCACAACACATGACAGTTACGGAGTACGTAATGTGGTGTGGATCTCTGGAACTGGAAATAGGAGCCGCCTATGACAGTACTGAATCAATCAACAGTGAAGTGATAGGATCCTTGGGGTTCTGGCTTCAAGAGGCCGGTAAAGTTGTCCCACCTAGCGAGCTTGAACTTTATCACAACGCTAGGATGGCCTTTTTGAGTGCAACAAGAAGTTCTTTGTCTTCCGAACCGCCTGATGAGGTTTTTGGTCCCTTTTCGATATTGGGTGTCGCCTTGTTGTTTGGCCCGGCTTTGGAGGAAACGGTAAATGGACTGTCTGCTCAAAATCGGTCCCTTTTAATCGATGCCGGGTGTATTGACGAGGATACTCTGGAGCCAACACCAACGCCGGAGCCTTTACTGCCGGGAATGTCCTTGGACAATCCGGTAGAAACGGGTGGCGTACTTCAGGGTTCTAATGGTACGGAAACAGTCGTCCTCGGGATAGTAGAGGACGCATGGTCGCTCATACAAGCAGAGAACCAATTCAACGACCCACCAGAGCTAGGCAAACGATTTTACTTGGTCTCCCTTCAAGTTACCTATGTGTCAGGCACCGATTCCCTGAACTTGGATGAGTCGGACTACAGCCTTATTGGGGATAACAGAATTGTTTATACGCCCCACGGAAATTCATGTGGGGTTGTTCCTGATGTATTGGGAGCGGAGCTTTTCCCGGGTGGGCGAACTCAGGGGAACGTCTGCTTTCAGGTAGAAGGGGACGATAAGAATTTTGTCTTGATTCACGAACCTTTTTGGAGCTTCGATGGCGAGCGCCGTTTCCTGCGCCTGGAATAATCACAGGGGCGGACTTCCTCCTTTCGCAGGAAGTCCGCCTCGGCAAGGGTAGTAGTCGTGCTACATTAACTCCCCCCCGGCCTCCCGAAATCCTCCCCCAAATCCCGCAGGAACTCCTCGATGTCCGGGGAAAGGGGCGGGGGAGCCGGTTCCTCGGCCTTTTGCTCCCGGTCGTAATGTTCCTCCAACTGCTGCAGCAGCGAGGCCACGCTTTCGCCCTCATCGCTGACCATACCCTCAATGGAATCGTACTGCTCCCGGCCCCGCTCCGGTTGAATCAGCCGGTCGGGCAAGTTATACCGGGAACAGAGGATTTCCATTAGCCGGGCGGCGCCCATCAAGTCCTCATCCACCTGGAAATACTGGGGCAGGTGGACCACAAAGGTGCGGGTCTCGACGCCCTGCTTCGCCGCCTCCTGGGGTATCAGGTAGGTGATCGTGGTGGGGCCTTCGTAGTTGCTGGTGCGGACCCGCTCCTGCCGGTGTTCCGCGGCGATACCCTCTCCGTTTTTGGCCGCGTTTCCGGCATCAGAGCCGGAGCCGGAAACCAGCAAGGGCCTGGTGTGCGGCACCATATCGTACATCGCGCCAATCAGCGAATAGCGTTTCACTCCCAGACTGCTGATCAGTTCCAGCATTGCCTCGGTGTAGTCCTCGCCGTACAGATGCGGCTCCAGCAGATGGGCCAGCAGCAAGTCCGGCCCCTCCTCCCGCTCGGCATAGCGGATGATGGTGTTGGGTATGGAAACTTCCCGTTTCCCCTGGTTGAAATAAGAACGGGGCCGGTAACGGGTGAAGTCGTAATATAGCCCGGGCCGGTGCAGCCGCCCCAATTCTTTGGCCCGCAGGTGACGCTCCAGCCGGTTGAGGCTCATACTCCCGACGCGGCCCACGTCAATCCAGGGGCGCAGGACGGCCAGCAGGTGGGGGTCTTTCAGTTCCGGGATGGGTTCGTTGATTTCAAATTCACCAAGTCTCATGGCCTATAGTTTGACAGCCTACCGCCCCATTTACAAGTCCCCGCGCCGGAGGTGAGGAGGGCTAGCGAATTTGGATTGCAGGCCATCCGTCGTTCCTGCGCAGGCAAGAACCTAAAACCTTGAGGACAGCGGCTCCTGCCTGCGCAGGAACGACGGGAATGTGACTGTGCGCTTAATGCGAAGCCCTGGGAGGCGGAGGCTGCGGGATTGCTGTAACCCCGAAGGGGATGGGATACTGTACCCCCAAACCAAAGGAGTTGATGGATGAAAGTTATTGACGTACACAGCCACATTGTGCCGCCCTGTTTCTGGAACACTAACGAGAAGGAAGGCCACTGGTACGGGGCCAGCCTGTTCACCCGGGACGGCGTCGAGTTTATCAATGCCACCAACCGCATCGCCGGGCCAATCGATGAAAAGTGGAAGTTCACCCCGGAGGAACGGATGGCTTTTATGGACACTCAAGGGGTTGATGTCCATGTCCTTTCGGTGGCCCCCTACCTGACCAACTATCACCTGGACACCGCCGCGGGTCTGGCCTCGGCCCAGGAGCTGAACAACGAGATTGCCCAGGTCGCTCAGTCCCACCCGGACCGGTTCATTGGCCTGGCTACCGTCCCGATGCAGGACCCGGCTGCTGCCGCCGCCGAACTGGAGCGGGCAATGCAGGGTCTGGGAATGAAGGGGGTGGAGCTTAACACCAATATGGAGGGCCACAACTGGGACGAACCCGGTTTTCAGCCTTTCTTTGAGATCGCCGAGCGGTTGGGGGCCTTCGTGTTCTTCCACCCCCACAACCCGGCCGGCTCCGACCGGGCCAGCCGTTACTACCTATCCAACCTGATAAACTTCCCGCTGGACACCACCATTGCCATCGCCTCCTTCATTTTCGGCGGCGTGCTGGACCGCTATCCGGGGCTGAAACTCTGCTTTGCCCACGGCGGTGGCTATGCCTGCTTCGGCATTGGCCGGATGGATTTCGGAGCGCAGGTGCGGCCTGAGCCGAAGGTCAATCAGATAAAGCAAGCCCCCAGCGACTACCTGAAGCACCTTTACTATGACAGCATCACCCACAGCGACGCCGGGCTGAAGTACCTGATTGACCAGGTGGGCGCCGACCGGGTAATGCTGGGCGACGACTTCCCCTTCGACATGGGGCCGGCAAATCCGGTGGAGTGGCTGAACTCCCTCAATTACCTGAACCACTTTGAGAAACGCCGCATTTTGGGGGAAAACGCGCAGGGGGTTTTGGGGGTGGAGGGGTAAGGGGAGAGCGCTCAAATGTTGGATTTGAAGTTGATTTGACGGTCGGATAGGTATTATGAAGATTTTGTTCTTGGATGAATCGGGTGATCACAATTTGTCAGTAATTGACCCGCAGTACCCTATTTTTGTCCTTGGCGGCGTCATAATGGACAAAGATTATGCTGAGGGTCCCTTAACCGAAACACTCAACGAATTCAAGCAGGAGTTCTTTGGCTCTAGCGAGATTATCCTTCATACATCGGACATTGCGAGAAATAGAAACGGATTCGAGTCTCTGACGGACTCAGGTTTTCGTAACCAGTTCTATCGCAAGTTGAACGAACTGATGCGGAGCATTCCGTACGAGGTGGTTGCCTGCGTCATCCGAAAGGATAGCCACTTGGAAAGGTATGGTGAAGCTGCAATTAACCCGTACTCGTTGAGTCTAACCCTATTGGTGGAACGATTCTGTTTTGAAGTGGGGAACGTAACAAACGGGGAGTGATTGTTGTAGAGAAGCGAGAGCCATCATTAGACCAGTCATTGGAATCGGTATGGCATGACCTAAGGATTCGGGGCACTCGTTACATAAAGGCGACTGCAATAAATGGTCGAATTCTGGGGTTGAATTTGCAAGCTAGGAGCGAGAATATCGCTGGTCTGCAATTGGCAGACTTGATTGTTTCTCCAATTGGCCGTCACGTTTTGGGCAAACGCGACCATGAAGATTGGAACGTAATATATGAGAAATTCCGTAGAAACCATCAAGGGGTTGTAGAGGGATACGGGCTAGTAGTCTTGCCGAAACAATAGGGGGCGGCCAAGCTTTCGCCTTATGGCCGCCCCCTAGTTGGCCCCCGCTACGCAGTAACCAACTCTCGTATTGATGATAGCACACCTTCACAAATTGTTAAACACTGTCCAAGACAGCAGAATCGGACTCGGTTTTATTAGGGGGTGTCGTCAAAATAGGGTAAAGGTGGTAAATTGGTGAAAAAGGGATGAGAGTGGGGGGTGGAGGTATGACGCCAGCGCATCGACGGCACGACATTACGGACCAGGTTTGGGACCGTTTGCAGCCCCATCTGCCTGGGAGAGCCGGCAAAAGGGGGCGGCCCGCCCGGGACAACCGCCTGTTTCTGGACGCGGTATTTTGGAACTTGCGTACTGGGGCGCCCTGGCGGGACCTGCCACCGGACTATGGGGACTGGAAGAACACCCATCGCCGCTTCTGTCGCTGGCGAGACCGGGGCATCTGGGCCGACTTGCTGGACCAAGTAATCGATGACCCGGACTTGGGTCCCGACTTGGAATGGTTGATGATCGACTCCACCCATATCAAGCTGCATCCTCATGGGACCGGAGCGGTTGGGGGCAATCAAGCCGTGGGACGCACAAAAGGGGGCTGAACAGCAAACTGCATCTGGCGGTGGACGCCCATGGTATGCCGGTGCGCTTGAGCCTGACCGAGGGTACGGTTGCCGACTGTACCCAGGCCTCTAACCTGATTGCCGACATAGCGGCGCAATACCTGTTGGCCGACCGAGCTTACGACACCGACGCCATAGTAGCCGAGGCCCTGGCCCAGGGAATGGAGCCGGTGATACCGCCAAAGAGCAACCGCAAGGAACCCCGGGCTTACGACCATTACCTGTATAAGCTGCGCCATCTGGTGGAAAACGCGGTCCTGGATTTCAAACAATGGCGGGGAGTAGCAACCCGCTATGCCAAGAACGCCACGTCCTTCCTGGCTATCTGCCAAATCCGTGCAATGGTCATCTGGACTAAATTATTTTGACGACACTGCCTAGGGAATTATATCGTTGATTACCCGGATTCCCGCTAGTACTACAGTCGCAGATAATTCTTGGTAGAATGGAGCTACTTCAGGAAGTGGGAGAGGTGAGGTGGTGGCAACGGACAAGGACGAGGTGGCAGAGGTGGCGCGGTGGGCCAGGGGCATTGCGGGAGTGCATGGGTGTATAGCGGGACGGTTTCACCGTTCGGAACCGAGGCGACCGGCGCTGGAGTATCTGAAGGGACTGCTTTCACCGGTAGAGCGCAAGAACGGGTGGCCGCTGGCGGAGCCGGCGGGCGACGCCACGCCCGACGGGGTGCAGCGGTTGCTGTCCACCTATAGCTGGGATGCCGACCTGGTACGCGACGACCTGAGCAGCTACGTTGTGGAGCATTTGGGTGAAACTGATGGGGTGCTGGTGGTGGACGAGACCGGTTTCTTGAAGAAGGGGAGCAAGTCGGTGGGGGTGCAGCGGCAGTACAGCGGGACGGCGGGGCGGATCGAAAACTGCCAGATAGGAGTTTTCCTGACCTATGCCACCGCCCAGGGTAGGGTCCTGCTGGACCGGGAACTGTACCTGCCCCAGAAATCTGGTCGGAAAGTGGCTTGAGCCGGGTCAGCGGCTATACTTGGGTCAACAAGCGTAGCGAGGGCTGAGAATGCTGGGAGAGCGATCGGACCAGAGGGGACTTTGGGAAGCGGACCGGTTGTATTTGGACCACGTGGGGCGGGAAAGCTTCTACGGTCTGCTGGCCTCGCTGCGGGGCCGGCTGTTCCGAGACGCCGATTTTGCCGAGTTCTACTGCCCGGACAACGGCCGGGACAGCGTGCCGCCCAGCCTGCTGGCGACGGCGCTGCTGCTCCAGTCCCACGACAAGGTGAGCGACGCCGAGGCCAAGGCCCGGGCCGACTTTGACCTCCGCTGGAAGGTGGCGTTGGGGATTGAGGTGGAGGATAGGCCCTTTGCCAAGAGCACGCTGCAGGTGTTCCGCGCCTAGCTGATCCTGCACGACAAGGTGCGGGAGGTGTTCGAGTCCAGTCTGAGACTGGCCCGGGAGTCGGGGTATCTGAAAGGGCGCGGTATGAAGGTGGCGTTGGACACGACCAACCTCCTGGGGCGGGGCGCGGTGAAGGACACCTGCAATCTGTTGGCCGACGGGATCGTCAAACTGCTGCGGGCGCTGGCGGCGGTGGAGCAGGCCGCGGTCAAGGGATGGGCCCAGGCTCAGGGATACGAGAAGTACTTTGGTTCCAGCATCAAGGGAGAGGCGGCGATTGACTGGTCGGATCGCAAAGCCCGGACGGCGCTGCTGTCTGGGATTGTGGGAGACGCCGACCGGCTGTTGGAATTATCGCGGCAGGCGCAGGGGGAATTGGGAGAGGAAAGCGCCGAGCGGCAGCGGATTGTGGCCGCGGCGGAACTGCTGGGGCAGTTGCTGCTCCAGGACGTGGCGCGGACCGATGACGGAGTGGGCCTCGGAGTAAGCCTCAAGGATGGGGTGAGCCGAGACCGCATGATGTCGGTGCACGATCCGGAACTGCGTCACGGGCGCAAGAGCAGCAGCAGACGCTTCGACGGGCACAAGGCGGCGATTGTGGTGGACACCGATTCCCAGCTGATTACCGCCGTGGCGGTGTTGCCCGGCAACGCGCCGGACAACTTGGGGGCGCTGGACCTGGTGGAGGCGAGCGAAGTCAACACCGGTGTGCCGGTGGCAGAGACCATGGGCGATGCCGCTTACGGCGACGGCGCTACCAGGCAGACCTTCGCCGCTGCGGGACGTACCCTGATTGCCCGAGTGCCGGGCCGCCCTAACCGGTCTCACTTCCCCAAGGAGGACTTCCGTATTGACCTGGAGGCGGGTTCCTGCACCTGTCCGGCGGGGCAGGTGCCCGGAGGATCGTATCAATGGGGACTCGGACTGGCCCCGCTGGCCGGACTTACCGTTTGGAGGCCTTCCGATTCGACGCGGCGGTCTGCGGGGTATGTCCGCTGCGGCCCCAGTGCCTGGCGGCAAAACCGGGTACGGGACGAACGGTGCAACTGCACCCGCAGGAAGCGCTGTTGCAACAGGCCCGCGCCTTACAGCAGAGTGAAGCCTTTGCCGAGTATCGGCAACGGAGGGTAGTGGTGGTAGAACACCGGCTGGCGCGGCTGGTCCAACTGGGAATCCGCCAGTCTCGCTACTTCGGCCGCGCCAAAACCCGGTTCCAGTTGTACCTGGCCGCCACCGTGGCCAACCTGACCCTGGTGGCCGCCAAAGCCGGGTTGACCGGAGAAACCGGCTCCGGTCCCAGCGCCGGCAGCGCCCGGGTCGCTGGAATGGTCAACCCCGCCGCCAATGCCGCCACCGCCTGGCTCGGTCAAATTTGGACCCTCACCCTGCTCGTATCGGCCTTACTGACCAAATCCCTCTTCACGACAAGGGGTTTCCGTCCGGGTTTCTAGGGGTGGGCCAATGCTGCGGAACGCCGGCGGGAGGCGGCAGTCCCCGAGGAGGTTGTCTTCCGGACCAAGCCGCAGTTAGCCCAGAGGCTGCTGGAGCGAGCGGTAGAAGCGGGAGTTCCCTTCCGCTGGGTCGCCGGAGACGAGGTCTACGGCAGTGATCGCAACCTGCGGCGGTGGCTGGAAGAGAGGGGAATACCCCACGTGCTGGCCCTCAAGCGCAACGAGAAGCTGTGGGTCCTGACGGATAAGGGGCCGCGGCAGGTGCGGGCGGACCAACTGGTGTCCGGAGTGGCAGAAATCCGCTGGAGTCAGTGCAGCGCTGGCAACGGGGCCAAGGGTCCTCGAGTGTATGACTGGACCCGGGTGGTGATCCGGCCCCTGCGGGAACCTGGCCAAGGCTACTGGCTTTTGGCCCGCCGCCGCCTGGCCCAGCCTGAAGAGTTGGCCTATTACGTCTGCTTCGGTCCAGCGGACACAACCCTGGAGGACCTGGTGCGGGTGGCGGGAACCCGGTGGACCATCGAGGAGTGCTTTGAGGAGGCCAAGGGACCGGTGGGGCTGGACCAGTATGAAGTGCGCAAATGGGAGGGCTGGTACCGGCACATCATCCCCGTGTCGCAGCACGGGGCAGGCTCTGGCCATGCTGGCTCAGGCCTACCTGGCGGTGGTTCGGCAAAAAGCCAACGCATACTTCGACGGAAAAAAGAGGGAGAACCGGAGTGGGATGAAGCCCTGATACCACTGACGGTTCCCGAGGTGCGCCGTCTGCTGTACCGGTTGATCTGGCGGCCCATGCCTTTGAACAAATCGGTGCTGGCCTGGTCCCGCTGGAGACGGCGCCATCAAGCCAGGGCCCGCCGCTGCCACTACCAGCGCCGCCTGAAACACCTCAGCCAATATCTGCGGCTGTAGTACTAGGGAGAGGCTTATAGGGGTAGGTATTTAGCACAGAAGTTACGCAGTTAGTATGTCATTCTGAACGGAGTGAAGAATCCAAACTCCGGCCAGGAGAGACTCTACCGGAACCGGAAGGAGGCAGCAGCCGGGCATTTTAAATCCTTCGCTGCGCTCAGGATGACATACCACTAGGTAACTCCTATCTGAAATGCCGAATACCTACCCCTATAAGCTGGGGAGAGGGGCGGGGGTGAGGGGAATATAGGAAGGAGATTGCTCTGTATGTCCCTCCGTGCGTCGTTATGAGTGAGCGGAACGCAGACGGTTGAGGGTCAGTGGCAACGCATCTACCAAATCTGAGGCCAGCAGGCCGGCGTTGCCCTGCCAGTCGGTCAGCGCGGCCGCGGCCTGGCCGTGCAGATATACGCCACAGCTTGCCGCGTCAAAGGGAGTCAGCCCCTGGGCCAGCAGCCCGCCGATGATGCCGGTCAGCACGTCGCCGGTGCCTCCGGAGGCCAGGCCGGGGTTGGCAAAGGGGGTCAGGCGGACTAGACCCTCCGGTTGCGTCCCATCTGTCCCATCCCCGTCCGGCTCGGCAATGGCGGTATAGGCCCCCTTGAGGACCAGGACGGCTTGCCAACGGGCCGCCCACTGCCGGGCGGTTGCTACCCGGTGCTGCTGCACTTCCGCGGTGGACCGGCCGGTCAGGGTAGCCATTTCGCCGGGGTGAGGGGTCAGCACCAAGGGGCCGATACGACTCCGATGGCCGGGCTGCCACCAGTTGGGCAATCGGGACAGGTTGTTCAGGCCGTCGGCGTCAATCACGGTGGGTAGGGAAGATGGAGGCGCATCCAGAAGCAGCTTTTCCAGAAAGGCGGCGGTTCCCGGGGATTGGCTCATCCCGCTGCCCACCGCCAGGCAGTCATAGCGGGGCAAAAGCTCCCGGAGGATACCGGCAGCATCGGGGTGCAGCCGTCCTTCGGCGTCCTCGGGCAAGGGCAGGTGAATGGTCTCGGTAAGTTGGGCGGCGGCGATTGGGTAAACGCTCTCCGGGGTAGCCAGAGTGACCAGCCCCGCCCCGGCCCTGGCTGCGGCACGGGCAACCAGACAGGCCGCCCCCACGTAGTTGCGCGACCCGGCTACCACCAGGGTATGACCGAAAGTTCCCTTGTGGGAGTTGAGCGGACGGGCCGGCAGGTGATGGCCCACCCAATCCGGGGTCAGCAGCTCCAGGGTAATAGCGTCCTGGCCGACGCCGGCCGGCAAACCGATTTCCAGCGTCACCAACTCTCCCACCCGCTCGGCGCCGGGGAAGGCCAACAGTCCCGCCTTGGGAAAGCCCAAGGCCAGCGTAGCATCCATTTCGGGAGTAGCATCATCCACCGCCCCGGTGTCGGCGTCCAAGCCGGTGGGCAAGTCCAGGGCCAGCAGCAGGGGGCGGCGGGACTTGCCATCATCGGAGTGGAAGCGGACTGCGCTAACCAGCAGCATTACCTCCCGGACTAACCCGGTGAGGGGACGAGAGCGTCCGGTGCCCAGCACGGCGTCAATAACCAGCCGGCTGCGGCGGAGCAATCGGTCCAGGTCAGCAAGCCCGTTGGCATCGGCGAGGGACAGGACCGACACGCCGTAGTGTCGGGCCGCTTCCAGCTTGGGGTCCGGGTCGGGCCGCCGGGTTAGCAGGACAGCGGTGACCTCCGCGCCCCAGCGGCGCAGGTGCCGGGCCGCCACCAGCCCGTCGGCGCCGTTGTTGCCGGGGCCAACCAGAATGGTTACGGTGGTTCCTGCAAATCCACCAAACTGATGGCCTAAGCGGTCGCGGGCGATGACGGCCACCGCCAGACCGGCCTGCTCCATCAGAGTGTCGGCGCTGGTCCCCTGTCGCTCCGACTCCTGTTCCAGGGCGGTCATCTGGGCGGTGGTGACCATTTTCAGGTTGGCGGCTGGCATTGGGTTACCACAAAGGCGACGGCGTATTCCCGGGAGTGGGACAGGCTAAGGGCGATTTCCTGAACGCCCAGCCGTTGGGCGCGGGCCTTGGCCCGGCCATGCAGGACGATGGACGGCGCGCCGCTGGAGGCGCGGATTACCTCGATGTCCTTCCAACCCACGCCGCGGACGCCGGTGCCCAAGGCCTTCATCGTCGCCTCCTTGGCGGCAAAGCGGGCGGCCAGGTTAGGGGGGCGTTCCCGGCAGTATTCTATCTCTCCGGGGGTGAAGATGCGGCGGAGAAAGCGTTGGCCGTACTGCTCCAGCACCCGGCCAATGCGGGAGATTTCGATGATGTCAACGCCGGTGGTCAACTGGGTCATAACCCCTCTCGCCCTCACCCCAACCCTCTCCCCCAGGAGAGGGAGTTCATTTCTTCCCTCTCCACCGGGGAGAGGGGCCGGGGGTGAGGGGTTGCCCCACCTAATCCGGTACAGTGTGGCCGGGCAGGTTCAGGTTGGACAGGATTTGAGACACGGAGTAGCTGCGGTTCAGGACGTAAAAATGGACGCCGGAGACGCCGTTGTCCCACAAATCCTGTACCTGCCTGGTGGCGTGTTCTACGCCCAACTCCCGCACTGCGTTATCGTCGGCGGCGTACTCGTCAAGCTTCCGGTCCAGTTCCGGTGGGATGGTGGCCCCGCAGAGGGAGGTGAACCGCCGTATCTGGGAGGTGTTCAAAATGGGCAGGACGCCGGGGATGATGGGGACGTTGATTCCGGCCCGTTCCGCCCGCTCCAAAAAGTCAAAGAAGTAGCGGTTGTCGTAGAAAAGCTGGGTGATGAGAAAGTCGGCGCCCTTCTCCACCTTCTCCAAGGCGTAGTGAATGTCGGAATCCAGGTCCGGGGACTCGGTATGCCCCTCCGGATAGCAGGCGGCGGCCAGGCCAAAGCCGAAGTGAGCGCGGATGTGCTCGATCAACTCGGTGGCGTACTGGAACCCACCCGCGGTGGGGACGAAGTTTTCCTGGCCCCGGGGCGGGTCACCGCGCAGGGCAATGACGTTCTCCACGCCGGCCTCGTCCAGCCGTTCCAGGACACCCTGAACCTCATCCCGGGTCTGGGCCACGCAGGTCAGGTGGGCCATAACCTCCAGGGCGGTTTCCTGCTTAACCTGCATAGTGATGCGCTCGGTAAAGTCGCGGGTCGAGCCACCGGCCCCGTAGGTAACGGAAACGAAGTCGGGGTTGAAAGCGCTAACCCGGTCAATGGCGCGAAAAACGGCGGGTATCCCGTCCTCTTCCCGGGGCGGGAAGAACTCGCAGGATACCGTCCGTTTTTCTTGGAGAATGTTTCTAATCTTCAAGGCAGGGTATTCCTCATATTGATTGTGGGGGGATGGCCGGCGGGCGGTGTTCGATAGGTGGCCGACCATTTATCAGCCGTTCCCGGTCGGGGTCGCTGGTGGGTTGCTCCAGGGAGCGGATTTTGGATTCCGTTTGGTCGCTGACGTAGGGCGGAACATAGCCGGGATCTAGAGTGCCATCCAGCATTGTCACCAAGCCCGCCGTCGCGTCGATAGCTTGCTGAATCTCATGGGCGTCGTAGAGGTGGTGATAAAAGTTATAGTGGGCGTCCCTGGCTAAAGAGAAAGCTCCTAACAGACCGTTGTCGCCTAGTTCGTCCGCGATAATGGACGCAGCTCTACGCAACTTCCAATCCGCTTCGCTGAACCAGCGGCGCTTTTCCGCGACGGCCTTGACTGCGTGGGCGGTGGCGCCCCAAGCCTTCTCCGAGGCTTGCAACAGGTCGCCTTTCTCCAGTTCTACCCGGGCTTTGTGGAGAAAGTCCTGGCTTATCATGGCGTGACGCTCCGACTCCTCATCAGGCGAAGGGCCGGGGGCGGTGTTCAAAGGTAGGGTCATGGGTGTTTCCTTTGTGGGTTTGGGTTATTGTAGCACATTACCTTTAGCGGTCGGGGGCATTATTGCCCACCGCGATGCCGTTAGCTTCAACGTAGGCGTCATGGAGGGAGGACAAGAGCCTTTCATCAACAGTTTCTAGTTTTAGTCTGAAGGAGCTGTTTCGCGCCAATATGTCTATATCAAATAGCTCTTTCAATCGCGGAATGGACTTGGGAGCATATTGTTTATAGTGTACAGGCGAGAATGTGATGGCAGACAAGCTCATTATTACCCTTATCAGACAGGGATTGTTGCCTTTGGGTATGCCAATCAGAAGATTGCATCTTTCATCATTCGTATAAGTTGAAAGGACGGCTAAACTGTTCGCTTCCAGACCGAGAGCCCATGTATGGAGTTTTTCGAGTTGGGATTGTGCCTCTTTCGGCGCAGCCTCGATTTGTTCTTTGAAGGCCTCCCCACCCATGGTGTATTGACCTTGCCCTGCCTGATTTCCCTTAGCTTGCTCCTCCTCCCGCGCCCTAACTTTAATGAAGTAATCTTGAGCTTCTGGCAATGGAATAACTTGGCTAGTTTCTACCAGCAATTCCGTGCCGCTCCGATGCGGTTGCATCCGGATACAGGTGACATCCAGGCCGCTCTCATTCAACCACAAGGCGCAAGTCGTCAATTCCGGTGAAAATCCTTCAGACAGTAGAACAATACGTGGCCTTTCGGCTGAGAATCCTTTGCATTTGGGATTCTCCAGGTGTTCTTTGACTAATTCCTCGGCATCACCTTCCTTGTCTAGTTTGTTCAGATAAGACCGGTGGGCTTCAATGGCTTGTTGCAACGTTATGGTGGAAACCATAGCCGCGTACCGAATGGCCTGCAAGTCCATGTGTTCGCCGGTCTCGCCCCGCTTCAGTTCAATTACCACCAGCCGCCCAGTAGCGTCCAAGCCAAGCAAGTCTATGCTTCTACCAGAGCCCTCCCAGTTTGAAAACTCTTCCGTGATGATGAACAGTCCTTCTTCCAACACTTCTGGCTGTTCGCGCAACATACGTTGTATGTCGGAACGTTCCAAAACGCCTTCCTGTCCAAAGGATGTCAGCGCGACCTTATCCAACCATTCCTTGTCCCCCACCATCTTGTAAATTGCCATGCCAACCTCTCTGCGTATCTCCGCGCCCTCTGCGCCTCTGTGTGAACCGCACCCCTCTACCTATAAACCTTCCTCGGCCCTACCGTTTTCATATACCCCTCGTAGTTCCGGCGGGTCTCGGGGATGGCGTCGCCGCCGAACTTTTCCATGAAGGCGTCGGCCAGTACCAGGGCTACCATGGCCTCGCCGATTACCCCGGCTGGTGGGGCTTGGCATACGTCGGAACGCTCAAAGTGGGCCTGCACCGGTTCGCCGGTGTCCAGGTCCACCGAGGGCAGGGGGTTGTGCAGGGTGGCGATGGGCTTGATGCCAAAGCGGGCCACCAGGGGCATCCCATCGGTCATGCCGCCCTCGGTGCCGCCGGCCCGGTTGGTCTTGCGCTGCCAGGGGTTATCCGGGTCGGTCACCGGCTCGATAACGTCCTGCACCAGGGAACCGCGCCGGTTGACCACCTCCCAGCCGGGGCCAATGGATACGTCCTTGACCGCATTGATGGACATCAGGGCCTGAGCGATAAGCCCGTCAATCTTCCGGTCCCAGTGGGTATGGGAGCCGAGGCCGATGGGGACGTTTTCGGCGATGACTTCCACCGTGCCGCCCACCGTGTCGCCGGCGTCCCGGGCGGCGTCAATCTCGGCAATCATCTTTTGGGCGGCGTCGGCGTCGGCGCAGCGCACCGGCGACTCCTCCACCGCGTCCCAGTCAATCGCGTCGGCGTTTTCCGGCACGTCCGCCCACACGCCGCCGATGGAAATGACGTGGCTGTGGAACTTGATGCCGAATTCTTCCAGCAGGCGCATCGCTACCGCGCCGGCGGCCACCCGCGCGGCGGTCTCCCGGGCGCTGGCCCGTTCCAGGACGTTGCGGACATCGGAGAAACCGTACTTCATCGCTCCGGGCAGGTCGGCGTGGCCGGGCCGGATGCGGGTCACCCGACGGTTGCGGCCCTCCTGCGACGGGTTTTCGACGTACTCCACCGCCATGGCCTCGGTCCAGTTGGCCCAGTCCTTGTTTTCCACGGTCATACCGATGGGACTGCCCAGGGTGTAGCCGTGGCGGACGCCGGTCATAATATGGGCCCAGTCCTGCTCGATGAGCTGTCGCCCGCCCCGTCCATAGCCACGCTGCCGCCGGGCCAGTTGGACGCCGATATACTCTTCACTGAGGGCCAGGGCCGCCGGGACACCCTCCATAATAATCATCAACCCCTGGCCGTGGGACTCTCCTGCGGTGAACCAACGAATCATAGTCAAATACCTCTGCAAAACTCTGTGTGCCCAGGTCTGTCACACTAGATGGACAGGCCCTTTTCGTCGTTCCTGCGAAAGCAGGAACCTCTGCCCGCAACGTCTTTAGATTCCTGCTTCCGCAGGAATGACGCTAGCCCCGCTGCGTATCTCTGGGTCTCTGTGTTTATCCAACCACAAAGACGCGCGGAGTCGTCTAGTTGGGGGTTTGCATCGCCCGGGTCGCCGCTTCCAGCATTACCGGCACCGGGGCCGGTCGTTCCAGCCACAACTCAAAGGAGGCTGCTCCTTGATAGACCAGCATCTGGATGCCGCCCAGAGTAGCCGCACCGGCCTGGGCCGCCTCCCGCAGCAGCCGGGTTTCCAGAGGATTATACACCAGGTCATAGACCAAGGCCGTGGCGGGGATGGCCTGTCGGGGCAGGGGCGTGTCCTCATCCCCCGGCCCGTGGGTCATGCCAATGGTGGTGCAGTTGACGATAAGCTCGGCTGAGGCGGCGGCTCCGGCCAGAGCCGAGTCAGGTTGGGTGTAGTCGGATAGGGGGACGGCATGGGACGTGATGCCCCGGCCCCGGGCCAGTTGGGCCAGATTTTCTGCCCGCTCCGGGGTGCGGTTGGCGATAGTCAGGTCGCCAACTCCCTCCCGGGCCAGGGCTAGGACCACGCCCCGTGCGGCGCCGCCGGCTCCGAGAATGAGGGTGGTCCGGCCTTTCGGTTCAAAGCCTGCCCCTTCCCGCAAAGCCCGCAGGAAGCCGTAGCCGTCGGTATTGTGGCCGGTGAGCCGTCCCTGCCGGTTGACGATAGTGTTGACCGCGCCGGCCTCGGTAGCCCAATCGTCAATCTCGTCCAGGAAAGGAATAACCGCTTCTTTATGTGGCACGGTGACGTTGATGCCCAAGACACCGGGCTGCCGTAGCCCGGCGACAAACTTCCCTACCTCCTCCAGCGCCACCGAATAGGCCCGGTACTCGGCGTCAACGCCGCAAAAATCCAGCGCCGCCTGCTGAAAGAACGGCGATATGGAGTGGCCGATGGGATGGCCGATGATGCCCAAGGGGGTGTTCATAAGTTACTTCTTTGGTTTATCCACGAATACACACGAACAGGCACGAATGTTTTTCGATAACTGATAGGAACTATATTGCGGGCCTTCGGGTGCAAAGAATTCCAACGCTTCATTCAAGCTCATTAGTGAATATTCGTGCCTATTCGTGGTTAAAAAACCCTTCGTGAATCTTCGTATTTCTTCGTGGATGAAAGAGCCCCCTACTCCCCCAACTGCCCCAGTATCTCCCCCAGCCTTTGCTGCTGTTCTTGCAGGTTGCGGAGGCGGTCTTCTTCCGTTTCTACTACGTCGGGGCGGGCCTTGGCGCGGAAGTTGGGGTTATTGACCAGCTTTTCCTTACGCTCTAACTCCCGTTGGCAGTTAGCCAGTTCCTCTTGGAGCCGCTGCTGTTCGGCGGCCAGGTCAACCACCCCCTCCAGGGGCAGCCGCACTACCAGAGGAGTGACCAGCAGGGTTACGCCCCGGGGCTGTTCTCCCGCGTCGGGGGCGCCAGAGGTGATGCGCAGCGGCTCGACCCGGGACAGGGTGCGGATTACCTCCGCCTCCTCTTCCATTGCGCCGCGCAGTCCGTCAGCCTCCAGCAGCGCCTCCAGGCGGCGGTTGGCCGGAATGCGCAGTTGGGCGCGGGTGTTGCGCACCGCCCGGATGGTCTGCATTACCAGGGAGATTTCCTCCTCGGCCTGCCGGTCCCGTCGCGGCGTATCGGCCTGCGGGTAGGGAGCAATCATTATAGAGTCGGACAGGTCACCCTCCAGAGGCAGGCAGGCGGTCAGATTCTGCCAGATTTCCTCGGTGATGAAGGGCATAAAGGGATGCAGCAGCCGCAGCGTCCGTTCCAGGACGTGGGCCAGCACCGGACGGGGCGATGGCCCGGCGGTGTCAGAGTCACCGGAGCCGGCGCGCATCCTCACCTTGGCCATCTCGATGTACCAGTCGCAGAACTCGTTCCAGATGAAATCGTAGAGTTTCTGCTGCGCCTCCCCCAACTCAAAGTCGGCCAGGGATTGGTTGACCTCGGCGGTCACCCGGTCCAGCAGGCTGATAATCCAGCGGTCTTCCCGGTGCTCCAGACGGGGCAGGTCGCGCCAGCCGGCCAGGTCGTCCTTACCCTCCAGAGCGGTTATGACAAAGCGGGCAGCGTTCCAGACCTTGTTGGCGAAGTTGCGGGAAGCCTCCAACTTGCCCTCGGTGATACGCAGGTCGTTGCCCGGGGCGGTGCCGGTGGACAGGGCAAAGCGAAGGGCGTCGGTGCCGTAGCGGTCAATCAGTTCCAGCGGGTCCAGGGTGTTGCCCCGGGTCTTGCTCATCTTGTCGCCGTTGGCGTCCCGAATCAGACCGTGCAGGTACACCGTGCGGAAGGGGACCTGCCCGGTGTTCTCAATACCCATCATTATCATCCGGGCGACCCAGAAAAAGAGGATGTCGTAACCCGTTTCCATCACGGCGGTGGGATAGAAATAGGCGAAATCCTCGGTTTTGTCGGGCCAGCCCAGGGTGGAATGGGGCCAGAGGCCCGAACTGAACCAGGTGTCCAGCACATCTTCGTCCTGCCGCAGCCCCTCCGAGTTGCAGGTCGGGCAAGCCTTCGGGGCGTCCGCCGACACGACGATTTCGTCGCATTCGTCGCAGTACCACACCGGGATGCGGTGACCCCACCAGAGTTGGCGGCTGATGCACCAGTCGCGGATGTTCTCCAGCCAGTTGAGATAGACCCGGGAGAAGCGGTCCGGCACGATGCTGATTTCGCCGTTGGCTACGGCGGCGTGGGCGCGCCCGGCGATGCTGTCCGGCTCCCGGTGGCTGCCCACCTTGAGGAACCATTGCAGGCTGATGAGGGGCTCCACCACCGAATCGCAGCGCTGGCAGTGGCCTACTGAGTGGCGGTAGTCCTCCACCTTTTCCAGGAGACCCAGTCCGTCCAGTTCCTCGGCCACGGCGCGGCGGGCCTCGAACCGCTCCATGCCGGCGTACTTGCCGGCCAGGCTGGTCATATTGCCGTCAAAGCCGATGATGTTGATGATTTCCAGGCCGTGCCGCTCGCCAATCTCAAAGTCGGTAACGTCATGGCCCGGCGTGACTTTTAGGGCGCCGGTGCCGAACTCCGGCTCAATGACCGCATCGCCAACGATGGGGATGGGACGGTCCATAATCGGCAGGACGGCCTGACCGTTTACCAGGTGGGCATAGCGGGGGTCGTCGGGATGCACCGCCACGCCGGTATCGCCCAGCATGGACTCCGGCCGGGTGGTGGCAACGGTGATGTGTCCGTCCTCCGCTCCCAATTCTCCGGCCAGGGGATATTGGATGTAGTAGAGCTTGCCGTCCTGCTCCTGGTACTCCACCTCCAGGTCGGACAGAGCGGTGGCGCAGCGGGGACACCAGTTGATGATGCGCTCGTGACGGTAAATCAGCCCCTTGCGGTACAGGTTGACAAAGGTAGTTCGCACCGCTTTGACTGGCCCCGGGTCCAGGGTAAAGCGCAGCCGCGACCAATCGCAGGAAGTGCCCAGCCGTTTGTGCTGTTCGTCAATAGTGTTGCCGTAGCGGTCCACCCACTCCCAAACCCGTTCCTGGAACTGCTCCCGGCCCAACTCATGACGGTTGGTGCCCTCCTCGGCCAGCAGACGCTCCACCACCCATTGGGTAGCGATGCCGGCGTGGTCCTTGCCGGGCAGCCATAGGGTATCGTCGCCGCACATCCGCCGCCAGCGGGCCAGGGCGTCTTCGATGGTGGCGGTAAGGGCGTGGCCCAGGTGCAACTCGCCGGTGACGTTGGGCGGCGGCATAATGATGACGTAGGGCTGCCGGCCCTGGCGAATTTGCGGAGTGAAATAGCCCTGGTCCAGCCAGTCCTGGTAAATGCGCTGCTCCACGGCGGCGGGGTCATAAGCCCGGGGAATATCGGCCGGGGCCGGGGTATTGGCGGTCATAGAAATTTCCTCTCGATGTGAAGTCCTTTCATTGTATAACGAAAACCTCGCCCTGTGTTGGCGGTTATCGCAAATTATCACCGGAACGGCAGGGGCGTCTATTGGGGGGAGGTTTGACAGGTGATTAAAGACACGATTAGACTGCCGCTGCTTGATCACTGACCCTACAACATTGACATATTAGATTATATGTTCTACATTAGACTAAAGCCAGCGGCCCTAGTGGGGGAATTTTGTCTGATAAATCGGCAATAGAATGGACTGACGCAACATGGAACCCGGTCACTGGTTGCACCAAAGTAAGCCCGGGTTGTGCTCATTGCTATGCTGAGGCGATTACCTTGCGATTCAAACGGGGCGGCCCTTTCTTGCCTGGAAAGACTGAGGTGAAAATCCATCACGACAGGTTAAAACTTCCCTTGTCTTGGAAGACTCCCCGACGCATTTTCGTGAACAGTATGAGCGACCTGTTTCACGAAGAAGTGCCGCTCGACTTCATCGGGGAAGTGTTTGAAGTCATGGCGCGGGCGGACCGACATATTTTTCAGGTCTTAACGAAGCGCCATGACCGCCTGCTCGAAGTGTTTGAACACTTGCCCTGGCCTCCCAACGTATGGATGGGAGTGTCCGTCGAGAACCAGCATTGGGCCGAAAGACGGATTCCTAATCTCATTCTGGTGCCAGCGGCGGTCCGATTCTTATCTGTCGAGCCTCTACTGAAATCACTGACACTTGGCCCTTTCTTAAAGGATATTGACTGGGTTATTGTAGGTGGTGAGAGCGGCCCCAAGGCGCGGCCGGTCAACCCAGAGTGGGTGAGAAGTATTCGGGACGAATGCTCAGAAGCTGGCGTACTCTTCTTCTTCAAGCAGTGGGGAGGGAGAACGAGCAAATCCGGTGGACGTGTGCTGGACGGCGAATATTTTAATGATGTGCCACAGCAACATTCTATAGCAGTAAATCAAGGAGATTATTTGTATGCCACCGCGAACTCCAATTTGGGAAATTGAACCGCACACTAAAGCCAAGCACCAAATATTGAGAAAATATTGGCAAGCTTGGCTCCCTATCATGACACGCTGGAATAAGCGTGTCTTATATATAGATGGCTTTGCCGGCCCTGGTGAATATGCTGGGGGAGAACCGGGTTCACCGATAGTTGCATTGGACGAAGCAATTGGGCACCAAACTACCATCTCTTCTGAGGTAGTGTTTCTCTTTATTGAGGATAGAAAAGATAGATTCGACCACCTAGAGATGTTACTGGCCGAGAAAGTCTTCCCTCCGAATTTTAAGCACTATGAATTTAATTCCAAATTTGACCAAACTGTTACACAAGTCTTGGACCAAGTAGATTCGGCGCGACGACAGTTAGCACCAACTTTCGCCCTGATTGACCCTTTCGGTTACTCTCAGACTCCTTTCAATGTTGTCAAGCGCTTGTTAAGCAATAGTAAGAGCGAAGCACTCATAACTTTCGTGTACGAATCTATTGATCGCTTTGCATCGATTCCTAGCCAAAGCAAACACCTCGATAATCTATTTGGCACCGATGCTTGGCAAACTGTCCTGCGTACTCATGACCCTAACGAAAGGCTTTCCGTTCTATACGGAATTTATAAGACGCAACTTGAACAGGAGGCCGGGGCAAAGTACGTCCTGCCGTTCAAAGTACATGATTCTGGAGGCAAGACCGAGTACTTCCTCTTCTTTTGCACTAACGATTTGACTGGCTTATCCAGAATGAAGACAGCTATGTATAGCGTGGACCCCAGTGGGAGCTTTAGCTATTCGTACAGTGACAATACGGACCAATTGCGATTGTTCGAAAGAGAACCCGACTTCGGTATCCTGCGAGAAGAACTCGGAAACGAATTTGTGGGGAAAGAAGCAAGCATTGAAGAGATCGAGGAGTTCGTCTTAGTCAAAACTTCGTTTCTCGCGACACACTATAAGAAGCGAGTCCTGACTCCTATGGAAAAAGCTGGAAGCATCGAAGTGATTCGGTCTTCTCGTAAAGGAAGGAGCGGCTACCCGAAAGGTACTATTGTCAGATTCCTGACTTAAATGTCTTTGTGCATCCTTATTGTGTCACGTCTCCCCCATCATCATCCTCTCCCTGCATCGCCTCCTCCGCCCGCCGTTGCCGCGCGGCCCAGTTTTGCACCCAGCGGCGGAACTCGTCCAGGGCCGGCGGGGCGATGTAAAACACTTCGATGTCGGTGGGGAATTGCACTTGGTGCCGCTCGTTTATCAGCAGCAGGCCGGTCTCGTCGGCCTGGAGGGTTTGGTCAATCTGCTGGGCGATGTATTCGTACCGGCTGCGGGTGCCCTCGGCAAACCACTCCTGGATGCGGTTCGCTACCTTTTCGCTGGTGAAGGGGACCATCAGGCAACGCTGCAAGTCCAGGGTTTCGGTAAGCAGGTCCAGGCTCTCGGTGGCCTCCAGGGTAGCCCCGGCCTGGAACTTGGCTTGAATCAGGCCGTGGCTGCGGCTGTCGGCCATTTGCAGGTAGGCCAGTCCCGCCTCGCCACCCTCGAAGAGGCTTTCGTGGTAGATGCGGTCCAGTCCTCCCAGGCCGGCGGACAAGGCATTGACTTGGGTCTGGGCCTGGTCCCAGTAGCGTTCCAGAATAACCTGCCCCTGCGACTCCTCCGACGATTCCTCCGAACCTTCCCCGCCGGCGCCGGCTTCCGCTACCGGTGGCGGGCCGTAAATCAACGGCACCAGCAGCAGCCGGCGCTTGCCCCGGTATTGTTCGGCGGCGGGACGCTCTACCCGCCCCAGTTCCTGCCCGCCTTCCTGCCGGTGTTCCTGCCCGGTTTCTTGCGTCTCATTTTCCTGGGTCATTGCCGGATTACATCCCGAAAGCCTTTTTGTAGCTGAGGCTGATGCGCCGCTTGGCCGGGTCAATGTCCAGAATCATCACCCGGACTTTCTGGTTGACATAAACGCACTCGCTGGGATTTTGTACCTGGCGGGGCGACAGTTCGGAGATGTGCACCAACCCCTCTACCCAGTCCTCCAGTCGGACGAAGGCGCCAAAGTCGGCCAGGCGGGTAACCGTGCCATCTACGATTTCCCCGACGTTATAGCGTTCCGGCACCGTCTCCCACGGCTCCGGCTGGGTGCGTTTCAGGCTCAGGCTGATCCGCTTGGCTTCCGTGTCCACCTTGATGACCTGGACCTCCAATTCCTGGCCCACCTGTACCACTTCCTCCGGCCCCTTGATACGGGACCAGGCAAGTTCGGAGATGTGCACCAGCCCCTCGGCCTGGCCCAAGTTGACAAAGGCGCCGAAGCCCCGCAAGGAGGTGACTCGTCCGGTAACCAGGCTGCCCACCTCCAGCTCGGAGAGGAACTGTTCCCGGGCCTCGTCTTGCTTCTTTTGCCAGAGCGCACGCTCCGACAGCACCAGTCTTTCCCGAACTTGGTCCACCTCCAGGATGTTGAAGGGGTATTCCTGGCCCATCCGTGCCGCCAGAACCTCCTCCCGGGTGTCGCTGGGCACCGGGGCCAACTGGGAGAAGGGCACGAACCCGCGGATGCCCTGGAAGTTGACCACCACGCCGCCGCGATTCTGCTCCATCACCCGGGCGGTTACCGGGGCGTCGTTCTTCTGGTGTTCCAGCAACTCCAGCCAACCGCGTTCCTCCATCGCCTGGTCAACGGAGAGGAGAGCCATGTCGCCGGGGCCGCGCCCACCCTTGACGGTAACCATCACGCTGTCGCCCGGCTGCAACCGTTCCTTATCTTCCTGGGCCAAGGTGCGCATTTCCTGGGGCGGGACAATGCCCTCGGTTTTCAGGCCGATGCTGACCACGATGCCGTCATCATCCACCCGCACCACTTCGCCCTCAACCACCTCGCCCCGTTGATAGCGGCGGGGAGATAAGTCCTGTTCCGACAAGTCCTCCATAGACGAATAATTATCGTAATCGTTGCTGACCATATTAGGGTCTTCTCCTGCCAAAGTTGGAAGGGCGACGCCAAAGGCCACCCCATCCTTCAGATTTTGCTAACGTAGTGTAAGTCTGCCCAGCAGATTTTAGACCGCAAGGGCTGGGTTTTCAATATGTGGGGAGGCGGTTTCCGGCAAACAATGCTCCCGGCTCAGTATAGTTGCACCGCTAAAAGGAACGATGGACCCACTTTGCCGGATGTTGCCCCGCTCTGTTACAATTCGGCTATGGACAAGATTACGCTCAAGAATTACCGTTGCTTTCGGGAAGAGCAAACAGCTCGGCTGGCGCCTTTGACCTTTCTGGTAGGGGAAAACAGCACTGGCAAGACTTCCTTTTTGGCCTTGATACGGGCATTGTGGGATGTGGCTTTTCGAGATGAAGTTCCGGATTTTCGTGAGGATCCCTATAATTTAGGTTCATTCAACGAAATTGTACATAGCCGGAGCGGAAGGGGCGGAAGGGCAAATAGCTTTGAAGCAGGATTCGACGATTCAAGGAATCGTCGCAGAGGCTCAATCTCTTTTCACGCGGAATTTGAAGCTCGTTCGTCCGACCCTTTTCCAGCCGTAAGGTGCTATAAGAAAGATGGAGCAACGATAGAGGTATGCGACCAAGGGACTGGGCAACATTCAGTAGGGTTATCTCAGTTAGAGACAGACGGGTCAAGTATCAAGAAATACTCTACCGTGGAAGCAAGCCTCTTTTCGAGAGATGAAACCCGTCTGGCACCTCTTCGCTCGTTAGAGATGGAGTACAGGAGGAATATTGTCGAATCCGAGATTCCAGAAGCTGCAGATGGAAGAATTACAAGGGGGCGTGTCGGTACAGGCAGTCATCGAATTAGAGAGTCTCAAGTTGGCCCAGAAGCCCTTGATATTTTCAGAGAAACGGTCAATAGTTTTCGTATGCCAGTTACTCCAAGACTTACTCGGGTGCGCCCTTATGCTGGCGCTCCGGTCCGCTCTAGGCCACTTCGCACCTACGACCCGGCGCGGCCTTCTGCTGACCCGGAAGGAGGATATATCCCTACCTATTTGGCAAGCTTGTTCCACCGCAATCCGGACAGTTGGCAGGAACTGAAGCGCAGCCTTGAAGGTTTTGGGCGCGCATCCGGTCTGTTTGATGAAATAGCCATCAAGCTCTTGGGCAGGTCGGAAGGTACACCTTTCCAAGTTCAAATCCGTAAGTTTTCCAGCAAAGGCCGCAAGGGACCTCACCGCAACTTGATTGACGTCGGCTACGGAGTCAGCCAGGCTCTGCCACTACTCAGCGAGTTGTTACGGAGCGACGCGTCTCAAATGTTCTTGCTGCAACAGCCCGAGGTTCATCTGCATCCTATTGCCCAAGCCGCCTTGGGCAGTCTCTTCTGCGAGTTGGCTGGGCAGAGACGTCAGTTGATAGTGGAAACTCATAGTGACTACATTCTTGACAGGGTTCGCATGGATATTCGAGATAAGAAATCGGCATTCGGACCTGATGATGTTTCGATACTCTATTTTGAACCTGGCGATTTAGACGTGAAAATACATTCCATCCGGCTGGACGAGTACGGTAATGTCCTGGACGCGCCGATTGGCTACCGGAAGTTCTTTATGGAGGAGACTAGCCGCTCTATTGGAATCGGCCTCTGAATGTGCGCTATTATTGACAACGATGTACGTGATGAGGTTTTTGGTGCTGCCAAAAATCCAGCGTCAACGTATTTTCTTGATTGGTTAAATAATGGGAAAGGCCGACTCGTTGCCGGGGGCCAATTACTGCAAGAGCTTTCAGGGGCCGAGAACTTTAAGAATTGGTTTCAGCAAGCTCTCTTATCAGGCACTGCTAGGAGAGTTCCGGATGACAAGGTGAAAGCGGAAACTGACTCGTTAATTTCCGCAAACCTTTGCAGGTCTAATGACGCTCATGTATTAGCACTGGCACGAGTAAGCGGTGCACGACTACTTTTTACGAATGACCTTACACTTCGAGCTGATTTCAAGAACAGAAATATTATTGGCCCTGCTAGGGGCAACATTTACTCGACATTGAAGAACGATGATGTCGACGATACGAAAGTAGGTCCCGGACACCGAAGCTTATTGAACAGCCGTCGCAAGTTTTGCAGTATTTGTAACTAGCCCCCTAAACCCCCACCCCCACCAACGGCCCCGGTATTTGTTCGAGCAAAGTTAGTTGGCGAATGCCTTTGCGGGTGTCGCTGGCTACCCGGGCTGGGTCCCAGAGGTTGAAGCGGCGCTTGGACAGCCAGTAGGTGAACTCTTTGCAGTCGGCCAGGGACAGGGGGGCGCGCTGGGCGATTTTGGCCTCCTGCCGGAACTCTTTCAGCAGGGCGGCGCGGGTTTCGCCGTAGAGGTGGGTAAAGACCTGCTCCACCAGGTCTTCATGGTCCGGGTAGCAGCGGGCCAGGTGTCGCTTCCGAATCTCGTTTTCCACCGCCTGCTGCAGGGCCTCTTCCACCACCACGCCGTACCAGTAATTCAGATAGGCCCGGTGCTTGTTGCCGCCCATCCAGTCCCGAAAGTCCTCCGGCGTCACATCCTCGGGCAGCGTTCCCTCAAAAAGCAGCCGTTCCAGTTCTGCGCTGGGAGCGGCGTTGGCAATTTCCTGAATCTCGGCGCAGAGCCGCTCGGCCAGAGTCAGCCAGTCCAGAGCCTCACCCTGGATCAGGTAGCGGTAGGTGCGGCCCCGGTGGACTTCCAGGGGGGCGGTCCACAGCCCTACGGCTTCCAGCAAGGCGCGGGGCCAGGGGACGCCGGATTGCATTGCCGTCCGCAGGTGGATAATCGCCTCCGGTTCCGTCTCTACCAGGTCGGACGCTAAGTCGGCTACCGGGCCATTTGCCGGTTCCCCAGCCGAACCGTTAGCGCCAGTGTAGTCGGCGTGACCGTTGGAGTAAGCGCCGCCGCCGTTACCAGCGTTGTCCGCGTCGTTGCCGAAGCTATGCAACGCGTCCGAGGTCACGGCGTATCCGGGGCCGGCGACCCAGCGATGGGCGCGTCCGTGCGGTTGTCAAACAACTCAATCCGGTGGGGCTTGGGGGTGCGGATGAAGTTGAGGAATTGCTCCCGGGGCAGGGTGTTCAGGATATGACGGGACTCGCACCAGGCCCGGCGGGCGATGGCTACCCCGAACCGCCGCTGGCCCAGGCTGGTAAAGTGGTGGGAGTCGGTGTTAATCGCCAGGGGCACGCCCAATTCCCGCGCCCGGTAGGCGTGGGTATCTTTCAGGTCCATCCGTTCCGGGGCGGCGTTTATTTCCATGGCAGTGCCGGTGTCCCGGGCAGCGCGGAGTAGAGCCTCAATGTCGAACTGCACCGGCTGGCGGCGGCTCAACAGGCGGGTGGAGGCGTGGCCGATAATGGTAACCGAGGGATGTTCCATCGCCCGGATTATCCGTTGGGTCATAGTGTCGCTGTCCTGGCCCATTGCGGAATGTACCGATGCCACCACTACGTCCAACTCGGCCAGCAGTTCATCCGGGTAATCCAGTGTCCCATCGGCGCGGATGTCCACCTCGGAGCCGCACAGAATGGTTATGGGATACTGGTCTTGCAGCCCACGGAGCAGGTTGATTTGCTCCACCAACCGCTCGTTGGACAAGCCGTTGGCGATGCCCCGCCCGGAGGAGTGGTCGGTCAGGGCCATATACTGGTAGCCCTGCTCCACCGCCGCCTCAATCATCCGTTCGATGGGGTCGCGGCCATCGCTCCACTCGCTGTGCAGGTGCAGGTCGCCTTTCAGGTCGGCCTCGGTTACCGGGTTGGGCAGGGCGCCGGCCAGGGCCGCTTCCAGTTCGTTCATCCCGGTGCGCAGTTCCGGCGGAATGTAGGGCAGGCCCAATCGGGCGTAAAAACCGGCTTCATCGGCAAACCGGGCCACCTCTCCGGATTGCAAGTCGGTTATACCGTACTCGTTCAGGGACAACCCCTTCCGGTTAGCGTAGTCGCGCAGGCGGATGTTATGCTGCTGGCTGCCCGAAAAATATTGGAGCATTGCGCCAAAGGAGCCGGCCTCCCCCAAGCGCAGGTCCACCTGGATGCCCGGTTCCAGCACTACGCTGGTCTTTTTGGGGCCGTGGGCCATTACTTCCTGCACTCCGGGCAATGCAACCAGGGCATCACCCACTCCGGCTTGGAGGGATTCGGGGGCAACGCCCACCAGGTCAATGTCCCCAATGGTCTCCTCCCAGCGGCGCAGGCTGCCGGCCGGGTAGAGCTGCTCCAGGTAGGGACACTGGGCTTGCAGGGCAGCGGCGGTTTCCTCGGCAACGGCCAAAGCCTGGCCGATGGGAGTCCGCCCGTTCCTACGTCCATCCATAGTGCGGAGGGAATGAATGTGGTGCAGGATGTTGTCCGCCGTCCGTTGGCCCATACGGGGCAGGGCGGCCACCTTGCCCTCGTGGATGGCCTTTTCGATGCCTTCGATGGTGCTTACGCCCAACTCCTGGGTAATCAGCATGGCGGTCTTGGAGCCAATGCCGGGAATGGTCATCAGGGTCAAGACGCCGTCGGGCAGTTCGGCCAGTAATCTTTCGTAGGCGTCCACCCGCCCGGTGTTCAGGTATTCCTGGGTCTTCTCGCTGATGGCTTTGCCGATGCCGGGGATTTTCTTCAGGTCAACCTCATCCCGCACCGCCTGCTCCAGCGGAAAGGAAAGCTGGCTGATGGTGCGAGCGGCGCGCTGGTAAGCGCGAATCTTGAACACGGTATCGCCCTTCATCTCTAGAAGGGTCGCCATGTTCTCAAACAACTCGGCTATTTCTTCGTTAGTTACGGGCATGGGGATAGTTTACCACATGGATTGTGCATCCACGAATGGACACGAATGTTTGCTGATGAGTTGGCCCGGAGTTTAATTACTCCGGGCCGGTTTCTTGCGGGGTAGGGACTGAGGATGCCCTTGTCATCTCCCTTGACGGTCAGGGGTTAAGGGCAGCGATTGCGGTGTCGAGCAGCGTCTGATGGTAATCTTGGAAGTTATCGCGGGTAAGGGGGATGTAGGTGTCGGGCTGGGCCGGGTTGCCCTCCAGGACCTCGCCGTTGGGCCTCAGCGTGTGTCCAATACTCCACATGAAACGCGCTACCGGTTGAGACGTTCCGGGAAAATGGAGAACCTCATACCCCTCCCAGGTGTTACTGAATCCCCCCGTGGGGACCCCCACAAATGTAGCCAGATCATTATCGACAAACATCGCCGTAAACTGGTCCAGGTGCGAACCGCCCCTGGTTCTGGCATTGATGACGGCTATGCTTCCGCTGAAGTGAACGGGGGCGGGCTGCATGATCCCGTCGGAGTCCTTGGGCAGGTGGGCCAGCTTAAAGGGCACCGGCGCCGTATATTCGTCGCCACGCTCTGTCGCTTCGGTGGCATCGGTCTCCGCCCAATCGTACAACCAACTCCGGCTCAGATTGAGACCAAATATGTCGGGAGCGCCGCGGTCAATTGTCCTATTGCGATAACGGTCAATGCGTGCCTCCCCCAGGTCGCTTAACCGGACATTGCCGAAGGTGGTGCGGAAGGGTTTGTCCACCAGCCGCTGAATCGCAAAGGCTCCGCCACTGCCACCACTACTATAAGTAACGTCAATGACCATGTCCCAGTCGAGTATCTGCTCCTGCTCCGCATATTTCATCAGGGCAGGGATGTCCTCAGTCAGTGAGTCCTCGAAGTCCGACCATTGAAGCAAGACTATTCGCCGGTTCCGGTCGAGCAGGACCTTGAAGTTCTCTCGACTCATAACTTCGTTGAACCCGGGGTAAGAAGAGAGAAGAGCAGAGTCATCATAGCCCCTGCAACGCTCACTGTAGGGCAGTGAAACGTCGTAACGCTGGCCGGACGGCCGCTCCAGAGTTATCCCGAATCCACCGAAGGACGGCCTTTGGGGCAGCCCTTGAAGAAGCCAAAGGGTACTCCTCTGAATCTGGGATAATGGTTTTGCAACAAAAAACCGGTCCCGGAAAAGGAGCACCCAATAGATGCTACCACGCCACCACCCCGACCGCATCCGCATCGCCTTCGACGACCCCCGCTTGGTGGCCAATGCCGGCCTGCTCCTGCCGGCCACCCTCGCCCAACACCTGGGTCTGGGGGAACTCGTAGACTATCACCTCGATCTCGGCAGCGCGCCGGGCCGGGCCAACACCGGCGACAAGATGATGACTCTGGTTGCGTCTGCGCTGGCGGGCGGCGACTGCATCGACGACGCCGATGCGTTGCGCACCGGGGGGACGGCCCGCACCCTGGGCGGCACGGTCAAGGCGCCATCCACCCCCCGCTTTCGCGAGGGCAGGCTCTGGGCGCCTTCCTGCGCAGCTTCCGGTGGGGCCACGTCCGCCAGTTGGACCGGGTGAGCCGGGAGTTGCTGGCACGGGCCTGGGCCGCCGGGGCGGGACCCGGCGACGCGCCGTTCACCATCGACCTCGATTCCACCATCTGCGAGACCTACGGACTGGCCAAGGAAGGGGCACGACACCACGGCTACACCGGCAAGCGGGGCTATCACCCGCTGCTGGCCGTCGCCGCCGGTTCCGGCGACGTGCTGCTGTCCCGGCTGCGCGAGGGCCGCGCCAACACCGCCCGGGGCGCCGCCCACTTCCTGCGGGAGACGGTGGGGCGGGTGCGCTACAGTGGGGCCAGGGGGCAACTCACGGTGCGGGCCGACAGCGGCTTCTACACTCATAGCGTGGTCGCCGTCTGCCGCCGGATGGATGTCCGCTGCTCCATCACCATCCGCCAGCACCAAAGCCTGCGCAATCTCATCGAGGCGATACCCGAAGATGCTTGGACGCCGGTTCCCTACTGGATGGACGGCGCCGCCGATGTGGCCGAGACCACCTACACTCCCTTCCGGAGTGAGCCCGGCGCCGCGCCGGTGCGGCGCATCGTCCGGCGGGTGAAGCCCACGCCCGGTTCCCAACTGGCCCTCTTCGCCACCTACAGCTATCACGGCTTCAGCACCGACCGGGACGGAGAGACCCTGGAACTGGAGGCCGACCACCGCCGCCACGCCGAAATCGAGAATGCCATCCGAGACCTCAAGTACGGCGTCGGGCTGAACCATCTCCCCTCGGGCCGCTTCGCCGCCAACGGAGCTTGGCTGGCGGTACAGGTGATGGCCCACAACCTGGCCCGCTGGACAGCGCGGATCGGCCTGGGTGAGCAGATCGTGACCACCAAGACCCTCAGACGACGCTTCTTCGGTCTGGCGGGACGGGTTACCCGCTCGGCCCGCCGCCTTACTTTGCATCTGCCCAAGCATTGGCCCTGGAAAACCCAGTTCAGCCGCGCCCTGGCACGGCTGCGGGCGATTCCACTCCCTGCCTGACGGCACGTCGGTGCCTGAGCTACCCAACGGACAACCCAACGTCCCCGCAAACTCGCGCCAGCCCGGTCCGCGAGCGTCGCTTGCCGCGTCCTCTCCCCGCCATCTCGCCTTGCGCAACCTCCGCAGACGGTCACAAGGTCTCCCCGCAGCCGCTGAAGGCAGACACCGGCCCCCCTCTACCCCAAATCGTGCTCGGACCATCGCCCTCCCTTGCTCCTATCGCCCGTTCCGCTGCCGCATAGTCATCCCTTCGGTGGATTTGGGCTTATACATCGGAACTGTAGGCGCCGGGGGTTAGGCCCTGGGCCGCTGGATTATCTCGACGCTCACGTGGTCGGGGGCTTCGATGAAGGCCACGGTGGAGCCGGAGGGCATCGTCCAGGGTTCGCAAATCATGTGGACGCCGTTGGCCCGGAAATTGGCCGCCGCCGTTTCCATATCATCCACCTCAAACCCGAAATGGTCGAGGCCGTAGCGGGGTTCGGTAGAGCCGGGCACCGGGTCCTCGCCCTCGGCCCGGCCCGAAATGGTCATCAACGTCTGGCCGTTCAGCTCCAGGGTAATGGACTTGGTGGTGGACAGGGGCCGCTCCGAGGCAATAACCGCGCCAAAGTTGTCGCAGTAAAACTTGGCGGCTGAATCGGGGTCTTCGCTGCGAAAATGCAGGTGGTTCTGGGTGAAGTTCATGGCTTTTCTCCTAAATTAAGATTCAGCTAAGGATTTTGGGCCTGGTAGATTTTTGCGAATTCTAAGGCGGCGGCACCTTTAGGATGGCAGTGCTTGTGCACCAGCACCCCGTTTTCCAATACGGTCTTGCCACCGTGTTGGTGCTCAAGGACATGGTGAATTTCGGCATCAGCCCACATAACCGGGGCACCGCAACCGTCCGCTCTACATTTGCCCTGGTCTCTCCAGTAGATGACTTCCCTTTCAAGCTGGTTGAATGCTCTGTTTGGGTCTTTGGACGTCAGGTTCCCCAAGAATTCCACCATACGGGCAGAGTAATACCGATGACGCCGTTGGATACTCTCGCCACGGTCAGAGTTTGTCCTAGCCCATTGACCGTATTGCAGCCAAGCCTCTTCCGGATTTCCTTGCTTGCTGGAAAGGGTAGCTTCAGCAAGGACTTGCGAAAACTGCTTCTGGGCATCTGCCAAAGTTCCTTCCCAAGATCTGGTGTAATCATCCCAAATGGAGTCAAGAAACAGTACCATGTGAATGGCATTGTGAGCCTGTAACTTTGGACCTTTCCAGTTACCCAGAAGAGAAGTGAGCTTGTCAAGTATATTCCGCAGCCGAGAACACTCGATCGCAGAAGGGTCAAAGCTCAAGTTTGTGTAGTAGTAATCATCAATCGCAGAGGCATTGATGTTGCTGAAATGGGAAGGCCCACTCTTATGCCTTTCAAAGAACAAAACAGATATTTGTGCCGCTAGTTGTCGAGTCTTCCCACGATCCGAATTAGGCTTCATTTTCAGTACATCTTGGAAGAAGTTATGACCAGGGTACCCGACTCTATCAGGTTTTCCACCCAGTTTCAGTATGAACTCCGTAAACTCGCCCGGGTAAGAATCTCTTTTTTCTTGCGCGTTCAGGGGAAAACCAGCCTGTAAACGCACAAATAGATCCCTTACCTCGTTGTCGTCTTCCGTTTTTATGTAAGCCACCGGAAGCTCAGTACAAAGTAACTTGCTTTGCAGCTCATCTGGTAAAGTACTGAAATCTTGACCTCCCCAAGGGCAGTCATAGTTTTTCAAGAATGTAGGGAACTTGGCTCTTTCGTCTTCAACATTGTAAAGAGAAAATTCCCCAGCAATGAATCTACGCAAGGCATTTATCCGCTGTTGGCCGTCAATAATCTCAAATCGTTCTTGAACCCTGCCAGCAACGGTTCGAGTAATGTCGTGAAGATAAATAATGGGCAATTGATAGCTACGCATTACTGAATCTATGAGCTTCTTTTGTTGATCAACTGTCCACACCTCTCCCCTCTGGTATTCGGGATTGGGTACCATGAACTCTGCTTCCCTTAGCTCTACCAAGTCTTTGATAGTACGAACCTCTTGTCGCGTTTCCATGGACTATACACTCTCCTTCCATTGGGTAAGGGCCCGAGGGGAAGGTGACTAACCCCATAGTATTCTGCCTATACCTGTATTATACAAGGTCGCAAGGCAAATATTGAGGCAATGCGGTTCTCCTTCCCCAATTCACTAGGTGCCCAAAATGAGCAACCCGATTTTTACCCCAACCACTCCTTAACCCACCCGTCATAATCCCCACGCCGCGTCAACTGGCCCATCAGCGCCGGCGACGCCAGGCTGTCGGACAGGTCGGCCGGGGCTACGCCTTCGCGGAGGGACTTGAGGGTGTCGTAGGCTGCTTTTACCGCTGCTGCAAAGGGGAGGTGGCCTTGCAGGGCCACTCGGACGCCGGCCCCGCTCAGGAAGTCCAGGTCGGCCAGTTCGCCGCCGGCCCCGCCCATCAGCAGGGGGATGTTCACCTCGGCGCTGACTTCCTCAACCTCGGCTTTGGTCTGGGCGCCGGCCAGGAACATGGCATCCACCCCGGCTGCCTCATAAGCCTTGGCCCGTTTGATGGCCTCGGCCACGCCGCCGTTGCGGAGGGCGCTGCTGCGTCCGGCCACCACCAGGTTGGGGTCTTGACGACCGGACAGGGCGGCCTTCATCTTGCCTACGCCCTCTTCCACCGAAATAAGCTGGCCCTCGCCGCCGCTGCCGAAACTCAGGGGCAGTTGGGTGTCTTCAATAGTCAGGCAGGACACGCCGGCGGTTTCCAGTTCCTCCACCGTGCGGCGGACGTTCAGGGCGTTGCCGTAGCCGTGGTCGGCGTCCACCATCAGGCTCAGGTCGCCGGCGCGACAAATGCGGTGAATCTGCTGGGCAAACTCGGTCAGGGTCAGAACGATCAGGTCCGGCGCGCCCAGCACCGTGCCGGAGGCGATGGAACCGGCGAACATCCCTACCTCAAAGCCCAGGTCTTCGGCGGCCCGGGCCGAGATGGGGTCGAAAACCGAGGCCGGATGGACACAGCGGTCTCCGGCCAGGATAGCGCGGAAGCGTTCACGTCGTGCGGTCAGATTCATTTCTCTCCTCTTTTCGTCGGTGGGTGGCTGACTTTTAGCTGAAGTGCAGCCGAGTCAGGGCATCCCGAATTGAGGGCCTGACTCCAACTGCACTATACTACCCCCCGCCGGAAGGTGGCAACCACCGGGCGGGCCAGGCGCAGGGCCTTTTCATTTTCCAACCTGGGCAACCCTTGTGGTTGTCTGGGACTCCAGACCGTTCTCCTGAACAATGAAAAGGCCCTGGGGCTGGTACTATAGCCGCACTACTGATGCCAGTAATGATAGCCTCCGTTGGTAATGACATTGCCTCGCTCCGGCCTGATGCCGTCGTCTCCACCGGGACCAGGACAGCACGAAGTCTGGAGGGTGCTCCGCCGTCCATATAAGGCGGGTGAGCAGCCGGCGCACTCGGGAACTGTCAGGGGGATCAGTCGGTCACCACTGCCTGGACAGCCCCCCTTTCTCCAGCCCATTCCGGTGCTGCCGCATGATGCCGGACCACCGCCAGATAGGCATGAGCCAGCATCGCCAGGGTGATGTGCTGGAGCCAGGCTGTTTCCTCAACCTGCGCCGCCAGCCGGGCCGCTCTCACCTGGAGCGGCCCCTCTTCGGTCCAAGCCCACAGCTTCTCGTTGCTCTTGATGGCCAGCAGGTGGGGAATGCCCGCCCGCTCCAGCCACAGCCTCATCGGTCGCTGCCGTAGATCTCATCCCCGGTGACCCAACTGAAGGGAACACCCGATTCCAGTGCCCGCTCCAGCATTTTCCGGGCCAGTTGCGGCCTGGTCTGGAATGCCATGCCCTCCGGCACACCGGCCTCCCGTCGGCGACCCTCGTCCCCAGCCCACGCCTGGGGCAGGTACAGCTCCCGCTCCGGCAGGATCCGGCCCTTGGCGGACGCGTAGGCTAGAATACGCCAATCTGGCAGTTCTCAATCCGCCCCGCCGTGCCGCTGTACTGCCGCTGCACCGCAGCGGACTTGCTCCCCTTCTTCAGGAACCCAGTCTCGTCCACCACCAGCACTCCAGCAGCATCGGCCAAGTGCTCAACCAGGTAGATCGCAAGTCATCGCGAAACCAGGTCCGCCTCCCACCGGGCCACCTCCGCCACCTCGTCTTTCCCAACAACCACCGTCTCACCAGGGCAATCCCATGAGTTGAAGGAGGATGATTAGAATAGGGGAGTGGTGCCGGGAGATAGGAGGCACAACTGAGACAATAGGGTGGAGGAAGGCGTGAAGGGGGAAATAGGGGATGTGTTTGACGGTCTCACCGATCCGCGGCGGGGCAGCGGTCAACAGCATCCGCTGCGCGATATACTGGTTATAGCCCTTTGCACTCTGCTGTGTGGCGGGGCGACCTGCGCTGACATGGCCCTCTTTGGCCGGGCTAAGCGGGAGTTTTTTGGAGTCCTTCCTGAAGTTGGAGAATGGAGTTCCCAGCCACGATATGCTGTGGACCAATGACGCAGGAGAAGCCATAGATTATCCCCGCAAATACTACTACCTGCCGCAGGTAATCATGCACGAGTTGGGCCACGCCGCCGGATTGGGGCACCCCGATATCCCCAGTGGGGATTACCTGATGGGTAAGATATACACAGGTAAACCAGTGCCAGTCCCCACGAACTATGACCTGAACGGCATCAGAAACATCTATGAGAACCACAAACATCAGGGGAGTGCGCCATGACCGGCATCAAATTGGCACCAGTTAGCGGATACTTGTGGGGTGGGCTACCCCGGTAGGCGCTGGCCGCCGGGCTGTTGTTGGCCTTGGCCGGCTGTGGGAATTTGGAGACTGCTGCCCTGGAGCCCACGGCGTTGGCTACGCCACCGAGCGTGGAGCGGCTTACAGAGGCGCCCAGCCCCACCGCATCGGCTACTATCCCCACCAGCCAGGTTGCGCCGGCGCCCAGACCTACACCTACATCAGCGGCGGTGCCCACCAGCCGGGTTGCGGCGGCGCCCAGCCCACCGGCAGGAGCTATTCCAGCAGGCCAGAGCCGGCAAGCCTCCACCCCCACGCCAGTAGAGATTCCCACCAGCCGGGTTGAGCCGGCCTCCACCCCCATGCCGGGGGGAGTGGGCTTGCAGAGTAATATGTCGGAAGCTGGATTCTTTCTTGATGCGGCGCCCCCGGTGTTGGAGAAGCGCATCCGCAATTCGGATGTTATCGTCCGAGCCACGCTGCTGTCGGAGGCTCCGGGCGACTTGCCTGCCCTGGCTAGGAGCGAGTTGCGTTTCCGGGTCAGCGAGTACCTGAAGGGCCCGGTACGGATGAAATAGTCGTCATGGCGGACACTTGGGCTCGGAACAAGAGTTGGGACCATTTGGAGGGAGTGCTCTTTCTGAGCCGGCCCGAGGGGGCGGATGCCCCGGTCCTTGCCGAAGTGGTGGAACCCCCGACAGCTCAGACCTTTGTCTTCACTAAGAGCCTATCCTAAAAACAACTGATTACCTGCATTTCAGCTATGGAAACCCGTATGTTCGGGGTTATTAGGATAGGCACTAAGTCCCATTAGGAGAACAACCAAGGACGGGTCCCCTTCACCATAGATAACATAGACCCGGCATGGCTGCCGTTGCAGGAGACGACAGGAGCTCGTGGCGCGTCCGCCGCGGCGGACGCCGCCTCGTCCTTCATCACGGAAACGGTGTACCGTCAGGAATTGCCGTCTGAGTACGTCATCGAGTACGTTCCCATCGACCCTGCACCGTCCATCACCCTGACCAACCTGCGGACGATGATAGCCTGGGTGGATGGAGGCGATGGCATAGCCAGCTACGAGGACTGCGTTCTGAGTGTAATTAGCTACAAGCAGTTCTTTCGGGATTGGGAAGCCTTCTACCAGCGTACTTGGAAGACGCAGCAGGCCGAGTCGCAGGTGGCGTCAGGAGCCGGGGAAAGGACAACGGTACACACTTATGGCAATTCGCGCGACCCAGGGTACAGCGAGGTTTGGCTCACCGGTCCGGATATGGACCTCTTCCGGGCAGAGATTGTTGACGACGATACCGACCCTTCCAACGGCTATACCGACACCATCATGACGGCACGGCCCCTGCCTGCCGGAGTGTACAATATCACCAACCATAGTCGCCTTTACGAATACATAGCCTGCGACTTCCACCCGGAGAACAACCAGTTAAGGTGGGAGGTAACAAGGTGGGAGGTAACGGCGATGGCGCCGGACGGGGTGGTTCACGAAGCCTTCTTCGACCCGGTGGCCGTGGGTACGGCGGTGGGGGCCGATGCGGTCAACGGGGTATGCAGCCCAAGTCTTTCACCGTTGGCGGTTCGTCAGTGGCGCTGAGCAGCCTGAAGTGGCAGGGTAGCGCCGTCACCCCGACCTGAACCCCTATGCGTCCCTGGCCGGCCACGCGATAGACATAATCGCCCTAGACGGGACGGTGTCCCTGACCCTGGCGGCAGACAGCGCGACGGTGGACAGCGCGGGGGGAACCCTGACCTGGACCGCAGCCACCCAGCCGTGGCAGTCCGGCGACCTGCTGCTGCGCCTGCGGTCTGCTACTGCCACCATTGCTTCGTCAATTACCGCCAAATTGCGCCACGAAAGGTCATGTCGTAAGCAGGCAACTTTGAACATTTGATGCCAACCTGCATTCGGGCCGGAACATCCATCCTGGCTCCAGTCCATCCACTCGTAACTGTAACTTTCAGGGCAGTCGCGCTTTAATCAACAGTGGCCTGGCCAACGGTCATTCTGCGCTCTAGGTCATTCTGAGCGGAGCGAAGAATCCAGAATCTTTCGGAGCAAGGGTTGTCCGGTATCCGGCAAGGGTCCACCCTGAAGGATTTTAGATTCTTCCTCCGCTCCGCTACGTCAGAATGGCATCATGGGAAATCATAACGCGATTGCCCTGATAGGCCAATGAAATCCCTTGTAAAGGAGTATAATCCGTGATGTAGCGCCTCTAATGGACCTTCATGCTACAAGAGCCAAGTCTTTCCCTGGTTCAGGACTGCCGCGGGCTTGGGAGTGCTACCCACCCATTCTGCCGTGGGCCCAGCGTCCCTTGCGGCAAGGCCGCCGGCCTCCCCAGGTTGCAGCGAGGCCTGCAGCCCGGAAGCGGGCCCGGCCCGGCCAGTAGAAAAGCATGGCTCCCGCCAACAGCAACCCAGTGACGGCCAGCAGATATGCCAGCCGCTTCCCGACCCTTGCGGTCAATTTGCTCATTGCCCTTCCTGATATCCTCACCAAGACTCCGCAGGGCGCAATTTAGCAGGTCTGTTAACTTCCCTGCCGTCATCGTGCTGGGATAGTTCCCCCAAAAACACCGGGGGCATCCTCACGTAAAGGTTGTACTGACCTTCGTCAGTTACTTCCCCTCCCTTTGTCTCAATCCAATCAATCAGCCCTTCCCGGTCTTTCACATCCCAGTCCTCTCCGGTCAAGGCGCTCACCAACCGGACCCACCTCCACTCGGATATACTCTTCTGAGATAGACTCGTCGTCCTCACTGGCGCCCGCCGCAGCCAAGGCCCGCTCTTCGGCTTCTATCACATCGTTCTCTAACCATGATCCTAGCTTGGGGTACTTGACATAGGGTTTTGGGTACTTGGTCTCCGGAGGGAAGCCGCCTTCCGGCGTAAGGATTGTCCCACGCCAGCATCAAGATACAAGTTGACGCGGGACAGGCGGAGCGGGTGGACGAGGCGATGAAACAGCAGGGGCGGCCAGGAGCGAGTTCCTGCGGGAGGCGGTGCTCCGGTATATCGAAGAGTGTGAGTAGCGGCAACTGCTCCAGTACGGTGAGGAATGGGCCAGGGAGCGGGGCATCGGCCCCGAGGACGTGTCCGGCCTGGTGGAGGCGTACCGGACCGAGGTGGGCTAGCCCCGAACATGAGAGTGGTCCTGGACACCAACGTGATCATCTCCGCCCTGAACTTTCCCGGCAACGAGCGAATAGTGCTGGAGCTGGCCCTGCGGGGAAGGTTCGAGTTCTACCTATCGCTGTTCATCCTGAAAGAGGTTGCCGGGGTGCTGGGGCGCAAGTTCGGTTGGGACGAGGAACGCACGGCCCAAGCTGTCCTGGTCATTGAGAACGCCGCCACCGTCATTGACCTTCCCCGGCTGCCGGAAGTGATCGGGGGCGGCCACGCCGACAACCGGGTGCTGGAATGCGCGGTGGCCGCAGCCACAGTGAAGGAGATATTCGAGAGCTCCCGCCGGGGCAACGGGCTGAAGGAAATTTGCAAGGAGCTGAACGGTAGGGGCATCACCAACAAGGGACGGCGCTGGCAGAAGAACGTGGTCCACTACCTGTTGACCAACGACGCCTACACCGGAACCGCCGTCTGGGGCCTGAAGAGCAAGGGAGATAAGGCGGAAGAGCCGGTAAGGGTAGAGGGAGCCTGGCCCGCGTTGGTGTCAAGGGAAACCTTCGATGTGGTGCAGCAGGGGCTTCACGACCGGGCGCCGGCCAAGCAGCGGCCCGCACGGGTCGGGAGCCAGTACCTCCTGAGCGGGTTGCTGCGCTGCGGGGTGTGCGGCAAGCCCTACTCCGGCCAGGGGGCCAAGAGCGGCCAGTTCGCCTACTACGTCTGCGCCAGTCTGTTCCGGGAAGGAGCGGGAGCCTGCACCGCCCGCTACCTGAACGCCGCCAAGGTGGAGGACCTGGTCATCGAGAAGGTCAGGGAGCGGATTCTCACCGAGGAGACCATCACCGAGCTGGTGACCCTGGTGGCCGAGGAGATCGACAACCTGGCCGGGGAGGTCCACGGCAGGCTGACTGCCATCAACAGCGAGCTTTCCGACGTGGAGACCCGGTTGGAGAACCTCTACCAGGCCCTTGAGACCAAGCAGTTGCCCATCGAGGCGCTGTCGCCGCATCCTGTCCCTGAAGAGCCGCCAGGACCAGCTAACGGCGGCCAGGGAGGAGGCCAAGGGCCAGTTGGAGCAGCGGCCGGGCGGAGTTGCCCACGACGAAGGAAATCAAAGGGTACGTGGCCGACTTCCGTGAGTTCTTGCAGGAAAGGACGTTCCCGGAGCGGAAGGCCCTCATCCGCAACTTCGTGCAGGGCATTGAAATCGTGGACGACGAGGCGGTGCTGACGTACACCATCCCCATGCCGTCGGACGGGGTGACGTCGGAGTCGGCCCCGGTTCTCGATTTTGTCCAGTCCGGCCCACCAGACTTGACGGTAGACAGTACCGGCCCGTGCAGGGCCACCTCTTCGGCGTCCCTTCCTTCTATCGGGCTATCCTCGGGCATGGGGATGGTGTAGCGCACCACGGCACTGCCGGGGCTGACGACTATCTCCTTCACGAAGCTCTCGATGAAGGCCCGGCGCTCGGTCAACTCGCTGATCTTCAGGAACTCGCTCAGGTCCTGGGCATAGTCGGTGATAGTCTGCACGTCGTCCAAGACCACCCGCCGCTCCGTGAGCATGGCCCTGGCCTCTTCCGCAGACGCATCCAGCTTCTCCTGGCGCTCCTTGTGCTCGCGGAGCCGGGGCAGGATGTCGTTGATCTCCAGGTCGGTGCTCTCCACCGCGTGCCAGAGCCGGTCCATCTTGTGCCTCACCTCGGCCAACTCCCCCTCCACCGTCTCCAGCCTTTCCCGCTGCTCCCGGGCCACCCCGTCCATCTCCTCGTCCACCAGCCGCACCAAATCGCGGATGTTGCTCTCGGTGAGGATGTTCTCCCGTATCTGCTCGACGATCATTCCCTCGAACCGCTTGGCGTTGAGCCTGGGGGTGTCGCAGGCTCCCTGGCCTCGCTTCAGCAGGGAGTGGCAGACGTAGTAGGTGAACTGGCCGCTCTTGGCCTCGTGGGCGGTGAGGGCCTTGCCGCAGGTCTCGCACTTGACGATGCCGCTGAGCAGGTAGGGGCTGGCGGCGCGGCGGGGGTGAACCTTGCTGGGGGCCTTGGAACCCAGGATGGCGGCCACCCGTTCAAACTCGTGCCTGGACACAATGGCTGGGAAAGCGTCCTCCACCCGCACCGGCGGCACGTTGTCCTTGGCGCGAGTACCCCAGACCAGGGTGCCGGTGTAGGTCTCGTTGGTCAGAATCCGGTGGATGGTGGTCTTCGTCCAGCGGCTCCTCTGGGGGCTGGCGATGCCCTCCTGGTTCAGGGTCTTGGTGATGTCCAGGGTGCTGGTCCCGAGTAGGGCCATCTGGAAGATGCGGCACACCACGCCGTCGGCGGGTGGGTCAAGTTCCAGCATGGGGCGCTTCTTGGCCTCGTCCTGCACCATGACCCGGTTGTAGCCGTAGGGGACGCGGCTAGAAATCCAGAAACCCCTGGAGGCCGCCTCGCGCATCCCCCTAATGACCTCTTGCGCAAGATTTTCCGAGTAGAACTCGTCCACGGACTCGATGATGGCCTCCATCAGCTTGCCGGTGGGGGAGTCGGCGGCGTGCTCGGTGATGGAGACCACTCGGATGCCCCGCCGGCGGAGCATGGACTTGAAGGCCACTGCGTGCTCGCGCTTACGGGTGAAGCGGGAGAATTTCCAGACCAGGATTTCCCGGAAGGGAGCCTCTGGTTTGCTGGCCTCGTCCAGCATTCTGCGGAACTGGGACCGGTCGGCGATGCGGCCGCTCTCGGCCTCGTCGACCTACTCGCGGGCCACGGTGTAGCCGTTCTTCTCGGCATAGTCCCGGAGCGCCTGAAGCTGGGCGGCCACGGAGAGGTCCACGTCCTGGCGGTCGCTGGAGACCCGGGCATACAGGGCCGCCGGAGTCGGATTAGTTTGCTGGTTCATGCTGGTTTCCTCCTATTCCCGTACCGTGTTCAACGAGAACGCCGCCGTTCGTCTATAACGACGGGCGGCGTTTCGGTTAGTGGCTATCATCTTCTGCGATGGAAGTTACCTGGAGCCGGAAGCCCAAGGCGCGGAGCACCTTGAGGACGGTGTTGAACTCGGGACTGGCCCCGGCCCGCATGGACTTGTAGAGACTCTCCCGTCCCAGGCCGGTCTCCTGGGCGACCCTTCTCATCCGGTGGCCGCGGGCCATTTCCCCCAGCGTCCCCATGATCCGGTCAAGGTCGCCCGTTTCCAGGGCGGCGTTCAAGGCAGCGGTCCTGTCAGCTTCGGTCGCCGGAAATGCTGCCTGTTTATCCGTGCTTTCCATCATCGCTTCCTTTCCACCATGAGTGTTGCCCATATCGTGCTATGGTATCTCTTTGGATACCCACAATGCAAGAGGGGACTGTTAGTTGAAACGCTTGGATTGCGTGTCGAATAGCAGGTTGTGTCAAACGAAGGCGTGGCGTGGCTCCAGTCCATCGGGATTGCGCCATGCTTTGCCCAACGGCCCGACCTTTTCCAACAGCTCTCTATAGGACACCCAAAGGGACACATTGACCTTGGCGCGCTCCATCTCCCGGCGGGCCACGCCGAGGAAGTTCCCCTCGGCGAGGTAGTCGTCGAACACCAGCAGGACCAGGGGCCGGTGCCCGTGGGCGTCCAGCGGCTGGCTGGAAGAGTAGTAGCGGAGATAGGGCGCCAGTCGCGCGGACATGGTGGATGGGTTCAAGGCCCGCCGTTCCCATTCCCGGAAAAAGGGGAAAGTCCGCCCCGTGACCTGCACCACGCCAAACCCGTCGGGGTGAATGGCTCGCAGCCTGCCCCTGTACCGGAAGTAGCGAGCGGCGTGATGGGGCGGCGTCACTTGCAACACCCGGCAGCCGGGAATCCCTTTCGCCTGCCGCACGAGCGCCGCCATGAACCGGTGCACCGCCTCGGTATGCTCACCGGTGTCAATTACGGGTTCAACTTGACCCACTTGTAACGGGTTCAAGTTGACCCACCAAGCTTTATTGCTCAGCGATTCTGTCAGTGTGCATTGTGTTCTCTGGGTCCCTCTGGCGGTTGGGATAGCAGCTGCAGGGAGGGGAACAATCCCGCTTGGCGCTTCTCCCTGAGCCGGTAGCTCTGGCCCCGGATGTTGAGCACGTGGCTGTGATGCAGCAACCGGTCCAGGACGGCCGAGGCGATGACGGTGTCCCCCAGGAGTTCTCCCCATTCCCCGAAGCCCTTGTTCGAAGTGAGGATTATGGAACCGCGTTCATAGCGAGCCGAGACCAAAGTAAAAAAGGCGGTGGCCGAGTCCCGGTCGTAGGGCCAGATGCCGAACTCATCCACCACCAGCACCTTGGGGGCCAGGCAGACGCGCATCCTGCGGTCCAGGTTGTGCTCGGCCCGGGCCTTGCGCAGATCCTCCGTCAGGTCGTAGGCGCGCACAAAGTAGGCCCCCTGTCCCTTCTCGATGGCCTGGAGGGCCAGGGCGATGGCCAGGTGGGTCTTGCCCACCCCGGGTGGACCCAATAGGAGGATGTTGCTGGCCTCGGTCACGAAGGCCAGGTTGGCCAGTTCCTTGACTTGCCGTTCGTCGATGGAGGGCTGGAAGCCAAAGTCGAACTGTTCCAGGGTACGGTGGAAGGGTAGGTGAGCCATCCTGGTCTTGGCGCTGAGGTAGCGCTCCCGGCGGGCGGCCGTACCGTGGTTCCATGGGTCCGCCGGTTGGCCACGCTGTCGCACCACTGCAGGGCCTGTCGGTTCAGGTCAGCGTCATCGGTGCAGCGCAGGCTGGGCCACCGGTTGCCACGCACGTACTTCACCCCGCTCTCCACCTTGCCCTTGGTCTGGGCCCGGTAGGGCTGGCACAGCCGCAACTCAAAGCCCAACCGCAGGGCGAAGTCCAGCATCCGACGGTTCCACTCGGTACGGCCCTCCGCATCCCGGCCCAGGGTCACCACCCTGGCGTTGTCGTAGAGACAGCGCCGGGGCACGCCGCCAAAGTATTCAAAGGCGTTGACGTGGCACTGGATCAAACTGGCCGTGTCCGCTCTCCGCACAAATTCCACGTAGATGGCCCGAGACTAACCCAGCACCATCACGAAGGCCCACATTTGCCGCTTCCGCCCCCTTCCGTCCACGTAACTGAAGCTGCCCCAGTCCACCTGGGCCTGTTCCCCTGCCGCGGTCTCAAATCGCACCGTGGCCTGCGGCTGGCGGCGACGGCGGCGAGGTCGCACATATTCCGCCAGGATCGTGTAACTCCCCTCGTATCCCAGGGCTTGCAGCTCCCGCTGCAGCGCTCGACAGTTCTCCAACCCTTCCGCCATCCGTCTTTCGATGTATTCCAGGTACGGGTCCAATTTCGACCCTCGTAGCGGCCGCGGCTTCGGTCGCATCGCCTCCGGCGTATTCAGGTATCGCCGCACCGGGTTCCGGGCAATGCCCAACCCGTTGGCTATCCCTCGGATCGAACAACCCGCCCCTTTCAGCTCGCATATCTCTTTCACGTCTCCACCTTTCAGCAATTCGGCCCAGGCACCTCCACAGCATTTCTGTAGATGATGCCATTGCCTTCCGGTGGGTCAATTCCATCCCGTAATTCTTGCTCACTTTAAACCCGTAACTAACAATGGTGCGGGCCAGGGGACGGCTGGTTCTGATGTAGCCGTAGGTGTGTCCCATGGATTTTATTACCTCTCCCGGACTATACGTTTATAGAACACTCCGGTGCAAGCTGGAACTGTCACTTATAGAACTGTTCTATAAACGGGCGTTTACAGAACACGCTGCGAGTAGGCTCCCGACGGTTAGTCATAGCCGCGGATGCCCCGGCCCGCCCTGTCATCATGCACCCATCATGCCATACTCATCCTATGGCTAATCTGCAAGTCAAGAACATATCGGATGCCCTGCATGACCGCCTACGTTCCTACGCTCGCGAGAGCAACAGCACCATCAGCGCGACGGTTCTCGCCGCCGTTGAACGGGAGTTGGCCAGATGGGAGTGGCGGAAGCATCTAGCGCAGCGCCCTGAGACCGACCTCGGCATAGAGGCCGCAGCCCTGCTTTGGGAGGAACATTCACTCCGCGACCAGGAGACGGAGTGACCCGATTCGTTATCGATGCCTCGGTGGCAGTCGAGTACCTCCTGAGGACGCCCCCTGGGTCTTACGGTGGCCAACACCATAGATAGCGCCTCATTGGTTGCTGCCGAGTTGATGGACGCCGAGGTGCTGTCGCTGTTGCGGGCACATCCGTGCCGGCTGAAGGCGTGTCGCAACCGAGCAGGGACGCCGCTAACCAGCCAAGAGTGCCCAATACCCCAATTGCAGTGAACCTGCTCATGCCGATCACCAACTCCTACGGAACCTATTAGCCTTGGGTGCGCTGAGTGGAGAGACCTGCTACCGCACGGAATTGCCCGCTTCTAGCGGCCTTCCTTGATGTAGTCCGACACCTTCTCGGCAATCATCAAGGTGGTGGCATTGGTGTTGGCGCGGATGCAGTCGGGCATCACCGAGGCGTCGGCTACTCTCAGGCCGTCCACGCCCTTGACCCGGAGGAATTGGTCCACCACCGCCATGGGGTCCGAGTCCGGTCCCATTTTGCAGGTGCCCGATACGTGATGGGAGGTGCCGGAGTTGCGCCGCAGCCAGTCGTTCAATGCCTCGTCCGACTCCAGTTCCTCGTCGGTGGGCATAATGCGTTCGATTAGCATGTCGGAAAAGTAGGACTGCTCGGCAACCCGGACTCCTAACCGGATGGCCTCCCGCATCCGCCGCAGGTCCTCCTCTTCCTGGTAGTAGTTGTAGTTCAGGTGCGGTTGCACGTGGGGGTCGGCGGATTGAAGGGTCAATTCGCCCTGGCCCAGGGCCAACTGCAGGCTGGCGCTCATGCCGATATAGTTAAGGTCGTCGTTTATCTCCACCTGGGCCGGCCGGTGCTCGCTGGTCATCAGCATAGGGCTTAGCTGCATATCGTTGCGCAGGTCCGACCCTTCAACGGTGTATCGCAAACCCACCTGTATCACCGGGGCTTGCACGTCCGGTTTCTCCCCTGTTGCCATATAAAGGACGGCCGCCGAGGGATGGTCGCGCAGGTTCTGGCCCACGCCGGGCAGGTCCTGAACCACCTCGATTCCAAAGCTGCTGATGTGATCCGCCGGTCCTATGCCGGAAAGCATCAGCAACTGGGGCGACCCAATGGCGCCGCTGCTCACCACAATCTGCTCGCCTTCCACTGTGAAGACCTCGCCCCCACTCTCGGCCTCCACGCCCACGGCCCGCTTTCCATCAAACAGAATCCGCCGGGCAGTAACCCCGCTCCTGATGGTCAGGTTCAGGCGGTGGCGGGCCTGTTCCAGGTAGGTCAGGGCCATGCTCATCCGGACGCCGTCAATGGTGTTGCGCGCCCTTGGTGAGATGCCGGTGGACTCGGGATGGTTTTGGTCTTCATCCAGGCGAAACCCGAGATCCACGCAGGCCCGCTCGAAGGCCTGGGCATGGGGCATCCACTCACTGCGGGGCGAACGACGCACCGGCACCGGGCCGCTGGTACCGTGAAAGTCGTCACCGCCGAAATCCAGGTCCGTCTCCAGCTTGTTGAAGTAGGGCAGCACCTGGGTGAAGCTCCACTCGTTGTTACCCCATTCGGCCCACCGGTCATAGTCCTCCGGAATGCCACGGAACATGACCTGCCCGTTCACTGCGCTGGAGCCGCCGGTGGCCTTGCCCCGGGGGATGATCAACTCAGTCTGCTCCGGCGTGATTTGGGCGGTGTAGCCCCAGTTGTGGGGGCCATAGGCCGACAGCCAGACGTTGTTGCCTTGCTTCAGGTCGTCGGGGAGGTTCTCGAAGTCCGGGTAGTCGGGGCCGGCCTCAAGCAGCAGAACCGAACGATCCGGCTCCTCCGACAGGCGGGTGGCGATTGCGCACCCCGCGGAGCCTCCTCCCACTACGATTATGTCGTATTTCATAATTAACCTCCATATATTCCAAAGTTGGGGTGGGTATCCTTTGAAGGCATCTTCGTTGCTTCCATGATATTACAAACCCAGTGAGGGCGCACCCACCGGGACCTGCACCGCCACCGCTTGTCTGCGGGGTCTCTCATCCCCCGTGGGGAGACCCCCCCGGCCGGGCAGGGTGAAGCGCTGGCCGGTCTTCTGTGACCTTGGATGTACCGCGATGCGTTCATTGCCGGACCAGATCTCCACCGTGCCCAACCGCTGATCCACCTGCACCGTGACTCCCACCCTCTTCCAGTGGACGCGGTATCGAAAGCCCTCCCAACTGACGAAGCTGGCCCGAGTCACCCTGCGGGAAGACCGCAGGTAGGGAGCCAAAGCAGCCCGGTGGGGCAGCTTCCCCAAATGCGGCAGTTCCTCGGCCAGCATCTCCCCAGGGACTTGGTGGGTGGCGCCGTGGACCCGTGAGTTGGCCACGCTGTCGCACTACTGGAGGCCCTGTCGGTTCAGGTTGGCGTCGTCGGTAAAACGGAGGCGGAGCCACAGGTTGCCCCGCACGTACTCCACCCCGCTCTCAACCTTCCCCTTGGTCTGGGGTCTATAGAGATGGCACAGCCTCAGTTCGAAGCGGACCCTCAAGGCGGTTCCGTTTGATTATAGGGTATAAGAACTTTACGCGGAAATTGTAAAGCTGAAATGGGAATCCCAAAACAGCTATACCCTAATAGCAAACGGAACCAGAGGCTGGTAAAAAGGCACAGGTCTTGCCTTTCGCCGGCTTGTAGCCCAACAGCTTTGAAATGGGGGGATATTCTTTCCAGTGGGCGCCCCGGATACATTCCTCTGAGTGGCCGGCGCTGAGGCGATTATCCGTCATTACAAAGATGTTATTCCACTAGTAGTCAGTCAAACTAGATTTAGATGGTAATGTGAAAGATTGACCAAAGGAGCTACCCTGACTTTGGATAGTGTTGAAGTGAGGTGGTGATATGGTCCGGGAAAAGTACGGAGTCCGGTTGACGCCGGAGCAGCGGAACCAACTGGAACACTTGGTTCGGGCGGGTAAAAGCACCGCCCGGGTCACTACTCGGGCCCGGATACTGCTGAAGACCGATGCAGGTTGGTCTGCGCCCCAGGTGGCCCCAGCCCTGGATGTGGCGGAGAGCACGGTGTTCCGCATCAAGCGCCGCTTTGCCGAGGAGGGATTAGCTGGGGCGCTGCCAGACCGGGGCCAAGCGAACCGGCACCGGAAGCTGGAGGACCGGGGCGAAGCCCACCCCGTATCCAGTACGGGGCAGGCTCTGAACACCCACCGAGTGGCGTCCTGGTACGAGACCTTCCCCGCCCAGGAAGCCCGGCGCATCGCCAAACGGTTGGAGTTCCACTACACCCCCAAGCACGGGAGTTGGTTGAATCCTGTCCTGAGCTTGCCGAAGGGCAGGCCGAAATCGAGTTCAGCGTACTGGTCCGCTCCTGTTTGCCGCGACGGTGCAGAGCCTGCTGGGGGCCTCGGTGGAAGTGGTGAAACGCAACGAACTGCACACTTTTGTGGTGCTGCCGAAACGATGGGTGGTGGAGCGGTCTTTCGGCTGGCTGGAGAAGTGCCGCCGCCTCTGGAAGAACTGCGAAAGAAAGCTCAATGCCAGTCTGCAAATGGTGGCTCTCGCCTTCGAGGTGCTAATCCTGAAGAGATTGTAAACAGGCTCTAAGACCATCATTCCTCCACCGTATAAACCTCAGTGAAGTTGCTTTCCCCTTGGAGGATGCTACGGCCCATTTTTTCGACCTAAGCGGACTGAATTCATAACTCCCCCACGTCCCTAATCCTCTTGGGCAAATTCTCTACCTGACAGGAATCCGGAGGTGCAAGAACCAGCGGTTTCTGCCTTTACCGAGAGGCCGGTGGGTTTGCCCTTTCACCGGCCACTCTCCCTGAGGGAGAGGGTAGTTGATGCCAATGCTAGAAGTTCATCCCCTCGCTAGAACGACGCTCCGCGTTTCGTTAGCATACTGTTACTTTCACCTGGCAGGTCGTTGACGTTCGTATTCAGCAGGGCTATTATCGGAAGCAACGTGGAATCGCAACGCCAAACCAGTTAAGGAGGAGCAAGCATGGACTTTGGACTGTTTACCACCTGGAACGCCGTTTACCAAGGCGACAAGGTTCCCTGGGACCCCGAATATCAGGGCGGCAAGCTCCTCGAAGCCGCGGCTTACAAGCAGAACTTCAAGGAGATCGAGCACATCGAGGACGCCGGCTGGGACTACGTCTGGTTCGGCGGCGGTCACTTCTCCACCCAAGGCAGTATGGACCCCCAGTCCCTGATGCTGTCCGCAGTCATTGCCAACCACACCAAGAACCTCAAGATCGGCACCTCCATCCACCGCCCGACCCTACGGCTGCCCGGGGAGACCCCATCCCCGCGGGCATTGCCCCACGAAAGGTATGCCTTTGACAACCTCCAGCCCGAGGACCCCTTCCAGGTCGCGGAGCAGGTTGCCATCGTTGACCAGATCAGCGAGGGGCGCTTCATCTACGGCGCGGGGGCCCGTACTCGCGGCTCCGACGAGCGCCGGGAGTACTTCTTCGAGTACCTTGAGCTCCTCAAACAGCTCTGGAACGAGGACAGCTTCACCGGTTTCGAGGGCAAGTACTTCAACTATCCCGGTTTTTACGAGAACTACATGGGCATCCCCAAACCCGTGCAGAAGCCCTTGCCCATGCTGCTCCCCGTGGACAGCCAGGAAAGCTTCGTGCCCATGGGCGAGCATGGATACCGCATTGCCATCGGTGCCGGCAGTTCCCCCCACAACCTGCGAGGCTCTGCCGTCCTCCGCGAGGACGTCCAGGCCTACCGCAAGGCGTGGATGAAGGCCGGGCATGAGGGTGAACCTTCCACCGTCGTCCGGGTGCCGACTCTCGTCGCCGACACCCAGGAAAAGGCCGACCGTCGCGTCGGAAACCTCATGGACCTTGCCCGCATCTATTACGCGGGCCGTGTCGGCATCGGCAGCACCGACGCCGGCAGCGCCGGCCCCGAAGCCACCGAGGAAGTCAACCTCTTCGGCACTCCGGCAGAGGTGGTCGAGAAGATCCACATGTTCAAGGAGGCCTTTACCACCGACGAGATTATGTTCGAATGCAACTGGACATCATCCGTCCCCCGCGAGGTAGTCATGGACACCTTGAAGTGCCTCAGCGAGGACGTCATCCCCCACTTCAAATAGGCGGGGGTTGGGGTTCTGGGAGAATCAGGACGGGCCGCCGGTTGGCGGCCCGTCCTTTTGCTCTAGCTCTCAGGAATAAAGACCCCCAAATTGCCTTCAATTGCCACGTTCTGGGCCTGTACCTAGGTGACCTTACCTTCGACGTACATGGCAAGGCTTGAACTAACCTCATACTTCATCTCAACACATACTCCATCCCCTAGTATTACAACGACGGATTGCCAAATATGTAGTCTGACCCTTCCTATTCGGCCACGAGCGAGCTATTGGAGTAGGCTCATCGCAGTACGTTGTCAGGTTCAATTTGTTCGCGAAAATCACTGTGCCAGATAAACTGTCGTTGTAATACTAAACTAAAGCCAAGGTGAAATGCGCAGCGGCGGTCCAGGCATTGCCGGGCCAGCGCCCCGATTTCAATCTCGGCCATATTCAGCCAACTGCCGTGCTTGGGCGTGTAGTGAATCTCCAGCCGTTCGGCGATGCGCCGCGCTTCCGCTGGCTCAAACGCTTCGTACAAGGAGGCTGGATGGTGGGTGTTCAGAGCCTGCCCCGGCGAAGGCCGGGGTTGTCCAGCACCAGCACAATCCGGTCTTTGTCAGGATAGTCCTCATCCACCAGTTGCTTGACCACCCGGGCCCAATCGGCCCGGGTGCGCCGGTCCGTCACTGCCACCCGGCGCCACCCCTCCAACGGAGCGAACAGCATGAACAGATTGCTCACCCCGTTGCGCTGGTACTCGTAATCGTAGATGCCGGCTGCCCCAGGCCGGACCGGACGCGACAACCCGGTCTCCTTCACCTGTTGTTTGCTGGTCTGGTCCAGGCAGACCAGAACTTCGTTGTCCCGGTACTGGCGCTGCTAGACTTCCAGTACGTCTTCCAGCGCGCAGACGAACTCGGCGCTGCCTTGCGGCGGGATGCACCAGCACTCCTTCAGCCAGGGCTTGAGTTCGTTTTTTTCAGCGTCTGCCGCACCGTTTCGGGACTGCTGCTGCCCACTATCTCCCATTCCACCAAACGGTCCGCCAACAGCTTAAGCGTCCAACCGACCCGTCCCGGAGCCGCCCCTTCGGCTCCGCTCAGGGCAGGCTCTCCGCAGGCCAGGGCAATCAGAGCCTGCCCCCGTACTGGATACGGGGTGGGCTTCCCCTTGACCGTCCAGTTTCTTCGGGCGGCGGTTCAACTGCTCCTTGCGCCCCAAAGCTGCATCAACACCTGCTTCCACGCAGCGGCGGCGCACCCGCTCCACCGTGGCGATGCCCACCTTCAGGGACCGGGCAATCTCCTCGTCTTTCATGGCGCCGTCGGCCTGGTTCTTGTCGCAAAGCAACAGGATGCGGGCGTGTGTTTGCTTATAGGCCGCGGCCCGTCCCTTGGACACCAGCGCCCTCAGTTCCTGTTGCTCCTCCTCCGTCAGTTGCACCCGGTATTTCTTCACCTTCACCACCCACTCACCTCCCAATCTTCTTTCGTACTACCCCATATGATACCCCAGCCACCCATCACTTCAAAGCTGCTGGACTACTAGTACCGAGTCAAGCTTGGTTTTGAGGGTGCCAACAGTGGTTGACTAGTAGTGGTAATCTTTGAGCAATTGATGTTGCTGTGAGGTGGCGGTGTGGTCAGAGAGAAATTTGCGGTCCGGCTGACGCCGGAGGAACGGGACCAACTAGAGCACATGGTCCGGGCTGGCAAGAGTTCAGCACGGGCTACAACACGGGCCCGGATCCTGCTCAAGACCGACGAGGGCTGGTCGGCACCCCGGGTGGCCCAGGCCCTGGACGTGGCTGAGGGCACGGTGTTCCGCCTCAAGCGGCGCTTTGCCGAGGATGGGTTGGAGGGAGCGCTGAAGGACCGGGTCCAGGCCCACCGGTACCGGAAGCTGGACGAGCGGGCAGAGGCCCATCTGATTGCCCTGACCTGCAGCCCAGCGCCGGAAGGCCACGACCACTGGGAACTGCGCCTGCTGGCGGACCGGATGGTGGAGTTGGGAGTGGTGGAGTCGTTGTCCCATGAGACGGTGCGCCTGCACTTGAAAAAAACTCCCTTAAGCCGTGGCAGAAGAAAGAGTGGTGCATACCCAAGGTGAGCGCAGACTTCGTGGCCCACATGGAGGACGTCCTGGATTTGTACGCCGAACCCTACGACCCGCAGCGGCCGGTGGTCTGCTTCGACGAGACCTCCACCCAGTTGCTGGCCGACGTCAGTGAACCACTGCCAGCAAAGCCTGGTAGGCCGAAGCGTGAGGACTACGAGTACCGGCGGGAGGGCACCCGCAACCTGTTTCTGGCCTGCGAGCCCCTGGCGGGCTGGCGGCATGTGGCAGTAACGGAACGGCGCACCACCGAGGACTTCGCCCATCAGATGCGCTGGCTGGTCGATGAAGCCTACCCCGACGTCCCCCTGGTTCGAGTGGTTCTGGATAATCTGAACACTCACCGCAAGGCGTCGCTGTACCAGACCTTTCCGCCGGTGGAGGCCCGGCGCATCGCGCGGAAGCTGGAATTTCACTATACGCCCAAGCATGGCAGTTGGCTGAATATGGCGGAGATCGAGTTCAGCGTCTTCTCCCGCAGCTGTCTCAGACAGCGTCTCCCAGACGAGGAATCTCTCCGCCGAGAGGTTGGCGCGCTGGAGTTGGAACGGAACGAAGCTCAAGCCCGCATCAACTGGCGCTTCTGCATCCAGGACGCCAGAACCAAACTCCATCGCCTCTATCCCGTCAATTCCTGACTTGACCGAGTACTAGGGATACTCTGAACAAGAACGGCGAGGGTTTTTCTGGCTGTTACTGAGGGAATTTCGCGGGAATACTCCGTCTTCCGGGGCTGTCTTCCCAGATGCTCCGCCCTCCGATTTCGCTCCAGCGGGGCTGTTGCGGGCTTTGACCGGTCCTTCCGGCGGCCCCCGGCTGAATTTGGGCCCACTGCGCCCACGTCACCCGGCCAGTTGACCCTCCGCCGTCAGCAGGTTGCCCAAGCCAAAAAACAGCGCCAGGCGCTCGGTGTTCTTCGCCAGTCCCCGGTAGCGTACCTTGGCGTAACCGAACACCCGCTTCACCTTCAGGAACGGGTGCTCCACCTTGGCCCTCACCGATCCCTTGCGCCTCTCCGCTACGGCCTCTGAACTCTCAGGGTCAAGTTTCCGGCGTTTCCCCGGACGCATCGCCACCTGCCATTCCACCTCACACCCCAGGTTCTCATCCCGCTTGTGGACTCCCTGGTACCCGGCGTCGCACCATACCTGCGTCTCCCCGCCGTGCAGCAGGTGGTGCACCTCCGTCACGTCGTGGACATGGGCCGCCGTGGTGCTCAGGCTGTGTACTATCCCGGTCTTGGAATCCACGCCAATGTGCGCCTTCATACCGAAATGCCACTGGTTCCCTTTCTTTGTCTGGTGCATCTCCGGGTCCCGCTCCCCAGACCGGTTCTTCGTCGAGGACGGCGCCTCGATTATGCTGGCGTCCACAATGGTCCCCTCCCTGAGCCGCAGTCCCTGGAACTCCAGATGGGCGTTGATCTCCTCCAACAGTCCTTTGCCCAGTTGGTGCCGCTCAAGGAGATGGCGGAAGTTGAGGATGGTGGTCTCGTCCGGCAGCGCCTCCGTCAGATTCAGGCCCACGAAACGCCTGACCGATTCGGCCTCGTAGAGCAGGTCCTCCATGCCGGGGTCGCTCAAGTTGTAGAAAAGCTGCACGCAGTGAATCCGCAGCATCGCCGACAGCCGGTAGGGGCGGCGGCCCTTTCCCGGCTTGGGATAGACCGACCGTATGCGGTCTTCCAATCGCTGCCAGGGAATCAGGCCTTCCATGCGCTCCAGGAAGATCTCCCGGCGGGTCTTGCGCTTCTTGCCCTGGTATTCCAGGGCAGCAAAAGTCGGATGGTCCATCAATTTTCACCCTCCGTCCGGCACCGGTTGTTCCAGCCATACTATGCCACAACCATACGGGCTTGTTCAGAGATTCCTTAGGTCCTGCCGTCGTGCTGGGCATGGAACCAGATGTTGTACCCGCAGTGGTACATGCTGATCAGCAGTCTTGGGAGGCCAGAGGGGTGGATGTAGGAGCCGTTATTTCGTAGGACCGGCAAGCGCAAGGGCGAGGCCTCCCTGTCACGAAGGATTGGAATGGCTCCAGAGGTGATACCTGTAGCCAATACAATTACTGTGGGATTGTGTCTTCCAGCCTGGCAAGGGTCTGTTGTCAGTGGATTATGGCGTTTTCCTGATACCGCCTACTGATCTCCTGGCGGTGCTGTGGAGACCGATTTCTTCGCCTGCTCCCGTCGTTTGGCATCGTAAAGTTGTCTGTTAGCCCTGTGCTTGTCGCGGCATATCTCGCACCTGGTCTGGCCGGGTATGGCTTGATTGGAGCAGACTCGGCATTGGCCGGTTTTCTTTCTCTCCTCCCGGAGTTTTTTCGCGTGCAGCCGCATCGCTTCTTTTCGTTCGGGTTTCTGCCTCCTGGCCTGCTCGTACACGCAACGTGCCTCGCGTTGTTCCTCGGCGGTCTTGGTGGGGACTCTGGGCTGGCGTACCCTTGGTTTCTTGGACTTCGGCTTCCTGACTTTCTCGGATTTTTTCTGGGGCTCAGGTTTCTCTAACTGGAAAGTGTGCTGAAAAGTTATTCTTTTGGAACATGAAGAGGGGCCGGGGGTGAGGACGTCCGCCGTAATCAAGCGGTTCTTCTTGACACTCCTATGGCCCAATGCTAAAATCCGGCCCAAATTACCTACGTTTTCTACGTCCCATTTTTAGCAGTCCAGGTTGTGCCGCCGTACCTGAAACGCCGCGCTTTTCGGAGTCAACCGGCCACTAAAATCCCGATGCACGGCAGGGAGTACCCGGAACACCTGGTAGGAGGTTGGTTGATGACCCCGGAGATTAGAAAAGGACTTAAAGACGTTTATCTGGATACTACCAAATCCAGTTTTATTGACGGCGAAGTGGGCAAGCTCCTCTATCGGGGCTATAACATCCACGACCTGGCCGAAAAATCCACCTTCGAAGAAGTAATCTACCTGTTGCTCTATGGCCGACTCCCCGCTCAACAGGAACTGGAAGAGTTTGACAGCCTCCTCCGCGCCAACCGGCGCATCCCCGACGAGGTCATTCAGGTCCTGGACCTGGTCAAGAACAGCCACCCGATGGACGCTCTCCGCACCGGCATCTCCGCCCTTTCCGCCTTTGACCCGGAGGTCAACGACAACTCCGTAGAGGCCTCCATGCGCAAAGGCATCCGAATGACCGCCATGGGGCCGACCATCGTCGCCGCTCACCACCGCCTACGTCAGGGTCTGGAGCCGGTAGCCCCCAATCCGGACCTTACCCACGCCGGCAACTTCCTCTATATGCTCTTTGGCGAACTGCCCGATGAGGAAACCACCAAGCTGCTGGACGTGGACTTTATTCTCCATGCCGAGCATGGCGCCAATGCCTCGGCCTTTGGCGCGCGGGTCACCGCCTCCACCATCTCCGACCTCCACTCCGCCGTAGTTACCGGCGTTGGCACCCTCAAAGGCCCGGCTCACGGCGGCGCCGCCGAGGAAGTGATGAAGATGGCCCTGGAAATCGGCCAGCCGGAAAACGCCGAGGAGTATTGCCGCAACATCCTGGACAACGGCGGTCGGATTATGGGCTTCGGTCACCGGGTTTACCGCGCCGAAGACCCCCGCGCCCGCCACCTGCGCGACCGCTCCCGTGCCTTGAGTGAAAAGGTCGGCCAGCCCCACTGGTTCCAGATACTAACCTACGTGGAAGAAGAAGCGATGGTGCCTTACCGCTCCCGTGGTATCTTCGTCAACGTGGACTTTTTCGCCGGCTCCATCTACTACCTGCTGGGCATCCCCGACGACCTGTTCATCTCCATCTTTGCCCTGGGCCGCATCCCCGGCTGGACCCTGCAATGCGTCGAGCAGTTCCAGGACAACATCCTCATCCGCCCCCTGCTGGAGTACATCGGCGAAATGGACTTGGAGTATGTGCCGATAGAACAGCGGGCCTGAACCAACGCTGAACCCATAAACAACCTGTAGGGGCGGGCCTGGTGCCCGCCCTGCTATTTTCCTAAAGGGCGAACATTGAGAGAAGTTGCAAAATACTGGGTCATCTACTATCTTGTTTATATAGCTACTGTTGTATTCCTTCTGGTGCGACATTGGAATGACCTGCGCTGGGATGATGTGTCCTATGTATTCCTGCTGGCCGCCATAGTCAGCCTGGGCGCAGGAACGGCGTTAATAGTCGCAATCATCGTGGAGGTAACCGGGTTTATGGTGCTGTTAATTCCCGACAGGATAAGGAAGTTAAAGGAAGCCGGCCGGGTGGAAGGCCGAGTGGAAGGCCGGGAAACGGAGCGTCAGGAATGGCGCGCTTGGTACGAGCGGCAGCAGGCCGCCCTGCGGGATGGCAAACCCTTTGACGAGCCGCCGCCTGACGAGGCCCCCGGCAAGAATGGTAAGTAGTCCCCTAACGACCGCTCAGTGTACGTTGCCCGGCCAGCCCTCACCGGATAGGAGTAAAGGGGCACCTGAAAGAAGGAAAATCGGAGAGATAACCGCTATGTCTGCACCGGAAGACAAGCACTATCCTGACTGGCGCGACCGCATCGAGCAAGTCCCGGATTTACTGGCCGGCAAGCCCGTGGTGAAGGGCACCCGCATTTCCGTGGAGTTAATTACCGACCTGCTGGAAGGCGGTCGTACTGATGGCGACATCATCCGCCACTATCCCTTCATCACTCCGGAGGACATTGAGGCCTGTCGCCGCTACAAGGCCACCGGCGCAACCCTGTCCTACTTCACCTGGGCCGACCTGGATGCCTGGATGGTACCTACCAGGCCAAAGGCCGGTGAGAATACTGGCCGACGAGAATATGCCCAGGCGGGTGGTCAGCCTGCTGCGGGCTAGCGGCCACGACGTAGAATGGGCCAGAGAGTCTCACCGCGGTACTCCAGACCCCGGCTTGCTGGAATTGTCAACCCGGGAAGGACGGACGCTGATAACCTACGACGCGGACTTCGGGGTACTGGTGAATAGAGACAATATGCCGGCCCCCTACGGCGTGGTCTTTTTCCGTATCCATAGCGACGTGCCGGAAGAGGTTCAAGAGGATTTTGTCGTCCGTACCACCACCGTCAGGGATAGCTGGCCGCCCGGTGTCTGGACAATCCAGATACGCCACCAGCCGGACAATACCAGGTAACCCTGCTTCCGCGAAGCGACAACAGCAAACTACCCGTAGGCTGAATCCGGGTGCTGATTGAAATGTGAGGAGGTGAGCCCAGGGCTATCGCATTAGGCCGAAGAACGAAAACCCGTCGTTCCTGCGAAGGCAGGAACCTCTGCCCCTGACGTCACTGGATTCCTGCGAAAGCAGGAATGACGGATTCCCCCGATTCCACATACGATTGCCCTGGGAGTGAGCCTGATGCGCCTAGCCTTTTGCCCTCAAATGGCTTACTCTCCACACATATCCCCAGCGCAGACGATTTCCAGCATGAGGCAGGTTTCAGTTGAAAAACGCCAAGTATTCAATCAAGTATTCGATGATAGTTTTAGTTGTCTCCCTCCTGACATTGCCTTTACTGCTTGCCTGTAGCTCCGACAACAACGCGGCTCCTTCTGCTCCTTCTCCTGCACAGATGCCGGACATTGAGGCAACGGTGGAGGCTAGAGTTCAGGCAACCCTGGCTGCCGCACCTACTGCGTCCCCGCCGGAGTCGATGGCTACGGCCCACCGGCTGGAGTTAGTGCGGGAGCGGGGCATTCTCATCTGCTCCAGCAACAATACGCTGGCCGGTTTCGGGTATCTTGACGATGCCGGTAACACCAGGGGCTTTGACATTGACCTGTGCCGCGCCGTGGCCGCCGCCGTCCTGGACGACCCGGACGCGGTGGAGTTTCGGGCTACCACCGCCGCCGAGCGGGGGCCCACGATGCAGTCCGGCGAAGTGGATATGATGTCCCGCAATACCACCTGGACCTCTTCCCGGGATGTCCAGTGGGGCAACTTTGCCCAGACCATGTTCTACGACGGGCAAGGCTTTATGGCGCCCACCGCCTTGGGCATTTCTTCGCTTCTGGAACTGAAAGACGCTACGATATGCGTGCAGCAAGGCACGACCACCGAGCTTAACCTGCAGGACTTCAGCAACCAGAACGGTATGAATTTCTCCGTAATCACCTTCCCGGACAACATTTCCACCGACAGCGCTTACCTCAACGAGCAGTGCGACGCTATCACTACCGACCGCTCCGGCCTGGTCAGCACCCGGGCCAAGTTCACCAACCCCGACGAGCACATTATCCTGCCCGGCACCATCTCCGAAGAGCCACTGGGCCCGGTGGTTCCCAGCGGCGACGACCAGTGGTACGACCTGGTCAAGATGGTAATGGCTATCCTCATTTACGCCGAGGCCTTTGGCGTCACCTCCGACAACGTACCCACCGCCGTAACCGGCCAGTCGGCTATCGACCGGTTGTTTGGTCTGGAAGGTTCCTACGGACAGGAGGGACTGGGCCTGAGCAAGACCGTCGCCCAGGACATTGTTAGCTCCATCGGCAACTACGGAGAGATTTACGACCGCCACCTGACCCCGTTGGGCATTGCCCGAGAGGGCAGCCGTAATGCGTTGTGGGGTTCCGCTCCCTGTACCGACTGTCCCAAGGGCGGCCAGATTTACGCCGCGCCTTTGCGGTAGCTCCCGGTCACCCCGTCCGGCTAACGACACTGAACTGCAAAGTCTGGCGATTCTCAACGAAGCGGGCGGGATAGACCGGGCAGACACCAGGGCATCTGTTCCAACTAATTGACCCTATAAGGCTACTGCATCGCCCGACCAGCGTTTTGTTTTTAATCTGACCCTTATCCGTCGTTCCTGCGCAGGCAGGAACCTCTGACCTCAAAGTTTTAGGTTCCCGCCTGCGCAGGAACGACGGGTAGATTGTTTTAGCGATGCGTGGTCGGTTAGTTGCAACGGATGCCCAAGTGAGAGAACCGAAGGGCCCGGCCTGGCAGCCACGATAAACTGAAATCAGCCCGGCCATAGCGTACAATATACCCATGACCCCTGAATCGTCTCCCGAGGCCGAAATCCACCGCCGCATCCGGGTTGCCGGCCCCATAACTTTTGCCGAGTTTATGGAGCTGGCCCTCTACTGGCCGCACGGTGGCTACTACAGCTACCAGTCCGGGGCCGTCGGACCCTTTGGCCCTTCCGGCGACTACTACACCGCTCCCCTGGCCCATCCCGCCTTTGGCGCACTGCTGGCGGTGCAGCTTTACCAACTCTGGCAGCTTATGGACTGCCCCAACCCCTTTTACGTGGTGGAGTTGGGCGCCGGTAACGGCCTGCTCTGTCGCGACATATTAACCGCTGTCGCCCATCTACCCAACAACTTCACCCAATCCATCCGCTACCTCTGCCTCGACCGCCGCAACCCCGGGTCAGAAGTTCTCCCCTCTCCTTCAGGGAGAGGGGGCGGGGGTGAGGGCGTCCCCCAACCCGCTCATGGTGAGCCGGTCGAACCACCCATTAGCGCTAATTCGTGTCCATTCGTGGATAATTCCGCCCATCGCATCACCACCGACCGCCTACCACTCCGCAACCTCCGCGGCTGCATCCTCTCCAACGAACTGCTTGACGCCTTCCCGGTACACCAGGTCAAACAGGAACACGGAGAGTTGCGGGAAGTCTATATTACCCTTGACGACTCTCCCCCCTCTCCCTCAGGGAGAGGGGCCGGGGGTGAGGGCCGTCCCTTATCGGAAACCCTGGCCGAACCCAGCACCCCGGCCCTGGCCGCCCGGCTGGAGGAGGTGGGCATTACCCTGGCCGAGGGCCAGACCGCCGAAATCAACCTGGACCTGGACGCCTGGGCCGCGTCGGTGGCCGATTCCCTGTCCGCCGGCTTTGTCCTGACCATTGACTACGGCCAGTCGGCGGCGGAGCTTTACTCGGCGGAACTGCGCCCCCGCGGGACGCTGGTCACCTATTACCGCCACGTCCAGACCGATGCTCCCCTGCGCAACATAGGCCGCCAGGACATCACCGCCCAGGTGGACTTTACCTCGGCGGTTAACGCCGGCCGCCGGGCCGGGCTGGCGCCCCTGGGCTACACCACCCAGCAGCGCTTCCTCCGCAACCTGGGGCTGGACCATTTTCGCCGCCGCCTCTCCCACCTCGCTGACCCGCTCGTGGTGAGCCTGTCGAACCCTCATGGTGAGCCTGTCAAACCACTCCCCTCTCCCTCAGGGAGAGGGGCCGGGGGTGAGGGCATCCCCCAAACCGCCCATCCTGAGCTGGTCGCCGGACGCCAGGCCGAAGCCAACCGGGCCGGCCTGCTGGCCCTGACCCGTCCCGGCGGCTTGGGCGATTTCAAGGTATTGGTGCAGGGCAAGAACGTGGGCCAGCCAAAGTTGTGGGGGTTTGAGCCGTCGCCAAGTGTAGGGGAACTCATTGAGACTCTGCCGGTACCCCTGTTGACCGGCCGGCACATCTCTTTACCCAACGCCTGGCCCGTCTAATCCTGGGTCGCAATGGGTGGAGCGGAAGAGACGGCAATTTGAGCGTAACTCGGTTTTCCTGCTAGGTGCAATCCAACTTTGCCCTCCGGTATAATCCCGGTAGTCTAGGGCCGTACTTAAAAAAGGGAAGGTAGCAGGAATGTTACAACGGATGATAGGCGCAGCGTTATTCAACGCCCATACCTACGAGGAAATCGAAGCCGACCAGGGCGCATTGGGACCGGCTATCGGTGTGGTGCTGCTGGTTACGGTCTGCGGCGCCATTGGCGGTTTAATTGACGGTTTGCTGGGCGGCGAGGCGGCCAGGGGCATAATCCTGGGTTTGGTCGCCGGGCTGATGTTTGGCATAGTTCGCTGGGCCTTGTGGGTCACGATCCTGCTCATGGTGGGCGGCGGCCTGCTGCGGACTAGCGGCACCCAGACCAGTTGGGCCGAGTTGGGGCGCGTCCTGGGTTTTGCCTATACCCCTGGGGTATTGTCTATTTTCTCCTTTGTGCCGGTTATTGGCTGGCTGTTTCCGACGGCCGCGTTTTTCTGGACTTTGGCGTCGGTAGTAGTTGGAACCCGCCAGGCCCTCGACTTTGACAACACCGGCCGGGCGATCCTGGTAGTGGTAATCTCGGCGATTATTGGCTTTATCCCTTGGCTAATCCTCAAAACTATTGAGTGGGTGGTGTTCTAAAGCGGTATTGACCCGGTGGGCCATTGCACATAGAAATAATGGAGCGGTCAATGTAGGGGCAACCTTTGTGGCTAACCCCCCTCTCCCTCAGGGAGAGGGGGCCGGGGGTGAGGGCGCCCCCCCAAACCGCTCCTGGTGAGCCTGTCGAACCATCCTGGGCCGGGCCAAACCAAGTCCTTCGTGCCTATTCGTGTCCCTTCGTGGCTAACCCCCTCTCCCTGAGGGAGAGGGGGCCGGGGGTGAGGGCGCCCCGCAAACCGCTCCTGGTGAGCCGGTCGAACCATCCTGGGCAGGGTCAAACCAAGCCCTTCGTGCCTATTCGTGTCCCTTCGTGGCTAACCCCCTCTCCCTGAGGGAGAGGGGGCCGGGGGTGAGGCCCCCCCCCAAACCGCTCCTGGTGAGCCGGTCGAACCATCCTGGGCCGGGTCAAACCAAGCCCTTCGTGCCTATTCGTGTCCCTTCGTGGCTAACCCCCCTCTCCCTGAGGGAGAGGGGCCGGGGGTGAGGGCCTACTCCCCCGTCGTCAACCCTATACGCTCCGCAATCGGCTTCATACTCTCCGCGATGAAGCTGATGTGCTCGTCCAGGTCAACGCCCAACTCCTCTACGCCCTTGCGGATGTCGTCCCGGTTCACGTCTTTGGCGAAGTTCTTGTCGCGCAGCTTGCGGTGCACCGAGCGGGGCGACACATCGTCCAGGCTCTTGCCGGGGCGCACCAAGGCCACCGCCCGGATAAAGCCGGATAGCTCGTCCACCGCAAAGAGGGTATGCTCCATTAAAGATTCGCGGGGAATGCCCGTGTGTTCCCCGTGGGTCAGCACTGCTCGGATGATGTCCTCCGGGTAGCCATGTTCCCGCAGGATGTTGGCGCCAAAGGTAGGGTGAGACTCCGGCGTGGGGCAGATTTCCCAGTCAAAATCATGGAGCAGGCCGGCAATGGCCCAACGCTCCTCGTCCTCGCTGTACTTGCGGGCGTACCCCCGCATCGCCGCCTCCACCGTGAACAGGTGTTTCATCAGCATATCCGTCTTGACGTGCTGCCGCAGAAACTCCAGCGTATGCTCTCGCTCCATTACGTCCATAGTCGGCTCTCCTGTCTTTTCTTTCTCTTTTTATCAGGAACCAGGAATAATCACCAAAGGAATGTCAGCCCCGGCAAATCCCAATTTTTAATTCTCAATTGACTGGCGCCGGGTTGCTGGCCGTGCCAATTATCCGGGGCAGGCAGCGGACGGCGGTGGTCAAGAAACCGCTGTGGGCCACCATCCGATGCTCCGGTCGCACGCTTCGCTCGGTGACGTGCCAGGGGCGCAGCAGGGTTTCCACCGTCTCGATTAGCTGGAACCGCCCGTCCTCGTGCAGTTGGCCCACCAGCTGGTGCACCTGCAAAATCGTTGGCAGAAAGCTAATCATTATTCCGCCCATAACCAGCGCCTCGGCCACGCCGTCCACTGCCTGCCACGGCTCCGGCACGTCCAGCACCACCCGGTCCACCTGGCGTTCCTCGATGCCCTGATAGATGTCGCCGATGGTCACCGTCAGGTTGGATGGATTGGGTATGACCTTGCCGATGTTCTGCATCGCCTTGGGCACCACCGATTCCTCTATCTCGTAGGTCACCACTCGCCCCGCGTCGCCCACCGCCCGCAGCAGGGCGGCGGTCAAGGCCCCGGACCCCAGCCCTGACTCAATGACCGTGGCCCCGGGGAAAATGTCGGCGAATGAGATGATGTTGCCCAGGTCTTTGGGGTAGATAATCTGGGGGCCGCGGGGCATCTCCCGCACAAAGTCCCCCAGCGTGGGACGCACTGCCAGCAAAGTATGGCCCCGGTCGGTGCGGTACCAGCCACCCACTGAATGACCAATCAGGCCATCGTGGGCCAGCCGCCCCAAGTGGCTGTGAAACACCTGCCCCTCGGCCAGGGTGTTCAAATAACGGCGGTTCTTCCGGTCCAGCAACAGGACCAAATCGCCGTCCTGGAAACAGTTCTTGTCAGCGTCCACGCGCCTCCCTTGTTGCCCTGCCTAATCCAGCCTACCCCTGTCTCTCCTGCGAAAGCAGGTATCCAGCGGCGCATATCGCCAAGGTTAGCCTGGTTGCTATGGTAACTGTTGGAAGTAAGGTTGTCACCCGGCCCGGCTGCCACCGGACAAAAGTAGGGGCAGCCCTGGTGGCTGCCCCGATTCACGAAGGAGGAATGGAGCGGGCGATGGGATTCGAACCCACGACTTTTTGCTTGGGAAGCAAACACTCTACCACTGAGTTACGCCCGCTGGCCTGTACGTCAATTATACCAGAGGTTAAGGGCGGTTGTCAGGACGGCCGGGACTCTCCGATGCGCTTCAGGGTTTCCTGGTAGTCTTCTTCTAAACCAAGCCAGATATAGGCCCCAATGCCGAGAATCTTCTCCAGGCTTTCCGCGAGTTCACTATTTATCTCGCGGCTACCCCGAAATACTGCCCTAATGTTGTCCACCGATTCGCCGCAAAGGCCGGCCAGTTCTTCTGCGGATATGCCGCGGAACTCGGTCTCCTCTTGCAGACCTTCTCCGGGGGGGATTGCAACGTTGGAATACCGCTTGTTGGATTTAGTCGTCATAGTGGTTCGTCACCTCATAAATTACTATGTGACCGTCCGAATAACCCCTACCGACTATTAGCCGATAGCGTCCAGTCAGGTATATGGCGAACTTGCCTGCGTATTCTCCGTGCAGCGGGTGTAGCCGCCAAGCGCTAAAGTTGAACAATTCGCGGAAGTAATCGGTTCTTTGGATATTGTATATCCGGTCGATGTACCTCCTTGACACTATCGGGCCCCACTCACGCGTGGCCTCGCCGAGGTCGTCAAAGCACCTTTCCAAACGGTTGGTGTTGAACTCTATTTCCAATGCGCCCCTGGAGGATATTTGGTAGCACAAGTTCGTCGAACCGGTCAGGGAAGTATAAGGCTCCGTTTAACCATTATGCAACGACAGGTAGTCTTTGTCTGACTGATATTCCCACCCCTACCCACCCCCCGGTTCATCCCCCCACGACACCTCCGGCAGGTTGCGTTGGCGGCGTAGTTCGTTGATGGTTATTACCCCCCGGTCCAGCAGCTGCATTTCCCGACTTACCCGGCTGTTTTCATCCTCTTGCATCGCCTCGATGGCAGTCAGGTCAAACTCCAACTCCAGGTCCGGGTAGCCCAGGCGGGGCAGCAGCATCCGGTTTAGCTGCTCCTCCAGGAACCGGATTTCCGGCACGATGGTGTTGCGCCAGAAGATGCGCTCAGCGGCGTTGATGTTGGCGAAGGTGGCCCGTTCCAGGTCCGACAGCAGCGGCTTGGGCACCCCGTAGGCCCGGCTCACCTCCTCCAGGCTCCAGCGCAGCCCCCGGATGAAGTCCATGTCCCGGTGGCTCAATCCCAGCGTCCGAATATCCCGTACAAAATTGGCGATGGCCGGCCGGCGGGCGTTCTGCGGACCGCGGTAGCGGGCTTCCCAGCGGCTGTAAAAGTCCTCAATCTCGGCGTCGGTCATCTGCGCGTCGGTCAGCAGCACAAAGTCCGGTTGAGCCGAGTTACGCAGGAAGTTCCGGTTAAAGCGCAGCCCGTCGCCGCCCATATCTACCGACAGCCGGGCTGGGGCCAGCGGCGACAGCCCGGCGTACTCCTCCAATGGATTGAAATAGCGCAGCCAGATAACCTCGTCGGCGGTATAGGCCACCGGGCTGCCGCTGCGTCCCCGATAGACAAACCCCCGGATGTAATGTTGCCGGTCCGGCAGTACGGTCACCCGGTCCGGGCGCAGGGGCCAGATTTCCCGCCGGCCCTCCGCGTCCCGCTCCAAGGCCCAGAAAGCCTGGCCCCACAGGTTCAGGTAAATCTCGGTGGCCCGCCACAGGTCGCCCCGGGTGTACCAGTGGTTGACCCGGTTGAGCAGTTGCTGTACCGGGTGCGACGGCGCCACCGGCAGTTTGGTTCCCTCCGGGCTGCGGCGATAGACCGTTACCGGCGGACGGCTCACCGCGTCGGCCCGCAGCTTGACGGCGGCATAGACCGGCACCGAGGTGGCGTAGTAGGCCCCGTATTCCGGGTTGGCCCAGCCGCCGCCGGCGCCGAAAGCCGGCCCCAGCGGGTCCAGGTCTGCTGCTGCCGCCCGGTTGCTCCGCCGCACAACCCCCCCTCTCCCCTCGGGAGAGGGGCCGGGGGTGAGGGCGTCCCCTACCCTCCGCTCGTGGCGAGCCTGTCGAACCACCCCCAATCTCACCAACTCGGCCAGCTTGCCCGGCAAGCTTCCCTCTTTGATTTTCATACCCAATCTCCTCCTTTCCTGCTTTCCATCGTCCGATTGACCGTTCTCCGGGGCGCCCACAAGGAGCGCCCCTACCGTGAAATGAGCCTTGCTTTGTAGGGGCAACCCTTGTGGTTGCCCTGCCCGCCATTCAACCCTCTCCTTTATCGTAACTGTTCAGACTTAGCGTACTGAACTTGGCTGGCGGTGGCTATCCCGTATTTGGCCCTACGCTCTCAACAGGCTGGTGAGCCGGTAAATCCCCTCAAGTCTGAACAGTTACCCTTTATCTTGTTCATCCTGTCCATCCATGTCTGAATCCGCCCCCTACGTCCAGATCCTGGCCCGGCTTACCGGGGCAATGAAGGAGAGCATCAGCGCGTCCGCTTTGTCCGGCGAGGGAATCCCCCGCTGGCGCATCGCCTCTTTGCTCTCCATCAGAATCCGCCCCTGGCTGTCGTAGCTGTAACGCAGGGCGGCCAGTTCGCCCATCAGTTGCTGGTCGGACGGGATGGAGATTTGCCCGGAGGCGAAGAGTTCCCGCAGCCGCCAGTAACCCTCGGCGCGCAGGTTGGCGAACACCTCCTTTTGGCGGGCGGCGTGGGCCACGTTGATGCCCCGGACGCCGTAGCCCTGCTCGCGCAGCCGGTCCACTACGCCGGCGCCCACGCCCACCTCGTCAATACAGGTCTGGGTTGGCTGAAACTCCCGGATCGCAGCGGCCACCCAGCCGGCCAGTTCCATAGTATCCATCCCCTTAAAGGTGCGAATCTCCTCAACCCGCTGGCCCCGGCGGCGCAGGATTACGCTGTGGTCCGAACCGAACCGCGCCACGTCCACCGCCAAAACCACCTCCCCCTCATCCCGCAGGATGCCGCGCCGTGCCGCCGCCCCGTCCTCCCCTCTCCCTCCGGGAGAGGAGCCGGGGGTGAGGGCGTCCCCCACATCCCGTTCATGGTGAGCCTGTCGAACCACCCCGTCCCCCGTCCCACCGTCATCCCGCAGGATGCCGCGCCGTGCCGCCGCCCCGTCCTCCCCTCTCCCCCCGGGAGAGGGGCCGGGGGTGAGGGCGTCCCCCCTCCATCATCCTGATCCTGGCGAAGGACGGCAGCCTCCACGTCGGACAGGCGAATCAGGGTGTCCTCAGCCTGGTCGGGGAACTCGCCCAGCACCCGGGCCCGGTAGAGCGGGTTGTCCACGCCCCAGATTTGCCGTCGCTCCTCCACCCAGCGGGCGGTGGTCAGGCCGGGGATGACCACCCGGTCCGACTGCACGTTGGGGCTGTCCAGCGCCGAGATGGTGATGCAATGGTAAATGCTCCGTTCCTGGTAAAAGGCCCGCCGGAATACGCCCGACGCGGTGGTGGGATTGCCGATGAGCAGCAGGCGCGGCTCGGCGGAGGTCATCACCGCCTCGATCGCCTCATAAATCCCGTCGCTGACTCCCTCCGCTTCGTCCACTACAATCAGCATATTGGGGCTGTGAAAGCCCTGGAACTGGTCGGCGGTGTCGGCGGACAGGCCCATAGCGTAGCGGTCATCGGACAGTTCCCAACGAGTATCCAGCAGCTTGCCCTTCAGGATGTCCGGCGCCCGGCGGTGCAGGCTGTGAATCTGCCGCCACAGGATATGTCGCACCTGGCGAAAGGTGGGAGCGGTACTGAGGACGATGGCCGGGTCGTGGCTGTGCAGGAACCACAGCACCGCCACCGCCGCGCTGAACCCCTTGCCCAGCCCGTTCCCCGACTTGACCGCCACTCGCCGGTTTTCCGGCAGAGCGGCCAGCACCTCCTTTTGCTTGGCCCACAACTCCACGCCCAGCACCTCCTCCGCAAACTCCACCGGCCCCAGCCCGGCCAACCCCCCCGCCCCCGCCCCCTCCTGATGAGCCTGTCGAACCACCGCCCCCTCCCGCTCCCGGTGAGCCTCCTCCCGCTCCCGGTGAGCCTCCTCCCGCTCATGGTGAGCCTCCTCCCGCTCATGGTGAGCCTGTCGAACCATTCCCTCCTCCCCCTCCTGATGAGCCTGTCGAACCATTCCCCCCTCTCCCCCAGGGAGAGGGGCCGGGGGTGAGGGCGTCCCCCCAAGCCGATTCTTGGCATTGACTCTCCCGCAGTCCCTGTCCCTTCTTCCCTGACCTCTAGTAAGGCCTTTCCATATCAAGACTTCCTCCCCTCCTTCCCTTCACCCGACGGCCTGGCTCCAACCCTCGGACTGAACAGAAACCCGCACTCTTGGCAGCGGTAGATGAGGTTGTCCTCGGGTTCAATACTGTCCAGCTTCAACAGCCGGAATGAATTACACCGACGGCAGCGCAAAATCACACCTCTCTGAAATAAAACGGACCGACCCAAATCTTTCGGGTCGGTCCCTACTTATCTACGCTAGACACTTGCAACCCTGCGGGTCAAGTGTTTCCTGCCATCAGTTATTCAGAACATATTTTCCAAATTGCCCTCAAAACCTCTTGACAGCCCCGCTAACACCTCTCTAACCTGAATAATACAGGAACTCTGTACAGCCGACCTGTAGCGCGCTTGTCCCCGGACGCGGGAAACCCGCTCCACACCCATCGCCTTGGGGGTGTGTATCATTGCAGCGAAGAGGAAACTCTTGGCGCTGAAAGCCCCACTTCGAAGTGGCGCCCTAGCCAGGGCAACCTGAACAACTGGTAGAGGCAATCGGGCCTGGGCCCACGGTGCCGGCGGCAATGGCTGACCCGCCAAAGGCGCCCTGGGCCAAACCCGAACAACCCAATCCGCCCGGTACTACCTGGAGCAAAATAACCGTCGTTCCTGCGCAAGCAGGAACCTCGACGCCAACCCCACCCCGAACTGTAATTCTTAATTTCTAATTCCTAATTGACTCAACCCGCCCTGCCGACGGGCCGCCTCCCCATGCCTGTCTCCCCTCCCGGCCAGCCTCTCTGACCACCCCAATTCTTAATTGATAATTCTTAATTGATAATCCCTATTGCCAGCCCCGCCAAAATTGGATAGACTAAAGCACGCTTCGGCGAGATACAAAGGGAGGAGGTATCAAGAAAAAGCGTTATGTTTGACCAAAAATCGTTAACCGATTTGTTCGACGAACTACGGGACGAATACGAACTTGAGCAGGACTGGGAGGAAATTCAGCGCGATGCTCACCTGGCAGTAGCCCGGGTGGACGCCGGCCAGCCGGTCGGCAATGTGGATGCACGGGTAGCGCCACTGATCGAAAAGCACAATCCCGGCTAGTCTTTACGGCGGTTGTTCCGCAGTACACCGAAAGGGACGGGGTTTCCCCCGTCCCTGTTTTTTTGTGCGCCCTTTGGTTTAGCCACGAATGGACACGAATAGGCACGAATGTCCTTTAGGGCCCCTCTGCGTATCTCCGTGTCTCCCTGTGAAAAAGCTCTTCTCCACCAAGGGACGCAGAGAACCCAGAGGGTCGCGGAGAGCTAATCAACCCATTCGTGGCCCTTCGTGTTCCTTCGTGGCTAAATAATTTGTTCGCCGCTGCTGGTACAGGTAAAACCCGATTATGGCCGCGGGAATTGCCAGCACTATCACCCCCAGGACGGCCACCATAGCCCACGGTTCCAGCGTTATGAAGTGGTCCAGTTGCGCCTTAATCCACTCCAGAAATGCCGCGTCCGGTATTTCGTCGTGATGTGCCAGTGTGGACCACAAGAATCCCATTCGTGCCCCTTCGTGTCTATTCGTGGATGTTCGTTCCCCCTCTCCCTCTGGGAGAGGGGCCGGGGGTGAGGGCCTCCCCCTTAATCCCCCGCCGCCGGCACGGTGGCCGCCGGCGCCGCCGCAGGATTATAGCGGGACGAATACTTGCGTTCCTTGATGGAGAAAGCGAAGACCGCCGCCGGGAACAGCATAACGCCGGCGATGGCAAAGGGAATGGTATAAGAGCCGGTCAGGTCGAAAAGGAACCCGGCCAGCCAAATGCTGATGCCGCTGCCCACGGCGTGAACCAGGAAGGCCATGCCGGAGATGGTGCCCAAGGCCCGCACCCCGTAAACGTCGGCAATCAGCGCGGTGGTCAACGGCGCCGTGGCAATCCAGGAGGTTCCCGCTATTATGGCGAATATCAGCAGGGCCGGCGCCCCCAGGCCCAGGAATTCCACCGCCGCCAGCATCAGCAAATAGGCCGTGCCCCGCACGAAGTAAACCAGGGCCAGCATATTCTTGCGGCTGAACCGGTCCGACAGGATGCCCGCCCCAATGCTGCCCACCACGTTCAGCCCCATCATCAGGGCGAAAATGAAAGCCGCCGTCTGCGGCCCCACGCCCAGCGAGTCGGCAAAAGGCACAAAGTGGACCGAAAGGACGGCGGTGGTATAGCCGCAGGCAAAGTAGGCGATGGTCATCTGCCAGAAGGGCATGGAACGTAAGGAATCGGCCCAACGGTCGGTATCCAGTATCCCGCCCCAGCGTCCGGCGCCCGACCCGGGCGCCGTGCCCGGCAGTTCGTCGTCGCCGTCCGGGTTCAAGTTCATTACCTGGGGGTCGTCCCGGAGGAAGAAGAAGGCCAGCGGCACCGAAAGCGCCAGAATCAGTAGCCCGAAAGCAATCCAGGTAATGCGCCAGTTGGTGGCCAGGAGCAGATACATCCCCAGAGGCACCAGCAGCAACCCCCCGGCGGACAGGCCGGCGGCGTTCAGTCCCACCACGGTGGCCCGCCGTCGCCGGAACCAGCGGGACAGCAGAGTCCCGGTGTTGTTCAGCGACATCCCGCTCAAAGCCACCGAGGATACAAAGCCAAACATGAAGATGAGGAAGAGGTAGTGGAAGGTCAGACTAAGGGCTACCGTGGTCAGCCCGAACAGCGCCAGGCTGGAGATGATGACCTTGCGGCCCCCGTACCGGTCCAACAGCTTGCCCATAAAGGGTTGGGTCAGGCCGTTGACCAGAAAGCCCAGGGCCGCCGCAAAGGAAATGGTGCCTCGGCTCCACTCAAACTCCTCAGACATCGGCAGGACAAAAATGCCAAAGCTGTTGCGCGCCCCGTTAGTAACGAAAGCCACAAAAATGCAGGTGGCAACAATATACCAGCCATAAAAAACGGGCTTGCGTTCATTGCTTGGGCGCTTAATATCCATCAACACCATCTGCCAGCAGAATAGGGCCTAGTATATACCTTGTCGAGGGAAAGTGGAAATCTCTCCCTGCCCCTCTGCGTCTCCGTGCCTCTGTGTGAACCCAGGCCAATCGCAAAATGTAGGGGCAACCCTTGGGGCTGCCCTGAGCTGCTTGTTGAAGGATGTACCCGGTCCGCCCCCCAAACCCGATTGACAAACTCTGCTATATTATTCCTGCCAATTCTTTCGAGCAGCGTACGAAATTGCCTATTCTCTACCCTTCCACCATCGAATTAGCCAAGTATTGCGCCAACCTGGTTGTTCGCGCCGCAGCGCTCGCCCTGACCTGGTTTTGTATTCTGGGTATTGGCGTGGGCCTTAATTGGCTGGTAAACTGGATATTAAAGAGTTTTATGGCGCCGGACTTCGTAGTAAGTTCCCTGTCACACACTGTTGTGGCGCTTGTCGTAACATTGGTACTGGCGGCTACTTTAACGAGCTTCAAGGACATCCTTTCCTTAACCCTTGAGAGCCTGAAGTCCACCTCCGGCCCGTCGGATAGTTCGGGTAAGGGTCCCAATGATGTTTAAGAAAGAACTGCTTCCAATTAGAGACTTTAAGCTGGCAGCAATACACGTTACCGTTTCTATTGTCCTGCTCGCACTAATTCGTCACCCGGTAGATGACTGGGTAGTGGCAACGGCTATCCTGTACGTTTGCCTTTGGATAGCCAGAGAGGTCATTGTAAATCTGGTGTTGTATATTCTGAAGCTCTTGATACGTCAGGGACAAAGAGTTTCACAAAACTTCGGCGTCGAAAGTCCCGACACATTGCCTACCGAATTTGAGCTTCTCGCCAAGTTCTTGGCCGTAGTAGTGGTCGCCTTGGTAGTTTTTGCTATCATAGGAGCCACCTTGGCTGGCGGGGTTCTGGCTATTGGGGGTTTTGGTTTTACTCCCCTCCCTGCGTATTTCCTTTGGATTGCCCTAGGACTAATTATCGCCGGAGGGGTCGGGTTGTCCCTAATGTTCGGCCTATCCGCCCTGGTCGTTTTCGCCATGGATTCCCTGTCCGAATCGGTCAACCCCAAGTTTAACCAATTTCAGGCTATCACCCGCCAGGTGGACACCAGACTCCGAAACAAGGCTCTAACGCGTCAATCTCCCGCCACCTCGTAGCCGGGCGGCCCGCATCTACCCCCCACCTGTCTGGGTTGAGCCCGTGCCCCAAGCCCCTGCTCTAACTATATGCCTCTCTCACAACTCCACCGCCGTCAGGCCGGCGCTGCATCCGGTGCCAACCGGCGGTACATAACCTCACCCAGGTCTCCCCTGCTCTGCGGCCAGGATACCCGGAATCCTCATTCCGGCCGGCGCCGGTATCCAAAACGCTGCGCCGGGAGTCACCAAGCCGGCAACCCGTCCCGCTAATTTCGTTGGTCGGTTTCTGATAAATTGACCAAAATTATCCTTTTCTAAAATTGGTCAAAAATTGGGCATTTCTTCCGTTGACAGCATCTTTTCGGGATTGATACCTTCAGGCCAGTGATTTGTGGTGAGGGGTTCGTGGGTGGATCACTACTCCGTAACACTCTACATTACCACCGTTCGGGGCAGCTCCGGCTCCTCGCATCGGTCTGTTTAAGACTTCCTCTCAATTGGCAGAAAATTGGGGAGAAGTCGATCAATCATCGGTTCGGGGTACGGTTGGGTTGGGTGACTATTTCCGAGGTTGAACCAGGATTCCCGCTGTTATTTTCCCGGCTCGTCGGGGCTGTCTTGGGCAGCGGAACTCAGGTTTCAGATTTCTACCCGCATTGCCCCGGCAAATTGGACGGAGAACGAGGCGTTCCAACGGAAGATTATGGTATCTCTTGCAGCAACAATGGAAAGGGAAGACCGGCGCGCCGGGTTCCGCCTGGGTTCAGCCCAGCGGCCCGTTGCATCGGTTCCGGGGAGGTCAGCTATGACCGAATCGGGTGAACGGGTGGAGACTCCTTTTCACAATCCCGTGCTGCTGTCAGAGGTGATGGTTCAGTTGGGAGTGCGCCCGGGCGGGTGGTATGTGGATGCTACGGTGGGGGATGGAGGACACGCGTTGTCTTTCCTCCGGGCGTCCTCCCCTCTGGGGAGTGTGTTGGGTATCGACCTGGACCCTCGTTCTTTAGTCCGCGCGGCGGAACGCCTGGCTCCCTTTGGCAGCCGATTCATACCGGCGCCGGGCAGCTACGCCGATATGACAACCCTGGCCCGGAATGTCTGGGGAGACGCCGCCCGGGCCGACGGGATTCTGCTGGACTTGGGCATTTCCTCCCGTCAGGTGGACGGCCCCGGGTTCGGCTTCAGCTTCCAGCAGGATGAGCCGCTGGATATGCGCTTCGACCCGAACGCAGACATCCCCACGGCGGCGGATATTATAAATACCTGGGTCGAGGCGGACCTGGCCCGCACCCTGTGGGAATATGGCGAGGAACCCCGGTCCAGAGCAATAGCCCGCTCTTTGACCCAACGGCGTCCCATCCATAGTACTGCGGAACTGGCTAACCTGGTTGCGGCAATTGCCGGAAGCCGCGCAGGTGGAAGGACGAGAGGCCGGGCCGGCCGGCGAGCCGCCGGAAGAAGAACCCACCCGGCTACCCGCACCTTTCAAGCCCTGCGCATCGCCGTAAACGATGAGTTGACTGCCCTGGCCGCCGGGCTGGAAGCGGCGGTGGAACTGCTGGCTCCGGCGGGGCTGCTGGCGGTTATCAGCTACCACAGCCTGGAAGACCGGCTGGTCAAGACGGCCCTGGCTCGGCAATCGGCCCAGTGTCTTTGCCCGCCGGGGCTGCCGGTATGTGTCTGTGGGCATCGACCCACTATGCAGCTGGTCAACCGGAGGGTAATCCGGCCAGGGGCCGACGAGGTGGCCGCCAACCCGCGCAGTCGCAGCGCCCGGCTGAGAGTTGCGCAGCGTCTTTCGGAATAAACGCCAGCGAAAAAGAAATTACCGATTGACCCCGTCATTCCGGTGGAAGCCGGAATCCAGGGAAATACCCTGGGTAGGTCAACGTTTCCTACGGCAAGACGCTCTGGATTCCGGCTTTCGCCGGAATGACGGGTGGGGGCCGGTCAGGTTCAATAATAACCAACAACTCCGGTGAACTCCGCACCAGCACTCTGGTTTATAAGGACGGAACAACTTGGCTAAAGAAACATTCTATACAGCCGTAGATATTGGCACCAGCAAAGTATGCTCCATAGTAGCCCGGGTGGGCAGCGAAGGGGAATTGAAAGTGCTGGGCACCGGCATTGCTCCCTCTCAGGGGATGCAGAAGGGCTGCGTTGAGAACATTGAAGAAGTCGGCGAATCGGTGCGGGCGTCCATTGAGGAGTCCCAGCGCTACGTTGGCAAGGGGTCTAACCTCGGAGCCTACGTGGTGGTCAGCGGCGCCCATATCTCCAGCATGAACACCAAAGAGGTAATGCAGCCCGGCGGCGACTCCCGAAGCATAACCCCGCAACAGATGCACCAGTTCATCCGGTCATCCTTCCCCCAGTTGGACGAAAGCCGGGAGTTGCTGCACATCATTCCCATCGGCTATGCGGTGGACGGTTTGTCCGGGGTGCGCAACCCCGTCGGCCTGCACGCCAATGAGGTGCAGTTGCAAGCCCACATAGCAATGGGCGATGCCGCCATCCTCAAGAACACCGTCAAGGCCGTGGAGTCTAGCCGGGTTCCGGTAAACAGCCTGGTGCTGCAATCCCTGGCCTCTGCTGAGGCTACCCTGACCGCCGACGAGCGGGAGATGGGCGCCGTTCTGGTGGACATCGGCGGCGGGACCACCGACATAACGATTTTCCAATCGGGCAGCCCCTGGTTCTCGGCGGTATTGCCGGTGGGCGGCATCCAGATTACCGGCGACCTGGCGGTGGCCGAGCGCATTCCCTATTACCTGGCGGAGGAAGCCAAGATTAAGTGGGGCAACGTCCTGCCGGAGTTGGTCGGGGCCGATGAAGAGGTGGTTATCCCGGCAGTGCAGGGGCAGCCGCAGCGGGTGGCGCGACGGCGTTCGCTGTGCGAACCGATGAGCGAGCGTATGCTGGAGATTCTGAAGCTGGTGGTGCTGCAAGTAAAGCAGGCCGGGCTGAACCGATTGCCCGATGGCGGCCTGGTTTTCACCGGGGGCAGCGCCGATATGGCCGGACTGCGCGAATTGACCGAAAAGGTCCTGGGCGGGCCGGTGCGTATCGCCTATCCCGAAGGCGTGGCCGGGCTGCCCTCTCAACTCCGCAAGCCGGGCTTCTCCGCCGGAGTGGGAACCCTGCTTTGGGGCATCAAACACCAGGGAGAACGGCGGTCTTATCGGGAGCCGGAAGGGTCAACACGGGGGTACAAGTCGCTGCTCAGCAAGTTCAGGCGCAACCGGGAGAAGGTCTCCGGGTAGGCGGTGGTTGAGAGAGAGGTTCCAACCGGACCGGGCGGGGGACTTCCAACAAGGGCAGCGGAAAACCGACCGGGCGCTCGGGAGGAAGACAGACTATATAAATCTGGGTCATATTAGGTATTCGGAGGAATGTGATTATGGTATTTGGAAGTTCAGCGTCCTGGGAACCCGGCAGGGAGCATAACGAAGGTTCCAATGCGATGCCGGAAATTACTCGGGGAGTTCCCTTGATTAAGGTACTGGGTGTTGGCGGTGGCGGCAGCAACGCAGTCAGCCGGATGTATAAGGACAAGCTGCCGGTGGTGGAGTACTACGCTCTGAACACCGATGCCCAACATCTCTTCCGGTGCGATGTGTCTCACCGTATCGCCCTGGGCCAAAGCCTCACGCGCGGGCTGGGTTCTGGCGCGCAGCCGGAGCTGGGCCGGCAGGCGGCGGAGGAGTCGCGGGCCGAAATTGAAAAGGCCGTTGATGGCGCTGATATGGTCTTCGTCGCCGTAGGTATGGGCGGTGGCACCGGCAGCGGCGCTGCTCCGGTAGTCTGCCAAATCGCCAAGGAAAGCGGCGCCCTTACCGTTGCCGTGGTCAGCCGTCCCTTCTCCTTTGAGGCCGCCGCCCGCCGCAAGAATGCCGACGAGGGTATCGAGCGGCTCAAGGACCACGCCGACACCGTCATTGTCATCCCCAATGACCGCTTGTTGGAGTTGAACCAGGAGAAGGAGCAGACCTTCACCTGGGAGGATGCCCTCAAGATGGCCGATTCGGTCCTGCACCAGGGCGTCCAGGCCATCGCCGAGGTGGTGACCGTACCCGGGGAAATTAACGTTGACTTCGCCGACGTAAAGACCATCCTCACCAACGCCGGCCCGGCCTGGCTGGCCATCGGCCGCGGCAAGGGTGAAAACCGGGCCGTTGACGCCGCCAAGATGGCAACCCGCAGCCCCCTCCTGGATATTGAAATGGAGGGCGCCAAGCGCATCCTATTCGTGATTACCGGCGGGGCCAACCTCTCCTTGCAGGAGGTTCAGGATGCCGCCCAGGTCCTGGAAGAGATGTCCGACCCGGAGGCCAACATCATCTTCGGCACCAGCCGTGACCCCCGCTTGGAGGACGAGGTGAAGATGACCATGGTAGCCGCCGCCTTCCCGGTCATCCAGGACAACCAGAAGATGCGTGAGGCCGAGTTGCAGCAATTGTTGCAAGACCTTCCCAAGGACAGCGCCGATGACCTGGATGTGCCCAGCTTCCTGCGCCGGCAATCCGGCGGCAACCGGCGCGGCTTCTTTCGATAGTCCCAATAGTCCCGATGTCGGCGGCGGCCATACCGCCGGCGACTCTTACCAAAAGGGCGGCGCCAGGGATACCAACACCATGAAGCCGACTAGGAACCGGAACTGCACCAGGACTCAAGGGGTCAATCCGGGCAGGAACCGTACCAAGAACGAATTGCAGGATTCTGGCAGAGGTTGTGGAAACGGGGGAACTTCGCTAAACCGGTCTAAACTGGGCCAAACCGGCGGCTTTTCCCCTTTGCGCCCCGGCTTCCCCGATGGTAAAGTCTAACCAGGTTCCTTAATCAGAGGAATATTCTCGGAGGCTTGCAGCAGTAATACTATTTTTCCGGTAACGCTGACCTATTGAGCGCCGAGAACCTGCTTGAGGCCGCTCCGTTTAACGGGGCGGCCTTCCTCTTTGCTTTACGTCATTCCGCTGCAAAGTAGTGAGACTTGTCCTACCCGCCCGTCCTGAGCCGGTCGAAAGACTCGCCACCGGATAAGGGAGGGCGGTTCGACCAGCTCACCATGAGCGGGTTTTCAAGCTCATGACGAACGGGTTTCAGGCTCATCGTGCGCCTGGTTTGTTCTTGACCTGGACATTGCGATTGCCCTGGCTCGCCTCCCAGGGCTATCGTACATGACGACAAACGTCTCTTTCCCGTCGTTCCTGCGCAGGCAGGAACCGCTGTCCACATGGTTTTAGGTTCCTGCTTTCGCAGGAACGACGGTTTGCCGGAAATCCAAATGCGATTGCCCTGGCTCACCTCTTCCCGCTATAGCCCTACCGTCACCGATACTCTATAATTGGCGCCAGGCAACCATCAAGCAACGGGGTTGGCGCCGGGGTTGGCCCGGTGCCGACGAAACTTGTAACTGAACGGACGCCGCACTACGCACTAATAATAATGATTAGCGCCGATAGGAAGAACAGATGGATTTGATATTTGACCGTGGGGACGCCCGCCGTCCCAGGGGCCACGCCCTAGTCTATTTTCGGGTGGACACGGAGCCGGATATATTATATGCCACCTACGTGGTTATCCTGCCGGTGAAGGCCGACTTCGGCAAGTATGTGCCGCCCTTCCTGGCCTCTCACCTGGGCAACCTGCCTCTGAATGACTTTTCCTCCTTTGCCATGCCCCCGGTGCCGGAGCCGGTGGACGGCTACGGCGAGTTGGAGCGGCTCAGCCAGTTGCGGGAGGATGACCTGATTTTCGGCTCCAGTATGTTTTCCTTTGACCTGCCCCGGATGATGGAGTCCACCACCGAGGCGGTGCAGGCTTATTCCCTGCTGTGCGCCGACTACCTGGACCGAGAGAATATCTCCGCTGCGCCGCCCCGGGAAAGCATCCCTTCCGGCGGGACGGCGGGCAGCTCGGAAACCAGGCCGGAACCCGAGACGGATACCTCCTACCAGGTCAACGAGGTGCTTTTCGGCCTGATGAGCGAGCGGGACAAGCTGGCCGAGCTTTCCCGGCTGCTGGGCAGTCTCCAGTTCGCCCAGGAGGGCCGGGACGACAATATGACCGGCGAGGTAACCGAGGAGATTAACGCCCTGGCCCGGCACCTGCCCGAGGAGTTCCAGATACCGAACCTGCTGGCTGCCGCCCGGGAGGCCACGTCCCAAGGCTCCCGCCTAGCCCAACTCTATCTCGACCGCTGCTTCCGCCTCTCCGACGGCGACGCCGGCAGCGTCCGTTCCTTAGAAGCTCAGATTGAAGAGTTGAGGGGGCAGGGGTAGGGGACTAAAGAAGCGTCCACGGCTCAGGCGCTTCCTTTCGCTGAGGTTCTTGCTCTAGGGAACCTCTGAATAAGTCCATGACTTGGGTGTTTATCCCTACCCGTCGTTCCTGCGAAAGCAGGAACCTAAAACGTTGTGGCAGAGGTTCCTGCCTTCGCAGGAACGACGGGGTGAAGGCGCTGGCGTTTGACGACTTATTCAGAGGTTCCCTAAATTGATATCGAACCCATCGTTTTCCTGTTCCGCGCCAAAGTAAGGCGATAAGTTGTTTCCAGGTTCATCCAGAAACTGGCATCGATACCCAGCGCCTTCTCCAGTCCGATAGCCGTTTCCGGGGTGATGGCCTTCTCCGCCCCGATAATTTCGTTTATCACCTGGGCCGGCCGGTTCATCCTGGCGGCCAATTCCTTCTGGGTCATTCCACGAGCTGCCAGTTCCTCGGCCAGAACCTCGCCGGGGGGAATCGCCAAGTCCGACCATACACGCGGATTATTAGTCGTCATAATGATTGCTCACCTCTGGTCCCCACTGCCGGATGGCCTGGGCCGATTCCTCGTAGTTTCGACGAAGACGGCTGGTTCTGAAATGTATTTCCACTATTCACCCTTCAGGTGAATGATAAATGGTATGCGTGCGTTTATCAACGCAACCACCTCCCGCCCAGGGCCGGTGCAAAGTCGCCTGATTTGACCTCTCCGCTCATCCTGAGCCTGTCGAAGGATAAACCGCCGGATATGGGAGAGCGTGGTTCGCCAAAGCTCACGGGGATCTTTGGCTCAAGCAACGGCCAGTAGTAGACGCTGCACGCGCCGAAGACACCCAGCAGGATGAGTAACCCGATCCCCCGGCGAGATAACAGATATTTCTTCAAAGTCAAGACACAACCCAAAGGGTTCCGTTTGGTTTTAGAGTTTCAGATGTACGATTATAGCGTACACCTCATCACTAAACCCTAAAATCAAACGGAACCACCCCCAGGGCCTTTTCATTCGCCCTCTCCCTTGAGGGAGAGGGCCGGGGTGAGGGGGAAACCGCTGGCAGCAACAACGATTCCCTACGGAGGAACGCCCTCACCCTAACCCTCTCCCAGAGGGAGAGGGGACTTTCCTGGAGAATGAAAAGGCCCTTCCTTTCATCCATTCTTCCGGCGCTGCCAATTTTACAATTCCTTAACCCGGCCCGGCATTTTCGTATTTGACGCCGTTGGCCCGGCGGGAGTATCCTTTGCCTATGGCGCAAGAAGGTAATTTCAAGGTTATCCGCGAACGCAACGTGATGGTGCCCATGCGGGACGGTACCCGGTTGGCTACCGACGTTTTCCGCCCGGACGCTCCGGGCCGCTTTCCGGTGCTGGTCAACCGCGGCCCCTACGGCAAGGACGATTACGTCGCCAGCCCCGACCATTCCGTCTGGTTCTTCCCCACCCACGGCTACGTGGTGCTGAGCCAGGACTGCCGCGCCCGCTTCGAGTCCGAGGGCGATTACTACAACCCCCTGTTCCAGGAAGTGCAGGACGGCTATGACACGGTGGAATGGGCGGCCCGCCAACCCTGGAGCAACGGACGGGTCGGCACTACCGGCCAGTCCTACTTGGGGGCTACCCAATATACCCTGGCTACCAACAACCCGCTGCCGCCGCACTTGCAGGCGATGGCCCCCGTTTCCGCCTCCTCCGACTTTCATCAAAGCTGGGTTTACCACACCGGCGGCGCGATGGAATGGGGCTGGATGGTGCCTTATGCCATCCACAAGGGGCGCAATACCCTGGAACGACTGGGCCGTCAGGACTTGCTGGCCCAGCTGGATGATTATGTACTGGAGCCGGGCAACTTTGGCCGTCCCCTCAAGGATGAGTGGTTCCGCCACCTGCCGTTGAAGGACTGGATTGGACGGCTGCAAGAGACGGCTCCCTACTTTCGAGAATACTTTGAGCAGGAATTGGACGGCCCCTACTGGTGGCGGCTGAACCTGCTGCGCAACCTGGAAGGCATCAAGATACCCCTGTTCCACGTCAGTTCCTGGTACGACATTTTCCTGGAGGGCGCGCTGAACGCCTATAGCGCTATCACCGAGCGGGGCGGCTCCGATTCGAATGAGACCGGGTTGGCTCGTCGCAACCAGAAACTGCTGGTCGGCCCCTGGGCGCATATCCGACCCTATACCCGGGCCACCTCCGGCGACACCGGCGATATAGACTTCGGCCCGGAGGCCGCCATTGAACTGCACGATCACCTGCGGCGGTGGTTCGACTACTGGCTCAAGGATATTGACTCCGGCATTATGGACGAGCCGCCGGTCTATATCTTTGTGATGGGCGGCGGCCCTACTGGTAGCGGTACTACGGGTCAGGGCAGTTGGCGTTACGAAAACGAGTGGCCCCTGGCCCGCACCCGTTACACCCGCTATTACCTCCACTCCGACGGTTCGGCCAACACCCGCGCCGGCGATGGCGCCCTGTCCACCGCGCCGCCGGGAGAGGAACCCCCGGACCGCTACGTTTATGACCCCAACGACCCGGCGCCCACCCTGCGGGGCAATACGCTGATGATACCCCACGGGGTGGCCGACCAGCGGCCGGCGGAGGATCGAGGGGACGTGCTGGTCTATACCTCGGAACCGCTGGACGCCGACCTGGAATTGACCGGCCCGATTAAGGTGCAGCTATTCGCCGCCAGCAGCGCGGTGGATACCGACTTTACCGCCAAGCTGGTGGACGTGCGCCCCGACGGTTATGCCCAGAACCTCCAGGACGGTATCGTCCGCGCCCGCTACCGGACTTCGGCGCGGCAGCCTACCTTCATCAACCCCGGCCAGGTGTACGAATACAGCATTGGCCTGTGGGCCACCAGCCACGTTCTCAAGGCGGGCCACCGGCTGCGGGTGGAAATTTCCAGCAGCAATTTCCCCCGTTTCGACCGCAACCCCAATACCGGCGCGCCGCTGGGCGAGGACGACCGCCTGGAAACGGCCCAACAGACCGTCCTCCACACGGCGGCCCATCCCTCTCACATAGTCTTGCCGATAATTCCCCGGTAAGGGCGTAATTTCACACCGAGACGCAGCGTAAAAGAGAGTATCACGACGATTATTTCTTAATCATCCATTCCCATTCGTGGATATACCCGGAACCCGGAGGTCAAACTATGGTCGCGATTTTCACCGAAGCGCAGCGGGATATGCTTACCGCCGCGTTCAACCGCATCGTGCCGGCGGAGGATAATTTCCCCGGAGCCGGCGATTTGGGCGGCGCTCAATTCGTGGAAAAGATGGCGGAGAAGAACATCAGATTACGCCGGTTGTTCGGTGAGGGTTTGGCGCAGTTGGAGATTGCCGCCGCGCAACATAGCCCTCGGGACGACCAGAGCGACGCCGGCTTTGCGGAGCTTTCCGCCGCGGAACAGGATGACACCCTGCGGCAGGTGGAAGCGGAACAGCCCGATTTCTTTAGAGAATTGCTGCGCCAGTGCTATAACAGCTATTACACCAACCCGGAGGTCTTCGACCGCATCGGCTACACTCTGCCGGGCCCGGCGGACTATAAGCCCCTGCCCTTTGACGAAAGCCTGCTGGAACCGGTGCGGCAGCGGGGGCAAATCTGGCGCTCGGTATAACTTCCCGGCGAAAGAGCGGCCCAACCTAACCCCCAGGACGATTGTAAAGTCCGCGCCAAGCACCAAACCCGTTCGTGGTGAGCCGTTCGACAAGCTCACGAGAGCCTTGTCGAACCATTAACGGAGACCCTTCGACAAGCTCAGGGCGAACGGATTTTGCAATCGGCTCAACCTAACCCCGGGTATCACCATCCGGTATGTGGAGGTAGGACAATGCTTAGAGTTGACCTGGACCGTCAGCTTAACCATTTGCAGGAAGAGGTGCTGCTGCTGGCTAACGTGGTGGATAAGGCGGTTATGCGCGCGGTTGAAGCGCTGAAGTCGCGGGATTTGGTGGAATCTCAGTTGGTGGTTGACGGGGACGACTACATCGACGTGAAGCGCTATGAGCTTGAAGAACTTTGCATTGACCTCATCGCCATGCAGCAGCCGATGGCTGGCGACCTGCGAGCCATCATCGCGCTAATGCACATTACCGTGGAACTGGAACGGATGGGCGACTACGCCGAGGGTATCGCCAAAATCAGCCTGCTGATGGGCAACGACCCGCCGCTGAAACCCCTGATTGACATTCCCCGCATGGCCGACAAGTCCAGGGAAATGCTGCGGGACAGTATGGACTCGCTGGTGCAGCGGGACAAAGTCATGGCTAACAAGGTGCTTGACGACGACGACGAGGTTGACGCCCTTTACGACCAGGTTTACCGGGAACTGCTGTTGTATATGATTCAAGACCCGCGTAACATCCAACGTGCCACCTACCTGCTCTGGGCGGCCCACGACCTGGAACGCATCGCTGACCGGGCCACTAACATCGCCGAGCGGGTAATTTTCCTGATTACCGGCCGGGTGGCCAAAGAAAAGAATTACGCTATTTAAGCGCCTTTCAATCCGTCAATCGTTGGGGCAGACCGATGTGTCTGCCCCATTTTCTTTGGTTAGTTCCCGTATAAGTGGGGCGGATGCCCAGGTCATCTACTCCAACTAATTGGGCTTTTTAGTTTATCCACGAAGGAACACGAAGGGCCACGAAGGGGCTGATTAGCTCTCCGCGCCCCTCTGCGTCTCTTTGTGAAGAAGAGCTTTTTCACAGGGAGACGCAGAGACACGGAGATACGCAGAGGGTCCACAAAAGACATTCGTGACTATTAGCGCCCATTCGTGGATAAACCCCGTCACGCAATCAGGGCCAGTTGCTGTTGCTGTCGGGGGGCGTTCAGTTCCTTGGGTGGGGTAACTGCGGGCAAGTGCCACCGGCGCCGGGCCTCATCCACCACAGCCAATACCTCCTGGGTATAGTCCTTATCCGCATAGGTATGGCGGTAAAGCTGGCGGTAGCCGGGGGTCAGGTGCGGGTAAGACTCCCGAATTAAGGGCATAAACCACTCCTTTGACCCCGGCTTGAGGAAGAGCAGGTTGGCCGAAAGGAATTGAGCGCGATAGTTGGCGGCGGCCTGCACCGTGGCGTTAATTGCCTCGGAACTGTCGGATATGCCCGGCAGCAAAGGGGCCATCATCACCCCGGCGGGGATGCCGTTCTCCACCAGGAACTGCATCGCCTCCAGCCGGGCTATCGGGTTGGGCGTCCCAGGCTCCGTCCGTTTCCATACCGTTTCGTCAATGCTGCCCACGCTGAAAATCACCTGGACATCGGCAGCGTGGTACAACTCTTGCAGCACGTCCACGTCGCGGCGGGCCAGGACGCCCTTCGTGGTGATGGACGCCGGGTTGCGGAACTCGGCCAGGACTTCAATGATGCCGCGGGTCAGCCGGTATTGGGCCTCGGCGGGTTCGTAAGGGTCGGAAGCGGTGCCGATGGCAATGGGTTCTCCGGTCCAGCGGGGCCGGCGCAGTTCAGCGCGCAGCACCTCGGGAGCGTTGACCTTGGCAAACACCCGCTGGTCAAACTCAGTTCCGGCGTTCATCCCCCAGAACTCATGGGTCGGGCGGGCATAGCAGTAGCGGCAGGCATGACGGCAGCCCCGGTAGGGATTCAACGACCAGCGGAAGGGAAACCCGGGGACATCCACCCGGTTCAGTAGGGTCTTGCAGGTAATTTCCTGTACCTCGGCCTCAGCCATAACCTCACCCCGGCAAGCGATAATATAGAACACCTGTACTAATGATAGAGGTGTTTATGCGGTATGTCAACCGGGGGGTGTCAGTAGTAGCCTTCCGCATCTTCAGTTCGGCACGAATAAGTGCTAATGAAATGATATACTGTTCCCGTTCTTTGGTTGATTAACTTGCCGTCCACTTTCCAAAGTGAGGCTTTATGCTGCAAACGGAACGGGTAGGCTTTCTGTTCGACGATGCGAGGGAATTGTATGACGATGCCCTGGAGATGCTTGAGCAGGACCGGCTGCGCAATGCCGCCGACAAGGCCTGGTGCGCCACCAAGCGGGCCACCGATGCCCTGATTCTGGCCCGTACCGGCGAGGAACCCCGTAGCTCGGGCCAGACCATGCGGATGCTCCGGCAATTGCGAAGGCAGGACCCATCCCTTGAACCGTTGCGCAAAGAATATGCTATCCGCCAATCCTTCCTGCACGGCGCCTGTTTCTACGACGGGATATTGGAGCCGGCAGATGACATTATTGCCGACGTGCGGGAAACGATAGACTACATACGGGACGCCGAGTCAATGGCGGAAGGCTGACCTATGCCCAACACCCTCTTCTACGGCGACAACCTCCAGGTTCTCCGCGACCATATCCCCGACGCTTCGGTGGACCTGGTTTACCTGGACCCGCCCTTTAACTCCAACGCCTCTTATAACGTGCTGTTCCGGGAGAAGTCCGGCGAGGACTCCCCGGCCCAGATTAAGGCTTTTACCGATACCTGGGAGTGGACGCTGGAGACGGAGCGCACCTTCGAGCAGGACATCATTCTGCACCCGGAGACGCCGGCGGCGGTGAAGGACATGATCGCCGCCTTCCGCCAGTTCATCGGCCGCAACGCGATGCTGGCCTACCTGGTGATGATGACGCCCCGCCTGGTGGAGTTGCGCCGGGTTCTCAAACCCACCGGTAGCCTCTATTTGCACTGCGACCCCACCGCCAGCCATTATTTGAAGCTGCTGTTGGATGCGGTGTTTGGTACTACCAACTTTAGGAGTGAGATAAATTGGCGCAGGACTAACGCACATAACGACGCCAGGCAAGGCCGGCGTCAGTACGGGAACGTCCGCGATACCATCTTCTTCTACTCCAAAACCAACCGATGGAATTGGAATTGGCTATATACGGAATACGATGACCAATATGTGGATTCGTTCTACAAGTTCACCGAGCAAGATTCGGGCCGGCGATATCGAATGGGCGACTTAACCGCGGCCAAACCCGGCGGGGACACTAGCTACGAATGGCGGGTCAAACGTCCCCGAAATGGGGAATGGGAAGCAGATTTGACCGACGGGTATATGCAACCTGTTGATGGTTGGGAATACAAAGGCGCATTGCCTTACCAAGGTCGGTATTGGGCCTACTCCAAGGATGGAATGGCGACAATGTCAGAGGATGGGCGTCTTGTATATACGGGAAACGGGATGCCAAACTATAAACGATACTTGGACGAGATGGCCGGCGTCCCTCTTCAGAACGATTGGACTGATATACGACCGACTTCTCGGTCAGAATCCCTCGGCTACCCCACCCAGAAACCCGAAGCCCTATTAGAGCGTATCATCCAAGCCTCATCCAATGAAGGGGATGTGGTGCTTGACCCCTTCTGCGGCTGCGGGACGGCGGTGGCGGCGGCGCAGAAGCTCAACCGCCAGTGGCTGGGCATTGACGTTACCCACCTGGCTGTAGCCCTGATGAAGAGCCGCCTCAAGACGGCCTTCAACCTCGACCCCGGCGCCGACTACGCAGTGGTGGGCGAACCCCGGGATGTGGGCAGCGCCCGCGCCCTGTGGGAGCAGGACCCCTACCAGTTCCAGTTCTGGGCCGTCTCCCTGCTGGAGGCCCAACCCCAGGCCGAGCAGAAGCGCGGCGCCGACCGGGGCATTGACGGGATAATTTACTTCGTGGACGGTCCCCGCCGGACGCCGCAGAAGGTGGTCATCCAGGTCAAGGGCGGGCGGGTCTCCTCGCCGCAAATCCGCGACCTCAAGGGCGTGGTGGAGCGGGAAAAGGCGACGTTGGGCCTGTTCATCTCCCTGGAGGAACCGACCCGGGATATGCGCGCCGAGGAAGCCTCCGGCGGTTTCTACCAGTCCGACCTCTGGCAGAAGGATTTTCCCAAGATACAGCTACGCACCATCGGGCAACTGCTGGCCGGCCAGGGCTTTGACCTGCCGCCCCGCCAGCCCTCGTACCAACCCGCCGCCCGCGTCCGCGCCGCCGAGGGCGAACAAGGGGCACTGGAAGAATTGGTCGGGTAAACCCAGGTCAGCAGCTTTGCCGAATTAGGAATTAGGAATGATAATCCCCAATTACTAACTGACAATTCTGCATTCTTAATTTTTAATTCTCAATTGCGCCGGAGGCGCCGATGCGCGACAAATTTGCTATCAGAGAGGCGGTCTGGACGGCGTTGGAGCAGGCACGGGTGGTGCGCGGCAAGAGCGTCCACGACAAAATCCCTGACTTTTACGGGGCCGAGGACGCGGCCCAAAGAGTCTTTGGCCTGGATGTCTGGCAGCAAGCCAGGGTAATCAAGAGCAACCCGGACAAGGCCCAGCGCCCCCTGCGACAGCAAGCGCTGGAGGATGGGAAGCTGCTCTACATGGCCGTCCCCCGCCTGCAACAGGAGCAGTGCTTCGTGGAGTTGGACCCGGCGGTTATGCGCTGCACTCCGGCCCAGGGTTCCACTATCAGCGGGGCTTTTCGCTACGGGAGGCCGGTTTTGGTGGCGGAAATGCAGCCGGTGGACCTGGTAGTCTCCGGCTCGGTGGCGGTCAACCGGGAGGGAGTGCGCGTAGGCAAGGGCGGAGGTTACGCCGACCTGGAGTACGGCCTGGCCGCCGCCGCCGGAATAGTCGGCCCAGCCACGCCGGTGCTAACCACCGTCCACCCGATGCAGGTGCTGGCCGAGCCGCTGCCCCGCACCAACCACGACGTCCCCCTGGACTATGCCGCGACCCCGGAAGAGATAATCCGCTGCCCCGGCAACCTGCCCCACCCCACCGGTATCTACTGGGCAGACCTGGAAGAGGAGAAGATAGCGGCGATTCCGGTGTTGGGGAGGTTGCGGGGAGGAGGAGGGTGATGGAGAGGGAACTGGATAGTTTGGCCTTATTACAAAAAACGCGCGTTTTTTGTAATAATCTGCGGCGTTCTAAAAATGTTCTTTAATAAGGACCCCTGCATTGCCTTACAAATCTCTGTTTATAATGTCCAAATAAGGTTGGTACACGTAGATCTTGTTGCGGGGCCGTTGGGTGATTTCCCTCAGTATGCCGAGAGCTTGAAAAGCGCGCGCCAAGTTATTGGCGGTAACGTAAGAAACATTGAGCATCCGTTCCATATTAGCCACAATAACTACCGGGCTTTGGTAAAGAGCGTCAAGCAAGGTTAAGCCGTTTCGCCCCCCGACATTCTGGATAACCAATTGCTGATGCTCCTCCCGCATTGCGATTATCCTCCGGGCGGTTTCCGCGGCCTCTTGGGATACTTGACCTACGCCTTTCAGGAAGAATTTCAGCCAGCCTTCCCAATCTCCGGCGTTGCTTATGGCGTACAACCGATCGTAGTATTCATCTTGGTTCTGCTTAAAATAGGCACTGAGATAAAGCAGAGGGCGAATCAGAACCTTCTGTTGGCATAAAAGAAAAGTAATCAGGAGACGGCCAAGCCGCCCGTTTCCATCCAGGAAGGGATGAATCATCTCAAACTGGCCGTGGGCCAGCCCGCACTTGACTAAAAGGGGCGTGGGCGATTCCGAGTTCAGGTAAAGCTCTAAGTCTCCCATTGCCTGGGCCATTTCGTAGGGTGGCGGTGGCACATAGGTAGCATTGTTCAAGTTGCTGCCGGGTGGGCCTATCCAATTCTGCGACTCGCGGAATTCACCCGGGGATTTTTCCTGTCCCCGGACGCCTCGCATCAGTATTTCGTGTATCTCTCGGAACAACCGGTTGCAAAGCGGCAGTGTATCGAGTCGCTCTAACCCAGCGTTCAAGGCTTTGACATAATTCAAGGTTTCCAACACGTCGCCTGGCAACTGGCGATGACTTACGTTAGCTTCATATTCCAGAACGTCCACTAAAGAGGCTTGAGTCCCTTCGATTTGAGAACTCAGCACCGCCTCTTTACGGACGTACATACTTACGAACATATCCGGATTGGGAACCATATCCGCCACGCCGTCCAGCCGTCCGAGGGACTGGTCGGCGTTGGAAAGCAGTGCTAACAGTTCGGCGTCCCAGCACAACGGCGGCTTTGGAGGCAGAGAGTTCGGGATAAAAGCCCGATAGTCGGTGGGCTGCCGTATATACTGCCCGGCGCGGTACGTTCTGATGTTGTTCTGCAACAATGCCCAAATCCTTGTCAAGTTAATGCGGGTTGGAAATTATGATAAAGGGCATATCTTTCCAATTACAAGGTAATTTGACTGGAGTTTTGAGCCGTATCACAAAAAAACGCGTTTTTTTGTGATAATAAGCGGGTTATTACAATTTTTTGTAATAACGGCACAGCCCCGTACCTCCCTAGCCCCAGGGTCTTTCAATTGTCATTCTGAAGGAGCGGAGCGACTGAAGAATCTCAAAGTCCTACCTTGAACCTCCGTTGACTTACCCAGGGATTTCAGACCCTTCACTCCGTTCAGGGTGACAATTGAATGACCCTGCCTTAGCCCCTAGGATGATTGCAAGGTAGTGTTCGTTGACTCCTCCGCTCATCCTGAGCCGGTCGAAGGATAGCCCCCGGGTAGGGAAGCGTGGTTCGACAAGCTCACCATGAGCGGACTTTGTTAATAGCGTGGACTTTGCACATATCCTGCCCTGAGTAGCTAACCCCTTTGACTACATCCCCCAACCTAGCTACAATCTCTTTAGCATTCCCGCAATCGAAGCCCCACAACCGCGCCCTCCAGGAGCAAAGCAATGAACATCTTACGGCAGTTTCACCGGAAGGACGATTCAGATTCCCCCAGTGGTCAGGGCCGAGACCGTCGCCGGAAGAGAGAAGAGAAAAGGGTTCTCCGGTTCAATCCTATACCTTGCATCGAAGGCATAACCTGGATTGAAGACGACTGCCTGCACAAATCCCACAGCGATACTGAGCAGTCCTTCCGTTTATCCCTCAAGGAAATACAATCTATTCATGCGGAATGGGAGTTTCAAAAAGAAAACCTCCATCACGCTCAGACCTCTCTAAGTGTATTTGGGATTTCCGGCAGCATCACATCCTACTTCGGCCCCATCCAGTACGCCGGAATGATCAGCTTAACCGGCTATCTCCACCGGATATTTACCCAGGAGGAATACCCGGATCTAACGGCAATGCCGGCCGAAGATTCCGACACCATCGGTCCTTACCCGAACCGGGAAGGATTAATCTGGGCCGATACAGACTTTCTATATCTGGGACCGTCGGTAACCCCCGGATCCACTCGTGTACCCGTCGCTACTATTCGAAGCGTCAGAGCGCGGTGGGAACGCCGCTATACGAATGAAAATATAATTAACTTGGCTATGTATAGTTCCCTGGGCGGTTCAATTAGCGCATACTTTGATGCGAGACAAGCACCCGGCCTGTTCACTATAGTGAATCATATCAACCGGCTGCGCACCAGTCCCGCCGGGTAATTCGAGCTACCCCGCATTGGCCTTATATGGCTATGCTGGCGCAACTGACCAAGTTTCTAACCAAACTCACCAAGGAGAGTTATGCTTACCGTGGTGGGGGGACCCGCCACGGTTGGGCTTTGCCGAGGATCTGAAGGCAAGGGACTCGCGCTTCCGCTGGGATAGAGACCCCGCCTGAGGACTTTTAGCCGAGAGCCCGATTGTGCCGATGAAACCGCCGGCGCTAACCAAAGCCGTAGTTCCCCTTCGGGTCGTCTCGCCCCCTCTGCAATCAGGGCATCCCCACCTTATCCGCCACTCCCAACTCCTGCATCAGGTCGGTTATGCTGTTCCAGGTCTCATCTTCGACGTAGATGCCCTCTTCCCGCCGCTTCAGCTCTGTCTTGTACTCAATCTCGCCCGGGTAGAGGACCTCGGTGAAGCCGGCAGCCGGGGGCGACGTCTTGATAAACTCGACGAACTCCCGCATCTCCCGCTTGAAGTCGTCCAGGGGGCGGAAGTGTTCCACGTTGTAAACCGAGATGAACACGCCGTCGTTGTGCCGCGCCTGGGGGTCGATGCCAAAGCCCAGGCCGGTCAGCAGACCGGAGAACATCTCCACCATGAAGGAGAGGCCGTAGCCCTTATGCCCCTGGTCGGCCCCCACCGGCAGGATGGCTCCGCCGGCGAAGTAGTCGTTGGGGTCGGTGGTCGGGTTGCCGTCCTTGTCCACAATCCAGCCCAGCGGCACCGGCTCGTTGCGGCTGCGCTGGAGGTTAATCTTGCCCATTGCCACTGCGCTGGTCGCCATATCCAGCAGCACCGGGCCTTCCAGGTCGCTGGGTACGCCGATGGATATGGGATTGGTGCCCAACCGGCGAGCCAGCCCGCCAAAGGGGGCGGCGTTCTTGGGACCGGCCCCGGAGTCGGCGGTAACCAGGCCAATCATTCCCTCGTTAACCGCCATAGTAGGATAGTCGCCCACCCGACCGACGTGGCTCTGGTAGTGGATGGTTATGGCGGCCACGCCGTGTTCTTTGGCCTTGTCTATCGCCATCCGCATGGCCCTTTCGGTCTGGACGAAGCCGAAGCCCCAGTTGCCGTTAATTACGGCGGTGTTGGGCGTTTCCCGCTCCACCACAAAGGGCGCGCCGGGGACGATGTGGCCCCGGTCGATGCGGCTGCAATACTCGATTAGCTGGATGATGCCGTGGGAGTCGTGGCCGACCAGGTTAGATTTCACCTGGTGGGTGGCAACGATTTCCGCCTCATCTTCCGGCGTCCCCTTGGCGACGTAGATATGGTAAGCGACCTTATGCAGGTACTCGTGAGGAAATACAGGCATAGTAATAACCTCCGGGTCTGTGGGTTGTTGGGAAGTAGTCTATTGGAAGGGGCGGGAAAAGTCTATTGGCGGATAAGAGATGGTGATGACATCCGGTCAATAAGCGGAGCCATTCTAGGCAAAGTTAAGGGCGGGGTAACCCGCCGGTGGCTTGGTGTAAAAAATGGCTAGGGATGCTCCCCAGCGCCACTACCGGGAATGCCGGGAGGCGACTCGGTGAAGTCCCGCCCTTCCTGAGCTGCGGTTTCCCGGCGTTCATTCCATTCCCGCCACATCCGGTCAGCTTCGACCCACGCTTTGGCGGACGCTTCAGCGACCGCTGCTTTTAACCTGGCCCTATTTGACATCAGGGTCAATACCATCGTTCCCACCTCCAGATAAAGAAAAACACCGGATACCAACCAGAACCAGACACCGCTGGCATTGCCACCGCTTGCTTTCCATCAATTTCCGGCCTGGTTTCAGGCAAAGTTAAGGGCGGGGTAACCCGCCCGGTGGCTTGGTGTAAAAAATGGCTAGGGATGCTCCCCGTCGCCACTGCCGGGAATGCCGGGGGGCGGCTCGGTGAAGTCCCGCCCTTCTTGGGCGGCGGTTTCCCGGCGTTCATTCCATTCCCGCCACATCCGGTCAGCTTCGACCCACGCTTTGGCGGTCGCTTCAGCCGCCGCTTCAGCGACCGCTGCTTTTAACCTGGCCCTATTTGACATCAGGGTCAATACCATCGTTCCCACCTCCAGATAAAGAAAAACACCGGATACCAACCAGAACCAGACACCGCTGGCATTGCCACCGCCGGCCTTCCACAGGATAAACCAATCAGCAGCGCCCGGGGCAGCCGTGTAGTATTCAATCCATATCGCCGCGCCGGTTATCGCATTAAAGATAACAAAAGCGGTCAGAATAAGTTTGCGGGGGATTATGTGAGGCCAGTCCCAACCGCTTTGTCCGTCCGGGTTATACATATTCCCATTAACTCTACTCGCGCCAATCAACATTGACAATAGGCGGAGTTGCACCTATCACCGGCGCTCGGTCAAAGAGCTGATTGGGATTTTAAGTAAACATGGTCGGGGCGGGCAGATTCGAACTGCCGACCTCCTGGTCCCAAACCAGGCGCCCTGCCGCTGGGCCACGCCCCGCTGGTTGGACTCGGAAAAGCTGCGGGTAAAGAGTGATGTGGGCCGTTAAGCCGGTGGTATCCCTGGAGAGGGTCGAACTCTCATCTCTGGCTCCGGAGGCCAGCACTCTATCCGTTGAGCTACAGGGACACGATTAACGGTTGGCAATAATTAGGATAACACGCTTGCCCTTACTCAAACAAGCCGATTGTCCGCCAGGTAACTGTTCAGTCTTGAGGAGTTGTTCCCACCTTAAACCGTCATTCCGGCGCAGGCCGGAATCCAGAGACGCCAAGTAGGAATTGGCGTTCCAGAGGGCAAGGATTCCTGGATTCCGGCGAAAGCCGGAATGACGGTATAGGGGCGCAGACGGCTCATCACATCTGAACAGTTACTCCGCCAGGGGTGTCCGTCAAAGTTTGGGGGGATTATCTGGGGCGGCGGACCGGAGCGCGGCGCCAGGGGTGATTGGCGGCAGGCCGGCGCGGGGGTTTTGACGCTTCCCTTCCGCCGGAGACCCCAACCTCCGCAGGGCTTTCCACCGGAACCTCCGGCGTAGGCTCCGGGCCGGAATAGCCCCTGGATTGCCCAACCTCCGGGCCTTGCCCTGCGCTGGGGGCGTCCCGGCTCCCCGCAGCGTTGGTCTTCCGCCGCGGCGGAGCTTCGCTCGGAGCCGTCCGGCGATCCGGGGCCATTCCCCAGCCCACCGGTCACCGCATACCATGTTCCGCAAGCCCAGCATCGGATTCGCGCTGGGCCGCGCCCAGTGCATCCCCCCGCCTTTCAACCTCGCTTCAACCACCAGCCTGTTGGCGCTCGCCACGGCCCCGCTGCCGATGGGCCAGCCCTGAGCTTGAAAGACTGGGTACTGCATCTGGGCTGCCCGCTTTTCCAGCTAAGCCAGACAGCGGCTCAGTTGGTCACTCTCCCCTCCCTGAACCCGAATCCTCAGGTCCGGCAATACCCGACCGGCCCCCTCCGCTTTGCGGCGGCGAAGCTGCTCCCCTTGCTATGCATCAACCAGCGCGCGGCGTTTCCCCAAATGCGCCCCGACCCAGGTCCGCCACCTACTTCGCGGCATGGGGAAAGTCCAGAATGCGCGCGCTGCCCGGACAATGCAAGTCTCCGAACCCCGGAATCGATTCGGCCCCGTCGGACACCAGGGCCCCAGCTCCCCCGGCGCCCACCCCCCGCCCGCCGGTCTCCGCCAGGGCCTGCTGGGCAAAGCTCGCCGCGTCGCTCAACCGGGGAAAATAGGACATTCCCTTCCGGCTTCCCGGCTCCGCCGCCGCCACTTCCCCAATCACCAGCGTCTGCACCGCGGCCCATTCCCCGCCCACCAGGGGAACCATCGCCCGGTCCACTGCCAGCACCGGCCGGGCCGAGCCCGAACCGGGCAACTCCCAGCCCGCTTCCAACGCCCTCGCCGCCAGGATCGCCACGTAGGCCGCCCCCGCCGCTTTGGTAGGCCGCCGCACCCTAGCTTCGCGCAGGGGATGCAGCCTGGCCCAGTCCGCCAGGAGTCCTTGCGCATTCCCGAAGGGCCAGGCCCCAAGCCGCACCAAAATCTCTCCCAGCCCCGGAGTCAGGCTGCCCGGCAGCAATTCCAGCTCTTCAGGGTCGATGTCCCGGTTGGTCACCAGGCCAAAAACTTTATGCCAGCCGCCTCCGGGCATCTCCATGGTGGGAACCGCGAGGTTCAACTGGCCGGCCATTCCAGGCAGGGGCGGGTTGCGCAGCGGCTCCCTGATGGCGATGAAACGGTACTCTGGGCTGTGCTTACTGTGGCCGATCCAGTTGGGCACGAAGGGGACTTCGGCCCATTGTTGGCCGGTAGACGTCCGACGCCCGTCTGCCTGCCGGTGCAGGTCATGGCACCCGGCCTCACCCACCCCGGCCACCGCTGCCTTGAACTCTGGGGTCACGTCCACCCCCACGACGAACTCGATCACGCCGAAACGTTGGTCTCTGCCCTCGGCGCAGTACTTCAACAAATCCTGCTGATAGCCAGCCGTGTCCGAGCGCAGCGGTACCTACTCCACCCCTAGGGGAAGTTGCTCCAAAGACTCCTCAAGCACCCGCAACTGCTGGTGGCCCGCCGGAACATTGCCGTCCCGGAACTCGGTGTGCACCACCAGGTCCGCTTCCGCCTAATAGGTGGTGAGGGGTTGATAGGCCTTGTACTTCTGGTAGCAGTGGAGCGCCGGTTCCTTGCGGGTCTCAATCAAGGTGGCGTCTAGGGCCAGGGTCGCCTGCCGCTGCCCAGTATGCGATTGCATGAAGTCCGACAGCTCACCGTTGACCTGGGCCAAGCCACGGAGACCAACGGCAGCGGCCGGTATGAACGCGGTATAGAGCTTCCTTTTGCGCTCCTCGTCTGCGTCGATGATGCTTCTATGCGAAGCAACCCTTATATCAATTTCGGTAAGCAGATAAGCATCCTTGGCGGAACCAGCTCAGTGCCAGGAATGGTAAAATGGATGATCGGGGCGATGATTGCTCAAAGCGCCCTCATCATCGGTCTGACTGTTGCCTTGAGCAAGCTGCTTTAACTCCCGTTGCCGTCCCGTTCTATCTCTGCACTTGATTAACATGAAGAAACGCAGAGGGCTTTGACCTTCTCTGCGTTCCTTTGAGTCCTCTACGTCTCCATGTTAATAGACGGGTTGCGTTCTAGCGGGGGCGGTTGCCGCCGCTGCCGCCCAGGAAACGCCGCTCGGACAGGCTGCCGCTGCGCTGGCCACTGCCGCCACCGGGTCCGCCGCGCTGGCCGCCACCACCAGGGCCGCCGCGCTGACCGCCGGAACGATTTCCGCCGGGGCCGCCGGGGCCACCAGGCCCGCCGGGCCGCCGTCCTCTATCTCCACCGCCGGGGCCGCCACCGGGGCCACTGCGACCACCGAACCCGCCGGAACGAGGCCGGTCACCCCCCCGGTCACGGTCTTGGGGCGGGCGCGCCGGCGGCCGGGGCGGCCGCTCGCCGCCGTCGTCGCCGAACAGCGCGCGGCGGGATACGTTGACCCGTCCCATGGAGTCAATCTCCTGGACCATCACCGTGATTTCCTGGCCCAGTTTAAGCTCCTCCTCCATTTCACCCAAGTCTTCGTTGCGCACCAGGCCGTCCTTGCCGGGCAGCAGTTCGATGAAGGCGCCAAAATTGGTCAGCCGGCTGACCTTGCCGGTGAGGATGTCCCCCACCACCAATTCGCGGGTCAGACCCTCTATCTTGCTGACCGCCAGGTCAATCATGGATTGCACTGAAGAGCTGATGGTCACGCCGCCATCGTCGGCTACGTCAATGGATGCGCCGGTTTCTTCAATGATGCTGCGGATGACTCGACCGCCGGGGCCGATGACGGCGCCGATTTTCGCCACCGGAATCTGTACCCGGACCGTCTTGGGCGCGTAGGGGCTCATCTCGGTGCGGGCTTCAGTGATGGCCTCCGACATCTTGTCCAGGATGTGCAGGCGGCCCAGGCGGGCCTGTTCCAGGGCTTGACGCAAGATATCCTCGTCCAATCCCTTGAGCTTAATATCCATTTGCAGGGCGTTGATGCCGGCGGCGGTGCCGGCCACCTTGAAGTCCATGTCACCCAGGAAATCTTCGATGCCCTGAATATCGCTAAGTACGGCGAACTTGCCGTCGCTGTCGGTTACCAGGCCCATAGCAATGCCGGCCACCGGGGCCTGCATCGGCACGCCGGCGTCCATCAAGGCCATGCTGGAACCGCAGACGCTGCCCATAGAGGTGCTGCCGTTGGAACTGAGCACCTCGGATACTACCCGTATGGTGTAGGGGAACTCGTTCTCCGGCGGCAGGGCGGACTGAATAGCCCGCTCGGCTAGGGCGCCGTGACCGATTTCCCGGCGGCCCGGGGAGCCGACCCGCCGCGCTTCGCCAACGGAGTAGGGCGGGAAGTTGTAGTGGTGCATAAACTGTCGGGTGCCGTCCGGGGAAAGGGTGTCCAGGGTCTGCTTCATATTCAACGGGCCCAAAGTGGCAATGGACAAAACCTGAGTTTGTCCGCGGGTGAACAGGCCGGAGCCGTGAGTGCGGGGCAGCGTCCCTACCTCGCAGGTGATGGGACGAATCTCGGACAGGCTGCGCCCGTCGGGGCGAACTCCCTCTTCCAGGATGCGCCGCCGCACTTCACCCTTAACTACGTTCTTGAAACCCTCGGCAATCTGGTTGCGGGTAAACTCTTCGGCCAACTGCTCCAGGACTTCAGCCTCAATACGGTCCAGACCCTCGTCCCGTTCCGCCTTGAAGGAGTTCTGCTCCAGGATTTCGGTAACGCGGCCGTTAACGATGGCCTTAACCTTGGTATCCAGCCGCTCGGCCTCTTCCGTGTCCATGGTAACTTCAACCTTGGGTTTACCCACCTGGCTGACCAGTTCGTCAATCAGGTCAATGGTAATCAGGTTGGCGTTGAAGGCGGTCTGGATGCCTTCAAGGATAACTTCCTCGGAGACTTCGTAGGAACCAGCCTCCACCATCATTATGGCGTCGCGGGTGCTGGCGACCACCATATTGAGTTGACCGGCTTCGATTTCGGCGTAAGTTGGATTGACGGTGAACTCGCCGTCGTTATAGGCGACCCGGCAAGCCCCGATCGGCCCGTCGAAGGGCATCTGGGAAGCGGAGAGGGCCGCTGAGGCGCCAACCATCCCGAGAATGTCCGGCGGGTTTTCCATGTCAACGGACAAGACGGTAAGGATAACCTGGATTTCGTTGTGCAGTCCCTTGGGGAAGAGGGGGCGGATGGAGCGGTCGGTGAGGCGGGCGGAGAGGATGGCTTCCTGGCCGGGGCGTCCTTCCCGTCTAAAGAAGCTGCCCGGTATCTTACCCACGGCGTAGAGGCGCTCCTCAAACTCCACCGTAAGGGGGAGGAAATCCACGTCGGCGCGGGGCTTGTCGGACATAACCGCCGTGGCCAGGACTACGGTGTCGCCGTAGGTCAGGACAACGGAGCCGTGGGCCTGAAAGGCCAGCTTTCCCGATTCCAGCACCAGCTTTTCGTTTCCGATAATTCGTTCTACAACTGTAGCGTCAGGCATAATAAGGTTAAATAACCTCACTTATCAAAGATAAACGGAGAGGAGACAAACGCGAAGAAAGCACGTTTAGCAGACGGGCGCTCTTAACCGGGGTAACTAGACGAGGCAGGGAATCAGCCAGTGGCTGCCGCAACCACCCATAGGTAGTTAACGGGTTGCTAACGGCGCAGCCCAAGCCGGCTGATGAGGTTCTGGTAACGGTTTACGTCTTCGTTACTGAGGTAATTAAGAAGCCTGCGGCGTTTCGACACCATGCTGACCAGACCACGGCGGGAGTGGAAATCCTTCTTGTGGGTACGGAGGTGATCGGTTACCTGCCGAATTCGTTCGGTTAGTACGGCAACCTGTAGTTCAGTGGACCCCGTATCGTTGTTATGGGTTCGGTATTCCAGTGTTATTCGTTCCCGTGTGTCAGCATCCAGCATTACTTATGCAAAACCTTCTATCTTATCTTCTCTAACATCTCAGCGATTATAGCATGAGCCGAACCGGGTTGCAATGCCGCCGCCAAATTGGCAGGGGCAAACGTCAGGGCTATCGCAATAGACGCACATTCGTAATCCGTCGTTCCTGCGCAGGCAGGAACCTAAAACATTGAGAACAGCGGTTCCTGCCTGCGCAGGAACGACGGATACCCTGCAATCCAAATACGATAACCTTGGGGCAACCCCTTTTATCCGGCCCGGCGCCACCCCCTCACCCCCGGCCCCTCTCCCATCTGGAGAGGGGTGGTAATTCTCCCTCTCCTTTGGGGAGAGGGCCGGGGTGAGGGGAGTAACCCCACCCCCCTTTAACCGCCGGGCCGGGTTAGATATAATGGCTACCGAATCGGTGGACCCGGCAGACCTGCCCGCTGGAATTGTAGAGTTTCGGGATGCAACGTAAAGGAGGATTTATGGCCGATTTCGTAAAGGTTGCTGCGCTGAGTGATGTCTCCCCCGGCGATATGAAGGTGGTGGATGTGGGCGACGACCAGATTCTGCTGGTCAACGTGGACGGCGCCGTTCACGCCTGCGACGACATTTGCACCCACGCCTACGCCTCTCTATCGGAGGGGGACCTGGACGGGGCGGAGGTACAGTGCCCCCTGCACGGGGCGATTTTCAACGTGCGGACCGGCAAGGTGCTCACCCCGCCGGCGGTGGACTCCATCCGCACCTTTGAGGTTCGGGTGGAGGGCGATGACATCCTGGTTGGGCCGGCCCGGGAGGAGGATTAGTCCCGTACCTGGACGGTAAAACTGTAGGGGCGGGTTTCAAACCCGCCCTTTCCAGTTACTGATGCGTGAATTGATTGCTAAACCCTGGTGTCCCCCCGTCATTCCGGCGCAGGCCGGAATCCAGAAGCGTTCGCCACTGGCTGCATTCCTTCCCCGTAGCATTGCTGGATTCCGGCGGAAGCCGGAATGACGGGTCGAGCGGCAATGCTGGGATGGGGTAGTTTAGATATTCATTCACGCATCAGTAATACGATTGTTCATCGCTAAAGCAACCTATCCGTCGTTCCTGCGAAGGCAGGAACCTAAAACCCTGAGGACGGAGGTTCCTGCTTTCGCAGGAACGACGGGTGGGCGTGAGCCGGTGGGCAGGCGCTTGCAGGGCGATTTATCAGCTTTGCGTAGCCCATTACTTGGCAATCCGGTTAGCCGGGAAACGGTCGCTTTCCGCCTACCGGGGTGAACCCAAGCTGGAAAAGGGCCAGTAAACCAGCCAGACCTTGCCCACGATGTTATCTTCCGGCACCGGCCCCCAACTGCGGGAGTCGTTGCTATGCGGCCGGTTGTCCCCCATCACAAAATACTCTTTCTCCCCCAGACGCTGGGCTGGGATAGTGGTGGAACCGGCGTCACGGATGTACGACTCGACATGAATGCGGCCGTTTATCCGTACCTTCCCATTCACGATTTCCACCTCGTCCCCCGGCACGCCAATCACCCGTTTTACGAAGTCCCGCCTCGGCTCATTAGGGAAATGAAATACGATAATTTCTCCGAACCGGGGAGAACGAAAGGCATGGCTTTCCGTGGACGGGTTCACCCGCCAGAATGGGATGATGCGGGAAAGGCGTTCCCGGTCAAACTTGGAATAGACCAGCTTGTTGACCAGCAGGTATTGTTGTCCCTCCAGCGTGGGGGACATACTGGAGCCTTCCACCCGGAAGTTCTGCGCGCTGGCCTGGATGAGGATAAAGACCACCACGGCCAGGACCAGCGCCTCTAAAATTTCCCTGACTACCGCTGACATACTGAGTAATAAACCGCCAGTTGGCACAACTGATTTGACGCCGGCAGGCCCGGCCCGGTGCCCCGTATAATTTAATGCAAAAGAAGGGCAATATCAACATCAATTTTGGCCTGGATTATCCACGAATGGACACGAAGGAACACTAATGTTTATTTAGGAAACCTCTGAATAAGTCCGTGACTCGTGATGTTTACACTTATCCGTCGTTCCTGCGCAGGCAGGAACCTCTGTACGTAACGTTTTAGGTTCCTGCCTGCGCAGGAACGACGGGTGAAGGCACTAGAGCTTAATGACTTATTCAGAGTATCCCTAATTCTAGTCGGCACGTTATCTACCAATTACCAAAACATTTGTGTCCATTCGTGTTCATTCGTGGATAATCTGCTAGAATCGGCCCGTCCACCCGGCAAGCTGCATACCTGCGCCTGGGCGGACGGTTCTAACGGTTCTAATCGCAATACCCCAACAAATCTCTCCAGGAGGGACTACAAGATGGCTTGGCAGTATCAGTTTGAGTTGCTCAGCCGGCCCTACGGCGGCGTTACCGAGGGCCCGGTCTGGGACGGCGAGGCAATCCTCTTTACCCACATCCCCACCAGCCGCATTATGCGCTACGACCCCAATTCCCATACCGGGGCCGGGGCCATAACCGATGCTATTACCGAGATACGGGGCGGCGCCAACCACACCAACGGCCTGGCCTTCGACAACCGAGGCAACCTCTTCGGCTGCTGCTCCGGCGGGCGGGCCATCGTCTGCTTTGATGACGATGGCAGCAACGCGACCGTAGCCGACCGGGTGGACGGGCAGAAGCTCAACACCCCCAACGACCTGGCTATTGACCGGCGAGGCCGCATCTGGTTCACCAACCCCTGGAACGCCGGCAACATTGACCCCAGCGAAGTGGAGGAACTGGACAACCGCTCGGTGCTGCGGGCCGACCCTCAGCCCGACGGCAGCTACACCGTCACCCGCGTCACCTTCGACACCACTATGCCCAACGGCGTCCTGGTCTCCCCGGACCAGCGTACCCTCTACGTGGCGGAAAGCAACAGCGAGCGGATGGACCTGAACCGGGAGCTGCGGGCCTATCCGATAAACGAGGACGGCAGCCTGGGCGCCTACGTTACCCTGCACAGCTTTGGCCGGGACTCCGACTCCCGGTCCAATGCAGTGCCCAACTCCGTGCACCGGGGCATTGATGGGATGTGCCTGGACGCCGACGGGAACATCGTTGCCACCGCCGGCTGGGAACTGGGCGGCCCCGGCCCGATGATTTACGTCTTCTCACCCACCGGCCGGGTGTTGGAGACCCACCCCATCGCCTGCAACCGGCCCACCAACTGCTGCTTCGGCGGCCCCGGCCTGACCACCCTCTACGTAACCTCCACCGACGGCCACTTCTACCGGGCCGAGACGGACCGGGTGGGCTGGGCGATTTACCCGTAAGAGATGAGGAAAGCAGTTCTTACTCCGGTTGGGGAACTGGGGAAACTGGACTGCTTTCTGCGGCTTTCAAAACCTACTTTCGTAAACAATGCCCAGAGGCAGCAGTACGCGATGAGGAGACAAAGTGGATAAAGCGAAGGAACGACTCAAGGTGATATGCCTGACGTTAGCAGCCGTGTTACTTGCTATTTGGATACTCAACCAAGCGCTAGACTTTGGCAGAGGAGTCGACCAGGTCGTTAGACCTACGGAAGTAGTTCCGACAGCCACTCCTATCTCGCCCCCGAATCCGGTGCTGGCCGATGAGGTCCAAGCTCCCGGAGAAATCATGGCGTTACAGCCGACGGTCAGTCAGCAGGCGTCCAAAGCCTCAACGTCCGAGCTGGACAAGGTCAAGGAGTCCGCGAAGACGGAAACAGCTACAGTACAGCCATCTCCCAAACCGGTGGCCGTGGCTGTCACGGCCACCGGCTACATCGACTGCGTGATGGAAATGCGGACGAAAGGTTACACTGGTTTCAATGGACGGATTGAGGTTAACGGAAGCGATTACTCATTGGAACAGTTCTTTCCTCAAGGTGATTGGGTCTTGATCATTGCATGAGAGTCCTGTGCCAATAACCGCCCTGCAGAACCCTTGTCCGACCGACCTAACTGCATACGCCAAGCGTTAAACTTAATCCATCGAAACTACGGATTGGAAACTGGCTCCAGCGATGAGAGAGAATTTTCCGGTGTGCTGGCTATTGACCTGTGTTCTGTCAACCCGAGGAAAGGCTGATAAAGTTCCCAAAGCTTTCAATGAGGTATAATCTCCACCAAAACACCACCAACATCACAGGGTCAGGGGGCAGGCTTATGAATATGGACTTGCGGGGACACGGCTTTACCCGCCGGCAGTTGCGGCAGGGCGGTGGCCGGGGCACCGGCAACGACCACGTGGAGGACCTCTACGGCTGCACCGAACTCTACGTCTATCAGACTCCCAACCGGAAGGTAACCGGCTACGAGTCCCTCAAGCTCTTTATTGAGTCGGAGGGCTGCGAGCTAATTTTTACCGCCGACGCCCCGCCGGAGTTGAGCAACTACGAAACGATGCGGATTACCCAGCGGCAGGGGCAAGCCATCCCCGACGCGGTAATCAAGCGCACCCACTCCTGGGCACACCAGCGCAACTTCCTGCACAGCTTCTTCAAGCCGATGTACCGTTAGGATTTCCACGAAGAGGCACGAAGGATTTCGTGGCTTATCCGTCGTTCCTGCGCAGGCAGGAACCTATATGGTCGGTGCCAGAGGTTCCTGCCTGCGCAGGAACGACGGGGGATGCCCTCTGGAGACGCCCCGTTCCGGGAGGAACACCTTGGACTATACCAACATCAAACTGGAAACTTACGACTCGGTAGCGACCCTGCGCCTGAACCGGCCCGATGCGCTGAACGCGCTGAGTATGGAGTTGCTGGCCGAGTTTTCCCACGCCGTGGCCGCCGTTGGCGCGGATGAATCGGTCAAGGCGCTGGTTATCCGGGGCGAGGGGCGGGCCTTTAGCTCCGGGGCCGACCTGCTCTTTTTCGATACCGTCTTCGAGGACCTATCCCGCCTGCCGCCCTACGTCCGGCGGCTTAACGACTGCCTCTTTCAGTTGGAGGAGTTGCCCATCCCGACCATTGCCGTGGTGCAGGGCTTTGCCCTGGCGGGCGGGCTGGAGTTGGCGCTGGCCTGCGACCTGGCCCTGGCCGCCGAGGATGCCCGCATCGGCGACCAGCACGCCAACTTTGGCCTGATGCCCGGCGGCGGCTCCACCCAGCGGCTGCCCCGCCGCATCGGTATGCAGCGGGCGATGGAACTGCTGACCACCGGACGCTGGCTGTCCGGTGCCGAGGCGGCGGACTGGGGCCTGGTGCTGCGGGCCGTCCCCGGGGAGTTTCTGGAGGCGGAACTGGAAACCCTGCTGGGCCAGTTGCGGGGCAAGAGCCGCACCGGGCTGGGCTGGATTAAGTCCGTCACCCAGCAGGGCAAAGACCTGCCCCTGCGAGATGGCGTGGCCCTGGAGGGAATGGCCTTCGTTCAATACTTCGGGACCTCTCCGCATCCTCAAGAGGGTATCCGGGCCTTCAAGGAAAAGCGGCAGCCGGAGTTTTAGGCGGGCAAAGGGGATAACTATCCACAGAGGCGCAGGGGGAAATGATATAGGCAGCGATTTTCTCCTCACCTCTGCGCTCTTTGTGAAAATTATCCCAAAAGAGGCAAAGATACTATTGACATGCCGGTATTTTAGGCTAGAATAGGCAAGACCCCACCAAACTGATGGGTCAAGGAGGAATAATATGGAAGGAAAAGTCCAGCTTGAGATTACCTACTGCGTACCTTGACAGCACCTTGCTACCGCCACGTGGATGGCGAATGAATTTTTCCGAGCCTATGGCGCCGACGCTTCTATAACCATCTCCCCGCGCGGCCAGGGTATTATGGAAGTTTTTGTGGACGGCGAGAAGGTCTTTGACAAGAAGGCCGAGGGTTATCCCGACCTGGCCCGCGTCCGCAAGATGAAGGAAATAATCTCCGAAAGGATTGCCAGCCTGGAGCCCGTTCCGGCGGACAACTAGCTGACAGCGCCGGTTCCATCAGCCGGCAAGGTTAAGACCGAACAGAAAGCGGCCCCTCTTGTAATAAGAGGGGCCGCATTTTCGTTTACGCAACGAAGGACACGAAGCGGCATGAATGTCTGCCGGGGATAATTGACCGTTAAGACCGGTTGGCAAAATCAGGAAACAACTGTCAATCGCCAATCGGTAGAGGCAATCCCAACCGCTCTTGTACGTGACGCCACACTTCCGCGCTGACCTCTTCTACCGGGCGGGCGCCGTCTATGACTACCCAGCGTTCCGGGTTTTGGCGAGCTTGGGCTTGGAACCCCTGCCGCGCCTTTTCGTGAAAGAGGAGGTCCAAGTCCTCAAACCGCCGCCCCTCATCGTTCCGATGCAGGGGAGCCAGACCACCGGCCGCATCCACGGAAAATGCCATCTGGTGGCCGACGGTGCGTTTCAACCCCTCTGCCGGCGCCAGGTCCAGGAGAATGGTGATGTCGGGACGGATACCCAGGGTAGCAAATCCGTTCAGGGAGGCAATCACCCCCAAGTCAATCCCCCGGCCATGGCCCTGATAGGCGACGGTGGAGGCGGAGAACCGGTCGGCTATTACTATCTTTCCAAATTCCAGAGCAGGCTGAACCCGATTGATGACCAGCTCCACCCGCGCCGCTTCAAACAGGAGTAACTCCGCTTCCGGGGTCAGGGGCCGTTCGCTTTTGAGGTAGTCCCGCAGGTACTCGCCCAGAGTCGTGCCGCCGGGTTCCCGCACCAGGTCGCAGGGGATGTCAAGCTGCTGGAGCCGGTCGTGGAGCAATCCGGCCTGGGTGGTCTTTCCGGCGCCTTCTCCACCCTCAAAGGCTATGAATATAGGGGCGTCCACCTTTACCGTCCTTCTCCCAAGTCTATTCTCGGCATATCCTGATACCCCTATCCTATATCCTTATCCTGTGTCCTTTTCTTGAAACCTAGGGCCGGTAAAACAGCACCGAGCGATCCGGTTCGCGGCCCCGGCTGGTGGAGGCCAGGTTAAAGCGCTGGGCCAGCAGGTGCTGCAAGCGGCGCACGTAGGCCCGCTGCGGGTTTAGCTGGATGCTGAACTCGCCGCCCATTACCCTTTGCGCCGCGTCCTCCGCCTCGGACATCGCCTGCTCCAGCGTCTCTTTAGAACCGGGGGAGCTGGCGTCGTCCCGGGGCCGGGCGCCGCCAAAGCCGACGCCCCGCAGATTAAGGCCCTGTTCCCTGGCCAGGGTACGCAGAAAGTCCCCCACCTGGGGCATAGTGTTTTTACGCAGCACATAGACCGGCGTTCCGCTGGCCTCCGCTGCCCGCACCAGTTGGGCGCCCCGGCGGTAGTGGGTCTTGGTGGTCAGCACCAGGGAGGCCCGGCGCAGTTCGTTGACAATGCCCACGGTCAGCCCAATTTCCGCCTGGGCCGTTTCCAGTTTGTCCCGGCTGACTCCGAACAAGAACACCTGGGCCTCCAGCCGGCGGGATGGTTCATCCTCCGACGATGCGGCGCCGGGCGTTATTTCTGCGCCTTCCTCCGGGCCTCGGTCCAGGTATCCACCCTGGTATCCGTCCGGTTGGCTTGGCTGAGCCGGTTGCCGTTCCTGGTTTCGTTCCTGAATCTGGTCCTGAAAACGGTCCTGGAGTCGCGCCTGGCGGCGTTCCGACCGGCGTCCCCCATAGTTGGGTTCCGGGGGGCGATTGGAGAAATCCTGGACCCAGGGAGCCGGCGGGTCGGCGTTGGGCCGGGGCGCGGCCTGCTCCTGCACTACTTCCCCGTCCTCGCCCAGGGAGCGGACCACCGGGGCGATCGGATACCCCCGCAGCCACTGGTCAACCACGTGGGCCACGCCGTCGTGGACCGCCACCTGCTCCCAACTCTGAATTTCCACCACCACGTCAAAGGTAGGCGGGGCCTTGCGTTCCAGCACCGTCTTTTGAGTGCCCCGGTAGCGGGCTTCCTGGTCGCCCAGGGTTACCGACTGAATGCCGCCTACCAGGTCAGACAGGGTGGGATTGAGAATCAGGTTGTCCAGGGTGTTGCCGTGAGCGGTGGCGATTAACTGGACGCCCCGCTCGGCGATGGTACGGGCGGCGGCGGCTTCCTCTTCGGTGCCCATCTCGTCGATGATGATGACCTCGGGCATATGGTTCTCCACCGCCTCAATCATCACCCCGTGCTGCCGGGTGGTGGTGGCAACCTGCATCCGGCGGGCGTGGCCGATGGCGGGATGGGGCACGTCGCCGTCGCCGGCAATCTCGTTGGAGGTATCCACGATAACCACCCGCTTGCGGGCTTCGTCGGCCAACACCCGGGCCACCTCGCGCAACATGGTGGTCTTGCCCACGCCGGGCCGGCCCAGCAGCAGGATGTTCTTGTTGGCAAAGGCCAGGTCTTCGATGATTTTGATGGTGCCGAAAACGGCCCGCCCGGCGCGGCAGGTAATTCCTACCACCTGCCCCTTGCGGTTGCGGATGGCGGAGATACGGTGCAGGGTGCGCTCCATACCGGCCCGGTTGTCGTCACCGAAATCGCCCACCTGCTCCACCAGATATTCCAGGTCGTCCCGGCTGACCTCCAGGTCGTCCAGTATCACGTCCCCGGTGGGAAAGCGGGCCTCTGGGACTCGGCCCAGGTCCAGCACCACTTCCAGCAGGTCGGCCAGGTTTTCTTGCTTAACCAGCTTGCCCTTTACCCGCTGGGGTAAAATTTCCAACAGTCGCTCCATTTCTTCCTGGACCAACTCTTGAGCTGTTGCCAATTCACGCCTCCATCGGGGCCATCCCGTAGCGCAGCGCCGGGACGGCCACCAACTTAACCAGCATAGTGTATTGTGCCACCGCGCGGAACCCGTGGCGGCAGAGCCTGTCGGCCACATTCTCCCGGTAATTCGGAGTCAGCCACCGCTGGAGGCCCGGCCGGGCCAGGGCAAAGTCCAGCAGTTGGGACAACACTTCCGGGTGGTCGGGGTGGGCCATTATTTCCGCTTCCACCGCCTGCCGTCGCGGGTTGATTCCCACCCAGCCGACGGTTCGCCCAGCCCGCCCGGTTTGTCCGGCACATTCCGCCACCCATTCCTGCTGCCGTCCGCCCGGCGCCTTGCCGAAATGTGGTTCCCGGGCGTCCCGCCACTGGTCAAAGGTAAGCCCCAGGGCCTCCCGTACCGCCACCGGGGTGCCGGCGCAAAACAGTTGAAACAGGGCATAGTCATCCTGGGGCAGCCGGGGCCGCAACTCTCCCTGCCCTTGGATAACCGGGCCTTGGATAACCGGGCCTTCGTTGGCAGAAATTGCCGGGGCGGGAATCGTAGCACGGAATCCCGGCCCACCGTAACCCTCCAGCAAAGTCTCCGTAAAGCAGGGCATAAAGCCGCTGCGCCGGGCCAGGGTCAGCGCTGGGCTGTCCGACGGCAGCCGGAGGAACACCCGCTCGGCGGAACGACAGCCCACGACCAGGATAAGCTGCTCCAGCAGTTCCAGCGAGCCGGCGTCGGGAAGAAGAGCGGCGTCAAACCGGCCTATCCCGTCGCTATGGCTGTTGCCGTTGTTAGGCCGGCCAAAATCCGCGCTGGGCAAATAGAAACCGTCAATCTCCCAAGCCCGGTGGCCGGTGCGGGTACGGGCCGATACCAAGCCGCCCAGCCGGATACCCTCCCAACGGGCCAGGGCCACCCGGTTTTTGGGCTGCAACACCGCATTCTGCCAAAGCAGCGCGCTGCGGCGGGTCAGCCCAACCCCGGACAGGCTTTCCCGGGGGCAAGCCAAGTTTGACCCTCTAGGTACGTTCAAGAGGGTACAGCGCAGGGCGTCGCTAATACGGAATGATTGCACTGATTGCAAAGGTTCCATCGGCTGCTACTTCCATCGGCTACGTCGGCTACGTCGGCCGGATCGAATCCATTCCCCTTGACCGCAGCGGGGACATCACTCTGTAGGGCCGTCAGTCCCGGCTTGGGTTTCCGTGTCGGATAGGGAAGCCAGGTCCAGAAAATAGCGGTGGAGCCGGGCATCGCCGGTTAGTTCGGGATGAAAGGAAGTTGCCATCAGGTTGCCCTGCCGCACTGCCACCGCCTTGCCACCGGGCCCGGGTAAAGAGGCCAGGGTCGTCACCTGGGGTCCCACCCAAGTTACCACCGGGGCGCGGATGAAAATTGCGTGGAAGGGTTCAGGTTCCGATTCAGGTCCAGCGGCGTCCGGGCCGGCGGCGTCCAACCCGGCAATGGCGTCCAGCCCGGCAATATCGAGGTCTTGCTCAAAGCTGTCAATCTGGCGGCCAAAGGCATTGCGCTGCACACCAATATTCATTAGTTGCAGCGGCACCGGGTCGGCCTCGGTAATTTCCTGGGCCAGCATAATCATGCCGGCGCAGGTGCCCCAGATTGCCTTGCCCCGCTCGGCCATAGCCCGCACCGGCTCCCGCAGGTGGTAAATACTCATCAACCGGCTCAGGGTGGTGCTTTCGCCGCCGGGGATGATGAGGCCGTCCATTCCTTCCAGATGCTCCGGCAGCCGCACCTCGTAGCAGTCCACATCCAGCCGCCGCAAAACGGAGATATGCTCGGCAAAGTCACCCTGTACGGCTAAAACCCCTATTTTCAACGCTATTCTGTCCGACGCTTTATTTCGTTCCCCTCACCCATTCTCCCTCTCCTTGGGGGAGAGGGCCGGGGTGAGGGAGTCCCCCGCTTACCCTGATTCTGTCCAGGGACTTAACTGCTGCGGGGGGCCAGCAACTCTTCCTGAGGGATTGACCGGGCGCTGATGCCTACCATCGGCTCGCCCAGGTCTTTGGAAACGTCGGCCAGAATCTTGGGGTCGTTGTAATGGGTGACCGCCTGGACGATTGAGTAGCCCCGCTGCGCCGGGTTGCCGGACTTGAAGATGCCGGAGCCGACGAACACGCCGTCCGCGCCCAACTGCATCATCAGGGCGGCGTCGGCAGGAGTAGCCACGCCGCCGGCAGCGAAGTTGACCACCGGCAAGCGGCCCTGTTCCCGGGTCTCGGTCAGCAACTCCAGGCTGACCCCCAGATTGCGGGCCTCCACCACCAGTTCATCCTCGGGCATATTCCGCAGCTTACGGATAGCGTCCTGGACCGCCCGCATATGGCGCACTGCCTCTACTATGTCGCCGGTGCCGGCCTCGCCCTTGGTGCGGATCATCGCCGCTCCCTCGGAAATGCGGCGCAGGGCCTCGCCCAGGTCGCGGCAGCCGCAGACAAAGGGGACCTGGAAATCATGCTTCCAAACGTGGTGCACCTCGTCCGCCGGGGTCAGCACCTCGGACTCGTCGATGTAATCAATGCCGATAGCCTCCAGCACCTGGGCTTCGACGAAGTGGCCGATGCGGCACTTGGCCATAACCGGAATACTTACGCAGTCCATAATGTCAAGGATAATTGTCGGGTCGGTCATGCGGGCCACGCCGCCGTCAGCGCGAATATCGGCCGGCACCCGTTCCAGGGCCATCACCGCCACCGCCCCGGCCTCCTCGGCAATCTTGGCCTGCGCGGCGTTCACCACGTCCATAATCACGCCCCCCTTGAGCATCTGGGCGTGACCGGACTTTACCGTAAAAGTTCCGGTTAAAACGTCAACCATTACTGTCCTCCTCCAGGCAGGGATGGAGTTCCCAAGATGGACTTCCCAAACTGTTGTGTCAGGTTGCATTATACGCCAGCGGGCGGGCCATTTTCAATTGCCTGTTCCCCGGCCTGTTCCCCATTTCAAGCGTCAGGAACAATAATAATCATCGTCTCGGCGCAATCCCCCTCACCCCCGGCTTCTCTCCCTCAGGGCGAGGGGTGGAACTGCTCCCTCTCCTTTGGGGAGAGGGCTGGGGTGAGGGGATTGCGCCGGGCGAATCGTACTTGACAGCAAACCCGGGTAGCTATAAGATAGATAGGCTAGCCGAGGTAGCTCAGGTGGTAGAGCACGGCACTGAAAATGCCGGTGTCGACAGTTCGAGTCTGTCCCTCGGCACCACCACCTCCGAAGCATATTATGATTAAATATCCCGCAGTGATTGATGGGGAACGCGGCGCTTAGGGTGTCGTGATTCCTGATTTACGCGGCGCCTACGCTATGGGAGCTACCGTAGATGAAGCTCTGGCCGACGCCGAGGATATGCTCCCTGAATTTCTGGATGTACTGCGGGAACATGGCGCTCCCGTTCCGCCACCCAGCTCCGCAGAGGATGTGGTACTGCAGCCTGGGGAAATGCTGGCCTTCGTGACACTTCGAGTTCCAACCACGGTGACGTGATGAGTGGCCGGGTCACAGCCAAGCAGGCCGGCCGCTGAGCTGGAAATACCCTATGCACGAGTCCGGCCGCTCGGCCAAAGTGGACAAATCAAGGGGCAACAAAAATCGGAACGGCTTGGGGCCTGGATTATACCGGCGCTCGTCGTGCGCCTTTAGCGGCCTTGGGGCCGACCGCCTAGCGGCGCTGGAAAGTGAGAGCGGTGACCGGCACCTGATGCCGAAATTATTGGACATTGCCAACGCCGATGCCGACAGCTATGGGCAACTCCTGACGGCCTCTAACCGATGCGGCTGTCCCTTTTCACCACTTTTCTTCCCTCCACCTAACTTGCTCCGACCCCTTCGCCCGGCATTCTTAGTATGCCCTCAGGGTAGTTGTGATTATTGCCCTCTCCTCCCAGGGCAATCGCATTTGGAATCGGGGGAATCCGTCATTCCTGCTTTCGCAGGAATCCAGTGACGTCAGAGGCAGAGGTTCCTGCCTGCGCAGGAACGACGGGCTTTTGTTCTTCGGTCTAATGCGATAGCCCTGCCTCCTCTCTCCCCTCCCCTTGTTACATAAAGTTTACTGACTTGTAATTTACCGGAAACATACCCCTTGCAGAATAACTTGGAATGCCCGTAATACCCGTTTATTCTCCAGGGGTGTTTATGACCGTTTCCGGGTATGCCGACATTGGGATGGCGTCCAGCCGCGTACTTCTCATCGGCAGCCGGTGGGAGTCGCTCAGCGCGACGCTGAAGGTTTTGGCCGGCCGGGGCCGGCTGACCTTTGTCGGCCCCTCCAACCGGGGTACGCCGGAAATCCTTTCTCAAGTTGCCCCGTCCGTGATTATGGTCAGCCCCGGCTGCGACTCTGCCGACGCCCTGGCCCCGGATGACCATGATTACGGAAGGGGCGACCTGCCGGAGGCTCCCCCGGTCCTGATTTGCGTCACGCTGGAAGACCTGGAGAACGACGCGCTGCCTCCCGAAAGCGACGGTTTCGACGATTTTCTGGTGGTTCCCTGTTCCGCCGCCGAGCTGGAACACCGGCTCCGGCGTCTGGCCCGCAAGAATGTGCCGGCGGTCGCCGCGAGCCAGCTGTCGGTTGGCGAAATCACCCTGGACCCGGAGACTTACCAGGTCCGGCTGGCCGGCCAAGTGGTGGCCCTGGCCTGGATGGAGTTCCAACTGCTGAAATTTCTGATGGAACACCCCGGACGGGTCTTTACCCGCGAGAACCTGCTGTCCAGCGTTTGGGGCATCGACAGCTTTGGCGGTACCCGCACGGTGGATGTCCACATCCGCAAGCTCCGCAGCAAGCTGGAAATTCACGGCGACGAGTATATCCGCACCGTTAAAAACGTCGGCTACGGAATGATTGCCCCCAACTGATTGCCCCCGGCCTTTCCCTTTCCCTGGCCCTCACCCCCGGCTCCTCGCCCTGATGGGGGGGTGAAGCTGCTCCCTTTCCTTTTGGGAGAAGGCCGGGGTAAAGGGATTGCTATTGGGAACTTGGGAAGTCGGAGCCGGCGGCAGGGCAATCGCATTTGGAATCAGGGAAATACGTCGTTCCTGCGCAAGCAGGAATCCAGTGGCATCAGGGGCAGCGGTTCCTGCTTGCGCAGGAATGACGGGTTTTCGTTCTTCGGCCTACTGGGATAGCCCTACAGACGGCGGCGTTTTGCGTTTTACGCCCCGGCGATTTGTGCTACTATAGTGCAAGGCCATTCTCAATTCCCGCAGGGGCGGGGGAGAATGGCCCTGATTCCTTTTCTTTCTATACCTTAATCAGGCAACCTGGTTTCAGAGACGTAAGGACTAAACTACTAAACTAATCGAAAGGGCAGTTGAAATGGCGTCGGTGTTGGTTCGGGACACAATCCAGGAAATGGTGGCCGCAGCGATAAACCGGGCGCGGCAGGAAGGGGCATTGCAGTTGGAGACGATGCCCGACATCCTAGTAGAAAGGCCGGGCAACTCGGAACACGGCGATTTTGCGACCAGTCTGCCTTTGCGCCTGGCCCGCGCCACCCGAATCAACCCCCTGAAGTTGGCCGAAACCCTGGTCCAATACATCCCCAGCGCGGCGGAAGTGGAACGGGTGGAAGTCGCTCCGCCGGGGTTCATTAATTTTTATCTCAACGATGGCTGGATTCAGCAGCAGGTAGAGGTCGTCCGTCAGTCCGGCGGGGAGTATGGCAGAGTTGAGGCGGGCCAGGGCCGCCCGGTGATGGTCGAGTTTGTCAGTGTAAACCCCACCGGCCCGGTGCACGTCGGCCACACCCGCGGCGCCGTGCTGGGCAGCGCCCTGGCTAACACCCTGGACGCCGCCGGCTACCAGGTAACCCGGGAGTACTACGTCAACGATGCCGGCACCCAGATGGAAGCCTTTTACCGCTCGGTTTATGCCCGCTACCGGGAGGCCCTGGGCTATGCGGCCGACTTTCCGGCCAACGGCTACGCCGGCGATTACATCGCTGAATTAGCGCAGGAGATTGCGGACGCGGAAGGCTCCCGGTTTTTGGAACTGGAAGAGGCACAGGCGGTCAAGGAAATCGGCGACCTCAGCCGGGAAAAGATGGTCTCCCTGATTCAAGAAGACCTGGAACAGATTGGCGTAACCTTTGACAACTGGTTCAGCGAGCGTTCCCTGTACGCCAACCGGGAATACCAGGAGGCGATGGACCTGCTCCGCGAGAAGAATTATCTTTCCGAGCGGGAAAACGCCCTGTGGTTCAACTCCACGATGCTGGGCGACGACAAGGACAACGTGGTGGTCCGCTCCACCGGCGAACCGACCTACTTCGCCTCGGACATCGCCTACCATTACAACAAGTTTATCAAACGCCGGTTTGAGCACGTCATCGACATTTGGGGCGCCGACCACCAGGGCCACGTCCCCCGGATGAAGGCCGCCGTAACCGCCCTGGGCATTGAGCCGGAGGAACTGACCGTCCTCATCGCCCAGATGGTCACCCTAAAGCGCGGCACGGAAGTGGTGCGTGCCTCCAAGCGCACCGGCGATTTTGTCACCCTGCGGGAGTTGGCCGATGAGGTGGGCGCCGATGCCTGCCGCTACTTTTTCCTGGCCCGCGCCCCGTCAACCCAGATGGAGTTTGACCTGGAGCTGGCGAAGCAGGAGTCATCGGAAAACCCGGTTTATTACATTCAATACGCCCACGCCCGCAACGTCAGCATACTAAATCTGGCCCGCAGCCGCGAGATAGACTGGAGCGGCGGGGATGTTTCCCTGCTCACCGACCCCAACGAGCTTACTCTGATTCGGACGATGGTCCGGCTGCCGGAACTGGTGGACCAGGTGGCCCGCAGCCTGGAGCCGCACCACCTGCCCCACTACGCCATGGAACTGGCTATTGCCTTCCACTGGTTCTACGAGAATTGCCGGGTCATATCGGCCAACGCCGAGGACAATGATATGACCCTGGCTCGCCTCAAGCTGGTGGAGTCGGCGCAGATAGTGTTCCGCCGCGCCCTGGAACTGATGGGCATGAGCGCCCCGGAGCGGATGTAGGGTTATCCTTCCGGGGCCGCCACAACGTCCAGCTATTTATCCACGAATGAACATGAAAGGGCCACAAATGGGCTGATTGGCTCTCCACGACCCTCTGGGTCTCTGCGTCTCCCTGTGAAAAAGGAGCTTCTTCACAGGGAGACCCAGAGATACCCGGTGATTTGGCCGGCTGATTGTCTTATTATTGTTATCTGTGATTAAAGATTGCTTGAATTATTTGTAAATTAGGGTTATGATACCGGAAATTGTCGAGATTAGCTGTGCCGGTTATGTTTCTTACCCTCTTTCCCCCAAGTAAATGGCCGGCATAGTTTGGGCTGAGTACGGCCCCTGAAGTAGTCGCCCCGCGTGGCTACCCAGCGCCGGATAGGATACGTTAAATGAGCATTTTGATCAGAATCACGCGCATGGCATACTACTATCGAACCCGGTTAATTCTGGCCTACCTCTGTTTCTTCGCCGCTATCGGCTTCTCCCTGATGATTCCCAGGCTCTTCGGCGAATCCGTTGACCGGCTGGTACGCATAGAAGGCAGTCAAATAATTCCCCTGAACCCGGACACCCAGGTACTGGTGGTTCTGGCCAGCCTGATCCTGGCCGTCAGCATCATGCGGGGTTTCTTTGATTTCGCTCGCACCTATACCACCGACTCCCTCTCTCAGTTTGTTACCTATGACTTCCGCAACCAAATCTACGACAAGCTCCAGCACGTCAGCTTCGCCTACCATGACAAGGAACACACCGGCAACCTGATGTCCAAGGCTACGGCGGATGTCGAAGCCGTGCGCCGCTTCGTAAATATGGGGCTGGTGCGCTCCGCCGAGGTGGTGGTACGCACCGTTGCCGTTACCGGCTTCATGATTTTGATTAACTGGGAGTTGGCCCTGATCAGCCTGGTGTTCGTCCCCTTCCTGGTGGTGCGCTCAACTTTGGTTATGGGCCAGCTGCGCCGGATGTGGCTCCACGTGCAGGAAGTCAACGGCGAACTGGTCACCGCATTGCAGGAAAACCTGGTGGGCATCCACGTAGTCAAGGCTTTCGGCTCCGAGGACTTTGAGCGGCGCAAGTATGACCTGAAAGCCCAGGAGTTGCGCGGGGAATACTACCAGTCGGAACGGCTGCAAGGCACCAACAGCGCCTGGATGAGCCTCTATTTCACCTTTGCCCTGGGCTTGATTGTCTGGTACGGGGGCTGGGAGATTATCCGCGGCAACCTTTCCGCCGGTGAGATGACTGCATTTGTGCTTTACCTGAACCAGCTAACCTTTCCCATCCGCTCGGCAGCCCAGATTATCAACAGCTTCTCCCGGGCGATTTCTTCGGGCCGCCGTATCTTCGACGTGTTGGATGCCAGTTCCCCGGTCGAGGAAAAGCCCGATGCTCGGACGATGGGCCGGGCCGTCGGGCAGGTGCGGTTCGAGGATGCCTCATTTGCCTACGATTCCCGGTCGCCGGCCCTGAAGAAAGTGGATATTGAGGCCAGGCCGGGCCAGATAACCGCCATTCTGGGGGCGCCGGGCAGCGGCAAGAGCACCATCGTGAACCTGCTGCCCCGCTTCTATGACGTTACTGGGGGAAGGGTGACTATTGATGGCGAGGATATTCGGGAGGCTACCCTGGAATCCCTGCGGCGCAACGTGGGCATCGTCCAGCAGGACATCTTCCTCTTTGACGCCACCATTCGGGATAATATCGCCTACGGAGTCTCCAACGCTACCGAGGAAGACATAATCAACGCCGCCAAGATTGCCCAGCTTCACGACCAGATAATGGCTTTTGCCCACGGTTACGACACCTGGGTCGGCGAGCGGGGCAGCACCCTCTCCGGCGGCCAGCGCCAGCGCCTTTCCATCGCCCGCACCGTGCTGGTTAACCCGCCCATCCTCATCCTGGATGACTCCACCTCCAGCGTGGACGTGGAAACGGAGCGGCTGATTCACCAGGCAATGATTAACGTAATGAAGGGACGCACCACTTTCGTAATCGCTCACCGGCTCAGTACGGTCCGCGAGGCTGATCAGATTCTGGTGCTAAAGGACGGGGAGATAGTGGAGCAGGGCAACCATAGGGAACTTATCGCCCATCGGGGCATTTACCGGGACATCTACGAGTTGCAACTGCGGCCCCAGGAAGAGGTGCTGCTGGATGCTGCCGTTCCCGTGGCCGGTGACGACGGAGGTGACAACTAATGCACGGACACGGAGTAGGCGGCGGCTTCGGCGGAATGATGGGCGGTATGCGTGGCCTTCATTCCGGCGGAATAAACTCCCCCACCGCGGACAACCTGAGCGACGACAACGCGATGGGCGCGGTTTACAACAATAAGGTCGTAATGCGCCTCATAACCTATATGGGGCCTTACAAGCCGGATGTAATCAAGAGCCTGGTGGCGGTGCTAATCTACACCATCGCCAACGCCAGCATTCCCATGCTGATAATGCTGGGAATCAACCACGGCATCAGTTCCGAGGGTTCTTCGGGCTGGAACCTGCTGGGCTTTCTGAACATCGACTTCGGCTCCGGTTCCGATGGCTTCTGGAGTTGGCACCCGTTGCACCTGTTTGGATTGGGCTTCCTGGTGATTACCCTGGTTCACTTCGGCGCCAACTTCCTACAGTTTGTATTTATGGCCCGGGTTGGGCAGAGTATTCTCTACTCCCTGCGGACCAAGATGTTCAATCATCTCCAGGATATGTCGCCATCATTCTTCCACCGCACCGCGGTGGGGCGGATAATGTCCCGCAGCCAGAGCGACGTGCTCCAGCTTCAGGAAACCTTTGAGATGCTGGTGCTGGCCCTGGCCGACGTGCTGACCCTAATCTTCATCATCATCTATATGCTGGCGGTGGACTGGCAGTTGGCCGTGGTCAGCTTGAGCATTGTCCCGGTTCTTTTCTTTATCCTGGGCTACTGGCAGCGGTTTGCCCGTCGCTCCTTTATGCGTATCCGACGGGCCATCGCGATGGTCAACGGCGAGTATAACCAGAACATCACCGGCGTAAGGGTGGTGCAGAGCCTGAACCGCCAGGATGAAAACCTGGATCACTTTAAGGGGTTGAACCAGGAACATCTGGACGCCAATTTGCAGGCCAGCCGCTTCTCCGGCGGCCTTCAGCCCATGGTGGAGTTTCTGATCGGCGTGGGCATGGGCTTTGGCATCGTGCTGGTGGGCGGCATTCTGGCTAAGAACGGCAGTCTGGAGTGGGGTGTCCTAGTGGCCTTCGCCCTGTGGATTCAACGCTTCTTTGAGCCAATCCGGCACTTGACGATGCAATACGGCGTCTTTCAACGTTCAATGGCCGCCGGTGTCCGCATATTCGAGATGATAGACTTGGAGCCGGAGGTCAACGATGCCCCGGATGCGGTGGAGATGCCGCCGGTGCGGGGGGAAATCCGTTTTGAGAATGTTGACTTCCATTACGTGGAAGGGGTAGAAGTTCTTCAAGACATTAACCTGCACATTCGCCCCGGGGAAAATGTGGCCCTGGTCGGCTCCACCGGCGCCGGCAAAAGCACCCTGGTAACCCTGGTACACCGTTTTGCCGATGTAACCAAGGGCAAGATAACCGTGGACGGGTATGACCTGCGGGACGTTATCCGCCGTTCTCTGGTCGGGCAGATGAGCATGGTGCTCCAGGAGCCTTACCTCTTCTCCGGCAACGTAAAGGAGAACATCCGCTATTGCTACGAGAACGCCACCGATGATGACGTAATCGCCGCCGCCAAGGCGGTGGGCGCTCACGACTTCATTATGGGCATGGAAGACGGTTATGACACAATCCTGGCAGAACGGGGCGTTAACCTCAGCGTGGGCCAGCGGCAGCTAATCAGCTTTGCCCGGGCCATCGTCGGCGACCCGCGCATCATCATCCTGGACGAGGCCACCGCCAACATCGACACCCACACCGAGATACTGATTCAGGAAGCCCTGAGCCATGTGCTGGAAGGCCGCACCTCCGTTGTCATCGCCCACCGGCTTTCCACCATCCGCAACGCGGACAAGATAGTGGTGCTGGACAAGGGTCGCATCGTGGAGATAGGACGGCACGAGGAATTGCTGCGGCAGAACGGCGTGTATGCCCGGCTCTACGCCATCAACTACGGCCTGGCCATCGAGAACGGCGTGGATCTTGGGGAGAATGTAAGCGTGAACGGGGAAGGCCGCCTAATCCCGGCCCCGGCAGACAACGACTAACGCCGGTTAAGCCGGGGGCTTACGGAAGCAATAAACATAGGGGCGGGTTTCAAACCCGCCCTTTCTCTTTCCCCTCTACCCATCGTTCCTGCCTTCGCAGGAACCTCGAACCAGGTTCTTTTCCGAAGACGTCAGCTATCCTTCAGGTCAGTCTGTTGTAATCGAGGTTCCCCTCTTCCCGTCGTTCCTGCGAAGGCAGGAACCTCTGTCCTCAACGCTTTAGGTTCCTGCCTTCGCAGGAACGACGGGTATTCTCAACTCCAAATGTGACAACCCTGCACCGACTCACTCTTCACTCAGAAACTCCCGGATAACCCCGGCCAGTTCATACGGTTTGTGGTAGCCGATGTCGTGGACGGTTTCGGGTATCCAATGCACCCGGTTGCTCCTGACCGCCTGGGCCGCCGCATCTACCATCACCTGCTTGGTGCGGTTGAACTCGGAGCCGGCCCGGTCCGGACGCGGCCCGGCCGGCACAATCAGCGTGGGGCAGGATATTTGGGGCAGGGTTACCGAGGGCGGGTCGCCCCACATAGCTTCTAAAACCTGGGCATGGTTGGAGGGGCGCAGGATGTCCTGAATCTGCCCCTCCTCATCCGCATAGACCATCGTCTGCACTATCCTTTCCAGGTCGTCACCCCAGCAGTCGGCCAACTGCTCCCGCAGCCGGTCCAAGAACTCCGTCCGGTCGCCGGTCACGTTGCGGGGGGAAAATCGGGACCGGAACATCTCCCAGTTGGCGTCGGGGAGCAGGTGCCCGTCCAGGAACCCGCCGTCAATCATTACCAGCTTGGCAACCCGCTCGGGGAACTTGGCCGCCACGTTGATGGCTACGTTGCCGCCCCAGGAATGGCCCAGCACCGCCACTCGTTCCAGGCCCAGAACATCCATAAAACGGACTACGTCCGAAGCCAGGGTCTGCCAGTCATACCCGCTGAGCGCCTGGGTGGTCTGCCCGTGACCGCGCTGGTCCGGGGCCACCACCCGGTACTGGGCGCTGAGCCGGGCCGCCACCCGCTCGTACCAGTTGGCCGAAGATGCCAGCCCGTGCAGGGCCACTATGGGAGTCCGTGCGGGAGTCCGTGCGGGAGTCTGGGCGGCGGAATCGGCTCCGCCCCACTCCAGGTAACGGACATCCAGTTCCCCAACCCGGATGCGGTTTTCCTCCGGGGGGGCGACCGGAGAATTGAAGGTTTGACCGGCGTTAGTCAAGGTTGGCCTCCTACGGGAGAAATAGAGAATAACGACATTGACGGTGCAAGTGCCGAAATTATACCACGCGCCGGGAGTCGCATAACCCTCACCCTGGGCCTTTATCCGGGCTATCGCACATGACGGCAGATTCCCCTTTCCCGTCGTTCCTGCGAAAGCAGGAACCTAAAATGTTGCGGACAGAGGTTCCTGCTTTCGCAGGAACGACGGACAGCTTTCAATCTTGATGAGATAGCCTTGCCCTGCCTATCCGTGTGATATGCTATGGTTGATTGGAGGAGCTTAATTAAGGCAAGAGGCGCGCTATGGCTAACCTGGCACGAGACGTGGCGAGTTTGGGCGGATACGCCCCGGAGGTAGATGATGCCCTATCCAACCTGGACACGGGGAATATCGTCGCCCGCATTTGGCAGAATGACCACCGGGTCTGGAAGGCTGACCCAACGGAGATTGCCAACCGGCTGGGCTGGCTGACCGTTACCGATACTATGCAGGAGCAGCTACCCCGGCTGGCGTCTTTTGCCGCCGACGTGCGGGACGCCGGCTATCGCCACGTGGTCTTGCTGGGTATGGGCGGCAGCAGTTTGGCACCGGAGGTGCTGCGCCGCACCTTTAGCCGCATTCGCGGGAACGCCGCCGGTTTCCCGGAGCTACTGGTCCTGGATTCCACCCTGCCCGCCTGGGTGCAGGCCGTTGACGCTGCCATTGACCCGGCTAAGACCCTCTTTCTAGTATCGTCCAAGTCCGGCTCAACCATTGAACCCAACACCTTGTACGCCCACTTCCGGCAGCAGGTAGTTGCGGCCAAAGGGGAAAAAGGAGAAACGGAGGCCGGGCAGAACTTTGCGGCGGTCACCGACCCGGGCACCGTCCTGGAAAGGCTGGCCGGGAAGCAGGGCTTCCGGCAGGCGTTCCTTAACCCCCCGGAAATCGGGGGGCGCTACTCGGCGCTGTCCTACTTTGGCCTCGTTCCGGCGGCCCTGATTGGCCTGGACTTGGGCAAGCTGTTGGACCGGGCGGACGCTATGCGGGAGGACTGCGCCGTTACCGCAGCCCGGGATAATCCGGGGGCCTGGCTGGGGGCGGTTATGGGTATCCTGGCCCGCCGGGGCCGGGACAAACTCACCCTGGTAACCTCGCCAGCCATCGCCGGTTTTGGCCTGTGGGTAGAGCAACTGCTGGCGGAGAGCCTGGGCAAGGAAAGTACCGGCATAATTCCCATCGCCGGGGAACCGCCGTTTACTTCCAACAACTCACCCGACAACTACGGCCCCGACCGCCTTTTCGTGTACCTGCGGCTTGAGGATGATGACAATGGCAATACCGATGCTGCAATGGAATCGGTAGCTGCTACCGGACAGCCGGTAGTGCGCCTTGACCTGAAAGACCGCTACGACCTGGGCGCCGAGTTCTACCGTTGGGAGTTTGCCACCGCCGTAGCCGGCTCGTTGTTGGGAGTTCATCCCTTTGACCAGCCTGATGTGCAGGGCGCCAAGGATATGACCGACCGGATGTTGGAGCAGTACCGGGCCAGCGGCGCTCTGCCGGCGGAAGCTAGAGTAGATAGGGCCGTATCTGCCGGGGAGTTGCTATCCCTGGCCCGGCCCGGCGACTATCTGGCGATTCTGGCCTACCTGCCGGATACGCCGGAGCTGTCCACCGCCCTGGACTTGCTGCGCCGCCGGGTTGCCGAAAAGTACGGCATCCCAACCACCGCCGGGTTCGGTCCCCGCTACCTGCATTCCACCGGGCAACTGCACAAGGGCGGCCCCAACTCCGGGCTTTACCTGCAACTGACCGCCGACCACGGCAGGGATATTCCTATACCGGGCCGGCCCTATACCTTTGGCGTACTGGCTGACGCTCAAGCCGCCGGAGACTTGCAGGCGCTTCAAAATCTGGGCCGCCGCACCGCCCGGGTACATCTGGGCGCTGACCCGGCTGCCGGACTGGAGAAGGTAACTGTTCAGATTAGATGAGCTGTCTCTGCCCTTATGCCGTCATGCCGGCGAAAGCCGGAATCCAGCAATCCTTGCCCGCTTGGACGACGTTGCGTGCTTGGCGCTTCTGGATTCCGGCTCAAGGCCGGAATGACGATTCAGGCCGGGCTGTAGCCGGCTAAATACCGTTATCAGTGAACCGTAAAACCTGGAGGCATACCCGTGGAACTGGGAATGATTGGTTTGGGCCGGATGGGCGGCAACATGGCGCAGCGTCTGCTCAACGGCGGCCACCGGGTAGTGGCCCATGACACCAGCAGCGAGGCGTTGGCCGTCAGCCGGACTTGGGGCGCGGAGGACGCCGCCACCCTGGAGGAACTGGCCGGCCGGCTGTCCCTGCCCCGGGCGGTCTGGCTGATGCTGCCCCAGGGCCAGCCTACCGAGGATACCATTGACCGGCTGATTCTGACCCTGGCCGAGGGTGATGTTGTCCTGGACGGGGGCAATGCCAATTACAAGGACAGTATGCGCCGGGCGGAAAAGCTGGCGGCCCACGGCATTGACTTTATGGACGTGGGTACCAGCGGGGGCATCTGGGGGCTGGCCGAGGGCTATTCTCTGATGGTTGGCGGCAAGGAAGCGGTATTCCGGCGGCTGGAGCCGGTTTTCCAGACCCTGGCCCCCGGCGCCGACCGGGGTTACAGCCACGTGGGGCCGGCCGGGGCCGGCCATTTCGTCAAGATGGTGCATAACGGCGTCGAGTATGCCCTGATGCAGTCTTACGCCGAGGGGTTTGAGATAATGGCGGCCAAGGAGGAGTTTGACCTGGACTTGCCCCAGATTGCCAATACCTGGCGTTACGGCAGCGTGGTACGTTCCTGGCTGCTGGATCTGGTGGTTTCCGCCCTGGAGGAAGACCCCGGCCTGGCGAACCTGGACGCCTACGTGGAAGACACTGGCGAGGGGCGCTGGACGGTCCAAGAATCGGTGGACCTGGCGGTGCCGGCCCCGGTGATTACCCTATCCTTGCAGCAGCGTTTTCGTTCCCGCCAGACCCAGCCCTTCGGGGCCAAGCTGCTGGCGGCCCTGCGCAACCAATTCGGCGGCCACGCAGTACGGAGGTTGGAGTGATGGCTCTGACAGACGTCTTTGCAGACACCCCGGATAGCCCAGACAACCGGGTAGAAACCGGCGAATTGACCACGCTGATAATCTTCGGGGCCAGCGGCGACCTCACCCGGCGCAAGCTTATTCCCGCGCTGTACAGTCTCTACGGCAAGGGCCGGATTCCGCCGGGGTTGCGCATCGTCGGCGTAGCGCGGAGCGAAATGTCCACCGGAGAGTTTTGCCAGGTCTTGCGCCGCTCCATAGAGGAAGAGGGCATTCCCATCCCATCCGAGGAGGGGTGGGCCGACTTCTCGGCGCGCCTATTTTATGTGAATGGCGATGTTACCAATCCGGAGAATCTGGGTCACTTGCAAGAGTGCTTGGCCGCTATTGAAGGCCCGGCCCCGGAAGCGGCCCACCGCCTCTATTACCTCTCCCTGGCCCCCACCTTGTACCGTGCGGCGATAAACAGCCTGGGCGCGGCCGGGCTGGCCGACGCCGCTACCGGCTGGCGGCGGCTGGTGGTCGAGAAACCCTTTGGCACCGATCTGGACTCGGCGCGCGACCTGAACGACGTGGCCCACTCGGTTTTCCGGGAAGACCAGGTGTTTCGGATTGACCACTACCTGGGCAAGGAGACGGTGCAGAATCTGTTGGTGTTCCGCTTTGCCAACACCATATTTGAGCCAATCTGGAACCGCAACTACATTGACCACGTACAGATTACCGTTGCCGAGACGGTCAAGGTCAACGAGCGGGGCGGTTATTACGACCACACCGGCGTTCTGCGGGATATGTTCCAGAACCACCTGCTGCAACTGATGTCCCTGGTGGCGATGGAACCACCCCACATCTTTGAGGCCGAATCGCTGCGCAACGAAAAGGTCAAGGTGCTGAACGCCATCCGGCGCATCCACGCCGAGGACGTGGCCCACCACGCTATTTCCGGCCAGTACCGGGGTTACCGCGAAGAGCCTGGCGTGGCCCCCGGCTCCCGGACGGCGACCTATGCCGCCCTGCGGTTGTTCGTGGACAACTGGCGCTGGCAGGGCGTTCCCTTCTATCTTCGCTCCGGCAAGGCATTGCAGGACAAGACCAGCGAAATCATCATCCAGTTCCGCAACCCGCCCCATATGCTTTTCCCGCTGGCCGAGGATGAGGACATACCGGCCAACACCCTGGCAATCTTTGTCCAGCCCGACGAGGGTTTCCACTTGGAGTTTCAGGCCAAGACCCCGGACGCCGGATTGCAGATGCGGAAGGTGGAATTGGAGTTTCATTACCAATCGGCCTTCGGCGGTCAAGCCATCCCCGACGCCTATGAGCGGCTGCTTTTGGACGCTCTGAACGGCGACGCCTCCCTGTTCACCCGGGCCGATGAAATTGAACAGGCCTGGGGCATTGTGGACCCGATTATCGCCGGTATGACCGGCCCTGATTGGTCCGGTGGGGCCCCGCCGCTCTACTTCTACCCGCAAGGCAGTTGGGGGCCAACGGAGTCGGACCGGTTTCTTGCCGCCGATGGCCGGGCCTGGCTACAGGGGGGCCGGGGCCACTGACCGGCGGTTGAGGCGGGGGCGGGGCCGGCCCTCACCCCCGGCCCCTCTCCCTAGGGGAGAAGGGTAATACTACCCCCTCTTCTTCGGCTTACAGGGGTAGGTATTCGGTATTTCAGATAGGAGCTACCTGGTGATATGTCATCCTGAGCGCAGCGAAGGATCTAAAATGCCCGGCTGCTGACTCCTTCCGGTTCCGGTAAAGTCTATCCGGGCCGGAGTTTGGATTCTTCACTCCGTTCAGAATGACATATTAACTGCGTAACTTCTGTGCTAAATACCTACCCCTATAAGCCCGAGAGAGGGGTGAAACTGCTCCCTCTCCTTTTGGGAGAGGGCCGGGGTGAGGGATTGACGCAGGGCCAGTGAATCACGGGTTACTTCCCCAAATCTAGTCCGTGTTACAATACACTAAACTATCGCATGGGCTTGCAAGGAGGGCGTTATGACCAACAGCAATTCTCCCAATGTAACCGTTTGGTACGACTACACTTGACCCTGGTGCTATGTCGGCCTGGTCAGGCTGGACAAAGCCGCTGCAACCACCGGAGCGGTTATAGACCGCCGGCCCTATTTGCTATCTCCCGACCGCCCGTCGGAAGGCGAACCCCGGCCCATCCGGGACGGGGAAACGGAGACCGAATTGAACGAAGCCTGGCAAGAACGGGCGCAGCAGGCCGGGATTGTAATGCGCCGCCCCGGCATTGCCCCCAATACCAACCAGGCCCACGAGGCAACGGCCTACGCCAAGGCAAAGGGCCTGGACGGAGAGTTTCACCACGCCGCCGCCCGCGCCTACTGGGAGCGCGGGGCGGACTTGGGCAATCGAGCCGTCCTGCAAGAAATTGCCCAGGAGTGCGGCCTGGACTGGGCCGACCTGTCCGCCGCGCTGGACGCCGGGCAGTACCGGCAATACGTTTTGGACGAACACCAGGCGGCCAAAGACCTGGGCGTATTCGGCACCCCCACCTACCGGGTCAACGGCGGTGACGCCGACTTCGGCGACAAAAGCGTCGAAGAGATGCAGGAAATGATTGGGAACGCCAGCGGTTAATTCCTTAAAGCTGCCCGGGCTACGTTGTAGGGGCGGGTTTCAAACCCGCCCCTGGCTATTTTGCGAGGTTCCCAGCCAGCCAAGAGAAGCCTCGCTCAGAAGGATATGTTACACTGGAACCACCTTACGGAGGTGGCGCGCGATGGTATTGCCCCTGGACACCGCTCCCGGCCCTTCGCCGGACGAAGAATCGGCTCGCAACATGGAGATAAGCCATAATTTTCTCCGGCAAGCCCGGGAAGAACTGGCAAAAGAGGACCTGCTGCAAGCTGCGGGGAAGGTTTGGGGCGCGGCAGCCTACGCCGTGAAGGCCATAGCGGAAAAGCGCCGCTGGTTCAACGATGCCGACTGGCGGCTTCACGAAATAGCGTCGGTCATAACGGAGGAACGGTCAGACACCGACATTATGCTAGGGTTCTTGGCGGCCCGGGAGTCCCACTACGACTTTTACCATCACGAACTCATGGCCCCTGCTATCAGGCAGATGATAGAAATAACGGCCGTAATGGTCGGTAAGGTGGACTCCTTGCTTGCGCAAGATGAGCCGCCGCCCTACGTCAGCGAGGAGCTTGAGGACAGGATACATCGCCTGCAAAATCCTACTAACGAAAGGGACCGGGAACGCCTGGCCAATGGCCGCAAGGCGATGGTGGAACGCCCGCCGGCCCTACCGCCAGAGTAACAAGAAACCTCCCCGAACAGCGGGCCCGGCAATTCCTGAAAACGGCTAACAATTACGGCCCCGATCCCCGCTGCCGGTTGCCCCGGCGGGAACCGGCGCCGGCGCCGACTTCAAAGAGGCTGGCCGCCCCCTCCGGGATGATAATTATGGTACGGGCTTGCAACACGCCGTCATTGCCCGGCTGCCCGACCACCCGCACCGTTGCGCCGTGGCTTAGCTCCTCCAGACTTGCCGAGGTAACCTGCTGTATTTGCGTGTCATCGGCCAACATCACCTGCCGTTCTCCCTGGGGCGTGATTACCGTCAGCACATTCCCTTCCAACCGTTGCGCCGTTCCGTTCAGACCGCCCCGGCCGCTTGGCCCGGCCGAGCCGGCATCCCCCGAGCTATTTCCCGGACTATCTCCCAAACTGGCCGGCGAGCCGCCCGGGGCGCTGTTTCCTGTTGCAGCGGCTCCGGCGGGTGTACCGGCTGGCGCCGCTTCCTGGCTGACCTGCTCGACGGGTACCCCGGCGCCGGCGCCGGCCCCACCCCCGCCGCCGTCCGCTTCTCCCGAATTGCCCCGCTGGCCGCGCCGGTCCTGCCCGGTCTGACCAGCGTCCTGGCCGCCACCGGGAAACTGACCGACTGCGCCCAACCGGGGAGACAAGCCGCCGCCGGCGTCCTCCGGTTGGTTGCGGCCCAGGATTACCCCGCCGACGAAAGCCCCGCCGAGACTTGCGCCCAAAATAATCACCAATACCAACAAGAACAGGAAGGACTTGCTCATTATTGCCTCTCTTACTCGTAGCGCAGGGCTTCGATGGGGTGCAGGCGGGCGGCGCGCATCGCCGGATAGATGCCAAAGAACAACCCGATGACGGCGGAAACGACCAGGGCCAGCAGGGCAATGTCCCAGCTAAAGGCAGTCTCCATCGGGTTGTTGCCCAGGAGCGGCCGGCCGTTCAAGGCGCCGGCGATGGCCGCCCCGGCCACCACGCCGGCGCCGCCCCCGCCCAGGCTTAACAGGGTAGCCTCCACCATAAACTGGAGCAGGATGTCGCGGCGTTTGGCCCCCATCGCCTTGCGGATGCCAATTTCGCGGGTGCGCTCGGTCACCGACACCAGCATAATGTTCATAATGCCGATGCCGCCCACCAGCAGGGAGATGCCGGCGATGGCGCCCAGGAAGACGACAAAAGTGTTGGTGGTTTCCTGCACCGCCTCAATAGTTTCCTGCTGGCTGTTGATGGTGAAATCGTCCTCGCCGGTAATGCGGTGGCGCAGTCGCAGTACGGTAGCCACCTCCAGTGTCCCCGATTCGATCGCTTCAATGCTGGGCATCTGCACGTTGATGGTGTCCACGTTGATACCGCCCTGGGTGGTGCGCTGGGAATTAAGGCGGTAGTAGGCGGTGGTAATAGGAACCAGTATCTGGTCGTCCAGACTGCCCAGGAAGCCGCCGCCTTTGCTTTCCAGCACGCCGATGACCTGGAAGCGGCGTCCGTTGATTCGGATGAACTGGTCGCTGGAGTCCCGGTTGCCGAAGAGGGTATCCTCCACCGACGCGCCCAGGATGGCGACCTGGGAATTGTTTTCCAGGTGGCCCCAGCTGATGAAACGCCCGCTTTCCACCGGGAAATTGCGCACCGTGGCGTACTCCGGCGTTACCCCAACCACTTGGGTAAAGGTGTTGTTGCGCCCGGCATCCACCTGGCCGGAGGTACGCAGTTCCGGGGCTACTGCCGCCACCGAGGGAGCGAATACCGGGTCAACCAGGGCGTAGGCGTCCTCCAGGGTCAGGGTGCCGGCGCTGCCCGAACCCCGGCCCAGGCCGCCTTCGCTGAAACCGCCGGGCCGGACAAACAGCAGATTGCTGCCCAGAGACTCGATGCGGGAGGTGATGGACTGCTGGACGCCCTGCCCAATAGCCATCAAGGAAATGACGGCGCTGACCCCAATGACAATACCCAGCAGGGTCAGCCCGGAGCGCAGCTTGTTGGCGCCCAGGGAGGCCAGGGAAATGCGAAAAGTAACGATCGGATTCATGCTTGCTCTTGGTCGCTGCTGATCCGGCCGTCGCGCATTGAGATTACCCGTCGGGTGGCGGCGGCGATGTCCGGTTCGTGGGTTACGATGATTACGGTAAGCCCTTCCTGCCGGTTCAACTCCCGGAGGATGGCTACCACTTCCTCGCTGGAATGGCTGTCCAGGTTGCCGGTGGGTTCGTCGGCCAACAGGATGCTGGGGGCCTTGACCAAGGCGCGGGCGATTCCTACCCGCTGCTGCTGACCGCCGGAAAGCTCGGTGGGCCGGTGCTTGGTGCGGTCGCCCAGGCCGACGCGATTCAACGCCTGCAATGCGCGGCTGCGGCGGTTTCGCCCGTTGCCGTAGAGCAGGGGCAGCTCCACGTTAGCCAGGGCGGTCAACCGGGGTAACAGGTTGTAGGTCTGAAAGACGAAGCCGATTTTCCGGTTGCGAATCTCGGCCAGACGGTTATCGGCCAGACGGCCCACGTTCTCCCCTTCCAGAAGGTACTCCCCGGAGGTCGGCACGTCCAGACAACCCAGAATGTTCATCATCGTGGACTTGCCGGAGCCGGAGGCGCCCATAATAGCCACCATTTCTCCCGGCTGAATGGCGACGGAAACGCCCCGCAGGGCGCCAACCTCCACGTTGCCCATCCGGTAGGTTTTGGTCACGTCTTTAAGTTCAATCATTCTCGTTTCTTCAAGCATGGCTATTGCTTATGTCGGAAAAAACCTCTCGACCGTCGTTCCTGCGGAGGCAGGAACCTCTGTCCACAATGTTTTAGGTTCCTGCCTGCGCAGGAACGACGGCGTCCGGTAAGCCAAAGGTGCTGGCTTTGTCGTTTTATGCTAGGTTTTCAAGGGTTGCTATCTCCGCCCTCCACCGCCGCCGGTGGTGCGGCGGAACTGGCGGAAGCTGAAATGGTTGGCATTGATGTCCGCCGCTTCCAGAATTATCCGGTCTCCCTCGGCCAGCCCCTCGTACACCGCCACCCAGAAGTCATCGCTGCTGCCCAGGGAGACCGGCTTTTCGGCAACGCCCAGGTCGGTCATCACCCGCACTACCGGCTGGTCGAAACTGCCGTAAAGGGCTTGCTGGGGCAGCAGGAGCACGTTCCACTCCGCACGAAGCACAATGTTGGCGATGGCGCTCATCCCTGCCTTGGGTTTCACATCCGGCGGGGTATCCACCCGGATGCGGATGGGATAGCTTACCACTCCCTGCTGGTTCAGGGCCTCCAGGTCAATTTCGGTGACGATGCCTTCAAGGGTGCGGTCGGGCAGGGCGTCCAAAGTTACCTGGGCCGGTGTGCCTACCTGCACCGAAAGCACGTCTATTTCGTCCACGATGCCGTCAATTTCGATGACGGTGGGGTCAACTATTTCCAGGACTTCCGTACCCAGCTCCACCGCATCGCCCGGCTCCAGGTTTACCAGGGAGACGAACCCGCTGATGGGGGCGTGGATTACGCTGGCTTCCAGTTGCTCCCTAGCGTCCCGCAGCTTGACGCCGGCGGAGGCGATTTCGGCTTCCTTCAGGGCGATTTCCAGCGGGTCCGGCCCCGTCATCCGCTCTTCCTCAATTTCGGCTAAATCCTGGATGGCTTGGGCCAAAGTAGCCTCGGCGAGGACAATCTGCTGCTCCTGCAGAGCGATTTCCAGCGGGTCCGGCGTCGCTATTTGGTCTTCCAGCAGTTCGTCCAGGTCATCAAAGGCTTCTTCCAGGGCAGCCCCGGACAGTTCACGCTGTTGCAAATTAAGCTCCATTGCCGCTTGGTCCGGCTTTACCAGTTGGTCTTCTCGTAAGTCGGCCAGGTCTGCGATGGCTTGGGACAGCGTTGCATCAGCCAGGGCAATCCGGGCATCGAGGAGGGCCAATTCCAGTGCATCTACCTCGGGCGGTTTCAGTTCGGCCAGGTCTCGGTCGGCAACCTCCTGGCTGGCGATGATGGCCAACGCCTTCGCTTCCAGCGTTTGCAGTTCCAGGGCGTCGGGGCCGGCGGCCAGTTCGGCCAGTTTCTCATCCGCTTCGGCCAGAGCGACCAGGGCTGCGTCCACGTTGGTTTCCAACTCCTCAACCTCGGTGACGATCCCCACCCGCACCCCTTCCAGTTCCTCTTCCAGCGATTCGACATAAGTTTCCCACCGCCGGATGTTGTAACGGAGGCCGATGGCGCCTTTAGCGTATGCCGCTTGCAGGGCGGCCAGGGTGTTGCGGGCACCGGTCAAAATGGTTTCCAGGTCCGCTTTCTCCTGGCGCCGGCTAGTTAGCCGGGAGCCGTGGGTGTCCTTGAAATCTTCCAGGGCCAGCTTGGCCTCGTCCAGGGCGATTTGAGCTTGCAGCCGGGCTTGAGTGGCTTCAACCAGTTGCTGCTCCGTTGGCACCAACTCAGCCAGGGCCTCCTGGATGTCGGCCAGCTCCTTCTCGGCGCCAATATCTCCCTGGTAGGACTCGGCCAGCTTGAGGTCGTAGTCGGGTAGCAGGTTCCGGGAAAGAAGCTCGTCCCTTTCTTCCACCGCCCGCTGGAGGTTAAGCCGAGCTTCGGCGATGAGTTCCTCCTGTGCCTTGATATCCGCTGCGGTGGGCAGCTCCGGGTTCAATAATTCTTCCCTCTCTTCCTCTAGCTGCTGGAGTTGCAACTGGACGTCGGCGATGTGCACCTTCTGTGCCTTCATATCCCTAAAGGTGGGCAACTCCGGGTTTAGCGTCTCTTCCAGCGCTTCTTCCGCCTGTTGCACCTTGAACCTGGCGTCGGCTATTTTCTCCTCGGCGGTGACCCATTCCAGTTCCTGTTGCGCCGGGTTGGGAGGTTCCAGCAGTTCGGCCAGCGCATCCTGGGCATCCAGCAAGTCAACCCGGGCCTGGGCAATGGCTTGTTCCAAAGATGCGAGGGCCACCTGGTCCAGGCGGGCCAGTTCCTGACCTTCGCTGATCTGCTGACCCTCTTCGACCAGCAGCGCGCCGATATTCCCTTTGACGGTAAAGGAGACCGTTTCCCGCTCCGGGAAGTCCAGTTTGCCGTTGGTGGAAACCTGGTTAACTATGTCGCCGTAGCGGATGGGGATTACTTGCTGGTTTTCCGCCAACTCCTGGGCCTCCGGCTGGGCGGCGTCGGTGTAGAACCAGTAGGTGCCGGCCGCCGTCCCGAACAAAACCACTACCAGGATTACGGCTTGCCATACGGTCAGGGACTTGATAGCGTTCCAGAGCGCTTCCATCGTTAATCACCTTTTAGCATCCAGACCGGATGCTTCCTGGGTATAACTTGGTGCTGCCGCCGGACTTCCGGCCCGGGGCGGCCTTAAACCGGATTTCCGGTCAAGGGAAGGGTAAAGCTAAAGCGGGAGCCTTCCCCAATACGGCTCTCCACCCGGATGGTTCCCCCGTGGGCTTCCACCAACTGGCGGGCGATGGTCAGACCCAGGCCGGCGCCGCCGGTGGCCCGCGCCCGGGAGGGGTCAACCCGGTAGAACCGCTCGAACAACAAGGGTAGGTCATCGGGAGCGATTCCGGGGCCGGTGTCGCTGACTGCTATCTCTAGGATCCCCTCTACTAAAGAATGCCGTTCTACCAAAGAACCCCGTTCTGCCGACGAACTCTGTCCTGCTACGGTGACGGCTACCGCGCCGCCTTGGGGGGTGTGCAATATGGCGTTCTCCAGCAGGTTGCCCACCACCTGCGCGATGCGGGTACGGTCTAAAAGCGCTGCGGGCCGGCCGGGAGCAACTTCCAATGTAAGCCGTATCCCTTTGGCCTCGGCGCGGGGCCGGAAAGCCTCAATGGCATCACCCAGCAATTCCGCGACCGATTCTTCCCTGAGGTTAAGGTGCAGCGCGCCGGCCTCGGCCAGGGCCAGCAGGCGCAGGTCTTCGACCAAAGCTACCAGGTGGGCGGTTTGTTGGCGCAGGGTGCCGATAGTAGTCTGGTCGGCTTCCAGCAAGCCGTCGTTTACCGCTTCCAGGTAGCCCTGAATGTTGGAAAGGGGCGTTCTCAGTTCGTGGGCCACGTCAGCTACCAGGTTGCGGCGCTGCGCTTCGGCGGCTTGCAGATTTTCCGCCATAGTGTTAAAGGCATGGCCCAAGTCTTCAATTTCGCTGGGGCCGGCAGCGGGGACCCGCTGGGACAAATCACCCTGGCCCAACCGGCGGGCGGCGGCGCTCAAAGTCTGCACCGGGGCTAAGAGCCGGCGGGAAATCAGCGACATCAGCAGGATGCCGCCGGCCGCCGCGGCCAGCCCGGTCCACCACAAGGAACGCTTGACCCCGGCAGCCAGCCGGGACACCGCCGGTTCCCGGACTTGCTCCGGCCCGGGCGGCTGGCTCGGCGGCGCATCGTTGGGGAGACCCTCGACAGCGCCGCCGCTGTTCTCAGTAGAGTCCAGCACCAGAAAGCCAACCGGACGTTCATCAATGACTATCGGCACGGAACGCTCTCGTACACCCTTCCTTTCCCGGCCCTCGCCGCGCTGGTGGTGAGAGTCGCCGACCACCCTGCCGTCGGAGTCGATAACTACGAAACGCCGCCCGTAAAAGGAACCGGCCTGTTCCAGCGATGGTTGCAGTCCGGCCCACTCCCGGTTTTCGGCGAAGTGCCGGGCAATCATCCGGTGCACCCGGCCAATCCGAAACTCCTGGCTCCGGCGCTGGAAGCGGTCCGTCTCGTGTTCGGCGGCAAACCCCACGTAGGCGCCAACGGCGGCCAGGGCCAGGGCCAGAGTCACCGTAAAGGCCAGGATCAGCCGGAACTGGAGGCTGAAGAGCCAGCTAGGCGCTGCCAAACTTGTACCCCACACCATAAATAGTATGGATATAACGGGACTTGTCCAGGGGAGCCTCCAGCTTGCGGCGCAGGCTGGAAATATGGGCATCCACGGTGCGGTCGAACCCCTCAAAGTCGTGGCCCAGGCCCCGCTCAATAATCTGCTCGCGGGTGAAGGTGCGGCCCGGTTCCCGTATCAGCAAGACCAGGATGCGAAACTCGGTGGGGGTCAGGGAAACGGCGGAGTCCCCGGCGTACACCTTGCGCTCCCGCAGGCTGGCGCGGAGGGGGCCGTAGGTCAGCTCGCCACCGCCCGCTTCCGGGTCGTCCCTTCCCGACCGGCGCAGCACCGCTTTGACCCGTGCGGCCAACTCCCGGGGGCTGAAGGGCTTGGTAACGTAGTCGTCGGCGCCGAACTCCAGCCCGGCCAGGCGGTCTTCCTCCTCCACCCGGGCGGTCAGCATCACGATGGGAACGTCCGACTCGGCGCGCAGGGTGCGGCAGATTTCCAGGCCGTCCAAGCCGGGGAGCATCAGGTCCAGCACGATGAGGTCCGGCTGGGCCTCCCGCGCCTGGCGCAGTCCGTCAATGCCGTTGGCGGCGGACAGTACCTCATGGCCGTCGTGGGCCAGGTACAGGCGCACCAACTCCACGGCGTGGGGGTCATCCTCGACGATCAATACCTTGCTAGGCAAAGTGGTCACCTCTTCAGGACACCGGTTCAGGGCAATCACATTATGCTGAGGCTCACTGTCCCCGTCGTTCCTTTCCCCGTCGTTCCGGCGCAGGCAGGAACCTAAAACGTTGAGGACAGAGGTTCCTGCCTGCGCCGGAACGACGGGTGGCTGGTTCCCGGTCACGGATGAATATGAGAATAGTCTATTTTCAGGGTAACGACGGATGCCCTCAATCCAGCTGCGATGGCCCTGGTTCCGGGGCCTTGACTGCTTGCTATGTCCTCTACTGCCCGCCGGCCAGCGTGGGGGTTGCGGAGAGCAATACCTCCACCCGCACCTCATCCTTGACCTGAATCCGGCCCGGAATGTTGGGGGGCGGGATTTCCAGTTCCTCCCAGGTAAAGGTGGCGCGGCCCAGGATGAACAACTGTTCCGGGTCCAGGCGAGCCTCGACCGCAAAGGTTATGGGTTTGGTGACGCCCCGGACGGTAAGCTGCCCCTCCACCTCCTTGGCAATCGCCTCGCCCACCGTGAAGGGATTGGGCAGTTCTCCCAAATTAGCCACGGTGAAGGTGGCTACCCGGTGGTCGGGGAACATCCGGCGGCGGACGTAGTTGTCGCGGCGGTCGCTATCGCTGGTCATGGAGTGCAGGTCAATATCCACCACCGAGGTCTGCCCGTCCAGGTACACCTTGCCGGATAGGGTACTGGTACGCATTACCGCATCGTTGGGCAAGTCCAGCCAGTTGAGCTTTTCGTTGACCGTAAAGGTGGCTTCGGAGCCTTCGCCGACGACAAAGATCACGTTTTCCACCTGGCCAGGCTCAGGTAGTTGGGGTGTTGTCAGTTGGGGCATTGCCGGCTCGGTTGCTTCAGGAGCTTCAGCCTTCTTCGGCGTCGGGGCCGGCTGGGGGGCTGCCGTTGACGTTGCCGCAGCCGGCGGTTCGGGCGGTTCCGACGGTTCGGTAGGCGGCGCGTCCGTGGGTTGGGTGGTTACGCCGGCGGGTTCGGTTTTGACCGGCGTTGTCGCGGGCGCAGTTGTCGCGGGCGCGGTCGTAGCGGACGGCGGTAGGGTTGGCTCGGCAGCGGGTTCTTGCGGAGTAGTCTGCTGAGCCTGGGATACAGGAGTGTCCGGCTCCGCCGGGGGCGGAACGGGTGTTGCCCCAGGGCCACAGGCGGCTATTGCCAGCGCCAGGGTAAGGGCAATAGTAAGCGCCAATACCGGCCCGGTCAGCGTGGGCCAGCCGCTCCGGCGCCGCTTCGGGTATTTGGATGACAATTGCATAAGCGCTCCTTTAAGCATTGGGCAGGTAGCCCAGGTAGCCATGATGCCCGTATCCGGCGCCGGTTGAAGGCGCCAATCGCGAGGCCGGCGGCGGCAGTCGCAGCTCGCCGCTTTCCTGGTCGCCCTGCCCCGCCAGGCCGATACCCACGACGACCGCCAGGCCGATGGCAATGGCCGCGCCCCACCACTTCAGCCCGGGGAGATAGCGGGGAATGGCAACGGTCAGCAGGCCGGTCACCACAAAAACGATGGCCGCCAGGGGGATGGCAAAGGCGGCAAAGTGGTCCGACTGGGACCGGCCCACGAACACCACCGCGACAGCCGCCGGGATGAAAAGAACGGCCCACGCCACGCCGAAATAGACGTTCCGCCGCGCCGAGCGTCCCACGACCAGCCAGATGAGGCCGGCCACCGCCCCGGCCAGCAGCCCGGCCAAGGCCACCGAAGCGCTGTTAAGCAGCGTATCGCTGGGCGAGCGCAGCGGCAACGAAACCAGTACCGCTACGAGGGCGGCGATAGAACCGGCGGTCAGGCCAGCGGTCATCTTTATCTCCTGATCGGACTAAGGCATTGGGACGGTCTTATGTCGGTGGGGGTGAGCTTGTCCCTCAAACGATTATAGGGGCAAGGGATGGCGTTGTATCCAGGGCTATCGCATTTGGATTGCGGGCTGTCCGTCGTTCCTGCGAAGGCAGGAACCTAAAACCTAGAAACAGAGGTTCCTGCCTTCGCAGGAACGACGGAATTATGGCTGTTTGTCTAATGCGATCGCCCTGTTGTATTCCCCCCTTGCCCCGGCTTTGCGGGTATCGCCGTATTACATGGAATTGCCCCGGTCGGGGGCGCCGCGGAAGAAGCGGCGGCCATTAAACCTGGTGCCGGTCCCGCCGTCGCCGTCACCATTTTCGTCACTCTCGCTGCTATCATTATCCTGATGCCGGCCGCCGTGGTGGCCGCCCCGCCCGTGCCGGCCGGAACGTTCCAGACCCTCCGGCAACTCGGGCCGGTCGTCGTACCAGGACTGAATGCCGTCCGATTGCGCCTGGGTAATCCGTTCCTTTTCCACCAGCCGCTCCAGCGCTCCCTCCACCTTATCCGAGCTGGCAAGGCCGATGTAGCGGAGCTTGACCAGGTCGGTGTAGGGATATGCATTGAACCAGTCCATGATGGCTGCCGACTCCTCGGCGGTTACCTTTTCTTCTTCCAGCTTGTCGAGCCGGCGCTGCAGCAGGTCCACCTGCTGGTCGGCACGGGCGCCGTCAAAGGCCTCCTGCACCTGGGCTTCGGTAATATCCTGCTTCAGGCCCAGGGCGGCAGTCAGCTTTTCGGCCACCCTGGCCGCGAAACTCTGGCCCTGGCCAGCGCCGTTTTCCTGGGCGCTGGCGGTGGATGCGGTGGCAGCCAGAATCGTCCCGCCGGCGATGCCCAGGGCCAGCGCCCCGGCCACCAGCGTGAGAAAGACCTTGTTCTTGGTGAATTTCATCGCTGAACCTCCTGAGTTCGATGGTTAGTTTCCCTGGCGTTCCGGGACATGACCCCCGGTTTGCGACTGTCGCTAAAAGGAATATACCGTTAAACTTTGAAGAAACTTTGAAGGGTTTTTGATTTTGCGGGATGGGATAGTAGGATAAAGGCTACGTGGCGTCCTCTGACCTATTCAGAATTAACGGGTTATTGGCTATTGAATAGCAAAGCTTTCGATAACGGGACCACCGACAGGGTCATATTTACTGATGGAGTGTTCGCACATCCAGAATGTTAAGGAATAAGACTTTGAGTAAGCAACCCCAAATACTTCTATGTGCCGTTGGACACAATATGCAGCAGATATTCCGCCTCGGGCTATAACGTACGCCGAACCAGTACCATCAGCATTCTCTATCGTCTCCCGTTCTATAACCTGGAACAAGCTCTTATAAAACTCTTTTAGATATTCAATGGTTTCATCAACCCAATCGCCTACTGATTCCACGCGCCAATCATATACATACAAGTAAATTCCGGCAAAACCGTCCGGGCTGTCAAAGATAACTTCGCTCTTGTCACTGTCATCTATTTCCCAGTCCGCGGGAACTTTGATGGTGTAGCCATATTCCCGGTTGGTGTAAGTCTGCCACTGGAGGGGTAAAGCCGTAGGCGTGGGAAAAGCGATTTGAGTTCCTCGCTTCAGGTCGGGGAGGGCGGCCATAATGCTGCTTTGCGCTATGGCAAAGCCCAGACCCTCGGCGTTGTCCTCTCGATAGACGAAGGTATTTATCCCAATTATTTCTCCAGTGGGCAAAAGCAGGGGGCCGCCGCTATTGCCCGGGTTGATCGGCGCGTCGGTCTGGAGTACCCAAGATTTGTACTCGGTATCGTAGCGGACGGCGGATATTATGCCCCGGGTGACGGTGGCGGAGCCGGTTATCCCCAGGGCGTAGCCGATGGCGATTACTTCGCTGCCGGATTTGACATTTTGGGAGTCGTGGAAATCCAGGGCTTGGAAATCACCGCAGCAGATTTCCAGCACTGCCAGGTCCCGGTAAGCGTCATAGCCGCGAACCGTTGCTCGACACCTCTGAGCGTCATTAACCACGACCTGAATGCGGTTGGCGTCATCAATTACGTGGTGGTTGGTCAACACGAGGGCGGTTTGCCCGGTGGTCTCGAAGATGAAGCCGGTGCCGTTCCCGGTACTGGTTTCAATGCGAACCACGCCAGGCTTCACCTGCTCAACCATAGTTGCCAGGCTGGGTGTTGAGGTCGGCGTGGGTGTGGGAGCAGGCGTCGGAGTTGGGGTAATGGTCGGTGTCGGTGTTAGCGTAGGCTCCGCCGTGGGCGTGGCTGTTGGCTCCGGGGTAGGGGTCGGGGTTGGTACCGGCGTGGGAGTCGGGACCGGTGTGGCGGTGGGCAGGGCGGCGATGGCGGCCTGTACCCCGGCCTGCACCGTGGCCGGTATATCGGGCGTGGGCGTCGGCGTGGCGGTGGGCAAGGCGTCCTGCACCGCGGCGGCCACCGTAGCCGGAATGTCCGGCGTGGCTATGGGCGGGGCTGGCTGAATGCAACCGGCCAGGACGGTCAAAAGGGCCAGCGCAGTCAAGACTGCCAGAGCCGCCGCATTCCTTGTCACAATACCAATCATAGGCTTGCATTATATAGCTTGCGGTGGGATTCAAGCACGGATATACCGGATACACAGCAGGGCTATCGCATTGGATTGCAGGGTATCCGTCGTTCCTGCGAAAGCAGGAACCTAAAATGTTGAGAACAGAGGTTCCTGCCTACGCAGGAACGACGGAAATATGACTGTGCGTATAAGTTCCGTTCCAGTGCAAGCCCTCACCCCCGGCCCCTCAGGGCTATCGCACGTGATGGCAGATTCCCCTTTCCCGTCGTTCCTGCGAAAGCAGGAATCTAAAACCTTGAGAACAGAGGTTCCTGCCTACGCAGGAACGACGGAAATATGACTGTGCGTATAAGTTCCGTTCCAGCATAAGCCCTCACCCCCGGCCCCTCTCCCCCAGGGAGAGGGGTGACTTTGCTCCCTCTCCTTTGGGGAGAGGGCCGGGGTGAGGGGGTGGCCTTGGGTGGTACGTCAGACCCGGCCTTTACAGACACCGCTCCGTTTCGGCCCGGATATAGTCGCGCAGTTCCTGGGGCAAGGACGCAGCCGAACCGGCTTGGGCGTTTTCGCCGATGCGCTCTGGGCGGGAGGTGGTGGGTATGGCCGAACTGACCCGTGGGTCGGACACAATCCAGGACAGCAGGGCTTGGGCCCAGGTGGTGATGCCATACTCGGCCAGGGGGGTTATATCGGGCTGCTGCTTCAGGTCGTTGACGTACCGGCCCTTCTGCAGCGGCTCCATCACCAGGACGCCGACGCCCAGTTCATCGGCCAGGGGCAGCAGTTCCGCAGCCACGCCCCGGTTGACGACGTTGTAGGGAATCTGCACCGCGTCCACCCGCCCGGCCCGCATCAGGTCCACAATGGTAGGGTAGGCTTCGGGGACCATTGCGCTAACGCCGACCATGCCGATTTTCCCCTCGGCCTTCAACGCCTCCAGAGTGGGCAGGTGGGTTTGCCAGTCAATCATATTGTGTACCTGAAACAGGTCAATGTAGTCGGTCTGGAGCAGGTCAAAGGAGCGGGCGATTTGGGCTTCGCCGGCCTCCTTGCCCTCGACGCGCACCTTGGTAGCCAGGTGAAACCGGTCTCGACGGCCCTCGGTTACCACGCCCACCACCTGCTCGGCGTTGCCGTACCAGGCGGCGGTGTCAATCAGGTTAATCTCGTTGCCGATACAGTTGTCCACAATCTCCCGGCGGACGGCGATGTCCTCCGCGTCGGTCACGTCGAAAGTTCGTAAGGTGCCCAGCCCGATGGCGGAGACTTCCAGGCTGCCCAGCTTGCGATATTCCATTTCGATAACCTCGTTACTCTAAATTAGCCCTTTTGACGGGACTGGATTCCTGGGCTGTCGCATATAACGACAAACGCCCTTTTCCCGTCGTTCCTGCGAAGACAGGAACCTCTGCTCGCAAGGTTTTAGGTTCCTGCGCAAGCAGGAACGACTGGGAGCCTGTTTATCCGGTGCATCCATGTTTGATTCGGTTCCCCAAGGGTTCAGCGCAAATCTCTCAGCCCCCGCTGGGTTATAAAAATTACGGCGGTGGTGACCATGAGCAGCCCGGCCAGGATGCCTACCGCAAGCTGTCCACCCAGAAACTCGGCGGCGATTCCCGCCGGCAGGACGCCCAGCGGTATCAGCGCGAAGTTGGTCATAAAGACACTCATCACCCGCCCCCGGTACTGGTCGTCCGACACTTCCATGATCAGGGCCTGGTTCAAGGTGCGCCGTCCGGCGTCGCCCAGCCCCAGCAGCACCATCAGCCCCAGGGCTACCGCGTAGAAAGGCAGGAAGGCCACCAGCATCAGGGCAATGCCGCTTAAAAAGGCGCTGAAGATGAGCAATCGGCCCCGCCGCCAGTTGCCCAGGGCGGCGATGAACAGGGAACCGCCCAGGGAACCCAGTCCCATCATGCTGACCATCAGCCCCATCGCCTCCGGCCCCAGGCTGTAGATGTCCACGATGAATACGGGCATCAGAAAGCGGAAGGGCATCGCCAGCACCGTGGAGGTCAGGCCAATAATCAGCAGGGCCATTACCAGGGGGCTGCGGCGGATGTAGGACAGCCCGGCCCGGATGTCGTTCAGCACTCCAGCCTGACCGGTTCCGGTTCCGCCGGCCAGCTTGGGCAGCAGCCCGGTCAGGAGCACCGCGCCGATGCACATTGCGGTGATTAAGTAATAGACCCCGTCCGGGTTGATGACATTGTAGAGGACGCCGGCCACCGCCGGAGCCATCAGGGTGGTGGCGCTCATTCCCATCGCGTTGAGGGCCATGGCGTTGGTAATCTGTCCCTGCCCCACTATTTGGGAAATGATGGCCTGGCGCGCCGGCATCAAGAAGGAAAACACCGCCCCTTGCAGCATCGAGGCCACCAGCAAGTGGTACCAGGTTACGGTGCCGGTGGTCACGGAGATGGCGACCATCAGGGCGATCAGGGCGGCGCCGACCTGCCCCCATTGAATAATCCGTTTGCGCTCCAGCCGGTCGGCGAAGGCCCCGCCAAACAGGGCCAGCAGCAGCATCGGCAGGGCAAACCCGGCGGACACTATCCCCAGCAGGGCCGGCGAGCCGGTCAGGTCATAGGTCAGGTAGCCCCGGGCAATCATATCCATCTGCATTGCGCCCATCAGCAGCAGCATCCCCAGCCAGAGGATGCGAAACTCCCGGTTGGCCAGGGAGCTGAAGGTATTGCGCCAGCCGCCGACCCGTGAACCGGCCAGACGGCCCCGTAGGGGCGGCGCTGCTGCCGTCGGAGAGTCGGCTGGGGCGGCCTCGGTAGTTGTTTCAGCCGGGGAACTGGTTGCTGTAGAGAGTTCCGAGGAGCCAGGGGAATCGGAATTGGACTGGGAGTTGACTTGTGTGATTTTGCCTCCAGCGGCGCGTTTTGTGAGTTGGTTACAGTATAGCGGAAACGGGGGTTGGTTAGCTATCGGGTTCAGGGCTATCGCAGGGTCTTTCGGTTCTCCCTCTCCCTGGAGGGAGAGGGCCGGGGTGAGGGGGAAATCCTCGCCAGCAGCAACGACTTCCCTGATGGGAACACCCTCACCCCAACCCCTCTCCCTCAGGGAGAGGGCCGGAGTGAGGGGGAAATCCTCGCCAGCAGCAACGACTTCCCTGACGGGAACACCCTCACCCCAACCCCTCTCCCTCAGGGAGAGGGGCCTTTCCTGAGAACCGAAAGACCCTGAGGGCCATCGCATTAGACGCACAGTCGTATTGCGGTCGTTCCTGCGTGGGCAGGAACCTCTGGCCTCAAGGTTTTAGGTTCCTGCCTACGCAGGAACGACGAGTAGCTGGTATTCCCGCGAAACTGCTGAATATCAACTGCGGTTATTCCGCACCATTAACTTGTTCAAAGCCTTCCTAGTACCGAGTCAAGCTTGGTTTTGAGGGTGCCAACAGTGGTTGACTAGTAGTGGTAATCTTTGAGCAATTGATGTTGCTGTGAGGTGGCGGTGTGGTCAGAGAGAAATTTGCGGTCCGGCTGACGCCGGAGGAACGGGACCAACTAGAGCACATGGTCCGGGCTGGCAAGAGTTCAGCACGGGCTACAACACGGGCCCGGATCCTGCTCAAGACCGACGAGGGCTGGTCGGCACCCCGGGTGGCCCAGGCCCTGGACGTGGCTGAGGGCACGGTGTTCCGCCTCAAGCGGCGCTTTGCCGAGGATGGGTTGGAGGGAGCGCTGAAGGACCGGGTCCAGGCCCACCGGTACCGGAAGCTGGACGAGCGGGCAGAGGCCCATCTGATTGCCCTGACCTGCAGCCCAGCGCCGGAAGGCCACGACCACTGGGAACTGCGCCTGCTGGCGGACCGGATGGTGGAGTTGGGAGTGGTGGAGTCGTTGTCCCATGAGACGGTGCGCCTGCACTTGAAAAAAACTCCCTTAAGCCGTGGCAGAAGAAAGAGTGGTGCATACCCAAGGTGAGCGCAGACTTCGTGGCCCACATGGAGGACGTCCTGGATTTGTACGCCGAACCCTACGACCCGCAGCGGCCGGTGGTCTGCTTCGACGAGACCTCCACCCAGTTGCTGGCCGACGTCAGTGAACCACTGCCAGCAAAGCCTGGTAGGCCGAAGCGTGAGGACTACGAGTACCGGCGGGAGGGCACCCGCAACCTGTTTCTGGCCTGCGAGCCCCTGGCGGGCTGGCGGCATGTGGCAGTAACGGAACGGCGCACCACCGAGGACTTCGCCCATCAGATGCGCTGGCTGGTCGATGAAGCCTACCCCGACGTCCCCCTGGTTCGAGTGGTTCTGGATAATCTGAACACTCACCGCAAGGCGTCGCTGTACCAGACCTTTCCGCCGGTGGAGGCCCGGCGCATCGCGCGGAAGCTGGAATTTCACTATACGCCCAAGCATGGCAGTTGGCTGAATATGGCGGAGATCGAGTTCAGCGTCTTCTCCCGCAGCTGTCTCAGACAGCGTCTCCCAGACGAGGAATCTCTCCGCCGAGAGGTTGGCGCGCTGGAGTTGGAACGGAACGAAGCTCAAGCCCGCATCAACTGGCGCTTCTGCATCCAGGACGCCAGAACCAAACTCCATCGCCTCTATCCCGTCAATTCCTGACTTGACCGAGTACTAGAACAGAAGTCACGTAGTTAGTATGTCATTCTGAACGGAGTGAAGAATCTAAACTCCTGCCCAGAGAGACTTTACCGGAACCGGAACGAGGCAGCGGTCGGGGATTTTAGATCCTTCGCTGCGCTCAGGATGACATACCACTAGGCAGCTTCTATCTGAAATACCGAATACATACCTTGTCAGCCCGTCAATGGAGAGGGAGAATAAAACCGTCCCACCCCCAAGCAGCCCAGGGCTGGACGGGGGGCTATGCTGCGGACTATCATCTGTTCCGGTACAATCTGTCCGGTACAACGCAGAAAACGCGGAGAGGAGAGGCTAATGTCGGAAAAGGGGATTCTTGACGGCGTCCGAGTCCTGACCCTGGAGCAAGTCCACGCCCTGCCCTGGGGCACCGGCTTTCTGGCCGACCTGGGGGCCGATGTCATACGGGTGGAGAGCGCCGACCACCTGCAAGACCGCAAGGCCGGCCCTTTCCCCGAAGGCCAGCCCGGCGATGTGTGGTGGAACGAGGGCGGCAACCTGGTTTACTTCGGCACCCGCAACAAGCGGAGCCTGTGCCTCGACGTGACCAACCCCCAGGGTAAAGAGGTATTCCTGAAACTGGCGGCCAAGGCAGACATCGTTACCGACAATTTCCGCCCCGGCACGATGCAGCGTTTCGGGTTCGACCACGAAAGCCTGTCCGAGGTAAACCCCCGCATCATCACCCTCAGCAGCACCGCCTACGGCTACACCGGCCCTTGGCGGCGAGCCGGTTCCCGCGCCCGCACCGTGGACGCCGCCTGCGGCCTCTCCTTCCTCACCGGCTACGAGGGCGGCCCCTCGATGCGGGCCAGTAATAACTATATGGATCACTCCGTCGGCAACAACGTGGCCTACGCCCTGCTGCTGGCCCTGTACCAGCGCAACAAGACGGGCCGGGGAATGCGGATTGACCTGACCATGCTGGAGACCGGCGTTTCCGCCGTTGGCCCGGCCATCCTGGAAGCGCAGCGGGGTATCACCCGCGACCGGCTGGGCTGCGGCCACTGGTGGAAAGCTCCCCACAATGTCTATCCCGCCCGCGACAACGACCGCTGGATTGCCATTGTAGTTTCCTCCGATGCCGAATGGGAGCGGCTGAAGCCGGCGATGGGTTCCCCCGCCTGGGCCGAGGACGCCAAATTCGACACCGCTCTATCCCGCTGGAACCACCGCCACGAGCTTGACCAACTGGTTGCCGAGTGGACCTCCCAGCACGATGACCTGGAGTTGGCCCGTGACCTCCAGCAACGGGGCATCACCGCCGGCGCCGCCCTGACCGCGCAAGACCTGGTAAACGACCCGCACTTGCAGGAACGGGGCTATTTATGGGAGTTCGCCAACCCGCAGGCCCCCGCCGTCGGGCCGCGCACCTTCGCCGGCCGTCCCTTCCGGGACCCGCAGATTCCAATGGCGATTAGCCGGGTGGCGGGTCTGGGCGAGGATAACTATGCAGTGCTGGGGGAGATTGCGGAGCTGTCCCCCGCCGAAATCGAAGACTTGTCCCAAAACGGCGTGATATTCGGCGCGCCCAAGCCCGACGAACGCCGGCCCTGAGCAACCGTCCTCTTTAATTACGAATTGGGAATTACGAATTACGAACCGGAGGGTTGCACCAGGGGCGGGTGACTCGACGACTTCGCAACCGTCCAGGTCGTCCCTTGAATTGAGCAGCCCAACAGTGGAGGAACCTATGTCTGGAATACTGTCAGACCTGCGGGTGCTGGAGCTGGCCCATCAGCCCTCCGGTTCCTTTTGCGCCAAGCTCCTGGCCGACCAGGGCGCGGACACCATCAAGGTGGAACCGCCCGGCTGGGGCGACCAGGCCCGCCACGAGCCACCCTTTATCGGCGATGCGCCGCACCCCGACCGGGCCACCGCCTTCCTGGCCTTCAACACCAACAAGCGCGGCGTCACCCTGGACCTGGCGCAGGACGGGGGACAGGAGCTATTGCTCCGCCTGGCCGAATCCGCCGACGTGATGATTGAGAGCTACCCGCCCGGCGAACTGGCAGACCTGGGCTTGGGCTACGAGACGCTGGCCGCCGCCAACGGCGGTCTGATTCTGGTGTCCATCTCCTACTTCGGGCAGGACGGGCCTTACGCCGGCTACCAGGGGGATGACCTGGTGGCCCAGGCAATGGGCGGCTATCTCTACGCGGTGACCGGCTCGGCCCGCCAGCCCCCGATGGGCACCGCCCTGCAACAGATGGAGATTACCGCCGCCCGTAACGGGGCCATCGCCGTTATGGCGGCGTTAATGAAGCGGGGTCAATCCGGCAACGGTCAGTCCGGCGGCGGGACGCACATCGACGTTTCGATGATGGAAGCCGCCGTCAGCACCCCGTCCGGGCTGATTCACCCCTACACCTATACCGGACGCAGCCCCCACCGTGGCGGCAGCGACGGCAACGTGATGGACGGGATGCACCTGCCCACGCTGGACGGGGAGGTAACTCTGACCACCGCCGGCACCGGCGGCCGGCCGATGGAAGCGTGGGCGGAGTTGCTGGAGGAACCCGGCTTGCTGGACCCCAAGTTTGCCAGCCGACCGGGCCGGATGGAGCACTGGCAAGAGCTCCACGCCCTGGTCGCGCCCAAGCTGGCCCAGTGGAATAACCTGGACTTGATGCAGGAGACTATGGCCCGGGGCCTGGTCGTCGGGCTGGTGCAGACCCCGCAGCAGGTGGTGGAGTCGCCGCACCTGGCGGAGCGGGGCTTTTTCGTCGAACTGGACCACCCGGAAACGGGGCCCCTCCAATATGCCGGCCCCGGCTTCTTCATTGACGGAGCCAACACAATGCCGGCCAACCGCGCCGCGCCCCGGCTGGGCGAACACAACGTCGAGGTGCTGGGCGGAGAATTGGGCCTGTCCCTGCGGGAGTTGGGTCTGCTCAGGGCGGCGCGGGTTATCTGAACCGGGGTTTATGACAAGGACAATCCCCTCACCCCAGCCCTCTCCCCAAAGGAGAGGGAGCGATTCCACCCCTCTCCCTCAGGGAGAGGGGCCGGGGGTGAGGGCCAGCCCCAGTCGCGAAGGCAGGTTAGCCACTAAGTACCGAACAGCAGGGCCAACACCCTTTCGGTATCGGACAGGTCCGGCAGAACATGGCTGGGGCTGAACTTTGCCAGGTCTTCCGCCGAGTAATGGCCCGTGGCGACGGCCAAAGTGACCACCCCGTTGGCATTGCCGGCCTCGACATCCGCAGGGGAGTCCCCGATAAGGAATACCTCACCCGGTTTATAGGTGCGCCCGTACCTCTCCTGGCAACTGGCTACCGCGCTGGCTACAACCTGGCGCCGGTTGATGTAGTCTCCTCCGAAACCCCCGTCTTCAAAGAAGGTATCGAGGCCGTACTTACGGAGTTTGATAAAGGCAGCCTCTCTGAAGTTGCCAGTCTCCAACCCCAACCGGACTCTGGGGTTCGAGGCCAGGGCTTCAAGTAAATCCGGCGCCCCGGGGCAGACTACCCCTTCGGCCCAAGCCGCCAACTCCCTGGTAAGATGATCGAAGTAGGCCGCCTTGAAATCGGATAGATAGAGTAGATTGAGGAGGTCATCTACGCCGCCCGTGCTTAGCCCCCACTTCCGGTAAACTTCCACCAGCAAGGGCAGGTCCATTCCCCCGGTAAAGGTGACTTCATCAAAAGCGTTGAGGATGCCGTGGACTTGTGCAAAAGCGAGGTTCAGGGCCTGTCGCTGCGGGCGGTTGCCGCTACCGATGCTGACCAGGGTTTGGTCGATGTCGAAAAAGACCAATCTCTGCAAACCGCGCTCTCCCGGGCCTGGAATTAGAGCAGGCCACCCCAAGGCCGGCCCTCACCCCCGGCCCCTCTCCCTCAAGGAGAGGGGTGAAATCGCTCCCTCTCCTCTGGGGAGAGGGTCGGCACCGGGATAAAGCCATAACCCCGCTCTACTCCAGCCCCAGACGCTCCCGGTAGTCCGGGTCGTAGGCGGCCAGCAGGCCCATTTCCACGGCGCGGCTCGGTTCCATCTGGGGCGATGCCTCCCCGCTGATCGGGGTGGTGGTGGTTATCGTGTCCTGCACCAGACCTTGATAGGTGGCATCGTCCAACCCCAGCAAGTCCCGCAGGAGGGTCTCATTGTCCTGGCCGAAGGTCGGCCCTGGCCCCCGGATGGCAAGGGGGGTATTGGAATACTGGTAGGGACGGCCCATCAGCGGACGGGTGCCTACCTTCCGCTCCTTGGGGAAATCCACCCGTTCCAGGAAGCCCCGGCTCTGGTAGTGGGGGTCGAAGTGAATGTCCCGCCCGGTGAGCACCGGCCCGGCGGGGATACCGACGCCCTGGAGCAGGTGCATCAGGTCATACTTGTCGCCCGTAGCCGTCCATTCCTTGATGATTTCGTCAATTTCGTCGTGGTTGCGTCGCCGGGCCAGCGCGTCGGCAAAGCGGGGGTCGTGGGCCACTTCCTCCCGGCCCATCAGGCCGCACAGAGCTTGCCATTCCGCATCGCTGCCCACGGACAGGGTAATCCACTGGTCTTTGCCGACTGCCGGGTAACAGCCCTGGGGCGCCCTATAGGGATGCCGGTTGCCGATGCGTCCGCCCTCCCGCCCGTTGGCGATGGCGTCCATCACGTACTCGGACAGGAACATAACGCCGGCCTGGTACATTGCAATGTCAATCCACTGGCCTTTGCCGGTGCGGTTGCGGTAGCGCAGGGCCGCACCCAGCGCGAAAATTGCGCTCCAGGTGGAAAGGAAGTCCACAAAGGAAGCCCCAGCCTTGGCCGGATCCCCGTCCGGGTAGCCGGTAACCCAGCAGTGGCCGTGGGTGGCTTCCTGAGTGGTGGCCTGGGCCGGATAGCCGGAGTAAGGCCCGTCGCCGTGGCCGTAGCCGGTGTTGGACACCAGGATAATGTCCGGCTTGAGCTTGCGCAGGTTGGGATAGTCCAGGTTCCAGCGGCGCATCACCCGGGGGGTGAAGTTTTCCATCACCACGTCGCTGACCATCACCAGTTGGCGGAACAGGTCGCGGCCCCGCTCATCGGCCATATCCAGCACCAGGGAGCGTTTGCCCCGGTTCAGCAGGTTGTAGGTGGAAGGACGGTTCCACCAGTCCTCACCGGCCTCATTTTCGGGGAAAGAACCGGCATAACCGCCGGTGCGGGTCACGTCCGGGCGGCCCGGCCCCTCAATCTTGATGACCTCGGCGCCCAGGTCGGCCAAATGCCCGCCGGCGTAGGGCAGGGCAAAAACGTATGTGGAATCGAGGATGCGTATGCCTTCCAACGGTAGCCTGGGCATGGTGGGGGTACTCCTTTCCGTTACAGCGTCAGGAATTTACGGTTCCGGCTGGTGGCGTTCCCAGGGGCGCAGCCCATCCGGGTAAACGTCCTGGGGGGTGGCGCCGCTAAGCCGGTAGATGTGGGCCAGCAGCGATTCCACAAAAGAATTGACCAGGCTTTGCAATTCCAGTCGGTCGGTTTGAGACATAGTATAGGAGGCCCGGAAGTAGCGGTAGTGGGCCGCGTATTCGGTGAGCCAGTCCAGGTATTCTCCCGGCCGCTGCGGGTCCGGATATTTCAAGTATTCGAACAGGGACTGCCCGGCAGTCAGCAGTTCCTCCGGCGCCTGTTGTCGGAATTGGGCCAAATCCTGTAATTCCTGCCAGTTCTCCAGCAGCTTGTGGGAGTAGCCGGTAGCCGCGTTGAGGCAGGACAGGACGCCTTTCAAGGCATTTTCCACGGCTTGCTGGGCGGCCATTCCTATCATAGCCTGGTGCCAGTGATTGGCGTCAACCATCTCGTTGTGGTTGCGGAGCCAAATCTCCGCGTTCTCAATGCGGTTGATGGTTGCCGGCCAGTGGTCGGGATACCCGTCCTCGTACCCGCTGCGGTATTCCAGTTCCTCCCCGCTCATAACCACCCCGTAGGTATCGGCCTGGCCGGCGATGTGCTGCTTGGCTCGCCGGCAGCGTTCAAACTGCCGGCGGGTCATGGGTATGATGTCCACTTGGAGGCCAGAGTGGCGCTGCTCCTCCCAGACTTGAACCCCCCAATAGGCGGCGCCCTGGGCGGCCCTGGTATCCTCCTCCTCGGTGATTACCAGCAGGTCTATGTCCGAATGTTCCCGCCAGTCGCCCCGGGCCCGGGAACCGAACAGGATTACCACCGCCGGCCGGGCGGCGTCCTGGGCAGCCTGAGCCGCGGCCAGCCCGACTGCGTCCGGCGGCCCCTTGCGGTACAGATTTTCCACCTGTGCTTGCACGACACTCCAGCTCCGGGTATAGGCCAATTTGCAGCAACGGAATTGTCAATGATTGCAGCGGCTATTGTCAATGGACGGCTTGGGCTGCGGTCCCCGTCGGAGGCAATAGCGGCAGCTAAATTGCCTCTAACTGCCGCAGCTGCGTAAACTGCCGTGTGTCGTACCCCAGGCCGTCAACGTAGATTTCCCGGTTGTGCTGGCCCAGGGTGGGGGCCGGTTGGTTGGTTATCAAATTGCAGCGGCGTCCTATTCTTCGGGCTTCCGGGGTGACTCGCCGTTGCGGGACTGTTCTTCCAGGAGTTGAAGCAAATCCTCTCGGCTGAATCTGACTTCCGAAGAACCGGCCTCGTTCCGGTTGAGTTGGTCAACCAACTGGATGAGTGTTGCCTTGGCACGTTCGTTTGCCATTTCCGCGGCGCGTGCCTCCGCCATTTCCGCGGCGCGTGCCTCCACCATTTCCATGGCGCGTGCCTCCGCCATTTCCGCGGCGCGTGCCTCCACCATTTCCATGGCCCGCGCCTCCGCACGTTCCTCAGCCTCCCGTACTCGGCGGTCCTCTCGTTCCTGGGCCTTTCTTCTAATTACGTCTGCGAGGGTCACAATTACCTCCTTTGCATAGAGGAGAGTCCAAGTGGTCAATCCGGCGGCAATATAGCCAGTTACTATGTCGGTGGCTATGCGGTACAGCAACGGGTCTTCCGCGGTTGCACTGGGCGCTCCATTCAGGCGTTCCACTGTGTTGATTATAGCGACGGCGGTTCCACCGACGATGGTCAAGGTTTGGAACCAGGGCCGGTCTGCCGGCTTGATTCCCCAGAGAGTTTCCCTCGGGTCTTCCGGCCTTTGCTCCTGTGCCATTTTCTCCTTTGCGACTTGGTTACCATTATAGCTTATTGGATTTCACTAAATCGCCCCCAACTGCCGCAGCTGCGTAAACTGCTGCGTGTCGTATTCCAACCCGTCAACATAAATCTCCCGGTTGTGCTGGCCCAGGGTGGGGGCCGGGTTGGTTAGCTGGTAGGGCGTTTCGCTCAGCTTGAACAGCTCGGCGGGGACGCGGATTTTGCCGATGATAGGATGGTCGATTTCCCGGTAGAAGTTGCGCGATTCCAGTTGGGGGCATTCGGCCAGTTCCGACGGGGTTTGCACCAGGCCGAACAGCATCCGCATCTCGGCGGCCTTGGGGAAAAGCTCCCACTTGCCCTGCTCCTTGATGGACTCAATCACTATCCGGTCCAGTTCTTCCCCGTTCTCCGCCCGTTGCGCTCGGCTGGCAAAGCGCTCCTCCAGCATTTCCGGGCATTGGAAGAACTCGGCCAAGTCCTCCCACGATGCGCCGCCGCCGGTCTGGACGATAATCCAACCGTCCTGGCAGGGCATCGGGTGGCCGAACATACTGCCGCTGGCCCGCCGGCGGGTCTGGGTGCCGCCCATATAGGGGTAAATGGTCTGGGTTGCCATCATCGTGGAGGCGACGCACTCGGTGATGGAAACGTCAATATGCTCCCCCACGCCGGTAAACTCCTGGTTGAAGAGGGCCATTGCGGTAGCCGCCGCCGCAAACAGGCCGCCCTCGTACTGGGCCTGAAAGCCGCCATGCTTCAACGGCTCCTTCCCCTGCACCCCGCTGATGCTCATAATCATGCCCATCGCGTAGTTGACGATTTCCTCCCCCCGGTACTGGCTGTACGGCCCTTCCTGCCCGAAGGGAGTTATCGAGGTCATGGCCAGGGCCGGGTTCAGCGCCTGCAAGTCGGCATGGCCCAAACCCAGCGAGGCCAGGTAGCCGGGTCGGTAACTCTCCACGATAACGTCAACGTGGGGAACCAACTTTTTCAGGATGGCCTTGCCGGTGTCCGTTTCCAGGTTGAGGGTGGCCCCTTTCTTGTTCAGGTTCAACACCAGGAAGAAGAGGCTCTTGTCCGGGTGCGGGTCGTCCTGGAAGAAAGGCCCCATCCGGCGTAGGGCAGCCCCGCCGGGGGGTTCCAGCTTCAGCACCTCCGCCCCATAGTCAGCCAACAACCGGGCGCAAAAAGACCCGGCGATGTCCTCGCTCAAGTCCAGCACCTTTACACCACCCAATGCGCCGTTCAACATAGCGATTTCCTGCCTCCTGCAATGCTTGGTCAGGCGATACGGATTTTAACGGAACCGCCGGGGTAAGGCAAATGGGGGTGCGGTTCACCCAGAGGCGCAGAGGACACAGAGATTCGTAGAGAGCAGATTGCCTCTGTGAAACTCTGCGTTCCTCGACGTCTCTGTGGTGAAATAAACCCTGTCCTGGTGGTAGGATAAGGGGCAGAAAAACTATCGCAAGGAGAGTCTTATGCGTGAGAACCGGGTGAAAAGGGTGATGCGCGAGGGCAAGCTGGCCCTGGGAACCTACGTTACCTTCGCCGACCCGCAAATTGTCGAAGTTATCGGGTTGGCCGGCTACGATGCCGCCTTTATTGACATGGAACACACCGACTTTGACCTGCGCCTGGTGGGCGAGATGATACGCGCCGCCGACCTGGCCGGGGTAACCTCCATCGTGCGGGTGCCGGATAACGACGAAAAGCTCATCCTGCGCCTCCTGGACGCCGGCGCGGAGGGCATCATCATCCCTCACGTAGCTGGGCTGGAGGGGGCCAGGAAAGCGGTGAACGCCGTCCGCTATGCGCCCCTGGGCCACCGGGGCGGCGCGGCCGGCACCCGGGCCGCCGGCTATGGCACCATGTCTTGGGAAGATCACTGCCGTCAGTCCAACGAACAGATTCTCCTGTCGGTGATGACCGAGGACGAGAAGGGCGTCAACGACATCGAGGCCATCGCCGCCCTGGAAGGCATTGACCTGGTATCCATCGGCCCCACCGACTTCTCCGAGTATATGGGCATCCGCGACCCCGGCAGCCCGGTACTGCGGGCCAAGCTGACCGAACTGGCCGGCCGCATCAAAGGCATCGGCAAGGCCAAGATGCAGTTCCCAATGAACCACGCCGCCATGCCACTAGGCCCTACAGAGTTGCTGGAGTTGGGCGTAGGCTACACCCACGTAGCCCCGGCGCCGCCGGCGGTGCTGCTGCGCTCCCTGCGGGAGCGGATGGCGACGATACGGGGGGAGATTGGGTAGGGGAGTTGGCCGGGGAAAGCGGGGGTGAAAATACCTGGGAGCGGCTCCGCTACCGAGTAGCTGTCTGCTTGCCGGGAACGGTTGCGGATGAGGCTGTGGCCTTGGATCGCCCGGCCGACTTGCCGCCGGCTCCGCTGCGTCGTTTGCGCGCTAGCGCGCGGCGTTCTCGAAGAATCGCCCTTTTCCTGAGTCGTTGGAGAGTTGGCGTACGTTCCGCGTAAGCGACCGGCGACTTGAGAAACACTTTAATCCAACGGCGGAAGTCCTCTTCATCGGTTACGCCGTCCTGAATTTCATATATGAAACAGAGGACTTCCATTGTCACGTTCTCTTCGTTCTCTGAACCGTTGTCGGCGAACCACTGAAGGCGCAAGGATATAGCGTCGTGGATTTCCGCCAAGGTACATTCTTGGCGTTCATACCTCTCCAAAAATCCGGTCAACTCTGAGATGACGAAAGACATGGTTTACTTCTCCGGCAAACAGCATATCATAGAAGTCCCTGTACAGGAACTACGAGACATTTTCAACGCACTGGAAATTGCTCGCAAAGGCAGGCAAAGGATCCTTAAACGGGAACGGGTTTGGTCCGGCAAGCGTCGGCCGCGGCATCTGCACACCGGCTCTCGCAGCGTAACTTGGCATTATCGCCTGCCGCACAACAACTGGCTGCTGGCCGTTGCCCACGTTTACCTTGAACGGAGAGGCCAAGTAGTGGGCCAGCCTGACCCCAAAGAGATACGGATTGACGAACTTGTCTTGAAGCCAATGAACTCGGATTATAGCGGATAACTGCCAATGCGTCTTTTAGTTTGCTTGCCCGTGCTGATTTTGCTGGCTGGCTGCGCCCAGTTCTTTAGTGGCAGCGCGCCAGCCGAGCCTTTGCCCTTGCTGCCCGTAGCCACCGCCCTGCCGCCGGCGCCTACGCTGTCCCCGCCAACCCGGCTTGCCGCGCCCACGGAGTTGCCAGAACCTACGGGGTTGCCCACCACTGCGGCGCTTCCGGCGGCAACAGATTTGCCAGCCGCCACGGCCTTGCCGGAACCTACCGACTTGCCCACCCTGGCCGCACTACCCACCTTGCCGTCGGCGGCGACCACTCCGGCGCTGCCCACGCTTGTTCCCACTGTGGTACCGACTGCGGTACCAACTTTGGTACCAACTATGGTACCAACCGCCACGCTGAACCCGTCCCTGCCCCTGGTGACCATTAGCGCGGCTGCCTGGTCGGTGGAGCTGGCCGTCACCCCACCGCAATGGCAACAGGGTTTGTCCGGCCGGGAGGCATTGCCCGCCGGCGCCGGAATGCTGTTTATCTTCGAGGGAGAGCGTTACCTCTCCTTCTGGATGCCGGATATGCACTTCCCCCTGGATATGGTCTGGATAAACGCCGGTTGCGAGGTGGTGGATGTTACCCTTAACGCCCCCATCCCCTTGCCCGGCCAGTCCCCCGATGACTTGCCCCGGTTTTCCCCCTCCAGCCCAGCCCAATACGTGCTGGAGATAAACGCCGGCGAGTTCGAGGCTGCCGGGATAAGCCGGGGAGATAGCGTTACCTTTGATGGTACGCTGTCCGGTGAATACGGCTGCTGACGCGCTGTAGTTAGCCGGGCCGGCCGACGGGCTATCCGTCGTTCCTGCGCAGGCAGGAACCTAAAGCCTTGCGGACAGAAGTTCCTGCTTCCGCAGGAACGACGGATTAAAACGCGATAGCCCGGTGTACCATTCCTTCGACGGGATTGAGTCCGGGATCAACCAGCGAACCGGGTGAGGCCAATTCAAGCGCGGGAGGACCACCGTAATGAAATCACTTCAGGTTAAACCCAACCGCGCCGCCGTTGTAACGGCTATAGTTGCTCAGGTTCTGGCTTGGGCCGCTTTTTTATGGATAGCGTTTTGGCCGTATTCCTATCAAGGCGTTTCGGTAAACTCGGACCACCCGGCCTACGTTGATGGGCTTGGCTACGTTGATGAGTTGGGCGTACCGACGGGTGCAGAAGTAGTCCGATTATCCGCATCCTTTATTGAGGTCAATGGATTTGGGGCAGTAATCTATATGCTAATTCCGGTGGTACTGACGGCGCTGTCCCTGCTGTCCCTGTTGGTCTGGAACGGAACGCGCGTCAGGAATACGCTTATATCAGGGAGGTTGGCAACCGTCCTTTTGGTGTTTTGTGGGCTGGGCTATCTTTCCTTCGGCATAGGTTACCTTCCGGCGGCTTTGGCGTTGATAACTGCCGCCATTATCTCCGGCTTTCGACCCCGCCCGGGGAAAGAACCACAGCAACAGTCGGGCGCGTGACGTTGTACTCAGACGCACATCAATTTGCCAGGGTTCGGTTCCGCCCTTTTCAGGGGGACGGCAAGGAGAATCGGGATGGTTGGGAAAATCAACCAGGTTATGCTCATATCCTGCGTCGTCTCTCATGCCATGGCGTGGGTGGTGTACCTGGTAGTGGTCTTTGGCTTGGTACTCTGGCCGGCCTGGCAGGGCGGCGATGGCGATGACTTGATAGTGCTGGCAACGGTGTTTTTTCCGGTGGCGCTAAGTGGCTTGGGCTGGTTGACCGTTCTGACCCAGGGCCGGCAGGCCGGCGGCAAGGCAAGGTCACCAACCTTGGCGGGCTTGCTCCTGGTGCTTTGCGCTCTGGCAATTCTCTCCATCGTTTTTATTCACCTGCCGACATTGGTCAAACTGGCGATCGGGGTAATCATCGGCTTCTACCCGGTCGTCCTGGCGCTGGATGTGCGCTGGGGTGGTCGGTCGTTACTGTTGGGAATTACCGCGTTCCTGCTCTTGGGGTTCAGCGCATTAGCCGGCTTTTCCGTAGGAGTCTTCTTTCTGCCGACGGTACTGGCGATGTTGGTTGCGGCGCTGGCGAGCCTGTTTGCGCGACCGTCACCGGAGGCTGGACGGATACCGTAGTATTAGCGTCCGTATTGATGCGAACAGCCCTCCTTTTCGTTGAGAGCGGCCATACCCCGTGATAGAATTGGGCGGGAAATCCAGGTGGAGAATTGGGCGCATGGCAAAGATTCTGGACGGGACTGCGCTGGCCCGGGAGGTGCGCGCTGAGGTGGCCGCCGGGGTGCTGGAAATGCGGCAAAAACATGGGGTCACCCCAGGGCTGGCGGTAGTGCTGGCCGGTGATGACCCGGCATCGGTCATTTACGTCCGCAACAAGGGCCGGGCCTGCGCCGAGGCCGGGATGTTCAGCAAGGCCTTCCAACTGCCCGCCACTGCAACCCAGGCCGAACTGCTGGAGTTGGTAGCGACGCTGAACGCCGACCCTCGTTTCCACGGCATCCTGGTCCAGCTTCCCTTGTCGCCGCAGATTGACGAAACCGCCGTCATCAGTTCCCTGAGTCCGACCAAGGACGTGGACGGCCTGCATCCTGCCAACCTGGGCCGGCTGTTGCAGGGCAACCCCGATTTCATCCCAGCTACCCCCGCCGGCATCCAACAAATACTCTTGCGGAACGGCTATGACCCGGCCGGGCAGCACGTGGTAATTTGTGGCCGCAGTAACATCGTGGGCAAGCCCCTGGCTACCCTGCTGATGCAGCGTCGGGCCGGCTCCAACGCCACCGTTACCGTCACCCATACCCGCACCGCCAACCTGGCTGAAATTACCCGTCAGGCCGACATCCTGGTGGCCGCCATCGGGCAGCCCCGGGCCATCACCGCCGATATGGTCAAGGAGGGCGCGGTAGTAATTGACGTGGGCATCAACCGGGTGGACGACCCCAGCCGTCGCCGGGGCTACCGGCTGGTGGGAGACGTGGATTTTGAGCCGGTGTCGGCCAAGGCTGCGGCAATTACTCCGGTGCCCGGCGGCGTCGGCCCCATGACCATCGCCATGCTGCTGGTCAACACGCTGACCGCCGCCCGCATAAGCATTCACGGGCGCTGATTCCCTACCGGGGCAGCAGCGCAAGTATTTCCTTGAAAACGGCAAAACTTCCGGCGCCAACTCCAAGAGACGCCAACTCCAACAATAGTAACAATAGTAACAATAGTAAGGATTACCAATGACCGAGCCACAACAGCCCAATGACGAGTCTCCTGAACTCGAACTGCCCCCGGTGGGCAGCATCGCGTGGCAAGACCTGACCGTTGCTAATGCCGCCGAGGTGCGGGACTTCTACTGCCAGGTGGTGGGCTGGACTTACACCGACCACGACATGGGCAACTACTCCGATTACAACATCAACCGGCCCGACACCGGGGAAACCGTGGCCGGTATTTGCCACGCCCGGGACAGCAACGCTAACCTGCCGCCCCAATGGTTGGTCTATATTTCCGTTGCGGACGTAGCGCAGAGCGCCCAACGCTGTGTGGACTTGGGCGGTCGGGTGCTGGACGGCCCCCGCAGTATGGGCAGCCAAAGTTTCTGCGTGATTCAAGACCCGGCCGGGGCGATGGCCGCCCTTATCGAGCCTTAGCCTCCGGCGTCACCCTAATGCGCACCGACGACTTTGACTACCACTTGCCCCCGGAGCTGATTGCCCAGACTCCGGTGGAGCCGCGGGATTCCTCTCGTCTGCTGACCCTCAACCGGGCCACCGGCCAAGTAGAACACCGACAATTCTCCGACATCCTGGACTGCCTGCCCTCCGGCGCGGCGCTGGTACTCAACCGCAGCCGGGTAATACCGGCCCGGCTCTACGGGCGGCGCAAGGACACTGGCGGCAAGGTGGAACTGTTGCTGCTCCGGCGGGAAGGTTCCAGTGATAGCGCCGGTGAAGGTTCCGGTACGGATTCCGGCGTTTGGCAGGCCCTGGGCAAGCCGGGCCGCCGGCTCCGTCCCGGCGTCGTCCTGTCTCTGGAGACACCGGGCCACTTGGCGGTTCCCCAGGGAGTATCTGCGGCGGAGGCGGCGGAGGCGGTAGAAGCGGAGGTGCTGTCGGTCAGTGCCGATGGCATCCGGCGGGTGCGCCTGTCCGCCGAATCGGGCATTGACCGGCTGGGTGAGGTTCCCCTGCCGCCCTACATTCACCAACGGCTGGAGGATCCGGAGCGGTACCAGACGGTCTATTCCCGGCAGCCGGGGAGCGTGGCCGCGCCCACCGCCGGGCTGCACTTCACCCCGGAACTGCTGGAAAGCCTGCGCCGGAAGGGAGTGGAAACAGCCTTTGTCACCCTCCACGTAGGGCTGGACACCTTCCGGCCCGTGTCGGAGCAAGACCCGACGGAGCATACCATCCACACCGAATACTACGAACTGCCCGCCGAAACCGCCGCTGTCCTGACCCGGGCGCGCGCCGAGGGCCGGCCAATCATTGCGGTGGGGACAACCTCGGTGCGGACGCTGGAGCAGGTGGGCCGGGACCGAGCGGCGGCGGGACTTGGGAAAGCGAACGTCATTGCGCCGGCCAGCGGGCAGGCCGACCTGTTCATCCTGCCCGGCCATGAGTTCCGGCTGGTGGACGGGATGATTACCAACTTCCACCTGCCGCGGTCAACCTTGCTGATGCTGGTATCGGCCTTTGCCGGGCGGGAGCGAATCCTAGCCGCCTACCGGGAGGCAATTGAGCAACGCTACCGCTTTTACAGTTTTGGCGATGCTATGTTGATTTGGTGATGGGGATTAGTCTTCCGGGAGAGTGAAAACCGGAAGGGGTTCGTCGAATCGCTCACCACGCGCCTCGGCGTCCAAGCGACGGTTATTCCAGTCCTGCAACTTTGCATCGATTTCTCTTTCGGCCTCGGCCCGGCCCTTGGACACACCCTCATTGAACCGTCTCTTCAAGTATGGCTCTAACATTAACTTGTGCAGCACCATAACAGTGTCCTTAGGGTCAGGTCCCGCTGTTGGGAGAATGGGGCGGCGGCTCGTCAAAATCCTCATCCCGGGCCTTGGCTTCCATCATCCGGTTGTACCAATCCCGCCATCTTTCATCGTTTCTGCGTTCGCCCCGCTCCTCGGCTTCGGCGTACCGCTTCTTCCGGTATTGGTCCAAAACGTAATTCGAAAGCAACATCATAATGTTCACCGTCCCCATAAAAAGGATAGTTACCGCCGCCGCTGCCGCCGCGTCTAGCAGTATAGCCTTGATGGTTTCCGGCCCGTTATCATCTATATAGTAGTATATCTCATACCAGACGGCCAGGGCAGTGAGACAATTGGCTAAAATGACCGATATGATGATGAAGGCCGTTATTTCCTCGGACCGACTGGGCATTCTCGCGATAACCTCGCACAGTTTCCATCGCTGGAGCACTTGCTACAAGGTAAAGTGAGGGCGTCTTACTTGCAAGGGTCAAGTGTCAGTAAAAGCCCGGCAAATGCTTTAGCCGCCGGGCTGGGGGAACTGGAGCATTTGCAGGATGTTGCCGTCCGGGTCCTTGAAGGTGGCGACCCAGCCGCCCCAGTGTTCTTGCTCCGGGGGGCGCAGGAACTCCACTCCGGCATCGGTCAGCCGCCGGTGTTCCTCGTGGATGTCGGCGACTTCCAAGTGAGGCATAATCCGGTAGGGGTCTTTGGCCGCGCCGGACACCCCGTCATGCAGCCCCAGGTTGAAGCGCATATTCTCGCCCAACTGCAAGGCGATGAAGTCCCCGTGGTTGGAGTGCAGGGGCAGGCGCAACAAGTCGTGGTAAAACCGGAACAGCCGGTCCAGGTCATCCGTCCACAGGGTGATGCCCACCACGCCGGTAATCATCCTTGACCTCCCTGGTGATGGAGTTGTTTCAACACAGAGACACGGGGGGCGCAGAGCAACGCAGAATACGCGCCATTAAACGAGGTCCCTCAACGGGATTTAGTTATTCAGCCGGGGAGGTTTGCCGCTGTTCCCGGTCGGCGATGCAGCGGGGACACCAGCCGTGAAAGTCCACCCGCTGCCAGGCCACAGCGAAGTTGGACTCTTGAGAAATAAGCGCTTTGAGCCGCAGCACGGCTTCCTGCCCCAGGTCGGTGTCCACCACGTTGCCGCATTGGATACACACCAGGTTAACGTGCGGCTCCAGGTTAGACTCGTACCGGGAAAGCTTGGGGAAGGGCAGTTCCTGAATCAGCCCGCTCTTTTCCAGCACGCCCAAGGTGGAGTAGATGGTGGCCAGGGTCATTGAAGGGAAATGGTCGCGCACCCGCTCGTAAATCTGCTGCACCGAGGGATGGTCGGTGGAGTTGAGCACCGCCTCGGCAATAGCCAGCCGCTGCGGAGTTACCCGTACTCCCCATTCCCGCAGCCGGGCCACCAATTCTTGCTGTGTCATAGCCGCTCCAAGGCCGGGGACGATACAAACCCGCACCCACGGGACCGGCTCACTGCCCGATGGCTCAGCCTGTCCGTTTGCCAATATGTCAGCCTACTATAAACCCATTTGGGGGTGGTGGCAAGGTTGAGCGGTTGGCCGGGCCATCGCATTGGGATTCCAGGCTAACCGTCGTTCCTGCGAAGGCAGGAACCTCGGTCCACAAGGTTTTAGGTTCCTGCCTTCGCAGGAACGACGGTAAAGGGACGTTTGTCGTCATGTGCAATAGCTCTGGAGAGATTGGCGAGAAGAGTCTTTTAGTTGTCATTCTGAGCGGAGCGAAGAATCCCAACCCTTCCCGCAACCAACCTTGAGCACCGGTGACCGGTCAGCCGGCCACCGTTGGGATTCTTCTTCGCTCCGCTCAGAATGACCGGGGAGGGTGGAAAGACCTGGGCCAGCCGCAACCGGCTCAGTTACCTGACCAACGGGTGGCCCACCAGGTTCCAGTAGGGGATTACCAGGGCGAACAGCACCGCAATCGCCACCAGGGTCATAATCACGCCGAAGCGGAATATCTCCGGATTGCGGATGTTAGCCCGCTGAAATATGAAAACCGCCGCGGTGCCGCCGGCGCTGTAATACACCGCCGAATCGCCCACCACCACGGCGGCCATTCCGCAGACCAGCGGGTTCAGTCCCAACGACGCCCCGCTCGCCATGGCAACCGGAATCACCAACGCCAGGTAACCGGCGATGTTCGGCATCAGAAATCGCGTAATAGCAAAGCAACCGCAAAGCGCCAACAACACCAGCAACGGATGTTCCCGGAATAGCGTAGCTCCTCCCACCAGCGTTTCCGAGAACCAGGCCGCCGCTCCGGTGGTTACCAGGGCGTGGGCCAGGGAAAGCGACGTGGCGATGACGAAGAAATTGCTCCACCCGACGTTGCGCTCAAACTCCTCCCAGCCGAGGATGCCGACGCGGGGCAGCAAAATCAGGGTGAGGGCAATCAACGCCGGCACCGCCGGATGCAACCCGTGGGCAAAGTCGGTAAACCACAGGAGGGCCGTCATTAGCACAATGGCCCCGGCCCGGTATTCCACTGCGGCCACCGGCCCGGTGGACAACTGCGCCGTATCCGAGATGCCGTCCAATCTGAAACCGTCCCGGTAAAACAGGTAAAGGACGGTCCCGCCTACAATCAGGTTGGCGTAAAAGGGTACGCTCATCAGAACGAACCACTGGGTCCAGGAGAAATCGCCCAACAGGCCCGACGCCACCACCGGTGTTATTCCGCCGGCCAGCAATGCCGTGGAGCCGAGGCGGTTCAGGCTGCCCAGGGCCAGCATCAGGGTCTTGTAGTACCGGTGTTCCCGGGATACGCCCCAACGAGCCAACACCTGCTCGTAAATGTGCACCATAATGGCGCCCCGGGTGCTGGCCGAAGGCAGCGCAAAGGTGAGGACGGCAAAGGAAAACAGCATTTGGACGTAGAGAAAGCGGGGCTTGCCAGCCGCGCCCCGAATCAGAAAGGTAGCCATGCGCTCCGCCAAACCGGACTGCTGTACCGCCAGCCCCAGAGTCAGGATGCCGAGCAGGAAGTAGGCCACCGGCTGGGAGAACCCGTATAACCCCGCCCCGGCGTCCGGCACGGCCCCCAACAACACCAGCAGGACTACCCCGACAAAGCCGGTGACCGGAATGGGAATCGCCTCCGTGGCCCATAGAACCACCGCCAGGGTCATCACCGCCAACGCCCGCTGTCCCGCGACGGTCAGGCCCTCCGGCGCCGGCATCAGCAGTATTGCCAGAAACGCGACCACCGCCGCCACCAGCTTGATTGCAGCCATCCGCTCCGGCAGAGCGAGGGAGAGCGCACTACTAACTTGTGAATTTCGGTCTTGTGCCATCGGTAGAATCACTGTAGGGGTAACCCTGGTGGTTGCCCTGATGGTAGGGAGTGTCGGCGCGGTTCCGGCTAAAACAGATTGCGGACGGCGGCCAGGATTTCGGCGGTTTTGGCTTCGGTCAGGCTGCCGAGGAAATCGCCTAACACCGACTCCTCCAAAGTGAATAACCGGCCGGGCCTCACCCAACTATTGCGGGGAAGCCGTCCTTGCTCCAAGTCCTGCGGGGCTATTGCGATGTTGTCCGGGCGGGCGGAGTTACTGCTGGTTATTCGGCAGATGACCCAATCGCGCATCCCTACATCTGCGACCACTAATGCCGGACGGGGGATGCCGGGAGTCAGGTCGGTTAAGGGCAGTCTGACCCAGAAGATGTCTCCAACCATATTTGCCGCAATTCCTCCAGCCACTCCGCATCTTCCGGCTCCTTGGCCCATTGCGCCAGCGCCGCCGTAGTGAAATCGTCCCGCTCCCGGTCGCCGAAAGCCCGGAGTTCATCGCCGTCCCAGTAAGCCATACCATCCACCACTTCCGTAGTCTTGACGCTCACCGTGCAGACCCGCCGCAGCAGGTCTATCACCTGTTCCTTATAGTCGGCGAACCGGTAAGAGTTGAACCGTTCCGCGATGGTAGGATCCCGGGGCTTCTTTTCCTTGTACTGGTCCAGCACCCACTCCAGGGCGGAGCGGCTGCCCAGACGGTACTCCCACGCCTCCGGCGGCACCCCGGTAAGCGTGGTCTGGTCGTCCAGGATGATGCTTCCCTTTCCCTTATCCGCCCGCAGGATTACCCGCGGATTGACCCCCTCTCCCTTGATGGGAGAGGGTTGGGGTGAGGGTGATTTCTCCACCCGTTCCAACGACCAGGGTTCCGCCTCTTCAAACCCGATGTGCAAGTCCAGCAGTTCCCGGCCCATCTTGGCCCAAACGTCAAACTCGTGGTAGAAAGGCAGCCGGGGAAACTCCCGCAGCAGGTCAACCCGGTAGGTATGCCGGTACACCGGGTCGTGCAGCACCGCGTAGGTGTAGGCAAAAATATCCTCGGCGGTAATGCCCGCAGGCCCGGCCAGTTCCTCAAAAGCGTCGCCCCACTCCTGTCGGTAGTGGTCGTTGAACTGCCGGATGCCCCAATCGGTTATGTTGCTGACCCGCTCCCCGTCGGTAGTGTAGCGGTAGAGGGGGAGGCATTGGGTTTTCTCTAGTAAATCGAAACAGGGTAAATCTTTGACAGCTAAGGCTTGGAAAGGCTTATTGGATGCAGTGCCAGAGAAGCAAATCACCTTGTTTTCAGGCTTGATATCGTCAGGAAAAATCTGGGTTTGTTGGTATCTCCTATGGGTGATAATCGGAGAATAATAGCAGTGTTTAGACACGAATGGCCGAAAGTGAGAAGAAACTACACGCCGTCGGGCATATCTAATTTTGTGAGACTTTAGCAGGTGGTCTTCCAACTCAGAAGTCCACTTGATTGCCCTGTTCACCCAGTCACTGACTTCATTGGTTGCTGGTTTCTCAGCCTTGAACCTTTCAAGCTCTTGCTGATACGTGCCACAGAAGAATTTTATTTTTTGGGAGAGCAACGAAACATTGAAGTCAAATGTCCATTCGTCGCGAGCAGTTAGTATTCCTTGCGAATACAACCCAAACACCGCCCGTTCATCCTCAACCCTCTTTGCCAGCTTGGTTTCCCGATTTGCCAGTGTCAGCAGGCTGTCAAAGTCGCTGTTGGACTGATTCAACCAGTTGTTATTGGCATCGGGCGTTATTTCCTCGAAATCAAAGGACGCAAGGCCCTTGTCTTTTAGGTATGCAACCTTTTCGGGTGCTTTGACATAATCCTCAATTGCGTTGTAATAGACCTTGCATCCTTCAACTCCCTTGCGCCGAACCAGGAAATAGACGGCAACGCCCACCCGAATTTTGTTGTCAAATATATTACCCGCTTCCCGCCTGCGCCGTTCTCCACTGGTGCGCGCGTTCCCCTTTAGGTCAATTGCCCATAGCTCATTGAATTCCTCGGCCACTACCTTTCTGAACCCGTCATCCTGCCTTGAATCAAGAAATGCGCTGTTACTGACAAACGCTATGATTCCATCATCTGCCAAGCGGTCACTGGCCCAGCGGATGAACCGCTTGTACATATCGTACTGCTTGGTTTTCTGGGCGGTGCTGGCGGCGATGTAGGTGTCGCTGATGCGGCGGTCTATCTCCGGGTATTCCCGGTTCTTGTTGTTGTCGTTTTCGTTCTGCTGATTGGCGTTATACGGCGGGTTGCCCATAATCACGCTGATGGGCTTTTCGTTCTGTTCCTGTACCCGCAGCCAGTTCTCCTCGGACAGCCCGCCGAGGTTAAAGGCGCGCTGCCGGGTAACTGCGCCCCCGGACGCCCCGGCCCCCTGCCAGTCCATATTGTCCAGGGTGTCCACGAAACAGAGGTTGGGGAACTCCAGGTAATGGCCGGTCCGTTCCTTGTAGGTATATTCGATGTTCAGGTTGGCGATGTAGTAGGGCAGTATCGCCACCTCGTTGGCGTGGATTTCATTCTGGTACTTGTGCTCCAGCCGGTCGGCGGGCAGGTAGTTAATCAGGTTGGTAATGAAGGTTCCGGTGCCGGTGGCCGGGTCGAGGATTTGCACCTTTTCATCGGCCAGGCTGCGGCCAAAGTGCTTTTGCAGCAGGTAGTCCGCCCCCCGGATGATAAAGTCCACCACTTCATTGGGGGTATAGACCACGCCCAGGCGGTCGGCGGCGGCGGGGTTGTAGGCTTGGTAAAAGTCCTCGTAAATCGCCTTGAGGAACTGCTGCTTTTCGGCGTAATCGGCAATAGCGTCGGCGGCCCGGCCAATGACCCCATAGTAGGCGCGCAGGCGGTCAATTGCTTCCCGGCGCACGTCGCCGGTAAAGAAAGTCTGCTCCAGGGCGTCCAGGTGCCGGGCGACGTTGTTTTCCCGGTGGAACTGGTCCTCGGCAAACACCCGCAGGAAAACATCCTTGGTCAGGATGTGCTGGAGCAGCATTTCCCGCACGTCGGCGCCGGACACTTCCGGGCTGATGGTCTGCCGGCACAGGTCGAGGAAAGCGGCGGCGGCGGCCTGGTAGTCGGGGTTGCTCGCTTCGGCGACGGCCACGGCCTGCCGCAGATTGTCCAGCACGGTGGGCAGGTCGGCCTTGAACTGCCCCTGCGCCCGGCGGAACTCTTCGATGTTGGGCAGTTCGTAATCCAGGAAGCGGCGTATCAACCGGTGCAATTCCCCGGGGCGGGACATATCCACCCGCAAGGCCACGTCCCCGTTCTGAATCAGGACGGCGGTTTCCGAGTCCTCAAAGACGATGTTGTCCTGAGGGTAGCCCCGGTTGAACTTGTTTTGAATTTCGGAGTCCAGGTCGTCGTGGCTGTCTTTGGCCTCCCAGTGGCCCCGGGCCATCCGTAGCGTGTCTTTCACCGTGCCGTCGGGGATGACGGCGCCGGCGCGCAACTCCGGTACCAGGACCAACTTCTCCCGGTGGTCGCGGCAATAGGCGTCCAGGCAGTTCTGAAATGCCGGCCGGATGTTCAGCTCATTATCCGAGCCGCCGAATTGAATAAGTTCCTGTAGCCTGGCGTAGTACTCTTCTATGTGGGGGTAATTGGGCATAACATAGACACCATACCCAAATTGCGCCCATTCTTCAATCCTGCCCCGTTATTTGTGCTACAATGCCTCTTTTCACGGCGGCGCAGTAAGCATGGGGAGCTTTGCAGTTAATTTGGGTCCTCTTACACTTCTACAAGCCCCGGCTATAGTTCCTCTGACGTGAGGACTCAGGAAGCAAAAGGGCAACCGTCATGACCGTTCGAGCCTCTGGCATCAATCACGAGATGCTGCGCTGGGCCCGGGAAAGGGCCGGCTATTCGGTGGAAGAAGTAGCCCACCGCCGGAGAGTATCTTCCGAAACGGTTCAGGAATGGGAAGAGGGCAAAAGCTATCCCACTTGGCGCCAACTTGAGCAGTTGGCCCACAACGATTATCACCGCTCTACCGGGTTCTTCTTTCTCAATACCCCACCGGACGAAAATACGGCTGAGGCCGAGTTTCGTCGCTTGCCCAGCGATATGCTGGAAGGATTGGATGCGGACACCTTGTACGCAATCCGGCAGGCCCGGATCCGCCAAGAAGATCTGAGGATGTTGCTGGGCGTGCAAGGTAGTTCCGAACGGTTCATTTTGCTCGATATGCAAAACACTGTAGATAGCCAGCAACCGATCCAAGCGGCTAGCCAAGTACGTGAACGCCTCGGAGTGAGCATTGATGAGCAACGGTCGTGGCAATCCGAGGATGACGCTCTGAAACAATGGAGGGAAAGGGTTGAAGACAATGGCATTTGGGTATTCAAGCGGTCTTTCAAACAGAAAGATATCGCCGGTTTTTGTCTAAATGACGATGTGTTCCCAGTCATCTACTTGAACAATGGCCAGTCGAAAACCCGTCAAATCTTTACTCTCTTTCACGAACTGGCCCACTTAATGTTCGATTTCAATTATTTGGAACGCTTGGATAGTCAGCATTATTTGGACTTACTGTCCGGTCACGACCGGGAAATTGAGATTGCTTGCAACCGGTTTGCTGGCGAGTTTCTGGTGCCGTCCGATGATTTTGACAGAGAAATTGCAAACCGGAATTCCGGTAGCCCTAATGACGATTATCTGGTTCTGCTGGCCAGAAGCTATAAAGTTAGCAGAGAGGTGATACTGCGTAAGTTCCGGGATCGGAACTTGGTGGATGCGGAGAGTTATCAAGAGCGTGTGCAGCTATGGTCGTCCCTCTCAGAACCGAGATCCGGCAAGGGTGGCGACTATTACGCAACCCAGGCAACGTATTTGGGCCAAAAATACCTGCGCGCCGCTTTCCGAGCCTTTGATGAGGGGCGAATTGACGAATTCCAATTAACTGCGTGCTTGGGCGTGAAGGGTACCAGCCTCGACAGACTGGAGCAATATGCTTGGACATGAAGAACGTCTTGACGTATTGTTCGTTCTGGATACCAATACAATCAGCGAGATATTTCGTGCCTATTACAGGGACCGGTTTCCCAGCTTTTGGAACCGGTTTGACGAGTTAGCCAGAGCAGGCCGTGCGGTTTCGGTGCGGGCCGTCCAAAAGGAATTGGAAAACTTTAGCAGGGGCGAGGCTACCGGCGCAATTCGCTATTTACGAGCGCTGAACCGAAATTTTTTCTCTGACCCCAGTGAACAGGAACAAGTCTTGGTCCGGGAAATGTTTAATGCCCGGAACCTCTCATCTGCCAATAATCGTTGGGCTGCAAGAGCAGCCGAGGACAGGGAGGACGCCGACCCTTTCTTGATTGCCAAGGCCAGAGCTCCTGGTTCCCTATTTGCCAGAACCGTGGTTGTAACCCAAGAGTCGAGTGCCAGTCTTGCAAGCATCCCTTCAGTCTGCCAAATCTTTCAAGTCCCTTGCATCGGCTTAAGGGAAATGATGACCGAGTTGGGCTGGCAGTTCTAACCTGTCTCTATTGTCCAGGCAAAACATTGGAGCCAAATTGATTTACCCCTCCTCAAGCAGCTTATCCCGGATCAACATCGCTCCACCCAATTACCCGGTAGGCAACTGTTGTTTTACCCCTTCCCTCCGGGAGAGGGGCCGGGGGTGAGGGGGGCTTCAAGTATGCTAAACTACCCCTACCAACAAGCCCCTAATCTTCACACCCAACAAAGGAGCAACTAATGGCAGAAATAGCAGCCGGCCGGGCAATTGTGGAAGCGTTGCGGGCCGAAGGCGTTGACCATATTTTCGGGGTGGTCGGCACCACCACCAACAGCATCGTCACCGAGCTTTACGGTCGGGACGACATCCGGTTTATTGACACCCGCCACGAAGAGGGGGCCGCGTTTATGGCCTACGGCTACTCCCGGGCCTCGGGCAAGCCGTCGGCCTGCATCACCACCTCCGGCCCCGGCACCATCAACCTGGCTACCGGCATTTCCCTGGCCTACAAAGGCCGCGCCCCGGTCATCGTAATCGCCGGCAACACCGCCCAGGAATATACCTACCGGGACGGCGCGCAGGAGTTTGACCTGGTCGGCACCTTCAAGTCCATCACCCAGATGGCCCTCCAGGTCAACAAGACTGATCGCATCCCGGAAATGCTGCACTACGCCTTCCGCACCGCCCTCTACGGCAAGCGCGGCCCGGTATTGCTGGACATTCCCCGCGACCTGATTGACGGTCAGACCCTGGACTGGGAGGTGCAGCCACCGGAAAGCTACCGGGCGGTGGCCGACCGGACGGCCGGCGACGCTCAGGCGGTTCAGCAGGCCGCGGCTCTCCTGGCGCAAGCCCAGCGTCCCCTGCTCCTGGCCGGCGGCGGCATCATCGACTCGGAAGCGTCGGATGATGCGGTGGCGCTGGCCGAGCGGCTGGATATGGCGGTAGTGCCGTCCTACGGCCACAACGACGCCTTCCCCAACAGCCACCGGCTCTATGTCGGCCCTCCCGGGGGACGGGGCGCCGGCGAGGCCCTGGAGGCAATGAACCGGGCCGACGTCATCCTGGCTCTGGGCACCCGAATCAACCAGGGCAGCACCTCCTGGGACTACAGCGTCATCAACCCTGATACCCGCATCATCCAAGTGGACATTGACCCCCAGGAGATTGGCCGCAACTATCCGGTGGCGGTGGGCATCGTCGGGGATGCCGGCGCCGTGGCCCGGCAACTGTCCGAGGCGCTGGGCGAGCAGTTCCCGGAGGGCCGGGCTAACCCGGACTGGACCGGCGAGGTTGCCGCGCTCAAGTCCCGCCGTCAGGCCCGTCTTGAGGCCGAGGCGGAAGTGGCCGGCGAGCCAATGATGCCGCAAAGAGTCTATAGCGAGCTGGTCAAAGTCCTGCCCCGGGACTGTATGGTGACCATTGATGCCGGTATCGCCCCCGGTATGTCTTATGACCGGATTAACTACGAACTGCCCCGCACTATGTTCAACTACGCCGGGCAGGGCGGGTTGGGTATGGGTCTGGGCGTGGGATTAGGCACCAAGCTGGGCCGGCCCGACCGTCCGGCGGTCAGCTTGCAGGGCGACGGCGGCTTTCTCTACACCTCCCAGGAACTGAACACGGCGGTACGCAAGGGCATACCCCTGGTGAGCATTGTGTTGAACAACAGTTGCCACGGCGCGGAAAAGGCCCAGCAGCAACGTTTCTACGACCAGCGCTACATCGGCGTTGACCTGGAGAACCCCCGCTTTGACCGGCTGGCCGAGGTGTACGGAGCCAAGGGCTACTACGTGGAGCGACCCGAGGACGTGGCGGACACGGTGCGGGAGGCCCTGACCCTGGATGGCCCCAGCGTGGTGGAAATCCCGGTGGCCGAGTACTTCCCCCCGTCGGCTCCCCTGCCCAACCGGGCCAACGGTTAAGAGGTATAAGGAGGACGACAGGACAATTTCGGAGGGTGGCGGTTCTGTTACTGTCGGCCCAAATAGGCTAAAATAGAAAGTGGCCCTACCGCCGCCCCTGACGGTAGGGTCGCCGCCTGCGGAGAGGTGGCCGAGTGGTTGAAGGCGCCGGTCTCGAAAACCGGTATATCCGCAAGGGTATCGCGGGTTCGAATCCCGCTCTCTCCGCCAGACTCCCTAATCAACCAAGGGCCGGTAATCTTCGCCGGTCATCGGTTCGTGCTTGTCCCAATAGCAGCGTAGTTCTACCATAAGCCGTTGTTTTGACGGGATGGGCTGCGGGTTGAGCCGTACAACGCTAGCCTCGTATTTGGCGGGGCCGTCGGCCGCAGCGGCGGCAATATCGTTCACCAGATAATGCGGTGCCCAACCAATCATCTGGTAGTCAGTGGTCTGGATTTGCAACCCCAGCCCAGCTACCGGGTTGTTCAATTCCAGAGCCACAATCAGTTCCTCTTCGGGTTCCAGGCTTTTTATGCGTTCCTGACCGGATTCACTGGCGTACCGCCAACCGTGCAGGAAAAACCGATATAGAAAACTACCGTCCGGTTGCCTTGAGGGTTTGGGAAAGACTTCATAGCGGTCGGTTACGCGCTCGCCGCCGTTTACCGTCAGAATCTCGATTGGGTCGGCATCTTCACGCAGGCCAAGCGTCTTCAAGTAACTGTAGAAATCGGGACGGGACGGGGACATCACCCGGTTCTGGAACAGCGGGAAAAGCTCAGGTGACCCGTAATCCCGGTCCAGGTCGCGGTACTCCATAAGCAGCGGGAACCTGGCCTCTTTCTGCGCCCGTTTTGCGCCGGCGGTGTAGCGGAACCGATAATTGGAACCCGGAACATCGGCATCCAACCGGCCCACCGGAAACCAGAGGTGGTTGTCGCCCGCCCCGTGCCAGGCTAAAAACAGCGTCCGTTCAGCCATCAGTTCAACTCGCTTAATTGCTCCAAATTATAGAGCATAATGGCGGTGGCAAAGGACCGTTGTGAATCGGTCATCCAACCAACGGGGACGCGCCCCATTATTTCCAGTATATTCCTTTCGTGCAACCACGCCAATTTTGCCAAGCCGGGACGGAAGAAATTGGGATACTCGACAACCGCCCGTCTTACCAACTCCAGCGGGCTTGGTCCCCACCTATCATCCTCAGACCAGTAAATCCCGCCGCGACCCCTTTCAACATAAGCTCCTACGCTACCTTCTCTCAAGCGTCTATCCCGAACCTCATCTGAAATATCACGCCCCAAGGATGAGGCATGATCAAACGAGGGCGCCAATTCTCGTTCCCAGCCAGTATCAGCAATCAGTACGCCCCAATTTTCATGGTGCCGGTCAGTATTCCCGATAATCGCATCCAAGATCAAATACTCGGCGAACCGGAGCTTTGACCTATCGAAGCTTATCAGCGTTTGCCAGATATTAACCAGGGTATGTTGAGACGGACGGCGGCGGTCAGGATTGTAATTCCCAACCCTCAACTCCAGCAATTGGTTGCCATGGAACATTTCCCAATGACTTCCGGTAAATGACTCCGTTACTGACCCCCTTGTGCCACCGCAAACGGCCAATTCCACTCTGCCGTGAGGTATTTCCAAGAGTTGGGCCACTTCCGCCGCAATTTTTTCAGCCCAGTGTTCACCGGAATCAGGACGGGGATACTTGAAAAGCCAATCAGAACTTGAAGTATCTCCCGGATCGCGATACCAGAACTTCTGCTTACTTCCCATGCTCTCCGGGTCCAGCATCCATTCCGGGTTTACTTCAATGATGGGGTAGTAATCAGGCATGGCGCAAACAACTCTCAATGGCCAATGGGTTGACCCCTACCCAATCTCCTTTGTTACCGACCGGGTTGCCCCGCCGAAGGTGGGCACCCAGGAGGAATGTTTGCCCGGCCCGCCCAGGACGATGATAGCCAAGTCTTCGGGGGTAGCTACCATCGGCACCGGGCCGTCGGGGATGTGGCCGAACCGCTCCAGCATCGTGTCTTGGGTGTAACGCTCCAGGGGAATGCGGGCGTGGTGGTTCAGCCATTCCCGGATGTCGTCCTTGCTGAAACCGTCGCCGGCGATGGTGGCGGCGTGTTCCGGCCCCAGGGCCAGCAGGGTTTCCCCGCCGGTGTAGGCGTTGTTGGCCCCGGTCACCGCCATCGCTCCGGCGATTATGGTCAGAATCTCCTCAGCGGAACGTCCGGTGTGGTCGTTGATGTTGTGGGGCGGCTCGCCGGCCAGCGCCGTCACCGTACTTTGGTCGGGACTAAAACCCCGCTCCAGGTGCAGGGCCTCCCAGGGGTTCTCTGCTTCGTTTTCCGCCACGCAGTAGCCGTACTTGGACGGCGCGCCCTGGGTGGACATATCTCCCACCCCCGGATACCCGCCGCCGATGTTCAGCAGGGCCAGGCGCACCGCCCGGCCAATGGTGGCGTTGGCCCGCCAGCCCGGCCCATAGGCGCCGGAAGAACTGTTGAGGCCCAGTTGTTGCCGGATGGGGCCGTTGACGATGAACAACGGGGCGCAGGAGTGAGTGGTGGACTGAATGGCGTACAGGTTAAAGGCCGGGTCGCTCATCGCCGCCACGCCGGCAATGATGACGGGCAGGTACTCCGGGAGGCAGCCGGCCATTACTGCGTTGACCGCCAGCCTTTCCACCGTGGCCTCACCCCAGTGGGGCGGCAGCTCAGCCACTACTCGTTGCGGATCCAAGTTGGCTGCGGCCAGCATCGCCTCTACCCGCGCTGGTGTGGGCGGCGTTATTGGCAGGCCATCGCTCCAGCCTCGTTCCAGGTAGAGGTTCTGCACCGCGTCATAGTCGTCAACCAGCTCAATGCGCTGCGAGTCCAACCGAACCACCGGATACCTCCTGGCATTGTCTGTAGGCATTGCCCGGTTGTGTTGCGCGCTATTGGCGGGTCAGCCCATCTATCACCGATTCCAGCAGAGCGTCGGCCTTGTCCAGCACTGCCGAAGCTTGCCGGCCTCCGATGGGGTGGGACGTGACGGCCATCGGCAATTCCGGCATACCCAGCGAGCGCCGCTCCACGTCTCCCAATCTCTGGAACAGATGGCTGCACACCGTAACGGTGGGGATGCCCCGCCGCTCCAGCTCTACCGCGTCATGGATACTCCACGACATGCAGGAGCCTCAATCGCCCAGCCCGACCACCGCCACCTGCACCGAAGCGGCCAACTCATCAATCACCGTTCCCGATGCAGGTATGGAGGCGGTGGGCTTGCGCCGGTAGGTGGCGGCGGAAATCTCGTATTTAGTCCGCAGCAACTCTTCCAGACGTCCGAAGAGGAGGTCGCCGTTGGGCTTGCTGTTCCAGAGGAACCCGACGGCCTGCCCCCGCAGGTCAGCCGGGCGCAGGGCCATAGTGTGGCGCAACTCCCGCGGCGGGGCGGTGGGGTTAAGGACGGTGATGTGGCCGTTGGCGGGTGAGGACATTGTGAAGTCTCCTGCCGGTAGTTGGGAGGCTATCGGGTTGGCGGAATTATAGGCTGGGACCGGGAGGAAGGACAGGGACGCCAGTGATAAAGCCGGCGCCCTTAACCATAACAAGTTATGACAAGGTCAGGATTATCGGGGGGAATCCCCATTTGCGGTCTCTGTTTTCTCGCCCGGTTCGCTTGTCCTTCTCACGATAAGTGGGAGAGTGAGGTACTTTTCCCGCCCAAAAGTTAACCTCCATTTCTTGATTGGCTCCTCCTCAGGAGTCAATCTCCTATCTTTGTCTGCATTTTCTTTTTGAATCTAAAAGCCATACGGCTACCTCCGACAGGCGGCCTATTACCTTGTGCGGTCAATTATATCATATACATCTGTTATCCCCCAACCTGCCATTGAATCACCCAAAGACCTCGAATCGAAAAAAGAGCGGTGACCTCCAGCTGTGTTGCCAGTGGTTGCCAATTCATCAACACTGCACAAAGCGCGGCTATCTCTGCAACAGGTTGATCAGGAAGAACAGGGTCGGGCAAAACTGTCGCGTTGATGCACGCTCACATCTCTTCGGCATAGGGTCGTATCTCATCTGTTGAAGTAGGTGTAACCCCTTTCTGCTTTAGAATTGTAGCAGCAAAGTCAGCGGATGTTGCGAGTCTGTTGCGTTCATTGGCGTCTCGCCGGTAGGTGGCATTTAATTTATGAAGAGTGCCGCCTGAATACCACGCTTGAGAAGCTGGAACAGGTATAGGTGTGGATGAATTCTTAGGTGCAGAATCTAGGGTATTGTCCTCTGGCCCTCCTGAAGATGCTATTGCACTGATTATGATGATAATTATAACCAGCCCAATAAGACCTCCACAGCCAATTAAGGGTGCCGTCTCTTTGCTTATTGATTACTGAAAGCCTATTCGCTAGTTGGCAACTTTCCCCCCGGCGGCTTGCCGGCCGGCCAGGGTTTTGGCGGTATGATTTTGGGCCCCATACCTTTCTTCACTGGAGCATCTTTGGAAGGAGACCTGCGAGGTACGCTACTCCTGTCGGGAGTTTCACTTCTCGTAACCGTTCTGTTCGTAGTCTCTTCAGGAAACATATTTTCTCCTTGCCACCTGCTTCGCTCAATCCATAATATCATACACGGTCGCCATGCTCCAACCTATATCGCCATCAGTAAACCTGTGATCGTAATAGAAAGTATAGAGCTGAACCGTTCTAACTTCACTTGATACAATGAACTCCAGGAGGTCACTATGGGACTCTCCGGGTTCGATGATCAATTCCCGTCGCTGCCACTGCCGAACTTGTTCCTCAAGCACCGGCCATTCAAAGTCTTCAACATTGCCGTGGGCAAAGGCCTCCGCATAGACTCTTTCAACTATTTCGTCAGTAGTCGGAGAAATCTTCTGCAAAACCAAGAACCCCTCTTGTAATTCAACCTTTACTTTCGAGCTATTGCGTAGCGTAACTGTTACGTCTAAATGGACATAGCTCTCGCCTATACTCCGATGTTTGACGTTATGAGAAATGGTCAAATGCGGCTCAAAATCCCGGAATAGCTCCCATTTGACTATGGCAAGAAACCCGGCGACTATAACCGCAGCGGCCGTAACGAAGGATTGGACAATTCCTACCGAATCTTTGATTTCGCCGCCCGGTAAAAGCCCGTGCAGGATTGCAATAATCAAGAGCAACCCGAGTATGCCACCCAAGACGATAAGCAGGCTGCCGAAATACTTTTCCTGCATTACGAATTTGACCTCAAACCATGTCAGCGCCTTTGTGCCTCCGTGGTTCCAGAACACCGAGGAGGTAATTACCGCAGAGGCGCAGAAAAGTCCTTCGACAAGCTCAGGATGAGCGGTTGATTATCTTATGCGACAAGCTCATCCTGAGCGGTTGCCGGTTACGCCTAGAAGCTGGAGCGCCGGGCCTCCAGGCCGGTGTGGATGTCGATTAGCACGGTGCGGCCCTCGGCGTTGTGCTGCTGGGCTTGTTTCAGGGCCGCTGCCACCTCGCCGGGCTGGGTTACGGTGATGCCTACCGCGCCCATGCCCTCGGCAATCTTGGCATAGTCGCCGGTCATTCGGGTGGCGCCGTAAAGCTCGTTGGCGACGGGGTAGCCGCCGGGGTAGGTTGCCATGCCGCCGTTGTTGAGCAGAATCGTGGTTATCGGCGCGCCGGCCCGTACTGCCGTCTCCAGGTCCAGGCCGGACATACCAAAGGCCCCGTCACCCATAAAGTTCAGGCAGAACTTGTCGGGCCGGGCCAGCTTGGCCCCAATCATCAGGGGTATGCCGTAGCCCAGGTGGGTGGTCTTGCCCCAGCCGATGTAGCTGTGGGGCGTGGTGCCGGTATAGAAGGGCATCATCGTGTCCCGGGGCGCGCCGGCGTCGTGGGTTACGATGCTGTTCTCCTTGTCCAGCGTGCGCTCCAACTCGCCGATGACCCGGTAGTGGCTGATGGGCATCTCGTCGGTCTTCAGGATGTCGGCCCACTCGGCCATCCAGGTGTCGCGCAGCTTGGCAATCTGTTCCGACACGTCGGAGGCGCCCTTGCGCCCGTTGTCGCCGGCCTGGGCCTTGACCTCGGCAATCATCGCTTGCAGGGTCAGCTTGGCGTCGCCGGGCAGCCCCACGTCCACCGAGAAGTCCTTGTTGATGTCCTCGATAGTCTCCACGTTGTGGATGATTACCTTGCCGTCGGGGATGGGCTGGCCGTAGCTGGTGCGGGTCATGCTGGAGCCGACGGCAAAGAGCACGTCCGACTCCTGCAGCCAGGTGCGGGCGGGCAGGGAGGTGGCGCTGCTGCCGGAACCCAGGGCCAGGGGATGGCGCTCGTCGAAGGAGGACTTGCCGGGCATGGTGCAATAGACCGGAATCTCGGTAAGCTCGGCGAACTCTTGCAGTTCTTTGGTGGCGCTGGCCATCAGTACGCCCATGCCCGACCAGATTACCGGCTTCCTGGCGTTGAGCAGCAGGTTCACCGCCTCTTTAACGTCGCCGGCGTCCGGGGACTGGCGCAGCCGCCTGGGGGGCTGGTAGTTCATCGCCGTTTCCGGCACTTCCATGCCACCGATGTCGGCGGGAATCTCTACGATTACCGGGCCGGGGCGACCGTTGCGCAGGGCGTGGAAGGCGCGGCGCATTACGTTGACCACCTGGCCGGGCTGGACGATTACCTCGCCGAACTTGGAGACGCTCTGGTAGGTGCGTACCGGGGAGAAGTTGGGCTTGACGGCGTATTGGCCCAGGGCCGGGCCGCCGGGCAAGTACAGAATCGGCACGTTGTCGCTGTAAGCCTGGGCCAACCCGCCCATAGAGTTCTCGGATCCCGGGCCGCCCTGGGTAATGGTAACGCCGAACTTTTCCCGCCCGTTCAACCGGCTGAACCCGTCGGCGGCCATCAGCGCGCCCCGCTCCTGCCGGAACATTATGGTGCGAATACCCTCCTGGGCAGCGTGTTCAATAAGCTGGTTGGAGGGGAAGCAGGAAATCCATTCCACCCCCTCGATTTTCAGGATACGGGCCACGGCTTGCATCACGTTCATGCTGGTTAGTCCTCCGCTGCTAATTTTGCTATCCTGGGCCGAAGGTGATTTTAACACAGGGGGATACGTTTTTCTTTTAACCACGAATGGACACGAATGCCCAGTAATAATTGAATGAACAGGAGGATTAGGCCGGGGCGGGGGAATCCCACCGGAGCAGATCCCGCAGGCGGTCGAAAGGAACCTGGGGGAGAAGGCTGGAGATGATGCTTGGGGAGTCGGGGATGGTTGTCTCCCTACGGCAGCACTCCAGGTATTTGTGGAGGGCCATGAAGGTATTGAGACGGAAGCCGCTTTGGGCTATTCGCCGGATAAAGGGTTGAGGTTGGGGCGCGGGCCGACGCTGGGAGAGGGAGACGGCCCACTGCTGGGAGAACTCCTCGGCCAGGGGGCGGAGCCGGACGACGGCCAGGTCCCGGGCATATTTGCGGCGTAGGGCGTTGACGCGTCTCCTGAGTTGGGACAATGTCAGCATGGTATTACCTCCTATGGTTGGTTATGGTTGGTCAGGGGGTGAGCCCTCACCCCCGGCCCCTCTACCAGGGGGAGAGGGGCGAAAAAACAATTCCCCCCGCCATTTCCGCTCATTTCCGGCCATTGAGCCTTTGCCAGCGGGTAGCCGGAGTCCTTCGACAGGCTCAGGGTGAGCGGGGGTGATGATTTCCCACCAAGATTATGGTAGGAGGGTGTTACGCGGGTTGTCCAGAGGCGGGTGTCACCGGCCTTTGACCCTTTCCATGTCGCCTCATGTCGCTCTGAGGGCAACTGAGAGGTCTGGAATCCTGGCGAGCAGAACCTTTGTGGACGGGTGAGAGTTTAGGGATACTCTGAATAAGTCATTGAACACTAGCGCCTTCACCCGTCGTTCCTGCGAAAGCAGGAACCTCTGTACGTAACGTTTTAGGTTCCTGCCTGCGCAGGAACGACGGATAAGTGTAAACATCACGAGTCACGGACTTATTCAGAGATTTCTTAGATTCCTCGGCTGCGCTCGGAATGACATCGCCTTAGACGCACACCCATTTTCATCTGGGAAAGGGGCCGGGGGTGAGGGCCTGCGCCTCTGTGTGAAAAAATGGTAAACTAGGCCTGAACCTAATGGATCAAGGAGGGACAAAATGGCTAACGTGACAGTTGAAGAAAGCGTGGTCGTTCCCAGTACGGACGGGTACGAACTGCGGGTGGATGTATCCCGCCCGGCCAACTCATCCGGTTCGGCGCCCGCTTTACTGTTCCTGCCCGGCGGCGGCTGGGTGAGCGCCAACCGGGAGCCGCTCAAGGAACGCTACGGCATTCCCATGGCGGAGCGCGGTTATGTCTGCATCACCGGAGAGTACCGGGTGCTGGAACAGGCCATTTGGCCGGCGGCGATTCAGGACGTCAAGTCCATCCTGCGCTGGATGCGGGCCAACAGCGACAGCCTGGGCATTGACCCGGAGCGGATTGCCCTGGGCGGCAAGTCGGCCGGGGGACATTTGGCCCTGCTGGCGGCGGCGACTAACGGCAGTTCCGAGTTTGACGGCGACGGCCCCAACGCTGGCTACAGCAGTCGTATCTCCGCCGTGATTGGCGTAGCTCCGGCGTCGGACATCCGGGAATACTGGCGCCGTCCCCCGCTGGAACTTTATACCGCCAACGACTCCTCCGCGGCGGCCCTGACCGCCGCCAACCCGGTGGAACGAGTCACCGCCGACTATCCTCCTACCCTGCTGGCGCACGGCACCAGCGACGAGCGGGTTGACCACCAGATGACGATGCGGATGTTCACGGCCCTGGAGCAGGCCGGCGTCCCCACCGACCTTCGCCTCTTCGCCGGACAGGGCCATATGTTTGACGGCGAACCGCAGTTCAGCGCCGCCATAGTAGAGGCAATGGCCCACTTCCTGGAGCGGTACATCGCCGCGCCGGTGGCCGAGGCGGTGGCCGCGGACAATTAGAAATTAGGAATTACGAATTGGTGTGCCTTGACTGATAGAGGTCTTGTTCCCCCAGCCACATATATCCGGTGCAATCCATGTTGCAAAAAAGGGTTTTCCCATTCGTAATTCCTAATTTTTAATTCGTAATTCACTCTCGGCTTTGGCCAGGTTGTTGCGGCTGGCCTGGGTGCTGGGGTGGTCAACGCCCAGCGCCCGCTCCCGGGCCGCCAAGGTGTCCCGGTGCATCCGGACGGCTTCGGCGTAGTCGCCGGTGGCGTGGTAGCAGTTGCCGAGGCTGCCCCGGCTGCGCAGGGTGTCGGGATGCTCCGGCCCCAGCGTCCGCTCCCGCCGAGTCAGCGTTTCCTGAAACAACTCAATGGCCTCCGGGTAGTAGCCGGCAGCGTAGAAGCTGTTAGCCAGGGCGGTGCAGCTCCGCAGCGTCTCCGGGTGGTCGGGGCCGAGGGTGCGCTCCCGCTCGGCCAAAGCCTCCTGATGCAGCCGGATGGCGCGACCGTAGCGGCGGGAGACCCGGTGAAAACGGGCCAGGTGATAGGTGACGTTGTAGGCAGGCGGTTGCTCTGCGGCCATTGTTAAACTATCCACGAAGGGGCACGAAGATACCCGAATGATTTAGGAGTTATCTCAAAACTTCATGTCGCTGTTTGTGCCGCCCTTCGACAAGCTCAGGGTGAGCGGTAGGGCTATCGCACTAGGATTGAAAGCTATCCGTCGTTCCTGCGCAGGCGGGAACCTCTGTCCGCAACATTTTAGGTTTCTGCTTTCGCAGGAACGACGGGAAAGGGGAATCTGCCATCAGGTGCGATAGCCCTGCCTTCGTGCTTCTTCGTGTACCTTCGTGGCTAAACTTCGTTTAGTACCCGGTAGCCAACGAAGCCAACGTCCGTACTACCGGCCCGATTACCCGCCACAGCAGGCCCCAGCCGAGTAGGTAGTCCGCCAGGATGATGCCCAGCAGTAGCAGTGGGCCGAACCGCTCGAACCGGGCGTAGCCGTCCGCCATACTTCGGGGCACCAGCCCGCCCACCACTTTGGACCCGTCCAGGGGCGCCACGGGGATCAGGTTGAACACCGCCAGCAGCAGGTTGAAGAGAATTACCACGCCAACGATGTCGGTCAGAGCCTCCCTAAACCCGCCGGTCAGCACGTAGGTAGCCCGGCCCAGAGTTGGCCCGCTCCAGCCCAGCAGTCCCAGCTTGATGGGTAGCGCCAGCAGGAAGGCCAGGGCCAGGTTGGACAGCGGCCCGGCGGCGGCTACCAGGGTCATCCCCACCGGCCCGCGCAGGTGGTGGTGGTTCACCGGCACCGGCTTGCCCCAGCCAAAGCCGACCACCAGCAGCATCACCGTCCCGCTGGGGTCCAGGTGCTTTATGGGATTGAGCGTCAGTCGTCCCAGGCGACGGGAAGTTTCATCGCCCAGGCTGGTAGCTACCAGGGAGTGGCTGAACTCGTGGACGGTGATGGCGGTCAACAGGGCAAACAACACCAGCACGGTCAGGCGCAAGAAGCCGGCGGGGTCATTGAGCAACAGGTCAAAGGAACTAAGCAGCATAGATTTAATTACGAATTACGAATTAGGAATTAAGAATGAAGCGATACACCCAGTAGGGGTTGCACAAATCTAATGGAATGATTCTGATACAAGGGAATGACGCCCCGGTTCAATGGCCTAACGGAAATCTATTTACTCGTCGTAGTCGTCATCATCATCGTCATCCTCCCGGGCCGGAGGACTGGCCGGGGTAAAGCCCGAACCGGGCAGGGTGGCCCGCAGCCGTTCGCGCCGGCGCGGGCGAGGCCGGGGCATTTCCAGCAGCGCCGACTTCAGGCCGGCCAGGTCATCCGGGCTGACCACGCTCAGGTTTACGACCAGGGCGTTTACGCCCATATCGCGCAGGGCCTCCAGGTCCTTCTTGCCGGGAGCCTGGGCCACTTCCACCAGAACGTGCTTGTCCACCCGGCGGCTGATGGCGCCCACCTTAACCAGGTCTTGCAGCGTCCACGGGCCGGAAACGGCGTTCATATCCAGAACAAAGCAGTCCACCGACAGGGAGGCAATGGCCCGCAACTCCCGGTCGTCCAGGTCGGGGGAAACGGACAGAATCCGGGCCAGGTCGTCCTCTCCGGTTATCGCCGCCGCCGCCGTCCCATCCAACGCAAAGGCCACCAAATCGGCGCCGGCGTCCCGGCAGGCTTGGGCTGCGTCCTCGGACAGCGCGGCAACGTATGCGCCCCAAGGGATGCCGGACAGGGACTCGCCCAGGCTTTTCAGGTCGTCTGCGCCGTCAACGCCGTACAGAATTGCGGCGTCCAGGCCGGCCGCGGCGGCGGTTACGCCCGGTTGGTGGTCGTTGGTTACCAGTCCCACCAGCGCCATACCGGGCAGGCTGGCAACCCGGGCCGCGCCAAACCCCAGCGGCGCCGGGGAGCCGTCGCTAATTCGTTCCATAAAGTCTAATAATTTGCTCATTACTGCTCGCTTACCCTAATATTTGACTCAGCGGATTATACCCTATGCGGCCCGATTTGTCGGCAGTTGCGGGAGCAATTACATTAGGCGGCGCCTTTCGTTTATCCACGAATGAACACGAATAGGCACGAATGATTTTGACCGTTCCTTTGCCGGGTGTGATAGTATGGCAACCGCAACTATAGGGGAGGGTTCAGCAATCAATGGCTAATTTAGGCTTTATCGGGTTGGGTACGATGGGCGGCAAGATGGTGCGGCGACTGTTGAACGCCGGCCACACCGTTACCGGATACAACCGCACCAGGTCGCGGGGTGATTGGCTGATGGACTTGGGGATGCGGTGGGGCGAGACGCCCCGGGCGGTGGCCGAGGCCGCCGACGTTACGCTGAGCATGGTCAGCAACACCCAGGCCCTGGAAGCCATTACCGGCGGCCCGGACGGGGTGTTGGCGGCCTTTCAGCCGGGACAGCAACCGGGCAAGGTCTATATCGATATGAGCACGGTCAGCCCGGCGGCCAGCCGCGCCCTGTCGGTGCAGGTGGCAGAGCGGGGTGCGCAAATGCTGGATGCCCCGGTGTCGGGCAGCGCAGTTACCCTGGAAGCCGGACAGCTTTCGGTGATGGTGGGCGGCGATTATGCGGTATATGAGGCGATGAAGCCTATCCTGCAGGACATCGGCCCGACGGTGGACTACGTGGGGGAGAACGGGCTGGCGGTTACAATGAAGGTGGCGATGAACCTGAGCCTGCCCATCCAGATACTATCCTTCTGCGAGAGCCTGCTGCTGGCGGAAAAGAGCGGCATACCCAGGGAGGCGGCAATGACGGCCCTGCTGAACAGCGTGGTAGCTTCGCCGGCCCTGAAATACCGCTTTCCCCTAGTCCTTAACCCGCCGGAGGAGCCGCTGTTTGACGTGACGATGATTCAGAAGGACTTGATGCTGGCGCTGGATATGGGCCGGGAGCTGGAGGTGCCAATGCCGACCAGCGCGGCAACCAACGAGTACCTGAACGCCGCCCGCGCCCAGGGTTTGGCCGATGAGGACTTTGTGGTGTTGTACCGGGTTTTGCGGGGGATGGCGGGACTTTAATTTACATTGAAAAGATAGCAAAAAATGACCCCCCCGACTACTCCATTACTGGAGAGGCCCCTTGGGCGCTTGTCATCAGGGGGGAACTTTTGCTGAATGTTATCATCCAAACCCCAGCGCGGTCAAATGCCCGGTTAACGCAATCATGGATGGACAAGGGCAACAGGTATTTATTCAGCCTGATGGAAATATCCTGTGAATCCCGTTAAGCCAAATCAAACCGAACCGGGCTAGTCGTCCTTGGGCAGGTCGAACAAGGAGGGATGCCACTTCCAGACGGTGAAGTCCTCAAAGCGCGTCGCACCGCCGCTGTCGTATTTGTAACCATGAACTGTTGAGTCATTGACTATTAGACTGATCCGTTCGGGGTTCTGAACATTCCCGAGCTTGAAGTTTAAGATACTGACCCGTCGGTCATTAACATACAAGTGGCCTTCGTCGCCGAGGATAATAAGCCTGATATGGTTCTCCCCATTCTTGTCAAAGTTCAGGCCCTGCACGTCCTCAGACAGCCTGCCTTGGACTTCGTCATCTCTACCGGCTCTCCGCCAGTGGTTGAATGCACCTCCAAACAAACTGCTGATTTGAACATGGTGGTAAGTCTCAGGTTCTTGACTATCGAAAAGTATCCCGTAGTTCCAATGGGACTCATTGGGTGCAAAGGGGTTTTCGAATGTCACCTCTAACATTACGTCCCCCTCTATGGTGGGACCCGCGTACACCTCTTGGAACCCGTCTTCTGGATTATGCGTAACGCGCCCGCTTTCGGGTCCAAAGACAGGTACTCTTGGGTTAGGGGTAGGGACAGGCGTAGGAGTAGCGTCGGGGTCAACTTCTAAGAAAGACTTGGCCACAACAGGACTCCATTTCCACACTGCAAAATCCTTGTACGATGTCTCTCCTGCGTGTTCATCGTCAACAAAAATGGTAATGCCATCCCCGCCGGTATCGACGCTAAGGTCCATTCCTCCCTGGAATTTTCCGTTGACGTACACCCAGCCCCGGTCGCCCGTTATGACCACTTGGAGCAGGTTCCTTCCCCCTGGCTCTCGGTCTATGTCAATTGATTCTTCCGCGTACCTACCGAGTGCTCCAGTATCACCAAGCCTATGGAAATATTCCCATTCGCCATAGCTGTTAATACTGACCCAATATTGGTGATTTCTTACCTGGTCCTTCAGTAGAAATCCGTGTTCCCAATACAAGTTGTCGGCGGTGTATGGGTTCAGAAAAGTGGCCTCAACCAGCACGTCGTCTTGTGTATCGGGTCCATCCAATGATTCCAAGAACCCATCATCCGGTTCATGAACCAACGTTCCTTCTAAAGGACCGTAGATAAGCGACAATCTGTCAAACTTCAACGGCGGCAAAGGCGTGGGAGTAGGAGTCGGTGTCCTGGTAGGTATCGGCGCCAAGGTGGGCCGCGGAGTAAAGGTAGGTCTTGCAGTATTGGTTGGCCGGGGAGTGGGCGTAGCGGTGGGTACGGGAGTCGGCGTGGCCGTGGGAGTAGGGCTAGGCGTGGGTGTTGCCGTGGGAGTGGGGGTAGGCGTCGGCGTATCGGTCGGTTGGGGTGTAGATGTAGGAACCGGGGTATCCGTGGGCATGGCTGCCACAGTAGCTGCTAGCCGGACCTCAACGGTAGCTTCGATGTTCGGGGTTGGCGCCGGTGTTGGGGTAGGAACCGGCGTGTCCGTAGGTTCTTGGGCCAGGGTGGCAACCGTCGCCGGGATGTTTGGCGTGGCTGTCACCACCTGGGGCGCGGGCGGCGTAGTTTCCTGGCAACCCAGGGCCAAAGCCATGATAACCAACAGAAGGCTGACCGCCAGACGCATCATCAATTCTCTCCTTCCATCAAGCTATCCTGTAAGTCCTGTCCATCCGTGAAATTACCCGGCCAGCAGCCGGGCCACGGCCTGCTTCACCAGGTTGTTCGCCATCACCACCTTGTAGCCGTTGTCGGTCATGGGGCGGGCGTCGGGGATGGAGAGGCTGCCGGCGTGGGCGGCGTCCACGTCGGCGACGGGGCGGCCAGCTAGGTATTCTTCGACCTGGGTAGCACGGTAGGGCACCGGGGCTACGCCGCCGAGGGCCACTGCTGCCTGTTGGATTATGCCGCCGGACACGGCCAACCTTGCCGCTACGCTGACCAGGGCAAAGTCTCCGGCCTCCCGCTCCCGGGCCTTGAGGTAAATACTACGCGGGGTCTCACCGCCGGCGCCCAGGGCCGAGGGACGGGGCAGGATTACCCGGGTCACCACCTCACCCGGTTCCAGGACGGTTTCTTTGGTCACGTCGGGGCCGGGGCCGGCGAAGAAGTCGCCGATGGGCAGGGTGCGGCTCTCGGTCTGACCGTTGTACCCGCCGACAATCTCGATGGCAGCGTTGAATACCGACAGGGCTACCGCGGTGTCCGAGGGGTGGACGATGTAGCAGCGGTCGCCGCCGGTGACGCAGAGGTACTTGGTGTTGCCGGCCAGGGCGTAGCAGCGGTCGCCACCCTTTTTGAGGCAGGGGATGAGCGGGTGGCGGTAGTACCAGCAGCGGGGCCGCTGGTTCAGGTTGCCGCCCAGGGTGCCGACGTTGCGAATCTGGGGCGTAGCCAGCCCGCCGGCGGCCTCGGCCAGGGCGGTGTAGGCGGAGCGAATGACCGGGTGGGCGGCGATGGCGGCGATGGTGGTCATCGCGCCGATGCTCAACCTGTTCCCGTTCTCGGATTCGAACTCGGCAATGCCGGCCAGGTCGGGGACGGCGGCCAGGCTGACCACCCGGCCCGGTGCGATAATCCCCTCCTTAACTTCGTCCAGCAAGTCGGAGCCGCCGGCGATAATACGGGCGTCAACGTCCGGCGGCGCGGTGAGCAGGGTGACGGCGCCGGTTAGGGATTGGGGTTCGTGGTATTGGAAGGGGTGCATGGGAGTCTCCTTGCATTGTCAAATGGTTGGCAGGGCATTTTCGGTCAGCCTGTGTCGGGTTGCTGACCATGGGCATATATCTGTAGCATCTGGTCAATGAAAGTTTGGGTTCTTGACCAGGCTTCCATGAAGTTCGGCAAATTGAGATGACCACGGTCGGCGTGGATATGCAGTTTGCCGGCAAATTGCCAGTTCAGTATCAGGTTCGAGTCTTCTGGATCTCTTTCGGCCAGACCTTCCAGGTAGCGCACTTTGGCTCCAGTTGGGCCGGGATTATTGCCGTTTTGGTTGGCTACGGCGTTAATGCATTGTTTGGCAGATTCGTACAGGAGCGCACTGGCGGAGTCGAGGTCATGGTCTCTATCCAGCAACAATTGCGCTTGACGCCTGTAATTGCGGGAGCGGGCTTCATGACGCGTCGCGTCTTCCTGGTTTCGGTTAATGGGGGTCATCTTGGAACTTCATGACGAATTTACGCGTCTCTTTACAAGCGCTGTCCAGTTGGTAGTCTTCCAACACATCCATTAGTGCGTGGTCGTGTAACAAGGAGGCGGCGGTTAGATAACCACTATAGTACAAGGCAGGGACAGAGTCGTCCGTTTCCAGAGCTTTGGCCAACGGGATGAGGTCGCCGGAGGGCAGGCTCAAGTTCCAGGTTCCAGGCCGGGTCAACCTGGTCGCTGTAGTCCATGGGGGCCGGCCAGGATTCGAAGCGCCGCTTCCATACCGGGTCAATCCGGTCCATATAGTCCCTTGTCAGCTCATCCAGGTCGAGACTGCGCTTCTTGGCTAATTGGAGGAAAATGGTCTCAGTAGCCTTCCAGAGCAGAGCCGCAGCCTTGCGGCCGTTGCCGGCGGCCATTTCCCGATCAGCCTGTTTCAGGTAATCCAAAGGCGTCATTCCGGTGGTAGGTTCCGGCGTTGCCATGGCGCTTCTCCCGGCTCAATAAATGTATGTGTCAATGATAACCCAATTACGACCTTGTTGCCTTTAATGACCCTGCATCGCCCTTATCACCCGGTCCGGGGTTATGGGCAGCTCGGTCAAGCGGATGCCTAAAGCGTCATAGACGGCGTTGGCGATGGCCGGGGCTACGCCGGGGCAGGGGACTTCGCCCAGGCCCTTGGCTCCCATCGGCCCTACCGGGTCCACCGTGTCGGCGAAGATTACCTGGATATCCGGGTAGTCCATAATCGTCGGGCTTTTGTGTTCCAGGTAGCTGGCGTTCAGGGTTACGCCGGTGGGGCCGTCGGTGACCAACTCCTCGGACAGGGCAAAGCCCAGCATCTGGGAAACGGCCCCCTCCACCTGGTTCAGGGCCATGCGGGGGTTCATAATGCGCCCGGAGTCCTGGGCCGCCACGTAGCGCACCACCCGCACCCGTCCGGTGTCAGTGTCCACCTCCACCTCGGCAAAGTGGGCGCCGAAGGAGTTGACGATGTAGTCGGCGCTGCCCGGCACCTGGATGGTCACCTCTTCGGTGATGGCGTCGCCGTCCATGCGGGCGGCCACGTCGGTCAAGGCCATGCTCCGTTCCGGGTCGCTCTTGACGAAAACCTGCCCTTCGCGGATATCGAGTTCCAGCACCGGAGCTTCCAAGCCGTCGGAGGCGAGGTCCAAGAGTTGACGCCGCACCTCGGCGGCGGCCCGCACCAGCGCGCTGCCGGTGGAAAAGGTGGCGGTAGAACCGGCGGTGATGGGTGCTTCCGGCGTGGTGGCCGAATCGCCGAACACCGTTACGATGTCGGTGTCGTTGACGCCCAGAATCTCGGCGGCCATCTGGGGCAACACGGTAGTTGCGCCCTCGCCTACGTCCATCAGCCCGCTGAGTAGAGAAATCTCCCCCGACTTGGCGACGCTCACCGTGGCCGCCGAGGTGGAGCCGGGGCCGCCCCGGTAAATCATCATGCTCATACCTTTGCCCCGTTTCCTGGACGGGTCGGCGGGCTGCTCAAGAGGCGCATCCCAGCCAAAGGCGGCGGCGCCACGGGTCAGGCACTGCTCCAGGCCGTAGCTGGAAAAGGGAATGCCCCCCTCGATGGGCTGGCTGTCGACGACTTGGTCGGGCGGCGAGGTACGGGGGCCGGGCTGTCCTTCCGGGGGAACCCGGTTCTTGAGCCGGAACTCCAGCGAGTCCATCCCCAATTCCTCAGCTATGCGCTCCATCAGGGTTTCCAAGGCAAAGTGGCCCTGGGGCGCGCCCAAGGCCCGGTAGGAGCCGGCAGAGGGGCAGTTGGTGTAGGCCAGGTAGGACTCGTAGCGGACGTTGGGGCAATGGTACAGGTAGATGATGCCCTGTCCGGCGCGGCGGGCCACCCCCGGCCCGGAGGCGGCATAGGCCCCGGTGTTGAGGGTGGAGGTTCCCTGTATGGCGGTGATGGTTCCGTCCCGCTTGACGCCGACCTTGAGTTCGATGCGTCCGGCGTGGCGGGTGCGCCCGGCAACGAACTCATCCTCCCGAGAGAACTCAATCCGCACCGGCTGTCCGGCCCGCTGGGACAGCAGGGCGGCGATGGCGGCCAGGCGCGACTCGTCCTTGTTGCCAAAACCGCCGCCGAGGAAGGGGCCGATCAGCTGCACCTTATCCATCGGGATATCCAACGCCTGGGCCAGAGCCACCTGGTCCAGGTGAACGCCACGGGTGGACTTCCACACGGTCAGCGAGTCGCTATCCCAACTAGCCATAGCCGCGCGGGGTTCCATGGGCGTGGCCGAGTGGCAGGCGATGTTGTAGGACTCTTCCAGCACCAGGTCGGCCTGGGCAAAGCCCTGCTCCACGTTGCCCCGGCCAATGGACAGGGGCGGGTTAATCGCCAGGTTGCCGCCGGGATGAATGGGGAAAGCGTCCGGGTGCAGGGCGGAGTCCGGGTCGATGTAAAAGGGCAACGTCTCATACTCCACCCGGATTAAAGCCAGGGCCTGCCGGGCGGCGTCATAGTCCACCGCGGCCACGGCAGCTACCTCGTCACCGACAAAGCGCACCCGCGTATCCAGGATATTAGTGTCCTGGGCGATGGGCGCCACCGCCCGGTTGGGAACGTCAAAGGGGGTGATGATAGCCAGGACGCCGGGGACTTGCGCCGCCGCGGTGGTGTCGATACTGATGATGTTGGCGTGGGGATGCGGGCTGCGCAGGACATGGCCGTAAAGCATCCCCGGCAGCTTGAGGTCGGCGGAGTACCGGGCCTGGCCGGTGAGCTTTTCGGGCATATCCCGGCGGGTAACGCTTTGGCCTACAACGGACAGGGTGGTCATGGGGTTGCTCCTTTGGGGATAGGGATTAGGGACGGTGACCGACGACCGACGGCTACCAGCGACGGCCCGGCTCTTTTTCCTGGAGAAGTTCACCGAACAGGGTCAACACCTGATCAATTTCCAGGACGACGACCGTTCCGGTATGGGAAGCGTCGCCTCCCGTTGGGGACAACCGGCGGTTCACCGCATCGAAGTAAGGGCCTTCCCGGTACCCGGTAGCGGTGCAGCGGAACTTCCAACCCACCCCGGTGGCGGCGTTGCGGTAAATGACGATGACCTTGGGGTTCTCTCCGGGGGAGACCAGGGCCCCGTCGTTGCTGCGATTTTTGTAGGCCAGGGTGGAATCGCTGAGGGAAAGCATGGTGCCAATGTAGCCCAGGTCCGGTGTACCATCCCGGGCGGCAGTGGCGACGATACACGGGTTTCCGCTAATCCTGGCGTTGTTGATGCTGTCTTGCATTTCCGGAGTTAAGCAGATCATAGTTTCACCATGGTTTGAGAAATCTGGAGTACCGAATTATCGTGGGCAAAATCGTGCACTACAGCCAGAGGCCAATGCAGTCTTTCATCCTGGCGCCGATTTTCTCCATATCAGCAACCTTCCTTCGCCACAGCGGCCCTGGCAGTCCCCAAACGCAAGTGGGTTGCCCATATATTTTCACCAACGCCGGACTATCGCCGCAGATTTCGCTGGAACCCGCCAATTCCTTGAAGAACTCTATCGGTTCTTTGGTATGGATAAGTACTCCGGAAGGGCGAATTACCTTGAGAAGATGTTCGATAATGTCTGTGTTCTTGTCCGATGACTTAAGCTGGGACGCTTTCCTGGAAGGCACAGGGTATATGTTAGTTTCCAGGCACGGCACTGGAGAAGCCCCCTTCACTAGAGCTTCTATTCTGGGCCTGACACCCCTCTTTTTTCGGACAGATAGATAGTCTCCTTCAAAGATGTCTCGATCGAACCCCCAACTATCATCCCAGTAGCGGGAAAAGAACGGCTGCTCTAACTGCGTAGCCGAGTTTAGTCCGACGATGAAGATTCGGCATTCCAATGGCGACCCTCCACAGGTAAACGGCCTCGCCATAGGACAAGGCATTAACTTCTCCAAATCTTCGCGGAACTTCTTGAGAGTCATCACAATTGGACCTTACCTATGGACAAAGGGCGGGTCAGAAACCCGCCCATTCCGGTACAGCGATGTGAATTAGCCGGGATGCCCCCGCCGGCTTACAAGACGTGGTACATCAGGCGGTGGTCGCGGAGCATGATAAAGGCGATGCGCAGGATTTCAGCTTTGCCGCCGCCGCAACTTCGATTCTAGTTCTCGGATGCGGGCTTCGGCAGTCTCGGCGCGGGCCTCGGCGAGCAGCCGGGCCGAGCGCTCGGTTACCAAAACGTCAATCGTTCTGCCGGTTTCGGGGTCCAGCACGTCGAACCCTTGCGTCTCATCCCAGTAGAAGTCCAGGTTCAGCAGGTCGCTGTGGGCTTTCAGGCTGCCGTCGGCGCCCGCTTGTACCTCGTAGGGTTGATAAACGGCGTTTACCAACCGCTCCCCGGCCATAATTGCACCGTACCTTTCGCCGTTCTTGGAATCGAACCGCCAGTACTCGGGAATGCCCAGGCTCTGGTACAGCTCCCGCTTCTCGTTCAGGTCTCGGGAGGCGGTGCTGTCCGAGGCCACTTCCATCACGAAGTCGGGGGCCTTGCCGATTTCCCAGAGCCAGTAGTTGGGCAGGTTCTCCCGGATGGCCGGATTGTCCACCCCGAAGGCGATGAAGAAGTCGGGAGCCACGCGCCGGTTGCCGTTGGTAATATCGTAGCTGATGAACACCGCCCCGGACATGAAGACGCTGGCATCGTCCTGGTAGCGCCTCCGCAGCAAGTAGATGATGCGTTCCAGCGCCAGTTCCTGTTGCATACCATCCTCCACCGGCTCCGGCTCCTCGTAGAAGATGTCGGGCAGGGTACGGTTAACCCAAGCATTGGCAATCGTCCTGGCGTTGGTCATCAGGAAGCCTCCGGCAGTAGGTGATTGGCAGCCATTTTCGGGCCGGGATATTCTAGCAGGTTTGCGGCGGGTTGTGTGCGGCGGGGAATGTTCCGGCCTGCAACGGATAGGGTGGTCATAGATGGCTCCTTTTTCGACTTGGTTCATCCACGAAGGTACACGAAGGGGCACGAAGAAGGGATTTATCCACGAATGGACACGAATTACCACGAATCTTTGCTTTTACTTTTTGCCGACTCGGTATTTCTGTATGTACCGGGGCTAGACTCGGAAAGCCCTTTTACACAGAGACTCAGAGGGACTGGAGTTTCGCAGAGGTTCCATAAAGACATTCGTGTCTATTCGTGGATAAAGGCAGAAAGCTAACTTGTTAGAAGGGCGGGTTTCAAACCCGCCCCTACAGGTACAGATGTATGGATTGGCGGGGATGCCCGCGGCTGGACTACAAGACGTGGTACATCAGGCGGTGGTCGCGCAGCACGTCCATGCCGAAGTCGTTTTCCACGTCGCGCCAGACGGAGTGGATGTGGTTGGCCCCGTTCTGGATGTTGTCGAACTCGATGAGGAAGGTGCCGCCGTGGATGCGGTAGTAGTGGTCGCGGCTGCGGTCGGTGGCGCCGGCCCAGACCAGGCGGAAGTGGTCCAGTCCCTCTCTCCGGATGGTTTCCAGCTTCTCCCGGGCCACGTCGGTACGCACCTGGTTGACGTACTCGGTAATCAACTCCAGCAGCAACTCCTTCTGGGCGCCGTTCAGCTCGGCGGCGGCCAGGCCCTCGCCCTCGTGGATTGGGGCCTTGGTGGTGTTGTAGGTGAGGATGTCCCAGGGGGCGTTTTCGTGGATGATGGCTTTGGCCCGCTGCTCTTCGGTCATGGTGGCCATCAACTCGATAGCCAGGTCTTCCCGGTGGCCCAGGATGCGCAGGCCCTGCTGGGGGCCTTTGGGCACCTCGGCCGGGTTGGCGCCGAAGAAGAAGGGCGTGACGGCGGTTACCTCGTCGCCCCAGACGCTGAAGTGGAGGGAGACGTGGTGTCCCTCGGTACGCCAGCCCCAGGGGTCCTCGCCGCCCGGCTCGCCGAACACGGTCCAGTAGTAGAGGAGCGGGTCACGGATGAAGCTGACGCTGCCCCGCTCTTCTTCCAGGGGGCCAAGGATAAGCTCGTGCTGGATGATGGCCTTGGCCTGCTGGTAGGACTGGGAGTCCAGGGAGCTTTCCATGATGGCGTAGGCCAGGTCTCGCTGCTCCTGGTTCATATCCCGCAGGGGCAGGCCGTGGCGGTTGAGGGGCGGGTAGTACCAGAACTGGCGCTCGCCGTCCAGGTAATGGTAGGTGGCCTTGGCCTGCTGCTCCGGGGAGAGGCTGTCCAACCACTTGCGGGCGGCCTGGGCCATCTCTGCGGTGGCCTTTGCGTGTTCGTGGTAATGGGCGTGTTTCTCGCCGTGGGTATGTTCCAGTGTTGCGGTCATGTAACTCTCCTTGCGATTGCCGGTATGGGATGTTGATTTCGGTCTAGTTTAGGTTCGGGTTTATGGGGTGTCAACCGGGGTGGTCAACGCGGAGGCGCGGAGAGACGCAGAGGGTTATTGCTGGCGGGATTGGCGGATTTCCTCTACCCGGGCCAGGATGGTTTGTACGTCGGAATTGACTTTGTTCCGGTAGTTGTCAATGCCGGTTATGGGGTTTGGAGTTATCAGGCATTCGTCGGCGCCGACGTACTGGTTGTAGATGTGGCCGGGGAGGGACGGCGTGAACCGGAAGCCCCAGTCAACCCGGAGGGCGCGGGCGGCGAGTTGGTCTAGGTCATGGACGTGGGGGTAGGTTCGGGTTCGGGCGGAAATCAGGGCTTTGAGGGCGTGTTCCATGGCGCCCTGGGCGTGCTGCCCAACCATCGAGTCGTGCATACCGGCATCAATGACCACGTTGAAGGTTGCCAGGTGCCGTTCGGCGTGGCGCAGCCGCTCCTCGGTTAGCGTCCACTCGTAGCTGTAATCCTCCTCTGCATTGTCATAATTGCGACCGTTGTAGGCCGGGTCTTCGGACATCAGGATTCCCTCCCGCAGGGCGTGGACGGTGACGTGGTTGACGGTGCGGCGCATTTGGTGGAACTCTTCGGTAGTCTGCCAGACCAGCCGTACCGGAGTATATTGGCCGTAGATGACCTCGGCCCAGGCGGTAGCTTCCTTTTTATTGCCAGTTGCTCCTCCCCCGGGGGAAGGGTTTCCTGCACCAGCATAATGTCAATGTCGGAGCGGCCATCAACGTAGTCGCCGCGGGCCCGGGAGCCGAAGAGGATGGTAATGGCCGGCCGCACTTCCCGGTGCAGGCTCCGGGCGATTTGCAGGGCGCGGGGGTCGTGTTGGGTTTGGGTGGTGGTCATGGGTTTCTCCGGTGGGCAATTTTCCGGGCGACCAAGTTCGTGGATAAGAAAACCCTATCCCCGCCGCGCTGCCCTTACCGACTCAATAATCCGGCCGTAGGCGTTGCAGCGGCAGAGGTTGCCGGAGAGGGCTTGACGTATTTCGTCGTCGGTGGGGTTGGGGTTGGCGGTGAGCAAGGCGCGGGCCGACATTACAAAGCCGGGGGTGCAAAACCCGCACTGGCCGCCGTCGTTTTCCAGAAAGGCCGCCTGCACCAGGTCCATACCATCCGGGTCGCCCGTGCCGTCGCCCAGGCCCTCGATGGTAACGACGGGCCGGCTGCCCACCTGCACCGCCAATAGCTGGCAGGAATAGACCGGCCGGCCTTCCAGCAGGACGGTGCAGGAGCCGCACTCGCCCCGGTCGCAGCCTTTCTTGGAGCCGGTCAGGTCCAACTGCTCCCGCAGCACGTCCAGCAGCGTCCAGTGGTGGCGCACCTGTACCGGGTGGCTTTGGCCGTTGACGTTGAGGGTCAGGTTGGCGGTGGATACCAGGTTGTTAGCCGGGTTGTCAGCTGACATAGGGGGACAATCTCCTGGCGGGGGTAGTGAGGTAGTTGCCTGCTATCCTACCCCACCGGACAAGGCAGGGCAAGTGAGCTTTCACACAGAGTCGCAGAGGGCACAGAGATACACGAAGATTTCTATGGATACTCTGAATAAGTCATTCAACTCCAGCGCCTTCACCCCGTCGTTCCTGCTTTCGCAGGAACCTAAAACGTTGTGGACAGAGGTTCCTGCCTGCGCAGGAACGACGGGTAGGGATAAACACCCAAATCACGGACTTATTCAGAGGTTCCCTATAATCTCTGCGTATCTCCGAGTCTCTGCGCCTCTGTGTGAAATTACCCCTCCCCCAACACCTGCACCAACACCGCCTCCAACTCGGTCAGCGTTGCATAGCCCTCAAACCGCTGCTCAACTATTCCCTGGTCGTTCAGGATGAATACCCAAGACTCGTTGAACCAGTCGGGGATAACGGTGAAGCCCCACTCTTTTACCGCGTCGGCCACCTCCGCCCGGCTCAAGTCACCCTGGATTTCCTCCGGGCGGTCGTAAATCTCTACGTGGACGAAATCGGCCCGGCCCTGGTACGCCTCCTTCAACTCCGACACCGTATCGACCTGGGGGCCGCAGGTGGGGCTGGTGCAAAAGGCGGGAGAGGCAAAGGCGATAACCGCCGGACGGGGGCTTTCGATGGCCGCGGCGACGGAGAGCCGGTACAGGTCTTCGTCCGGCGTATAATCGGTGGTCAACCGCTCCACGCCGTCCACGTCGGCCAGGGTCTTGGTCCGGCTCAGCGGCGGACGGCTCCCCAGGCCCGGCACCGGCGACTGCTCGCCTATTTCCAGTTCCAGGTGGGTTGTGCCGGCAATCTCCCCGTCATCCACCGCAATGTCCAGCCGCCAGGGGCCGGGCCGGTCAAAGGTCATTTCAGTGCTGTAAGCCCCCCGGATGCCGTAGGGCCAGGCGTGGTAGGTGGCTTGCCTGGTTTCGCCAGTCGTTTCACCGATAGTATTGATAGTATTTGCTGCCCCTTGGCTATCACCCAAATAGGTAGAGGTTACCGTGGCTTCCGGCGCTTTAATCAGGGCCTTCTTCCCGCTCAGCAGGAAAGACACCCGCTGCGCGCCCACATCCAGGATTTTGGTCGCCAGGATGGGGTTGATTTCGTCGCTGCCGGTCAGCGGGTTGGACGGATTAGACGCCGGCTCCGGTACGGACGCTTGAGTTGCGGCGGGTATATCGGTAGGGACAGCAGGCGCTGTCGGTTGGGTTGTCGGGACCTTTGTTGCAGTAGGTAGCGGCTCCGGCGGAGCGGCGCTGCTGCAAGCCGCTACCAGGGTGAGCAGAACGACTGCGAAGACCGGGACCAAGACCGGGGCCAGTGTCTGAGCCAGCCGCCGGGCGGGCAATCGCATTAGACAGAGGCGCCTGTTCCCGTCGTTCCTGCGAAAGCAGGAACCTCGATCCGCAATGTCTTTAGATTCCTGCTTTCGCAGGAATGACGGTAGGCGTAGGAATGACGGGAAGGGCCGGAATGACGGTAGGCGTAGGAATGACGGATAGCTTTTATTCCTCATGCGGTAGCCCTGGGGCAGTAGCGGAAACGGCATTAGGGTCCCTCCGAGTAGATGCCAAAGGTAAAGGCGAAGAGGCCGAAATCCGGGGAATTGGAGCTGAGCCGCAGTTCCTGCCGTTGCGTGTAGAAGGGGCTGTCAATTATTTCGTACAGGCGGGGTTCGTCAACCAACAGGTAGCTCTCCCCATCCTCGCCGATGTGGATGTCCGCCCCCTTGTTGGCCTCGGTCAGGTACTCGCCGTCCAGGGTGACCCGCACCCGGTAATCCTCTCCGGTGTCGGAGGTCAGGACGGCGTTGACGCTCTTGGCCGAATAGCGCAGGCCGATGTAGTCGGAGTAATCGTCGCTAACCCGGGCGTGCTTGGTGCGCTCCGACTCGACCAGCCAGGTGCCGTTGAAGTAGATATGGTGCGGCTCCAGCTCTTCCGGCGCATCAAAGTTCACCACCGTATCCGGGTTCTGGTAGTAGGCCGTCTGGATAATGTAAGGCCGGATGCCGCTCATTACGGCGTTGAAGTTGCGTTGATAGCCGGCATAAAGCTCCGGCGTAACCTCGGCGTCCAGTGAACCCAGGAAAGCCGGGTCAAACTGCTGGTCTTCGGGCAATTCCGGGTCATCGGACAAGTCGGCCCCGGCTTCCTTCAGCAAATCCCGAATCTGTCGCTCCGTCTCGGCGTAGGCCCCCTCGCCGAAGTGGGTGTAGCGGATTACCCCGTCTTGGTCAACCAGGTACTTGGCCGGCCAGAAACGATTGTTGTAGGCGCGCCAGGTGTGGAGGTCGTTATCCTGGGCCACCGGCCAGACTATCCCGTTATCCATAGTGGCCTGCCGCACATTTTCGTAGTCCTTTTCAAACTCAAACTCCGGCGTGTGGACGCCCAGAATCACCAGCCCGTCATCGGCGTAGCGGGAGTTCCAGAGCTTGAGGTAGGGAAAGGTGCGGATGCAGTTGATACAGGTGTAGGTCCAGAAATCCACCAGCACCACCTTGCCCCGCAGTTGCTCCAGGGTCAGCGGGTCGCTGTTAAGCCAGTCGTTAATTCCCACCGGTTCCGCCGCCAACGGCCCCTCGGCAATCTCCCGTTCCGGCTCCGGCGGGTCTGCTGCCGCGTCTGCTGAAGGTACCACCGTCGGGTTGGCTTCAACCAGGGCCGCCAACTCCCCGACGGAGGACGGCTCGCTGTCGGCTGCCTTATCGGTCTCCTTATCCACCACAGGTTCCGGTTCCTCAACAACCGGTTCCTCAACAACGGCGACGGTCTCCACCGCTGCCCCTTGCGGCGGCTCAACAACGGGAGCCTGGACAGTTTCGGCGGCCGCGGAGGGAGCATCGGGCTGGGTTGCCGCATTGGGGTTAACCGATTGGCCGGATGAGTCAAGGTTAGCGCTGGTGGCAGCGGTGGCGTCGGTTGCCGCTTCTGTTGCCGATTCTATGGCGGGGTCGCTTGCCCCAGGGGCGCTGCTGCTAGTCGCGCAGCCCGCCGCCAGTAGGACAGTCATAATAGTTATGCCGGCCAGGATAAGGGCAAAAAGACGGAATGGCCGGGAAATTTGGCTCCGTTGCGGCGCTGTCACAGTAAACTCCTTTAGCGGCTTCGGCCCAGTTGTCGTGGTTACCCTAATCTACGCCGCTCCGCACCCGGCGGATGTTTAGGGATACTCCGAATAAGTCATTAAGCTCTAGTGCCTTCACCCGTCTTTCCTGCACAGGCAGGAACCTAAAACGTTGTGGGCCGAGATTCCTGCTTTCGCAGGAACGACGGGTAGGGGGGTGAACAGCACAAGTGCGGACTTATTCAGAGGTTTCTTAGATTGGTGCCGATTCCGGTTGCGTCTCCCCCGCTTAATGCGATTATTCCCCTCATTCCCGCCCCTCGCCTACCAGGCGAGGGAGCAAGCCGCGCATGGAGAGCTTGTCGAACCACCGGGGACACTCCTTCGACCGGCTCAGGATGCGCGGGCAAATCCAACCCCCACGACTTTGCAATCGTCCCGGACTGACCAGGGTCTTTGGGTTCTTATCCCTGGGCAACCACAAGGGCATCTGTTCCAACTAACTGGCCTTACAAGCGCCTTGCCCGTAGGTTAACCCTTACTCGTCGTTCCTGCGGAGGCAGGAACCTAAAACCTTGAGGCCAGAGGTTCCTGCCTCCGCAGGAACGACGGAAAGATTGCTTTTTGCGATGAGCAATCGCATTAGTTGGAACAGCTGCCACAAGGGTTGCACCTACCGAGTAACTTCGACCTGTTGTAGGGGCAACCACAAGGGTTGCCCCTAGCATCCCGCCAACCCCGTTGAGAATCGAAAGACCCGGCGTGACTGACTGGGTGGGGGTGTCTTGACCGCCCGCTTATGGTAAACTTTTCACAAACTAAATGTTTTACTATCCTTGACCGCCTTGACGGAGGACCAGTTTGCAGGATACCACATCCCCGGCTCTTATCGGCCGCCGTATTGTCGAGAACGTCGCCAAGGTGATTGTAGGCAAGGGCGCGGTGGTGGAACAAGCCCTGGCTACCCTTATCGCCCAGGGGCATATCCTGGTGGATGACGTGCCGGGCGTGGGCAAGACCACCTTGTCCAAGGCTTTGGCAATCTCCGTTGGCTGTTCTTTCCAGCGTATCCAGTTCACCCCGGATTTGCTGCCCAGCGACGTTACCGGCATTTCCGTCTATAACCAGCAGAGCGGCGATTTCAACTTCCGCCCCGGCCCCATCGTGGCCCAGGTGGTGTTGGCCGACGAGATTAACCGGGCCACGCCGAAAACCCAGGCGGCCCTGCTGGAGGCAATGGAGGAACACCAGATTACGGTGGACGGCGTTACCCATCATTTACAGGCTCCCTTTATGGTTATGGCTACCCAGAACCCGGTTGAGTATGAAGGCACCTTCCCCCTGCCCGAGGCCGAGTTGGACCGCTTTCTGATGCGGATTAGCCTGGGCTACCCGGACTTTACGGAAGAAATGGCGATTATCGAACGCCAGGAACAGACCCATCCCATCGACTCCCTGGAAGCGGTAGCCACCCCGGAAGAAGTCATTGCCCTGCAAGAGGCGGCCAAGGCGGTGTACGTTGACCGGCTGGTGCGCCAGTATATGGTTTCGCTGACCGAGGCTACCCGCGACCATCGGGACATAGCCCTGGGCGCCTCGCCGCGGGCTACCCTGGCCCTGTTCCGGGTGGCGCGGGCCGTGGCGCTGGTGCAGGACCGGGACTTTGTGGTGCCCGATGACATAAAGCTGCTGGCATCGGCGGTGCTGGCCCACCGGCTGATACTCTCCCCGGCGGCCCGGATGCGCGGCATCCGCAGCGAGGATATAATTACCGACCTGCTCAACCAGATTAACGTCCCCGGCATGGCGCAGGGAGTGGCCTCGGTGTAGCCAGCCACTGGCGCCCCGCTTGGTTCGACTTGCCGATATTGTAGATTGAGGAACGGCTTTTATAATCACCACCAAAGAAGACCTGCATATCTTGATTGACCGGTTGCCCGAAGGTACGTGGGACGAGGTTAACCGGATGCTACTGGAGTATCTGGCAGAATCCGACGAGGAAGAGGGCGATTACTTCTTTCTGGACGCCCCGGAAGTAGAGCCTACGCCGGCAGAGATAGCTGTCTTTGAGGAATACTACGCCGACTTGAAAGCCGGGCGTGTCGAGACGATCCCCCATGCGGAAGTAGTGGAGTATCTAATGGAGTTGCCGTGAGATGGAACGTCGAATGGCATTCTTATAGATGCGTGAATGAATATCTTAACCGGCCCATCCCGTCATTCCGGCGAAAGCCGGAATCCAGCAGCATTAGCATTCGGTTAGGTTCATTCTCCGCAGGATTTCTGGATTCCGGCCTGCGCCGGAATGACGGTGCTCAAGTTGACAATGTTTAGTTCTTCATTCACGTATCAGTAAGTATTTATTCATACCTATTCGTGGATAAACCAAACTTTCAACTAGGAAAGGAATTTTGAGCAAGCGGACTATCGGGATTTTAATACTGTTGGCCGTGATAACCTTTTACACCCTGGGCACCGGGTTTCCGTTCTTTTACCGCTTCCTCTATGTGATTGCCCTGGTTCTGGGCCTGGGCTGGTTCTGGGCCTGGATTAACCTGCAAGGGCTGGAGGTGCGCCTGACCCGTCTGGCCCACCGGGGGCAGGTAGGCGGCTACCTGGAGGGGCAGGTACAGGTTATCAACCGGATCCGTCTGCCCAAGTCTTGGCTGGAAGTCAAGGAAATGTCTGACTTGCCCGGCTACACCACCGGACGGGGCATTGCCCTGGTGCGGGACCAGTCCCGCAGTTGGCGCATCGAGACCTATCTGGCCCGCCGCGGCGTGTTTGATACGGGCCGGGTCGAGGTAACCAGCCAGGATCCCTTTGGCCTGTTCCGGCTGAGCCGCCGTTTTCTGCAACCGCAGCAGTACGTGGTATTTCCGGCTGCCGAGCCGCTGCCCGATCTGGACCCTCATTTTGCCTTTCTGCCCAGCGACCGCCGCGCCACCCGCCGCTCCGACCACATCACTCCCGAATCCTCCGGCGTGCGCGAGTACGTCTATGGCGACAGTTTTCGCCAGATTCACTGGCCCTATACCGCCCGGCTGAACAACCTGATGGTCAAAGAGTTCGACATGGGCCTGTCCGCCGAGTCCTGGGTATTGCTGGATATGCAGCGCAGCGTCCACCTGGGCGATGACGTGGTGGACAACACGGAGGAATTATCGGTCACGTTGGCCGCGTCCCTCATCACCCGGATGGTGCAGCTTTCCATGCCGGTTGGCCTGGCGGCCAGCGGCGACCAGACCTGGCTGCTGCGGCCCAGCGCCGGCCCGTCCCACCTGGGCAACGTAATGGAAGCCCTGGCCGCCGTGCGGGCCCGGGGCAACCTTACCCTGGAACGCTTTATTTATGACTTGCAGCCCCACCTGAGCCGGTTCAACACCCTGACCGTGATTACTTCCTCCCGCCGCACCGAGTGGATACCCGCTCTGTCCAGCCTGCGCCGCGGCGGGGTTAACGTGTCGGTGGTCTATGTTGACCCCACCGACTTCGGCGCTCCCGCCGACGTGCAGTCCCCGATAGACTTTCTCTTCTCCAACAACATCCCCGTTTACCGGGTGAAGCGAGGCCAACCCTTTAACGAGGCGCTGCGGATGCCCTTGTTTGAGGAGCACTACTCCTATTCGGTAGTGGAGGCTTCGGCAGTGAGGGCCGGTGGCGCCGGCCCCGACTCTAATCCTGGCTCCAATCCCGGCTCTAGTATCGAGAACGGCACGGGGAGTGCAACCGGAAACGGCGCAGATTCCGGTGCAGATTCCGGCGCGGCCCGCAGCGCGGCCCCGGCCCGATACTCCTATCAAGCCACCGGCCCGTCTCCCGGCCCGTCTCCCGGCCAATTCCCGACGCAGGAGGCGGTCCGATGATTCGCGCTGACTTGGGCAATGTCGCCCGGACTCGCAGCAGTTTTAACACCGAGTCCATCGGGCGCAACCTGCTGGCCGCCCTGCGTTACGCCCGTCCCGCCGACGGCTGGGCATCGGTTCTCCTGCTGGCCCTCAACCTGATGGTAGTGGTCTGGTCGGTGGAGCAAGCCGACTGGGTGCCTACGCCCAGCCTGGTATCCCTGATTATACTGGCGATGCTCACCGGCCTGGTGTTGTCGCGGCTGCCCCTGTGGGGCCCGCTCGTATTGCCGCTGGGCCTGGTAATCGGCTTGTGGGTAATCGTCTGGCAGATTACATCCTTCCAGGGCGTGGGAATGGAACTGGCTAACGCCGGCGAACTGTGGCACCGGCTAAACCTGTGGTTTCAGGCCGCCAAAACGGGCAGTATCAACATCGACCGGTACCCCTTCGCCTTTGCCCTGATGTGTCTCACTTGGCTCTCCGGCTATCTGGCCGCCTGGGTCTTCTTCCGACACCACAACTTCTGGGGTGTATTTGTGCTGGGTGGCGCTGGCCTGCTCTGCAACCTTACTTACCTGCCCGCCGAGGGCAGCATCTACCTGGGTATCTACCTGCTGACCGCGCTGCTGCTGGTCGCCCGGGTCCAGGCAGTGCGCCGGCTGCGGGAATGGCGGCGCAACCGCTTCCAGGCCGACAGCCACCTGGGGCTGTTGTCCGTCTCCGACAGCGTGTTGATGTCCTTTGTAGTCCTGCTGGTCGCCTTTTTGATGCTGCCTACCGGCCCTTTCTGGCAGCCGGCCCACGACGTTTACGAATATATGCGCTCTCCCCTGTTACGCTTGGAGGACGATTTTAACCGGCTCTTTGCCGGTCTGCCGGCGCGGCGGCCCCTGCCTTACCGCATCTGGGGCGACGTGATGGCCTTCCAGGGGACGATTAACCCCACCACCACGCCGGTGCTTCAGGTGGAGTCGCCGGTGGCGATGTACTGGAAGGCCCGCAGCTATGGCACCTACACTCCCAAAGGCTGGGTTTCCGACGATACGGTGTTGCAGTCCACCGACTGGGAGCCCTCCCACGCCGTCCGGCAGCCCTACCGGAAGCGGTTCGAAGTGACCCATTCCCTGACGCCCAACTATCGCACTCGCAACCTCTTTGCCGGCGGGCAGATTATTTCCGCAGACCGGGACGTGCGCATTGAAACTTACGATTCGCCGGTCTATAACCTGGATATGACCGAGCCGACCCTGCCGGGGCTGACCTATCCCAAGCTGGAGTTGGCCTCCATCAACCTGGGCCAGGCTTTGCAGCGCAGCGGCCCGGCAGTGGGCCGCGCCCAGTTGGCCAATGCGGTGCCGGCCGGGTTCAAGCTGGTGGACGTTACCCGGGACGGCGACCAGGTGCAGCAGGTAGCCGTGGCCGAGATACTGCCGGTACAGCCCGACACCCTTTCCCTGCGCAGCGCCGGCAAGGAGCTGAAATCGGGGGAAACCTACGAGGTTACTTCCTCCGTTTCTCTGGCTGACCCGGAAGACCTGCGCCTGGCCGGGTTGGACTATCCCACCTGGGCGCTGGCAAAATACACCCAGCTTCCGCCGGAATTACCCCGGCGAATACGCGACCTGGGCAACGAAATAACCGCCGGGGCCGAAACTCCTTACGACAAGGCCAAGGCCATTGAGGATCATCTCAAGACCTTCCCCTATTCACTGTCCATTGAACCGCCGCCCTATAACGCGGACGGCGTTGACCATTTCCTGTTCGACCAGAAACGGGGGTACAGCGAATACTTTGCCTCGGCGATGACCGTGCTGCTCCGCACTCAGGGAGTGCCGGCCCGGATGGTTACCGGCTACACCGTGGGCGAACAACTGCCCGACCACGATGTTTACATCGTCACCGACAGCCACAGCCACGGCTGGGTGGAAGTGTTCTTCCCCCGCTACGGCTGGATTGGCTTTGAGCCTACCCCCGGCGCCACGATACCCCTGGCAGTCAAGCCGGTAGTCGAGGAATTGGACCTGAGCAATCTCATCGCCTCGCCGGATTCGGAGATTCCCCTGTGCGATGATGAAGAGGAATTTGAATGCGACGAGGATTTCCTGAACGCCGAAGGTCAACTGCCGGTCCAGGAATCCCTGACCATACAGCTATTGCGCAAGTACCTGCCCTGGGTCGGCGGTTTCCTGGCCTTTGTTGCCTTGGCGCTGGTCCTGGCCTGGGTCTTCTGGCGTCGTTTCCTGGCCCCGTCCACCGACCCGCAGGTGACCTTCCGGCATCTGGCTTTCCTGGGGCGGCTCAACGCCGTCGGCCCGGCGGAATACCAGACGCCCTATCAATATATGTACCGGCTTCAGGATGAGCTGCCCGGCCACCGGGAGCAGCTTTCGGTCATCATCGGCAGCTATGTACGGGCCCTTTACGGCAGGAAAGAGACCAGCGCCGAAGAGGATGCCCAATTAGTACGAGCCTGGCTGGAACTGCGGATGCCCCTGTTGTTCCATCTGCTCCGTAGGAGGAATCGCGAAAATGAGGAAGTATAAACACTGTATTTTCCCGTCGCCCCACGGCTGGATTGGACTTATCGGCAGCGACCTGGGCCTGTGCCGGTTGAGCCTTAAACCCACCCCGGAGGAAACTCTGGAGGACTTGGGGGACGACCTGAATGGCACTATCCTGGACGATACCGCCTTTGTCCAGGCGCAGGACTGCCTGGAACGGTACTTTCAGGGAGAAACGACCGCTCTGGACGAAATCCCCCTGGACTTGAGCGACTCCCCACCCTTTTTCGGCGCCGCCTGGGAAGCCTGCCGCCGCATCCCCGCCGGAGAGACCCGCAGCTATACCTGGCTGGCCGCCGAAGCCGGGCGGCCCCGAGCCGCCCGGGCCGCCGGCCAGGCGATGGCGAAAAATCCCCTGGCCCTGGTCATTCCCTGCCACCGGGTAATCGGCAGCAGCGGCGACCTGCACGGCTACGGCGCCGGCGGCCTGGCGGTAAAGGCCCGCCTCTTGCAACTGGAGCAGGCGAAGGCTGGCGCTGCCAAGTCTTAAGAAGGGTCTGAACAAGTCAATTTTGCGGAGTACCCTCAGGGGAATCTTGGCCGTCCTGGTGGATATTCAGCAGTTTCGCGGGAATACCAGAAACTCGTCGTTCCTGCGTAGGCAGGAACCTAGAGGGTTTGGGACCGCGGTTCCTGCCTACGCAGGAACGACGAAGGGGTTATTCAGAGATTAACACTATGACCTGGACCAAGTAACCACCTGGTTCCGGCACGGGGCAGAGTTGGCAGATAACCCGCCCCAAAATACCTCGACAAAACGGCGCCCCGGATGAATAGCTTGGGGCGCCTGTTTTGTATCCAGCATTTCTACTGTATAGTATGTTTAGTGTTAGGGGATACTATGGGAATCCGTAATATGGATCATCCCAGTCACACCAGGGGCATCAGTACCCGACCTAGAGAAGTGATACGGCATCCAGGAGAGAATTATGGCACTGATTGAGAGACAATTGCGTGAAGTGTGGGACGCTTTGCGCGCTCAGGGCAGTCAGCGTACTAATTCTTTGGATGAAGTTAGCATTCGGAAGTTGCGAGGTATCAGCGACTTGCGGGTGCCGTTCAGATATCCGGTCTGTGTCCTTGCCGGTCCTAACGGATGCGGCAAATCCACCGTGCTTTTCGCCTGCGCTTGCGCCTACAGTGTGCCGGGCCGTGGGCCCAGGGATTTTGTTCCGACGAGCCTCTTCCCCAATTTCACCGGCGGTGGAACTAATCTCCAAGATGCCCCGGGAGAGACCGAGATCGAGTTCCATTATTTACATAACAGCGAACGTCTTGCAATGAAATGGCGGCGGGGCAAGTCATGGAATCGCAGCTTTATGGGACGGAAAGGCGGTCAACAACCGGAACGAGAGTTGTATATGCGGACACTTGCCAACCTGACCAATCCTTCGGAGGTCCGCAGCATCCTGCAATTGGCGCGGAAGGAACTTCACACGGAGCAGATTACCGAAGACCTGTTGATATTCGCCCATCGTGTTTTACCTCGCCGGTATCGTAACTTGTCGAGGATTACAACCCAGACCCGTGACCTGTTATTCGCCGAATTGGAAGGTTCGAGCGAGGCGCGATATTCGGAGTTTCATATGTCCTCCGGGGAACGCGCGATTCTTCGCATATCCAAAGACATTTCGAGCCTCTACGACGCCCTCATTCTCATTGATGAGGTAGAGGCCGGCCTCCATCCGTACACGCAGCAACAGGCTATGCTGGAGTTTCAACGCATCGCCTTGCGAAACCGGTTGCAAATTATCGTCGCATCCCACAGTCCGGTGGTACTAGAGAGTGTACCGGACGATGCTCGTCTGTTTCTGGACCGTGATGAGGATACTGCCAAAGTTAGGCTTGTCCCACCCTATCGAGATATCCTGCAAAAAGCGCTTTACGGCCAGTCACGCGACCAGCTTTCCATATTGTGCGAAGACCAAGTGGCTGAAGGACTAATCCGCGGTTTCCTGGATGTTCTGAACGTCAAACTGGAACTTCGACACGATGACGTCATCATCGGCAGGGACACCGGGAGAGACGAATTTCCGGGGCACATCCGTACCCTGGGCAAGTTCGGCAAACTAAGAGACTTTCTCCTGGTTCTCGACGGGGATTCCAGAGACCGGGAAGACGCCCTCAAGAATGCCGCATCAGACTACCACACTTTATTGCAGCCATTGTTCCTGCCCGGTAACGGGCCTCCCGAGGCATGGATTTGGAACGTGCTGGAGAATCAGCGAGACGAATATGCGGGAGTGTTGGGGATCTCGGCCCTCGATTTGGAACAGCGTATGCTGAACATCAAACAATTGGTATCCGGTATGGTTCATCAACAGGACCCCAATAAGGTTGCTGTCGAAGAACTCTCACGTGAACTTGACCGAACCGTGCCTGAAATCGCCCGCCAAGTCGGAAAGCAGGAAGCGCAGCGGCCGCGCGGAGATGCTGCTGCTTTCCTTATGCAACTCCAAGAACAGATTACCGCATGGCGGCAACCGTTAAGTTAAACGGCGCTTTTCGCATTGCCAAAGTGCGGAAGTTTTAGCGGCCAGCTTCCCGGGAACTCAACTCCCCACTGAAACCCCGGCCGGGCCAGGCAAACTTGCTGCCCTTCTGACCTTTGATATAATGTATTTATGCTGTGGGTAGCAATCCGTCCCACCGGCCGACCGGAGACACCAAAAGGAGAAACCACCCATGACCAACCTCCAAACAACTAACCGGTTGTCGCAGCCCGCGATGCAGGAAAGGCTGGATCAACTGCTGACCCAAATTCAGTCCGCCGCGGCCAAGCAAATTGGCTATCCGGCGAACCAGACATTCGACTACTCGGCGCTGTTGCCCTTTCTCGATTACTCGTTGAACAACGTCGGCGACCCCTTTCATACCAGCAACTACTGGAGCAATACCCACGGCATCGAGCAGGAAGTCATAACCCGATTCGCCGACCTGATGCGAATTGCCCCGGAGGAAGCCTGGGGCTACGTCACCTCCGGCGGCACCGAAGGGAACCTGTACGGGCTGTACCTGGCCCGGGAGATGTTTCCCAGCGGGATATTCTATTTCTCCGAGGAGACGCATTACAGCGTCCTCAAAAATATGCGGGTGCTGAACGCCCGCCACACCATGATCAAACGCCAGGATAACGGGGAGATTGACTACCAGAACCTTTACGAGATGGTAGAGGTCAACCGGCATCTGCCGGCAGTGATTATCGCCAACATCGGCACGACCATGCGGGGCGCGGTGGACGACATTGAACGGATTAAGGACATTCTGCGCGACCTGGAGGTTGCCCACACCTACATTCACGCCGACGCCGCCCTGAGCGGCATGATTCTGCCCTTTGTGGATGATCCCCAGCCCTACGGGTTCGATGCCGGCATCAACAGCATAGCGGTGAGCGGCCACAAGCTGATCGGTGCGCCCCTGCCCTGCGGCGTAGTCCTGACCCGTAAAGCCTACGTGGAACGGGTGGGCCGCGCCATCGAATTAGTTGGCATCCAGGATACCACCCTGTCCGGCTCCCGCAACGGGCTGACCCCGCTGATGCTGTGGTACGCCCTGAATCGGTACGGAGACGAGGGGTTCCGGGAATTGGCCGCCGGTATGCTGGACACGGCGGAATACGCGGTGGAGCAGTTCAACCGGCGCGGGATGGCCGCCTGGCGTCACCGGAACTCGGTTACGGTAGTTTTCCCCCGGCCCGCGCCGGAGGTCTTTCAGAAGTGGCAGATTGCCCCGGAGGGCGAGGTCGCCCACATCATTACTATGCCCCACGTGACGCGCGAGACGATTGACGAGCTAATCGCCGACTGCACTCGATAACCGGAGTTTAAGGTCCCGTACATTAAGGGAGTAGCGCAATGAACCAGATAACCCGCATTGTAGTCATGGCCAACAACCAGGTGGGAGTCATTGCCGACATAACGACGCTATTGGCCGATGCCGGCATCAACCTGGAATCGATCAACACCGAAGTCAACAACGAACAGGGAACCGTGATACTGACCACCGACAACTCCGACCATACGCTATACGTTCTCAACCAGGCCGGCTACAAAGCGGTGGGGGACGAGGTGCTGGTTATCCAGCTGCGCGACGAGCCCGGCGCCCTGGCCCGGGTGGCGGAAAGCCTGAAACAGGCCGAGGTTAACATCCAGAGTATGCACATCCTCAACCGCCAGGGCGGCTACGCGATGATTGCATTGACCACCGACGACCGCGCCCGCACCGAAGCCGCAATCAGCGGCGAGACCATCATCTAGCATCTATTCTTATCTAGCGTCTATCCTTCCCGTCGGTCTTCCTGCACCCGCACCCCGACCGGCGCCAGGGAGACTTGGCTGGAGACTCGGCTGCCCGGCAACTCCGCCAACTATCATTCTTACCAGACAACTGTCATTCTGAGACTCCGACTGCCATTCCGCCCCCTATGTCATTCTGAGCGGAGCGAAGAACCCAGAATCTTGCGGAGCAAGGGTTGTCCAGTATCGGGAAATGGTCCAACCTGAGGATTTTGGATTCTTCTTCCGCTCCGCTACGTCAGAATGACATTAGGGTGCGCTAGTACTCGGTCAAGTCAGGAATTGACGGGATAGAGGCGATGGAGTTTGGTTCTGGCGTCCTGGATGCAGAAGCGCCAGTTGATGCGGGCTTGAGCTTCGTTCCGTTCCAACTCCAGCGCGCCAACCTCTCGGCGGAGAGATTCCTCGTCTGGGAGACGCTGTCTGAGACAGCTGCGGGAGAAGACGCTGAACTCGATCTCCGCCATATTCAGCCAACTGCCATGCTTGGGCGTATAGTGAAATTCCAGCTTCCGCGCGATGCGCCGGGCCTCCACCGGCGGAAAGGTCTGGTACAGCGACGCCTTGCGGTGAGTGTTCAGATTATCCAGAACCACTCGAACCAGGGGGACGTCGGGGTAGGCTTCATCGACCAGCCAGCGCATCTGATGGGCGAAGTCCTCGGTGGTGCGCCGTTCCGTTACTGCCACATGCCGCCAGCCCGCCAGGGGCTCGCAGGCCAGAAACAGGTTGCGGGTGCCCTCCCGCCGGTACTCGTAGTCCTCACGCTTCGGCCTACCAGGCTTTGCTGGCAGTGGTTCACTGACGTCGGCCAGCAACTGGGTGGAGGTCTCGTCGAAGCAGACCACCGGCCGCTGCGGGTCGTAGGGTTCGGCGTACAAATCCAGGACGTCCTCCATGTGGGCCACGAAGTCTGCGCTCACCTTGGGTATGCACCACTCTTTCTTCTGCCACGGCTTAAGGGAGTTTTTTTCAAGTGCAGGCGCACCGTCTCATGGGACAACGACTCCACCACTCCCAACTCCACCATCCGGTCCGCCAGCAGGCGCAGTTCCCAGTGGTCGTGGCCTTCCGGCGCTGGGCTGCAGGTCAGGGCAATCAGATGGGCCTCTGCCCGCTCGTCCAGCTTCCGGTACCGGTGGGCCTGGACCCGGTCCTTCAGCGCTCCCTCCAACCCATCCTCGGCAAAGCGCCGCTTGAGGCGGAACACCGTGCCCTCAGCCACGTCCAGGGCCTGGGCCACCCGGGGTGCCGACCAGCCCTCGTCGGTCTTGAGCAGGATCCGGGCCCGTGTTGTAGCCCGTGCTGAACTCTTGCCAGCCCGGACCATGTGCTCTAGTTGGTCCCGTTCCTCCGGCGTCAGCCGGACCGCAAATTTCTCTCTGACCACACCGCCACCTCACAGCAACATCAATTGCTCAAAGATTACCACTACTAGTCAACCACTGTTGGCACCCTCAAAACCAAGCTTGACTCGGTACTAGTAGTCCGTCAGAGTTGAACGGATGGGTAAGGCTACGCGTACCGTCATTCCTGCGCAGGCAGGAATCCAGGAATCCCGGTCATTTCGAACGTTGCTCGGTCCCTGACCATTCTGGATTCCGGCTCAAGGCCGGAATGACGGTTAAACGCAACAAGCCTCGCGGCCAATCCTCGTTGCAAAAATGTTCAACTGCTAAGTCGGAATGACATTAAGGGACATTAAAACGCGATTGCCCTGCGGCCATAGCCCTCCGCTTGCAGCAAAATCAGGAAATATGCCATGCGGGGATTTAATTGATCGCCCCGCCGCCCTTGCACCAGGTTGGAACTTGCCATTGGCTTTGGTATAACTATTGGGGTAAGGTCACTACCGGCGACAGTTGCGGTCAATCGACGACCCAACCTATGCCCCAACCTACCGGGCTTGTTCAGAGTATCCTAACGCTATTGAAGCAAGAGGAGAGGCCAATTCCATGAGCAAAGACGAGAGCAACGATATTCTTCGCACCATAATGCCCATTGCCGGCTGGCCGGCTGCGCGGGCCGACCAGCCCACCTTTACCGGCGGCAACGACCCCTTTTTGCCGACTTCCTTCCGCATCGGCAACTCCGCCGCTGCCGCGCTGGCCGCAATTGGCCTCGCCGTATCCGACATTTGGGAGCTGCGCACCGGGCGTGGTCAAACGGTCGCGGTTGATGCCCGTCAGGCGACTGCCTCGCTGCGCAGCGGAAAGTACATGAAGCTGGACGGGGCGGCCATTTCCACCGAGCGCAACACGGTGATGGGCACCTACCCGACCAAAGATGGCCGCTGGAGTTACCTCCACTGCAATTTTCCCAACCACCGCGCCGCCGCGCTCAGCGTGTTGGGCGTGCCCGAAGACCGGGAAGCGGTGACCGAAGCCGTTGCGCGATGGAATGCCCTGGAGCTTGAGGAGGCCATAATCGCCGCCAAGGGCGCCGGCGGCATGGTCCGCACCATGGCGGAATGGGCCAAGCATCCCCAGGCCGCTGCCATCGCCTCCCTGCCCTTGATGGAGCTTATCAAGATTGGCGACAGTCCGCCGGAAAAGCTGCCGGAGGGCGACCGTCCCCTGTCCGGCATCCGGGTACTCGACCTGACCCGGGTCCTGGCCGGGCCGACTTGCGCGCGAACCCTGGCCGAGCACGGCGCCGATGTGCTGAAGATTACCGGGGCACACCTGCCGAACATCGGCTACCAGGAATACGACACCGGCCACGGCAAGCTCTCGGCGCAGCTTGACCTGCGCGAGCCGAAAGACCTCGACACTCTAAAGGGGTTGGTTCGCGAGGCCGACGTGTTCTCCCAGGGCTATCGACCGGGCACCCTGGGCAGCCGGGGATTATCGCCCGAGGAATTGGCCGAAATACGGCCCGGACTGGTCTATGTCTCCCTCTGTGCGTTCAGCCACGTCGGTCCCTGGGCGTCGCGCCGCGGCTTTGACACGGCGGTGCAGACCGTCAGCGGCATTACCCACCGTCAGGGTGAACTGTTCCCGGGCGCTGCGCCCGGCCCCCAATTCTATCCGGTGTCGGCCATCGACTATCTCACCGGCTACCTGATGGCCTTTGGGGCGGTGGAGGCGCTGAACCGCCGGACTCGCGAAGGCGGCAGTTGGCTGGTGCGAATCTCGCTGGCCCAGGTGGGCCGCTGGCTGGTCGAACACGGGCAGGTGCCGGAAAGCGACCTTGAAAATGTGCCCGCAGAGTTTACCCCGGAAGAAATCAGCCGCTGGTCCATGGCAAGCGACACCCCGATGGGCCGGCTGGGACATCTTGGGCCGGTAGTCCAACTGTCCGAGACCCCGCCGCGGTGGGCTCGGCCATCGGCGCCGCTCGGCCATCACGAGCCGGTTTGGCCGCCGCGGTCATAGCTAAGAATACTCTGATTAAGTCATTAAACTCTGGCGCTTTCACCCGTCGTTCCGGCGAAGGCAGGAACCTCAAACGTTGTGGACAGCGGTTCCTGCGAAAGCAGGAACGACGGGTTTTCGTTCTTTGGCCTAATGCGATAGCCCGGCATTCCCCAAGGAGCGGGATACTTCCCTCGTAATACCCGACCTAACACCCAAGAGAAAGCGCCGTGGCTGGGAACCGGCGCCGTTCAATTGACCAGCAGAAGTTACAAATCCGCCTTTAGAACCGTTTCCGGGAAAGGACACCAACCAGAGATGCCAGGGCTTCCTCGTAGGTCTTGGCATCTTCCCAGCCTCGGAAGTCCAGGACTGTCCCCTCCCTCAAAGTGTTGCAGAGATTGTCTTGTCTCTCGTAGAAGAGACTGTCTGCGGCCAGGGCTACGATGGCCTGCCCCGGTCCAGGCTGCCGGCTGCCGGCCAATTGAGCCAGGTAGGTGCTGGCCGGCGAGTTTTCCAGGGATTGAGTGGTGCAAAGCAAGACCAGGCCGTCATAATAAGGCGTATGTTCAAAGAGGATGTCGCCGGACCGCACCGCCGATTCATCGTCGGCGGCAATGGACCAACTGGGTATCTGCGCAGCCTGTAGCCCCGACCGGAGCCGGCCGGCCAATTCGCTATCCTCCACCGAGCCGACGATCAATACGGTAGGATAAGACCGGGTAACGCCCCGCATAGCCTCTTGCGCTGCCAGCAGCGGCCCGGCCACGCCGGCCTGCTCCAGGAACACGGTTGGTATCAACCCGCCGGACCTGGCAATGGTATCCAGTCCCAGGGTACTCGGGCCGGTGTGACGCGCCGAATCCAGGCCGATAATCTGGCTCAGGTCGCAGTTAACGAACTTCGTTACCCCCAACACAGTATCCATAAAGATGGCGCTTTCCAAATCGGCGTTGGTAAACCAGGCGCCCCGCAGGTCGGCCCCGGTTAGGTCGGCCAGCGTCAGGGATGTTGCGGTCAGACGAGCGCCCCGCAAGTTGGCGCCGCTCAGGTTGGTCCAGGATAAATCCGCGTGGGAGAGGTTGGCGCCGGCCAGATTGGCGTCCTGCAAATTGGCATAACGCAGATTGGAGTAGCCCAGGTCGGCCCCGGTCAACTGGGTCAACTGAAGGGTACTGCTCGACAGGTCGCTTCTGACCAGAGAGCAGCCGGCCATGTTGGCCCAGGTGAAATCGGCGTGGGATAGATTCGACCGCGACATATATGCCGAATGCAGGTTGGCGCCGGTCAGTTGGGCCAGGCGAAGATTGCAGCCGGTCAAGTCGGCCCGGCTGAGGTCGTCGTGGGCCAAATCGGCCCTGGGCAATCTGGCGCCGCTCAAGTAGCCACCGGAGAGGTCGAGTTTAGCGCGCCCGTGAATATATTCCCTTTCGAACGTCTCGCCGGTAGAACGGTCGCCCAGGCTGTAGTTCAGGTGGTACACAATGGGATTGTCGTTAGGAACCAGGTAGGTTAATTCCCGCCATCGGGATATAGCATTGGCGCCGGATTTTGCGATGGCAATGTGTTCAGGATCAGCCAAAATGCCTCCTGGGGCTGGCGCCCCATGCCCACGCCGCTGTGCCGTTATGCCGCTATCGGAGTTATCAGACTTATGGGACTGCAAAGCGTCGGTCGGGCGTATCTTCTACCGTGACTGGAGCTAGCTCCGGTTCTGGGCGTTGCCGAATGAGCCGAAGGAACAGACTTTACCTTTGACCCCAGGGCTATCGCACGTGATGGCAGATTCCACTTTCCCGTCGTTCCTGCAAAAGCAGGAACCTAAAATGTTGCGGACAGAGGTTCCTGCGAAAGCAGGAACGACGGATAGCTTTCAATCCTAGTGCGATAGCCCTGCCCCTGCCCCTTACTTACGGGCCGCTGCGGCAGTCGCAGTCTTTGGCTCAAAGTTTCCTTGTCCTATACAATACACCCGGACGGTGGTGTAATGGAACATAGCGGCGGCCCCGGCAACAGTTCAGAGTTGATGAGTTGTCGGTGTCCCCATACCGTCATTCCGGCTTTCGCCGGAATCCAGGGATCCTTACCCTCTTGGACTCCGCTGCGTGTTTAGCCTCTCTGGATTCCGGCCTGCGCCGGAATGACGGTTTAAGCCTGCAATGACTCCTCAAGACTGAACAATCGGCGGCCAACGCTACCCCGCAACTCCCGAAGTGGAGTATAGCAGCGATTCGGGTTATGATGGGGCAGCAAGCAACCGTTAATCAAGAGGAAGGAGTGACCTATGGCCGAGTACATACCGTCAACCAGAGATTGGGTGCGCGATCAGGTGGAACTTTACGAGAGCAGCGGGGGAGCGGAAGGAACGACGCTGCGCGATACCGGGCTGCCCGTCGTCATCGTGACGAACCGGGGCAACCGGACCGGGGCAATTCGCAAGACGCCGCTGATGCGGGTGAAGGACGGGGACAACTACGTTTTGGTGGGTTCCCAGGGCGGCGCGCCGCAACACCCGGTATGGGTGCATAACCTCAGGGCGGACGGCAGCGTGGAGGTTCGAGACAAGGATGCGGTGTACGCGATGCGGGTCCGCGAGGTTGCGGACGCAGCGGAACGGGCCCGGTTGTGGGAGTTGGCCGTGGCGGCGTACCCGCCCTACGAAGAATACCAGGGCCGCACGACGCGGAGGATTCCGGTGTTCGTGGCAGAGCCGGCCTAATGGCGGTAGGGCAATTCAGGTGTTCCCGTTGTCCGTAGGGGCGGTTCGCGAACGCCCCTACCAACGCGCCGGCCGGAACGACGGGAAAGGGAGCCTGCCGTCAAGTGCGATAGCCCTACCCGCCAGGGCAATCGCGTTTTAATTTCTCACAATGTCATTCTGACGGAGCGGAGCGGAGGAAGAATCTAAGAAACCTCTGAATAAGTCCGTGACTCGTGATGTTTACACTTATCCGTCGTTCCTGCGCAGGCAGGAACCTCTGTACGTAACGTTTTAGGTTCCTGCTTTCGCAAAATCGAAACCAGGGTGGTATGTGCATTTTGCCGTTACGGCAGGCGCTCAACTTCTTCACCTGCCGCATCTCTGGGTCCCACTGCCTGGCACGATTCTTGGTGGACGATGGCGCGGCAATGATGGTGGCGTCCACGATGGTTCCTTCCTGCAACCGTACTCTTTGCTCTTTCAAGTGGCCCTGGATCTCCGTAAACAGTCCCTGACCCAGGTCGTGCTTTTCCAGCAGGTGGTGGAAATGTAGGATGGCGCTCGCGTCGGGTATCGGTTCCGCTAGCCGCAACCCAGTGAACCGGCGTACCGACTCCGCTTCGTACCCAAGGTCCTCCATCGCTGGACCGCTCAGGCAGGAGAAAAGGCTTGCTTCTGGCGTTTGATATGAAATCCAGGGCTTCGACAGTTATTCACTGTCGCTAAGGGGCGGCTCAGGCTGCCGCCCCCGCGGTGCGCAGCTCTGGAGGCCGCCGCTCTCCCCGGAAGGACACCAGGGTCATTGCGGCCAGCAAGAGGGCGATGTTGGACCAGATGGCAACCTCGTAGGTGCCCCTGAAATCGTAGAAAAGGCCGCCCAGGAAAGCCCCCAACCCACTGCCGATGGGCATGACGGCGAACATCGTCCCGTAAATTGTTCCCAAGTTTCTGATGCCGTACCGGTCCGAGGTATAGGCGGCAGTTACGCTAACTACAGAGTTCCAGGAAAACCCCACCAGCAATATCCCCGCCAGAAGGGTTCCGATTCCCAGCGGGGGAATGCCGAGGGCTGGCACTCCCATGGACAGCAATACGACAACAAACCCGAGGGCCCGGATGTTGTAGGAAGCGGTCAACAGCCACCGTCGTCCGTACTGATCGGAAAGATGCCCCATGATGAGGCTTCCGACCACCGCAGCGGCGCCGATGAAGCTGAAGGCCCCCGCAGCGGCCATCGGGTGATAGCCCAGGTCCCGGGCATAAGTCACGAAGTGAGCATTCACGAAGCTCATCGAGTACCCTCAAACGAAGTAGCCGAAGGTGAGCCGGTAGAACAGGTTCGACCCCAGCGCCTCTTTGAAAGTAGCGTCGCGGCCGAATATCGGTATAGAGTCCTCCCCAACCGTGCCTCCTCTCCTACGCAGGTCCGATGTGTCACCCAACGGCTCCAACCCCATCTCCTGGGGCGTGTTTCGGATGAATATCACGCCGATGGGCAGAATGACCAGGAGAGCGAGCCCACCCAGGAAATAGTAGGCGTCCCGCCAGTCAAACAGGACCAGAAACACTGAAGCCGTCGGCACCAGGATCAAAGCTCCAAATGACCCGGCGCTGCTGTTCAAGCCCAGCGTCAAGCCCCGGCGAGCGTAAAACCAGGAGCTGATAACCTTGGTCAAAATCGGGCCGACGCCCATGGCCAGCCCGATGCTCATCACTGCGAAAACCGCGTAGAGTTGCAGCAAGCTCTGGACCGATGGAACGATCAGCAGCATGATTCCCAGCAATGCAACGCCGGACAGGGCCACCAGTTTGGGGCCGTAACGGTCGGCCAGATAACCGGCCAAGGGCCGCATCAGGCCGGACAGCATGAAGGTGATTCCAAATGCAAGAGACAGGGTGCTCCTGCTCCAGCCGAACTCCTCGGTCATGGGCTGCAAGAACACGCCGAAGGAGAATTGGGTGCCGGCAGTGCCCAAGGCCACTAACGAGCAGCCCATCACCACAAACCAGCCGTAGAACACGCGGTTGGAGTTACCTGTCATCTCCACCTCTCGGCGAGTTGCTTACTTGCGTTGGTTCGGTGGGGCCTGCTACTCCTTAATTTACCACAAGAGACGCCGGAAAGATGCGGACGCAAGGCTCCGCCAGGGCAATCGTGTCTTAACCCGTCATTCCGGCGAAAGAACGTCACCCCGTACTCCGATACGGGGCCGGAATCCAGAGTGCCTCGCCAGATATAATATTGACCTACTCCGGGGGGCCTAGATTCCGGCCTGCGCCGGAATGACTGGGGAGCGCCGGAATGACGATGCCCAAGTGTTTCAAATTAAGACGGGATTGCCCTGGGGTTATTCTTTGTCAACGCCCCCTTTAGGTGTATACTGCATTTGTATGCCCGCAGCCAATTTTCACCCGAATCGCAGATGCTGTAGGTGAAAACGTCCCCAGTTCTGAGGCCATTCCCTCCCTGATTTACGGTTTTGATGATCTTAAAAGGCAAAATCCATTACGCCTGGGTCATAGTGGCGATCGCCGGGGCGATGGGATTCATCACCTCTGCAATGCGATTCGCGGCGGCGGCCCTGGTGCCGCACTTGAGCGACCCGACCGCGGGGTTCGGCTGGAGCTACGGCGCGATCAGCCTTGCCTTCAGCCTCCAGTGGATCGTCCTGGGGCTGGTTAGTCCCTACGTGGGATTGCTTGGCGACCGGTACGGAGTCCGCCGGCTCTTGTTGCTTGGCGCCCTTCTATTCATTGCCAGCATGGTGCTGACCGGCATCATGGGCCACCTGTGGCAATTCTACCTCTTCTTCGGCGTCTTCCTGGGCGTCTCCACCGCCATTTTCACCGTACTGCCGGTGTCCGGCGTCTCCCTGTGGTTCAGGAGACACTTGGGCGCCGCCATGGGGGTCGTGTGGTCATTCCAGGGATTCGGCACGATTGTGCTCCTGCTCCTGATTAGCGCGGCCTTCAACCAGCTTGGAATGAAATGGATCTTCTGGCTTCCGGGCATAGCGGGCGGGGCGCTACTGCTCCTGTTGGTGAGGTTCTTTCACAATGGACCCGCCGACCTGGGCCTGCGCCCCCTGGGCGATCCGGGAGACGAACCGATACAAAGGCCGCGAAGGGATGAGGCCACAAAGATAAGGGCCAGGGTGTTCATCCAGCAGGCGCGGCGCACCGTCACCTTCTGGAACCTCATCGGCATCCACTACTGGGGCTGCATGGGTCACAATATTATCAACGTTTTGATAGTAGCCATTGCCGTGGACCGGGGCCTGTCCTTGGGGGTGGCCGCCGGAGTGCTTGCCGCCCAGCAGGGCGCCGGAGTCGTCACCCGGGGGGTTGTGCCGGTTATAGCGGAACATTGGGGTTGCAGAAATATCTGGATTACCGGCATGGCCCTGCAAGCCTTCCCGCTGCTAATCATTTTCTTCGTCCATGACGCCTGGGCCTTCTACCTGTTCGCGGTACTTTTTGGTATCGGCCAGGGTTGCGAGGTGCCCACCTTCCCCATCGCCAATCGCCAGTACTACGGGAACGTGCCCCAAGGCAGCCTTTTCGGCTGGCAAAACCTGGGCAACGGCCTGGGTATGGGATTGGCGCCGGTGTGCGCCGGATTCCTGTGGGACTTGACGGGCACCTACGTGGCGCCGTTGATCATGTCCCTGGTGTTCAGCCTGATGGGCCTGTTGTCTGCCTGGCTGTTGCCCTCACCCCGCACCAGACAAATTCCCGACTGGGAGCGCCACCTGCCCGCCAACCTGCGGGCCACCGATTAGCGCGGGTCACAGGCCCGCTTGGCGACAGGTGTTGGCAGCTAACTTTGGCCTTGACCTGGCAGGAGGACACCATGGCAGCAACCATAGGCGCGGGCGAATTCAGGTACGAGTACCAACCGGGATGGGCCCAGATGCCGAGTGGAATGTCCCTGCAAGGCCCCAGCGGCGTGGCCGTCGACTCGATGGACCGGGTGTATGTCTTTCAGCGCCAGGGGCCGCCGGTCCTGGTGTTCGACCGCCAGGGGCATTTCCTCGAGGCCTGGGAACGCCGGAATGGCGTCCCCCTGGAGGCCCACCACATTCACATCGGCCCCGACGACACCGTCTATCTCACCGACCGCGACGCCCACCAGGTGCTGCTCTACGACACTGCCGGCAATTTACAACGGTCGCTGGGCACACGGGACCATGCCGCAATGCAGGCGCCGTTTAACCACCCGGCCGACGTCTGCGTGGCCCCATCCGGGGAGCTGTACGTCGCCGACGGCTACGGAAACTCCTGCGTTCACCGGTTCAGCGCTACCGGAGAACACCTAAGCAGTTTCGGCAGCCCCGGCAGCGGCCCCGGGCAGTTCCGGGTACCTCACAGCGTCCGCGTGTCCCGGGACGGTCGGGTTTACGTGGCCGACCGTGAGAACAACCGGGTGCAGGTGTTCACGGAAGAAGGTGAGTACCAAGCCGAATGGACCGATTTCAAGTGCCCCATGGGCGTCCACATCGACGCCAACCAGGTGGTGTACGTCACGGACCAGATTCCCCGCGTTAGCATATTCACCCTTGACGGCGAACTGCTGGCCCGCGGCCGGACCTTCGAGAACGCCCACCAGGTCTACACCGACTCCCAGGGCAGCATCTACGGCATAGACACCGCAAACCAGCGAGTGCAGAAACTGGCGAAGCTCCAATCAAACTAAGGAACCTCTGAACAAGTACAGCCCCGTGCCGACCAACCCGTCATTCCGGCGAAAGCCGGAATCCAGGAAATCCCCGCCAAATACAAAGCTGGCCGTGGCAAAGCCCCAGTGGATTCCGGCCTGCCCCGGAATGACGATTATTCAGAGGTTCCTTAGATTCTTCACTCCGTTCAGAATGACAGTTTCTCCCAACTGCGTCACTTCTATGGCGGCGGTCAGTGACAGCATAATCACTGTCAATATTGGGGATGGAGCCGCCGGGCGCCCGCTCAGGTCGCAATGGCCGGAATATCCAAATCCCGCACCAGGTTGGCAAATTGGGCCACGTCGTCGTCTATAACCGCCTGCAGTGTTGAGATCTGCACGTCAATTTCGCCGGACAGGTACTCAAAGACCTGGTAGGCCTGCTGGGGAGGCGCAAAGTCGGCGTTGGCAACGGCGGCCGTGAGTTCCGCCAGCTTGCGGTTGAGCCGCACCGGCAGGTCCAACCGGTCCCGGGCGCCCCGGTACGCCGACTGGATTAGCTGGTCTTCAATTTCCTTTAATTTCTCTTTAACCGACTCGGCGGAGTCGCCCACCGTCTCCGCCGAGGGATGCCCCTGGGCGCGACTCACCCACTGGTCAACCTGCTGGCGGACCCGGCGCAGTTGGTTGATGCCGTCGTGGGTCTCCGACACCTTGTCGCGAATCTGAATCAGGAATTGAAACTGGGCATCCAGGTCTTCCTGGCTGACCTCCACCCGGGGGTCTTTGACTATGTGGAAAGTCTGGGTCTGGGAGTCGTCGCCCACTTGCAGTGTCACCTGGTAGGTTCCCGGCGCTGCCAGGGGGCCGGCAAGGGAGTCCTCAGTGCTCTTGTCTTCGGGCACCTTGCGGGCTGCCGGGTAGCGCATATTCCAGACGAAGCGGTTCACTCCCGCCTCGGCCGGCGCCCGGGGTTCGGGGTTATCCTCGCCAGCCTCGGGGGCATTGCTGGAGAAGCTCCGAATGGTCTGTCCGTCCTCGTCCAGGATGCTGATGGTTATCTCCTCTGGCGCCTCCTTCAGATAGTAGTGAACCATCACACCGTCGGGCGGGTTCTCCCCGGCGTCCCAGAACTTCCGCACCGTCTCGCCCCATTTGCCCAGCGACTCGCTGTAGGTGACGTCGGCGCCCAGCCCGGCGCGGTAGCTCTTGCCTAATGTGGGCTTCCGCTCCCGGAAGGGCGACCGGACCCGGTGAGTGTCCCGGGGCTGCATCAGATGGAAGGACAGATCCGCCAGGGATGGAGTGAGTTGGTGCAGTTGGCTCAGGTCGTCAAGAACCCAGAAAGCCCGCCCGTGGGTGGCGGCAATCAGATTATTGTCCTTGATTGCCAAATCGTACACCGGAACCACCGGCAAATTAGCTCGCAGCGGCTGCCAGGAATCCCCCTGATTGAAAGACACATACACACCGGTTTCGGTGCCGGCGTAGAGCAGGCCCGGAAGGGTGGGGTCTTCCCGCACTACCCGGGTGTAATCATCGTGAGGCAGGCCAGCGGTTATTGATGTCCAGGTCTGGCCGTAATCGGTAGTCTTGTAGAGCATGGGACGGGTGTCGTCCAGCTTGTAGCGAGTGGCTGCCAGGTAGGCCGTGGCCGGGTCGTGGGGGGAGACCTCAATCATGCAGATGAGCGTCCATTCCGGCAGGTCGCTGGGTGTAACCGGGTCCCACGTAGCGCCACCGTCGCGGGACAGGTGTACCAGTCCGTCGTCGGAACCAGCCCAGAAGACCCCCGGCTGGTGGGGTGATTCCACGAAGGCGAAGATGGTGGCGTAGATCTCGGCGCCGGAGGTATCCTTGGTTATGGGGCCTCCCGAGGGTTCCAGGGTAGCCGGGTCGTGGCGGGTCAAGTCGGGGCTGATGGCTTCCCAACTGCTGCCCAGGTCGGTGGTGCGGAACACCAGGTTGCCAGCCACGTACAGGGTCTGCGGGTCGTGGGGCGAGAACATGATGGGATAGGTCCACTGGAAGCGGTACTTCATGGCCTTGGCCCCCCATCCGGTGTACAGCTCCGGCCACACCGTTATTATCCGCACCTGTCCGGTGGCGTGGTCGTAGTGGAGCAGGTTGCCGCCGCCGCCGGCAGAGCTGCCAATGGCCCCGGAAATGACAGTGTTGGGGTTCTGGGGATGAACGGCGATGTGGCCGCTTTCCGAGTTCCCCACGACGTAACAATCGCCCCAGGGGATGGCCCCCTTGTGGGTGCGGGAAGGTACGCTGATGGCGGTGTTGTCCTGCTGGGTCCCGTACACCCGGTGGGGAAACTGGTTGTCAGTGGTCAGGTGGTAAAACTGGCCGGTCAGCTGGTTGTAGATGCTGGACCAGCTCTCCCCGCCGTTGAAGGTGACGCAGGCGCCGCCATCGTTGCCCTCAATCATCCGTTGAGGATTGTTCGGGTCAATCCAAAGGTCATGGTCATCGCCGTGGGGTGTGGTGACCCGATTGAAGTTGCGTCCCCCGTCAACGGACTTCCAGCACTGGTAGTTAAGTATCCACACCGTGTCCGGGTCCTGCGGGTCGGCGAAGACGTGCTGGTAGTACCAGGGACGCCCTTGCAGGTCCCGGTTGTCGCTGACCAACTCCCAGGTATCGCCTCCGTCGTCGGAGCGGTACAGGCCGCAGTCCTCGGCCTCGATGGTGGCCCACACCCGCCCCGGTTTGGCGGGGGATACGGCAACCCCGATGCGCCCCTTGAGGCCGCCGGGCAAACCCTGGTTATCGGTAATCTCGGTCCAGGAGTCACCCCCGTCCACCGACTTGAAGATTCCGCTTTCCGGCCCGCCGCTGACGAGGCTCCAGGGTGTGCGCCGGGTCTCCCAGATGGAGGCGTAGAGGATGCGGGGGTTGTTGGGGTCCAGGGACAGGTCCGCCGCGCCGGCGTTCTCGCTGCGAAACAGGACTTTCTCCCAGGTGTTTCCTCCGTCCCTGGAGCGAAATACGCCCCGCTCCTCGTTGGGGCCGTAGGCGTGTCCCAAGGCTGCCACGTACACCAGGTCCGGGTTGGCGGGGTGTACCCGCACCCGGGCGATGTGCCTGGTATCGGACAGGCCCATGTTGGTCCAGGTCTGGCCGCCGTCAGTGGACCGGTACACTCCGTCCCCGTAGGTCACGTCCCCGCGGATGCAGGACTCCCCCATGCCGGCGTAAATCACGTTGGGGTCGGAACCGGCGACGGCGATGGCGCCCACCGAGGCGGTTTTGAAGTAACCATCGGAAACGTTTTCCCAATAGGCCCCGCCGTCAGTGGTCTTCCATACCCCGCCGGCGCACGCGCCGAAGTAGAACACCATGGGGTTGACCGGGTCGCCGGTGACCGCCACCACCCGCCCGCCCCGGGGCGGACCGATGCAGCGCCACCGCACTGCGCCGAGTAGCTCCTGGGGGAAGGAAGAAGCCATGGCTTGGTCCTGCTGAGTTTCATTTGTCGTCATAGTAGCACCTACCCTTTCAAGGTCTGCACCTGCCTGGGAGTCCCGCTGCCCGTCGCCCAGGCGGATGCCGTTGGGGAATTATCCCCCGATATACCGGTGTGTGTCGAGGGGGTGTTTTCAAAGTCTCGGGGCAGACAAAGGGGTCATTTGTTCCGACAAATTACTTATCCACGAATGACCACGAATGGTTTGATTAGCTCTCTGCGCCCCTCTCCATGTCTCGGCGTCTCCCTGTGAAGGAGGAGCTTTTTCACAAAGAGACGCCGAGACACGGAGATACGCAGAAGGTCCAAAAAAGAAATTCGTGGTCATTGGTGTCTATTCGTGGATAGACCAAAATGGTGAATTATTTGGAACGAATGGACAAAGAGGTTTGCCCCTACGGGTAGAGGCGGTATAAAAAACGGGGTTGCCAACCAAAAGTCCTTGGAGGGCCGCTACGAAAGGGCGCCCAGACCGGGGATTATTATCTCTCCGAAGGCGTCCACCTCGGCCTGCGGCATGTCGTAACCACTCTCCTGGGTGTGGGTGGGAAAGATGAAGACGTGATTGATACCCGACTCGTCTCTGGCCCGCTTCAGTCTGGCCAAGCATTCCTCAGGCGTGCCGAACAGACCGAAAGCATCGCATATTTCGGTCGCCCGGGCGTCGCCGATGTTCTCGGGGGCGAAATCGTCGGCCAGGTCGATGCCGGCCTCTCGCAGCCAGAAGAGGTTGGAATCGCTGGGGTATTTCAGGTAAGGTTGATCGGGTCGGAACCACTGTTGAGGAAAGCGCCGGGCGGCCGGGCCGTCATCCGACACCGTGGTTGGGGTGATGAAGATCGTCCCGAAACCGTCGAGGCTGCGTCCGGCCCGCCCGGCCCGCATCGCACCGATTGCCAGCCGGCGGCGGGCTGCGTCGACCGCCTTGGGATGAAGCCCGACCAGCAACAGGGCGCCGTCGGCAACTTCGCCGGCCAACTCCACCATCCGTGGACCGGCGGCGGTCATGAATACCGGTGTCGGCCGGTCGCTTAAGTTACGCAGCCGGGTTTCCACCCCGTTGAATTCCACTCGCTCGCCCCGCAGCAGGCGGCGAATGGTCAGGATGGCCCGGCGCATGGCCTCCACCGTGGCCCGGGGCCGGCCAATATTACCGACGGCGAGATAGCCGGGGCCCACGGTCAGGCGTACCCGCTCCGGCGCGATCTCCTCCAGCGAGTGGGCCAGCGAGGCCAGAACCATCGGATGCCGGGTGACCGGGTTGGTGGTTGCAGGGTACAGGGTGAGCCGGGAGGTCCGCTCGGCGGCCAGGGCCAGGGTGAGGAAAACGTCCCGCCCGCTGTGCTGATGGTCGTGGACTCCAACCCCGGAAAATCCCGCGGCCTCACATCCCGCGATGAATTCGGCGGTCTCCTGGACTGGCCGGCCGACGGGTACCCTGATATCCACTTTCATCGAACACACCTACTATTCAGACCAAAGATGGGAGAACCGGCTGGCCACCACCTGCTCATAGGCTACGTCGCCGGAGAGCAGGCCGATATTCCGGGAGAACTCGTTGAGGTTGGCTACAGAGTTCGGAGAAATTCCGGCGGTGTAGTAGGGAGCGTCCCGCCGGACCAGGTCCTCGATCAATGCGGCCTCATCGGGTGGGAACAGCCGTTGGCCGACCTCGGCAGCCCGGGACGGATCGGCCCGCAGCGCCCGTTGCGCCTCCACAACCGCCCGCACCGCTCCCTCCGCCGTGGCGGGAGAGTCTTCAATCAGCCTGTCTGCGGTGACCAACGCCGGAAAGGTATAGTCCCTCGCTGCCGGCGGACCGAGGCCTCGCCGCGGGTCAAGCACCACGCTGCCTATCCCGCTCCGCACCGCCACTTCGGCTCCCATCGCGTTGGCCCAAAACCCGTCGATTACTCCCTCCTCCAAGGCTCGGGCGGCATGGACGCCGAAGGACACGCCGGGCCCGCCGCTGCCGGGCACCGGAGCCAACGCCACGCCGTCCCGCGCCGGGTCTATTCCCGCCTCGGCCAGCAACCGGCGCAGTGCGGCGTCGGGCCCGGGGGCCGCGCCGATACGCAGGCCCTTGACCGCCGCAGCGTCCCCCGGCCGGACCCCCAGGTCGGAACGCAACACCAGCAGCCAGAAAGTATGTTGGGACAGGGCGGCCAGCAACTTGGCGCCCTGCCAGCCGGGGAAGGCCGACAGAGTAGCGTGGGCGGGACCGGCCACGAAGTCGACGCGGCGGTCCCGCATCGCTTCCATGGCCCTGCCCACCGGGAAGATCAGCTCCAACTCCACGTCTATTCCCTGGGTCTGGAAAAACCCCAGCTCTACGGCGGCCTCCGCCGGAAAGTAGGAGTTGGACACCAAGTCGGGTACTGCGATGCGCATTTGAGTCGTCTCCTGTCCACCGGCCGGGGATTGGGGTGCGGGTTGGACCTAGTTTACCACCGCTCCCGCACCTGTATCCTCTGCGGTAGAGCCACCCAGGGCAATCGCGTCTTAATTAGGATGTTTGTAGCATCGTCATACTAACGCTCCAACGTCATTCCGGCGCAGGTCGGAATCCAGGAAATCCTGGGGTAACAATCTGGTCACCGGCTGGAGGCTGTGCTGGATTCCGGCTTTCGCCGGAATGACGGGTTAAGACGCGATTACCCTGAGCCCTGGCCGAAGTATTTGACGGCATCGACGTGTTGGTCTGCCCCTCCATGACCCCACCTCCGGAACGGATCACGCCGGAAACCCTCTACGGCCCGATGGGCAAGGAAGAATGGACCGTGGGACGGTTCACCAGACCATTCGACTTCAGCGGAGCGCCCACTATATCACTGCCCTGTGGACTGAACAGCGAGGGTCTGCCCCTCAGCATCCAGTTCATCGGCAGGCTCCTGGCGGAGCCGCTGTTGGTCCAGGTGGGCCACGCCTACGAGGAGGCCACCCAGCGCCAGCTACGGCCGGACGTATAAGCGGGTCTCTTCCGTTCCCATTGGCTGGGCTCCGACGACTGCTGGGCGCGGCTATGACTCGTTCACCCATTCGGATACCCTCTTGCCAATCATAATGGCGTTGGCGTTGGTGTTGGCCCTGGTGACGTGAGGCATTACCGACGAGTCGGCCACCCAAAGGCCGCCGATGCCCTTCACCCGGCATTGCTGGTCCACGACCGCCATGGAGTCGGAGTCCGGCCCGACTTTGCAGGTGCCGGAGACGTGACGGGGAGTGCGCACCGTTTGGCTTATCCATGGGTCCAGGGTGTCGCGCTGGCCAGCACGACATCGGACGGGGCGGTACGGCCGTCGGAAATGTCCCGGCAGGCATTAGAGTTGAGGATGTCGGCGGCCAAGCGCACGGCGTCCCGCATCCGGCACATACCGTTCTCGTGATACAGGTGGTGGCGGAACTCGATACGGGAGCGCCCGGTTGTTGATTTCCAAAGTCATTGACCCAAGGATTTACAGGGTCATTGACCCACCCTGGAAAATGGTCGGCGCGGCCGGATTTGAGCTGGCGGCCCCATGCACTCGACTGCAAAATCCCCTGCTACTCACGATTTCAGCTACAAAATCAAGTTTGCAGAATCACTTTTGGTCCCGTCTGAATAAGTCGACTCGGGCCTTTACGGAATCCCCCGTGTCAGCCGCTCGGTGAAGAGAGCTGTTAGACCGCGGGAGTCAACCTCCAGGCAGATGCCGGCATTGGTTTCCCTCGCTTCCCAATCGGCCACCGTCTGGCCGCGAGTAAGCTCACTCTGGGTTTCAATACGCACCAGGGCTGGGCGGACCGTGAACAGTCCGGGGTTGATGGCGTATCCCACGGCGGGCATATCGTTGAAACGCACCCCTTCTTCCGGTCCGATACGCCCAGTGCGGATATAGGCGTCCCGCAGGTAGGCGGTGGCCTGGGCCAGCAGTCGGGTCGCCGGTGAGGCTGCCTCCGCCATGTCCCCGAGTTGGGCCGGACTGATGGTCACCTGATTGCAGACGTCCAGGCCGACCTGCACGATGGGAGCGCCGGAGCGATATACCATGGCCGCCGCATCCGGGTCCTCGTGCAAATTGGCTGTCGCAACCGGGGATACGTTCCCAGGTACCGAGACTGCGCCCCCCATTACCACTATTTCCCGCACCGCCCCTGCTATTGCGGGTTCCAGGGCCAGCGCCAGGGCCACGTTGGTCATGCGCCCCAGGGCGAGGACTGTGATTTGCCCTGGGGCGGCCATCACGGTCTCAACAATCGCCAGGGCGGCGTGCTTTCCGGCCACCAGGACAGCCGGTCCCGAGGCTTCGCCTTTCCTTGGCATTGAGCCAATAGCGTCGCCACCATTTCCGGTCACTCCGCCAAGCCCGCCTAACCCATCGGGGCCGTGAATATGCGCAGCCCAACCCTCGTTCGCCGGACGCAGCAGCAGCTTGCCCACGCCCTTGTACACCGGAATGTCGTCCCGTCCGGCCAGGTTCAGCAAGCGCAAGGCATTGACTGTGCAGGCATCAACGGAGGCGTTGCCGTATATCGTGGTTACGGCGACCACTTCCAGTTCCGGGCTGGCAAGGGCCAGCAACAGCGCTGCGGCGTCGTCAATGCCGGGATCAGTGTCTATGATTACTTGCTTCATTTGAGCAGGCCCCAATCCTCCCTGACCACTATCAGGTCGTCAGGTTTGTTATATACTAACCTAACTCAAAGCCATTGACATACCATATATCGTCGGAGGGGAGTAATTTGGCAATCTTTGTCCTGGTGCATGGGGCCTGGCATGGCGGCTGGTGCTGGAGCAAGCTTACTCCGTTGCTCCTTGGGCCGGGCGCTTCCGTTTACACCCCCACCCTGAGCGGGCTGGGGGAGCGGGCCCACCTGGCTGAAATGCTTGACCCCGCGCAGTTGGATCTCAACCTGCATATTCGCGACATAGCCCAACTCCTGGAGTATGAGTCGCTGAATGACGTCATACTGGTGGGCCACGCCTACGCAGGGATGGTCATAACCGGCGTCGCCGAAGTCTGTCCTGAGCGCCTTTCCCACCTGATTTACATCAACGGAGTGGTCCCCGCCGATGGCGAGTGCATGGCCGAACAGCTCATACCCGTGCGAGGGCCAGAGTTTGCCGCCTGGGTACAGGGCTGCATCGACCGGAGTGAGGGCTACCTGCCGGCGCCGGCGTCTCCGGAAGAGATCGGACGCCGTTGGGGTATTCCCGACCCGGCGGACCGGGAGTGGATGTTTGCAAAGGTGACGCCGCAGCCTGCCGCCGCCATGGCCGGAAGAGTACACCTAGGGAATCCCGCCGCCCGCAGTATTCCCCGCAGCTTTATCGGCGGCGAGGAGGCCGGTTTCCAGCCCGTGGCGGAACGCGTTCGCGCCGCTGGGTGGAGCACTTATCACCTCGGTTCGGGTCACGACCCCATGATCAGCCATCCCCGGGAATTGGCCGACATACTGCTGGGGATTGCCGGTTCCTAGCCGGATTCAAGACTGGCGTTGCCTTCTCTTCTTAGCCTGGAAGGCACGGCAGTCTGGCCGGCGCTAGGTGAAAATCGGTTTAGGCCATCCCCCAAAACTCGCATTGCGGCTGAACCGGCTTTCGGGGGTCAGGGCGCCTGTGGGGAAATGCCGGAACAAGCCAGCCAGGCGTGTCAGAACCAACGAAACCCTGCCGCAATCATGGCGGACTAGCGCACCACCTCCGAGGGCCCCGCATTAGAATGAAACCATCCCCCATCATTCCACAGTCCCTCACCAGCCCTCTCCAAGCGAAGGGATAGCCCTCGGTTCGCCTACCGGGGCAGGTGGCGCTCAATCCAGCGCCGTTCCTCTTCGTCGTCGTCGAAGTAGATGAAACGGTGGAAGAGCTTGGGTTGCTCCCGCGTCTGCCGGAGGTCTTTTCGAAAGGCCAGGCTGCCGGGGCCGTCTGCTTTCAGCGTATCCGAGTCAATTACCACCCCGTATTCTGAACGCGCCGATTCCAGGGAGACGAAGCCGCCCCGTACATCCTTTTCGACCAGGTGAATTTCCCGTTCCAGGGGATCGCCCCAGCCGCCCCCGCCGGCGGTGTAGATTCTGACCAGGTCGCCGGCCTGCCAGGGGTTGTCGTCGGAAAAGGGACGGATTCCCCGTTCGCCCTCACATCCGGGGTTCAGCATCACCTTGGACGTGCCTCCGGCCTTGCCTCCGGCGACGCCCCAGGCCGGGAAACGGTTGTTCTCTACCCGCAACCCGAAGGTCCCTTCAGGAGCCAGCAGCCGGACATCCCGGATGATTCCGCAGCCACCCCGGTATTTGCCGGGGCCGGCGGAGTCGGGATTGATGGCGTACCGCTCCATTCGCAGCGGGTACTCCATGTCCATAAACTCTGCCGGGTAGTTTTCGTTGTGACGGCTGTAAACGGCGTCGATGCCGTCGGCGTTGGGACGGGCGCCATGCCCGACTGCAATGCCGTCGGTACACAGCATCCACTCGCCCGACTCGGCGTCCTTCATCCGCCAGTAAGCGATTACGTAGACTGCCATTGCCGCCATGGTGTTTCCGCCACTGGCCCTGGCGACGACGGCGCGTACGGCATTCTTCAGCTTGGTGAAGGTGTGGGCTCGGCAACCCAGCGCTGCCGGCCACTGGGGCTGCAGGATACTGCCGGGCCGTAGCCTAACCTCGTCCACTGCCGCCAACAGTCCCTGATTCATGGTCAGGGACGGGTCGTACTGGTGAAAGTGTTGGCCAAAGTAGGCCGCAATAGCGCCGTCGCTGGCCATGAAGTTGATGGACCCGGGGGCCTGGTCGTCGCTTTCGGTGGCATCCAGTGTAATCTTGTCGCCGGTGCTGCTCAGTTTCAAGTGGAAGGAGTGCCACTCGGTGCCCACTCCGTCGCTGTCCAGGTAGTCGCGAGTGGAGTAACTCCCCGGGGGTATCATTTCCAGCGTTTTTTGGCGGATGAATTCCGCCGTTTCCTCCTGGTCCTGGAGGATGGCCGCCAGGGTGATATTCTTGCCGAAGCGGCGAAAAATTTCCAGCACCCGTTCCTCGGCCCGCTGCGCCGCCGCCATCAATGCCCGGCTGTCACCTTCCAGCAGGTCGGGGTACCGGGAGTTGCGCAAAATGATCCGGTAGGCTTCGTCGTTCAGCTTTCCCTGGTCAACTATCCTGATGGGTGGCACCAGGGTACCGTCGTGGAATATCTCGGTGTTGGCCGGCCCGATGCTGCCGGGGCGGGAGCCTCCCAGGTCCCAGAAGTGAGCGAAGGAGTGACAATAGGCTACCAGTTCCTCTTCAAAGTAAACGGGCGTTATGAACACCATATCCGGGGTGTGGGTGATGCTGCCCCGGGAGATGTAGGGGTCGTTGTACCAGTACACATCCCCGGGGTGCATAGTCTCCGGAGGGTAGCATTCCCACACACAGCCCATTATGTCGCTGCCCATGGTCTCGCCGTATATTTCCTGTCCACGGCTGTCCAGGAAGCTGACGGTGTAGTCCTTCTTTTCCCGGATGAAAGCCGACATGGCCGTCCGCTCGATTATCAGTTCGCACTCCAGCCGCGCCGAACGCAGGGAGCCGCGAACAAGTTGGAGTGTTATCGGGTCTACGGAGGTCTGGTGAACGATGCCTTCGCCTTTGGCCGGGATTATTGACATGACGTGGTCTCTCCTTGGCTAAACTGGCTGCATTATGCAATTGCCATAATCGTCAATCCGGGCCTGCCAACCCGGGTCGACGACCACCGTGGAGTCGCTGCTTTCAAGAATAGCCGGGCCGTCTATGGTTGAACCCGGCGCCAGCCTCGCCCGGTCGTAAATGTCGCAGGAGACAAAGCCTTCTATGTCTTCAAAGAAGACCGGGCGCTGCCCCAGCAGGGCCGCAGCGGGGATGTTCAATTCGCGGGAAAGGGGGACCATTCTGGCAGAATCCAGCTGCCCCCAAGCGGTGACGCGGAGGGTGACAATCTCCACCGGTTGGTCCAGGGAGAACCCGAAGATACGGTGGTGCTCCCGATGGAAATGCTGAATCATGGCATCCAGCCTGGCTGGCTCCACCGCCCGGCCCGCCAACTCTACCGTCACCTCGGAGCCTTGGTGGGCGTATCGCAGGTCCGCCCACCGCGTCAACTCCCGCCGGTCAGCAGGAACAGCCTCGGAGTCGAGCCAATGAGCGGCTTCACCCTCCAATTCCCGGTAGATGTTCTCCATGGCGGGAGGGTCGTAGTTTGGCGGTTTCTGGATCGAAGTCTTGGCGTAGTCGTTCTTGAAATCGGCCACCAGCAGCCCGTAGGCCGAGGCGACGCCCGGGCTTGGCGGAGCGATAATGGTGGCCATGTCCAGGAGGCGGGCCACACTGATGGAGTGCATCGGCCCCGCGCCGCCGAAGGCGACCAGCGCGAAATGGCGTGGGTCATGGCCGCGCTCCACGCTGACGTTGCGAATGGCGCCCATCATGTTGTAGTTGACTATTTGCAAGATACCGTGGGCCGCCCGGTACAGGTCCAGGTCCAGGGGAGAAGCGATTTTCTCCTGTATAGCGGATCTGGCTGCCGCCAAGTCCAGGGTCAGAGCGCCCCCGGCTATGGTGTCACCGATACGGCCCAGCACCAGATTGGCGTCTGTAACTGTTGGCTCGGTTCCTCCCATGCCATAACAGACCGGACCGGGTACGGCCCCGGCGCTGTGCGGCCCCACGTTCAAGTTGCCTGCCGCCGTCAGCCAGGCGATACTTCCGCCACCGGCGCCGATGGTGGCGATGTCCAGCATCGGCAGTTGCACCGGCCAGTCGCCCAACTCTCCCTTCAGGGTAATAGTGGGGGTGCGTCGGTTGACCAGGGATACGTCGGTGCTGGTTCCGCCCATGTCAAGGGAGATGCAGTCCTCAATCCCGGTGTTGCCGGCCACATCAATGGCGGACATGACCCCGGCTGCTGGGCCGGAAAGGGCGGTGTGGACCGGCTGCCGGATGGCGGTTTCCGCGCCGATCACGCCCCCGTTGGACTTCATTATCAACAGGGGGGCCTCCACTCCCAGCTCCCGCAGTTCCCGGTCCAGGTTCTCGATGTAGTTGCTGACCCGCGGCATGACGTAGGCGTTGAGGACGGTGGTTATCGTCCTCTCGTATTCCCGGAAGACCGGGAGCACTTCAGAAGACAGGGACAGGTGTGCGTCGGTGAACTCCTCCAGAACCAGTTCCCGAGCCCGGAGTTCGTGGGTGGGGTTCGCGTAAGAATGGGTCAGGGAGACGGCAATGGACTCGATCCCTTCGTTACGAAAATGCGCTGCCGCCGATCGCACCGCGTCTTCGTCGAGGGCGGTGAGGATAGTGCCGTCGAAGGCGGTGCGTTCCGGAAGTTCAAGGATGAGTTCCGGGGGTACCGGGCGTTCCGGTTTGACCCAGACATGGGGGTTGGCCATCCGGGCCATGCTGTGTCGCCCGATTTCCAGGACATATTTGAACCCCTCGGATACCAGCACCCCGACGGGTGTGCCTTTGCCCTCCAGAACAGCGTTGGTGGCTATGGTGGTGCCGTGGAAGATGCGACGAACTTGAGAGTAGGCCACGCCCCTCGCGCTGAGTATCTGAGAGAAGCCGGCAATGAAGCCCCGAGACGGGTCGTCGGGAGTGGATGGCGTCTTGAGCAACTGTAAATCGCCCGTTGTCAGGTTGAGAAGAACAATGTCGGTGAAGGTTCCCCCCACGTCGATTGCCAAGGCGTAGTCATCCATATAATTTCAGCCAGCCTGGTTTGCCATCGCCGCTTCTTGAGCGGCGATGGCGTTTAACGGCGTACGAAAGGGGCTTATCCCAGGTTTTTCTCCAGGAAGGGCCAGATCTTGCTCCAGCCGTCCACAGCCTGTTCCTGCCGGTACATGGCGCGGTCATAGTAGAAGAAGCCGTGGCCGGCGCCGTCGTAGCGGTGGAACTCGTAGGACTTGTTGTGTCTCTTCAACTCTTCCTCGTGCTGGTTCACCTGCTCAGCCGTTGGCGACGCGTCCTCGTTGCCAAACAGTCCCAGCAGGGGGCAGGACAGGTCGGCGGAGTAATCGAAGGGGGCTACCGGCTGGTTAGCGGTAAGTTCGTCGCCGGAAGCTACCACCCGGCCTCCCCAGCACTCAATCGCGGCGTTGAATCCCTGGACGCGGCAAGCGGTCAGGAAGGTAAGCCTGCCACCGGAGCAGGTGCCGAAGACACCAACCTTGCCGTTGAGATTCGGCAGGGTCTGCAGGAATCGCAACGCTCCTCCAATGTCCCCCAGGGCCTGGTCATCGGATATGCCGCCCGACTCCCTTACCCTGCCGGCAACTTCGGTGGGGTCGCCATGGCCGGTCCGGTGGTACAGGTTGGGGGAGATGGTTACATAGCCGTGGTGGGCGAAGCGGCGGGCCGTTTCCCGGTAAAACTCGTCCCAGCCCGGCGCGTGGTGAATCAACACCATACCGGGGAAGGGACCGGATCCCAGAGGCTTGGCGACGTAAGCGCCGATGGAGTCCCCATTGTGGCCCTGAACCGTGGTAGTTTCCGCGATCATACCTTCATACATGTCTGTGGTATATGCCATTTGCACACTCCTTTAGCGAGGATGACCTAAGCTTGAAGCGGATTGATGCTCAAGTCAAGACCTTAAATTGGCCCAGTAACATTTCAAAATTGATGAGTTAGCCCGACCAGAGAGCCGTCATACCGGCGAAAACCGGAATCCATAGACTGCAAGCCATAGCTGCCTGTAGGAGAGCAAAGACTCCTGGATACCGGCTTTCGCCGGTATGACCGGTATGGCTGTTGCGGTCACCTGCCGACCCTGAACAGTTACGTTGGCCTTGCCGGGTTTCGTTGAGCCAAAAACCGATAGTTCCCTGTCGCTAGCTGACGGGCACCTGTTCCTCGGCGTAAGCGGCTTCCACGAACCCCTCTATCTGGGTCCAGCGGACGTTGCTGGCGTCGTGGGTCAGTTCTACGGCCTCTCCGGAAGAGCTTTCCAGGCCCCTGGGATGGTACACCAACTCGATTAGGTTGTCGTCGGGGTCGCTGATGTAGGTGTAACGCTCGCCGGTATCTTCCCGTGTTCCCTGCCGGGGGTCCTCGCCGCCCGTACCGGTGAAGGCTCCGCCGCCGGTCCTGGTGTAGGGCACTCCCTGTTCGTCCAGGTGGACCAGCGTGGCGTCGAAGTCCTCTACTTCAATTGCAAAGTGGACCCGCGGCACCTGGATCAGGTCGTCGGTATCGGAAGTGTGGATTTCACCGGTCCCCAACCGCAACTGGAGTTGACGCCGGTTCAATGCCGGTCCACGGTCGAGAAAGTCGGCTCCCAGCACCCGCTCGTACCATTCCCGGGTCCGTTCCCGGTCGGTAATCTGGATGTTGATGTGGTGGATCATGTTTATCCTGGACAAAGCAACACCTCCTGGCTGGTTGTTACCGAGATGGGTCAATTATCCCCCTAAACCCCCACGGGACGCAAATTACGGCGGTGGCGCCGTTCGAACTGCGATTGACGGGATGAGTGAGAATGCCAGAAAGCCAGCGTCCGCCAGCGGTATCCTGTTCATTGTGGTCATCGCCTGAATCAGGGTTCAGACCAACGCGGGCTTCAACGCTGGAACGGTTGTAGAGGCGCCAACCAACGTCAAGTCGATAGAGGCTACGGGGGGACTGGGTTGAGGGGCTTTGCAAGACGTGGCTTTCGCTAAGCGCCTGCTGACTGCCCCAACCAAAAAGCCCCTCTGCGAAGGGTTCGTGCCTATCAACACCGGTACTCTCGGGCATACGTCTGAGCGTCAGCTGCCTGGCGGGCAACGAACCAAGAGGGAAATCTGCGAATGAACTGGGTGCATGAGAGCTACGCCGGGGCTTGAGAGGCCAGGGCTCAACCACAGCGTTGGTCAGAACCTTCGTGATGAAGGTTCTTGATTTTGTGCAGTCTGGTGGAGATGCGCGTACTGTCCTTTTGCATACTCGCCGGTCAGTAGTTGACTAGCAGTCACGGGACCGCCTCCTTCAGCGCGGTGCTTTTGGAGAAGGTCAATCATGACTTGTTCTAGCTGATTCGCATCCCCTGTTCCCTCAGCAACCTCGAAGGACTTGCACGCCATCTCCGATATCAGGTAGCGATTGTCCCTAGCAATTTGTGAGAGGGGGAGAGCGTCGCCGCGTTCGCCCAGCCCGTCAATTCTGGAACCGGCGAAGAATGAACGGAGGTCTCTCTCAGATAGCTGGCGAAGCCTTTAGTAGGCGGTCCTGATGCTCCCAAAGTAGAGCAATGCGTCCACGTAAAATCTGTACAAGCCCCAGTAGAGTTGGTCGATAGACTGAATGTTCTGCGAGCTAGTCCAGCGTTCGTCGTAGCAGGGTACGCGTCGTACGTCGTAGGGGTGATCGGGAGCCCTCAGCCAATAGTAAGCGAACAGCAGTTGCGAAACAGGTGCTTCGTGGGCCAAAGTCAGCAGCTGATTAAGCCGCGAACGGGTCAAGGGTTGGTTTTCCAGGTCAGACAACGCCGGAATCTGTGTTTGAGGCGTTGTCTCCCGAGCCAGCTGTCGAGGCCACCCGTTCCGCCTTGGAAAAGTTTGAACTTGCCTAGAATATCGCTACGATTGACTACCATTTCTTTGCTGATATCTCCTTTTGGCTTGCCGCTACATATCGGCTTTTTGTGAAGGGTGTAAGAACTCTGACGCCGGGAAGCCTCTAATCTCAACCTCTACCCACTGGGGGATTCGGTATAGCCATTCGTTCCTCACACGATTATCTATTTGAGATTGTACCCCCGGTATGATATTCATATAACAATGCCAAGTTTTGACTTTAATCTGAAACTTCGCTAAATTTTGGAGGTGCCCTGCATTGATGAGATAGCCCATGTTTTTCAGGGTCTAGCCCGGTCTGGACGTGGGGCGGGAACGCGACGCGGTCAGTGGTATTTGCGCCTAGCCGAAAGCGGCGACGTCCAAGATGACGGCTGGCTGAATATCCGCAGCCTACGGGACATTGCCTTAGTTCGTAGCACGCGGACGGAGCGCCACCTGCTCCGGCCTTTTGACATACTCATCACGGCCCGTGCCGGGTCCGTCCAGTTGGCCCTGGTGCCGCCACAGGTGTCCCGGACAGTGGCGGGAGTTACGCTGCTGGTGGTTCGGCCAAAGGCACCGGAATCTGGCATGGGACACTATTTGTGGTACTTCTTGACCTCCGCCTATGGCCGGAGGCAGTTGGTTAAGCGATTGACGGTGAATGCGACCATCACATCACTCTCGGCCAGCGCACTCGGTGAAGTTGAGGTTCCGTTGCCATCTCCGCGCCAACTTGACCAAGTGGTCCGGCTGGTGGAGGCGTCAGAGGAAGCCTACACATCAGCTATACAGGCTGCCCGGTTACGCCGGGAGACGATGAGGGACTCGGTGATTCAAGAGATTGCGGCTGAAAGCGAAGGCCAGTAGATTCAAGGAGGAACCAATGCCGCTGACCAGACAGGAACTGGAGTCCAAGCTGTGGCAGGCCGCCGATATTCTGCGAGGGCAGATTGACTCGGCCGACTACAAGAATTACATCTTCTCCGTCCTCTTCCTGAAGCGGCTTGCTGACCGGTTCGACGAGGAAATTCAGAACGCGGTAGCGTCGGGAGTGCCCAGGGAGACGGCGCTCGCGGACCGGGACGAGCATGAGTTCTTCGTCCCGGAGTCGGCCAGGTGGGAGGCCATTTCCGCCGCCTCGATGAACTTGGGTGAGACCCTGAACATCGCCAGCCACGCCATCGAGGATGCCAATACGCCCCGGCTGGACGGAGTGCTGGTGGGCACCAACTGGAACGACGAAACAAAGTTGGGCAGCCCGGCCAACCGGGAGCGCATCATTCGCAGCCTGATTAACCACTTCAGTGACCTGGACCTTCGGGACGCCAACCTGCGTGGCGACGACGGCGGCACTGGCAACGTGCTGGGAGACGCCTACGAGTATCTCATCTACCAGTTCGCCGACGACGCCGGCAAGAAAGGCGGCGAGTTCTACACCCCGCGCGAGGTCGTGCGACTCATCGTGGAGCTGCTGGAACCACAAGAAGGTATGCGCGTCTGCGACCCCGCCGCCGGTTCCGCCGGAATGCTGATTCACACCGCCGAGTATGTCCGGGAACGGGGCGGCAATGCCCGCAACCTGGCGCTACACGGCCAGGAGCGCAACCTGGGAACCCTGGCCATCGGCAAGCTGAACCTGCTGCTCCACGACCTGCGCTCCGCCCGCATGGAGGCCGGCGACGTCATCGCCGAGCCGGGCCTGATGGACCCTTCAGGGCGGCTGCTGGCCTACGACCGGGTCATCGCCAATCCGCCCTTCAGCCTGAAGAACTGGGGACACGACTTCGCGCCCAACGACCCCCACCACCGCTTCGACCGCTACGGGGCGGTTCCGCCCAAGACCCGGGGCGACTTCGCCTTCCTGCTGCACATGCTGGGAGTGACCAACGCCCAGGGCATGGTGGGCGTGGTGATGCCCCACGGCATCCTGTTCCGGGGTGGCGCCGAGGGGAAAATACGCCGGGGCATCGTGGAGGCCGACCTGTTCGAGGCCGTCATCGGCCTGGCCCCCAACCTCTTCTTTGGTGCCAGCATCCCGGTGGCAATCTGCGTCCTGAACCGGGACAAGCCCCAAGAACGGCGGGGCAAGACGCTGTTCGTGGACGCTGCCCAGGAAGGCTACTTCCGGCCCGGCAAGGCCCAGAACTACGTCGACCCGGAGCACATCGGGAAGATAGTGCAGGCGTACCGGGCCTTCGAGGACGTGGACCGGTTCGCCCACGTCGCCGATATGGAGGAGATCCAGGGCAACGACTTCAACCTGAACATCAGCCGCTACGTGGACACCACCGAGCCGGTGGAGGTGATGCCGGTGGAGGAGGCCCTGGCCCAACTTAGAGAAGCGGAACGGCGGCGCGATGAGGCGGTGGCCCGCATGGATGAACTGCTGGCGGAGATGGGGTATGCGCGGTAGGATGGTAGCTGAGCGATGCCGGTATTTCTGAGAGATGGCCCTTACTGATTCTTCGTAGTCTCGGCTGACCGGGTTGAGCCGCCGCATATTCATGTGCGGCGGGATGCAAGCGTCGCCAAGTTCTGGCTTGACCCGGTAGAATTGCAGGAAAGAGGCAACTTTGGCGGCGCGGAAATCCGGCGAATTCAGAGAATCGTTGAGGATAATCAAGCAACGCTTTTGGAGGCTTGGAATGGGAACTTTGACCGTTGAAATTGAAGTTCCGGGGGCGACAAATCTTAAGGTTACCGAAGAAACTCTCACCGCTCAGCTTACCGACGGACGGGTTATTTCAGTCCCCTTGGCTTGGTATCCCCGCTTGGTTCATGCCACTCAGGAAGAGCGCAATAACTGGGAAATCTTTGGCGAGGGAAGGTTTCTCCACTGGCCCGACTTGGACGAAGACCTCAGCATCGAGGGGATGCTGGGCGGCTGGGCCTCGCGGGAAAGCCAAGGTTCCTTCAACCGCTGGCTGGAAGCCAAGCGGGCGGGCCTGCCGGTGACCATCCACGAAATACGTCCCGCCTCGACGGAAGAGGTCTGATGAAACGCCCCGGCGGACAGGGAGCTATCCCCAAAGGCTGGCGACTGGTGCGCCTGGGGGATGTGGCGGAAGTGGCCTTCAGCGGCGTTGATAAGCGGACGATTGAGGGGGAAGTCCCCGTTAAACTCTGCAATTACACGGACGTTTTCTACAATCGCCGCATACAAGCGAGTATGGACTTTATGCCCGCAACCGCTACCCAGTCGGAACTCAAAAGGTGGGCTTTGAAGCAGGGGGATGTTCTTTTCACCAAAGACTCCGAAACGGCTGACGAAATTGGCATTCCCGCGTTTGTCGCCGACGATTTGACCGATGTCTTGTGTGGCTACCACTTGGGCTTGGCGCGTCCGTCCCAGGCAACGGTGAACGGCTCATTCTTGGCTAGAATCTTGGCGTCCAGGGAATCTACACAGGAATTCGGGAGAATAGCGAACGGGATAACCCGGTTCGGTCTGACGTTGGATGCCACGCGCAACCTCCCCATCCTCCTCCCGCCCCTGCCGGAACAGCGGGCCATCGCCGCCGTCTTGGACTCCATCGACGACGCCATCGAGCGTACCGAAGCAGTCATCGCCGGCACCGAACAACTGCGCGACTCCCTGCTCCACCAACTGCTGACCCGCGGCGTCCCCGGCCGGCACACGGCATGGAAGGAAGCGCCGGGTTTGGGGACGATACCGGCGGGGTGGGAGGTGGTGCGGCTGGGGGAGGTGGCGGAGGTGGCTTTCAGCAGTGTTGACAAGAAGACAGTCGAAGGCGAGCTTCCTGTCCGTTTATGCAATTACACTGATGTTTTCTACAATCGGCGCATCCGGCCAGATATGGACTTCATGTCGGCTACGGCCAATCCTGTAGAACGGAAGAGATGGAATCTGAAACGGGGGGACGTTCTCTTTACAAAGGATTCGGAAACTCCCGACGAAATTGGCATTCCGGCGTTTGCGGAGGCGGATATGCCTGACGTTTTATGTGGTTACCACCTGGGGCTGGCACGGCCTTATTCTAAACTACTCGACGGTGCTTATCTGGCCGAGGCTTTTGGCTCTCGGAAATTGGCGGTTCAGTTCGCCCGAATAGCCAATGGGGTCACACGCTTTGGCTTGACCCTTGGAGCTACCAATCAATTGCCTATCCCCCTGCCGCCACTACCCGAACAGCGGGCCATAGCGGGGTTGCTGGATGGGGTAGATGTGACAATAGGGCAAGCAAAACACGAAACAAATATGCTAAAATTGTTGAAAGAATCAACTGCCGATGCGCTGCTTACGGGGCGGGGGCGGGTGGGGGGAAATGAGAGTATAATCGGCACGGCATGAGACACCATGCCGACACCGGGGCGTCAATGGAGAGCCTTGATTCCGAACCGGAATGCACCGGGCGCAGCCGGCTGCGTCTAGTGAAGGAAAACCAAAATGCCTGACCGCCTGACCTTCGTAATAAATCCGATTGATGAGTTTTCCTCTTTCGACCTCCTCATCAAGTCGCTTGAGGACATCAAAAGGCTTTTGCGTGACGTGGATCATTCCATGTACGGGCGCAAACCTGGAAATGAATGGATTGTACGCAGCATAAGGTCCAGCGCCCCTACGATTACTTTAACTCCCAAACGTGAAGATACGCAAGCCGTTTTGGTAATTGGAGAGGGCCTTCGCTTGGTGACAGCGGGAACTGACCAACCGCCGCCGCACTTCACGGAACCGGTATTTGAAGACCTTAAACGGATGAAGCGACTCTTCAATGGCCCAAGCAAAGCGCATTCCTTGTCGGTGCTCATTGATGAAGAGCAGACGGCAATAATAACCGAAGACATTGCTCAACAAGCTGAGCGGATTCTAGCCTCTGGTTACCGTAACCTGGGTTCGCTTCAAGGGCGCCTGGAAGCCATAAGCGCCCATAACTCCCTTACCGCCACTATTTGGGACCGAGTCAGCGGGGCGCCGGTTCGTTGGTCTTTTCCACGAGACGAATTGGAACGGGTTAAGGCCCTGTTTGAGAAGCGGGTTTTGATTTCGGGCGAAATCCGCTACTTCTCCAACGGCGCCCCCCGTTCCATAGTTGACGTGGTATATGTTGAAGACCTGACTAATGTACATCACTCGGCAAGGGCCGGATTCGGTTCGATTCCTGATCAAAGCGTCCAAGAGTTGGGACCTGCCGAATGGCTCCAATTGGTGCGGGGGGAGAAGCAAGAATAAATATGCCGGCACAACGAAGATTGTGGGATTCCAGCGTCATCATCGGTTATCTGGCCGGTTATTCTGATCTGGCATACCCCTGCAACAATATTATTGCCCTGGCAGAACGGGGCGAGGTCGAGATCGTAGTTTCGGCGATGGCTACGGTCGAGGTAGCTTACCTGCAAGGCGTTGACGATCAGATTTCGGAAGCAATGATACGGGAGTTATTTGACCGGGAGTATATTATTCCCGCGGCCATTGACGTGCGCGTAGCCGCCATAGCCCGGGAGTTAGTCAGAAAATACCGGTCCAGGCCATCCCTAAAACCTCCGGACGCGACACATCTGGCTACGGCTATCCAATTGAAAATATCCCTGGTTGAATCCACCGACACAGACCTATTGCGGCTTGATGGCTTGGAGGGAAGTCCGGCCATAACCGTCCGCCGGCCCTTGTACGAAGGACATCCCAGAATGCCAGGCTTGTAACGTCGCGTTGCTTTGATCGGAATCCGTTCGATTATTTGCCTCGACAGACGGTGACTTACCATGACTACCCCCGCCAAGCTCAACGAATACAATCACGCCGAGGAGCCGGCCCGGCGGTTGCTGGAACGGTTGGGGTGGGCCTACGTGCCCCGGGAGGCGATGGCGGCGGAACGGGGCGGTGAGCGGGAAGTCTTGCTGAAGGGGCGGCTGCGGGCCGCCCTGCTGCGTCTCAACGAGTGGCTGACCGAGGCCCAGGCCGACCGGGTCATCTTCGAGTTGGAGAACATCAATGCCACCGGCATGGCCCGCAACCAGGCGGTCCACGAGTACCTGACCTACGGGATGCCCCTGACCGTGGACGGACCCCGGGGCCGGGATACCCGCACCGTCCGGTTCTTCGACTTCGACCACCCGGAAAGCGGCCTCAACGAGTTCCTGGTCACCACCCAATTCCGGGTGCGTCGGGGAGTCCTTCGACCGGCTCAGGATGAGCGGCCAGGGGCAGAAGACGACGAGCGGCTGGTCATTCCCGACCTGGTCCTGTTCGTCAACGGCATCCCCCTGGTGGTGATGGAGGCCAAGTCGCCGTCCCTGATGGACGTTTGGAAGCCCCAGGCGGTGCGCCAGTTGCGCCGCTACCAGGAGGCCGGGCCGGAGTGGCCGGGCCGGGGCGCGCCGGGGCTGTTCCACTACAACCTGCTGTGCGTGGCCCACTGCGGGGCCGCCGCGGCCTACTCCACCCTGTACGCCCCGGAAAACGCCTATTTCGAGTGGAAGTGGTTGGGGCTGTATTCAGAAGACGACGTGCGGCAGAAATTCGGCGTGGAACCCCAGGGGCAGGCCCAGCTTATCGTTGGCCTGCTGTCCCCAGCCACCCTCCTGGACATCCTGCGCGATTACGTGGTGTACGAACCGGAGCGGGGGCGGCTGGTTAAGAAACTGCCCCGCTACCAGCAGTACCGGGCGGTGCGGGCGGCCCTGTCCCGCATCCTCACCGGCAGCAAGCCCACCGAGCGGGGCGGCGTGGTCTGGCACACCCAAGGGTCGGGCAAGTCCCTGACCATGCTGTGGCTGGCCACCAAGGTGCGCCGGGAGCCGCGCCTTTCCAACTCGACAATCGTGGTGGTAACCGACCGCACTCAACTGGACCGGCAAATCTCCGGCACCTTCGAGCGCTGCGGCTTTCCAGGGCCGGAACGGATGGACCGCTCCCGTCCCGAGCCGGCCGAGCGGCAGGCCCGGCGCCGCCGGGAACGGCCCGATCAAAGAGACCCCCTGGACCTCCAGACCGTCCTAAAGCAGGGCGGCAGCCGCACGGTGATGACCACCATCCAGAAATTCGAGGAGGCACTGACTACGCCTGATGGCCCTTTGGACCTGCTGAATCCCTCGGACAACGTAATCATCATGGTCGACGAGGCCCACCGCTCCCAGTACGGCGACCTGGGCGCTCTGATGTCTAAGGCGATGCCCAACGCCACCCTGATCGGCTTCACCGGCACGCCGATAGACAAGGGATTTGGCCGCAGCACGATGCGCCGTTTCGGGCCGCTGATTGACGCCTACACCATCCCCCAGTCGGTGGCCGACGGGGCTACGGTACCCATTTTCTATGAGGCAAGACTGCCCGAATTGGCCATTGAAGGGCCGGAGACCCTGGACCGGCTGTTCGACGCCATGTTCGGGGAGCAGCCGGAGGAGGTGAGGGAGCGGATACGCCGGAGGTACGCCAACAAGGAAACGGTGGCCGAGGCGGAGCGGCGTATCGAGATGATTGCCTTGAACATCGCCGAACACTTCAAGGGAAGGGTGAGTCCCAACGGGTTCAAGGCCCAAGTGGTGGCGCCCAGCCGCGCCGCCGCCCTGCGCTACGCCGAGAACCTGAACGGTTTTGGCGTCAAAGCCTACTCCATCATCACCACCACGCCCAACGACGGGGTCGAGTTCCAGCGAGCCCGGGAACTGGACCAGGAAACGGTGACCAACGCCTTTGTTGACCCCGAAGGCGAGCCGGAGGTCCTGGTGGTGGTTGATATGCTCCTGACCGGGTTTGACGCTCCGGTGGAGCAGGTGCTCTACTTGGACCGGTCCCTGCGGGAACATGGTCTGCTCCAGGCCATTGCCAGAGTCAACCGTCGGTTCTCCCACCGGCAGGACGGCGTGGAAACCGAGAAGACCTACGGCCTGGTGGTAGACTACCACGGCGTCTCCCGCGACTTGGAGGAGGCGCTATCTACCTTCGACTGGCCCGAGGTCCAGGACAGTATGCAGGAACTTGAAGAGGACCCAGGGCCGCTGATGGAAGCCGCCGTGGTACAGGCGGAGTCTAACTTCAAGGGCCGCGACCTGCGCGACACTTGGGCCTGCGTCGCCGTCTTTGCCCCGGACACCGATACCGAGGGCAACTTCAAGGCGGACCTGTTCGAGCGGTTTAACGCCGACTACCGCTGGTTTGCCCGCCTCATGGACCGTTTCCTGCCCGACCCTCGCGCCCTGGCCTACACCGACCGGCTGGCCCGTCTCACCGAGATTCGGGCCTACGCCCGGGCCCACTTCCTGCGAGAAGATGCCGACGTGGACTGGACCGAGATCGGAGCGAAGGTCAAGAAGCTGGTGGATGAACGCATCAGCGCCCAGGTACGACAGATGATGAAACCGCTGTCCATCCTGGACCAGGACTTCGAGCAGAAGATAGCCTCTCTACCCCATGATGAAGCGCGAGCGTCAGTGATGGAACACGCAATTCGCGCCCAAATCCACGAAAGACTGGCCGAAAACCCGGTTTTCTACGAACGGCTGTCAGAGCGGTTGGCGCGCATCATTGAGGACCTGCGCAACCGGCTCATCGAGACCGCTGAAGCGTGCCGCCGCATGGCAGCCCTGCGGCATGATGTTCAAAGAATGGCGGACATCGCCGCCCAATACGGCATGACTACGGTGTCCTTTGCCATCTATCAATTGCTGGACGAGTTCCCGTATAAGCAAACATTGAAGTCTGGGGTAGGGGAAGAGCAAAGAAGTTACGGTACTGAAATCGACGAAGAGACCAAGAGAGTTTCCCAAGAAGTCGAGAGGGTCATCGCCCAACACAAAGACGTGATTGACTGGCATTTGAACTTAGAAGTGCAGCGGGAGATGCGCCGGGATATAAAGCGGGAGCTGCGGCCAACGGGGGATTACACCGAGGAACAGTTGGACGAACTGGCCAATCGCATCGTGGAACTGGCGCGGCGCGGTGGTCACAGTGGTTAGCCGGGGAGTGGTCCGCTTCGGCGGCGCCACCATCGAGTACGAAGTGCGCCGGAGCGAGCGCCGCAAGAAGACGGTCCAGATTACTGTGGACGGAAGCGGCGTACAGGTGGCAGCGCCCTTAACCACCTCGGACAGCGAACTGCGGGCCATCGTTCGCAAGCGGGCGGCCTGGATTCTCAACCACGCCACCCCCGCCGCGTTGGGAGCCGCCCCCAAGCGCTTCGTCAGTGGGGAGACGCTGCCCTATTTGGGACGGAATGTCCGCTTGGTTGTCGAGGTCTCAGACGTGCGTACCCCGGAAGTCCGCTTTGACCATTGGCGTTTCCGGGTTTCGATACCCACGGGTTTGGAAGGAGAAGAGCGTTATCAGCGCACCCGTCGGGCCGTCGTAGATTGGTACAGAGGCCGAGCCACCGAGCGCCTGTGGTCCGGGGTTCAACGTTGGTGGCCCCGCTTAGGCAACGGCGGCGAACCCCAGATACTCATTCGAGACCAGCGCCAACGCTGGGGTAGCTGCGCACCTGACGGTACCCTGCGCTTTAACTGGCGGGTTATGATGCTGGAAGCATCCCTAGTCGAGTACGTAGTTGTCCATGAACTGGTCCACCTGAGCGTCAAGAACCACTCCGACGATTTCTGGCGGTTGCTGGCCTCCGCGCTGCCGGACATGGAACAACGGCGCCGACGGCTCAGGGAGGCAGGGAAGACCCTCCCCTTATAAAACGTCTTGGAACCATGCGGTGGTATCGGCTTGTCCAGTTGAGTCGACATTCCATCCGAGATTGTGACATAGACATTGCTTGATTACCTACCGACCGCACCTCAGTATGTTTCCTCGACCGTCTACTGCCGCCACAGGCCCAGGGTAAGCGCCCGCCGCAGCGACCGACTCCGCTTTGCCCGGCCCAACTCCTTCCTGGCCTCTCGAGGGCCTCTTGCCGCCACCGAACGTGGTCCGCCCTCCTTGCGTCGTCCGGCTGATACGTATCCGGCGGCAGGGTCAGATGGAACGTGCCCAACATCTCAACCTCCAGCTCCCAACGCCGCGCCTCGTCCCTGTCCCGGTCAACCCTGCTGTCCGCCTTTTCGACACGGACCTGCAACTCCCGCCATTCGGCCACCAGCGGCGCCGCCGGGCCGAAGGCGTGTTCCTCGTCGGGCTGCACCTCCACGGTGACTGCACCGGCGTCGGGCATTCCGTGTCTCCGCCGGAGAGGCCGCCAATCTTGCTCCCGGTCATTGTCAACCCCTGCCGGCTCAGCCTCAGCCTCGCCCAGTTTCCCTTCCCGTCCTTCCAGCGCGGCCACCAGGCGGACCAACTGGAAGAGTTGGTCCGCCTGACTCTCCACCAGCTCCCGCAACCCCCGGTTCTCATCCTCCAGCACCGCCACCCGCCTCTCCAGGGACTCGTGCTCGATGCCCGACACATCGTCGTCATCAACATCGCCGGGTTCATCGCCACCAACGCCACCCGCGTCCCGAAACTCCTGCAACACCTGCCGCATCCGCCGGGAGACCCGCCGGGAATTGTAGCAATTGACCAGGGTTCGGTAATTGACACCCAGGGCCTCGGCGGCAGCCACCCGACCCCGGTCATCGACCAGGACGTCCAGCAGGTCCAATAGGGGCTGGTCCAATAGGGGCTGGTCCGATAGGGGTGAGTCAGTCCCGCCAGTGGGGTGGCCGTCCCCGTCCACGGGCTGCTGGGTGGCGTTCATGCCCACTACCTCCTTCGCCGGATCGTGCAATTACTACAATACAAACACTACAACAAACCCGACACGGACCGTCAATAAAATCCTGACACAATTCCCGCTCCCAGACCCTGAATCCCGCCTGTTCCCCGTTGGAAATTGCCCTGATTGCATTATGCATTTCATTTCATTTCCCTTTACAGGGTTGCCACTGTAAATCCGGCCCCGGAGCGATTGGATTTCCCCATTTGGGGGGTGGCACCGTTCCCGGGTGCCCGGGTCGCGTGGTGTCCCCTCCCGGCGCTTCGCCGGACTTTTTTCGGTCCCTCTCCCTGCCGTAACGGTATGCCCCGCAATCGCCGGAACGGCCGTTCCATCTTGCCATTTTCCCCTTGCTATTGGCATAATGAAACGGATGTCTGTAAGACCCACTGGCCCACAAATCGGCGGGAACATCGCTCGTCCAACCGGACCAGGGCCGCAGGACCGGGAGCCGCCCGTGGGCCTCAAGGAGGAACCGACATGAAACTGAATTTCTTTACCGCCTTTTTCAAGGGCAAGCCCAAGCCCGAAACCAAGGTGATTTCCGTCACCTCGCAACGCACTGGGGAGGGCACCCTGCTGGGCGTGGAGAACTTCCTGGGCTCCATCGCCGTTCCCGAACCCTTCTCCCTGGAGATAGCCGGGGACGTCGGAGGCGTCACCCTGCTGGCGCGCTGTCGGGACGGCTCCTTCGTCCGCCAGCAACTGGGGGTCCACTACCGCCACGCCCGGGTGAGCGAGGTATCCCCGCAGGACGATCCCCTACGCCTAGCTCCGGGGGAGCAGGCCTGGTCCATGGACCTGCGGCTGCGGGGTCCGGAGTATCTGCCCCTGTGCACCTTCAGGGACGACGACCTGCTGGACCAGGGCTCCGACCCTCTCATCTCGGTCATCGGCTCCCTGTCCGACCTGGAGCCGGGGGAGCGCCTGGTGGCCCGGTTGCGACTTCAGTCCCTGGGGCCGGAGTGGTCCCGCTCCCACCAGGAGAAGGCCTACCGCCAGTCCCGGCCCGACCCGCGGCAGCTTCCCCCTACCACGCCCAGGCCCAGGCCACCCGCACCGACGTGGGACACCTGGCCGCCCTGGGGGTGCCGGCCCTGCCGGCCCTCCAGGGATTCCTGTGGGTGCAGCAGGGGGAGACTTGGAAGGCGGCGCATTGGGCTTAGGCACGGCGGCCGCGCTGGCCGCGGCGGGCTGGGTCTGGTGGCGCATCAAGAAAGCCCGCTCCGGGGGCCGGTTCCAGGACCCCCTGCTGATCAAGGAGAAGGTCTCCCGCATCGCCTACCAGGCCCAGCTGGAGGTCATCGCCATCCTGCCCGAGCACGGCACCGAGCGCAGGGCTAGGCAGATGTTGCGCAACGCGGCCCTAGCCTAGCAAGGCTACGACAACCCCGCCGGGGCCAGGTTCAAGGCCAGCAGGGTCCGGCCCGCACTCCCCGTCACTGAGCCGGTGGCGCTGGTGACGCGGATGTTCCAAGGTCGCAACGTCCTGGGCGTGCGGGAGCTGGCCGCCCTGTGGCATCCCCTGGGGGCCGGGGACCAGCTACCCACGGTGCCCCGCTCCGGGGCCCGGGTTCTGTACCCGTCGGCCAAGACCGCCTCCGGCGGCGCCCACGTGGGGAACACGGTAGGAGGCCGCACCCGCCAGGTCCACTTCACCGATGACACCACGGGCCGCCACCACCTCTACATGGCCCGCACCCGCATGGGCAAATCCACGCTGATGCAGCACGTCGTCCTGCACAAGATGCGGGAGAAGGCAGCGGGGAGGAACCACGACGCCATTATAGTCATCGACCCCCACGCCGACCTGGTCCACGACCTGCTGGAGCAGGTCCCAGAGGAGATCATCGACCGGGTCTACCTCATCGACCTGGCTGACGATACGCAGGCGCCGGGGATCAACCTGGTGGACGTGAAAGTATTCCCCGACCGGGACCGCACCGCCAACTCGGTGGTGCGGGTGGCGAAGGGAATGTGGGAGCACTGGGGCTCCCGGATGCAGTCCATCCTGGAGCACGTCGTTAAGACCCTTCACGAGTACAACTGCCACCCCGACACGAAAGACGACCAGCCGCTCACCATCCTGGACGGGCAGCGGCTGCTGGCGGACCTGGAGTTCCGTAGGCAGGTGCTCAAGCGGGTGGACGACCCCTACGTATTTGCCTGGTGGGAAGAGGACCCCAAGGGCTGGACCCGGGATACTCGGTCCAACGCCCTGGCCCCGGTGCAGACCCGCCTGGACTACTACTCGCCTCCAAGAAGGCACGTTCCATCCTGGGCCAGTCCCGCTCCACCATCGACCTGCGGCGGGTCATCCCGAAGGTGGGGCGCTCTTGGTGTCCACCTCCCAGGCCACGACAGGCCGGGACGTGTCCGTCCTGGTGGGGGCGTCCCGGCTCAACCTGGTGGACGCCGTGATCCGAGAGCAGGGCAATCTGCCGCCAGGCCAGCGGCGGGGCGTCCAGGTGGTGGACGAGATGCAATCCTTGCCCGGGGTGGACTACGAGTCCATGCTCAGCGAGCTGGGCAAGTTCGGGGCCAGCTTGGCCACCCAGAGCCTGGCCAAGCTGGCCGACCTGTCCCCCATCATGCAGGATACCCTGCTGGCCAACGTGGGGTCCCTGGCGGTGTTCCAGGTGTCGGCTGCCGACGCCAGGGATCTCATCGGGGAACTGGACCGGGAACGGCTGGGCGAGGAGGACCTGGTGTCGTTGCCGGCGCACCACTGCTACGTCCGGGCCACGGTGGACGGGCAGCGGGAACCCACCTACTACCTGGAGTTGAGGAAGCCGGGGCCGGGAGATCCGGTAGTGGCGGAGCGAATCAGGGCCGCGATGGCGGACTACACCACGCCGGCGGAGACCCTGGCCTCCCAGGACGCCGAGGCCCACCGGCGGGTGCAGGACTTCCGGGACAAGCTGGACCAGGAGGACGCGGACTCCGCCTCCGGGCAACAACCCGGTCAAGCCGCCTGGCAACGGAACCGGCGGCGGGGGCGCCAACGGAAAGAAGCAGCGTACCGGCGGCGGAGTGGAGACCTCGACCAATCCGGCGCGCCGGTCGGTGGGAGTGAATGAGGGTTGAGGAAAGGGAACGGCAGGCGTTGCGGGTCCTGGCGGCCATGCCCTTCCTGGACCGGCTGGAACTGGCCGCCGTAGCGGGAATGTACGAGGAAGCGTCCCACAACGACCTGGACCGGTTGCGGAGGGAGGAACTGGCGGATGAAGTCCGCCAGCCGCTCCCGTCACCGCCGCCACCCGCCGTTGGCGCCTTACCGGCGCGGGCCTGCGCCGCCTGGGCCTAGAGGAAGGGACCGGCGTAGAGCGCCTGCTCCGCACCCACTCGGTCTCCGTACGCTGGCAGCGTGTCCTGCTGGCGCGGCTGGACGCGGTGGCCGTCATATACCGGCTGGCCTCGGCGGTGGCGTCGGTGGAAGGCGGCTTTCGGTTCCGGTGGTACCGGGGCGGCGCCCTGGACGCGGCCCTGCTGCTGCCGGGTGAAAGGTCCCTGGGAGTAATCCGCCAGGGAGCGACCACCGACCGGACCGCCTTTTCAGACCGGGTCGGCTGGTTGGTGTCCACTCCCAACCGCTGCCCCGCGCTCTTCTGGCGGTGATGTCCGACGAGGTGCGTTTGCTCCAGGCCCGCCGGTTGCTGGCTCGCTATCCGGGTCCGGTCTTCCTGGCCTTGGAGCAGCACGTAGCCAGCGCCAGCCCCGACGACCGGGTGTGGCGTTTGACCGCCACGCCCGCCGTCCTATCGCTCGAGGAAGCCCTTTCTTACCTAAGACGGGGCGGGCGGTTGCCGGTGGAGCAGCCCCTGACGCGGCTGTCGATCCCCCGAGACCTCTCCATCCCCGAAGAGCCGAAAAATATTCCCGACCACCTGCTTCCCGCCGTGCTCAAGCCAGCGGACAAGCGGGTACTGGACCGACTGTCCGATTGGCCCTGGATCACGGCGGACGACCTGGGAGGAGTGATGGGCCTCTCACCTTCGGGAGTCTCCAAGCTGACCTCCCGCCTGGACCGGCTCGGCCTGATCTCCAATGTACGCCTGGGCGGACGCCGCCGGCTGGCCCTGAGCCGACGGGGACTGGCGCTCCTGGCCCGCCGGGACCGGGCCTCGGTGTCCAGGGCAGCCCAACGATGGAGCGTCGAGCCCGTTGATGGAAAGCCTCCCTCGTGTTGGCGGGACGTACCGGGGGCGCGGAGCCGTCCCCTGGCCCGCACCATTGTTAGTTACGGGTTTAAAGTGAGCAAGAATTACGGGATGGAATTGACCCACCGGAAGGCAATGGCATCATCTACAGAAATGCTGTGGAGGTGCCTGGGCCGAATTGCTGAAAGGCGGAGACGTGAAAGAGATATGCGAGCTGAAAGGGGCGGGTTGTTGATCCGAGGGATAGCCAACGGGTTGGGCATTGCCCGGGACCCGGTGCGGCGATACCTGAATACGCCGGAGGCGCTGCGACCGAAGCCGCGGCCGCTACGAGGGTCGAAATTGGACCCGTACCTGGAATACATCGAAAGACGGATGGCGGAAGGGTTGGAGAACTGTCGAGCGCTGCAGCGGGAGCTGCGAACCCTGGGATACGAGGGGAGTTACACGATCCTGGCGGAATATGTGCGACCTCGCCGCCGTCGCCGCCAGCCGCAGGCCACGGTGCGATTTGAGACCGCGGCAGGGGAACAGGCCCAAGTGGACTGGGGCAGCTTCAGTTACGTGGACGAAAGGGGGCGGAAGCGGCAAATGTGGGCCTTCGTGATGGTGCTGGGCTGGTCTCGGGCCATCTACGTGGAATTTGTGCGGAGAGCGGACACGACCAGCTTCATCCAGTGCCACGTCAACGCCTTTGAATACTTTGGCGGCGTGCCCCGGCGCTGTCTCTACGACAACGCCAGGGTGGTGACCCTGGGCCGAGACGCGAAGGGCCGTACCGAGTGGAACCGGCGGATGCTGGACTTCGCCCTGCGGTTGGGCTTTGAGTTGCGGCTGTGCCAGCCCTACCGGGCCCAGACCAAGGGGAAGGTGGAGAGCGGGGTGAAGTACGTCCGTGGCAACCGGTGGCCCAGCCTGCGCTGCACCGATGACGCTGACCTGAACCGATAGGCCCTGCAATGGTGCGACAGCGTCGCCAACCGGCGGCTCCATGGAACCACGGGACGGACGGCCGCCGGGAGCGCTACCTCAGCGCCCAGACCAGGATGGCTCACCTGCCCTTCCACCGTACCCTGGAACAGTTCGACTTTGGCTTCCAGCCCTCCATCGACGAACGGCAAGTCAAGGAACTGGCCAACCTGGCCTTCGTGACCGAGGCCAGCAACATCCTCCTATTGGGTCCACCCGGGGTGGGCAAGACCCACCTGGCCATCGCCCTGGCCCTCCAGGCCATCGAGAAGGGACAGGGGGCCTACTTTGTGCGCGCCTACGACCTGACGGAGGATCTGCGCAAGGCCCGGGCCGAGCACAACCTGGACCGCAGGATGCGCGTCTGCCTGGCCCCAAAGGTGCTCGTCGTGGATGAGTTCGGCATCTGGCCCTACGACCGGGACTCGGCCACCGCCTTCTTCACCCTGGTCTCGGCTCGCTATGAACGCGGTTCCATAATCCTCACTTCGAACAAGGGCTTCGGGGAATGGGGAGAACTCCTGGGGGACACCGTCATCGCCTCGGCCGTCCTGGACCGGTTGCTGCATCACAGCCACGTGCTCAACATCCGGGGCCAGAGCTACCGGCTCAGGGAGAAGCGCCAAGCGGGATTGTTCCCCTCCCTGCAACAACTAGGGGGACGCCAGAGGAGGCTGGCGACAACCATCCCCGCTGACGGGATCGCTGGCCATCTACTGACAAAGTCGCAGAGCAAGAGACAGGTGGCTCAATTTTAACTTGTAATTTTTGTCAATGCTCTATGATTATGTCCGGGTAAATTGCTCAGGGAAAATGTCCGTCTATGAAGGACGTGACATTGAACCAAAGAGAGCAAGCCAGACTCCAGGTACTCAACAGCGTGTTGGAATATCAGCTGCCCACAACCCAGGCTGCCGAAGTTCTGGGGATCAGTGAACGCCAGGTCCGGCGAGTCCTGGCAGCCTACCGGAGGGAAGGGGCCGCCGCGCTGGTCCACGGCAACCGAGGACGCCAGCCCCGCAACGCGGTCAACGAAGACGTCGCCACCGCGGTGGTCATCCTGGCCAGCAGGAAGTACGCCGGCTTCAACCACAGCCACATGACCGAGGTGCTGGCGGAACGGGAGGGTATTCACCTGAGCCGCCAGACGGTAAGCCGTCTCCTCAACCGCCACGGTCTGCCCAGCGCCAGGCGGCACCGTCCCCCCAAACACCGGGTTCGTCGGGAGCGGATGCCCCAGGAGGGCATGCTGCTGCAGATCGACGGCAGCCATCATCCCTGGCTGGAGGAGCGGGGACCCAGGTTCGTATTGCTGCTGGCGGTGGATGATGCCACCGGCACGGTGGCGGGCGCCGTCTTCCAGCCCGAGGAGGACACCCGGGGCTACTTCCTGCTGATGGAAGGGATCATCCGTCGCTATGGGATCCCCCTGGCCCTCTATGGCGATCGCCACGGGGTCTTCAAGTTCAGCGGAAAGCCCCGCCACATCCAGCCGCCAGTGGAAGCCACCCACTTCAGCCGCGCTATGCAGGAACTGGGCATTGAGCAGGTCTTTGCCCGTTCGCCACAGGCCAAGGGTCGGGTGGAACGCATGGCGGGTACCTTCCAGGACCGGCTGGTCAGCGAACTCAGGCTGGTGGGCGCCACCACCATCGACCAGGCCAATGCCGTATTGCGGGAATTCCTGCCCCAATTCAACAAGCAGTTCCGTGTGCCTGCCCAGCAGCCTAAGGTGGCCTATCGTCCCCTGGACTCGTCTATCTTTCTGGAGCGGGTCCCCTGCTTCAAGCACACGCGCCAAGTGGCCAGGGACAACACCGTCAAGTTCCAGTGGCGCACCTTGCAGTTGCTTCCCAGCCAGGACCGGCCCAGTTATGCCGGGGCCAAGGTGGAAGTCCTGGAGCAAAGCGGTGGCCAACTCATGGTCCGGTACGACGGGGAGGTGATCCCCCACCAGGAAGCGCCGCTCAGGCCCGGCGCCTTGAGAGCCTCCAACGGTGCCCTGGCGCCCACCCCGGAGCTGGCCCAGGTGGTCAGGAACCTGGCTCAGCACGGCCTCAGCAGATTGCAACTCCAGCGTCTGGCCGCCCTGGAAGCGGCCGTGCCCCAGCGTCAGGAGGACGTCGAACCCCTCAGGCCCGATACCCCACCGCCCAGGGAGGCTTCCCCGCGCAAGCAGGCCCTGTGGAAAGCCATCCACCACGCCAGGCTCCAGGGTGTCTCCCTCAGGGGCATCGCCAGGGAACCGGGTATTTCCAGAAACACGGTCAGGAAGTACGTGGACCTGCCAACTCCACCCGTCAACCGGACTCGCCGACGGGCCGCTTACTTGGCAATTCAGGACAAGACCAACGGACATTTTCCCTGAGCGCTTATCCGGACATTTTCGCTGGACTTCGAGACAGGTAAGAGCGACGTCGGGCTGGATGAGCACGAGACGCGCACCCCGTATCAAGTACGGGGCAGGCTCTGGGCGGGCGGGCATCACCATATCGCCATGTGCCTGCTGGGCGGGGCGTTTCTGTTGGGTCTGCAGCAGGACTGGGGGGGAAGATGCCCCTGATCACGCGTCCCCAGGTGTACCGGGTGGTGCGGGAGATGCTGCCCCGGGAACGGTTCGGACCGGGTGAGTTGCTGCAATGGCTGGAAGATGTCCAGCGGCGCAACGAGCGAGCGAAACGCTCCCACGAGAAACTCCGTGCCGCCTGCCGCCGAGAAGCATCAGGCGTCCCTCCTTAAAACCGTCGTTGTAATACTAGGTGCAGTCCGCCACTGTACCCTTGGCCAGGCTTCTGGGTACCGGCGTAACGTGGGAATCAACCGGCAAGTGCAGTTTGCTGTTCAACCCCCATTCTTGCGGTTCATGGCCTGATTCGCCCCGAGGGTCCCTGAGGTAGAGAGGATTTCAAGGCCCAACCCTCGAACCCTGAAGGGCAAACCCCTTCAGGGTTCGAGGGAACTTTAGCCAGCTAGGCCGACGTGCAGGCGATGGCCTTGACGTTGGCTGCCATCTCGGGAAGGTCGTGGCCCTGCCAGGTGGAACCACCGTCGTGGGTGCCGAACACCTGGCCCTTGCGGGTGCAGAAGTACACCTGCTCCGGCGCACGGTCGTTTACGGCGATGCCGAAGGTGGTGCTGGTCGGCTCGATGCCCTGGTCAAACCTGCTCCAGCTGTCGCCGCCGTCCGTGGAGCGAAGGATGCCACCCTCTTCGCTGCCGAAGTTCAGGCCGACACAGGCGTAAAGAGTGCTGGGGTCGTTGGGCGCGACCTCTACGCCCCGGGAGTAGCGGATGTTGGAGTAATTCTCGAATTGGAGGTCGTCCCAGGTCTGGCCGCGGTCGCGGGTGCGCCACACGCCAGTCCGGTTGGAGATGAACACGGACTCGTTGACGCCAACGGTTACGCCGTGCAGGTCTAGCAGGTCGACGTTGCCTTCGAGCATGCTGTTGACAATGGTCCAGGTCTGGCCGCCGTCGGAACTGTGCGCCGCTCCGCCGACTTCCAGCGCCGCGTACATCTGGTTCGTGTCGCCTGCCTCGATGCCGATCCCCAGGATGCGGGTTGCGAAGGCCATCTGGACCGCGTCGGGGTTGGCTATGGTGGATATGTACTGCCAGTTCTCGCCTCCATCGGTGCTCTTGAACACCTCGGCGCCCTCGGTGCCCAGGAACATGATGTCGGAGTCGTGGGGATGGAACTTGATGGACCAGACGATGCGGCCCTCAGTCATATTCATGCGCTCGAAGCTGTCGCCGCCATCCTTGGAACGGTAGACACCGCGCTGGGTGCCGACGAAGACGGTGCTGGCGTCGTTGGGGTGCACCGCGATGGCGCGCGCCTGCGGGGAGGGCGGCATACCCTTGGCCAACTTCTCCCAACGGGAATCGCCCGCCTCCTTGCGATAAAGCCCATCTGCCTCGGCCCCGACGTATATGAATGTCTTGCCTGCCATAACGCTCTCCTCCATATCTGAGATTCTACTTGGTAATGGCCTAATTTCAGCAGACCCAATCAGCTTTGTCAACTCCGTGTCCTCTCTTGAGGATTGACCCCTTTTCCCATCCTTGATCTAAGACCGGGTCAATAGGATCTCGGACATTTGCCTTTAAGCCTTGGCTATGGCGCTGGGGTTGTATTCGTCTGGGAATAGTTTCCCGTTGCGGTGGAACCCCAGCAGGGGCATCTCGGAGTCTGCTTGGGAATACCCGACGTAAGTTGGGAGTTATAGGACATATTGAGGTAGCAACCACCCGAGGCGACAATAGAGACTAAACCAAAGCCAAGGTGAAATGCGCAGATAGTGGAGGTCAAGCAGCGGTGACGGATCATTCTCCAAGTACAGATGAGAGGGCTTCTCTGGCGCAGCCAAGCCAATCTTCATCGCCCCTCGAATGTACATCCCACCTTGGCTTTAGTTTAGGGTGAAATGCGCATTTTAAGGATACCTGGCAACGGGGGGCTGACTGACCTTAATGTGCGGACGGGAGAGCTTTGCTTGGCAGCCCTGACGTGCTGTCATCATCTCGGAAATGTAGATCCCACCTTGGCCTTAGCCCGAATCCACCGAAGGAGAGCGTTAGGTTAGCGCCCTGAAGTGGCCAAAGGGTGCTCCCTGTTTCCGGGCGGTTTTCTGATCCAAAACCATTATCCCAGATTCAGAGAAGCACCCTCTGGCTCCCTCAAGGGCTGTCCCCAAGGCCGTCCCTCGGTGGATTCGGGTTTAGTACTACAGCCGCAGATAGTTCTTGGTAGAATGGAGCTACTTCAGGAAGTGGGAGAGGTGAGGTGGTGGCAACGGACAAGGACGAGGTGGCAGAGGTGGCCCGGTGGGCCAGGGGCATTGCGGGAGTGCATGGGTGTATAGCCGCACGGTTTCACCGTTCGGAACCGAGGCGACCGGCGCTGGAGTATCTGAAGGGACTGCTTTCACCGGTAGAGCGCAAGAACGGGTGGCCGCTGGCGGAGCCGGCGGGCGACGCCACGCCCGACGGGGTGCAGCGGCTGCTGTCCACCTATAGCTGGGATGCCGACCTGGTACGCGACGACCTGAGCAGCTACGTTGTGGAGCATTTGGGTGAAACTGATGGGGTGCTGGTGGTGGACGAGACCGGTTTCTTGAAGAAGGGGACCAAGTCGGTGGGGGTGCAGCGGCAGTACAGCGGGACGGCGGGGCGGATTGAAAATTGCCAGATAGGAGTTTTCCTGACCTATGCCACCGCCCAGGGCAGGGTCCTGCTGGACCGGGAACTGTACCGGCCCCAGGGGTGGGCCGGTGCTGCGGAACGCCGGCGGGAGGCGGCGGTCCCCGAGGAGGTTGTCTTCCGGACCAAGCCGCAACTGGCCCGGGAGATGCTGGAGCGAGCGGTGGAAGCGGGAGTTCCCTTCCGCTGGAGTCGGTGCAGCGCTGGCAACGGGGCCAAGGGTCCTCGAGTGTATGACTGGACCCGGGTGGTGATCCGGCCCCTGCGGGAACCTGGCCAGGGCTACCGGCTTTTGGCCCGCCGCCGCCTGGCCCAGCCTGAAGAGTTGGCCTATTACGTCTGCTTCGGTCCAGCGGACACAACCCTGGAGGGCCTGGTTCAGGTGGCGGGAACCCGGTGGACCATCGAGGAGTGCTTTGAGGAGGCCAAGGGACCGGTGGGGCTGGACCAGTATGAAGTGCGCAAATGGGAGGGCTGGTACCGGCACATCACCCCCGTGTCGCAGCACGGGGCAGGCTCTGGCCATGCTGGCCCAGGCCTACCTGGCGGTGGTTCGGCAAAAAGCCAACGCATATTTTAACGGAAAAAAGGGGGAGAACCGGAGTGGGATGAAGCCCTGATACCACTGACGGTTCCCGAGGTGCGCCGTCTGCTGTACCGGTTGATCTGGCGGCCCATGCCTTTGAACAAATCGGTGCTGGCCTGGTCCCGCTGGAGACGGCGCCATCAAGCCAGGGCCCGCCGCTGCCACTACCAGCGCCGCCGCCAACACCTCAGTCAATATCTGCGGCTGTAGTACTAGACTGGCTGGTAATGCTGTACGCCGATAGTCCCCGCACGCTGCCGGATGGCCTATTCGACGGTCTGACCAACCTGGACGACCTGAAGCTTATTTTTTACGCCGGCCCCGACACGCTGCCGGATGGGATATTCGACGAACTTGAAAATCTGACGATCCTGCACTTGCGCATCGACGAGGACCTGGATTCGCTGCCGGGCGACGTGTTCGACGCGCTGACGAAACTGAAGCGCCTATCGGTTAAGTTCGAGGCGGGGCCTACCGAATTGCCCGAAGGCGTATTTGATGAACTCACCAACCTTGAATGGCTGGTCGTTAGAAACAAAACACCGGCGAATCTTCCCGAGGGCGCGTTCGATGAACTGGCCAAATTGGAAAAACTGGAGTGGACGTATGGCCTGACGTCGCTGCCCGGCGGCGCGTTCGATGCGCTGACGAACCTGGAAGAGTTGGACTTGTCCCGCAACTACCTGACGTCGCTGCCCGACGGCGTGTTCGATGCGCTGACGAACCTGGAAGAGTTGGACTTGTCCCGCAATGCCATCTCGTCAATGCCCGAAGAGCTGTTCGATGACCTCCCGGAACTCACAGACCTGACGGTGGACCGACAGAACCGGAATTTGCCTCCCGGCTACCCGACTCGGGGCCGTCCCGTCATCAACGGCGTGGCCCAGGTCGGGCAGACCCTCACCGTGTCCACCTCGGGAATGAGTGACCAGAACGGCATGACCGAAGCGACCTTTGAGTATCGCTGGTACATCCATCCCAATCGCCGCGAGCTTCAGGGAACTTCAGGGTATGACGAAGGCGACACGTACACCGTCGGGCCCGACGACGCAGGCAAAAGGATCCTGGTAAAGGTGAAATACACCGACGACGCCGGCAACCGGGAGAGCATCAAGAGCGCTCGCACCGCGCCGGTGTCTCCCCCTCCCGATGAGGTCATACCGCCGGTGTCTCCCCCTCCCGATGAGGTCATACCGCCGACTTCGCCCCAGTTCCTCGAATCTAGTAGCCCATCAGTATTGCAATGATGGGTAAAGAGACTTCAATTTGATACGCGCGTCTGCGGTGGTGAAGCGCCAGTCCACCCGTATTGTGTCCCGGTTGCGCTGATTTTGCCATGCTCCCGCCTCCCGCCGCAGAACCCCTTGGTCGGGAATGCGGCGGTCCAGGCATTGGCGGGCCAGCACCCCGATTTCAATCTCGGCCATCCCTTCGGCAAGCTCAGGACAGGATTCAGCCAACTGCCCTGCTTGGAAGTGTAATGTATCTCCAGCCGTTCGGCGATGCGCCGCGCTTCCGCTGGCTCAAACGCTTCGTACAAGGAGGCTGGATGATGGGTGTTCGAGCCTGCCCCGGCGAAGGCCGGGGTTGTCCAGCACCAGCACAATCCGGTCTTTGTCAGGATAGTCCACATCCACCAGTTGCTTGACCACCCGGGCCCAATCGGCCCGGGTGCGCCGGTCCGTCACTGCCACCCGGCGCCACCCCTCCAACGGAGCGAACAGCATGAACTGATTGCTCACCCCGTTGCGCTCGTATTCGTAATCGTAGATGCCGGCTGCCCCAGGCCGGACCGGACGCGACAACCGGGTCTCCTTCACCTGCTGTTTGCTGGTCTGGTCCAGGCAGACCAGAACTTCGTTGTCCCGGTACTGGCGCTGCTAGACTTCCAGCACGTCTTCCAGCGCGCAGACGAACTCGGCGCTGCCTTGCGGCGGGATGCACCAGCACTCTTTCAGTCAGGGCTTGAGTTCGTTTTTTTCAGCGTCTGCCGCACCGTTTCGGGACTGCTGCTCGCCACTATCTCCGATTCCACCAAACGGTCCGCCAACAGCTTAAGCGTCCAACCGACCCGTCCCGGAGCCTGCCCTGAGCGGAGCCGAAGGGGCGGCTCTCCGCAGGCCAGGGCAATCAGAGCCTGCCCCCGTACTGGATACGGGGTGGGCTTCCCCTTGACCGTCCAGTTTCTTCTGGCGGCGGTTCAACTGCTCCTTGCGCCCCAAAGCTGCCTCAACACCTGCTTCCACGCAGCGGCGGCGCACCCGCTCCACCGTGGCAGTGCCTACCTGTTTGAAATGAGCGAGGGACCGGCCAATCTCCTCGTCTTTCAGGCCCCCGCCCCCGCAGCCCTCATTGCTCAACAGCAAGATGCGAGCGTGAGTCTGCTTATAGACCGCGGCCCGTCCCTTGGACACCAGCCCCCTCAGTTCCTGTTGCTCCTCCTCCGTCAGTTGCACCCGGTATTTCTTCACCTTCACCACCCCCTCACTTCCCAATCTTCTTTCGTACTACCCCATATGATACCCCAGCCACCCATCACTTCAAAGCTGCTGGACTACTAAACCGATACCAAGGTGGGATGTGCATTTCGGGGTCTTGAAGACGACCGAAAGGACTCCACAGCTCCTCATATCATCTTTGGGCCCCAACCGGGTCGCCACAGACAGTGCGGTCTAGCGATATGTACATTTCACCTTGGCTTTGGTTTAGTACCGTTTCCACTTGAATATGCCTTATACCGGATACCCGTTTCACCTGCCCGTCATTCCCGCGCAAGCGGGAATCCGGAGTTGGAGGTGACTTTCCAGTATCGACAAGACCATCTGGAAACGGTACTAGTACTCGGTCAAGTCAGGAATTGACGGGATAGAGGCGATGGAGTTTGGTTCTGGCGTCCTGGATGCAGAAGCGCCAGTTGATGCGGGCTTGAGCTTCGTTCCGTTCCAACTCCAGCGCGCCAACCTCTCGGCGGAGAGATTCCTCGTCTGGGAGACGCTGTCTGAGACAGCTGCGGGAGAAGACGCTGAACTCGATCTCCGCCATATTCAGCCAACTGCCATGCTTGGGCGTATAGTGAAATTCCAGCTTCCGCGCGATGCGCCGGGCCTCCACCGGCGGAAAGGTCTGGTACAGCGACGCCTTGCGGTGAGTGTTCAGATTATCCAGAACCACTCGAACCAGGGGGACGTCGGGGTAGGCTTCATCGACCAGCCAGCGCATCTGATGGGCGAAGTCCTCGGTGGTGCGCCGTTCCGTTACTGCCACATGCCGCCAGCCCGCCAGGGGCTCGCAGGCCAGAAACAGGTTGCGGGTGCCCTCCCGCCGGTACTCGTAGTCCTCACGCTTCGGCCTACCAGGCTTTGCTGGCAGTGGTTCACTGACGTCGGCCAGCAACTGGGTGGAGGTCTCGTCGAAGCAGACCACCGGCCGCTGCGGGTCGTAGGGTTCGGCGTACAAATCCAGGACGTCCTCCATGTGGGCCACGAAGTCTGCGCTCACCTTGGGTATGCACCACTCTTTCTTCTGCCACGGCTTAAGGGAGTTTTTTTCAAGTGCAGGCGCACCGTCTCATGGGACAACGACTCCACCACTCCCAACTCCACCATCCGGTCCGCCAGCAGGCGCAGTTCCCAGTGGTCGTGGCCTTCCGGCGCTGGGCTGCAGGTCAGGGCAATCAGATGGGCCTCTGCCCGCTCGTCCAGCTTCCGGTACCGGTGGGCCTGGACCCGGTCCTTCAGCGCTCCCTCCAACCCATCCTCGGCAAAGCGCCGCTTGAGGCGGAACACCGTGCCCTCAGCCACGTCCAGGGCCTGGGCCACCCGGGGTGCCGACCAGCCCTCGTCGGTCTTGAGCAGGATCCGGGCCCGTGTTGTAGCCCGTGCTGAACTCTTGCCAGCCCGGACCATGTGCTCTAGTTGGTCCCGTTCCTCCGGCGTCAGCCGGACCGCAAATTTCTCTCTGACCACACCGCCACCTCACAGCAACATCAATTGCTCAAAGATTACCACTACTAGTCAACCACTGTTGGCACCCTCAAAACCAAGCTTGACTCGGTACTAGCATGGTGTTGCTGATTTTTGCGATCGTCTTCCCTACTGTAGAAATGTTCTGGGCTCGAAAGCGGGGTTATTGGTATCTTTCGTGTGGATTTACTGGCTCAATCGCCGCCGAATCGGGAGATTCTGCCCGCTAGTCGCTCGAATCTTGCGGTTGGGGCCGGTATTTTGTGCCTCAATGGGCTTCAGAATTCCAAATGCGATAGTCCTGTGAGAGCCAAGCCAGTCTTAATAACTGCGGTCAGCTAAACATTACCTTCAACTGGAAGGTCCTACCCATAGGAGTCACTGCTTTGGGCGGGAAGCATATAATTCGATTGTCTTCCACTCCTGGGTGAGTCTGGGTTAGGCGGCAAGCTGGTTATGCTCCGGGCAGATGAGCAATTCCCATCTTCCTGGAGTTCAGTCGAGTCGGTCCCTTGGGCTGGCGCTTGGGGCATCTTGATGGTCATGTGCCGCATATTCTGATAATTGTCGGCTTTCCGGTGCGGTGCGGGGTTCCGCTTGGTTGCCTATTTTTCAACTTTTCGCTCCGCGTTACGACGCTGGTGATCTGCCCGGTGTTTGTCGCGGCAGGCTTCGCAGCGGACCTGGCCAGGGATGGCCTTGTTGGGGCAGCTCTTGCACTGGCCAGTCTCCTTGCGGGCCGCGCTCCGTTTTTGCATACGGAGGCGTGCTGCCTCCTTCCGTCCAGGCTCTTGTCCTCTTGCGCGGTCTCGGGCTTTTTTTGCCTCCAGTTGTTTTGCCGTGGGTTTCCTAGGCGTTCTTGCCGCCTTCTCGCGTTTTTGTTTTGGCTTCGCTTTTCTTGCTACCTTCGACTTTTCTGGATTTTTCTCAAGTGGATTTGTGAAAATCCTCGTTTTTTTATATAGCAGTGAGCAGGTGAATTGGAAAGTTCTGTCTTCTGTTCGCGCAGACGGGTCAAGGAAGGGAATGAATCTCGCGGTATTCCGGTGCGGCTACCGGACAACCCTTGCTCCGTAGGATTCTGGATTCCTCGCTCTGCTGGGAATGACAGAGGAGCCGTAATTGTTCTGCAAGATTATTACTTGCGCTACATAGCGACGCTTGCTCTGCGGTGGACCGGGAATGAGGTGGTTCAGCAAGCTCACCAAGAGTAGAGGGTTAGCTCACCACGAACAGGATGGGGACGTTGGGCAAACCGGGTGTATGCTATACAGCAGCAGGAGGTGGATGCAATGCAGTTGAAGGATAAAGTCGCCTTGATTACCGGAGCCGGGCGGGGTATTGGCCGGGCCATTGCTATAGCCTATGCTCGGGAAGGGGCGCAACTGGCCCTGGCCGCCCGCAGCCTGGATGAACTGGAGGAAACTGCCCAAGCTGCTGAATCGCTGGGCGCCGCTACTTGTGTCATCGGCGTGGACGTTACTGACCGGGCGGCGGTGGACGAAATGGCCCGCCGGTCGCTGGCCCGCTTTGGGCGCCTGGACATTCTGGTGAACAATGCCGGCATCGTCGGGCCGGTGGGCGCTCTGGAGGACAACGACGTAGAGTCCTGGATACGCACCATTCAGGTTAACCTGGTGGGGACGTATCTGTGCTGCCGGGCGGTGATTCCGGCGTTGGCCGCGGCCGGCGGCGGCAAGATTATCAACCTGTCCGGCTCCGGCTCCACCTCGGCCCCCTACCACCTGTCCGCCTATGGTTCCTCCAAGGCAGCCATCATTCGCCTTACCGAAATTCTCTCCCTGGAACTGGCCGACAAGAACATTCAGGTCAACGCCCTGGGGCCGGGGTCAATCCACACCCGGATGTGGGAGGAAATAACCGACCGGGCACAGGCCGCAGGTGACACCGAGTTGTATGAATTCGGGCAACAGGTCACCGGCGGCGGTGGAGCCTCCATCGAGCGGGCCGCCGAGCTGGCGGTGTGGTTGGCCGGGCAAGCCTCGGGCGACTTGAGCGGCCGGCTGGTCCACGCCGTCACCGACGACTTTCCCAACCTGCCGCCCCGTATCCCGGACATTATGGCCTCCGATACCTACACCCTGCGGCGGGTGGAACCGGAATAGGGGCCGTGCCGTACCGGGCAATCGCGGTTTAACCCGTCATTCCGGCGAAAGCCGGAATCCAGAGTGCCTCGCCATATAGAACGTTGACCTACTCCGGGCATTTCCTGGATTCCGGCCTGCGCCGGAATGACGATGCCCGAGTGTCCCAAATTAAGACGCGATTGCCCTGCCGTCCCGTACCCGTCACCAGGTCAGACACACAGGTCTGCCCCTACAATTCCACAACCTAATCCCGTTGCAGCAACTCAATCCGAACGTCGTCCGGGGCGCGGACAAAGGCGACGTGGACGCCGGGACGGATGGTTCGCGGCTCTCGGGCCATTTCGGCGCCCCGGCTTTTCAACTCCGCCACCGTCTCCTCCAAGTTATCCACCCGGAACCCGAAGTGGTCCAGACCCAGGTGCGGGTCGGACGGGCTGGCCGGTATATCTTCGTCGGCGGCAACCGGAGCGATGAACACCATCAGGCCGTCAATGTCCAGGTCGGTGCGGACGAAACCGTCCGACTGCACCGACTCGATTACCTTGGCATCGAACATCTTCTCAAAATACTGAGCCATTTCCTGGGGCTGGCGGGTACGCAGGTGAATATGGTCGTAGGTATATTTGGGCATCAGAGCCTCCAACTTTCAGCTTATTGACCGCCATCAAAAAAACCCTGCCACCAGCATTATACTACGCTTCAATCCCCCCAGAAAAACATTCGTGCCTATTCGCGTTCATTCGTGGATGAACTGCCAATACAGGTTTGGTATATAATGATTCCTCAACATCCTGCCCACGCTTGGACGGCAGCCCCGTTGCCGTCCCGGCAGGTAGCGTAGAAATTATCTAAGGAATGGGAATAAATAGATGGATTCGGCAATTATAGCCATTGCTGCCTTTGTACCCATGCTGGTGATGCTGGTAGTTATCCACGAGTGGGGACACTTTTTCACGGCCAAAGCCTTTAACGTAAAAGTTCTGGAGTTCGGCATCGGCTACCCGCCCCGGGCCTACGGCTTCTACACCGGCAAGACGGAGGTGATGCTGCACCCGCGGACCAAGTACCTCAACCTGAACGGCCCCGCCGACCTGCATCCCGGCCGATTCATCCGGCTGCTGTCCACCGAGGACGGCGACGGCAATCTGATAGCCCTGCTCATCGAAGCTTCCCCGGCCAACGGGTCCAAAAACCCGATTTCCCTGCAACAACTGGCCGAGGGCGACCTGCTGCAACATTCCGGCAAGGTACGCCAGGCCGATGACCAATCCCTGGTGGTGGCGGATATGCTCTACTCGGTGAACTGGCTGCCCCTGGGCGGTTTCGTGCGGTTGGCCGGGGAGAACAGCCCGGACGTGCCGCGCAGCCTGGCCGCCCAGGGAGTCGGCCCCCGGGCCATCATCCTGGCCGCCGGCTCCCTGATGAATGCCATCTTCCCCATCGTCGCCTTCACCCTGATGTTTATGATTCCTCAGAACGTGACCATCGGCCAGGTGGCCGTGGCGCAAGTGGAGAACAATTCCCCGGCCCAGGCCGCTGGCCTACGTCCCGGCGACGTTATCACCCATGCCGGGGGACGGGAGATTGAACACGGCTCCGATCTGGTGCGGGCGACTATGCTGAACGCCGGCTCGGAAATGGAATGGACCGTTGAACGGGAGGGCCGGACCGAAATTGTCCGGCTGGTTCCCCGGGTCAATCCGCCGGAGGGCCAGGGCGCTACCGGAATCCAGATAAGTATGGTGAATCTCTACCAGGAGACCCGCTACGAACCGCCCTGGACCGCCGTGGCCCACGGCTTCACCAATACCTGGGAAATACTGAGGCTGCTGCAACAGGAAATATCCGCCTGGATTAGCGGTACGCGGGCGCCCCAGCTATCCGGGCCGGTGGGCATCGCCCAGGTAACCGGCGAGGTAACCCAGCAAGGCGGGTTGCGGGGCTGGCTGGTCCTCTCCATCCTGTTCAGCATCAACCTGGCCGTCTTGAACCTGCTGCCCATACCCATGCTGGACGGCGGGCGGCTGGTATTCGTGGGCCTGGAGTGGGTCCGCGGCGGCAAGCGAGTACCACCGGAGCGGGAGGGGCTGGTACACCTGATTGGCTTCATCGTCCTGATTGGCTTCATCCTGATAATAACCTACCAGGACATAACCCGCCTGATACAGGGGGTAAGCCCGCTGGGGGGGTAGGGGGAGGATACGCCTTAGCTGGTTTGGATATATTATAGGCCGGCTCGGGATTCTATGATTTCGTTCCAGGCTTGCTTTAGTTCAAATGTCATGGCGGAGTCGGCTTCTACATTTGACGCGTATGCGTCTGCAAACTGGCGCGTCTCCTTAATCAGCCGTAAGTAATATCCAAGTGTACGGTCAAAGCTGTCCAAAATTAACTCGCGCCCACATTTCTGCCACATATTCTGAATTACCGGCTTGAACTCAGAATAGTCTTTCTTATGATAGGTTGTGAGTATGTAAAACCTTGTCATATTCGTACCCGTCAGCTTCTCCAAGGATGACTGAATTTGACCAGAAGTAATGGGCGTGTTGTGCTGTACTTCATATCCTTCAAATATCAAGCCTCTGGAAGACCTGATATGAACATCGCCCACCAGTGCTTGCCTGCGGTCTGCGTCGGTATGTTGCTGTGTAAGAGGCAATAGGGTGCATTCCTTGTAACGTGCCGTTTCTCGGACCAACAAGGTCAAGACGGCGTATATCGCCAGAATCGGTAAACGCTCCGCACCTGGCAGCTGGGAGTTGTAGTGCCTGCTTACCCGGTCCACAGTTTGAGATACGGACAGGTTGATTGGCCGGTTTAATTTCACGCTGTCATTCTGAACGCTGATTTTTTGCATAATCCCTCTGCAAGGCTAAATCCTGTGCAACCAGGTAATTCTGCGACCTGACAACACCAGGCAATATCGTTAAACCAGTCGCCATTTCCTATTGACGTACACTATCACCCCCCGGTCCCTGAGGTGCTGCTGGGCCCTCCTGACCATATGCTTCCAACGTCTGCCGTGCCGGACTCCGTTGATTACTCGGTAAATAGAATCATCGCAGAGGTCAGGTTGCAGACTTTCAATGATTGGGTGCATCTCCGCCGTCGACAAAGGGCCTTGCTTGAGAACATACAAGATTGTACGGGCAAAGATGGCGTTTTCTGATTCTCCAGAATTTGCTCGCAGGTTGAGCAGGTCTTCTCGGGCTGTCTCTATCTCATTTCGAAGTTCTCGATTCGCCTGATGCCCAGCCGTATTCAGAGCGTCCGCATATTTTTGCTGGAGAGTTCGGGCAATTTCCGTGAGTTTGTCCAATTCAGAAAGCGATACTCGTGTACCTAGAGAACTATATTCTCGAATATCAGCAGCAATCTGACGTACTGACACTGGATCTGTGATTCGCACCCCGTATTCGTAGTTGCGATATAGCGAAGCCTGGGTCATGTTGCCGGAGGTAATGATAGCCATACTTTCATCAGCAATATAGACTTTCGCATGAAGGCCGGTCAGGTTCTGAACTGTTACCGAGGGCAACTTTCTGCTGAATCCGGCTATGGCTTCCGCATCTACCGTACCGTGCAAAAGGCTGTTTACTGCCAAGTTCGTAATCAAGTCAATCTTGGGCGGCTGGTCAGGATTAAGCATTGAGGATAAGTATTCCAGCGTCCCAGCGCCAATGAAAGGTGCGGCTACGATAGCCTCCGAGCGAATCGAGCGCACGAAATCTGAAAACGCCTCCGCCCATGGTGAACGTATCAATTGCAATGGGTTGAACATCCCATCGCCTCCTGACTTCTCAACGTTGCCAGATTAACGGTATTAGAGAGATTGTTCAACCGCGAAGTGTCCTCAATTTTACCAGCTTACATAGCCCTCACTCCCCCGCTATAGCGCCCATCCCCGGTTTCGTGTAACATTATCCCCAAGTTTCCCTGTTGCTCAAGCAGCCTTTAGACAGCCACAAAGGGGGTGGATTCTATGAACCAGCGGCGGGTTACCAAGCCGGTTTACGTGGGCAACGTCAAGGTCGGCGGCGGGGCTGAAATTACCGTCCAGTCCATGACCAAGACCGACACCCGCGATGTGGAGGCCACCGTCCGCCAGATTCACGAACTGGAAGAGGCGGGCTGCGACATCATCCGCTCTGCCGTGCCGGACCTGGCAGCAGCCCAGGCCATGGCCGAAATCAAGAAGCGAATTAACATTCCCCTCATCGCCGACATTCACTTCCACTACCAGTTGGCCCTGGAGTGCGTCAGGGGCGGCGTGGACTGCCTGCGCCTCAACCCCGGCAACCTGCGCAACGAAGAGCAGGTCAAAGAGGTGGTGCAAGCCGCCAAGGAACGCAACATCCCCATCCGCATCGGCGTAAACTTCGGCAGCCTGCCCCCGGTGGGCGGCATTGGCCGCACCCGGGGCTTCTCCCGCCACATGGACCTGGTCAACCGGCTGCCCAAGGCCGGCGAGGCCCAGGCCGGCGAATACAGCATCGTGGACCACATGGTCGCCACTGCCCTGTGGGAAATCAGCCTGCTGGAGCAGCAGGACTTTGACCAAATCAAGATTTCCATGAAGGCTTTCGACGTGCCTACCACGGTGGAGGCCTACCGCCAACTGGCCGCGCTGGTGCCTTATCCCCTGCATCTGGGCATTACCGAAGCGGGAACGGCCCAGTCCGGCTCCATCCGCACCGCCGTGGGGCTGGGCGTACTGCTCTACGAGGGCATCGGCGACACCATCCGGGTGTCGCTGAGCGACGATTCCAAGGAAGAAGTGTACGCTGGCTACGAAATCCTCAAGTCCCTGAACCTGCGGGACAAGGGCACCACCCTGGTGGCCTGCCCCAGCTGCGGCCGGGCCGACGTGGACGTGCGTAAGCTGGCGAACGACGTGGACGCCCTGCTGAAGAAGAGCGACAAGAAAATCAAGGTTGCGGTGATGGGCTGCGAAGTCAACGGCCCCGGCGAGGCCAAGGACGCCGACGTGGGCATCGCCGCCGGCGCCGGCCGGGCCGTCATCTTCCGCAAAGGCCAAAAGGTGCGGGTAGTGCCGGAGGCGGATATGCTGACCGCTTTGATGGAAGAGGTGGAAAACACGCCGGCATCTGCCTGATTCGCTTTGTCGTCCACGAAGAACACGAAGGAGCACGAAGGCCGAGATTTATCCACGAATAGGCACGAATGAAAGAGACACCCGGTTCAAGGGATCCAGTATGCTCTTGAGTCACGATGAATATGCCAGAGAGCGCGCCAACCGCGACTTGGAATTCGCACGGGCGATACGCAAAAGGTCCCTGGCGCTCCTGAATGAAAACGAAGAAGACCGGCGCATTGCCCACCGCATACTCTGTGACCAGCTAGGGTTGACCGAGAAGGAAATCGCTGAACTGGAACGGAATAAAGCCACCGCTTGATAGCAGCTATGGAAAAGCTCGGTGACCATCATAGGGAGTGGTGCAGCTATGCCCAGCATAACGGTACGCAACATTGACGATGACCTGAAAAAACGGCTGAAAGACCAGGCCGCCAAGCACGGCTGCTCTATGGAGGAGGAGGTGCGGCGGATTTTGCGGGAGGCATTGCCCTATCGCGAAAATCCTCCCGAGGGCTTGGGTACGTCTCTTCATAATCACTTTAAGTCTGTGGCTTTAACCGATGAAGAGTACGAGATATTCTCCAGCGCATTTGACCGTAGCAAGCATTGTAGCTGTCAGTGCCATACTGAATAAGCGTCATCCAATCCATGATAGTTTTGGATACAAACGTTGTTTCTGAATTGATAAGGGACCGGCCGGCTACGTCGGTTGTAGCTTGGTGGGAAAGTCAAACTCTAGTAGAATTGTATCTTACATCAGTTGGCGAAGCTGAGCTGCTATCCGGCGCATCTCTGCTACCCGCTGGTCGCAGGCGGGATAATCTACTGGAATCCATAAACCATTTCCTTGCTACTTATCTTGGTCGGAGATTTCTACCCTTTGACCGGGCTGCTGCCCGCGAATACGCCGAAATCATGGCAAACCGCAGGGCCATTGGCCGACCCATGGACCGACACGAACTTGACTGCATGATTGCCGCCATCGCCCGTTCTAACGCCGCCGCCGTCGCCACCCGCAACGTGCGCGACTTTACCGGCTGCGGCATACCCATAATCAACCCCTGGGAAACCGGAGGTACTGCTTAAACTATGCGATTCACCCGACTGGTTACCAAGACTTTGCGCGAAGACCCGCCCGAGGCGGAAACCGCCAGCCACCGGCTGCTGCTGCGGGCCGGCCTCATCTATCAAGTAGCCTCCGGAGTTTACGCCTACTTGCCCCTGGCCTGGCGCTCCCTGCGCAAGATTGAGAACATCATCCGCCAGGAGATGGACGCCGCCGGCAGCCAGGAAATAATGATGCCCGCTCTCCAGCCCCGGGAACTGTGGGACCAGACGGGCCGGGCCGACGCTATGGGCGATGTCCTCTTTTCCCTGGAAGACCGCCGAGGCCGCCCGATGGTGTTGGCCCCCACCCACGAAGAGGTCGTCACCAGCATCGTCCGGGCCAACGTGCAAAGCTATCGGGACCTGCCGGTGATTCTCTACCAGATTCAGACCAAGTTCCGGGACGAGCCGCGGCCCCGGGCCGGCTTGGTGCGGGTGCGCGAGTTCGATATGAAGGACGCTTACAGCTTTAACGCCGACGAGGAAAGCCTGGACGAGAGTTATCAGGCGATGGCCCAAGCCTACCGCAACATCTACCGCCGGTGCAGTCTCCCCGTCCTGATGGCTGAGGCGGACAGCGGCGCTATTGGCGGCAAGGACTCCCATGAGTTTCTGCTGGCTACCCCCACCGGCGAGGACACGGTAATCACCTGCCCCGCCTGCGGCTACACCGCCAACGCCGAAAAGGCCGTCGGCGTCTATCCGCAACAGTCAGCGGAGCCGGAGCTGCCCCTGGAAGACGTAGCTACCCCCGGCGTCAAAACCATTGCCGAGTTGGCCGAGTTCCTGAATGTGCCCAGCTCCCAGACGCTGAAGGCCGTCTTCTACGCCGCCGACGGAGAACCGGTCTTTGTCACCGTGCGGGGCGACCTGGAGGTTAACGAGGTCAAACTGAAGAACTGCCTGCACTGCCACGACCTGCGCCTGGCGACGGATGAAGAGGTACGGAACGCCGGGCTGGTGGCCGGGTCGGCGTCGCCCATCGGCATCACCAACATCAAGCGGGTGGCCGACCCCTCTATAACCCAAGGCAGCAACTTCGTGGTGGGCGCCAACCGGCCCGACACTCACATTCGCAACGCCAACTATCCGCGGGACTTCCAGGTGGATATATTGACCGACATCGCCCTGGCCCAGCCGGGCCACCTCTGTCCCCAGTGCAACGCGCCGCTGGAGTCCACCCGGGGCGTGGAGGTAGGCCACATCTTCAAGCTGGGCACCTTCTACAGCGAGTCCCTGGGCGCATTGTATTTGGACCAGGAGGGACAGCAGCGGCCCATAACGATGGGCTGCTACGGCATCGGTGTAGGCCGGCTGCTGGCCGCCGCCGTGGAGCAGAATCACGACGACAAAGGCATCGTCTTCCCGACGCCCATTGCCCCCTACCAGGTGCATCTGGTGGGGCTGAACCTTACCGACGCGTCGGTGGCCGCCGCCGCCGATGGCCTGTACCGGGAGTTGTGGGACGCGGGAATTGAGACCCTCTACGACGACCGGCCCGACCAGGCCGCCGGGGTGAAGCTGAACGACGCCGACCTGATGGGTCTGCCCCTGCGGTTGGTGGTCAGCCCGCGCAACCTCCGCAACAATGCGGTGGAAATGAAGGGCCGGACCGATACCGAGGCGACGATGGTGGGTATGGACGCGGTGACGGCTGCCGTACAGCAGGCGCTGCTGGCTTAACCGTGGGGAGTAACTCGCCGGGCCTGCGCCCGCTGACCATACCGGAGCGGCATTATGCCTGGATGTACGGACTGTTGCCGGCCGGTTTGGTTTACGTTGTGCTCGTGGGCATCACTTACTTGTTTACCCGCCCCGACGTGAACATATTCATTTACTACCTGGACTTCACCCACACCAGCGATCCCATCACAGGTACAGACCTCCCGATCAATTTCCAAATGATTCTGGCCCGGGCCTTTTATCTGGTAGCCTACTTCACCTGGGGCCGGTCCACGGGGCACCTGGTGGTTGGCGCCCACATTATCGACCGGAAAACCGGACGGCGAATGCGAACCTGGCAAAAGCTGGTGCGCGGCTTGGTCCAGGTGGCCGCCGGCTCTATGTACATAGTCCTGGACGGAATATCGCTCCTGCTGATTTTGATTGACCGGGAGGAACGGCGTTCCGTTTACGACTGGATTGCCGGTACGGTGGTGGTGGTAGGAGATTTGCCCCCGGAACCGGAGACGGCCCCCAGCCGGAGTTGGATCGGGGAAATAGGCAGGGTCCTGCGGGGCCGCCCGGCAACTGAAACCCGGTGACTCCCGTACCGATATATCGAGAAACCCGGGAAGGGACTACCCCCCGAGGCAACCCCTTACCCCGGCCCTCTCCCCAAAGAAGATGGAGCATTTCACCCCTCTCCCCAGGGAGAGGGGCCGGGGGTGAGTGGTCACAATTGCCCTGGGCCCTCTCTGCTACCCCCGTGTAGCCAATACCGAACTCAGGTACAGTAGGTTGGCCTTCAACTCCGGGGCGATGTTGCCCTGGCGGGATGAGGAGAGCAGCAACAGCAGCCGCAACTGCGCGGCCAGGTCCGCCGCCAGCTTTTGCTTGGCCTCCCGCTCCGTATCCGCCGATACCGGCACCCGCAGGCCCTGAAGGGGCAGTTTGGTGCGGGACTCTCCGGCCCAAAACTGGTCCAGCGTGTCAATGATGATGATTGGGATGTCATTGGTCACCACAAAGGGGGCATCGGGCGGCGAATCGGCGGGACTCAGTATGTCCACCTTTACCTGGGAAACGTCGCTGTGGTTGACGTGAAAGGTGGCCCGGTTGGGCTGGCTGGTGCCAATCAACCGCCAGTCCCAGCCCTCCGGCGTGGTCGTATCCATCCCCGGCTCAACGTCCACCGGGCAGGCGTCGTCCTCGGCCAATGCACGGTCGGGGACAGGTTGAGCATCGGGCTCTCTCTCGGGTTGGTTTGACGATTGGTCCAACTCGGCCATAAGTACCCCCAAATTACGAATCCGGCGCAGTCAGGCCGGCAACCCTTACGGTTACAAGGTCAGTTCGCCGGGAATCAGGCGACCAGTCGAGGCATCTGCGGCCAGGGCAAAGGCCTCTAACGTCATCGCCCCCAGCAGTATATTGCTACCTTCTCCACCAAAGACGGCGTAAATCGTTCGGACAGTGCCTTCCAGTTCCATAATCACCAACCCGATGTAGAGTTCCCGCTTGGAACCGTCGGCTAGGTTGAACGTCAACGCCTGCTCTCGCTCTGCTCCCAATTCATCCAGGATAGACGCCGGAATCTGGGTGTAGGATGCCCCGGTGTCCACCAGGCCGTTCAAGGTGCGGGAGCGGGTTCTGTCCCGGCTCCAGATTGCGAAATCCGTATAGAAAGTTCCCACTTCGCCTCCGATGGTGGTTCCGGGCAGGATCAGCTTTTCTCCCGGCGCCTGCCCTTTTGGGGTTACGCCAGTCTTGTTTGCCATATTCATTACTCTATCCCTCCGGGGCAGACCAGGAGTTATAAGGTCAGTTCGCCGGGAATCAGCTTCTTGTTCTTGGCATCGGCAGCCAAGCCATACGCCTCTAAAGCAGTCGCGCCCAACAGCATCTTGCCGCCCTCGTCGCCAAATATAACATAGACAAAACCGGGGCGGCCTTGCAGTTCCATTTCTACCCAACCGAGGGAAAACTCTCGTTGAGAGCCGTCGGCCAAGCTGAACACCCGAGATTCGAACCGTTCTATCCCCAGTTCATCCAGAATGGACGCAGGCACTTGGGTATATGACGCCCCGGTGTCCACCAGCCCATTCAGCGAACGAGAACGGGTCTTATCCCGACTCCATAGAGTAAAATCAACATAGAAGGTTCCCACTTCGCCTCCGACGGTAGTTCCGGGCAGAACAGCTTTTCTCCCGGCAGAAGCTCCCTGGCGGTTGTACCGGTCTGATTAGCCATGTTCATTTGTCCGTTCCTCCCCGGCTGACTATTTCTGCTCCGGTTCCAGTTCCCAGGCGTCGTAAACCTGGTCCGGGAGGGTGATGGGACCGACCGCCTCTTCGTATTCGCGGATGTGCTTGCTGGCGAGGAGGGCAAAGGCTTTGAGCATCTGGGGGCTGACCTTAATCCGCGCCCGCAGTATCGGCTCCCGCTCCTCCATCTGCTCGCCAAAGAAAAGCACCGCCGAGTAGAGGCTGCTGTAGATGTGCATCGAGTCGCAGTAAAAGGTAATCGGCTCCCCGGAGGCCTCGGCTCCCCCCGTGTCCCCGGGGTTGACGTAGTTGTCATCCTGGGGCGTCTGATCTTCCGGGGGTACATAGGGTCGCTGGATGATTGGCATATTAGTGAACCTCCCCGTTTCAGTTCCGGCGCAACCCATTATACACACACCGGGAACCGATACATAGTTGGCTTGGCGGAGCGCGCCAGGGCAATCGCACGTGACGGCAGACCCTCCTTTCCCGTCGTTCCTGCGCAGGCAGGAACCTTTGTCTGCAACGTTCCAGGTTCCTGCCTGCGCAGGAACGACGGGACTATGACTTTGCGTCTAATGCGATAGCCCTGGCCCCGGTGAGCCGCCCTCACCCCAAAGGAGAGGGGGTAGTTTCACCCTGCTCCCTCAGGGAGAGGGACCGGGGGTGAGGGCCGGCTTTCAAGGAACTACGTCAACGGGGCCTCCGTTTAACCCGGAGACCCCGATAGTTGTGCAACTTTTGGTTGTCTTGGGTCGTCTTACAGCGGGCCGCCGCCGAACAGGGCCGCTTGCTTGCGGAAGACCTGGAGGCGCTGGCGGGAAACCTCCACCACATAAACCCGGCCCTCGTCGTCCACCTCTACCGCTATCGGCCCGTGGAATTGCTTCTCCCGCTCCCGTAAGCCCTGGGCCCTTTCCCGGCCCCGCAGTATCGTCGGGTCTAGTTCTACCCGCTCCCGGCCCCACTTGGACAGGGTTGCCTCGCCGGTCAGCTGGGTAATGAAGTCGCCGTCGGCGTCAAAGACCTGAAGCCGGTCGTTCTTGAAGTCGGTGACGTAGATGGTCCCATCCTTGTCAACCGCAACCCCGGTGGGCCGGTTGAACTCTCCATCGCCGTTGCCGGAGGAGCCGAACTTCATCAGGAACTGGCCGCCGCCGGTAAACTTCTGGATGCGGTCGTTGCGCCAGTCGGCCACGTACACATCCCCGTTGCGGTCAATCTCGATGCCCCAGGGATAGCTGAACTCTCCGTCACCGTCGCCGCTGCTGCCCCACTTGGACAGAAACTTGCCGTCTTTAGTGAATACCTGAACCCTATGGTTCCCGCTGTCCACCAGATAAAGGTTGTCGTTGGCGTCGAAGGCCAATCCGGCGGGTCGGTTGAACTCGCCGTCGCCATCGCCGAGGGTTCCCCACTTGTCGATCGGCTGGCCTTCTTTATCAAAGACGGAAATGCGGTTTAGCCACTCATCGGCCACGTAGGCGTTGCCGGCGCTGTCCAGCGCGACGGCAGTGGGCCACATAAAGGTGCCGTTGGGGGCGGATTCATTCGCCTCTTCCGGGGGGATTTTCTGGCCGAACTCTCGGACCAATTCCTCATCTACAGTGAAGACCGTAACCCGCTTGCAGGGGAAGAAAGCCGGGGTCTCGGAGCCGCGGCTTAGCACGTACAACAGGTTATCTTCGTCCCGGGTTATGGCTACCGGATAGAAGAAGCCGGACCCGGACCGGTTTTCCTGCCGTCCGATAGTGTGGCTGTATTGGAAAGTTATCGGTGCAATTTCAGTTACCATCTTTCCTCACAAAAGGTGTCGTTGCTCCAGGTAAGCAAATGCTGGCAGCAAATCGCTGCCAGCATTTAGTTACTTCCCGTCAGTTACTTGATGAAGTCCAACTGCTCGTAGGTGCCGCCGAGAACGGGAGTGGCATCCAGGCCCATCCATTTCTCCAGCAAGGTGGCGTAGCTGCTGCGGAAGTCGTTGTTCCAGCGCAGGTCGCCCTCGTCCAGCTTGCTAGGCTCCAGGGACGGGTACTCTCCGTACAGGCCGCCCTTGACCGCGTCGCCGATGACGAAAGCCACGCCGCCGGAACCGTGGTCGGTGCCGGAACCGTTTTCCTTCACCCGCCGGCCGAACTCGGTGAACAGCAACATTACCACTTCCTCGTTGGCGTTATGCTCTTTCAGGTCTTGGTAGAAGTCGCTGATGGCGTTGGTGACATCGCCCCACAGCCTGGGGAAGGTGATGTTCTGGTTGGCGTGGGTATCGAAGGTGCCGGGGTTGACGCCGGTGTAAAGCACCCGGGTGCCGAAGTCGGCCAGGTGCACCTGCGCGATGTTCTTCAGCCACTGGGCAAAGGGGCTGCCGCCGTACTCCACGCTGGAGGAGTATATTTCGGGCGCAGTGCTCAGGATGTCGGCGCCCCGCAGCGCGTCCAAACCGGTCTGGGACAGGTAATCATTTACCGGGCCGGAGCCGATTAAGGGGGAATACATCCGGCCAAAGATGTCAAGAGCATCCATCCGCTCTTCCTCGCCATCGATGCCGGTCAACACCCCGTAGTTCGACAGGTCACCAACCGAGGCTACCGAAACGCCCGGGGCGGCCAGGGCCCGGGGCAGGCCGCGACCAAAGTTAACCGCGGTCAAGATGTTCTCTTTGTTGGGGTCCAGGTCCCGGATGGCCCGGCCCAGCCAACCGTCGGTAATCATCTTTTCCGGCTCGGCGGTATGCCAGATGTCCAGGGAGCGGAAGTGGGAGCGAATGGGGTTGGGGTAGCCGATGCCCTGCAGGACGGCGACTTTCCCCTCGTCGTACATCTCTTTTATTGGCGCCATGGCCGGGTGAAACCCAACGTGGTCATCAACGGCCAGGACATCTTCCGGCGAAATCTGCAACACCGGCCGGTAATCCGGGTAATGGGGGTCGCTGTAGGGGATAAAGGTATTCAGGGCGTCATAAGCGCCGGTCATCTGAAGCACCACCAGCACCGGGTCTTTCTTATTGGAGGTCATACTTTTCTCCTTCTCGGAATTGGCATTTTGCTCAATCTATATGGCGCGCCGGGAGCCAGCCGCTGGCTCCGGTTAAGCGTAGAGATATTCCTTGGTAGCTACGATCATCTGGAGCATTTGGCTGACCTGTTCGGGAAACTCCCGGCTATTGGTGGGCTGGTCGCCCTTCTTCTCGGCATGACTGACCAACATCCGGCGGGTCTCCTGTTCCAGTTCGTAGTGACCCAGCAGTCGCAGGCAGCCGTCCACCAGTCCACCCGGGGAGATGGTGGGGCCTTCCGCCGCCAGCTTTTGCACGATGTCGCTGATGCCGGGGTAGCTGACGTCGCCCACGTAGTCGGCAATGAAGTTAATCCGGCGTACCAGGGTGCCGCCGTCAATCCACTCCTTGCCGGTGTGCCAGCCCTCCACCGAAGGCGGGTTCAATATCTCCTGGCCCATGTGCTTCATTTCGTCGAAGATGGACTCGAAGCCGGGCTTGGGAGTATTCCAGTCTCCGACCAGGCGCAAGGTGCCGATAACCGTCTCGATTGGGCCCTTAATCCGGGAGAAACGGGCGTTCTTGAAGGCATCGGAGTTGAACAGGACCCGCAGCATAGAACGGATGTCATAGCCGGACCGGAAGTACTCTTCCTCCAGCATTTTTACGGCATCGGGGTCCCGGGGCGGGGTGTCCATCCAAGCCGGCACCTGGGCTTCGTCGGCAACGAAGAAATTGTAGAGGTGGCGGGAGATGAACCGGGCGGTGGCCGGCTGCTGACAGAGAATGTCAATGATGTCCTCGCCGTTGAAATTGCCGGTGTGGCCCAGGAAGGTTTTCTCTCCCTCATCATGGTCGAGGGGGTTATAGACAAACTGAGAAGTGTAGCGACCGTAGGGTTGTCCGGGGATACCGTTGGCAATGGTCCAGCCGGTGAAGGCCCGGGCGCATTCCTTAACGTCATCCTCGGTGTAGTTGAACTTTCCGTCCATACCTACGCCCATGGAAAACAGCTCCAGCAACTCCCGTCCGTAGTTCTCGTTGATGGCATCCTTGTGGCTCAAGCAGTTGTCCAGGAAATATATCATTGCCGGGTCTCTGGAAATTTCCAGGAGAAGATCCCTGAAGCTGCCCATCCCGCACCGGCGCAGCATCTCCAACTCAGCGTTAGAGGTGACATAGCTCTGGGTCTTGCTATCCGCGGTGCACAGGATGCCATGCCAGAAGAGTACCATCTTCTCTTCCAACTGACTCTTGGAGTTAATCATGCGCCAAGCGTTGTATTCGGGGACGCAGCGGATGAAGTGATTCCATTCGATGAAGTAACGCTCCGCCAAATCTAGGTCCATTCCATTGGAATGGTCTTCAGGATGCAGCAGTTCCTCTACTGTTGCATCGTACCCCTTGGCGGCGCGAGCTTCCAGCTCTTCATACTGCGCCCCAAATCCGGCGCGCCGCATCAGGTGCGCCATCAAGGCAATGTCGTTATCTGCCATCCGTACTTCCTCCTCAACAGAGTATGAGGGAAACATAGCTGGGCACATGATAGCATATTGGCCGTTCCCTATCAAGTTTGGGTTGGATTCGAAAAGGGCAATCGCATTAGGCCGAAGAACGAAAACCCGTCGTTCCTGCGAAAGCAGGAATCCAGGAATCCTTGCCCTCTGGAACGCCAATTCCTACATGGCGTCGCTGGATTCCGGCCTCCGCCGGAATGACGGTTTAAGGTGGGAACAACTCCCCAAGTCTGAACAGTTACGAGACACGGCCAGAATTGGAATAGCTACCCAAACAGTGTTAGAATGCCCTCAATCCGGCTTGAACCGCCTCAGGAGGATACTGTTATGACGGCGCTTACCGATAATATGTACTTTGGGGTTTTCATGGCTCCCTTCCACCGGGTAGGTGAAAACCCGACCCTGGCCCTGGAGCGCGACCTGGAAATGCTGGAGTGGCTGGACGTCCTCGGCTACGATGAGGCCTGGATTGGCGAACACCACAGCGGCGGCTGGGAAACCATCGCCTCCCCGGAGGTGTTTATCGCCACCGCCGCCGGCCGCACCAACCGCATCCGGCTGGGCACCGGGGTGGTCAGCCTGCCCTACCACAACCCCTATATGGTGGCGAACCGGATGGTGCTGCTGGACCACCTGACCCGCGGGCGGGTAATGCTGGGCGTCGGCCCCGGCTCCCTGGCCTCCGATGCCTATATGTTCTGCATCAACCCGGAACGGCAGCGGGAAATGATGGACGAGTCCCTGGGCGTCATCATTCAGCTGTTCGAGGGCGAGGAGCCGGTAACCTGCGAGACCGATTGGTTCCAACTCCGGGAGGCTTCCCTGCAACTCAAGCCCTACCAGAAACCCTACTTGCCGGTGACGGTAGCCTCGGTGCAGTCCCCGGCCGGCGTTGTCCTGGCCGGAAAGCACGGCGCCGGCGTCCTGTCCCTCAGCGTCCCCCGTTCTATGGTGCGGGAGACCACCCTTAAAGACCAGTGGGGTATTGCCGAGGAATCGGCGGCGGAACACGGCAAGGCGGTCTGCCGCAGCGAGTGGCGGCTGTCCGTCCCAGTGCATCTGGCCGAAAGCCGGGAAGAGGCTTTTGAGCAGATTCGCCTGGGCGCCGGCCGGGTCGTTACCGAATACACCGGCGCCACCAACGGCCATCCCACCCCGCCGGTGCCGGCCAACGAAATAGTGGACTATATGGTGGATAACGGCCAGTGGATTGTCGGTACGCCCGACGATGCCATCGCCGCTATTGAACGCCTGCAAGAGTCCAGCGGCGGCTTTGGCGGCTTGCTGGCGCGGGCCGAGGACTGGACTACCCGCGAAAATCTGTACCACAGCTATGAACTGTTCGCCCGTTACGTAATGCCCCGCTTCCAGGGCAGCCTGACCGGCATCGTAGAATCCAACAGCCGCTTCTCTGCGATGCGGGAAGCCCTGCAAGGGAACCGCCGCGCCGGCCTGCAACGGGCCACCGATACTTACCTGGCCCGCTCCCGGTAGCCCCTCACCCCGACCCTCTCCCAAAGGGCGAGGGAGTCAAATCCCCCCTCGCCCTTTGGGAGAGGGTCGGGGTGAGGGGTAACACTGTGGCTTCAAGCCGGTTGTATAACAGCCGGCTTTTCTATATATTTACCCCCGTCACAGTTACCTCTATGCTCTGATTCCTATATGGGAGTGGAGCACGGCTCATTGGCATGAAAGGCATACAGATAGCCCTTCATGCCCCCTTGTCGGATAAACCGTTGGGTCGGGGTAACTGTGACAGGCTGCCTGTATCCAATGCCACAAGTGGGTTCCCCGTGATATTTCCTTTTCAGAAAATCAGTATAGTCGCTTGGTTTGGAGTAATTGTGCTGCTACTACTAGCGATTGCCTGTAGCGCGCCTGTTTCCGTACCTACGTCCACACCTTTGCCAACTTATACCCCTTATCCAACTGCTACACCTCAACCGACTTACACGCCTTACCCCACGCCGACGCCTGCACCCACGGCAACTCCTACGCCGGAGCCGACGGCTACACCAACGGCGAATCCTACTCCGACGCCCACACCTATACCCACAGCGACTCCAACGCTTACACCTGAACCGACTGTTACACCCACTCCGACCTCTGTACCAACGATAACTCCTACTCCGAAGCCTTCAACTGGGGAATGGGAGCAATTTGAAACTACAGACCCTATCAGTGATATGCATGATACAGTCATTGCGTTGCGGGCATCAGAAAGCACATTGGAGTTTCCCTATGAAGATCCTCTGATTTGGGTTGTATGCCAAACTCCATCCCGAGGTGATCCTTTGCTGGGCGTCATCATCTCTTGGGAGGAGTATTTGGGTTCTGATGACACGATAGTTGATTGGCGCGTAAATGATGAACCTGTCTCAACAAGAGAATGGGTGTTGGTTGGTGATGATACTACTTTGTCGTTTGACACAGACCGGATAGTATCAGACTTGCTTAGAGCGGACACAATAACTGCTCGGGTGCATCGTAGTTTCTCAAATTCGCTGACAGCAGTATGGAACGTAGAGGGGTTTGCCGAGGCTTACAAGCCAGTTGAGGAGGCGTGTAAGCAGTAGATCTTAATGGTTCGAAGTCTTTGCACTATGGGTTGTATGGTGGACGATGTTCTGCCGTTTAGGGTATGCTGGCTTCACCAATTACCAGGATTGTCCATCAGCGCAAAGGTTTTTGGGATGTTAGTGAGGAAATATGGATGCTCAAATTTGGAGTTTTCTCTTGGGTGTGGGGTTGGAAGAACTGGTGCGAAGGGATGTTTTGCAGAGGCATCAAACAATGGGGCATATACTCCGGAGACGTAGTGTAAATCCTCTCCTGACCCTGATGAGGGAAAGGAATGTGGATCTACTTGAAAGTGGAAGTGGATGGTCGCTAAGCGTAAATGGAGAATTCGTGAATTCCACATCTCCATCATTGAGGTCTGGAAATGTATCGGAACTCGACCAACCTGGCCATATTTTTCACAGGAAAAATCCATTCATAAATCCCTTCTTCGATCTCGGGACCGATGACGAAGAATAGAAAGCCGTTCTCCGGGTTCCTTTACCTTCAAGCGCCTTTCGTGATTGTTTCACTCTTCAGTTTAATGCTAGAATAGCCGGACCTTGACATAACCTTTGGAGGTTTACCATGAAATTCATCCGACTCTACACCGGCGACGACGGCCATACCCACATTGAAGAACTGGACTGGGAATCCCGCCCCGACTATACCGACCTGCACCACGCCCAGGGCGTTGTATTCCGGGCTGCCGAGGTGGGCCGGTTCAGCGACTGGCACGTCGCTCCCCGCCGCCAGTACGTCATCACCCTGGCCGGCGAGGGAGAAATCGGCCTGAAGGACGGGACCAAGTACCGCCTCGGCCCCGGCGATGTCAACCTGGCCGAGGATACTACCGGCGACGGCCACACCACCGCCGTGATCAGCGACACCCCCCGCGTCACAGTAACGATACACCTGGAAGACTAAGTCAAAAATTACGAATTACGAATTACGAATGTGTGGTTGACAATCGGATATAACGGGCTGCGAAGATCAAGTGTTTTCGCAGTTTTGGCCTTCAATTCGTAATTCCTAATTCGTAATTCACAATTGGGAGGTTAGCCATGGCAGTTTCCCGACTGGAGGTTAGCTCCATCCGGCCTTTTGCCGATGGAGCGGGTTTTGGCAACACCGGAACCTACCGGCAGATAGATGGGCTGGCCCATTTTGCCGTTGACCCGGATAACCCGGCCAATGGAGTAATAACCGACCTGAAGCTGGCCTCCCGGGACGCTGACGGCCTGGTGCATTGCGTCGCCGACTTCTGCATCCTGCAACCCGATACCCCGGAGCGGGGCAACCACCGCATCCTGTTTGACGTGGTGAACCGGGGCAACCCCACCGCGTTGACCAACCTCAACAGCGCCGACCAGCGGTTGGGCGCGGGCAACGGCTTCCTGATGCGCCACGGTTATACCGTAGTTTGGTGCGGTTGGCAGTACGACGTGCCGCCGGACAATCCCAGCCTGGTCGGCGTAACCGTACCCGATGCGCTGACCGCCGACGGGCAGCCGATTTCAGGCAGGATATCCTTTGCCTTTCAGCCCCACGCAGTTATCCGGACCCATGCCCTGACCGACCGAATGCACCGGCCCCACCCGGTCAGCGACATTAACGACCCGGCGGTGGAACTGACGGTGCGGGAACACCAGGACGGCCCGCCCCAGGTAATCCCTCGCGGGCAATGGGCCTTCGCCCGGCTGGACGGCACTACGGTGACCCCGGATGATAGCTCGGTCTATCTGGAGTCCGGTTTCCAGCCGGGCAAGGTGTACGAGATGACCTACACCACTACCGGGGCAGCGGTGGTGGGCCTGGGCCTGCTGGCTCCCCGGGACCTGGTCTCCTTCCTGCGCTACGGCGCGGCGGATGACGGCAACCCCTGCGCCGGCGATATTCAGTACGCCTTTACCTTTGGACGTTCCCAGAGCGGCGGCTTCCTGCGCCGGTTCCTCTACTCCGGCCTGACCCAGGATGAACAGGATCGGCCGGTGTTTGAAGGGTTGATTCCCCTGGTGGCGGGCAGCGGGCGCGGCGAGATGAACCAGCGCTTCGGCCAGCCCTCGACGCCGCCCCGGGCTTCCGCCGGGCGCATCTTCCCCTTCCATGACACGATGCAGACCGACCCGGACACGGGCCGCACCGACGGCCTGCTGGCCCGGCTGGATGCCGCGGGCAAGACGCCCAAGATTTTCCTGACCAATACCTCGGCGGAGTACTGGAGCGGCCACGCCTCGCTGATACATACCACTATGGACGGGAGCGCCGACCTGCCGCCCTCGGACGCGGTGCGTATCTACCACTACTCCGGGACTCAGCACGGCCCAGGCCGGTTGAGCCTGTACGACGTGGATGTCCGGGAAGGGCCAAAGAGCCAGCAGTTGGGCAACTCGGTGGACTACCGGCCCCTGCTGCGGGCCGCCCTGGTTAACCTGGACCGCTGGGTGACCGACGGAGCGGCCCCGCCACCAAGCTGCCATCCCCGCCGGGCCGACGGGACGGCAGTGCCGGCCCCGGAGACCGAGGCCACCTACCGGGCAATACCCGGGGTCAACTTCCCGCAGCATCTGAAGTGCGTTTACCGTTTCGACTTTGGCCCGGAGGCCCATAACGGCCAACTCAGCAAGGTGCCGCCGGCAGTGGGCGACCCCTACCCCAACTTTGTCGCGGCAGTGGACGGTGACGGCAACGAAGTGGCGGGCATTCGCCTGCCCGACGTCAGCGTTCCGGTGTCCACCAACACTGGTTGGAACCTGCGCCATCCGGACAGCGGCGGCCCCGGCCAGATTATGCCGCAGATAGGCTCCAACATCCCCTTCCCGGCAACCAGAGCCGACCGGGAGGTCACCGGCGACCCGCGTCTATCCATTGAGGAGAGGTACTCCTCCCGCGAGGACTACCTGGCCCAGGTCCAGCAGGCCGCGGAAGCCCTGGTCGCCGACGGCTATATGCTGGCCGAGGACCTGGACACCGTAGCCGAACAAGCCGCCGAACGCTACGAAGCCTTCTCGGCGCAAAGGGCCGAGGTGCCAGCCGCAACGGACGACTAGGGTCAGAGGTGGTATATCCGGCATACCTGTAGGGGCGGGTTTCAAACCCGCCCCTATTTGGTTAGTGTTCCGGTTTGGTCTTTGGTGTATGATAGGTTGTTGAGGAGGGACGATATGCACCAACAAATTTGGGTTGGAATTACCGATACGGACCGGGTAATCCGCTACTACGATATGCTCTCTGATAAGTTGCGCCTCAAGCATCAGGTCATATCGGCGCTATTGGCTGCTATCGCTTGTGGGGCCGCCGTGCCGTTGCTGACCCGCCTTCCCGACTACCTGGCGGCGGTTATGTTTTTTATCGTGGCTGTTGCTACCATCTGGCTGCTCATAGCCGACTATTCCTCGAAGGCCACTGCTGCGAGGTTGTTTTGCGACCAGTACCGATACCTGGCAGCCGAATGGAGGCAGCTGTGGTATGGAGAGCCTACCCAAGCCCAAATAGACGCTTTGGGGGAAAAGTATAACCGGATTACCGGCAGGTATGATATCCCCGTTGACAACAAACTGAACCGGAGGGCAATGGAGGAAGCGGATGCGATTCTTCCGAGTGAGTTCGCAAACCGAGATAACCCCGAAAGGCTCGCCGCCGCCACGCCCGCCAGTACCTAGGAAACCTCTGAATAAGTCCGTGACTCGTGATGTTTACACTTATCCGTCGTTCCTGCGCAGGCAGGAACCTAAAACGTTACGTACCGAGGTTCCTGCTTTCGCAGGAACGACGGGTGAAGGCGCTAGCGTTCAATGACTTATTCAGAGTATCCCTAGACCTCCGATGCCTACACCCCCGCAGGTTCTGCAGGCGCGCCAAAGCTGACGCCAGAGGACTACTGATTAAACACAAGGGGCAGGTTTGAAACCTGCCCCTACCGGTGTCCGGTGAGCCACTTGCCCCGGCCCTGGCTGGATTTCCTACAGGTTCCTGGCTGGGCTGGAGTAATCGTTCAGCTTGTTGTATATCTGGAGGCGGCTGCGCTGGGTGTCCAGAATTAGTAGCCGGTTGTTCTCGGCGTCGAAGGCCACGTCTTGAGGCATCCTCAGCCGCCACTCCGCCTGGAAGTCCTTGACCTCCCGGCGCCGTTTCACCGCATCCGGGTTGGTCTGCACCACCATCTCCGCCCACTTGGTCAGTTGCCGGGCGTCGCCGATAAAGCTGGTAAAGAACTTCCCAGAGGCGTCATAAGCCTGCACCCGGTCGTTGGCCCAGTCGCAAATGTAAACGTCGCCGTCGGGGTCAACCGCCACGCCGGAGGGATAGTTTAACTCGCCCCGCCCGGTGCCGTAGCTGCCGAATTGGGCCAGGTACTCTCCATCAGGGGTGAACTTCTGGACCCGGTGGTTCTTGTGGTCCACCACGTACACGAAGCCTTCCCGGTCCAGGGTAATGCCCCAGGGAGAATTTAACTGGCCGTCGCCGTCGCCGGGGCTGCCGAACTTGGCGAGGAATTTACCGTCTCCGGTGAACTTCTGGACCCGGTGGTTCCGGCTGTCCACGATATACAGGTTGTCGTCCCCATCGCAGACTATACCGGAGGGGCCGTCGAACTCGCCGTCGCCCGACCCGTTGGTTCCCCAATCCATCAACAGGTTGCCCTCCGGGTCGAAAACATTGACCCGGTTCAGCCATTCGTCGGTGACGTAAATGTTGTCCTGAGAATCCAGGGTCATCCCGGCGGCCCAAATAAACTCGCCTCGGCCGTTGCCGCTGCGACCGAATTCCATGAGGTACTCTTCCTCGCCGGCCTGGCCTCCCACGTCAAGCTTGGTGACCCGGGCGCCTCGGGCGGTGCGGTTCCAGGGCACCGCGGTTATCGCCTCGCCGCCCCGACTGAGGACGTACACCAGATTGTCCGAACTGAAGGCGAGGGCGCTGCCTGAGCTGAAACCCATGCCTCCGCGTCCCATTGCATGGCTGAAATCATAAGCTCTGCCGGCTACTACCCGCGTTACCATCTTTTACTTTACCTCCCAACGCTGTTTTCGGTATTCCCAAGGGGTGTTGGTATAACCGCGATGCCTGAGCGGGGTTGAAACCCGCCGCTACCAGTCCAGCCTTATTGATTCGGAGAACACCTACACATATCGGGAACACGCTATTTTCCAAAGGGTTGGTACGGAAGGGTTGAGTTGAACGCTGCGCTGCACCTTTTGGGAGTTCCTAACTCAAAGGGCCAGCAATCCAGGTTAAGATGCTGGCCCCCGAATGACTTACCCGTTGCGCTTCCTACAGGAACTTGGGCTGCTCGAACTCGCCCTTGACGATGGGCTTGGCGTCCAGCCCCAGCCAGTCCTCCAGCACTGTGGCGTAAAACCCGCGGAAGTCCAGGTTGGGAACCAGGTCGCCTTGCTGTAAGTCCTCGGCCTTGCGGGAGGGATACTCCCCGTAGAAGCCGCCCCGAACCGGGTCGCCGATAACAAAGGCGGCGCCGGCGGCCCCGTGGTCGGTGCCGGAGCCGTTGTCCCGCACCCGACGGCCAAACTCGGAGAACATCAGCATAATCACGTTGTCGGCGGCGTCATGCTCCTTCAGGTCGGCGAAGAAATCACTTACCCCGGCGCAAACGTCAGTCCACAGACCGGCGTGCATTCCCGGCTGGTTGGCGTGGGAGTCAAAGCTGCCATAGTCGCAGTAGAAAATGCGGGTGCCCAGGTCGGCCAGGTGAATCCGGGCGATGTCCTTGAGCTTGCGGGCGATGGGGTTGTCGGCGTACTCCACCGTGGAGGAGTACATTCCCGGGGCTACCTTGAGGATGTCGGCACCCTTCATCGCTTCCAGGCCAGTCTCCCCCAGGTACTCCATCACCATGCCCGTGCCGATGGTGGGGGTGTACATCTGGGTAAAGCGGTCCAGAATCTTGAGGCGCTGGTCTTCGTTGGAGATGCCGGTCAGCAGGCCGTAGCTGTCCAAGCTGTCCACCGCGGCCACGGGAACGCCGGCCACCGACACGGCGCGGAACATACTCGGCCCCATACTGACCGTAGTCACCACGTTTTCCTTGTGGGGGTCAATTTCGCGGGCGGCCAGGCCCAGCCAGCCCTCGGTGCCCAGCTTGTTCGGCTCACAGGTGTGCCAAATGTCCATCGAGCGGAAGTGGGAGCGGGGCGAATCGGGATAGCCTACCCCATGAATCACGGCCAGGTTGCCCTGGTCAAACATCTCCTGCATCACCCGCAAGCTGGGGTGGAAGCCCAGTTCGTTGTTGATGCGGATGATGTCCTCGTCGGCGATTCCAACCGCCGGCCGGTTGTCCCGGTAGAGGGGGTCGGTGTAGGGAATGACGGTGTTCATATAGTCGTTGCCACCGGAAAGCTGGAGTACCACCAACACCGGGTCTTTCTTATTACTGGTCATTTCAATCTCCTTGCTACAGTAACCGTTCCGGTATTATAGCGTGTTTTCTGCCTGCGGGTTAAACATTAAGCATACTGGTATTCGCGGAGGGATACCACAAGCTGGAGCATCTCTCCAATCCGGTCGCTGGTTACCTGCTCGTCGTTCCAGGTCAGGGCGCCGGATTCCCGGGCGTGGTTGACCAGTTGCTGCCGGTTGTCGGGCTGGACTTCCAGGGGGCCCAGCAGGTCCAGGCAAGTGTCCACCAGCTCTTCCGGTTCCAGGTCTCCCCGGGCGCGCAGGCGGTTAATAATGGCCTGAATCCCCGGCTTGCTGGTGTCGCCGACCATATCGGCGGAGAAGTTGATACGCTTCATCAGGGTGCCGCTGTTAATCCACTCGGAGCCGGTGTGCCAACCCTCCACGCTGGGCGGGTTGAGCAATTCCTGGCCCATATAGCCGGCTTCCTTGGATAGGTTGCCGATGCCGGGGGCCGGGAACTTGAAGCCGCCCACCAGCCGCAGGGTGCCGATCAACACCTCGGCTGGACTCTTGATTTTGGCGAAACGGGCGTTCTTGAAGAAGTCGGACAGGAACAGCACCCGCAGCACTGCCCGCATATCATAGCCCGATTCGGTAAAGGTGCGGGCCAGCAGATCTATTGCCTCCGGGTCGTTGGGCGGAGTGACCGTCCAAGCGGGAACCTGCGGCTCCTCGGCCACAAAGAAGTTGTACAGGTGCCGGGCGATGAACTGGGCGGTGGCCGGCTGCTGGCAGACGATTTCTATGATGTCTTCGCCGTTGAAGTTGCCGGTATGGCCCAGGAAGGTCTTTTCCTCTTCGTCGTGGTCTTCCGGCAGGAACTCAAACTCCCAGTCGTAGCGGCCGTGGGCGTTGCGGGGGATGGAGGCGGCAATTGTCCAGCCGGTAAAGGCCCGGGAACATTCCCGCACGTCCTCCTCGGTGTAGTTGCCCACGCCCATGCTGAACAGTTCCAGCAGTTCCCGGCCCCAGTTCTCATTGACCGCATCGGCGTGGTTGTCGCAGTTGTCCAGCCAGAAAATCATGGCCGGGTTCCGGGACAACTCCACCAGCAAGTCCCGGTAGCTGCCCATTCCCCTCTGCCGGAACAAATCAATTTGGGTGACCATCTCGTGCCAGTGGTCCAGCTTGGAGCCGCCGGTGGCGAAAACCTGGTGCCAGAACAGCACCATCTTTTCTTCCAGCACCCGCTCGGTGTTGAGCATAGTGTGAAGCCAGGCGGAGGCGCCCATGCCGGGGGAGGTAATGGGTTTCCAGAAAGAGGGGTGGTAACGGAGGAACTCGTACCGGTCGGCGCCGGTGACGGTTTCCGGGTTCAGCAGTTCTTCGACCGTGGCCGCATAGCCCTTGGCGGCCCGTTCTTCCAGTTCTTCCCGGGTAGCGCCGAAGCCGGCCCGGCGCATTAGGTGAGCCATTAGCGCAATATCTTCGCTAGCCATATCCCTCCTCGCATAAATCGGAAAGGGTCAACTTTGTGCCTGAAATGGAATAAGGCAGGTTCCATCAACGGGTTTCTCTTGTGAAACTCTGACCCATTATGCAAACAGAGCGAGGGGATTGTCAATACTGGGGGGCAGGATAACAGGGCTGGCGCACAACGGGCAATTGGCGAGGCGCAGGTCAGTGCGCATCTATTCCAACTAATGCGATTACTCACCAGTAAAACAATCTTTCCGTCGTTCCTGCGCAGGCAGGAACCTAAAACCTTGAGGCAGGAGGTTCCTGCCTCGCAGAAACGACGAGTAAGGGTCACCCTACCAGTATCTTGCTGGTAGGAAGATTCATTAGTTTCTGATGACCAATTAGTTGGAACCAATGGGGTTCAAACCCGCCTCCACATTTTGGCCGCAACTGATCGCGTCACTAACTCTACAGCCTCCCATCCAGTCGATTGATTACCAGGCCGGTAGGCAGCTTGGGGTAGAAGAAGGTGGACTTGGAGGGCAGGCGCTGGCCGCCGCCTACGATGGACTCAAAGGCGTCCATCGGGAAGGGCTTGAGCAGGAAGGCCAGTTGCTGGGCGCCGGCGGCTACCATTGCCGCCGCTGCCGCCGCGTCGTGGCTGTAATCCAGGTGGCGGGGCATAGCATCGCCCAGCAGGGGCCTGACCACCTGCTCGTCCAGCACCCATGCCTCGGACACGGCCAGGGCGCCCCAGTCCCGCCAGTCAATCCCGCTCCGCAACGTCAGCAGGTTGGCTGAGGAGTCGCCATTGCTAACTACCTCACCTGCCAACTCGCCAACTACTCCAATAGTATGCCGTTGCCGACCCCGCTCTATGACCATTTCCGCCAAACCCTCTATACCCCCGCAGTCGGCCAGGTCAACCGGCTCCGCCTCGAAAAGTTCCAGCAGCCGTTCCTGTAGTCCGGCCAATTGCGCCGACGCTAAGCCTCCGATGACCTTGTGGTAGGGGAGCAGTTGCAGGCCGGGGTCGTCAAACTCGGTGAGGGACATCATCACGTAGTTATGCGCTGAATCGGGGGCCGCATCAGGAGCGGTGTCTCCGGTGGCGCCGAAGTCCGGCGATTGGGACTTGCGGTAGCGGAGGGCGGCCTCGTAACGGTGGTGGCCGTCGGCCAGGAACACCGGACGCCCGGCAAAGAATTGGGTGATGCGCTGCTGCAAGTTAGCGTCTGATATGCGCCAGAGGGCAACTTCGCCGATGTTGCTCTGCGGGCTGGCTGCCGTCTCCGCTTCGGGCGGGCCGGCCATTACCTGGTCAAACACCGGCGCCAATTCCTGCTCGGCATCCCGGTACAGCGTCATCAGGGGGCTGAACTGGGTCTTGGAGGCTTCCAGCAAGGCCACCCGGTCCAACACTGCCGGTTCCCGGGTGAACTCGTGGGGCAGCACTGAGCCGCCGCCGTAGTCCTCGACCAGCACATCGCCAAAGAGGCCTAGTTGCGCTTTGGCCTCGCCCCGGCGCCGATAGCTGTGGCGCATCAAGTAAAAGCTGGGTTCTCCTTCCTGGCGCAACACCCCCCGGGCCAGCCATTGCTGAAACCGGGCCGCCGCCTGCCGGTAACCGGCCTCCGGGTTCACCGGGTCAGGTTGTTCGCCGCCTTCCAGATGCACCGCGTTGTAAGGACTGAGCCGCTGCAACGAGTCCTTCAGCGCCGGCCCAATCATATCGTAGGGCGGACAGAGGACGTCGGAGATACTGCCCGCCGCCTGGGGGTCATACCGGCAGCCGCGAAAGGGACGGAAAACGGTCATAACAATCGCTCCTGGGGTTAATGCCCGAAATTATAGGGCAGGGCGGCGGGGCAAGTCCATATTGGGGGGCGATACCGCATGAAAAAGCCATCCGCTAATCGGACGCGTCTATGACCTTGTGCTTGTCTCCGCCCGAAGCGTTGCAACGCTAGCGCAGCCAAAAATTGATGTCATTCTGAGCGGAGCGAAGAATCCCAAATCTTGCCGCTAGAACCGCCGCTGGCGCGGGCAAGTGGTCGGCAAATAAGAAATTTGGATTCTTCGTCACTCCGTTCCTCAGAATGACAACTACAAAACCCCGGTCGGGGTAAGGGGCCTAAACGAACTGGTACTTGGAGTAGGCCCCCTCTTCCTTGGTGATGAACTCCAGCAGGGCAAACTCGCCGGCCTGGTTTCGCTCCATAGCTCGCTGCATTGCCGGGGCGATGTCCTGCGGCTCGGTGATTTGCTCGGCGTAGGCGCCCAGGGCGCGGGACATATCGGCGAAGTTGCCGGTCATCTGCTTGGTGTTGTAGCGGGCGACCGCCGTGGGCATCCGGCTGTCCGGGTAGATAGCCATAGTCGAGTTGTTGAGGACGATGGTGGTGATGGGGATGCGCTCCCGCACCGCCGTTTCCACATCCAGCCCGACCATGCCGAAAGCGGTGTCGCCCATAAAGTTGATCACCTGCTTTTCCGGGGCGGCCAGCTTGGCCCCCATCGCCAGGCCCAGGCTGTAGCCCAACTGGGTGGATTTGCCCCAGCCGATAAAGCTGCGCGGGGCGCGGGCCTCCCAGAAGGGTGAAACCTGCTCCCGGGGACTGCCCGATTCGTGGGTGACGATGGTATTGTCCAGGTTAACGGTGTGCATTACGTCCCAAATCACCCGGTAGGGGTTGAGCGGCGTTTCGTCGGAGGTGAGCCGGGGCAGCCACTGGTCCAGCCATTCCTGCCGGGAAGCTCGTATCTCGTCAATCAGTTCCTGGTTGGTGGAACGGCCCTGATTCCCGGCCTGCCGTTTCAGTTCATCCAGGAACTGGCCCAGCACCAGCTTGGCGTCGCCCACCACCGGGTAATGGCACTTGTAGTCCTTGTTAATGTCGGCGTCGGAATTGGTGGCGTGGATGATGGTCTTGCCCGGTGGGACGGGGGCGGTGAAGTTGCTCTTGATAAAGCTGCACCCGACGCCAAATACCAGGTCGGAGCCGGTCAAAAAGCGGTGCACCGCCCCGGTCTGGCTGGAGCCGCCGATGCCCAGGGACAGGGGATGGTCTTCCGGGAAGGCGCTCTTACCTTCCAGGGTAGTCATCACCGGCACTTGCAGAAACTCGGCCAACTCCACTAACTCGGCGGTGGCCTCGGCGTAGAGGATGCCCTGGCCGGCGGTGATAACCGGACGCTGGGCGGACAGCAGGGCGCGGGCGGCCCTAGCCACGGCCTCCGGGTCGCCGGCGGTGCGCAGGAACTGGGGCGGCTCGTAGTCAAAGGACTCCTCGCCAATCTCCTCGGAATTCAGGTCGCCGGGGATTTCCAGCAGCACCGGGCCGGGCTTGCCGGAGCGCAGCTTGGTAAAGGCCTGGCGAAATAGTTCCGGGATGCGGTCGGCGTAGTTAATCTGGGCAGTCCACTTGGTAATGCTCTCGTAGCTTCGGGTGGGGCTGAAAACCGGATCAACGCCCTGCCGCCGCCGGGCCGCTCCCGCCGGCAGCAGCAGGATGGGAACCGAGTCGGCATAGGCCTGAGCCACGCCGCCAAAGGCGTTTTCCGCGCCCGGCCCGGCCTGCATCAAGAAAATACCGGTGCGCTTGCCGTTGGTGATGCGAGAAAAGCCGTCGGCCATGTGCACTCCCGTGCGCTCCTGGCGAAAGACGATGGGCCGGATCCCGGCCACCGCCGCCGCCTCAATAAGGGGATTGGAGGGCATACACCCGATAAAGTCCACCCCCTCCAGCTTCAGGATGTTAGCAATTGCAGTTACGCCGTCCATTGTTGTTACCTCTCTTTGAAAATGTGAAAATGTCGCCTGAATGGTGAAAGTTGCCCAGAAATTTGAGTCTTCGGCCCATATTAACCGTCCCAAGCCGTACTGCCAAATGTTACCCTCTCACCGCACAGTTTCCCCCAAGTCTGTTTAGTGTGGAACGACACATTCGGAGGCAAGATTGGTAGGTAGGGGGCCAAACGAGATTCCGCTGGGGAGCGGAGGCCGGTTTCGGGTAACTGTGCAGTTATACACCATTTGAGGTGACTGCCGCCAAGAGGGAGATCAGCCTGGTATGGAAGAACCGGGGCCTTCAGTGGGGGAACCTGGTGGTCTATTCAGGGTTGCCAGATTCCTTCTTTCCCTTGCGGTTGGGGAACTTCCGGTCTCTTATGTATTCCATCAAAATCCGGTTGATAGTTTCCTGCCGGTCCTGGGGGTCAGGATGGCTGGACTCGAACCAGTCGATGACGTATTCGTCCAGTGTCAGGGTGACGTTCTGCTTGACCGGGCGGTACAAAAGCCCACGCCTGGACTTGGACCAGTCCAGCACTTCCGGAGCATCTGATGTGTCGATCATGTCGTCCGGCAGGTTCCTGACGGCTTCCAGGTCTTCCTTTTGTTTATCGGTGAGTCGCATTTAACTCTCTTCGTAGGTCCTTCTTTCGTGCGGTGTGGCCTTGCGGGCTGTGATAATTCGTCCCACTTCCCCATTGGAGTCCGGCCAAGTGTGAACCACCAGCAGAACTTGATCCTCCACACTACCCAATGTACGCCATCTTGGTTCATCTGGGAAGGGGTCTTCTTGCATGAGCATGAAAGGGTCTCGAAATACCAATTGTGCGGTTTCAAAACTTATGAGGTGCTTCCGCCGGTTTTCTCTGTCCTTTTCCGGGTCCCACGTCCAGCGCATTGGTCTTCCTTTGGTTGATGTCCCTGGCTGTTATTCGGATTTCGTTCATACAGAAGAGGCTTATGCCGAGGCTAAGCTGCGTTAGTCTCTCCCACCCTCTCCCACAAATACGCCACATCATAGTCCCCCACCAACTCCCCCCGCTGGTTGTGGGCCGTTACCCGGAAGACCAGGAACCGCTCGGTGCCCCGTTCGTACTTGTCGGCTAGGACGGTTTGGCTGGTGATGGTGTCTTCGGGGGTGACTATTATTCCCTGGAAGCGGATTTGGATGTTGGTTGGGGGTGGTTCGACAGGCTCACCACGAACGGGTCGGGTAGGCTCACTATGAGCGGGTTGGGTGGTATTGGTGGGGTAGGTGGGGGCGGCGCAGCCCTGGGCGTTGATGAGGGCGGGCAGCCGGGCCGGGGCGTAGGCGAAGAGCATGGCCGGGGGTGCGATGATGCCGGGCAGGCCCGTTTCCCGGGCGGCAGGCTGGTTGGTATAAACCAGGTTTTCGTAGCGGGCGACCCGGCAGAAGTCGGCGATTTGCTCGTCGGTAACTTCGACCGTAAAGGGTGGCGAGGCGTCGCCCACCTGGGCCGTTGACCAAGTGTATGTCATGGAAGTTAATGTAACACAGAGACGCGGAGGTTAGGGGTTTTGGGGAAAGGAATTGGCGTCCCAAGCGGTGACCCGCCGAGGGGTTATCTTGATGACCGGGTTGGCGTCTATTTCCATTTCCCGGTACTGGGGGTATTTGGCGCGGAGCAGGTGGATGGCCCGGCTCCGTTCGTCTTGCCCGACTAGATGCTCCAGTCCTTCTACAGGCTCAGGATGAGCGGGAGGGGTGTCCTCAGTCAGCAGTTCCGCCGTGCCGGTTACCAGGATGTACCAGAGCTTGCCCCAGTCCGCTTCGTAGTGGTCCACCACCAGGGCCACCTGCGGATTGTCCAGGACGTTGCGGACGCGGCGGAGGCGAGTTAAGGCGGCACGCTTGGGCTTCTGGTCGAGGACGGAGTAGATGGGGTGGCCGGCTGATTGGTTATCCAGCACGAAACATACCGGAATGACGTGGGGCGCGCCGGAGCCGGCGGCGGTGGAGAGATGCCCCACCGGGGCGGCGGCCAGCCGTTGGGCCTGTTCGGGGGACAATTGGAACAAAGGCCGCCTCGGTAATTACGAATTAGGAATTACGAATTACGAAACCATAATTCCCGTTTTTCAATTCGTAATTGAAAATTAGATTTCCGTGGAGAAGGCCATCGGGTCTTCCAGGAACTCCACGCTTTCCAGGGCGTTGCGGGCGGCCTCTTCCAGGGAGGCGTCGCCCTCCTTGAGGCAACTGAGCAGGGCGCGCTTGGCCAGGGAGCCGCCAATCTTGCCCAGGGCGTTCAGGCCGGCCACCTGTACCAGGTAATCATCATCTTGCAGCAGGCAGATCAGGTGGGGCACCACCTCTTCTTCGCCCAACTCTCCGCAGGCGTTGGCCGTTTCGTAGCGCAGGGCCGGCTCCCGGTTTTGCAGTTCCTCGATGAGCAAGGGCAGCCAACTGACCTCGCCGGTGCGTCCCATCGCGTAGATGGAGCTGGATTTCAGCTTCAGGTCGTCGCTTTGGTAGGCCCAGCAAACGTAGTCCTTGATGTCCGGGGTGTTGAAGGGGGCCACTGCCTCCAGGCTGCGACGGCGTACGTCGGCATTTTCCGCCGAGTTTTGCAGCACGGCCATGAGGTTGTCGCGCACCGTTATGGCGTCCTTGTGCAGCAGGTTGCCCTCCTGGGCCAGCACAGCGAACTTGCCCAGGGCTACGGCGGCAGCGGCCCGGACTTTCGAGCTTTTGTCCGAGCCAAGTACCTGGATTAACCCCGGGATCACCGAGCGGTCTTCATATTCCCACAGACCCTCGATAGCCTTCTCCTGCACCCATTCATCCGGGTCTTTCAGGCACATTTTGAAGATGGTGCAGAAGTCGAGTTCCGTGCTGTCCTCGGCCAATTCAACCATAGTGGACATGACATCCTGTCGCCGCTCCAGAGAAAGCCGGAACCAGGCCCGGGCAAATATGCCCAGCTCGGCGGGTGACAAGTCGGATACCTCAATGAAGTTGGAGTTAACCAGGGGAATTGATGAGTCTGCCAGGTCTTCGAGGAATTTTTCCAGCGACATAATGCCCTCAAGTTTTGCTGATTTGCCCGGCGCGTTAGGGCTGGCCGGCCGGTTTCACCAAGGACTGCCGTATTCACTGAGTATATATGTAGAGTATAACATAACGTATTTTGTCAATAATTGGAGCGGCTGCGAGTTTTGGGCATTTTGTGGCGGGGCTGCCCCTCACCTCCGGCCCCTCACCCCAAAGGAAAGGGAGTATTCCGTTCGTGGTGAGCCTGCCGAACCACCCTTCTCCCTAGTACTACAGTCGCAGATAGTTCTTGGTAGAATGGAGCTACTTCAGGAAGTGGGAGAGGTGAGGTGGTGGCAACGGACAAGGACGAGGTGGCAGAGGTGGCCCGGTGGGCCAGGGGCATTGCGGGAGTGCATGGGTGTATAGCCGCACGGTTTCACCGTTCGGAACCGAGGCGACCGGCGCTGGAGTATCTGAAGGGACTGCTTTCACCGGTAGAGCGCAAGAACGGGTGGCCGCTGGCGGAGCCGGCGGGCGACGCCACGCCCGACGGGGTGCAGCGGCTGCTGTCCGCCTATAGCTGGGATGCCGACCTGGTACGCGACGACCTGAGCAGCTACGTTGTGGAGCATTTGGGTGAAACTGATGGGGTGCTGGTGGTGGACGAGACCGGTTTCTTGAAGAAGGGGACCAAGTCGGTGGGGGTGCAGCGGCAGTACAGCGGGACGGCGGGGCGGATTGAAAATTGCCAGATAGGAGTTTTCCTGACCTATGCCACCGCCCAGGGCAGGGTCCTGCTGGACCGGGAACTGTACCTGCCCCAGGGGTGGGCCGATGCTGCGGAACGCCGGCGGGAGGCTGGGGTCCCCGAGGAGGTTGTCTTCCGGACCAAGCCGCAGTTAGCCCAGAGGATGCTGGAGCGAGCGGTGGAAGCGGGAGTTCCCTTCCGCTGGGTCGCCGGAGACGAGGTCTACGGCAGTGATCGCAACCTGCGGCTGTGGCTGGAAGAGAGGGGAATATCCCATGTGCTGTGGCCCTCAAGCGTAACGAGAAGCTGTGGGTCCTGACGGATAAGGGGCCGCGGCAGGTGCGGGCGGACCAACTGGTGTCCGGAGTGGCAGAAATCCGCTGGGGTCAGTGCAGCGCTGGCAACGGGGCCAAGGGTCCTCGAGTGTATGACTGGACCCGGGTGGTGATCCGGCCCTTGCGGGAACCTGGCCAGGGCTACTGGCTTTTGGCCCGCCGCCGCCTGGCCCAGCCTGAAGAGTTGGCCTATTACGTCTGCTTCGGTCCAGCGGACACAACCCTGGAGGACCTGGTGCGGGTGGCGGGAACCCGGTGGACCATCGAGGAGTGCTTTGAGGAGGCCAAGGGACCGGTAGGGCTGGACCAGTATGAAGTGCGCAAATGGGAGGGCTGGTACCGGCACATCACCCCCGTGTCGCAGCACGGGGCAGGCTCTGGCCATGCTGGCCCAGGCCTACCTGGCGGTGGTCCGGCAAAAAGCCAACGCATATTTTAACGGAAAAAAGGGGGAGAACCGGAGTGGGATGAAGCCCTGATACCACTGACGGTTCCCGAGGTGCGCCGCCTGCTGTACCGGTTGATCTGGCGGCCCATGCCTTTGAACAAATCGGTGCTGGCCTGGTCCCGCTGGAGACGGCGCCATCAAGCCAGGGCCCGCCGCTGCCACTACCAGCGCCGCCTGAAACACCTCAGTCAATATCTGCGGCTGTAGTACTAGACGGTAGCACTGGCTTCACAGCCTTCGCACCGCCTAGCGTCACTGAACACCTCTGGATACACCACTTCCTTCCCGCATTCCCCGCACCGATACTCCGCCGGGGCTTCCTTCTTGAACCCCGGCGGAGTTGCCAGGAACGCTTGCGCTATTTGCTCCGGTGTGGCGTCTATCCGAGGCGGCAACTTCCGCTTGCGTGGCATCGCTATTCCTCCGCTATCAGCTTGGCGTAGAGCAGGTGCTTCCCTTCTATCCCCCGCACCATCCCTTCCATCTGGTCAATCGTGTCCAGTGGCCGCTGGTTGTGCCGGCCACTGAATTCCGCCACATACTTGTCCGAGTGTTTGAAGCTAAAATGGTGGTATGTCCCAACGTAGCCGCGCTTCAGCAACGCCCAGAAGCTCTCCATCCCGTTGGTATGCACCATCCCGTCCACATATTCCCCCACGCTGTGCTTGACCGATTCGTGGTTGCGGTTCATTCCCTTGTAGGCGGCTAGTACCGTTTCAATTTAATCCTGATGGATATATATGTTGGAGTTTACTGCGGGCGTCCTGAGTGGAGAACCGCCAGTCGATGACGGCGCCAGCATCGTTGCGCTCGCGTTCGAGCGCGGCGACCTCCCGTCTCAGCAACGCTTCATCGCCGACCCGGCGGTTCAGACACTGTCTGCTGAAGACGCTCAACTCGATCTCGGCCAGGTTCAACCAGCTTCCGTGATTGGGTGTGTGGTGAAGCTCCAGGCGTTTGGCGATGCGCCGGGCTTCGGATGGCTCAAACGCTTCGTAGAGCGAGCCCAACTTGTGGGTATTGAGATTGTCCAACACCAGCCGGATCACTTCGGCGTCAGGGTATGCGCGGTCCACCAGCCACTTCATTTGATAAGCGAAGTCCACCGCAGTGCGACGCCCGGTCACTTCGACATACCTCCACCCACCCTTCGGTTCACAGAACAGGAACCGGTTCCGGGTCCCGTTTCGCTGGTACTCCGTGTCATAGCGTTCCACCCGTCCGGGCTTGGCCTTGATGGGTGGCCTCACCTCCTCGACCAGCTGCTTGGAGGTCTCGTCGAAACACACCACGGGACGCTCTGGGTCGTAGGCTTCGTGGTACAGAGCCTGCCCCGTACTGGATACGAGGTCCAGCACGTCCTCCATCCGCGCCACGAACTCCCCGCTCAGCTTGGGGATGCACCACTCTTTCTTCTTTCAGGGTTTGAGTTCGTTTTTTTGAGTATCTGACGCACCGTCTCCAGGGAGATGCTCCCAGCAAACTCCATTGCCACCACCTGGGCAGCAAGTAGCTGGAGCGTCCAGTGTGCGTGTCCTTCGGGCGCATTGCTGCAGGTGATGGCGACCAGAGCCTGCCCCGTACTGGATACGGGGTGCGCTTCCTGTCTGCCGTTCAGCTTGCGCCCCCGGCCCGGCCGTGGCCGGTCGTTGATTGCGGCTTCCACTCCCGCCTCGGCGAACCGTCTGCGCACTCTGGCAACGGTGGCGGCGCTGAGCGAAACCGCCGCCGCTACCTCGCGGTCTGCGCGTCCTGCGTCAGCTTTCAACAGCGCAAGGCCCCGCTTTACCGTGCGGGCTAACGGCTTGCCACGGCCGGATGTTTCAATCAGCGCGGAGCGTTCGGATTGGGTCAGTTCGACTTTGTATTTGGAGACAGGCATGTCAGGTACGGCCTCACTAAAGCATTTTACTCAAGCCTACCTGATCTCCCTTATGATTATAAGACTTTCTGGAAACGGTACTAGTACCGAGTCAAGCTTGGTTTTGAGGGTGCCAACAGTGGTTGACTAGTAGTGGTAATCTTTGAGCAATTGATGTTGCTGTGAGGTGGCGGTGTGGTCAGAGAGAAATTTGCGGTCCGGCTGACGCCGGAGGAACGGGACCAACTAGAGCACATGGTCCGGGCTGGCAAGAGTTCAGCACGGGCTACAACACGGGCCCGGATCCTGCTCAAGACCGACGAGGGCTGGTCGGCACCCCGGGTGGCCCAGGCCCTGGACGTGGCTGAGGGCACGGTGTTCCGCCTCAAGCGGCGCTTTGCCGAGGATGGGTTGGAGGGAGCGCTGAAGGACCGGGTCCAGGCCCACCGGTACCGGAAGCTGGACGAGCGGGCAGAGGCCCATCTGATTGCCCTGACCTGCAGCCCAGCGCCGGAAGGCCACGACCACTGGGAACTGCGCCTGCTGGCGGACCGGATGGTGGAGTTGGGAGTGGTGGAGTCGTTGTCCCATGAGACGGTGCGCCTGCACTTGAAAAAAACTCCCTTAAGCCGTGGCAGAAGAAAGAGTGGTGCATACCCAAGGTGAGCGCAGACTTCGTGGCCCACATGGAGGACGTCCTGGATTTGTACGCCGAACCCTACGACCCGCAGCGGCCGGTGGTCTGCTTCGACGAGACCTCCACCCAGTTGCTGGCCGACGTCAGTGAACCACTGCCAGCAAAGCCTGGTAGGCCGAAGCGTGAGGACTACGAGTACCGGCGGGAGGGCACCCGCAACCTGTTTCTGGCCTGCGAGCCCCTGGCGGGCTGGCGGCATGTGGCAGTAACGGAACGGCGCACCACCGAGGACTTCGCCCATCAGATGCGCTGGCTGGTCGATGAAGCCTACCCCGACGTCCCCCTGGTTCGAGTGGTTCTGGATAATCTGAACACTCACCGCAAGGCGTCGCTGTACCAGACCTTTCCGCCGGTGGAGGCCCGGCGCATCGCGCGGAAGCTGGAATTTCACTATACGCCCAAGCATGGCAGTTGGCTGAATATGGCGGAGATCGAGTTCAGCGTCTTCTCCCGCAGCTGTCTCAGACAGCGTCTCCCAGACGAGGAATCTCTCCGCCGAGAGGTTGGCGCGCTGGAGTTGGAACGGAACGAAGCTCAAGCCCGCATCAACTGGCGCTTCTGCATCCAGGACGCCAGAACCAAACTCCATCGCCTCTATCCCGTCAATTCCTGACTTGACCGAGTACTAGTCGATGTGCCCGTATACGATGAGCGGATCCCAGCGGGTGTCGGCGGCGATGGTGCAGCCTAGCACGCAGTCGAACCCGCCCTCTCCAAAATGGGGAGCCAATACATCCCCTTTTTTAGATACGAAAGCCCTCAATATTAGTCTCAGTTACCACTTTCTTGCAGGTGGATTGGATGGGAAATTTCCTTAATCCTTGGGGAATGTTCTGTCACAATTCCCACTCCAAGGGTTCCCGGTTGGCGGTTAATCTTTTCAGGAAAGCGGTTAATGCCGCCTCTCCCTGTATGCCTTTCCGCATAGAGGATTGGTCTGCAAAGGTAGGCGGTCGGGTCAAACCATCCCGCCCGCAAATCTCACAGCGGGAGTAGCCATCGGAAAAGGCTACCTCAAGTCCGGCACAAAGCTGGCGCCTGGCCGCCAATGCCCTACCCCTTCATTATCCGGGGTTTTACGTGGGGCCGTCCGCACATCCGGCAACGCAACTCCCCGCCTATCGTGTCGCAAAATAACCGCCCCTTACAGGTTCGGCATACTGTAGGGATAGATAGCAACATTGCTACTGTTCCATTAGCCCGGCCAGGGCCGCCGCCCGCTCAAGCGGCATACCGGCCCTCACCATACCCTTGAAAGCTGAGGCCCGGCCCGCCAAATCGTGCGCCCAAAGGCTACTAAAATCAAAGACCAATTCCGGAGTATCCAGTTTCCGGCCCAATTCCTCAGCCAACATCTTACCCGCCGGTTCCAACGTACCCATTGCGAACCGCCGCCAAGACTCCCGTTGCGATGTTCCGTCCGCGTCTGTTGCCAGAGAAACGGGAACCCCGCAGGCATTGAGTACCAATAGGGCAGACTGGCCCATAAGGTTGATTAGCACTTCCGGCGGGTTGGCCCCGAACCGCCGGGATAGCCAATCTCCCTGAGGCGCGCCGCCCGCACCTGTACCCCAACCCGCCGCCGTTGTCTCTACCAACAGGACGGCCCCTTGCCGCCTTAATGTCTAGCCTCAGTTGGGCCAGGGGGTCAACAGCATCTCGGCCCAGGGAGCCAGCTTCTCCTCGGTGGGCACCGCCGCTTGTCGCGGACCGGAGCGACTGATGGCAGCCAGGCGGCTGAGCTGCTCCTCGCCGGGATCAGAACCGTCGCGAGCTATCCCCAGCGCCTCCGCTGCCGAGATGTACTTGCCCACCGTATCTTTCGACAACCCCGTATCCGAGGCTATGTGGCGCCGGCTGTTCCCCGCCTGCCAGTGCCGGATCACTTCTACTATGTCCACTCGGGACACCTCCTTATAGGCCATCTCCGCTCCTTACTTTCAAGTGCGGATTGGTCTTCTATTTGGTGCCCAGGGTGGACTGAAGACCCTGACGAAGTGGCCTAAAGACCTTGGCGTTTTCTGTTGTTGTTCTACGGTTATGTCACTGACTAACTGGTCAGCGAAAATGTCACCCCATGAGGGATTTGACATTGAATCAGCGAGAACAGGCCAGGATTCAGGTGCTCAACAGCGCTCTGGAACACCACCTTTCCATCGCCCAGGCGGCGAGATCATGGCAGTCAGCCAACGCCATACCAAGCGGCTCCTGGCGGCTTACCGCAGAGACGGTCCCGCGGCACTGGCCCACGGGAACCGGGGACGGAGGCCCCACAACGCCATCCCTGAGGCCGCAGCGGCTGCCGTGGTGAAGCTGGCCAGCAACCACTATGCTGGCGCCAACCACACTCACCTTACCGAACTGCTGCGGGAGAGGGAGGGTATCGACCTGAGCCGGCCCACGGTGCGCCGCATCCTGGCCAGGGCCAGCATGGGCAGCCCGCGCAGCCGCCGTTCCCCGCAGCACCGGTTCCGGCGGCGGCGTATGCCCCAGGAAGGTATGCTGGTACAGATCGACGGCAGTCACCACCCCTGGCTGGAGGACCGGGGACCCAGGTTCGTATTGCTGCTGGCGGTGGATGATACCACCGGCGTTATGGCCCAGGTAGTCTTCCGCACCGGGGAGGATACCCGGGGCTACCTGGCGCTTCTGGAGGGCCTGGTCCGGCAGTGGGGAATCCCCCTAGCCCTCTACAGCGACCGCCATGCGGCTTTCAAATACGATGCCCGCCAGGTACCGGTGCTTGCCGAAACCACCCAGGTCGCCCGGGTGATGCGGGAGTTGGGCGTCCGACAAATCTTAGCCCTCTCTCCCCAGGCCAAGGGAAGGGTGGAGCGGATGGCGTCAACCTTCCAGGAGCGGCTGGTCACCGAACTGCGCCTGGCTGGCGCCAGCACCATCGACCAGGCCAACGAGGTCCTCCAGCAGTTCCTGCCCCGGTTCAACGCCCGGTTCGCCGTCGCGGCGGAGCAGCCCGAGAAAGCTTACCGCCGGGTACCTGTCGAACTGTCTCTCACCGAGACCATCTGCATCAGGCACACCCGCAAGGTGGCCCGGGACAACACGGTCAAATACCACTGGCGGGTCCTGCAACTGCTGCCCGGGATGAACCGGCCCAGCTAGGCCGGTCTCCAGGTGGAGGTCCTGGAACGGGCTGACGGCGAGATGATTATCAAGTATCACGGAGAGACCGTCGATTTTCAGGAATCGCCCCAGCCCTTGTCCTCGTTGTGGGGAGCAGTCGGGCCCTATCCCCTCGACCCGAAACTCCAACCCACCGGTGATGATCCGGCCAACGGCCACCTTAACCAGGCCCAGCGCACACTGCTGGACTCACTGGAACCACCCGACGAGGAAGAGGTCAGCGCCAAAAAGGTAGTCACCAAGGTTGGGCGTTGTGCAGGGAAGCCGGTTCGCCACCTCCTTGCACCGGACGCCTACTCAGGCCCAGCAGGCCCGCTGGGAGGCGGTGCAGCAGGCCAAGAGCCAGGGACTCTCCCTGCGGGCCATCGCCCGGAACCTGGGCATATCCGGGGTGGCCGCCAGAAAGTATGCTTCGGCGGAGAGCTCGCCCACCAAACGCCTCAGCGCCAAGGAGCGGGCCAAAGCCGAGACTCTGGCCGCATCATTGGTCGCCGCGGATTAGCCAGGGTGACATTTTCGCTTTTCACTTAAGGGGACATAATCGCTGGACAACAACAGTTTTCTCAATTTACCGGTCTATAGTTCGTGATCGTTTACAGCCAGTTCACCCGTATGGTATCTCGGTTGCGCCGGTCCTGCCATGCTTCTATCTCCCGCCGAAGGGTGTTTTGGTCTGAAATGCGCCGGGCCAGGCATTGCCGGGCCATCACGCCGATTTCAATCTCGGCCATATTCAGCCAACTTCCATGCTTGGGAGTGTAATGGACCTCCAGCCGTTGGGCGATGCGCCGCGCTTCGGCTGGCTCAAACGCCTCGTACAACGAGGCCGGATGATGGGTGTTCAAGTTGTCCATCACCAGCACAATCCGGTCTTTGTGAGCATAGCCCACATCCACCAGTTGCTTGACCACCCGGGCCCAATCGGCTTTCGTGCGCCGGTCCGTAACTTCCCCCCGATGCCCTTGACACTGGCTCTATAAAATTTACGCAATGGTGCTGACGACATTTGACTGGCGCATTACAATACCTCCATAGGATTCGCAAGCAGGGAGGGAAGCATGGCCAGAACGCCCGCAGTAACCAGGGAATCAGTGCCTGAACGAGAACGTGAAGCCTTCGATGCCTTCGTCGCGGCCAGAGGGGAAGTGCCCGCCACCGGACCCGGGTCAGTCATGCTCAACGCCCCTGAGGTCGCCCAACGCGCCCTTGGTCTGGCCGCCTATCTACGCACAGAGACGTCGCTTTTGCCTCGCATCCGTGAACTGGCGATGCTGCTGGCGGCCCGGGAGAACGACTGCCAGTTCATCTGGAACGCCCACGCTCCGCCGGCCAGGCGCGAGGGTCTGCGCGACGAGTTGGTCGACGCCCTCCGGGACAAGAAAGAACTACCCAGTCCCGCAGAGGACGAGATGGCAGTAATCAACTACGGACGGGAGTTCTTCCGGACCCGTCGCGTCAGCCAGGAATCATTCGACGCAGTGGTGGCACATTTCGGGATCAACGGTGCCACCGAGCTGACAACGCTGATGGGTTGCTACGCCATGCTGGCATTCAACGTCAATGCCTTTGGTGTGGAGCTGCCAGAGGACCGCATCGAAGATGCGCTGCCCATTTAGCGACAACGACGGAAGGAACACCAGTCCAGCAAGAAAGTGGAACGAAGGGGCTCGGAAAGTTGATGTCCAAGTTGTTTTCCGGCTATTCCGGAGGCTACAAACACCTGCGCCTGGTTTAGAGTCAGAACTTGGCGTGGACATAAGAACACATCAGGTCGAAAGGAGGCAGGTCATGTCTAGGGTTACGATGATCCAGCACATCAATATTCAGATCAGCGACAGGGAGCGGACTCGCGAGTGGTATGCGAAAGTCCTGGGTGCGGAGTATCTCGACCGTGGCCCGGAATTGAACCAGGGACAACTGCAACTGCGGATTGGGAACGGAGAAATTCATAGCACCCTCACGCCAAGTCCCAATCCATCGGGGCATTTTGCCGTGGAGATTCACGACTGGGATGAGATGATAGCCAACCTGGATGCGCTGGAAGTGCCGCATTCTCAGCCCTCGGTCCGCGCCTACAGCGGCGGGCACTCCACATACATCCAAGACCCCGACGGGAACATGATCGAGCTGGTGCAGCACCCCATGGGGCTGCGAAACTCAAAGGGCGAAACCGTGGAAGTAACGCATGACCCGAAGGGAATGAGTTGGGCGCAAGAGCCCGGCTTCGGGCCCACTGGCTGACGCACTTATCCCGGTTGCGGTAACGCCTGAAGGATTAAACTATTGTTGCCTCGGACTGGACTCCGAGGCTTCGGAGACGCAGCCATGCCTTTTCTGGGCGCCGGTTCCGGAATGGAACTGCACTATTACGACGACGATTTCACCGATCCGTGGCAGTCCGCGCCGACCATGCTGTTGCAGCACGGGTTCTCCCGGAGCGGCAAGTTCTGGTACAACTGGGTACCTTTGCTGTCGGGTGAGTTCCGTGTCCTGCGCCCCGATATGCGAGGCATGGGCGGGTCCGTCATTGACGAGGAACAGTTCGAGCCTTCCCTGGACATCTTTGTCGATGACCTGAACAGCATCCTCGACCACCTGGGCATAGAGGATATGGTGTATGTGGGAGAATCCTTCGGAGGAATTCTCGGACTGAGCTTCGCCCACAAGCACCCCGAGCGGGTCCGGGCGCTGGTGCTGTGCAACACCCCCTGCCGACTGCCCAGCAGGGAGCGGTCCGGCCGGGGAGGGGACACGGACGACGCCCTGAGCCGGAGCGTGGGGGCTTGGTCCACCGCCACCATCAACAATCGACTGGACACCAGGGTGGCGTCTCAGGGACTCATAGACTGGTACATCGCCGAAATGGACCGGACGTCTTCCTCCATCGGGCGGAGCCTCCAGGCATACCTCGATACGCTGGACTTCAGCCCCTGCCTGAAGGAGGTCGAAACTCCGACGCTGCTTCTGGTGGGAGATGAATCGCCCACCTCGACCCTGGATCAGCAGCGGTTCATGGCCGAGCAGTTGCCGGACTGTCGGCTGGTGGTCTATCCCGGCCTGGGCCACGGTATCAACGCTATCCACCCGGAGTGGTGCACCCAACAGGTACGGGAGTTTGTCGTTTCGCTAACCATTTAAGGAGGGAATTATGCCCCACTATATGTATGTTGCCGTGAACGAGGACAACAAGATTTCGGCCTTTACCGTGGACCCCGAAAGCGGGGGTCTCACGCACCAGCGCGATGTGGCTGTCCCCGGCGGGCCGTTCACCCTGGCGATCAGTCCCGACCGCAATCACCTGTATTGCGGGACCCGGGAAACCCCTCAGTTGACCAGCTTCAGGATCGATCAGTCCGATGGAGGCCTCACGCAGACGGGGACGGTGCCGCTGGACTCGTGGCCGGTCTACGTCAACACGGACCGGAGGGGCAGGTTCGTGCTGTCATCCTATTACCAGGGAGCACGCGTGGCGGTGCACCCCATCGGGGAGGACGGGGCGGTAGGAGTGGCCCCAGTCGTATCGCTGGAAACGGCGACGGGGGCTCACGCGATGCAGACCGACCCGACCAACAGCTACGCTTTCGTTCCTCACATCGCGGGAAACGGCCCTAACCAGATCTGGCAATTCAAGTTCGACGAGAACACGGGCCATATCACCCCCAACTCTCCGGCGATGGTGGAACCGGAGGAATTCCTGGGGCCTCGTCACTTCTGCTTTCATCCTTCCCTGGACATCCTCTACTTCTCCAACGAGCAGGGGTGCAGCGTGAGCGGCTACCGCCTTGACACCGGGGCGGGAACGCTGTCGATCTTCCAGACCATTACCACTCTTCCCCCCGAAGGCTTTGCCGAGAGGAACACCTGCTCCCAGATTCAGATCACCGGGGCGGGCAGGTTTCTTTATGCGCCCAACCGGGGCCATGACAGCATCGCCTGTTACACGGTGGACACTGGCACCGGCGAATTGGCCTCCAACGGCATCGTTGCTTCAGAGGCAAGACCCAACGCGCTATGCCTGGGCCCCGGCGACCGGTACATCTACTCGGCCGGCCAGGATTCGGGCCAGATGGCCATATTCAGCGTCAATCCCGATTCCGGCTCGCTAGCCTTGTTGGAGACAGTCCCATTGGGTAACGGGCCGTGCTGGATATCTATCGTGGAGTTGCCAGGTTAGCGCCGTCTCAGGTAAGTCAGCCAAGGCGCCCCAGCAACGGCATCTTGCAACGATGAAATTCTTAAGCGGGGATAAGGTACTGGTCCTTATCAGAGAAGGGAGCCGGAAGAGCGCGGCAGAGGCCTATTATCTCGGCTATACCATTGATATGGATGGGTATTTTATCGCCTCTTCAATAATGGTTTTCGCCAAAGCAGAATGGGCGGAGGGCAATGGTAATGTCTCTTGGACTTACGAGAGAGCTACCCGTGAAGGCATCAGCGTCCTATGCGCGCGCCCGGGCGGCTGCGGAATGGCGGAGAGCTCAGGACCGGCTGACCGCTTCCTGCCTCTGCCAGGAAAACAGGCTTTAGGCGGACGCGGTTTCGGCAGCTTACTACGTTGTTATGCACGCCGCGAAAGCTTCGTTGGAGCTACGTGACATTACTGCTCAAACCCACGCAGGCGTTAGAAATTTGTTCGGGTGGCGCATTGTATCGGCAGGACTCATCGAAAGGAGTCGGGGCCACCAACTTGGTCCCCTAAGTGATCTGCGCCAAGCCGCAGATTACAACGCCCAAGCCACTTTCAACGAACAGGACGGCCGCTCCGCTTATAACCGCGCAGAAGCTTTTCTCAACCGTATCCGGCCCATTGTTGCCGCCGCTATTCCTTCGGACCAACCGCAGCCGCCACTATAGCGACTAAAAAAACACGCTCAAATTCTTCGCCAGAATAACGTTCGAGTCCAGCACAATCGTCCGCCGCGCAATCTTCCACCCCTCTCCCGTCCTACGTAGCTCGTCCTCACGGCTGCCGGCGAAGATGTTTTCGTCCGTCTCGTGGTGTGAGCGGTACAGTATGAACGCCGTTTTGGCCTTCACCACTTCCTCCGATACCTGCTCCACCACCAGGTTGCCCACTATATGACGGGTGCGCGAGGGTGGGTCCTCCGCCCAAGCCATACCCGTCTCCAGCCGGTCCACCCGCATCGTCAAGTAGGTCTTGTCGTCCTCGAAAATTGCCAGGTCCCCTTCCTCCGACAACTCCCGGTGCAACTCGTGGCGGTGGACGTTCAAACGCCGCGGCATGAAGTAAAGGACGTCCTCGGTGAACAGGTCCAGCCATTCCCGCAGCCGCCGCTCGTCCAGCATCCACGCCTCGGCAATGTAGAACTGCATCAACTCATGCCACAGTTCCTGCTGTGACTGGGTTGTTCCTCGGATGTTTGATGTCATCGCCAGCCTAGTGGTGCGAAATCTTTGTAATGATGGGTAATTTGGTTGGTGGGATTACGTGGACAAACATCAGACTGAGAACCCGGCTGGAAAAGCAATCCATCATTTCAAAGTAGTTGGACTACTAGTTCCTTTGCTGAATTGGCTGCCCTGGCTGGTTACCCCCGTATCGTCGCCGTGCCCTCGTACTCCATCGTGCCAGGCTCCAGCGAAATGTCGGCCCAACTGTCCGCGTTCATAAACTGCTGCCATCTCAGGTAGAAGTTCCGCTGGTTGCTCTCCGACGTGTACCGCTCCGACACCACGCCTGGCAGGTCGGGATGCTGCCCCGCGTGGCCCACCCCCATCGAAAGGTGCTGCGGGTACTGTCGCGCCACCCGGCTCAGGCCCGACTGGGTTACGCCCCGCCAGTTGTCCATATCGTCCTGCTCGAACAGGCCGGTCACGCCGTTGTAGTTGGCGCTTCCCCGCCTCAATGCCGTCTTCAAATCCTTGGGCATATCCTTCTCGTATAGCACGAAGTGCCAGAACTCCGTTTCCAGCGGCCCACGGGGATGGGCCAATCGGAACCCCAGCACGCCGTTGGGGAACAGGCTGTGGTTGCCCAGTTGCAGCCTGCGGGCTCGCAACGCCCCCAACCGCCGTTCCGCCTCGCCCAGAGTGCTGCGGTAGTAGTCCTCGAACATCTCCTGGTTCGACGGGTTTATGCCGTGAGTCTGCCGGGCCTGGTCGTCCCGCTCCAGGAACCTCATGGTAAGGGAATGACCGTTCACGAACAGGTGCCTGTTGGTGGACGAGAACTGCTGCTCGTGGGTAAGCCTCGGAATTCCCAGGCGTCGGCCCTGGACGATGATGGTGGAAAGGTGGGTCGTTGGAACATGGTAATTGTCCGAGCAGTTGTCCACCGCCGCTTTCCAGTTCAACGGCTCGATCCACTTGATAGGGCCGATGGCCTCGGTGCCGTTGTCCAGCCGGTTGAAGTTAACGTCCAAACACCAACGCGCGTCCCCCAGGTACTCCGCCAGCGGCGGCGCGTTCTTGTCCCAGCAGGCGAAAACAATACCCGCGTACGTCTCAAGTCTCGCCTCGATCAACCCCAAAGAACCCCGGTCAAGCATACCGTAATAGGCCTCCTCCTCGCCGGGCACGTACTCCAGGGCTCCGTCGTTGGAGAAAGTCCAGCCGTGGTAGGCGCAGGCAAAATTGGCGGCGTTGCCCAGGTCAGTCCGAACCACCCGGTTGCCCCGGTGACGGCATATGTTCAGGAAGGCGTGCAATTCCCCCCTCCCGTCCCGCGTCAGGATGACCGGCTCCTCCCCCATGTATGTATGGAAAAAGTCGTTCGGCTTCGGCACCAGGCTTTCATGGCCAATCATCAACCAAGCCCGACCGAAGACCTTTTCCTGCTCCTCTGCGTAGATGTTCGGATCGACGAAGATGCTCCGGTCAAGTTGGCCCGTCGCCGGGTCGATCACCTCGTATTTCTTGTTGACAGCAACCATAGTGCATCCTGCCTGTAAACACGGAGATGGATGGCGTAAATGTCCACCTAACAGTATTTCTCTTTCTCTCACAGGTCAAGTAGGTCAGGTTGAAGTCGTGTAGTCAAGACAAATTGGACAACTCTGGGAAGCCTCCCGATTCTTGTCTGCATCAGGATTTACCGGATTCAGGAATACTCAAGATGGGTGCCTCCATGCTGCTCATCCTTTAATCCTGAGAGTCCTGATTCGGACGATTACTTTGCATATGCCCCGGTTACCGGGGGTTGTACGGTTAGCCCAGCGGGTATATGCTGCCCCTGTGTAACCCGTACTTTCGGGCACCTCACCTTGTCCACAAGGAGTTCAGTCGGGAACCCACAAGTCCGTCCTCACAGGAGGCCCCATGAAGTTCGGAATCTTTACCATCGTCCCCTACCACGAGGACTTCACCCAGCAGCAGGCGCTGACCAACGCCCTGGAGCAGATACGGTTCGCCGACGAAGCCGGCCTCGATGAGGCATGGCTGGGCGAGCATCGCTTTTCCCGACACGGCCTGCTCTCTGGAATCTGGTCCTTCCTCGGCGCGGTCGCCGGGCGCACGAAGAACATCCGCATCGGCACCGCAGTCATCGTCCTGCCGTTGCATAACCCTGTCCTGGTCGCCGAGGAAGTGGCCATGCTCGACATTATAAGCAACGGCCGTTTCAACTTCGGTATCGGCGCCGGCTACCAGCAGCAGGAGTTCGACGGCGTGGGCGTCGACATCGACACCAGCCGTGACCGATTCCACGAGGCCGTCGACGTGATGATCAAGGCCTGGACGGAGGAAACCCTCACCTACCACGGCCGGTTCACCAACGTTGACGACGTTTGGGTGCTGCCCAAGCCTTTGCAGAAGCCCTACCCGCCCCTGTTCCAAGCCGTCAGCACGAGCCCGGCCAGCGTCGATTTCGCCGCCAGCCGCAACATACAGGTCATCGCCGGCGGCCCCACCGACATCATGGGTCAAGCGCCCCAGGTAATCCAGCTATGGCGTCAGAAGATGGAAGAGTATGGCCACGAGCACGTCCACTTGGACCCGCCAATGTCCAAGTCCATCTACGTGGCCCCCACCATGGAGGAAGCCGAGCGGGACGCCGCTGAGCTGGAGAATTTTTCCTCGCGGATACTGCGGTCAATCGGCACCGCCGGGGCGCCAGTCGGTATGCCGATGGACAAGAACGGCAAAGTTGCCAAGGGTTACGAGCACTGGGCCAACCGCCAGAGCGACCGGGACCGCCGCGACGATCCGGGCCACGCCGGTCTGCCGCCGCTCCGGGGCACCCCCGAGGTGGTGATCGAACGGTTGAAGCAGACCCAGGAAGCCGGAATCAACCACGTATTCGGCAACTTCGGCTTCGCCGGCCTGCCCCACGAGAAGGTGATGCGCTCCATCGAGCTCTTCGCCACCCACGTCATGCCCCACTTCCAGGATGCCCCCGTCGTCGCCGGGGACTAACCAACTCGCATGGCCGGGTCCGCAAAGGTTCCCTCTCAGAGCAGCAGAGGGGACCTTTGTTTGACCTTCTCCCCAGGCAGAAACCCCTTGGAAACACTCGCGGAAGGGAGCCAACCCGCTATGACCTCCGACCAACTCACCGAACAATCGACCAGCAAGACCGTCGTGGTGGACGGCATGAACGTCCACTACCACGACGTAGGGTCAGGTTATCCGTTGGTGATGCTCCACTCCTACGGGCCGGGTACCACCGGCTGGATGACTTTCCATAAGGTGCTGCCCGCCTTCGCCGAGCATTTCCGCTGCATCGTCATGGACCTGCCCAACTTCGGCCGTACCGGCCCGGTGGCCTACGAGGAGCCCCTCCACAACCTGCAAGCCCGCACGACGTTAGGCTTGATGGACGCCCTAGGCATAGAGAAAACCCACTTGCTGGGCAACTCCCAGGGTGGGCAGAGCGCCATGGTGCTGGCGATGAAAGAGCCGCCGCGGGTCAACAAGTTGGTCTTTGGTGCGTGCCACATCCGCACCGGTGGCGACCTCTACCTCATGGGCAACCGCCCTTCAGAGGGCAGCCGCGCCACCCATGAGGTCCTGGCCGAGGGTCCAAACGCCACCCGCGACACTGTGCGGCGTTACCTCCTGGTGCACATAGACAACCCTGACTTGGTTACCGACGACTTGGTGGACTACATCTACGGCAATTTCACCGGCCACCCTGACCACATCGAGGCCAACCGCAAGTCGGTCAGCGTGCCCTACGACCACGGGGTGGACCTGCCCAACATTACCGCCCCCAGCCTCATCATCTGGGGCCGCTACGACCGCATGTGCCCATTCGAAATCGGCATTGCCGCCCTCAACAACTTGGCCGACTCCCGCCTCGTCCTTCTCAACAACTGCGGCCACTGGGTCCCCTTCGAAAAACCCGAGGAGTATACCTCCCACGTCCTGAATTTCCTGCGGGAAAGGTAGCTACTGCTGCGTGAATTAGCAATTTAACGGCTTGTTGAAAAAGCCCCTGCCGAAAGTCCCCAGAAACGGGGTGCCGGATTACAATGCTGGGTAGACCACATTTGAGCGAGCAAGGAGATGCTGAAGGCACTGGACCGCCACCGGAGAGTCTCCACGTTGTTTCAGTTCACTACCCGCCGCCTGCGGGCTTTCATCGACCCTGACCACTTGTTGATCCGGATCGATGAGCAGCTCGATTTGGCCAGGCAGGTAGCCCCTTCGCCCACAACGTGCTGAGGGCCATACTCCGGTTGGCCCAAGGTGCGACCGGACACCTGCCCCTGACGTCCCATTCGACCATGGCCAGTCCCGTAGGCCCGCGAATTCAAAGGCACCGGACCTGGGGGGGCCCTCACACCTAATTAAATGCTGATATTTCAGCCGACCCTCTGGTCCTCCTCCCCACCACAAACCGACTTTTTCAACGAGCCGTTAGACCCGAAGATGACACTACTAGCGGGGCAACAGCCGGAAGATGTTTTGGCGCAGGGCGGTATCTGGTGGTGTGCGGGGAAGAAGGGGAACCAGGAATTACAGCGACCTCGGTAACCGGAGCGAGGGTTGATAGGGTACACTAGCCGTAGTCCTTCCACACTGCCAATTCCGCTCCCATTGGCTGTGGCGAGCCGGGCACTGGACAATGAATTGAATGTAACCGGCATCCTACATCGGGCAACCGTTCCCCTGGGCATATTCCGGCAGCGGAATTTCAGCCTCCTATGGACTTCCATGACCCTGGTGGGTATGGGAAACCAAATGGAGCAAGTGGTCTTGGGGTGGTACGTCCTCACCCTGACCGACTCTCCCTTCCTGGTGGGTCTGGTCGGTTCGGCCAGAATGGCTCTGAATTTCCTGGCCTTGTTCACGGGAGCGATAGCGGACCGGGTGCCTCGGCAGCGGCTGTTGGCGGGGGTGGAGTTCTCCATGGCCTTGCTGGGGACGGGGATGCTGGTCCTGATCATCAGTGACCGGCTGGAGGTCTGGCACATCTATGCCATAACACTGTTGGGAGGGGTCATACGGTTGTTTCAGATGCCGGCGGCCCAGTCGATGGTCGCCGACACCCTTAGCGAGGACCGTATTTCCAACGGGGCCGCGCTGACCAATATGGGGCGGAACCTGACCACGGTGGTTGGGCCTCTGATCGGCGGGATATTGTTCCAGAGGCTGGGGCCTGAGGGGGCCTTCATGGTGGTGGCGTCCCTCTATTTCTGCGGCGGGATTTCCGCTTTCGCCATCGGGAACATTGGGAGCTCCCGGAGCCGGGAAAGGGAGTCGCTCCTCCGGGACATTTTGGACGGATTGAAGTACATCAAGGGCCAACAGGCGCTCTGGGCTATGCTGATTCTGTCGGTAATCATCAATTTCACCGGCTGGCCCCTCCACACCACACTTATGCCGGTGTTCGCCCGGGATGTCCTGGGAACCGGCTCCACGGGCCTCGGGATGTTGATTTCCGCCTTTGGCATTGGGGCTTTGCTGGGTTCAATGGCCTGAGCTTCAGTGCCCAATTTGAAACACATCGGGATACTCCTGGTCCTGGCGGTGGTTCTGTGGCACTTGAGCATGGTGGTTTTCTCGGTCGCCACTTCGTTGTACCTGTCGCTGGCCATCCTTCTGTTCACCGGGGCGTTCTTTTCCTCGACCCAAGTTTTGATGCTGACACTCCTGCTCAAGACGACCCGTCCAGAGTTCAGAGGGCGGGTGCTGGGGTTGCGTTCTTTTGCCATTTACTCCTACACCTTCGGGAGTTTGAACTCCGGGGCTGTGGCTAGCATTTGGGGAGCGCCCTGGGCCGCCAACATGAACGCCGTAATCGGGATAACGATGGTGGGGGTTCTGGCCCTTGTTGCACCCAAGTTCCTGCGGTCGTAACCGCCAAGAGCCAGGAGTCCGCGTTTGGCAATCCGAGGAGGGTACAGGAAGCAGTTTTGATGGGCCCCGAATTCTTGGGCCCCAATACTGCACGGCCCCTAGTATTACAACGACGGTTGAGATGATACGATGACGGGGTAGTTGGGGAAGGCTTGGGCAGGTGGGGCAGGGAAGTGGATGCTGCGGTTTTCGACCAGGTGTACGGGGCCTTTGGGGATTTTCACGCTTACTTCGCTCCGCTGTTTGGCCGCAGGGAAGCGCGGGAGCACAGCCGCCAGCATCTCCAGGCCCTGCTGGTGCAGTCCGGGGAGCGGCGCAACGCCGAGAATCTGTCGGAGACGGTTCCGGCGTCAGCCAGGGTGATGCAGCGGTTTCTCGCTGAATCCCCCTGGAATGACGACACAGTCATAGGACGTCTTCAAGAATACCTGGAACCCCGGCTGAAGCACCCGGAGGCGATATGGGTGCTGGACGGCAGCGACTTCCCCAAGCAGGGCAGGAAGTCAGTGGGAGTGGCCCGCCAGTACTGCGGCAGACTGGGCAAGGTCGCCAACTGCCAGGCCGGAATGTTCCTGGCCTAGGTCAGCCCGCTGGGCCGGGCCCTGGTGGACAAAGGGCTTTATCTGCCGGAAAGCTGGACCTCGGATAAAGACCGGTGCGTGGCGGCGGGAGTGCCGGAGCAGAGGCAGGGCTACCGGTCGAAGACCCAGTTGGCGCTGAAGATGGTGGAGCGGGGACATCTGAGGGCCGGCTGGGTTGCCGGGGACGACGCCTTCGGGATGTCGCCGTCCTTCCGTGAGGGACTGGCGGCGCTGGGGATGCGCTACGTTCTGGACGTTCCGGCGGGCTTTACTATGTGGCCGCCGGAACCTGAGTGGACCAGTCCGGGCTACCAAGACCGGGGAGCGCCCCGCAAGCCCAGGCTGGTGGGCGGGCAGCGGCGTACCATGGAGCAGCGCAGTGCTGAATTGTCGGAGGAGGCCTGGCGGGAGATTACGGTGGCCGAGGGAAGCCAGGGTCCCCGCAGCTACCGGTTCAGCGCCCAGCGGGTGCGTCCAACCAGCCGGCAGAAGCCCGGCGAAATCCACTGGGCCGTCTACCGCCGGAACTTGGACGGCAGCGAGCCCCGCTACTACCGGTCCAACGCTCCGGAGGATACCCCATTGGAGACCCTGGCCTACGTGGGTGGCTCAAGGTGGCGTATAGAAACGGAGTTCGAGACGGAAAAGAGCGACGTGGGGCTGGACGAGTACGAGACCCGCACCCCGTATCGAGTACGGGGCAGGCTCTGGGCGGGCGGGCATCACCATGTCGCTTTGCGCTTGCTGGGCGGAGCGTTCCTGCTGAGCCTGCAACAGGCTTGGGGGGAAAAGATGCCTCGGATCACGAGACCGCAGGTCTACCGGGTGGTGCGGGAAATGCTGCCCCGGGAAGGGTTCGGGCCGGATAAGTTGCTGCGGTGGCCGGAGCAGACGCAAGAATGCAACGACCGGGCCAGACGCTCCCACGCCAAGCGTCGCGCCGCCCTTCGCGCATCCCCGTACATCTCTCCTTGAACCGTCGTTGTAACACTAGAGAGATAGGGCAATTGAGGCCAGTCCCGAGACGATAAGGGCAGACCCCAGCAGGCGGCCCCGGCCAAATCGCTCCTTCAGGATGAAAGCGCCCATTAGGACGCCAATCACTATGCCAACTTCACGGGCCGGCGCAACATAGCTCACACGGGAGAAGGAGAATCCAGTAAGCACCAAACCGTAGGCAAGAAAGACCAGCAGCCCCGCCGCCAGGATAGTCCAAGCATTCATCCGCCATTCCTTCTTCACCGAAGCCAGGCCGTATTTGGGCAGGATATACGGGGCCAGACCTATAGCCGACCCTATGGTGATCAAGTACATATACAAGAAGGGCTGCTAGTGCTCCACTCCACGCTTGTCCACCAGCGTATAGAGGGTGATGGTAAGCCCGGTGACCACGGCGTAGCGGACGCCGGCGTCTCGCAGAAATACCGATGGCCGGGAGAGAATCTCCCGAAATCGGCCCCACCACGAGACAAGGAAAATCCCGGCAATGATCAGTGCGATGCCGAACGCGGCCGGCAAAGCCATTCTCTCCCCCAGGGTCAATACTGCCAGAACGGGCACCAGCATCGGACCAATGCCGTGTGCGATGGGATAAACCAGGGAGAGGTCGCCCCGGGAATAAGCCCGGCCCAGCATGACGAAATAAAAGACGTGCATCACCGCCGAAGTCAAGGCCAACCAGTAGCCGGGCGGCGAAATCGGGTAGAGCCAGAGCAGGACTACACCCAACGGGGCCAGCATCAGGCTCCCACCAACCAGAAGCGACCAAGCGAATACTTCCTGATTGCCCGATTTTTCAGCAGCAGGTTCCAGGCTATGTGGCAAAAGGTCGAGAGTATAACCAGTACCAAGGCCAATGCGGTCATGGGGCAATGATAGGCGAAGGGGGCAAGTCTGGCGAAGTATGTAGGATGGGCCATATACCCCAAGCATTGGAATTCGCCCTAAACTGCAATCGAGCCTTCTTCTTGCTGCAACCGGCATTCTGCCGATGCATTCCAGAGATGTGACCGCATTGTTCCGCCGGTTCTCTGCCCCTCGAACACCTCAACCACCCAGACCGGCGCCCGGCGCCTGACCTGTCCCCGTTTGACGCTGCTGTCGGCAAGTGATAACGTTGGCCCAAATAGTTGGCGTGATTGCGGGCTTATTCGGCCAGCCTTGCACCGAGCCCGCCAAGGAGCGAAGCATGAAATTTGGCCTGATGATGGAATGCGATTACCGGGAAGGCAGAACCCAGTCCGAAGCTTTCGACGAGGCTTTCACCACCGCCACCAGCGCAGAGGAATGGGGCTTCGACGGCGTATGGCTGGCAGAACGCCACTTTGCCCCGCCGGGCAGCGGGCGGGCAATTCCCTCGGTGGTGGCCTCGCCGCTGATATTCGCCACCGCCATAGCCACCAGGACCAGCCGCATCCGGGTGGGCACCGCGGTGCTGGTATTGCCTCTGGGTCACCCGATACGCATGGCCGAGGAGGTAGCTACCCTGGACAACATCAGCCAGGGAAGGCTGGACTTGGGCATTGGTCGCAGCGGGTTTCCCTGGGCCTATGACGGGTACGACATCCCCTACTCCGAGAGCCGGGAACGGTTCATGGAGTATTTCCAGGTGATGAAGTTGGCCTGGACCGAAGACCGCTTCTCCTACCAGGGCGAACACTACAACTTCCAGGACGTTTGCCTGATTCCCAAACCCTACCAGCAGCCACACCCGCCGCTGCGTTACGCCGCATCCACCCGGGAAACCTTCGCAGACATGGGACGCCTGGGCATCCCCATATTTGCCGGGCTGGGTGGCTCCGGCGTCTCCGACCTGGCCGAAGCCATCTCCGAGTACCGGGCCGCCTGGAAGGAAGCCGGACACCCAGGCGAGGGCGACGTGATTCTCCGCGTCGGCATCTACGTGGCCGAGGACATGGACCGCGCCGTGACCGAACCCCACGAGAGCACCATGACCTACTACAACCGCATCCGCCAGGGCCTGATTCAGACTGCCACCTCCTTCGGGGGCGAACGGAGAGTGCAGCGAGCCGAACAGCTGGCCAACATGACCTATGAGGACGCCCTGGAAGACCGCCTCATCTACGGGACTCCCGACTTCGTGGCCCAGCGACTCGAAGAGTGGCGCGACCTTCTGGGCCTGTCGGGCGTCATCATGGAGCCAAACGTGGGCGGCAACATATCCCCGGAGTTATTGGATACATCGGCCCGGCTTTTTGGGCAAGAAGTGGCTCCAAGGTTCCGCTAAAGTCGGTCACAGGAGGTTCCCCTGTCAAATGGGGAATAGTGAGACCCGTTGGCGAGCGACCGCACAAGACCATACATTTCTTTGAGGAGGCCGCACAATGGCAGTACCCGAGCAGGTAAGACCGGAAGATGCCCAACAGTATTACGACAGCACAGACCGCATCGGCCTCAAGCCCGGCTGGATGCAGGGGGAAGGTCAACCCCTGCCCGAAATGGAACCCTTCCTCTGGCGTTGGACCGAGGTGGAGCCCCTGGTGCTCAAAAGCGGCGAGTTAGTCACCCCGGACCGGGACGTGGAACGGCGCACCTTGCGCCTGGCCACCCCGGGCCTGGACCGGGGCACCACCCACACCATCACCGCGGCGCTGCAACTGCTCCTGCCCGGAGAGTGCGCCCCGGCGCACCGGCACACCCCCACTGCCATCCGGTGGGTGCTGAAGGGACAGGGAGCTTACACCACCGTCGAGGGCGACAAGTGCTACATGGAGCCGGGCGACCTGGTTCTCACGCCTTCCTGGACCTGGCACGACCACAACAATGAGGGCGATGCGCCCATGATCTGGCTGGATGGGCTGGATGTCCCCCTGGTCCGGTACCTGCGGGCCAACTTCTACGAGGCCTTCCCCGAAGACCAGCAGCCCATAGTCGGCGTGGCCGAGTCGGAAAAGCGGTTCGCCTCCGGCGCGCTGCGTCCGGCCTGGGAAGATACCCGGCTACCCTACTCCCCCCTGTGGCATTACAAGTGGGACAAGACCTATGATGCCCTGCAAAGGTTAGCGGAAATAGATGCCAGCCCCTTTGACGACGTTGCCATGGAGTTCAGCGACCCGGTGACCGGCGGACCGGTGCTCCGGACGATGACCTGCTGGGCCCAGTTGATTCGTCCCGGCATCAGCACCCGGGCCCACCGCCAGACCAGTTGCGCCGTTTACCAAGTGTACAAAGGCCAGGGATACAGTGTGATCGACGGACAGCGGTTCGACTGGAACGAAGGCGATTTCTTCGTCGTACCGCCCTGGGTCTGGCACGAGCACGCCAACGACTCCACCGATGAGGCCATCCTGTTCTCCATCCAGGACATTCCGGTGATGAAGGACATGGCCCTGTACCGCGAGGAACCCTACCCGGAAAACGCCGGCCACCAACCCGTGACCAGCCACTTCAAGGGGTAGGAGCGCCCGGAGACCTCGAGGAGATACAGTGGCTTGGACGGTGCGCCCACCTACACAAAGCCGGTAGCCTCACTGGGAGCATCGTATCCCGGCATCGTATCCCGGCATCCGGCAGCGGTGAAATGCCATGGGCCGCACGTAGGTGTGTGCGGCCCAAAATCATTGCCAGGGCGGAAATCCTACCCCGCCGCCACACCATCAGTCAGTATCACTCCCGAATCCAGCAGGGTTTGGTAGCGGCTTCCCAAGCCATGTTCTTCCAGAATCTCGCGGGCTTGGGAACCGGGCTTGGGGGCGGGTATGCCCGGGCGCACCGGGGTGCGCGACAGTCGCGGCGCGGGACCGCAGGTAGTCACCGGTCCCAACTCGTCGTGCTCCCGGGTGATGCTAAGGCCGTGGGACTCCACCCAAGGGTCGGTCATCAGCTCCCTGACGTTGGTGACGACCCGCTGCGCGCCGATGCCGGCGGCGGCCAGTTGCTCTACCCAGAACGCCACGCTGTTCCCCTGGAACCGCTCTTCCAGCGACGAAGCCAGGGCATCCCCCCGAAGGGAGTCTATTCCAGACAGTCCCTCCAAGCCTGAGAGCCTTGACAGGGCCGATTCCTCAGCTCCAATAAAGAACCAGCCATCGCTGGCCTGGTAGGCCCGCTGCAGCGGGCCGGTTCCCAGGGCGTCCTGCCCGCTGGTCTCGTTCCACTGCTTGCCCTCGTAAAGCTGCATGAAGGGCGATTGCAGCGTCATGGCGGTGTAGGCCAGGGCTGAGTCTATGTGCTGGCCCTCTCCGGTGCGCCGCCGGTGCAGCAGGGCCAGGGCCACCCCGTAGGCGCCCATAAAACCCGTGCCGTAGTCGTTCACCGGATTGGGCTGCGACTCGGGCATACCATCGCCGCCGAAGCGACGGGTCATCCCGGCAGTGGCCTGAGCAAACCCCTCGTGACCAGGGCGCTCCGCCCAGGGGCCGATATGCCCGTAAGCGTTCAATGAAGCGTAGATTATATCGGGCTTGCGCTTTCTCACCTCTTCGTATCCCAGGCCCAACCTCTCCAGCCGGCCGGCCCGGTAGTTCTCGGCTACCACGTCGGCATCCTCCAGCAGCTTCCAGAAAACGTCGCGCCCCTCTTCAGATTTCAGGTCCAGCAGGATACTGCGCTTGCCCCGGTTGATGTCGTTATGCCGGGCCACGGTAGAGCCGCGGCTGGGGTTATCTATCTTGATAACATTGGCCCCGTACTCGGCCAGCGTCCGGCCCATGGTCGGGCCGGCCAGGATTATGCACAGGTCCAGCACCTTCACCCCCTCAAGGGCGGAACGCATGGCGTCCCGGAGCGCCGGCGCCTCAGCAGCGGGGCGAGGCCGCAACTCCGCGAGAATCTCTCCCCGGTGCTGGTCGGGAGTGGGAGCCGGGCCGCGCACCCTGCCCGGTGTCAACGACAGCCGGGCGTTGATTCCCGGCTGTAACATCTTGCCGTAGGTGGGGTCGTCAACCTCCACCACCATCTGGGACGCCCGGGCGTGGGGATGGTCAAACCACTCGGCGCTGGTGCGGCAGACCGCCCCCTCGCTGCCCGCCTCGGCGATCAGGTCTTCCCATTCCTGGGCGGTACGAGTCAGAAAGAGTTCCCGAATCCGCTGCTGGGCCTCGGCGCGGAATTGGGAGCCGTCCAGGGGGCGGTCGAAGTCCGTAAGCCCCTCGTCGTCCCATGATGTAATCCCGGCGACTTCAACGAAATGCCTGAAGTTCTGGTTGCCGGAGCCGCCGAATCGCACGTACTGGCCATCGCTGCACTGGAAGATGCCGCCCCACAACTCTTGCAGCGTCGGAATCGCCGGCGGAGCGTTGTGCACCCGCACCCCGAAACGCCCCAGGGACTGGAACATGCTGTCGAAAAGGGGGACTTCAATTCGTTGCCCCACGCCATCGCGCTCCCGGGCGTTCAAGGCGACGACGATGGCCACCACCGACTGGAAGGCCCCATAGACCGAGGCGATGGGAATGGCCGTGTAAACCGGACGCGGGCTATCGGCGTTGGGCGGGCGGAAGGTGGCCGACGCCGCTCCCACAACTCCTTCGTAAGCCGGCAGGGCCGCCCTGGGATCGTCCGACGCAAATCCCGGAATGGAGCAGTAAACCAGGCGGGGGTTGGCCCGAGTCATCTCCTCGGGTCCCAGCTTCAACCGGTCCATGCTCCCGGGCCGGAAATTCTCGACCACCACATCGGCGCTCTGTATGAGGGACCGGGCAGTGGCCGAGTCATCCGCCCGCTTGAGGTCCAGGGTTATGCTTCGCTTGCCTCGGTTCCACGTTGAGTTGGCCGGGGTCTTCCAGCGGGGTCCGCCGGGAGGGTCAACCCGTATAACGTCGGCGCCCTGGTCCGCCAGCAACATCCCTGCCAAGGGCCCGGAAATATACTGCCCGAAGTCAATTACCCGAATGTGTTCCAGTGCTCCCGCCATATCTGGACCTCCCCCTGATTGGTCAAAAAGATTGGCTCCGTGGCTGAAGCGTAGGCTAACACTGCGGGTATGAGCGGTCAACCGCCGGCGTCGGAACACAGGGCAATCGCGTCTTAATCCGTCATTCCTGCGCAGGCAGGAATCTAAAAACGTCACGGGCAGAGGTTCCTGCCTGCGCAGGAACGACGAACTGTAACCTTTGAGTCTAATGCAATTGCCCGGTAGTGGCGGCAGGCAACCGCGCCCTGGGGGTTGTCGTCAAATCGGCCCGTCATTCCGGCGCCGGCCGGAATCCGGCAATCCCCAAACTACTGACACCAACCCCTTGCCAACCCGCATAACCCATCCCTACCCTGATTTCATGAGACTCAGCAAAGCAGCGACCTGCCCAAAATCCCCGCTATTCTCCCCTGCCCTGCCTCTCTCGGTGAAATTCCCAAAACGTCCCATTTTGTCCCAAAACTGCCCCAAAAAACTCACCGCCCCAGCTACAAAATAGAACAAAACGGGTCAAAATGGGACAGAAATAAAAATCTCTACACCACCCCGCTCACCCTGAGCCTGTCGAAGGGCGGGTCCATTAGTGGCTAAAACAACCAGGAAGTGAAACCATGACCCTCCGCCAAATCAGAACCCAAATCCAGGCCCGCCAACGCAAGTACGCCAAAGAACTACTAATCTACCGCCTCCGCCGCCAGGCCGACCAGGTCTACAACCACTGGGCCCGCGCCGTCGGCCACCAGCAGGAACCGCCCCAGCCCCTGTCCATCATCCGGCAGATTGCCGACGCCGGCTTCTTCCTGCCCACCTATGGCTCCCTGCTCCGCTACCTGGAGGACCTCCGGCAAGAGGGCAGTATCCCCGAACCCCGTCAAATCGCCCTGGGCCTGCTCCCCTGGGCCTGGACCGAAAAATACGAGAAATTGCTCTGCTCAGACCTCCCCGCCGAAGCATGACCTAGGGAACATCTGAACCAGTGCCGGCCTGTCCCGACCCACCTGTCATTCCGGCTTTCGCCGGAATCCAGAGCCCCCGGCATAGGGAACATTGACCTACCCAGGGCATTTCCTGGATCCTGACCTGTGCCGGAATGACCACTGCCCAGTATCCCATATTAAGACGCGACTGCCCGGGTCGGGAACATGGTGACCTTACATCCCTGGCAACAAGGCCCTTCACTATCCCGCCTGGCATCCCAAAATTGACCGTGTCGGTATGGGTTACTATAATGGGCAGAGTCCACAGCAGTAGCGGGTCTTTGCCCGGGCAGCGGAAACCGCGACTGCTAGGTTCACAGCATACGCGAGGAGGACTTTCATGGTCGAACAGCAAGCAGCGGTACTGAGCCCGGAAACCCTGATAGAGGAGTTCCAGAAGAACGGTGTCACCCATGTGGTGACCATTCCCGACAGCGAGACCAACTACCTGTACGAGTTGATGCAGGAGCAGCCCTGGCTGGAAATCGTCCCTGCCTCCCGGGAAGGCGAGACCTTCGCCATCGCCCTGGGGCTGATAATCGGCGGCAAGACCCCGGTGTGCCTGATTCAGAACACGGGCATGATGGAATCGGGCGACTCCATCCGGGGTATGGCCTTGGACTCCGGTTTCCCCCTGGTAATGGTGGTGGGCTATCGTGGCTGGAACCGCCACGGCATCATAACCGACTCGGTGGCCCGCTATACCGAGCCGTTCCTGAACGCCTATCGCATCAACTACTATCTGGTGGAGCAGGATGACGACAGTTCGCGCATCTCCGTGGCCTTCGAGGAGGCCCGTACCACCAAGCGGCCCGTTGCTATCCTGGTGGGCGACGAATACCACGGGTTCAACCGCTAGACGGATAACCCTTCGCCAAAAATTATTGTTCCACCGGCGCCCTACCGCGTGCGGTACGTCATCCCGGGGTGGGGCGGGGTACGAAGCAAGAAAGATTCACATAACGGAGGCAAAGAATGATTCAGTCCGCGGACGTATTCCGAGTATTCCAAGAGTACCGGGGCAATGCCATCGTGATCCCCACCGGCACTTCCGGGCGCCACTGGCGGGAAGTCAGCACCAACGAGAACCGGGACATGAACCTGGGGGGCGCAATGGGCCAGACCACTTCGGCGGCCCTGGGACTGGCCTTGGGACTGCCCGATGAAAAGGTGGTGCTGTTCGATTCCGAAGGTGCGCTGCTGATGAACCTGGGAATACTGGCTACTATCGCCGGCAAGAAGCCGGAAAACTTCTGCCACATTTTGTTGGACAATGAGTGCTACGCTACCACTGGAGGGCAGCCGGTTCCCAACGCGCAAGAGATTAACTACGCCGGTGTCGCCAAAGAAGCCGGTTATTCCTCTGCCTACAGCTTCGACGACCTGGAAGAGTTCGCCACCAATGTGGAGCAAATAATGCAGGATACCGGCCCGGTATTCGTCGCCATCAAAGTTGTGCCGGAGATAGAGAACGAGCCAATAGGTATGCGCCAGCGTGTCCCTACCCGCAGCCGCGCCGAGACCATCCGGGGCTTGCAGGCGGAGTTGGGCATTAGCGCTGGTTAGCCTTCGCGGCCGTCCACCTATTATGAGATTACAGGGGCGCACAATGTGCGCCCCTGAATCGTGTCGCCCGGCCGGTTTAGCGTCCAATCCGGGTTACGCCAGCGTCAGCCGCTCCACGTAGCAAAGCATGGCACGGGTGAGCATTCCCGCCCGCGACTCTCCTTCCCGCTCGGCGACTTCGTCAACCATAGCCATTATTGGCGCCGGCATGACGATATTAACCTGCACCGGCTTGGCCGAAAGCTTGGAAAGGTCGACATCTACCAAGGCCCAAATGCCGCCGGCGTAGTCTTCGTTAGCTTGGTGCGCCTGAAGGGGCGTCTGCTCTGGAATGAGTTGACCGTCCCTGAGCAAAGTTTCAATATGCCCAACAATGGCCTTTCGCGCCATATCAACGGCGTCGTCCAAGGTATCTCCGCCCGAGAAGCACCCCGGCAGGCCAGGGGCAGCTACCCCGTAACTGCTTCCTTCGTCCTTGTGAATCACGATTGGATACCGCATTATTGTGCCCTCCAATCCCATCCGGCTTGCCGGAAAGTGCTCGCAGGGTGCCTATGGGGGTGTCCTTGCGAGGATGTTGGACTGTGACTACCCCGGGTTTCTCAGGATGTACAAAATGCTGGTGGCTGCCGCTAGTGTTCCTTGGCCTCCACCCTTCCAGACGAAGCCGGTGTATGACCTCCCTGCTCTCCATGTGGGCCTGACGCCCGATGCCTGCCCTAATATTACAACGACGGTATGTAGAAAAAGACGGCTGATGCTTCCTGTCTGACTCCGAGTCACCTGCCGTGGGGGGCTTGCGGCTGTATGTTGCCAGATTCAATTTCGCCGCAAAAATCACCTTGCCAGATAGTTCGTCGTTGTAGTCCTAAACCAAAGCCAAGGTGAAATGCGCAGACGCATGGGGTAAATTTGTGAAGGAACCGAGGTAGCTGGTCTCAGAAATTGCGAAGGGTTGGTGATGGGGGTGAGGGAGATAGACCGGTCTCTGGAACAGGGGCAGATGGGAGTCAAGGACTTGCGGCGGCGGATGATTCTGGCGCCCACACCCCGGGAGCGGTGGTGGTAGGCCATCCTGCTGCTGGCCCAAGGCTGGAGGGCAGCGGCGGCGACGGCGGCGCTGGCGCGGGACCCCCACACTATCGGACGTTGGGCGTCGGCCTGCGGTGCGGGCGGGCCTGCGGCCCGGATATTCGAGCAGACCGGTGGTTCCCCCCGCCCTGGACCAGGCGCAGCAGCAGGAGTTGAACGGGGCGGTGGAGCAACCGCCCGCCGCGGCGGGCATCCAACTAGCCAACTGGTATTGGAAGGTGGTGCATCGGTTTGTCTCAGAACGGTTTGGCCTCAGCCGGTGCCGCAGCAGTTGCCTGAACTGGCTGCACCGGCTGGGGTTTGCCTTCAAGCGCCCCAAGAAGCGTCTGGTCCAGGGGAATGAGTCCAAGCGGGAGGCCTTCGTGGCGGAGTAGGCCGCCCGTTGGGAGGAGGCCCAACGGACTGAAGCCAGAATATTCTTTGCTGAGGCGGCCCCCTTCCGGGCGGACGCGGAGTTGCGGGGCCAGTGGGTGCTGCAGGGTAAGCCGGCGTTGGTGGACTCCACTAGCCCGCGGTAGGGGGAGCAGGCCAGCTACTATGCAGCGGTGTGCCTGGCGACGGGCGAGGTGGAATGGCTGGAACTGGCGGGCAACCGCAACCGCGGGACCTCGGTTGCCTTCCTGACGCAACTGAAGGAAAAGCATCCGGGGCCGCTGCGGGTCAGCTGGGACAATGCGCCAGCCCACCGTGGCGGTGCGGTGCGGGAGTACCGCAGGACGCCTGAGCTGGAGCTGAGGCTGGTGAACCCCCGTTTTCACGAGGGCAGGCTCTGCCGGGCTACAGCCCGGACTTCAACGCCGCTGCGGCTAGCTGGGGCTGGGCGAGAGAGGAGGCCACTGGCAATCTGTGCCTGGGCAGCAGGGCGGCGGTGCCGAGCCTGCCCCTGCGTAGGCAGGGGAGAGGGTCGACAAATTCCTGGACGGGCGCTCCAGCCGGAAAGACGAGGTGAGACGGCGCTGCCGGACGATCCGGCAATCAAGGGCCGAAACACTCCCGCCAGACTCCCGCCCCGATTCCCAGCACCCGGCAAATGCGCATTTCACCTTGGCTTTGGTTTAGGACCACCAAACTGGACAAAATCAAGAACCTTTGTGATTAGGTTCCTGCTGGAAGTGTAATCAGGCGCTGGCGTTGCCCCTTCAGGATAGGACACCGGGCTGCCGCTCAGCGATGGAGCACAACGGAGGCCCCGGCCATTACGACCGGGCCTCCGTTGCTTCGCTATTCTCCATGGTCCTGAGACGCTTCTAACACCATTGCACGGGTGAAGTGTCGATTTCCAAGGCATTGGGCTCGACTCCGGAGGCGCATGGCCGCCCCACGTTTTCGCTAAAGTTCCATGAAGAAGATCATCTCGCCCGCTCATTCCACATTCGGGCGCGGCGCAAAAAGACTGAGGGGTCTTCTGTCCACTCGCCGTAGCCGATTTCCTGGCTATCGGTCAACCAGTCGAGCCGCTCGTCAAGGCAAGCGGTCAAGTAGGTATCATCCGCCGCGACGGCAAAGCCGCCAACCTCCACCGCCTCGTCCAAAGCGGTAACCACAAAGGCTCCGCCATGGTTCCGGGCAGCATCCCGGTTGCCAACTTCGCCCCTGGCCAGCGCGTCTATCCTGCCGTCGCCAAGGGCTTCGAGAAGCTCTACCTCCCCGGCCGCATCTCCCAGGTACACAACTTGAGGCATATCCCGGTTCGGAGGATAGAGGTGAGTTCTGCCCACCAAGCTGGGAGACTCTCCCGCAGCGGTGATAACGTACTCACTACTGCCGTCGGCGACTACCACGCCCTGCGTGGTGTCAACGCGCGTGCCGCCAGTCAAGACGCCTTCCTCGTCCACCAGTCCCGCCAATTCCAACAGTCTGTGTTCCCCGGTAGTGCCGGCCAGTCCTCCAACACGGACGTCCTCCGTCAGATCGGCATAACCGGCAAGGCGTTCAGCATCCTCAGGGCGCACCAGAAGGGACTGGCGAAACTTGATATGGCCAGAGGTAAAGGCTACTGCCTTGTTGCCTTTGGCGTCGCGAGTCCGAGAGTCCAGTATCGTAATGCCGCCGCCGACAATATCGTACTCGGGAGTGGCAGCTTGGAGCCAAATGTCCGCCCACTGGGCTATAGCCCGGCGGTTGAAGGAAAGCTTTGGATTGTCCATAGCTTCCATTGCCTCCAGCAGGTCCGCCTCATAGCCCTCATGGACGTTGAATAGAGGCGATGCGGGGTCCTCGGCTTCGCTGTAACTGACGGGAGCGAAATACGCGTAGAATCCCAGGTTGAGCGTCTTATTCTCCGTCCCGCAGGCTTGGGGCTCGGCCGGGCCGGAAGGCGAGCAAGCCGCCAGAATCGAAAGGCCCGCCGCCAATAATGAGAGCTTCAGCAGAACTGGCGGCGACAATGGACTGAACGGCTGGCAGGTCATAATCATCATTCCTTCGCAGGGGCGGACTATCAGTGAGCAAGCATAACCTGCCGGCTTATCCGAATGCAACGGAATCAAACTTGACCTTGGCAATCGCGTTCTGTTCCGAGGTTCCCTCAATAACGTTTATCCGAGCGGGCGGCGAATGGTGCATATCATGTGGCCTGAATGCGAACTTTTCGGACCTTGGGGCTGCCATAATCCTGCCGATGGTCTTGGCGATTGTCCCCCTTTACTGGGCCAAAGGTGGTGAACATTGACACTGCCCCGCCGGAGTACCCACCTCGCTGAGAACGACGGCGCCGGACTCACCGGCACCCGGGGCAGGTCTGCCTCCGCAACCGTCCCCGCTGACTGCCCAGACCCGCCGGGCAGCACCTCCAAGCCCCGGCCAACCGTCCCGCCCAGCCCGATCCCCGGCTGATGGACAACTGTCCGATTTCGTAGCTGGTACGGTCCAACACCGCCCACCAAACTGGACAAAAATCAAGAACCTTCACCATCAATTTCACCCTGGTCCTGTAACCATCCCCCCGCCCGGTCTGGCAGTGAAGCCTTTCAGGAGACGAGGGGACGGTCAGCCTAGTAGCGGACGGAGTTCCCCCAAGAGCCCCCGCTGGCTCAGCGGGGGCTCTTGGTTTGAGCTGGATCACCACAGAATTCCGGCGGTCCCTACGGAATAGTATCGAAGCGGACATAGTAGTCCTTGGCACTGTCTGTCACGCGGAAGGCGGCCTCTAATTCCGAAGGAACTGGCACGAATATGCGGTTCCCGGTGACAATTGTGGTTGTGGGCAACATCGAACCACCTGTCTGTTCTGAATCTAGCGGCGCCTTCAACTCAATATCGTAGTAGAGACTAATGTCCCCTGTTTCGTCGGCGAAAATGTAAATGACGCGATGCGATCCCCAGAGGACTTTGGTCGTGCGGGGCCAATTGAGAAATTCCCCCTCTGTTTTGGCCAAGCGGTCCGAAAGAGACAAAAACATCTGAAATTTGTTCAGCATAGGGTAAGCATCGCTTACGGTGAGCACTTTCATCGCACTTTCGGCACCAGCCCTTACTATTGGAGGTCTGGCACCAAATTCGCCCAACGTTTCTTCAACGATTTCAGTGTTAATGATATCTGGTAGCTCTTGCTCGACACTCCCTACCTGGTCCCCGCTTACTCGCTGCCACTGACTGGATCGGCGCGTGCTGGCAGTCGTAAGCACTCGGTTGAAGTCGGTCTTTCCCGAAATGTAATCCGCCAACACCTCTTCTATTTCCCCGTAATCGCTCTCCTGTATCTGGAAAAGTTCTTTGTTGGCTTTCAGTCTTTGATACAGGGCATCTCTGCCCTGCCGGGTTGATGAAAGGATGTAAGGACGAATATGAGTGTATAGATGTTCTCGAACGAAATCTTTCACGAATCCATTAAACACATCCCTCGCGGTTCGATAGCATTCAACGACCATCCGGACTGCCGGAGCCGTACGACTTATCGCGATTTCTTGAAGAATGTCTCCTTTTGCTTCGGTATGGAACTCCACTCCATGACTGATGCCAGCCAGAGAAACCTCTACATCCCCAATCACGTAATCATCTAAAAGCACACCGCGCAGTCGTACAAGAAACATCGCTTCGTCTAACGTCAGTTCTGTTGCCGGAATCCTGTCGACCATAGTGCGTTCCGGAACCAGGTCTATATTCGTATGCTGGGTTAGGTACCTCATCTGCAATGCTCGACGAGGGTTAGTTTGACTGACTTGAAGCAGGTTAGAGCCCTCGCTGGCGAACCGAGTCAAAGTCGTTTGATCGGTGCCCGTGTAATAGTGCTTGCCCCTTGTCTGGTTCGTATTCACTGACACCAGCCAGGGGAACCATATCCTCTGCTGGACGGACAAATATCCGCACATTCTTAGCCAGTTCAGTCCTCCCTTTTGCCAGAATATGTCGCTGAAATTGCTGGTCAATATCTGCCGCGGCATGATCAGCAATTGCCAGACTGCTAACCTCTTCCATAAAGTCCACGAGATTTGAGATGTGTTGTATGCTATCTCTGCTCAGGGCCTCCCGCCCTGCCGTGGGGTGAAGGATGTCAAGATTTACGTAACCCCCGAGGCGGTAGTGCCCGGATACAGGCACAGGAGCCAATCCGAAAAAGTTTCGATAAGCGTGCGTGGCGCCTCCATCCTGCACGAAGCAGGCTTCACCTTTAAGCCTAGTAGTCCAACTACTTTGAAATGATGGATTGCTTTTCCAGCCGGGTTCTCAGTCTGATGCTTGTCCACGTAATGCCACCAACCAAACTACCCATCATTACAAAGATTTCGCACCACTAGTCCCGTTCAAATCAGTGTCAGTAATTCACACGAATACACGACCTTGAGGGTTGGTAGACACCTCCGACATTCCCTCGAAAGTCTGATTAGTCATACGTTGCCGAAAAATCTGGTCAAACCCCGCCCCACTGCGGATGGCGACATCTGCGAATGATTCCTGGCTTATAACGCGGCCGTTGACGAATACAGGGACCGGCAGAAACCGGACGTATTGTTTCAGGTAATCGCATACCATCGATTCACTGACACTGTTGGAGGAGTCCAGGTTTGCTACTATCCTGGTCCCAGGCTCCCGTTCGTCTGGAATTCTAGATAAGTCGATGCATTTCTCTGCTATGGCTAGTACCGTTTCCAGATGGTCTTGTCGATACTGGAAAGTCACCTCCAACTCCGGATTCCCGCTTGCGCGGGAATGACGGGCAGGTGAAACGGGTATCCGGTATAAGGCATATTCAAGTGGAAACGGTACTAAACTAAAGCCAAGGTGGGATGTACATTTAAGTGGCGATGATGATCAGCTGGGTTGCGCCGGTGAATCCCTCTCATCCGTACTTGGAGAATGACCCGGCTCCGTCGTTTGACCGCAACATCTGCGCATTTCACCTTGGCTTTAGTTTAGATGTCAGAGATACCAGCCATCGATGAAGACTGAGCATTCGCGCCCGATTCAGAGCTATAGAGTAAGGGAACGCCCGGAGATACAAGTAGCTTTGGTTAGTCCACTGCAAACACGAGTTGGGGCCTTCCGCCGCTTCGCAACGCCCAACTCGCACCTCTGTCCGTCTGAGTTCAAGAGAGGCTCTGGTACACCAGCACCCCAGACCATCCTTCCTACGATGGCTCAATTATGGGTAATGCCTGGTACAATCCCTGGGGCGGGTCAATTCCGCATCCGGGGTCAGGGGTGGCTCTTCCGGTTGCGGACGGCGGGACCTTAGCCGCCTGTGGCCGCCGCTTAACACAGGATCGCCGTAGGAGTATGCTACCCAAGGCGCGGTGTCTTCGACAATCGCCTGGCTCGCGCCTTCAGCTAGAGCACCGTCATTAAGAAACACGGAGGATCAGGTATGCGTCAACGACCGTTCGGCAAATTAGGCGCGACCAGCGTCCTGACCCTGGGTGGAGGCGGCCTCGGGCAGGTCTGGGGCGCCACGACCCGAGAGGAGTGCGTCGCCACCGTGCGGGAGGCGGTCGAGTCCGGCATCGAGGTGCTGGACCTGGCGCCCTCTTACGGCAACGGGGAGGCCGAGTCCGTCATTGGCGAAGCCTTTGGGGGCGCGCTGCCCGCGGGCATACGGGTCACCACCAAGTGCCGCGTTGGCGCGACGCCGCCGGAGCTGGTCTACGACCTTCTGTCCGCCAGCCTGGAAGGCAGCCTGGCGCGGATGAAGCTGGAGCGAGTGGACGTCATGTTCTTGCACAACGCCGTCACGCTAGGCGATGATGGTAGCGACCGACTTACTACCATCACAACCGTGGCGGAGGCGGTGGCGCCGGCCTTCGAGCGGCTCATTGCGGAAGGGCGCATCGGCCACTGGGGCCTTACGGGCATCAGCCACGCCGACGCCCTCATTCACCTGTTGACCCACGGCCCACGGCCGGACTTCATCCAGTGCATCACCAACCTGCTGGACTCGGCCGGCGGCCTACTACAGGGGGGCGGCCCGGCGCGCCCGCGGGACATCATAGCGGCGGCCAACGCCAATGGCGTCGCCGTCATGGGCATACGGGCTGTGCAGGCCGGAGCGCTGACGGACGCCATCGACCGGCCCCTGCCCGAGGGGCACCCGGATTTGGCGGACTACGCCCGGGCGGCTCACTTCCGTGCCATCGCGGCGGAGGTGGGCCACTCGGCAGCGTACCTGGCCCACTGCTACGCCCTGTCCATGGACGGCGTGTCGACAGTGGTGCTGGGCGTCAAGAACCGTGAGGAGCTTCGGGACTGTATCGCAGCGGAGGCGGCGGCTCCCTTGGACCCGGCGCTGATGGCGCGCATTGACGCCGCCGTGCTGCGCTAGAAATATAGCCGGAAAGCCCTTTCCATGAGGATTGTGACCCCAGAATCGTATGCGCGGACGACAGGGGGGTTGAGCAACCGGTCGCCCTGAGGGAATAGATGTCCCTTCGCTCCTTTGGGCAGGCATGATGGAACTGCCTCCCTACTGTTGTTCTTGTACGGCGCTCGCGTGAATGCAAGTAATTGGTCACCCTCTGCATTCAAAACAGAGGATGCTCCGAATGGCGGGACCGACGAATGCCCGGCGGGCTTCCACCTGGTATCGGGCAACTGGCCTTATTCGTACCAGCCGAAGCCGAGGTACACACCGTCGTGGCGCACCAACCAGAAGTGGTCGATTCCATTAGTCTCGATGGCGGGATTGATGAATGGGTAGTCCACCCATCACCCGGCTTCCGTGACCTCCAGGTCGGTAGATCTCCCAGTTCTCGTCAATCAACCAGGAATTGGCGTTATACGGTGATTTTGAAGGCGGAGCCGGATCAGTGGCCTGTTGCACGAAAGCGCGGTGGTCGGCAGAAGAAATCTGGATAATTTGTGCTACTTCTGAGATTTCACCATTGGATCATTTCCAACCCTCGGTTGTGGCTCTATCTCCTGTTGCCACCGAGTAAATGTGAGATTCCTTTTGTTGAGACTGGGCAGAATATGCCCAGTCTCGTTCTCTCTGTAACAGTTTCGACTCATTACGCTTGTCGACTTATTTTCGAGCAGCTGTTTCTCTTGCCTTTCTAGGTCTCGGCATCCACTGGAACCCTGTACTTGTAGTATCAATACTTCGACCCGGGCCTCTTTTTTCTTGGCTAGTTCTTCCAGTCCCGCTGCCTTGGCAAGGGCTTTTCTAATTCTTCCTCCGCCTTGGCGGTTTCGGGCAGCATTCTTACACCTCCAAATGTGGCCCCTTTTAGGGAAGTCTCAGGGGTGTGAAACCGTATTCTTGGATTATAGGGATGAAATCGTGGAGCCTACGGGTCTCGGACCCGCATCTCCTGGTTTAAAGCCTGGCATCTTTGCCCATTAGTAGAAGGCCTCACGTTTCCGGGATCGGCGAGGACACTTTTGGAGGGTTGCTTCTTGCTGCTATCTTCTATTTTGCCCGGATCTGAGCCCGAGTACTGTTAGCGCCGATATCAAGGGCATATTGAAAAAGTGGATGGAGACGGAGTGATCAGGGAGTCAGAAGCCGGGCGCTTCGTCCGTCGGTGATAGGGCGCTTGCCTTGATGCGATTACGTTGGTTAGGGCATGTTGGTATAGCCTGTTTATTTGGATCTATTGGCGGCTGGGCCTCTGCTGTCTCGTGTCTCGGTGGACGCTGTGGTCAGGTACCTCGGTCAAACCGACGCATTGCCTTGAATGCGTTGTGGGCCAAGCCCGCCATGTAATCATTTCGGTCGAACGGCGAACTGACTTTGACTATCGCCATGGATTGGCAACACGGGGGCATTTATGACGTTTGAAGAGGCATACCGCAGCCTGGAAAAAGAATGCGCGATGCGCGTTGAGAAGGACAATAAGGAATTTGGTTCCGAGAGCATTTTCCTGCCAAACAGGATGCCAGCCGGTCCAGTGGACTATGTTCTGGTCGGAATGGAGCCCTCGCTCGCCGCCTGGGCAGGGGACCTGGTTGACGCACAGAAGAAGATAGACGCTGGCTTCAGGAATTTTGACGGCGTCTGGATACTCCGGTACCCCGTTGAGAAATATCTCCTATGGGAGGGGGATAGCTATTACCTTACTGATCTGGCCCGGGGGGCCATGAAGACCAACGACCCCGCTGCCGGAAAGCCTGGGAAATATGACAAGTGGTTCCCTTTCTTTGAAAAAGAACTTGGCCTGGTCGCCAAGCCTGATGCCAGGATTATTTCCATCGGGAATAGAGTGGGTTAGTTCCTTACCGAGAGGGCCCTCTATGGTCATGAGGGCTCAATTACGCACTACTCCGGCGCAGCATCACGGCTTCGAGGGAAGGAGATCCCCGGGCGTGAGGCTGAGTTCAGCAGGTTCTCCGAAACCATTGATGATTTTCCCGACGGCAAAAAGGTGTCTCACTCTGAAAAGAAGCTGCTTTTTGACTACAAGATCAGGTTCGAGCGCATCCGTACCCAGGCCGAGTCGGGCTGGCGCTCTTGGCAGGCCGAGTGGCAGCGTCGTTTAACGCGGGCATGAGGCTCATTACTTGGGCGACTGTCGAATCCTGGATTGCAGCGATTGCGTTTGGACGGCTCTGACATTAACTTCCACAGGTGTTGTTAGCAGGGTTCTCCGAGCTGCCACAGCCAATTGCATTCCTGGCGATAGTCCGGGATCGTTGCCGGCGTTGTTCCAGGTGAGGTGTCGGCCCTTGTGGTAGTCCCAGCGGCATTGCCACATATTCTCCTCCGCTGGGCTTTAGGGCCCTTCTTTCGTCCAGGTAGCCCTGGGCGTAAGGCGGAGCTTCCTTTGAAGTGGGCCTGGTGGGGACGTCGGGGAGGTCCAGGTTGGGGATGCGGCCGAGGGCCCGGGCGTCCAGGTCGAGGATGCCGATCAACCGAACGTCCAGGTAGAAGGCTGCAAGGAGGCGAGGTGAGCCGGGTTACACGTGGGCCCGTAATGCCGTTCGGGCCCTTTTGGAATTCCGTGCCTCTGAGGGTCTCCGTGTACTCCCAGGTTTTTCGCCTGGATATGGCGTTTATGTGGGCTTGCTCTTGTTCGAGAGCTGCAAGTGCTTGTCTTGCCATTCTAGGTATGGACACCGGCGGTAGATGAAGCGATAATTCCGGTCGCTATGCGTACTTTCTCTTCACAACGAGTCTGGCTTTCTGCCTTGGTCCTGGCCGCCGGGCTGGTCTTACTTTTCTCCTAAACTAAAGCCAAGGTGAAATGCGCAGATGTTGCGGTCAAACGACGGAGCCGGGTCATTCTCCAAGTACGGATGAGAGGGATTCACCGGCGCAACCCAGCTGATCATCATCGCCACTTAAATGTACATCCCACCTTGGCTTTAGTTTACTATTACAACGACGGGTTATATGAGAGTACCCTTGAAGCTTCCCCTCAGACTACGGCCCGCTTCTTATCGGAGCTTCGGACCCGTTCATTGCTACGTACAACATTCCCTCACGAATTACCTCCTTGGATAGCCCGTCGTTGCAATACTAGAAAAGCGTTTCGTTCCCAATCGGTAATATGCGGTGGTTGCAATGAGTTAGAGTCGGCAACTTTGGGAAAGCCCTGCTGTCCCGGGCGAAACGGTTGCACCCGTCGGGATGCCGCCGTAAACTGTCGGTGCTTGGAATCCTGGCACACCCACTATGGAGGCACGCTATGGGTGAACTGGACGACCGCTACGAACGCGGTCAGGAAACGCGGAGGATGTTTGGCGGCGGGCAAATCACCGGCGGGTCGTCGCCGGGGGCGTGGGACATCGCGCCGGACCTGGAAAGAATCCTGGGCGAGGCTCTGTTCGGCACCATTTGGAGGCGGCCGGCGCTGTCGCCGGTGCAGCGGGAGATGATCACCCTGTCGTGCCTCATAGTCAATAACCGCGAAGTACAGCTGAAGCGGCACCTGAGCAACGCGCTGAACATAGGACTGACCCCGGAGCAGGTGGTGGAGTTGATCATTCACGACACCTGGTACAGTGGAGCTCCGGCCGGCATCCAGGCGCTGACGCTGTGCAAAGCGGTTTTTGAGGAGCGCGGGATAGACTTCACGCCGGCCCGCATCCACGATGGCAGTGAAGACCCCGACAGCCTGTTCCAGCGGGGCGACGAGTTCCGGCGCAGCTACATGGGAATCACCGCCACGGCGCGACCGACTCCGCCAACGGAAGCTGAGAGGGAGTTGGGTCGTACTACCGGAGAATACTACTGGGGAGCGACCTGGACCCGACCGGGGCTGGATCTCACCAGCCGTTGCCTCTGCACCATGACCTGCCTGGCGGCTTTGGGTCGCCATGGCCCCCTGCGGGGCCACATCCGTGGCGGGCTGAATATCGGGTTGACACAGGACCAGATCATCGAGGTCTTCGGCCACATGACGCTGTACGCCGGGATACCGTTCGCCCGAGAAGCGATGGACATTGCCAACGAGATTTTCACCAGCGCGTGAAGATGTTGCTGGGTGTATGAAGGATGACCAAGGGCCGGTTTACAAACGACATGGCTGCCTGGCAGCTCAGGCATACTGCTAAAATCAATGAAACCTGTCAATACTGGGAAGATAAGGGATACACCGTATTCACTGAAAACCAAAACAGTTTCACCCTTCGAGGTGCGTCAGCGAGAATTGGGGGCAAGCCCGACCTCATTGCGACGAAGTGCAAAGAAGGCGCGATAATCGATGTCAAGACCGGGTGGCCGATGTCGGTTCTTGCTGGCCGGCGGTTGATGGCAGACTGCCCACGATTCATTATAGCCGGCAATACTTTTGCCGGGGGCCGCGGATAAGGTAACTCGGCTCGCCGGCGCCAATCGCCGGTTGTTGAATGATGGCACGGACTGAGTTTGCAAAAGGAAAACTATGAATGACCTAGCGATTCCCCGGATTGCGCTGGAACTTCAATTGGACCTAAGCCAGGTGGCGGCAGCCGTCAGCCTGCTGGACGATGGGGCTACCGTGCCCTTCATTGCCCGTTACCGCAAGGAGAGTACCGCCAGCCTGGATGAGGTAGCGATTACCGGTATTCGGGACCGCCGGTCCCAGCTTCGGGAACTCGGGGACCGGCGGGAGTCTATCCTGGCTTCCCTGGAGAAGCAGGGTCTGCTGACCGAGGCATTGGGTCAGGCGGTTCTCTCCGCCGAATCCATGGCCGTCCTGGAGGACATCTACCTGCCCTACCGGCCGAAGCGACGCACTCGGGCCGCCATCGCCCGGGAAAGAGGGCTGGAACCCCTGGCCCTGCGACTGTGGGGCCAGGAGGATTTTGACGTCGCCCTGGTTGCAGCTGAATATGTCAACCCCAAAACGGGGGTGAAGAGTGTACAGGACGCCCTGAGCGGAGCCAGGGATCTAATCGCCGAGTGGGTCAGCGAGGATTCCACGGCTAGGCGGGAAATCCGGGAGCTGTTTTGGGCAGAGGGCGTTTTTTCCGCCACGGTGGTTTCGGGCAAGGAAGCGGCAGCGGCCAAGTACCGGGATTACTTCCAATGGCAGGAACCGGTTGCCAGCGTGCCTTCCCACCGTGCCCTGGCCATGCTGCGGGGTGAGAAAGAGGCATTGCTTGCGGTCCGTATCGCGCCGCCGCTATCGCCGGCGCTGGCAATTCTGGACCGGATCTTTGTCAGAGGGGCAACCCAGGCCTCAAAACAGGTTCGGCTCTCCATTCAGGACCGGTATAAGCCGCTGCTGGAATCTTCAATGGAAACGGAGGTTCGCAAGGAGGTCAGAGTTCGGGCTGAGAACGCCGCCATCAGGGTGTTCGCCGACAACCTGCGGGAGCTGCTGCTGGCCCCAGCCCTGGGTCAGAAGAACGTCCTGGCCCTGGATCCCGGATTTCGCTCCGGCTGCAAATTGGTTTGTCTGGACCGGCAGGGCCGGTTGCTGCACCACGAAACCGTCTATCCGCTGCTCGGGGCGCGAGGAGAGGAAGAAGCCGCCAGTAAGGTACTCATCCTCTGCCGCCAGTACCAGGTTGAAGCCATCGCCGTGGGCAACGGCACCGCGGGCCGGGAGACCGAAGCCTTTCTGAGAAAGCTGGAGTTGGACCCCCAAATTCCAGTGGTCATGGTCAACGAGAGCGGGGCCTCGGTTTACTCGGCTTCGGCGGCGGCGCGAGCCGAGTTCCCCGACCAGGACATCACCGTCCGTGGGGCGGTTTCCATCGGTCGCCGCCTGATGGACCCCCTGGCCGAATTGGTCAAAATAGACCCCAAATCCATCGGTGTGGGTCAGTACCAGCACGACGTCGATCAGAAGGCGTTGAAGGAACGCCTGGACGATGTGGTGGGCAGTTGCGTCAACAGCGTGGGCGTGGAGTTGAACACCGCCAGCGGCGAGTTGCTCGCCTATGTGTCGGGTTTGGGTCCCCGTTTGGCCAAGGCGATTGTGGAGTACCGGAACGGCAACGGCCCCTTTGCCTCCCGGGAATCGCTGAAGAAGGTGCCCCGCCTGGGCCCCCGGGCATTCGAACAGGCGGCCGGGTTTCTGCGCGTCAGAGACGGGGCCCATCCGCTGGACGCCAGTGCGGTGCATCCCGAGTCCTACCGGGTGGTGGATGCCATGGCCCAAGACCTGGGTCATCCGCTGGAGCAGATGGTGGGGGACGCCGGTGTCGCCAGTCGGATTGACCCCAGCCGCTACCTCAGCGATAAGGTTGGGCTGCCGACGTTGAACGACATCATCGAAGAACTGGCCCGACCGGGCCGGGACCCGCGCCAGGAATTTGAGCCGTTCCACTTCGCCGCGGGGGTGAACCGGATCGAGGACCTGGCGGCGGGGATGAAGCTGCCCGGGGTGATAACCAACGTGACCGGTTTCGGCGCCTTTGTCGATGTGGGCGTTCACCAGGACGGGCTGATTCACATCAGCCGGTTGGCGGAAGGGTTCGTCAGCAATCCCTCGGATATTGTCAAAGTGCAGCAGCGGGTGTGGGTCACCGTGCTGGAAGTGGACCTGGAGCGCAAACGAATCTCCCTGTCCCTGAAGTGACCGGCAACGGAATTGACGCTTCTCTGGACCGCTGCAACCGAGAGCAACCGCACCGGGGCTGGGGAGTCCTTTCCCCAGAGAAATGACCAAAATTAGCTAAGCTGCGCCTTTAGATAGGTAAACCTCGCTGAGCCAACTTGCCGGTACGTCAATACGCAACTCCACATATCCACAGGGATACGACTTCACGTAGACACGTAGTCACACCAAGGGAATCAAGCCCACGAGGAGCCACCTCTACTTCCCCTAGAAAGGGGCGAGTGAGACAGGTCTTTTGCCCCGCGCCGGGGCACCGGCGTCAGGATGTTTAACCGGTGGCGCCCAATCAGGGTCCCCATCGGCCTGTTGCGGTCAGGTATGAGGTATAAACCTGTTTCGCCTTCAATCCTGGTTGCCTCAACCTACGTGCTCCGGCAGACTCTCGAAACCACTTCAAGGCAAAAACTTTACCGGCGAGGGTGAGCAACAACAAGTACGAGATTCTGGTCGAGCACTGGGGCGACGAACCCGGCATCGACAATCCTTTCGATGTCTTCAAGGAGGTCGGGATCGACCTAAACTAAAGCTAAGGCGGGAAGTACATTTTCTGGAGGCAGGCAATGGAGAGGTGAGTCTTGCGGCTCTTGTTTGCAGGACAGTGCGGCAGCGACGTTTCATTTTCTCTTTCCGGCTGTCCAGCCGGATGAAGAAGTTTCCGAATCTTCGAAGTCCTACCTGGATTTTACACAGGCCAGGCAGCCAACCGTGTGATACCACCGCATACCCAATAACATTGATACCCCCTGACTCGGTGGCTATATTCGCTGTCAACGGCCCGTAGGAGCAGCTCATGACCACCCCAACCGGCTTGAAGACGACCATCGGCGACCTGCTGGACCGCCAGGCGGAACAATTCGGCGACAATGACGCCCTGATCCACGTGGACTGGGACGTGCGCTATACCTACCGGGAGTTTCGAGCCGAGTGCGACCGGGTGGCCCGGGGCCTGATGGCTCTGGGCATCAACAAGGGAGACCACGTCGGCATCTGGGCCACCAACTACCCGGAGTGGGTGGTGGCCCAGTTCGCCACCGCCAAGATCGGCGCCGTGCTGGTCACGGTAAACCCGGCTTACCGCATCCATGAACTGGAATACCTGCTCCCTCAGTCCGATGTTGCCGCCCTGATTCTGATTGGCAACTTCCGCACGTCGGACTATGTTGCCATGCTGGGCCAGGTGGTTCCCGAGTTGGCGAACTCGAGCCCGGGCCGGCTGCATTGCGAAAAGCTCCCCCATCTGCGCCACGTCATCTTTGTTCCGCCCTACGCCGACGCCGGCGGCTTCCCCGCCGGGGAATGTCCCCCGGGTATGTTTGCCTGGAGCGACATACAGGCGCGCGGCGGGGAAATCAGCCCGGCGGCTCTGGCCCGGCGCCAGCGGGAATGCCGCCCGGACGACGTTATCTGTATCATGTACACCTCGGGGACTACCGGCAACCCCAAGGGGGCTATGCTCACCCATCACAACCTGGTGTCCAACGCCTCCTACGTGGCGGATGGCCTCCGTTTTACCGAGGCAGACCGGCTCTGCATTCCCGTCCCCTTCTACCACTGCTTCGGCTCATCGATCAGCACCCTGGGCTGCGTGACCCGGGGCGCCGCCATGGTGGTTCCCTCGGAATACTTCGACCCCGGCAAGACCTTGGCTGCGGTGGAAAAGGAGCGGTGCACCGCCCTCCACGGTGTACCCACCATGTTTATCGCCGAGTTGGAGCACCCGGACTTCGACCGGTTTGACCTCAGCGCCTTGCGTACCGGCATGATGGCCGGTTCTCCCTGTCCCATAGAAGTGATGCGGCAGGTCATCGACCGCATGGGAGCACGGGAAATGACCGTAGGCTACGGCCTGACCGAGGCATCCCCGGTAATTACCCTGACCAGTTCCGACGACACCATCGAGCGCCGGGTGGCTACGGTGGGGCCGGCGATACCCCACGTAGAGGTCAGGATTGCCGACCCGGATACGGGAGAGGAGCTGCCCACGGACGAGCAGGGGGAGCTGTGGGCCCGCAGTTTTATGAACATGAAGGGTTACTACAAGATGCCCGAGGCAACCGGCGTCGCCATTGACGCCGAGGGCTGGCTGCACACGGGAGACCTGGCCACGGTGGACGCCGACGGTTACTACCGGATTACCGGCAGACTCAAGGACATGATTATTCGCGGCGGGGAGAATGTTTACCCCCGGGAGATTGAGGAGTTCCTGTACACCAACCCCAAGGTGGCCGACGTGCAGGTAATCGGCGTGCCGGACCCGCGCTTCGGCGAGGAAATTATGGCTTGGGTGATGCTCAAAGCGGAACAAGAGGCCACGGCGGAGGAGATCAAAGAGTTCTGCCGGGGCCGGATAGCCTATTACAAGGTGCCGCGCTACGTCCGGTTCGTGTCCGAATTTCCCATGACGGTCACGGGCAAAATCCAGAAGTTCGTAATGCGGGAAGTATCCATCCGGGAGTTGCAACTCGAAGAGGCCGCCGGTATGGAGACGGCGTGAAATGGCCCCCCGCAGGTCCCTGCATTCTATGGGACAGGCGGGGAGGGATGGCCCTCCGGCCCTCAATCATGACGGAACGCCCCGACCATTCGCCAGACCATCGCAGCCAACCAGGCGCAGTTGAGTGTCTAGGTTCCTGGCCTCGTCATCGGACTTGCTGACCCGGGCGTAGCCGTAGGTGACGGGGAGCACGGTCATGGAGTTCAATCCACCAGCTTTGCGGAGGGGTTCAACAATCCCGTGCAATAATAGTTGCTGTTCGACAACTGCTTTAGGGGATTGTTGAACCCCTTGGGGCGATATTGAAGACAGTTGCAGAGTGCAGGTGAGGAGGGAGGGCTACAGCCCAGCGGAACGCCCGGTGGAGGCCGTGTTGCGGCCTATCGGAATCCCACTCCCTCATCTACACCACCCTCACAACCACCGTAATACCCCTCCCCGATTAGGCTCCCCTTCTCATTTGCCCCCCCTGAACGGCATGAAGGAAAGGGTGGAAAGGGTATTGATTGCCTCCACATCCCAACATCGCCAGGCGATTTTCTTTCTCGACTAAAAGGCCGGCCGATTTAACACTGCCTGGTCGATTTTCCTGGGAACCAGTTGGCCGTCGTTGGGGGAGCCCAGCAGTTGTCCGTTATCCACCATCACCTTGCCGCGCAGCATAACGGTGGTGGGCCAGCCCTCAATCTCCCACCCGTCCCAGGGGCTGTAGTCCCGCAGGTGCAGGTCGTCCATGGTGAGGGCCTTCTTGATTGACGGATCGATTATGGTAATGTCTGCGTCGCTGCCCGCCGCAATGGCTCCCTTGCGGGGGTAGAGTCCCAGCATCTTGGCGGCGTTGGTGGAGGTGAAATTGACGTATTGCTCCAGGGATACCCCGCGTCGCACCACCGCCTCGGTATAGTTCACACCCATGCGAATCTCAATGCCGATATTACCGCCCCGGACATCCACCACGTTGCGGCCGGCAATCTTGTCCAGGTAGGTGGTAAAGCTGCTGTCGGTGGCGGTGAAGGAAAGGTCCCGGCGCAGCAAGCCGTCCCACAGGTGCATCCGGTCGTCTTCGTACTTAAGCGACGGGTAGGTATGGTACTTCATGCCGTCGCTTTCCTTGTAGTTTTCACAGTTGAAGGAAAGGGCCAGGGTCAACACCTCGCCATAGACCGGGAAACCGCGGCTGCGGGCCTCGGAAATGGCATCCAGCCCGTCCTTGGCGGTGACGTGGACAAAGTAAACCCCGGTGCCGGTGCGCTGGGCCAGCCGTATGACCTGCTGGAAAGCCAGGTCTTCCACCAGCTTGGAGTGGATTTCGTGAACGTTATACCAGTCCCACAAACCCCGTTGCTGGGCCAGCAGGTAGTTATACATCACCAACTCGTCGTCCTCGCCGTGGACGGCCAGAACACCGCCGTGGTGGGCAATCTGGGTCATAACGTCGGCCAGGCGCCCGGTGTCGATCTTGCCAATGGGGGTTAGGCTGTTAACCCGCCCTTCCGGCGGCCGAATGTCGGTGGTAAAGACTTTGATGCTGGGAAATCCGGCATTGATCAGCTCACTGTAACGGGAGATGGCGTCCGGCGTGCTGCCGCTGGAATAAATACAGTGGGCAGAATAATCGGTGTAAGCGTTGCCCCGCCACACCGAAATAAAGTCGTTGACGCCGGCCGCCAAGTCACCCGCGTTGGGCACGGGCGCAAAGTCCATTACCGTGGTGGTGCCACCCCAAATGGCGCCGAGGGAATGGTCCAGCGGCCCGGCATTGGGGGTGTCGGCTACCAGTTGCCGCGCGCCGGGCTGCACGTTGGCCGCGGCGTGGGCGTGGGTCTCAATGCCGCCGGGCACAACAATCTTGCCGCCGGCATCAATGACGGTCGCACCTTCCTTTGGCAAAAAGCCTGGTAGGGCAACGGCGACTATCTTCTCCCCCTCGATCCCCACGTCCCATTGCGCGGCGCCCGCGGGAGTGACCACCGTGCCACCGGTAATAAGTTTGTCCAACATAGCAACCTCCATCAGTTTAGGTTGGCTCCGCTGACCCGGATTCGGGTTGATTAGCTCTCCACTGGCTCACCCCCTATCCACACCCTCTCGCCGGGTGCTGGCTGCCACCTTGATGGCCGGACTCTTACGACTATAGCTATTTATAGTTATTCACTACCGCAAAGAGGAAGGGGCGGCTCAGGCTGCCGCCCCCGCGGTGCGCAGCTCCGGAGGCCGCCGCTCCCCCCGGAAGGACACCAGGGTCATTGCGGCCAGCAAGAGGGCGATGTTGGACCAGATGGCAACCTCGTAGGTGCCCCTGACATCGTAGAAAAGGCCGCCCAGGAAAGCCCCCAACCCACTGCCGATGGGCATGACGGCGAACATCGTCCCGTAAATTGTTCCCAAGTTTCTGATGCCGTACCGGTCCGAGGTATAGGCGGCAGTTACGCTAACTACAGAGTTCCAGGAAAACCCCACCAGCAGTATCCCCGCCAGAAGGGTTCCGATTCCCAGCGGGGGAATGCCGAGGGCTGGCACTCCCATGGACAGCAATACGACAACAAACCCGAGGGCCCGGATGTAGTAGGAAGCGGTCAACAGCCACCGCCGCCCGTACTGGTCGGAAAGATGCCCCATGATGAGGCTTCCGACCACCGCAGCGGCGCCGATGAAGCTGAAGGCCCCCGCAGCGGCCATCGGGTGATAGCCCAGGTCCCGGGCATAAGTCACGAAGTGAGCATTCACGAAGCTCATCGAGTACCCTCAAACGAAGTAGCCGAAGGTGAGCCGGTAGAACAGGTTCGACCCCAGGGCCTCTTTGAAAGTAGCGTCGCGGCCGAATAGCGGTGTAGAGTCCTCCCCAGCCGTGCCTCCTCTCTTCCGCAGGTCCGATGTATCACCCAAGGGCTCCAACCCCATCTCCTGGGGCGTGTTTCGGATGGATATAAAGCCGATGGGCAGAATGACCAGAAGGGCAAGCCCACCCAGGAAATAGTAGGCGTCCCGCCAGTCAAACAGGACCAGAAACACCGAAGCCGTTGGCACCAGGATCAAAGCTCCAAAGGACCCGGCGCTGCTGTTCAAGCCCAGCGTCAAGCCCCGGCGAGCATAAAACCAGGAGCTGATAACCTTGGTCAAAATCGGGCCGACGCCCATGGCCAGCCCGATGCTCATCACTGCGAAAACCGCGTAGAGTTGCAGCAAGCTCTGGACGGATGGAACGATCAGCAGCATGATTCCCAGCAATGCAACGCCGGACAGGGCCACCAGTTTGGGGCCGTAACGGTCGGCCAGATAACCGGCCAGGGGCCGCATCAGGCCGGACAGCATGAAGGTGATTCCAAATGCAAGAGACAGGGTGCTCCTGCTCCAGCCGAACTCCTCGGTCATGGGCTGCAAGAACACGCCGAAGGAGAACTGGGTGCCGGCAGTGCCCAAGGCCACTAACGAGCAGCCCATCACCACAAACCAGCCGTAGAACACGCGGTTGGAGTTACCTGTCATCTCCACCTCTCGGCGAGTTGCCTACCCGCGTCGGTCAGGTTGGTTCTTGATTATCCTTAATTTACCACAAGAAACCCCGGAAAAATGCGGACGCAAGGTCCCGCAATTACCCGATTCGTCCTCAAGAAGCCATCCAATTACCCTGGTCTGCTCCAACTGGCTTGTGCCCTTATCTGGTACCGCCGTCAATGGAGCCTCGCTAATTTGAGATAGTTACTTACTGCTTGGTAACCGAGTAGCTCAATAGCCCCGCACCTACCTCAATGGCACCTGAGCCGGAACCGGCAGGCCGGGTATTTTCAACTCTATGCTGGCCAGAGTCTCGAAGGTGGTGATGTACAGGGTTGTCCAGTCCTCACCACCCCACGCCACGTTGGTGGTATGTTCCACCTCGGTGAGAATGGTGCCCAAGTGCTTGCCGCTGGCGTCCATAATCCAGACCCCGCCGGGCCCGGTGCAGTAAACGTTGCCTTCCACATCAACCTTCATTCCGTCGGGTATGCCGGTCCCTTCCCCTCTTAGTTCGCAGAACACTCGCCGGTTGGCCAGCATACCGTTGGGCCGCACATCGAAGGCGTCGATGTAACCGATGCTGCGGAACATATCATTGTTTACGTGCAAACCCAGGGAATCATTGATGTAAAGGATGCTTTCATCCGGCGAAAAGGCGAGACCGTTGGGCAGGACATAGTCCCGCACCAGCAGGTTAATCGTGCTGAGGTCCGCCGAGACGCGATAGACTCCGGCAAAGTCCAGGTCGGTGTCGGGGGCAGGACCACCGGGATCGGTGAAGTAGATGCTGCCGTCAGACTTCACCACCACGTCGTTGGGCCGGTTCAACGGGAGGCCGTGATAGCTGCTGGCGATCACAGTAAGGCTCCCGTCGTGTTCGACTCTCGTCACCCGCCGTGCGCCGCCCTCGCACATTACCAACCTTCCCTGGGGATCTCGGGTCAGGCCATTGGCATTGTTGGTAGGTTCCTGGACCAGGCTCACGCCCTCACCGGCGGACCACTTCCACCGGCGGTCGCCCCGAACTTCGCTGAACAACAGGCACTGGTCCTCGCTCCACCACAACGGTCCTTCCCCGACGGCGTAGCCGGTGCCCAGCACTTCGGCATCCTGGTCCAATGCTACTATGCGTTCCAACTCCGCTGACATCTGCTCGATGGGCATTATCGCCTCCTTGAAAGTCCGAATCGATTGTCCTGAGTCGTGGGGAAGCCGGCGCTTTGCCCGGCGCATCTCTCTATTCAAGGGGTGTAGGTGCGGTAGTAGGGACAGCCTGAGTAGGTAGCGCGTAACGCCCTGCCCGACGCCATCGCGTCGAACCGAATGGTCTCCGGCGAGCGGGGATCATCGCCGATGCGAAACAGTCCGCCCCCCAGGGGAACCAACGGCTCGTGACCGCCCGCCGGGTAGATCAAGATCAGAGAGCCTTTGCGCAGCACGATTCGGAAGTTGGTCAGCCCGAAGTTGTAGGTCCGGTAGTGCCCGGGAAAGCTGTCCCACTCTGCTGGGTAGGCGAAGCCCGCAGGCCCGGAATACTCTTCCCCAACGTACCAGTGGGGACCGTGGAAGACCTCCACGACCCGTTCACCATCGCGCCCGAACTCCAGGAGGTAGTGCTCCAGGTCGGGGTGGGGCACGAAGAACCTGTCCTCGCCGCGCCGCCGCAAGACAACATCCAAGCCCCGCCATCGAAGGGAGAGGCGTTCGCCCTGAGCGGCGATGGCGAGGCGGTCTTCTCCCGCGCTGTAGCTGCCGGCATAGGCGGCCGCATCGCTTACAGACTCCGGGTCGGCAACGGAGGGGAGCGGTGGCATCGGCTGCTGGCGGAGTCCGGCCCGCAGCAGACTGAGCAGGTGCAACGCCATATCGACGGCGCCGTAGGACTGGACGTAGCCGTTTACCAAAACCACGACACCCAAGCCGTCGTCCAGATCCGCGATCATGGCCGCCACGAATCCGGTAGTGCTGCCACTGTGCCCCAGGTAAGCGTGTTCCTCAACATCAGCCAGCGTGAGCCCGTAACCGTAGTGGGCGCCGCCCCATTGTTGGGTGGCTACTGCCGGGTGGGTCATCAGGCCGAAACTGTCCTCGGACATGAGCCGCCCTGACTGCCCTGAGCCTCCGTTCATGAGCATCCTTAAGTAGATGGTCATATCCTCGGCGGTGGATGCCTGGCAGCCGTCGCCCACACCGTATTCGGTCCAGAGCGCCGGCGCCAGCCCGTGGTCTATATGCTCCGGCCGGTCGTCGTAGAAGCTGCGGTAACCCACCGCGGCCCGCCTCCGCGTCTCGTATCCGATGACCGGGTGGGAATCGCGCATCCCCAGCGGCTCAAGTACCCGGGTCTGGATGGATTCACTGTAGGAGCGGCCGTCCAGTTCCCCCAGCAGGAAACCCAGGGTCTTGTAACCGACGTTTGAATAGCGAAAGTACTCTCCGGGTGGTGAACCTGTCCGGCTTTCCCGCAAAGCCCATGCCTCGTACAACCCGTGAGGCCCGATATCCGTGCCGGAGGGGAGGCCGGCAGTGTGGGTCATCAGGTGATGGGTGGTGATGGGCCCGTAGTCGGACGGCACCTCGAACCACGGCAGGTAGGTCGACACCGGAGCGTGCAGGTCGAGGCGACCCTCATCGCGAAGCTGCAAGAGGGCGACATTGGTAAAAGATTTCCCGATGGAGCCAATCTCGAACATTGTGCCGGGCTGTATCGGCTTGGCGGCTGCCAGGTCGGCGTACCCGAACGTCGCCAACCTGAGCAACTTCTCCCGGTCGGTGACCGCAAGGGCCAAGCCCGGCATATTGACGGCCCGTATCCGGTGTTCAGCGTAGAGATCTATTGCCTGAAAGGCGCTCTCGAGGCTCGTCATAATTCATCCCTTCGTTGGTTTGCCTGACTAGGTGAGAAGTGGTCAGTCAAGGACGGAAACACACCTGGCCGGGTCCGACTCCGACAACACCTGGGGCCGGTGACCGGTGTGGACGTAATCGGCAATCAGCTTTCCCGCCATAGGCCCGCTCCCGAACCCGGAGGAGGCCAGCCCGGTGACGATATAGAGGTTGTCGATTTGCGGAATTTTGCCGATTACCGGCCTGCCGTCCAGGGAAAAGGGCATCAGGCCCGCCCAAGTGCGGACAATGGATAACTGGCCCAGCATTGGAATAAGCTCTCTCACGTGGCCAAAGTTCACTTCGATGCCTGCGGCTTCAACCGTCTTGTCATAGCCAACCATCTGCCGGTCGCCACCAAATATGATTTCCCCGTCCCTGGTCTGCCGCCCGTACAGGTGCCTGGTAACCCGGCGAGGGCCGATGTGGGTCAGCTCTGGCGGCGTGGTCACGTCGTGGCCCGGGTTGGACCTCCAGTGCAGCGGAGATTCAGCTGCCGAAATCGAGTGAAACACCCTTGGGGGCAACTGCCCCGTCGCCCACATCTGGCCGCGCACCGGGACGATGGGTATGCGCAGTCCCAGCATCTCGCCCAGGGGCCCGCACCAAGCGCCAGCAGCCAGGACAAGCTGCTCTGCGGTGTGCGCCTCTTCAAAACGGACTGCGGAGCAAGCGACACGGAAGGTTCCATTGGCCTGGCGTGTGATTCCCGTCACCTCCCGACCAGTCAGGACCTGAGCGCCCAGATGTGTGGCGGTGGCGGCGAAGGCGCGGGTGGCCTTCCGCGGGTCGGCCTGGGCCCGCAGGGGGAAGTGCACCGCGCCCCGCAGTTCGGGGTTCAACTCCGGTTCCAGGCTGCGGGCTTCGTTCGTCGTAAGCAGTTCCACATTATAGCCGCGGGCCTTAAGGGAAAGCACGTTGTCCCGGGCGTATTCATACTGTTCCGCTGTCTGAGTTGCCTGGAGGGCGCCCGAGGCGCGAAACTCGATGTCGTAGCCGAGTTCCAGTTGCAGGTTTTTGAAAATCTGGAGGCTGCCCATAGTCAGGTAGGATTCCAGGTTGGGAAGATGGCCCCAGCCCAAGGCGCCAATGCCGCCGGCGTTGACTCCGGAGGCTTCAGACGCAATGTCGCCCCGCTCCAGCAGGGTAACGCTGCATCCGAGTTCGGCGAGGCGCCAGGCAGCGGACGCGCCGGCTATGCCTCCCCCAATGACAACCACCTCAGAATCCGCCATGACATCACCCCTTTGCGACGCCCGTCAGATAATGCGCTCCAGTTACCGTCAGACTAACATGGTCGTTGCCACAGGCTTTGGGAGTGGGCTGCTCTTTACTGCATCTGTTCCAACTAATTGTCAGGTCAAATAGGGAATCCCAGGTCCGTCATTCCTGCGAAGGCAGGAATCCCGGCCCCAACACATGGAGGTTCCTGCGGAGGCAGGAACGACGGTCATCTTCTTTTGCAGCTGGAAAGCTTAATTTGTTGGAACAGATGCTCCTTCTTGCCGCACCGGCCAGGGCATCCGGTGCGGCAGACCGCGGGCAATGGAGTGGCAGGGTAGATACGATCAGTTCCGTTCAGTTCCAGATCGCAGCTACGCGGTACGCCAGTTGAGTGTGGGACTCACGCACATCGACGATTTCCGCGGGAACGTCGCCCAGTACCCCCAGGGCGATGATCCAGTTCAGGATTTCGTGGTCTCCCGATTCCTGGATCTCTTCCGGCGTAAGTTCCGCCAACTTGCTTCCCTGACCCCGGCGCAGCATTTCCAGGTAGCGCCGGTCGGTCTCGATGTCTATTGACCGGCACTGGAACTTGTGGGCCAGGAAACTGTGCGACCAGCTGGAGGAGGCTACCACGGCCACCCGTTCGTCCCTGGTGTCCAGGAACCTGCGGATGCCCTGTCCCAGTTCGTAGCACCGTTTCGGCGTGGGCCGCGGCGGGTAATCGGGTCCGGCCTCTTCGCCGTAGCAGTTGACGAACAGGGGCAGCAGGGGGAATTTGCCATCGGGGTCCAGATACACCAGCGGGTTGATGATGGCGTGGGCCAGGCCCCAGTCCCATCCCTTGAGAGCGCTGGAAGAGGACATATCGAATCCGTCCCGAATCAGGCAGTTGCGCAGCCCCCGGGCAAACTCCTTGGGGCAGTGGAAGGTGAACTTCGTCTCCGGGTCGGCGTCCCACAGGTTGGTCCGAGCCGCGGGGCGCTGGAAGGGATAGCCGTCCACTTCCGCGCCGGTATACAGGCAGAAGGGGGGCAGGTTGTCCTGCAGGAAGTTTTCCGCCTGGTCGTCGCCGATTACCATCAGGACATCCGGCGCCCATTCGTGGAGACGGTCCTTCAGCACCTTGAAGGACTCGACTACCTTCTTCTGATCGCTGATGTCCTGGCTCAGTCCGTTGTCATCGCCCAACTCTTCGAGCAACTGAGCGGGAGGCTCGTAGCCCGGCACCCGGGCCATTACCCGCTCCCTGCCCTTGGCCCATACCTCGGGAGGCGTCAGAATGATTGGCCCGTGGGAGCATCCTATACCCAGTAGTTCTGCCATTTTGTCCTCCTGTTGAGCCGTAGCCTACAGTCTATCGCACATTGCGACCAGGCTGCTTATCGTCATTCCGGCGAAAGCCGGAATCCAGGCTCTGGAACTCTGTACCCAAGGCTGCGCCGAAATGACGTTGTAATAGGTTGCCTAACTAACAATCCCCTCGTCGATCATCGCCTTGATTGCCCCGTCGAAGGCTTCCAGGCTGGTGTCGATGTCGGCCTCGGTGTGTACGCCGGAGAGGACGCCGCTGGTGCGGGACATGAGGTCAACACCCCTTACCTGTAGTGCCTGCCGGAAGGCCGTCTGGACATCCGGGGACGCGTTCTTGAGCGTGTTGGCGTCCAGGCCCTCGATGGACCGTCCTCCAAAGTAGATGTGGAAGGTGGAGGACTCTCCGTAAACGGCGGCTGGTATCTCGTGGCGATCTACGATACGGCGCAATCCCACCCTCAGCCGCTCGGCCATGCGGTCCGCTTGCGCCTGCATCTCGCCGGTGGCGGCGATGCGCAGGGCCGCGTTGCCGGTAGCGGCGCAATAGGGGTTGGCGTTGAAAGTGCCGCCGTGCAGGACCCGCTCGTAGCGGTCGTGCTGCCGGTCGCCGGTTTGTACCATCACCTGCATTACTTCGTCCCGGCCCGCCACCGCGCCGCCGGGAAGGCCGCCGGTCAGGATTTTGGCCAGGGTGCAGAGGTCCGGCTCGATGCCGAGCCATTCCTGCAGGCCGCCGGGGCTCCAGCGGAAACCGGTGATGACCTCGTCCAGAATCATCACGACACCGTATTTGCGGGTCAGTTCCCTTACGCCTTCTACGAAGCCTTCTTGCCGCGGCACCGTGCCATAGGACGCGCCGGACCCCTCGGTTATTACGCCGGCTATGTCGTTGTTGTTGGCCAGGGTCTCCTCAAGCACGTTCAAGTCCGGCGGCAGGACGATGACCGAGTCCACGGCTCCCTGGGGAATGCCGATGGATGCGGGGGCGTCGAAGGGCGGCAGGTTGCCGGGCATTGCGTAGTCGTGCCAGCCGTGGTAGTGGGACTCCCACCGGATAATCTTTTCCTTGCCGGTATAAGCCCGGGCGATGCGCATGGAAAGCATGGTGGACTCTGCGCCCGATGCGACAAAACGCACCTTGTCGGCGCAGGGAATCAGGTCGCAGACCCTTTCGCCCCACTCCAGCATGGACTCCACCGGCGCGCCGAAATGCGAGCCGGCGGGAGCGGCTTGGGTCAGCGCCTCGACCACCTCCGGATGGGCGTGGCCCAACAGCAACGAAGCGGAGCCCAGCCCGTAGTCGATGTACTCATTGCCGTCCACGTCCCACTTGCGGGGCCCCTGTCCCCTGGCGATGGTAATGGGGAAGGGGGATGCCACGTAACCGTCGTGGCCGGCGCCGCCCGAGGGGAACAGTTCCGTGAACCTGGGGTACAGTTCTGCCGAGCGGGGGTTTTTCCTGATGTACGCGTCCCTAATCGTCTCTGGCATGGTCTCCTCCTTTAAGCTTGGCCCTCCGGCCGGCGCTGGGATTCGGGACTACGGAGATTTCTTGATTGTCCCATCGTGATGGTATTAATTTACCCTAAATCGTGCGGCCATGCCACCGCTGTAGGTCAATGGCAAGGGCAATCGCGATTTAATTTCCTGTGATGTCATTCTGACGGAGTGGAGCGGAGGAAGAATCCAAAATCCATCAGGTTGGACTTTGCCATACCGACAGCCCTTGTTGAGAAAGTTTTTGGGTTCCTCGCTCTGCCCGGAATGACAGTTGGCGGAGGCGCTGGGGGTGTTAGCGATTAAAGGGCGATTGCCCTGGGATGGTGGCGAAGCCCCGTCCCGCACCACCTTGGGTGTGGTAGAGTGCAGCGACCGACTTTCCCGTTAGCGCCGGCGGCAGGCCGGCTATCCGCGAATTAAGGAGACAACCTTGCCCCGACTCAGCCTCAGTTGGGTGATACTCGCCGCCGGGTTTTTTATCCTGTTCTTCGGCGGCGGTTCGCGGTTCGCTTTGGGACTGATGCTCAAGCCGATGACTGAGGACCTGGGTTGGAGCAGGTCAACCCTCTCCTTCGCGGTTACTTTCTTCATGTTTACCTCGGCCCTGGCGCTTCCGCTGGCCGGAAGGCTGGTGGACCGGTACAGCCTGCGGTGGGTGTTGGCATTCGGGGCTACGACGGTCGCGGTAGGCGTGGGCCTGATGGGCCGGGTAACCGAGCCGTGGCAGGTGTTCCTGATCTACGGCGGCCTGTTCGCTATGGGGCACGCCGCGACGGGCAACCCGGTGGTGGGGGTGATGATTACCCGGTGGTTCGAGCGCCGCCGGGGAATTGCCAACAGCGTGGCGGTGTCGGGCAACGCCACCGGGCAGTTGGTAATCATCGGCACGCTGGCGGCTTCCCTGACCAACACAGGATGGAGGAACGCTTTCGGCCTGCTGGGGGCGGCCAATTTAGTTATCGCCGTTCCATTGATTCTTGCCGCTCTCAAGTCCTGGCCTGGAACCGATGCCCAGTCCGCTCGGGTTGACCTTCGGGAAGAGGGAGCGGCGGAAGTTGAGACGGCCCAGGTTGCAGCTCCTCTGGGGTCGCCCCTGGGGCCGCCCTCTATTGTCGCGTCGGGGCAGTTCTGGCTGCTGGTGTTCTTCTACGCCGTGTGCGGGTTCCAGGACTTCTTCATGGCTACCCACGTCGTCGCCTTTGCCCAGGACTCCGGCATTGGGACGGTACTGGCGGGGAACATTCTGGCCCTGATGGGGTTGATGGGCCTGGTGGGTGTGCTGTGCGCCGGCGTGCTGTCCGACGCCTTCGGCGCAAAGCGCCCCCTGGCGCTTTGCTTTGTAATGCGGATTGGGATTTTCGCGCTCATTATTGCGGTGCAAAACACCCCGGTAATCTTGGTGTTTGCCCTGCTCTACGGGTTCACGTTCCTGATGACCGCTCCCTTGACGGTGATATTCGCGCGGGAAATTTTCGGCCCGGCCCGGCTTGGAACGGTAAGCGGCACCATTTCGATGGTGCACCAAATGTTCGGTGGACTGGGGGCGCTGGCGGGGGCGCTGATTTTCGACTATTGGGGCAGCTATGATGGAGCCTTTATCCTGATGCTGGGCCTGTCCATCGGCGCCACCGCGCTGTCCCCCTTGCTGCATAGAAGCGGCGGGTCGCAAGCCGTGAGAGCGGGCTGAGTCCTCACTGCAAAACGGCCCAGCGGGACAAACAGGACGATTGCAAAGTAGTGTGCGTTGACTCCTCCGCTCATCCTGAGCTTGTCGAAGGACGGGGTGGTTCGACAAACTCACCATGAGCGGACTCACAAGTTCACCATGAGCGGTTTTGTTACTGACATAGACTTTGCAATCGTCCTGGCGGGATAAATGTGAGTGTTGCCATAAAGGGATGCTAGAAGATAAACTCGGCGTGACCGCGCGGGTCTGGGCCCGGGGCCGCGCTGGTGGTTTACGGCGAGAGCGGCAATGACGGGTCAGCCGCTGGGCTAGGTTTTAGACACTCTCCAAGACCTGTATTATACCTACCAGGCCAGCTTGAAGGAGGCCCTTTTTCATTATGAAGTTTGCCCTGTTTTTGCTGGGTTCTTGGACCGAGCAGGAGACCAGCGCCCAAAGCCGGATCTTCGGTGAAATGCTGGAACAGATTGAGTATGCCGAGGAGCTGGGCTTCGATTCAATCTGGATTGCGGAGCATCACTCCAGCCGGTACGGCATCTGTCCTTCCCTCATGCCGCTGCTCAGCCACATCGCCGCACGCACCAGCAAAATCCGCATCGGTGCGGGCGTTAGTGTCTTGCCCTTCCACAATCCCATTTTCCTGGCCGAAGAGGCCGCCATGCTGGACGTGCTGAGCAATGGCCGGCTGGACTTCGGGGTTGGACGGGGCTCGGCGGACTACGAGTACGGCAACTTCAATATCGACTTTGACACCCGGGACGTGCGAACTCAGGAGGCCCTGGACATTATCCTGGGGCTGTGGACCCAGTCCGATTTCAGTTTTGATGGCGAATTCTATGAGGTGAAAGACCTTACAATAGCTCCCTCTCCGGTGCAGCAACCCCATCCCCCGGTGTATCTGGCCGTTTCTCGCACCCCGGCCAGCGTGGACGTTGCCGTCGAGCGAGACCTGCCCATCCTGACCAGCTTTTCTACCCCGGAGGCCGATAACCTGGGTCTGTTTTCCCTTTATGCAGAACGCAGCGCCGCCGCCGGAAAGGAGCTGCCGGTGGAGGAAATGCCCTACTTTCGGTTTGTGTACCTGGAGGAAGACGAACAGACAGCCCGGGAATACCCCCGGCAGTCCCTGACTTGGGTACGGGACCTGGGCGGTTACCGGCGCACCCTGACCCACGGCGATGAAATCAATATGGACCTGGACCACTGGCGCCGAACCCGCACCGTCGAACCGGCCAGTTATGAGTCGGAACTGGAAACTACCGCTTACTTCGGCACGCCGGAGCAATGTGTGGAGCGAATCACCCGGTTGCGGGACGAACACGGGATCGGGTACTTTGGCGCCAGTATGTCCTTCGGCAGTATGGAACACTCCAGGGTAATGCGCTCAATGGAGCTTTTCGCCAGGGAAGTGATGCCCAAGTTCCGGTAATTAACTTAGCACCGGCTCTTGCCAGTCCAGGACCTCGCCGCCGGTCATGAAGGTTACGTTGTGCTGGACACCTTGGGCATCATGCTGAAGTAGCAGGATGACTTTGAGGCGGTGTGCGGCGAACTGGTGCGCGCCCTGCTGGAACGCTCACGCAACTACGGCCCCCGCAGTGGAAGGAGACGCAACTGATGGTCATTCCCGGGAAACCCCTGAACGTAGCCGTTATCGGCGCCGGTATACTGGGCGCCGCCATCGCCTGGCGTTTGGGACGACGCGGCGTCCATGTCGCCCTCATCGACAAGGGGCAGCCTGGGCACGGCGCGTCGAGCCACAGCTTTGCCTGGATCAACGCCGGGGCGAAAGAACCCATTGGCTATCACGACCTGAACCGCCGCTCCCTGGAGATGTGGCCCCGTTTCGCCGCCGCCATCGGCGATCATGGTGAGCCGGGCAGTGTTGGCCTCCGCTGGGGCGGCAAGGTTTCCTGGGTATCCGACCCGGTGGCCGCTGAAGGATTGGCGGCCCGCGTGCGGCAGCTCCAATCCTGGGGCTACCCGACCCGCCTGATTGACGCTGGCGAGCTGAAGCGCCTGGAACCGGCGCTGGACGTTGGCCCGGTGGCCGCCGCCGAATACAGTCCCAACGAAGGCCAGGTGGAGCCGCAAATGGTGGTCGATACCTGCCTGCGTCGCCTTCGAGAAATGGGGTGTGAGATTTATGACGACACGGAAGTTTATGGATTTGAGCAGGACGATGATGGTCGAATCTACGGCCTGGTAACCACCGCGGGATCCCAGGAAGTGGATGCAGTGGTCATCGCCGCGGGTACCGAAACGACTCGCCTGGCAGCCCTGGCTGGCGTCAACGTGCCCCAGGCGGAAAGTCCCGGCGTGGTGATACGGACGAACCCGATGCCGCTCCTGCTCTACAACGTGCCGGTGGTGTACGCGCCGCCCCTGGGCGATGGCCGCCGGGAGATTCATTTGCGGCAGTGCGCCGATGGTCGCCTGATGATCGGCGAAGGCGACCAGGAGAGCCTGGCTGAAGACGACACCCAGGCCCACGCCGACGACCTGTTAGCCCGGGCCTGCCACTACCTGCCGGGACTCAACGGTGCGCAGGCCGTTCCGGTGCCGGTGGGCTGGCGTCCCATGCCCCTGGACGGCTATCCGCTTATGGGGTTTGCGTCCGAGGCGCCCAACCTGTACGTGGCCCTCACCCACAGCGGCGTTACCCTGGCTCCGGCGTTAAGCCAACTGGCGGCCCAGGAAATCTGCGACGGGACGCCGGCAGACGCAGTGCTGGGGCCTTATCGCCCGCAACGGTTTGCCGGTCTGACGCCCGAGGATGTGGCGGCGGCCACCCATCCCCACGCCGCCAGGATTCACTGACCGACGAAGTAACACTGCCTCCATCAGGTCACAGGACGATTGTAAAGTCCCTGAAAGCCCGTTCATAGTGAGCCCGTCGAACCATAGACCGCTTTAATGACCATCCTTCGACAAGCTCAGGATGAGCGGAAGCAAATGGCTGTCTCCTCTTTGTAATCGTCCTGCATCAGGTCACGGTTGCCTTAACACCCACCTCTAAACCGACGTTTGCGTAACTACCCCCGGAGCTACCTTGCGGGAGAGCCAGCGGCCGTCACCGGCGTCGCCGTGGAGCTGGCCGTCGCGAACTATCACCTTGCCGCGCAGCAGCGTCATTATCGGGTAGCCTTCGCACTCGAAGCCGTCCCAGATCGAGTAGTCGGAATTGGCGTGCAGTTCGTCCACCGTTATGGTCTTCTTGAGATTCGGGTCGAAGATAACGATGTCGGCGTCGCTGCCCACGGCAATGGCGCCCTTCTGGGGGTACATTCCGAGGATCTTGGCGGCGTTGGTGGAGGTGATGGCGGCGAACCGCTCCAGGCTTATGCGCCCGGTGGACACCAGCTTGGTGTAGGTGACCGGCATACGGGTCTCGATTCCGTTGTGTCCGCCGCAGAGGGTGCGGATGGTGTCGCCGGCCAGCTTGACGTTCTTGTAGGTGGTCCATTCGTCCGTGGCCGTGGTGCAGATGGGGCCGTCCACCAGCCCCTGTTGCAGCGCGTCGCGGTCGCCGGAGAACTTGATGGCCGGGTAGGTGTGGATGGCGAGGCCGTCGGGCTTCAGGTAATCGTCGCAGGTAAACTCCAGGTAGTTGTGCAGGGCCTCGCCATAGACCGGGAGTTGCGCGGCGCGGGCCTCTGCAATGGCGGCTACGCCCTCTTTGGCCGTGGTGTGGACAAAGTAGATGCCGGTCTCGGTGCTTTGGGCCAGCCGCACGACTTTGCGGAAGGAAATGTCCTCGGAAATGTTGTTGTGGGCCAGGTGCAGGTTGGAGCCGTGATCGCGTCCCTCCCGCTCCAACTTGTCCTCCATATAGGTTACGATGTCGTCCTCTTCGGCGTGGACCGCCATGATACCGCCGTGCTTGCCCACTTCCTGGAAAATCTCCCACAGATGCCCCATCGGGACGCGGGCGAAGAAGGTGGTGAAAATCTTGAAGCTGGCGACTCCCGACTGAATCGCTTCGCCAATCTCGCCCATGGTGCTGGGCGGGACGGCCCCGGCGAGAATGTAATGGAAGGTGTAATCGGTGTAGGAGTGTCCCCGGAAGGTATCCCGCCGCGTTCCAATCTGGTCCATTATAGGGTGGGCGGAAGGGACCGCCCCCGGTGTCAGGGGCAGCGCCCCGGCGAAGTCCACGTAGGTGGTGACGCCACCGAAGGCGGCAGCGCGGCTGGCGGCCTCGGGCGGTTGGGTAAAGACGCCGGCATCGCCGCCGGCCCAGTAATCAGGCACCGGCACATTGATGTGAGCGTGGGGTTCGATACCGCCGGGCAGGACAATCATCCCGGTGGCGTCAATAGTTTCCGCCGCACCCGTCTCGTCCAGGGCGCCGGGAGAGGCCACCACCGCGATTTGCTCTCCCTGAATACCCAGGTCCATAAGGCCGGCGGCGGCCGGCGTGACCACAGTCCCGCCCTTGATAATCAAGTCCAACATGATTGCCTCCCAAATTGACGTTTTCGGCGGATTGGCCGACAAAAGGTTAAGCAGGAAGTCCTCGACGAAGTCGATTATAACGCAACGAACCAGAATAGACCTAAAGAGCCTGTAGTATGAAGAAATTGTGAAAGTCGTACAACTACGGTTCGTGTGACCGGTTGCGGAATCGGGGTTCCCTAGCTCCTTCTTGCAGTACGCCGGAGTTCCGGCCCAAGCCGTTGTCGGCAGCCGCCCGCCGGCACCGGTTGCTGCCTCCCCTGGCTCCTGTTATCTACCCAGGCCCACCGGGAGCTCGCCAAGGGCGCTCCTCAGTGGCCGACAGCATTGCCGGCGGGCCGGTGCCCGGACGTGGTGGTTGAGGTGCGCCCTTGGCTGTGGTTCCGATTCCCCGGCTCCAGTACGCTAGCGATGGGCGTATGGCTCGCCGGGAAGGGTCCAAGGACTTGACTCACCCCATAATCCGCCGGAAAAATGCCAGGGCGTTCCCGCCGGCGATTTTCTTGACGTCCTCGTCGGAGTAGCCTCGGCCTATGAGGCCACGGATGATATTCTTGCCGTCGGCAGGAGACTCCAGACCGTTGAGATAGGGCGCCGGAGCGGGGCCGGTGCGGCCCATTACCACCTGCCCCACGCTCACCATGTCGCCGATGCTGGTATCAGTTCCGATGGCCACGTGGTCCACACCAACCAGCTTGACCATGTAATCGTAATGGTCCAACACGCATTCGATACTCTGCTCCGGGTCGTTGCTGAGCCGGTTGGGTACGGCGGTTATTCCGATAATGCCGCCCTTTTGGGCGCAGGCCAGCAACTCCTCGTCCTTTCTCAGCCGGCGGGCCTGCAAACTGTCGCTGGCCAGGGTGTAGGAACCGTCGTGGCTGAAGGTCACCGGAGTTTTGGACGCCTCAATGGCGTCCATGGCGGTGCGGAAGGAAGCGTGGGAAACATCTACAACCATCCCCAACTCGTTCATACGTTGAACGACCTCCAGCCCGAACTCGCTTAGGCCTCCGTCGTTGCGCTCGAAAATGCCGTCTCCTATATAAGCCTTGCGGCTGTAGGTCAGACCAGCCAGCCGTATCCCCGTGTTATAGAGCACGTCCACCAAGTTTAATTCATTGCCGACGGCCAGGTGCTCCACCGTGGGGAGGAACCCCACCTTGCCCTGCTGCTTTGCCGACTCTATCTCGGCTGCGCTGTTTACCTGGACCACGTCGTCATGCCGCGAAATGTCCGAAATCATCATGCTGACCTCTTCCAGCAGATCGGAGAATCGGATGAACGACATTTCGCTGGTGTGCAGCATCCCGCGAAAGACGTTGGCTGTTCCAACGGCGGTAAAGCCGCCCTCCCGGACCGCGTCATACCCCCAAACGTAGCTGTCGCTGCGCAGGTACTCCCAGTACTGGCTGAAGTCTTCAGGCAGGACCATTGGATGCTGGTGAAGGTCGATCATTATTGAATCTTCCATCAAGCGTTGAAACCTGATTTCCTGCCGCCGGTCAAGCGGCACGTTCATGGATGGGACACGGCCCACTTGACTGACGAGGTGGAATCGGGGTGGTATCATAGTTCAACTCCTTGCAAGGCGTCCCCGGATGGTCGCCCTTGAATTGCTTCAGGTCACGCCGTTCTTGAAATCCATTATCGCACTGGCCCACCCGAATGTTTAGGGACTTTTTGAGATAGCTTCCAGACCCGCAGGACGTATAATAGCCCGTAAAAAAATGGGGGTTGCCACCATGGACGTACAAAAGCTGAGGGACGAGATTCCGGTACTGGCTAATCTGACCTACTTGAATACCGGATGGTCCGGCCCGCCGCCGCGCCGGGTGGCGCAGGCGCTGAAGGACCGCGTTGACCTGGAGCTGGAGGAGGGCCCCACCAGCCTTCCGGTCCAGGAAAGCGGGCGCGCGACGCAGGCCCAGGCTCGCCAGGCCGCGGCCCGGCTGTTCAACGCCGCCCCGGAAGCCGTAATGGTTACTCGCAACACCACCGAGGGCCTGAACATCGTGCTCAGCGGGCTGGACTGGCAGGAGGGGGATGAAATCATAACCTGCAACTTGGAGCACGGCTCAGTCCTCATCACCAGCCTGGTTACCGGAAAGCGTCACGGCGTCACGGTCCGGGTGGTGGACCTGGACCCCCACGACTCCCGGGAGACCATCCTCAGCAAGTTCGAGGCGGCTTTCACCTCCCGGACCCGTCTGCTCTTCGTCAGCCACGTCGAGTACTCTACCGGGCTGCGTATGCCCGCCGCCGAGCTTACCCGGTTGGCCCATGACCGGGGCGCGCAAATTATGCTGGACGGCGCCCAGACGGGCGGGCACATTCATCTGGATATGGCGGCGGAGGGGTTCGACTTCTACTCTATCCCCGGGCAGAAGTGGGTGCTGGGCTACGAGGGAGTGGGGGCGCTGTACATTCGCCGGGAGCTGATTGAACGGGTACACCCGGCCCACTCCGGGGGCCGCGCCGTGATTCATGCAGAGGACCATCCGGTGGACCCGGACAACGTCCGGCTCAACGCCGCCGATATGGAGAAGTTTCACGGTGGTTCGTCCAGCGTCCCCCTGCAGGCCGCCTTCCTGGAAGCCGTCAGCTTCATCGAGGAGATTGGCGTCCAGGAAATAGAGGAGCGCAACCGACAACTGGCCGCACGGTTAAAGCGGCAGCTTGGGGACATCCCGGCGGTACAGGTGTATTCCCCCATGGAACCGGATTTGTCCTCCGGCCTGGTGTCCTTCGCCCTGTCCGGCTGGGAGCCTCCGGCGGCAGTGGAACGCCTGTGGAACGACCATCGCATCGTGGTGCGGCAGGTGGGATATCCTCCGGGTATTCGGGCTTCCCTCCACTTCTTCAACACCGAAGACGAGGTGGACCAACTGGCCCAGGCGGTGAAAGGGCTGGCGTAGCCGGTCAGGAAGATTGCAAAATCTCTGTCTGCCCGCTCATGGTGAGCTTGTCGAACCATCTGTTGATAGTCGGTTGATAGAAGGGGCATCCTTCGACAAGCTCAGGATGAGCGGAACTAGTTGGTCGCCGCTACTTTACAATCGTCCTGCGTAGCTGGTTAGTCAGTCGGGCGCAAGCCCTCAAAATACCTCTTGGGGTTGTCGACCATCATCCGGTCGATAATGGTTTGTGGAACCCCCGACTCCATCAGCCTGGGAATGACGGCGCGGCTGAGCCAGAGGTATCCGTCGGGGTTCTGGTCCCTGCTGGGCATCCCCGACGAGCTGAGGCGGGACAGCACGATGTTCCAGTCGTGGGACAGCATCATGTTGGCGGCCAGGCCTTCGTCCAGCCGCTCTTTCAGGTAGTCGGTCCGCTGCTGCCACGGAGGCAGGTTGGGGCGACCGAAGGGATTGTTTATGTCCCAGCCCAGCCAGACCCCCAGACGAGCCAACTCATGGTGATACTCGGGGTCGAGGGTGTTGTTGATGTGCCCTACGTAAATATTACGAGTTTCAACCCCCTCTTCTTTCAGAATTCGCACCTGCTCTTCGCCGATCCGTGACTCGGCGGGCGTGTGGGTGGTAACGGGAACGCCGGTGCGCAGGTGAGTCCGGGCCGAGGCCCGCAGCATCAACTCTTCCTGCTCGGTTATCGGGTCACTGGTGGCTACTTTGATGATGCCGGCCTTGATTCCCGTACCTTCAATCCCCTGTTCAATTTCCCTAACCCAAAGGTCGGCGATGAAGTCCTTGTCCCGGCCCCAGAAGCTCCGGGGCACGTCCAGCCAGCAGCCGGTGCAGCAAATGAACTGCACCCCCGTTCGTTCCGAAACCTCCTTCATAAGAAGGACATCCCGCCCCAGGTCCAGGGGGGAAACTTCGACTACGGTATCGACTCCGCCGTTCTTGGCCTGGCTAAAGGACTCCAGAGCCAGGTCCAGGGCCTGGTCGCGGAATTCCAGTTCGTAGTATGTTTGCCGGATGCCGGCGGAGGAATCGATCAGGTGTTCATGAGGTAAAGTGAACCCCAGATCCGCCGTATCCAACGGCCCCAGCACCGAGTTTATGGTTGCCATGCGGCACCTCCGATTGGTCCAGTATTGGCCCATCCAGTCTTGCTTGCGCGGATACTCACTCACTGGATTATACAGGCGTTGGCTTCATTCTGCGGTGGTAGAATCAACGAATCATCCCCCCAACTTTCACCTCCGGGGTGTACCGGGACTTCTTCATAGGACTATCCTCCTTACCCATTCGGTTTAGATCATCCCACAAAACTCGCATTGCAGCTGGACCAGTTTTCGGGAGGCAGATCACGTCACGCCGGTTCAGCCCGCTCGGGTTTCGCAATTTTCTCTACGCTGCGTGGACGAATGTCACCGCCACAGCCCGCCCGCAAGTGTTAAAATCCCCGCAGAGACTGGCAACCAAAAACTGAATATTGGCCACTGGCGATCGGCCGTTGGCCAACCGGAGGCGTCTTGGCAATAACAGAATTGGAAATCACCAAACGCACCAGTTTCGCGTCCGGCGAGAGCTTCGGCGAGGTGGGCGCGTATGAGCTGCTGGAAGGCACGGCCCACTACGCGGTGGACCCGTTGCAGGCCCGGAATCAGGGGATTACGGACCTGGACCTGGCGCCGCGCAATTCCGCCGGCCAGGTGGAGTTTTCGGCGGACTTCGCCATGCTCCAGCCGGTGAACAACGACCGGGGCAACCGCCGCATCCTGTTTGACGTGGTGAACCGGGGCCGGAAGACCGCCCTGGGCATGAACAGCGTCCCCGCCGCTACTGACCCCACGGCGCCCCTGGAGGCGGGCAACGGCTACCTGATGCGCCGGGGCTACACGGTGGTCTGGGGCGGCTGGCAGGCCGACGTGCCGCCCACGCCCGGACTCATCGGACTGCATGGGCCGGAAGCCGTCGGCCCCGAGGGGCCCCTGACCGGCAAGATTATGTGCCAGTTCCAGTGCAACGAACCCACCCAGGTGTTCCTGCTGGCGGACCGGCAGCACCTGGCTAATCCTGCTGCCGACTCCGAAGAAATGGAAGCCGCCCTGACAATGCGGGACCTGCCCAACAGTCCTGCCACCCCGGTTGACCGGAGCCGGTGGTCCTTCATCCGGGTCGAGGATGCGGACGTCGAACCGAACTACAACCACGTCTATATGCCCTCCGGGTTCGAGCCAGGGAAGATTTACCAGTTGGTTTACACCACAACGGGCAGCCGGATCGTAGGACTGGGCTTCGTCGCGATGCGGGACGTGGTCTCCTTTCTGAAACACGCGCCAGCCTTGGCGGGGAACCCCTGCGCCGGGGCAATCGACTACGCCTACGCCATGGGCCGTTCCCAGAGCGGGCGCTTCCTGCGCCAGTACCTCCACGTGGGCAGCAACGAGGATGAAGAGGACCGGACGGCCCTGGACGGGATCATCCCGCACGTGGCCGGCGGGATGCGCGGCGAGTTCAACCTGCGCTTCGGACAGCCTTCCAAGGACGTCTGCTACATCATCCCGGAGCTGTTCCCCTTCACCGACACTCCCCAGAGGGACCCGGTGACCGGCGCCCAGGGTTCCCTGCTCGACGCCCTGGAGCAGCGGGGCAAGGCGCCCAGGATCATGTTCACCAACACCTCCGCCGAATACTGGCGTGGCGATGCGGCGCTGATCCACACCGACCTGGAGAGCCTGACCGACGCCGCGGAGTCGCCGTCGGTGCGCCGCTACCACTTTGCCGGTTGCCAACACGGCTCCGGCGAGTTTCCTCCGTTGGAAGTCCGTGCCAGTGATGGAATCAGAGGACAGCTTCCCTTCAACAGCGTGGACTACGCTCCGTTGTTGCGGGCTGCGCTGGACAACCTGGACCGCTGGGTTAGCACGGGCGCAGAGCCTCCGGCCAGCCGTCATCCCCGCCTGAACGACGGCACGGCGGTGGAGTCCCATACGCTGCTGGCACGGTTCGCCCAACTCCCCGGCGTGCGGGTCCCGCCCCAGACCACCAGGGCGATAAGGCTGGACTACGGTCCGGAGTCGCACCTGGGGCGCAGCACCAGGTTACCCGCCGCTGTGGGCGCGGAGTTCCCGGCGCTGGTGGCCGACCTGGACGAGTCCTTCAACGAGCGGGGCGGTATCCGCCTGCCCGACCTGACCGTCCCGGTGGCCACCTACACCGGCTGGAACCTGCGCGATGAGAGCATCGGCAACCCCAACCTCTTTATTGGCATCACCGGCGGCCTGGCCGGCTGGACCCTTCCCCTGCCCGCTACCGAGGCCGAGCGCGAGGCCGCCGGCGACCCCCGAGTGTCCATCGAGGAACGCTACGCCAGCCGGGAGGACTACCTGGAGCAGGTGACCCGCGCCGCGCTGGACCTGGTGGGCGAGGGCTACCTTTTGGAGGAAGACGTGGCCGAGGTGGTGGACCTGGCGGGGCGGAAGTACGATTACTTTGTGGGGGACGGCGGGGAGGTTGAGTTTGCCTGAGGATTGGCGTAATGCAGGCGTGGCCATTGTAGTGCCTGTACCTATCCGCCGCAGTTCAGGCAGTATTCCCTGTCAGGCAGGATGATTGCGAAGTCCCCTTTAAACCGCTCATGGTGAGCTTGTCGAACCATCCCTTGATTCAGGGGCATCCTTCGACAGGCTCAGGATGAGCGGAAGGGCGTGGTAGTAAGGCCTGGTTAGTATGTTCTTTTTCAAATCCGGTGCAGACGGTTTGGGGGTAGCATGACAAAGGTACTGGTCGTGGTTTTCGACGGGCTTCAACCGGCACAGGTCACCGAAGGGCTGATGCCCAACCTGGCCGCCTTCGCCGCTTCGGGGGTAACTTTCGCCAACCACCATGCAGTTTACCCGACCGTGACCCGCGCCAACGCCTCCAGCATGGTCACGGGGCGCCACCCCGGCGGCCACGGACTGTCGGCCAACACCCTACTGATGCGCGATTACGACCCGGACCAGGCTATCCCCGCAATGGAGCCTCACCTTGACCGAGTGGCCCGAAAGACCGGGCGAGTCCTGCTGTCCCAGACCCTGGCCGAGGTGCTTTCCCAACACGACCGGGAATACGTGGCCATCGGCGTTGGTACCAGCGGCAACGCCTACCTGCACAACCCCACTGCCGAAGTCTGCGGCGGCGCCACAATCCACCCGGAGTTTACTCTTCCCCGCGCCCTGTACGAAGACATCACCGCCCGCTTCGGCCCCTGGCCTGATGAAGGCCGTCCCAACACGGCCCGAATGGCCCACGCCGTGCGCATCCTGACCGAGTACATACTGCCAGAGCGGAATCCGTCAGTTGCTCTTATCTGGTCGTCGGAGCCGGACAAGTCCCAGCACGACGCCGGGGTTGGGTCGGAACTTTCCAACGCCGCCGTGGGCGAGGCCGACGCTCAGTTCGGCAATATCCTGCGCTGGCTCTCCGAGACCGGAAGGGCTGGAGAGACCAACGTGATGGTGGTTTCGGACCATGGCTACTCCACCATTGGTCAGGCCGTGAATGTTCAGGCATTGGCGCGGGAGGCTGGTTTCCCTCCCGGCGGCGAACCGGGTGGTATCGTGGTGGCCAACAACGGCGGCGCCGTCTTGTTCTACTCCAGCCCCTGGGACCGGGATACCGTGGTGCGGCTGGCACGGTGGTTGATGGCCCAACCCTGGTGCGGGAATGTCACCGTTGGGCAGAGAGTGGGCCGGGTCCAGGGTACGCTGCCGGCGTCCCTGGTGGGCAACGAAGGCGAGCGCGCCCCCGACGTTACCATGTCCTTCCGCTGGCGCGCCGAGGCCAACGACGCCGGATACACCGGGACGATTTACTCTTCGGGCGGAACTCCGGGACAGGGCCAGCACGGATCGATGGGCCGGTCGGAACTGCGCAACATCCTGTTCGCCCGTGGCCCCGGTTTCAAGGACGGTTTGAAGGTGGATACTCCCTCCGGCAATATCGACCTGACGCCGACCATCCTGAAACTGCTGGGTCTGCCCTCGGTGGAGGGTATGGAGGGACGGGCCCTGGAAGAGGCGATGGCCGGCGGCCCCGACCCCGCAGACGTGGACTGGTCTTCGGACTTCTACAGCACCGAATGCCTGGTCGGTGACAGGATGTACCGCCAGCAGATAAGGCTGTCCCGAGTCGGCGATTCCGTGTATGTCGACGAAGGCACCAGCAGCCTGGGAAGCAGGTAGGCCACCGCGCTGCTGGTGACTTTGCTGGGGAAGTACCGTGCAACGCTGATCCAGTACTGCACCGGGTTAATTAACCGCGCCCCCGGTTAATGTCATTCCGAGCGGAGCGAGGAATCCAAAATGCTCTGATACAGGGGTGTCCCGCTTCCGCCAAGTATCTCCCCTAGGCCATTCGGGGTTCTTCCTCCGCTCCGCTCCGTCAGAATGACATTACGGGAAATTAAAACGCGATTGCCCTGCCCCATCCTGCCTAAACTTACCCACCAAACGCTGGCAAGCTATTCCTCCGCCACCACCGGGTTTTGCAGGGCGCCGATTCCGGGTATTTCTATCTCTACCACGTCCCCCGGATGTAGTTGCTCTACCGAGCCGGGGGCGCCGGTCAGAATCAGGTCGCCGGGGCGCAGGGTCACGAACTGGCTGATGCCGCTGACCGTGTAGTAGCAGTCGTAAATCATCCCCGACGTGCTGCCCCGGTCGTGTTCCTGTCCGTTGAGCCGGGTGATAATGTCCAGGTTGTGCGGGTCCAGGTCAGTTTCAATCCAGGGGCCTACCGGGCCAAAGGTGTCGCACATCTTGCGCCGCCAGTTGGACAGGTCGGCGGCCCAGGAACCCTCGCCGCTGACGTCGTTGGCGCAGGTGTAGCCCAGGATAAAGTTGGGCGCATCCGCCACCGACACCCGCCGCGCCGGTTTGCCAATGACAATTAGCAACTCCCCCTCATAGTGGACATAGTCGGACTCGGCGGGCAGCACGATGGACTCGCCGGGGCCGATGATGCAGTTGGCTCCCTTCTGCCAGGGCCGGAAGGCCGACGAATCCCGTTGGATGCGCTCGGCGTCCAGGGCGTTTTCCTGGTGGGCGATGTGGGCCGCGTAGTTGAGGCCGACGGCCCAATAGGCAGTGGGCCGGGTCGGCGGCAGCAGCTTGACCTGGCTCAAGGGATAGGAGGCCTCGGTGACGGTATGCTCTCCGAAGATGCTGCCCTGGATTACCCGCACCCGGTCGCCTTCCACCAGGCCATAGCTCTCCCAGGCGCCAATGCTGAATCTCGCCAGTTTCATCTCTATACCTCCGTTATCAATTACGAATTATCAATTACGAATTACGAATCGCGGGAAAGCCCTGACCGGTTCTACGGATGGCCCGCAACCGGCCAATTCGTAATTCTTAATTCCTAATTCGGAATGTGCACCACCGCCTCCACTTCCACCAGGAACTCCGGCCTGACCAGGGCGGCTACCACTACGGTAGAACTGGCCGGCGGGCTGCTGGGGAAAGTCTCGGAGCGCACCCCGCTGAAGGCAGGATAGTCGTCCAGGTTAACCAGGAAGGTGGTAATCTTTATCACGTCCTGCATCGTGGCGCCGGCGGCCGCAACGATGGCGCGGATGCGGGACATCACCTGCCGGGTCTGGGCGGCGCAATCGCCCCCACCCACCAACTGACCGTCGTCGCCCTGGGCTATCTGGCCGGAAACAAACAGCAACTCGCCGACCCGCACACCGGGGGAAAAGGCCGGGTTGGCCGCTAATCCGTCGGGTACAATGGGCATTCTCTCCGCCATTTTGGCTACCTCCCGTAGTTTTGCTTTCGTAAAGTATGCGCTGGTACAAGGAACCCCGCGCCGATATAATACCATTCCAGCACACTTTGCGGGTTTGCGCGGGGTTTGCAAGGCGAAAATGGGGATTCAGTCGTGGCTGGACCGGATATTCAGGATTTATTTGTTCCGATGCAAGGTTCCTTCGCATAAGCGACCAAATATCCGGTTAATCCGGTCCATCCATGTAAGATAACTCAGGAGCGGTGGATATGCGTTTTGGCATTAACCTGGGCGGCGGCAACCTGCCCCACGAATCGCGAGCCGAGGCGCTGGAGGGCCGGCTGGAAAAGTCCCGGCTGGCCGCCAAGTACGGCTACTATTCCCTCTGGACCGGCGACGCCTACTTGAACAACGATTTCCACGCCACCCTGCTCTTGTCCCGGGTGGCGGCGGAGGCGCCGGGGCTGGAGTTGGGCATGGTCGGCCTGCTGCCCCTGTATCACCCGGTAGAGGCGGCGGAGCAAATCGCCACGCTGGACGTAATCTGCGGTGGCCGGTTTGTGCTGGCCCCGGCCCTGGGCTGGCGAGACTTCCAGTTCGACGGTTTTGGCATCCCCAAGTCGGAGCGGCTTTCCCGGTTCCGCGAGGTCTTGGCGGTGATGAAACAGTTGTGGAGCGAACCGCGAGTAACCCATCAGGGCAACCATTTCCAGATGGCCGACATTCCCTCCGTTGGCCGGCCTTTGCAGCAGCCCCATCCGAAAATCTACATCGCTGCTAACCAGGACCGGGGCGTCCTGCGCGCCGCCCGGCAGTCCGATGGCTGGCTGGTCAGCTCCCGTTCCACCCTGCCTACCATTCGCCGTCAAGTGGAGCTTTACCGGGAGGCAGCCGCCGCGGCCGGTAAGCCGGGGTATATATCGGCTTGGCGGGAGATGTTTATCGCCGAGTCCCGGGAGGAGGCCATCAGGATAGCCCGCCCCCACGTGGAGTGGCTGTACCAGGACCGGGCGGCGTCGGGCCACAGCCTGGAACTGCCTGAGGCCGACCGCATCGACGTGGGCTTTGAGCAGGTGCTGACCGACCGGTTCATTATCGGCAGCCCGGTGGAGTGCGTGGCGGAAATCGAGAAATACCGGGAACTGGGCATCCAGGAGCTAATCCTGCGCTGCCAGTGGCCCGGAATGCCCAACCAGGACTCCCTGCGGGCAGTGGAGCTATTCGGCCAGGAAGTATTGCCCCATTTCGCCTGACCTTATTCACGGTTGTCAACCACTGCACCACCAATTCCCCCGGATAAACATTTGTGCCGGTTCATGTCCATTCGTGGATAAACCGGGCGTGGATATGCCGGGCCTATCCTACAAACAGGGTGTAGGTTACCCCGGTAGCTTGAGTCAGTTCCTGGGGAGAGAGGATACGGTGTTCCGGGGAGAGGGCGCGGTGGGCTACCTCCCGGTTGATGGAAGGCACTTGCACCAGCTCTTCAATTTCCTCCAGGGTGAAGTAGCCGGCCCGGTCAACCTCCCGTTCGTCGGGGGTTGGCTCGCCCATTTTCCCGTCAGCGCCGGCCAGGGGCTGTAGCAGCAGTACCACGTAGATACTGTTGCCGTTGTCCGGGTCGTAGCGGTTGCGGATGCCCAGCACACCCTCTACCCTGGCCGCCACGCCGGACTCCTCGGCTACCTCCCTTACCACCGCCTGTTCGATGGTCTCGTCCTGCTCCACGAACCCGCCGGGAATCTGCCAGTTGCCCCGGCCCCGGCGAGAAGCCCGCCGTACCAGCAGCAGCTTTCCGTCACGCACCACGGCGCCCCCGACGCCTACGTTATACCCGGTGTTGTACCGTTCCGGTGGTGGCATATTGGTTGTACCTCCTTTGATTGCTATGGAATTTGCTGACATCGGGCGGTGGGCAAACTCGGTTAATCCCCTGGTATTGGCTTGTCCGGCGAACGGGTCACTTCTCCTGTCCTATAACTGATCAGCATATAACGTATCAGCACTATGGCAGTTGCGAGGAACAGTAAGACAACCGTTAGTCTGGTTAGCCCCAAGTTCCCTATAGACATCACCCAGGCTAGGTAGGGCAAAGCGATGAAGGCAGCCATCGCCGCTGAGCTGATGGCTACTCCTTTCCAAGGGACGCTCTGATCCGGCCAAGAAGATACGACGGCCAAAAAAGCGGGGGCCACTATGAAGAATAACCATAGGATGAACACAATCAACCCGATGGCGAGGTTAGTTTCCAATACCGCGTCATCATTCCCAAACTTAGCCAAGAGATACATGGATATTCCTATAGCTAAGACCGCGCACGGCAGAGTGAAGAGCACGAAAAGAAAACCGGAAGAAATAGTAAACGGTATTCCCCACAGAAGCTTCACGATGACGAAAGCAACAGCAGTTAGCGATATTGGAAATGATAAGACCAACACCCAAAAATCGAAACTGGACAGTAGCGTTTTGGCCTTCCCGGTAAGCGAAAAGTCAGCGGGAGTATATGGGCCTACAGGCACCGGCGTCCAGCTACCGCCCGGTGTGCCTACAACCACGCCCAGAATTCCCATGGCAACTATTACGTTCCCGCTGTGCTCATCATAGGCGATGGCTGATGGCCCCTCTGACAGATGCCTGGAACCTAGATGATGAGTATGTTTGGCCTGAGTCCACTTATTATCGTCGGTCTGCAAGTAGGATGTGGAGTAAGATACCTCATATTCTCCGCCGGGAGGTTTGGTAACTATGAAGGAATCTGCAATGCCGTAAGTGCCCCGAGGTGTCTCAACCTCAGTTGTACCCCAAATCACTCGGCTCTTGTCAGGCTCGTCAACGCCTCCCTCGATAAGCACCCAAGTCCTTCCGCCGTCACTGCTCCCGTAATCGTTGTGGATCCTATCGTGTCCCACAAAAATAGCTTGCGCCACTACTTCTTCAGCTGAAGTGCCGACCTTTTCCACACCGTAGCTGGTATAAGACTCGCAGGCCACCAGTGCCACTACAATGGCGGCGACCGCCAGCACCCGCAAAGCCCGCCGCACCACGAGGCCCAGGTTATAGCCGGTATTGTACCGGTCCGGTGGCGGCATATTGCGTTGTCCTCCCGGTGAATGTTTTGAAATACCGCTCACCTTTACCCACCGCTCATGGTGAGCCTGTCGAACCATCTCATCCGATCCTTCGACAAGCTCACCATGAGCGAGTTGGGCTGGGCCGGTCAGTCGGTAATCTCCAATCCGCCGAACATTACCGTGCCGGTGATGGTCAGTTCGCCGGTGGTATCCTCCGGGGCGGGCTGTTGGCGGCTCTGTTCGTTGCCGCCGAGCAGGGTAACGTTGCGGAGGTTGACCCGCCAGCCGGGAGGAACTCTGAGCTGAACCCCGCCGAAAATGGCAGTAACTTCCAGGTCGGCCCGCCCGTCGGCCAGCGCCGCCTCCCGCAAGTCCAGGTCACTGCCGCCGAATATGGCTACCGCCTCGCCGCCCCGAAATTCCTGGGAGGTCACCCGGTCCTCGCCGCCGCTAAATACGTGAACGCTGCTCCAAGTACTACCGGAACTTACGGAAGAACGACCGCTCCGCCCAGAATTATTGCGGCGGCGAAAACCGCGCCGTCCCCGGCGGCCCAATAGCAGGTACAGTCCCACCAGCACGATAGCCACCGGCCAAAGCTGGCTGAAATCCCAGTCCCAAAGGCCCAACTCAGATAGCTGAAAGCCGACTCCGAGCAGCAGCAGTATGACGGCCCAGATACGTAACCGGAAGCCGCCGGAGAACATTCCAAAAACGCCCCACAAGCCCCAGGCAATGAGCAGGACGGGCCACCAGGTCCCGAACAGGCTCCAGTCCACGCCAAATGCTGTGGTATTGTCCAGCAGCAGCAGGATGCCCAGGGCTACCAGCAATAGGCCGATGACGTAGCGGGTTAAACCGGATGATATTTTCATAGTCCCCTCACCCCCAGCCCCTCTCCCACCGGGAGAGGGGAGAGGTTTGCCGCTATCCGCCGGCGGGCACCGGCCGGCCGGCGATGTTTACCGGGATGCTGCTCAAGGTATTGCGGGTGGTGAAGAAAAGGGTCTTCCAGTCGTCGCCGCCGAAGGCTACGTTGGTGGTGCCCGGCGCGCCGTGGTTGATGATGCCCAGGTGTTTGCCCGCCGGGTCTATGACCCAGATGCCCCCGGAGCCGCCGCAATAGACGTTGCCCTCGCTGTCCACCTTCATCCCGTCCGGGTTGCCGGGCCGTTCTCCGTTCAGGTCGCAGAAAACCCGGTCGGTGGCGATTAGAGGCATCCCGTTGGGCTCCAGGTCAAAGGCCCGGATATGGCGGCGGCGGGTATCGTTGATGTAGAGAATGCTCTCGTCCGGGGACAGGGCCAGCCCGTTGGGGCGGCTGAAGTCCCAGACTATCAGGGTAATCGTTCCCAGGTCGGGGGTGACGTGAAAGACGCCGTTGTAGTCCAAATCCAGCCCCGGCGTGGGAAAGCCGGGGTCGGTGAAGTAAATGTCGCCCTTGGAACTGACGATAACGTCGTTGGGCCGGTTGAGGCGGCGACCCCGGTAGTTGCTGGCGACCACGGTAATGCTGCCGTCCGGTTCCATCCGGGTCACCCGGCGGGTCTCGTGTTCGCAGGCCAGCAGGCGGCCCTGGGGGTCGCGGGTCAGGCCGTTGGCCCGGTTGGTCGGCTCCATAACCAGGCTGACTCCTTCTCCGGGCGTCCACTTCATCCGGCGGTTGTTGCCAATGTCGCTGAAGAGGAGGTAGCCGCCCTCCTGCCACCACAGGGGGCCTTCCGCCGGCCCGGCATCGCCGCCGTAGCCGCTGCCCAGTTCGGTAATCGCCGCATCTGTGGATACAATACGCTCAAGTTCCGGGGATACTGCTTCTATTGGCATAGTGATACTCCTTCAATTATCAATTGGAAATTACGAATTATGAATTTGTATGCCCCGGTTCGTAATTCGTAATTGATAATTCCTAATTCCCACCCGGCGGTATGCCGGCGACCTTTATCCGAACGCTGCCCAGGGTGTTGCGGGTGGTAAAGAACAGGGTCTGCCAGTCCGCGCCGCCCATGCAGAGGTTGGTGGTGGCCTCGGCCCCGTGGACGACGGTGCCCAGGTGCTTGCCGCTGGAGTTCAGAATCCACAGCCCGCCGGAGCCGCCGCAATAGACGTTGCCCTGCACGTCAACTTTCATCCCGTCGGGTACGCCGGGCCGTTCCCCGCCCAAGTCGGCAAAGACCCGATCCGAGGACAGGGCCAGCGCGCCGGTAGGCATCACGTCAAAAGCCCGGATGTGCCGCCGCCGGGAGTCGTTGACATAAAGCACGCTCTCGTCCGGGGAGAAAGCCAGTCCGTTGGGCAGGGTAAAGTCGGCCACCAAGAGGGTCAGGGTGCCCAGGTCGGGGGAAACGCGATAGACCCCGGAAAAGGTCTGCTCCCACTGGTTGGCGGCGCGGGGAAAGGTCCAGGGGTCGGTGAAGTAGATGCTGCCGTCGGACTTGACGATTACGTCGTTGGGCCGGTTAAGCTGGCGGCCCTGAAAGCTGTTGGCGACCACGGTTATCCGCTCTCCGTCCCCGCTCAGGCGGGAAACCCGGCGGCCATCGTGTTCGGCAGCCAGCAGGTGGCCCTGCCGGTCGCGGGTCAAGCCGTTGGCCCGGTTGGTCGGCTCAGAAAACACGGTGACGCCCTCACCCTCGGCCCACTTCATCCGCCGGTCGTTGTGGATGTCGCTGAACAGGAGATAGCTCCCTTCGTGCCACCACAGCGGGCCTTCAGCGGGGCCGTTTGCGCCGCCGTAGCCGCTGCCCAGTTCCTTTATTTCCGCGTCCAGGTCAATTATCGCCTCTAACTCCGGCGCCATCTGTTCAATCGGCATAATGCCCTCCCTTTAGTGAATTGCGTTTTACTAGCATGGATTTAACAACCTGTTTCCGGGGCATTATACGGGAAGGGCGCGCTTTTTCACACAGAGACACAGAGTTACCGGAGGCGCACAGAGATTCTCTGCGTATCTCCGCGCCCTTTGCGTCTCTGTGTGAATAAAACGTCCCAACCTCAAAACTGCCAATTTCCGGTGAATAATTGCCTTGCGGGATTTCCTGCCCCTGGGGTTAAATGGGTTCACTGGTCAGCCAGGATGTGTTAGGCGGCGTTAATACTGTTAATACAGAGTTAATACGGCAGATTTGCCGCCGCAGGAAACGAGGCTGTAAGGAATCTGAGAGTCGGGAGGTGGTAGAGCATATCCCAAGGCACATCCCATCGGGGCAGGGCAACCGGGTTAATCCCGGATAATCCAGAGAGTTTGCCGGTCAGGTTGTCCATCCAAGGTTAAGACGCCCAGGGAGCGTAGATCGTACTTCAGTTTCCGGCTTTGACCAATTGGCGCCAACAGGACTATTCCCTTTTTATTCTTCACTGCCGTCGCTCGCTTACTTTGAGGTCGGCAGCCGCCACAAGTTATCGCCGGAACCAGATCGCTGGAACCAAACGGAAGTAACCACCGCTCCTTATCCTGGTAGCTCCTGGCAGGTAGATAGCAGCTAGTAGCGCCCGGGGTCGCCGGACAATGCTGGATGCCTCACCAAAGATGGGTTCGGGTTCTGCCGGACGAATCGTTATCGTTCCGGTTCGGCCCGTGATTTAACCCCCTCGACCGGTTCAAGGACTGGCCGGGGGATGGTTACCCTACTTTACTTTTAATCCGGATAAGGAGCAGCACTATTATGGTAAGTCGAGTCAGCGTAGATATACAGGAACGGTTGCGTAAGGCCGAAGAGGCGGAAAATGCGGTAATGAAGCTGGGCGGCTTGGCGGCGGAAGCCCCCACCCTGCGGGTCGAGTTGGCCCGCGCCCAGCGGCAGCAGGGCTGGGACCGGGCCCGGAAGAACGCCCTGGAAGAATGCACCAAGAAGATGGACCTCGTCAGTGACAAGCAGAGCCGGGTTCCCCAGATGCTGGAGGAGGTCTCCACCATGGTTTCCTCTCTCTACAGCCTGTTCAAGGAGATAGAAGCCCACCGGCGGGAAGCACTGGAGCATATGTCCATCGTGGACCGAGTGGACTATGAAGCCGAGCTGGCCAATGCCGAAGCCGAGCAGATTCAGATGGGCCGAGACCCCAGCAACATCGAATACCTGGTGGCTTCCCATCACGGCCAGGCCAGGGTCAGGAAGCTGATGGAGGAGTTCTTCCCGGGGTTCGGCTACCTGAAGGACTGTGACCTGGAAGACCCGATGCGCCGGGACGTGGCGCGGTTTGTCCTATCCCACGTCATTCCCATAGATGATACGACCAGCAGCTCGACCTACGAGGGCTGACCCTCGCACTGGGACTCCCTGAGCCGTACCAGGAACAGCCCCCGGATAAATCCGGGGGCTGTTTGTGTTTACCCCAGGCTATCGCATTTGGATTGCAGGCTATCCGTCGTTCCTGCCTTCGCAGGAACGACGGATATATGACTGTGCGTCTAATGCGACAGTCCTGCCCCTTGGCATTCGCCCGTTCCCCGGTCGTCCTCTTACACTTCCAGGGGGGTATCTTCCCGGCTGGCCCACTCGCCCATAGAGGCGTCGTAGTTCTTGGCCCGGTCGTAGCCCAACAGCTTGAGCAGGAAGGTGCCGTGCGCCGCACGGATGCCGCCCTGTCAATAGGCAAAGACCGCCTTGTCCGGGGTTATGCCCTTGTCGCTGAGCAGCTGCCGGATTTCCCCCGCCGGCTTGAAACGGTGACTGTCCCGCTCCATCACGTTAAACCATTCCAGGTGCGCCGCGCCGGGGATATGGCCGGCGCGTTTGTTGCCCCGGTCGTTGGCCCCGGTATATTCGCCGTCGCTGCGCACGTCCCAAATCAGGGCGTCGGAAAGGCTGCAAGCCTCCTTCAACTCATCCACCTTGACCATAATGGACTCGTCGGTATTGGGGGTGAAGGTGACGCCGGTTTTGGGACCAGTTTTGGGACCAGAGCGGTCAAAGCTGACTGACCGCCCTTCAGCAACCCAGCGCCGCCAGCCGCCGTCCAGTATCTTGACGTTGCTGTGGCCGTAGTAATTCAGCGCCCACCAGAGGCGGGCGGAATATAGACTCTGGTTGTTGTCGTAGGCCACCACCAGAGTATCGTCGCCGATGCCCAGGTTCTGGCACATAACGGCGAACTTGTCCGGGGGCAGGATGTGTACCCGGCCCGTGTCCGGGTCCTTCTCATAGTTGTCCGGCACCATTACCGCGCCGGGGATATGGCCCCGCAAGTAGCCGGCCTCCACGTCGCCGTCCACCACCACCACGTTGGGGTTATCCAGGTGGGCCGCCACCCACTCCGCATCCACCAGGTACTCCGGGTGGGCGAATCCCTCTCCAGTAGTCATACTTCCTCCTTATTTAATTACGAATTAGGAATTAGGAATTGCGAATTGGTAAAAATGTCCACCTGCGGATATGAACGAGGCCGTCTTCCATTTTCAATTCCTAATTCGTAATTCTTAATTCGTAATTTCCATAGGCGCCTCCGCCGCCGCCCGGTTGGCCCACTCAAACATTGAAGCGTCATAGTTGCGGGCTTGGCCGTAGCCCAGCAGGTTCAACAAAAATACGCCGTGCGCCGCACGGAGGCCGGCCTGTCAATAGGTAAAGACCGCTTTGTCCGGGGTCATTCCCCGGTCGTTGAGCATTTGCCGAATTTCCGGCGCGGGCCTGAAACGGTGCGTCTCCCGGTCCATCGTGTCCTGCCAGTCCAGGTGCGCCGCCCCGGTGACGTGGCCGGCCCGTTTGTTGGCCCGGTGGACAGCGCCGGAATACTCGCCGGCGCTGCGGGTGTCCCAGATAACCGTGTCTTCTACCGGTCGGTCGTCAAGGCTGCACCCGGCCCGCACCTCGTCGAACCCGGCAATCAGGGATTGGACAACTTCGGGCGTAAAGGTGGCCCCGCTGCGGGGGATAGTCCGGTCAAAGCTAATCTGACCGCCTTCGGCAACCCAGCGCCGCCAGCCGCCATCCAGCACCCTGACATTGCGGTGGCCGTAGTAGTTCAGCGCCCACCAGAAACGGGCGGCGTAGAGGCTCAAGTTGTTGTCGTAAGCCACCACCAGGGTAGCGTCGCCGATGCCCAGGCTTTGGCAGGTTGCAGCAAACCGTTCCGGCGGTTGGGTGTTGACCCAGCCGGTTTCCGGGTTGCGCTCGTAGTTGTCCGCCAAGTGGACTGCCCCGGGGATATGCCCCCGCAGGTAGCCGGCCTCGGCGTCCAGGTCCACCACCACCAGGTTGGGGTTGGAAAGGTGGGCTTGCAGCCAGCCAGGGTCAGCCAGGTACTCCGGGTGGGTAAATCCCGCTCCGGTACTCATTCCTGCTCCTTTGGATATTATTGCCTCGGCGTGACTCCCGTTAAGCCGGAAGGTCACATAAAAGCACCGCCGAAATTGTAGGGCAAGGGAAGGGAAAGGGCAACCGGGGCCAGGGTAATTGCAGGGCTATCGTATGTGATGGTGAAGGCCCTTCCCCCGTCGTTCCTGCGAAGGCAGGAACCTCTCCCCTAACGCCACTGGATTCCTGCTTTCGCAGGAATGACGGGTAGGGCGCAGGAAAGACGGATTCCCCCGATTCCAAATGCGATAGCCCTGGGGTAATTGCAGGGCCTTTCGATTCTCAACGGGGTTGGCGGGATGCAGAGGGCAACCACAAGGGTTGCCCCTACGCCCAGGATGTTCTGTTTGGTAGGGGCTGCCCTTGTGGACGCCCAGGGAGAAGAACCGAAAGACCCGGAGGGTATGTGCCTGCGCCGGGACATGGGAACCGCTGGCCCTTGCTGTCCTTCTGAGCGCAACAGAGTGGGGCGAAGAATGACAAAGAACGATAGCCCGGTATCCGAGCCATCCCGGTTTACACCGCCCGTTGTCTAACCGATAATGGGCGGCAAGCCCGGAGAGCTATATTAACGTAGAAGCATAGGGAGGATGGTATGAGCGTTGACCAACAGACCTGGCGGCGGGTGGGCCGCACTGGATTGACCGGACTGGACAAGGATAAGGCTTGCCCCGGCTATTTCTGTTATTCTCCGTACAACGGCGACGGCACTGGCAAGGGGGTAACCTTCTTGCTGGATATGGAGGGCAATGAGGTGCATCGGTGGCACCTGCCGACTCCGCCCGGCTCGTGGGGTTACCTGCTGCCCAATGGCAACCTCTTCTATATGGCTAAGGCTGACCAGGCCAACAACCGGAATGCTATGCCGGCTACCAATTTTGTGGGCGGCTGGCTGCTGGAGGTGGACTGGGACAGCAACATCGTCTGGGAGCATATCAACCCGGCCCAGCATCACGATGCCCGGCGCACCGAGTCCGGCGGCGCCATTTTCCTGACCCTGGAGTCCATACCCGCGGCGATTGCCGACCAGGTTAAAGGCGGGCAGCCGGGCAGCGATATGGAAGCCGACCACGAGGGCGGGCAGGAGGCTAGCACCTATATGTGGGCCGACCACCTGATTGAAGTGGACGCCGCCGGCAACCAGGTTTGGGACTGGCACGCCTACCAGCACCTGGACCTGGAAAACGACATCATCACTCCCGGCGAGCCGCGCCACGAATGGAGCCACGGCAATACCATCGTCCCCTTGGACGATGAGCGGGTGCTGGCCAGTTTCCGCAACATCTCCACGGTGGTGATTATTGACAAGAAGTCCGGGGATATTACCTGGAAGCTGGGCTGGGACGTAATTTCCCGCCAGCACGACCCCAGCCTGCTGCCCAACGGCAACATCCTGATTTTCGACAACGGCGAGCGGCGCAAGGATGACGTGCGCATCTTCTCCCGGGTGGTGGAGATTGACCCCGCCACTAACCAGATAGTCTGGGAGTACCGGGACAACCCCTACTTCAACTTCTACAGCTCCCGCATCTCCGGGGCGCGGCGGCTGCCCAACGGCAACACCCTGGTAACCGAGGGGATGTTTGGCCGGATGTTCCAGGTGACGCCGGAGGGAGAGGTAGTTTGGGAATACATTAACCCCTACTTCCCGGCCGGCACCGACGGCTACGAGGACAATCGGGTCTTCCGCTGCACCTGGTATATGCCGGGGGAAATACCCCGGTTGGGGTAGGGAGTTACCCCGCACACCCAGGGCTATCGCACTAGGATTGAAGCTATCCGTCGTTCCTGCGCAAGCAGGAACCTCTGTCCGCAACATTTTAGGTTCCTGCCTTCGCAGGAACGACGGGAAAGGGGAATCTGCCATCACGTGCGATAGCTCTGCCCTCACACCAGCCCTCTCACAGAAGGAGAGTGAGCTAATAATCGTCCCGCTCCTTTGGGGAGAAGGGCCGGGAGTGAGGGGAGGCCAAGGTGCGAGGGCGCTAATATCACCGGGGCTTTCTTTGATGTTCAGTCGTTGGGCGTCAGCAGGATGGTGACGCCGTGGGCGGCGGCCAAGGCAGTGCGTTCGTCGTCGATGTAGGCTCCGACAGGGTCTTTCGGTTCTTCTCCTTGGGCAGCAACCACAAGGGCGGCCCCTACCAAACAGAACATCCTGGGCGTAGGGGCAACCCTTGTGGTTGCCCTCTGCATCCCGCCAACCCCGTTGAGAATCGAAAGACCCTGCCCGCCATTTTCCCCAGTGGCTACAGCATAGACAATAGGGTATAATAGCCCGGCACACATCCCCCGTACAAGGAAATAATGGAACAGACGCAGAACCAACCCCTATATTGGGACAAGCACCGGATTCCGGTTAACCTTACCCTGATTCTGTCCTTGGGCATCGCCGTTTGGGGATTGTATAACTTCATTAACGGTGACACTCCCGTTATATTTTTCCTGGGCATCGGGGTGGCGGTTTATACTTGGGTTACCAGCCCGCGAATATACATGATTTACGCCGATTCCCTGTATATCGTGTATGGAAAGCCCCGGGTGAAGGTCATCCATTTCAGCAACATTGACGTGGTGGAAATGGGGTCGTTAGCCACCCCGGATCGGCTGCGGGTTCGGCCCATCAAGGGCCGGCGGCAGATACTGTTGGCCCGGGACCCGGAAGCCTTTTTTGACCAGTTGGAAGCGGCTCTCAACGCCTTTCGCACCGCCCACCCGGAGTACGGGATAACCCTTGAGTCCTCCCGCGATATGGCGGCCGGAATCATTGACGTTGAACCCGTTGCTGTTATTCCCACCGATGACCCTGCCCACGTGCCGGAAAGCTCCGACCCGGAAAGCATCTCTGAATATTACGGGGAATCCGCAACTTTGGAAGAGGGAGCCGGGGAAACGCCGGCGCCGGCCGGCAGCGCCGACACTGATACCACCGATACCACCGATGCTATCCAGGAGCCGGCGGACAAAGATTCCACGGACGACCCGCCGCCCGCCACGGAGCACCGGCCCCTTTACTGACCGACGCCCTCTCCCCGGCCCACCTCGCCCAGGGAGAGGGTTGGGGTGAGGGGCGAGTTAACGCAGCGGTCACCCCTCCGGGTTATAGACCGGGCGCACCATCTCGAAGATGTCGGCGGTGTGGCAGTACATACTGCCGGCCAGGCGGCCCGTGGGCTTGAGCAGTTGGTGGTTAATCCGGTGGCCGTCAATCAGTTCGTCCCGGATGTGCAGCAGCACAATCTCGCCGATGACCAGACCGTGACCGTGCTCCCCGTCGGCGCCCAAGTCAACTACCTGCTTCAATCGGCACTCCATGTTAACCGGCGACTCGGCTACTCTGGGCGCCTTCACCTTCACCGAAGGCGCCTCGGTCAGGCCGGCGATTTCAAACTCGTTGGCATCGGCGGGAAACTCGGCGGCGGTCTGGTTCATCGCCTCGGCAATATCATCCACCACCACGTTCACCACAAACTCGCCGGTCTCCACCACGTTGGTCAGCGTGTCCTTGGCCTTGCTGCCGGCCCGGCGAGAGGAGGAAAAGACGATGGTGGGCGGGTCGGGAGCGACGGCGTTAAAGAAGGAGTATGGGGCCAGGTTCACCACGCCATCGGTGGACACGGTGGAGACAAAGGCGATGGGACGGGGCACCACCACCCCGGTCAACACCCGGTAAAAATTATACTCAAAGGTACGCGGGTCAATCTGCAAATCAGCACCTCTCAAACCTCAATTCTCGAACTATAATGCCGGGTGGATTTTAACACAGAGTTGCAGTTAACAGCCCGTCGCAGTTTTGACATTGCAAGCCATTACTGCTATCGTTGCCGGCGGTTTTCCGGGTATCCGGGGAACATTAACCGAGGCTTTCAGGGGGAGTTTCGCTATGGCGTGGAACGACATCATTGTCCAGGGACTGAAAAATTGGGACGCCTCTCTGGTGGCTTACGTGCCGGACATATCCATTGACCGGGTTACCACCTTGATTGATGAAGACCCCTACTTCCACCTGGTTTCGGCCACCCGGGAGGAAGAGGCGATTGGCGTGGCGGTGGGCGCCTACGCCACCGGGCGCAACTCGGCGGTGTTTATGCAGTCCAGCGGCTTTGGCAACAGCATCAACGCCATCGCCAGCCTGTGCATTCCGGCCCGCACGCCCATACCCATCTTCCTCAACCTGCGGGGCGGCCCCGGCGAGTTCAACATCGCCCAGGTGCCCATGGGCCGGGCCGTCCGTCCCATCCTGGACACCCTGGGACTGGTCCATTTTACCCTGGACGACGAGCATAATATGGAAAAGATAGTGGATGGCGCGCTGAAGCTGTGTTACGCCAGCCGCCAGCCGGTAGCCATCTGCCTGACTCAACTGCTCCACGGAGGCAAACTTGCATAGGTTCGAAGCTACTCAAATGCTGCTCCGCCACGTCGGAGACCTTCCCATCGTAAGCAACCTGGGCCCGACCACCGATGAGTTATGGCACGCCGGCCACCGGGACCGCAACTTTTACACCTACGGCAATATGGGCCTTTGCTCATCCATTGCCCTGGGTATGTCTCTCTCCACCGAGGAAAAGGTAATCTCCCTGGACGGCGACGGCTCCCTCCTGATGAACCTGGGAACCATCGCCAGCATCGGAAGGGAGAAACCCCGGAACCTGGTAGTGGTGGTGTGGGACAACGAGGAATGGGCGCAGACCGGCCACCAGTCCAGCCACACTGCAATGGGCACCGACCTGGAAAAGGTAGCCCAAAGTTGCAGCATCCCCCGCACCGCTACGGTCAACAACCTGGAAGACCTGGAAGCAGTATTCTGCGACGCCCTGGAGCAGGATGGCCCCTGGTTCATCGTAGCCAAAATCGAGGAAACGGAGTATATGCCGGTGGCGCCCATTGAGCCGGAGATGACCTTGTACCGGTTCAGGAAGAGTTTTGAGGGGTAGGGGTGGGTCTTGCTGGAGTGTGGAGTTTGTTTTATCCCCGAATGGTCACGAATAGGCATGAATGGGGGTTGGTGGATGGGTGAGCTATAGTATCCACCGCACAGAACCAGCCGTCTTCTTCACGGGAGTCAGGGAGGCCGTAATGCTGCAAGAAACCGGCCGGCCGGTAACTCATCAGGACGTGATCGACGCGGTGAACGGATTTATCGCCGACTTGTTGGATAACCCGCCAGAGGAAGCGATTTATACTTACCACAGCGGTATGCACTGCTATGACGTATCCGCTGGCGTCATCAGCGCCGGCGTTGCGGGCTGGACCGTCTTTATCGAAAAGGCGTTCCCGGAGGACGACGGCCTGCGGCTAAAAATAGCCGACTATCTGGAGGAGAAGTTTAGCATTGGGACTGACGTGGTGCTGGAGTGGTAATAGGGGTGTGCTACAATATGAGCATCAAGCAGTCACCAAAGCAAGAGAAAATCGTGAAAGGGCAAAACGTGGGAGTCTTTGAAGTTGAGGTTGGCGTAGGCAGCCCTGGAGAGGGGGACCTGACCGTGGTATCTGCCATAGTTGATACTGGGGCTATCCATTCAATGATACCTGCGTCTTTGCTGACCCAGCTTAACGTGACGCCTCTGGAACGATTCGGCTATTCGCTGGCCGACGGCAGCGAAGTTGAATATGATTTTGGGATGGCTCGCTTGGGTATCGACGGGTACCCGGAACGCTACTGCCCGGTCATCTTTGGCCCCGAAGGGCAATACTTGCTCGGAGCAACTACGCTGGAGTTTTTCAATTTGATGGTGGACCCAGTGGAAGGAACGCTGGTTAGAAGGACACACCGCGCCAGACCGGTCTAACTCGTTTATTTACTTAGCAGAGAAGGCCCGGCTGTTGATAGGTAGCCGGGCCTTCTCTCATCTACCCATTCGGGGCTATTCGTGCCATTAGTAGATATGGCCTCGCCCCAGGTTCACCTCCCCTCAAACAAGGGAAATAACAGGCTCCCTCACCATTAGAGAGAAGGCTGGGGTGAGGGAGCATATTTACGCTACGATGGCCGTGCCCTGGCCTACGGCGGTAGTGTCGCCGTTCTGATTGTGGCACTCGACCTGCACCGTGACCCTGGTTCCCATTATTGCACCCTGCTCCACCGGCTCCTGCTGGATGACCGAGCCGGATACGGTGATGGTGTCGCCGCCCTTGACCGGACGGAGGAACTTCAGGTTGACGCTGCCGGTGTGGTTGAATACCTCCGGGCCGAAGAACTTGCGCAGCGCCTCGGAGGCGAAGGTTATAGACATCCGGCCCGAGGCGATGGCGTAGGTGGTGCCCAGCCGCTTGGCCGCCAACTCCGGGTCGTTGTGGATGTTCTGCCGGTCCAGGATGCCGCAGGACTCAAACTGGTCGATACTATCCTGGGTGATGGACTTGGTCAGCGTAGGGATGGTTGCATTATCTAGGATTGAGGATGCCATTTCTTTCCCACCTCATCAGGTTTTTTCATCTGGTACGTGCGCAGTTTCTCCAGCGGGCGCCCGTCCTCGTCCTCGGCGGTGGCCTCGATGACCATGTAGGGCTTGTCCCGCCGCAGGTACTTGTCGTGGATGCGCCCGGTGACTATTATCCGCTTGCCGGGGATGGGCGGATTGAAGAACTCCACCTCGTTGCCGGCGTTCACCCCGCCGGTCTGGTCGTCGTAAACCATATTGAAGGCGGTGGCGTCGTGCTTGACCGCCAGCGTAGGGAAGCAGGCGTCCGGGTCCTCCACCGAGGCGCGGAAGGTGTCCAGCATCTCCTGGGTCAGCACATACTCGTAGGAACCCAACTCCTCGCCAATCTCAATATCGTCATAGTTAAAGGGTTTCATTTGTTCATCTGCCATAAACCCGACTCCTCGCTGCATTAGGGTAGTATTGGGCTTGTAGGGTAATTATAGCGGGAAACGGGAAAGGGTCAAGGCGTAGCGGGTTTCGGACCGGGGCTATCGCATTAGACGCACCGTCATATTTCCGTCGTTCCGGCGCAGGCAGGAACCTAAAACCTTGAGAACCGAGGTTCCTGCTTTCGCAGGAACGACGGACAGCCTGCAATCCAAATGAGATTGCCCTGGGTTTTCAGACCGGGCGGTCACGTTTGGAGGGAAAGGGCTATAAGGACAACGCTTACCCAACGCCATCCGTCGCCATCCCCCGGTCAATCTCGGCGTCCAGGCATATACCCGGAGGATTGGTCGCCGCCAGCGGTTGCCCGGCGGCATCCAGAGCCTGCCCCTCCCCTACCACGACCCGGCCTTCGGCCACCGCCCGCAGCGTCTCAAAGAGCAGGTAGGGTTCGCGCCGGTATTCGGCCTGGCGTATCTGCTGAAACAATGGAAAGTCTTCCCCCCGGTCCGCTCTTACAGTGTCCAGGTCCCGACCGTCCAGGTCTTGCCAGGCGGGGTTAAAGTCCGGGCCGGTAATGGGCGCGGTGCAGTAGGATACCACCGGCCCCCGGTCAACCTCCTCAGTAGCCAGATGAGTCATTGCACCGGTGCGAGAGGCCCGCTCCCGAATCAGCGTCCAGATAACCTCCTGCCAAGTCCCGATGGGGCCGTCGGGCAGGGCGGGATGCAAGTTGAGCATGGAGTAGCGGCGGCACATTTCGCCGCCCGTAATCAGCATATAGCCGGCCAGGACGCAGATGTCCGGCCGGTAGTCGGCCAGGGCGTCCAGGACCAGACGGTCGTACCCCGGCCGCAACTCGGCCCAAGGTATGCGGGAACGACCACCAGAACCATCGCCGGAAGAACGGCGGCGAAACTCGGCGGAGGAGCAGGTGGTCAGGGGGATGCCGTAAGTGTTCACCAGCCGAAAGAACTCATCGGAGCCTTCCGCTTCGCGCGGCGCCCGATTGCTGAACACAAACCCGATGCGGGCGTCCAGCAGGTTGCGCTCAATTCTGTCCTGGACGAACCGCAGCAAGCCCCGAGAACCTTCACCCCGCCCGGTGGAAAACCAGCCAATGTTCAACATAAGTTAAAAGGTCCCGGGCAGGTCTTCTTCCGGCCCCCAATCATCATCCGGCGGCGGCATCTCCAGATCGTCCTGCCAGGGGAGGCCATCAGCCGGGGTGCCGGATGAGCCGGCGTTATCCCGTATCTGGGAAATCTTGAGTTCGGTGTCATCCAAAAGCTGGCTGCACCGTCGGACCAGCGTCATACCCTGCTCAAAAAGGTCGGACGCCTGCGCCAGAGGCAGGCCGCCGGATTCCAGAGTTTCCACCATAGCCCCCAACCGGGTAAAAGCCTCTTCAAAGGAAAGGGACTGGGCCGGGGGCGAGGTTTCTTCGTTCTGCGGTTCAAGCATGGCTGAGCGTAACCTCGGAAGGTAATGTCTGGCAATACAATACAGTTTAACCCCGATTTACGCCGGGGGAAAGGAGGGAGGAGTTCTTGGGGGGCTGCGCTGGACGATTCGACGAGCTTCAGGAGTTCCTGACACTCAGCAGGACGTACACCGCAAAGGCGCGCCGGTCTTTTACCGGAACCCCTTGGAAACTCCTTATGGCTTGATCCGTTTCGTCTATATCTCTAGCAACAATGAGCTTGGCGAAATCGGCTTCCGGGTCATAGTCGGCTTGATGGCGTTTCTGTTGCATATCAACGAACTTGTCGGCAAACTGTCTGACCTCCGATGGAAACCTTTGCATAATGGGCTGATGTCTGCAACGCTGTCTGGCGACGCCGTGCTCCAGCGCGCGGTAGGCCTGCCGCCAGGCCGGTTCGCTGCGGTTGGTCCCGGCGGCGCCGACCAGTGTATCGGCGCAGCAGAGGGCAAGGCAGTGGAACATGGCGTAATAGGTGGTGCTCACCGCCCGGCACAGGTTGGATTGACGGGGACGCCCGCGTCCGGTTGCTGCTAGGTCCCGGGCTTTGGCGATAAGATTAGCGGGTGTCAAATTTCCCCCACTTCAGCCAGTGCCGATATTCATCCTCAGCAATGTAATAGGGAGAGGGGAATTCCGTAATCCCCTCGTCTTCCAGCTTGCCGCGAACCTGGGTGATCAAACCGGCTCCCCACTTGGGGTCCAGCAAGTTGGTGTCGCCGTTCACGATAAGCCAAACTTGGATGTAATCGTCTCCATAGTAGTCCACGTCCGGCTTTACTATTATCGGGTCGAAAACCAGTTCGCCAGCGTAACGCTCGTTGAGGGTTTCCGCAAAGATGTCCTTGACCTTTTCCATTGCTTCCGGCGTCATGGCTTCGACTCCTATTCTTCGGTTAGATAAACACTGTAAGAAACCGGGCGTTGCCGTGTCAATTGGCTGCTGTCAGGATAATCGGGTGATAACCCGTCATACAGGTAGGGTTTTACCACGGTTAGGTCTAATGTTGTGGGTCTTGTTGGATGGGATTGGCGGGTTTGCGAGGGCCAGGGCGGGTTTGAAACCCGCTGCTACAGCAGCCGCTCCATGCCCGGCGGTTCAGTAGGTCTGCCCCGGCCCCGGCGGGTAGGTCTTGCTGGTGAGTCCGGTTGCGGCGGGGAGTCCGTCTCCGGTTCCGGGTTGGCCTCGTCCGGCTTTGGAGCGGCGGTGGGAGGCGGTGGGGCATCGACGGACACTGCGGTTACGGGCGTGTCCGGTTCCGGGTTAGCGTTATCCGGTGTTGGAGCATCGGCAGCTTGCTCCGGGGCGGGGGTGGGTACGACGATTAGGGGCTTGGCTGGCCCGGCTACTCCGTCGCTGGCGGTAGCGGGGATGGTCCCGTCGGTTACGGTGATGGTCAGGGCATCGCCGCCGGTTACCTGGCCGATACCGCTAATTACCTGGCCGGTGTCGCTGCGCTGCACCACGGAAAAGCCCCGGCGCAGGGTGGCCGCCGGGTCCAGCGTCCGCAGCCGGCTTTCCAGGCCGGCCAGTTCCACCCGGTCCAGGCGGAACCGGTTCCTGAAACTGTTATTGACCGCTTCGGCAAGGTCATCCACCTGACGTTTCAGGCTGTCCAAATCGGGCAGGCCGGATTCCAAGCGACGGGATAGGTTGGCAACATCAACCCGGCCGGCCTCCACCGTGCGCAACGCTCCCCGATGACTTCGGTCGGCCCAGGCTTCCAGCGTCTGACGCAGAATCACCCGGTCGGGGACGACCAACTCTGCCGCCGCCGAGGGAGTGGGGGCGCGCCGGTCGGCCACGTAGTCGGCCATGGTAAAGTCCGTTTCATGGCCCACGCCGCTGACCACCGGAATCCGGCTGCGAAAGATGGCCCGCGCCACCACTTCTTCATTGAAGGGCCAGAGGTCTTCCAGGGAACCGCCGCCCCGGGCAACAATGATGACATCGCTGCTGCCATCGCCGTCCAGCCGGTCCAGGGCGGTGGCGATGGATGGCGCTGCGTCCAGGCCCTGAACCTGGGTGGGAGCGAGGAGCAGGGCGGCCAGAGGGTAGCGGCGGCGGACGATGTTCTGGATGTCCTGCCAAGCCGCCCCGGTGGGAGAGGTGACCACGCCGATTACTTGGGGGAATTGGGGCAGGGGACGTTTGCGGGACTCCTCGAACAAGCCTTCCTGGGACAGGCGGGCTTTCAGCCGTTCCAGCTCCAGGGCCAGCTCGCCCTCTCCTTCGGGCAGCACCCGGTCAACCATAAAATCGGTGGAACCCCGGGGTTCGTAGAAGCTGACCCGCCCGTGGGTCCGCACCGACTTGCCGTTTGCCAGCATTCCGGCCCCGCTCTGCCCGCGGAAGAGGACACAGTTCAGCGAGGCGACGCTGTCCTTGAGGGTAAAGTAGGAATGGCCGGTGGAGGAGGCGCGCAGGTTGGAAACCTCACCGACAATCCACAGGTCGGACAGGAAGGGATTGCTCTCCAGCAGTTCCCTAAGATGAACGGCCACCTGGCTGACGGTGAGGACATCCTGGCGGGGAAAAGTCAAGGCGTTAGCTGACCCGCTCCGTGTATTGGCCGGTACGGGTGTCCACCCGCACCACGGTGCCGGGGGTGATGAACATTGGCACGTTGACCCGCAGGCCGGTTTCCAGGGTGGCCGGCTTGTTGCCGCCCTGGGCGGTGTCGCCGCGGAAGGCCGGGGGTGTATCCGCCACCTTCAGGTCAACGTGAGTGGGCAGGTTCATGTTGATGGAAGAGCCTTTGTAGAACACCATCTCCACCATCATGTTCTCGGTCAGGTAGTCCAGGGTGGAGCCGAGTTGTTCCCTGGTCAGTTCGTACTGGTCAAAGGTTTCCTGGTCCAGGAAATAGTAATAGTTGCCGTCGGTGTAGAGGTACTGGGTTTCCCGGTTGTCAATCTCGGCCACAGTGAAATCGGTATCGTAGCGCTGAAAGGTGCGCTCTACCACCGCGCCGGAAATGAGGTTCTTCATCTTGATGCGGGTGACCGGGGCGCGCTGCTGCATCTTGTGCCGCTCGTAGTCCATCACCTGCCAAGGCTGGCCGTCCAGCTCGATAACCATATTCCGGCTCAGGTCGCTAAAGTTAATGCTCATACCTTTCTCCCAATTTACTCTCTCTGCGTACCTTTGCGTTCTCTGTGCCTCTGTGTGAGTTAAACCACAGAGACGCAGAAGGCACGGGAATACCCGGAGATTCTACTTTACCGGATTGGCCTGGGCAAGGGGTGGCGATTGTGCCAGGGCAAGCCGGCAGTTCTGGGATGTTACACCAGTTCGGCGCGTCCTGCCGCTGGCGGCTACTGCCGCGCTCTAAACAACACGTAAATGGCGAAGGCCCGCCGCTGGCCCCGGTCGGCGGTGTTGAGGACGGCTATGACGTCTTCGGTACGGTCTATTAGCTGTGTGACCCTTGAACGGGCAAAGCCCATTTCAGGATCATAATCAGCTTGATGTCGCAGACGCTGCATCGTCACGAAAGTTTCGCCGAACCGCTGTATTTCAACGGGGAAACGGCTCATTGCCACTCGATTACTGCATTGGTTTCGAGCCAAGCCATGTTCCAGAGAACGGTAGGTTTGACGCCAAGCCGACCGGTCTCGGTTGGTTGGGGCACTGCCGGCCAGCATATCGGCGCAACAGCGAGCCAAAGCGTGAAACAGGGCATAATAGGCATCGCTGACTGCCCGGCACAAGTCGGTTCGACGGGGGCGACCGCTGTGGCCTGAAACGGAACCGTCCGCCAGCCTCCGTGCTATACCGATAAGGTCCCTAGAATTCATCCAGCCTCGGGTACTTACCGTGGTAAACCTTTTCCCACTCGCTCTTTTCCACGAAAGAGATGGTTGGAACGCTATCTACCTCCACTTCATCCAGTGCCGGCCATAGCATAATTGACAGCCCTCCCGTCCACTTGATATCCAAGTTCGCATAATCCCCTTCGTACACTATGTAAATGTCCAGATAGTCTATGTCGAAAGGGTCAATGGCCGGTTCAACGATAATCGGGCCAAAGACAAACTGTTCCTTGAACCGCTCCCTGAGCATCTCGCCGACTGCGGCAGCAACTTTGTCGGCTGCCTGCCTGCTTATCTTACTTTTCATCGGCTTACCCCTCGCCACGGACGGGAACCCGGCACATTCAGACGCTGTAAAGATTCATTGGTGAACATTGGTGCCTATATTGGATAAATCCTCTATTTCCCCGCCTTGCTCAAGGGGGTGGCCCCGTCCTCGCCCAGGATTACGATGTCCTCGATACGGACGCCGCCCCAGCCGGTGAGGTAGATGCCCGGCTCTACGGTGAATACCATATCCGCCTTGAGGGTATCCGGCGAGCGGGGGCTGACTCTTGGGTTTTCGTGGACGGCCAGGCCGACGCCGTGGCCCAGGCTGTGGCCGAAGTTGTCGCCGTAGCCGGCCTCGGCAATCACATCCCGGGAGAGGGCATCGCATTCTTCGCCGGTTAGTCCGGGACGGACGGTGTTGATGGCAGTTAGCTGGGCGCCCAGCACGATGCCGTAAATCTTGTGGAACATCTCGTCCGGCTCGCCAACCACCACGGTGCGGGTGATGTCGCTGCAATAGCCGCCCACCTGCGCGCCCACGTCAATGACAATCGGCTCCCCGGCCTGAATTACCTTGTCGCTGGGCCGGTGGTGGGCCATAGCGCCGTTGGGGCCGGCGGCCACGATGGTGTCAAAACTGAGGTTGTCGGCGCCGAACTCCCGCATCGCCACTTCCATCCGCCAGGCCACTTCCTTCTCGGTCATCCCCGCCTCGATGCTGGGGCAGACCGCTTCCATAGCCTGGTCCGATGCGTCAATGGCTTTTTGCAGTTGGACCAGTTCTTCCCCGTCCTTGAGAATCCGCAGCTCCTCGGTAATGCCGGAGGTGGGAATCAGGGAAGTCCCGCTCAGGTCCTCTTTTTCCTTCAGGGCGTCCAGCACCCGGTTGTAGGAGGCAACGGTGATGTTATCGCTCTCAAAGCCAATGCGCCGGGCGCCGGTTTCCTGCAGCGTGTCCAGCAGCCAGTCCCAGCCGGCCCGCACCTGCACCACCTGGAAATGGGGAGACTGGTTGGCCGCCTGCTCGGTATAGCGGGAGTCGGTGAACAACACCGACCGCTCCGGGGTAATCAGCAGGTAGCCGGCCGAGCCGGTGAAACCGGACAGGTAGCGGCGATTTTCCGGGGCCGAAATCAGCAGGGCATCCAGCTCCCGTTCCGGCAGTTGGGCTGCCAACTGGGCTACGCGTTCTTTCATAGGGCCTTCTCCTCTTCGATTATACCGGCGATGATTTCTATAGCCGAAGTATAGCTTCTCCAGCCAAAGCCTGCGATTTGTCCGCGGGCGATGTCGGCGACTACCGAATGGCGCCGCCACTCCTCCCGGGCGTGAATGTTGCCCAGGTGCACCTCAATGACCGGCACGGCGGCGTCAATCAGGGCGTCCTTCAGGGAATAGCCGTAGTGGGTCAAGGCGCCGGGGTTGATGACGATGCCGTCAATCTGACCCCAACTTTCCTGGATACGGTTGATGATTTCGCCCTCCAGGTTGGACTGGTAAAAGGCGACTTCCACCCCCAGGGCTTGGGCCTTTTCGGCAATGGCCCGGTTGACTTCCTCCAGGGTCTTGACCCCGTAAATGCCGGGGTTGCGCCGGCCCAGGATGTTGATGTTCGGCCCGTTAAGGACCAGTATACGGGTCATTTGTGGGTGATTTCTCCCTGTTTGCTATGACAGATATTCAAGAATCGTGGTTATGTATTCCGTTTATTTATGAACATTTCTCATTGCCTTTCTCCAATATGAACCCTAACCTGTAACAGGCACTCCAGTAGCTCAATGGATAGAGCGATGTTTTAGCTAAGTATTCCAGTATATACTATTAACACTGCACAGGCCCGCTAACAAGCCCGGCGCAACAGGGCAATCGCGTCTTAATCGGGAGCTGTCATTCATACCCTCGGTCATGTCACCTTGAGCGTAGCCGAAGGGTCTAAAATCCTGGCGATAAGAACCGTTCTGGACGGCGGACAGTTTAGGTTCCTCGGCGGAGTTTATCCTGAGCGGAGCCGAAGGGCTCGGAATGACATTAGTTTAAGGCGCGATTGCTCTGCCCGGCGCAACCGTTCAGGTTTAAGGGGTTATTTCGAGCTTTAGCCGTCATTCCGGCGAAAGCCGGAATCCAGGAATCCTTGCCCTCTTGAATCTTGGCTGTCCCTGACCTTGCTGGATTCCGGCTCAAGGCCGGAATGACGATTAGGTGCGCAGACAACGCAGAGTCTCTGAACCGTTACAGCCCCGCTTTTCGCAAAGGGGATTCGGAAGGGCCTGGAGCGTAACACTCCAGGCCCTTGACTCCAAGTCTTGCATACCGAGGCTGCCGCCGGCGGTTTTACCCAGGGCTAGGGGCTGTACCCGGAATCTCTCGGTTGAGGTACTTCCACGGGGATGTTGCGGCTAATGTGGTCCAGCAGGAAGCTGAAATCGCTGTAGGCAGCCAATTGCCCCAGGTCTCTTTGCAGAGGTTGCAGCCAGTCGAACAGCGTTGACAACTCCCAGCCCACATTGTGGGATCCCGGGGAACTGGCATAGGGCAGGCTGCTGTAGCGGTCCGCAGACAGCGCAACCAGCGCTCCCAGTTGTAGCAGAGGGTCGTCCAGGGAACCAAAATCCTGCCTCCAACGGCCCGAGACGATGGCGTACTGTTCTCTGGATTCGCCGGTTATCGGTTCAACCCAGCGCAATTCCACCTCGCCCAACTTCGCCGTGTCGGCCGGCCGTTCCCCAACCCGATTGGTCAGTTCCAGTTCGTAAAAGACCGTGGTTGCCGCTCCTGACGGAATCTCGGCAAACTCCTTCCGGTCCTGGGTGAACAGTTCGTCGGCGGTGACGCGGTTCTCATATCCTACGATACGCCACGACCGGACCAAATCCGGGTTCCAGGTCACCTGGGCGCGGGTCTGGTCGGCAAAGGGGATGGCCAGGGACAGCCAGTTATCGCGGCTGAAGATAGCCTTCGCCTGCTTGGTGTCGTCCAGGTAGCGATACCAGCCGTTGCCGTGCTGGGCCAACTGCTCCAGCAGGTAGTCGTTGTAGTTCTCTATCCCCACGCCGATGGTGACGACCCGCAGCGGATTTTCGTTGTTATAGTCGGCTGCCGATTCCAGGATGGCGAAGGGGTTGGTGGCGTCCACGTTTGCCACACCGTCCGACATCAGGATGACGTAGTGATAGGCGTTGGGACGTTCCCAACGGGCCTGATTGGCCAGTTGGACGCCCAGATCTAGCCCGGCCTGCACGTTGGTGGCGCCGCCGGGTTGCAGCCGATTGATGGACCGCCGCACTTCTCGGTCGTCGGGGTCGCGATGCTCCACGGTAAGTTCGTTAAGGACCGTTTCGGAGAAATGGACGACGGCAATGCGGTCCTGGGACCCCAGGCTCTGCCGGATACTTTCCGCGGCGGTACGGGCGATGTCCACCCGATTGCCCTCCGCCATAGAACCGGACGCGTCCAGCACCAGGGTTACGTTCAGGGGCAGCGAGTCATCGCGCAGGTTCGGAGCCTGGAAGGCCAGGCGCGCCAAGTGCTTGCCCCCATCCAGGGGATGCCGGAATACCTCCGTGGTTATGGCAAACTCGGAATCCCGGGCCGGACGGCTGTAATTGTAGTTGAAGGCGTTAATCCACTCTTCCGCCCGCACCGAGTCCGGCTCCACCACGAAGCCCTCCCTGGCCCAGTTGAGCGCCAGCCGATAGGAAGTGCGGTCGGTATCCAGGCTGAAGGTGGATACCGAGTCTTCGACAGCGGCGACCATGGGCAACCGTTGGTAGTCCTGGAAGGTGGTAGCTCCGGGTTGGGACTGGCTGCTGCCGGAACTGTTCTTGGTAGTAGAGGGGCTTGCAGTAGCCGTCGCACCACCCGATGGTGGGCCCTGGTAGGCTTGCGGGCCAGTTGGGCCGGCCGCGCCTTGTGAGCCGGCCGCGCCAGCCGGACCAGCGGGGCCGACCGGGCCTCGCGGGCCGGCCGATTCTGGCACCGCTTTCTCTACTACCACCTCCCTTTCCACTACACTAGCCGGTTCTGCCTGTGATGCTGGCGCAGACGCGGCTTGAGGTACGGCGGTGGGGTATGCCCGCTGGGTGGCGGGTTGGGACGATTGAGCGCCGGCGGGTCCTGCGGCTCCTGAGTCGCCTTGCGGTCCAACCGGGCCGCGCTGTCCCTGCTGGCTCCTTGAGGCTGAATCAAGTGACTCGCCCGCGGCGAAGTCTGCCGGCTCTTCCGGCGCCGATTGGCTGCCACAAGCGACGGCTAGGGTAAACAGGGCTGCCAGCGCAACCAGCAAAATCCGGTGTATAGTGGACATATCAGCTAAACCTCCTGTGGGTTCATTCCTTACGCCTTATGACGTAACAGGAGGCTCTTTTGTTCCCGGGAGATTTGCCGGTCTTGCCAAGCCTTACTCTGAAACGCCCGCCGGAGACTTTGCCTCCGGCTTTTCTTTGTCCGACGCTGAACCCGGAAAGCCCACCGGCACAAACGCAAGGGGATAATGAACTTCGGGGTTGATTAACTCGGCAAGAGGAGTCGGCGGTCTTTCTCCGGTTGCTTGCATATCCTCAAGAACGTCGGCCACCACTTGGCGGATGCCGGCGAAAGCGGCGTCAGGAGTAGGTTCCAGCCAGCTCAGGGACGGGAATTCGTGGCACAAACCGACGTACTCGTTGTCTTCGGCAGACCAAGTGATATGGTAAGTGTAATGGTCAGTCATTACATACCCTCCAATTTCTCGATCGCTCTGACTACCTGGCGGACTTCGTAGGCCTTTGCCATACCACGCTTGTTCTGGATATTTACCCTGGGGTCTCCCGGCCAGGGCATAGCGTAAACCAGGTGGCTGCCCCGCTGCCGCGGATTCCCGAAGTATCTGTCGCAAATTCCGGTCAGGTCAGAGAACCGAACGCCTTGGGGATTATTGCGAAGTCTTTGCAGGACTTCAGCGGTACTCTCCCGGTTCATATATTATCATTGCCTCGCCGTTTCCGCCTAAACTATTCACTCCGCCCCGGCCCGGGGGTGGAAGTTCAGGTAGGCAGCTTTGGCCTCTTGCTTGGTTATGTGGGTGTAGATTTGGGTAGTGGTGGGGCTGGAGTGGCCCAGCAATTCCTGAATTACCCGCAGGTCGGCCTCGCCCTCCAGCATATGGCTGGCAAAGGTGTGGCGCAGGGTGTGGGGGTGGATACCGTCGCGCAGGCCGGCCTGGGCGGCGTGGTGGCGCACCAGCTTTTCGATGCTGCGGCGGGAGAGTCGCTGCCCGTAGCGGTTCAGGAACAGGGCCTCCGCTGCCGCCGGCTTGCCCGGACGGGCGCAGTCCAGCAGTTGGGGGCGTACCTCATGCAAATAGCGTTGCAAGGCGTCCTCGGTGGGCTGGCCGAACAGTACCCAGCGTTCTTTGGAACCTTTGCCCTCCACCAGTATTTGCCGCTGGGCAAAGTTTACGTCGGGTAGGTCCATTCCGGCAATCTCGGCCAGCCGGACGCCGCAGGAGTAGAGGACTTCAAGGATGGCCCGGTCGCGGAGGCCGTAGCCGTCATCCGTGTCCGGGGTTTCCAGCAGCCGCACCGCCTCCTGCTTGCCGATAAATGAGGGCAGGGGTTTTTCCATTTTTACTTGCAAGCTGCGGCCCGAAGGCACCGGGCTGTGCTTGAACATCCCCTGCTGCACCAGAAACTGGTAAAAGGAACGCAGGGCGGTCAGCTTGCGGATGATGCTGACCCGGGCATATCCCTCTTTTTGTTTGCGGCCCGAATAGGGGTGTACCGTCTCCCGGCCCTCAGTAGCCAGCCAGGCCAGATAGCTGCGGGCCAGCCGCCGGTTCATATCGGCCAGGGGGCAACCGGCCAGGGCCATGTAGCGGAGAAAGGAGTCCAGGTCGTCCCGATAGACCCGGACGGTGTTGTCGGACAGACCCCGCTGGCCCCGCAGGTAGGTCTCATACCGCGCAACCAGTTCAGCCAATTCATCGGTAGTGGCAGCGGCTTCCGTGGTAGCGGCAGTGTCGGCAATGGCGGTTTGGGTGGACACGCTAAACCTCCAAGGGTAAGGGTGGGTTTAGCGTACCCTTTGGCGGGCAGAGTTGCGTTGTTTAGGGGTTGTTGCTTTCCGTGTTTTCCGGGGATTTTCACACAGAGAAACTTGGTGCCCAACCGAGACTCAGCGCCCCTGGATAAAGGGGGTATCTGCGGATTTTACCCGTGCCGGCGGTTCCGTATTTTTCGGTTACGGGTTTTGCCGGCGGCGTAGTTCCGCTTCCAGTTCGCGGATTCGGGCCTCGGCGGCGATGCGCCCTTCCGCTTCCTCCTCGTGGGTCTCCAGGTATCGCCCGGCTGCCGGGTCCCACCAGCGCAGTTTCCCGTACTCCCAGCATACATCCAGGTTCAGTACCGCACTGTGTCCCCAGAGGCGGTTCTCGTCGGTCCGAATGACGTTAATCGGCTGGTAGCCGTCTTCAACCAGCCGGTCGCCAGCCAGGGGCGCGTCGTAACGTCGTCCGCCGGTGGGGTCGAACCGCCAGTATTCGGGAATCCCAAAGGCAGCGTAGTCCTGGCGCTTTTGGGTGTAGTCGTTTCGGGCGGTACTAACCGATGCCACCTCCAGCACAAAGTCCGGGGGCTTGCCATGTTCTTCAATGGCGTAACCGTTGCGGTCGATGATGTTGGCCCGGCTAATGTTGAACGCTATGGTTAGATCGGGCACTCGGGCGTTGCGACTGGGATACCAGTAAACCGGGACTTCGCCCAGCACCAGGGTGGTGTCCCGGTTGCCGAAATGCCGGATGAGCATGGTCTGGTGGCCGTCAAGGTGAAGGTGGATAGGGTTTTGCATATCGTCCCTGGGCGGAAAGTCGGGAAAGCTTTCGAGCTTCTCGTCGGCGGTTCGGTTGGTCAACTTGTTAATCATGGCGTTCCTCTTCCTCGCGTTGCGGCGGGTAGGACGGGCGGAGTGTGCGCTCTTTGTACGGTGTTTGACCGGGGCCTGGGCCGGCGGATTTTGCGCTAATTGAGCCAAGCCTGCCGGCAATCCCATCAAAAAGCCTGTTCCCCTTCCCCTGAATCGGCTTTCACCGGGAGCAGCAGAGATTTCCCGGAGGCCTCTGCTGCTCTACCTCGCTACGTTGAGTCAGTCGCCCACCGTAGCCAGTTCCCGCTCCTTGTCTGCGTCGGCGGTGTCGGCATTATTATCGGCAGGCATACTCCCGTCCACCTCCGCCGAAGGGCCGTTCCAGGCGCAGAGAGTACAGGCGGCCAGGTCCTGGCCGGCGTAAACCACCAGGCCGCTGCATTCGGGGCAGGGGCCGCCCACCGGACGCTTGTTGATGATGAAGTCGCAGTCCGGGTACTTGGAGCAGCCGTAGAAGGAACGGCCCCGTCCCCGGGCGCGCCGTTCCACCAGGTCGCCGCCGCACTTGGGGCAGATTGCGCCGGTTTTCATCGGACGAGTGGCCTTGCACTCCGGGTAGCCGGTGCAGGCCATAAACTTGCCGAAACGCCCGGTCTTGATGACCATTGGCTTGCCGCACTGGTCGCAAACCTCATCAGTGGCAACGTCGGCAGCCGGGCTGTTCGCCTCATTCTCAGTATCCTTGAGCGGATGGGTAGTCCGGCACTTGGGGTAGCCGGTACAGGCAACAAAGCGTCCAAAACGGCCGGCCTTGATAACCATTGCACTGCCGCAGTTCTCGCAGACTTCGTCGGTGGCTTCGTCCTCCGGCTTCACCCGGGGCATATTTTCGGTGGCCGAAAGTAAGTCTTGGGCGAAGGGGTCATAGAACTCCCGCAGCATCGGCACCCAATCCCGTTCCCCCTGGGACACCTCGTCCAGCTTCTCCTCCATCTGGGCGGTGAAATCCAGGTTCATCACGTTGGCGAAGAACTGGGTCAGCAGGTCGGAAACGGTAATGCCCAACTCGGTGGGGTGCAGGGCGTTCTGTTCCTTGGACACATAGTTGCGGGCCAGCAGTACGCCGATGGTGGGGGCGTAGGTGCTGGGGCGGCCAATGCCCCTTTCTTCCATAGACTTAATCAAAGTCGCTTCGGTAAAGCGGGGCGGCGGCTGGGTAAAGTGCTGCGCTGCCGCCAACTGCTGGCAGTTCAGCCCGTTGCCGGGAGCCAACTCCGGCAGGGAATTGCGCTTCTCCTCGGCGTCCCCCTCGTCCCGGCTTTCCAGGTACAGGGTGCGGAAGCCGGGGAACTTGAGCACCGAGCCGGTGGCCCGGAAATTAAAGACGCGGCCAGCCTGGTCGGAGGCGTCGGCAGAAACCTTGCAAGCGGCGTCAATGTTCACCGTGGTGGCGTCGGAGCGGGCGTCGGCCATCTGGCTGGCCAGCATCCGCGCCCAGATTAGTTGGTAAAGCCGGTGCTGCTCGGCGGTCAGGTGCGGCTTCAGCGACTCAGGGTCCCGGTTTAGCGAGGTGGGCCGGATGGCTTCATGGGCTTCCTGGGCCGCCTTGGCCCGGGTGCGGTGGACGCGGGGTTTGTCGGGCAGGTATTCCTTGCCGTACTTGGCGCCGATGTATTCGCGGGCTTCCTGCACCGCCGTCTCGGCCACCTGAACCGAGTCGGTACGCATATAGGTAATCAGGCCCACCGAGCCTTCGCGGCCCACCGACAGCCCTTCATATAGCTGCTGGGCCACCGCCATCGTCCGCTGGGCGGTGAAACGGAGCTTGCGGCCCGCCTCCTGCTGCATGGTGCTGGTGGTGAAGGGAGCGGCGGGACGTTGCCTCACCTCCCGTTTCCGCACATCGGCCACCGTATAGGTAGCGTCCTTCAACTCCGCCTCATACTTGCGCGCCTCTTCCTCGACCGGGATGTTCAGCCGGTTGCGGCTGCCCTTGACCGAGTGGAGGGTGGCGGAAAACAGGTCCGGCTGGTCGGCCGGGTCGGTGTCCTTGTGCAATTGGGCGTCCAGCGTCCAGGATTCCACCGGCACAAAGGCCAGGATTTCCCGCTCCCGGTCGGTGACCAGCCGCAGGGCAACCGACTGCACCCGCCCGGCGGAGAGGCCCCGCTGTACCCGCTTGCCCAGGAGGGGGCTAATCTGGTAGCCCACCAGCCGGTCCAGGATGCGGCGGGCCTGCTGGGCGTTGACCAGCTTCATATCAATCTCGCGGGGGTTCTGGAAAGCCTCTTCCACGGCGTCCTTGGTGATTTCGTGGAAGACCACCCGCTTGAGCGGCTTGGCGGGCAGCTTGTCCCAGCCGGCGGCGGTCTGCAAATGCCAGGAAATAGCCTCGCCCTCCCGGTCCGGGTCGGTGGCGAGATAAATCTCGGCAGCCTCATCGCCGGCCCTTTTTATTTCCTTGACCAGGGACATCTTGTCCCGCATGGTCACGTAGGAGGGCGCAAAGTCGTGTTCCAGGTCAACGCCCATCTTGCCCTTGGGCAAGTCCCGGACGTGGCCCTGGGACGCGGTAACTACATACTTGTTGCCCAAAATCTGGCCGACGGTGCGGGCCTTGGCCGGCGACTCCACGATAACCAGACGCTTGCCGGCGGTCTTGCCCAGTCCCTTGGCGGTCTGGGACGTGGCCCGGCTGCGGGTAGCGGCCTGGCCCTTGGTGGCCTGGCTTTTGCTGCTGGCGGTCGTCTTGCCGGTGGTCTTGGTGGTAGCCTTGCCGGTGGACTTGCCGGCGGGTTTGCCCGCCGTCTTGGCAGTTGTTTTGCCGGTGGTCTTGCCCGTAGCTTTACTTGTTGCGGCCTTGGCCCGGGTTGACTTGGCCTTGACCGTGTGAGCGGTCTGGTTGTCCGGGCCTTTCTTGCCGGCGGCCCTGGTTGATGCTTTAGCCGGGGCTTTGGTTGGCGCTTTAGCGGAAGCCGGGGCTGTTTCTTTATCTGCCATAGGTTGGGGTTGCCTCCCCTATCCGAATATAGTGCATCCCACCCACCTGTTTTACCAGACCTTTCAGTTCCAGCATAGTCAACAGGCTGCCTACCAGGGCTACAGGCTGGCCGGCCTCTCTTCGGATATCGTCAATGTGCATTGGTTCATGGTTGAGACAGCGGAGCAGGTCTGCCTCGCCGTCGGCATCCGGGCTGGGCGGAAAGTCCTCCGCCAACCGCATCTCAATCTGTCGGGACACCACGCTCAGGTTCAGTTCCTCCAGGATGTCGGTATGGCTGGAAGCCAACTTGGCCCCTTCCTGGATGAGGCGGTTGGTCAAGCGGCTGGCCGGAGAGAAGATGCTGCCCGGTACGCAGAATACTTCCCGGTTCTGTTCCAGCGCGTGTTGCACCGTCCAGCCGGCGCCGCTGTGTTCGCCGGCCTCGACTACCAGCGTACCCAGAGTCATCCCGCTAATCAAGCGGTTGCGCCGGGGAAAGTTGCGGGAATCGGGCCGAGCGCCCAGGGGATACTCGCTAATCATGGCCCCTTGCTGCTCAATCTGGCGAGCCAACCCGGCGTGGTCTTTAGGATAAACAATATCCAGGCCGCTGGCTACTACGGCAATGGTGCGTCCGCCCTGGGTGAGAGCGGTGCGGTGGGCGATGCCGTCAATGCCCAGAGCCAGGCCGCTGACGATGGTAATGCCGCAGCGGGCCAGGTCGCCGGACAGCGCGGCGGCAGCCTCTTTGCCGTAGGCGGTCGGGTTGCGGGTACCCACCACCGCCACCGACCGTTCGTCTTCAGGTATCAGGCTGCCCTTAACGTATAGCACCGGGGGCTGCCCGTCAATTTGCTTGAGCCGGGGCGGATACTCCGGGTCGTGCCAGCCAATGGCGCGGACGCCGGCCCGCTCCAGCCCTTCCATCTCGTCATCGGGGGAGACTTGACGGCGGGCGTCCACCACGGCGGCGACAGTGCGGGCGTCCAGGCCGGCGGCCCGCAGCGCCCCCGCGCCGGCAGTCCACGCCCGTTCCAGGTCGTCGAAGTAGGCTTCCAACTTCTTGAAGCGGGTGGCGCCCAGGTTGCGAACCTGGCTGAGGGCTACCCAATACTTGATTTGTTCCGAGTTCATGCCAGCGATTCTAGCACAGGGCAGAAAAGGGGAACAACAACGAACTGTCAGGAAAGCGGGTGATTTGGGGATTTTCGCTGCGCCAGGGTGAATTTACCGGGGCGTCGGGGCTACGGTAATTGACTGCCGGACGGCAGGTTTATGCTAACATGGCGGCGTGAGTAGGAATGACGAATGAGTTCGCGCCCAAGCGTAGGGGAAAAGGTAAAGCGGACTTATCCCGTCAAGTCATGTCATAACCAATCCTGGAGGATACGGCAGTGAAAGACTCTCAATTCGCGGGTATGGTGCTGTTAGCTCTCCTCATCATATTTCTATTAGGGGGCGTAGTCTTGGTATGGCTCGCACCGGTGCCGGCTGACCGGCTAACCCCAGCACAAGGTGACCTTATTGAGCTAACCCACGGGCTGATGCTCCTTTCTCTGGGGGCTATTCTGGGGATTTTAGGGTTTGTCGGAGGACGCCGGGCTGCCGGAAGGAATGGCAGTGGGCCGTCCGGTTAAGGAACAAGTCTCCATCCCCCTGTCTCCCACCCGCATATTTTCCACCTGGTCAGTAATTCCCCTTTCCAGGGCAACCCCAGGGCAACCACAAGAGTTGCCCCTACGGGTAAGCGATTGACTAAGGTTTCTTCCCTACCCGGCTGTCCCAGCCATCAATTACCTCTACCCCAGATAAACATTCGTGCCTATTCGTGCCTATTCGTGTCCATTCGTGGATAAACTCTTTTGGGGCGGAACAGCCGCTTCCGCAAATGCGTTTGCCCCGGTTCCAGACCCCGCCAAAACTTGACGCTTTTGACGGCTTCAACTACACTTCTTGCGGATTTGGACGGGTATTTAATCTTGCCCCGGTCTGGCCCTCGGCGCAGGGTGGGAATCCGACACGACCGGGCGGGCGTTGCGCAATACGGGCCGGCGGCCGCGCGGCAATTCCCCCACTCGTCCGACACTACTCAGTGACCGGGACGCCGTTTATGAACCTCAAGGACTTCATCAGAGACATACCCGACTTTCCCCAGCCGGGGATTCTCTTCAAGGACATTACCCCACTACTGCGTAATGCCGACGCCTTTAACTACACCATTGACCAACTGGCCGAGCGGTTTCAAGCCCAGGACTTGGATGCCATTGTCGCCATCGAGTCCCGCGGCTTTCTGTTCGGCGCTCCCCTGGCCTGCCGGATGGGCAAGCCCTTTATTCCGGTGCGCAAGCAGGGCAAGCTGCCCGGAGAAACCATTTCCGTCGAGTATTCCCTGGAATACGGCTCCAACGTGATGGAAATGCATAGGGACGACGTGAGAGCGGGCGACAAGGTCCTGCTTCTGGATGATGTGCTGGCTACCGGCGGTACGCTGGCCGCTGCCGCCAAGCTGGTGGAGAAAGCCGGCGGCCAGGTCGCCGCCATTGGCCTGGTGATTGAACTTGAGGCGCTGGAAGGCCGCCAGGCGTTGGGAGATTACAACATTTTTTCCCTGATTCAGTATTAGCGTCAACCTTTATTGGCTATAATGTTTAACATCAGCCCAACTCAACCCAAGACAGGAGGGGGTAGCTAATGGCAGAAAAGACAACGATCGGCGATTATGAGATTACGGCAGTCATTGATATGGTGCCACCGCCCCGGCCAACCTCGGCGATGTTCCCGGACGTGCCGGACAGCGCCTGGGATGAGTACCAGGATATGCTGGAGGATGGGCAACTTCAGCTTTACTACGGCGTCTTTGTAGTCCGCTCTGAAAACCACATGGTGCTGGTGGATACCGGCATGGGGCCCGGCCCGCACCCCACCCGCGGCAACGTGGTCGGCAACCTCTACGAGGAACTGCGGCCCATTATGCTGCCCCCCAACGTGGACATAATCAACACCAATGTTTCCCCTTCGGACCAGGTAAACTTTGTGGTGCATACTCACCTCCACGCTGACCATATCGGCTGGAACCTGCGCTACTCCGGCGGGATGCCCGCGCCCAACTTCCGCCGCGCTCGCTATATCATCCCCAAGGACGACTACGACTACTTCACCCAGCCGGAAATCCTGGAGCAAAACCCCCATGTCCAGCAGCAGATTATGCCGCTGCGCCGCCTGCGCTTGCAGCAGATTGTGGAGGGGGAGTACTCCGTCACCGAGGGAATATCCACCCTGCCGGCCGCCGGCCATACCCCCGGCCACCAGGTAGTGCTGGTCAACTCCGGCGGGCAAAAGGCGATGCTGGTCGGCGACCTGCTCCACAACATCGCCCAGGTATCCGAGCCTAGCTGGTGCGCCGGCGTGGACCATGATAAAGTCCAGAGTCGGGCCAACCGGGAGATGCTGCTGGATAAGGCGGAGAGCGAGGACTGGGTAGTTGCCGCCGGCCACTTCCCCCCGGGCAAGCAAATCGGCAAGGTAGTCACCGAGGGCGGCAAGCGCGTCTGGAAGTCCCTGTAGTCACCGCGTAGGGGTGGGTTTCAAACCCGCCCCGGCTCCGGGGACGGAACAGGTCAGATATGGCGCACCCCTTTCCGGGGCGGTCTTTGCTGTTGAACGCCGGTCGGGTTTCAAACCCGCCCTACCATCCACCGGAGGCGGGCCGGGCAAGGAATACCAACACCCGTTGAGAATACCGGAATACCGTCCGCGTAGTATTATGAGGGTATAGTTTGAAGCGCCGGGAGGCCGAGGCCGAAATGGGGATATTTCACGTAAGGATCGGGGTAGGTCATCCCGTGGAAGGCGAATTGACCGAAGTATTGGCGTTGGTCGATACCGGAGCTACCCACACAATCATCCCCAAATCGCTGTTGCAGCAGATACTGCATATCGAACCTAAAGAATCGGACATTATCCAATATGCGGACGGCAGTACCGAGCAGGTTGACCTGGGCGAAGCTCGCATTGGCTACGACGGGCGTACTTACGTTTGTCCGGTTGTATTTGGCCCGGAGGACCAATACATCTTGGGAGCGATTGCGTTGGAGTCCTTCCGCTTGGTAGTGGACCCGCTCCGGAAGGAATTGGTTCCTGCCCGTTACGTCGTCAGGCCGTTTAACCACGGAATCTAGGCCTTGTTTAATTTCACCCCGGCGACACGGATGATATGGGCGTACCGGGAAGTTCTCCGGTGCGTCCCTGCCTCTTGCTGAACCGCCGGGTGAATAACCCGCCCTACGCTGTTCAACCCTTGTATATCCCCGTATCCTTTGCTACAATCGGCCCGTTAAGTCCGGTGCAGCCGATTGTGGCGCCTTGGGCAGTCAGGGCGGATGCGGTGGATTAACCAGCCAGGGGAGGCGCCTTAATTCCGGTTGACCGGCCCCTGCAACTAGAGAATGGCTTGAAATGTGACAGGAGGAGGAAGCATTATGCCATCGTTTTGGGAGAATCTAAGATTTGCCGGTGACCGCGATTTTGACGATTTGCACGGGTACCAGGGGTTGGATATGGTCGCCTATGTCAGCCACCCCCCGCCCAGCGAGGGAACCAGTTGGCCGGCCGTCGTCGTGGTCCAGGAGGCTTTCGGGGTTAACGAACACATCCAGAAGGTATGCGACCGTTTCGCCGCCAATGGCTATGTCGCCATCGCCCCGGCGGTGTTCCACCGGGAGCATCCCAACCCCAAGCTGGGCTACACCGAGGCGGATATGAACGTGGCGATTAATCAGTACATGGCCGCCCTGCGCGACGATGAACTGGTTGCCGACATCAATGTTACGGTCAGCTTCATTCAGAAAGAGTATCACCGCACCATGGGCCAGAAGGTAGGCATCGTCGGCTACTGCGTCGGCGGGCGGATAACCTACCTGGCGGCCACCAGTTGCCCCGGCCTCAGCGCCGCGTCAGCCTACTACCCCGGTCGGGTGTTGGTTCCCTTCGGTGACGACAACCCGGCGCCCATTGACCTGACCGAGAACATCAAAATCCCCCTGATGGGCAACTTCGGCGCAGACGATGCCAACCCCTCGCCGGAGGACGTGGCTGCCATTGAGGCCCGGGTGCAGGCGGCTGGCATAACCTACGACTTCAAGTCCTACCCCGGTGCCGGCCACGGTTTCAACTGTGACGAGCGGGGCAGCTACAACGAAGCCGCCGCCGAGGACGCCTGGGCGCGCACCCTAGGCTGGTTCGACCAGCACCTGAAGAACTAGCCGATATCCCGTCATTCTCGTCAAAGCGGGAACCCCCTGGGTAAACCTAAGCCCGGCGGTAGTCCAACCACCGTCGGGCTTCTCTTTGCCCGAAAGCGCCGCCTATCACCAACCTGTATGGGCAGACCTGGGATAAATAAAAATTCGTGCCTATTCGTGTTCATTCGTGGTTAAAAAGAAAACCCCCTTTGAGGTACTTCGACCGGCTCAGAATGGGCGGCGGAATTGACCCGGTGACTTTGCACCGGCCCGGTTCGCCCCCGCCGGGCAGCCTTGACCCGCATAGGTACGAATCCTATAATGGCGTGGCGGGATTGAACCCCTTTCCCGGCAAACCCTTCTGGTAAAGGTATGTCAACGTGACACAAACCACAGCCCAATCTATTGAAGAATTGACCCAAACCGCCTTGCAAGAGTTGGCCGGGATTGATGACCCGGATTCTCTGGAACAGTGGCGGGTAGCCTATCTGGGACGGCGCGGCGGACTGACCGGCATCCTGCGGGGACTGGCCCAATTGGACCTGGAACAGCGGCGGGAAGTGGGCGCGCTTGGCAACCGGGCCAAGGCAACCCTGGGAGAGAGCCTGGAGCAGCGCAGCCGGGAAATCAGCGAAGTCCGGCTGGCGCAGGCCGCCGACCGGGAGCGTATTGACGTTACCCTGCCCGGCCGTCCCGTCGCCACCGGACGCCTGCACCCGACGACGCAGGTGGTGCGGGAGATAACCGACGCCTTTGTCGCTATGGGCTTCAGCATAGTTGAAGGCCCGGAAGTAGAATGGGACTATTATAATTTTGAAAAACTGAATATCCCGCAGGGGCATCCGGCGCGGGATATGTGGAATACCCTATGGGTGGACTACGTTAACGAAGAAGGACAACAGCCCATGCTCCTCCGCACCCATACCTCGCCGATGCAGGCGCGGGTGATGGAGAGCGTACAGCCGCCGGTGCGGGTGGTGGTGCCCGGCAAGTGCTACCGCTACGAGGCCACCGACGCCACCCACGAATGGCACTTCTACCAGGTTGAGGGGCTGGCGGTGGACGAGGGCATAACCTTCGCCGACCTGAAAGGCACCCTGTACGAGTTTGCCCGCCGTCTCTTCGGGACGGAGCGCAAGGTGCGGTTCCGCTGCGACTACTTCCCCTTCGTGGAGCCGGGCGTGGATATGTCCATTGACTGTTTTGCCTGCCAGGGCGCCGACAGGGAAAACGGGGGCGGCTGCCGTATCTGCCGGGACAGCGGCTGGATTGAAATTATGGGCGCCGGCATGGTGCATCCGCGGGTGCTGGCCGGTGTGGGCTACGACCCGGAGAAATATACCGGCTTTGCCTTCGGCCTGGGGCCGGAGCGCATCGCCATGCTCAAGTACGGCATTGACGACATCCGGCACTTCTACTCCAACGACCTGCGGTTCCTGCGGCAGTTTTAGCCGCCGATTTGGCGCTGCGCTTCCACCAGGTATATAGGAGACACTCATGGTTATGCCAAACGACGGTTCGGAACGGCTGGATGCAATCAGCAACCAAGTTGCCGATTTGCAGGAGAACGTCAACTTTATAAGTGGCAGGTTAGCCACCTTGGAGAACACTGTGGAAGGCGTGGGCAACCACCTGTCTGCCGTCGAGGTCAAGGTGGATGATATGGGCAACCACCTGTCTGCCGTCGAGGTCAAGGTGGATGATATGGGCAACCACCTGTCTGCCGTCGAGGTCAAGGTGGATGATATGGGCAACCACCTGTCTGCCGTCGAGGTCAAGGTGGATGATATGGGCAACCACCTGTCTGCCGTCGAGGTCAAGGTGGATGATATGGGCAACCGTCTTACCGTCCTTCAGGACACGGTAGTTGCCCAAGGCAGTAAGCTGGGCCAGATAGAAGTCGAGGTGACAGCAAATACCAGGGCAGTTTCCAGCATAGACGCCAGGTTACTTTCCCTGGAAAACCGCATATCAATGTATCAAATGATTACCATTGCCACTCTAATCGCCGGTATGATTAGCTTGGTCGTCGCCGTCTTCCTGAAATAGATTATCAGGTAGAAATAGTAAACAACGCCGCGGTAGTTCCAACTGCCCCGGCAGTGAACCGGAGAATTAACTAACACCGATGCAAGTACCTTTAAGCTGGTTGCGCGAATATGTGGACCTGGACCTTACTCCCCCGGAGTTGGCCCACCGGCTGACCATGGCCGGGGTCGAGTGCGGTGAGGTTATCGAACAAGGGGGTTGGCAGAACTGCTGCGTCGGGGAGGTGCTGGAGGTTCGTCCTCACCCCAACGCCGACAGCTTGCAACTCTGCCGGGTGAATGCCGGAGACGATACGGAAATGGAAGTGGTCTGCGGCGCGCCTAACGTGGCCGCCGGACAGAAGATATGCTTCGCCCGCGTCGGCGCCGACCTGTTTAACACCCACAGCGGCCGGCACGAAATCCTCAAAGCCGCCCGCATCCGGGGCGTAGTTTCCGAGGGGATGATTTGTTCCGAGTTGGAGCTGGGCTTGGGCGCCGGCCACGAGGGTATCGTGGTGCTGCCGGAGGACGCTCCCCTGGGTATGTCCCTGGACGAATACCTGGGCGATACTATCCTTGACCTGGAAGTTACGCCCAACCGCCTGGACTGCTTCTCCATCCTGGGCGTCGCCCACGAAGTAGCCGCCCTCACCGGCAAGACGGTGCGGGAGCCGGAGATTGGCTATCCCGAAGACGGCCCTCCCATCACCGAGCAGGCCACCATCTCGGTAGCCGACCCGGACCTGTGCCACCGCTACACCGCCAGCCTGATTCAGGGATTGAAAATCGGTGCATCGCCTCAATGGCTGCAAGACCGGCTGATCAAGGCGGGACTCCGGCCCATCAGCAACGTGGTGGATGTGACCAACTACGTGATGCTGGAGTTCAACCAACCGCTCCACGCCTTTGACCTGGACAAGGTGCGCGACCATACCGTTATTGTCCGCCGGGCCAGGCCGGGGGAAACCCTGGAGACCCTGGACGGGGTGCCGCGGGTGTTGAACGGCGAGGTTCTGGTGATTGCCGACGCCCACGACCCCATCGGCATTGGCGGGATTATCGGCGGGGCCAACAGCGAAATCGGCCCGGAAACCACCAGCGTCCTCCTGGAATCAGCCACCTTTAACAGTTACAACAACCGTCGCACTGCCGACACCTTCCGGCTGCACACCGACGCCACCCAGCGTTTTGAGAAGGGACTGCGCCCGGAGTTGGCTCCCATCGCCCTGCGCCGGGCCACCCAGCTAATTCAACAGGTGGCCGGGGGGACAATTGCCCAGGGCATCATTGATATCTACCCCGATGCCGATAACCCCAAGCTGCCGGTGCCGCTGACCCTTTCCCGGCTGAAGCAGATTTTGGGGATGGACGTGCCTATCAAGCAGGTGGAAGAGGTTTTCCACTCCCTGGGGTTCCAGTCCGAGCGGCGGGACGCAAACGCTTTGGAAGTAACCGCCCCCTACTGGCGCAACGATGTAAACATTGAGGAAGACCTGATTGAAGAGGTGGTGCGGATTATCGGCTATGACAACGTGCCGACCACCATGCTTTCCACGCCAATACCCTACCGGCAGCCGGCTCCGATGACCGAACTGCGGGGCCGGGTCAAGGAAGCGTTAGCCGCAGTGGGTTTGCAGGAAACGATCAGCTACCCCCTGGTCAACCTGGAAGACCTGGAACGGGTGAACTACCCGACCGGGGAAGCTCCGCCCCTGAAGGTAGCCAACCCGATGAGCGCCGGCCAGGAGTACCTGCGTCCCACTCTGCGGGCCAGCCTGCTCGCCACCCTGTCCTACAACGAGGGGCACAATGAAGGCCCCTTCCGGCTGTTTGAGCAGGGGCGGATTTTCCTGCCGCGTCCGAGCCAATTGAACCAACTGCCCGAGGAGCGGGAAGTGGCTGCCGGAATAATTTCCGGCCTGCGCTCGGAACCCTCCTGGCTGGTGGACAACGGGCCGCTGGACTTCTTCGATGCCAAGGGAATGCTTACCTCGGCCCTGGCATTTTTGGGGCTGGAAGAAACTATAGCTTGGGAATCCGGCGACCCGGGAGAAGGTGACGCTTTCCATCCGGGACGATATGCCCGGATAATGTGCGGCGACTCCCGGATTGGCGTTTTGGGAGAGCTGCACCCCACCGTCGCCGAGGAGTTTGACCTGAAACATCGGCCGGCAATCCTGTTTGAGCTTTACCTGGATGACTTGCTGGCTTTACCGGTTCTATCCGGCCAGTCGGGTCAGTCGAGTAGAACGGGGCGGAACTTCCGCTCCCTGACCCGCTTCCCGTCGGCCAACCGGGACCTGGCCTTGGTGGTAGCCGAGGATGTACCCGCCGGCAAAGCCCAGGAAATCCTGAACCGCCATCGGCTGGTGGAGCGGGTGGAGCTGTTTGACGTTTATACCGGGGATAACATTCCGCCAGGCACCAAGTCCCTGGCTTTTCACGTATATTTCCAGTCCCCGGAGCGCACCCTGACCGCCGAGGAGGTCAACCGCACCCTGGACGGCTTGCTGCGAACCTTGCAGCGGGACCTGGGGGCGACTTTGCGGGAGTAGAGGAGATAGTCCACGAATGGGCACGAATAGGGCGATGCTTTGGGAGTAAGGGTGGGGAATGACGAGGGCGGACCGCAATGGCTTACCAAGTCCAATTTACCGCAGAAGCCGTGGAGATGGTCAATAACATTGCAGACCGCCGAATACAGCGCCAAGTCTTGCAGCGTGTCGAGGGGTTAGCGGAGGAACCGGAGAAACAGGGGAGTCCGCTTTCAGGAAGTTTATCCGGATACAGGTCATTGCGCACTGTTGGACAGCGTTATCGCATTATCTACTGGATAGAGACTAATCAAGTCAAGGTCGTTGTTATAGCCGTTGGGCTGAGAAGAGACGGAGACCGACAGGACGTTTACACCCTGGCTCAACGCTTGGTTCGTTTGGGACTTATCGACCTCCTTGAGCCAGGAGAAGAGGGATTATGACCGGATATCTGAGCGATGAAACGGAGCAAATGCCCATTGTCAAGGCTAGAGCAATGCTTACTCGGTTGCCAGAACGCTTGGCCGAAAGTAATCAGGCGGTGGCGCTAACCCGGCGCGGTAAGCCAGTGTTGGCCGTAATGTCCTGGGACTTGTTTGAGTCACTTATTGAAACGATGGAAGTTATGGCCGACCCGGAGCTGATGGCCGTTCTTAGACGCGACATAGAGCGAGTTGACGAACAACCGCTTATACCCCTGGACCAGCTTAAAGCCCAGTTGAACGATGAAGAAATGCCGGCGAGCCGAGGCGGTTAAATTTGATCTAACTCAGCGCCGGAATAAGGACGCACAATGCAAACGCAGCACCAAGGTCATCACCATGAACCCGGACACGGCCACAACTCGGCCCACGGCCACGTCGAAGCCCACGACCACGGGCACCGGCATATTGACGAGGATATGCTGTCGGTAGAGGAAGCCTACCGGCAAATTATGGCCTGCTTCGGCCCGCTGGAGACGGAGGAGAAACCGATTCTGGACTGCCTGGGGCAGACCCTGGCCGCCGAGGTGCGGTCGCCGCTGGCCTTGCCGCCCCTGGCTAACTCCGGTATGGACGGCTATGCGGTTCGGCGGGAGGACATTGGCGGCGCAGCGGAGGACAACCCCCGCCGGTTGAAGGTCATCGGGCTGGTGGCCGCCGGGCAGGTGTCGGAGCAGACCGTAGTGCCGGGGACGGCAATCCGGATAATGACCGGCGCCCCGGTGCCGTCCGGCGCCGATACGGTAGTGCCTTTCGAGGAAACTGACGAGATTCGGCGCCGCGCCTCCGGCCAACCCCTGACCGAGATTGACATCCACGCCGACTTGCCTCTAGGATGCAACGTGCGCCCCGCCGGGGAAGATGTGCAGCCGGGGCAGTTGGTCCTGGAGGCCGGCGCCGTAATCCGGCCGGCGGAAATCGGGGTTATGGCTTCCCTGGGCCTGGAACGGGCGCAGGTCGTCCGCCGCCCCCTGGTTTCCGTCCTTTCCACCGGCGACGAGTTGGAATCCCTGGGGCAGCAACTGGCCGGGGGCAAGATATACGACAGCAATGGCTTCAGCGTTGCGGCTTCGATAATCGCCGCCGGCGGCATACCCCGGATCTTGGGCATCGCCCGCGACAATCTGGAGGATATGCACCGCAAGCTGGAAGAGGTAGCCGGCTCCGACCTGCTGGTAACCTCGGCAGGGGTGTCCAAGGGCGACTACGACGTGGTCAAGGACGTGCTGACCGAGCGAGGCGACATCAACTTCTGGTCGGTGCGAATGCGTCCGGCCAAGCCCCTGGCCTTCGGTATGCTGCGTGGCGATGGCGGGCGGCCCATTCCCCTGATGGGGTTGCCGGGCAACCCGGTCAGCGCGATGGTCGCCTTCGAGATGTTCGCCCGTCCGGCTATCCGGGCGATGTTGGGCCGGACCAGGCTGGCCCGCCCCGTCGTCGAAGGCGCCTTGACCGGGCCGATTCGCAACACCGACGGCCGGCGGGTCTTTGCCCGGGTAGAGGTGGAGCGGCGCGACGGGATGTTCTACGCCAACCCCACCGGGCCGCAAGGCTCCAACATCCTGACTTCCATGTCCCGGGCCAACGGGCTGGCCGTCTGTCCGGAAGACCTGCCCGTCAAGGAAGCCGGTGAACGGGTAAGTATCATCATGCTTGATTGGAACGAAGAGGTAGATGTATGACCGTCCCCAACCCGGAGGCTTCCCAACATCAGGAGGAATCGCCCAGGCCGCCCGGTCGAATCTCGACCGCCACGGGGGAGAACCAGGAAGAGGAGGAATCACCCCTCTACTGCATCAGCTTTGAGCGCATCGCCGAAATGAAACGGTCGGCGGTCACCCTGCTGGCCGAGCGGCGCGGGCCGGATGCTCCGTCCCGGCTTAAAGCGAACCATGAATTGGACAACCCGCAGGAATTACTGGACGAAATCGCCGATTCTTCCGGCGCAGAGGAAAACTTTATCCACTCCAATATGCCCGTCCAGGAAATAGTTTTCCGGATGCTGCTGACCCGGCGCAATCAACCCACCGCCCTGAGCGAACTGCACCGGGAATTGACCGAGCGGTGGTCAACTCCGGTGCGTCCCATCAACGTCACCCTCAAAAACCTGGAGCGCATCCTGGACAGCGACACCTACTACGGCTTTGCGCGGCAAAACTCCTGATAGACGACTTGGCACGACCAAAATTACCAGGGCACAAAACTTTAGGGTGGGTTTTAAACTCGCGCGGTGTCTTGAAATGGAGAAAGAGATAACCGGGGCGGACTAATCCGCCCCGGTTATCTGATGCGCCATTTAGGGCGAAGCGCCAGCGTTAGGAGAGCGCGGCGCCAGCTCTTTCGCCTTTCATTTCACTCGCCTAACCGATTAACCGCTGGATAAATAGCGCCACCGTACTGGCTACGGCAATCGAAGCGACCATCAGGCCTATCATCCACTTGATTACCCTGGATTCTGACTGGGCAATCTCAGCCTTTAGTTCGGCTTTCAGCTCAGCAACATCGGCTTTCGTTGCCAGATGCTCAAAGCCTCCCTCAAGGTGGCTGACGCGCTGTTCAATGGTTGCCATTGTTCCTTCTCCAGCAGCGTTTCAAGGAAATAATTACCCATGCTGCGGGACTTCGCGCCAGTGCCTTTAAGCGGCAGCGATAGCCTGACCTGAAATGCCAATCAGCTTCTCAAACCCTTCCGGGTCGTTGACTGCCAGGTCGGCGAGTATCTTGCGGTCCACTTCAATCCCGGCCAGTTTCAGGCCGTGCATGAACTGGCTGTAGGTGGTGCCGGACTGGCGGCAGGCGGCGCCGATGCGGACAATCCACAGGCGGCGGAAATCGCCCTTCCGTTCCCGGCGGTGCCGGTAGGAGTAGCTCCAGGCGTGGAGCAGGGCCTCCCTGGCCCACTTGTAATTACGGCTGGAGGAGCCTTGAAAGCCCCTGGCCTCGGACAATACTTTCTTATGCCGGTGGCGCTTGGTGACGCCGCGTTTCACTCTGGACAAGGTCTACCTCTCCGGATGGGGGTTGAGTAACAGGAACAGGCTAAACATCGTAGGGAATCAGCTTGCTGATCCGCTTGACATCCTTGGAGTTCACCGCCAACTTATCGGCAAACTTGCGCGTAACCTTCTTGGGCTTCTTGCGCCGCAGGTGGCTGCTCATTCGCTTGCGGCGCAACATCTTTCCGGTGCCGGTGATGTGAAAACGGGCCTTGGCCCCTTTATGCGTTTTAAGTTTCGGCATTGGCTAGGTCTTCCACCTTCTTCTCAGTCTTATCGACCTTCTCGCCCTTCGGCAAGCTGGGAATCAGAATCATCGACAAGGCCCGGCCTTCCATCGAAGGCGGCTTTTCCAGGCGGACATCTTCTTTCATGTCGTCGGCCACCCGCTTCAACAGGGACAAGCCAAGCTGCTGGTGCACCGCTTCCCGCCCCCGGAACCTTACGGTGAGTTTGACCTTGGAGCCATCCTCAATGAACTCTTTGACCTTGCGGAGTTTGGCTTCCAGGTCGTGGACACCGATGTTGGGACGGAAACGGACTTCCCGCAGTTCGGTGTTCTTCTGGGTCTTCTTGGACTCTCGTTCCTTCTTGGAGTAAAGGTAGCGCAGTTTTCCGTAATCCAGCAAGCGACAAACCGGCGGGTCTGCATTGGGAGCCACTTCCACCAAGTCGACGCCGTTCTGCCGAGCCATCTGCATAGCCTGATCGAAGGTCATTAGCCCAAGCTGCTCTCCATTTTCTCCGATAATACGAAGCCGGGGCGCCCGAATCTGCTCATTTACTTTATACTGCCTTGCTATGCTCTTCTACCTCCAGATAGATTCAACAACAGTAGCCGTGGTCAGGAAGGGTTGATTCAATTTAGCATAAGGGAAAGGGTACGTCAATCTATCCCGGCGGCGGGTAAGGGGGCGAAAATAGACTTTTATTGCAGGGCCGACGTTCGTTGAGAATACTATTTCTTGAATTAACCTAATCTGGAGTAGGCGGTGGCTAATTTGTCCGTAACAGGCTTTGGATTATACGGCGGCTGATTGCCTCGTTGGTCATTCCAGGTTCTGCTTCAAGGTACAGGTCTGCTTCGCAGACATCAACGTGAACCGCGATGCCGGCGTGTCGATAGTCAAGCACCAGGGCACTTTCCCGTATGACTACGAACCCTCTTTCCCCGCATAGCTCATCGGAAGAATACCGCTCCTTGAAATATGTGCCGACCAATTTGACGCCTGCATCACCCAAGCTGCTGATGTCATATCTGTAAGCTCCCCTGATTGTGTTTCGCTGCACCCACGAAGCGGGAGTTGATGAATGTTCTTTAGCGAAAAACGTTACGCGCCCTCCTGACCAGACGCTTGGCACTGATATGGTATATTCCGGGTCAGCATATTTAGCTTCCCGTAGCACCCACGGGACCCTCGTCGGCCGGGGTGTAGGTGTTGCTGTGGGCCGGGGCGTGGGTGTGGCAGTAGGTCGGGGTGTAGGCGTAGGCGTTGCCGTTGGTGTAGGCGTGGGTATGACGGTAGGGTAAGGAGTATAGGTAGGCTGGGGCGTGGTGGTAGGATAGGGGGTATAAGTGGGCTGGGGCGTCGGCGTTGCCGTGGGTACGGGCGTGGGTGTGGGTGTGGGCGTGGGAATTGGTGTATCAGTTGGCTGGGGTGTAGGTGCAGGCACGAGCGTGGGAATTGCTGTCGGCTCCGGAGTAACTTCCTCTTTAGCTGGGCCCAAATCCAAGCCCGCGAAAAACGGGATTTCTTTGGACAACTCAGCAGCAGGGTTCACTAGGAATACAAAGGCGAACACTGCCAGACCCAATATAGCTAATGTTGCCAGGGCTATAACGAACTTGTTCCGTCGAAAGAAACCAGGCTGCCTGTAGGACGTTTCTGCACCGCAATAAGCGCAGAAATTATCTGAAAAGGGAATGACCCTCCGGCAATTACGGCAATTCATACACTTCTAGAAACTTTAGGATTGCGGTCGCAAGGGAGGCAATTCCACGCCACATTGGGGGCAGTAGTTGGCGTTGGAAGGAGGCAAGTGACCGCAGGCACAACTTCTGGTTCGGCTTGAGAGCGGTGCGATGCAGTGTAAATTAGCGCAAAAGATAAGCCCCGATGGGTTCTCCCGCCCACATTTATGACATTGTACCGTTTCAGGGTATGGTGAATGTTGCTCCGGTTCGTGGTCGGCAATATCGGCGTCGGCAGAAGCCTGCTCATTCATTTCATACATATTCAAACTCAGTTGATTGTCGAGCGTGTTCTCTCGCTCGACGCAGCCCATTTATTGCAAAAAGGGTTCTACCGGCCTCGGGAGTCTTTTGTTTCAAGCTTCTTTTCGACGTCCTTTACGTTCCGCAGGAAACGGTTCCCCTTCGGCTCATACCTATTGGCAATCTCTTCAAGATTCGGCAGGAATTTATTGACCCCGTCGTCAAGGGTCCGTAGGATATCTGGACTTAGCCTTTTGATTTCGTCAAAGAATTTGTCCAAGACTTGCTCTTCCAGTTTTTGGGAGTCGCTTTTGTCAAGAACACTGAATATCTCGTAAATATGCTTCCACTGTCGAAGGTCGGCATCTTTCTTCTTTAGGTCGTCTTCCACCTCTCTGACATCTGACTCTCTCAGGCCCACGTTCCTTTCTCGAGCAAGTAATTCTATTTCTTGCTCATTAAGTTTTTCCCGTTGGTCGTCAAGCTCTTTCTTCGTGCTATTGAGGGCTGCTTCATAGTCTTTATTGTATTGATAAAGCCGGTTTCCTTCGTCACTGGCCCGAGAGTCTTCACCTTTCTTGCCTTTTCGCGCAATCGCGACGGCAGCAGTCGGGACGGCGACTGTTTTCGGCGGGTCATTGCGCTGGACCTCGGAATGATTACGACCAGTACGCATTGCGGATTCGATTCCTTCAGGGTCAAGGTTTCTAACCGACTGCATCAACCTCTCGCATAGTTCAGTTGCCGCTTTGCCTAGAGTGTCTTTTCGCTGGAACTGGGTTGCCGCCCGCCCCTGGGAGACGGGCAAAACTTGAGACGGGTACCACGCCCGGGTCCTCGGGGCTGGCTCATAAGTGGAGATTTGGGGGACCGGCAAGTTTCCGAGAGCCGCTATTTTCAGCAGTACTATGACCAGGGCTATTGCATCGTCGGGGTTACCCCTGATTCCGATAGAGAATGGTTTTCCGTCGATGAGAGATGCAAGAAGTTGTTCGAGGGCCCCTCCGAGGTAATCTCCCAGTTTCTTCAACTCTTCCTTGCTGAGGCCGTTCGTCGCTACATCAGGAAGAGCAAGGGGCCTGAGTTGGTCGTCTTCTATCGCTTCTTCATCTTCCTTCAATAAATGTGTCAGTATCGACTGATCGAAGTTCCTGGCCAGCCGGTTGTATTCAGATTCCGGTAAGAGTACCGAGTGGTTCCGAATGAAGGGCCTACCATTGTCGTCCCGCTGCTGGGACAGGAATGTGCAGATTATGAGGCCATCTTGAAGTGAAACGCTTAACCCTTTACTAAGGGTGCGAGTATGTGACGCTGAATGAGGTTGTTTCAGGTCGCCTTTCAGCCAGTTCTTAACCCCTTGATCCGGGTTAATGAATTCCCTGAAGCCTTTGCCGGGCTGGCTGGTGTACAGAAAACGGACCGATGTCATTCCGTCAACGCTCCAAACCAGTTTATGAGTCTCTTGTATTCCTCCACCGAATACTGGGGACGCCTCCCGCTTTCAGCACGGTGAATTCTTGTCTCCCCGTAGTCTTCGGTGCTTTTCCTGTCGATCGATACTTCGCTGTAAAACACTTCCAGGTGATCACTTGTCATGTCGGGGAATATGCTCCTGAGCGCCTGCCACGTTTGCGGCAGGTAGTTCCTCAAGAATGTATCGCTTTCCCCCTCCAAGTTGCCGAACTCGCTGAAATTTTGACCAACCAATAGCCGGGCTTCATCATATTTGGTGCCAATGAGGGCCACCTTCTCAATTTTCGCTGATGTCCGGTTTTGTTGCTTCCAGGTTCGCAACTTGTCCACAAACCGGGCCATGGAAGCGTCCTGTTCCTGACTGTCTTCAGCTACGTCCTGGTATCGGGGCATTGAGCCTCTGATGAGACTTGCCGCATCTACTATCATTATGAAAGAGTTTGCCGACAGAATGTATTTGTTTATCTCATCAAAGTCGTGCAGGTTGGTAAACTCGGTTTGGCCGGCATCAATGGCTTCCATCAGTTCCGTCATAGTTTCGCCGGCAACGTCGGTGAGGGTTAACTCTATCGAGTGCTGTGTTGGCTGAAACAGTTTGCCGGCAAGTCTATTACGCCGTTCGAAAATCAGTTCCAGATGAGAGCGGAAGTTGCCACCGGTAGGAGTTGGCGGTGGGAACCTGAGGTTGTACAGGTCGTTCATAACTGACCTTACCTGTGACTGCCCCTCGCCAATGGCCGCCCTGGCGAAACAGGCTCCGCCCAGGACTTCTTGCTCCTCCGCATTGAATTCCATGTCAATGGCGGTCATGTTGAGCAGACCTATGCAAGTGCTCTTTCCGGAAGCACGCGTACCGACCATTGCCAGTCTGGTAGTTTGCTGATTGTTAGATGACCTTGCATTTGCCTGCCTGTTATTGCGTCTTTGGAACATATATGTCCTGTCTCCTCGAAATTTGGGCACTCACCCTTCGATATTCTGGAGCCTCTGGCATATTGCAATAGTAGCCTCGGTATTATAAGCCGTGAGTTGGCAGAGCGTCTAAACTAAAGCCAAGGTGGGATGTACATTCGAGGGGCGATGAAGATTGGCTTGGCTGCGCCAGAGAAGCCCTCTCATCTGTACTTGGAGAATGATCCGTCACCGCTGCTTGACCTCCACTATCTGCGCATTTCACCTTGGCTTTGGTTTAGGTGTACGATCCGGAGCTTTTCTGGTAGTCATTCTCCCTTCTGTCAAAAAAATATTGGCAATGCCGAAGACTCTGAATCGGCTGTGTCGGACTGCAAACCGTGGCCCCTACCGCAAAGCCAGCATTCGCTCCAGGGCTACGGTGGCGTCGCGGCGCACGTCCTCGGGTACGGTTATCTGGTTGGTTACCTGCCCGGCGGCCAGGCCGTCCAGCACCCAGAGCAGGTAGGCCGGGTGGATGCGGTACATGGTGGAACAGGGGCAGCTTACCGGGTCCAGGCAGAACACCGTCTTGTCCGGGTTCTGCAGGGCCAGGCGGTTGACCAGGCTGATTTCGGTGCCTACGGCCCACTTGCTGCCCGCCGGAGCCTCGTTGATGGCCTTGCGGATGAACTCGGTGGAGCCGTTCATATCGGCGGCTTGCACCGTCTCCATCGGGCACTCCGGGTGCACCAGTACGTTGATGTCCGGGTAGCGTTCCCGGGCCGAATGAATCTGCGCCGCGGTAAAGCGGGTATGCACCGAGCAATGGCCCTGCCAGAGGACCATTTTGGCTTTGCGGAGCTGCTCGGGGGTGTTGCCTCCCATCCGCTTGAAGGGATTCCAGACCACCATTTCATCCAGGGGTATGCCCAGCTTGAGGGCGGTGTTGCGGCCCAGGTGCTGGTCGGGGAGGAACAGCACCCGCTCGGCCTGCTCAAAGGCCCAGCGCAGCACGGCCGGCGCGTTGGAGGAGGTGCAGACCGCGCCGTTGTTGCGGCCACAGAGAGCCTTGATGCCGGCGATGGAGTTCATATAGGTAACGGGGCTGATGCCGCCGTGGTCGCCCAGCACATCCTGCAAGTCCTCCCAGGCGTCCTCCACGTCCTCCATCGGGGCCATATCAGCCATGGAGCAGCCGGCGGTAATGTTGGGCAGAATGACCTGCTGGTGCGGAGCGCAGAGGATGCAGGCGGTCTCGGCCATAAAGTGGACGCCGCAGAAGACGATGTAGCTGGCCTCGGGCCGGGATGCCGCCTCCTGGGACAGCAGGAAGGAATCACCCTGGAAATCGGCGTACTTGATGATTTCCTCACGCTGATAGTGGTGGCCCAGAACGGTCACATCGGCGCCCAGCTTTTGCCGTACCTGGTAGATACGCTCGTCCAGTTCTTCGGCGGTATAGCGCAGGTATTCAGGGGGGATTTTCTGCCACCGGATATTGACCGCCAGCTCCTCGGCCAGAGACTTGGCCGGCAACTCATCCTCCGGGCGACAAAAGGCGGCGTGTTCAATCTCGGTCAGAGGTATGGTAGGCGTCCTGGGTTTTGTAGCCATATTCACTTCCTCGATAAAAGGTAATCTGCCAATCCGTTTCGCCCAACTTGGCTTGGATTGGCCCACCCCGCTTTGTATTCCGGCTACCCGAAGATGGTTCGAATTAACAGCGTTACCACCGCCCCGAGCAGGGTGGCAGTAACGCCGCCGGCGATAATCCACGCTGCCCAGGATACCCGGTAAATGCGGTCGTTGGTCTGGTCAATCCGCTCGTTGAGTTGGTCCTTCAACTCAATGATGCGGTCGTTGGTCTGGTCAATCCGCTCGTTGAGTTGGTCCTTCAACTCAATGATGCGGTCGTTGGTCTGGCTAATCCGCTCGTTGAGTTGGTCGTTCACCCGGTCAATCCGGTCGTTCACCCGGTCAATCCGCTCATTATTCTGGTCTAAACGGGCATTGATTTGCTGCTGACCGGTTCTCAATTCTTGCAACACGGCCACCATCTCGTCCATTCGCTTGTCCAGATATTCCAGGACCCGGGGCATATCATCGGTCATAGTTTCAATTCCCTTGCTTGCCGATAAGGATGTGGTTCGACAAGCTCACCATGAACGGGAGATGACTCCAAGGCGATGGTGACCGGCGTTCCCTGCAAGGCCCAGGGGCTGGCCTGGCTGATTTCCACGTCCACCAGTTGGCCCAGGTAGCTGCTGCGGTTGTAATTAGCGGCATCGTCGGAATCGGCGGGGAAGAAAACCAGCTTATCGGTGCGGGTCCTGCCTTGCCACTTGCCCTTTTTATGGCCCTCCACCAACACCTGCACGGTCCGGCCCACCAGGGCGGAGTTGGTCTCCCGGAGGATGCTTTCCTGGAGAGTGTCCAGTTCCTTCATCCGGCGGTTCTTATCTTCCTTGGTTACGTCGTCGGGCATAGTGCGGTGGGCGGTGGTGCCCGGGCGGGTGGAATAAGCGGCGCAGTGGACCTTATCGAAGCGCAGTTCGGCTACCAGGTCCAGCGTCCGCTGGTACTGCTCTTCGGTCTCGCCGGGGAAGCCAACGATTATGTCGGTGCTGAGGGACACGCCGGGGACGGTGTCGCGGATGCGGCCCACCAACTCCCGGTAATGGTCGCGGGTGTAGGGGCGGCGCATCCGGCGCAGAACTTCATCGTCGCCGGCCTGCACCGGCAGGTTGATATGCTCGCAGACCTTGGGCAGGTCGGCCACCGCCCGGATTATCCGGTCATCCATGTAAGAGGGATGGGAAGTGAGGAAACGGATGCGCTCCAGGCCGTCAATATCATTGAGGCGGGCCAGCAGTTGAGACAAGTCCGGCTGGCCCGGCAGGTCATACCCGTAGGCGTCCACCGTCTGGCCCAGGACGGTAACCTCACGCACCCCCCGGTTGACCAGCAATTCTACCTCTTGGGCCACCTCATCCACCGGGCGGCTGACCTGGCGGCCCCGGCGGTAGGGGATGATGCAAAAGGTGCACATCAGGTCGCAGCCGTGGATTATCGGCACGTAGCAGGTTACGTCGGGTTGGGTTGGGGCCAGCGAGCCGACGCAGCCCTCCCAGTCCAGGCCCTTGCGCTCGCCCACCATTTCCAGAAGGGGGGTGAACTGCTGGGGCTGCATAAAGAGGTCAACGTCTGGAAAGCGTTTTTCCAGTTCTTCGGTGCGAGGGCCGACCATACAGCCCATCAGGGCCAGCACCCGGTCGGGCCGCTGCTTTTTCAGGGGGTTCATCATCCACAGGTTGCCGACGACCTTATCCTCGGCGCCCTGACGGACTACGCAGGAGTTGAGGACAATCACGTCGGCGCCCTTGGCATTATCCACCGGGCGGAGGCCAAGCTGCTCCAACGCCGAACCCAGCCGTTCCGAGTCGGCTTTGTTCATCTGGCAGCCGATAGTCCAGATGTAAAAAGTATCCATCAACTTATGCTATAACTCTATCCAAGTTGCCCGGCAACGAAAAGCGTCGGGCAGATTTGAGGCAAACAGTCGCCGGCGGAGGGAGTGGGATTCGAACCCACGATTCCGGTTTCCCAGAATAAGCGCTTAGCAGGCGCCCGCACTAGACCACTATGCGATCCCTCCGGATAATACTCTTTTAATATAGCAGATTGGGCTATTGGCTACAATAACCGGGCGCCCGGCGACAGCACTTTTTTGTTGTCATTCTGAGGAGCGGAGCGACGAAGAATCCCAAGTCTTTATCTGCTGACGATTTACCTGTCGCCAGTGGCCGTTTTGGCTGGAGGAATTGGGATTCTTCGCTCCGCTCAGAATGACACAGCGGGGCAAATGAGAATTAAAGACTCCGGCCTCGGCGGGGCGTTTCCCCCGAAGTTAATTACCTCAAGCGATGGGTGAAGGTAGGGGCAGACCTGTGTGTCTGCCCTGCCCTGGGGGAAAGAAATGCCTATCAAAAAATCAGGTCTAGAATCGAGGAACGCCCCCACCAGATCAGCTCATTGATCAGCCAGAAGACGGCTAAAACCGCGAGTAAAATACCCGTTCCAATCAGGCAGCCTAACCCATACTTGGCAAAATTACCCATTTTTGCCTCATTCAGATTAAGTCGGCTCCGCCTATCTCTGGGTTTTATCCAAATCTATCGGGAACACTATCGCCCGGCTTGATCGAGAACGACGTCGGTGAGAAATGGGGAGAGCGAGCAATCCGCCCTAATCATCCCCGCCGAAGAAGTTCAGGATGTGCAGCAGGGCCAGGAAAAGGTTGACGATGTTGAGGAACATTGCCGCCGCGCCGACCAGTGCGATACGGGCGGCAGCGTCCGAGTTGCCTTCCGCCGCCGCTTCCTGGGCCTTTCCCTTGATGTCTTGGGTCTCCCACGCGATCAGCGCCATAAAGATGGGCAGGGTGATGACGCTGAGCAATAATTGCAGCCCTGAAGAGCGGAACAGTAAGGCGTTAATCAGCCCAACTACCACCATCCCAATCAGGGCGAAAATGGCGATTGCCCCCAGCTTGGAAAGGTCTTTCTTGGTAGTGAAGCCGAAAACGCTCATCACGGCAAAGAGGCCGCAGGCGCCGACAAAGGCTTGCATTATGTTGGTGCCGGAATAAACCAGAAGCACGGTGGAGAGGACGGCGCCCATAACGGCGGTAAAGAACACATACAGCCCACCTACCAACACCATAGGCCAGCCCCGGTTGGCGGCGAATTGCATCGCGAAAAGGGAACCTATGCCTATCACCAAGCCGACAATCATACCTACCAGGCTCAGTCCCACGTAAACGCCAGCGGCGTGCAATACCCAGCCCACCGCCCCGGCAATGCCCAGACCAACTGCCGTCCAGCCATACAATCCGGTCATTGCGCCGGTAAAAATACGGTCGGAGACGGCTAGGTTATACCCGTAGTCTCCGCCAGCCGAAGGAGTTAACATAGCCATAATTATCTTTGACCTCCAGCAATGTTATCTTGATTCTTGGAGGAGAGACGGATTTCGTATTTATAGTTTAGTTAAAACCCGGGGGTGAGGTCAAGGGAAGGGGTTGCAGGGGAATCGCGTCTTACTGAATACGTGAATGGATTATTAAACTCTGCCCTTCCCCCGTCATTCCGGCGCAGGCCGGAATCCAGAAGCGTTGGCCGCCAGGCACTTTCCTTCCCTGTAGCATTGCTGGATTCCGGCTTTCGCCGGAATGACGAGTTGGGCGGCAATGCCGGGATAGTATGGTTTAGATATTCATTCACGCAGCAGTAATCTTGCGCGGCAGGGCAACCACAAGGGTTGCCGCTACGGGTTGGTGATTGACCTAGGGGCGGGTTTGAAATAAGCCTCGGCCACAACCGTCCTGCGACAAGCTCAGGCTGAGCTGATTTTGTTATTGGCGCGGTCTTTGCTCAGGCCCGGCGCGAGGAAGGTATGCGTTGCTAGAACCAAGCCTTGTCGCCGGCTACATAGATTCGGTTGAAATCCTCGTCGCTCTTGGTCAGGTAGAGTACCGTCTCGACCAGACAAATCACGCCGTTCGCGCCCACTCCCAAGAAGCCTATAATTACGAGTAACAGTCCCAACCCACCTATGCCCCCGGAGCCGGCCATCGCTCCGGCAAAAATGCTACCCCACCCGGCAAACAGCAGAACGTAGCCGCCTATGCCCAGCACAATATGGATCAGGCCCGCCTTAGTCTTGTTCAGATAGAACTTGTGGATTCCGATGAAGCCGAGAAAGAACGCGAGCAATGCAGCTACCATTTTGGACTTGTCCATTTCGTTCCTCTCCCAAAAGTGGAATCAGGCACTCATCCAGGCTATCTATCCGAAGCCGAGCATAAGGACTTGGGAAAGTGGTGTCAAGTTAAGCGCAAAGACTATGGGCAACGGCGCTATCGCATTAGAACCATTCCCCGGTAGCAGAAACTTTTTCACCCAACCGCCAGGGCAGGTTTCAAACCCTCTGTTCCAACTACTGATAGGTGAATGGATTATTAAACTCTGCCCTTCCCCCGTCATTCCGGCGCAGGCCGGAATCCAGAAGCGTTGGCCGCTAGGTACTTTCCTTCCCCGTAGCATTGCTGGATTCCGGCTTTCGCCGGAATGACGAGTTGGGCGGCAATGCCGGGATAGTATGGTTTAGATATTCATTCACGCAGCAGTAATTAACCTGCACCCCGCGGCTAATGTCATTCCGAGCGGAGCGAGGAATCCCAACCTTTCCCAGGGAACAACTTTGAGTGCCGGAGAAATGGCTGCCATCGGGGGTTGGGATTCTTCGTCGCTCCGCTCCTCAGAATGACAACTAAAAGACCTCGGAACACCTTGCGCTAAGGCATCGTAGTTGACGGAGGCAGCGGCCGGCCCGCGCAGAACCCATTGCACACGGGCTGAGTAACAACAGGCTTGCAAGTTTCCGATTTCCGTAGCGTAAACCTACAGTTAATCCATTGTAAAGGCGATATTCGGAATTTTTATTGCGGTATTGACATAAAATATACGCTGGTTTATTATCAAGTCGCTTGTTTCGGCAAAGACCATAACGGAGCGTACCTTGAATGGATGAGTTAGATCGAAAAATAATCGCCCTGTTGCAACTGGACGGTCGGGCCTCCAATGCGAAAATCGCCAGGGAGGTAGGGGTTAGTGAAGGCACCGTGCGGCGCCGGCTGCGTACGCTGTTGGATGAAGACGTAGTACGCGTGGTCGCCGTGCCCAATCTGGAAAAGCTCGGCTTTTCCACTACCGCATTGATTGGGTTGCAGACCGGTCCCGGCAAGTCCGATATGGTAGCCGAGTCCTTGGTTGGCCTGCAAGAGGCCCACTATGTGGCGGTTACCACCGGGGCCTACGATGTGTTTGTTTGGGCCGGATTGGAGTCGGCGGAAAGTTTGGGACAGTTTCTCCGTACGAAGATTGGCCCCATTGAAGGCGTACAGCGCACCGAAACCTTCGTAAATCTGTCCATCAAAAAGCGCACCTACGGGCTGGTGCTGTAAACAACGCACCCCATCCGGCATTGCCGGTCGGCTAAGGAGAAACACCCCCGGCGTCTCCGGTCAATCTTGCAAACCTGTCCGGCTATGCTATAATTTTATCGGCTCTTCTGTTGTCCTTCAACGGGAGCCGGGCCGCTAGGGGCCATTAACCGCAATATCCGCTAGTTCAGAGGAGCAATAGAGAATGACCTACATAATTACCGAACCCTGCGTTGGCCTGAAGGACGCCGCCTGCGTTGACGTTTGCCCGGTGGACTGCATCTATACCACCGACGACGATGATATGTACTACATCAGCCCCGACGAGTGCATCGACTGCGCCGCCTGCGAGCCGGTTTGTCCGGTAACCGCCATTTTCGCTGAGGACGCCGTCCCCAGCGAATGGGGAAATTACATCGCCATGAACTACGACTATTTCAAGAATACCGACCCCGACTCCCTTAAACGCAAGTAACCGGAAACGCAAGTAACCGGCGCAGGAAAGCGGTATTCTCCAGCCTTTAATCCTTTGCCCGGAACGGGGCATCCCCCACTATCCATCCCGTTTCCGGGTAAGCCATGAGAACCTCTTTGGGCAAGCTGGCACAGAAACTGTCAGCTACCGGAGAGGTTTTTAACGTCAGGCGCGGTATTGCCCTCACCCCGGCCCTCTCCTCCAAGGAGAGGGCCGGGGTGAGGGGTTATCCCGGGCATTATGACTGGCCGGAGCAATGGAAATTAGAATACGATTACCCTTCCGCCGCCGCAGGGCAATCGCATTTGGAATCGGGGGAATCCGTCATTCTTGCGAAAACAGGAACCTCTGCCCCTGACGCCACTAGATTCCTGCTTTCGCAGGAACGACGGGTTTTCGTTCTTCGGCCTTATGCGATAGCCCTTCCACCGCGCCGCCCCGGTAGCCACCGGCCGGCGGGTGATGTAAAATGGGCCGAAAACCGTTATCGCTACTAACTGTAAAGGAGTTATCCATGATTAAAGTTTCCTTCCTGTACGCCAATGAGGCGGACAAAAAGTTTGACCTGGACTACTTTACCGGGACCCATATGCCCCTGGTCCACCAACGGCTGGACTCAATGGGCCTGCTGCGCTCCGAGGTGGAAAGCGGAGTCAGTTCCGCCGACCCCAACGCCCCGGCCCCCTTCATCGCCGTGGGTAACCTCTACTTCAACACCGCCGACGAGGTCCACGAGGGGTTCAAGACCCACGGTCGGGAACTGATGGGCGACACCGCCAACTACACCGACATCCGCCCCCAAATCCAGATAAGCGAGTTGGTGTAGGTGGTTTTCACACAGAGGCACAGAGACCCGGAGACTACGCAGAGATACCTCTGTGAATCTCTGCATCTCCGCGCCTCTGTGTGAAAAACCACCCCTATGGAGAAGAACCCGATGGACACCGCCCTTGACAACCTGGCAGAGCGGCTGATTAAGGAGCATTGGGACTGGAATCCCACCGCCGGTTCCCGCATCGGCCGGCATGAGTACGACGGCCAACTGCCCGACCTGTCTCCGCATCGGCTGACCCGCCGCGCGGAGGAACTGCGGCGGGGACTGGCCCAACTGTCCGGCTTGTCCGGCCCCGATAGCTTGTCCGGCCCCGACAGCACCGACCCGGAGCAACGGTTAAGCTACCGGCTGCTGGAACTATTCCTCCGTAGAGAGTTGTTTACCCTGGAGGAACTGCGACCCCTGGAGAACAACCCCATGCGGCAGGTGGGCTATCTGAACGTGGGCGGTTACGTGAAGCGGGACTATGCGCCCCTGGCCGACCGCCTGCGCGCCGCCACCCAGGCTATGCGGCAGGCGCCCGACTTCCTGCAAGCGCTGGACGACGCCCTGGCCCAGCAGTTGAGCCGCCCGGTGCTGGAAATGAGCATCGAGAGCTACCGGGGCATGGCCCGCTTTTACCGGGTTGACCTGGACCAGTCAAACAGCGGCCTGACCGATGCCACCATCCTGGCCGAGTTTGACCAGGCCCGAGAGCAGGCGGCCCTGGCCCTGGATGGCTTTGTGGCCCGTCTGGAGGAAAGACTTAACCGGCTTGGGGATTCGGGCGACGGTGACTTTGCCATTGGCCCCCGCCTCTACGCCGATATGCTGGCCCACGGCGAGGGCGTAAATGTTCCGCTTAGAGAGTTGATTAGCCTGGGCCAGGCCAACCTGGAACAGAACCTGGAACGGCTTGCGGAGGCCACCGCCACCGTAGCCCCGGCCTCCGCAGGTCACGGCAGAAACATCCGGGAGATTGTCGCCGACATTGGCCGGAACCACCCCACCGCCGAGGCCCTCATCCCGGAAACCAGGGCTATGCTGGAGGACATCCGCCAATCGCTGCTGGACTTTGACTTGATTTCCCTGCCCTCGGAAAACCGCTGCCAAGTGGTGGAGACGCCAACCTATATGCGCTACGCCTTTGCCGCGATGGACAGCCCCGGGTCGCTGGAAACCCAGGCTACCGAGTCCTTCTACTACGTGACGCCGGTGGAGGAAAGCTGGACGGCAATACAACAGGAAGAATGGCTGTCCAACTTTAACTACGAAACCCTGCGCATTGTGTCAATCCACGAGGTCTATCCCGGCCACTTCGTCCACCACCTGCACAACAGCCACGGCCGGCCCCTGCCCCTGGTCAACCGGGTGGCGTCATCCTACGCCTTTACCGAGGGTTGGGCGCACTACACCGAGCAGATGATGCTGGAAACGGACTACGGGAAGGGGCAGGCGGCCCTGCTGGTTACGCAGCTATTGGAGGCATTGGTGCGCAACTGCCGCTACCTGTGCGCCCTGGGGATGCACACCGAGGGGATGACGGTGGACGAGGCTACCCGCTTCTTTATGGACAACGCCTATATGGAGGAACTGCCGGCCCGCCGGGAGGCGCTGCGCGGCGCCTTTGACCCTGGCTACCTGAACTACACCCTGGGCAAGCTGATGATTCTAAAGCTGCGTGAAGACTACCGCCGGGAGCGACAAGCCCAGGGCGCGGCCTACTCGCTCAAGGAGTTCCACGACCGCCTCCTCTCCTACGGCGCGCCGCCCCTCCCCTTGCTGCGGGAGGCAATGCTGGCGGAACCGGGGGATGGGGTGTTGTAGCAGGCCAATCGCGTCTTAACCGTCATTCCGGCCCTCCCCCGTCGTTCCTGCGCAGGCAGGAACCTAAAGGGTTTGGGACAGAGGTTCCTGCCTACGCAGGAACGACGAACGGGTTATTCAGATGTTCCTTAATTTGGATGCTTGACACATAATCATTCCGGCCCTCCACCGTCATTCCGGCGCAGGCCGGAATGACGGGTTAAGTAACTATCTCAAAACGCGCTCAAAACGCGGTTCGACAAGCTCACCGTGAGCGGGGCGAACCTTGTAATCCGCTCACCCTGAGCTTGTCGAAGGGCGCCGCCAAGAGCAAAGGCAGTTTTGAGATAGTTTCTAAGACGCGATTGCCCACCTTCGCTCCCCTGCCAGGCTGTCCGGGACGGCGGGCGGGGGGGGGTTGGCCGGCCGGCGCGGTCAACCCCCAGCTTCGTCAGAGCTGGGCTGCCTGCTTTTTATTGAGCCGTGAGCTGTGAGACGCACCATTCTATACCACCATGGAAAGAACCCATACGACCCTCATCCCTGTAATAATTCTTATGCACATCAGCGAAGCACCCGCTCAACTGGGTATTCTGGAGGTTCAGCCAAGCGCCCAGATTATTGTTGAAGGTATTGCCCAACTTCGGCGGTAGTTCCCCGGTCAACGGGTTTGTGTGGAGTTGCAGGTCTGTCAGGTTGCGGATGATTAGGTTGTCCAACTCGACCGGTATTGCTCCGCTCAACCGGTTGTTGTGGAGCCACAGCGATGTCAGGTCGGCCAGGCTGCCCAACTCGGCGGGAATCTGCCCACTGAACCGGTTTGTGTGCAGGTGCAATTCCGTCAGGTCGGCGAGGTTGCCCAGCTCGGCCGGCAGCCTGCCGTCCAGTTGGTTGTTATCGACGCGGAGTACGTCCAGGCCGGTGAGGAATCCCAGCTCGGCGGGCAGCCGCCCTTCCAACTGGTTGGAATGGAGCTGGAGTTCGGTCAGGCCGATGAGCCGGCCCAACTCCGCCGGTATCTCCTCGGTCAACCCGTTGCCGCTGAGGTCCAGTTGGGTCAGGCTGGCTAGGTTGCCCAAGGCCGGGGGAGTTCACCGCTCAACCCGTTCTCGCTGAGGTCCAGCCCGGTGACTCGGCCAGCGCCGCCGATGGAAACGCCGCTCCAGGAGGCCACCGCCGGGTCGCTCAGCCAGTTGGCGTGTCGGCCAGCTTTCGCCGCCGGCCGACGCATAGAGAGCGGACAGGGCCACCAGGTCGGCCAGCATCCCCGGCGGGTAGCTTTCCGCCCAAGTGAACTTGTTTCCCCAGATGGTCGCGCTTTCCAGCCGGGGCAGGGCGGCCAGACCCGTGAGGGCAATCAGGCCGGCGGGCGGGGCGCCGGTGAACCGGTTGCTGCTGAGGTACAACTCCTCCAGGCCGGTGAGGCCGGCCAACTCCGGCGGGAGCACCCCGCCCAGTTGGTTGTCGCGGAGGTCCAGTTCGGTCAGGCCGCTGAGGCTGCCCAACTCTTCGGGCAGTTCCCCGCTCAGCCGGTTGTCGCGCAGGTTCAGTTCGGTGACCCGGCCCGCGGCGTCGGTGGTGACGCCGTGCCACTGGCCGAGGTCTTCGGTGTAGAGCCAGCCGTCGCTGTTCTGCCAACTCTCGCCGTCGGTGGCGTCAAAGAGGGCGGTCAGCGCGGCGCCGTCGGACAGCGGGGGAAAGGGGATTCTAGGCTGGGGCGTGGCGGTGGGTTCCGTTGGGCCGGAAGAGCGGGGTTCGCCCAGCTCCGACTGCTGCGTTGACTGTCCCGGTGGCCCGTACCACGGCCCCGTCGTCGGTCTGCTCAACGGTGATGGTCCCGTCCTCGCAGGCGGCGAAAGCGAACAGCAGGGTCAGGGAAATTAACGCGAAGAGGCTAATTCGCCGGAGGAAGGTCGGGGGGGGGGGGGTAGAAAATAGAATGTTCCTATTCCGAAATCTCCTTCAATGCCGCCAAACGGCGCCGTAAGCCTTAATACAATCACGAACCAATTATACCAAAACTATCCCGCTCCGGGAACATCCCAGTCCCAAGGCTGCCGGTAACTGTTCAGAGTTGATGAGCTGTCTCTGCCTTTATACCGTCATTCCGGCGAAAGCCGGAATCCAGGAATCCTTGCCCTCTGGAACCCCTATGTGTGTTTGGTCGCTGGATTCCGGCGGAGGCCGGAATGACGGATTGGGTGTCAATGATGGGTGGGATGGTTTAGATATTCATTCACGCATCAGTAGTTGGAACAGATGGCTTGAAACCCGCCCCTATACTCTCAAGAATGGCGAGGCCAATGGGCCGGCATCACCCCTCCGGGTAAGTCAGCTTGAGCAGCGTGTGCCGCCGGTTATGCGTGTAGGGGCGGACTTCCCCCGGCCAACTGCCGGCGTCCACCGCCTCGCTCCAACCCGGGCCGGTTAATACTTCCGGCGATTCCAGTTCATAGAGGGCGTGGTGCTTTGGCTCGTTCTCAATGACGATTCTGCGGGTTTCACCGCCCATAACCATCACCAATTCCTGGGTCTCAAACCGGGCCACGGAAATCACGCCGGGAACCTGGGACAGCAGCGGACAATGTTCGGTGTTGTAAACCTCGTTGAACCGGGCCTCCCGCTCCGGCTCCACATCCATACTGGCAATAAACAAGTAACGGGAACGATTAGATTGTTGGGCCATCTTCTTTCCTCCTGAATGAGCTTAGCAGTTCGAGGGTGCTAATAGAGAACCTATCCCAGGGACAACCATATCGAAAAGTGCTCCTAGCACGGAAGCGGTAATGTCCGGGTTCCTGTAGCAGGAAAGTTGCTGTTGTAACTGGACTAGAACAGACTTCAGTTGCTTGTTCTGAGCTTCTAGTCGCTGGGCGTAAGTCTGCCATTCTGCCAATTGCAGTGACAAGTTGCTCTCTGTAGCCTCCAGTTGGTCATTAGCGGTCCTGAGATTAGATACACTACGCTGGACACGGGAATTTTCCTGCGTTAGAGCGATTAACCGGCTGTTGACTTCCCTATATTGGTTTTCCCACTTGTCGCGTTCCAAGGCAAGGCTATTTGCTCGATTGTTGGCTACTCCGTATTCTCTAAACCACTTATTTCTATCCTCGGACAAGGTATCAACAGTTTCGCTTTGGCGAGTAATGATGTCGTTGGCTTTGCGAACTTCTCCATTCAGAGTTTGGATTATTCGGGTGCGGTCGTTGGCTTTATCTATCAAGTCTCCAATCCGGTCGTTTTGCGCACGGATACTTTGATCCAATTGCGCAATGATGCCATCTCGCATGGAAATGCGATCGTTCAACTCACTAATCATTGCGCGCTGATTCCTTGCTGTTTGGGTAGCCTGAATGTTGATGCGGAGCAGGTAAGAAGTGCCGGCGATGGCCGCTATAAACAGCAGGACAAGAAACGCTATGGCAGCGGTTTTCATTGGTGGTATTCCTATATGCCAAGATTATTGGGCGGCTCAATTAGGACTATCGCATTAAAAAACTTGATGGTTGTTTCCCAATTGCGTACTGTCCGGTTCATTGCCAAACCTTTCTGGAAAGTCGCAAGGGGCGGGTTTGAAACCCGCCCCTGCCTTGCCGGAAACTGTGCCTGCGTGACTCTTCGTGTCCTTTGTGGATTAGAAAGCCCGCCTATGGGAGGTTTCGGTCTCCGCGCTGGTGATGAACTCCAGCAGTACCGCCCGGCCCTCTTCCGTTTGCTCTCGCGCCCGGCGGAAGGCTGCCGCAACGTCCGAAGGGTCTTCAATCCGCTCGGCATAGCCGCCCATGGCCCGGCCCATATCGGCATAGTTGCCGCCCAGGTCGCGGGTGCCGTAGAGGGCATGGGAAGTTGCCATGGCGTTGGTTTCCACCGCCATGGTTGAGTTGTTCAAGACCACGGTAATAATGGGTATTCCGCAGCGGGCCGCCGTCTCAAAGTCCAGGCCGGTCATGCCAAAGGCGGCGTCGCCCATAAAGTTGACGCAGACCTTCTCCGGCTTGGCCAGCTTGGCGCCCATCACCAGCCCCAGCCCGGTGCCCAGCCCGTGGGACTTGCCCCAGCCCAGGTAGCTGCGCGGGCCTTCAGTGCGGTAGAAGGGCATTAGCTGGTCCCGGGGGCTGCCGGAGTCGTGGGTTATGATAGCCTCGCTGGGGGGTACGGTCTGCATAAACTCCTTAATTATTCGGTAGGGGTTTATCGGAGCGCCCTGGTCACCGAGCTTGTGGGCCCACTGGTTCAGCCAGGCATCCCGCTCCGTGCGGATTTCCTGGGCGTTCTCCCGGTCAGCCTGACGGTGGTCGCCGACTATTTCCCGGCAGGCTTCAATCATCTGCCGCAGCACCAGCTTGGCGTCGCCGACGATGGGGTAGTCCACGTCGTAGTCTTTGTTAATGTCCCGCGGGTCGTTGGTGGCATGGATTAGCGTCTTACCGGGCGGGATGTTCATTGACATGCCGTGCTTGGTAAAGCTGCACCCGATGCCAAATATCACGTCCGAGCGGCGGACAAAGTGGTAAACCGGCCCGGACATCACGCCGGAGCCGCTGCCCAAGGCCAGGGGATGGGTTTCGGGAAAGGCGCTCTTGCCCAGCAGCGTACTCATAACCGGCGCCTGCAATAGCTCCGCCAGCTCAATTAGTTCGTCGTAGGCCTGGGCGTACAGGACTCCCTGCCCGGCGTGAATCACCGGGTAGCGGGCGTTGCACAAAGCGCTGGCCGCCGCCTCAACGTCGGAAGGATTACCTTGAGAGGCCAGCCGGCGCACCTTCTGGCTCCAGTAAAAGGCCGATTCATCCACCTCTTCGAGCGCCACGTCGGAGGGAATCTCCACCATCACCGGGCCGACCCGCCCCTGCTGCAACCCGGCAAAGGCCCGGCGCATTACCTGGGAAGTGCGGGACGGCGTGTTAATCTGCTCGATATACTTGGTTACCCCGCCGTAATTGGCAACCGAGTTGAAATGGGGAAGTATCCCCTGCCGTTCCCGCGGTTCACCCAGGGGTAGCAGCAGAATGGGAGTAGAGTCGGAGTAGGCGGTGGCGACGCCGGGGAAGGCGTTTTCTGCGCCGGGGCCGTACTGCATGGCAAAGACGCCGGGCTTTTCCCCGTCGGTGACCCGGCTATAGCCGTCGGCGATGCCCACACCCACCCGCTCCTGACGGCAGACGATGGGGCGAATGCCGGCCGCCGCCGCCGCTTCAATTACCGGGGTGGTGGGAAAGCAACTGAGATACTCCACCCCTTCCCGTTTCAGGATTTCGGAAATTGCTTCGATAGTATTCAATTGCGTACCCCCACTAAAATTGTTATTTGGTCCGGGGTCGGTTCAGGCCGACCGGCGCCGGCCGACTCCCCGCTAACTTTTGCTAGCTGCGGGCGGACTCAAAGGCGGTGATCTTGTCCTCTTGCTGAAGGGTCAGCCCAATGTCGTCCAGCCCATTAAGCAGGCAGTAGCGGCGGAAGGGGTCGACGTTGAACTCCACCACGATTTCCTCGTTCTCATCCCAGATACGTTGGGCTTCCAGGTCAACGTTCAATTGCAGGCCCGGATTCTCCGTAGTCCGGTCCATTATCAACCGCACCTGTTCCTCCGGCAGCACGATGGGCAGCAGGCCGTTCTGGAAGCAGTTGTTGAAGAAGATGTCGGCAAAGCTGGGCGCGATGACACAGCGGATGCCATAGTCGTTCAAAGCCCAGGGAGCGTGTTCCCGGGAAGAGCCGCAGCCAAAGTTGCGCCCGGCCACCAGGATGCTGGCGTTAGTGTAGCTCGGTTGGTTCAGGACGAACTCCGGCTTGGGGCTGCCGTCCCCATTGAACCGCCAGCGTTCAAAAAGAAACTCGCCATACCCGGTGCGCCGGATGCTCTTGAGATGCACCGCCGGAATAATCGCATCGGTGTCGATGTTTACCCGGTCAATCGGGGCGGCCACCCCGGTCAGTTTAACAAAGGGTTCCATTTCGGTTATCTCCTATACTTTACCAAATCTCGCGGACCTTCAATTCAAAGCCAGGCAATACCGCCTCGCCCGACACTATCTCCGGGTCTTCCAGGACTTCGGGTGGTTGGTTGGGACGGTAGATGTGCACCCGCTTCTGAATATCGTCAATCAGCCAGCCCAGCCTGGCGCCGTTTTCCAGGTATTCTTCCATTTTGCGCTGTACGCTTGCCAGCGTATCAGACTCGGAGCGCAGTTCCAGCACGAAGTCGGGACACAATCCTGGGAACCGGCCCCGGTTTTCCTCCGGTTTTTCTGCCTGCTCTTTCCGCCAGGCTTCCAGCCGCTGCCGATTCACCCAGGAAACATCCGGAGCGCACAGGGACCCGTTGGGCAGCCGGAAACCACCCGATGGGCCGGAGACAACGCCAGTCCCATCCTGCTTGGCCCAAATACTCACTTGGACAGTAAGTTCAGTTTCCCGTTCCCAACCCGGATACCCCGTCGGCGGCATAATCACCAACTCCCCTTTTGCCGTCAGCTCGATTTGCAGAATACCGTTGGCGTCGCTGATTTCGAGGAGTTGTTGATCGGTAAGCTCCAATGTCCCCAATTTCAATACCAGAGGGTGCGGCAGATAAGCGCCTCCCTGCTCCGGGGGCAACACGGCATCCTTGTCCGTAACCTCTCCAGACCAGAAATGGTAAAACTCCTTCAAACGGCCTGAAACGTACTCCTGCCTTTGTTCCATAATTTCATCATCGGTTAACGCTCCGTCGAATTCCATTCGGCTTATGGCAGATATGCAAAAATGGCAAGCGGTAACCAGGTTATAGTCGGCGCGCGTACCGCCGGCGCTTTTTGGCCGAAGACGACTTATGCACAATTGACGCCAATTCTGGAAAGACCTCCCGATATACCCGCAATAAACGCACTTGTATCCGTCCCGCTTGAATATCGGGTGCCCGTAATCTGCCAATGAGGTGCCGAATAATGTGCTCATATCAAAACCCAAATGGAATTCCAACCTGGAATCTACCATTCCCTTATGTCAACAAAATGCCCGGCGATGGCGGCGGCGGCGGCCATTGGGGGGCTGACCAGGTGGGTGCGCCCGCCCTGGCCCTGGCGGCCCTCAAAGTTGCGGTTGGAGGTGGAGGCACAACGCTGGCCCGGCTCCAGGGTGTCCGGGTTCATCCCCAAGCACATCGAGCAGCCGGCTATCCGCCAGTCCAGCCCGGCATCCTTGAAAATGCGGTCCAGGCCCTCTTCCTCGGCCTGTTTCTTGACCAGGGCCGAGCCGGGGACGACCATGGCGTAAACATCCGGGTGCACCTGACGGCCCTTGACCACCTCGGCGGCGGCGCGCAGGTCTTCCAGCCGGGCGTTGGTGCAAGCGCCAATAAACACCCGGTCAATCCTCACGTCCTCTATCGGAGTGTCCGGTTCCAGGCCCATATAGGTCAAGGCGCGCTCGGCAGCCTCCCGCTGGGCGGCCTCGGCAAATGAGGCCGGGTCGGGAACCCGGTCGGTCACCCTGGCCACCATTCCGGGGTTGGTGCCCCAGGTGACAAAGGGTTCCAGGGATGCGGCGTCAATTTCCACCAGCCGGTCAAAGGTCGCTCCGGCCTCGGTGGGCAACTTCCGCCATTCCTCAATAGCCGCCTCCAGTTCCTCGCCCTTGGGAGCGAAGCGACGGCCCCGGACGTACTCAAAGGTAGTCTCATCCGGGGCAATCATCCCGGCCCGCGCGCCGCCCTCGATGCTCATGTTGCAGACGGTCATCCGCCCGTCCATCGACAAAGAGCGGATGGCCTCGCCAGTGTATTCGATAACGTGGCCCACACCACCATTGACGCCAATCTGGCCGATGATGCCCAGGATAACGTCCTTGGCCACCACGCCCATCGGCAGTTGCCCGTTAACCCGCACTTCCATCGTATTCGGCTTGAACTGGCGCAAAGTCTGGGTCGCCAGTACGTGCTCTACCTCGGAGGTGCCGATACCCAGGGCAAAGCAGCCCAGCGCGCCGTGGGTCGAGGTATGGCTGTCGCCGCACACGACGGTCTTGCCGGGCAGGGTATAGCCCAGGTCCGGCCCGATGATGTGGACGATGCCCTGGTATTCGCTGAAACGGTCGTAAAGGGTAATGCCGAAGTCCCGGGCGTTCTCGGTCAGGGCGTCCAACTGCCGCTTGGAAACCTCATCGGTGATGGGCAGGGACAAGTCCCAGGTAGGCGTGTTGTGGTCGGCGGTGGCGATGGTCAGGTCGGGACGGCGCACTCCCCGCCCGGCCAGCCGCAGGCCCTCAAAAGCCTGCGGGGTAGTGACCTCGTGAATCAGGTGCAAATCTACATAGAGGACGGTGGGCTGTCCCGGTTCCTCGTGGACCACATGAGCGTCCCAAATCTTCTCGAACATTGTCTGCGGTGGCATATAGAAACTCTCTCCCCGTAATTCGACTCCGGCAAGCCGGCGAGTTCCCAAAGGAGAATCCGCAGACGCCGGCAGATTTGGGCCATTATAACATTCCGCCGGAGGGTTGACAGCCGAATTGGAACGGCGTATCAGACATAAGGGGTATCAGCAGGGGAAGTGCTCCGAAGAAATTCCAAAACCTATCCGCCTTTATGCTAAACTACTGGCAGACTTTAACGAAAGACACGGAGGCCCCTCCTATGCCCACCACCGACGCCGTAGTCCTGCCCACCAACGTCCGCCCCCGCCACTACCAGATTACCCTACAGCCCGATATGGACAAGTTCACCTTTGACGGGCTGGAACTCATTGACCTTGAGATTGCCGAAACCACCGCGGAGATTGTCCTCAACGCCGACGAAATGCGAGTCCACACCGCCACCCTGGTCAAGGACGGCAGCAGCCAACGGGCCACTGCCATTACCCTCGACGGAGAACGGGAAACGGTCACTCTGTCCTTTGCCAGCCCCATTGCGCCGGGGGCGGCCCAACTGGACCTGCGCTTTACCGGCGAGCTTAACGACAAGCTGCGGGGCTTTTACCGCAGCCAGTACGTCAACCCGGAGGGCGAGGTCAGCTACCTGGCTACCACCCAATTTGAGGCCACCGACGCCCGCCGCGCCTTCCCCTGCTGGGACGAGCCGTCCTGCAAGGCCACCTTCCAGTTGACCCTGAACATCCCGGCACAAATGGTCGCGGTGTCCAACACGCCGGTCATTGACCAGGCCGGGTTGGACGCGGGCTACAAGTCCATAATGTTCGCCCGGACTCCGGTTATGTCCACTTACTTGATGGCCTTTGTCATCGGCGACCTCACCTACATTGAGCAGGAGGCCGCCAACAACACCCGGGTCGGGGTCTGGACCACCCGGGGCAAGGAGGAGCAGGGTCGATTCGCCCTGGAAACCTCGGCCCGGATGCTGTCCTTCTTCAACGACTACTTCGGCATCCCCTACCCCCTGGAAAAGCTGGACCACATTGCCATCCCCGACTTTGCCGCCGGCGCTATGGAGAACTGGGGCGCCATCACCTACCGGGAAACGGCCCTGCTGGTGGACCAGGCAAACTCCTCGGCCGGCACTCGGCAGCGGGTCGCCGAGGTGGTGGCCCACGAAATGGCCCATATGTGGTTCGGCGACCTGGTGACGATGGAATGGTGGGATGACCTGTGGCTCAACGAAAGTTTCGCCTCGTGGATGGGCACCAAGGCAGTGGATTGGGCCTTCCCCGAATGGCAGATGTGGACCCAGTTCGTCAATATGGACACCAACCGGGCGCTGAGCCTGGACGGATTGAAGAACTCCCATCCCATTGAGCAGGAAGTGAAAGACCCGGCGGAGATTAGCCAGCTTTTCGACGCCATCAGCTACAGCAAGGGCGCGTCAGTTATCCGGATGCTGGAACAGTTCCTCACCCCCGAGGTCTTCCAGCAGGGTTTGCACCAATACCTGAACGCCAACCAGTACGCCAACGCCCGCACCGAGCATCTGTGGGCCGCCCTGGAACAGGCCTCCCAGCAGCCGGTGACGACCATAATGGACAGTTGGACCGGCCAGATGGGTTACCCGGTGCTGCGAGTAGAAACCCGGGAATCCGGCGACCACCTGGAACTGGCCCTGTCCCAGGAAAGGTTTGTTTATGACAACCTGCTGGGTGAGTCAGAGCCGGAGAACCTGGTCTGGCAGGTGCCGGTGGGCGTCACTCAAAGCGGCGACGGCGACGGACAGCCCCTGGGCCAGTCCATAGTAATGGACAGCCCCCAGGCCCGGCTGCAACTGTCCCGGCCGGCCGGGGCTGACACCTGGTTTAAGGTAAACCCGTCACAGACCGGCTTCTTCCGGGTAAATTATGCTGAGGCGGACTGGCAGCGGCTGATTCCGGCGATCAACGCGCTGACCCTGCCGGCCACCGACCGGCTGGGCATCCAGAACGACGCCTACGCCCTGTCCAAGGCGGGACTGCTGCCGGTTACCCAATTCCTCGCCCTGGCTGGGGCCTACGCGAATGAAAACGACGCCTCGGTGTGGAGCGACCTGGCCAGCAATCTGCGGGACATTGAACTGCTGGTCGCCGATGAACCCTACCACGAAAATTACCGCGCCTTTGCCCGCGACCTGTTCGGCCCGGCGGCCCGGCGCATCGGCTGGGATGCCCGCGAGGGAGAAGGACACCTGGATGCCCTGCTCCGCACCACGGTCTTGAGCCAGGCGGGCGGCTACGGCGACCCGGACTTTCTGGCCCAGGCCCGGGAGCGGTTCGATGCCTACGTTGCGGACGCCGCGTCGCTCCATCCCGACCTGCGTGGCCTGGTATTCAGTCTGGCGGCCCAGGGCGGGGACGAGGAGACCTACGACCGGCTGTGGGAGTTGGAAAAGAAGACGGACTTGCAAGAAGAGAAGATTCGGCTGCTATTGGCCCTGGGCCGGTTTACCCAGCCGGAACTCTTGCAGGAAACGCTGCGGCGCGCCCTCACTGACGACGTGCGCTCCCAGGACACCATCATGGTCATCACCGCGGTGGCCGCCAACCTGCGGGGACGGCAACCGGCCTGGCAGTTCGTCAAGGACAATTGGGCCGAGTTCGACCGGCGCTACGGCGATGGCGGCTTTGGGCTGATGCGCCTGGTGTCCATTTGCAGCAACTTCGTGGACGCCGACAAGCTGGCCGAGGTGGAAACCTTCTTCCAGGAACACCCGGCCCCCGCCGCCGAGCGTACCATCCGCCAAGCCCTGGAGCGGATCCGCCTGAACGCCCGCTGGTTGGAGCTTAACCGGGCGGAGTTGGCGGGGAGGTTTGGGTAGCGCCCGTTTTACCATCCACGAATGAACCCGAAATCCCACGAATAATATAGGCTATCTGAGTCTGAATAAGTCATTGAACACTAGCGCCTTCACTCGTCGTTCCTGCGGAAGCAGGAACCTCTGTACGTAATGTTTTAGGTTCCTGCCTGCGCAGGAACGACGGATAAGTGTAAACATCACGAGTCACGGACTTATTCAGAGGTTTCTTAGGCTTATCCGACTGCCTTAGATAGCCTGAATTACTATTCGTGTTCCTTTGTATCCATTCGTGGATTACTTCGCCGTGACTCCCTTCAATTTGACAGCCATCGCCCCGGCAGGTAGGCTTGAGGGCAACCCCCCAAGAAAAGTATGTGTGATATATGACCAACATTGACCGGATAAACCTGCTGAAATCGTTGCTCCGTGAACGGATACTGGTCGTCGACGGGGCTATGGGTACCGCTATTCAGGGCAAAGACCTGGGGCCGGAGGACTTCGGCGGCGCCGAGTACGAAGGCTGTAACGAGTACCTTATCGTGACCCGCCCCGATGTAATCGCCGACATTCACCGGGCTTACCTGGAGGCCGGCGCCGACATTCTGGAAACCAACACCTTCGGCGCTACCTCCGTGGTGCTGGCCGAGTATGACCTGGCCCACGAGGCTCGCCGCATCAACCGGGAAGCGGCCCAATTGGCCCGCAAAGTCGCCGATTCCTACCCCGGAAGCGCCGCCACGCCGGAGTGCCCCCGCTTCGTCGCCGGGGCAATGGGGCCAACCACCAAGACCATTTCGGTAACCGGCGGGGTGACCTTTGATGAACTTTCCGCCGCCTACCAGGAACAGGCCGCGGGCCTGGTCGAGGGTGGCGTTGACCTGCTCCTGATGGAAACCACCCAGGACACCATCAACCTCAAGGCCGGGCTTATCGGCATTGACCGGGCCTTGGCCGAGCTGGGCTACAACGCCTCAGAAGTTCCGGTGGCGGTGCAAGGCACGGTTGAACCGATGGGTACGCTGCTGGCCGGGCAGGACGCCGAAGCCTTTTATACCTCGCTGGCCCACCGTGACCTGCTGTGGATTGGTTTTAACTGTGCCACCGGCCCGGAGTTTATGACCGACCATGTCCGCACTCTGGCCGGCCTGTCCCGCTTCCCGGTAGCCTGCATCCCCAACGCCGGCCTGCCCGACGAGGACGGCAAGTATAACGAGACCCCGGAAATGCTGACCAACACCGTCGGCCGGTTTACTGGATCCGGCTGGCTCAACGTGGTTGGCGGCTGCTGCGGCACCGGCCCGGAGCATATCCGGCAACTGGCCCAACGGGTAGCCGGCGTCGCGCCCCGGGACCCGGTACAACTCCGGGAAACCCGGGTTTCCGGCATCGAGGCCCTGGTAGTTGACCAGGACACCCGCCCGGTGATCGTGGGCGAGCGGACCAATGTCCTGGGCAGCCGCCGCTTCCGCCGGCTCATTGGCCAAGGCAAGTTTGAGGAGGCCGCCGAGGTGGGTCGCCGCCAGGTCCGCAATGGCGCTCACGTCCTGGACGTGTGCCTGCAAGACCCGGACCGGGACGAAATGTCCGACATCCTGACCTTCCTGGACCTGGTAACCAAGAAGGTTAAGAGTCCCATAATGATTGACTCCACCGACGCCGCCGTAATTGAGGAGTCCCTCAAGCGGTTGCAGGGCAAGTCCATCATTAACTCGGTCAACCTGGAGGACGGTGAAGCCCGGTTCCAGGCGGTGGCGCCCCTGGCCCGGGATTACGGAGCGGCTTTAGTGGTCGGCTGCATTGACGACGACAAGGAGCAGGCCCAGGCCATCACCCGGGAGCGCAAGCTGGAAATTGCCCGCCGCTCCCAAAAACTCCTGACCGAGAAGTACGGCATACCCGAAGAGGATATTATTTTTGACCCCCTGGTGTTCCCCGCCGGCACCGGCGACGTTAACTACGTCGGTTCCGCCGCCGAGACTATCGAGGGTGTGCGTCTCATCAAGGAAGCCCTGCCCAACACCAAGACCATCCTGGGCATTTCCAACGTATCCTTTGGCCTGCCCCCGGCCGGCCGCGAGGTGTTCAACTCCGTTTTTCTCTACCATTGCGTTCAGGCCGGGCTGGATATGGCGATCGTTAACTCGGAGATGATGCAGCGGTACACCTCGATACCGGAAGAGGAACGCCGGATGTCCGAAGACCTCATCTGGAACCGGGGCGATGACCCGGTGGCCGCCTTTGCCGCCCATTTCCGTGACAAGGCGCCCAAGTCCACCACCGAGGAACGGCTCAACCTTCCCCTGGATGAACGGCTGGCCCTGGCAATTATCGAGGGCAGCAAGGAGGGCTTGGCTGACGATTTGGATGAGGCCCTGCTGGGCCGGGCGCCCCTGGAGGTTATTAACGGGCCGCTGATGGCCGGTATGGATGAAGTGGGCCGCCAATTTAATGCCAACCAGCTTATCGTGGCCGAGGTGTTGCAGTCAGCGGAGGCAATGAAGTTCGCCGTGGCCCACCTGGAACCCCACATGGAGCGCGCCGACTCGGCGAGCAAGGGCAAGGTTATCCTGGCTACCGTCAAGGGCGACGTTCACGACATCGGCAAAAACCTGGTGGACATTATCCTGTCCAACAACGGCTACCAGGTAATCAACCTGGGCATCAAGGTGCCGCCCCAGGACCTGATTGCCGCCTGCAACGAACACCGCCCGGACATCGTCGGGCTGTCCGGCTTGCTGGTCAAGTCGGCGCAGATGATGGTAGAAACGGTGCGGGATTTCCGGCAGGCGGGGGTTGACCCGCCCATCCTGGTCGGCGGCGCGGCCCTGTCCAACCGCTTTACCCGCCTGCGCATCGCCCAGGAGTACGCCGGCATGGTGGCCTACGCCCAGGATGCCATGAGCGGCCTGGCCCTGGCCAACACCCTGCAAGACGCCGACGAGCGGCAGAAGTTGGCGGAAGATATCGAGGTCGAGACGGACAAGCTGTTGCAGGAAGCCCAGACCCGTGAAGCGGCGGAAGCTGCTGCGCCAACCGCTGCTGTCGCTCCGGCCCAAGTCCGCCACGACTTTGACCGGCCCAACCCGCCCGACTTGCGACTGCACGTAGTCCGCGACTATGACCTGGCCGAGATTTTCCCCTACATCAACCCCCAGATGCTTTACGTGCGCCACCTGGGTTACAAGGGCCGCTTTACCGAAGCCCTGGAACGGGAAGAGACGGACGCCCTGGAACTGCGGGACTCGGTGCGGCGGGTGGAGGACGCAATGCTGGCCCGGCCGGACATCCGGGCCAACGCCGTGTTCAAGTTCTTCCCCTGCCACTCCGACGGGCAAACCCTGCTGATTTACGGGCCGGACGGCGAAACGGTGCTGGAGCGATTTTACTTTGGCCGCCAGTCCCAGCGGGAGGGACTGTGCCTGTCCGACTACGCCCGTCCGGTTTCATTTAGTCAAGCCGGTGAAGCCGCTCCAGCCGGCCAGCCGGACTACGTGGCAATGTTCACCACCAGCGTCGGGCCGGCGGTGCGCGCCCTGTCCGAGGAGTGGAAAGACCAGGGAGAGTTCCTCAACTCCCACATATTGCAGGTGTTGGCCTTGGAGTCGGCGGAAGCTTTTGCCGAGTTGCTGCACCAGCAGATACGCCAGATGTGGGGCATCGGCGACCCGCCGGGTCTGACCTACCAGGACCTGTTCCGCACTCAGTACCGGGGCCGCCGCTACTCCTTCGGCTACCCCGCCTGCCCCCGGCTGGAGGACCAGGAACAACTTTTCCGCCTGCTGGACGTGACCCCCAATATCGGCGTGGAGTTGACCGAGGGCTACATGATGGACCCGGAGGGTTCGGTATCAGCCTTGGTCTTCCACCACCCGGACGCCAAGTATTTCAACCTGAGCGAACAGGACATTGAACGGTTGGAGGGGAAGGTTTCATCCCTTAATTCCTGACCTGCAAGGTCTTTTGACTTTCACCCGCCTTCCGGTGTCATTCTGAGTGGAGCGAAGAATCCCAAATCTTTCAGCTAGAACCGCTGCTCGCACCGGGCAAATGGTCGGCAAATAAGGACTCTGGATTCTTCGTCGCTCCGCTCCTCAGAATGACAACTAAAAGGCTCCCTCTTGTCGGGCAGGGCCTTTTCATTCTCCCTCTCCCTTGAGGGAGAGGGCCGGGGTGAGGGGGAAACCTCTGACAACAACAATGATTCCCTGCGGAGGAACGCCCTCACCCTAACCCTCTCCCAGAGGGAGAGGGGACTTTCCCAGAGAATGAAAAGACCCTATCTTGGCCGGCCAGTCCGGTTGCAAACACTGGCTCAAATAGGCTTAAATACAGATTAGGGCAAACCGAATCTCCCTGACTATTCCCCCGGTTTCCTAACTTTCCCCGGTTGTGGGAAACGGAGTAATGGAGCGACTATGCAGCCAATCAGTCAAATCGCGGAAGAATTGGGTATCTCTGCCGACTACCTGATTCCCTACGGGCATTACAAAGCCAAGGTGTCGCTGGACGCCCTCAAGGGCGGGCGGGAGCAGCCGGGCAAGCTGGTGGTAGTCACCGGCATGACCCCCACGCCCGCCGGCGAAGGCAAGACCACCACCGCCGTCGGCTTGACCCAGGGGTTGGGCAAGCTGGGACACAAAGCAGTAGTCACCCTGCGGGAACCCACCCTCGGCCCCATATTTGGCATCAAGGGCGGCGGCACCGGCGGCGGGAAGGCCACGGTGGTGCCGGAAGACGAGATAAACATCCATTTCACCGGCGACGCCCACGCCGTGGCTTCGGCCCACAACCTGCTGGCCGCCCTGGTGGACAACGCCGTTTTCCGGCAGCAGATCCCCGACTTCGAACCCACCGGCATCCAGTGGTCCCGCGTAACCGACGCTTCCGACCGGGCGTTGCGCAATGTTATTGCCGGCGTGGGGGGCAGCAACAACAGCCCGCTGCGCGAATCCCGGTTCGACATCGTATCCGCCTCGGAAATAATGGCTATCCTGGCCCTGTCCGCCGGCCCGGAAGATTTGCGGCAGCGCCTGTCCCGCCTGGTGGTGGGAACCACTCGCGGCGGGGAGGCCGTAACCGTAGAACAATTGGGCGTAGTTGGCGCGCTGATGACCCTGCTGCGCCACACCACTATGCCGAATATGGTGCAGACCGGCGAGGGCCAGCCGGCCTTGATCCACGCCGGACCCTTCGGCAACATCGCCCACGGGTGCAGCTCAATCATCGGCGACCGGGTAGCCCTGGCCTACGCCGACTACGTGATAACCGAGGCCGGCTTCGGCTCCGACCTGGGTTTTGAGAAGTTTATGCACATCAAGGCCAGGCAGAGCGGGCTAATCCCCCATGCCGTTGTCCTGGTAGCTTCGGTGCGCGCCCTGAAGTGGCACGGCGGGATGAACCGGCGGAATTTGGCCCAGCCCGACCCGGAAGCGGTGCTGAAGGGCGCCCCCAATCTGGCCCACCACGTCGGCATTGTCCGCGGCTTTGGCCTTCCGGTGGTGGTGGCAATCAACCGCTTCGGCAGCGACAGCCCCGAGGAATTGGCGGCGGTGCGAGAGATTGCCCTGGAGGCCGGCGCCAACGACGCGGTGGAAGCCGCCGGTTATGCCGAGGGCGGCGCGGGAATGACCGACTTGGCCGAAGTCTTGACCCAGGTGGCCGGCGAACCCGCCGAGGTGACTTACGCCTATCCGGCGGACGCCTCCGCCGAGGACAAGGTGCTGGCCCTGGCCCAGAAGATTTACCACGCCGACAACGTAAGCTGGACCCCGGAAGCCCGCCGTCAACTGCGCCGCTTCGAGGCCCAGGGCTGGGGCCACCTGCCCATCTGCATGGCCAAGACCCACCTTTCCACCTCGCACGACCCCATCCGGCGGGGCAGCCCTTCCGGCTACACCTTCCCCATCACCGACATCCGCGCCTCGGTAGGGGCCGGCTTCCTTTACGCGCTGGCCGGGCGCATCGAGACCCTGCCGGGCCTGCCCTCCCGCCCCCGGGCTTGGGAGATGGACGTAACTGCTTCCGGGGAGGTAGTCGGGCTGGAATAAGGTTCCGCCCGGGGACTTTCCCGGTCAGGCATCTGCTTCCCCATTACCCCCTTCCACGTCTATTCCGTTTGACCTGTTTCGAGTCAGGAACAGGTCAAACTTTTCTGCCGAAACCGGGGGTTGACAAAGTGTAATGCAAGTATTATTATTCTTCGTAATCTAGTAATTCAATTACACGCAAGGAGGAAAGCCATGGCTGACAACGAAACGGGACGCAGGGAACGAGTAATCCGGGAAGTAAGCCGCACCGTAACCGATGCGGTAATCCGCGGCACCGATGCCGCCGAGTCCGTTGCCGAAAACCTGAAGGAGACCATCAAGAGTAAAACCTCGGGAGACCGCCAGACGCGGGACAACGTGGTGATGGTTCGGGTGGACAAGGAAAGCCTGAACCACATGGATGAACTGGTGGAAGCGGAACTGGCCGGCAGCCGCTCCGAAGCCGCCGCCTACCTGATAACCGAGGGTATCAAATCCCGGCAGGGCCTCTTCGACGCCATCTCCGCCAAGGTAGAGGAAATAAGAAGGGCCAAGGAAGACCTGAAAAAGCTGCTGGAAGAAGAGGGGGCAGGGGGTGGAGTAGGCTAACCCTGAAAGCAGCCTTTCCAAAGGAAATTATATACTTACGTGCCAGTAGGGCAATCAGACGAAAGGGGATAAGTATGGCTAGAGGTTTTGGTTCCAAAGGCGGTGGTAGCCCTCGTGGAAGTTCAGGGGCTGGGCGCAACACCCGGCCGAGCAAAGGTAGTGGCTCTGGTAAGCCCAAAGGTCAGATACATTCGGGGAAGACCGTTCAGTATTCCATAAAAAACCAGAGCGGCAGCACGAAATACATAGGTACTACCGACAACCCCACGCGGCGAGCGAGCGAACATCGTCAGAGTGGCAAAATCGGTCAAGGAGATAAGTTGGTGGTGGAAACCAGGGCTATCTCTCGTTCTTCCGCGGAAAGAGTAGAGTCAGCGAAACTCGCCTCGCATCGTCAAAATCACGGGAAGAATCCCAAACACAACACCACTAACGACGGGAAGTTCCAACCGCGTTTGTTTTAGCAGAAAGTGAATCATCTAACGAAAAGCAACTTAACGATAACCTTGAAATCCCCCAGGGCTATCGCATTAGACGCACAGTCATATTTCCGTCGTTCCTGCGCAGGCAGGAACCCCGGTTCTCAAGGTTTGAGGTTCCTGCCTGCGTAGGAACGACGAGATAGCCGGCAATCCAAATACGATAGCCCGGCAAAATCCCCCCAACCCGCTACTAACCAGCCCCAATCAATGCTAAAATTAGGGTTGCCTTTCGGTAATCTTGATTGTCGCCCTGCAAGCAGTGGGGTAACGATTAGCATCCTGCCGGTCCAACTCCATAATGCGATTATCGGTTATTCGGTTATATCGTAGGGGCGCCCTTGGTAGGCGCCCTGGTTGGTATGGGAAGGTACATACAACAGAAGCGGGGCAACCACAAGGGTTGCCCCTACAGATGCGAAATACCTGGACGCCGGGGCGGATGCCCTAACTATGACACCCCCGCGCCTGTATATCCCAAACCGCCTCAACCACGCCGTTTCTAACCCCAATGAACCGGTCCCAGCGGCTGACCATTGCGTCCTGTTGCCCCGGAATCAGAAGCAACTGGTCGCCAATCTCCAGATTTGCCCCATCCGCCACCTGAAACACGATCCGGTCGGTGTCCATTTGCGTTGGCGTTACGCCGGAGCGGTTTTCCACCCTGGGCAGCCCCTTCAGCGCGCCTACCGCTTTGGCGCCGGCGTCGCCAACCGCCACTCCCGGCCGGGGGGCGCTGATAATGGTGGTCAGCACCTTGCCGGCGAACTGGAAATCGGGCATATACTCATACTCGGTTTCCATCAGCAGGTAGGAGCCACCCTGGATTTCGGTCACGCCGGGCATATCGCCGGCCACGTCATAGCTCCAGGTCTCGCCGGTCGAGACAATCTCCACCGGCAGACCGGCGGCGATGATGGCGTCCTTCAAGTCCAGCACCGGCTGAATCAGGCGGTGGGCCTCGGTAGCCCGGTCTTCCCTATCGGAGGAAGGTTCGGCCATCATCTGGTGGCTCATAATGCCCTTAAAAGTGAGGCCGGGCAGCCTGTCGATTAGTTGGGCCAGGACCACTCCCGGCTCCACTTCTTGCACCCCGCAGCGGACCAGGCCGGTTTCCTGTTCGATGACCACGCCCAGGTTAACGCCCTGTGCCACTGCCGCTCGGGAGAGGTCGCGGGCATTATCCCCATTGTCGCAGGCTACCAGCATTTCCGCCTGCCGGGCCAGGGTGCAGAGGCGTTCAATCTTCAGCGGCGCGACCACTTCGCTGGTGATAAAGACGCTGCCAATACCACCGTGGACCATCACCTCTGCCTCGGCCACCTTGGCGGCGCAGACCCCGCCGACGGTGCCGCCGCGACGGATTTGGCGCAGGGCCAAGGCCGGGGTCTTGTGGTTCTTGCTGTGGCCCCGCAGCTTGCTGCTCCGTCCCTCGTAGTAATCCGCCATCACGCCCATATTGCGGTCCAGGGCGTCCATATCCAGAATCAGGCAAGGTGTGTCCAAGTCGGCTACCGGCGTACCCGGTTGCGGACGATAGAGTTCGTGCATTGCTAAACCTCCAGGCATATTCCCCGCTCTTTGAGGAGAGGGCAAGGGTCAGGGTACAACTAATCTAACCTACCCCGTGCGGCGATGGGCCAATACCCCACCAGCTTGCCAGCTCGCACCGCCCGGATGTAGTCAAATTGGTTGACACACAGGGCCAGGTTGTAGGGAACCAGCCAGGCTTTGTCATTGGGCAGCAACCGCTCCATAGCTGGTCCTTCCAGTTCCAGGATGCCGTGTTCGGCGCTGAACCGGGTGGCGGTGGCGCCGTCTATCCCGTCCAGCACCGGCACGCCAAAATCCGGCCCGGTGGTCTTGTGGCCGGCGTCCACCACCGCCCTACCGGAAACGGGGTGGCTGATAACCGTGGCCAGCACCCGGGCCGCCGGCTCAAGCTCCGGGCGGATTCGGCAGGTCTCCGCGTCCATCAACGGATAAACGCCGGCCAAGACCTCCGTAATCCCCGAAATCCTGGCCGCCACGTCATAATTATGCGTGCTGCCCACGCTGACCGCGATGACTTCCAAGCCTTCCCGTTCCAGTAACTCCCGTGTATTCAGTACCGGCTGAAGGCGGCGGCGGGTTTCCGCCTCCCGGTCAGACTGGTCGGTGACGGGCAGCGGCCCCTCATAGGCCATAATACCGAAGAACATCAGGTCGGGCGAGCGCAGGATGATCTTCGCCAATTCCACCGCCTCCGGTCCAGGAGCCACGCCGCCATACCCGTAGCCGGCATCAATGTCCACTACTACGCCCAGCCTGGTGCCGGCGGAGGTAGCCGCCTCGGCCAGGTCTGCCACGTTGCCGGGACTGTCCACCGCCACGGAAATTACAACCTCGGTATCAAGGGACAAGGAACACAGACGGCGAATTTTAGACCGGGTTACCACCCGCCCGGTAATAAGTATTTCCCGGATGCCGGCGGCGGCGAATGCCTCGGCCTCGCCCAGAGTATTAACCGCGATGCCGCCGGTGTTGCTGACCGGGGCGAAAATCGCAGAATCGTCGATAGCCAGTTGCCGCCGGGCAATCTCCGGGCAGCCGTGGCAGGACACATGGGGGCGCACCTTGGCCGCGGCGCCGGCGGGTTCATCTCCGTACCCCGACTCGCGGAAGGCGTCATGCAACGTCACAATGTTGCGCTCCATCACGTCCAGGTCCACCACCAAGGCCGGGGTATCCAGTTCCTCTTGAGCCGTGCCAACCGGCTGAAAAATCGGTCGTTCCATCGGTCTAATCCCTTCTTGCAAGCGTTTCGTTGCAAGCAGAATAGCACAAAACCGGGGCGGGGACAGCACCGCCAAGCTAAACCCTCACCCCGACCCTCACCCCCGTCCCCTCTCCCACAGGGAGAGGGGGCGGGGGTGAGGGTCGGCGCTGGAACCCACCCCTTGCAATTCCAACTAGCCAATGCAACAATACTTACGATTTTGGCAATATCGTCCTGCTTTCCAACCGGACAATTCTCCAGGAGACGCCCCATGCCCGGACTGCTTGAGGGAGTCAAGGTCATTGACCTGACCCATTACTTTTCCGGCCCCTATTGCACCAAGCTGCTGGCAACCCTGGGGGCCGAGGTTATCAAGATTGAGCGGCCCGGCAGCGGCGACCCCATCCGCCAGCTCCCACCCTTTGCCAACCAACGGCTGAACGGTGAAAGCGGGGCCTGGTTCCTCTACCTGAACACCTCCAAGAAGAGCCTGACCCTGGACCTGAAATCGGAAAAGGGCCGGGAGCTAGTCCTGGAACTGACCCGCTCCGCCGATATTCTCGTGGAGAACTTCGCCCCCGGCGGGATGCAACGGCTGGGGTTGGACTACGACACCCTCAGCCAGGTTAACCCGGCCCTGGTAATGACCTCTATATCCAATTACGGGCAGACCGGCCCCTACCGGGACTGGAAGGCGGCTGAAATCAACCTCTACGCCACCGGCGGCCTGATGAACATTACCGGCGAGCCGTCGGAGCCCCCTCTCAAAGAGGGCGCGCCGCTGGCCCAGTTGGGCGCCGGCCAGAACGCCTTTGTCGCCACCATGACCGCCCTGCTCCACGCCGAGGACACCGGCGAGGGACAGCACATTGACCTGGCCATCGCCGAGTATGCCACCAACGTCCTGGAAAACGCCCTGATGCAATACAGTTACTCCGGGCGGGAGTTTACCCGGGTGGGCAACCGAGGTTATGGCCGGGCCGCCTGGGGCATCTACCCCTGCCAGGACGGTTTCGTAGGCATCATCGCCGGCCCCGACCAGAACTGGCCGGAGGTGGCAAACATTATGGAGAGCGAGGAACTGGCCGACCCGCGCTTCGCCTCCCGCCAAGGCCGCCTGCTCAACGCCGACGAGGTGGACGCCCTGATGCTGCCCTGGCTGCTGGAGCATGACAAGGTGGACATTTTCAAGGCCGGTCAAGACCACGGCCTGGGCTTCTCCTTTGTCGCCGGCATGGAAGACATTCTGGCGATGGAACAGTTGGTGGCCCGGGACTACTTTGTCCAACTGGAGCATCCAATAGCCGGAACGCTCAAGTACCCCGGCCCGCCGATCAGCCCGGATTCCGGGGATGTGGCGGCCTGGGTTTACCGCCGCGCCCCGCTGTTGGCCGAGCATTGTATTGAAATCCTGGGCGGCTTGGGCTATTCCAGCAAAGACGTTGAAAGCCTGTTTGCCGAAGGCGTAATTTAGTTGAGGTTGAAGTTGAGCGCCACGCAGCCCCTCAAGAACTACCGCATTCTCGACCTTTCCCGCATCTGGGCCGGCCCCTACTGCACCAAGCTGCTGGCCGATATGGGCGCAGAGGTCATCAAGATGGAGTCCCTGCGGGTTTACGACTCCCACCGGGGGCCGGTCAGCCCGGCGCCCGGCATCGCCGCCTACCCCGACTCCGACCCCGGCGAAGAACCCTGGAACCGTAACGGCTGGTTCAACTGCCTGCACATGAGCAAGTACGGCATCACCCTGGAACTGACCGAGGAACCGGGCCGCCGGGTCTTTGAGCAACTGGTATCCATCAGCGACGTAGTGGTCGAGAACTTCCGGCAGGGCAGCCTGGCCCGGCTGGGTTACACCTACGAAACCCTGCGCCAACTCCGGCCCGACCTGATTTATGCCTCAATGCCCGCCTTTGGCAACAGCGGGCCGTGGCAAAGCTACGTGGCCTACGGCATCGGCCAGGAACAGTTGTCGGGCATGGCTCACATGACCGGCTACGCCAACGACGGGCCGATGAAATCCGGCATCAACCACGGCGACCCCATCACCGGCGCTCACGCCGCCGGGGTGCTGCTGGCCGCACTGCGCTACCACCGGCGCACCGGCAAGGGGATGTTCGTGGACGTTTCCCAGCAGGAATCGGCGGTGTCCCTGATCGGCGGCGAGGTGCTGGCCTACCAGATTGCCGGCCAGGAGCCGGAACGAATGGGCAACCACTCCCCCTATTTCGCCCCGCAGAACGCCTACCTTTGCGCCGGAGCAGACCGCTGGGTCACCATTGCCGTCACCACCGATGCCCAGTGGCGTCAGTTGGCAGAAGCCCTGGAACGCCCGGAACTGGCCGACGACGACCGCTTCGCCACCAATGCCGCCCGCCTCCAGCGCCGGCAGGAGCTGGATCAGATAATCGGGGAGTGGGCGGCTAACCTGGATATGTGGGAGCTAACTCAACGACTCCAGGAACGGGGGATACCCGCCGGCCCGGTGCTGCGCGGGCCGGACTTGTTGGATAACCCCCACTACACCGACCGGGCCACCTTCAACTATGTTGACCATCCCCAGGCCGGCCCCAAGTGGTACCAGGGGTTTGCCTGGCGAATGTCCAAGACCCCCGGCCAGGTCCACTGGCCCTCACCAACCCTGGGCCAGCACAACCGGCAGATATACCGGGAACTGCTGGGTTTGACTGACCGGGAGATAGACGGGCTGGAGGAAAACGGGGTTATCGGGACCAAGCCTACCGGGTCGCGGATAATCTAAGGCCGCTAACCCCAGCCGGTATCCCCCGGAAAAGTCCCGGCCCAGACGCAGGTTAGGATGGTAAAACCTTCAATTGAATCATCATCCGTTACCAACCACTCCATACTACGAACGCTCAAAAATTAACCACCCGGAAGTAAAGGAAGAATGGGTTCGTTTCATCTTGGCCAACCCAACCTATACCGAGATTCAGGATGATGGGCGGCTCAGACTGTGGGGATTTATCGAAGAAGCAGGGACTTGGGTTCGTGTTATTCTTGAAAGCGGCAAAGTCCATAACGCTTTCTTGGACCGCAACGCACTTAGAAGATGGGGAATACCATGAAAAACAAGCTGGATGTCTTCTACTGCAAAGAGACCGATACGCTGGACATCGGCAGCGGACGCCCTGCCGGGTACGGAGCAGATATCTCGGACAACCTCATTGTCAACTCCAACGCCGAGGGCGAAGTGGTCGGCTTCACCCTTGAACATGCCGCCGAACTGCTCCTGCCCTTCTTAAAGCAGTACGAGTCCCAGGCCAAGCTAAATCAATGACATAAATTAAATGGAGGTACACCCTTGCCCGAACCTGAAGTGCTTTATGAAATTAAGGACGGAATTGCCTATATCACCATGAACCGCCCGGAGAAGCTGAACGCCATTGACCCGCCGATGCGTCAATTGCTCTGGGACTCGTTTCAGGACGTGAAGAATAACCCGGAAGTCCGCTGCGCCATCGTAACCGGCCGGGGCCGGGCCTTTTCCACCGGCCATGACCTGGTGGCTATGGCTAACGACCGGGCCAACGAAGGCCCCAGCACCGGCGACCTGTACGTGGAGCAATCGAAAATCTGGAAGCCTATTATCTCGGCAATTAACGGCATCTGCCTGGCCCAGGGCTGCGGCATCGCCCTGGGCAGCGATATTCGCATCGCCTCCACCGAGGCCCGTTTCGGCTGGCCCCAAGCCAAGCGGGGCATATCGTCGGTCAGCGGGCCGGCCCTGCTCTCCCAGGTGGTGCCGCGCAACATCGCCTTCGAGTTCCTGTTCACCGGGGACTTCGTTGACGCCCAAAAGGCCCTGGAGTTGATGCTGGTCAACTACATCGTCCCTCCTGAAGATGTTATGCCCCGCGCCGAGGAAATGGCCCGCAAAATAACGGACAACGCCCCCCTGTCCCTGGCTGCCATCAAGGAAGCCTCCATCAAGGGCGCCGAAATGAGCCTGGAGGAGCGGGTAGCCTTTGCCCAGAACAAACGGGACGAGGTGCTGAAATCCGAAGATGCCCAGGAGGGTGTGCGGGCCTTCGCTGAGAAGCGCGCCCCGGTGTGGCAGGGCCGCTAACCCAATTTATACCCACGAAGGACACGAAGGTTTGTAGGCGGGAACACTCGCGTCGCGGGAGTGCGTTATGGCAACAAAGAGCGAATTGGTAACCGCCCAGGAACTGCTGGATATGCCCGATGACGGTTATCGTTACGAATTGGTGAGGGGGGTACTGGTCAAGATGGCGCCGGCGGGAGCTCAACACGGGGAAATAGCCTTATCGGTTGGGGCAAGCCTGCGCAACTACGTGCGGGCCAACGGACTGGGCAAGGCGTACGCCGCCGAAACCGGGTTCCTTATCGGAACCGACCCGGACCACGTGCGTGCACCGGACGCCGCCTTTGTCCGGCAGGAAAGGGTGGAGGCCGCGGGAGAAGTTCAGGGCTACTTCCCCGGAGCCCCCGACCTGGCCGTTGAGGTCATTTCCCCCAACGACCGTTTTGCCGACGTGGAGGAAAAGGTTGCGGACTGGCTGGCCGCCGGATCTGCCATGGTTGTATTGGTGAACCCCCGCAATCGCACCGCTACCCTGCGGCTGCCCGGCCAGTCCCCGGTTATCCTGACTGAGCAGGATACCCTGGACGGGGGAGAAGTAGTCCCCGGTTGGCAGGTGGCAGTACAGGAAATCTTTGCCTGACAACTGCAAAGCCTTTGTGGTAACTGTTCAATGTCGAAGTGTCCGTCGTTCCTGCGAAAGCAGGAATCTCGAATTGCGGTTAGCGAGGTTCCTGCTTTCGCAGAAACGACGGGCCTTCTTATCCTGGGGAACCCCCTCAACTCTGAACTGTTACCCTTTGTGCTCCTTCGTGGAAATGAATGAGAAATAGGAGTAAATTCCGGACCCACGGCTAACCGAATCAAAAGGTCGTCGCGTGTCACAGAGAGCTTCACACCAAACGCCGCCAGCGTGGCTCTCTTGCTTTCAAAGTCCATCTCATCCAGTGTCTTGGAGACGCTATTGCACATCTCAAGAACCCGGCGCTCCATTTCAGCAACGTCGTCCCGCTGCTCCAATTGTACCTCCAAAACTCGCAAGGCTTGCTGCTTCTTGTCATAAAGAGCCTTGAGAGGAGCGAGTTGGCCCTCCAGAATCTTCGGTCAACCATGTCCTTCTGACGCAACTCGATAAGGCGGCCCTGCTGAGCCTTGAGAGCCTGGATCTCCTTCTTCAAGTCCGACATGGCCTGGCCGATGTTACCCCCACCAGTCTCAAAATGGCTCTTCAGCTCCGCGACCAAAACCGCAGGATTCTGAATGGCATCACAGACCCGACGCCATACTACGTCCTCCAGCCCGTCAGCACTGATGGAACCAGCGCGTCAGATCCCGCGCCCCAGTGCAGTCTTGAAGGTACCGTTACACCGGTAGTACCTGTAGGGCTCGTTGGCGGAGGCTCCCACCACAGCCGAGCTGCACAAAGAGCAGTTGGAAAATCCGGTGACCAGGTACCGGCGCCCCGTCTTAGTGACCTTTGGCTGGCGAACTTTGAGGCAGTCCTGCACCCCGTCAAATAACTCCTGGGAAATTATCGGAGGAGTGAATCCCTCAATCTTAATCGCCTCGCTCTTCGGACGTTTGGAAACACTCTTCTTGCCACCGCTCACCTTGCGAATACGGGTCTCACCATAGTAATTGATTCCGGTATAGGCCGAATTCTTCAGAATGCGGTGTCAAGGGCGGCGAGAAGGTGTAGCACTGCGGCGGAGGAATCGTGTACCACCGGCACGCTGAGAAAGGACTGAATTGGGAGCTGGGCGGGGTGAGGTCAGGAGCAGGGGTCCGCAGGTCTGGAGTGAGTCAGGAGTCGTCCGGATCATCCGAAACCTGGGAAGCAATGTCCTGCCGGCTGTGCCGGAGGCGGTAGCTGTCGCCGTTCATCTCCAGGACATGGACGTGGCGGGTGAGAGGTCCAGCAGCGCGCCGGTGAGGCGTTCCGAGCCAAATACTTCGGTCCACTCATCGCAGGGCAGGTTGGTGGTGACCAGGATGGAGCCCGGCTCGTAGCGTTGGCTGAAGACCTCGAAGAGCAGTTCCGCGCCGGTGGGGGACCGGGGGACGAAACCCGGCTCGTCGATGATCAGCAGGTTCAGGCGGGCCAGTTGTCTCTGTAGATTGAGCAGCCGTCGCTCGTCCCGGGCCTCCATCAGCTCGTGGACCAGGGCGGCGGCGGTGGTGAAGCCCACGGACATTCTGCGCTGGCAGGCGGCCAGGCCCAGCCCCAGGGCAACGTGGGTCTTGCCGGTGCCGCTGTTGCCGACGGCGATGACGTTCTCCCGGTGTTGTATGTACTCGCAGCGGGCCAGCACCAGCACCAGGACTTTGTTCACCGAGGGGATGGCCATAAAGTTGAAGGTGTCCAGGGTCTTGACCGCGGGGAAGCGGGCGGCCCGGATCCGGCGCTGCACCATGCGCTGGTGGCGGTCGATGAGTTCCAGTTCCGCCAGCCGGAGCAGGTATTGAGGATGGGCCACCCCCTCGGCGGCGCACTGGGCGCATCTTCCCGTACTCCCTCAGGAAGGTGGGCAGCTTCAGTTCCTTGAGGTGGTGTTCCAATAGCAGCGTCGGCCGGTCGTTCATGCCGCTCTCCCCGACAGCAAGGTCATGTAGTCCCCGGCGGAGGTCGTGTTCACCCGCACCCGGGGCAGGTAGGGATAGAGTTTCAGATCAAGCCGGGGTGGCTTGCCTTCCAGACGGCACAGCAGCAGGTGCTTTACGTCCTAACTGATGGCGCCCAGCCGGAGGGCGTCCTGCACCGCATGGTGGACCTCCTGGTGGGAGAAGTTTTCCAGGAGCCTGAGCACCTGCACGAATTCCCGCTTGCCCCTCCGTCCCATGCGCGCCTCCAGCAGGCGGCGCAGCGTCCGGTACTCCTCGGGTAAACCCCATCCCTGCCGGGGCGCGGCCTGGTCCAAGGCCGTCGTCTTCTGCTCCAGCAGGGGCAGGTAGTGGATGGGGTCGTAGACAAAATCATCCCGCTGGTAGGAGCGAGGATGTCTGGCAATGACCTCAGCGCCGCAGCTGATCACCACCTCAGCCACGTAGCCCCTGACCAGAACCTCCCGGTGTCCGTAGGCCACCGGCGCCGAGTAGTCGTTGGTCCGGTACCGGACCAGAGACAGCGAACTGACCCGGCTGGGCTGCTTGTCGCAGGCGTCGTAGGGCATGGCGGGCCGGGGCAGCAGGGCCTCCAGGTCAGGTCTCGCTCCATGCGCTGGCCGATGGTCTCTGAGTGGCCCCTAAGCCTGGCGTCCATCCGTTCCAGGCAGCGCTGCTCCAGGTGGGCGTTCAAGGCGTCAAAGCTGTCGAAGGACGGCACTGGCACCAGGAAGTTGCGGCGCAGGTAGCCCACCATCCCCTCGACCATCCCCTTGTCGTTGCCCTTGCCGGGGCGCCCGAACCGGTCGTCGAACCGGTAGTGGGACTGCAACTCGGTGAAGGAACGGGTGCGCTTACGGCGTCCGTCGCCCAGGATCCTGGCCACCGCCAGCTTGGTGTTGTCCTACAGGATGCTCTGGGGCACTCCACCCAGGAAGGCGAAGGCCGACAGGTGGCCGTCCCTGAAGGCCGCGGTGGTCTCCGCGGGGTAGGCCTTGACGAAGCAGCCGTCGCTGTGGGGCAGGTCCAGGACGAAGCAGTGGGCCTTGCGCTCCACTCCCCCGATGACCACCAGGGCCTCGCCGAAGTCGCACTGGGCCTGCCCCGGGGAGTGGGACAGGGGCACGAACATCTCCTGGGACCGGCGGCGGCGCTCCCTGACCTAGTCCTTGACGATGGTGTACTGGCCGCCGAACCCATACTCGTCCCGCCGCCGCTCAAAGATGCGTTTGGCCGTGTGGCGCTGCTTCCTGGGAACGCTCAGGTCCGACTCCAGTATCCGGTCGATGACGCCGGTGCAGGGCGCATCCTGAGCTTGTCGAAGGGTTGGGGGGGCGGGGTAGATTCTGCCGCCGGTAGCCCGGCGCCGCCGAGTAGGCCAGCATCTTGCGCACCGTGTCCCGGTGCCAGCCGAACACCCGGGAGGCTTCCCGAAGGCTCATCCCTTCCACCATGCAGGCCCGGCGAACTCGCGCGTACAGCTCCACGTGGTACATCCATCGCACCTTCCAGAGACTGATAATCAGCCTTACGAAAGGCGGTGGACGGTACGATTTTCCACCGCCATAAATCAGCCAGTCGATCCGCCCACGTGGTCCACTTTAGCGCCGCCTTTTACAGTAGCTATGGCACTTTTTGAATGTCGGGTCCAGAAGACGACATTCAAAAGGTATTGAAATGGAGATATATAGCCACACCCTATGTATCCAATGGCTTCTAACCAACTTTGTACAAAGTCGAGCTTAGAACGCCCGCAGTCAGAGACAAGCTTGGTCTTGACTGGAAGGACAACACAACACCCTCATAGTGGCGTGTGATGAAAGCGCAGTAGCCACGGCACTGCTTTACCTAGCCAACAATCCCGCTGAAGGGCGGCTTACCGTGCGATCATTGGATCGGCAGGGGGACCGTGTTCGCTACGCAGAGTCACTTCCACCTGAAGTTGTTGTTGCGCGACCGGCAACACAGACGGGTGCACAAGCCGACACGAAAACAAAGCGGCAGTCGACCACTGCCGTCACAAGACAATGCGACCGTGATCGGTTGATTCCCGGTACTGCTGCTATGAACGTAACGGACGACCGGCTACGAGACATCGAAACCGAACTGAAACGATTCAGCCTTCAACAGTATCCCAACGCAGTAAGCGTACTATTTCGGGTATTTCTAGGGAGTGCCGGCAAAAGGCTAAGATGATGGTACATTATTGCTGAGAAGGTGAGCGTGTGGGGTGAGTGTATGACAGCAGCGCATCGGCGTCACGACCTCCCTGGCCAAGTTTAGGAGCAACTACAACCTCACTTGCCTGGCTCACTCGCCTGGAGGAGCAAGAAAAAAGTGTCGTCCGGCCAGGGATAACCGGCCAGGGGCAACCGGTTGTTTCTGAATGCGGTGTTTTGGATTCTGCGCACTGGGGCTCCGAGGCGGGACCTGCCGCCAGATTACGGGGCCAGATTACGGTGATTGGAAGAACACCCATCGGCGCTTTTGTCGCTGGCGGGATCGAGGCGTCTGGGACCAACTGCTGGACTCGGTTATCGACGACCCAGACTTTGAGTGGTTGATGATCGATGCCAGCTACATCAAGGTTCATCCCCATGGGACTGGGGCGCGGGGAGGCAATCAAGCCATAGGACGTACAAAAGGGGGCTAAACAGCAAACTGCACCTGGCGGTGGATTCCCATGGGATGCCGGTACGCCTGAGCCTGAGCCTGAGCCAGGGTACGGTCGCTGACTGCACCCAGGCCCAATCCCTGATTGCAGATATGGCAGCCCAATATCTGCTGGCTGACCGAGGCTACGACACCAACGCCATCGTGGCAGAAGCCGAGGCCCAGGGAATGGAGCCGGTGATTCCACCGAGGAGACACCGTAAAGAACCCCGGTACTACGACCAGGCGCTGTATAAACTACGTCATTTAGTGGAGGACTCATTCCTGGACTTCAAACAATGGCGTGCAGTAGCAACTCGATATGCTAAAAACGAAGCGTCCTTCCTGGCAATTTGCCAAATCAGAGCACTGGTAATTTGGACCAGATTGTTTTGACGACACCCCCTAGAGCCGTAAGGAGCAGGCGCGCCGTAGATGGTATTGCCTAGCCCACCCCGGCCCTCTTCTATAATGGCCCGATTTAACAATTGCCCGAGGACCGAGGGGCTTACAGAGCCACCATCAATTCAAACGTGGTACTGCGTACAGTCCTCTTAGGCCCAGGGCTATCGCATGAGTGGATTGGCGAATTGGGCGAGCAGGAAATCGTTGTCCCAGCCGGCCCGTTTCAGCTTGCCCCGCATTGATCCCTTGCTGGGTTCCAGGCGGGCCAAGTTCAGGGCCATTTTCCGTAGCAAGGCCAGGTTGGCCGCACAATGGCCCTTCCGGTTCCGAGCCTGGTCCTCGTTGAATACCAGTCCAAACGCCAGTGCAACTCGTTCTCAATGCCCCAATGACTGCGTACGGTGTCATTGAACCGCTCCGGCGCGAAGGGTTGGCTCAGCAGATAGTAGCGGGTTTCCAGGCTGGTCCGGCCATCCCGGAACCGGCAGGCGGTGGGCAAGGTCACCGCCTGCAAGCCGGGCCAGTGGTGAATCTCTTACAGCCAGGCCGCGTCAGCGCTGACACTGGCGGTGCGGGTTTCGACCCGGCCATGACCCTTGTTGACCTGAGTGGCTTCGGCCACCGGCGTGGCTGGGGTCCTCCAGGAACAGCCTCACGCCGTCGTGCAACGTCCCCTGGTTGCCTTTGAGGGCCAGCACGTAGTCCGCCGACTGCCCAACCACCTGCTGAGCCACCTGCCGTGGGCAGTGCATGGCATCGGCGGTGACCACTGTCCCAGCCAAAGACAGCAGCTTCAGCAACTGCGGTATGGCGGTGATCTCATTGGATTTACCCGCCACGGCCAGTTGTCCCAAAGCCAGCCGCTGCTCGGCGACCCAGGCATTGACCAAATGCAGCGGCGAAGCGCCTTCCGCCCGGTCGTAGGACCGGCGCAGGGTCTTGCCATCCAGGGCCACCACTCCCCGGCAGCCATGAGCAAATTGCCTCATGAATCCCAGAAACCAGGTATGAAACTCCTCCGGGTCCAGCAGTCGGAATACCCGGGAAAAGGTATCGTGGCTGGGAATCCCCCTCTCCAGCTTCAGAAATGACTCCAGAAACTCCCGCTTCGCCCGGCCAAAGAGGGCCATGTCGGTGCAAGTCGCTCCCCCGCACAACAGCGTGCACAGGGCGATTACCAGTATATCGTGCAGCGAGTGTTGCTGGCCGTTGACCCGCCGCGGATCGCTGAGACCGTCAAACACATCCCCTATTTCCCCCATCACTACTTCCTCCACTCAATATAAGGCACCCAATATACAGCCTTCCGCCACCACTCTCTTTCAACCTTTTCCTATTCTATCCACTCCCCTCTATTCATGCGATAGCCCTGTCTTAGGCCCACCACCTCTTGCAACTCCTACAAAACGCTGAAATCAATCCCACATCCAGCTTCTTCAGGCGCTGTCTCAATTTTCCGTCAGCCGCCTGAGACGCGGTTGCGGCGAGATTGAATCCCTCCCGGCCAAGTTTGACAGTTGCAATTGCCCGGCGCAGCTATTCCCGGCATTTGCATCCGGCGGGTAGAGTGGATAGACTGGTAGTTCGGGAAGAATTGAATGTTATTTGCATCCGACATCAGCAAAGCCTACTCGGACCGGACTCTGTTCAGTGGGATTACCTTAAACCTGGCCGCCGGGGACCGTATTGCGCTGGTCGGCCCCAACGGTTCCGGGAAGACCACACTTATGGACATTCTGGCCGGCGATACCGCCCCGGAAACCGGGAGCATATCGAAACAGCGCAACGTCACTATCGGCTATCTCAAGCAGGCAGCCGAAACCTTTGCCGACAAGCCGCTGCTCCAGGAAGTGTTGGACGCCAGCACCGAAACGAACGCGCTCCGGGACGAAATTACCGCCACGCGGGAAGCCCTGTCCGCTGAGTCCGACTCCGTAGAACAGGGCCATCTGCTGCAACGCCTCAGCCAGCTTGACCTGGAATTGGAGGCAGCCGGAGGCGATGACCGGGAGTACGAAGCCAAAGCCATTCTCTCCGGCCTGGGCTTTAAGCCGGCCGACTTTCTCCGGCCCATGGGCGAGTTCAGCGGCGGCTGGGTTATGCGGGCCAGCCTGGCCCGGCTCCTGTTCAGAAATCCCAACCTATTGCTCCTGGACGAGCCAACCAATCACCTCGACCTTGATGCAAACCTGTGGTTTGAGAAGTACTTGGCCGCTTTTCCGGGCGGGGTGCTGGTCACGTCTCACGACCGGGCTTTTCTCAACCAGGTGGCAACCAAGGTTCTTGCCATAGAGCCGGACGAGGTGGCGCTGCTGAAGGGCAACTATGATGATTACCTGGTCGCCCGCGAACGCTCCCTTGAGGTCAAGCGGGCCGCCGCGGCCCGGCAGGAGCGCGAGGTACAGCGGCAGATGCGGTTTGTGGAGCGGTTTCGCGCCAAGGCCAGGAAGGCCAGCCAGGTACAGAGCCGGTTGAAACAGCTCGAAAAGGTGCAGCCTATCGAGCTACCCCGGGCCACCCGGAAAATCCACTACTCGTTCCCGAATCCGCCACGCAGCGGCGCCGAGGTCATGACGCTGACCAACATCAGCAAGTTCTACGGCGATAACGCGGTTTACCGTGGCATGAATCTGACCCTTTCGCGCGGTGACCGCGTCGCCCTGGTCGGGCCTAACGGCGCCGGCAAGACCACCATGTTGAAGATACTGGCCGGCGTCATTCCCTTTGACGCGGGAGAGAGAAAGACCGGCCACAACGTGGTGACGGCCTACTATGCCCAGCACGTCCTTGAACTGCTCAACCCGAACAATACGCTAATTGAGGAACTGCAACAGGCTGCGCCAGGGGAGTCGGAGCAGAACCTGCGCACCACCCTCGGCGGTTTCCTCTTTAGCGGTGACGCGGTCCAAAAGCCCATCTCCGTGCTGTCTGGCGGGGAAAAGGCGCGGGTGGCCCTGGCCAAGCTGCTTCTCCAGTCCAGCAACCTGCTCTTGATGGATGAGCCGACCAACCACCTTGACATTGATTCCAGGGAAATACTTGCCGACGCTCTGGGCGATTACCACGGCGCCATTTGCCTCATAACCCACGACCGGACTCTAATCCGGCAGGTCGCCAACAAGATTATTGAGATAGAAGAGGGCCGTCCCACGGTTTTCCCCGGTGACTACGACAGTTATCTGTACTGGAAACAGGCCGAGAGCGACAAGAAGAGCGCGAGGAAGGGCGCCAATTTAACGGCCAAAGGAAATAACAACGGAACCAACGGAACGACCGCTACTACTCCTACCGTTGCCGGGCCGGGCCAGGTCAGGCGCCGCTCCGGTAGGCCGCTGACCGAGGCAGAGGAACAGCAGCGGTCGCTCAACCGAGAGGCCCGCCGGCTGGCGATTCAGATAGAGGAAATCAGCGTTTCGCTGGCGGACCACGAGACCCGCATCGCGGAACTGGAGGCCATGTTCTCCAGTCCCGACCAGTATGCTGAGCCGGCCCAAATTGCGGCCTCGGCAGAATTGTACCGGGTGCTCAAAGAGGAGGAGCAATCCCTCTGGGAGCAGTGGGAAAGGCTGTCGTTGGAGGCGGAGGATGTTGACAGCCGGTTGACGGGGCTGAAGGTCGGCTAGGCCGGTCAGGGTAATCCCACTTTAATCTCAGGCCCTCCAGCCAGTAGTCCTTCCCAAAAGAAGGGGAGAAAGAGCCGCTCACCCTGAGCCTGTCGAAGGGCCTAACCTCCCCTCTCCCTGGGGAGAGGAACCGAGGTGAGGGTATCGGTTCCAACTATTTGTCCGTTGGCTGACCCCTTACCCGTCGTTCCTGCGAAGGCAGGAACCTAAAATCTTGAGGCCAGAGGTTCCTGCCTTCGCAGGAACGACGGGTTGCTCGGCTTAGCGACGAACAATCGCATAAGTTGGAACAAATGTTGAGTGAGGGCTGGCGACGGAACCGCCCCGGCATCCCCCCTTTGGGCGTATAATGCAGCCATTAACCAAACCATCATTAACCGGATAACCGGACAAGAGGAGGTGTCACCGTGGCCTACAATATGTACGTGGCCCTGCAAGACGACGACAGAATCCTGATTATGGATATGGATGAGGAAACCGGCGGACTGGAACCCAAGGGCGAAGCGCCTATCGTTGGCGGGCCGTCAGCGTTGGCCCTCAGCCCCAATCGCGATAATCTCTACGTCGGGCACCGCAACACCAACGAACTTTCCAGCTTCAGCGTGGACCGGGCCAGCGGCGCGCTTACCTTGCTGGGAACCATTCCCCTGGAAGCCTCGCCGACCTACCTCTCCCCTGACCGGCAGGGCCGGTTCCTGCTTTCATCCCATTACCAGGGAGCGCGGGTTGGCGTCCACGCCATCGGCGCCGACGGGTCGGTCAGCCTGCCGCCCGTCGAGTGGATTACCACCGAAAACGGCGCCCATTCCATCCTGGTTGACCGGTCTAACCGCTACGCCTTCGTTCCCCATATCGCCCGCATCGCCGACAACGTAATGCAGCCGCCGGGGGATAACCTGGGGCCAAACGCAATTTACCAGTTCAAGTTTGATGCAGCAACCGGCAAACTGACCCCCAACTCGCCGGCCGTCATCAAGATGACCGAGTTTCTTGGCCCCCGCCACTACTGCTTCCACCCCACCAAGGACATTGTTTATTTCTCCGACGAACAGGGTTGCAGCGTTACCGGGTACGCAATGGACTCCGACACGGGTACGCTGGAGGCGATGCAGACCGTTCCATCACTGCCCGACGACTTCTCCGGCAGGAACACCTGCTCCATGATTCAGATGACCGCTGCCGGGGATTTGCTCTTCGTGCCGAACCGGGGCCACAACAGCATTGCCAGCTTCACCGTTGACGCCGATTCCGGGCGGCTGACTCCGGCCGGCCGAATTGCCACCGAACCGGTGCCCAGCGCGTTCGGCCTGGACCCCCAGGGCAAGTTCCTCTACGCCGCCGGGTCCGAATCGGGCCGCCTGGCCTCCTACCAAATCAACGGCGACACCGGGGAGCTTACGCCGGGGATGGTGTACGATGTCGGCAAACGGCCTATGTGGGTGTTGATTACGTCCTAACCAGAACCGGGGTCAGCCCCGGTGATGATGGGTGGCAGAGTCCTTTGGGGATACTCTGAATAAGTCATTAAACGCCAACGCCTTCACCCCGTCGTTCCTGCGCAGGCAGGAATCTCGGTCCACAACATTTTAGGTTCCTGCCTGCGCAGGAACGACGGGGCGGATTTCAGAAAATGAAAAACCCTGGCACCAGAGCCAGCGCCAGGTGGGTTTTATTCGGCCGGCTCCACGCCGGTAGGCATTGGGGCGGCGACACAGGTGAAATCTACGGCTAACTGGCCGGCCGGCGGCGGGTCAGCGTCGGGTTCGGTGATGTCTCGGTCAAAGACCCGTACCGGCGAGTTGCCGGCCAAGTCCTCCAACTCCCGCTCTACTATCAGTCGGTGCCGGCCTTCAGACCAGGGCGATGTCGGGGTGAAACGCCAGCTTTTTTCGCCGGGGTCGGTTTCGGCATCCCCCGCAACCGCCGTCCCTTCCAGACCGCTGACCCAGAGGCAGCGCTGCAAGAGAGCGTGGTCCAAGGGCCGCTCGAACTCCACCGCCAGCGGTTCCAGCGAACCGGCGGTGGGAAGGTGAAGCCGCCACTGTCCGGGGTCAATCCGCAGCCGCACCGCCGGGCCTACCTGGTAACGCCGGTCGCCTCCGGCCCGCAACGGCATCCCCCTGGCGTCGCGAAAGTCCGGGTCAATGAACAGCCGGAAGGGGACGCCCTCCGTCAGTGGGTAACCGGCTTCCAGGTTGGGGGCCAGGTCCCGCTTGATCCGGGCGGGGTCCAGCAGCAGGGTCAACCGTTGCCGCTGCCGATCCCACAACTCAGGCGCCATCGGCACGAAAACGCCCTCCAGGGGTTGGAGCGTATCGTCCCGGCATACCCGGACTGCCTGCTGCGCCCTACCTTCGCTCATCGGCTCTGAGAACGACACGTAGATTTTCAGCAGGTTAACCGGAACTTCGGCGACGGCGGGATAGATGGCGACGACGTTGGCGGCGGGCGCAGCTTCCACCGCCGGACGCTGGATGTTCCAGACTTCCGGGCGGTCATCGGATCCGCCGGCCGGCCGGCGGTACACCAGCAGAGAGTAGCGCATCCCGGCCACGAATGGGAAGCGAGGAACGAAGTAAACGGAACCTCCGGCCAACTCGAACCGCCCGGCGATGGAAGGGACGGCCTTGGGTTCCCCGCCGGATTCCAGCGCCTCGGTGGTCAGGAGGGCCAACCGCCGGTTGAGTTCACCGGCGTCCAGCCCTTCCAACTCGCGTAGTTCCGCTTCCGCCCAACCGCTGACGCTTAGCGCGCCGGTTCCCCGATGGTCACGCCACGCCAGCGTCAGCCTGGGAAAAGCCGCCCCGGGGGTTTGGGTCACAACTCGCCAACGCCGTAGGTATGCAGATGGATATTCCCTTCCGCGTCCTCTTGAAGCATCAGCACACTGCTGTCGTTCAAGTTGGCCATCCGTTTGACGCCGGGATGGGGCAGAATCTGGCGAGGCACACCCACCGGCGGAGTCACCGGGTCGGCCGGGCTTTTGTCCAGGGACTGGTCCGGCACGGTCAGCGGCCCCTGCCCCTCAATGTCCTGGCAGGCTATCTTGATTAACGGGTGCCGGTCGTTGGCCACCAGCAGGTATTCCTCATCGTCGTGTTCGTAGGAAATCAGGTCCAGCGGCCGGTTGTGGGCGCCCAGTTCGGCCACCGTCTTACCGTGGGCCAGCTCCCCGGCCTTGAAGTCGCTGAGGGAGAACTGCACCACCGGGGTGCAGGTGTAGCTGGCGAGAATGTTGCTATTCCCCTGGTAAGGGACGAAGGCCCGGATGGGCGCCGCCGTTTCGTAACGGCCGTGGGAAACGTGGAAAATCTCCAGGGAATTTGATTTGGTGTCCCCATCGAAGGGGAAGGGAATCCGCCGCAGGGTGGACGAGAACTCCTCGTTGGACGTTCCGGCCACCATAAGCAGCCCATCTACGTAGGACATATCGGTAATGGTAACCGTCCGTAGCTGGGCCCGAGTAACCTCTCGGGGATCGTCTTCGTCCGCGGCGTCCTCAATGGCCGTTTCGGAAAAACGAATGTTGTCCAACGGTACGTCGGAAATGCCCCCGTCCGTGTCGATCCGAATTATGACCGGGACTGCCGCGTCACCGCTGCCCCGCATCACCGAGAGATAGACGTTCTGCGAATAGGGGTGGGCTGCCATATCCAGAATCTGAACGTCATCCCGGGAGCAGCCCAGGTACGCCGCCAAAGAGGTGTCCAGGTTTTCCAAGTTAACCGGGCTTGCTTCGCCGGCCTCGTCAGTGTCACCGCCGTCACCGGCGTTGATGGCGAAAATGGCGGCCCCAACGTTGTCCCCCACAAACAAGATGCCTTCCGGTCCGAAGGCCAGGGGGCCAACCGACTTGATTCCGGGCGCGCCGACTGCCAAACCGAATCGATCTAATGCCGTAGCTGTGCCGTACTCTACCATCATCTCCTCCCGTACTGTAGCCGTTTCACACCGGCCGTTTTTCGGGTCCCCCGCCCGGGGTTCTTTGGGTTAATGGGTTGTTTCACCGGGCCAGTGTAGCATTCCTGCCCAACCTGCGCCACCCAGGGCCGGGAGTTCACGCGCCAGGGACTCGTTGGCGCCATTCAATTCCACTCATCCTGGGCCTGTCGAAGTATATCCTTAACCAACGGGTCAACTCATCCGCCGCATGTCGGTGAAGGCCAGGAAGGCGTAAATGGCCAAGACCAAGCTGAGCAGGCCAACCGCCAAGACCACCAGGTTGGCCGGCCAGAACTCGGCCATCAGCCCCAGGGTCATGCTGGACAGCGGCGTAATCCCGTGGTCCAGGTGGTATATGGACATTACCCGCCCCCGCAGCGAGTCGGGTATGGTTGTCTGCAATAGGGTGTTATTGTTTATCTTGAAAGCCAGCCGGAAAAAACCAAAGCCGAACATGGCCGCCAGTGAAACCCACAACCAAGTTGACGCGCCCAGGGCGATGGCAGTACACGACAGCACCATCAATGCCAGGAGACCTATCGATCCCTTGCGGAAGGCGCCGCCCAGCGAGGCGAAGGAAATGGTGGCTATTATGCCGCCCACGCCGGTAGCCAGCACCAGGAATCCATAGACCTCGGAGCCACGGCCCAGCACCTCGGTGGCAATCACCGGCATCAGGTGAATTACGGGGGCGAGCATAATGTCCGATACGCAAGCCACCAGCAGGAGGCGGAGCACCAACTGCTCGCTCAATACGTAGCTAAAGCCCTGTTTAAGGTTGGCCAGCATGGATGTCCGGGTAGCCGTAACCGCTTCCCGATAGGGTAATGCTATGGGCACCATGGCCAGGACCATCAGGAAGTAAAAGACGCCTTCGATGTAGAAGTTGAGCGCCGGCCCCAGCCAGGCGATGAGCACCCCGCCCAGCCCCGGGCCAACCACCCGGGCGACGTTGCCGGCGATCGAGTTCAGGGCGATGGCGTTCCACAGGTCTTCCCGGGGCACCGTGTTGGCAACCATAGCCTGGCGGACCGGCTGGATTGTGGAATGTAGCACTCCGGTTATGAAGGAGAACACCAGGGCGTAAATGACCCCCAGGGTGCCGACCACGTGCCCCAGATGGATTGCCACGGCGAAGGAGACTACCACAACGGCCATCATGGACTGGACTATCAGGACCATCTTGCGGCGGTCGATTCGGTCGGCGAACACGCCGGCCATCGGCCCGATGGCCAAGAAGGGAATTGACCGCATTCCGGCGGCAATGCCAACCATAAAGGGGGAGCCGGAGATTTCCCACACCACCCAGGGAATCGTTATTTGTTGGAACCAGACCGCCGAGGCGTTGCACAGGTTGCTGAGCCACAGCAGGAGAAAGTCCCGGTGGCGCAGCGCGACGAAGGTGTTGAACCTGGCCGGACGCCTGGGATTCGGCAGTGGCCCGGAACCGGGGCCTTTACCGGGGTCTTGACCTGCGGAGGAAGTTGTCCCGGCGCTGCGTGATTCTGGTGATGACGTTTGGGCGCCTCCTTGATTCGGGTTAAGCCATCGTTGAGCTATTGAACCGGCGAGTCCCAGCCGTTGTTTTGCCCGCTTTCGATAGGGTTTCCATAGGGGTTGCGAGTTGGGTTGCCGCATAAGAATTGGAAAGATAGCCAACAGGCATTATATCCCTAAAGAACCTCAATACAACCGGGCGCAGACCGGACTATTCCGATGAAGTTGGCTTACTGATACGTGAACGATAAACTAAACTTGGGCAACTTGACCACCGTCATTCCGGCCTGCGCCGGAATGACGGGCTGGGCACAGGTAACTCATCAAGTCTTAACCGTTACCGGGTTTTTCAAGGCTTGCGCCACACTCACGCAACGCTTATGCTGGTATAATATATCCACTCCAGGCTGTTCCAGCAGCGACGGAAGGACAAAATGCCGATGCGGATGACGAGTTAAGCTAAAATCATAGTTGGGATTGCGCGTGCCGGGGTGGCGGAATGGTAGACGCGGCGGACTTAAAATCCGCTATCTTAAACGATGTGTGGGTTCGAGTCCCTCCTCCGGCACCACCTTTCCCTTAGGAAACCTCTGAATAAGTCCGTACTTGTGCTGTTCACCCCTACCCGTCGTTCCTGCGAAAGCAGGAATCTCGGTCCACAATGTTTTAGGTTCCTGCCGGCGCAGGAACGACGGGTGAAGGCACTAAAGCTTAATGACTTATTCAGAGTATCCCTTGACTCTCCAGGATGATAAAAACGGCCCCCAGATAATTCCGGGGGCCGTTCTTCTTGTCATCCCAAAGCTCCCGCATTGCCATCCCAAAGCCCCCCGCATTGTCATCTCAACCTCCCCGCATTGTCATTCTGAACGGAGTGAAGAATCCAAAATGGCCGCCGGCCAAAACTATACAAGGCGCCGATACGCTTGCCTAATACGTTTAACCGTTGCGACTTCGGGTTAATGAATCTTGTTGGCGGCGAGGATTTTAGACCCTTCACTTCGTTCAGGGTGACAAGCAAGTCGGGGTGACAAGCAAGGGAGAAGGGTGGGGCAAAGAAGGTAGGGACGGGTTTCAAACCCGCCCCCGCTATTTCCTGAATCGTATCGTTGGGCCAATGGTAACGGCTAGGTGAACTGGTACTCCTGGGTGGAGACAATCAGTTGGAGCATCTGCCCCACCTGCTGGGCGAATTCAGCGCCGCCGGTGGCGATATTCTCCTCATTTTCCAGGTAGGTCATGAAGAGATTGCGGGTCTCGTCCATTAGCTGGTAGCCACCCAGCATTTCCAGGCAGCCGTCCAGCAGGTCGCCCGCCGAGACGATGGGGCCGGCATCGCTGAACCGGCGTACCACGGCCTTGATTCCGGGCGCATCGATACGACCCATCTCGCTGGCGGCGTAGTTGACCCGCTCCACCAGGGTGCCACTGTCAATCCACTCCTTGCCGGTATGCCAGCCCTCCACCGTGGGCGGGTTCATCAAGTCCTGGCCCATGTAGCGAATCTCCAGGGCCATGTCATACATCCGCGGCTTGGGGCGGGTAAAATCGCCCATAAATCGCAGGGTGCTGCACACCAACTCCGCCGGACTCTTCACCTTGGAGAAGCGGGCCTCCTTAAAGAAATCGGAGTTGAGCAGGACCCGCAGCATGGAACGGATTTCATAGCCGGAGCGGAAGTATTCATCCTCCAGCAGCTTGATGGCCGCCAGGTCCCGGGGCGGCGTGTCTTGCCAGGCCGGAACCTGGGGTTCGTCGGCCACGAAGAAGTTATACAGGTGGCGGGCGATGAACCGGGCGGTGGCCGGCTGCCTGGCGATTATGCGGATGATGTCTTGGCCGTTGAAGTTGCCCGTCTCGCCCAGGAAGGTCTTTTCTCCCTCGATGTGGTCGAGGCGGTTGTAGAGGAACTGGTTGAAGTGGCGGCCATAGGGGTAGCGCGGAATCCCGTTGCCCACGGTCCAGCCGGTAAAGGCCTGGGCGCAGGCTTGCACGTCCTCTTCGGTATAGTTGGGCTGGCCGTCCATGCCGACGCCCATAGAGAAGAGTTCCAATAGTTCCCGGCCCCAGTTTTCGTTGACCGCATCCTTGTGGCTGAGTTGGTTGTCCAGGTAGTAGAGCATGGCCGGGTTGCTGGACATTTCCAGCAGCAAGTCGTGAAAGCTGCCCAAGCCGTGGCTGCGGAACTTGTCCAACTGGGCCAGGATGTTGTGCGGCGCCATAATCTTGGAGTCGCCGACGCAAAAGATGCTATGCCAGAAGAGGCACAGCTTTTCCTGCAACTGGCGGGGGGAGTTGACCATGCGGTAGGTCCAATAGCCCTGGTTGGCGGCCAGGTAGCCCATATCCCGCCAGCCCATATAACGCTGCATCACGTCCACGTCCAGGTCGGGTTGGGCTTCAGGGAAAAGCAGTGCATCCACCGTAGCCGCGTAGCCCTGGTCGGCCAGACGTTCCAGTTCCGCGTAGGAGGCGCCAAATCCGGCGCGGCGCATCAGGTGAGCCATCAACATTATTTCATTATCCGCCATGTCATTACTCCTTTAGTAAATCCTCGGCTTGTTTGTCCTCATTCTACTCCATTTCCGGGGCAATGCGCCATACCGCTTGGCAAAGCCGGAATGCAAGGCCGGGGGTGAGGGGTTGCCTGGTACCTCCCAGAATAGTTATTGGCGGTGGGGGCGGGTTTGAAACCAGCTATTCCAACTAATTCGGCTGCTCCACGGGGAAGCAAGTTATCCGTCGTTCCTGCGCCGGCAGGAACCTCTGGCCGCAAGGTTTTAGGTTCCTGCCGGCGCAGGAACGACGGTTAGCCTGGGATCCAAATGCGATAGCCCTGGGCCACTATCCCTTCCCGGCTTTCGCCGGAATGACGGGTGGTATAGAATGGCCGGGGAATCAAGACTATTTCCTGGCAATTCGGTAAGAGACTATTACCCTGAATACCCCTTGCCCGAAACCCGTTGTTACCCAAGCCCGGTAAAGTGTCTCCGGCGGTTGGGCCGCCGGACGGTCCGGCTATTTTTGACTACAAAAAGCGAAAGGGAGGAAACTCAGCATGAAGTACGACGTCATCGTAATCGGAGCCGGCTCGGCAGGGTGTGTCGTTGCGGCGCGCCTGTCGGAAGACCCCAACCGCTCGGTGCTGTTGCTGGAAGCCGGGCCGGACTACCCGGACTTTGAAAACTATCCCGACGACCTGAAGTTTGGCTACAGCGCCACGGCGTCCACCCCGGGCGCGCCGCACAACTGGTCCTTCCAGGCCCAGGGAAGGCCGGAGCAAGATGAACCGATGCCGGTGCCCCGGGGCAAGGTCGTAGGCGGCACCAGCGCCATTAACGGCCAGGTTATTCTGCGGGGAGTCCCGGAGGACTACGATTCCTGGGCCGAGTTGGGCAACGACGAATGGGGCTATATCCAGATGCTGCCCTACCTGAGAAAGTTGGAGACCGATACCGACATCCGCGACGACTTTCACGGCACCGACGGGCCGATCCCGGTGCGCCGCTTTGCCAAAGATGACTGGCTGCCCTTCCAGAACGCCTTTTATCGCGCCGCTTTGGACGCCGGCTACCGGGAAGATCCGGATATGAACAACCCCGACTCCGGCGGGGTTGGCCCGATACCGATGAACAATCCCAACGGCGTCCGTATGAGCACCGGCCTGACCTACATCAACCCCAACCGGCACCGGCTGAACCTGACCGTGCGGGGCAACGTGCTGGTCCGGCGCATTCTGTTTGAGGGTAGCCGGGCAATGGGCGTAGAAGTGGAAAGCGGCGGCGAGGTCTTTCAGGTAGAGGCCAACGAGGTAGTGCTCAGCGGCGGGGCCATTGCGTCGCCCCAGATACTGATGCTGTCCGGCGTCGGGCCGGCGGAGCATTTGCAGAGCTTGGGGATTCCGGTGGTGCGGGACCTGCCCGGGGTGGGCCAGAACTTCCGCGACCACCCGATGGCCCCGGTGCGCCTGCGGGTCAGGGACGACTTTCCTCAAGACCCCGACGCGCCGCGGATTCAGGCCGGGCTGCGCTACACTGCCGGCGGCTACGGCCTACGCAACGATATGCAGATAATGCCTTCCTCTTTTTCCTTCCCCCTGGGCGGCGACCCGCTGGAGGGTGAAGGGGTACGGTTTTCCTGCATCCTGGAGTTGGCCGCCGGTAAGGGGCAGATAACCCTGGCCTCCGCCGACCCCCACGACCAACCCAACCTGTATTACGGATTCCTGGAAGAGGACGCCGACCGGGAGCGGCTGCGCGAGGCGGTGCGTATCTGTTTCAGCCTGCTGGAACACGAGGCTTTCCAGGACATCGTCGCTGCTCCGCTCACCCCCACCGCGGAGGAGGTGGCCTCAGATGATTCCCTGGACGACTGGCTGAACCGAAACGTGACCACGGCCCAGCACCTGGCCGGCACCTGCAAGATGGGACCCGATTCCGACCCTATGGCGGTGGTGGACCAGTATTGCCGGGTGCGGGGCATTGAGGGCCTGCGGGTGGCCGACACCTCGGTTATGCCCAACGTGGTGCGGGCCAACACCAACACCACCGCCATGACCATCGGCGAGCGGGTGGCCGACTGGATGAAGAGCCAATAGCGGCAGTTTGCAAACACTCTCCGGTAAATATCCCGTTATCCCCCAATCTGTCGAATCGAGGTGGTTTATGAAAGGGCGAATCGTGGTGGTCAAAGAGTATGGCAAACCCTTTGAGATAGAGGAGTACGACGTACCGGAACCCGAGCCGGGGGCGACCCTGCTGCGGATGACCCAGGCCGGCGTCTGCGGCTCCGACCTGCACACCTGGCGCGGCGACCAGACTCAGGAGCATATGCCCCTGCCGCCCACCGGCCGGGTTATGGGCCACGAGGGAACCGGCGTGGTAGAAGTCCTGGGCGACGGGGTAACTACCGACACCTTGGGAACACCGGTCGAGGAGGGCGACCGGGTGGTCTATTCGGCCATCTTTCCCTGCCACCGCTGCCACCTGTGTTTGCGCGGTGACACCAACTGGTGCGCCAACCGGGCCTATCCCACCGCCGGGATTTACCCCTACTTCACCGGCACCTACGCCGATTTCCTGTACCTGCCGCCCCGTCATCCCTTCTTCCGGGTTCCCGACGAACTGCCCGATGACCTGCTGGGGCCGGTCAACTGCGCGATGGGCACCGTCACCACCGGCCTGATGCGGGCCAGCGCCCACGAGGGTCAGTACGTGGTCATCCAGGGGGCCGGCGGCCTGGGCTTGAACGCTACGGCAATGGCCAAGGATATGGGCGCCGACCGGGTAATCGTCCTGGACCGGCTGGAGAACCGGCTGGAGTTGGCCGAAGAGTTCGGCGCCGACTATACCATCAACATCGAGGAGTTCAACACGCCGGAAACCCGTATCCGCCGGGTGTGGGAGTTGACCAATGGCCGGGGCGCCGACGTGGTGATGGAGTTGGTGGGTCGGGCCGAGTTGCTGGCCGAGGGTATAGATATGCTGAGCAACGGCGGCAGCTTTGTGGAGATTGGCGACATCGTGCGGGGGCGGGAGGTATCCATTGATCCCTCGAAGCTGCTGTCCGGCAAAAACATCCTCGGCTCCCGGATGTACCGCCCCGACCTGCTGCCCACGCTGTTGGCCTTCCTGGTGCGCAACCAGGACCGGCTGCCCTTCCACAAGCTGGTATCCCACAAGTTCCCCCTGGCCGAGGTAAACGAAGCCTTCGCCCAGGCCGAATGGAACCAGCGGCAGACGGAAATAACCCGGGCGATGCTGGTGCCGTAGCTGCCAGTCATAATGCACCAGGGCAACCCCGCACCTCCGCCCTCTCCTTTGGGGTGAGGGCGGAGGTGCGGGCGGGGGCCGGAATGAATATGAATCTTCGAAGTTAAGACGCGATTTGGACTTGGGCAAGTTTGCAGGGCAATCGCATTATGTTAAGGCTCGCTTTTTGCGTCGTTCCTGCGAAGGCAGGAACTTCGATTCGTCACGGGTTCAGATTCCTGCCTCCGCAGGAATGACGGGAGAAGGGCCCTTACCGTCATGTGCCATTGCCCTGATTGAACACCTTTTCAGCGTTCCCCAACTCGTAATTCCTAATTCGTAATTGAGCGGTTGCGCCAATGACCACCGCATCCACCGTTAGCCAGAAACTCTGGAACTACTGCAACGTGCTGCGGGACACCGGCCTTTCCTAATTGATATCCCGTGATGTCATTCTGACGGAGCGGAGGAAGAATCCAAAATCCAACAGGTTGGACTTTGCCGATAGCGGACCGCCTTTGTTGAGAAGGATTTTGGATTCCTCGCTCCGCTCGGAATGACAGTCAACGAGATTCTGGGGGCGCTAGTGATTAAAGCGCGATTGTCCTGGGGTGGGTGGGTTCCATTTGATTTTAGGGTTTCAACTTTCTAAAAAAGGTCTAAACTGCACCCTACCCTACGCTTGAACTATTTCCGGGCCATTGCATCACCTGGCCCGAAGCCGAGGGCTAACCGAATGAGTCAACCTCACTACGGGAACGCCATCCCCTGGCGGGAGTGGAACGAAGACGCGTTCCGGGCCGCCAAGTCCGAGGGCAAGCCGGTGCTGCTGACCCTGGGCGCAACCTGGTGCCACTGGTGCCACGTTATGGACCAAACTTCCTACTCCGACGAGCGGGTCATCGAGTTGATTAACTCCCGGTTTATTCCCGTGCGCGTTGACGTGGACCGGCGGCCGGACATATCCCTGCGGTACAACCAGGGCGGTTTCCCGTCAGTGGCCTTGCTGACCGGGGACGGTGAGTTTCTGGCCGGCCGGCCCTACACGCCGCCGGACGAGATGGCCGCGCTGTTGGAGCAGGTGTCCCGTGGCGAAGCGGTCCCGGCAGCCGGCCAACCCGCAGAGCGCGGCGCTTCCACCCCTGACGCCGGCTCTACCTCTGACGCCGGCTCCACCGATGCCGTGCTGGAGCGGCTGGAGGAGCTTTATGACGAGCGGTTCGGCGGTTTCGGCCTGGAACCGAAGCAGCCTCCCTGGGAAGCCCTGCGCTTCCTGACCGCCCGCCACGGCCTGACTGGAGACCGCAACCTTCTGAGAATGGTGGAGACCACCCTCCAGGGGATGTGGCACGGCATCTACGACCGGAAAGACCAGGGGTTCTTCCGCTACTCGGTCAGCCGCGACTGGAAGGTGCCGCACTACGAGAAGATGCTGGTTTCCAACGCCAACCTGGCAATAGCCTACCTGGAGGCCTACCAACTCACGCAAAAGACGGCCTACAAGACCGCCGTGACGGGCGTTCTGGACTACCTGTTGAACACCCTGCTGAGTCCCGACGACGGGCTGCTGTTCGCCAGCCAGGACGCCGACGAACCCTTCTATCAGATGCCATGGCAGAACCGGGACGCAACCACGCCGCCGCCCATCGACCGTACCTTCTACGCCGGGTGGAACGCCCTGGCTGCCGATGCCCTGTTGCAGGCGGCCAACGTCCTGGGCAACGTATTGGGCAACCGGGACTGCCGCCGCGCCGGGACCGGCATCCTGGAGCAGCTCTGGCAGGACTGCTGGACTGACGTCATATCCCCGCCCAGCCCTCTGCCGGGAAGCCACCACCCGACCCTGGGGCAAGGGGCGAATTGCTTAAAAAGCCTGCCCCGGCGGGTTGGAGCCTCCAGGGACGCGTCGCCCGTCCTGGCCGACCAGGTGAATTTTCTGCGGGCCTGGCTGACCCTGTACCAATCGACGGGCCAGCCGGATTATCTGGCCCGCGCCGTTACAGTGGCCGACAGCGTTGAGCGGCTGTTCGGGGCGCCCAACGGCGGCTGCTACGACACGACTCCACCGCAGTCCTTTGAGGCCGGTCTGCTGCCCAGGGAACAGCCGGTGTTGGACAACGCGGCGTGGGCCGAGGCGTTGGTCACCCTCTCGCACCTGACCGGCGACGCGGCATACCTGGACCGGGCTGCAACCGCCCTGGAGATTTTCCAGGACATCGTCCCCGGCAAGAGCTACCTGGGTTCCCATTCCTCCCGGCGCATGGAAGAGGACGAAGAGGCGCTGTTCCTGCCGGCGGGGGCCGCGTGGGGACGGGCGCAAGACCTGCTGATGCATGGGCCGGTGCGCCTGCTGCTGTTGGGCGATTCGTCTAGCCCAGCCTATCGGCGGCTGCACCGGGCGGCGCTAAGAACCTACGCTCCCCACCGGGTAATTCTGCCCCTGGACTCGGAGCGGGACACCGGGCAAATTCGCGGGTTGGGATTCCCGCTGCAAGAGGACGCGGCCCTGTACGTTTGCATGGGTGACCGGTGCCTGGCCCCCATTACCACGCCGCTGGCCCTGCGGCAAATGGCCCGGTCCCGCCCCTGGGCATCCGGTTAGGTTCGGGAGTTTTCCATTGTCAGGGCAGTTCAGGCAGAATAGAGTAGGAAGATGAAACTAACCGTGATTGGACTCGGGTGTGTCGGAACGGTTGCCGCGGCCGGGCTTGCGTCGGCGGGCTACGATGTGCTTGGCGTAGATGTAGATCGGCAACGCATCGCTATGCTCGCCTCCGGCAAGACACCCTTTTACGAGCCGGGTCTGGAAACATCATTCATTCGCATAAGTCTATAATTATCCTACATATCCGGTTAATCCATGTTCTAATCCCCCACCCAAAACAAAACCGGCCGGGGCATTCCCCGGCCGGCTCTTTGTTCTACCAGTCAGGCCACGGCTGTTGCGTTAATCGTCAGCCGGAACCGGGGCGGACTGCCGGTTTTCTACCAGGTCGGCGGTGCAGGCCGATTCGCTCAGCAGCCCCCAGCGCACCATCCAGTTGTAGGTGTCCTCTACAATCTCTTCCGAGTAGTAGGTATCCTTGGTGTAGCGCAGGCGGGGCAGGTGGAAGTCCTCGGGGGTGATGCCTCCGTACTTGGCCGCCACCGCCGCAAAGTCCGGGGCGTCAATCATATAGTGGAGGTACTTCCGCTTGTCGGCGTCGAACATATCGATGGCCCGGCCCACCGCCCGGTTGATGGCGGCGAAGGTCTCCGGGTCCATATCTTCGCTGGCGTTCTCGGCGCCCAGGTAGTGGCCCTCGGCCAGGGACTTACAGCCAATCTTTTCGCCCAGAGAAATCCACGGCTCCATCACCACGCAGGCATCGGCCTCGCCGCTCAGCATGGCCTCGAACCGGCGGCGGGGTGAACCGAAGGATACCAGCTTGATTTTCTCGTTGGGGATGTAGCCCTCCAGCAGGCGCAGGGATACATAGTGGGCGGCGGCGTGGAAGGATACTGCTACCGGGCGGTTGCCCAGCGTCCCCGGATAGTTATGGGGGGAATCCGGCCGCACCATCAGGGACTGGCTCATTACCGCGGCGCGCAGGGCAATTATCTTGGTGTCCTCCCGTTTGCTTTCATAGGCCCGACGGACCTGACCCTCTTCTCAAGCCCGGTAGATGGACACCATGTTTTGTTCGTAAGGCACATGGCCCAGGATTGGGTCAACCTCTTCCGGGTTGTAGGTCACCCGGTTTTCCCGGTTGCCCTGGGCGCGGACGAATTGCATATCAATGCCCTCGTCCTCAAACAGGCCATAATCCTTGGCCATCAGCCAGGGTATGCTGAACACTATTCCGCTGATTTCGCTGACTACCTTCTTCATAACCCTTACACTCCCAACGGGTTTTTAGACGCAAAACGGGAACCCGGAACCCATTTCAAGTACAAGTCGCTACAGTTTGGGTATTGTAATGCCCCGAAAATCATAAATCAATCCTTTGGCTTTTAAGGTCAGGGCCTTTCGGTTTTCAACGTGGTTGGCGGGATGCAGAGGGCAACCACAAGGGCAGCCCCCTGCCAAACAGAACATCCTGGGCGTAGGGGCAACCCTTGTGGTTGCCCAAGAAGAACCGAAAGACCCTGGCCCGGCCGTTAATTTACATTGACAACAATTAAATACCAATGTTAAACTCATCCAGGTTGCCTCAAAGCGGTTTGAGTTAACCCGTCATACTTCCTGGTATGCTCCGTTAAGGTTTCCATAGCGCCCCGGTTGGGGCATTCGTTACCGGGTAGAGTTCTGCAATACACTTGAAGCCAAGGGGACCCGTTCCGCTTTTTAGAAATGACAACCACCGGTAAAACCCCACGCCCCACCCTTCGGGGCCTTCATTTTCTTGAATCGCCCCTTTATTTACTATTTCCGGCGCCGGGTCTTCATTCGGAACCGTTGCGAAGCCCCCGGTCATACCCAGCCGGCGGGCGCTGGTACCCAATACGGCTTGATATAACCCGGTAACCACCAGCAAAATAAAGCGACAAAAGAAATTGTCCTGAGCAATCAGGCCGGGAGGAGATTGGCAATGCAGATGCGCGACTTTGTTGTCCGCTTCGCCGGAGAAGGCGGACAGGGGGTAGTAACGTCGGCGGAGGGCCTGGCCCAGGCCTCTACCCAGGTGGGTTATCACGCCCTTACCTATGCCACCTTCCCTTCCCAGATTCTGGGCGGGCCAACCTGGACTCAGGCCCGGATTGCGGTTGAAGGCATTCTGAGCGCCGGCGATGACGTGGACGTGCTGGTCGCTTTTAACCAGGAGGCTTACGACACCCACCGGGAAGAGGTGCGGGAAGACGGCCTGGTCATCTACAACTTGGACGACTTTGAACTGGAAGGCGACAACCGTAGCTACGGCCTGCACATTGACGAGCTGGCCCGCTCCACTGGTAACAACCGGGCGGCCAACATGGTCATTATGGGAGCCTTGGCCCACCTGGTGAATATGCCTCAACATTACCTGGATGAGTTTGTCGAAAGCCGTTTCAGCCGGGGCCGGGCCAACGATGAAGAAATTATCCAGTCCAACATCGCGGCCCTCAAGCTGGGCCGGGAAGAGACCGCCCGCAGCGGTTTCGTCCTCGGTGAGCTGGCTCCCCCGCATATGCCCGAGTACTCCCAGGTTATGCTCAAGGGCAACGAGGCCATTTGCCTGGGCGCTCTCGCTGCCGGCCTCGACTTCTACGTCGGCTACCCCATCTCCCCCGCTACTACCATCCTCATATTTATGGAACGCAACCTGGTCGGCCCCAACAAGTTCGCCTACCAGGTAAGCTCGGAAATCGAGTCCATCACCACCATTCTGGGCGCCGGTTACGCCGGCAAGAAGGCGATGACCGCCACCGCCGGTCCCGGCTTTTCGCTAATGAGTGAAGGTCTGGGCCTGGGCTGGATGGCCGAGATTCCCCTGGTAGTGGTTGACGTGCAGCGGGGCGGCCCGGCCACCGGCCTGCCCACCAAGACGGAACAGTCCGACTTGCTGGCCTGTATGTACCCGGCCCACGGCGACGTAAAACTGCCCGTTATCGCCGTCGGCACAGTGGAGGAATGTTTCTACGGGGCCATCAAGGCCCTGAACTGGGCGGAACGCTACCAGGGCCCGGTTATCCTGATGACCGAAATGGCCCTGGCCGAGCGGGTGCAGAACATCCGCCGCCCCGACCTGTCCCAGGTAACGCCGGAGAACCGGGTGGTTTACCAGGGCAACAACGGCTACCATCGCTACGAGGGATTCGAGCTTTCGCCCATGCCCCTGCCCGGCGGCCCCGGCGCTTATGTCGCCAACGGCAGCGAGCACGACGAAATGGGCGATACCACCCACCTGGCCAGCCGCCACATTCAGATGACCGAGCGGCGGTTCGGCAAGTTAAAGCTGCTGGAAGAGAACGAGTACGAGCGGGACAACGCCGACGCGCCGGTGGTGGTTATGCCCTGGGGCGGCTCCAAGGGGCCAGCTGAGGAGGCGTATAACCAACTCCGCGAGCAGGGCGTCCCTATCGGCTGGTACTACACCATGCTGCTCAGCCCCCTGCCGCCGGCGCTGCTGGAGGAACTGCGGCAGAAGGAGTTGGTAATTGTCCCGGAGCTTAATTACCAGGGGCAGTTCTCCGGTCTCCTCCGCGCCCAGGGGGTTAAGGCCGAGTCCATCACCCAGTACACCGGCCTGCCCTTCAAGGTGCGCGACCTGGTCAAGCAAATAACTGAGCTGAATAATTCCCATCGCAAGGAGATGGTCCGAGCATGAGCAAGAAGAATCCCGAATACGATTTCAAATGGTGCCCCGGCTGCGGCGACTTCGGTGTGCGCCGGGCCTTGGAACTCGCCATGATAAACCGGTTGGAAGAGACCGGCCGGCCGATGGAGAATAATGTGGTCGTCGCCGGCATCGGCTGCTCCGGCAACTTGGTGCATCTGTTGGAAGGGCAGCAGCCCTATGGCTTCCACGGGATTCACGGCCGCACTCTTCCGGTGGCGCTGGGCGTCAAGATGGGCCGCCCGGAACTCAACGTGGTAGTGGTTGCCGGCGATGGTGATTTTCTCAGCATCGGCGGCGAACACATTGGCCCTCAGGCAGCCCGCAACCTGAATATCTGCGCCGTGGTGATGGACAACGGGGTGTACGGCTTGACCAAGGGCCAAAGCTCCCCCACCACCAAGCTGGGCGAAATTACCAGTTCCACCCCCTACGGCAAGATTGAAGCGGAAGCCGACCCGCTGGAACTGTACCTGACGCTGGGGGCCTCCTTCGTGGCCTCCGGTTTCTCCGGGCAGCCCCGGGAGCTGGCCAAGCTGATTAACCAGGGTATGGACCACGAAGGGTTTGCCATGGTCCACGTCCAATCTCCTTGCACCACCTACAACGACACCTTTGAACTAATCAAGGGCAACCCCCGCAAGGGCATTGAGCCGCTACTTTTTGAGGTGCCGGAAGACCACGACGTTTCGGACCGGGGCGCAGCCTTCAACCTGTTGCAACGGCGGGGCGTCCCAATGGGCATCCTGTTCCGGGACGATGAGCGTCCCTCCCTGGAGCAGCGCCTGGATGAAGTCCGGGGCAAGGCCCGCCAACGCACGGTAGGTGAACTGATGGACACCTTTGCGTTCTAACCCCGTCCGGTTCTAACCGCTCATCCTGAGCCGGCTAAAGGACGGCTTAAAACAGACCTGTTAAAGAACTCCCCGCCAGCGCTGGCGGGGAGTTCTACTGTGGCGAGGAGTTTCTTTGGCAGTCAGGACTGCGAGCGACGTTCCAGTTCCGCTTCCAGTTCGCGGATTCGAGCCTCGGCGGCCAGACGGGCGGCCCGCTCAGCATCGGCCCGTTCCCGCTCGTCGCTGAACCGGGTGATGTGCCGCCCGGTGGCCGGGTCGTACCAGCCCAGGGCGCCGTCCTCCCAGCGCAGGTAGAGGTTGAGGACGGCGCTGTACCCCTGGTAACTCTCCTCCCCAATGCGTTCAATGCCGATGGGCCGGTACTCTCCCTCCACCAGTTCGTCGCCGGCGATGGGCGGCCCGTGAAACCGGCCGCCGGTATTGTCAAAGCGCCAGTATTCCGGGATGCCCAGGGCAGCGTACCCCTCCCGCTTGACCGTGACATCCCGCCGTCCGGTTTTTTCCGAGGCGATTTCCAGCACGAAGTCCGGCGGCTTGCCGTGGTCCGAGATGACGTAGCCGTTGCGCGGGCGACTAATACCGGGGTTGACGTTGAAGGCAATGAGCATATCCGGCGCCATCAGGCCCCGGGCTTGGCTGGTTGGCTCCGGGCTGATGTGGGCCTCGCCGATAATCAGGGTGGTATCCGGGTTGCCCAGGTGCTCGGCCAGGAAGTGAGTGTTACCTGGGAAGTGCAGAGCAGTGAAGTTGTTCATATCCTCCGGCATGGGCGCATCCGGCAGCACAATAAAGCCGGGCGGAGTGCTGGTCGTGACGGTGGGTTTGGTGGTCATATTGGACCTCTTGGGATGGATGTTGGGTAAGGTATCCGGCCGGCTTGGCGAGTTTTCCGGTATAGCCATTATACAACGTCCGGCCAATGCGCCGGGCTGAGGTTAACCCTTTTGCCCAAATGCAATGGCCGGAACATCACTGCTACTGACCGGGCCGTTTCATAAAGTTCCTGATTCGGGAAAACCTACCTCACGGCGCAGTAACCCTCAACTCCTGTTTCAGGTCGTCAATTACCTGGGTGCGGGAGCGGGTTTGCCAGCGGACGCGGCTCCCGATCGGCTCGTTTTCTATCTCCGGCTCAACCTTCAGGGCAACGAATACCGGGCCGGGCTGGCCCAGAATTTCCTCGATTTGGTTGGTGAAGTCCTCCAGGTTGTCAAAGGCGTAGGTGGCCGGGTAGCCCGATCCCTTGGCGATGACATCGTAGGCGATGTTCTTGGCGTTGGGCACCGGCTGGCCGCCCGTGGTGGCGTAGCACTCATTATCCAGCATAAAGTGGTAGAGGTTTTCGGGCGCCTTCTCCGCTATGGTCGGCAGCGCGCCCAGGTTCATCAGCACATCCCCCTCCGAATCGAAAAGCACCACCCTTTCGTTGGGTAATGACAGGGCCACCCCCAACCCAAAGGAGGCATGGCCGCCCATTGCCGGGTCGCCTACCGGCAAGTCCCGGTTGGGCTGGTCGCTAATTTGGGTCCAGTGCTTTCCGCCCCGCCCGGGGATAACCACCGCATCGCCCCGGTACTGGGCGAAAACCTTGAACATATCCGCCATCTGAATCATATCGCCTCGCTGGATAGTGTTTTGTCGCTGTATGCTGGGAGTTACCTTTTCCTAGTGATGAGCTTCTACGACTGACCGAATACCCCAAGTCGTCGTTCCTGCGAAGGCAGGAACCTAAAATTCCGGGGTGCGAGGTTCCCGCCTTCGCGGGAACGACGGGTTCCCCCTAACGGTTGAACCCGTGGTACTCGTCGCCCACCAGTACCGCTACCGGCCGGCGGGTGCGCTCCGCCTCCTCAAAGGCGATGGAAATGCGGGAGGCGTCCTCGCCGTTCTCCACCAGGTAGTAGTTGATGCCAAAGGCGTTGAGGAACCGCTCGGTGTAGGTGGCGGCGGTGTCGCTGTTTACGCCGTGGCGCGTCCAGCCCCGGTAGCCTACCATCATCACTACCGGAATGTTCAGGCTCAACCCCCAGCCGCGCAGGGAGTCGCCCGATTCCATCATCCCGGTGTTCTGGATTAGAATAATCGGCTTTTTACCGCCCACCGTAAGCCCGGCGGCGGTGGAAAAAGCCTGGCCTTCCCGGCTGACCGGAATGAGGTCCAGGGTCGGGTCTTCCTGCATCAGCAGATACAGCCAGTTGGTCTCGCTGTCCGGCAACCAGACCACGTGGGTTACGCCGTTCTTTTTCATCTCGCCCATCACCACTTCCGGGCTGAGTTGGCCTTCCGCTTGCTGTGTCATTCTCTTACCTGCCTCTACCGCCTGTCTTTGCCGGATTTGAGCCGGCCAGCTTGGATTGCCTTGATTATAGCCCCAGCCGATACGATGTCAACCGAACGGGGATGGAATTGAGGGCAATCCCTTCACCCCCGGCCCCTCTCCCCGATATAGCGGGGTGGTTCGACAAGCTTACCGCGAACGGGCTGCTCCCGCTCTTGGTGGGAGAGGGTTGGGGTGAAGGGATTACCCCGGGAGAGGTCTCCCCAGAATAATGACACCCGCTAAACCCGGTGGTATCATAGATACTGCGCCGGGCGGAAACCGGGGGTGCAACCCTTAAACTAAAACACGTCAAGAGGCAGCAGTGGCAGAGGACCAGCTTAACCCGGCGGGGTTTACGCCGGAGGATGAATATACGGAGGGAGACTCCGGCAACAGTAATAGTACCCGCAACCGCTTGATTATCCTGGGGGTGGTAGTATCTCTGGCCGTGGCCTATATGATTTACGCCGCCTTTCCCGGCAACGCTCTCTACTTCCTGACCGTCAGCGAGTTTCTGGGCGGGGTTGAATACCAGGACGGGCGCGTCCTGCGGGTGTCCGGCAAGCTGGTGCCCGACTCCTTCCAGCGGGGAGAGGGCGGAACCCTCGCCCATTTCCAGTTGATGGACAAGGAGGGCGACAGCACCGGCAGCAGCCTACAGGCTTCCTACGTCGGCGTGATGCCCGACCTTTTCTTCAACCCCCACTCGGAAATCATCTTAGAAGGCAGCTACGGGACGGATGCGGTATTCGAGACGGACAGCATCCTGGTCAAATGCCCCTCCAAGTACCAGTCGCTGGAGGAAGAACTCCCGGACGACTACAACAACTACAGCACCGATGGTGCCGCCCAATCCTCCTGAGCCGGCCACCGCTCATCCCAACCCTATATTCCCGTCCATCCTGACGCCTGTATTTCCGTTCATCCTGAGCCTGTCGAAGGACGCCCCACTCCCAGGGCAACCCTTGTGGTTGCCCCTACGCGAACCCGTACCGCCCGGGACACCAGGGCCGGACGTAGGGGCAGGTCTTGCACCTACCCTGAGTTGGCCCCCAGGGCAACCACCAGGTCTGCCCCTACCCATCTGCCGGAGTGTCACTCCCCAACTGTTCCAAAGACTGTTGCAGTTCCCGCATCTCCCGCTCCATTTCCTGACGGCGGCGGGACACGAAAAAGGCGTAGATGAAGAATACCAGCCAGGTTATCGCAAAGGCGGCGAACAGAAAGGTCAGGTTGTCCGGTGGTTGGTTCTGAAGCAGGATGAAGGGCATACAATCTCTCTCTTAGTATCGGGATTCAAACATGGATTAACCGGATACACAGGATTTTATGGATTAATAATAGAGAATTGTTCTCTCTGTACTACCCGTTCCTTCGCGGATAACTTGGGGATAAATCATCCAATTATCTGGTGCATCCGATTAATCCAGGTTAATTACCCCGCCGCCGGCTGGCAAAGCGGAGGGCAGCCAGCCGGTCCTCGCCGTTCCGCAGATAGGTCCGTTCCAACAGCAGGTACAGGAACAGCAGCAAAAAGACGGCCAGGGAGAAGAACAATACTCCCTGCATTACCGGCTCCAACGCCCCGGTGTCGGCCAAGGGTCCTACCACCGCCGAGGGGTGTATCGACCGCCACCACTGCACCGAGTAGTACACGATAGGCACGTCCACGAAGCCAATGATGCCCAGCCCGGCGGCATAGACCGCGCCCTGGGACTTGTTGGGTACATAAGACCGCAGCATCAGGTAGGCCACGTAAATCAGCCACAGAATCAGGGTGGTGGTCAGGCGCGGCTCCCAGGTCCACCACACACCCCACACCGGCCTGGCCCAAATGACGCCGGTCAGCAGGGCCAGGGTAACGAACACCACCCCTACCTCGGCGGCGGCGTGGGCTACGCTGTCCCATTTCCGGCGGCGGGTGACCAGGTAGCCGATGCTGGCGACAAATACGACGAAAAAGGCCAGAAAGGACACGACGGCGATCGGTACGTGAAAGTAGAAAATCCGCTGGACGTGGCCCAGCACCGAGTCGGTGGGCGCCACCACAAAGATCAGATACAAGTTCACCAGCATCAACGCGGCGGTGAGAATTACCAGGCCGCCGGACAGTCCGGGGAAAATCACCCTGATTTTCCCGCCCGCGGCGGCGGCTGATGTCCCTTGGCTAGAGGCCACGGTCAATTACTCCTCAACGATTATCGAAAAAATCCAAGGACATATTACCAGAAAAACGGCATCGAATACCGCAATCAGCGGCAGCCAGCGTCCGACTACCCCAGCCTCCGGCCCGCCGCCGCCAATGGCTGCCCCCGAAACCTCCACCGCGCCAATCAGCACCGGCAGGATGACCGGAAAGAACAAGACCGGCAGCATCACCTCCCGGGAACGGGTCTGCACCGCAATGGCGGAGAAGAGCGTCCCCACCGTGGCAAACCCCAGGGTCGCCAGCAGGATGGTCAAAAACAGGGTCAGGGAAAAGGCGGATAAGTTGAGCAGGACGGCAAAGACCGGCAGCAGGGCCGCCTCGATGATCAGCATAAACAGGAAGCTGACCAGGACTTTGCCCAGGAAGATGGCGTCCCGGCTGACCGGGGCCAGCAGCAGACCCTCCAGTCCGCCCTGCTCCCGCTCCCGCACAAAGGCCCGGCTCATCGCCAGCGTTCCGGCAAAGGCAAAGGCTACCCATAGAATGCCCGGGGCCAACTCGGTAACCCGTTCCGGACTGACCTTGAGGGCAAAGTTAAACACCACCACCACCAGAAACCCGAACACCAGGGCGGACACGATGATGTCCCGGGAGCGCAGTTCCAGCAGCAAGTCCTTCCAGACCAGCGCCGCCATTGGCCGCAAAAGCCGCATTAGCCAACCTTGTTGGAAGATGTTTCAATACCGGGCTAATTGTACCAAATAGCCGCCCAGCCGAGTGTGCGATAATAAGCGCCATACCCGGAGAAACGGGGGATTGCCGTTGAAATTGCCAAACGCGGAACGGGCGGTGGTTGCGCCGGAAAAGATTACCCACTACCTATTGTCATTCACCAGCTTGGCATTCACCAGCCCGAATGGCAGGCCAAAGGCAAACTTCTTTACTAGATTCGGTTTTCGTGCGAGCGAATGGGAAGTTTTCGCCGAAGCGTTGTGCTTACTTTGCTTAGAGAACGAGGTTGTGGATATTAAGGAAACAATCCATGGAGTTCAGTATGTTATAATTGGAATGATTCCCACACCAGACGGTCGCAACCCCACTATCAGGACTGTTTGGCAAATAGACAGCGGCACGGATTTCCCCAGATTAATTACAGCACGTCGAGAACGCCAGGGTTAATAAGCCAATATGTTTCAGGGACTGGATACCGTCACTCTCACAGCCCCCATATCACTGAAGCACACTTGGGATATTCCCGACTATAGCCCGTTGCTTAAAGATGGCGACTCCGAAAAGGGTTTACTGCCAGGCGACGTCGGTACAATTGTTTACGTTCAGGGTGGCGGAGAGTGCTTCGAAGTGGAATTTCTACAGCCTGACGGATACACGGTTGCCATAGCAACCGTGTATCCGGAACAAATGCGCCCTTTCTCTGAAGGGGACATTAAAAACTACCGTTTCTGGAAGTAACCACAGGGTTAGATTCAATTCCTCAGACTAACGTCCCCACCCCCAAATAGTCCCCCGCCCGGTCAAAGTCCAGCTTGCCGTTGGACAGCGCCGCCGCCCGGCTGCCCCAGGCCAGGCCCAGGTCCACGTTGTGAGTGGTCATCACCACCGACCGGCCCGCCGCCGTCCATTCCCGCAGCAGGGCGGCCAGGGTAGCCACCGAATCCCGGTCCAGCCCCGACTCCGGCTCATCCAGCAGCAGCAGGGATGGTTGATGCAAAATGGCCCGGGCGATGGCCAGCCGTTTCTGCATCCCGTGGGACAAGCTGCGGACGCGCCAATCGGCCCGGCGGGACAGGCCCACCCGTTCCAGCACCTCGGCAACCCGACCCTTGAGGTCGGCTATGGCGTAGAGACGGCCATAGAAGGAGAGGTTTTCCCGGCAGGTCAGGTCATCGTAGAGGAAGCCGCTGTGGGCCACCACCCCCACCCGGCGGCGGGCGGCCTCGGCCCGGCGGCGCAGGTCAAACCCGGCAATGCGGACGCTTCCGCCGTCGGGTCGAGCTTGGGTGGACAGCACCCGCAACAGGGTGGTCTTACCGGCGCCATTGGCCCCGAAGAGGACCAGAAACTCGCCCCAGCCCACGGTCAAGTCCAGGTCCCAGAGGACTGGCATATCGCCGAAACCCTTCTCAAGCCCCGCAACTTCTATGGCGTAGCCGGCAGCGTTAGCGGCGTTTCTCGTGCTGTGGGCCGAAGTATCGGAATGGGGAATTGCCAAAGGTTGCTCCTACCGGAAAGGGAAACTCCGGTGTCATGAACGTCCTGAAGTTAATTTACCCGAAATATCTTATTGTCATTCTGAACGGAGTGAAGAATCCAAACTCCTGCCAGGAGAGACTTTACCGGAACCGGAAGGAGGCACCAGCCGGGCATTTTAGGAAACCTCTGAATAAGTCCGTGACTCGTGATGTTTACACTTATCCGTCGTTCCTGCGCAGGCAGGAACCTAAAACGTTACGTACAGAGGTTCCTGCTTTCGCAGGAACGACGGGTGAAGGCGCTAGTGTTCAATGACTTATTCAGAGTATCCTTAGATCCTTCGCTGCGCTCAGGATGACATACCACCAGGTAACTCCTATCTGAAACGCCGAGACCTACCCCTGTAAGCCGAAGGAGAGGGGGCAGTATCACCCTTCTCCCTCAGGGAGAGGGGCCGGGGGTGAGGGCCGGCGCAACTCTGCCATAACCTCCACCAGACGTTGGCAGTCGGCTTGGGGGCGTATGCCGATACGGATGCAGTCGGCCAGGCCAAAGGAGGAGCAGTCCCGCACGAAGATGCCCCGGCGCATCAGCTTGTCGCGCCACTCCCCGCCGTCCCCTACCTCCACCAGCAGAAAGTTAGCCGCTGCCGGCAGGACACCAAAACCCAGACCGGTCAGCGCAGCGGTCAGATAGGACTTGGTACTGTTCACCGCCTTGCGGGCGGCGGGCAGGTAGCCGGTATCGGCCAGGGCCACTAACCCGGCGGCTTGGGCCAGCCCGTTGACGCTCCAATCGGGTTGGAAGCGGGAAAGCCGGGCGGTAACCTCCGGGGCGGCAAGCCCGTAGCCCAGCCGCAGCCCAGTGAGGGCGTAATCCTTGGTCATTGAGCGGAGGATTACCACGTTATCCTGCCCGTCTCCCTCCAGCAGGGCCAGCCCATCCCAGCGTTCCTCCACAAAGCTGAGGTAAGCCTCATCCACCACCAGCAGGCCGCTGGCTTGGGCCACGCTCCGGGCCAGGGCAGACACCTCTGCCTTACCCAGGTAAACGCCGGTGGGGTTATTGGGGTTGCAGAGGAACACCAGGGCGGGCCGGCGGGTACGGATTATTTCCTCGGCTTGGACCAGGTCCCAACTGAACCCCAGCGGACGGCGAGCCTCCAATTCCAGTACCTCGGCGCCGGCCAGGGCGCAAGCCCCGGCATACTCGCCATAGGTGGGAGTCAGCAGCAGCGCGGCGTTGGAACATTCTTTGGGACCGGCGGCGGGCGGCGGCGACAGGCAAGCCCGGGTCAGCAGGTGAATCAGCTCGGTAGAGCCGTTGCCCACCAGGATACGGTCAATGCCTACCCCCAAACTTTGGGCCAGCGCCTCCCGCAACTCCAGACATTCCGGGTCGGGGTAGGCGGTCAAGTCCACCCGGCACAGGGCGTCCCACAAGCCCTCCGGCGGCCCCAGAGGGCTGATACTGGCGCTGAAGTCCAGGGTATCTGCCGGGTCCAGACCCAGCGCGCGCAGTTGGGCCGGCCGGATGCCGCCGTGTACCGGGCGGTTTGCCCTCACCCCAACCCTCTCCCTCAGGGAGAGGGAGCCGTCTGTACCCCCCTCTCCCTGAGGGAGAGGGGCCGGGGGTGAGGGTGTCCCATCAATATCCTTACTCATTTAGCCAAAGATTCCGTCTTTCAACAAGATGATGCCCAATGCAATCAGTAAGCCCAAGCCAGCCACCAGGTACATCGACTGAACGGCGCGGGTAATGTCCTCCCCTTCCAGGGAGCGGGTCGAGTCGCCCAGCCGGTAGTGTCCTTCTTTTTCCAACTCCACCCCCAGGGCGCCGGCCATGCCGCTCATCGTCCAGCCGGCGTTGGGGCTGGCAGTGCGAGCGTGGTCGCGCCACATAATGCGCCAGGCTCGGCCGGCCCGCTGTCCCGGCAGAACAACGCTGCCCAGGGTCAGCAAGAGGGCGGTCAACCGGGCCGGAACCAAGTTTACCAGGTCGTCCAGCCGGGCCGCCGCCTTGCCCAGGTACTCATACTCACCGTGATAGCCTATCATACTATCCAGGGTGTTAATAGCGCGGTAGGCAAAAGCGCCGGGCAGACCAAAGAGGGCAAAGGCCAGCCAGGGGCCGATAAAGCTGTCGGTGGTGTTCTCCGACACCGATTCCACCGTGGCGGCGATGGCCTGCCCGGCGGTCAGTGCGGAAACGTCGCGGCTGACCAGCGACCGCATATTTTCCCGCAGCGCGACCAGGTTATCCGGGGCCAGGTTACCCGGGTCCCGGTTACCCGGGTCCCGGTTACCCGGGTCCCGGTTACCCGGAGCCGAGTCACCCCCGGGCAACAGGGAGCGAGTATCGGCGGCGACCCGGTGCAGCATCCGCAGGGCAAAGGTGGGCTTGAGCAGGATGGCGCCAACGGCCAAGTAGGCCAGGGGATGAAGTTCCTGCAAGCCCCGGGCAGCGAACCAGGTCGCCGCCGCCCAGAACGCCGGGATCAGCAGCGCGATCAGGACGCCGACGGGCAAGCCGCCGGCCTTGCTCCGGGGAGCCACCCCCTCCACCCAGGCCACCGTCTTGCCAATCCAGACGGTGGGGTGAAACCGGGAGGGCAGCTCCCGGGTAACCAGGTCCAGCAGCACCGCCAGGAGCAGCACCGCCAGGTCGGGGGGGAGGTTGGCAATGTTGGCTATATAGTAAGGCATCGGGGAGAATTATGTACGGCAATCAGGCTCAGGGTCAACCTTCAAAAGTTTATCCACGAATAGACACGAATGTTTATCCGGGGCAACTGACGGTTGGAGCTGCCGGCAAAACGAGAAATGTTTCCTCAATCACCGGCCCGTAGGCGCAACCCTTGTGGTTGCCTTGGGGGATACTACTTGCCTCCGCCAATGTAGTAGCCGGGGGATGAGGGCAAGCGGCCCATTATGATAGACTGACCAGAGAATCAGGGGAATCTTCATGGAAGGTGAACGATGCGGCCAGTGAGTCGGTTAGCAGGTAAGGTGGCTTTCATCAGCGGCGGCGCGCGGGGCATGGGCGCCGCCGAGGCGCGGCTCTTTGCCGCCGAAGGAGCTAAAGTAGCCATTGGCGACGTATTGGAGGCCGAAGGCCAAGCGCTGGCCGCGGAAATCAGCGCCAGGGCCGGAGAAGGGAGCGGCGAAGCCGTCTTCCTGCCGCTGGACGTGACCGACGCGACCCAATGGCAGGCGGCTATCGACGCCACCGTTGCCCGTTTTGGCAAGCTGGATATTCTGGTGAACAACGCCGGCGTCCGAGGCACGGGCTTGGTGGAGGACGTTACCGCCGAGGAATGGGACCGGGTAATGGACATCAATGCCAAGGGCGTGTTCCTGGGCACCCGCGCCGCCCTGCCGGTACTGCGTCAGGCCGGCGGCGGCTCCATCATCAACATATCCTCCCAACTGGCCCTGGTGGGCGTGGACAACAGCAGCCCTCAATATCAAGCCTCTAAAGGAGCGGTGCGCATCTTCACCAAGGCCACCGCCATCCAGTACGCCGGGGATGGAATCCGGGCCAACTCGGTGCATCCCGGCCCCATCGCCACGCCGATGACCGAGGAGGGCCGGGCCGACCCGGAGCGTTACCGGACCACCGTGTCCCGCATCCCCCTGGGCCGGTACGGGCAGCCGGAAGACGTGGCCTACGGGGTGCTGTTCCTGGCCTCCGACGAGTCCTCCTTCATGACCGGCAGCGAACTGGTAATAGACGGCGGCTGGACGGCGCAGTAGGGGGCAGAAACCTCGCGGAGTTGATATACTGGCAGGAATAGCAAGCTAGGAATGGGGAGAGTAATCTAAATGACTACTACTAACAGCAATACAGCTGAGGCTGTAGCTGGCTTGCTGAGAGAGGGTCTCCGGCAAATCGAGAAGCGACGGAAACTGGTCAACGAGGCAGCTACACTAGACCTGGTCATCAAGCCTACCCTGGATGCCCTAGGCTATCCCCCGACTTACCGTATCCCGGAATACGGCGAGAATCTCAATCGGTTGGACGACTCGTGCTATTTGATGCCGGTAACCGATGCCCCGGGCCATGCCGCCATCATCGTCGAGGCCAAGCAGCACGGCATCGACTTTGACCGCCGCACAACCAGCCAAGGGCGGGCCGATTCCCCGGACCGCCAGATTCAGCGTTATCTGAAACAGCACGCTGCCAGTGGACCCAACACTCTCGGCGTACTGACTGACGGCGCCAAATGGCGCATCTACCGGCGCATCGGCAACCCGGCCAACCCGGATATTGAACTTGTAGGCGAGCATAATTTTCAGTCCCTGGCCCATTCTGAGCAAGCTGCCCTGCCAGGGTTGACGCAGGACCTGCGGAATAAGTTGGACGAACTAGTCAAGCTCCTCTCCCGTGAAAGCATTGCCTACCACACCACCACAGCTCCGTTCATCATTCCGCACTCCCGCCGAGCCGACGGGTTGTTTTCCGTCTTATCCGATGACCATAGCCCAACTAACGTCCTGAAACAATTGGTCAACGACCCCAACGCTGTGATAATCGCCAAGTCCGATACCCCAAATCTCAGTGTCGCCGTGAACCTGCAAGGAAAGCCGCAGGACGCCCACAATACGGATTGGCAAGACTACTCTTACATCGCCGGGATTCCCCTGCAAACCGAGACCCCCGACCTGTTGGGCCAAAAGGTGGTAGTGACGGCGGTGCAATATCACTATGCCGAAAACCTAGGGCTGTACCGCCCGGACGTAGCCCTGGCAGCCCGGGCCTTTGCTAGGGCCGACCCTTCCCGGGCCTCCGTAATCCTAGCCTACACCGCCGGCCCGGATGGGGCGATGGAAGCCCGCTTGGCGGTGGCCGCCGCCGGCCAGGTCAATATGACGGCGGCTTTTGACCCCACGTTGCCTTCCCCGTCGGCGCGGGCTACCACTGAGCAAATGCTGCGCCTGCTGCACCAACCGGGCGACAGCTTGACGGCGGACAAGCTAATGGCCCCGCTGGAAGCCGCTCCCCTGCGCCAGCAGTTCTACCGGGAAGTGGCCCAGTGGACAGGGCGGCGGCAAAAGGGCCAAGAGTTGGCGCAACGGCAAGCCGTCCTGCGCCACTTGGTGCGGGTAATGTTCGCCTGGATTCTGAAAGAGGAAAACATCATCCCGCCGGAACTATTTGAGCGAGCTTTCGTTGCCGCTAACCTAAGCAATGCCGACAGCTACCACCGGGAAATTCTACGGTTCCTATTTCACCAGCGCCTTAATGTGCCGGGAGATGTACGAGCAGGCCACCCCAACACCACAGTCGACGGCGCAATGGAGCTGGTTCCATTCCTCAATGGGTCATTGTTCGCCGAACATTCCGACGATGATGAACTAGACATTCCGGCCGGCGAATACTGGAGCGCAGACGAAAATCAACCCGGCCTGTTCACCATATTCTCCCGTTATCACTGGACTATGGATGAACACCGTCCGGGGGAGAGTGAGCAGACCCTGGACCCGGAACTGCTAAGCAACCTTTTTGAGCGATTGATTACACCCACAGAGGAGGGCACCGAGCCGCCCCTGCGCCAGCCCCAAGGCACTTACTACACCCCGGCGGACGTGGCTGACGAAATGGTGAAGGACGCCCTAGCCGCCGCCGTCCGGGATTATGCGCCGGCCAGCGTTACCGATTCCCAACTGCTGCAACTCTTTGGCGATGCCGACGAACCCTTACCCAAACTTACCAACACTCAGAAAAGCAGGTTGACCCAGCGTATTAAGGAACTGCGGATCTTCGACCCGTCAGTCGGCTCCGGCGAGTTCCTGTTCAGTACGCTGCTGGCCTTGCAGCGGGCATTGGGCAAGCTGGAACCCGACACCGCTAACCCCGCCGCCGAAATCATCCGGCGTCAGTTGTCCGGGCAGGACATCAACCCCCTGGCGGTCCAAATCACCCGGCTGCGGCTGTTCATCGCCATCACCGCCGGCCGTCGGAATACTCCGGGCGACGAACCCTTGCCTAACTTGGAGGCGCGCATAGTTTGCGCCGACACCCTGGAAACCGTTGCCGACCCACAGTGGCGCCCCGACCGCCTGGGTCAATTGGGTACGGACGACCCGGAACTGATACAGGCGCTCACTGCGGTAGCCGAGAATCGGGCCAATTGGTTTGATGCCCACACCGAGAACACCAAGCAGGAATTGCTGCAACAGGACGCAGAGTTGCGCGACCGGTTGAGGTTGCTGCTCCAGCAGAAAGGCGAACTCGCCAGCCCGGAACTTATCCGGTTCGCTGAATCGCCCCTCTATAACCTCAACCCCATACCGGCCCGCACCGACGCCCGGCTCCTCTTCTACGAAAACCCCTGGCGCGGCTTTGACGTAGTTATCGGCAACCCGCCTTACGAAGCACTTAGCAAGTCTATGGACAAAGCGACAGTCAACGGTCTGAAAGCCAACAAGCGGTATCAGTGTACAAACGTCGGTGACTTGTATGCCCTGTTCTGCGAAACTGCTTTAGCGTTGGCAAACCCGGACGGCGGGATTGTTACGTTGGTTGTGCCTTTGTCTATAGCCTTTGGACAACAGCAAAGGTTGGTAAGACGTGCCTTTGAGAGTCGTTGCGGGGGGATTAACCTGCGGCATTACGACAATATACCGGATACTATTTTTAATGGTACTCCGGTTCTCAAAACGTGGAAAAACCGGCAAAGGGCTACCATTATTTCCGGCATATTGGGCAACGAAACGTCGATTATACGGTCAACGGGACTACAAGGCTGGTTGACGGCAGAACGCGCTGAGTGCTTGGCACAAAGACGAATCACTGCTTTACCCAAGTTGGGGTCCGGGGTAGATAGCCGAGTTGCCAGCCAGTGGTTACGGATACCTACCCCGGAAGTAGCACGTCTGGTAGAAGCCATATCGTCCCAAGAGCGAGCGGTGATGAGTTACGCCTACAAAGGGGAAGAGGCCGATCTGTCTGACGGCGAGTTTCTGGCATTTCCTCAAACAGCCTACCAGTTCATCGGGGTTATCCCGTCCGGCACGGTATCGCCGCGTCGGGAGACCGTGCTCAGAGTTAAAGATAAAGATATTTTGCGTTTGCTAATGGCAACGTTGAACGGCCATGTAGGTTATGCTTGGTGGTGGGTGGTCGGCGATGGGTTTCATGTCAAACCCATCGCCGACCACGGCACTTTGACTGTTCCGAATGTTTGGTCTAAAAATCTAGAACAGGCCATTGAATTAGGCCAGCGTTTAATCGACGCTATTCCTGAATGCCTTACGGAGAAAAAGAACAGCGGTACAACTTGGCAAAACGTGAACTTCCACCTCAAACCCGACTTGATAGCAGAGCTTGACCGGCTACACATAGCGGCGTTGGGGTTGGATGAGGAGCCGTTGCTGACGCACCTGCGTATAATGCGCTCCAGCAGCAGTTGGAACTATGGCAGCAAATAAAGAGCAGTACTTATTCCCATGACCACCCAAAAAGCAAAGCGCCAGCGGTTACATTTACCAGACCTGGACGGGCCGGAGGTTTATGCCTCTTTTGACCCTTCCGGGCTGCGGGACCGGCTGCGCGCCTTGCCCCAGCAGTGCCTAGCCGCCTGGCGGCAGTCCCAGGCTCCCTTACCGGCCGATTTGACCGGCGACTATGACAAGGTGGTTATCGGCGGCATGGGCGGCTCGGCTATCGCTGGCGACCTGGTGGCCGACCTGGCCGCTTTGCAGCGCACCGTTCCGGTGGTGGTGGCGCGCAGCTTTCACCTGCCCTTCGCCCTGGACCGGCGCAGCCTCTTCATCAGTTGCAGTTACTCCGGCAACACCCGGGAAACCCTGTCCCTGTTCCGGCAGGCCATTGCCGACGGCGCCCAGGTCTTGGCGGTAACCGCCGGCGGGACGTTGGCCCAAGAAGCACAGGAGCGCAACATCCCCATCCTGCCGGTGGACGCCCCTGGCGAGCCGCGCAGCGCCGTCGGCTACAACCTTATCCTGTTGCTGGGCGCCTTGAACCGCTTGGGACTGGTCAGCGTCAGCGATAATGAGGCGCAGGCTGCCGTCGAGGGTCTGGAATTGCAGCTATCCCGCATCGGTGAAGAGGTTTCCACTCCGGACAACCCGGCCAAGCTGCTGGCCCGGGAACTGCTGGACAAGCTGGTGGTGGTTTACGGCGGCGGCATCTTTTCCGGCGTGGCTCGCCGCTGGAAGGCCCAGTTGAACGAGAACGCCAAGGCGTGGGCCTTTTACGAAAGCATCCCCGAATCCCTGCATAACTCGGTGGAACCTTACGGCGTGGCCTCTGCGGTGGGCCAGGACGTTATGGCCCTGGTGCTCCAGCCGGAAACTGCGGCGACGGCGGAAACGGCCAGCGACGAACTAAAGGAACGCTGCCGGGTCTTGACCGAGATGCTCCGCTGGGGCCAGGTCAGCCACCGGGTATTGCCGGGGACAGACGGCCCGCCCCTAGCCCAACTGCTGAATATGATTCTGTTGGGCGACTACGTCAGCTATTACCTGGCCCTGCTCCAGGGATTGAACCCGTCGCCCACCCCGGCCATCGAGCGGAGCAAAGACTTGGCGGAATTATCAATTAGGAATTACGAGGTGATAGAATCTATTAACGCTTAACTCGTAATTCCTAATTCCTAATTCCAAATTTAACGTATGAGAGGTGTCAGGATGAAGTGGGCCTCTGCTATTTCCGAACAAACCGCCCTGGAGCCGGCCATCGCCGAATGTGTCGCCGACCTGCGGGAACAGCTTGGCGATGCCGCTCCCGATCTGGCCGTAGTCTTCGCCTCCTTTCACTACCGGGAGGGCTACGACGCTATCCCCAGCCTGGTTCGGGAACAATTGGGGTCAGGGCCGTTTGGGTTAAACGCGCCCTTGGTCCTGGGCTGCTCCGGCGGGGGAATCATCGGCAACGGGCTGGAGGTGGAGCAGCGGCCGGCCCTGTCCATCACCGCCGCCAGTCTCCCCGACGTGACCCTGGTGGACTTTCACCTGGAGGGCGAAAGGCTGCCCGACCTGGACGCCGGGCCAGAGCAATGGGAGTCACTGCTCCAGGTCAATTCCGCTGCGGCTCCCCAGTTCGTTATCCTAGCCGACCCTCATTCCTTCCCGGTGCAGAACCTGCTGCTGGGCATGGATTACGCATTTGCCGGTTCCGCGAAGATCGGCGGCCTGGCCAGCGGCGGGCAGGAGCAGGGGGGTAATGCCCTGTTTCTGGGCGACCGGGTGCACCACTCCGGCGCCGTCGGCGTGGCCCTGCACGGCAACATCGCCGTGGATACGGTGGTGGCCCAGGGCTGCCGGCCCATCGGCAAGCCCATGCGCATCACCCAGAGCCGCCGCAACCTGCTGGAGGGGCTGGACGGCGAATCGCCCCTGACCGTGCTGCGGGGCCTGTTCCCCACCCTGAGCCAACGGGACCAGGGGTTGATGCGCAACTCCCTTTTCCTGGGCGTGGTGATGGACGACTTTATTGAAGAGCCGCAGCAGGGGGACTTCCTCATCCGCAACGTGATGGGGATGGACGACCGCAGCGGCACCCTGGCCATCGGCGAAATGCTCAAGGAGGGCCAACTGGTCCAGTTCCACCTGCGGGACGCCGAAACTTCAGCCCAGGATTTGACGGCGGTGTTGGACCGCTACGCCGGGGACAATCGGGAGAACCAGGTTCACGGGGCCTTGCTCTTCTCCTGCCTGGGCCGGGGCCAGTACCTGTACGGCCGGCCCAACCACGACACCGACATTTTCCGGGACAAGCTGGGCGCGGTGCCGCTGGGCGGTTTTTTCTGCAACGGCGAAATCGGCCCGGTCAGCGGCGTCACCTTTTTGCACGGCTACACCAGCTCCTTCGGCATCTTCCGCCCCAAGTTCTAGGCGGTAAGGTGGTAGTAACAGTTCAGAGTTGAGGGGATCCCCCAGGGTAAGAAGGCCCGTCGTTCCTGCGAAAGCAGGAACCTCGCTAACCGCAATTCGAGATTCCTGCCTGCGCAGGAACGACGGACACTTCGACACTGAACAGTTACAGGTGGTATCGGCGGTTTGACGCTTTCTATCGGCGTTGCTAAAATCAACCCCCTGGGTGAACCGGAGCGGGGAATTGCCAAAATCGGTGAAACCCAGGAAATCAGGGAGGATTAGTTATGGCCACCACCAAGCAGAAGATTCCGGTTCGGGTCATCCCACGCGCACAAATGCTGGAGGAACGACGGAGCGAGTTGCGTAAGTATGAGATCCGTTACGAGATGTCTAGTGAAAAGATGGCTACCCTACTTAGCTTGGACGCAATCCGCCCCACTGCCGAGGTGCTCAGATGGTACTCCGCTTATTGCGCGGTTCGATCCCTCCGCGCAAAGACCCCCACGACTGGAACTCCTGGGATCACTACCAAACCATCCACGAAAGCCGACTGAGTGAACATCCCTTTGTAGTCAGTTTCCGGGATACCCTGACCTTCACCAATGACTTCGCGCCCTTGAAGCATTCTTAACCTCCACACCTGCGGAGCAACCGGTTCCGTTTGCTTGTGGAGGATGGCTTGTCATAAGAATGAAGGTGGAGATGAGATCAGATGCAGCAGAGCGATGTTGTTGAATATCCTTATGCTTGGGACCCCGGACAAGAGCAACTGATTCATATAGATGACGCCCTTAACGGAAGACAAGGCGAGTATATTTGCCCAGACCCCGACTGCAAGGCGGCGATGGTTGCTTGCCAAGGTAAGGTTAGAGAATGGTATTTCAGGCATAAATCGGCTAAAGGGTGCCGATACTTGCACGATAGCATCGTGCTTCTTCTCAACAAGATAGTCAACGCGGCTATAGAGGGGTGCCAACACGACCTTTACGGGCAGTTTACTTGTGAATGCGAGCAGAGTACCACGATTGATTTGCTGGTTTGGGATGGGAAGGTAGTCCTAAACGTGGCTATGGATAAGCGGTCGGTCCCAGGGGTCAGTATCCGCCCTGACCTTAACCTTCTCGGGGTTTCCGGTCCTTTGGCGTTTATCGAGGTTGTTGACACCCATACGCCGGAGCAGCAGGTGATTGACACCGGCGTACCGATTCTTGAAATCCATGTGTCCCACGCCCTTCTTCACGAATTACGGGAGAAAAAGGTCAAAGTATTGGAGTTCAAGAAGTGTCACAATATCCCATGCACTCACCGAACAAAAAAGCGAAACCCATCAAGGCACTCCTTAACGCCCGACCCTATGTCACTCCCGTATTCTAAAACAGCGGAATGGAAAAGACATCCATCTATCAAAAACATAGTAATGCAATGGGATTGCCCTGCACGTAGCTGCTACTGCCCCGACGGGATTTGCGCCGCGAAAGAACTCAACCCGACTTACCCTAACTCGTACAAGATAAAAGTAATTCAGTTTGTCGGCTGGGACGACACACCTCACGATGTTAATTGCTATCGATGTGGAGCCGCCCTACGAACCGACACTTACATGAAAATTAACGCTCTCTGCGCTGAATGCGCTTAGCCAGATATATTACAAATGCATTTTAGCCATACCCCACAAGCAAACGGAACGGAGCAACCTTGTCCCCCACCATCAAAGTCGGCATATCCGTCTCCCGGTCCGGCCAGTTTCAGACCCAGGGACGGCAGGCATTGGCCGGCATCCGTGCCTGGGCCGCCGACCTGAACCGGGCCGACGGGTTGGCAGTGGCCGACCGGCCAAGTTCCCCGACGCCGGTTTCGGTGGTTTATTACGACGACGCCAGCCGGGTCGATGGAGCTATCCGGGCCACCCGGCGGCTGATTGAGGAGGACCGCGTTGACCTGCTTTTCGGCCCCTATTCCAGCGGCTTGGCCCGGGCTGCCGCCGAGGTTGCCGGGGAACACGACCGCCTCCTCTGGAACCAGGGCGGGGCCTCGGATAATATCTACCAACCGGGGCGGCGGACAGTAGGCATTCTCACCCCGGCCAGCGAGTATCTGGCCGCCTTGCCCGGCCTGGTGCGGCAAGCTGCCCCTGCTGCCCGTACCTTTGCCATTGTTCGCTGCTCTGTCGGCGTCTTCCCCCGTCAGGTTAGCGGCGGACTGGAACGCGAAGCCTTGGCCTTGGGCTTTGAGAAGACCCTGCACCACGAATACCTCCCGGACATCACCAACTTTTCCGACGTTCTGGACCTGGTAGAGCGAGCCAAACCCGACCTGCTGTTGGCAGTGGGGCGTATCCGGCACGACTTAGCTCTGGCCGGCCAACTGGCGCAACGACGGCGCTCCGCCAGCAGTATGGGAGGCAGGATGCCGGGCGTGGCAGCGGTGGTTGCCGCTCCCATCGAGCAGTTCCGTGACGCTTTGGGAGATGACGTGGCCGGCTTTATCGGCCCCAGCCAGTGGGAACCGCCCGCAGAGGGGCCGGACGCCGCCGCCTATTCCCCGGACTATGGTTCTTTTTATGGGCCGGGGGCGGCCCAGGTAATGACATCCCTGCGACGGGAGAGCCAAGCCACCGGGAACCTGGCCGTTGACTACCCGATGGCCCAAGCTTACGCCGCCGGGTTGGTTGCCCAGCGGTGCGTTACGGAGGCGGGAACGCTGGCGGACTCGGCCTTGTGGGAGGCCGCCGCCGGACTGGACTTTTCTACCTTTTACGGCAGGTTTCGGATTGACCCGGAAAGCGGACGGCAGGTAGGCCGTTCTGTGGTTCTAATCCAGTGGCAGCAGGGACGCAAGGCAATAATCTGGCCGCCGGAGCAGAGGAGGGCAGCTTTAACCTTGGGGTAAGAGCGCTGAGTTCTTTCCCTTTGTAGCGTTAAGCGCCTCTCCAAACTGTCATTCCTGTAAAAGTCAGGTATTTCGAAGACGCTCCGTATTACCCAATGGGGTCCGGGTGGCTATATACGGGAATTAGCGGTTTTGGCACGGATAAGACCTACGTCGTACAAACTCTTCCCAAGGTAATCCAACGCTGCATCCTGATGACCACCGCCCCGGCGACCTGGCGCTGGACCCCACCTGAGACTCCGGCGCCACCGCCTACGTCGTGGAGCAGTGGGCGGCGGTGGATAACAATCGACACCTCGCGGGTTGCCCTGGCCTTGGCCCGCGCCAGCATTATCGGCGCCCGCTATCCCTACTACCTGCTGGCCGACAGCAAGGAAGGGCGGTTGAAGGAGGCGGAACTCAGCCGGCGCGCCCCCCTCGGAAATGCCCACCTACGGCAAAGTCCGGCAGGGGTTCGTTTATGCGCGGGTCCCCCACATCAGGCCAGGGGACATCAGTATTGTGTCGTGATTGTTTTCCTTGGCATAGCTGCTTGCCTGGCATTGATTAGGTTGTTGGCCCGAAAGTGCCGGGGCTACGGCTCAATTCTGATTGAATCGCCTACCTTAATGGGACCGCCACTGATTACCATGGCCAGGATGCCCCGGCGGTGGTTCAGTTCTGTGCGCAGGCCCATACGGATGGCGTCCATCTTGCCGCAGGGTTCGCACTCGCCCACAATCTCCATTGTGACGTCGCTGCCGATGAAGAACACCTGCCCCGGTTGGGCCTGGGACAAGTCCAGGCCGGAGGTGGTGATGTTCTCCTTAATCTGGCCGGGAGACAGCTCAAAGTGGTCCAGGGTTTCCTTGTCCATTACCAGTACTTGCCGGGCGTTGTTGACCATGCAACTGCGGTCGCCCTCCAGCCCGCGGGCCGAAATGGCAGTGGCCTCCTGCACCGGGTCCGAGGGCGTGCCCTTCACCCGGGCGATGTACAGATTCAATATGGTTCCTTCCTGCATCGGTTTTCCTCCTCAATCGTCCGGGTTGCCGATTACGGCGTTGCCCGGACCGAGTTATCAGTGATTGGCAGAATTATAAAGTCCGGCAGCCAAAATTACCAATTGTTATGATAAGGTTAAAGTCCCCGGGCCAGCCGGCTTTGCCGCGGTGCTTTGGGTCAAGCCATAAAGACATAAACCAATCTATCGTAAACCCAATTTATAAGGGAGCGGAAATGTCCAGCGATTATATCAAGACCGAAATCAGGGACGGCGTGCTGCTTGTCACGATGCACGACCCGGAGACCCGCAACGCCATCAACCCGGATATGGCCCGGGAGATGTTCGAGGCCCTGGAGCAGTTTGAGGATGACCCGGAGCAGCGGGTGCTGCTGCTGACCGGCGCCGAGCCGTCTTTCTGTTCCGGCGCCAACGTGCGGGGTTTCAGCCGCTCGATACAAGACCGGCAGGAGCGGGAGCAGCGGGGTGAGGAGGCCGCCTCCCGGCCCTGGGGCAATATGGAGGCCCGCTACGCCCGCCGGTTCGATCCGGAATCTTCCCGCGCGCCGGAAATGGTCTTGCGGATTCAGGAGTTGCAGAAACCGACTATTGCCGCGGTCAACGGCCATGCTATCGGCGCCGGTATGGGTTTGGCCCTGGCCTGCGACATCCGCATCGCCGCCGAGAAAGCCCAATTCTCCGAGGCTTTCGTCCGCATGGGGCTGATTCCCGCCGACGGCAGTTGCTGGAACCTGCCCCGGCTCATCGGCTTAAGCAATACCCTGATGCTGCAATACTCCGGCGACCGGGTGGACGGGCAGGAGGCTTTTCGGATGGGCCTGGTCAGCAAGGTGGTGGCCGATGCTGATTTGATGGATACGGCAATGGAACTGGCAACCCGCATCGCCCAAGGCGCCACCCGCTCCCAATCCCTAATCAAGTACCTGGTCCGGCAGGCCGAGGACCAGAGCTTCCGGGAACACCTGGAGTTGGCGCACATAGCCCAGGACCAGGCCCGCAGCACCGAGGACCACCGGGAGGCGGTGCAGGCCTTCCTGGAGAAGCGGCCGCCGGAGTTTAAGGGGCGGTAGGGAGTTGCTCATAGCAATCCGAAGAAATTGGTTGGGTTCCAACTTGGCGGCTTTCGAGGGCGGTACTACCTTCCTGGATATACTTTGACGTGTCTTACCTATTGGAATTGCCAACCGGGGGAATGTCTAGCTGTTGGCAAATTCGCCTTGCGGTGTATATGTGGACTTCCCGGTGTCTTGGAATGGAAGTGCGTCGGTGGGTAGAAGGATTTCCCCAAATCGAGTGGTCGCTGCCTTCGCGAAGAAACCGGCAACCATGGTAACTAAGGTGGCGTAGCAGGTCACGCCGCCTCATGACGAAACGGCATCCTCAGCGACCAGCGCAACCCGGGATGCCGACTGCATCAAGAGATAAATCGGCTCTTCCAAGTCCGATTCTGGGTCAGAGCAGGTTGGTTCAGGTAAGGGAAGCGGTTCGCCTTCTTGCAGATTGGTTTCTGCCATATCTACCAGGGCACTTCCCAACAACCGACGAGCTTGCTCCAGGTCAGCGCCCCAAGTGATGACACCCGGAAAGTCCAAAACCTCGGCGTGAACCCCATCGTCAAGAAATTTGTAAGTCGCCCGGTAAGTCAGCATGATTCTTCACCCCACTCCATTATACTTGGAGGCTTCCGAAGGTCAACCGGAACGCCAGGGCTATCGCACCAGATTAATAGCTATCCGTCGTTCCTGCCTTCGCAGGAACGACGGGAAAGGGGACTATGCCGTCACGTGCGATAGCCCTGACCGGAACGCCGAAAGTTATCCGAACCGGCAAGAGTTAATGTTATAATTAACCGGTCAGCCTACTTCCCTTATTTGGAGTTTGTGATGGTAAGCGTAGGAAGTTTGAATCTGCCGGAGGCGCTGCTAAGCGCTGAGTTAAAGCTAATGATTCTTGAAAGGTTGGTGGAGCAATTGCTGGAAGACCAGGCGAAAACGGGACGGAAGCTGAACATTGATATAGAGGCAATAAGAAAGGACTCTCTGAAACAGTTGAAGGAAAAATACCCTGACTTGCGTATCAAAGCCGAGGACGACGCATAGGCGTGGGGACTATTCGCAGTCTTTTGGGCGCGGTCGGAGCTATTCTGGTTGCCTTGGAAGCCGTTTTCGGCGGCACCTTATTCGCTTTGGATACTGCTTCCGGTTTGCGTGTGGCGATTGTCGTAACTATGATTGCCGTTTTTATATCGGTCACTGCGGTTGTCTTGTGGATGGTTGTATATCTCACGATTAAGAATCCGGGGTTTCTTTTCAATCCAGCCGAGGTAGCCCGGTTGAGCGAAACTGCCCAAAGGGGCATTTATGCCATACCTTCCAGCCGGATATCCCTGGAGCCTCAGATTTTAGATCTCACAAATAGAGAGACCGGGAATCCCTCGGCTCAATCGTCTGCTGACCTTAGTGATGAACCTGACCGGACTGATGACAGACCCTCCCCGTAACGTCGGCAGGCCGTTGGGTTAAACCAAATCTAAACCAAATCTGAAAATCCGCTGCTATACCCCTTGACGGGGCGTAAAACCATCCCTATAATCCACAGGACAGAAAAGAGGCGGTACTAGGCGAGAGGGTATGCAAACTACCTGAAAGCATAGCGAGAGTTGGGAGAACCCGAACGGCGGTTTGGGGTAACCCAACCGCCCTTTTCTTTGCACCTTAAAAAGAGAATAAGGAACCTTAAAAAATTGTCCTGAAAAACTCAAACTGAAAAGTTTGGAGTTCTTAGCGTGGGTCAAATTATTAAGGGCTTACGGTGGATGCCTTGGGACCAAGGGCCGATGAAGGGCGCGGTAAGGCTGCGATAAGCCTCGATGAGCCGTCTAACAGGCGTAGTCGGGGGTGCCCGAATGGGGAAACCTGTTCCGGTGTTGAGCCGGTTCATCCCGCAATTGCGGGAGGGTAAGCGGGGGAACTGAAACATCTAAGTACCCCGAGGAAAAGAAATCAACCGAGATTCCCTAAGTAGTGGCGAACGAACGGGGAAGAGCCTAAACCATTATGACTTAACGGCGTGAGGGCCTATGTCATAGCGGGGTTATAGGGAACATCTAGGGTCACCTCACCAGACCCGAGGAAGTTACCAATCTTATCTCTAGCCGAAGGACCCTGGGAAGGGCCGCCATAGAGGGTGATAGCCCTGTAGGCGAAAGGGATGAGACTTCCGATGTTTACCTGAGTACCACGGGGCACGGGAAACCTTGTGGGAAGTCGGGGGGACCACCCTCCAAGGCTAAATACTCTTGGTCACCGATAGCGTACCAGTACCGTGAGGGAAAGGTGAAAAGAACCCCTAGCGGGGAGTGAAATAGACCTGAAACCGTAAGCCTACAGAATGTCGCAGCCTCGATTTAGTTCGGGGTGACGGCGTGCCTATTGAAGAATGATCCGGGGACTTACTGTATGGAGCAAGGTTAAGGAACTGGAGTTCCGGAGCCGTAGCGAAAGCGAGTCTGAATAGGGCGTATTAGTTCCATGTAGTAGACTCGAAACCGGGTGAGCTACCCATGGCCAGATTGAAGGTTCGTTAACGCGGACTGAAGGATCGAACTCGTGGCTAGTACAAAAGCTTGGGATGAGCTGTGGGTAGAGGTGAAATGCCAATCGAACCCGGAAATAGCTAGTTCTCCCCGAAATGCATTTAGGTGCAGCCTCGGGAATTAGGAGGACGGAGGTAGGGCACTGAATGGGCTAGGGGGCGTGAGCTTACCAAACTCAATCAAACCACCAATGCCGTTCTGCCGATACCCGGGAGTGAGACAGTCACAGATAAGTGCGATTGTCAAAAGGGAAACAGCCCAGACCACCGGCTAAGGCCCCCAAGCGCAGGCTAAGTGGGAAAGGAGGTGGGGTTCCCAAAACAACCAGGAGGTTGGCTTAGAAGCAGCCATTCCTTTAAAGAGTGCGTAATAGCTCACTGGTCGAGGGGTCCTGCGCCGAAAATGTAACGGGGCTTAAGCCTGCCGCCGAAGCCGTGGATGTTCAGGTGCAAGGTGGAAAGTCCAGGCCCGGAAGGCCTAACCAAAGGCGGAACTTCCTTCGGGAAGGAAAGCCGGCGGGGCGGCTGGAAGGAAATGGGCCGGAAGCCTTGATAACTGCCTGGGCGTGGTAGGGGAGCGTTCCTCGGGCGATGAAGGTGAGTCGTGAGGCTTGCTGGAGCGCGGGGAAGTGAGAATCCCGGAATGAGTAGCGTAAATCAGGGTGAGAATCCCTGACACCGAAAGCCCAAGGTTTCCTACGCAACGTTTATCGGCGTAGGGTTAGTCGGTCCTAAGCCGTAGGCAAGCGCCGAAGGCGATGGACAGCAGGTTAATATTCCTGCACTGCCTATGTTTTGTTGATACTCGGAGGGGTGCGGAAGGGTAGGTCGAGCGTCTTATTGGATTGGCGTCCTTTACTGTAGGCGAGCCGGGGCAGGCAAATCCACTCCGGCGCTAAGCTGAGGGTTGAGGGAATCGTAGCTTAAGGGCTAACGAAACTCGGCTGAACCCAAACCGACGAGAAAAGCTTCGTTTGGAGAAGCATAGGCAACCGTACCGCAAACCGCCACTGGTGGGCTGGGATAAAAGTCCCTAGGTGTTCGAGCTAACCTCCGCTAAGGAACTAGACAAAAGAGCCCTGTAACTTTGGGAGAAAGGGCCCCCTGGGGGGTGAAACCGCTAGCCGGTGGAGCGCTTTGGGGGCGCAGATAAGAAGGCCGGGCGACTGTTTAACAAAAACACAGGTCTGTGCTAAGGGGAAACCCTACGTATACAGGCTGACGCCTGCCCAGTGCCGGAAGGTTAAGGGGAGTGGTGCAAGCTACGAACTGAAGCCCCGGTGAACGGCGGCCGTAACTCTAACGGTCAACCGAACCCAGTTGGTTCGGGTCAAACTGAACCACTGCGGCTTAAGGCCGTTGTAAAATCTGGCTATATGCTGGGAAATCCGAGTATCCGGCGCTACCCGCCCCGACATCATAAGGGGTTGGTGACAATGCGTCCGGTGCGGACAATCAGCAGGAAAGGCCTGAACGAGGTGAGTCCCTTGCGAACTTCAAGTTTGTAAGGCGACGCCGCCAAAGTCAGGAATCCTCAGAGACCATACGCCGGACCCGCAGACGGAACGTGCGGGAAGATATGGTCCGATCTGCATGGCGATATGCAGAGGCCGGCAGAAATGACCGGCCCACCCCGGGCTTGGAAACAGGCATTGGGGGAGTAACAAAATGCCTAAGGTAGCGAAGTCCCTTGTCGGGTAAGTTCCGACCCGCATGAATGGTTGAACGACTTGGCCATTGTCTCGGCGGAGGGCTCGGTGAAATTGCGGTGCCCGTGAAGACGCGGGCGACCCGCGGCAGGACAAAAAGACCCCGTGGAGCTTTACTGTAGCCTGGTATTGGGCTGGGAACTGTCATGTGTAGGATAGGTGGGAGGCTGAGAAGCCCCGACGCCAGTCGGGGTGGAGCCATCGTTGAAATACCACCCTTGGCTGTTTTTGGTTCTAACCTCAGCAAAACTGAGGGACAGTGCCTGGTGGGCAGTTTAACTGGGGCGGTTGCCTCCTAAAATGTAACGGAGGCGCCCAAAGGTCCTCTCAGGACGGATGGAAATCGTCCATAGAACGCATTGGCATAAGAGGGCTTGACTGCGAGACCTACAAGTCGAGCAGGGACGAAAGTCGGGCAAAGTGATCCTACGGCACCGTGTGGAAGGGCCGTGGCTTATCGGATAAAAGCTACCCCGGGGATAACAGGCTTATCTCGCCCAAGAGTTCACATCGACGGCGAGGTTTGGCACCTCGATGTCGGCTCGTCCCATCCTGGGGCTGAAGGCGGTCCCAAGGGTCCGGCTGTTCGCCGGTTAAAGGGGTACGTGAGTTGGGTTCAGAACGTCGTGAGACAGTTCGGTCTCTATCCGCCGTGGGCGCAGGAGGCTTGAGGGAACCTCTCCCTAGTACGAGAGGACCGGGAGGGACAGACCTATGGTGTTCCAGTTGTTCCGCCAGGAGCAGCGCTGGGTAGCCAAGTCTGGCAGCGATAAGCGCTGAAGGCATCTAAGCGCGAAGCATCCCCCAAGATGAGGCCTCCCTTCCCGATTTGCGTCGGGAGTAAGACTGCAGAGAGACTATCTGCTTGATAGGCCGGATGTGTAAGGCTGGCAACAGTTTCAGCATACCGGTACTAACCGGTCGAGCGATTTGACCCACGCTAAGAGCGCCAAACTTCAGTTTGAGTGAACGTTTAACGTCAAACCTTTCAGGACAATTTTTTAGGGTTCCTTGTTCCTTTAGTATTCAACCTACCCGTCGCGGGGTGGAGCAGTGGCAGCTCGTCGGGCTCATAACCCGAAGGTCGTAGGTTCGAATCCTACCCCCGCTACCAACAATTTAATAGCCAGTAATGCAGCCCCCGGTGTATGCCGGGGGCTGTTATAATTTTGGCTAGACTGTGGAAACAATTAGTCGGGAGAAAAGTATGCCGCCGACACACCGCAAATTTGCGGTCATCCTGGAAGCCGAAAGCGACGGAGGCTACTCCATCTATTGCCCGGCCCTGCCCGGCTGCGTAAGCCAAGGTGACGACAAACAATCGGCACTGGAGAATATCAGGGAAGCTATCTGCCTGGTCTTGGAGTCTTGCCAGGAAGACGAACTGGCGCCCAGTCTTTCCGATACGCGGGAAGTCCTGGTGTATGACTTCAACCAGGTCCTGAAGGGGCGGGAAGAAGACGGTTTACCCTACGCCGGAGTTTCCCTGGGACAGGTGGAAGTCCAGTCTTAAACACAGGCCTACGGTTGAGGACTTTATAGAGTCGAAGTAAACAAGGAGATGAAGATTGGCCGAGAAAATATTTCACCTGAACGAAACAGGAGACCTTGAACCCATGAATGAAGAGCAGTTTGACTTGGAAGCACGGTTGCAGGAACTTGTTGCAGACCACCCGGAGTTGTTGTCCGGGGAACAAATGAACCCCGACAACCCGCCGCGCTTCATACTGGTTGACAGAGAGCAGGGCATAGCTGACATCATCGGGGGAAGCAACCGATGGTCGCTGGACCACCTGCTGATTGACCAAGACGCCATTCCAACATTAGTGGAGGCTAAACGCTCCTCAAACTCTCAGATTCGCCGGGAAATAGTCGGTCAAATGATGGACTATACAGCTCATGCCACCCAGACTTGGAATGTTGGAGACATCCGGCAGGCATTTGAAGAACGAGCCGCCGACCCCGATGCTGAACTGGCGAAACTGCTAGGAGAAGAACCGGCTGTCGAAAAGTTCTGGCAAGACGTGGAGACCAACCTGCGAGCAGCCCGCCTGCGCCTGCTTTTCGTCGCCGACGGCATCCCCGACGAATTGACGCGGGTGGTTGAGTTTCTGAACGAACAGATGCCGGGCATCGAAGTGCTTGCAGTGGAAATTAAACAATTTAGGGGAGATACCGGCAGCACTCTGGTTCCCAGAGTTATCGGGCGGACTGCCGAGGCTGTTGCTGCTCCCGGGCGCCGGTCAGGTTCAGGGCCGACCTTTCGCCATAATCAGCAAACCCTTATTGGGTCTTTCCCAGGCCCGCAAGTTCAAGAAGCTACCAGACGACTGTTTGAGGTGGCGCGCAGGCATAGAGCCGTTTTCCGCTGGACGAATAGGAGTGTGACTGTTAGCCGGAGCTGTGCGGTTTGGAATTCTCCTATAGCGGTAGCTTGGCTCTACGAACCAGAAGCAAAAGGTTGGAATAATAAAGAAGGCTTTCATTTCGGAGCAGGTAACTTTTCCCAAGGATTCTTTGAAAGCTTGCCTACGAACCTGCGTCAATTGCTTAACAACTGGCTCGCGGAATTTCGAGATGATGAATTTGGTACCAATGCGGAAACAACCGGTATCCTTACCCGCGCCATCTCCCACCAAGACGCCGCGGCCAACATTGACCTGTTGGCCCAGCGGCTGGACCGGGTGCTGCGGGAGTTGGGGGAACTGAGGGCCGTTGGTCAGTAACTCTTCGTTGCTATTCTTTCGAGTTGCAGTCTAAAATAGAAGAATGGCAATGACGGGTTATGAATGGGACGAGGCCAAGCGGCAGGAAAATCTAAACAAGCATCAGATTGATTTCACCGCTATTGAAGGGTTCGATTGGCCCAACGCAGTCATTGAGCAGAGTCCCCGTGGCGGCGAGATGCGTTATATGGCCCGCGGTTACATTGGACACCGCCTCCATACCGTTTTATACACCCGGCGGGGCAATCGGCGCCGCATCATCAGCTTGCGTAAGGCCAACCCCAGGGAGATGAACGAATATGATCAAGCCCGATTCCGCAGCTCAACTTAAACCTAACTGTATTTCCCAGGAAATATGGGAAGAATTAGTATCCAGCGACTTGACCTTTACTGAAATTGAAGAGAAGTTCTGCGAAGAGGTGGCAATAAACGCCGGCATCGCCCGGGACCCTGATGCCCTAGATATGTATGATGTTTCTCTTGCCAACGCCCGGCCAGCCCGTGAAGTTGACCCGGAATTGGTATCCTTTCACCGGATGCAGCAGGGCAAAAGGAAACTGGCCGCAGTCTCCCCGCCGGAGCCGGTTCCCAACCCGGGCGGCAAGCGCATCGGCCTCATCGTCCCCTCCACCAACACCGTTATGGAGCCGGACCTGTACCGGCACCTGCCCAACAGCGTTACCGTCCATACCTCCCGGATGCTGCTGGAGGGCAGCGTTACGGTGGAGACGGAGGAGTTGATGCTGGACGTTTACCTGCCCGAGTGCGCCCGGCAGATTGGCACCCTGCAACCCGACGTGGTGGTCTTTGGCTGCACCTCCGCCGGCGCGCTGCGCGGCCCGGCCTACGAGCAGGAACTAGCCGAGGAGATTTCCCGCGCCACCGGCGCCCCCACCGTCACCATTATGGGCGCAGTGGTGGAGGAACTGCGCCGCCTTGAGTTCAACAGTGTGGCCGTCCTGACCCCCTACTCCGAAGAAATCAACGACACCATCAAGGACTCGCTGGAGGCGTCGGGGTTCACGGTGCCGTACATTAACGGGATGGACGTGCGGGGCGCCTTCAACATCGCGGCGGTCACCCCAGCGGAAATCATTGAATATACCCGTGAGCAACTAAAGGGCGTGGAATCGGACTGCCTCTTCGTGTCTTGCGCCAACCTCCGCTCGGTGGAGGTTTTGGCCGAACTTCGGGCGGTAGCCGGCCGGCCGGTGTTGACCAGCAACCAGGCAGTCCTGGAGTGTGTGAAGCGGGCTATTGCCGTTGCCGTTTGACTTGTTCCATGATACCTGGGCGACCACAAGGGTTGCCCCTACAGCGTAACTTCAACCTGTTGTAGGGGCAACCCTTGTGGTTGCCCAGGGCAATTGCATTTGGAATCGGGGGAATCCGTCATTCCTGCGCCTACCCGTCATTCCTGCGAAGGCAGGAATCTAATGGCGTCAGGGGCAGAGGTTCCTGCCTCCGCAGGAACGACGGGTTTTCTTCTTGGGCCTAATGCGATTGCCCCTGTGGTTGCCCTTCCTGCGTTGACTACTTTGTTCCTCAATAGCTATAATTAGCCTCAACACAACAGGAAAGGGTACATTGCGACTATGGTAAAAACCGGACAACGATATGTAAGCCCCGGCGGCGCGGAAATGGTGGTCACCAAGGGCGGTGACGGCGACTTCACCGACGGGGGAATTCCTCTGCAACTCAAAGGCTCCGAGCCGGCCTTCGCTGGTGCTGCCGTCTCCGCCGAAGCTATCGACATGGCCCTGGGCAAAAGGTTCACCTCCCCTGATGGCGGGGTATCGGTGCTGGTCACCAAGGCCGGCCGCTGCGACCTCCGCTACAACGGCGAGGTTATGGAGTTGCAGCAGCCCAAGGAACTGCCCTCGTCGGATTAGACGGCCTCGGCCCATTCCTCCATTGCAGCCCCTCACCCCCGGCCCCTTTCCCACTGGGAGAGGGGAGTTATTGACTTCCTGACTGGCCCATCTTGAAGAGATTATGTTATGGGAAGAAAACCGCAAAAACTGGCAGAAAAGGGTAGCAAAAAGTGGTTGCAGGATTTGGTTAATCACTGCCCGGAAGTGCTTAACCGGGAACTGGTTCGCCAACTGAAGCCAACTCCCAACGCTATTGATTGGCTTTCTCCCCTGGAAAGCGACGAATACGCCGAATACTTGGACGACGATTTCATTGACCGGCTGGGAATCCAACTTGACCAAACGCCCCTTAAATCCTTCTGGCCCCGCAGTGGGCCTAGATGGGATGGGCTCGGGAAAACAAGCTCAAGCCAAGTCCTCTTGGTGGAAGCCAAAGCGCATATCAAGGAATTGAACTCCCCTGCTACCGGTGCCAGGGGACGTTCCCTTACAAAGATTTGCGAAAGCCTTGAGTCAACTAAGCAATTCATCAGAGCTAAATCGGCAGCGGACTGGTCAACCTGCTTTTACCAATACACCAACCGCCTTGCTCACCTCTATTTTCTACGAGAAAAGAATGGTGTGGACGCTTTTCTTGTCTTCTTGTGTTTCTTGAACGCAGAGGAAATGGCTGCCGCAGATACCATCGTGCCGAAAACCAGGGAAGAATGGGAAACCTCTATCCTGTTGCTGGAGCGCTTGCTGGGGATTCCCAGCAAGCATAAGTTATCTCCCTATATCATCCACGTTTTCATTGATGTCAGGGAAATAGAGTCGGCAGTTGTTTCCTGAAATTTTGGATGCTCTCCCTCTCCCAATCCGGCGCCCCCTCTCCGGGCGTATAACCGGCTGAAGTCAGTTCTCCACGGCAGGCCCGAATGAAGTACCCCTGGGCCAATGTTATGCTGCTGTTCCTGGGCGGGGCGGAGTTGGTTACCGGCTATTTGGCCCTGACCAACGGCACGCCGGCGTGGGTGGCTGCCCTCCACGTGCACCGCATCCTGGGCTTTGGCATTGTCGTGCTGCTTATCTGGAAGGGGCAGAACATCCTGCTCCGGCTGCTTAACTTCAAGCTCTGGAAGCGGCTTTGGCTGCCCTATCTGGCCTCGATATTACTGCTGGGACTGCTATTGTCCGCCCTGGCTTTGGGCCTGACCTGGAGCCACGCCGGGCCTTTTTACTTCCTGGGCCTCAGCGGCGTCAGTTGGCACATCTACCTGTCCCTGGCGCTAACTCCCATCCTGCTGTGGCACACCCTCCGCCACCGCTGGAGCGCGCAGCCCCGCTTTTGGGCGGAACGGCGTACCGTGCTGAAGCTGGGCGGCCTGGCTCTGGCCGGTCTGGCGTTGTGGCGTATGGGTGAATTGGGCAGCCAACTAGCCGGATTGCCCGGGGCCGACCGCCGCTTCACCGGTTCCTACGAGAACGGCAGCAATTCGGGTAACGGATTTCCCGCTACCTCCTGGCTGAACGACTCCCCGGCGCCGGTGGAGGCTTCCCGCTGGCAGCTGCGAGTCGGCGGGCTGGTGGACCGGGAGTTGGCCCTGTCCTATGCAGACCTGGCCGGAGCCAATACTTCAACGGGCGCGGTAACCGGAGTGGAATCCGAGACAGTCCGGGCCACCCTGGACTGCACCGGCGGCTGGCACTCTACCCAAGACTGGGAGGGTATCCCGTTCCGGGAAGTCCTGGAACGGGCCGGGGTGCGGCCCGAGGCGGCCAGCGTGACGGTACGCTCCGTTACCGGCTACTTCCGCCGTTTTTCCCTGGACGAGGCCGAGAGCTACCTGCTGGCGACCCGGGTCGGCGGCGAGTCGCTGTCCCACAACCACGGGTTTCCGTTGCGGCTGGTGGCGCCGGGCAAGCGGGGCTTCGAGTGGGTCAAGTGGGTGGACCGCGTGGAGGTAAACGACACCAGCAAGTGGTGGCAGCCGCCGCTGCCGGTGACGTGAGGCACTCCGGTTAAGTTTCAGGATGGTCTATGGGCCGGGTTCCAGGCATAACGTCGGGAAGTAGGCCATTGCACTTGCCGGGGCCTTCTGGATATATAAGCCCGCCATACCGTACTGGCCGTAAACAAGGCTTCCATACCGATGTGGTCCAGCCTCAAACCGTTTTGGCTCAGGAAGTCGTCCAATTCAGAGCGGGTGGGGAACTGCGACGCTAGTCCCGCATAGATTACCTCACAAACCATCAGGTCGCCTCGAGAACGGGTGAGCCCCAGCAGGGATTCCGAATCCTCGGTTTCGAGCGACCCCGGGCGCAGAATATCCAGCAGGACGTTGGTGTCTGTAAGTGTTCAGGTTGGCCTTGTCCCGTTTAGTCAGGTAGTCGTAGCTGAAACGACTGGCACTGGCCCAGAAATCGGAACGCTCCACCGCCAAGCTCTCCCGCTCCGCCTCGGTGATGACAAAGGTGAGGCTGGACTTGCGGCCAAAGGGCGGATTGGTCAGCGCCAGGTCAAAGTTGACGCCCGGATGGTTGCGCAGGCTGTCGTCAACCTTGATGTTGGTCCGGTGGCCGCCGATGCCGTGCAGGTACAGGTTCATCACCCCCAGCCGGGCCGCGCTGTCCACAATCTCCCAGCCGTAGAGTGCGCCGTCCCGCAGTACGTTGCAGTAGTTCCAGAGTTTCTGGCTAACGGTGGATGCGGTGGTCATTGGCGCAACCGCTCAATTAAGAATTAGGAATTACGAATTGGGCAACGCTGAAAAGGTTTTCAATCAGGGCAATGGCACATGACGGTAAGGGTCCTTCTCCTGTCGTTCCTGTCTGCGCAGGAACCTGAAATGTTGGGGACAGAGGTTCCTGCCTGCGCAGGAATGACGGATAGGTCGCAATCCGCGGGCTTATCCAAGCTGTTGTCAGGAGTCACTCCCCTAATTCGTAGTTGCGAATTCGTAATTCTAATGCGTTTGACATTAGTCGGGGTCTTTGCCCTGGGGGGAGGGGTCGCCGGTCCCGTAAGACGCGCTTGTCCTGTCGGCGAGGGTCTCTTGGTTGACCAGGGGCCTTATGCGTGGGTTTGCCAAAGTTTTACCAGCCAGTTGATGTCCGGTTTCTCCCGCCGGTTCAACCCGCCCCTTTTGCCTTGACAACCCGGTTTCCCAAGTTACAATTGCCTGAAAAGTCGGTACTGAAATCAAGAAGGAGGAAGTGCAATGCCGTTTTATACCAAAGGCGATGTCCGCATCCACTATGAGGAGGTTGGGTCCGGTTTCCCGCTTCTGGCGACTCCCGGCGGGGGCTTGAACTCCTTGCTCAGTGGTTGGCCCAGACAGGTGTTCGACGCAATGGAAGAGTTTAAGAACGACTTCCGCTGCATTACGATGGACCAGCGCAATGCGATTGGCGGAGAGTCCACCGGGCCGGTCCAGGTCAACGACCCGTGGGGAGCCTTCGCCGACGACCAACTGGGGTTGATGGACCACCTCGGAATACAGGAGTTCTTCTTTATAGGCTACTGCATCGGTGGCCCTTTTGCCCTCAAGCTCATGGAACGGGCACCCGAGCGCGTCCTGGCCGCCGTGCTCTGCCAGCCGGTGGGACACGCAACGGCAACGCCGGACTCGATGTACAACTCCGGCCACGATAGCTGGGGCCCGGAGCTATGCTCCCAGCGGCCTGACGTGACGATGGAGATTGTCGATCAGTACCTGCACAACCTTTACCGCGTCCAGCCGGACTTCGCGTACAGTGTGTCGCGAGACTTCGCGCGCTCCTGCCAGACGCCGATGCTGGTCATGCCTGACGACACGCCATCGCACTCCTACGAGGCCGCCGTGGACCTGGCGGAGTTGGCGCCGAAAGCCCAGGTGACGGTATATCCCTGGAAGGAGTCAGAGGATATCAAGGCCGCGACGATAAACCAGGTGCGCGACTTCCTTCAGGCCCATCTACCCGCGACAGTCGCCCGCTAAAGGATAGTGCCGCAACCTGGCCGCCCAATACGCCGCCGAAGGCACCGGCCATCCCGATTAGCTGCTGCGCCCGGCCGAGCTGGAACTCATCGACCGACACCAGCGCCAGGCGCAGCGTTCTGCCACTTCCACCCGCCGCTCCCTTCCAGCGGCGCGAACAGCATTAACCAGTTGCTCACGCCATTGCGCTGGTATTCGTAATCGTAGGGGCCAGGCCAACTTAGGCCGGAGCTGCGGTCAGCCTGACCTGGTGCTTCATGGCAGTCATCCCCATCCTCCCCCGTCCCAATTTTCTTTGCCCTATTTTAGGAAACCTCTAAATAAATCCGTGACTCGTGATGTTTACACTTATCCGTCGTTCCTGCGCAGGCAGGAACCTAAAACGTTACGTACAGAGGTTCCTGCTTTCGCAGGAACGACGGGTGAAGGCGCTAGTGTTCAATGACTTATTCAGAGGTTTCTTAGATTCCTCGCTCCGCTCGGAATGACAGTTGGCGAGGGCGCTGGGGACGCTGGGGCGCTAGTGATTAAAGCGCGATTGCCCTGGGTGGCATGGTGCAGATTGACAGGGGGGAATGAGAGGATAGGCCGGAATGGGGAGTGGGATTAAAGACTATAATGGCTTGTCAGGATTCTTACCTGGGTTGTCTCCGTCACTCCGGCTCTGTTGTGGTGGGTTGCCAGGGGTGGTGACCGGGGCCTTGGCTAATCGACCAACTCGTCATCAAGGATTACGCGAAGCTCCTCTTTGGCCAGCCGGACGTTTGCCAGATTCCGGGAAATGTTGTCGAACATAATTTGCTTGGCCTGGATGCCTTCGCTAATCAGGTAAGACGCGGCCTCGGAGCGGCTGCCGGTTACGCCGGCATCAACCAGGTCGTTGAGTCGTCGAAGGCTATCTGCGGATAGCCGTACCATAACGACGTTCTTTCGCGATGCCCCGTGCCGGTCCACGGCTATCCGCTTACCCGCTTCGATGAGGGGGGAGGCCACAGTGGAAGCGGAGGATTTGGCTCCTTCCTTCAGGTCTTTGCCGATGGTCTCGGCGCTCTGCTTTGCCTCGTGGGCGATGATTCTGAAGCTCTCGGATAGGGGTTTTCGGTCATTCCGAATGACTTGGGCCATAAAATACCTCCAAAGAATTATGAATAAAATAGATAATAATTACACACACTCTAGGATGTTGTATTACAAATGCCAAGTATATTTGGATGCGTCATTCGGCCAATAATTGGCTGGCCGTCGGCCAGGCAACGGCCAGCGTACTCTCCAGCGCGCCGCCAAAGCTATCGAGTTGGACTACAGACTATCCGTCGTTCCTGCGGAGGCAGGAACCTCTGTTCTCAATGCTTTAGGTTCCTGCCTGCGCAGGAACGACGGAAATACGACTGTGTGTCTAATGAGATAGCCCGGCGCACCGCCCATTGTCAGCTTTGCCTGCGGGTCATATAATCGCCGGAGTTAACCAGTATAAAAGTGAGGCAAAACTATGCGAACCAACACTACCAAGGCCAAGCTGGCCGAGGGCGAGGTGGTCTTTGGGGCCATCATCACCCGCTACTCGCCGGACCTGGTGGAAATTTTCGGGGCCATCGGGTTCGACTTTGTGATGATTGACTGCGAGCACGGGCCGATGAATCTGGACCAGGTGGAACACATGGTGCGGGCCGCCGAATCCTTCGGAATCACCCCCATTGCCCGCATCCCGAACCATGAAGAGTCAACCATCCTGCGCTTCCTCGACCGCGGCTTGCAGGGGATTATCGTGCCCCACATCAACACCGGCGAGGCGGCGGCCGGCGTGGCCCGGGCCGCCCGCTACTATCCTGACGGCTATCGGGGTATGGGCGGTGGACGGGCCCATGACTACGGCGTCGGCGTCACCCGGGACGAGTCCACCACTTGGGTCAACTCCAACCTGCTGGTCATACCGATGGTCGAGGAAGTGGAAGCGGTGCAGAACCTGGACCAAATCCTGGCGGTGCCGGGCGCCGACGTGCTGCACGTAGCCGCCTCCGACCTGGGCCAGAGCATGGGCTTCCCGCCTCAGTCCGAAGTGCGCAAGGTGATGGGCGAGGTTGTCCCCCGGGTGCGGGCCGCCGGCAAGAGCGTGGGCGTGGGCGGGAATAACCCGGCTGATGCCGCCGGCATAGCCGAGTTCATCAAGCTGGGCGCCAACTTTGTAACTGTCTCGTCCCAGGGCCTGATGCGCCTGGCCGCCGAGGATTTTCGTAAACGGGTGGATGAGGCGCTGCAAGCGGGTTAGGCGGTCATTCCCCTCACCCCGGCCCTCTCCCGAGGGAGAGGGAGAATTTTTCACCCCTCGCCATGAGGGAGAGGGGCCGGGGGTGAGGGTTATAAATCAACAACATAATAGGAGGTAAAGTTATGCCAGACCCGGCATTGAAGTTGGAACAGATACAGGCAGCGATGCAAGCAATGATGGCAAAGGCCCAGGAAACTCCCAACGCTCCGGTGGCGATGGCGATTGTGGATGCCACCGGCAACCTGGAAGCCTACGCCAAGATGGACAACCTGCGGATGTTCAGCCGCCGCCACGCCCTGCGCAAGGCTTATACCGCGGCAATTATGGGGGGCGATACCGGGGCCAACGCTGAGCGGATGCACAGCCAGGGCCGCAGCATCAGCGAGATGGGCGACTCCAACCTGACCCACGGGCAGGGCGGCCTGGTAATAATGAAGGACGGCGTAATTCTGGGCGGCATCGGCGTAGGCGGCTACCCCAGCGGACAGGCCGACGAAGACCTGTCCCGGGTGGGCCTGGAGGCGATGAACCTGTAGGGACGGAGCCGTCCAGGGGACCGCGACGCGGCATACTTATAGGGGCGGGTTGGCAACCCGCCCCTTATCCCGAATCCACCGAAGGACGGCCTTTGGGGCAGCCCTTGAAGAAGCCAAAGGGTACTCCTCTGAATCTGGGATAATGGTTTTGCAACAAAAAACCGGTCCCGGAAAAGGAGCACCCAATAGATGCTACCACGCCACCACCCCGACCGCATCCGCATCGCCTTCGACGACCCCCGCTTGGTGGCCAATGCCGGCCTGCTCCTGCCGGCCACCCTCGCCCAACACCTGGGTCTGGGGGAACTCGTAGACTATCACCTCGATCTCGGCAGCGCGCCGGGCCGGGCCAACACCGGCGACAAGATGATGACTCTGGTTGCGTCTGCGCTGGCGGGCGGCGACTGCATCGACGACGCCGATGCGTTGCGCACCGGGGGGACGGCCCGCACCCTGGGCGGCACGGTCAAGGCGCCATCCACCCCCCGCTTTCGCGAGGGCAGGCTCTGGGCGCCTTCCTGCGCAGCTTCCGGTGGGGCCACGTCCGCCAGTTGGACCGGGTGAGCCGGGAGTTGCTGGCACGGGCCTGGGCCGCCGGGGCGGGACCCGGCGACGCGCCGTTCACCATCGACCTCGATTCCACCATCTGCGAGACCTACGGACTGGCCAAGGAAGGGGCACGACACCACGGCTACACCGGCAAGCGGGGCTATCACCCGCTGCTGGCCGTCGCCGCCGGTTCCGGCGACGTGCTGCTGTCCCGGCTGCGCGAGGGCCGCGCCAACACCGCCCGGGGCGCCGCCCACTTCCTGCGGGAGACGGTGGGGCGGGTGCGCTACAGTGGGGCCAGGGGGCAACTCACGGTGCGGGCCGACAGCGGCTTCTACACTCATAGCGTGGTCGCCGTCTGCCGCCGGATGGATGTCCGCTGCTCCATCACCATCCGCCAGCACCAAAGCCTGCGCAATCTCATCGAGGCGATACCCGAAGATGCTTGGACGCCGGTTCCCTACTGGATGGACGGCGCCGCCGATGTGGCCGAGACCACCTACACTCCCTTCCGGAGTGAGCCCGGCGCCGCGCCGGTGCGGCGCATCGTCCGGCGGGTGAAGCCCACGCCCGGTTCCCAACTGGCCCTCTTCGCCACCTACAGCTATCACGGCTTCAGCACCGACCGGGACGGAGAGACCCTGGAACTGGAGGCCGACCACCGCCGCCACGCCGAAATCGAGAATGCCATCCGAGACCTCAAGTACGGCGTCGGGCTGAACCATCTCCCCTCGGGCCGCTTCGCCGCCAACGGAGCTTGGCTGGCGGTACAGGTGATGGCCCACAACCTGGCCCGCTGGACAGCGCGGATCGGCCTGGGTGAGCAGATCGTGACCACCAAGACCCTCAGACGACGCTTCTTCGGTCTGGCGGGACGGGTTACCCGCTCGGCCCGCCGCCTTACTTTGCATCTGCCCAAGCATTGGCCCTGGAAAACCCAGTTCAGCCGCGCCCTGGCACGGCTGCGGGCGATTCCACTCCCTGCCTGACGGCACGTCGGTGCCTGAGCTACCCAACGGACAACCCAACGTCCCCGCAAACTCGCGCCAGCCCGGTCCGCGAGCGTCGCTTGCCGCGTCCTCTCCCCGCCATCTCGCCTTGCGCAACCTCCGCAGACGGTCACAAGGTCTCCCCGCAGCCGCTGAAGGCAGACACCGGCCCCCCTCTACCCCAAATCGTGCTCGGACCATCGCCCTCCCTTGCTCCTATCGCCCGTTCCGCTGCCGCATAGTCATCCCTTCGGTGGATTTGGGCTTAGGCTCAGGCTCTCTGAATACAAACTCTGTGGGACCCTAAACCAAAGCCAAGGTGAAATGCGCAGTAGCATAGGGTGAATTGGCGGAGGGGCAAGGATAGCTTTTCCAGGTGTCGGAGAGGGGTTAGTGATGAGTGTGAGGGAGAAAGGCCGGTTTCTCGAACAGTGGCAGATGGATGCCAAGGCCTTGCGTCAGCTGAGGAGTCGAAGGTGACGGAAGATCCACCGGAACAGGTGTTGGTATCATTGACAAGAGCAGCGGGACTCTCGCTTAATTGCACCTCGATCCTGTCCTAAAAACCGGGTCCACCTCATTCACCCGCGCAAGGAGTTTACCCGGTCCGATAGTGGCCTTGACTAGAAGCAACCTCCGTGACTAAGTTTAAGCTGGAATTGTAGCCACTCCAGTTTGACCGTTAGCATCGTGGGCGTATCCCATCGATTCCATCGCACACGCGGGGATAGACCTCTGGTGGGGGACGCCATTCTCAATAGAGAAGGTTCGATGCTGTCCAAATTCAAGCAATGGCTCTTTCCTTCGCCCGAAGAGTTAGAGCTTCGCAAACAGGAGCTTCAGCGGCGGATCGCTGAGCGCAAGAGTAAGTCGCAACCGGAAGCAGTAACTCGCGTCTCGTTCCCGTCAAAGCGTCCCGCTCCGTTGCCCCCTATCAACCTGTCGAGTCCGGCTTGCCCCTACTGCGGCGTCATCCAAGAGCCGCCGCCCATGCGCCGCCGCAAATGCCGGGACTGCGGACAAATTATTCACGTCCGTACTGACAGGGAGGAGCGCAAGAAATACTTGCTCACTGCTGGGGAGGCTGAGCATAGGGCAGCAAAAGATGCACGGCTTGCCCGCGAACGGCGGAACGAAGACTGGAAGCAACTAAGCGAACAGGTGCGGGTGCGAGCAGGCTGGTGATTGGCAGTCCCTCCAAGCAGCTTATCAGCAGCAGGCCCGTATCCTGTTCGTTGAAGGCCGCCCTCATCATCATGTTGCGCAGGAAGCTAAGCGCGCTCAATTGATGCTCCTTTTAGAGCTCGGTGTTGCTGATGTCAAAGTATTGACTGTCGACGACGAGCGGGTGTGCGCACATTGTCAGTCGTTCGACGGCAAGGTTTTCACTATCCAAGAAGCCTTGGAGGCGATGCCCATACCCGGTCCAAATTGCACCGATGGTAACGAAAAACCCCCACATGGCGGCCGATGCCGCTGCGTATATATCGGGGTCATTCCCGGGCTAAGAGAGTAACCAGTTGCGGTAACTGGTGCGAGGCTGCGTGCATAGGTCACAAGACCAAATGAAATCGCAGGTTGCTACAACACAAAGTTCCCATGGTATTCCAGGATGATGATCCGTGTTATGGTTTCTGGGGTCAGGTCACCAAGCTGGATTATAGCGACGCTGGCTTTCATGCGTAGAGGTCGCCAAGATCCCCGTAGCAAGCCGAATGGCTAATGCGAGACTCCCAACCCTATTCCTGGCGTCCCCCAAATGCACATCCCACCTTGGCTTTGGTTTAGTAGGAGAACTTGAAAGGCGTGGAGTTGGACTTCAGCTGGCTAGGTAAGTCTACTGACGACGCTATGGTCGAGGCCATCAATGCCAGGCTGAAGAGGAGTGTCTCAATGAAGGTTGGTTCTTGTCTTTGGAGGACGCTTGGGAGAAGATAAAGTAGTGGTGGAGGAACTACGATTTTGGCCCCCTCACGGGACAATTGGGTCAACGGCCAATCGGAAAAACATAAGGAAACAGGAGGAATCAATGAAATTCGTGATGTACAACGACAACCAGCCGGGCATTCTGACCGATGCGGGCGTTATAGACATTGGTGACCTCTGCCCCGGCGGAGGCCAGGCCGCAATTGTCCATCTAATCACCAACTACGACGACCTGAAGTCCCAACTTGAGACCCGCGCCGCCGAGGGCACGCCGGTCGCTGGCGCCCAACTTCAGGCGCCGCTGCCGCGCCCCAGCAAGATCCTCTGTATGGGCGGCAACTACCGCGAGTTCGGTGCACGGGAGCCTTCACCAATGTGGGGCTTCACCAAGAGGCACCACAGCATTCTGGGCCCGGGCGGCACCGTGGTCCTCCCTGACATAGACGCCAACATCTTTCACCATGAGGCGGAGCTCGTGTTGATCTTCAGCAAGGGCGGCAAGGGCATCCCGGCGTCGGAGGCCATGGACTACGTGTTCGGCTACACGGCGGGTGTGGACGTCTCGGCGCGAATGCCAGCAACCGGCGGCGGCCGGGTGCCCAACACGCTACCCATCTCGGAGCACAAATCGCACCCCACCTTCTGTCCCCTTGGTCCCTGTATAGTGACCAAAGACGAAATCACGGACCCGGAGAAGTTGCAGGTCACCCTGAGCGTCGACGGCGAGCTGCGCGTCAACTACAACACCGACGACCTGGCACACTCCATCGCCGACTCGATCGAGTACGTGGCGGCTATCGAGGAGATAAGCCCCGGCGACGTGCTCTTCATGGGCACCAACCACCAGGGCCTCGGCGCGATGCAGGATGGCGACACCATCGAGGTGGGCGTCGAGGGCGTGGGCAGTTTCACCTTCACGGTCAGCGACCCGCTCAAGCGCCGTTGGCCCAAGGGCGTCGACGAAGCGACGGCCAAGGACTTGCGCGAGGGCGCCGGCGGCCCCGGCCGCCGGGTCCGACCCCTGTCGGCCGGATAGCAGAAGTTCGGGGGAGTGTCAAATGACCCCGCTCCTCATCGGCGAAAGCCGAGCTGAAGAGGCGGGCCGGGACAGCGGCGCGTGCGCAATCGACCGATATGGGTCTATGCAAGTCAGCTACATCCGAACTACGACAATTGGAGCGTGACCCATGGCAATGTATCGCCTGTCCCCGGACGCTGCTGGCGAAACCCACATCGAGCCGTTGTCCCTGGACGACCACGCATAGCTGGAAGTGTTAGACGTCAACAGGGAGACAGGCGTCCGCCATTACTCCGAACTGCGCGTTATGGACCTCACCCCCTACCGGAGCGCAGGCTCATCATTCAACTCGTAGGCGAGATAGAAATCGGGCTGAGCGACGGCACAAGACACCTCTTTTTGCCGGCGACGTTCGCCGGATGGAAAACGTCCTGGCAAGAGCCATACATACGAAGATCTGACCAATTGCACGCAGTTCACCATGATGCTGAAGGGCTAGGGGAGAGTTAGAAGCAAGTTGTCTGTTGGCAGGGCTCCGGCGACACCTTATGCGGAGTACGGCTTAAGGGATTTCTGCCGTCATCACCACACATAGCCCGGGCCGTTGTCGCTCGGCAGCCTGGCCCCGTCCGTTACGGGAACCCGGTCCATGCCCGTTCTGTCCGCCGCCTCCTGAACCACCTCTATGAGGGAGTCGGAGGTCATGTCCCCTTGAAGCCTCCAGGCCAGGATGAAACGGGAGTAGTCGTCCATAACGGTGACTAGGAGTGGTAGCCCCAGCCCACTGGCCCGACTGCACTTCTAGCACGAACTTCAGGGAGATAGTTCTTGATTTTGTCCAGTTAGGTGGACCGTTTCGCCGAGGGGGTGATACCACGATTCATCTGATCCAGCGGGGAGGCAGAATTCCGGCAACCTGAATCAGTATCTCCGTGGCCTTTGTACTTGCTGCGTTTAATCATTTTGGGAGGATGAGCCATGCCCGATTCGATTTCGATCAGGGTGGAAACCAACCAGCCCGCCACGATGCGCGATGGCACCATGCTCTACGCGGACGTGTACCGGCCCGATGGCCCGGGCCCGGGCCCGACGATTCTCCAGCGCACTCCCTACGATAAGACATCGCCGCTGTCGGCGCTGATGCTCGACCCGATCAAGGCCGCCAGGGCCGGGTTCGCCCTCGTTATCCAGGACACCCGCGGGCGCTACACCTCGGGCGGTGAGTTCTACTGTTTTGTCGACGACATCAACGACGGCTACGACACCGTGGAGTGGGCTGCCTCCCAGCCATGGTCCAGCGGCAGGGTTGGTATGATCGGGGCGTCCTACGTTGGCGCGACCCAGTGGCTGTGCGCCACCAGCCAGCCGCCGCACCTGGCCGCCATCGCACCCAACGTCACCGCCTCCAACTACCACGACGGCTGGACTTACCAGGGCGGCGCCTTCGAGCTTGGCTTCAACGTCTCCTGGACCATGCTCCAGCTGACCCTGGCCAACTTCAAGACCCACTCGGCCATCAAGAGCATCCCGCAGGCGCGCAGCGCCGAGCTGCTCAAGGCCGTCGACGGCATGAGCGATGCCTTCAAGCACCTGCCCCTGAACGACTTCCCCCACCTCGAGGGCGGTCTGGCCGACTACTTTTTCGACTGGTTGGAGCATCCCAGCTACGACGACTACTGGAAAAAGCTGTGCATCGAGGACCAGCATTCCAAAATCAACGTACCGGCGCTGAACATTGGCGGCTGGTACGACATCTTCCTGGGCGGCACCATCCGAAACTTCCTGGGTATGCAGGAGAAGGGGGCCACCGAGGACGCCCGACGTGGCCAGAAGCTCATCATCGGACCCTGGCAGCACGGGTCGCGGGGCGGCAGCATGGCCGGCGACCACTACTTCGGTGTGGCCGCAGACGCCATGGCCCTGGGTCTCGACGAGATTCACCTGCGCTGGTTCCGGCACCGGCTGAATGGCCAGGATACCGGGCTGTTGGATGAGCCGCCGGTCAAGATCTTCGTGATGGGAGACGACGTCTGGCGTGACGAAAATGAGTGGCCGCTGGCCCGCGCCCAGGCCACCAGCTACTACCTGCACAGCGGCGGCAACTCCAACACTCTGCACGGCGACGGCGGCCTCAGTCCGGTGCCGCCGGCCGACGAGCCGCCCGATATTTTCCTTTACAACCCGGCCAACCCGGTGCCGACGCCAGGCGGACCGCTCTGCTGCAACCCGTACTTCGCCGCCAACGGCGCCTTCGACCAGAACGAGATCGAAGCACGTCCCGACGTGCTGGTGTACTCCACCCCCACGTTGGATCGGGACGTGGAGGTCACCGGACCGGTCACCGTCACGCTGTGGGCCGCCACTTCGGCCACCGACACCGATTTCACTGCCAAGCTGGTGGACGTTTGCGAGGACGGCTGCGCCCGCAACCTGACCGACGGCATTATTAGGGCCCGCTACCGGGAGTCGATGTCCAGCCCGTCGCTGGTGGAGCCGGGGCGGGCCTACTGCTACACCATCGACCTGTGGGCCACCAGCAACGTGTTCAAGGTGGGGCACAAGGTCCGGCTGGAGGTGTCCAGCAGCAACTTCCCCCGCTTCGACCGTAACCCCAACACCGGCGGGGTCATCGCGGCCGACACCGAATTGAGGCCGGCCCTCCAGACCATCCTGCACGACTCGGCCCACCCGTCCCACGTCACCCTGCCCATCGTGCCGCGCTAGTACACCGCGCAGGCACCTGCGCACGCCGCCAGCGAACATCCAGTCAATTCACTGGCCCAAAGAGAGAAGGTCAGGGTGAGGGCCCTCTTTCAGGCCGAACCCTGGACCAGAAAATAACGGAGATGCCGATGCCTCACGAATCGATCCACGACCCCGATGCTCCGCCGGACCCCCTGCGGGACTGGTATGTCAACGAAATCTGGGGCCGTCGGGCCACCGACGATGACGTGCTGTTCGAGGTGATGAGCCTGCAAGTCTTCCAGGCCGGCTTGACCTGGAAGATGATCCTGGACAAGCGGGATACCTTCCGAAACGCGTTTGCCGGTTGGAAGATCGACGCTGTAGCTGCCCTCGGGCCCGATGATGTGGAGCGATTGCGCCAGGACGGCGGAATCGTCCGCAACCGTCTTAAGATCGAGGCGGTGATCGAAAACGCCCGCCGGGCGCAGGCTCTCGGCGACGCGCACGGCGGCTTCTGCCGGTGGTTCTATGAAGCGCTGGAGGGCCACGAGTATCCTCCTCTGGCCCGGGAACTGCGCCGCACCTTCAAGTTCATGGGACCGGAAATTGCCCGGATGTGGCTGATGGCTTCGGGCAGGATCACCCGCGAGGAGGGTGACAAGTACCGGCCCGGCAGCGCCAACTAGCTGACTGGGAACGCGGGCCATCGTTTGCTGTGCGATTTGGCGGAAGAAGTACTCACCTTGGGAGTCAAGGCCGCCGGTTTGAGGCAGCGACTCAGACTGGAAGACGATGAACTCGTTGATTGAAACCGGCGGCTTGTCGGTATTCATCGAGCCGAAGATCGGGATTGCCCGGCTGCTGTCCCTGACCTGCTACGCCATCGGCCGGATCCGGTTTCGTCCCGAGGACTTCCGTTTTCCCGGGGAGTGCGCCCTGCCGGCCCTTCCGGCCATGGCGCTGAGCACTCCGGCGGGCTGCTGCATGGTTACCGGGCCGAGGAGGAGCCGCTCATTGCCGTGTGGGGGCGCATCCGCCTTGAGAAGCGGCTGCGCCGGAGGTTTGACACCCACCTGCCGGTAGAGCTGCAGTACGACGAGTTCACCAACGACATTCTTCCCAATCGCCTAGTGAAGGCGGCGGCCCATCGGTGGGGCCGGACTCGCCTGCGGTCTCCGGAAGCCCGCCAGAGCCGGGGATGGGTTGCCGGTATCCTGGATGGAGCCTCCCTGGTCGAGTTCCCGCCGGCCAGGGTTCCGACGGTGGATTTCGACCGGTTGACCGAGCACTACCGGGATGTGATCAGCCTGGCCAGGCTCATATTGAGCCACGGTGCTTTCGAGTCTGGACGGGGAGGAGTTCGAGCCCCTGGGTTTCTGATGGACATGACCGTCGTATTCCAGGAGTTCCTGACGCAATCACTCCGAGACGTTCTGGGGGTCTCGCCGGAGACGTTGCGTTCGGATAGGGAACTCAAGATGTGACGCTGGACCATGAAGGGACGGCCCCGACTGTCTGTTCGTGGAAGACGCCAAGCACAAAAACCTTACCGGCGAGCGGGTCTCCAACGCCGACCTCTACCAGATGCTCTCCTATGCCACGGCCCTCGGCCTGCCCGGCGGCCTGGTCATCTATGCCCAGTATGCTCAGGGAGAGGCGGACACGGCGTCATACACCGTGCGGCACTGCGGCACTCGCCTGGAGGTTGCCGCGCTGGATCTGGCTGGCACCCTGGACGAGGTTCTGAAGAATGTCGGGCGGATATCGAAGAAAATTGTGAGCCTGCGGAATGAGGCGCGGGATGTCGGACCGGGGATCGTCCTAAACACCCTATCCGCCAGACCCGGGGCGCCACGGCGCATCCGGGAGTCTAACCCTCGGGGTCAACCGCCGTCCTGTGGGAGATGCCCACGGCCCGCCGGAGTCCCTCGGAGCCGTCTTCGTTGCCAGGAGCGGCCTAGCCGAGGCCAGACTTGCCGTAGAGCCGTATGCTAGCACCCCTGGCGGTCTCCTCCGTCCCGGTCATAACACTCGGCCCTCCACTCCACCCCAGATACGATTTACTGACAGTTAGCCGTTGCAGGCCGTGGGGCAGGTATGCTCCAATGACACGGGGCGGGGAAGCACCGTCACTGAGGAGTAGGGCGCCATGCCGAAGCAGGAGCAGTTATCGGACAACGACCGCCTTGACACGGTTCGAATTCGATGATGAAGTCACCGAGTCTACCGGCCTCTTGCCCAGGCTCCCTTTGATCGTGTTGGACGGGTGGGCTAGCTCTGGCTCCGGACGGTGCGTTACGGGACTCGCAACGACTGGTTGAGGAGGGCCACCTGTGATGGCCCGGTGGGCGGCGCGGCGCTTCTCGCGGGAGCGCCTGGTGCGAACCGATTCTTAGGTACAATTCATGCAACACCCGGTACACTTTACCTCCGCCGATTACAACGAGGAGATGAAAACGATGGAAAAGTTGACTCTGACGCTGCACAAGACCAAGGACACGAAGAACAAGGTCGTGTACGGCACCAAGGACGGTGACGTCATCCAGAGCGTCTACATCGACAAGGACGCTCTGGGCGACGTTCCACCGGCCACGCTCCAGGTGGTCATATCCCCGCAGTAAGCCCGGGCAGCCTCACTGGCTGGGGAACCACGCCGGGGAACCGCACTGGGGCGTCGCGCCGGTGAAAACGAGGTAAAGCGGACCGCTGGGGCCCGGGATGAGAGACGACTGCTCAACCGCCAGCGGCAGCTGTCCCGCCTCAAGCTTCTCATCATCGACGAGTTGGGCTTCGTCCCCCTGTCCACCACTGGCGCGGAACTCCTCTTCGAGGTCTTCAGCAAGCGCAACGAGCGGGGCTCCGTCCTGGTCACCACCAACCTGGTATCTTGATCCTGACGTTTTGAAGCCCCATCATTTTGGTGGTTCCGAGTGCGGCAGACCGTCCCAATCTTGATCAATGAAGATCGCAGGGCAGCGATGGTCGCCGCACTCATTCCCAGCACATCCCGAACAACTGCCTGGGCAAATCAAGCCCGTATCTCGCAAGGAAGGGATAGTACTGAACGGAGGCATTTATGGAAAAGGAATCTATCTTTGTCGGTATAGACCTGGCCAAGGCCACCATTGATGTCGCGGTGCGTCCGGACGGCAACGCCTGGCAGGTGTCTTATGACGAGGCCGGTATTGAGGAGTTGGTTACGCAATTGGAAAAGCTTCAACCCGCCGCGGTGGTACTGGAGGCAACAGGCGGTTTGGAACTTCGTCTTGTGTCAGCTCTCGCGGCATCGGCCCAGCCTGTGGTGGTGGTCAATCCCCGGCAGGTGCGCGATTTCGCCAAGGCCACAGGGAGACTGGCCAAGACCGATGCGTTGGATGCTCAGGTGTTGGCCCACTTCGCCGAGGCAGTTCGCCCACCTGTGCGCCCGCTGCCAACCGCGGATGCTCAGGAACTCAACGCATTGACCACCCGACGCAACCAAGTGATGACCATGCTTGCTTGTCGCCGAGAAAAACCGCTTGGGACGAGCCAGCGGCCCCGTGCTCCGCAGCGTGCAGACCCACATCAGTTGGCTGGAAGAGGAACTTAAAGACGTTGACGACGGGTTGCGGCAAATGCTCCATCGGAGTCCAGTATGGCGAGAGCAGGATGATCTGCTGCGTTCCGTACCTGGGGTGGGCGAGCGACTCTCTGTAACGCTGCTATCGTATGTACCTGCACTGGGGGCACTGGATCGCAAGAAGATCGCCGCCTTGGTAGGCGTAGCGCCCATAAATCGGGACAGCGGTAACATGCGCGGCAAGCGCACCATCTGGGGAGGGAGGGCCAGAGTACGGGCCGTCCTGTACATACGGGCGCTGGTCGCCAGTCGCCACAACCCTATCATCCGGGACTTTTACAGGCGGTTGCTGGCGGCCGGTAAACCCAAAAAAGTTGCCCTCACGGCCTGTATGCGCAAGCTGCTCACCATACTGAACGCCATCCTGCGGACCCGCCGGCCATGGAGTCTCCATGCTGTAACGTCTTGACAAACAAGACAACTGCTGCCCTTTGACGAATGGACCGACGTATTCGGCTCGGAGCGGCTCACCGGAGCCCTGCTGGACCGACTCACCCACCACGTCCATCTCCTGGAGATGAACGGCGACAGCTACCGCCTCAAGGGCAGACGGCAGGATGCCGGGTCTCCATCTCCTGACCAACCAGACGCAGCATAGGTCCACACCAACGCCGGCTTCCAGCAATCTCTCACTGTCGCAGCGTCCTTCCGGTCAGAGCCGTCACGCATCCCGTCAGTGGTACAACTTTACGGCGCCACAGTGGTAAGTTTTGCCGCCGCCCTTGACACAACTGGGTTTTGGGGCATTTCTTTGAAGCTCCTGCGCGACCTGAAGGTGTACCTGTTGACCTCTGTGGTGGAGCCTCCCGAGAAAGCGGTCCTCAGACTCTCCCTCCTCCAACCCTTCTCCAGTTCCCCTGGCCACAGCTTCCGCCAATTGTCTGAATGTCGGCAGTCCTGCGGGTTGTGGAATGGAAACACCTGCTCCTGCGAAGATAACCAGCCGGTCATTTCGCAGGGCGTTCAAGAGAAGATTGGGGAAATCAATTCCTGAAATCTTCATTTCGGCGTTTATTCTCCAAGTGGGGAACAGTTAGCTAGGCGGGAAATGAAATTGCCGGGTTCGCCGCCCCTTGACTTGCCCAGGCCGCCGCATCTGAATTCTCCGGGATGCGTTCGGAAGCCGGGTTTGCTCCGATCCAGACTCCCCCGCGAAAGTCTCAAAAGCAAACGGAACCGGCGGTAGATGCTCCTTTCTCACACGATAAGGCCTGACTCCTGCCTGGTCTCTAAAAGGCCAGGTTGGCCGGCATCTCCACCGCCTCGGAAGCCGAGCAATCGACACCTGCCGGGGCAGTGCAATATTGGCCGCCGCCGTGATGAAGCTGAACACGAGAGCCAGAGCCGTAGCGGTAAAAGCACTGCTTGCCCTGCCGCTTACCACATCCAAACTGGGCTATATCCCCGACCAACGGGTGGAATCGTCATTACTGACAGAACTCCGGCTGTCACGAAGGGACAGCTTTTCGAGGCCCGCCAGTGAACACCGCTACCGCCTGTGTCTGCACCGGTTGCGTCTCGAGTGACGGCGAACCGTCGGCATAAAGCCGGCCCCCGAAGGACCCACAGATTCCTGCGGTGAATACCCTGGTCAGGTGGTTGGGCGACCTGGTTTGCGCCTGTCAAAACGGTGACACCGTTTTGACAGTCCCGGTCTCCGTGGTCAGCCCTTAAACTGCTATTAGCCTAAACTCCTCTGTTTCGTGGTTCAGGTTCCTCACGTCGGATCCTAAATTCTTCTTGTGGACGTCCCACTCCTGCCTGCCGTCTGCTTTCTCGTATACCATAACCACTTCATGCGTAGATCTCACTTTCGGTGTTGGATGTGGGTTTCTTTAACTCTGGGTCGTTGCTCCCTGGGTGGGGGAACACCATGATACTGGTCCGTTTCTTGTCCCCGTAGACCGTCAGGGAACGCTGCTGGATCAGTCAGTTTACTGGGTCTTCTCTGTCGATTGGCCCAAAAGGCCATCAACGTCTTGGCGTTTCGCGGTTTCGTCCCTAGAAATGTGGCCGGAAACCCCGATTCCCCCCAGGCCGTTGTTTTCTTAACGTCGATTGGCGATGTAACAGTGGGCTCTTGAAACGTATTGCATACACTACCATGCCGTTTAAGACTGGAATACGTCTGCTTGGCGTAGCTCGAAACCCGGCCAATGGCTTTCCGGCCAGACTTCTAGAGGGACTCGAACTATCTACTTCGGTATATCGGGTTGCTAAGGCGAATGACACTCTTGAGATTTACGACCAGCACTTTATTTAAAAAGCTCTTCGTCCTCGCCTTAAGACGGCCCCAGACCGGTGGAGCCAACGCGGCAAATCAGCGCCTTGAGCTTGCTTAAGTTTTCAAATTCCGCCAGGCTAATCGTGGAGCAGTCGGGGTTGCCGGTAATATTGCCGACACAGACCTCAGATTGGCTCCCCTCCTCCCTAACGGCTACCGGGGTAACTCCGGCCTTCTTTTCGTCCCGGGCCACGAGCAGCGCGCTATCTCCCAGCCCGGCAAAGATGAAAGATGATGGAGATGACTTGCTCGGTGCCAGAGGACTCAACGGTGCCGGTTGACAAGGCTCCGGTCAACATGGCCACTTTGGTGCTTAGACCGTTTTCTTGTTCCGGCGTGACTATACCTACATTCTATTCCGATGTCACCCCCAAGGTCATTTATTGATTTCTGATCTCTTAGGCAGCGGCAGTAAAGCCCGCGGGTTGCCCGACTCGCTTCCAGGCTGACCCTTTAGCCGCTTAATCCTCCGCAGCGTGTCCACTCGTAACTCCCGATGTCAGCAAAACGTCGTGACCTTAACGTTCAGCCCACGGGCGGGCGCCTGGTCTGGGGCCTGCTGGCTTCCAGCCTCCTGGCTACCTGCAGCAGCTTCAACTCGTCGAAATGACGGCCCACCACCTGGACGCCTATCGGCAGTCCACCTGAACTGAAACCGAAGGGCACGGATATGGCCGGAGAACCAGTCAGGTCCCAAGGCAGGGTGATACGCAGGGTGTGCCTGCCGGCCAGGTCCCGGCCTTCGATGTGAAACTCGTTCTGCCCGTGGGGAAAGGCTGGCATGGGTACCGTGGGGCACAGAAAAATATCGTAGCGGGTGAAGTATTCCTTTATCGCTTGACGCAGTTTCTCCCATTCCTCGGCCGCGTTCAAGTACTCATCCATGGTGAAGGTATTTCCGTCCACGTAGCGGGATCGGAACAGCGGCGTTAGCTCCGATTCCCTTCCGGCTATGGTGGATGCAGAGTAGCGCCTGGCCTCCATGGTATAAATGATTGTGGAAATGGCCGACGCGTTATTCTCGGTCAGCGCCGGTATTTCCACCGGCTCGACATTTATGCCACTTTCGCCCAGCACCGCTGCCGCCTCGGCTACCGATCGCTGGACCTCCGGCTCCACCGGCACCCCGGTGGTGGGGCTCCATCCTACCTTCAGTCCGCTCAGGTCAACGTCCAAAGGCGCGTACTCCGGCACCGGCACCGGCGGAGTGTACAGGTCTACGTCGTCGGCGCCGGCAAGGATGGACATACCCAGGGCCACGTCACCCACGGTGCGGGCAATCGGTCCCACGTGGATGGCCCGAAGGAGGGTTTGAGGCTGAATGCCGGTGTAGGGTATCCGGCCCAGGGTGGGTTTGATGCCTACGACACCGCACAGGCTGGCCGGGGCGCGGATGGACCCGCCCAGGTCCGTTCCCAGGCCGAGGGGCGAAAGACCGGCGGCAATGGCGGCCACCTCCCCACCACTGGAGCCTCCGGCCGTCCTGTCCAGGTTCCAGGGATTGCGGGTTGTCCCGAAGACCTCGTTGTCCGTTTCCCACCAGAGGGCGAACTCAGGCATGTTGGTCTTGCCTAACAAGATGCCGCCAGCTGCCTTCAGGCGGGTGTAGACCTCCGCGTCCTGTTGGGATATGTAGCCATCGTAAATCTTCGATCCCAGGGACATTCGCATCCCTGCCGTTTCGATGCAGTCCTTAAGCGTATAGGGCACACCGTGGAGAGGGCCAAGGTCGTCACCCCTCATTACCGCCGCCTCCGCTTGCCTGGCCTGCTCCAGGGGGTTGTCGACAAAGAAAACGATGGCGTTCAGTGTTGGGTTGAGTTGCTCAATGCGGTCCAAATGAGCCTGGACCACTTCAACAGGGGATAGCACTTTCTGGCGTATTTTTGCTGCCAACTCAGTAACGGGCGCGTAGTAGATCTCTTCACTCATGTTAGTCCTCCACAAGGCAAGTATCAGGGTCAGCCACCAACTGCTTCAGCTTGCGATTCCCCTCCCCTGGGAGATGCAGCTTCCTCCCTTCTGCCTTCACCATTCCTTGAGATTCCTCTTCAGGCAGCAGAAGGCCCGCTCGTTGACTCCATTTTGCGGCAGACCCAAGAAAGCGGAGTTCCCTCCTCCGTCTGGGCCAGTCCCAAGGCCACTCGCTCCGGGACTAAGCCCGGACTTCTTCATGGGACGATGCTCGTTTCCCGTCAGTTTAGATCATCCCACAGAACTCTCAAAGCTACTGGGGAAGGAACTGGGGAGCACTTTTAGGCCTCAAGTGTACCCCGGCGGAAACGTATACCCAGATAATGTTGGCCGGCGCGGACTGTTCTGGGGAAAAGCGGACCCCCTGCAAGTCTTGAAGCGCTAGACCGCGGTTTGGTGGGGTGGCAGGTGTGACCGGCGCCTGCAGGTTGTGCAGGGGCACCGGGAATGCGTCGCGTGGAATGCACGATAACGGCAATTATAGGACACGTTGCCCACGCCGTTTCAAGGGCAATTATCGTGCATACTGCCAGCCCCGTCCAGGGGCAAATGTCACCCCCTGGCGGAAGCTGAGGATGTCCACCAAGCGGCAGAGTTGGGGGAGATCTACGCCAGCGTTAAGGGTTTACCTTTATGGAACACGCCGGCGCAACGGGGAGGTGCCAGTTTTGAAACTGTTCCGTAAAGGGGCGTTTACGGGACAGAGAGGAAGGCTCTATAACTGCAATTATCAAGCATCTTTTACCCCCCCATAATCCTCGCTAGGAGACCCTTTATGACCCTGAACACCGATGTCAACAACCGCAACTCGTCCGTAACTGTTCAGTGTCGAAGTGTCCGTCGTTCCTGCGCAGGCAGGAATCTCGAATTGCGGTTAGCGAGGTTCCTGCTTTCGCAGGAATGACGGGCCTTCTTACCCTGGGGAATCCCCTCAACTCTGGACTGTTACACTCGTCCCCCTCCCCGGCCTTCGTCCCTGCCGGAGCTGTGCGCTGCCGACGAGGCTGTCGCCTCCGCCCTGGAGGCCGTCCTCTCCGCCAACACCCGCCTTGACATTCACCTTCTGCCGCTCGGTCAGGGGCGGTGGTTTGGTATGATTGGTCAAGAAGTGCAAATCTCGGTTACGCGAGGCGTCAATGAATTCCTGGCAGTTGCTCGGCCGGGCACAAACTCCTGACGGAGGAGCGGAACTCGTTTTGTACCAACGTGACTCTGAGTTCTCGATCAAAGCGGATAATTGGGAACTCATGAACAGCCGCACTTGCGGGTCAGAAGAAGCTATGGCCAAACTAGGCTGTCGAAACCTGGCAAAACATCCCAGGGCCCGCGTTCTGATTGGCGGTCTGGGCATGGGATACTCGGTGAGAACGGCGCTGGACATCCTTGGTGATGATGCCCAAGTGGTAGTCGCGGAGCTGGTACCTGCCGTGGTTGAGTGGAACCGGGGAGTGCTTGCCCATCTTGCCGGCCGCCCTCTTGACGACGGACGAGTTGAGCTTCATGTAGCCGACGTTGTCCAGTTGATAAAGACCGCCGGAGGTTCCTATGATGCCATCATGCTTGATGTTGACAATGGCCCGGAGGCGATAGTCCGAAAAGACAACAATTGGCTCTACAGCCTGGCGGGGCTGGCCGCCACCTACGCTGCGTTGCGGAGGGGCGGTACATTGGCGATTTGGTCTGCCGGTCCTCAACCGGCATTCGTCAGACGGTTGCGCCGTGCCGGTTTCGAAGTTGCTGAGGTCAAGGTGCGGGCGCGTGGTGCAAGTAACCGCAAAGGAGGATCACATCATGTCGTATGGATTGCAACGCGCGGGTGATGGATAACAACCTTGAATAAAGTGGACCCAGTCAGCTGGACAGGATTGAGGCCGAATTAAGTGAAAGGGCCGCCACTCCGGTTAGTAGCCAGCTCAAATTGACCCAGTAGCAGTGTCGATGTCCAGCGAAAATGTCAGTCGGTTATGGCTTGGGCCCTCGATACCATGAGGCTTTGCGGCGGCCGGTTGGCGGGCGAGGTCCTGGCATAGCCGTACCGGCGCACCGTGGTCCGCGAGACCCCAAGTCCCCTGGAGATCAAGATTCTTGTCCTCCGGCTCCCGCACCGAGACCCGGGCATAGCCGTACAGCGTCATGGTGGTCTACCCCCTGGCTGGAATACCTAAATTATAGCTTTCTGCCGGGGAGAAATAAACCGGGTTTTCCAGCCACCCCTGAGCTACAAAAGGTGGGAATTTCCAGCCACCCTCCTGCTCGAAAAGCAGGCGATTAGGAACGAGTCGTCGCACGGCGTGGCCCAGGATCTGGCGACTTCCGGTGTGGAGTTGCCCGCGCTGACGACGTCCTGCCCGTGGAAGAGGTCCAGAATGCCTGCCAAGTACACCGAGCGCCACGCGGCGGGGCCAGGCGCGGTTGCCATGTGTACCCCCCCAAGAGAGAGGGGGTTAATGTCACAGGAAGCTGAAGACGAAGTGGGTTCGAGTCCATCATGGTGGGCCGTGTGGGGATCGAACCCACGACACCCGGATTAAAAGTCCGGTGCTCTGCCAGCTGAGCTAACGGCCCAATGTGGACACACAAGTATTTTATCACACTGTAAGCTCCGCTTAAATCGTATCTCTACTGCTAAATTGAGCGAGAGCAGCTTATGCCGGCGTTGGGGGCGCCGGCCGTAGGAAAATAACCTGGGAAAACCCGAACAGAATTGCCCGATATTTTGCCAAATCTACCCCTTGCCAGATCGTGAAAAATGGTGCATACTGACCGAGTTGGATTTACTTCCTGGTGGTTCTAGCGGGGTGGTCCCACCCGTTCCCATCCCGAACACGGCAGTGAAACGCCCCAGCGCCGACGATACTGCTTTGGTGACGAAGTGGGAAAATAGGTCACCGCCGGGAAGTATTTCTGAATAAGCCCACGATGTCGTTCCGGCAACGCTAATCCTCTGAAATCCCTCGAAATACGGGCTTAGTGGGCCGCCGGCCAACGCCTATCTGCTACTTGAATCTCCTTTGCAATGTTAATCGTTGGTTAAACTTGTTTGGCGTCAGTTGGGCAAATAGCTTTACAGACTTAAATCGGGTGCCATATAATCCAGTCTATAATTGTGTTGGGTATGTTCTCAAATAAAGTAGGCCGGGAACTGCTGCATGGTGGAATACCGGTGAACCCTTCCAAAAATGCTTTCAGCCAGGTGAAGCAGCCCCCGTCTTACCCAACAGGAGCGGTATTATGGGAAGTAGATTCGAAAAATTCTCGGAAAGAGCGCGGAGAGTTCTGTCCCTGGCCCAGGAAGAAGCCCAGCGGTTTAACCATAACTATATCGGCACCGAGCATATCCTGCTCGGTTTGGTACGAGAAACCGAAGGCGTGGCCGCCAGAGTCCTTTCCGGCTTGGGCGTTGACCTCAGCAAGGTAAGGTCGGCGGTCGAGTTTATTATCGGAAGGGGCGAAAAGCCGGCGCAGGGCGAGATTGGCTTAACTCCTCGTGCCAAGAAGGTGGTTGAACTGGCCGTTGACGAAGCCCGCCGGATGAACCATACCTATATCGGCACCGAGCATTTGCTCATCGGTTTGCTCCGGGAGGGCGAAGGCGTCGCCGCCGGCGTTCTCGAAAGCCTCGGCGTTACCCTGGAGAAGGTTCGGACCGAAACCCACCGCATCCTCAGCAACAGCTCCACCGGCAGCGGTTCCCAGAGTTCCCGCACCGGCACCCGCACCCCCACCCTCGACCAGTTGGGTATTGACCTGACCAACGCCGCCCGTGACGGGAAGCTTGATCCGGTTATTGGCCGCGACCAGGAAATCCAGCGGGTCGTGCAAATACTCAGCCGCCGCACCAAGAACAACCCGGTGCTGGTGGGCGAACCCGGCGTAGGCAAGACTGCTATCGTCGAGGCGCTGGCCCAGCAAATCTACAGCGGCGAAATCCCCGAAACCCTCCAGGGCAAGCGGCTGGTTACTTTGGATATGGGCGCTCTGGTGGCCGGCACCAAGTACCGGGGCGAGTTCGAAGAGCGGTTGAAGAAGGTCATCGAGGAAATAAAGACCGCCGGCAACTGCGTCCTTTTCATTGATGAAGTTCACACCCTGGTGGGCGCCGGCGCCGCCGAGGGTGCGGTGGATGCCTCAAACATCCTTAAGCCATCCCTGGCCCGCGGTGAAATCCAGTGCATCGGGGCCACCACCCTGGACGACTATCGGAAATACGTGGAACGCGACCCGGCCCTGGAACGCCGCTTGCAGCCGGTAAAGGTGGAAGAACCCAACTCCGAAGAGACGCTGCAAATACTGATGGGCGTCAAGGGCAACTACGAAGACCATCACAATGTTGACATCACCGAGGCTGCCGTAAAGGCTGCGGCCACCTTGGCTACCCGCTTTATCCCCGACCGGTTCCTGCCTGACAAGGCCATTGACCTGCTGGACGAGGCCGGCTCCCGGGTGCGGCTGCGCGGCAGCGTGACCCCAGCGTCGGTCAAGGACGCGATGGAAGTGCTGGACAAGGTGCGGCAGGAAAAGGACGCCGCCATCGCCTCCCAGCAGTACGAGGCGGCGGCGGAACTGCGGGACCGGGAATTGAACCTGAACGAAAACCTGGACACTCTGAAAGAAGAGTGGCAGGAAGACCGCTCTCGGGGCCGCTCCACGGTCACCGAGGAGGACATCGCCGAAGTGGTCAGTATGTGGACCGGGATTCCGGTAACCCGGCTGGCCGCCGAGGAGACAGCCCGGCTAATCCACATGGAAGACGACCTGCACAAGCGCATCATCGGCCAGGATGAGGCTATCGTTAATATCTCCAAGGCCGTGCGCCGCGCCCGGGCCGGGCTGAAAGACCCCCGCCATCCCATCGGTGTATTTATGTTCCTTGGCCCAACCGGAGTAGGCAAGACGGAGTTGGTGCGGGCCTTGGCCGAGGTAATGTTCGGCCACGAAGACAATATGATTCGCCTGGATATGTCCGAGTTCCAGGAGCGGCACACCGTCGCCCGTCTGATTGGCGCCCCTCCGGGCTACGTCGGCTACGATGAGGGCGGCCAGCTAACCGAGGGCGTTCGCCGCAAGAATTACTGCGCCATCCTGCTGGACGAAATCGAAAAGGCTCACCCGGAAGTGTACAACATCCTGTTGCAGATTTTCGATGCCGGGCAGTTGACCGACGCCCGGGGCCGCCGGGTGGACTTCCGCAATTCCATTATCGTGATGACCAGCAACCTCGGTTCTGACCTGATTAAGCGGGACACCACCTTGGGCTTCGGGGTCAAGGCCGGTGATGCCCAGTCCTCCCAGCAGTCCTACGAGCGGATGAAGGACAAGGTGATGGATGAAGTCAAGCGCTTCTTCCGACCGGAGTTCCTCAACCGTATCGACGCCAGCATCGTGTTCCACCAGTTGGACCAGGACCAGATTCACGCCATCGTTGACCTGATGATTAACCTGGTGCAGCAGGAACTGGCGGACAAGAACATTACGCTGGAGCTTACCGATGCGGCCCGGGAATACCTGGGAGAGAAGGGCTTTGACCCGGTACTGGGCGCCCGTCCCCTGCGCCGCGTCATCCAGAACGAGGTGGAGGACAAGCTCTCTGACGAGTTGTTGAGCGGGCGGTTGAACGACGGCGATGTAGCGCTGGTGGATGCGGAGGACGAAAAGATCGTCATTCGCGCCAGGGTGCCCGATCTGGCCGAACCGGAACCAGCTTTGCCCCTCGCCTAGGCAGACCCGCTAACGGGTAGCGTCTCGGCGGGTTATCCTGAATCGGCGTTTACTGACAGCAGGCCCCTGATTATGGGGCCTGCTGTTGTTATAATGGGCCGGCAATTCAGGAGGTTATCTAATGACCCGACCGAGAGAACAACAGCGAACGGTATTCTTCTGCCAGGAATGCGGTTATGAAAGTACCCGCTGGTTGGGCTTTTGTCCCGCTCCTTCCTGCGGCTCCGCCCTGCCCTTGCAGGAAGGCAAGGCGGCTATTGGCAGAACTACTAGCGGCAGCGGCCCAAGCCGCCAAGCTTGGCTGAATCCCGCCGGCGAAGCTCTACAGGAGTTGTCCCGCCTTAACCCGGAAGACCGGCGGCGAATTGAACTGCCGGCGGATGAGTTGAACCGGGTACTGGGCGGCGGTATCGTCGCCGGCTCGGTGGCCCTGCTGGCCGGGGAACCGGGGGTTGGCAAGTCCACCCTGCTGCTGCAACTGGCCCGGTTTATGTCGGAGGGCGGCCATACGGTTGCGTACCTCAGCGGGGAGGAATCCCCCCACCAGATAAAGCTGCGGTCGGAACGGCTGGGCTTTGCCGGCGACCGGGTCTTTCTGGTTGCGGAGACCGACGTTGACCTGGCCCTGGTCCGGCTGGAAGAGTGTGGCCCCGACCTGGCGATTGTTGACTCCATCCAGACTCTCTACACTCAGGATGCGCCTTCCGGTCCCGGCAGCGTTGCCCAGGTTAGGGAGTGCGGCCTGAAGTTGATGCGCTGGGCCAAGCAGCGCAACGTGCCGGTATTCCTGGCCGGGCACATGACCAAAGACGGCTCCCTGGCCGGCCCGCGGGTCCTGGAACACATGGTGGACGTGGTGATGTACCTGGAGGGGCAGGAAATCAACGCCTACCGGGTGCTGCGCAGCGGCAAGAACCGCTTTGGCTCCACCACGGAAGTCGGCGTTTTCGAGATGACCGGGCAGGGCCTGGTTGAGGTTCCCGACCCATCCCGGGCCTTGCTGGCCCAGCGTTACGAACGGGCCGTGGGCGCGGCTCTGGTGCCGGCTCTGGAAGGCACCCGCCCCCTGATGCTGGAGATTCAAGCCCTCACCTCGCCGGCCTATGCGCCGGTCCCGCGGCGGGTGGCTAACGGCGTGGACTATAATCGGCTCCTGATGCTGTCCGCCGTGGCCTCCCGCCGCTCCGGGTTGGAACTGGCCGGCCAGGATATAATCGTCAGCGTGGCCGGAGGGTTCCGGGTCAGTGAGCCGGCCGCCGACCTGGGAATCGCTCTGGCCCTTGCTTCCAGCCTCTATAACCGGGCTTTGGAACCGGACCTGGTAGCCTTTGGCGAGGTAGGGTTGAGTGGGGAACTGCGTACCGTGCCCCAGGTGGAGCGTCGGCTCAAGGAAGCGGCCCGACTGGGCCTGTCCCGCTGTATTCTGCCGGAAACCGCCCGCGCCGATCTGGCCCGGACGCCGGACATTGAACCGGTCTTTGCCCGCACCTTGCACCAAGCCCTGCGCGCCGCTTTGGGTCCAGCCCGGCCCGATAGGGAAACCCGGTATGAGGATGCGTTTCCGGAGATTGAGGAGCCGGTCATTGAGTTTAGGTAGGATGCCGGAGTTGGCAAACCAGACGGTTTTCCTCCCCAGGGCTGTCGCATTAGGCGCGCAGTCATATTTCCGTCGTTCCTGCGTCGACAGGAACCTTCTGCGACTCGCCAGAGGTTGGCCGCCTGGCGCACAAGGGTAGTGCGGTGCACCCGGGCCAGCGCCGGAAAGAAGTGACCGTAGTGCTGGCGGAAATACCAGTAGAGCCGGTTGTCCTGGCTGAAGCCGAGGAATGCTCCCACCATTTCCATAGTCAGCCCTTCAGCATCGGATAACCGGGGTTCCGGTCCGCTCCGGCGCAGCCGCGCTCCTTGAAGCAGCCTTTGAAACGCATCGTCTATCCGGCAGAAAACTGTTATTATCCGAGTATCCAGGACCATCACACACCTCCACTGGGAGTAGTCATCTCTAGTAGAAGTGTTTGGGCCTGGTTTTTCAACCCCTTTCATAACTTGCACGCCGGGTTAATTAACCTGCACCCCTCGGCTAATGTCATTCCGAGCGGAGCGAGGAATCCAAAACGCTTTGGGACCAGGGTTATCCGGTTTTCGCAAGGTATCTCCTCTGGACCATTTTGGATTCTTCCGCCGCTCCGCTCCGTCAGAATGGCATCAAAACATGGTTGGCTTAAGCTCCAGATCTTTCGCGGGCAGTTAGTTGGAACAGATGTGAGGGAGTCGTCCCTACGGGCGTATTACAGTCCGCCCCAAGAGAAACCGCCGAGAATTGTCATCGTTTCTTGGCGGTTTCGGTGACTGCTATGGTCAAAACCGGGCATTAGCGGCTGATAAAGTCAAACTGCTCAAACTGGCCGTGGACTACGGGGTTCGGGTCCAGGCCCAGCCAGCGGTCCAGGATGGTGGCATATGTGGAGCGGAAGTCGGTGGTGTAGGCCAGGTCTCCCTCGGATAGGTCGGCCTCCCGCAGCGACGGGTACTGCCCGTATTGGCCGCCCTGCACCGCGCCGCCCAGGGCAAAGGCAACGCCGCCGGAGCCGTGGTCGCAGCCGGTGCCATTGTCATGCACCCGCCGGCCGAACTCGGACCAGACCAGCACCAGCGTGTCCTGCCACAATCCCTGTTCTTTCAGGTCGTCGGTAAAGTCGCCGATGGCCGCGGAAACATCCTGCCACAGCTTGGCGTGGGACTGGAGTTCGTTGCTGTGGGTGTCGAAGCTGCCGTGCTGGGCGTAGAGAACCCGGGTTCCCAGGCCGGCGCTCATCACCTGGGCCGCGCCCTTGAGGCTGCGGGCGATGGGAGTGTCGGCGTACTCCACGCTGGACGAGTACCGCTCCGGCGCAGTACGGAGGATGTCGGCGCCCAGCAGAGCCTGGGCGCCATTTTCGCTCAGGGCCTGGGACACAATATCCCGTCCACCGGCCGGGCCGTACATCCGGCCCAGCGCGTCAAGGGCCTGGAGGCGCACGTTCTCATCGTCAATGTCGGGGAGCAGGCCATAGGTCTCCAGGTTGCCCACCGAGGCCACCGGCACACCCTTGCAGACAAAGGCCCGGGGCAGGCCGCGCCCAAAATTCACCCCGGTAAGGACGTTCTCCCCCTTGGCGTCCAGGTCGCGGAGGGCGGCGCCCAGCCAGCCCTGGGTGCCGATGCTTGTCGGCTCGGCGGTGTACCAGATGTCCCGCGACCGGAAGTGGGAGCGGTTGGGCTGGGGATAGCCGATACCCTTGATGACGGCCAGCTCGCCCCGGTCCCACAGCGTCTTGACTTCCGCCATATTGGGGTTGAACCCAAACTCGCCGTCAATGGGCAGCACATCCTGCTGCGGGATGCCAATGCCGGGCCGGTTGTCGTAATAGAGACCGTTGTTGTAGGGGACCAGGGTATTCAGCCCGTCATTGCCGCCGTTCAACTCGATGACTACCAGGGTGCGCTCTTTATTAGTCGATACCATGGTCCTGCTCCTTTACTTATACTTTCCCTTCACTAAGGTTACTCTTTCCGTCGTTCCTGCGCCGGCAGGAACCTCTGCCCTTAATACGTCAGGTTCCTGCCGGCGCAGGAACGACGGATTTCAGCCAAACAATCTCATCTGCTCAATATACCAAGTTAAAGAACCGCCAAACTGGTTTACGTTCCTTGCGTGAATTAAGGACAACGGCTACCCGCTCCGGCGGTAAACCTGGATGCGGTGCCGGTTGGTCTCGGTTACGTAGAGATAGCCCCGGCTGTCCAGCCTGACCGAGGAGGGGCACCAGAAATACTTTTCTACGTGGGATGATTCCTCGTGGGGATCGTCCACCACGTAGTCGATTTCCATGTCCAGGTCGGCGGTGGCGCGGGCGGCGGCCTCTTCCTTGTTGATGCTGAGGAAGTTGGCCGCCCATTCGGACAGGGTGGCCTCGCCCCGCAGCGTGGTCACAAAATTGCCGTTGGTGTCCAACACCTGCACTCGCTCGTTGCCCCAGTCGGCCACGTAGATGTACCCGTCCCGGTCAACGGCCACCGCGGCGGGACGGGTGAACTGCCCATCGTCCCGGCCTGAAGAGCCGAACTTCGCCAGGAACTTGCCCTGGGCGGAGAACTTCTTGATGCAGTCGTTGCCAAAGTCGGCGACGTACAGGTTATCCTGCGCGTCGGTGGTCAGACCCCAGGGCAGGCTTACCGCCTCTGCCTCTTTTCCCGTCCCCTGGCCGCCGATGGACAGCAGGAAACGGCCCTCGGCGGTGAACTTCTGCACCCGGTTGTTATAGGCGTCGGCCACGTAGATGTTGTCTTCACTGTCGAAGGCCAGGCCCGACGGGGTATCCAATTCCCCTTCACCGGCGCCGGCCCGGCCCCAGTGGAACAGGTAGCTGCCGGCGGCGTCATAGGCGGTAATGCGGTGCAACCGTTCGTCGCTGATGAAGAACCGGCCCTGGCTGTCCACTGCGCCGCAGGCCGGCCAGACGAACTGGCCGCCGGCCTGTCCGTAGCCGCCGAAGTTGCCGTAGTACCCGCTGTCCAGATCGCACATGGTGACGCGGATGCCGCGGGCAGTTTCCTCCTTGCTGCGGCTGATGACGTAGAGGCGGTCTTCCTGGCCCACCACGGTATCCACCGGGTAGTAGAAACCTTTGCCCTCCATCACCGTCATACCCAGGGCGCGGTCGTATTGAAGGAAATTAGACTGCTGTACGGTGACCATTGCTGTGCCTCAGTATCTTTAATTTTGGCGGACGCCGGTCAGAAGGCCGGCTCCCAGATTGGTTTCAAGTCCAGAGTAAAGCCCGGCAATTCCGGCTCGCCGGAAAGGGTTTCCGGGTGCTCCAGCACCTCCACGGGCGAGTTGGGACGGTAAATGTACACCCGGCGCTGCGGGTCCAATGGGTCAATCAGCCAGCCCAGCCGGACGCCGTTCTCCATGTATTCTTCCATCTTGGCGTGTAGCCCGCTCAACCGGTCGGAACTTGAACGCAGTTCAATTACAAAGTCAGGGCTGATACGCCAAAATCCCCGTCTGTCTTCCTCGGTCATTTCTGCAAGGCGGCTCTTAAGAATCCACGAGGCGTCGGGAGAGCGCAGCGCGCCATTGGACAGGGTGAAACCAGCGGTAGCATCAAAGGCAGCGCCTCTGCCGTCACCTTCAGCCCAGTTATCCAAACGAGCAGTTATCCTGGAGTTTTGGTTTCCGCTGGTGGGGTGGGCAGGGGGCATAAACTCCAGGTCTCCTTGAGCGTTGCGTTCGATGCGCAAGGCATCATTGAGTGAACATAGTTCGGCAAGCTGTTCATCATTCATTCGCATTACGGTGTCAAGTTTGAGCACAATGGGGCCAAAAGGCTCCGGCGACACCGGTTCCTGCTGGGTTTGTGTTGAAGCCTGTAAGGGTTTCTTGCTCTGAGTGGTCACGTGGCTAACACCATCCCGGTTTGATTGCGTGGTAGGAGGTTGCGCCTCGGCTCAGGATTTTAGTGGACGCCGGTCAGAAGGCCGGCTCCCAGATTGGTTTCAAGTCCAGAGTAAAGCCCGGCAATTCCGGCTCGCCGGAAAGGGTTTCCGGGTGCTCCAGCACCTCCACGGGCGAGTTGGGACGGTAAATGTACACCCGGCGCTGCGGGTCCAATGGGTCAATCAGCCAGCCCAGCCGGACGCCGTTCTCCATGTATTCTTCCATCTTGGCGTGTAGCCCGCTCAACCGGTCGGAACTTGAACGCAGTTCAATTACAAAGTCAGGGCTGATACGCCAAAATCCCCGTCTGTCTTCCTCGGTCATTTCTGCAAGGCGGCTCTTAAGAATCCACGAGGCGTCGGGAGAGCGCAGCGCGCCATTGGACAGGGTGAAGCCAGTAGAGGAGTCGAAACCCTCGCCCCTGTCGTCACTCTCGGCCCAATTACCCAACCTGATGGCGATTTTGAAGTTTTGATTTCCAGTTTCAGGGAAGGCAGGGGGCATGAGTTCCAGGTCTCCTTGAGCGTTGCGCTCGATACGCAACGCGTCATTCAACGAGCTGATTTCCAACAGCAGTTCGTCGGTAGCCCGCAGGAATGGGGGCAGCCGCAGCACAATGGGGCCAAAAGGCTCCGGCGCCACCGGTTCCTGCTGGGTTTGTATTGAAGCCTGTAAGGGTTTCTTGCTCTGAGTGGTCACGTGGCTAACACCATCCCGGTTTGATTGTGTGGTAGGAGGTTGCGCCTCGGCTCAGGATTTTAGTGGACGCCGGTCAGAAGGCCGGCTCCCAGATTGGTTTCAAGTCCAGAGTAAAGCCCGGCAATTCCGGCTCGCCGGAAAGGGTTTCCGGGTGCTCCAACACCTCCACGGGCGAATTGGGACGGTAAATGTACACCCGACGCTGCGGGTCCAATGGGTCAATCAGCCAGCCCAGCCGGACGCCGTTTTCCACATATTCGTCCATCTTGGCCTGTAAATCTGGCAACCGGTCTGAAGGTGAGCGCAGTTCAACTACGAAGTCGGGGCAGATGCGGGGAAACTTGTGTAACTCCCCGTCGGGAAGTTGAGCCAAGCGGTTCTTGAGCGTCCACGAAGCGTCCGGGGAGCGTACCGCGCCGTTAGGCAGCGTGAAACCGGTGGAGGAGTTGGCAGCCTCTCCCTTGCCGTCTTCTTCGGCCCAAATGAATAGCTTGGCGGAGAGACGGTTGTTCTTTCCGCCGGTGTCGAAATTAGTTGGGGGCAAAATCTCCAATTCTCCCTGGGCGTTGAGTTCGATACGCAAGGCATCGTTCAGCGAACATAGTTCGGCGAACTGCGCATCGGTCAGCTGCACTACAGGGTCCAGTTTGAGCACGATGGGGCCGTAAGGCTCCGGCACGACCGGATCGGGCCCGGATTGAATTTCACCCTGCCGTGGTTTCTTGCTCTGAGTGGTCACCTGGATGACACCTTCATATTTTGCTTAGTGGTAAAATCTCGTCTTTACCTCAACACCGAGGCACTGATGTACTCCCTCTCCCTCTGGGAGAGGGCTGGGGTGAGGGTTTAGGCCCGCTGAAACTCCTGGGTGGCGGCAACCATTTGCAGCACCTCGGCAATGTACTGGCGGCCGGCGTCGCCCCCCTGGTTCCCTTGACGCTGGCCCCGGGCGGAGAAGTCCACCAGCACCCGGCGCGTGTCTTCATCCACTGCCAGCGCCCCGACTTCCTCCAGGCAGGCGTCCACCAGCCGCTCCGGGGAGGTAGTTTCGCTGGTTTCGGCGCTGATGCGGCTCACCATCGCCTGGACGCCGGGCTTGTTCACGTCGCCAATCTGCTTGCTGGCAAAGTTGATGCGCTCCACCAGGGTGCCGCTGTTCAGCCAGTCGGTGCCGGTGTGCCAGCCCTCGACACTGGGCGGGTTGTTGAGAATCTGCCCCATGTAGGAGGCCTGGCTGAACCGCTCCAGGATTTCGTAGCGGGGCCGGTCGAACTCGCCGGTCAGCCGCAGGACTCCGGCGACCAGTTCCACCGGACTCTTGACCTTGGTGTAGCGGGCTTCCGACGCCTTGAAGAAGTCGGAGTTGAAAAGGGTACGCAGCATTGCGCCGATGTTGTAGTCGCTGTCGAAGTAGGCTTGCACCAGGGTATCTATGGCTTGCGGGTCGGACGGCGGCGTGTAAGGCCACTCGGGCACCGGCGGCTCGTCGGCCACGAAGAAGCTGTACAGGTGGCGGGCGATGAAGCGGGCGGTGGCCGGCTGCTTGCAGATAATATCTACTATGTCGTCCCCGTTGAAGTTGCCCCGCTCGCCCAGGAACTCCTTTTCGCCGTTATCGTGGTCTTCGGGGTGGAACTCGAAGTGCCAGGAGATGCGGCCATAGGGCCAGTCCGAATCCCGCTGCGAGCGCAACTCCATATACTCCAGGTTGGCGATGGTCCAGCCGGTAAAGGCGCGAGCGCACTCCTTGATATCCTGCTCGGTATAATTTCCGACTCCCATGGAGAAGAGTTCCAGCAACTCCCGGCCATAGTTCTCGTTGATGGAGCCCTTGTGGTTGTCCTGGTTGTCCAGCCAGATAATCATCGCCGGGTCGCGGGACAGTTCCAGCAACAGGGTACGAAAACTGCCCAAGGCGTGGCGGCGGAACATCCGGGTCTGGTCGGACAGGGCCTTGCCGTGAATGACCTTGTTGTATCCGGTGGCGAAGATTCCGTGCCAGAAGAGGGTCATTTTTTCTTGCAGGGGCGCGGTGGTGGTGGCCATCCGGTAGAGCCAGTTTTCGCCGGGGGCTTGGGGTCCCATCATCCCGGAGAGTTCCGGGTGGAAGCGGCGCACCAAATAGTCGCTGAGCCGCTGCTCCTCTTGGGGAGCCAGCAACTCCTCGACGATGGCCGCGTACCCCTGGGCGGCGCCGGCGGCCAGTTCAGCGCGGTTGGCCCCGAATCCGGCTCGCCGCAGCAAATGGGCAATGAGCTCGACGTTAGTATCCAGCATCAGACCTCTCCCGCGGGGATAATGCTTGTGGGATAGGGGTATTCTAGCCGTTGGGAAACGGGCGCGTCAATTATATTATCCACGAAGGGACACGAAGAATCACGAAGGCAATTCTATGGCAGCCGATTACAGCCGATAGTCTCCCATAAGTATTCGTGTCACTTCGTGTTCCTTCGTGGATTAACTGCTGACTACACCTGGCTGGTCACCCGTGACAGGTCCCATTATGGTGGGCGCTGGGCGGTACGTCCAGCACCGGGTTGGTGTCGAAAAAGCCGACCGGCTTCAGGCTGAACCCGCAGTAACCGACCGGAGAGATGGGCCAGTCCTCGGGGCGCGGGACGTGGTGATAGCCCAGGGTGTACCAGAGCACCAGGTCGGTGTTTTCCACGTTACGGTCGTCTTTGGTGTACTCCGGCAGGCCGGCCCCGCCGGGGTGCTGGTTGGGGTAGGGGCCGGTGGCCGACAACTCGTTCCGGTCGTAGGGCGTGACCCACAGGTGCTTGGTCATAAACCCGGCCCGCTTCATGATGCTGGCGCCGGGGTGGGCAAAGGGCAGAATGTTCTCGCCGGGCATCAGCTTGTAGCCAACCGGCTGGCTCAGGGCGTTCTTGACCGAGGGGTTGGAAACCACCCAGTAGCGGCCGCTCAGCGGGTCAATAACCCTTTGGGCCGCCAACTCGGTCTTGAGCGGTGTCGCCTCGGCGTAGAAAGCGTTGCCGTGGGGGTTGTCCGGGCCGAGCGGCTCGGCTGCGGTGTTCACTTCGTAGGCCGTGTTGCTCTCGCCGTCCACGCTCATATCCAGGCGGAAGTTAAAGAAATGCTGGTGGATGTGGGCGTTCAACCCTGGCGCCACCAAGGTTCCATATTTGGAGATTTCACCCTCGGCGATGCCGGCGGTGTTGATTATGCCGGTCAATTTTATCTCCAGTTGTATCGTCCCGTCCTGGTAGAAATACCAGAAGAAACCGTATTCGTAGTTGCCAACAGTGGCGATGCTGGATATTACCAGACGCCGGGAGCGGCGCACTTCGGTTTGGCCGGTGCGCCAGTCAACGTGCTTCCACAGAATCCCGTAGTCCTCTTCGTGCATACAGACCGCGTTGGGAATGGTGAAGGCGTCGCCCCTGCCGGTATTCAGCGCCGCGTCGAAATAGTAAATCTCTCCCAGGCAGTCGCAGCCCAGGGTCAAGGAATTGGTGAGGGAACCGATGCCGTACTCCCCGGCGTCGAAAGCGTTCTTCCGGTAGTGGTCCTTGCCGGGGTCGCCGTAAGGCACCACCATATCGGATAACGCCGCCCGGTAGAGAATCGGTCTGATTCGGCCCTGGTCTTCATAGCCGACGGTGTGGAGCACCAACCCTTCCCGGGGCGTGAACCCGACCCGCAGATGCCATTTCTGCCAGGTTACGCTATTCCCATCCACGACGAAGCTCGGCCCTTCCGGTTGGGTAATCTCCAACGGCTTCAAGTCCTGGCGGAACTCGCCGACAAACTCGGCGGTATAGTTGCCGGGGTTGGGCGGCAGCGGGACTACTCCATAGTCGTCCACCCGCAGCACTTTCATACTGTTCAGGTCCACGACAGCGGTGACCCCTTCAATGGGCCGAGCGTAGCCGTTGTCGGTAGGGCTGGAGCGCAGAAAGTTGCGGGCCAAAGCCAATCGCCGCCCCTCTTCGTCGGCAAAGCCGTAGTTGCCCGCCGACCAAGGGTCAACCATTACCAGGTTGGGGTCGGTGATACCGCGTTTCTTGAGCGCGGCTTGAAACTGGGGGTCGGCTTTTACGGTGGCTTCGCACTCGGAAAACTCGTCAAACATTATCCGGGGCTGCACCCCGGGGACGTGCTGCCACGAAGTCACCCGCCGTTCATTGAGGGAGACAATCGCCTCGTAGGTTGCGGCGGCGGCGTTGTCCAGAATCACCAGAAAGGCATTACGTTCGATGGAATCGCCCGGCTGGAAGTTGAGCGCCGTATCTTTGTCCGGCTCCTGGAGAACTATAGTCTCGAACCGCACCCGGTCGCCCAATTGGTGTTGGGTTTTCAGGTGGGCTTTAAGGATGGAAGCGGCCTCGACTATTTCTTCAACAGTCAGCGGGTCCAGGGGATGGGAGACGGAGGGCCGGGTTGCAGCGTCCGCCGGTAGTTTCTCTGCTGGTTGTCTCTCCACGGGAATGGTCATAAGGACCTCCTGAAAATGGCTCTTGCACTTGGCGGGGTTTCACACCGTCGCTCCCTGACGTTATCACCCCTTTGTACCGGGGTCTGACTGAACGGAAGACAGAACTTTACCTGACAAGTCTATGGTGCTGGTCATTCTGCGGGCGAAGGGGTTGTCGTCCGGCAGGGGGATCTTGTATGTGATTATACCTTGTTCGTACCCTACGGAGACGTTTCTCACAAATTTTCGGATGATGGGTTTCCATTCGGAAGGGTCAACAGTTTCCAGGAATCCTCTGACTTGGGTAGCGTAATCTTCTACCGATTTGGGGTCGGTGAGAATTGTTATTTCGTCACCCATTATGGCCTCAGCGGTGGCTTTTTCCTTTTCCAGGCGCTGCTCCTCTGCCTTGAGTTCAATCATGCGCTCAAGGTATTTTTCTTGGGTTATGGTGTCCAACTCGAAAGCCTGCAGGGCCCGGTCCTGCCTTCTGCCGATTTGTGCCAACCTTTTGTCCAAGTCCGACATTAGCTGAGCGTAGTCCACGTTGGATTCGTCTGTGTCAGCTCGTATCTGGTCGATGAGATGGGTTATGTTGGTATCGGATAGGATTTCGTTCATAACTGCATTCATGACCCGTTTGTCGAGGCCGACTGAGTTCCTGTTGGGGCAGTAACACCCCTTCTCCTTAAAGTCTAACCTGGTTTTGCAGCAGTAGTAACCGTAATTCCCATCTTTCCCGGGTTTCGGATACATTTTGGCTTCGCATAACTCGCACGTAATGATGCCTGACAATAGGTATTTACTGCCGTCTTCCCTGGGATTATTGTCCGGAGCTTCACCTTCGCCCGACTCTTTGGGTTTATAATGCTTTGCAGCCAGCAGTTTTTGAATTTTGTCGAATTCATCTTTGTTTATGATTGCAGGGTGGGCGTCGGGGCAGTATACGGCACCTTCTTCGTCTTCGGTGCCAGCTGACCAGACTATCGTACCGGTGTAATGCAGGTTGTGGGCGATCCTGTGGAAAGTTCCCGGTGGCCATGTGGGGTTCCCCTTAGGACTCAGAATGCCCCTGGCGTGGAAGTCTCGGTTGATGTAGCTGAAGCTTTTGCCGGCGAGGAGAAAATCAAATATCTCTCTGGCGATCTTGCTGGTCTCTGGGTCTATTTCCAGCTTTTGGTGATATTTGTCACCAACCTGCACCTTCTGGATCTTGTAGCCATAGGGCGCCTGGGTTCCCAGGAAGTAACCTTGTTTGGCCAGATTCCGGGTGCCCCTTTGCACATTTTCGGAAATGCCTTCCGAGTAGATCTCGGCCATGAGGTCCAGGATGACCTCGTAAATGCGCCCAAATTTGCCTTCTGCGGCGGGCTCGGTAACGGAAACCACGTCGACGCCGGCCTTACGGAGCATTGCTTTGGTCAGAGAGGCATGGGTTTCGTCGCGGGCGTAGCGGTCCATTTTCCAAACTACGACCTTGTCGAACTCCCGGTCCGGTCTCCTGCCATCAAGGAACATGGGGCTGTGTTGGGGCCTCTCGTCATCACGGCCGCTCCTCGCTTTGTCGATGTAAATTCCGACAAGCACCCAACCCATCTTTTCTATGAATGCTTTACCAGCGGCTATTTGGGCGCTGCTGCTGTTTTCGATGTCCTGATTTCGGCTTGATATTCTGACGTAGATTACAGCGCGAATGCGTATCTCCACGCCTTTAATGGGTTCCACAATTACTGTCATGCTATCCCCCTGGAGTTTGGTGGTCCTGTATTGAATTGATACGGTGGAATTCCAGCATCAGTGGATTTCTATACCCTGGACACTGCCCGGTGTTCAGGGGCTATCTTGAGTCTTCTTGGCTTGTTCCAGAGTGGCGTCTTGCATTTTGGGCAAACTTTGGGTTGTTTTGCAACGATTATGGTGACCGGGAGGTCCCGGGGAGTCCAGCGATAATTACATCTTTCACACGCGTATGCCTGAACCGTTACGACTGCCATGGCGCACCTCGCAATGGGTTAAAGTAGGTGACGGGACGGTCCTGTACTGCTGGGAGGATATTATTATATATACAGGTAAATAGACTGTCAATGATGACTCTGACAGTAGTTGGGGTCTCCAAATAGAAATATTACAGACTATTCCGGTTTTAGTGACACTCCGGGCTTGCCATTCTATATGACCAATTGGTAAACTGTCTTCAGGTTGGTAATTCCGGTACCCGGCTTGCACGATGGGGTATCGGTGTTGCCCCTGGGCAAAAGAAAAGGATCGGCGGACTAGTCCTCCGCCGACCCCAACCGTGAACACGCAGGAACCGCTCCCTTATGTTCGTTGGTTATTGTAATAGCTTTTCTTGTGCTTATGCAAGCCTGGGCCCGGATGGTCTGCTGTATGTAATCGCGCTACATTTGGTTGGGTGGTTCCGTAGGAGCCGCCAGTATGCCAGGTAAGAAACATGGACCGCGTCAGTTGCGGTTAGCCGATGTGGGCAAGTTGGACAGTGGGGTCGAGAACCTGGAGGATGAGGATATTGCCGATGAGTCCTGGGAGTCCATCGTGGAAGATATTGCTCGGATGGCAGTCAGGTTGGGATTCCGTCTGACGCCGGTCCCGGAGTCCGGGGAGGATACGGATGAGCTTGCCGCTTGATTAGAAGATTACCGGTAGCCGGTGGACACCCTGGTCCACCGGCAGTGGAATGTGTTGGACCCGTTTGCCGGCCTGGGGAGAATCTGGGGGCAGTGGGATTTTGTAGTGGACCGCGGCGTTCCCTGGAGTTATCCGGAGGTCCTCTATGAACTTCTTCAGCAGTTCTCTGACTTGCTGGGGGCCACCTGCCGCCTGCACCAGAAAGGTGTGGCTGGTGGTCATTTCCCGAAGTTGGCCCCTGGTATAGAGCCCGGCTTCGTCTGCCAGGCTGGAGTTTTCCAGTTTCCCGAGTTTCTCGGCCAGCAGTTGGTCGGTTTTTGCGATCAGTATATTCAGGTGCTTCCTGGTTAGCACAGTTTCCATTACCTTCTCGACCACCAGCCTGTCGAGGCGGTGGGCGTCGAGAGTTGGCGTGAGGCATTTGCTGAAGCTGTTTCTGTCCTGCGGGCTGCAGGTGAAGTAGAGCTGGCTGTTGGTTTCATCGCTTGTCAGCGCCATTCTGGCCGTGCATTGGCCGCAGGTTAGAATACCGTTCAGGATGAAGTCCGGGGTGGTCTCTGTTGTCATTGATTTCCTCTCTGGTTGAAATTCGTGGTTATGAAAGGACACCGGCGATGCCGGTGTTCTGCTCTTTTCAGCTTGCTGGCTATGGGCCTGGTCAGGGGGAGTTGGTGATGGGTCGGATGGAGGCCACAATTGTCTTAAAACGCCGCTCAGAGCGGCTTCTGGGGGTTTCTTGGCGCTGGGTGGGCCTGGCTGAGAGCTGCTGACACTTGGTCGTTGACGCTCTGGATGGCGGCTTCCTGGAAGCCCCGCGGCATGATATAGGAATTGGTCATGGCCGCTCCTTGGCTCCGCAATAGAAAAAGGGACCGGCAACAGCCGGTCCCTGTGTAGCTTTGGTTCTTGGCGAACCGGATACTTTTCCCGATTCGTGCCGGAAGAGCCGTCGGGCCTTTCAGCCGGGCGGCTCAGGATTCCTTGAGACTTTCTTGCCGGGTGTCCTGACTGTCCTGCCTTGGTCTATCCGGTGGTGCTTGCAGTGGGCGAAGATGCTCATGCGGGTCCTGCATCCTTCCGGCATTCCTACCTCTGGGGTTCGTGTCGGGTTGATGCCGGTTCGGATACGCTGCGCAATTCGACTCCGGCGGCGCTTAGTTGCTGCCGGTACTTTGCCAAGTCCGCGTTGCTCCGGCTGAACCGGGTCAGGTCGTACACGATTATGGTGGTGAACGGCCTGTCGGGGGATGTGGCGTCAGCGATCATCTGCTGGAACTGTGGCCGTTGGTCGGTGTCTCCGCTGTAGCCTGCGTCTTCATATTCTCGGGCCAGTGTCTCCCCATGTTCTTCTGTGGATCTCCGTATTGCTTCCAGCTGGTTCGCGATGGAGCCCTGGTCGTTGGTGGAAACCCGTGCGTATGCGGCAGCTAGGGATTCGCTCATCTGTACTTCTCCGATAGTGGTTTTCTGCCGGTATCGTGTTGGTATCGTGTTGGTAGCTCTTCACGGCTGAGCGATTTCGCCGGATTGGGCGGCATCGCCGGGCCGTGTTGCCGGTGGTTGTTCCGGTCCCGCCATTTCCGGCGGTCCCGGACCTTGGGCGGACTCTCGGGAGCTGCTGGATGCTAGACCGCATATACACCGGGGCAGCAATCGCTGATATGCAACGGCTGCCCCGGTTCGTCGATTTACGTGGGCCTTTTTGCGTTTCAGGCCTTCCGCCTATTCAGGTCTGCCGTCGCTGCCCTCCGGCGGCTCTACGATGAACAGCCGGTCGAAGTCGCTCACCCCCAAGCGCCTCCTGAATCCGCCGGCGGGCGTCCGGCGACGGACTGCGCTTGCCGGCCATCAGCAGGGAAAGGTAGCCCGGGGACAGCCCGCACATCCGCGCCAACTGGGTCTGGGACCGGTTGAGCAGGTTCAGCAACTCCGACACGGCGCTACGGTTGAGCTTTATCTTGGGGCGCGGGGGATGGGTGGGCTTCATATCCGGTGTTCCTTCTCCTCAGATTCCGATGACGGCTCGGCGTGGGATTCATTGTCCCCCTTGCCTGGGAAGAGGCCAACACAGCGCGCTCCAGTGGCCTCTCCCGCCCGTCCCTGTGTGCGGGCTTTTTTGTTGCTCATAGAGAACTGGGCGGCAGCCCGGAACCGCTCTATCTCCCGGACCGCTGACGGTCAGTATCAACTCGTTGGACAGCATCTTGCCGTCTCTGGTGCAGATGGCTCCTCGGCGGCACAGCCCTGGATACCTGCTACGGGGCCGCCGGGGTGTCGATGTGGAACCAGCGGGAACGCTCGCTCACCCCGTGCTCGTTGATGGCCTTGATGCGGTAGGTGTAGGTAGTGCCGGCCGCCACCGTGTCATCGGTGTAGGTGGTCGCCGCCGTGCCCGTGTCCGCCGCCAGCTCACTGAACTCGCCCCCTTGATCGTTCTCGCGGACGCGCCTCAGGATGACGTAGCCGGTGATGGAGTCGTCCTGAGGCGCGCCCAGGTGAGCACCACCTGGTCGTGGGACGCCGTGGCGGAGAGGCCCGTGGGCTTGGCGGGCGGCTCCGATGGTTCTGCCGCTGCCACCGCATCCGTGGCCGCGCTGGTCAGCGTTTCATCGTTGCCCGCATCGTCGGTGAAGGTGACCTCCACCGTGATGGCCTTGCCCTCGTCGGCGACGGCCAGCGTGTAGGTGGCGTCCGTGGCGCCCTGAATCGCTGTGTTGTCGGCGAACCACTGGTACTCGTACTGGACGTTGCTAAGCCCGTCGGCGTCGGTGACCCCAGATGTGTTCGCCGTCAGGGTCTCGCCCACCTGGGCTGTGCCACTGATGGTGGGCGCTCCCGTCGCCGGACTGTTGGGCGTGGGCGCTGCCGCCACCGCAGCCGTGGCCGCGCTGGTCAGCGCCTCATTATTGCTCGCGTCGTCGGTGAAGCTGACCTCCACCGTGACTGTCTTGTCCTTGTCGGCTTCTACCAAGGTGTAGGTGGCACCCGTTCTCGGCCTTTACCCAGGAGATGTACTTGATTCCATTGGCCAAGTGAGTCTTCGTATAGGTCGTCTTGCCCGATGTGCCCCAATGCGACTTGTTGTAGTCCTTGCCGTCGATCCTATAGTCGATGCGGTATCTCTCCGCGGGCGCGTTGCCGTTATCGTCGGGCGGCTCCCAGGACAGGGTGAGCTCCCGGTCTCCGGCGGTGACGGTGAGCTTGCCCGGCGCTCCCGGTGGGCCGTCGCCCCACACTGGTTCCTCTTCCGGCCCGGCCCTCACCCAGCCAGACGCCTCGCCTGGGCCGGCCTCGTTGCGGGCACTGACCCGGTACTGGTACTCGACGCCTTTTTCCACGGTGTTACGGTATAGCCGGTGTCGGCGCTGCCGGTGTCCTCCACCAGGGTGTGATTGTCCCTGGGGCGCCCGGCGAAACGCTGTTGATCGCTGCGGCCCCCGCCGGCTCGGCGGCGCTCGATGCGGTAGCCGGTGACCGTGGCGTCTTGCGGCGCATCCCAGGTCAACTCGACCGCGCCGCTATTCTGCGTGACCGCCCGCACGTTGTCAGGCGGCAACAGGGGTGCTGCTACCGCAGCGGTCGGCGCGCTGGTTAAGCTCTCCTCGTTGCCCGCATCGTCGGTAAAGGACACCCTCACCTTGATGGCCCTGCCTTCGTCGCTATCGGCCAGTGTATAGGTGGAGTTGGTCGCGCCCTGAATGTCCGCGTCGTCGGCCACCACTGGTGGGCGAACACGGCGTTGGTAAGGCCGTCGGCGTCGGCGATGCCCGTGATGTCCGCCTTCATCGTCTCGTCCACCTGTGCCATCCCGCTGATGGTGGGAAGCCCGGTGGCCGGAGTGTTGGGACGGGCCGCCACCGCGTCTGTGGCCGCGCTGGTTAAGTTCTCCTCGTTGCCCGCATCGTCGGTGAAGGACACTCTCACCTCGATGCGTTTGCCCTCGTCGGCGGCGACCAGGAGTAAAACATGATCGTAGATGCCTTGAATCACCATTCCATCAGCCAGCCACTTAATTCGGAAAACGGTGTTCTCCATGCCGTCCGCGTCGGCGATGTCATGGATATACATCGTCAGCGTCTGTCCCACCTGAGCCATTCCGGTGATAACGGGCGCCCCGGTGGCTGGACTGTTGGATCGAGGCACTCGTATCGACACGGGCTCCGACACCTCGCCCCATTGGCCGTTAACGTCCGACGCTTGCACTCGGTACACGTACAGCACCTCCGGCTCCGCCGCCGTGTCGGTGAAGCTGGTGGCGGTGTTGCCGGTGGAGCTCACGTAGACCAGGGGCTCCGTCTCCCCCGCTTCGGGTCGGTGGCGCAGGATGCGATAGTCGGATGGGTCGGTATCCGCGTCGGGAGCCCGCCAGGTCAGCGTGACCACGCCGCTGTCGGCAACGGCTCGCAGCCCGTGGGGCCGGTCCGTGGCGCCAGTGTTGTTGGTCGCGGCCAGTCGCTGAATGACGGCGCCAGTCCGGCCGCGGTGCCGACGATGCAACCGTCCGCCGTGCCCGCCGGGTTGGTGGAGCCAACGGTCACCGCGTCCGCCGACGTCACGACATCAGCCAAAGTGAGGGTCACCGATTGGCCCTCTACGGCCACCGTGTCAACCGTGCGACGTGTCCCCTCCACCGTCACAGTAAAGGCGCTGGCAGGCGGCACGAGGTTTTGGTTGAGAACCTCATCGTAGGTGAGGGTCAGCGCCGCATAGTTCACCACCGCTTCGTCCAGGTTAGGCATTGTCGATTCCAGAGGATACGGCGCTTCCGGCATTGTCTCTGCGGAAGCGTTTCCGTCGCCGGCGATGTTGGATGTTAGGACTCGCATCCGGTACGACATACAAGGCTGCAAGTCTACGATTTCGAACTGCCACCCAAAGTCCATGAGAGGCTCTGAAACGCCTCCCTGCGCAAAGGCGGCGGCGTCCCAGCTGCCACCGACTTCAATCCACTCTATTCTGTAGCGGGTGATTGGGGAGCTCCCGTTGTAGATGGGCGACGACCAAACGACCTCCAGTTCGTCGCGGTCGGGGGAAAGGTAACTAGTACTCGGTCAAGTCAGGAATTGACGGGATAGAGGCGATGGAGTTTGGTTCTGGCGTCCTGGATGCAGAAGCGCCAGTTGATGCGGGCTTGAGCTTCGTTCCGTTCCAACTCCAGCGCGCCAACCTCTCGGCGGAGAGATTCCTCGTCTGGGAGACGCTGTCTGAGACAGCTGCGGGAGAAGACGCTGAACTCGATCTCCGCCATATTCAGCCAACTGCCATGCTTGGGCGTATAGTGAAATTCCAGCTTCCGCGCGATGCGCCGGGCCTCCACCGGCGGAAAGGTCTGGTACAGCGACGCCTTGCGGTGAGTGTTCAGATTATCCAGAACCACTCGAACCAGGGGGACGTCGGGGTAGGCTTCATCGACCAGCCAGCGCATCTGATGGGCGAAGTCCTCGGTGGTGCGCCGTTCCGTTACTGCCACATGCCGCCAGCCCGCCAGGGGCTCGCAGGCCAGAAACAGGTTGCGGGTGCCCTCCCGCCGGTACTCGTAGTCCTCACGCTTCGGCCTACCAGGCTTTGCTGGCAGTGGTTCACTGACGTCGGCCAGCAACTGGGTGGAGGTCTCGTCGAAGCAGACCACCGGCCGCTGCGGGTCGTAGGGTTCGGCGTACAAATCCAGGACGTCCTCCATGTGGGCCACGAAGTCTGCGCTCACCTTGGGTATGCACCACTCTTTCTTCTGCCACGGCTTAAGGGAGTTTTTTTCAAGTGCAGGCGCACCGTCTCATGGGACAACGACTCCACCACTCCCAACTCCACCATCCGGTCCGCCAGCAGGCGCAGTTCCCAGTGGTCGTGGCCTTCCGGCGCTGGGCTGCAGGTCAGGGCAATCAGATGGGCCTCTGCCCGCTCGTCCAGCTTCCGGTACCGGTGGGCCTGGACCCGGTCCTTCAGCGCTCCCTCCAACCCATCCTCGGCAAAGCGCCGCTTGAGGCGGAACACCGTGCCCTCAGCCACGTCCAGGGCCTGGGCCACCCGGGGTGCCGACCAGCCCTCGTCGGTCTTGAGCAGGATCCGGGCCCGTGTTGTAGCCCGTGCTGAACTCTTGCCAGCCCGGACCATGTGCTCTAGTTGGTCCCGTTCCTCCGGCGTCAGCCGGACCGCAAATTTCTCTCTGACCACACCGCCACCTCACAGCAACATCAATTGCTCAAAGATTACCACTACTAGTCAACCACTGTTGGCACCCTCAAAACCAAGCTTGACTCGGTACTAAACTAAAGCCAAGGTGGGATGTACATTTAAGTGGCGATGATGATCAGCTGGGTTGCGCCGGTGAATCCCTCTCATCCGTACTTGGAGAATGACCCGGCTCCGTCGTTTGACCGCAACATCTGCGCATTTCACCTTGGCTTTAGTTTAGACTTCATCCAAGGTGTCACAAAAGTGTTGGTGTGCTACGATTCTGACCGAAGGTGGGGGCGGAGGTGATAGTGGTCACACTACCGATGCCCGACGAGGAACCAAACGACCGGTTTAACCTCGGCCCCGAAGAGATCCCGGAACTCGAGCCCGATTCACAGCTTGCGGTAGCCGCCGCAGCGTGGAATGATGCAGGAGGACAAATACTCCCCCACATCGCCCCGAGCATACTGGATTCCTAATCAAACTTTAAGGCCCCCACCTTCGGTCAGAGTCGTAACTGGTGCCTGGAATGCCCCGCCTGCGTTGGACTGCTCTCCGCGTTTGCCGGGGTATTAGCTATCGTTGCCCCGGCGATAACGAAACTGTTCTGAGCGGGTGCCGAAAACAAGGAATCTAGCATTGGGAAAAATTACGGGGTTGGGCTCAATCATTTTTGTAAATGGACTGTCTCTTGCGACCAATGTGACAGACGTCAATTGAAGAACGGTCACGAAGGAAAGGGATTTGTTGCTTCGTGGAAAACATTCTTGAAAGATAGGATGCTGTCTTGATACTGCTGCGGAGCTTCACCAAAGATGCCGGCTTTTTCCCGAGGTGAGTCTGGCCCGGCCTCCGATATAGAATTGCTAAACTGGTCCAATATGCGCTGTCCGTTCCTGGGATGTTGTTGTCCAGCGAATATGTCCCCTTAATTGAAGAGCAAAAATGTCACCATGGTTAATCGGCGGCCATCTGTGACCCGTATTATGGAGGTACGAGTAGAGCGGATGAAAGATAAACGAGTCGCACAATAATTCCTTCTGTGCCAGAGGAGATTTCTGATTGAAAGTTCAAGATTTGGATAGCAAACACGTATGTCATATCTGCATAGGTGACCAGTTCTTGGCCGAGCAAGTGAAGACGGAGGCTACTCTGGCTCTATGTAGTTATTGTGGTGAAACGAGGGAAGCAATTACGCTGGACGACCTGTCGGACCGAATCCATGACACGATACAGGAACACTTCGAGCTTACATCCGGATATCCAAGTGAACCATACGAATTTATGATGGCGAGCGAGGGAATGTGGGAACGCAGAGGTGATCCGGTGGAGTACGTAATTGGCGAAATGGGCGGTTTGGAAGAGGATGTGGCCAGAGACGTTACATCTAAACTATCTGACCGTCACGGTTATTGGGCCGTAAGAGAAGAAGGCAGAGAAGACCCCTATGGCTCAGAAGCTATGTACGAGGAACGGGGGCCGTTTGATCTGGGGTTCCGACTGAACTGGGCCGAGTTCCGTCGTGAGATACAGTTCAACTCCAGGTTTTTCAGTGCAGGCGTTGAAGAAATGTTGACCGATATTTTCGGAGATTTCACCGCCTTCAAGACGTCTCGTAGCGGACCTGTCATCCAGGAGATTAACCCTCAAGAGCAAAACTATTTTTTCTGGCGGGGTAGGTTAGCTCAATCTCCCCAGGTAATTGAGAACATATTGAAATCTCCGGCTCAGGAGCTTGGGCCACCACCCCCAAGGTTGGCCAAACTTGGGCGGATGAATGCTCAAGGCATATCCGTATTCTATGGCGCTACAGAACCTTCAACTTGCGCGTCGGAACTGCGCCCTTCAGTGAGTAGCAGTATCGTAATTGGCCGCTTCGAGTTGCTGCGCCCGGTGAGGCTGCTTGACTTGGGCGCGTTGTCTGAAGCGTACGTTAGCTCCAGCTACTTTGACCCTGAGTATCCCGTCCACAAGGCTCGGTCAGCATTTCTCAGCCGCTTGGTGAGCGAAATCAGCCGACCGGTATTGCCTGAAGATGAGCCTCTTGAGTACCTCCCTACTCAGGTAGTAGCTGAATATTTGGCCCAAAAGGCAGAGCCTCCATTTGACGGCATCATCTATCCATCTTCACAAACGGGTGGAAGCGGCGAAAATGTGGTCCTTTTTCATGGCTCTAGTCGTGTTCAGCCTTACGAGTTGCCTGCTGGGTCGTCAGTAGAGGTTGACATACCTGTTAAGAGACAACTTGATGAAGATGATGATTTCTACGACGGAATCTGGGTATCGGAAACGGTGCCGTCCATCACTAACGAAGATCGGGTGCCCGTAGGGGACAGACCAATCCGGGGAAGGACTATTAGAGGGTTCATGAACTACCTTCTTGAAGAGCCGGAGGATGATAGGGACCCTACGTTGAGGCTCGATACGGAAAATGTCGAGGTGCTGGACGTTAAGGCGGTATCTTACGATTCAACCAAACGACCTGTGATAAGGAACCGCCAAACAGAAGAGGAGCGGAATTCCCTGGAGAAACGGTTTGCTGATATTGGCGGTATTGGCGATCTTGACCTTGACGAGATTCTCAATAGTTAGCTCAGAAGGGCAGTGAGTAGGAAATGATCCCCAAATAATGCAAGCGACTAGTACCGAGTCAAGCTTGGTTTTGAGGGTGCCAACAGTGGTTGACTAGTAGTGGTAATCTTTGAGCAATTGATGTTGCTGTGAGGTGGCGGTGTGGTCAGAGAGAAATTTGCGGTCCGGCTGACGCCGGAGGAACGGGACCAACTAGAGCACATGGTCCGGGCTGGCAAGAGTTCAGCACGGGCTACAACACGGGCCCGGATCCTGCTCAAGACCGACGAGGGCTGGTCGGCACCCCGGGTGGCCCAGGCCCTGGACGTGGCTGAGGGCACGGTGTTCCGCCTCAAGCGGCGCTTTGCCGAGGATGGGTTGGAGGGAGCGCTGAAGGACCGGGTCCAGGCCCACCGGTACCGGAAGCTGGACGAGCGGGCAGAGGCCCATCTGATTGCCCTGACCTGCAGCCCAGCGCCGGAAGGCCACGACCACTGGGAACTGCGCCTGCTGGCGGACCGGATGGTGGAGTTGGGAGTGGTGGAGTCGTTGTCCCATGAGACGGTGCGCCTGCACTTGAAAAAAACTCCCTTAAGCCGTGGCAGAAGAAAGAGTGGTGCATACCCAAGGTGAGCGCAGACTTCGTGGCCCACATGGAGGACGTCCTGGATTTGTACGCCGAACCCTACGACCCGCAGCGGCCGGTGGTCTGCTTCGACGAGACCTCCACCCAGTTGCTGGCCGACGTCAGTGAACCACTGCCAGCAAAGCCTGGTAGGCCGAAGCGTGAGGACTACGAGTACCGGCGGGAGGGCACCCGCAACCTGTTTCTGGCCTGCGAGCCCCTGGCGGGCTGGCGGCATGTGGCAGTAACGGAACGGCGCACCACCGAGGACTTCGCCCATCAGATGCGCTGGCTGGTCGATGAAGCCTACCCCGACGTCCCCCTGGTTCGAGTGGTTCTGGATAATCTGAACACTCACCGCAAGGCGTCGCTGTACCAGACCTTTCCGCCGGTGGAGGCCCGGCGCATCGCGCGGAAGCTGGAATTTCACTATACGCCCAAGCATGGCAGTTGGCTGAATATGGCGGAGATCGAGTTCAGCGTCTTCTCCCGCAGCTGTCTCAGACAGCGTCTCCCAGACGAGGAATCTCTCCGCCGAGAGGTTGGCGCGCTGGAGTTGGAACGGAACGAAGCTCAAGCCCGCATCAACTGGCGCTTCTGCATCCAGGACGCCAGAACCAAACTCCATCGCCTCTATCCCGTCAATTCCTGACTTGACCGAGTACTAGTAGTCAGTCAAACGAGAAATAGCAGTTTCTCCGGTTGGGGTTTGGATAAGTGAGAAATTGCCTTGGTTCAGTTACTTCCCAAGAACACCTTCTATTTCAAACATGACTGACTACTAAACTAAAGCCAAGGTGAAATGCGCAGATGGTGGGGGTCGAACGACGGAGACGGATCGTTCCCCAAGTACGGATGAGAGGGATTCACTGGCGCAACCGAGCTGATCATCATCGCCACTTAAATGTACATCCCACCTTGGTTTTAGTTTAGGTTTCGGCTAGAAAGCCAATCAGTAGCCATAACAAGATCAACGCCCAATCTGGCGACTTGGTCTGGCGAGAGTCTGCCCTCGTGAATCATGTCTCGCAAATTCCTGCCTTCAATTCATTCCTCCGTAAAGTACAGCCACCTTGCCTCACCGATTTCGATCATGGAGAGGCCCAACGGGCCGCGTTTCGCGAGGACTGGCACATCAACCTGCGTCAAGATGCTCACCTCGCGCTGTGCCCTTTCGGCCGCTGAACTTATGTCTGTCTCATCATCCTCGGCGTCTACTGCTTCGGGATCCAGAGCAATTATCTTCAAGGCCACAAGCTGTCCCTCAATCGTCGCCTTGTAGACCGCCTTCTGTCCACCTGTCTGAACTAGCTCTGCAGCGTCTATCCCGGGGATGTAGTCCGAAAGTTCCTGACCTGCAGGATATTCCGCCATTGTCCTCTCTCTCGATTAAAATACTACCCCGCAAACCCGACATACTACGGGTGTACGGCGATGTTCAACGTTCTACGACGGGCGACTCGCCCAGGACTCTCCATATCCCGATATTGATAGTACCAAGGCGACCGTGCCGTTGCCATGAGGGTGTGCACCACCTTGTCTCACAGCGCTGGTCCTGAAGGGCCGGAGACTGGTTCTTCCGGGCCAGACCCACCACGGTCAGCAAGACCACTTCGGCCTCGGTGAGACTCTCGAACCTTACGGCGGGGCCGACTCCGGGGACGCCGGCTCCAGGTCGGCCTTGGAGAGGAGTTCCGGTGGATTCACCGGCAGCTCCGGGGCGAGTGGAGTAGGGTCGAGCAGGGAATAGACCTTGCAAAACGGACTGCACCATGGGGCGCGAAGCTCCGACTCGAAAATGTTCGATAATACCCTTTATCGAACATTTTTCAACCATCTGTCAATGGCGGTGGCCCCATTGAAGGCTAGGAGACTCCTTGATGCTCTTCCAATGCAGGTCCACGTTTCCATCGCCGAAAGGCGGTGGCCCCATTTCATCTTTCGCCGGCCCCCGGTTCTGGCGTGGCGGCATGATACTACGGCGGGCGGGGTTCTGTCTATGCTGGAAAGTGTCCCCTTCCGGCAACGCTAGTCGGGCGGACGGCCCGAAACTGAGGGATGTGTAGACCACAGTGCGCAGTCGAAGTAAAGAGAGACTGCAAGCGTATACTGGCCCTGCGGGAAGCCTTGGCGGTAGTGGAAGCGAACCGGGCCAAGTGGGAAACGATCAGGGGAATTCCCTAATCGTTAGGGAATTCCCCGTAATGAGGGAGAGAATGGAAGCACGTATTACCTTGGTATTGTCAGCGGTAGCGGTAGGGCTGTTGTTGGTGTTTTTGGTATGGCCTGCCTTTCAGGCCTCCTCTGGGGAAGTAGCCCCGGAAATACCCCGACCACTACCCCTAATGCGGATATGAGGGCCGATACCTATATGGACCTTATGGACACCGACGCCCTTGATTTCCATAGTGCGCCTCAACAGAGTGTTTGGGAATCGCTAAAATGCGATGAATACTTTGCCGACTTGGGAAGGGAAATAGAAAGGTAGTAATCGCGTATGTGGACATCCTCAACTCGGGTGTTTCTACGGTTCATTGTTGCTCTGGTCGTGATAGCCAAGGTCTCTGAGTTTCGCGGACATCTGCTGTGAAGACTTGTCCTTGTTTTCAACTTCTAGCACGAATCTTGCAATTCGAAGAATCGCATGCCCCCCATCACGATGGGTTAGGTGAAACTCTTTTGTCCCTGACTCGTTTTCAATGACCGTATACCCCAACTGAACCAGCACATCTTCCATTCGGGAGGCCAATCCTTCGCACTCTCGTCTGGCCAATTGTCGGGGTCTGCAAAAAAGTCTTGCAACTCTTCCATTCTCAAACTCCTAACGACCTCGCAATATAAGGCCCCGGAACGCTTGTTCCGGGGCTCTGCCAACCCAAACTACAGGAAATTGCCCCACTTAAATGGGTGGTGGATGTCGCGCCACCCCGCTACGATGGTTATGTGAATCAATTGCAGGAGCACTCCGACTGACTACCGGCACCGAGATTATCGAGCCGAGCCTGCCGAGCTTGTTTTCTCCGGTCCTTGAGGCGCACGTCAATGAAGGGACCAAATTATAAGGAGAACGTTGCAATGACAAGTGTACCACCCGAATTTCCAGACGCAAATATCCCGCCGTTTCCCAATTTATCTTTGGTGCGCTGGCAAGAAATCAACCGGCGTTTGCAGGAGTATGAACGGAGACGGAGGCAGATTGAGCATATCACGCTACCTTCTCATTCCGTTCTCGCCAACCTGAACCGGTTGCAGGAAGGATTTAGAGCTGCAGGGCAGGTGGCCGAGAATATGCAGCGATCGCAAGATATCATTGGCAGAGTCCAAATCTTTGACGCCAGGTTGCAGGAAATATTTAGACTTGCAGATCAGGAGTCCAAGAACATACAGCAATGGCAAGACATTATTGGCGGGATCCAAATCTCTGACGAGGAACTTGTTGCCCAGTCTATTCAGGCTGCACAGCTAGCTAGAGAGTCACCGTATGACTCGATCGGGCCCTTGTTTGAGACCGTCCAGCAAATCTCCGAACAAATAGAATTGCCCGCCAAGGGAGATGTGGGGGAAGATACAGGCCCTGTTATGGAGGTGCTGGAGGAAATAGCTAAGTTTCATGTCGAGCTTGTCGGGGAATGCCAGGCAATAAATGAGAATCTGGAGGGTATAAGACATGACAACCAGAATACTCAGTACGTGAACCGTGCAATTCAGGGGACGCTACTGGCCATTACGGTAGGGTTGCTGTTGCTTGAGATGATTAGTTTTGCAACGGGGTGATGACTGGCGGACGGGCTAGATACCGCAGTTCAATCAGGCAGTGCGAAGGATCTGAGAGAATCCATCGAGCTGCTCAGGCCGAGGCGGCTGAACGGGCCGCCAAGGACCGCGTGACGAGGCGGCTGTCAAGTTGACAAGCCTGCCGCACTTAAAAGCGAGCGATGCCAAATTCGGGAAGTAAAAGCCTATTGCGGTAAACGGCCAGAACCTGCTCACTGGTCTCCGCATAGCCGAAAGCGACGACGCCATGCTAAAATTAGAGCACGGTAACCATCGGGAGGTTCACGACAAGTTGCGTCGCGTCTATCCTTGCCGCCAGGATGCTAGCCCCTACAAATCCGGATGGCTCCTGGCAAGAGGGCCAGGACATAGGCGACCGTCAACCCCGCCGTCCATAGCAAAGCATTTTGTCCTTCAGGCGACATCATCCCGATGACTTCAAACATACTTACGACCTCCAAATCTTGGTATCCTGGCTTACCAAATAACGAATCCCGCTGTAAGCTCGGGATCTCTCCCCTAAAGGACACCTACAGGATGCGGGTTATTCCTTTATTCGGCTATCCAGCATGGTTATTAATTGCCCTACCTGTTGGTTAATCTTACTCTGTGACTCTACCCAAGTACGAAATAATGGCTTCAAAGATTGCGACTCAGGAGATCCCCGCCACAGGCCGCTTTCAGCAGACAATAATTTCTGTATTTCTTGCCCCATGGTTTCTTGCTTCTTCATGAGGCCTTCCAGTTCGTCACGCATGTTTGCGTAAGTGTCCAAGATAAGTCTCCTACTCTGACTGCATCTCCCCGGGTTGAATCTTGTAAAAAAAGATTCGGCCTTCATTGACGGCAGCCTGAGCTTCCGCCAGTAATTCAACCCCGACGACTGCTCCATACGCAGGGAGTCCAGTGTATTGATTCAAACAGCCAGCGTTCCTCGTCGCCCGCCTCACGTCGTTGTCGTCAACCGTAAATGACGCCTCAATCGCCAAGTACCCGGGATCCCCGTTGTTGTCTGTAATATGGACCACGGCATCGGCGTTTTTGAAGCTCTCAACATCTCCGTCGCCCATACCCTGCTTGCCAGCAACGTTAGCAAATTCTATAAGCGCCTGTTGCGGCATTTCCGTGATGAAGTGAAAACCAAAGTTGTCCGCGATCCTGGACATATTATGGAGCATCGCACTCCGAGTATGCCCACCTTTAACCAAAGCGAGGTCATTCCTGATACCTTGGAACTTGGTGTCCAGATCGGTCATCCACTCCCTCAACAGATCCAGTACTACAGCTTCACTGTGTTGGGAGTTGCCGACTGCCTCTATCACGATGTCCTGAGCGTCCACTACCGCTTTTATAGCATCAGTAACAGCGCCCTGGGCTTCCACCTTCGCGTCTACTGAACGGATGGTGGCCAGCAGGGAATCAAGATGTTCTATAACCGTTTCGAGGACCTGTCGGTCCTCGCCGTCTCTCTCGTTTGGCGTCGTCATATGAACGATTATACACTTTCCCAAATAATCCGGGAATTCGGCCATTCGCTTCTTTAACGTTGGAGGAGCCAAGTCGGCAGGTAGTAAACAGGACCGTGGGCCAGGCGCAGCTCCGCTGGGCCGGCTAATGAACACCTCAACACCCAAGACCTGCGACGGCTCTGCACCGGCGGGGAATGCCTTTTTGTCACTCTGGACGTGGTTAACGAGGGCCGCTGGAAAGAGGCAGTGGAGGCCGCAGTTCAGCGCTTCGGCAAGCTTGATGTTTTGGTCAACAATGCCGGAATTTTCAAGTTAGCCAATGTGGAAGAGACCTCCTCCGAATTGTGGGATGAAATCATGGGCATAAACGCCAAGGGAGTCTTCCTGGGAACCAAGTACGCTATACCCGAGATGCGCAAAAATGGGGGCGGCTCCATAGTCAACATTTCTTCCGTTGCGGGCTTGATTGGTACCCGCTACTCGGCTGCCTACGGCGCTTCCAAGGGGGCGGTGCGGCTCCTTACCAAGTCCACTGCAATCCAGTACGCCAAAGATAATATCCGCGCCAACTCCATCCACCCCGGTGTGATAGAGACACCTATGACCGCACCCAATCTGTTAGCTGACGAACAGGCCCGGCAGATTACCATATCCCGCCATCCTATCGGCAGGTTGGGGCAGCCGGAAGACGTGGCATACGGTGCCCTGTTCCTCGCATCCGACGAGTCATCTTTCATGACGGGCAGCGAGCTGGTGATCGATGGCGGCCTAACAGCCCAATAAAATGCGGTAACGTAACGAATATGACCCTTCGCCAGGTATTAGCCCAATCAAGATTGGACGCCGATGATCTTGTCCCAGTCGGTTGACTGCTGGTAGGCGTAGGCGGCCCTCATGAGGAGCGGGTCGTCGAAGTAGCGGCCGACCAGCTGCATACTGACTGGGAGACCAGCTGACGACTTGCCCACGGGAAGGGCGAGGGCTGGATGCCCGGTGTAGTTGAAGGGCAGGGTGTTGCGAGAGCCGCTCGAGTTCATCGTCGCCAGGTTCTCCTCCACAGCCTCCAGGTAGCTACCCGGAGTTTGGTTCTTGGGCGCCGTCATGATGCATGTGGGCATCACGAGCACGTCGAGGTTAGCAAGTACGGCGTCATAGGCTTTGATGTAGGTGGGACGCACATTCTGGGCCTTGGCGTACACCCGGCCGTGGTAGTTGCGCCGGCTCAACTCGGCGGCGATGAGCGACAGCTTGCTGCGTGGCGCAAGCACGTCGGCCTGAGAGGCCCACAGCTTGTTAATGGCGGCGATGACGGAGGCGGGGTAGTAGGTCCGGGCGAAGGCGCCGAAGAACCCAGTTCTAAAAATGGCAAGGGCGCCTTCGCCCGTGAGCGCGGCCTGAGCCGCGCGGATGGTGTGGTGCTCCGGGACGGACACCTGGGATACGTCGGCACCTGCCTCTGCGAGGACGTCGACCGCCGCCATCACCAGGTCGCGCACATCGGCCTCGGCATCGTCGAAGCCCTCCTCGAGCACCCCGATGCGCAGCCCGGACACACCGTCGGCCAGCCGGCCGAGCAGGTCAATGCTGGTGGGGACGTCTCGTGTCTGGCGGGGATCGTAAGGGTCGTAACCCGCCGTGGCCTGGAGGGTAGCCGCCGCATCCTCCACGGTACGGGTCAACGGACCCGTGTAGTCGATGCTCTGGTCCGAGCCGAAGCTGATACCGAAATGCGACAGCAATCCGAAGGTGGGCTTGTGTCCGACGATGCCGGAGAAAGCCGCCGGGATACGGATGGAGCCGCCCTGGTCGCCGCCGAAGGAGATGTCCACCTCGCCGGCGGCCACGGCCGCGGCGGAGCCCGAGGACGAACCGCCGGTCACGTGATCGTGGTCGTGGGGATTGAGGGGACGGCCGTAGTCGCCGATGGCGCCGCCGGTGCCGAAGCCTCCACTCAGGCCGTTCATGACGTTCTTGCCGATGATGGTGCCCCCCTCCTTCAGCACCCGGGTGACGACAGTTGCGTCGAAGTCGGGAATGAAGCCTTCGAGGGCGAAGGAGCCGAAGCTCATGGGTATGCCTGCCACGGCGACGTGGTCCTTGTAACTGACGGTCTTGCCGGCAAGCAGACCTTCGGCCGCCCCTTCGATTCGGCATTTCCACATCCAGGCGTTGAGCGGGTCTTCTTCCGCGCTCGGCCGGTACCCGGGCCCGCGGGCGGTAGAGACCATCGGAGGTTTGGGCTCCTCCAACCGGGCCTGCACGAAGGTGTCCAACTGTCCCAGCTGTTCCACCAGGTACTTCTGGTACTTAACGGCCTCATCGGGACTCAGGTGAATCCCCAACTCCTTGGCCACGGCCACCACTTCATCGACGTCAGGTACTGCGTACATTAGGCTCTTCTCCTCTGACTGTAGACTTCCTGGATCGGCGGGATTTGAATCGAGATTTTCCATTTCCACCGGTCCCGGCCTTATCCGATGAAACGAGAGGAGAGTACGCCCGCCCCTGGAAGCCTGTCAACAATCATCCCCCCGTCTTCAGGTTCGATTTCGCCCTTCCCCAGCTTATGCGAGCATTATTCATCGTCATACAGAACCACGGTAAGCCACGGAGCGCCTTGCCGCAGAGGGGATCGCTCCGTGCCAACCCGGAACTCAGGTCAGGGTAACGCTCGTGGTGCGCGGGCAGGGTACCGTGAAAGGGCATTTTCCTCCTTGGTCAGGAATTCTAGCAATGCCGGACCGCCGCTGGGTGGGATTCGAACCCACAATCGGCCCGTCGCAAACAGGTTGCTCTATCCATTGAGCTACCAGGGGACGCACACTAGAAAATCCCTGGCGGTGGTCGTCAAATCATCCGCCAGGGACAATTATATCACGGTCAGTGCGTGAAAGTTATGCCAGAAGAAAAGGTCCCCAAAATAGATTTCAAGCTCCACTAGCCTGTATTCTAACACCCCCCCTACGGTGTCGCCCTCCCGATTAGTGACGAGTATTATGTCATTAGCTATCTGTCGGGCATTTACCGCAAAACATATTGACACTTTACCCTGACTAGGGTAATATTGTGTTGACCAAGCCTCTCACGCCTCTCATCGGAACGGCGCACTAGAGAGGTTTATTTTTTTGTGAGCTTGTAAATGGCCTCTCCACAACTAAGTCCAAGTCCCTCTGGCCCCCCTATTTCTATTGGCGACCAGGTCAGTATGCTGCAGAAACGTGGCTTGTTAATCCCAGACCCTACCGAAGCCGAACGATTCCTCAGCAACGTCAACTACTACCGGTTTCGCGGCTACCTGGAACCTTTTATAGACCAAGCGACGAACAGCGACCCGCGACCTTTCCAAGCCGGCACGACCTTCGACGCAGTGGTCGAGAGATACATCTTTGACACGCGACTCCGTACGTTGTTGCTGGAGGCGTTCAACTACATCGAAGTGTCAATACGTACCCAGTGGACCTACCACCTGGCCTACAGCCAAAAAGGGGGACAGCATTCGCATCTGGACCCAACGCTATTCTCTAGGTACCATAGCAAAAATCTGGCCGCTTTGGAGAAAGACTACCATCAACGCGGCAAGAACCTACACCATTACGATTTCAATGCTTGCCCGATCTGGGCAATCTCAGAGGTGATGTCGATTGGTCAGCTATCCCGCTGGCACAGCGACACAAACCTGGATGTGAGAAAACTAATTGCTGGCCACTATCAACTTCCCTACCAAGTGGTTAAGTCTCTTTTGCCTCACCTGACATTGGTCCGAAACTTCTGTGCACACCATGAACTGCTGTGGGACCGGAAAATTGTATCGTCATTCTTATTGCCGCGACGGGTGGGTACGTTTTCGAACCCAGGAACATTTTTCAATGAAACCGAAACCGGCAAGCTCTACAACACGCTGGTGATGATTGCGTATTTGACTAGAGTCATCACCGGTAACACGGATTGGACACGAAACCTGGTGGCTCTTACGAACCAATATTCCAATGTCCCACAAAGTAGAATGGGCTTTATTGTAAATTGGCAGACGTTGGACATCTGGCAAGAATGAACCAAAGGAGTTGGGCTCTGAACTCACCAGGCGCAGCTCCGCGGGGCCGGTCAGTGAACACCAAGGCCCAGAACCTGCACCGGGTCCGCCGTGACCAGCGGCAGGGCGTGACATAACCGATGACGATGGTGCGCATAACAAAAAACACCCGCCCGGTGGTGTGGCGAACCCACAATCCAGCAGACGGGGAGCAAATCACTGTTATCCTACTGAGATATGCAACAATTGTCAACAGAAGAGGATTCTGCTATGCGGCAAGAAAGCGGTTCACAATTCTTGGAGACGTCTGTGGTTCACGGTCTGAAGCTGGCTTTGGAGGAAGCATCCAGCAAGGGGGAATGTTGCGTCTCCATTGATACGATCCTTCAATACGCCCAAGAACACATGGGACAGACGTACACCAGAACAGAGGTGGAGGGGGTATTGGAGAGGTCTGAGCAACTAAGGCTGTTGTGCGCCCGTTGCAACTGCACCCGAAGAGGCTGGGTTGGCTTGGACAGCAGTGGCTTTCCTGTCGTACCCCAGCAGCCTTGGTGGAGAAGGCTAATCCGTTCCTTTTTCGGCCCCAAATGAGAGAAAATTGCGAAACTCCCCTGCGTCCTTTAAGGATTCTGGAATTCGTAGACATTATGGCAAATTGCGGAATCGGGATAATTGAGACTGAAAGTGAGGCAAGTGCAAAACCTGTATCATTAACCTGATGCTGGATATGAATCTGGCCGCATCAAAACTGACCGCAGGAGGGCGCACCCTGCGGTCAGTCCATTTTGCTGGAAAGGCCGTAAATCTTAGAAGGCCCCGGACCTCTCAGGGAACCGAGGTCTATCTATTTGCTCGAATGGAAACAAGCATATCATGTCCACTCCACGTTAGGTCCCTTATCGCTTGTGGCCTTTGGTCTCCCAAACCCAAGGTTCCGAATGGAGTCAAAAATCCTGTATTAATGCAAAGACTTATGTGATATTTGACCGACTCCATATCGTAACTTTCCAAATCTTCTTCCTCCAACGTGACTCCGCGGATTCCATCGCAGTGGAGTTCGGCCAATTCCAATATCTTCCCATTCCAGAACCGCCATCGGTGGCGGCTCTGCTGGGTTGTCCCCCGGCTGTGCACCCATCCGTGCTAGAATGAAGTATCGCTAAGTTCCGGAGGGCAGCCAATGTGGGACTTAATTCCGACATCCCTGCTGGGTTTCATTACTTCGTCAGGAGTTCTCTGGATCGACATTGTCACCTATACCCTCAATGGCCTGATCCTGGCCTGTTGCGTAGCTATTGCCATCTGGCTGGGGGTCCACTTTCGTAAGACCGTGTTGCGCAACCCACCCAAAGACGACTGATGCACCGCCTTCTCCCGGCAATTCGGTTTGTTACGAGCCGAATAGTACTAAAGATTTTCTTGTTCCTCACCGTTGGGATGCTATTTGCAGCAATCAATTTGGTTAATCCCAACGACCTCGACCCTTTTGGATTGGCCGCCCCCCTTGGAATAGACATTTCTGAGGCGCAATACGACGCCGGTGACAAGGCTGCACTTGGCGCCATTTTGACTGCGATACTCTTGGCCAATGCCCTTTTTTTGAAGAGAAAGGATGGCGAAGACCCAGAAACGGTTGAGTTGGTCGATTGGCTCCTGGGGCTTGAAACCCTCTCCATAGCAATCACGGTCGGCTGGAACTGGTTGCTATGGGAAACCCAAAGCTCGCCAGGCCCGCAGCTTCTGGCAGTGCTATCGGTGTTCGTGCAGCTGGTTACCCTCATTTTAGTTGTAGCGCTAATCATATTCCTCTGGATAGTTGTCCCTGCCTCGATTCGATCGCTGTGGCGGTGGTTACGAAACCGGACGAGACGGAAGTAGGTCTAACTATAGGTCCCGCTTCCAGAACATCCACCGGCGGCGGCCGTTCTGGGTGGGCACCCCGGCCGGCGAGGGAAGTGCAAAACTTGGTCCAGTTGCGAGCCGAGAGAGATGCGGCGGGTCGGGCGCGAAGTTCCAGCCGTGAATGCCTTAATGACTCGTAGAATGGTTTCGCAAGTAGGTCAGGTGTTCCGCCAATCTTGGCGTTTACTGACCTTTCGCTCGGCAATGCGCATATGCTCCATCAGCCGAAGGGCAAGCGGGTCATTCGGGTCTTGAGACAATTCTTCCAGGCGGGCTTTGAGCCGGAGCTGAACGTCTCCCAAAGGAGTGATATGCTCCTTCCATTCTGCAAAAAAGTCGGGGCGAAAGGCTGCCATATTTAGGGCATCCAGAACTGCACTACCAATAGACCGTTGCAGGTCGAGTAATCGGTCCCTTTCGTTTTCAAGTTGGTCCCACTCATTTTGGGTGTCTTGCAACTTGATCGCCTCGGGACATGACAGATTTGAAGAATCGGCGAAGATCAAACCGGCCGCATTGGGAAAGGCCCCAGGGCTGACATCCATGCCAGAATGTCGCAGGATGTTGAAGACCGTGCCGTCTGCCTTGACCACACCATCCATAGCCCATGAGTGTCCCGCTGTTTCTTCACCGTTGAACGACCTCTGAAGCTCTTCCCCCACTGCTTCCATGTAGGCCATTTGACGTTGTTCAGCGTCGGGCATATCCGACACTTCCCACCAACGGCGATTGTTCACCAATTGGGCTTGTCGTGCCCGTTCCTTGTAGGCTGAGAAGTAAAATACTGGGATGCCCAATTCCTTCGCAACGGCCGGGACGTTGTTGTACCTGTTCTTGTAAACCATTTCCAGGAAGACCAGGGCTTGGTCGTGGGTGCCCAGCACACCCACGTCGCTCTTGCATGAAATCCCTGACGGTGCCTTATGGTAGGAATCCCGAGCCACCCGTCCAGCACCAAGGAGAATGTCCGTGTAGTGAAAGTTATGGTCGTCACACGGCCAGATTACCTGCTGTTGATTGAACTGACCTGGGAGATTTCGCGGGATGGGGTACCTCGCCTCGTGGTCGCGGTGCGAACTACCCCATTTGCAAGAGAAACATCCATTAGTCTTGCGCCAGAGGTACTCGTGTAGCTCATCAGCACATTGTTTGTGAGTGACGCTTTCGCTCATTTCTCCTAGTCTCCAAGGCCTATAAGCCATTGCATTCGATTCTCAATTATCCATATTTCAATCGAGTGTGAGGGGATTATATACAACTTTCGGGTTAACGGCGGCGCGCTTTGCGGGCGAAAGCGCGGCCTCGCTCCGTCACAGCAACAGCCATTGCCGGGAAGGGTTTCGTACGTTCCACCTGCCGCGCTTACGGTTAAATGTCTCACCGCCAATCATGTCCCTCCGGCATCGCTACGCGGGGGTCAATGGCCCGCAGGTCGGAGACAATGACGGTAGCGGCGCCATCCCAGCGGGAGACCGTGCCCTTGGCCAGGACCACCCGGCTCTGCAACTGCCGGCGGCAGCGGGCGAATACCGGAGGCCAGATAATAAGCTGCACGTCGCCCTCCTCGTCCTCAATGGTCACAAAGACGGTGCCGTGCTGGCCGCGGGGGTGCTGGCGGGCTACGGGCCAGCCGGCCACCAGCAGCTCCGTCCCCTCCTCCAGGGTCTCCACCGCCGTGGTAGGCAGCACCGCTTTGCTCAGGCTGGGCCGGACGAACTGCATCAGGTGACCCTTGGGGTAGATGCCTAGGACCCGGTACTCGGCGGCCATCTTCTCGAAGTCGCTAAAGTCGGGCAGGTCGGGCGTCCCCTCTCCCATCGCCAGGGGTAGGGCCGCCTGTCCGTCCCGGCCCGGGCGGGTGGCCAAGCCAGCATCCCACAGGGCCAGGCGGCGGTGGGGAGTGATGCCGTCGAAGGCCCCGGCCTCCACCAGGGACTGCATTGCCGGGGCCTTGAGTCCAGTGCGCCGGGCCAGGTCGCCGGGGCCGAGGTAGGGGCCGCCCCGTTCCCGCTCCACCACCAGCGACTTGGCCGCCGCGCCGCCCACATCCCTGATGAACCGCAGCCCCAGCCGCAGGGAACCTTCCTCCGGGCGGCACTGCTCGATGCTCCGGTTGACGCAGGGGTTCAGGAAGGGCACCCCGAAACGCCGGGAATCCTGCTTCAGCGTCTCCATGGGGTAGAAGCCCATGGGCTGGTTGTTCATCAGGGTGACGAAGAACTCCAACGGGTAGTAGCGCTTGAGCCAGGCGGCCTGGTAGGCGGTGACGGCGAAGGCGTGAGAGTGGGATTCCGGGAACATATACTGGCCGTTCAGCTTGGCGAATATCTTCTCGGCGGCCTCTTCAAGAACGCCCCGCTCGCGCGCTCCCGCCAGGAACCGCCGCCAATATCCCTCAATCAGGTGGGCGTTGTTGGGCCGGGCGAAGGCCCTGCGCAGCTCGTCGGCCTGGGCCGCGGTCAACCCGGCCACGTCCATCACCAGTTGCACCACCTGCTCCTGCCAGACGATGATGCCGCAGCCCCGCTCCAGGGCGCGTTGCTCCAGGGGGTGGTCATACTCCCAGGTAGCCCCATGGCGATAGCGCTCCACGAACTGGGACACGGCGCTGCCCTGCACGCCGACCCCGGGGCGGATCAGGGCCACCTGGTAGGCCAGGTCCAGCAGGCTGCGGGACTTGAGCCGCTGCCCCATCTTGAGCTGGGCCGGCGACTGGAGCAGGAAGACCCCCTTGGCCTGGCCCCGGTTAATCAGGTCGTACACCTCCGGGTCCGCCGGGTCGATGCGGCCCAGGTCGGGCCGCTGGCCCTCTCGCGCCTCGATTAAATCCAGGGCCTCTTCCAACTGGTCCAGGACGGGCAGGGAGAGCAGGTCAACCTTGGCGAAGCCGGCGTCGGTTACGCTGTCCTTGTTCCAGTCCATGACGTAGCGGCCCGCCATGGCCCCGGCCCGGGTGGGAACCAACTCCGGAATGGGGGAACTGCTGAGCACCATGCCGCCGACGTGCTGACCGAGCAGCCTGGGGGCGCCCATCAGCTGGGGAGCCAACTCCAGCAGGTCCCGCCAGCCCGGGGCCTCCACCCGGTCCCGGAAGGCGGGGAGGGCCAGCATCTCCCGTTCCAGCATATAGGCATCGTGGGAGTGGAGCTGTTTGGATAGCAGGGTCAGCTCCTCCCGGGGCAGCCCCAGGGCCTTGCCCAGGTCCTGGATGATGCCCTTGACGCTGTAGGTGCTGATGGCCCCGGTCAGCACGGCGAACTCCGGCCCGAAGCGCTGGTGCACCCGGCGGATCAGTTCGTCCCGCAGTTGGCGGGGGAAGTCCAGGTCGATGTCCGGCAACAGGCTCTGGTCTTCGGAGATGAACCGCTCCAGGGTGAGGTCCCAGCGGAGGGGGTCCACGTGGCTGATGCCGATGAGATAGCCGACCAGCAGGGCCACCGAGGAGCCGCGGCCCCGGCCCGGCGGCCGCTCCTCCAAGGGGGTTTCCGGGTGAGTCAAGCCCCGTTCCTCCATGATCTCCTGGGCCAGGTGAACCAGCTCCCGGTAGAGCAGCAGGAACCCGGCGATCCCGTGCCGCGCAATCAGGCTGAACTCCTCCGCCAGCCGCTGCTCCACCGGCGGGGACATGGCACCGTAGCGACGCTGGGCGGCCTCCCGGCAGAGCTGCTGCAGATAGCTGTCCGGGGTGTAGCCGCCCGGCACCTCGGCCTCGGGCAGGGTGTAGCCCAGGTCGGAACTCAGATTGAACCGGCACTGCTCGGCGATTCTCACGGTGTTGGCCACGGCCTCGGGGTATTGCCGGAACAGCCGCTCCATCTGGGCCGGAGGCTTCAGGCAGAGGTGCCGGTTGGGGTGGATGTAGGGCAGGGCCTGGTCGATGGTGGTGTTGTGCCTGGCGGCCACCAGCGCCTGCTGCAGCCGGTGCCGCTCCGGGCAATGATAATGCACGTCGTTGGTCGCCACGACTGGGGCGCCGGCCCGGGCCGCCAGGCTGACCAGTTCCCGGTTGCGCCCGGCGTCACCCTGCAGGAAGTTCTGCTGCAGCTCCACGTACACCGACTCCGCTCCGAAGCAGTCCAGGTAGCCTTCCAGTAGCCGTTGGGCCTCGGCTCGGCAGTTGGCCAGCAATAACCGGGACAGGGGGCCGTCCCGTCCGCCGGTGAGCAGAATCACTCCCCCGGCGTGTTGGGGCAGGTACTTGGGGTCCAGACGCGGCTCTCGGCGGTCGGCGGCGTTGGCCAGGGAGAAGAGGCGGGAGAGGTTGCCGTAGCCCTCCCGGTTCCGGGACAGCAGGGTCAGCCGCCCGCCCCCGACCAGGGTCAACTCACCCCCGGTGATGGGCCGGAGGCCCAGGCTGTCGGCCAGGCGGGCGAACTCCAGCCCGCCGCAGAGGTTGGTGTCGGTCAGGGCCAGGCGGTTGTAGCCGTACTCCCTGGCCTGGGCCAGCAGTTCGTGGATGTGGGAGGCCCCCAACCCGAAGGAATAGAAGCTCTTGGCATGGAGTTCCACGTAGCCGCCCAGCATAATGCTTCCCTGCCTTGACCCTGCTGCGCTACCGGCCCTGCCGGTACCAGCAGTCCTCCTGCCGGTCCCGGAACAGGACAACCTCTCCGCCGTCCTCCCGCTCCACCCGGTAGTAGATCCGGGCCAGGGGTTGGGGTAGCCACCAGAGGTCGAAGCTCCACCGTTCTTCAATCCGGGCCACCCGGCGCCAGCGCTCCCCCAGCCGGACCGCCGCCGGCTGGCGGTTCTCCCCCTCCTGTACCGCCACCGGCTCCGGGGTGAGCAGGGGCCGGATGGCGCCGCTGCCCGAAGGGTCAAGCGGCGCCTGCACCGCCCGCAGTTCCGGCGCCGGATGCCAGGGGGCCACCTGGACCACCCGGTACAGGCCGGAACTGCCCGGATTCCGCAGTTGCAGCCGCCGTTCCACCGCCGCCAATCGGCTTTCCCGCCCCTCTCCTACCTCGGGCAGCAGGCCCAACTGCGCCCCGGACTCCCCGGTGAAGTCGGCCAGGGTCAGGGTCAGGTCGTCAATGGGGACCTGGGGCGGCTCCGCCTCCAGCCGGCGGCGCAGGATGAAGGACGCCCGTTCCCAGCGGTTGACCCCCTCCTGAAAGGTGAGCGTCTTCTGCCAGGGGGCGGCCCGGAAGACCGAGCATTCCAGGTTGACCCTCCCGGCGTAACGGCCCCGCCGTTCCGGGCGGGCGTAGGCCCGGCGGATCAGGGTGTCCACCGCCACCAGCAGCAGCTCCAGGGAGGCAGAGGAGAAGGGCAGCGAGGTATGCTCGACGATGGACTCCTCCTGCTTCAGGAGCAGCAGCGGACGGTCGTCGATGCCTTGCGCCAGCTGCCAAGCCAGCAGGCCTTCCTTGCCGAACCGGTCGATAAGCATTTCCTTCCGCAGGGCGGCTACCTGTCCCAGAGTATGCAGGCCGAAGCCGTGCAGGGCCTCCCTGACACCCATTGATACCGGCAGCAGGTCAACCGGGTGCGGGGCCAGAAAACCAGCCACATCCCGGGGGACTTGCTCCGCGCCCAGGGGCCGGCTGATTCGCGCCGCCACCAAAGCGGGAAACTTGCCCGCGCCCACACCGGCCCGGGGCTTCAGGTAGTGGGGGACGACGTTCAGCAGGGTATTGACCAGCCGGGCCTCGCCGCCGTACATGGCTTCCAGCCCGTCCAGCCCCACGTAGGCGGTACCCAACTCCGCCGCCTCCACCCGGTCGCCGACCCCCTGCAAGGCGCTGAGCAGTTGCCGGAACACCCTCCGGTAGGCGGCCGCGTCGGCCTCCAGGACGACGCCGCTGGCCTGCCGGGACCGGGCCTGCTCCAGCGTCATCCCGGCGGCCATTCCCGCGGCGGCCGGGGTGCGGTCCACCACCAGGGGCCGGGTTTGGCTGCGGTCAACAATCAGGACCGGCTCGCCCGCCAGGTGGGGCTGCCGGCCCAGTTCCACCTTGGCCCGCAGGTGCGTGATCAGCACACAGGCGACCCTCAAGACGCCTCCGCAACCGGGGAGTCCGGCGGCAGCGGCGCCGCGGCCCGGCCCCGCTCGGTCAGGACTCGGCCCCGGGCGATGCCGGGCCGCCGGGTCAGGTACTTCCCCTCCTCCAGCCGCCGCAGCTGGCGGTCGGCCACCGAGGTACTGCTGATATTGCAGCCCCTGGCCAGCTCCCGGACCGTGGGTGGGTAGGGGTTGCGGGCCGTGAAATCCCGCAGGAAGGCCAGCAACCGGACCTGCCCCTGGCTCAGCCCCGGGGCCAACTGGCTCCCGCGGACTTGAGCGCCGTGGCCACCCGGAGGCCGGGATATAGTCCCAGGTTTGATTTCCAGCGCGCCAGCGATCTTCAAGACGCCTCCTCGGTGCGGGAGTGAAGTCCCGGTCTGACCGGCTGGCAGTAATTATAACGAACTAATGTTCGTATAGCAACAGTGGCAGGGCCTCTTGCAGGCCGTCTTCGATGCAGCGACTCCCTTACCGGATGATTACTCCTTTGGCTACGCCCGGGTCAGCCAGGCCGACCACGCCTTGAAACCGCGTGGCCAACATGACATATAATTACACTTAGAAGTCCCGCTTCCAGAACATCCACCGGCGGCGGCCTTGGGTGGGCACCCCGGCCGGCAGGGTCTTGCTGAGGTTCTCCGCAATTCTGTGCGCCGCAGCGAGCTCCTCCCGGAGTCCGTAATACCTCATCTCCCAATCAGAGTTCTGCGTTTTGTACATTGCGATGAGCTCGTCCTGGGTCCTCACCCGCTCCTCCAGCAGCCTCACCTGCAGCATCTCCGCAGCATCGGCTGATGCCCCGTTGACCCTTCGTGCCGCTTCAGGCGTGGTTTCAAGAGAAGCGTCAGCCGAAGCCCCAAGCACCTCATCGTCCAGGACTACCCACACCCGCCGCCCGTCGCGCTCCGTTGAGAGTTCTCCCCGCTGGATCCGCCGGTCAATGGTGCTGTCTGACACCCCAAGAATCCGTCTTGCGTCGTCCTTGCTGACTCGCCGAAACCATCACCACCACCTCACCCGCAGCATCGTGCTGCCCCACCTGGGGCGTCTCTCGACGCTACACGAAGCGTCGGCGAGGGTTCATTGTCCCGGCTACGCCGGTTTGGGGCAGTTTAAGGGACATCTTGCGAGTGGATGACCAACGATTTACACTGGGTCGAAGCCCCGGGAGCAGAGGAGAACGACGTGGTAGCCATCGACCGAGTTAAGGAGATCTTCGCCGATGCCCGGGCCATGCAGGCCCAGGCGCTGCAGCGCCTGGAACAGGGCGACGTGCGGGACGCTGCGGAGAAGGCCTGGTGCGCCACCAAGCGGGCCACCGATGCCCTGGTGCTGGCCAGAACCGGCGAAGAGCCGGAATTGTCCAGGCAGACTGCGCAGGAACTGCGGAAGCTCCAGGGGGAAGACCCCGCCGTGCGCCAGTACAATCTGAGGGGCCGATACTACACCAGGCAGGGCGCCCTGCACGGTGACTGTTTCTATTTTGGACTCTGCGATCCCCTGGACGAGACGGAGCGGCTCATCCGGGAGACCATCGACTACGTCATTGCCGCCGAGGCCCTGGCCCAATAAGGACGGCGCCCTGCACCCACACAGCCCCCGACTCCAACATTCCCGCCTTGACCATCTGTCCTGGTCTTTTGCTGGTGAGTTTATCGAACCGCATACTCAGGACGAACGAGAGCTGTAGCCTAATCTCCGGCCAATTCCTCCAAGGCCCCCTGTTCCCCCTCGGCGGGGCGCACCCGTTCCGCCGGTTGGTACATTGGTTGGCGGGGCGGCAGGTCAAAGCCACGGTCGGCCAGCAGTTGCCCGATGGTGCGGAGCTGGATTTTGGGGAAATCCCGCTGCCACAGTTCAGAGTGGTAGAAGCCGCCGCCGGCCTCCTCGGTACGCATATCCCGGGTGGGGTCGTCCAGGGAGATGAAGAGGCCCAACGCCGCCTTTTCCCGCTCCACCACGCCCTTGAGGTCGCGGATTTGGGGCGAGGAGACCCGCCCGCCCTTGACCTGGATGACCACCTTCTGCGGCGTCCGGCGCGGGCCGTCCACGAAGTAGATTATCCCGTCAATGCCCCGGTCGGCGCCGCGCCGCTGCTCCGCCTGGGGCTGGGCTTCCAGCAGGGAGACGGCCCAGAACTGGAACTGGTAGGGGTCCTGCTCCCACAGGGCGCGGGCGCTGCCCACGTCCCGGGGTTCGCCCACCACCGCGTAGTCGGCGCCGGGGTCCAGGTTGAAGGCCGTCCTGAGGCGGCTCTTCATCAGGGCCACGGCCAGGTGGGTCACGTCAATGCCCAGCCACTGCCGGTTGAGCTTCTGCGCCGCCGCCACCGCCGTGCCGCAGCCGCAGAAGGGGTCAAGCACCACGTCCCCCTCGTTGGATGAGGCTTGGATGACGCGTTCCAGCAGAGCCTCGGGTTTTTGGGTGGGGTAGCCGAGGCGTTCTTTGTGCCAAGACCGGAGGGATTCCATATCATTCCAAAGGTCTTGTATGGGCATACCCTTGGCTTCATCCAAATAACGTTTAAGTCTTGGAATCCCATTGCGAGTGTAAAATATGCGTCCTTCTTCGTCTAGGCGTTGCATCGTTTCCATTGGCGCACGCCACACGCGTACTACTCCCTTCCATTCGTATTCGTAGCCTCCACCTTGTAGTCCTGCTGCGCTCAAGTCAGCAGACATAAAGCGACGTCCGTCATCGTCTCTATACCGATAATACTGCTCGACGTAGCTGTCTTCATAGGACTGATAAGTTGGATTCCACACGAATGAACTTGACTTAACGTAAAAAAGAACCGTGTCGTGAATTGACCCGTAACCTCGAGAATCACTATGGGCACTTTGACGTTTCCATATAATTTCGTTTCTGAAATTTTCCTTACCAAACACCGCGTCCAATACAATTTTCAAGTAATGGCTGGCGGTGGGGTCGCAGTGGAGGTAGAGGCTGCCGGTGGGTTTGAGGACCCGGTGCAGTTCGACCAGGCGGGGCGTCATCATCACCAGGTAGGCCAGCATCGCGTTGCGGCCGATGAACTGGCGGAAGGCGATAATCATATCCTTGACCGCCGCCGGCGTCCCCGGGTGCAGGATGATGTCCTGCTCAAAGGTTCGCTCCGTCTCCAGCGTCCACTCCCAGGTATCGGTAAAGGCCTTAATCTGGGCCGGGGAGTCCTCGCCAGACTTCTCGCGGAACAGCACGTTGTAAGAGGCGTTGGAGTTAAAGGGCGGATCCAAGTAAACCAGGTCCACCGACGCGTCCGGGATATGCTCGCGGAGGACCTGGAGGTTGTCGCCGTAGAAGCGGGTGTTAGACATGATAGTTGAGGGCTCTGGATGTTGAGGCAATAGTCTTATCCATATTTCCTGCCCTGATGACGAAGGCCACCAGGAGCAGGGCCGCAGCGGCGATAAAATGCAGGGGCATAACGTTCATGGGTGAGATAATAGCAGACCTCATTTTGCGGGTCTATTCCCCCCTCGGCGGCCTTCCATGCCGGATGTTCCCCGCATCGGTATAGTCAGGATTTTGGCGTCGGTCAGCCGTTGGTCCGGGTAGTCGGCATAGTCGACAGCCTCTCGGCTGGTGTAGTCGGACCGGCGTCTGTTGCGGTTCATTTTCTGACTTCCGCGGCAGGTTTTGGGTAATTATCCGGCTGGGCAACGGTTTTGGCAAAACAGAGCAGGAATTACCACTTGTTGTGCAATGGAACAGCTAGGGAGTGCAATCTGCAGGGGGGGCCTTTGAGGGCGGAATCTGGCCCGGGGCTGGTTTGGGCGGCATTTGGGGCGGTTTGGCGGGTTTTGCGGTGGCTGGAAATGGGCAGGATAATCCTGGTTTCCGGCGATATTCGTATTGGCACCTCTGGGCCGCCTGGGGGGTGGGGCCTTTGGGCGAACAAAAAAAGGGGTGTTTCAAGCTGGAAGGGGGGCCTTTGGGCGAACAGATTGTCAACTGCGCTGGCGGTCTTATTGAGACTGGGAATTTGAGGGTCGCCGGCGGGGTTTTTGAGGCTTCGGGCGTTACGAAAACAGGTCACAGCGGCTGGCAAAAGGCGGGCATTCGCTACGAATATCGCCGGCGTGGCAAATACTGGGGGTAAACTGTTCACCGGGGGCGGCGCCGTCGTAGCTGAGCGGGCCGATACTTGTAAGGAGACCTTGTAGGGGAAAACAGATACGAAAACTAGGGGTGAGGGGGGCCGTTCATGGCAGGGGGGTCAAACTGTTCGCGCAGGGGCGCCGGAGGGCGGCTACCGGAGAGTTGGGGAAATGGGTTATATTGGGGCGAAAACAAAGGTCCGCTGCTGGTGAGTTTGTCGCCCCACGCGCCAGTATGTGGTGGTAGTGTGGCGCCCCGGAGGGAGAGGCTTTGGCGCTGCTCCCGATGGCATGGGCGGCGGCGGTGGTTGTTTCCTGAAGTGGTCCGGGATGGGATGCTGACTGGCTTTCTCCTGCCGCGGCTGCTATTCAGCCGGAGGGCGCTGGCGGCGGCGGCCTAGTCGGACTGGAGACGTCTGGGGTCCAAGCCGAAGATGTGGGCTGGGCCGGAGGCCAAGGCCGGGCCGGCGCTGATCGCGAAGGAATGGGCGGCGACCAGTGCGAAGGTCTCCTTGCCGGTGAAGCGGCGGACCAGGTCGGCATTGCGGACGGCTCGGGCCAGGTCCTCGTCGTGGGTGGTATAGGATACTTCCGCGGTGATATAGCATACCTCCCTGGTAAGTCGGTGCACCGCTTCTATTACGAGGTCGGCATTGATAAAGCTGTCCTGGTCTCCCGGGCTGAGGCCGCCGCCGTTGTTGTTTTCCAGCAGGTCTTCCAGCCAACCCGGGTCCTTGAGTGTGACCAGACGGCAGTTGACCGTGCGGGCCATGCGGTGGGTATCCCGTTCAGCTCTGGATCTGGCCTGGCCACCCTTCAAGGGTCCGACGTCCTGTTTAAGTGTCCTGACGTCGTTTTCCACGTTTAGCAGGCGCGTATCCAGCCGGTTCTGCCCTTCTTCCAGCCGGTCCAGCTTGGGCGTTATGGTGTTCATGGCGTCGACCATCTGGGCGAACCTGGCAGGCAGTTCCAGCAGTTCCTGGGTGAGGAGAAGCGACCGGAGGGTGTCGGCCCAGTCGGGACGGTCCCGCAGGATGCGGGCCAGGTCGCTGATGTCGTTGATGGTGGTCATTTTCTGTATTCCTCGTTCTGATTATATTACATAGCTGGCCGGATTGCACGGCGGCCGGCGCTGGACGGCCGGGCATGGGGTTGGTCTTCCAGCATATCTTGGTACCGGGCCAGCCGGGAGTTGCAGCTCACAGGGGGCCGGTTGATGAATTGGGCCAGGGCCCGGGGCAGGGAGTCGCAGACCCCTGCTGCTGGGCTGGGCCAGCGCCGCCTGGAGGGGGAGGAAGGCGCCGGGCGCTGCCGCTTACCGCATCAGCCTCTTCGTACCTGGAGGAGGCCTGGAGCGCTGGCGTTGAGTTCAACCGAAGGGCGGCAGCGCCCGTAGCAAAGCCCTGGTTCCGGTCCCTGGCCTGGGCAATCAGCCGGAGCAGAACAACCCCCTCTCAAAGATGTCGTACTGCTGACCGCTCCTGGTAAAACGTCTTAACCGGCTTGACAAGTTTCTTGGCACACAGCCGCTGAGGTAGTTGGAAGAGAGGTCCAGACCTTTCAGGTGGGAAAGGTTGGCCAACTCGGCCGGTATCGGCCCGCTCAACTGGTTGTTCGAGAGGAACAGAGCTTGCAGGCGGTCCAGGTTGCCCAACTCGGCCGGCAGCTGCCCGCTCAACTGGTTGTAAGAGAGGCTCAGGTATTGCAGGCTGGCCAGGTTGCCCAACTCAGCCGGCAGCTCCCCGCTCAACTGGTTGTCAAAGAGGTTCAGGTATTGCAGGTGGGCCAGATTGCTCAACTCGGCGGGTATCGGCCCGCTAAACTGGCTGCCCGAGAGGTTCAGAGCTTGCAGGCTGGCCAGGTTGCTCAATTCCGCGGGAATCGGCCCGCTAAACTGGTTGCGAGAGAGGTCCAGCGTTCTCAAGTAAGTGAGACCACCCAACGCCGCGGGTAGCGGCCCGCTCAACCTCATTCGGGATAGGAGCAGCCCAATGACATAGCCCTTCTCGTCGACCTTGACCCCGGCCCACTCAGCCATTGGCAGGTCTTCGCTGAGCCAGTCCTTCCCCCAATTGGGGCCGTCGGTGGCCTTGTAGAGGGCCACCAGGGCGCGCCTATCCTTTTCGGAATCCCCTGCCGAGGCCGGGGCCGGCGCAACAGAGCAGAATGGGGTATCATCAATAGCGATGGGTATCAGCCGGCCCGGCACGCACCCGCTCAACCGGTTATTCGCCAGGGATATCCGTGGCAGGCTGGCCAGGTTGGCCAACTCCGCGGGAATCGGCCCGCTCAAGTCGTTGGAAGAGAGGTCCAGAATCTGCAGGCGGGCCAGGTTGCCCAACTCGGCGGGAATCGGCCCGCTCAACTGGTTGGAAGAGAGGCTCAGGCCTTGCAGGCGGGGCAGGTTGGCCAACTCGGCGGGAATCGGCCCGCTCAACTGGCTGGAAGAGAGGTTCAGGTATTGCAGGTTGGGCAGGTTGGCCAACTCGGCGGGAATCGGCCCGCTCAACTGGCTGCCCGAGAGGTACAGGACCTGCAGGCGGGCCAGGTTGCCCAACTCGGCGGGAATCGGCCCGCTCAACTGGTTGGAAAAGAGGTACAGAGCTTGCAGGTGGGCCAGATTGCCCAACTCGGCGGGAATCGGCCCGCTCAACCGGCTGCCCGAGAGGCTCAGAAATTGCAGGTGGGCCAGGTGGGCCAACTCCGCGGGGAGCTCCCCGCTCAGGTCGTTGCCAGCAAGGGACAGCCCAATGACATAGCCGTTTTCGTCGGTTCTGACGCCGTACCATTCGCTTACGGCCGCGTCTTCGCTGAGCCAGTTGGTCCGCTCCCGCCACTGGGGACCATTGGTGGCCTGGTAGATGGCCAGCAGCGCGGCCCGGTCCGGTGAGGGGCAGAACTGGGTGCCGGAAAGGTCAAGACTGCGCGAGTTGCTTCGCACGCTGTAGGGCAGACACCCGCTCAACTGGTTATCGCTTACGTCCAGCTCTCGCAATTTGACCAGGTCGGCCAACGCCGCGGGCAGCTCCCCACGCAGGTTGTTGGTCCAGAGTTCCAGTTTAATGACGCTGCCCGCGGCGTCAGTGGTGACGCCCGCCCATTGGTCCAGGGGCGCATCGCTGAGCCAGTTGGACTGCTCCATCCAGTTGGGACCATCGGTGGCGTTGTAGAGGGTCACCAGGGCGGCCCGGTCCCTTTCCGCCGGGGTTGGGGTGGGCGCAGCAGTGGGTGAGGTTGGTGGCGGTGGGGCAGTGGCTGGCGCTGCCGCCGAGATTTCGGTCGGCGAGGTTGGCGGTGGTGGGGCAGCGGTTGGCGCTGCCGCCGCGGGCAGCGTGGGCGCTGCCTTGGCCGCCGGAGTCAGAGACCGCGCCGAAGCTGGGGCCGCCAGACTCAGAGTTGGGGACTTGGCCGCCGCAGTCGAAGCCGGAATGAGGGTAGCGGGCGGGGCGACGGCTGGGGGAATTGCCGAGCTTTCCGGGCTATCCGGGGTGGCGGCCGCGCCGCCGCAGCCGGCCAGGGCAACTGCCAGCGCGCAACCCAGCGCCAACAGAACTAAACACGCTATGTATCTGGCCTTTGTTCCATAAACTCCAAGACGGGGTAAGGCTGAAATCAGGCTTGAAATAGGAGAAGGTCGCATCGAGGAACCCCCTTGCAAGTAGGATTGGCACTTGCTACAGACACCAACTCCATGCGTAAGCCAAGCAAGGGGGCACATGGCCCAACCCCAACGGGCTTACGCAATAGCAAGGGATGCGTTTAGGAGTTTTGGTCTGTAGCCCGGCTAATATATCCCGCAATACAAAGGGGTGTCAAACGGCTGGCCAGCCATTTGGCGCGCTGGAATATCGGCTGGAGGCTGCTTATTTAAGAAGATTAAATAAGCTGGCCTCGGCTATTGATACGAGGCAACGCCGAGGCCAGCCAAAGGTCACGCCAAAGCCGCGAGCTGGAGGCCCTCTTTGCGCTTATTTTTGTAAACCGACTGCAAAGAATGCCCGGCCTCCACTCTCCCTGAGGCCGGTTGACAGCACGACAGATCCAACTCCCCGGCCAAGAAACCGGCGGCGGCCCGGTTAAGGGAAAAGGATCATTCTGTCGAGCGCCGCCCCCCGCTTTAAGACCGGAGCCCACGCTTGACCGGTATAGCAAGCTGCGGAACAATGTCAGGTATCGTGCAGTTTGAGGGGAAGAAGGTTGTACACGGTAACCAGCAGCGGCAGGGATAGCCACGGCGCGGAAGTGGTGATAATCACCTGCCAGGCCTGCGGCTACTTTGAGGAGCATTGCACAGACCGGGGGCTCTCCAAGGTGGGAAAGAGGTGCGACCGGTGCGGGAGATAACAGGCCTACCTCACCCCTCCGACGCGCTGGCTCCCGTGGGGCTCATCCTGCAAGACCAAGGGGCGGGACGTCCTGGATCGGTCCGCGTCGGCCGGCGCAGGTGGGCCCATTACTGGCCTGGCAGAAGAGAGGCGGATGCCCTCAGCTGGTACGAACCCGTCATTAGACTTCCCTGGCCAACCCCTGGGCCGTCTTTTGCACTCTCACCGGCGCTGACGCCAATCCCAACGCGGGTTTCAATCCCGACGCCCACGCAGATTCTCGGCAAGGAGGTTCTTGCGGTGCTGCCCTTGAGAGTCACTGACTCCAGAGGCAACGATATAACGACCCTGGAGCGGTGGAGTAAAACTGTAAGACGTTCCCACTGGAAGCAGGGACGCAGCGCCTACTCCCTGGCTGATTTCATAGTAAACCGGAACGGAGCAGCGCATCTGGAGTCACGCATATCTTCCGTCCTGTCCCAGCCGGTCCGACTGGAGCAGGGTACGCCGGAATATGCCGCCAGGTTTGAGCGGCACGGAGGGCCAGCTCGTCTTGACCTGGGCATTTCCGGTCGGACCGGCTCCGGGGAGAGCCTGTTTGTGGGATTGGAGGCCAAGGTAGATGAACCCTTCGGGTCGGAAACCGTGGGCGAAAGGTACCGGAAGGCCATCGAGACCCTTAAGAGCAATCCGCGGTCAAGGGTGGCAGCCAGAGTAAAGGAGTTGCTCTCACGGTACTTTGCCGATGCCGATGAACCGTGTGAGTCCAAGTTCGCTGATGTTGGTTACCAGTTGCTGACGGCAACAGCCGGAGCGGTTGCGGTGGAGGCGGACGTATCCGTGTTCTATGTTGCGGTCTTCAGGACCCTCGATTACGACGAGGAAAAGGGCAAGAAAAATCAGCTGGACTATGACAATTTCATGAGCATCAGTGGCGGCAAATGTCTGTTTCAGGGCGACAAGGGACTTCTGGCGCACCAACTGACTCTCGATGGAAGGCGTTTAATCTGCTTCTACGAACACTTCGATTTCAAAACGTGACGACCTGCTCAAGACTCTGCGGCGGTAGCGCGGTCTCAGGCCAAAGAGCGTTGAACTGGTTCCCCCGCCGTCGGAGACTTGAAGCCGCCCTTCCCCCTCCTTGACCGAGTCAGACTTTACCAGCTCCGCACACTTGACCGGCATATTGGTGGACCTCGCCGTGCCGAAAATATCCTGATAAACATGGGACCTGGGGGCGCTGCCCGGATTGGACTGCCTGGAGAGGGAAATGTTGCACTTCACTTTGTGGGTTCGCCTTGAATACGGTTGAACCAGCCGCACAGGGCCCAGACCAAGGTCATGGGTGCTGCGTCAAACCCAGCTCACCCTGATGCGGTTCATGGTCCGAATAACCTGAACTGGTCTGGCCGAAGCGCATAGAGAGTTCGGCGGGTGAACCGGAGCGGCGAGTTCCTTTCCTCCTGGCATGGCTCCCAAAGCACACGGCGGAAGCTGCAGCCCCACGTTTCCCCAATGGCGTCCTGGTCGTAAAACGGGTCCCCCTGAAACTCCCCAAGTCCCACGTACCGGGTCAGTCCCGCCCTGGCGATTAACTTGTCCCCCGGCTCGATATCGAACCAGAACTTTTCCAACATCCCAAAGCAAGCACGGGAACCAGCCCATTCAGGGTCAGCATATTCCCTCCATAACCAAGCCAGGTGTTCTCTTGATTGCGGTTTCTCGCCCAAGTCCCAGCCGACCGAGATTATCCCCCGCGCAAGGTCATATTGCCAACACTTCTGAAACCTGGTTCCTATCCTTCCTTTGGGACTGTATTCCGCCGGGGCTATTGCCCAATACCTGGTCATTGTGGTCTCCTTGCAAATGAGATAGGTCGTTATGCCCATTGGCCATCGCAATCATAGGAATCAGGAGAGAGGATAGTCAAGGGACAGCACGAAAGGGCGCACTGCAATGGTGGAACTCAACTCGGAGAACCGGACGCTGTTACACGGGGATAACCTGGACTTCCTGGGGCAATGAGGAGCGAGGCAGTTCACCTGTTAGCCTCAGACCCGCCCTTCAACAAGAGAAGTAGTGAGCTCCGAGGGGGCCACTTAAGGTTCCAGGAGGATGACTCGGGGCCGGCGCTCCAAGACGGGTCGGGAAGCCGAGGGTGCGGTCCTCTAGGTGGGACAGGAGGCCCTACGGCCCCGCAGGGGAGCATACCCGAGGACCAAGCTGCAGCGAACTGACAGCGCAGTCGAGTTGACACTCGGGACAACGCAGCAACCATAGTGGTGGCCAAGCTGATTAGCTGGAGAAGCGCAATGTCACCACAACTACCCGAACCAGGGTCGGAGCCGCCTCACCGGAACTGTCCCGTAAACGCCCGTTTGCGTGACTGTCACATAACTGACATTTCCCCATTGCGCGAGAGTGTCCCATAAAGGTATAGTCCCGGCATGACCACTTACGGCTATATCAGGACCAGCCGGCAGCGCATCCAGGGAGCCGCCGGCAGCGACCCCGAGGCCCAGGTCCACCAACTCCGTCAGGACGGCGTGCCCAAGGCCAACATCCACCGTGACGTGGGTATTTCGGGAGGCACCGGGACCAACAGCCGCGCCGGCTGGCGGGCTCTCGACGCCAAGCTGGCGTCAGGAGATACCCTGGTGGTAGTGGCCATCGACCGGGTCGGCCGCCGCTGGATGGACACCGTCAACACGGTGCGGGACCTGCGCACCAGGCAGGGCAAGATCCGGTCTCTGGCCCAATCGGAAGCCACCTGGGTCACCTACCTGGCCGCGGAGCCGGACACTCCCGAGGCGGTCATTGGCGATATTCTGACCACCTTCATGGCCTGGGCCGCGGAGCAGGAACTGCAGGCGGTGAGCCGCCGGACGCGGGCTGGCCTGGAGCGGGCCAGGGCCGAGGGGAAGACCCTGGGACCACCACGAATCGTTGACGACGACCAGGTCGAGGCCATGGCCCGGCTCAGGCGGGAAGGGCACAGCCTCCGCTCCATAGGCAGGCTTTTCGGAGTATCGCGCACTACGGTGCAACGGCGGCTGCAGGAAGCTGTGCATCTGGAGGATGCACCGACTTCTTGAGGGACAGCGAAGCAGAAGGGTCGGCATGGCCCAGGACCTGGCGGCCAGCGGCGTGGAGCTGCCGGAGCTGATGACCGCTGGCCGGTGGAAGAGTTCACGTATGCCGGCCCGCGACACCTGGCGCCATTCGGCAGGGAGAGGAGCAGTTGCCAGATACCACCGGGAACAGGCTTTCAAGGGCTAAACTCAAAACGAAGGGTCTTGATTTTGTCCAGTTTGGTGGGGTGGTGCAGGACTGGAACTCAGGCTGCCGCGGTCGGCCGCAGTGCAAAGGCTGGCGCCATTAAGCGTCGGACGTCGTTGTTTTGGGGAAGTTGGGGGTTGGCTGGAACGCGCTGCCCCGCCGTATAATTCCTACAGGGCCAGGGCGTAGCAGGCCCGCCGCGGATCGGCGCCGGTGCTGAGAGAGCCGGCTGCGTCGTCCCGGACCGAGACAGTGGCTCCCAGGCCACAGTTGGCGGTCCGTTCAATTTTGTGCCCCAGAACCCGCAGCGCATCGGCGGTGGAATCGGGGATTCCCGGTTCCAGGTCGAGTTGGCCCGGATAATAGACGTGGGGATAAAAGGAATTGACATTGCTGGCGGTGGCGAACCGGGGTGCCTCCACGGCCTGCTGGGGGTCCATTCCAAAAACGAGGGAGTTGAGCATCAACTGCACGTTGGCCTGGACCTGATTGTCGCCGCCGGGACATCCGACGGTCATCAGAGGTTGTCCCTCTTTGGAGATGATGTAGTTTACCAGGGTAGTCCTGGGACGCTTGCCGGGTTCGACGACGTTGGGATGGCCGGGTTCGCAGTTGAACATCTCTATGCGTGTGCTCAGGGCGCAACCCAGCTCAGGGAAGAACACGGACTTAGCGAAGGAACCGCCGCTGATGGTGCCGCATACGAGGTTGCCATGCCGGTCAAGGACTGAAACGTGGGTGGTGCCGTCGGCGGCGGACGGGTCAGCACCGGCTACCGCCGGCTCGGACATGACGGGGGACGGGGTGGAGCCCCGGTGTTTGGAGAAGCGCCAGGGGTCTCCGGCCGGAGGTTGGGCCGGGTACGCGCCTTCGGGGTCAATCAAATGGGCGCGCTCGGCGGCGTATTCTTTCGACAGCAGTCCGTCCACCGGGACGGTGGCGTATTCGGGGTCGGCGTAGAAAGCCTCCCGGTCGCCGAAACACAGTTTCAGGGCTTCGGCCACGGTATGGATGTAGGCCGGACTATTGTGACCCATCGCTTTGAGGTCGAAGTTCTCCAGGATGTTCAGGGTTTGCATGAGCATGGGGCCCTGACTCCACGAGTCCTGGCCCTGGATTTCGTAATCGTGGAAGCTGCCGCCGACGGGAGTCTCAAACCGGCTGGAGTAGGAGGCGAGGTCCTCCGTGGAAATGATGCCGCCGACCTTTTCCGAACACTCGACAATCAGCCTGGCAATGGGGCCGCGATAAAAGGCGTCGCGGGCGGCCTGCATCCGCTGGGAGCGGTCGCCCGGGGCTTCTGCCGAGGCGTCGTGCAGGGTCTGCAGGGTGGTGGCCAGCCCGGGCTGCACCAATAGGGAACCGGCGGGAGGCACTTCCCGGTCATGGTAGAACACATCCCATCCGCCGGGCGGGAAGTTATCGAATTGCCGTTGACCGGAAGTGGAATTGAGTCGCTCCAGCATATACTCGTAGTTGGGGATTCCCTCTGCGGCGTAGCTGACGGCCGGAGCGATGACGTCGGACAGTTCCATGGTCCCGTAGCGTTCCAGCAAGGAGATGAATGCGTCAACGATGCCGGGCAGCGTAAAGGAGAGGGGGGCATCCTTCCCGGGACCGGTGGGAATGCGTTGGTGGCCCCGGGAAAGGTAGAAGTCGGCGGTGGCATTGCCGGGCGCCGTGCCCTGTCCCGACAGGGACAGCAGGTCTCCGCTGGAAGCATCGTAGAGCATGAAGACGCCCTCGGCGGCCAGGGAATAGGAGGCGATGGGTTCGACGACAGCGGCGGCGAATCCGGCGGCCACCAGCGCGTCGAAGGCGTTGCCGCCGGCCATCAACATTCGCATACCGGCCATGGACGTCAGGTAGTGGCCGGAGGAGATGACCCCCTCGGTGGAGCGCACCACCGGGCGGCCGGTGACGGGCAGAGATATGTCACCCTGTTCGAGGTTGTGATGAGATTGTGCGCTCACCATCTCAGTTCCTCCGGTTGCCGGTGTTGAGTACGTGCCGGTCGATGGGATGGAGACGAGCCTATTATAAGCAAAGCTGAAGGACGCAAGCAAGTTTGGTGGGCCAGTTTGGACGGTAGACAGAACCACTTTCGAGCTTGCAATGCCATTATAGCAACGAGGAGTGGCCAGGTCGCAGCAGGAATCCACGTGAACCTATACCCGTTGAGGGCATTGCGCCGGTCCCATTTGGGGTCAGGCCCGAGCTTGGGAAGCCCGGGTGGGATTATCGCAGACTCACTTCCTCGCTGGCGTTTGGGAAGACCGCGGCCCCGGGTTCGATGCCGTCGACGGCAAACCTACCGAGGCCCGGCCCGTGAGTAATCTTACGGTTGTGAGGGGTCCGATCGATCTCCCATTGCAGGGAGTCAGGGATGGCCATGATGTTGTACGGAAGCTTGGCGGACTCCGGGCTAGGAGCCGGACAGCCACTCCCTGAGTGCCCGGATGTGGTCGGGTCTCGTGCCGCAGCACCCTCCAACTATCCGCGCCCCCTGCTCACTCCACCCCTTGGCGTATTCCAGGTACTGCTGTGGGTCCAGGACATTTGCCTTGGGGGTTGGGCCGCCGTGGCCGGGGAAATGGGCGTAGGCGCCGAAGGTTCCCGGCCAATTCTTCTTGACTATCTCCAGCCCGGGCCCCGTGTCGTCCACCGGCGTGTGCATTATGAATACCGATGCGATGTCCCTGTCCTTGATGGCGTCCATGGCGTCTTGCAGGGTCTCGCTTCCATGCCTGTCTTGGATGCCCAGGTAAAGCCCGTCTCCATCCCGGACCAGGGAGAGGCCGACCCACACCGGGAGACCCAACTCCGCTGCCGCTTCTATCACCGCCAGCGTGTCTGATATCCGGACCAACATCTCGCCCACCGCCACGTCCGGGCCGCCTTTGGCCAGCTCTCCCAGCTGCTCCCGGTAGGTCTCTAGAGCTTTCTCATAGGGCACCGGAACTTCCGCATATGTCTTGGGAGCCATCGTAGATACGGAGGCCGCAATGACCACCGAGTCCTCTGTCCCGGCGTTTCTCCTTGCCTGTACCGCCGCTTCGATTCCCAGCTTGTTGGCCTCGGCCACCTTATGCTCGAGGCCGCCCCTTTCCAGCATGTCACGCCCTGTGCCAAAGGTGTTTGTGATGATGATCTCGGCGCCCGCTTCTATGTATTCCTGATGAATATCCCTCACTAACTCGGGATGGGTGAGCATCGGACCGCCCGACCAGATGGTGGGGCTTGCCAGCCCCCGCCGCTCGAACTCCGAGCCCATACCCCCGTCCATCAAGATCGTCTCCCCCGCTGCCAGGCGGCCCTGCAATTTCTCAAAGTTGCTCATCATTCTCTCCTGGTGAGATCCGAATTTGCCGTTCCATCCGGGCGCTAGACATAGATCCTATAGGCTTGGGGCACGGGCTTATGTAATTCCGACCCCGATGCGGCTGAGCCTCGTCAGGAAAGATCTTGCCGGGGTTGAAGCCCGCATCGGGGCAGAAGGCCGCCCGCAGCCGCTTCGTCGCAGCCATGTCCTGCTCGCTGAAGGCCCAGTGCAGGTACATCTGCTTCTCCACCCCGATGCCGTGCTCCCCGGTAAGAGTTCCCCCTGCGCCGATGCACGCCCGCATCACCTCACCCCCCGCCTCGATGGCCCGCTCCTTCATCTGACCTGGCCCCTGAATTAGGTCCACGGGGATCTGGAATCCGTCCGGCGCCTACCTCCCTGGTGTGCGAACTCCCGGGGCGTTCGGTTGCCCAAGGCACTGTGGGGACGGACGGCATTGTAGTCATCCCGCCAAGTCTCCACAATGCGACGGGCTGCGGGCAAGTTCGTGAACCAGTGCTTGTTGAGATACTCGTCCTTCCAGTTGCAGAACGTCGCCGTGGAGATCCCGTGCCCGCGGCACACCTCAGACGTCGGCGACCCCCCATCCGCCTCCTGCAAGATCCCGATGATTGCGCCTCCGTGAACCTGCTGTCTCGCATCTTCTCCTCCTGATTTGCTCCGGAGGATTCCAAGTATCCATGGACCGGTTTTCGGGGTGCAGGTCAAGAGGATAAGACTTTGGCAGCGAAAGCCTTAGTTACAGCAGTCGACTACCCTTGCTTCAAAGTGAGCTGAATGAGCCTGTCGGCCCGGTCCTGGCGGTCGAGGTCGCGGCAGGTCGCGATGATATCCTCGAACTGCGCCGCTGGGATCGGCAGACCCGGGATAACGTCGCGAATTCTGCGCGCCTCCTCGTCGAAGTCCCACATAAATTCGCGCCCGGTGGCCTGCTTCGTGTAGCTCTTGCCGTCTCTGGTGTAGATCGTGATGCGCGGTCCGAAGAGGGTCATCTCATGCGATGGGACCAGCGTCACCCGATGCATTAGTTCCAGAACCTCGGGCGGGTCGTTGGCGTCACCCCGCTGGCTCGGTAGCACCGGGAAGCCGCGCTGGACAACGCCGTAGGCAGTGTAGTACGGCGTGCTTCCCGGCTGCGGTGCCGCGTCTTCCCGCCGGCTCGGGAAGGCCGGGCTGGGATACTGGGTCTCGAGCCAGTTCACCACGGCCTCGACGCGCTCGACATCCTCATATCGGATGTTGTGCTCGGCACAGAGCTGCGCCGTGACGTCGACATGGGCAATGTTGTAGCCGGCCGTCGAGTAGATGCGGTAGAGCGTCTCGAGGAACATCCAGTCCTGCCCCAGCCCGGTGGTGATTTTGTCCAGGCTGGTCTGGGTGGCGCCGACAAAGCTGTAGCTGAGCCGGCCTTGGTTGTTGCCCGCGTAGGCGTGATAGAAACCCGCGTCGCCTTCCAGGACGGTCTCGCCGCCCACGTGTCCCTGCTGCGCCAGCGCCACTGCCAGCATAGCGTTGCGTACTGCGGCCCCCTCGCGCAGGGCGCGGCCGCCGCTCCGAGGCCCTTCGAGATTACCTGCCGCCAGGTGCACGCAGAGCGCGATGGTGCTATTCATCTGATCCTCAGTAAAGTTCAGGATCTTGGCGGCAGCGACGGCTGGGCCAAAGATGCCAAACACCGGCCCAGCGTGAAAGCCCCGCGCCATCACCGTCGGAATGAAGTCGGCCGCCAGGCGCTCCATGACCTCGTAACCGGCGGCAAGACCGGTGAGGAAGTCCCGGCCGGAGGCGCCGGCGGTTTCCGCAGCCACAAAGGCGCCCGGGAGGATGCTGGTGCCCGGATGAGTGAGCATGCGGAAGGAATCCAGCTTGCCGCCCGCCATGGCCATCTCCGCGTTGCTGAAGGCGGCTCCACCCTTGGTCACCCTGGCGCCGTCCACCATGATGGTGGCGCCGTGGCCCACACCAGATTCTTCCGCGGTGATGAGCTGCACGGCCTGCTGGCCTCCCGGCGCCTGAGAGCCGAGGAGCACGGAGGCGAGACTGTGAAGCGTGACGCCCTTGGCGCGATCGACCACCGCGGGCGGGAGATCGTCATAGCGCAGCCCTACGACCCACTGCGCAAGTTGCCGGCTGAGAGATGCCATACCTGCCTCCGCTATGCTGCTGAAGTTTTGCCGCTCGTCTGGGAAATTTGCTAACCAGGAAATATCGATGGCCTGGGTCGGATGAACCTCACTAAACTAAAGCCAAGGTGGGATGTACATTCGAGGGGCGATGAAGATTGGCTTGGCTGCGCCAGAGAAGCCCTCTCATCTGTACTTGGAGAATGATCCGTCACCGCTGCTTGACCTCCACTATCTGCGCATTTCACCTTGGCTTTGGTTTAGTAGTCTATCGCTATTGAAGTGATGGGTATAGGGACTTGAGCTTGATGCGGGCGTCCTGGGTAGTGAAGCGCCAGTCTGCCCGGATGCCCTCCTGGTTGCGCCGTTGCTGCCAGGCATCGGTTTCCCGTTCCAAGACTTCCCGACTGGGTATCCGGTGGGCCAGGCACTGCCGGGCCAGCACCCCCAGTTCGCTCTCGGCCATGTTCAGCCAACTGCCATGCTTGGGTGTGTAGTGGATTTCCAGCCGCTGGGCTAGCCGCTGGGCCTCCGCCGGCTCGAAGGCTTCGTACAGGGATGCCGGATGATGGGTGTTGAGGTTGTCCATCACCAGCACTATCCGCTCCTTGTGGGGAAAGTCCTCGTCCACCAGTTTGCGTACCACCTCCGCCCAGTCCCTCCTGGTGTGCCGGTCCGTCACCGCCACCCCGCGCCATCCCTCCAGGGGCGCATACAGCATGAACCGGTTGCTCACCCCATTACGCCGGTACGCATAGTCGTAGGTCAGGGGAGAACCGGGTCTGGGTGGCCGGGATTGCCGGGTCTCCCCCACCAGTTGCTTGCTGGTCTCGTCCAGGCACACCAGCACCTCCTGTTCCCCGTAGTCCCGATGATAGACCTCCAGCACGTCCTCCATGGCGCACACGAACTGAGCGCTGGCCTGGGGCGGAATACACCAGCATTCCTTCAGCCAGGGCTTAAGCTGGTTTTTTTCAAGGTCCTACCCACCGTATCCGGGCTGATGCGCTCCACTATCTCCCGCTCCACCAATCCATCAGCCAGCAATTGCAGCGTCCAACTGACCCGTCCCTCCGCTGGCGTCGAGCCGGCCAGGGCTATCAAGTGGGCCTCCCCCTGGCCATCCAGTTTCTTCGGGCGTCGCTTCAACTGCTGGCGGCGACTCAGGGCCGCCGCTACCCCCCCTTCTACACACCGGCGACGTACCCGTTCCACCGTGGCGGTACCCACCTGCAGTACCCAGGCTATCTCCAGATCCTTCAGTGGACCTTCCCCCCAGTTCTCGTCGCTCAGTAGCAGTATCCGGGCATGGGTCTGCTTGTAGGACGCCGCCCGCCCCTGGGACACCAGCCCCCTCAGTTCCCCTCGGTCCCCTTCCGTCAGCTCCACCCGGTATTTCTTCACCATCACGTCCTCTCCCACTGCCCCATTCTGTTCCCCTGGACTCCTATCCTCTCTCTGCTAATCTACCATATATCCCAACCAATCAATCCAATAGCGTTGCATCACTAAACTAAAGCCAAGGTGAAATGCGCAGATGTTGCGGTCAAACGACGGAGCCGGGTCATTCTCCAAGTACGGATGAGAGGGATTCACCGGCGCAACCCAGCTGATCATCGCCACTTAAATGTACATCCCACCTTGGCTTTAGTTTAGTAGTCAGTCATATTAGGAATCGAAGGGATAGAGGCGATGGAGTTTCACCCGGGTATGCTGGGTAGTGAAGCGCCAGTTGATGATGATTCGGGCCGCGTTGCGCTCGCCGACCAAAGCTGCCACTTCTCGGCAAAGGGTTTCCTCATCGGGGAGCCGCTGGCCGAGGCAACTGCGAGACAGGACGCTGAACTCGATTTCCGCCATATTGAGCCAACTGCCGTGCTTGGGCGTGTAGTGAAACTCCAGACGCTTCGCAATGCGCCGAGCCTCGGCTGCCGGGAAGGTCTCGTACAGCGACGCTATACGGTGAGTGTTCAGATTGTCCAGGACCACCCGTACCAGGTCAGCCTCCGGATAGGCTTCATCGACCAGCCAGCGCATTTGCTGGGCGAAGTCCTGCATCGTGCGCCGTTCGGTCACCGCCACCTGCCGCCAGCCAGCCAGGGGTTCACCGGCCAGGAACAAGTTGCAAGTGCCCTGCCGCCGATACTCGTAGTCCTCACGCCTGGGCTGTCCGGGCGCCGCTGGGATGGGTGGCCGGGCGTCGGCCAGCAACTGGGTGGAGGTCTCGTCGAAGCAGACCACCGGCCGCTGCGGGTCGTAGGGTTCGGCGTACAAATCCAAGACATCCTCCATGTGGGCCACGAAGTCGGCGCTCACCTGGGGAATGCACCACTCCCGCTTCTGCCAGGGTTTGAGCAGGTTTTTTTCAAGTGCAGCCGCACCGTCTCATGGGACAGCGACGGCGCCAGCCCCAATTGTACCACCTTGCCCGCCAGCAGCCGCAGAGTCCAGTGGTCGTGGCCTTCCGGTGCTGGGCTGCAGGCCAGTGCAATCAAGTGGGCCTCCCCCCGGTCGTCCAGCTTCCGGTACCGGTGGGACTGGGGCCGGTCCTGGAGCGCCCCGTCCATGCCAGCCTCGGCGAAACGTCGCTTGATCCGGTACACCGTGCCGTCAACCACGTCCAGGGCTTGGGCCACCTGGGGCGCTGGCCAACCCTGGTCGGTCTTAAGCAGGATGCGGGCCCGCGTAACCACCCGAACAGTGCTCTTGCCAGCCCGAACCAGATGCTCCAATTGGTCCCGCTGCTCCGCACTCAGCCGGACTTCATACTTCTCCCGGACCATACCGCCACCTCCCAGCAACACTTTCCAGAGTCAGGCTAGCTACTTCACTCAGTCTTGTACATTACCATCTAAACCCAGTTTGACTGACTACTAGTACTCGGTCAAGTCAGGAATTGACGGGATAGAGGCGATGGAGTTTGGTTCTGGCGTCCTGGATGCAGAAGCGCCAGTTGATGCGGGCTTGAGCTTCGTTCCGTTCCAACTCCAGCGCGCCAACCTCTCGGCGGAGAGATTCCTCGTCTGGGAGACGCTGTCTGAGACAGCTGCGGGAGAAGACGCTGAACTCGATCTCCGCCATATTCAGCCAACTGCCATGCTTGGGCGTATAGTGAAATTCCAGCTTCCGCGCGATGCGCCGGGCCTCCACCGGCGGAAAGGTCTGGTACAGCGACGCCTTGCGGTGAGTGTTCAGATTATCCAGAACCACTCGAACCAGGGGGACGTCGGGGTAGGCTTCATCGACCAGCCAGCGCATCTGATGGGCGAAGTCCTCGGTGGTGCGCCGTTCCGTTACTGCCACATGCCGCCAGCCCGCCAGGGGCTCGCAGGCCAGAAACAGGTTGCGGGTGCCCTCCCGCCGGTACTCGTAGTCCTCACGCTTCGGCCTACCAGGCTTTGCTGGCAGTGGTTCACTGACGTCGGCCAGCAACTGGGTGGAGGTCTCGTCGAAGCAGACCACCGGCCGCTGCGGGTCGTAGGGTTCGGCGTACAAATCCAGGACGTCCTCCATGTGGGCCACGAAGTCTGCGCTCACCTTGGGTATGCACCACTCTTTCTTCTGCCACGGCTTAAGGGAGTTTTTTTCAAGTGCAGGCGCACCGTCTCATGGGACAACGACTCCACCACTCCCAACTCCACCATCCGGTCCGCCAGCAGGCGCAGTTCCCAGTGGTCGTGGCCTTCCGGCGCTGGGCTGCAGGTCAGGGCAATCAGATGGGCCTCTGCCCGCTCGTCCAGCTTCCGGTACCGGTGGGCCTGGACCCGGTCCTTCAGCGCTCCCTCCAACCCATCCTCGGCAAAGCGCCGCTTGAGGCGGAACACCGTGCCCTCAGCCACGTCCAGGGCCTGGGCCACCCGGGGTGCCGACCAGCCCTCGTCGGTCTTGAGCAGGATCCGGGCCCGTGTTGTAGCCCGTGCTGAACTCTTGCCAGCCCGGACCATGTGCTCTAGTTGGTCCCGTTCCTCCGGCGTCAGCCGGACCGCAAATTTCTCTCTGACCACACCGCCACCTCACAGCAACATCAATTGCTCAAAGATTACCACTACTAGTCAACCACTGTTGGCACCCTCAAAACCAAGCTTGACTCGGTACTAGTAATAAGTCATGTTTGGAATCGAAGGGTTAAGCAGCCCCGGCAAGGCCGGTTGGACAACCACATCTGAGGTTATGCTGTCCAAGGTAACTGCGATTCCAAAATTGACTGAGTACTAGTGGCCTACCACCATTGAAATGATGGATGTTAGGATATGAAGGAGAAATGTGCATACGGATTTAGGTAGAAGGGGAGAGGTCAATCGGCGGTATCGGGCGGGTCCACCAAGCGCAGACAGAAGAACTCCTCTGGGAAGCTCCCGCTAATCCTTATCGCCCCACAAATGTACATCCCGCCTTAGCTTTAGTTTAGGCCTCGGTAAGGGCTTCACCGGACATAGCGGCCGCGTCGGCATGGCCCAGGACCTGGTCAAGAGCGGGGTTGAGCTGCCGGCGCTGATGACCGCCGGCCGGTGGAAGAGCTCCAAGATGCCGGCGCGCAACACCGAGCCCCAGGCGGCGGACCGGGGCGCGGTGGCCCGGTACTACCAGGACGACCGAGGGGGTTAATGTTACAGGAAGCTGCCTGCAGACAATGTGGGTTCGAGTCCATCACGGTGGGCCGGACTGGACGAAATCAAGAACCGAGGCCGATTCCGACTTCACCCCGTCCGACGGCATGGGGATGGTGTACGTCAGAACCGCCTCGTTCTCCACGATCTCGATGCCCTGCACGAAGTTGCGGATGAGGGCTTTCCGCTCGGGGAACGTCCCTTTCTGGAACAACTCCCGGAAGTCCGCCACGTATCCCTTGATTTCCTTGCTGGTGGGAAGCTCCGCCCGCCGCTGTTCCAACTGAGCTTCCGCCTCCTCCCGCGCCGCCGTAAGCTGGTCCTGCCGGGCCTTCAGGGACAGGATGCGGGGCGACAGCGCATCGATGGGCAACTGCTTGGTCTCAAGGGCCTGGTAGAGGTTCTCCAACCGGGTGTCCACGTCGGATAGCTCGCTGTTGATGGCAGTCAGCCTGCCGTGGACCTCACCGGCCAGGTTGTCTATCTCCTCGGCCACCATAGTCACCAGCTCGGTGATGGTCTCCTCGGTAAGAATCCGCTCCCTGACCTTCTGGATTACCAGGTCCTCCACCTTGGTGGCGTTCAGGTAGCGGGCGGTGCAGGCCCCGGCTCCCTCGCGGAACAGGCTGGCGCAGACGTAGTAGGCGAACTGGCCGCTCTTGGCTCCCTGGGCCGAGTAGGGCTTGCCGCACACCCCGCAGCGCAGCAACCCGCTCAGGAGATACTGGCTGCCAACCCTGGCGGGCCGCTGCACCGTAGGCGCCCGCTCGTGGAGTCCCTGCTGCACCGCCTCGAACAGCTCCCTTGTCACCAACGCAGGCCAGGTGTTTTCCACCTTCACCGGCTCCCCGGCCTTCTCGTCCTTGCTCTTCACCCCCCAGACGGCGGTTCCGGTATAGGCTTCGTTGGTCAGCAGGTAGTGGACCACATTCTTCTGCCAGCGCCTTCCCCGGTTGGTGATGCCCCGCCCGTTCAGCTCCTTGCAGATTTCCTTCAGCCCGTTGCCCCGGCGGGAACTCTCGAATATCTCCTTCACGATGGGAGCGGCCGCCGGGTCGATCTCCAGGGTGGGACGGTCCTTCACCCCGTCGCTGACCTTGATGCGGTTGTAGCCGAAGGGGCCCCTGGAGGCCAGGAAGTAGCCCCTTGACGCTGCTTCCCGCATCCCCCGGACAACCTCTTGAGCAAGATTTTCTGAGTAAAATTCGTCCACAGACTCGATTATTGCCTCCATCAGCTTGCCGGTGGGGGAGTCGTCGGCGTGCTCGGTGATGGAGACGACACGGATGCCCTTGCGCCGGAGCATGGACTTGAAGGCCACGGCGTGCTCCCGCTTGCGGGTGAACCTCGAGAATTTCCAGACCAGAATCACCTGGAAAGGGGGCGTAGCCTTGCCGCCCTCGTCGATCATGTTGCGGAACTGGGGCCGGTCGGCGATGCGGCCGCTCTCGGCCTCGTCCACGTACTCGCGGGCGATGGAGTAGCCGTTGTTCTTGGCAAAATCCCGCAAGGCCCGAAGCTGGGCGGTCACGGACAGGTCCACGTCCTGACGGTCGCTGGAGACCCGGGCGTACAGGGCCGCCGGGGTAAGGGGTTGTACTTGACGCTTCATGTTGTCCTCCGTTATTTGTACTTACCGAGTCTTACTAAGAAAACTCTGAACAAATGGGGTGAACTGTGGCATAGTAGGGAAAGAGAAATGGATTCTGTGCCGGGAGTAGGTAGCGATGGACCAGCTTGCTTTGAACCAGCCCACTTTTGCCGACCTGGAGTTTCAGAACAAGAAGCGCAAGACCCGTCGGGAAGAATTCCTAGAGCAGATAGACTCCCTGATTCCCTGGCAGCGGCTGGAGCAGCGCATTAGGCCCCACTATCCCCAGGCTGGCTGGGGGCGCTGGCCTTATGACCGGTCGGTGATGCTGCGGATTCACATTGTTCAGGTGTGCCACAACCTGAGCGACCCGGCTATGGAAGACCTGCTATATGAGGCGGAGGCGGTGCGGCGCTTTGTGGGATTGCGGTTGTCGGAGGCGCTACCCGATGCGAGTACCATTCTGCACTTCCGCCACCTGCTGGAGCGACACCACTTGGGGCCGGGACTGTTTGAGGAGATTCAGCGAGACCTGGCCGAGCCGGGGGTGCGGCTGAAGGAGGGGCCCATCGTGGACGCCACGATTATAGCCGCGCCGCCGTCCACCAAGAACCGGTCCGGTGCGCGGGACCCGGAGCTGCGCCAGGTGAAGAAGGGGAATCAATACCACTTCGGAATGAAACTGCACATCGGGACGGACGCCGAGACGGGACTGGTGCATAGCTTCACCACCACTCCGGCCAACGTGCATGACGTGACCGAGGCCCACAATTTGCTGCACGGCGAGGAGCGTCAGGTGTGGGGGGATGCCGGATACACTGGGGTACAGAAACGGCCGGAGAATCTGGGGTTGTCGGTACAGTGGCAGGTGGCAATGAAGCCGGGACAGCGCAAGAAGCTGGAACCGGGGAGCCTGGATGTCTGGGCGGAGCGGGTCAAGGCAGCGATACGGGCGAGAGTGGAACACCCCTTCCTGAAGGTCAAGCGGATGTTTGGCTATGGCAAGGTGCGCTATCGGGGTCTGCGCAAGAATGCGGAACGGTTGGCAATGCTGCTGGGGCTGGCCAACCTGCTGACGGCCCGACGCTGGCTCACCGCTTGACCCAGGGGGCAGTGGGCCTAAAACTCGCAAGGAGTCCGAAACCAGGGTCGGTAAAGGCGGAATGACCGCCACCATCCTTGGAGGAGGTCCCTAATTCACGAATAATCCTCGCTGGAACTCACTACTAACAGTAATCAAAAACCCACATCGGCTTGTTCAGACTTTCCCTAAGCGCGCTATCACGTTTGCTTTCGAGGAACATTGGATTGCCTACGGGGGGCAACCCCATGGCAACGGAGCCTCCGTAGTAGTCCGAGCCAGGGAGAGCCTGGTACGTGGCGAAGGGAGGCAGGTGTCTTGAAACTCAGAAAGGAAGGTGCGCGAGATGCGCAACGCCACAACCGTACTGGGAATCATTCGCGACTACCCAACTGCGAAGAATAAGACACTGGAGAGCCGATGCGGTGAAAGTCGCACGTCCGGTTCGGAAGGAGGCCGACGGAAAAGTGCTCCGGTAACACGGGGTAACTCGCCGGCGGCCTACCTTACCCAGAACGAGGTAGCCCGGCGGGCGGGCATCAGTTCCGCCCATCTCTCCAACATCATGAACGGCCAGCGAACTCCGTCGGGGGGCGTGTTAAGGAGGCTGCACGGGGTGCTGTTCCAGCCGACGGCGGCGGTACAGGGAGCTGCCTGCACCGCCAGGCTTCAGTTTGCTTCTAGCCCTCGTGAATTTGCTGGTTCAGGTAAAGTTCCAACCCGATGATCTTGATGGTCTCGATCTGGGTTTCCAGCCAGTCCACATGCTCTTCCTCAGACCGTACCATCTCCTCGAACATGCCGCGGGTAGTGTAGTCCTCCATCTGGGCGCAGTGGGTGATAGCAGCCCTCAACGCTTCTACCGCAGCCAGTTCAGATTGCAGGTCAACTTCCAGGTCTTCCGGCACGGATTCTCCAATCATCACCTGGTTCAGTCTTTGTACGTTGGGCACGCCTTCCAGGTAGAGGATGTGCTCGATAAGGTGCTGGGCGTCTTCCATTTCCTCCATGCTGATCGAGCGGAACTTTTGGTACAGGCGATTGAAGCCCCAGTTTTTGCACATCTCGGCCTGCACAAAATACTGGTTAATGGCGGTCAGCTCAATAGTTAAGATATTGTTCAGGTGGTCAACGATCCCTTCTTTGGCTTTCAAAGGAACCTCCTTCCCGTGCAACTATGAAGGAAGTATAGCATGTAATCGAGTAGCTTTGTGTCGTTGATGGTCTGAAAAGGCGGCGGTATGAGGTTGCTACCCTGGTGCGGGAAGCCTTATGTTGGAACCCGGGGTGGTTGGTCCGGAGAGAAGCAGTATTCCTACCTACCGGCGGGAACAGCTACCAAGCCCTGTTTTGCCTCGTCCCTGACCAATTCAAGCCTGACCCTGGCCACGAAAGACTCGATGTGTGTAGCGCATCTACCACAACAGTCATCCTCCTCCAGCCCGAAGACCTGCTTCATGGAGTCGGGTGAATCGAAACCTGACTTGGCGGCAGCGACGGCATCGGAGATCCGGACTGCCTTGCACACACACAAAAACATAGGCTTCCCTACACAGTGAAAGTAGTTTTTATAAGTGGATGTTGAGAGTCTATCTTATTGAAAGACTTACGTCAACACATAAACGAAAAAAAGGAGTACTTTATTGTTGTGAGCTGTTTGCACTGCCCGTCAAGAATTGTGTACCGGATGAGAGCACATACTTCCTGTCAAGAATTTACCTGTGGGCTCGCTCCTGTACCGGTTCGGGCAGCGGCAGTAGTCCATACTCTAAGTGGCCGGTAACCGGTTTACGTCAGGTAATTGGCAATAGAGACACGGGTTGCTTTGGGAGGGTGTCACGCCCATTTGCCAAGCGATTAACGTGTCCACGACCCACTCCGGTGTACTCAAACCCCAGTTTCACCATGTTCTTGGCGTCGAGGGCGTTTCTGCCGTCGAATACAAACTTTGGCGCGAGCATTTGTGTAGCTATTGCGGCCCAATCCGCATCCACAATTTCCGGCCACTCTGTCAGAAGCAACAGAGCTTGAGTCCGCCACGTGGCCGACTCCGGACTATCAACGAAATCTACGCAAGAGGGCAACACCCTTCGGGCAAGATTGTTGGCCTGAGGGTCAAAGGCCCTTACTTCGGCACCTTCAGCTACCAGAGCGTCTATCAGGTTCAAAGAGGCAGCCTCCCGTATGTCGTTGGTGCCTGGTTTGAAGGACAATCCCAACACAGCTACCTTGACACCAACCAGGTCTCCACAAAATCTGGAGCGCAACCGGGCCAGCGGCAATATGCGCTGGTGGGCATTTACAGTTGTGACGGAACGCATCAGGTCCGTCTGTATGCCTTTTGACTCCGCCAGATACTGTAGGGCCAGAATGTCCTTTGGAAAACAGGAGCCACCGTATCCGATGCCGGCATGGATTTCCTGACCCATCCTGGCATCCATCGCCAGGCCCTGGCTGACCGTGTCTATTGAAGCCCCGACAGTTTCACAAAGGGCGGCGACCTCATTGATGAAGGAGATTCGCGTTGCCAGAAAAGCATTGCTGGCGTACTTGAGCATTTCCGCACTCGTAGTGTCGGTTACCAGATAAGGGGCTTCGATGCTCGAGTACATATCCCTAATGATGTCTATAGCAGCTCGGGAACAATCGTCGGTACCGACTACGATCCGGTCGGGATACATCCAATCTTGCAATGCCCGCCCTTCCCGGAGGAATTCAGGGTTAGCCACATAGGCTATATCCAATCCTTTTAACTCCCGCTGCATGAATGCCCGGCCTGATCCGGGAGGGACAGAACTCTTCATTACGATTGCGGTGTTTCCTGGCTGCAAGCTCTTGATCCAATGCAACGCGGAATGGACCTGGCACAAATCGGCCTCTCCGCCTTCACTCGCCGGCGTGCCAGTGGCGATCAGCGCTACGTCACCCAAGGCGCCGGTGAATTCTTCCATATGAAGAAATCGCAAATCGCCATTCTGCACGCCCTCATTCAACCACTCTTCAAGGCCTGGTTCGAATAGGGAAATCTCCCCTTTTCTCAGCTCTGCAACCCTTGGTTTATCAATATCCAACCCGGTTACCCGGTGCCCCTCCTGGGCGAGACCGCAAGCTGCCACCATCCCCAAGTGTCCCAGTCCAACCACTGTGATATTCAATTTCTATTTCCTCCAGACTTTTGGCTGACTGCAATTGGCGGAAGGAATCCTGCCCCTTAGTTTTACATACCAAAATAAATATTGCCGGTACACAAGTAAATATTTAAGTAATCAGTTCATTTATATTGACATATACGAATAATACTGATATAAGTGTACACGATTTAATACAGCAATATACACGGTAAATATAGACATCGCAATACACGCTTCAATGAATATTAGAGACGCCACAACAAATATAGTGTCATCAAACGCGGTGCAAACTGCTCCAGCATTTGGGGTAGCCAAGCCTCCCGAGGTTTCGGTAGTCCGCATAATCATTTCGGTTATAGCGGTAGTGTTGACCCTGTTTGCTGTAGCTCTTCTTGCTGACTGGGCCCTATTGGCTGAAGCATTGAGGGAATTCGGGGCGCAGCCGACTCTGTTGGTGGTTCTGGCCGTGGTTTACTCTGGCGCTTTCTTTATGAGGGCCCTGGCCTGGAAGGCGCTAATGGTCAGTCGGGCGAACGTATTCCAACTGTTTGTGGCGTTACAAGCGGGTTTGCTGGTCAATCACATTGCGCCGCTCAAATTGGGCGAGTTCGCTCGAACTTTCCTGGCGACCAGATCCGGAGTCCCACTGGCCGAGTCTGCAACAACAACCGCCGTGGCGCGGGTGCTGGATTTCGTGGCGCTCTTAGCAATCGCCTCCAGCGTAGGGGCTTTAGTTTCCCTGACCGCTGGTGAGGGGCGTTGGCTGCAAGGACTGGCATTCCCGGCGGCAGTGATTCTTGGCGTCTGCACTGTCTTGATGGTTCTACGCTGGCGCCGGATGCATGGTTGGTTGCCGGAAATCTTGCGGTCCCGGTCTGACATATTGCGGGACCAACTCCGACAGGTTTCAGGGCTGAGATTGGCCCATGCAGCGCTATGGACTTTGCCTAGTTGGATGCTTGAGTCCGTGGTCATCATCGTTGCGGCAAGAGCCTTGGGCATCGAGCTTTCCCTGGCTGCAGCAGTTGCGGTGACCGCATTCACCATACTGTTCCAGGTCTTCCACGTGACGCCCGGCGGCATTGGTGTTTACGAGGCGGTGATGACCGGGGCCCTGTACGCTCACGGGGTACCGTGGCAGGAAGGATTGGCCCTGGCCGTGGCTACCCACGGCCTGAAGTTTGCTTATTCCTACACTATTGCCCTGGCGTTTACCCTGATCGCTTTGGGAAAGCTGCCGGCATTTAACCCGCTGGGCCGCCTTCGCGGTTCGTCTGACGGCGCCAAGTCTGCGTCCCGCTTGGAAGTCACGGCAGCGAGACTCTGGAACGTACTCAACGAGGGCAAACCCTTCACTCCGGTTTTCACCCTCGGCATCATTGCCCTGTTGAGCGTCCCGCACCTCACCGACGGCAGCTATTGGCTCCGGGCGGGCGCGGCGCTGATCGCACTGATTCCCCTGTTCATCGTGTTTTATCGCTTCGACTTCCCCTTGCGGCTCCGAGTGGCTCTATGGGTATACCTGGGCATATTCCTGGCCACGTTCCGGTTCATCGACGTAACGGCGGTAGCCCTAATCCTGGGCCTGTACCTCACGTTCACCATAGTCCTGTGGGGCACGGTGTACTACCACCTGCGGATTGGCACGTCCTGGCTGAACTTCACCCGCTTCTGGCGGCTGGTCCTGGAAAACCCGGACCCCACCAGCGGCAACTTTCTGGAGCAGGTCCCCAAGCTGATGCTGGTGGTCCTGGCATTCCAAATGCTGGTGGCCCGCCCCGCGTTGGGTACATTCCTTGCCTTGGAGGGGTTTGTATTGCTCCTGACCGTAACGGGCCTATTGCTGCATCAGTGGTTCTTCACCTGGCCTCCGGCTCCATCACTGGTGCCGACGAGTATGCGCGCCACAAGAGGCAATCGTATCTCACGCCGCTTCATCGCCATCGTCATTGACGGATGCCGAGCCGACCGCCTGGTGGAAGCAAACACTCCATTCATTGACCGGCTGCGTAGCGAAGGAACTGACTACACTAACACGTCCACCGTGTACCCGGCTCGCACCGTAACCGGTTTCAGTTCCATGTTCACCGGGGCGCCGCCTAAAGTGCACGGCATGAGCAGCAACTTTGTTCCGAGCCTGGGCGTGAAGTGCGCGTCCATATTCGATGCGCTGCGGACGGACGGCTTGACCGGCAAGCTGGTGGGCATCGCTCATCTGGTTGACGCATTCGGGCACGACGACGTCGAAACTGTTACGGCAGTTACCAACAATGATGAAATCGACGACGCCTTAACCGCCCGCGCCCAGGCGGTTATTCAGCGCGATGATCCCGACCTGCTGATTTTGCAGCTGTTGAGCGTGGACCAGACCGGTCACGCCCGTGGCAGCTACAACTCCGAGTACCTGGCCAAGATCGAAGAAAGCGACCGGATAATTCAGCGTTTCCTGGAATGGTGCCAGGAGGTCGGCTACCTGGAAGAAGCGACGGTGTTAATCACCGCTGACCACGGCCAGGGCATCGGCATCGGCGGGCATGGCCACATGAGTCCTTCGGAGCGGTACGTGCCATGCATTCTTTGGGGCGAAGGCGTTGAGACTGGCGGCGCGGTTGATGAGCCCCATTCGGTAGTGGATGTTGCGGCTACCATCGCTTATTTCCTGGGAGTTCCCCCTCCTGAACAATCGGTGGGACAGGTGCTGGGCATCGCCGAGAGTGAAGAGCATGCCGCCTCACGCCCGGTAGCAGTCATTATTCCCGGGTACAACGAAGCTGAAAACCTACCGGATACACTGGCACGAATTCCCCGCCGTCAGATGCCAGAGCTGAAGGTAATCGTGGTTGATGACGGCTCCACCGACGATACTGCCCGGGTCGCTCAACAGCATGGGGCAGACGTTGTCATATCCCACCGCCACAACCGGGGCCTTGGCGCTGCCCTGCGCTCGGGCCTGGCCGCCGCCAATGAACTGGACGCCAGGGCTGCCGTGTACATAGACGCCGACGGCGAGTATCCGCCGGAACAGATACCAGACCTGCTCGCACCCATCACGGGTGGGGAGGCCGACTACGTTCTGGGCTCCCGCTACCTGGGCAAGCGCGAAGGGCAGCGGGTGGTGCGGTTGCTTGGCAACCTGGTATTCACCGGCCTTTTGTGTTTAACGACGGGACGGCGGATAACGGATGGGCAAACGGGGTTCAGGGCGTTCTCACGGCGGGCGCTTGCCTGCGCAGAGATTATCCACGACTACAACTATGCCCAGGTTTTGACCCTTGACCTGCTCAAAAAGGGTATGCGGATGCGGGAAGTTCCCATCTCATATTCCCGGCGTACCAAGGGCAGATCATTCATAGGCCCAAAGTACCTCTGGCGGGTCCCTGTAGGGATGCTGCAAGAGATGCTCAGCAAATAGGACGTCAAAAACTTCTAGGAGGACGACTAGCGTGCAAAATCAGATCAAGACGTGGGGATTACGACCTGGACGACGATATTGGACCGCGGCATTGGCAATAGCCATGTTGCTGGCACTGACTATGGCATGCCAGCAGGATGAACCTACTGCCGCGCCAGCCCCGGCGCCGCAAGTCGTTGAGGTGGACTCGGGAGCCGCGGAAGCGGCCGCGCAAGCCAAAGCGGCCGCAGAGCAAGCCCTGGCAGCGGCAGAACAAGCTCTGGCGGCGGCGGATAGTACGGCGGCGGCGGAAGTGGCCGCGCAAGCCCAGGCGGCGGCAAGACAGTCTCTTGCGGCGGCGGAACAAGCCCTGGCAGCGGCCGAGCTAGCCCAAGCGGCGGCGGAAGCGCCACGCCGGGGCGAGGACCGACCTCAAATTACCGTAATCGGCGCTGGAGAAGGTAGTGGCTCAGTGTCGGCATCGGCCTCCGGTTCAGGGACCGGTTCCGGCTCTGGCTCAGTATCCGGTACAGGCACCGGGTCAGGGTCAGGATCGGGTTCCGCATCGGTGTCGGTTTCTGGGACCGGGACCGCCACTGTCGCAATGGCTAGCCAAATGGTAACTGGCGGACTGACGATCCCCACCGGTCTCAGTCCTGAGACCAGCGGTCCTACCAAGTCCGACGGCTACTACACCCCCACTACCAACCGGGAGATTTACCAGAAAATCTCCACGGATTACCAGGAGATAGCCAAACTGACCAACGTGATCAAGGAAGGTATGCCCCTGCCAGCGGCAGAGATTTGGCTTCTTTACGAAGCAGGTCCGCATACGCGTCTAGGTTCACAGAGCCGTCCGCTTCGGAGCTGGGCCATCGGCTCCACGCCGGCTACGTATTTCCCGGACTCAGCGGCTTTCTACGACTCAGCCGGTTTCCTCGATGACCCGATTGAGAACGCTGTACGCGGGCGCAGGGAAGCGGAGAATTACTCCGATGCGCAGAAGCGCCAGGCGATAAATAAATCCCTCCTCAGGATCATCTATCACCGGACCAAGTTCTATATGATTGTCGGTGGCGACCGGATGAACTCCCGCCTGGTCGATGAGGCTTGGGCCATCTACGTCGGCGAGGAAGTCAACGGGCAATACCCCAACTCTTTGGCGGCTGTGGCCCAGGGACGCGAGGGCAACTTCGGCCGGCAAGGCGCTATTGACATTCCCCTCCGCCAGGCCATGGACCGGGCCAGGCAAGCAGCCGACGACGGCGACACAGCAGCCTACGAGGCAGCCGCTAGGGACGTTTATTCGCGCTTCAACGCCATCTTCTACCTCAGCACCGTCAGGTACATCGGCCGCGTATCGGATGACGCACAGGCCGGCAACCACGACGCTTTGAGTACCCACCAGGTCGAAGCCTTGGCGTTCTACCGGTCCATCCAGCCCGACGTGGCCAAGGCCGACTCGGCAGCCGACGAGACTATCATGGCCTATCTCACGGCCGATCCCAGTCAGGTTACGACGGCGTCACGCGACGAGGCCCTGGTTGCCCTCAACCGGACGGCTTCGGCTCTCATGCTGGAATCGGGAGACCTGGTTACCCGGTACACAGACAACACCGGCGACGGGCCCAGCGGCGCGCCATCTCCGTACACGGGCGAGTTAGACACCTCCTCAAGCCTGTTCATCCCGGTGGGGCTCCCGCTGGAGACCAGCGGTCCCTCCGTGTCGGACGGCTACTATTTTGCGACTACCAACCGGGAGCATTATCAGAAGATTTCCTCGGACTACCGGGAGATAGCCAAACTGACCGACGTGATCAAGGAGGGCAACCCTTTGCCGGCAGCGGACATCTTCCTGCTGTACGAAGTTGGAATGCACACCCGAATCGGCCCCCGCAGCAAGACCCTTCGGGGCTTCGCCCGCGACCCCGGACGGGCTGAAGAATATCCCTTGGCGGCCGAGTTCTATGGATCCGGCAACTTCCTGGACTCTCCCATTAACAACGCCATACGCGGGCGCAACGAGGCCGAGAACTGGACCGATGCCCAGAAGCGTCAGGCAATCAACAAGGGCATCCTCAGGATCCTCTATCACTGGTCCAAGCACTATGTCATTGGGGGCTGTGCAGACTTGGACTCGGGCGACGTCGATGAGGGCTGGGCCATCTACGTTGGTGTGCCGGTCGATGGGACTTACCCCAACTCACTGTCTGCCCTCGCGCGCAGTCGTGAAGGCAACTTTGGCCGGGAAGGCACTATCGATATCCCGCTGCGCCAGGCGTTCGAACGGGTAAGGCAGGCAGCTGAAAACGGTGATTCCGCCGCTTGCGAAGCTGCCGCCCAGGAAGTCTATTCACGCTTCAACGCCATCTTCTACCTGGCCACAGTCAGGTACATCGGCGTCGTATTGAATGACGTGCAGGATGGCAATGACCCGGGAACCCACCAGGTGGAAGCCATGGCGTTCTACCAGTCCATCCAGCCTGAAGTAGCGACAGCCAACCCCGCTGCGAACGAGGCTATCGTCGCCTACCTTGAAGCCGATGCGGACCAGATAACCCCTGAGTTGCGCAACGGGGCCCTGTCTGCCCTTAATGGCACCTCATCGGTGCTGCTGTTGACGTCCGCGGACCTGGTCACCAGCTATGAGTAACAAACCCCAGCAGAAGGATCAGGTGAACGGGCATGACAAGGTTACTTAACAGAATTCCCTGGCAATCTTTGCTTGTAGCAGCGGGGCTAACCGTGGCGCTGCCACTGATCCTGGTCGGCTGTAGCGGGGGCGATTCGTCGCCCCCGTCCCAGCCTGCGCCAATATCTCAGACGGCGACCCCGACTGAGGTCCCTGCACCTTCCTTAGCGACCCCGACTGAGGTGTCTTCTCCCTCTGCGGCAACCCCGGCAGCGGCTCCTCCTTCCTCCGCAACGGTGGCGCCTGAGCCGACACCGGTCCCAACTCAGCGGCCGATGGTGGAAGACGAGAACCGCACACTCACCGTATATTCGGGCCGGTCGCAAACCCTCGTTCACCCTTTGCTGCAAGCGTTCGGTGAATACACCGGAGTTGACATAAAAGTCAAGTACGGGGGAAGCGCATCCATGGCGGCCACGATTCTTGAAGAGGGCGACAACACTCCCGCCGACGTGGTGTTCTTACAGGACCCCGGTTCGCTGGGGGCGCTGTCCGCCGCCGGGATGCTGGACCAGATACCGCAGGAGTCCCTTGATAAGGTTGATCCCAGGTTTCGGGCGCGCGGTGGAGAATGGATCGGCACGTCCGGGCGGGCCCGAACCATTATCTACAACACCGAGGCCATCGACCCGGCAGCCGACCTGCCTCCTTCCATACTGGATTTCACCGAAGAGGAATGGAAGGGCAGGGTCGGCTGGGCACCGCGCAACGGCTCATTCCAGGCCTTCGTAACCTCGTTGCGACTGCAATTAGGCGAGGAACAAGCCCGACGCTGGCTCGAGGGCATGAAGGAGAACGACGCCCGAGACTATCCGAATAACGTTAGCATCGTGGCTGCTGCCGCTCAGGGTGAGGTGGAAGTCGGGTTTGTGAATCACTACTATCTCGAACGGTTCCTGGAAGAACAGGGGCAAGACTTTGGCGCACGGAACCATTACCTGGGCAAAGGCGATCCTGGAGCGCTGGTACTGGTGGCCGGCGTTGGTATCCTGAGAGCATCGGAGGACAAGGAGACTGCCAGGGAATTCGTTGAATTTCTGCTCTCTGAGCCGGCACAAGTGTACTTCACATCGGAAATCAAGGAATATCCGGTGTCCGCCGGTGTAGCGCCCGTGGGCGACCTGCCACCGCTGGAAACTCTGGATCCACCGGATGTCGATCTGGGCAGCCTGAGTGACCTTGAAGGAACAATAGACCTGTTGAGGGATTCTGGCGTTTTACCGTGACGAAGGGTTTGGCCCAACGACTATTCTCTCCGTTGATAAGGGAAAGAGAACTGCTACTGGCTGCGGTGGCTCTTTTCCTGTTGCTGTCGGTAGCCTACGTATTCTCGATTGACATTCGAGCAACCCGGGGCGCGTCCATAACCGGGGACGAGCCCTTTTACCTGTTGACCACCCAAAGCCTGCTGGCCGACGGAGACTTTGACCTGCGCAATCAGTATCAAAGCAAGTCATACAAGTCCTTCTTCGACCACCCCGACGACCTGTGGTTGCAATCGGTTCCAAGGGAAGATGGGCCGCTGCTAAGCCCGCACAATCCTGGCTTGTCGCTGGTGGTGGTCCCAGGCTTTGTATTGGGCGGGCTGGTGGGGACTCAGGTTCAGTTGCTGCTGCTGGCCGCTGTCACCCTGGCGCTGGCCTTCGTGCTCGCCGATCGCCTGACCGGTCATCGGCTGATCAGCTGGGTAGTGTCGCTGGGGGTTGGTCTTACCGCCACCACGTTCATATATTCCACCGAGATTTACCCTGAGTTTCCGGCGGCATTGGCTTTGGTGGTGGCGCTGCTGCTGGTCACCCGGCAACGTCAGTTCGGTATTTTGGACGGATTGTGGCTGGCTGCAATCTTGTCTTCAATGTGCTGGCTAGGAACCAAGTACGCTCCCTTGTCCCTGGTTGTGTCGGCATACTTCTTGCTGAAAGCCAACTGGGCTGGTCGCATTACATTGTTGGTCGCCGGCGGCCTGTCGGCGGCACTCTTCGCCTGGTTCCACCTGCACCTGTTCGGGGGTTTGACTCCCTACGGCATCAACGTGGTCTACGCCCAGTGGAACACGGTGGAGATTCTTGGAGGACACATAGAGTTCAGCGAGCGGTATTACCGGCTTTGGGGGTTGTTTATCGACCGCCGGTTTGGAATTGGTCGGTGGGCGCCACTTCTGCTGGTGGCAATTCCCGGCATGGCGCTGCTGGCAACGGGCGGCGGAGCCTTGCGGCTGGTTCTGACGTTGATTCTGATCCAACTGCTGATAGCAACCTTCGTGGCGATTACGATGATGGGCTGGTGGTTCGCCGGCCGGACGATGCTCACGGTCCTCCCTCTGTTCATCATACCGATTGGGTTGATCGTCACGAGAGTTCCCCTCTGGGGCAAGGTCACCGTTGCAGTGCTGGGGACATATACCCTGGCGATTACCGCCGGACTGGCGATGGCCGGCCATGCCGAAGAGATTACCATCGCAGTAGATCCCTTTGACATGGCCTACCCTCCCTTCCAGGGCTTGGCGGGGCTGTTCCCCCTGTACACTTGGTGGACGACAGAGACTTGGTGGTTGACCTTTTACTGGTGGGCATTGGTGGGGCTGGCGATAGGGGCAACGGCATGGCCCGAGATAGTTGCCAACATACGAAAGTTCAACCTACAAAAACTGCGGCTGCCAAGGCGCACTTCCTACTATCGTGGTAACACCATTACATAATCTCCGAACCCTTTCGTCAGTCTGTCTCTAAAAGGTCCCTCATTCCCTGAGCGAAGGATACCTTGGGTTCCCAGCCGATAACCGCCTTTGCCCTGGAATTGTCGGCAGACTTGCGAAGCTCTTCAAAGTCGCCTCTGGGGTTGGGAACAATGTGCTTTACCGGCCCGCCAATTAGCGCAGCTATTTCGTTGACCGAGGTCTCCTCACGGGGCCCTATATTCAGCACCGTGTGTTGGCCTGCTGGCAGGGAAGCGTTGGCGACAAGAAGGTTGGCCTCAACCACGTCGGACACGTGAGTGTAACCGCGAGTTTGATTCCCGTCGCCGTATACGGTAAGCGGCTTATGCTGCTCCCGCGATTGCAGGAATTTCGGAATCAACAACACGTAAGCCCCAGCCGCGGGCTGCCGGGGGCCATAGACGTTGAAGTAACGCAGCGACGTGATCCGCATACTGTAGAGCCGGGCATACGTCTCGGCATATTGTTCGCCAATCAGTTTCTGTACCGCGTAGGGAGACTTGGGATTTGGCTGCATATCCTCATGCATATTGTGGCATGGCTGATCACCGTAAACACTGGAGGACGATGAATTGACAACGCAGCTAACCCCGTTAACGCGGGACGCCTGGAGAACATTCAGGGTCCCGTTGACGTTGACATGATGGGTGCCCACTGGGTCCTTGACCGAACGCTCTACGCGGGCCCACGCAGCTGTGTGGAATACCCAGTCCGCTGATATAGTGGCGGAGATCATCAGATCGAGATCGGTTATGGTTCCCTCAACCAGATATGCCTCGCGGTTAAAGTGGGAAACATCACTTGTTGAAAGGTCATCCACCACCACAACTTCGTGGCCCAGATGCACGAGCCTGTCAACGATGTGGGAACCTATAAAGCCACAACCGCCAGTTACAACGCACTTCATTTATTGATACTTCCTTTGATTGACCGTGAAGGGTCAGACTGTTCAGACTGTCAGGGTCCCTCTGCCGATGACTTGGAAATGGCTGTGATTTAACGATGAAACCACTTCCGTTTGATTTAATAACGGAAACTCGCGTTCTCGTTCAGAGGTTCCCACAGTACGAATCTTGGCATTTATTACGGTGGAAAGCCTTTAATTACTATATTATACTGTTGACACACTAAAAAGTAAGTCTATACTAACTCCAATATTAACCGTGGCCATTAAGTGGCGCACATTGTTTAACAATATCAGACTTGCTGTCCCGTTCGCGATCCGAATCTCTCCTGTGCCGGAACCGCGGATACTGTCACTGCGGCGGGAGCGCCTTCTTCATCCTCCCCGGAGAAGGTGCGTCTGTCTGTAGAAGGGACTCTGCTTGTAAGGAGTCCGTCCAGCCAATTATCCTTGTCCTCAGTCGCCAATGGCTTCGTACCAAACCTGGACAGAACCCGAAAAGGAGAAAGCATGGTACCGGTTTACCCATATCATATCCGGCGAAGTAATAGTGGCAACGGTGGAGAGATGCTTCTGAGTCTGAAAGACCGCAAGACCGCAATGGTCTTGCAACTGACATTGGACCAGTCACGAAGGCTGGCGGTAGAAATGCGCGGTCTGGCCACCGACCATTGCTCACTCCACCACCTGGTTCTGGCTGTTACCAAGTCCCTGGGAGCCGAAATTTCTCGGGTTATGATCAAAGGTGTTGGTCACGGGCAGGTGACCGGGACTATTCGGTTGGAGTGCGAGGACCGCATACTTGACGTGGGGGTGGACGTGGCGCCGGCCCTGGCTATAGCAATGCATTTGGGACTTCCCATTTTCATGGACAGCCTGGCGATGTTGAGGGAAGACCTTCTTGAGCCCGTGCCGACCGCCCCGGACATCCACAGTGTCTCGCCCATACCAGAGGCCTTTCGGGAGGTGATAGAAAGCCTGGAACTTCCATCGCCCCTGGATGGAGAAGAACGAGAAGAGAGGGAATAGCAATGGCCGACAAGGAAAAGTCCAAGAAAGCGGGCAAGCTTACTCCGGATTCAGTGAGTATTCCTGCCAACGACCTCTCGGTGTACGAGGCAATCTATCGGCGCCGCATGGCTTGGCGCTTCAAGGATACGCCCGTCGATCGGGAGGCAATCAACCGGATACTGGAAACGGCGGTCTGGGCGCCCAATCATCGCCTCACCGAACCCTGGCGCTTTTTCGTCCTGGAAAAGGGGACCGAGGCTCGCCAGCAGGCGGCGGAAGCGGCCTATGAATACTCTCTGGAGGGTGGCAGCAAGGGCCGAGCCGAAGCCGCCCGTCAAAAGGTATTGGAACCTCCCATTTTGATCTACGTTTTCAACAAGCCCGGCGACAACGACGCAGTTACCATGGAAAACTACGCTTCGGTCTGCTGCGCCGTCCAGAATATGTCCCTGGCCGCCGTAGCCGAAGGCCTGACCGTAACCTGGGAAACGGGCAGGACCACGCGCAGTCCCCGGCTGAGGAAAATCCTCGGCGCAAAGAAGAAGTGGCAGATGGTAGGCGCTCTGTCCGTCGGCGTCCCTGATGAAGAGCTGAATCCGCCCCGAACCCCGGTCTCCCGTTTTACCACCTGGCTGTAGGGTGCCGAAGATAGGGCGTCCGAAACTCTCCGACGCCTAAAGCCCGGGTCACCGGAAATCGCCACGGTCAGGTAAAGTCGACTAACCCGTTCCGGGGGTATAATGGCGCCCTTACCCCAGCGGGGGTTTGGGAGGGTAGCCATTGTAGTGGCCTTGTTACCCAGTTTGCTTTACCAGCGCCGAGGCGAGGAATCGGATTGATGATACGTCACTTTGCGAAAAGTTAATCCGGCAATATTGCTTGCCACTGTTCTGCTCCCCCTTGTATCGGCTTCTTTACTGGCCTACGGCCCTGGTGGCCATGAGAGACGACGGCGCCTTTCTCCTGACAGGCCGCCAGGATACGCCTGGTGTGGCGAGTGGTGACACCCATCAGCGTGGCTGCTTGGTCCAATGTCATGTGCTCAGCGAGCAAACTATTCAGCACCTGACGTCTTGCCTGTTCTTTTTGAGTCAAATTCACATTCTCCACGATGTGAATTTGACATTTCTGCTGGCCAGTTAACGAGGAATCTTTCGCTTAACGTCAACACCCCGATGGCCCGACATCCCGCGGCCCTTGACAGCCAATGCGGCAAATACCCTGGAAGAGTTCCCCAGAGCACTTTGGTGCCTCTCCCCATTGTAATGTCTTCGCCAGGACTCCATTTTCTCTTCAGCGTCTTCCAAGGACAGGAACACGTTCTCGTTCAAGCACTCCTGTCGAAAATGCCAGTTGAATGCCTTAATGAAGGCATTGTCCGTGGGTTTCCCGGGTCGGCTGAACTCCTACTCCACTTGGCCTTTGAGGGTTGAGATTATTGATACGGATTGGCCGACCCGTCATTGGCATTTGGAACAGACGATGGGGGCCGTTCACCGTGATGCTGCCAGCTCAAGCAGCTTCCCGACCTTTCACGGACGTACTGGACCTCTCAAAGGAAAACCCCCGCCGTGTCAGCAGGGGCTTGGCAACTCCATCCTTGGGGTGGCACGGGGAGTATGGCCGATTACACCGCTAGAGTGAACCTCAATTTGAAGGTTATTGATTTTGTCCAGTTTGGTGGACAGGTCTATTCTACCGGCAAGGCAAAGGCCGTCCTGACTCCGCAAATGCTGCGCGACGTGTACGGGGTCAATGCCCAGGTTTACTTTGTGGATGCCGATGTTCCCCAAATTATGCCGACCGAATCGGTGCGGCGCCGCTGAAACCTTCCGTTCTAATAAACTCACTCTTTTCTGTCCATGAATAGGCAAGAACAACCATGAATCATATTCTTTCGTGAAAATTCGTGCTTATTCTAGGATAAACAGCCGGGTAGAACGGATGGGGTTTGAAACCCGCCTGGAGCCAGATATCGCCTCAATTCTCCACCTTGGTAAAATTCATTAGCTCATAATATATTGACAGTTCTGTGTACACTTATTATTATAATTGCATACAACGATATATTAATTATCTATAGTCATTCAATATTACAAGCCCTGCTAATAGTGATGGTTAATGTGGGCAAAGGAAATCTCGTAATGTGGGACAACCGAATATTGTGGGAGAGTTGTCGTTCCCCTCCCGGTCTTACCGCCCCGACTAACCGGGGCAGCCCGCGGCCCAACGGTTGACCGAAATTCCGGTTTGGGAAAAACTAAGGAGTCGAAAATGGGAATCATAGTAAGGAAGTTATATCTGGTAATTGCCTTGTTGCTCGTGCTTGCGCTGGCCCTTACCGCCTGCACCTCCCGGGGGCCAAGCGACGAACTGAAGACATCGGTGGTCAAGAACTATGCGGACGGCGCCTATGCATCCTATTCCCGCAGCCTGGCCTCGGCCCAGGCCCTGGATGTGGCTATCGACAACTTTCTGGCGGAGCCTTCCCAGCACCGCCTGGATGCCGCCAAGCGGGCTTGGCTGCTGGCCAGGGACGACTATGGCGTGACCGAGATTTACCGGTTCTACGAAGGCCCTATTGACAACGAAGAGGACGGGCCCGAGGGCCTGATAAACGCCTGGCCGATGGATGAGTCCTACGTGGACTACGTGGAAGGAAACCCCAACGCCGGCATCGTCAATATGCCGGGGGAGTATCCGACCATTGATGCCGGTCTGCTGGTGTCCCTCAACGAGGAGGGCGGCGAAGAGAATATCTCCACGGGCTGGCACGCCATTGAGTTCTTGCTGTGGGGGCAGGACCTGAACCCCGACGGCCCCGGCTACCGGCCGGTGGGAGACTACACCACCGCCAAAAACGCCGACCGCCGGGCCACCTACCTGGCCGTGACCTCCCACCTGCTGCTGGCCCACCTGCAAGACATGGTGGACGCCTGGGCGCCGGGCGGAAACAACTACCGGGCCGAGTTCGTCGCCAAGGATTCCGACGCGGCCATCACCGACATCATTACCGGCATCGGGGAAATGAGCCGGGTCGAACTGGCCGGCGAGCGCATGACCGTCGCCTACGAGGCACGCTCCCAGGAGGATGAACATTCCTGCTTCTCTGATAACACCATCTCGGATATAGTAGCCAACGCTACCGGAGTGCAGCGGGTATATTCCGGCGATTATGGTTCCGTCTCCGGCCCTGGCATCAAAGACCTGATTGCCGCCCAGGACCAGGCGTTGGCCGACACCTTGGAAAAGGAAATCAACCGGTCGGTGTACCTGGCCCGGTCCATTCCCGCCCCCTTTGACGGCCAGTTGGTGGAGGGCTTGTCCGATGCTTCCCCCGGCCGCAAGGCCGTGCTCGATACCATCGTGGCCCTGGAAAATCAGACCGACACCATCGTTAGTGCGGCGCAAAAGGTGGGCATTACCATCAGCGTCAGTTAATCTGGTATGACTGGCTTTAATCTGGCATCCAAACCAAGACACAGGCTGCTCGCGGCGGTGCTTGCGGCAGCCTGCGCCCTGTTGGCCTCGGCCTGTCAGCCCGACTCGTCCGCCATTGACCTGGGTACGGTTTATGACGTGCGCCTGGGGGGAGACACCACGGCCTTCAGCAAGGGCCGCAATGCCTTTGAGCTGTCGGCCCGCAACCTGGATAACAACCTGCGCCGTACATTTGAGGTGGGCGACAGCTTCTTTAACCAGAACTGGGTTGCCGCCCCGGCCAGTACCTCGGCCCGGGACGGCCTGGGGCCAACCATGAACGCCCTGTCCTGCTCCTCCTGCCACAGTCACGACGGGCGGGGCCGCCCGCCGGAACACTTCGACGACCCGGCGCGGGGTCTGTTACTGCGGTTAAGCGTACCCGGACCGGATGGGCCCGTTGATGAGCCGGTTTACGGCGGCCAGTTGCAAGACCGGGCCATTCTGGGCATCCCCGTTGAAGGCCGAATCAAAATTATCTACCAGGAAACGCCTGGCCGGTACCCTGACGGCACAGGTTACAGCTTGCGCCAACCAGTTTACAGCGTTGAAGACCCGCAGTTTGGCCCCATGCACCCGGAAGTGATGCTGTCCCCCCGCGTGGCGCCGGCCAACATCGGCATGGGCTTGCTGGAGGCTATACCCGGCGAGCGGATTATGGATATGGCAGACCCGGAGGACGCCGACGGCGACGGCATTTCGGGACGGGCCAACTTTGTTTGGGACGTACGAAATGGTAAGCTGGCTCTGGGACGCTTCGGCTGGAAGGCCAACCAGCCCTCCGTCGAGCAGCAGGTGGCCGGCGCATTCCTGGGAGACATCGGCATAACCTCCAGCCCGTTTCCCGATGAGAACTGCCCAAAGGCCCAAGCAGCCTGCCGCCAGGCCCCCAACGGCGGTAGGCCGGAAATAGCGGACAGCCGGCTGGAAAAGGTGACAATCTACACGCAAACTCTGGCGGTGCCGGCCATGCGCAACACCGAGGACAAAGAGGTACAGCAAGGGGCCAGGCTTTTCGTACAATCCAACTGCTCCCTTTGTCACACGCCCCGACACGAAACGGGAAGCACCCACCCGCTGGAACCGCTGCGGGGTCAGACCATCTTCCCCTATACCGACCTGCTGCTGCACGACATGGGCGAGGGCCTGGCCGACCACCGGCCCGACGGCCAGGCGACGGGAACCGAGTGGCGGACGCCGCCGCTGTGGGGCATCGGCCTAGTGGAAACAGTGAACGGCCACACCATGTTCCTCCACGACGGGCGCGCCCGCAGTCTGGAGGAGGCCATCCTGTGGCACGGCGGCGAGGCGGAAGAGTCCCGCAACCGGTTTATGGGTCTGACCCTGGAGGAACGCAATGCCCTCATCAAGTTCCTGGAGTCCCTGTAGCTTGCGGCGGATGGGAATGGCGCTGGCGCTCCTTGTCGGGTCCCTGGTCCTGCTGATGACAGGGTGCACGTCTGGGGCACCGTCGGACCGGGACGTGCTGATAAGCCTGACCGACCAGGTTGTAGTGCCGGCCTACCAGGCCGTCGCCGATGATGCCGCCCGGTTGGACCAGGATGCAACGGCCCTGTGCGTCTTGCCGGATGCGGCAGGGCTGGGAAGGGCCAGGCAGTCCTGGCGCTCGGCCCGCGCTTCCTGGCTGCGCTCCAGGGCCGTGTGGTTCGGGCCGGTAATGGACCGCCGCTCAAACAGTCTTCTCGACTGGTCGCCAACCGATACCGAGGGCATTGACGGACTGCTGGGCAAGGGGGCCGCGGTGGATGCCAACCAGGTCCGCAACCTTCTGTCGGCCAACCGGCGCGGGTTCGGCGCCGTCGAATACCTCCTTTTCCAGCCTGATGCGCTGGCCCGGCTCAAGGACTCCCCCGCCTACTGCGCTTACCTGTCCGCGCTAACTGAGGTAGCCCGGGAAGAGGCGGCGGCTATCCTGACGGACTGGACCGGCGGCGGCCAGACAGAGACGGCCTACCGGGACTACTTCACTGACCGCTCGAAGCTGGCCCTGCTGCCCAGCGACGCGGTAGAGGAGATGGTCCGTACCCAGGTGTTCCTGATACGAGATATGACGCATATGCGAATGGCCGCGGCGTTGGGGCTGCGCAGCGGAGAGCTTGACCTCTCCGCTATTCCTGGCAATGCCGCCGAAAACGGCCTGGCAGACCTTAGGGATGAACTACTCGGTTTGCAGGCTGTTTACCAAGGCGCCGGTGGGGCGGCCCTGGGTATTTCCGACCTGGTGCGGCCACTGTCCGGGGATACCGACCAGCGGATGCGCGACCAATTAACCGCCGCCATTGCCGCCGCAGATGCCGTGGACGGCCCCCTGCGTGTTGCCATCGCAGAACGACCGGAGCAGGTCAACGCCCTCTACGATCGGCTGGCCGACCTGCAGCGGATACTGGCTACCGAAGCGGTCAGCCTGCTGGGGGTGTCCGTGGGGTTTTCGGACACCGACGGCGACAGGCTGCGTTAGCTAGGCTGGAAAGGAGCTGGCCCTTGGCAGTATCAATTGCTCTCCCTACGCCCCGGACCCGCGCCGGCCGTGCCGGGGCCGGAATGCGTCGTTGGGCAGACCGGTTTATGCGGGCCGGCTTGGAGCCGGTCTCCCCCGCTTCGGCGGCGGTCTTCCGAATCATCTTTGGGGTGTTGGGACTGGCGGCGGCGGTGCGGTTCGTCGCACGGGGCTGGATATCGGAACTCTACTTGGAACCGGCCCACCACCTGGGCTACTACGGTTTCGGGTGGGTGCAGGCCTGGCCCGGCTGGGGAATGTACCTGCACTTTGCCCTGCTGGGGCTGGCCAGCCTGGGCGTTGCCCTGGGCTATCGCTACCGGCTGTCCATTGCCGCCTTTTTCCTACTCTTCACCTACGTGGAGTTGATAGACCGGACGACCTACCTGAATCATTACTATCTGGTCAGCCTGGTCAGCCTGCTCATGATTTTCCTGCCCCTGGACCGGGCGTTGTCCCTGGACGCCCGGAGAACGCCGTCTGATTCAGTGCCCCGGACCATCCCCCGGTCCGTACTGTGGCTACTGATGGCGCAGGTTGGGCTGGTGTACCTCTTCGCCGGAATCGCCAAGTTGAACTCAGACTGGCTTTTCCAGGCTCAACCCCTGCGCATCTGGCTTTACAACAGCGCCGGCGTCCCACTCATAGGCCCGCTGCTGCGGGAGACCTGGGTGGCTTACGCTATGAGCTGGGGCGGTATGCTGTTCGACCTGACAATAGTGGGGTGGCTGCTGTGGCGCAGGACTCGTCCATTGGCTTACGCTGCGCTGGCGGTCTTCCACGTAGCTACGGCGTTGCTCTTCCCGTCAATAGGGATGTTCCCCTGGGTTATGCTGGGCGCAACCCTTATCTTCTTTGGCCCCGACTGGCCGGCTCGCTTTGTCCACCGGATTCGCCGGAGGTGTGGTCGTCAGGGTGTATCCTCAACAATTCTCCGGCAGAGGGTAACAGCAAGGCCGTTGTCCTGGCAGATTCGGGCAGCCTGTCTTGTGGCGGTAGTCTTTCTGACTTTACAAGTAGGCGTACCACTCCGGCACCTAGCCTATCCCGGCAACGTGCGCTGGACGGAGGAGGGCTACCGCTTTTCCTGGCGGGTACTGCTGACGGAGAAGACGGGCTTGGTCCATTATCGGGTGAGCGGGTTGACCCTGGGCGGGGAAAGGCTGGTTTGCCCGGGTGAATATCTGACCCCGGGACAGGTCGAGCGTATGGCCTACCAACCCGACCTGATTCTGGCTACGGCCCATATCATCCGCGATGACTTTGCCGCGAAAGGGCATCAAGGGGTGGAAGTGAGGACAGACGCCTACGTCAGCTACAACGGGCGGCCGGCGGCCCGACTGATTGACCCGGAGGTAAACCTGGCCACCGTCAGGCCGGGCATTGGCGTCAAGGACTGGATATTGAGACCGCCGGAATAGCCGGAATAGAAGGAGTTGAACCGTATGCGAGGCTCGCAACCTGAAGCAGATAGCCGCGTCAACACCGTCCCCGCCCATCCGGGAGATTCCGCCGCTCGCAATGCCGGGCTGATGCTTATCACCACGTCCCTGGTGACCATCATCGCAGTTGTTGGTCGGGTCATTGCCGATGCCGACCAGCCTACGTTGGATGAAACCCTGTCCGCCATCTCAGCAAGCCGGGCCTTTTACGGCGTCAGTGGCGCGGCCCGGTTTCTCTCCGGCCTGACCCTGATTGCTGCTGCCTGGTTCCTGCTGGCTACCTGGATAATCCGCCAGCGGCGAGCCACTCCCCTGGTGCCGGCGCTGTTCGGGATTTCCGGCGTCTTCACCGCTCTGTCCGGGACCTGCGCTGTGGCACTGGCCTTCGCTGCCACCGCCGCCGCGCCTGACGCCTTCGCGGAAGCTACTGCCTACCTGCGCTGGTTTACCGGCAAAGTTGGCTTCTCGGCAGCGGGGCTGGCCTTGCTGGTGGCCGCCCGGTACCAGTGGATGGCCGGGGGAGCGTTGCGCTGCATCTCTCCCCTGTCAGTAATCATCGGCGTTGCCATGCTGCTGATTTGGTTTGACGCGCTGACCTACTTGCACCGGTTCAGTGGCAGCACCTTCGTACTGTGGCTGGCTGGCATCGGTCTCATGCTGCTGACCGGCCGGGTAGAACGGCTTTTCATCGCCCGGTTCGGCGCAGCGGCACCGGCAGACTGACCGACAGTCCCGGTTCCGGCCGGGGCCTTTCAATCATTTGGGACGAGGGGAGATTTCCGCTCATGGTGAGCCTGTCGAACCATCAAACCGGAATCCTTCGACAGGCCCAGGACGCGCGGACTATTGGGTCCGCTTCAATAATCGAAGGAATCTGTGATTCCGGTGGCATCCTCCAGCGATTGTCCGGTTGGCGCACAAGTCCCTTGACTCCGCGGTGGTTTGGTGCCGGGAAACATTGTCGTCTCACGGTATAATGCCAACCTCCCGCAGCAGCGACACGGTGCCCCGCGCGTCGGTCAAGTCGCCCAGGTCAACGTCGGGAGATTCCAGTGAGGACAAGGGAGGCAGGCCCCCTTGGGGCGGCACACCGTTAATCAAGGGGTATTCCTTGGTAGTCTCGGAAAAGTAGGACTGGGCCGATTCCGACAGCAGGTACTCCACGAAATGCTCGGCGCCCTTGCGGTTGTCGGTGGTCTTGAGGATGCCGGCGCCGGCCACCAGCACCAAAGCGCCGGGGTCGCTGCCACTCAGGAAATGATTGCGCGCGCCGAAGCCTTCACCCTCCTCCTCAAGGAACCGCTCCAGGTAGTAATGGTTCACCAATCCCACGTCCACCTCGCGCCGGGCCACCGCCGCCACGATGGTCGTGTTGTTGGGGTATTCCCGAACCTCGTTGGCGCGCATACCTTCCAGCCAAGCCCGCGCTTCTTCCTCGCCCCACCGCTGCCGGAAAGCGGTCACAAAGGCCTGGAAAGAGGCATTGAGAGGCGCCCACCCCACACGGCCGCGCCATTCCGGGTCGGCGAAGTCCAGGACTGAGTCGGGCAGGTCGGCTTCCGGGTCAATGGCCTCCGTGTTGTACGCCACCGTGCGGGAACGGCCCGACGTGCCCACCCAATGGCCGGAGGAGGAACGGTATGCGGCGTCCACCCTGCCCAGCAGGTCCTGGGGAAGCTCCGCCAGCAAACCGGCGTGGGACAGGCTGCCCAGGTAGCCGGGGTCCTGGAGGAATACCACATCCGCCGGCGTATCTTCGCCCTCCTCCAGAATGGTGGCGGCAATGGCGGAACTGCTGGCGTACTTGACACGGATGTCTGAGCCGTTTTCAGCGATGTAGGCTTCGAGGAGGGGACGCACCAAGTTCTGGGAGCGGCCCGCGTAAACGGTCAGGCTGTCTTCCCCCGTCCCGCAGGCAAGGGAGCCGGCAATTGCCAGGATTAGTATGGAAGACAGCAATTGTAGCCAGGTGAATTTCCTCCTCCTGCGCATGATTATCTCTTTTGTCTCCCTGGGGTCACGGAATGACAAGAACACCAATCCAGCCGGACCCACCGCAGCCAGTATATACCGGAAGCGCCATGAAACCGTAACCTGATTGGCTCCGTTTCCGGCGGAAAGGACGCCTGAACATATTTATCCAAAAGCAACCCCAAATTATATTCATTCGTGACTATTCGTGGATAAGTGGATAAGCCCCGGGGCGCACCGATTGCCCCGGCCGATTGCTTCCTCGGCGCACTTCGGCTACAGCCAACTGGTAAACTGGGAGACCGGTGTTCGCGGCGGATTAAGCACTTCATCGGGAATGCCAATGGACAGAGCGCCCACCATTTGCCACTTCTTCTTCGCGCCCAAGGCTTTCCCCAGCTGGGGACTGCGGGTGATTCTTCCCGTTTCCCAGGTGACGGTCAAGCCTTCGGCCACGGCGGCCAGCGACATATTCTGCACGGCACAGCAAACAGAGGCGTAGTTCTCCCGGGTAGCCTCTTCGTTGTCGCCGGGCTTGCTGTAAACGTAGATTAGAACCGGCGGCTCCAGGACCTTTTTCCGGGTGGCCTCGGCCCGGCCTTTGCCGCCGTTTCCTTCCAGCGAATGGTCATAGGCTAGCTGGGCGACCTTCTCCCGGGTTTCGGTATTCTTTTCAATGACGAAGAAGCGCCATGGCTCGGTGAGGCGATGGTTGGGCGCCCAGACTGCCGTATCCAGGATGCGGCCAACCACCTCGCGGGCCACCGGGGCGTCCTTGAAACGCCAGGCCATGCGGCGCCGGTAGATGGCCTGGTAAACTGAAAGGTCGGTTGCGGGAACGTCAACCGAATCCGGAGTAATTTTGCCGTTCTTTTCAGACTTGGCCTTCTTGGTCATTACATTTCCCTCCCTTCTCGTTCTTCCTCTTCCAGCGACGCGGGGAGTTCCAGAGTCTCGATGATCTCTCGGAAGGCTTCGGGTATGGGCACGTTGTTGGCGACCTCATTAGGGGCTGCGATGGGTTCCAAGCGGTCCTCCCGTAGCATATACAAGCTGTCCATGAATATGGGCAGGCCCAGGTGCAGGGCAACGGCCAAAGCTGCAGCCACGTCCACGTTGACGTCGAGGACGCGGTCCTCGTACTCCATGCAAATAGCCCCGGTCACCTGGCCGTAGTCCACGCCCTTAATGAGGACGCCGGAGACCTCGGCCCCCAGAGACTTGGTTACTGCCAGGACCAGGTGGTGAAGCGAGCAATGGTCTGTAGCCAGACCGCGCATCTCCACGGCCAGCATCCGGGCTTGATCCATGGATAGTTGCAGGACCATGGCCGACTTTCGGTCCTTCAGGCTGAGGAGCATCTCTCCGCCGTCGCTTGCGTTGCTCCGGCGGATGTGATATGGATATACAGGGACCATACTTCCTCCTTTTACTTCTTGGAATCCGGCTCGGGCACGGCCTTTAACCCCTGCTGCCGCAGCCGGTCGGTTCCTCCCAAATCCTCTGCCTCGAACAGGTACGCTGTCTCCTCCTCAGGAGAGGCGTACCGACCCGCAGGCAAAAGTCCGCGATTACGGGACATGAGAAACACGGAACGCGAACGCTACCAACAAAGGCGTTATTGTGATACTGTATAATTAAATAAGTATAGACAATTTTATTGAATACGAGTATAGATGCTATTTTACTATTGGTCAACAGGCGATTGGCGTCAATTAAGACATTAGCTTATGCTAAATATCTTGAAAGCGCTGATAGAAGATTGAATAACACGGTGTGACTGGAATATCCGAGTGACTCTCTCGGCTTGCTGAGTAAATGGTAAGGAATGCAGGAGAGGAAGAGTTAGGGGCGCAGGCTTGCTGTGATGGAAACAAGGTGGCCCATCGATGTGATGGCAGGCTACTACGCTGCGAGGAACTTGACGGTAGTCCAAGGATAAGTTGAGCCGAAGTTACCGTGAACTAAGCGTTGCTTGGGCCGGTCGGAAACCGGGTCCCGTCCGGTGATACCTTCCAAGTTCAACACCTCGGCTCACCCTCGATGGCAGGTCGGAGGTCATTGGGCATCACTTACCTACCGAAACTGCCCGCATTATCGCAAGACGAGGCTAAACGTCAACGTAAAGATTCTTGATTTTATCCAGTTTGGTGGGCCTGACTTGACGATAGGCAGTACCATATTTGAGATGTGGATGGGGTTCTAAATCCCTCATTTTCCTCGTGGCGATCTGAGGCGGATGCCAAGGTCGCGCTTCCAGGGGATTCGCCTAAGAGGGGCGAATCCCCTGTTGGAGTGCAGGACGACGTTGGGAGGCGCGTTGAGGAGCCGCAGCCCCGCCCCGGTGGAGGCACCGCCTTGGCCCAGGAGCATCTCCCTGATGAAATCTTGACCATCGCGTGGTAACATGAACCAACTCAAGGAGTGACCCTTCAAATGCATCGCGCTTTTCGGGTGAACTGGAATGAATGATGAGATTACTAATGAGACGCAGGTCGAACTTGCGAACGATGCCAATCCACCGCAAGAGATTGACATCACCGAAGCGGTCAGGAACAGCCCGATTCTCTCTAGTACTCGTTGAGGAAGTGAGAATCGAACAGGTATCTGGACCTCAATCATACAACCGAATGCACAACAGACACAATAGGTCTCGCTGACCGAAGCACGATGATCGCCCATGATAGATACAGTCTTGCTGAAGGTTGCAAGCCGTTGCAACATCGACTGCTCCTATTGCTACGTATATCACATGGGAGACCTTGGGTGGCTACGCCAGCCCAAGACAATGTCTCCTCAGACATGTGTCGCGGTCGGTGACGCGCTAAATGAACTCGCGTTTGGTTCTGGGTATCAGTTCGCTGTCGTCCTCCACGGGGGTGAGCCTTTGCTCCTTGGAAAGGATGGTTTAGCGTTCGTTCTTACTACCCTCCGCCGTTCGCTTCCAGACACTTGCGCAATAAGTATCCAAACTAATGGGACTCTGATAACTACTGAAATTCTCGATCTGTGCGAAGATAACGATGTAACAATATCCGTGAGCTTAGACGGCCCACGTCATATTCATGACCGAAATCGGGTCGGATTCGACACTCGCGGTACCTTTGATCGTGTGATGGAAGGGCTTCATCGCCTTCGCTCGCACCCGGCAGGGCACCATTTGTTCAGTGGGCTTCTTGCTGTAATCGATCCTAGTTCGGATCCCATTGAACTCTACGGGTTCTTCAAAGAGTTAAGCCCTCCCAGCCTAGACTTTATATACCGGGATGGTAACCACTCTCGGTTACCCCCTGGCAAAACCTCGCCCTCAAGCACCGAATACGGGCAATGGATGGTACGCTTGTTTGAGGCATATGTGAATGATGCGACCCCCATTCGAATTAGAATTTTGGATGACTTGGTGAAGCTTGTTCTTGGAGGAGCAGGAACCAAGGAAGGGGTCGGGCTGACCGACTATCAGATGCTAGTAATAGATGCCGATGGATCAATCACCAAGAATGATACGCTGAAGAGTTCGTTCGATGGGGCAGACCGATTTAATGAGCCTTGGTCGGTGCATACCCACCGGCTACGAGACTTCATCGAATCAGCTGACTTCTCAGAATCAGTAGCCATGCAACTCCCTAGCAATCCGACCCGCTTGGCCTGTCCAGAACTAAGCGTGTGTGGTGGTGGGATGGTCCTTCACCGTTGGAGCGACGATGTTGGGTACGACAATGTATCGGTGTATTGTGCAGACCAGCAGCTCTTGATCGGCCGAATTCGGAACGCAGTCGCCGCATTTCTTTCAGGTGTGAACGTATGATGCAGCCGGGACTAACCGATCGAGACTCTTTGCGTGTGTTCAAAGAGCCGTTCCCTTATTTCGTTGCCGCTGCAATTCTAGACCAGGATTCTGTTTCATCCCTACTAAGTTGGTTTGAAGTTGCTGCCTCTTGGAAACTTGTTGAAACGGACTTCTATGAGCAACACGAACTAGGCAGTGTCGTCAAAATAATTTAGTCCAGATGACCATTGCACGGATTTGGCAGATAGCCAGGAAGGACGTGGCGTTCTTGGCATAGCGGGTTGCTACTCCCCGCCATTGTTTGAAATCCAGGACCGCGTTTTCCACCAGATGGCGCAGCTTATACAGGTAATGGTCGTAAGCCCGGGGTTCCTTGCGGTTGCTCTTTGGCGGTATCACCGGCTCCATTCCCTGGGCCAGGGCCTCGGCTACTATGGCGTCGGTGTCGTAAGCTCGGTCGGCCAACAGGTATTGCGCCGCTATGTCGGCAATCAGGTTAGAGGCCTGGGTACAGTCGGCAACCGTACCCTCGGTCAGGCTCAAGCGCACCGGCATACCATGGGCGTCCACCGCCAGATGCAGTTTGCTGTTCAGCCCCCTTTTGTGCGTCCCACGGCTTGATTGCCCCCAACCGCTCCGGTCCCATGAGGATGCAGCTTGATATGGGTGGAGTCGATCATCAACCATTCCAAGTCGGGACCCAAGTCCGGGTCATCGATTACTTGGTCCAGCAAGTCGGCCCAGATGCCCCGGTCTCGCCAGCGACAGAAGCGGCGATGGGTGTTCTTCCAGTCCCCATAGTCCGGTGGCAGGTCCCGCCAGGGCGCCCCAGTACGCAAGTTCCAAAATACCGCGTCCAGAAACAGGCGGTTGTCCCGGGCGGGCCGCCCCCTTTTGCCGGCTCTCCCAGGCAGATGGGGCTGCAAACGGTCCCAAACCTGGTCCGTAATGTCGTGCCGTCGATGCGCTGGCGTCATACCTCCACCCCCCACTCTCATCCCTTTTTCACCAATTTACCACCTTTACCCTATTTTGACGACACCCCCTAGGGAACCTCTGAATAAAAGGGTTGAATATGGGATAGTGAGGGGAAAGGAAGATAATGGCCAGGGAGTAGGAGGATGAACGGGCAACCCAGCTTTGCCGATCTGGACTACCAGCACAAGCGGAGGCGGACCCGACGGGAGGAATTCCTGGAGCGGATGGACTCCTTGATTCCCTGGCAACGGCTGGAAGAGCGCATTCGACCCTGCTACTTCCCGTCGGAGCGAGGCCGGCGTCCCTATCCCTTGCCCGTGCTGCTGCGGGTGCATATTGTCCAACTGTGCTACAACCCCTGCCTTCGCAGGGGCAGGCTCTGAGCGACCCAGCCCTGGAAGACCTGCTGTACGAAGCGGAGTCGGTACGGCGGTTTGCTGGGCTGCGGTTGTCGGAACCGATTCCCGATGAGAGTACCATCCTGCACTCTCGCCACCTGCTGGAGCGTCATCAGTTGGGCCAGGGACTGTTTGAGGAAATCAAGGGTCACCGGCAAGAGCAGGGAGTGCGATTGCGGGAGGGAACCATTGTGGACGCCACTATCATTGAAGCGCCGTCATCCACCAAGAACCGCACCGGGCAGCGGGACCCAGAGATGCACCAGACCAAAAAGGGCAATCAATGGCACTTTGGGATGAAGCTGCACATCGGGGCGGACGCCAAGACCGGTCTGGTGCATAGCCGCAGCGCCACCTCAGCTAACGTGCATGACGTGACCGAGACACACCGGTTGGTGCACGGCGGGGAGCGGCAGGTGTGGGGAGATGCCGGCTACACCGGAGTGCAGCAGCGCCCCGAGAACCTGGGATTGGCGGTGGACTGGCTGGTGGCCATGAGGCCGGGGCAGCGGCGGAAACTGGAACCGGACAGCGGGGAGGCAGTAGTAGAGAAGATCAAGGCATCGATACGGGCCAAGGTGGAACACCCTCTCCCTGAGGGAGAGGGGAGAGAAAATTATTTTTCCGGTCATTTCCGGTCATTGCGGGTTTGCTGTCCTTCGACAGGCTCAGGATGAGCGGACGCCCGCACCCCCGGCCCCTCTCCCCGAGGGAGAGGGGAGAGAAACTATTTTTCCGGTTTTTTCCTCAATTATGGTAGGGGGGTGTTACGCGGGTTGTCCAGGGGTGGGTGTCAGCGTTAACGGTTCAGACTGGACTCTCTGGATTCCGGCTTTCGCCGGAATGACGGTGCAATGCGCTTGCCGCCACAGGGCAAAGTTGAACCGGACGGCTTTTTTGTGTACGATAAGGCTGTGCCGGGGTTGCCCGGTATATTTGTGCCTATGGAATGATTCTGCTGAAGGAGTCTGCGGATGGAAGAAACCCCACGACGCGTGTTGGTAGTTACGCCGCACCCGGATGACGCGGAAATCTGGTGCGGCGGCACCCTGGCCCGCTGGATACAGCAGGGCGCCGAGGTCTATTACGTCCTGTGTACTAATGGCGGTAAAGGCACCGAGAAGCCGGGCATTTCCGTCGAAGAGTTGGCGGCTACCCGCGGTCGGGAGCAGATGGACGCCGCCCAAGTGCTGGGCATCAAAGAGGTAGTGAAGCTGGGCTACCGGGACGGCGAACTGGAGGACACCGGCGAGTTTCGCAAGCAATTGGTGCGGGAAATCCGGCGGGTGCAGCCGGAAGTGGTAATGGTCACCGAGCCTTACCGCCGCAATCTGGCTTGGCACCGGGACCACCGGGTTGCCGGGCAAGTGGCTCTGGACGCGGTCTTTCCCTACGCCCGCGACCATCTTCATTTCGGTGAGTTGTGGAGCGAAGAGGGGCTGGAACCTCACAAGACGGGAACCATCCTGTTCTGGGGCGCGGAGCAGCCCGACACCTACTTTGACATCGGGGAGACCCTGGAAATAAAAATGTCGGCGGTGCAGGCCCACCGCAGCCAGGTGGCCGACCAGCCGGAACGGGGAGTGATTGACTACGTGCTGGAACGGGCCAGAGACGCCGGGGCCGAAGCGGGCTGCGAATATGCCGAGCCTTTCCGCAAGGCAACCTTCCGCACTACGTGATTGACGGTGATTCAAACCTGGCTGGACCGGATATACAGGATAAATGGATATTAGGAATTCTTAATTCCAGGGCCTGTTGACACAAACTTGCTCCCGGTTCCCCACTATGTCATTCTGAACGGAGTGAAGAATCCAAAATGCTAAAGGTCTGGAATGTTTCTTATGGCAAGGATTTTAGACCCTTCGCGGAGTTTATCCTGAGCGTGGCCGAAGGGCTCAGGGTGACATTACATTGGGAATAGGCAGGATTTGTGTCAACAGGCCCTAAAATCCGGTCCATCCATGTAAATTAAGGAGGTTCGAGGCCATGAGCTTTACGCCGTCCAGCGCCACCACTGTAACCCTGGCCGCTCCCCCTGACTTTTCTCCGGCGAATTAGCCTCTTTGGGTTAATCTCGCTGACCCTGCTGTTCGCCTTCGCGGCCTGCGAGGGAGGAACCCTCACCATTGAGCAGACCGACGACGGGGCCGTGGTTCGGTCAACGGGACAGTCAACGCAGCAGTCGGAGCTGAGCGAACCCCGCTCCTCCGGCCCAACAGAACCCACCGCCACGCCCCGGCCTAGTACTACAGTCGCACATTATCTGATTTATGATTCCCAAAGTAGCAGATGAGGCAAATTTAGCTTTGCTCTTTGGGCGGAGTTGCTGCCTGCACCAACTGCTGGTTAACCGACTAAGCCTGAAGAATTTTATCTGCGACTGTAGTACTAGAATCCCCTTTCCCCCGCTGTCCGACGGGGCCGCGCTGACCGCTCTCTTTGACGCCACCGGCGGCGAGAGCTGGCAGAACAGCGATGGCTGGCTCTATACCGAAGACCTCGGCCAGTGGCACGGCGTCACCACCGACGCCGCGGGACGGGTCACCGAACTGAACCTGCGCGACAACCGGCTGAGCGGGCCGATACCGCCGGAGTTGGGCAACCTGACCAACCTGACGGAACTGAACCTCCAGGGTCAAAATCATCAGCTCAGCGGGTGCATACCGGGCAGCCTGCGCGGCGTCGAATACACGGGCGACCCGCCCTTCTGCAATTGACCCACGGCTCAATAAACGGGTCAGCCACGCCTGAACTTGGGGTGACCACGTCCTCCGGCCAGACCGCCACGCCCGCCGTCTCGGACAGCCTGGCGGACCGGCGGGGGAGTGAAGCAGGGCAATCGCGCTTAACCCGTCATTCCGGCGAAAGCCGGAATCCAGAGTGCATCGCCATATAGAACGTTGACTTACTCCAGGCATTTCCTGGATTCCGGCCTGCGCCGGAATGACGGTGCCCCAAGTGTCCCAAATTAAGCTGCGATTGCCCTGGGAGAGAGTAAGGGCTATCGCATTTGGATTGCAGGCTAACCGTCGTTCCTGCGTAGGCAGGAACCTGAAACCTTGAGTACAGCGTTTCCCACCACCCCAGCAACGACAGTCTAGTCCCCTTTCCTAACTCTTAATTCTCAATTGCCCCCTCCCCGCCCCTGGACAGCCCGCGTAACACCCCCCTACCATAATATCTATGCAACCCTGCCTATCTCCGCGTCTCCGCGTTTCCGTGTGAAAACCCCGTCAAACCACCGCCAATTTGCCCGGAACCATAATTTACCGAAAATGTCCGAAAATGTCCGGGAAAATAATTTTCTCTCCCCTCTCCCCCAGGGAGAGGGGCTGGGGGTGAGGGCGTCCGCTCACCCTGAGCCTGTCGAAGGGCGTGTCCCTTCGTGGACCAAACAAAAATGGTGAATTAGTTGAAACGGGGCGGGTTGGCAACCCGCCCCTACAGAGATTCGCCGAAAAACCTGCTCTTTGTTACCCGGCCAAAGGCACGGTGGCGGTGATACAGGGCACATCGCCGTAGGTGGCGGTGGTGTGGCCCTGGCCGGTGGTGTCGGCTACCAGGCGGGCGTCGCCAGGGCCGAATACCTGCTTGGAGCCGTCCCCAAAGCCAATTTCCAACTGGCCGGACAGGATGATGACGTACTGGGCGCGGGGCGCCGGGTGCCAGTCCTGGAACCGCCCCACCGGGGCCTCCCGGAAGGAAATGGTGGTGGCCACCTGAGCCTCGGTCCATTCCGGGGTCTGGGCCAGGTCAATGGTCTCTACGTGGGTCTGTCCATCGTCGCCGGTGTACATTCGATAGGTTCCCATGTTGTTCCTCCTTCAGTTTTTTAGCGTTAAATGCTCATCACTACCTTGATTATGCCGTCCTGCTGGCCTTCATACATCTCGAAGGCCCGCTGTACCTCCTCAAAGGGCAGGCGGTGGGTTACCATCTGGCCGGGGTCGCACCAGCCCCGCTGCTTCAGGTCCACCATCGTCCTGATTGGAGCCATCGGGTCAACCAGCCGGCCGCCGGTGGTGGGAATCAGGGTGGGCTGCCGCTCCATCAACAGCCCATGCTCCACCGGAATAAACTCGTCGCCCTGGATGCCGAACACCATGACCTTGCCGAACTGGGCCACGATACGCAGGGCAGTGTTGAAGCTGTCCGGGTAGCCGGCGGCTTCCACCACCACGTCGCCGCCCCGTCCGCCGGTCAACTCATTCACCGCCTCAACCACGTTGTCCCGGTCCGGGTTGATGGTGTGGGTTGCGCCCATCTTTTTGGACCAGTCCAGCCGGTAGTCCACCGGGTCGATGCCGATGACCCGGTGCGCCCCCAGCTTGGCGGTAAGCATGGTGAAGGAGAGGCCGATGACGCCCTGGCCGATGACCACCACATCCTTACCCAGCAGACTGCCCATCTGTTGCACCGAGTAGAGGACGGTGCCCGACGGCTGGCACAAGACCCACTCGGTCAGGTCGCCCTCGTCGGGCAGGGCGCACATCAGATCGGGGCCGGAGGTGATATATTCCACCAGCCCGCCGGAATCGGCGCCCCGGCCGGGGTAGATGATGACCCGTTGTCCCTCCTGAAACTCCTGGCAGCGGCTTTCCACCACCACGCCGGCGCATTCGTGGCAGGGCGCGCCCAGCCGGCCGGGGTAGTGCTCCTCCGGGAAGAGGTGGCTGTATTCGTGGCGGATGTCGCTGCCGCAGACGGAGAGTTTCTCCAGTCGGATGAGGCATTGCCCGTCTTCCGGCGTCGGAACCTCCGCGTCGATGATTTCAAACTGCCTGGGGCCAACAAGTCTGGCGGCTTTCATTATGTTGGTGTCCTCCGAAAGTTTATTTGCCGCTAGTGAGCAAACCAGCGTAACCATTGCAAAGGATAATGGCCGGATGCTTGGTAGCGCAAGGGGGGAATTGGGGCCAAGCTGTCGGAGGTCTCGACTGACTGCATAGCTTCGGCTGTGGTATCATTGGCGACACGGATAATTTCTGAAAGTGAGCTACTGCCGCTCAGAGGCCGAGTATGACTACCAAGACCACTAGACTCCCATACCGTGTCCGGTGGAATATCGACTACGCCAAACTGGGGTTTGACCCGGACGAACCGGAGCCGTGGGACCATTTGAAAGAGTATTACATTGCCGAGAGAAGTTTCTACATCCTGGGAAACTACCTCGATTCCATTTACCCGCCGGAGGACGTTTTTCGCGGCTGCAACTCCTTTATCTGCTACGACCCCGCCAATTACAACGTGCGAATCAGCCCGGACTTCTATATAGCCATTGGCGTGGATGCGGCGGCAATTGTGGAGCGGCGGATATACATTCCCGAAGAGGTGGGCAAGCCGCCGGACCTGGCCCTGGAAATTGCCTCGGAAGAGACGGCGGGGCGGGACCTGAGAGAGAAGCGGGAGATATACGCTGCCATCGGGGTGTTGGAATACTGGCGGTTCGACCCCACCGGCGGTGACTACTACGGCTACCCATTGGCCGGGGACCGGCTGGTCAACGGGGTTTATGAACCGGTAGGACTGACCGCCGAGCCGGACGGAGTGCTGAAGGGATACAGTTCAGTTTTGGGCCTGCGCCTGTGCTGGCAGGAGGGACTGCTGAAGTTCTACAACCCCGAAACCGGGCTTTACCTGACCAACTTTGCCGAGGAACGGGCTGCCAGGCAAGCGGCCGAGGCTGACTTGGACCGGGAACGGGCAACCAGGCAAGCCGCAGAAGCGCGAATACGCCAACTGGAAGAGGAGTTGCGCCGAGGACAGGAGTAGATTGCCCTCCCGACTGCGCTCCTCCCGCCCCGGAGATTTACAGGATGCTGGCGTGACAGCCGGCCCTAACCCTTCAGTCCCTGCTCAATCCTCACCGCCCAGGGTTTGAGGATGCCGTAAAGGGTATCGTTTATGGGCGTGGGAACGCCGACCTCCCGCGCCATTCGGATGGCGACGCCGGTCAGTCCCTCCAACTCCACCGGGCGGCCCTCCAGGAAATCCTTGCCCAGCGATGACATTCCGGCAGCCGGGAAGTTGTCCAGAGAGGTCATGCACCATTCCAGCGAATCGTCCATGATGGGCGCGCCGGAGGCCCGGCCCACGGCCAGTATTTCCTCAATGGCCCCCTGGATTATTGACCGGGTTTCCGGGATGGAGCGCATTTCGCCGAAGAGCGTCCGGGTGGCGGCGCCAACGGCCGCCGACCCGGCGAGGTAGGAGAACTTCTTCCACAGCATACCGGGCATATTTTCCTGCAACTCCACCCGCCAGCCGGCTTCCTGAAAGACGGCCAGCAATCGCTGGCACCGTTCGGTAATGCCCGGCTCCAGTTCGCCAAAGGAAGCCATGCCGGGGCCGCCCTGGGTGACCACGCCCGGTTCGCTAATGCGTCCCTCCATGTAGCAGGAGCCGATAAGCACTCGTTCCTTGCCAAAGGCGTCCACCAACTGTTGGCCGTTGTCGATGCCGTTCTGGAGGGTAAGCACCAGGGAATCCGGCCCCAGCATTTGCCTGGTGGCTGCGATGGCCGCTCCGTTGTGGTACATCTTGACGGTGAAGAGGACCAATTCTTGTACCCCGGCCTCCGCTGTGTCCTCGAAGGCCGGCCCGGAAACGGTAAAGATGCCGTCATTGGCGCTTTCCACCCGCAGCCCCCGTTCCCGGATGGCTTGCAGGTGAGCGCCGCGGGCCACAAAGGTTACATCATTGCCGGCCCGGGCCAGCAGCCCACCAAAGTAGCCGCCGACGCCGCCGGTTCCCATTATTGCGATTTTCATGCTGTTTACCCCTTTGCCGATTTTCTATCCCGCTACCCAATGCCAACCACCGGGGCCGGGGCAACCACAAGGGTTTGCCCCTACCGGATATGCGTCTCTGGATGTAGGGGCAACCCTTGTGGTTGCCCTATTCCTCAATGGGATGGCCGTACTCTTCCCGCAGGTCGCGCTTCATAACTTTGCCCATTACGTTGCGGGGCAGTTGGTCAACGAAGACCACCGAGCGGGGGCACTTGAAGCTGGCGAGATGCTGGGAGCAGTGTTCCATCAAGGCTGCCGGGCTGACCTGTTCCGATTGACCGGCAGGGGGACGGCGGACCACCAGGGCGCGCACCTCTTCGCCCCATTCCAGATCCGGCACCCCGATGATGGCGGCGTCCTCCACCTGGGGATGGGACATCAGCACCTGCTCTACTTCTTCCGGGGAAATCATCTCGCCGCCGCGCTTGATGAAGTCTCGCGCTCGCCCGGCCAGGTAAATATAGTCGTCCTCGTCCTGGTAGGCCAGGTCTCCAGTGTAAACCCAGCCGTCCTTGATGGTATCGACGGTTGCGTCCTGCTGTTGCCAGTAACCCTTCATCATTCGCGAACCACGAGCGACGATTTCGCCCACCACTCCCGTTGCCACCGGGCTACCGGCCTCATCCACAATCATCACTTCCACGTCATCCAGCGGTTTGCCGATGGAGGATAGGCGGCGCAGCTTGGCTTCCACTTCCTCCGGGGCGCCCTCCAGCACATGGTCTTCCGGGGGCAGCATGGTAATTGTAGAGGCGGTTTCGGTCTGGCCGAAGGCGTTGATGAAGCGGACGCCGGGGAACTCCGCAATGGCCTGGCGGATTACCGGCAGGGGCATCGGCGCGGCCCCGTAGGTGATAACCCGCAGGGAGGACAGGTCATAGCCGTGAAAGTCGGGGTAGTCCAGCAGCCGTTTCAGCATCGTAGGCACCAGCATGGCCCGGTTGACCCGGCAGTCCTGGGCCAGGGTCAGCCACTCTTGGGGGTCGAACTGCCGCATAATTGCCAGGGTGCGCCCGCCGTAGATGGCGGCCAGCGCCGCCTGTAAGCCGGCGATATGGTAGAGGGGAACGGTCAGCAGGTTGGTTTCCTCCACCTCCGGGTCGGCCGGCTCGACGGTGGACAGCAGGTAGGAAGCAAAGCTGTCATGGGTTAGCTGCACCCCCTTGGGTATGCTGGTAGTCCCCGAGGTGAACATAATCACCGTGGTAGAGTCGTCGTCCCCCTCCGGGAAATGCAGTTCATCCGGCGGGGCCTGGAGCAGGGTATCATAGTGGCGCCGGCCTTCTGTAGCCGGGCAGTCCAGGGTCACCACCTGCTCCGGCGCCAGCCAGTCCATATCCTCAATCAGGGGCAGATACCGCTCCCCGATGAACAGCAGGCTGGGTTGGGCAATTTCCAGCATCTGCGCCAGTTCTTCGGACTTGGCGCGGAAGTTCAGGGGGACATAAATGGCGTCCAGCAGGGCGGCGGCGAAGTAAATCTCGATACCCTGGTGGCAGTTGACCTGCATGGTGGCTATCCGGTCGCCGGGGCTAACTCCCAGGTCGGCGAGAGCGTTGGCCAGGCGGTTTACCCGCTCCTGCATTTGGGCAAAGGTAAATTGTTGTCCTTCAAACAGGACTGCCGGGCGGGTGGGGACGATGGCCCCGGCGATTAAAAGAAACTCGGTAGTGTTCATTGGGTTTGTTCCTCTATTTTATCCACGAATGGACACGAAGAATCACGAATGGATGATAGAGAATTGCCAATTCTGATTTGTCTAAAGACTAGCCGTTTAGGGCGATGCAAGCTAACCTCTTTTCCAGTTGCAGACCTTCGGCAAGAGCCAAGTCCAGCCCGCCGTGTATCGCCTGCTTAATGTAGCGGCTGGTCGGCTGGCCGTCAGCTGCGCTGGGCGGATTCGCCAAGTTTAGGGCCAGTTTCCAGGCCGCCGGTTCCAGTTCCGAGCGGGGCGTTAGCCGGGTTATCAGGCCCAGCGCCAGCGCCTCTTCCGCTCCGATGCGCCGTCCGGTCAGCAGCAAGTCCAGGGCGGCGGCGGGGCTGCTGTTGCGGGGCAGGGTTTGGCTGCCGCCGGCCGCCGGTATCATTCCCAGGTGCAGCTCGGGCATAGCGAAAACCGTATCGTCAGCGGCGATGCGCAGGTCGCTGAGCAGGGCGATTTCCAGCCCGGAACCGATACAGTAGCCATGCACCGCCGTAACTATGGGCTGGGCCAGGTCGTTTAACTGCCCCCAAACATCCCGCTGCCACCGGACCCGGCGGGCAATGACTTGGGACGGGGCGGTGCCGAACTCGCTCAGGTCTGCGCCGGCGCAGAAGGCCCGGCCCTGGCCGGTAATGAGCAGGGCGCCAACCTCGGCATCGGCCTGCACCGCCGCCAGCGCCTCGGCAAAATCATCTCTCATTCGGACGTTGTAGGCGTTCAGGGCGCGAGGCCGGTTGAGGGAGATGTGGGCTACCCCGTCCCGTTTCTCAAACAGCAGCGTCGCATCGGCAGACATAAGCCGCTCAGCCGCTCTGGTCTTTCTGGGCTTTCCGTTCTTCTGCTACCCGTTCTTCCCATTCGGCCAGGGGCATGGCCCGGCGGTATAGCTCGTCCAAGTCCACCTCGGTATAGCGCAGCCCGACGTTTTCCAGGACGTGGGCATCGCTGACTTCCACCGTCATCAGGGAATTGGTATCGGCCACCTCTTGCACCTGGGCCTTGCGGATGTGCCAGTTGTGGATGTAGTTGTCAATTTCAATGGCGTGGACGTTTTCCTCGATGATGATGTTGGGCGAATAATAGCCGGGGTGGCAATAGATGCGGAAGACGCCGCCGCCGGGCAGGAACAGCTCGCTAACCTGGTATTCGTCAAAGGGGCTGTGGGGCGGGCGTATTTCAATCTCCCAGCCGGGAATAATAATGACCTCGCCGGGGAAATGCTCTTCTACCAACTCCCGAAACTCCGCGCCCCATTCCCGGTTATGGTGGTCGGTAATGGCGATGCCGTCAATGCCCTGGGCCTTAATCTGCCCAACGACCTGCTCGGCGATGGCGAGCGAAGGGGGCTGGAAGTTGAAGGCTTCCCAGATGTGCGTGTGTAGGTCGAGTTTTACTTTCAAGTTTTGTTCCTCACGGTTTATTCACAAAGAGGCGCAGAGGCACGGAGTTGCACAGAGATTCCCTCTGCGAGCCTCGGAGTCTCTGCGTCTCTTTGTGAAAATAACTGTCAACATTCTAACCACCACCAAACTTGGGCGGCCTTTTCCCCAGGAAAGAGGCGATGCCCTCGGCCCGGTCTGCCGTGCTTTGCAGGATGACGCTCAGGTCGGCCTCCATTCGCAACCCCTGGGTTAGCGACAAGTCCATTCCCTGGTGGACGGCCTCTTTGGCGTAACGGGCGGCGATCGGGCCGCCGGCCAGTATAGCTTGCACCACCCGCTCGGTTTCTTCCGCCAATTTTCCCGACGCCGCTACCCGGTTTACCAGTCCCAGCCGCAGGGCCTCCCCGGCATCCACCTGCCGGCCGGTCAGCGCCAGGTCCAGGGCCCAGGCCGGGCCGATGAGGCGGGGCAGGCGTTGGGTGCCTCCGTCCCAGGGAAAGGCGTCCCAGGGAAAGGAGGGACTATCCGGCTCGGACAAAGCGAATCGGGAACCCTCGGCAGCAAGGCGCAGGTCGCCGGCCAGGGCCAGTTCCAAGCCGTGGCCGATGGCATCGCCGTTCAGGGCCACAATCACCGGCACGGTCAAGGCGGCCAGGGCATCGGCTACCCGCAGCCGCTCCAGCCGTTCCGACCGTTCCGACCAGGTTTCCGGTTCCGGCTCGTCAGTTTCCTGGCCGGGGCGGGTGCGGCCTATGGAGAAACAGCCGCCGGAGCCAGTTACCACCACCAGGCGGGCGTCGTCATCCGCGTCAATCCGCTGGCAAGCGTCGCGGAACTCCTCGGCCAACCCCGCATCGATACGGTTGTTGGCTTCCGGTCGGGCCAGCGTTAGGGCAGCCGTCCAGGACGTTGCTGCCGTTGGCGCGTCGTATTTGATAAATCGGTAAGGGATGGCGTCACTCGAAAGGTATATCGGAGGTTGGTTTGGCTAAATAGTAGGTGACGGACAATAACTTGACAAGTGCCTGTGCCTTGATTACGATGAATTAGCACTCTCCCAGCGAGAGTGCTAAAATAGTGTAAAACAGATTAGGAGATAGCGAAAGGAGGGAATAGTGGTAACCAAGACTACGTTTACTCCGCTGGGAGAGCGGATTATAATCAAGCCAATCGAACAGGAACAGACCACGCGCGGCGGGATTTACCTGCCGGACACCGCCAAGGAAAAGCCCCAGGAAGGCGAAGTAATCGCCGTAGGCCCGGGCCGGGCCACCGACGACGGCAACCGGATGCCGATGGAGTTGGGAGTAGGCGACCGGGTAATCTACTCCAAGTTTGCCGGCACCGAGTACAAGGATGGCGACGACGAGTACCTGATTATGCGGGAGAGCGACGTTCTCGCCAAGATTTCCTAAGCCGCGTAACCAAACCGGCTAACCGCGCCGCCCTTACCTCAAGGGCGGTCCAAATCAATAAATGTTGCTAGGGATACTCTGAATAAGTCATTGAACACTAGCGCCTTCACCCGTCGTTCCTGCGCAGGCAGGAACCTCTGTACGTAACGTTTTAGGTTCCTGCCTGCGCAGGAACGACGGATAAGTGTAAACATCACGAGTCACGGACTTATTCAGAAGTTTCCTAGATTATTTGCAGGAGGATAAGGATGCCCCCAAAGAAAATGGCGTACTCGGAAGAGGCTCGCAAGACTCTCCGAATCGGTATAGACACCCTGGCCGAATCCGTCAAGGTTACCCTCGGGCCCAGAGGCCGCAACGTGGTTCTGGACAAGAAATTTGGCCCACCCCTGGTTTGCAGCGACGGCGTCACCATCGCCAAGGAAATTGAACTGCCCGACGCTTTCGAGAACATGGGCGCTCAGCTGCTGAAAGAAGCGGCCACCAAGACCAACGACGCCGCCGGCGACGGCACCACCACCTCTATCGTTCTGGCCCAGAGCCTGATTAACGAAGGCTTCAAGAACGTTACCGCCGGCAGCAACCCAATGGCGATCAAGCGCGGCATTGAGCGAGCCGTTGCTTTGGTAGTCGAAGAACTGCGCAGCATGGCCCAGACGGTGGAAACCCGCGACCGCATCGGCCAGGTTGCCAGCCTTTCCGCCCATGAAGAAGCCATCGGCGAGACCATTGCCGAGGCAATGGAGAAAGTCGGTAAAGACGGCGTCATCACCGTCGAAGAGTCCAAGGGTCTTTCTGACGAGATTGAATACGTCGAAGGTATGCAGGTTGACCGCGGCTACATCTCCCCCTACTTCATCACCAACTCGGACCGGATGGAAGCGGCGATTGACGATGCTTCCCTGATTATCACCGACAAGAAGGTCTCCGCCGTAGCCGAACTGCTTCCTGCCCTGGAAAAGCTGCTCCAGGTAGGCAAGAAGAACGTGGTGGTTATCTCCGAGGACGTGGACGGGGAAGCCCTGGCTACCCTGGTGGTGAACAAGCTGCGCGGCACCCTCAACATCCTGGCGGTTAAGGCTCCCGGCTTTGGCGACCGGCGCAAGGCGATGCTGGAAGACATTGCCATCCTGACCGGCGGCACGGTAATCAGCGAGGAAACCGGCCGCAAGCTGGACTCGGCAGTCATTGAGGACTTCGGCCAGGCCCGCCGGGTAAGCTCCACCAAGGACGAGACTACTATCGTCGAAGGCCGTGGTTCCGAGTCGGACATCCAGGCCCGTATCAACCAGATTAAGACCCAGATTGAAGAGACCACCTCGGAGTTTGACCGGGAAAAGCTGCAAGAGCGCATGGCCAAGCTCTCCGGCGGTGTGGCCGTCATTAAAGTCGGCGCCGCCACTGAGATTGAGTTGAAAGAGCGCAAGGCACGGGTCGAGGACGCCCTGTCCGCCACCCGTTCCGCCGTGGAAGAGGGCATCGTCCCCGGCGGCGGAGTTGCCCTGGTTCGCGCCCAGAGAGCTTTGGAAACCGTCAGCGGTCTGACCGATGATGAAGTCATTGGCGTCAACATCATCCGCCGTTCCCTCGAACAGCCCTTGAAGCTGATTGTAGAGAATGCCGGTTCCGAAGGCGCCGTGGTGCTGAACCAGGTTAAACAGCAGGCCGACGACTATGGTTATGACGCCGACATCGGCGAGTACGGCCCCATGATGGAGCGCGGTATCGTTGACCCGGTAAAGGTCACTCGCTATGCGTTGCAGAACGCTGCCAGCGTCGCCGCTATGGTGCTGACCACCGAGTCCATGATTACCGACATTCCCGAGCCGGTGGGGGCTGCCCCGGCCATGCCCCCGATGGACTACTAGTCTATTGGGCCAGGAAAGCCCATTGGAAACAGCGTAGCTACAACCGCCCCGAACAATCGGGGCGGTTATTTTGTGAGGCTACTGGATTTTTACTTTACACCTTTGCTTGCATAACAACTGAGGAGATTACTGCGTGGCATCGCTACCGAAAATTCTATTAATTTTGTGCGCGGTGGGAATGTTGCCGGTTGTAATGGCGGCGGCCTGCGGCGGCGGCACAGCCGGGGAACAGCCGCAAGCTCAGGAAGCCGTTGGGCCGCTGCGGATGGGGTTGCTGCTGAACTTCAGCGGTGGTTCCCCGGAGCGTTCCGGAGATAGGCGGAGAGCCTTTGACCTGGCGGTGAAGCACGTCAACGAGGGCGGCGGTGTCTTCGGACAGCCGGTAGAGGCGGTGGTGGGAGACTCCACCCTTGACCCGGAGGCTGCCGTGATCGAAGCAAAACGGCTGGTCGAGGATGAAGGCATCCACGTCCTGGTCGGCCCCAGCACCAGCGCAAACACACTTCAGGTCGCAGAGGGTGTAACCGGCCCGGCCAGTATCCCCACCATCAGCCCGTCAAGTACCTCTCCGCTGCTGACGGAGGCTGTCGATGACGACTTCCTGTTCCGAACTGCCCTCTCCGACAGCGCGCAGGGGCCGGTGCTGGCGCGGGTTACTCGCGAGCAAGGCTTTACCAATGTTGGCCTTATCTACCGCAAAGATGCCTGGGGACAAGGACTTGCCGACTCCTTTCAGGAAGCGTGGGCCGGCGAAATCCGGGCCGTTGCCATAGAACCTGAGGAGACTACCTACCTTCCCCAACTGGAACGGACCGCTGTCGCCGGCGCCCAAGCCCTGGTACTAATCACCTTCGAAGCGGAAGCCGTAACCATCCTCCGTGAGGCGTTGGAGAACAAGCTCTACGCCCAATTCACCTTTGGCGATGCCTTGAAGAGTCCGGGGCTGGTGCAGGCCCTTGGCCCGGTTGGTTTGGGACGGCGGCTGGGCGGGATGTACGGCACGGCGGCGGGTATCGCCCCCGGCCCACCGGAAAGGGCGGGGGCTTCGACCGCGTGGGAAAAGGCATACGTCGCAGAATACGGCGCGCTGCCGAAGTTCGCTTATGTCAAAGAGACCTACGACGCCACCATTGCCCTGGCCTTGGCGGCCCAGGCCGCCGGCAGCGTGGACGGCGCTGCCATTCGCGACCAATTGCGTTCAATAGGCAGCGGCCCGGGCACGCCGGTGATTGCCGGGCCGGAAGGAGTCGCCGAAGCCCTCCGTATCCTCGATGAAGAAGGAACGGTGGACTATGACGGCGCCGCCGTAACCCTGGACTGGGACGAACAAGGCGACTTGACCCGCGGCCATATCGGTATCTGGCGCTTTATCGGGGACGGAACGATTGAGGAAGTGGAAACGGTGCACGTAGAATACTAGCCGGCGGGCAGAACGGGGGTTGCAATTCTCTGGGGCCCTTGGGTTAAAGAGACGGGACTTGCCGTTCTTCACCCCTCGCCCGGTCGTTTGACTTAACACCAGCCGGGGGGCAGAATAGCCCCACGATTGACTGAAAAGGCGGGGGGATTGTTTTGTTCCAGGAAAAGGTGTACGCAGCTCCGGCAACCGCGTTGGCCGATATTTCTGAGGGGGCGGTAATCCTGGTATCCGGGTTTGCCGGTTGCGGGGTTCCCACCGGTCTGCTGCAAGGGTTGGCGGATAGCGGCGTTGGCGGGCTTACCGGTATCTTTTCCCACGCTTCTATTTTTTCCCAGGCCCGGGGGCCGGCCGAAGGAGAAGGGGGGGACGCCCTCACCCCTGGCCCCTCTCCCCCAGGGAGAGGGGGGAGTGTTGCCCAATTGGTGGCTAACGGACAAGTCCGCAAGCTCATTTCGCCCCTGCCTTTTACCCCCGGCAGTGGCGGCATTATCACGGAACGCTGGCAGGCGGGGGACCTGGAAATTGAGGTAGTCCCGCAAGGCATTCTGGTGGAGCGACTGCGGGCCGGCGGCGCCGGAATCGGCGGCGTTTTCCTGCCGACCGGGATCGGCGTCAGATTTGAGACGGGTAAGGAAAAACGCTCCTTTCAGCAGGGAGAGGCCCTGCTGGAACTCCCGCTGAAAGCCGATTTTGCCCTGATAAAAGTGGCTGCCGCCGACACTCTGGGCAGCGTCATCTATGCCGGAACCACGCGCAACTGGGCACCGGTGATGGCAATGGCCGCCCGCATAACCATTGCCGAGGCGGACCGGATCGTTGAACCGGGCGGGCTGGACCCGGAGGCGATAATAACCCCGGGGATTTTCGTCAATCGCATCGTGGCTTCCGCCTAACTATTTGGGCGCAGTGCTGGAAAATAGGGGAAACGGAAAGTATGCCGGAAAAACTGGATGAACTGACAATGGCCCGCCGGGTAGCCGCCGAATTATATGCGGGGCAGGTAGTTGCCCTGGGTTCGGGACTGCCCTGCCGGGTGGCGGAGGTAATGCCTGGCAACGCCCCGGTGCAGTTTCTGTCCGAGAGCGGGGCGTTGGGGTATGTGGCGCAAGGAGCCGGGGCTGGGCCGGAAAAGGGCGGGCTGACCGGTTCCAGTCTGACCGATTACGGGCTGGCCGGTTCCAATGTAGATTCCACCGGCGGCCAAGTCGCTTTAGCCGCCGGTGGTTCCGTGGTCAGCCTGGTTGACCTGGCCGGGATGCTGCGCGGCGGTCATGTCGATGTTGCGGTGATTCAGCCGTACCGGGTCAGCGCCGCCGGTGACTTCATTAGTTGGACCACGGCGGCCACCCCGGGGATTTTCGCCCCCGGCGCGGCGGTGGACCTGGCGGCCGGCGCCAAACGGGTAATCGCCATGCTGTCGCATACCGGCTCCGACCCTAACGAGACCCCCAACCTGGTTGCCGACATTTCAGCCTCACCCCTGGCCGACGGACGCAACTGCGTGAACCTTATTGTGACCGACCTGGCGGTAATACAGGTTACGGAGCAAGGTCTGGAACTGGTGGAGGTGGCGCCGGGCTGGCGCGCCGATGCCGTGGCGGCTTTAACCGGCGCGCCCTTGCGGGTGGCGGAGAATGTTCGGGAAATAGCTTCCGACTTACCCGCCTTTGGCCCAATTGCCGACAAGGTGTACCCCGACGGCCGGTCGGCAATCCGCGACCTGGCCGAGGGGGCAACGGTGATGATTGACGGGTTTGGCGGGCCGGGGGGTATGGCCCACTACCTGCTGATGTCGCTGCGGGAAATGGGAACCGGAAAACTCACCATCATCAGCAATACCGCCGGCATTGCCCGCTCGGTCAACTTTGGCACTCCGCCGGGCCGGTTGGCTATTGACCATTCGGTCCTGATTGACAATGGGCAGGTTGCCAAGGCCATCGCCACCTATCCGGTCTCGCCCTCAGCATCCCGGCCCAGTTCCTTTGAGTTGGCCTACCGTCGGGGCGAAGTGGAACTGGAACTGGTGCCGCAAGGCACATTGGCGGAACGGCTGCGGGCCGGCGGTGCCGGCATTGCCGCTTTCTACACGCCCACCGGAGTAGGCACCCTGATTGCCGAGGGCAAGGAAACCAGGACGATTGACGGCAAGGAATACGTCCTGGAGGAAGCGCTGCGGGCCGACTTCTGCCTGATACGCGGCTACAAGGCGGATACGCTGGGCAACGTGGTTTACAAGGGAACCTCCCGCAACTTCAACGCCGTAATGGCCCCCGCCGCCCGCATTACCGTGGTGGAGGTTGACGAAATTGTGGAACCGGGCCAGCTTGACCCGGAGTTGATTGTCACTCCGGGCATCTACGTTGACCGGTTGGTTAAACGGCCGGAGGGCTTTTCACCCTACGAATAGACGGTGTCTTACAATTTTCGGGAGAGTCGCGATAGATGGTTGCGGAAAAGGAACGGCTGGAACGGGAAGTGGTTGCCATGCGTGTGGCTAAGGAGCTGCCCGACGGCGGGTTCGTCAACCTGGGCATCGGCATCCCAACCCTGGTTTCCAACTTTATCCCCGAGGGCAGCGTGGTGTTCTACCACAGCGAGAGCGGGGTGTTGAACTGCGGCCCACTGGCTGAAGAAGCTGAACAGGACATTGACCTGATAAACGCCGGCGGCCAGTTTTTGCAGCAGGTGCCGGGCATGGCCTTTTTTAGCACGGCGGACGGCTTTGCCATGATTCGGGGCGGTCACGTGGACGTTACCGTTCTGGGCGCACACCAGGTTTCGGCCACCGGCGACCTGGCTAACTGGATGCTGCCGGAGCGGGGCGTGGGCAACATTGGCGGGGCGATGGATCTGGCCGCCGGCGCCAAGCAGGTCATCGTGGCGATGGAGCATACCGACCGGCAGAACGGGGCCAAGATTGTGCAGGACTGCACCTATCCCATCACCGGCAAGGGCTGCGTATCCCTCATCGTCACCGATATTGCGGTGATGGAGCCGACGCCGGAAGGGTTGGTATTGAAGGAAGTAGCCCCGGGCTGGTCTGCCGAAGAGGTTCAGGAGTTGACCGGCGCCCGGCTGATTATTTCGCCGGACTTGAAGGAGTATGAGTTGTAGGGGTAATCTTGGTGGTTGCCCTTTTCCCTCTGTGCCTTTGACGGGATAAGATAGTCGCATTTGAAGGGGCAAGCCGCTTACACCGGGGCAGATCTGTGTGTCTCCCCCTACGATTTGCTAGGGGCGCACCTGTGTGTGCGCCCTGGGTCAGGGGAGAGAGGTTCCTCATTTTGTAAGAACGACGGGGTAAAGCGCGCCCCCCGGTCGGCGGCAAGGTCTTTCGATTCTCAACGAGGTTGTCGGGATGCAGCGGCCAACCACAAGAGTTGCCCCTACCAAAACAAAGCACCTCGGGTATAGGGGCAGCCCTTGTGGCTGCCCAGGGAGGAGAACCGAAAGATCCTGCGGTCAGCATCGTCCCGTTTGACTAACCGCTCTCCCCGTGCTAAAGTTTCTGTACAAGCTAAATAGGGAATGTTCTGGCGGGAGCTTGGGTAAGCCAGGCTGAGAGGGTAGCCGCGAGTCGCTACCGACCGTCTGTACCTGATCCGGGTAATGCCGGCGCAGGGATAAGACGCCGGATTCGATTACAACCGCAGCAACCGCCGGGCAAGCCAATGGTGGTTGCCTTTTATTTTGGGGCCGAAAAGGAGTAGCTGCGATGTCCGATGACTTGGTAATTGCAGGGAAGCATTTCAATTCCCGTCTGATTGTTGGCACCGGTAGGTACAGAACCAATGAGGAAATGGTCGAAGCCATCGAAGCCTCCGGCACCGAGATGGTCACCGTAGCGATCCGACGCCTCAACCTGGAAGACCCGACGGAAAAGACCATCCTCGACTATATTGACTGGACCCGCTACAACATTCTGCCCAATACCGCCGGCTGCGCCACGGTTGAGGAAGCCCTGTTCGTGGCCCGTCTGGGGCGGGAAGTAGCCAAGACGGACTTTGTAAAACTGGAAGTTATCCCCGACGCCAAGTACCTGTTCCCGGACCCGGCGGCTACGCTGGAGGCGGCTAAACTTCTGGTTGCCGAGGGCTTCATCGTCCTGCCTTACATCCACGCCGACCCGGTACTGGCGCGGCGGTTGGAGGAAGCCGGCTGTGCTACCGTGATGCCCCTGGGTTCCGCGATTGGTTCGGGCCAGGGAATCCACACGGTGGAAGAGGTTCGCATCATCATTGAGCAGGCCAACGTCCCGGTGGTGGTGGACGCGGGCTTGGCGGTGCCTTCCGACGCCGCCAAGGCCCTGGAAATGGGCGCCTCGGCGGTGCTGGTCAACACCGCCATTGCCCAGGCGGAAAATCCGGCGCTGATGGCCGAAGCCTTCAAACTGGGCGCCGAGGCCGGGCGCAAGGCTTACCTCTCCGGCAGGATTCCGGTGCGGACTTACGCCTCGGCCAGCAGTCCCACCGCCGAAGTGCCGCAGCCGGTCCCCGCTGGCAGCTAGGCCCATGCTGGCTCGGCTGCCGGACCCCTGCCTCTGCCTGGTGACGGACCGGCGGGTTGGCGATGCGGCTACGCTGGTTTCCCGGGTTGCCGCGGCGGTGGCCGGCGGTGTTGACCTGGTGCAGTTAAGGGAAAAGGACCTGCACGGCGCGCAATTGCTGGAGTTGGCCGCTGCCCTGCGGGATGCTATCGGCGAGGCCGCGCTGCTGCTGGTTAACGAGCGGGTGGACGTAGCCGCTGCGCTGCCCGCCGACGGGGTGCAGTTGGGCGAGGATGCCATACCGGTGCCGGCGGCGCGCCAAATCCTGGGGCCGGAGAGCCTCATTGGCCGCTCGGTCCATTCCGTTGCCGGGGCGGAGCAGGCCGTGGTCGACGGGGCGGACTTTCTGGTAGTTGGTACGATGTACGCCAGCCGTTCCCACCCCGGAGAGGAACCGGCCGGGCCGGAGTTGGTACGCCGAATCGCCCTCCGGTGCGCCCTGCCCAGCATCGGCATCGGGGGCATAACCGCCGACAATGCTCAAGAAGTAATCCGGGCGGGAGCCAGGGGCGTGGCAGTTATAACCGGCATCCTGGCCGACCCCAAGCCCGGCGAGGCCGCCCGCCGGTTGAAGGAAGCAATGCTCGCCGCGCGTTCTCGGCAAGGCGGTTAGAATTGTAGGGGCGCTCCCGCCCCACGAAGAGATCCAAGCTCCGTCGTTCCTGCGGAGGCAGGAACCGCGGCTCCTAAACGCTTCAGGTTCCTGCCTGCGCCGGAACGACGGATATGTTACCTTCCGAATGCGAAAGCCACTATAGTCCCTTTATTGGGAGGGTCAAAGGAAACTATGTCCGAAATAATTAACCTGATGGTAAACGGAAAGACCCGGGAGGCGGCGGAAGCGACCGATTTGGAAACTTACCTCACCTCCTTTGGCCTGAACTTGCAATTTGTGGCTGTGGGGTACAACGGCGAGGTTATCAAGAAGGAAACCTTTGCTCAAGTGGTGCTCAAAGATGGGGACAACCTGGAGATAGTCCGTCCGGTGGGCGGCGGGTGAGTTCTCCAGCAGAAGAGCCGGCCGAAAGCCTGGATTCGCTGCTGGTCTCCGTAATGCAGGCCAACCGGGAAAAGGTGGTCGGCTGGATTCGGGATGAACCGGGCAGTTGGGGCTTTCTGGCCGGCAAGGCCATTATGGCCTGCCGCGAACAGTCGGGCCGCCCCTTGACCGACCCGGAACGGCGGTTGGTCTGGCATCGCCTCTGGCAGCTATTGTCCCAACTCAAAGAACAGACCGCCGAATAGCCAACGGTCAGAAGGCGCAAGCCAACACCAATTTACTGATGCGTGAATGGATTACTAAACTCTCGGGTGCTCCGTCATTCCGGCGCAGGCCGGAATCCAGAAATACTACCGGGCAGAAATGTAACCGGATGCCAACGCTTCTGGATTCCGGCTTTCGCCGGAATGACGGGGTGGGCCAATGATGGATCGAATGGTTTAGGTATTCATTCACGCATCAGGAATACCAGGCCAATATAACGGGGGCGATTACGGCATCGCCCCTTTTCTGTTTCCCGCTTACATTCCCCATTGGGGAGGCAAACTATGGACACTAGGACAGACACTACTACCCGGCTGGCCGCAACCAAAATCTGGCATGACCTCCACTTCCGCCATACCGAGCCGGAGAGCCACCCCAAGATGTGGCGGCCCTTTTTGGAGGTTGACCCGTTAAATCCCGGCAACAAAGTGGCCGGACACATTCAGATTATCGGCGGCGACGAGTACGGCGCGCTGGCGATTACCCAGGTCAATGACCGGTCGGCGCCTCAGTTTATCAAGGTAACTCCCAAGGCAGCTTATCCCTTTCACAAGGACGGCTCGTGGGTGCTGTACGACGCCCAAGAGGTGCAAGCGTTTCTGAAAATTGACGGCACCAACATTTGCCAGTACGGGTATCAGGATGCCGACGGTAATGCCTTCACCAGCTTCAAGCTGCGGACCCGGCCCTTTATGTCTCCCTACTTCCTGAACTTGCTGGAAAGGGCGCTGGAACGCTACCCGGGGGTGCGCCAGCGCCGGCTGCGGCCCGGCGAGGCGGCGGCTTATGAACTTTACGGCTACGAAAACCGGATGCTGATTCGTTACCCCGCGCCCATTGACCTGGCCTTGATTTTCGGACGGGACTCGGAGGGAAACATCGTCGCTCCCCAAGACGGTCATTCCTTGTTCGACGGGCTGGATTGCCCGGTGGCCGAGCGGCGGCCCATCAGCCTGAGCGGCGACCTGGCTGATGCCTACCGGCAGAGACAGCAGGAAATAAGCTCCCGCCTGGTTCAGCTGGAGGACGAGTACTTCGAGGGTGAGGAAGGGGAGATGTTGTACGTCCGGTTTGCTGACGGAGCGCGGGAGCAGCCGGGGAGCTTCACCCGCCTGATTAAGCTCAAGCCGCCGGAGATCGAGGAAATCCACTGGGCCAGCGACCATGTGCCGCGGGAGGAATTAGTAGTCGTGGCCCGCAACGTCTTTGAGGTGTCGGACACGCCGGACGTGACCGACATGGTGCAACTGCTGGCCGAAGAATGGAGCGAGGAACAGATAGCCCGGTCAATGGATACTATCGAGCGGGTGCTGGCTGAGGCCATTGAACGCCGCGCCTTCCAGGATGAGGTGTTGGCGGTTTACGCCCAATTGTACGCCCAATTGAACGGCCCCGACGCCTTCCGGGAAGACCGGGCCGGCGTAATGCGGGCAATGAGCCAACGCTTCCCCAAGTCGTTGATGTCCAAAGTCTATTCGGTGCTGGTGGAACGGGGTTACGGCTAAACCGTATGCGGGATTCCGTATTACGGCAGTGACCGAATGTAGGGGCGGGTTTGAGACCATCCGTTCCAACTGATTGAGCATACAAAGCTACTGCATCGCCCGACAAGCATTTAGTCCGCAGGCTGACCCTTGCGCGTCGTTCCTGCGCAGGCAGGAATCTCTGGCCTCAAGGTTATAGGTTCCTGCCTGCGCAGGAACGACGCATAGGTTGTCTAAGCGATGAGCAATCGTATTAGTTGGGACAGACGGGATTCAAACCCGCCCTACCACTTGGGCAATTAAGGAGTCAGGATTACCTTGCCTTGGGTGCCTCGATTTGACAGATGTTCGTGGGCTTTGGCCGCTTCGGACATGGGCAGCACCCGGTCCACGACCAGCCGCACCTGTCCCTGCGCCAGCATGGGAAACAGTTCGGCCATCGCCGCCGGGTGGTCCAACCGTCCCAGGGGAGACCGGCCCATGCTGAAGCCGATAACCGTGCGGTTGGCGGCGAAGATGTCAGCGCCGGCGAGGGACGCTGCCGTTCCCGAGGCGTTGCCGAAGGAAATCAGCTTGCCGTAGGAGGCCACGCAACGGACGCTCTTTTCCAGCACCGGGCCGCCGACGGACTCCAGCACCAACTCTACCCCGCTGCCGTCGGTAAGTTGACGCACCTCTTCCTCAAAGTCCTGGGCCAGGTAGTTGATGGTTTCGTCGGCGCCCAGGGAGCGGGTCAAGTCCAGCTTTTCCGGCGAAGAGGCGGTGGTAATGACGCGGGCGCCCCAAGCCTTGGCTAGTTGAATCGCCACGGTGCCTACGCCGGACGCTCCGGCCTGAATCAGTACTGTGTCTCCCGGCTGCATCTGGCCCCGGGTTTTCAGCAGGTGGTAGGCGGTCAGGAAGATGATGGGCATACCCCCGGCGTGTACCGGGTCAATAGTTTCCGGGTAGGGGAAAACGTAGTTGGCGTTGACCGCCACGTATTCGGCGTTGCCCTGGGGCCCCATCGCCATCACCCGCTGGCCCACGGTTAGGCCGGTCACGCCCTCGCCCAGTTGGGTTATGGCGCCGGCGGCCTCCAGCCCCAGGGTGGAGGGCAGGTCGGGGCCGGGATAGTTGCCCTGCCGCCGCATAATATCGGCGTAGTTAACCCCGGAGGAGTCCACCTTGATTAAGACTTGCCCGGGCCGGGGCGTCGGCTCCGGCACGTCGGCCCACTGCAATACGTCCAGGCTGCCAAACTCTTCAATTCTGACTGCTTTCATTTTCAACTCCGGATTTACCTGGATGGACGGGATATGCAGGATAAACTCTAACTTATGCCGGGTATTGTCCTCATCAACCAACCAAATCCTGTATTTCCATGTTTGAATCTGTTCAGTCCTAGTAGTTGAACATTTTTGAAACGAGGATTGGCCACGAGGCTTGTTGCGTTTAACCGTCATTCCGGCCTTGAGCCGGAATCCAGAACGGTCAGGGACCGACCAACGTTCGAAACGACCGGGATTCCTGGATTCCGGCTTTCGCCGGAATGACGGTTACGCGTAGCCTTACCCATCAATTCAACGCTGACGGACTACTGGTTACGCAGTTGCTGGGTGGTCAAGACATCCGGGTTGATTACCCGTACCGGCTCGCCGGCGGCGTAGGCGCGGATGTCCTCGATGGCCCCGGCGTAGAAGGCACGGTAGGCTTCCTCGGTCACATAGCCCAGGTGCGGGGCTATTATCGTGTTTTCCAGTTGCAGGAAGGGATGGTCTTTGGGCAGGGGTTCCACGTCAAAGGTGTCCAGGGCGGCCCCGGCGATGGAATTACTACGCAGGGCGTCAACCAATGCCGCTTCGTCCACAATAGGCCCGCGGGAGATGTTGACCAGGTAGGCGGTAGGTTTCATCAGCCCCAACTCGCGCGCTCCCACCAGCCCGCGGGTGCGGTCGCTGAGGCGCAGGTGCACCGAGGCAATGTCCGAGTCGCGGAACAGGGTATCCTTGTCCACCAGGGTGGCTTGACATTCGGCGGCGCGCTCGGCGGTCAGATTTTGGCTCCAGGCGATTACGTTCAGGTCAAAGGCATTGCCCACCCGGGCCATCCGGCCGCCGATGTGACCCAGCCCGATTAGGCCCAGGGTCTTGCCCTTCAAGCCCACGCCGATACTGGTCTGCCAGTGGCCGGCCCGGGTCAGCCGGTCCTCCTGATGTATTTTCCGCAGCAAGCCGATGATTAGGCCCCAGGTCAATTCGGTGGGGCCTTCCCCGGCGCCGCCGGTGCCGCAGACCACGATGCCCAGGTCGGTGGCCGCCGCCAGGTCAAAGGATGCGTTGCCGCCCCCGGTGGTTATCAGCAGGCGCAGTTCGGGCAGTTGGGACAGCGCCGAGCGGGGGAAAGGAGTGCGCTCCCGCATTCCGATGACCGCCTGAAAGTCCTTGAGCCGTTCTACCAAATCGGCTTCATCGGCCAGGTGGTCGGGGAACACCTCAATTTCCGAGCCGGAGGGCAGGCTTGACCAGTCGGCCATCTGCCGGGCCACGTTCTGGTAGTCGTCCAAAACTGCGATTTTCACGGGAAAACTCCTGACGTATAGACGTATAAAGGTTAAATGGATCAGGCCGATATGAGGTTACTTGAAGGCCGGGGCTACGTCCTTAGCCAAAATTTCCATGCTGCGCATCACCCGGTCGGGAGGAATAAGGCCGCCGGGGTTAAGCTCGGCGATGATGCTCTTCAAGCCCAACTCCTCGCCCAGTTGGGTTACTCGTTCAATCAGCCCTTCGGCGGAACCGAAGGCGACCTTGGTTTCCAGCATCCGCTCAAAAGTCAACTCGGCCAGGCGGTCGCCCCGGCCCTGGCGCAGTTCGGTTGCCTCGGTGCCCGCGCTGCCGGCTGATTCCCGGTACAAAGAACTCATCCGGTCGAAGTAGGCGTGGATGCTGTCGTTAGGTTCTTCCAACGCTGCCTTTTCGGTGTCGCCGGCATAGACCGGGATACGCAGGGATACGTCGCCGTCACCGGGGTGGCCGGCTTCCTCCCAAGCCTTGCGATACTCCTTCAAGTTAACCTGAAGGTCGTTCAGGTCCATGCCGCGCAGACCGACAAAGATCGGCATACCCTGTTGACCCATACGAGGAAAAGTTTCTTCAGTTGTGGCGGCTACCCGCAGGGGAGGGTGGGGCAGGGTGTAGGGAGTGGGCGAAATGTGAGCGTTTTCTATCTGAAAGAACTCACCGTGGTAGGAGAAAGAGTCCCCTTTCCAGGCTTCCAGGACAATTTCCAGGGCTTCCTCGAAACGGCCTCGACTCTCCTCGTAGGGAATACCATAAACGTCGTAGGCGCGGGGAAAGGCGCTGCGGCCAATGCCAAAGTCAAAACGGCCCTGGGCGATCTGATCAACGGTCGCCATTTCCTCGGCGATGCGCAGCGGGTTGCCCAGCGGCAGTACCGACACCGCAGTGCCGACCCGCAGCCGGTCCGTGCGGGTGGCGACGGAGCTGGCAATCACCGCCGGCGAAGACAGTACGGTGCGGGCAGGAGCAAAGTGAACTTCGGCCAGCCAGGCCTCGTCAATGCCCCAGGCTTCGGCGGCATCCACCAGGGCAAATCCTTCCTGGAAGGCATCGGCCTGACTCGCACCATCGCGGCGCTCAAACTGCATAAAGATGCCAAAGTCCATACTTCCTCCTGCCGGCTTGACCGAATGACTTTCGTTTGGATTGGACCAGAATTATACCGTTCTGCGCACTCCGTTTCCTCAAAGATGCCTCCAATTGACCCCGGCCAGTTAAACCCCAACCGGGCAACAAGTCCCGGTCATTCGGGGAGTCGCAGGGGGGCGGAGAGTTCAACTCCGGGGGCGGGAAGGAGCAGAGGGGTGGGCGTTGCAGGCTTCAGTTAACCACATACCAGCTACCGGGTCAAGCTGGAGAGCGGGCTGGGACAGGGCTATCGCACGTGATGGCAGATTCCCCTTTCCCATCGTTCCTGCGAAAGCAGGAACCTAAAAGTTGCGGACAGAGGTTCCTGCCTGCGCAGGAACGACGGATAGCTTTCAATCCTGGCGCGCTAGCCCTGCGGGCTGGGACTTACCCCAAAGTTGCCCCCAACTCCGCCGGCTGTTAGACTTCAGGCCAATTCCCCACTTCACACCAGCCGGGAGGGAAATAGAATGGAACAGCTAACCAGCAGTGTCTATGCGGAAACCCAAATCCGGGGGTGCAACCACGGTTTCGTGGTAACCTCCGAGGGCGTGGTGATGATTGACAGCCCGCAGAAGCCCAGCGACGCCCTGAAGCTCAAGGAAGAGATTGCCAAGCACGGCGAACTGCGCTACATCATCAACACCGAACCCCACGGCGACCACTGGACCGGCAATGCCTATTTCGACGTTCCGGTAATCGCCCACGAGGGAGTGCGCCAACGTATCCTGGATACCAACCTGGAGGAGCACGTTGCCCGGGTCGCCGGCATGGGCCCGGAGGAAGCGGCCCTGCTGGAGAACTACACCCCCAACGCTCCGGTGGTCACCTTCAGGAACGGCATGACCCTCCACCTGGGCGACCATACCTTCCAGATGATTCATATGCCCGGCCATACCCTCTACCAGGCGGCCATCCTGATTAAGGAGGAGGGCGTGGTTTTCACCAGCGATAACATCTTCCACAAGGTGCAGACCTACATCCAGGAAGCCAACCCGGACCAATGGCTGCGGGCGCTGGAGTCCCTGCGGGCGCTGGACGAGGAGATTTTCGTGCCGGGGCATGGCCGCCGCTGCGACAAGAGCTACCTGGACGAACAGGGCCAGTACATTATGGAGTGGAAGGAATACGCCCATAATGCGGTGGAGCGGGGAATGACCCGCGACGAGGCTGTGGAAAACCTGACCGAGTTGACCGACCGCTACCCGATGGACGTGGGCCAGGACGGCACCTCGCCCCGGGTGATGAAGATGAACGCCGCCAACTTGTGGGACTACTGGACCAAGTCCGGCATCCACACCGACCGCCCGGACTAGGGGAATTAGGAATTGAGAATTAGATGAGGGCGAAGTCAGCCCCGACTTTCCAATTCGTAATTCTTAATTCGTAATTGTCAATTGCTTGGCCGCCCATAGCCAGTCCTGGTCGCGGGCCGGGCCGGTTACCCAGCGGTCCATCGCCTCTTGACGTTCGGGGCCGATGTCCACACCCAGACCGTCGGCCAGCCGGTTCATAAAGTTGAAAAGGCAGGTGATGCCCACCACCGACAATATCTGCTCATCGCTTAGACCCAGATTACGCAGGCCCTGCACGTCCGACTCCTGCATCGTGGTAGGCTCTTTGGTCAGCTTTACCGCAAAGTCCAGCATCCCCCGGATTTGCGGCTCCAGGTCGGCGGTGGTGTAATCGTGCAGTATGTGGCTGGCGTACTCCGGGTCGTCGGAGTGTTGACGGAGGAACCCTCCGTGGGAAGAGGCTCAATAACGACAGCGGTTAATGACCGACACCGCAACAGCGATGGACTCCTCTTGCACCCGGGTCAGTTCCGAAGCGCCAAAGCTGACCGCCTGGTTCAGGTTCCGCACCGCCTCCATCATCTTGGGGTTGATGGACATGGAACTGATGATGCCGGGCATCCCCACGTCCTCTTCGCGAATCCAGGTCATTGCGTTCCTCCTGCGTGCCAATAGGGGAAGGTTTGGCGTACTGAGCCAAGTATAGCAGACTTGCCGAGGGGTATAATAAGGGTAGCCGGAGCTTGAAGGATGCACCTTGCCGGAGATAAGCAGGTTCCTCGGAATTGTCATCGCAATGTACTACAATGACCATCCTCCGGCGCATTTTCATGCCAAGTACGGGGAGTACGAGGTAACCGTAAACATTCATGACACCGATTTAACGGGCTGTTTCCCCGAAGAGCATTGCGGTTGGTACTGGAATGGCGAGATTTGCACCGAGAAGAGTTAATGGAAACTGGACGCTGGTGCAACAAAGAAGGCCGCTGAACCGGATAGAACCTCTGGAGTAGCGAACGTGATACCAAGAATATCCAAAGTGCGACATACCACCGGCTACAAACTGGCCCTGAAGTTCGACGACGGCAACGAGGGCGAAATCGACCTTGAAGGCGAGTTGTGGGGAGAAGTCTTTGAGCCGCTGAAAGACCAAAAGCGGTTCAAGCAGGTGCGGCTTGACCGGGAGTTGAACACGATTTGCTGGGATACCGGGGCCGACTTCGCCCCGGAGTTCCTGTATGCGTCTATCACCGGCAACACCACAACCAAAGGCAATGTTCTAGGGGACTAAACGGAAATACCTACGTGCTACTCACCCCTCCCTCTTAGGCCACCGGTTGTTCAGAGATTCCTTAAAACGCGATTGCCCGATCAGCGCTGGCGTTTGACAGCCCCTTCGGGCAACGCTAGGCTGTGACCAACGCTGGCCTTGGGGCAATGGAATACCGGCTGGCGCCGGAGGCCCATTTTGCCGCTGAATCTCAACCCTGATGAAAAGAAGTGGCTTGACGAATACCGCCAGGCTCTCGAACGGGAATACCCTGGGCTGATTGAAGACATGGTTATATTTCGCGCCGAGGATGCCAGGTCGTACCTCCCAGAGTACACGTTAAACACCGTAGTTATCCTGAAAAGGGGCAACCGCCAAACGAGAAAAGACGTGGACTTTCTGGGGCACAGTTTGGCAGTATTATCCGATGCCATACCTTTTGTTTGGGTCTATACCCGATCCGAGTGGAAGCATCATCGGTTGAACGGTTCCCTCCCTTACAAAGGCGACGCAATATCCGTATGGTCGAATCAGTTCTAGCCGGCGAATGGCGGCGCGCGCAGGAATGTTTGGGCGCCGCCGCCGTATGCCGGGATAATGGCTTCCACGCCGACGCGGTTTCCCGTGCCTACTACGCCATTATGCACGGGGCCAAAGCGGCTTTAGCCCATAGCATTGTTACTAATGTTGCCGCAGCAGAGGATGTTCTGCCCGATACTCATGACGGCGTAATAAACAGATTTGGCTTGCGCTTGGTAAGGGCCGGCGAGGTCGATCCGATGTGGGGCGCTTACCTGAGACAGATGCACCAGAAGCGCATCTCAGCCGACTATGACGTTACCGCAACCTTAACCGAAACCGATTCCGTCGAAGCGGTGGAACGCGCCACTTTCTTTCTGGACCGTATGCATACGCTAATGGTCGGCGAGGTTCACTGACCCTTCCTATCCCAAAACCAAACCGCAAGGAGTCCAATGACCACCTCCACCAAGAAGATTGCCGTGGTTGGCGCTGGCGGCACCGGCAGCGTTATCGGCGGGATGCTCACCGTGGCCGGTCACGATGTTGTTATGATCGACCAGTGGGGCGCCCACGTCGAGGCGATGCAGGCTCACGGCCTCGATATGTCCATTGCCGGCGAGGAGTTTACCGCGCCGGTGCGCGCCCTCCACCTCTACCAGGTCTGCACCCTGGAAGACACCTTTGATATCGTGTTCCTGGCCTGTAAGTCCTACGATACCCTCTGGCTGGTGCAGCTTATCCTCCCTTACCTGAAGGACGACGGGGTGCTGGTGTCCACCCAGAACAGCCTCAACGACGAGTGGATTGCGCCGGTGGTTGGCCCCACTCGCGACATTGGCTGCGTCCTCACTATGTCCTCGGAGGTATTTGAGCCCGGCCACCTGAAGCGCAACACCGCCATGGACCGCACCACCTTTGTCCTGGGCGAACTGCACGGGCGGCTTACGCCCCGCCTGAAGGAGTTGCAGGGTATCTTGAGCGCGGCGGGCAAGACCGAGTTGACCACCAACCTGTGGGGCACCCGCTGGTCCAAGCTGGTCTTCAACTGCATCGTCGCCCCGACCTGCGCCCTGGCCGGCGTGGGGCCGGCCCACCTGACCGACGCTCCGGAACGGGTACGGGCCTGCCTGGAGTTGGGACGGGAGGCGCTGCTGGTGGGCCAGGCCCAGGGCTACAGTATGGAGCCGGTGTTCGGCCTATCAATGGAGGAGGCCGCCGCCTCGCCGGAAGCCCTGGTGGACAACCTGGTCCGGGCGTCCCAAGCCGAGGGGCGGGAGGCCCGTTCCTTCTTCCACCAGGACATCCTCAAGGGCCGCCGCACCGAGGTGGACTACATCAACGGCCTGGTAGCGCGCAAGGGACGGGAGAGCGGCGTACCCACACCGATGAACGACGCCGCGGTCACAATGATAAAGCGGCTGGAACGGGGCGAAATGGGGCCGGACCCGGTGAATATAGGGGTGTTGGAAGAGTTGGCCTCCGGGCAACTGTAAGGGCAACCCTTGTGGTTGCCTGGTGCAGAGCTAGTTTGTCCCATCCGCCGCTCAGCTATATACTGGCCGAAGCGAGGCTAACTTATGATTACCGGCATTACCCTGGAAAACTTCAAGTGCTTTGAAAAGGTGGAAATTCACCCGAGGCGGGTGACTTGCTTTGTTGGCCCTAATGGCACGGGCAAGTCCAGCGTGCTGCAGGCGTTTGGGTTGCTGAAGCAGAGTCTTACAAGCCCTCAAATAAGAGAATCAGGGCAACAATTCGATTTCACTTTAGAGCTTAAATTTGATGGTCCTATTACAAACTTTGACCGACCCGAGGACTTGTTCCTGAGACCTGTACTGATTGATCCTGAAATATACTTTGAAGGTACCCACGAAATTGCTGGACAAGAAATCTACTATTCATTGCGTTCTGGAATTTCTGGCGATGGTCTTGCTATTGTCAATCTTGCCAATACTGAAAATGGAAGGAGCAGCACAGCGGTACACAGGGCGCTGAGTGACATGAGATTCGTCTCGGCCATCCGCGGTCTGACTAAGCCCGTCTACACCCTAGGCCACCATGTTGCAGCGGACGTAGGTATGGTAGAAGGTGTCGCCAAAAAGGAAGAGCAAACAGTCACCAATCTAGCCTATTCCAAAAATAATGTGGAAAAAATTTCCATGTTGCTGTGGCGTGTCTCGGGCGTTCGGCTACGATCAGAAGTTGTCCCCCCACAATCAGTGGAAATTAGCTCTGTAAGACGTGCGAAAGTGGTTAACATTGTCTCTGAAGGCTTCGGTACCAACTCTCTAATTATGCTGCTCCTTCAGCTTACATCGGCAATAGGCGGCGCCACGGTGATGATTGAAGAGCCGGAGATACACCTGCACCCCAAGGCTCAGGCCGAGTTAGCTTCGGTACTCGCAGAAGTAGCCTTGAAAGAGGAAAAGCAGGTCATTATGACCACCCACAGCGAGCACATCACCGGCCGCCTGCTGACGCTGGTAGCCGAGGGTACGCTAACCCCCGACGACGTGGCAATTTACGCCTTTGAGAAGGACGAAGAAGGGGTGTGTACCGCCAAGGATCTAAGGATTACGCCGGATGGGACTATCGAAGGCGGAATCAACGACTTCTTTGAGACCAACTTGGAAGAGATGAACCGCTTCGTTCAGGCTCAGTTCAAACGGGTACAACCAACAGAATGACCCGGCAATTCATCCTGGACGAAAACGTCATTATCCTGGCGCAAAGAAAAGAAGACCCGCAGGGGAATTTCGATGCGACTTGCGTTAACCTGATAGACCAGATTATCGAAATTTGCCACACCATCGTTATAGACGTCGGCCTGTGGGGCAAATACCAGCAACAACTGAGTAGAATATCGACGGTCGGCCTGGGGCCCCCGAACCTATTCCATTTATTGCAAGGTGCCAGACAGCGAGACGGGAAGTTACGCTTCTGGCCCAACTCCCCACCCTTCCCCGAAGAAACCAACATCCCTCAAGGCAGCCAAGACGACGTGCCTTTGGTCCGGCTGGCCGTAGCCACCGGCTCAATCTTGGTAACCACCGACAATCCCCTGATTGAAGATTTGCAATCCTCCGGCGTCACTGATAATTATCAACTCCAAGTCGTGAGGCCGGAGCAGGCACTAACCCTCCTCTAATCCTCCCCCTACCCCGGATGCCCCGGCATCCCCCGCATGGCGCAACCGTTGCAGGAAGTTGCCAGCCCGCAGGGGGCTGTTGCGGCAGCGGTGGCGTGGATGGGGCCGGCCGGGGTGGTGTCTTTGGCTCCCTCGGCGAACAGCTCCAGCTTTAGCTGCTTGCCCGGGGGTGGACGCTGGCCGGGGAAGACCACGAAGGGCCAGGCCCGCTTGCGGACTACCCCCATCGCCTGCAAGTCCCGCCAGTTGTCGATGCTGTGGGCGCGGCGGTTCTCGATGATCCGCTGGGCCGAGGTTGGCCCCAGGCCGGGCACCCGCAGCAGTTGCTCCTGGCCGGCGGTGTTCAGGTCCACCGGAAAGGCGCCCAGGTTTTCCAGGGCGATGGCCGTCTTGGGGTCCTGCTCCAGGGGCAGGAAGCCGCCCTTATCGAAAGCGAGGTCAAGTTCGTCGTTGGAGTAGCGGTAGATACGCTTGAGCCAGTCCATCTGATAGAGCCGATGCTCCCGCAGCGGCGGCACGGCAGGGTGTTCCTCCATCGGGGTATGGGCCGCGGGACGGAAGGCCGAGTAATAGACCCGCTTCAGGTTCCAGTCGCCGTAAAGCTGGTCAACCCGGCCAAAGATGTCGGCGTCGGACTCATCGGCGGCGCCCACTACCATCTGGGTCGCCTGGCCCACCGCGCCGCCGCTGCTGGCCTGGGTAAGCTGATGAATCCAGCGCATCGGGTCGAGGATACCGCCCTGAAAGTCCTTGTGGGGGCTGATGCGCTGCATCATTTCGGCGGTGGGCGTCTCGATGTTGACCGACAGGCGGGTGCCCAGGCGGTGGGCCGCCTCCACGTACTGGTACTCGGTGCCGGGCATCACCTTCAGGTGGACGTAGCCCTTGAAGCCGTGCTTGCGCCGGAGGGCCTCGATTACCTTAATCATCCGCTCCGAGGTCTTGGAGCCGCTACCGGCGATGCCGGAACTGAGGAAGAGGCCGGCGACGGTGTGGCGTTGGTGCATTTCCATAAAGGCGTTAGCCAGTTCATCCACCTTGAAGGCGTAGCGTTTGCGGGGGACGTAGATGCTGTTGGGGCAGTAGGCGCAGTCCAGCATACAGAAGTCGGTAAACATGACCCGCATCAGGTTGATGAACTTGCCGTTGGGCATAGCGGCGCGGTACACGCCGGGAACGGGCCGCTTGGCGGGCGCGGAGTAGGGGTCGGTAACACCCCGGCCTACCCACTTGCCCTTCCCCTGGCCCTGACCTTCCTGAGACCGGGCCAGCACATCATCGCCGGCCATCCCGCCCAAAATCTGAATCTTCTCGTAAACGTCCGGGGCGCGCTTGATAAGCATAAGGCCAACCTCCCGTTTGTCGGCATAAGAACTATTGTTCTGTATAGGTTGACCAAGTGTCACACGGGTTGTCAAGGGGGTGGGGGAAATTGGGGATTGCGGTAAGTTAGGGCGGTTGCTAAACTTGGAACAACTTTTAAGGCGGGTCTGCCATAACAATGCAATGGATTGCCGATGCTCGACTTAAATGACTTGGGCGCCGGGCAACCCGGACTTACTCCGGCACTAGGCGGGGCGATGGCGCAATGTGCCGGGGTATGCCTGGAAACTCAGGGACATACCAAGGGAGCAGAACTCCATGTCCGAGGAAGCATTCAAAACGGCCATACCCTAGACTGGCCCACGGTTACCGACCAAGTACGCAGGACTTGGGCAGACCTTCGGGAGGCCACGGAAAAAGGCGCTGAGGGCATTGCGATTCTGCTGATTAAGCAAGAAACTGATTACGTCACCATAGAGCGCGCTGCGATAGGCACACGCATTGACCGCTGGCTAGGCTACGAATCCGATGACCCTTACTTTCAGCGCAAAGCCAGGTTGGAAGTTTCCGGTATTCTTCGGGACGGCGATGGTGAAGTCAGACGGCGACTACGCGAGAAAACAGACCGCTTGGCTTTGGCCGATAGCCCGTTGCCCGCCTATGTAGTCGTGGTAGAGTTCAGCCGGCCACTTGCCGAGGTTGGTACAAAATGAGTGCTGAAAACAACCCTCACAACCGGGCTATGGACTTGGTGGAATCCGCAGTTCTGGAAAGAATGCGGGGCAATACCGAAAGAACGGCCCAGCTTTACGCCGAAGCTCTGGAACTGGAGCTTACCGCCATACGGGAACTGGAGGAGCGGGACGAACGTTCCGAGCCAACCTGGGCCGTCCTCCACCGCAGCGCCGGGTGGCTGGCTTTTAACAGCAACCAACCCCGCCTCGCCGAGAAACTGGCCTGCAAAGCCCTGGCCGGCGACCCCCACCCGGAGATTGCCGAGGAACTGCGGGAACTGCTTGAGCAAACCCACGCCAGAATGTCCCGCAATGTGAAAGGTTAGGGGGCCAGGCCCGACCGATAATCTTGGACGGGCTTGCCCGCAACCTCACCCAAATCCACATCCCAGCGGTAGGCGGTAGCTACGGCACAGGCCAACCCTTCGGAATGGTCGTATCGAACTCGTTAGCGATGCCGGGAAAGGCTATAGGGTTTCAGGGCCTTGTAAAGGAAGATAAGAATTACTGAAGAATACGGTTAAGGTTTTTGGAAATAAGAGAGTTGTCCATTTAACCATTCGTCACTCACTTTTCGACCGATGAGGCTTTTGACGTAATTGCTCTCGATTCCCTCGTGGTCAAGCAACAGTCCTTCCTGAACAACTCCATTGTCGATGAATATATGCTGTTTTTCATACAAAAAGTCGCACCCAAATAGGCAAGCCGGCATAACGATATAGGGATTCAGCCGCTCAGCCTCATTGCATTCAGTACGCTTCTTCTTATGTGCGGCAACAAGCGCGTTAACCGAGTAGGAGTTCCCGCAAATTGCACATTCTGATTGTGACTTGCCTTCGAACAGCCATTGCCGAAGTATAGATTGCTCCTTACGGACCTTCGACTCTGCAGGTTCATCAGTATTGCCCAATTGCCTGAGTCTCCTAAAGAACGTCATGTACCGGCCATCAGGCGCAGATTCAGAGGCAGATGGTTTTGCGTATGCCCCAACAAGGCTGAATACATAGTTGTGTCGCCCAGTACTTTTATCCACATAGACAAACGGAGAGTTAAAAGTGGCCTTTGTAATATTGGCCCCCGTATGCCCTCTGCTAGACAAGAATGACCGTATTTCTGGAGATTTCGCAATAGGATGAGAGTTTAGATATTCGATAACGTCGCTTTCAATTTCACTCAATTCATCATCGGTCTGACCAGTAAATTGAAGATTGCCGTTGACGTTTTCGAAATAGACAGAGTTCTTAAGGTAGTCGGATATTAGCTCTGCGGAAGGGAAGGCATACTTATTATCGCGCCTGCGCAACGCGTTGGAATATGCTTCAGCCAGCCTGTCAGCATTGCACTCGTCAAAAACAGAAAACACCTTTCTGCTTTTGTTGATAAGCGTATTCTCCCTATCTTCAAATAAATACCACATATCGCCATCGACTTCTCTGGTCCACGCAGATCTGCTATGTCTTAACATATTGGTGATTAGATTCCTATGAACTTTATACGCTTCATTCTCCTGCTCCAAGTATTCGAACTTATAAATTCCGCGCAGGCCAGGTGCTTTCCAAGCCTTGCTTAGTAATGGCTTAACTTGGGACACATAGGATTCTTTGATTACGAAGCTCTCTTCAAATTTATGTAGCGATGCTTTAGTGGCCTGCTCCAAGTGTGGCGTGTAGATTGCATAGTCAATATCTATTTTGAGATCTTTCATCAAGTTAAACAAACACTGAATATTGAATATATCCCCGACCAAGTTTGATTCTGCAATCCGTTCCGCCAGTTCAGAGTACGGCCAGTATTCCTTGCCTTCAACGACCTCACGCAGTTGGTTCATTGATGGCATATCAGCCGATTTTACTACGTCTCTAAAATTCTCAGTGATAATCTGTCTGGCTCGTCCACGAGTGCCGACATCACCGTGTGCGGCAGCCTCCTCGAGAGTTGGCCAAGATGAATCCCAAACCCGTAATAGTACGCTATCATATCAATATTTCGGCCTTTGGTTTCGGACTCTCGGAGTCGCCTGTTGAGAAAAGCAACCATTTCATCAATAGCGCTCATGATTGGCCCCCGTCTCTCCTAGGATTTTATAGATGATAATTCGCCGCGCTGAATGCGTCCCACCTCATCTCTCCCCCCTAAACCACCCCCACCAGCTCATATCTTCCCCCTACCACCGGCGCAGCGTCCAGGCCCAGCCAGTTTTCTACCAGGGTGGCGTAGAGGCCTCGGTAATCGTAGTTGAAGTGGAGGTCACCTTCCAGCAGGTCTGCTTCCCGCAGCGACGGGTATTCGTTGTACTGGCCGCCCTGTACCGGGGCGCCGATGACCATTGACAGGCCGCCGGAGCCGTGGTCGGTGCCCGAACCGTTGTCTTTGACCCGCCGTCCGAACTCGGTGAACACCAGCATCACCACCCGCTCCGCCGCATTGTGCTCCCGCAGGTCGGCAAAGAAGGCGGCGATGGCCGGGGCTAGTTCGGTCCATAGCTGGGTATGCACCGCTGTCTCGGCGGCGTGGGTGTCGTAGCCGCCGTGCTGGGTGTAAAAGACCCGCGTCCCCAGGTCGGCCAGCAACACCTGGGAAATGGCCCGCAGGTTGCGTCCGATGGCGCTGTCGCCGTATTCCACCGAAGATTGATACTGCGCCGGCGCAGTGCGGAGAATGTCGGCTCCCTTCAACGCGTCCAACCCGGTCTGGCCCAGATAGTCCATCGTCGGGCCGGTGCCCAGGGCCGGGGCATACATCCGGGCGAAAACGTCCAGGGCACGGGTGCGGGCGTCGTCCTGGCCGATGCCGGTGAGCAGGCCGTAGTTTTCCAGGACGGCCACCGAGGCTACCGGCACTCCGGGGAGGGCCATGGCCCGGGGCAAGCCGCGGCCAAAGTTAACGCCGGTAAGGACGTTTTCGGCCTTCGGGTCCAGGTCGCGGATAACCTTGCCCAGCCAGCCCTCGGTGCTTATCTGGTCCGGCTCGCAGGTGTGCCAGATGTCCATCGAGCGGAAGTGGGAGCGGTTCGGGTTGGCATAACCCACGCCGTGAATGACCGCCACGTCGCCCCGGTCGTACAGTTCCTTGATCGGGGCCAGGGTGGGGTTAAAGCCAACTCGGTCGTCCAGCGGCAGCACCTGCTCCGGGGGGACGTTGACGCTGGGCCGGTTGTCGTAGTAGAGGGGGTTGCCGTAGGGAACGACGGTGTTCATATAGTCGTTACCGCCGGTAAGCTGAAGGACCACCAGAACGGGGTCTTGAGAAGCGCTGGTCATAGTATCTGCTCCTTAACCGGATAGGGCCGGAGGGAGTTAGCCGGGGGTTGGGGAAAGTTTAACATACTGGGCGGGCGGGCTGAAGGGTTGGGACGAACTACTGACACTTTCTTATTGCCAGACCCCGGCAGGAGCGGTATCATAGGCGGCGCCAGTCAATACGACGATTATCTTTCCCGGCCATGGAGCAAGTATCTCTAGGAGGAACGATGCAATATTTTCTGAAATGGAAGGAGCCTCCTCAGCCCGGTACAATCGGGGTAAAAGTCCTGGATTTGGGAGCACCCATCGGCTATCTGAATGCGGAGTTTGTCGCAAGGGGCCAAAAGTATATCGTGACCGTTGAAGAGGATTTCATCGACCCATCAAGGCAGAGAATGTCGGTCTTCATAATCGCTGACGCAGGTGATGGTGATAGCTTGATCGAGTTACCAGGTGAATCTTTCTCCATAGGCAACAGGGTCCTCATATCCACCTCTGACATCACAGATTGGGAAGTTGCAAAGTCGGAATGATACTTAGAGATAGAGACATCATTGAGCTAATTGAGGCAGGGACCCTCACCTTCAATCCTCCACTGGAGAAAGGCCAAATAGGAAGTTCGGCTATTGACCTGAGACTTGGTTATAACTTCTCCGTCTATCCCTATGACACCAGTAGCCTTCCTCAAAATGTTAAGTCAATCCTGTCGCAGACAGTTGATTTGCGCGATGAATCCAAGGTCGTCGAATTCATTACTTACCTCCGAAAGGAGAACAACCAGCATCTCCAAGATGGAGGGCACATAGATATTCAGCCTCGTTCCCTGCTATTGGCCGAAACTCTTGAGAGCATTACCCTTCCCACCGACATCGCCGCTAGGGTAGAGGGACGAAGCACTTATGCCCGGCTAGGTCTAACCGTGCACCAGACCGCTCCTTCCGTAAAGCCCGGCTGGTCCGGCCAACTCACTTTGGAAATAGTCAATAATGGCTCATTCACCTATCGGCTCTATCCCAGGATGCGATTGTGCCAGTTGATATTGGAGGAAATGAAAGGGCCAGTTCAGTCCCCTGACCCAAACACCTGGGGAACCCTTCGTTTCGGAACCCCCTGAAACAAGGCTTCTTTACGGGGATTCCTTCCTCATTTTCGCCGGTCCAAAAGCAATCTGCGCCCCGGTGGTCTCAACCCGGTACAGGTTGTTGACCACCGGGGCGCAGCGGTTACGCCGGTAAACTCAATTGTTGGCCGAGGCGGTTTAGACGCTGAAAGAGGTGCCGCAGCCGCAAGCCTTCTTGGCGTTGGGGTTTTCGAAAACGAAACCCTTGCCGTTGAGACCATCGGAGAAGTCCAGCTCGGTGCCGACCAGGTAGATATAGCTCTTCTTGTCCACCATTACCTTGACGCCGTACTGCTCCACCACCTTGTCGGTCTCCAGTTCCTCGTTGGTAATCTTCAGGTCATAGGTGAGGCCGGAACAGCCGCCGCCCTTGACCGCGACGCGCAAGCCCACGCCTTCGGAGGTGCCTTCCTTGGAAGCAAAATACTTAATCTTCTCGGCGGCCTTCTCGGTGATTTTCACACCAAGCTCCACCCCATCCATGGTTATTGCCATAAAGTCCTCCCGTCGGACAGCCAGAAACGATATTTGAATAGTATCCCTATTGTACGTTCAACGGGGCGGCGGCGTCAATGGCAATGCAGCCGTCAATTTTACCAATGGCCTGGTCCGGCCTGGCGAGTTTTTAACTAATATCCGGCTGGTATTGTGCTGGTGTTATATGGGTTGACCGGGCCGCCCCGGGTTATTTGCGCTGCATCGGCTACCCCGGTCACCCCACGAAAATGTCCAACGGCAGGAAGGCTGACACCACGAAGTTGGGCACATCCACCACCTCGCTGACCTTCAGGTCCACCGCCACGCTGCAAATGCAATAGGCTTGCTCCCGGCTCCAGCCTCGCTCCATCAGCAGGTGAATCATGTTCAACAGGGCTTGGCGGGAGGCCAGGGTGGCGTGCTCCGATTCGTTGGTCCCGTCGGCGATGCACATTCCGGTAGCCGCCAGGAAACGGCGGGGGGCGGCCATCTCCGGGGCGGTGAAGTAGTCGTCCCGCTCGAAATAGGGGAAGTTGATGCGCCGGCTGGCGGCCTCCCCCTTTCTCACCTCGAAACTCACGTGCAACGTGCAGTCCATTTCGATAGCCGTGCCGCAGCACTCGGAGTCTCCCTGAGCGTAGTGGGCGTCACCGGCGGAGAAGAGCGCCCCTGGGGTAAAGACGGGCAGGAACAATCGGGTGCCGGCGGTCAGTTGCTTGATGTCCACGTTGCCGCCGTTCTCCCGGGGCGGTATGGTGCGCAGCCCTTCGGTGGCAAAGGGTTCGTGGGCCGGGACCGCGCCGGCCGGCGTCGGCCCTACCACCATGCCGCCCCGCCGGAGCAGTTCATCCTCCCGCAGCAGGATATCCTGGCGCAGCGTCCTGGACGGGGCGACGCCGATGGTTCCCATGAAAGACGCCTCGGGCACCCGTACTCCGGGGAGTTGCTCCGATTGGGCGAAACCGTCCCGCATTTCCCAATGGACGATGTAAGGCTCGGTATAAAGGTCTCGCAGGAAGCCGAAACCGGGCAGGATGGTGGTGAACCCCCAACCGGCCGGCTCGATGTTCAGGATGTTGATTTCCAGCAGGTCGCCAGGCTCGGCGCCGTTGACGTACACCGGCCCGGTCAGGGGATGCACCAGGTTCAGGTCGGCGTGCAGCAGGTCGGCGGCCTGGGAGGAAGGCGTAATTTGCATATCGAAGGCGTTGCGGGTCTGCATCACCACCTCTTCCCCGGGGTCGGCGGACACGGCCGGCGGGATATCCGGGTGCCAGCGGTTGTGTCCCTTGTCCGGCTCGTCGCCACACTGCTTGGTATAGTCCAGTTCGATGGTCTTCACGGCCCTCCTCCTGTTCTGAAAAAGTTGGGGACGCCCGCATTATACCCAACCGGCGGGTTAGCGGCGACCTGCCTCTGCAACTTGGATTAACTTGGCACTGATGGTTTGGCAATGAATACGGTGGTATCTCGCGCCATTTAATAGTCTTTTAATAACCGCGTGGTAATGTAACAGTTCAGAGTTGAGGGGATTCCCCCAGGGTAAGAAGGCCCGTCGTTCCTGCGAAAGCAGGAACCTCGCTAACGCAATTCGAGATTCCTGCCTGCGCAGGAACGACGGACACTTCGACACTGAACAGTTACGTGGTAACATACCGATTGACAGGGCCACCCCGAGTTATTTACGATGAATCCACGCCTTGGAATGGTTGCAGTGCGCTTAAGGAGTCGGTTGGACGGTTTTTAGCGAATGGTTGCTTACGATGTAATGCCGGAAACTGCCAGTATCCTCCCCGAAACTACGGCGACCAAGCATGACGTGGCCGCCTTTCGAGGTATTGAATACCTGGCCTACCAGGCTGAGTTGCGCATTTTGCGCCGCCAGCTTTTGATGCTCCAGGAATGGGTCATCGACAACGGCCTGCGGGTGGCGATTGTTCTGGAGGGACGGGATGCCGCCGGCAAGGGCAGCACCGCCGCCACCATTACCCACTACCTCAACCCCAGGTCTTCCAGCATTATCAGCCAGGGCATCCCCACTCCCCAGGAAATGCGCAACTGGCTGGGCCGGCATTACAAGATGCTACCCGGCCGCGGGGAAATGATTGTGTTCGACCGCTCCTGGTACTCCCGGGCCCTGGTCCAGCCGGCGATGGGCTACTGCTCGATGCGCCAGTATCATTACTTTATGAACCGGGTGAACGACTGGGAAAGAAACCTGGTGGACGAAGGTGTCTCCATCATCAAAATCTACCTGTCGGTGTCCCGGGAGTCCCAGACCCTGCGGTTCCGGCTGCGCCAGGACAGCGACCTGCAATACTGGAAATACTCGGCCAATGACCGCAAGGTGGCGGAACGCTGGCAGGTGCTAACCTTTTTCAAGGAGCGGATGTTCGCCGTCACCTCGACCGACTACGCCCCCTGGGTCGTCATTGACTCGGACAACAAGCAACAGGCCCGACTTAACGCCATCCACCACATCCTGACCCGATTTGAATACGCGGGCAAAGACCTGCGGCCCGAGTATATTTACCAGGCTCCCGACACGGATATGTTGACCGATATGATTGTGGACGGGGTCCTGTTTACCGGACTGAATCGCGAACAGGTGGGTATCTTGGAACGGATTCACATACATGAATAGAGATGAGTTGCCACAGATGTTCGCCGCCGGGGGCCTGGTCCTTTGCGGCGGCTACGCATTAGTTATTCGCAAGCACCGGCTTTTGGACCTGCCCAAGGGCAAACTGGACTATCCCGACGAACCCTATGAGGAATGCGCGCTCCGGGAGATTTCCGAGGAAACCGGGCTGGACCCCGGGTTAATCGCCATCCGCGCGCCCCTTTGCCGCACCAACTATATTTCTTATTACCGGATTGGGCCGGTCAACAAGACGGTGCAGTGGTTCCTCCTGGACTACGCCGGCGAACTGACCGACTCATTGCAGCCCGACCTGAGCGAGGGCATAGACCAATGCCAATGGGTGGCGCTGCCCGACCTGATGGCAAAGCTGCGGGCCTCCCGTCCCTACCTGCGTCCGGTGCGCCAGGCCATTGAGCGGGAACTATACACCACCCCGGCGCCTTTGCCTTAATTTCGGTATAATTCCCTCACCCCGGCCCTCTCCTCAAGGAGAAGGGCGATATTCTCCCTATACTTGTGGGGGAAGGGCCGGAGGTGAGGGGACCGGAGGTTTCACTATGACTACGGAAACACTGCCCCGGGCCTATTCCGACGTTGCCGCCGAGTACCGGGCGGCCACCGAGGACGCCGCGCTCTACGACAGTTCCGACACCGGCCGGCTCAAGGCCGCCGGAGCTGATGCCCTGGACCTGCTCAACCGCCTTTCCACCAACGAGGTCCTTAACCTGCCCTCCGGTCAGGGCGCGCCCACCGTTCTGACCACCGACCGGGGCCGCATCCTGGACCTGCTGGGCGTGGTCAATACCGGCGACTATACCCTGCTACTAACCGGACCCGGCAGCCAGCAAAAGGTGATTGACTGGCTGGACAAGTACACCATCATGGAAGACCTGACCGTTACCGACTTGACGCCGGACACGGCCCTCCTAACGGTCTGCGGCCCCCGCAGCGCGACCGCCCTGGCTGCTGTCCTGCCTGCTGTCCTCGAATCGCCGGATTCGAACGAAGGCGCACTGGCCGCGTTGGAACCCTACTCCGCACTGGCCGCCACCATCGCCGGCCAGGACGCGCTGGTCATCCGCCGGCCCCTGGGGGAACTGCCCGCCTTTGACCTGCTGACGGATAAGGAGGCGGCGCCGGCGGTCTGGCAGACGCTGGTAGAGGCTGGAATTACGCCCGTCGGCCGGGACGCCTACGAGGCGGCGCTGGTGCAATACGCCGTACCCCGCTATGGCCGGGAGCTGGGCGATGCCTATAACCCGCTGGAGGCCGGGCTGATTGGCTCCATAGACTTCGCCAAGGGCTGCTACATCGGGCAGGAGGTCATCGCCCGTCTGGACACCTACAAGAAGGTGCAGAAGTACCTGGTGCGACTGCGGTTCTCCGAGGGGGCGGCAGTGTCCGAGGGCGCGAGCCTGGAACAGGACGGGCGCAACGTGGGCAAGGTAACCTCCCTGGCGGTCATACCCACCACCGGAGAACTGCTGGGGTTGGGCTACGTCCGCACCGCCCGGGCCGCCGCCGGAGTGCAGCTAACGCTAATCGCCCCGGCCCAGGGCGCCGCTGAGATTTTGGATTTGCCGCAGTTGTTTGGGCCGGGGGAGTAGGGGGGCATATTCCCCCGTTCACCCTGAGCTTGTCGAAGGGAGTCGGGTGGTGGTTCGACAAGCTCACCACGAACGGGTATGTGGTAACCACCGGCGGGTTACTGCGACGTTTAGGCAGAGAGGCACCGCACTGGTCCAGCTTCCTACTTTTAACCCTCTTCCGGCCATGCTCCCATCTTCCGTTCGCCCTGAGCTTGTCGAAGGGCCAATTCGTTGCAGTGTAAAGCTATGTCATTTTACGTTTACATCCTTCTTTGCTCCGACAATTCATATTACACCGGGCACACCGACAATCTGGAAACTCGCATAGCAACCCATCAAGCCGGTAATATTCCGGGCTACACTCAGTCGCGCCTGCCGGTCAAGTTAGCATTTTCCGAGGGATTCCCTACCAGACAAGATGCCTTGGAACGAGAAAGGCAACTGAAGAAGTGGAGCAAAGCGAAGAAGACCGCCTTGATAAACGGAGATTGGCAAGGACTGGTCGAGCTATCCAGAGGTAGGTCACAAAAGCATGGAGAATAGCTTACCAACCCGTTCACCCTGAGCTTGTCGAAGGGCGTCGGGGGGTGGTTCGACAGGCTCACCACGAACGGGTATGGGGTAACAACAAACGGGTATGGAGGCACCACTATCTGATATGCGGGCACGACTAACAGATTTAGTGTGCCACTAATATCTGAGGGGATTGGCTTGAGAACTCAGCGGGGCGCCGCCAGCGTCAGTTCCCCACCACCTCTATTTCCCCATCGCTGTTGGCCGCCAGCAGGGGAGTAAAGTCATAGCCCCGCCGGTGCAGTTCCGCCCCGCCGCCTTCCCGCCGGTCCAGCAGGACCAGGGCCTTTACCACGGTGCAACCGGCAGCCTCGGCAGCCTCGATAGCCTGAAACAGGGAGCCGCCGGTGGTGCAGGTGTCGTCCACTATGACCACTCGACAGCCGGGGGCCAGCGACCCCTCAATGGCCTGCCCGGTGCCGTGAGCTTTGGCTTCCTTCCGGACGATAAAGGCCGGAACGCCCACCCCGGCTGAACCGTCCTCCAGCCCTTCCAGGTGACTGGCGAGAGCCACCGCGGTAACTATCGGGTCAGCGCCCAGCGTTGGGCCGCCGATAGCCTCAGCGCCGGCGGCGCGGACGATGGGCAGCAGGGCCTGGCCGATGAGGTATGCACCCTCCGGGTCAAGGCTCAACAGCCGCCCGTCAAAGTAATAACTGCTCTTCCGCCCCGAAGTAAGCGTGAAATCCCCATACCGCAGAGCGCCTTTTTCCAGGGCCAACTGCAACAGCCGGTGTGCGATTTCATTAACGGTTTCGTTCAAGGCAATTCCTCCCGTTATTCCTGCCTGACCTGCCCCCTCTCCCCCAGCCCCTCTCCCCGGAGGAGAGGGGTACAAAGACTCCCTCTCCCTGTGGGGGAGGGCCGGGGTGAGGGCGTCCCTCATCCCCGGTACAACCGATTCTCCACTATATACCGCTCCACCGGCTCCGGGACCTGGTAGTGGAAGGAGATGCCGGCAGCGGCCCGGCGGCGTATTTCAGTGGCGCTGAAGTCCACGCTGTGTACCGACAGAACGGTTATCCGGTCGGCGTACTGCCGGTAGCGGGCCAGGATACTATCCACGATGGAATCCCGCTGCTCCTCGCCGTAGCCGGGACGGCTTACCACCACCAAGCGGCAAAGCTCCAGCAGCCGCTCCGGGTCCTTCCAGCGGTGAAAGCTCTCAAAGGCGTCCAGGCCCAGGATGAAGTGCAGTTCGGCTTCCGGCCCCAGGTCAGCCCGCAACTCCTCCAGTGTGTCCACGGTGTAGCTGGGACCGTTCCGGCCAAGTTCATTGCGCAAGACGTCGAAGTACGGATTGGAGGCGACGGCCAGTTCCACCATCCGCAGCCGGTGGAAGCCCGGGGTTAGGGGCTGGCCTTCCTTGAGCCAGGGCTGGCCGGCGGGAACAAAAAGCACCCGATCCAGGGCCAGGCTGAGACGGCTCTCCTCAGCAATTATCAGATGACCCAGATGTACCGGGTCAAAGGTGCCGCCCAGAATGCCCACGCGCATAACGACAATTACGAATTAGGAACGACGAACTGGTAGTTAAAATACCCCAATTCGTAATTCTTAATTGCTAATTTGTAATTGACCGCTAGAACCATTCCATCTCCGACCGTCCGATGCGGATAGTGTCTCCCGGCCGGATGCCCGCGTCCTGCAACCGCCGGGCAATGCCCAGGCGGTTCATCTCCCGCCACAGTTGCAACAGCACCCGGTAGTCCCGAGTATCGGCCAGGGCGCTGAGCCGCTCCAATTGCTCCGACTGGATGACGTACACCCCGTTTTCCTTGGCGAAGGTGATGGGCTGCACCGCCGGTCGCCGGCGGTTGGGACCACTCAGGTCAGGTGGAATCACACCCGGAGAATCCTGCTCAGCCGCCGGTTCGTCCTTGGGCAAGGTGTCCAGCATCTCGACCACCCGACCCAGCATCGCATCTATGCCCTCGCCGCTGACCGCCGAGATAAAGAAGATGGGAGTAGCCGCCTCTTTAGACAAACCTGGTGGCAAAGCGGGAGACTCAGCTGCTGCCTGTCGCAGGGCCGCGGCCAGTTCACCACGCCGCTCCCGCACCTCGGTTACGTCAATCTTATTGACCGCAATAAGCTGGGGTTTGTGGGCCAGGGCCGGGTTGAACTCCTGAAGCTCCCGGTTAATCATGTGGAAGTCGGCCACCGGGTCAGCGGAGAGGCCGTCCAGGACGTGGATGTAAAGGCGGGCGCGCTCGGCGTGACGCAGGAACTGGTCGCCGAGGCCCACGCCTTCGTGGGCTCCCTCCAGCAGACCGGGAACCTCCATCATCACAAAGTAGTTGCCCCGGTTATTTACCACACCCAGCACCGGTTCGACGGTGGTGAAGGGGTAGTCAGCGATGCGGGGTTTGGCCGCGGAGCAGCGGGATATAAGAGTGGACTTGCCGGCGTTGGGCCGGGCCAGCAGGCCCACGTCGGCCAGCAGCTTCAACTCCAGGAAGAGTACCACGTAGTCGCCCCGCTCACCCTTTTGGGACAGGATCGGCTCCTGGTTGGTGGAGGAAACATAGTGAGCGTTGCCCCAACCACCGGCGCCGCCCTGGGCCACCAGACGGGGGGTGTCGTCGGTTACGTCGGTGAGGAACTCCTTTTGCCCACCCTTGTGCATCGTCCAGACCACGGTGCCAAGAGGGACATTGATGTAAGTGTCCTCACCGTTGCCACCGCGCTGGCCCTTGCCCTTCCCGTGACTGCCCCGGTCAACGTACATCGTGCTGTTGTATTTCAGGTGCAGGAGGGTATTAAGCGAAGAATCTCCGACCACGTAAGCGGTGCCGCCGTTGCCGCCGTCCCCACCGTTGGGGCCGCCCTTGGGCCGGTACTTTTCGCGCAGGAAACTAACGCAGCCGTTGCCGCCGTCCCCGGCCTTTATATTTAGTCTAACTGTATCAATCATAAAATATATTCTTTAATAACTAACGGGAATAATAATACTGTGTAAAAGTGGATAAGCGCTACCTGCGCCGTTGCCGGATTAAGTTGACTGGTCGGATGTCTTCCCTGATAGATATATCATTGCAGTTGATAACTCAACCGGGTTAGTGGATAAGTTTTGACCGTGTTTCAGGCGTCCACCGGGTCTTGCCGGCGATCTTGGAACGTTAAACTTTAATATTATGATTATCCACCGATTAGAACAGGTTATCCACTAAAAACCGGGAGTTATCCACGATCGTATCCGGGAGGCCCGGTTTTGCCCGGACTTTTCCGGGAAGTCGGGTGCTGTTTTCTACTGCCCTGATTGACCTGGGTTTCCCTCCAGGTTATTGAAGTCAAACACCGGGAGGGTTTGCGTGGAGACCGGCGTACCCTCCCCGGCGCGGAAACTCTTGATTACCGCCAACACCGCTTCGGGAATAGCCTTGTCCGTGCATTGGATACAGACAAAGGCTGGTACGTTATCCACAAAGAAGGGTTCCGGGCTGCTCTCGTCGTAGTAGCGTATGACTTCTTCCTTGAAAGTGTCCTGTCCGTGGCATAGGGTACAGTCCAAGTTATTCACCAACTGCTCTGCTTAGTTCGGGAGAAGCAGAAACTCCTTCCAGTTTGGCACGTGGGTTATTGAAGTCGAATACCGGGATGATCTGGGCGCCGATGGGCGCGGCCTTGCCGTTTCTGATTTTATCAAGCGCCATGCTTGCCACCGAGGAAAACCTTGTTGGGCCACAGGACCGGCAGACCTTTACCGGCAGGTTATCTATGAAGTAGGGATTGCTTCCTGCGCCCATGAAGTAGCGAATCACTTTCTCTTCCACGGTGTCTTTGCCGAGGCAATAGTAACAGTCCATTCTTATTCTTCCCCTGTCTGTCTGCGGATGCGGTAATTACTGTCTGTCCACTTGTGAGGCTCTGTCTCCGCAGGAAAGTACGCCGTGATAACCGAGCAGTTCGGAGGGTAGGTGAACAAGACGTGACCGATGCGACCATCAGGTGTTGTTCCCCAAATTAGACAAGAGCTAAAGGGCTTATCGTCTGGGTAGTCTTCGATAACCTCGGGGGCATCGTCGCATAGCATGGAGCGTATGTCTAGTAGATTGGGCGTAGGTCGTGACTCCAACCGCTTTTCATAGTGTGGGTGTGGTTCCAGTGTGCCGTTTTCGGCGGCCCGGCACAACTCCGCTATGCGGTCCTCATACATTCCGGTTCAGCCCCGTTGGTGGATTCCGGCTTGCTCCGGAATAACGCCGTTCTGGCTACAGTAAAATAATACCATACCGGCGAGATGGTTGGGGCGGGGAAGCCCAGGCGGCTTTCTAGGAGGAGGTTCGACAGGCTCACCATGAGCGGCGTCGCCAGTTGCGAAGCGGTATTGGCAGAGTGGGTGGCCGGCGTGAGAGGTAATCCGCCCGGTTCTTAGGTAAATATCGCCTCTTTTATGTTCAGCACGTCCTGGCGGAGTTGGTAGTCCTCGTTGATTTCGCCGTTTATCTTGCCGGCGCCGTGGATGACGGTGGAGTGGTCCCGGTTGCCCAGCAGCCGGCCCACGTCGGTGGGGGAAAGCTCCAACTCGTAGATTAGCAGGTACATTGCCACCTGGCGAGCCAGGGCGATGGTCTTGCTGCGGCTGCGGCCCAGCAGGTTGTCGTTGGACACCTTGTAGTGGCGCGACACCTGCTCCAGGATACGCTCCGGGTCGATGGCGTGGCGGGCCGTGTTCAGGGTCAGGTCGTCCAGCAGCCGCGAGGTCGATTCCAGGGTTATGGGCGTGTTCATCAGTTGGGAATAGGCCACCACCCGGTTCAGGCTGCCCTCCAATTCCCGGACGTTCTTCTGCACCCGCTTGGCGATAAGCTCCAGCACGCTCTCCTCCAATACCGTTTTCAGGTGGTCGGCCTTGGCGTAGAGGATAGCCATGCGGGTTTCCAGGTCCGGCGGCTGGATGTCGGCAATCAGCCCCCACTCAAACCGGGAACGGAGCCGGTCTTCCAGCAGGGCCAGGGACTTGGGCGGCCGGTCGGAGGTCAATACTATCTGATAGCCGGCGGTGTGCAGGTCATTGAAGGTATGGAAAAACCCCTCCTGGGTCTGCTCCTTGCCGCTCATAAACTGCACGTCGTCAATCAGCAAAACCTGGACGCTGCGGTAACGGCGCCGGAACTCCTCGGTAGTGCGGTTGCGAATGGCGGAGATGAAATCGTTGGTGAATTGCTCCGATGAGACGTAGAGGACACTCTGCCCGCGCCGGGCGACCTCCTGGCCGATGGCGTGCAACAGGTGGGTCTTGCCCAGACCCACGCCGGAGTAGAGGAATAGAGGATTGTAAGCCTGGCCGGGGGCGTCGGCCACCGCCTGGGCCGCGCTGAAGGCCATCCGGTTGGAGTTGCCGACGACAAAGCTGTTGAAAGAATACTTTTCATCGAAGCTGAAACCCGCCGCGGTGGGCCGGGCGGTCGTTGCCGCCGGGGTTCCTGCCAGTCCGGCGCCATCCGGGGAGTTATTCGGGGAATCACCGCCGCCGTCCCGGTACTGCGCCTGGGGGTCCTGGGCCGCCGGCTCTGCGCTTTGCGGCGACACCTGGAACCTTACGTCAAGGGGCTGGCCGGAGGACTGGCGCAGGGCGCGTAGGATGCTCTGGTACATCCGTTGTTCCAGCCAGGTAATGGTGAAGACATTGGGAACCTCCACCAACAAGTCCATGCCATTGAAACCGATGCCCTCGGTCTGCTTCAGCCAGGTCTCGAAGGTAGCGCGGGGCAACTCCAGTTCCAGTTGCCCCAGGGTAGCGTTCCAAGCGTCTTTTGCCGATGTGTCTAGCATAGCTAAAAAGGCTGACCCGGCGGGGCCGGTGTCCCGGAAAAATCAGGGTATCGGGTAAGGTTAGCGGTCGTTCGCCCAAAGTGCAAGGCAGCGGGCCGGGCGATAATCCCCGGTTTAGACAGCAAACTTCGGCCCCGGGCAGCAATATGCTTTCAGCCGGCCGATTGCTCCTCAATCCCGGCCAGCTTCAATAACTCGGGCAGATCGGGGCGGGGCAGCGGCTCAATGGCGTTAAGGACTTCCTCGTCGGCTTTGATGGCGTGGTACAGGTCCCAGCGTAGTTGCAGGTTCATCCAGAACTCTACGGACATACCCAGATAAATTGCGAGGCGCAGGGCTATGGCCGGCGTGACTGGGCGGCGCTTGTTGATAATTTCGTTCACCTGATGGTAGGGCAACTGAATTGCCTCCGCCAACTGCCGCTGCGAAACACCCAGGGGCTTCAGAAAGTCCTCCAGGATGAACTTCCCTGGGTGAGTTGGCGGGCGATGGGTTGGAAGGTTCATCCTGCCAAGAACTTTGCTCAGGTCTTTAGATTTAAGTGTGGTAGTCAACGATTGCTACTCCGTCGGGGCCGTCATCGGTCCACCGGAAAATAATGCGCCACTGGCTATTGATCCGGATGCTGTGCCAGCCTTGCAGTCTGCCGTGCAACATTTCCAGGCGATTGCCTGGGGGAGCTGCCAAGTCGGATAGTTCCTTCGCGGATTCAATCCTGTCCAACTTTTCCAGCGTTGCCTCCCGTAATTCGGTTGGGCAACACCGCCGGGCCGCCGGACTGTTCACGCCACGGAAAATATCTCTGGTGCCCCGGCTGCCAAACCCGACAATCACGGGGGTATGATAGCACGATTGGTTGGCGGGGGTAGTCCAAAAGCGGAAAAACGCACGACCGCTCTAAACCCGACATCACCTAAACACCATACCAGGATTGCATTGGCCAGGTCCGATAGTTCTTTCAGCCAAGTTTAAGATGGACTGACGCGGGGTCTTGGTTGCAGTGTTTCATGAGAAATATACAGTCAGTAGCTGCCCTCAATAGTTTCAATTACCTGAGCCAGGTCATCTAAGGGCATGGCAATGACCTCTTATAAGAATTATTCACGCCGCCCGGCCCTCCACCACCAGCTTGCGCCCCACCGCCTCCAGGGCTTTAATTACCTGGCTGATGGGGGTATGGTAATCCAGAATCAGCAGCTTGCCGGCGGCGGCTTCGCTAATGTCCAACCGCTTTGCCAGGTCTGCTTTGGTGATGTTCTGCTCCCGCATGGCGGTGTAGAGGTCCAGTTGGGCGGCGATGAGGGGCTGGACGCCAATTAACTCCTGCCCCTCGGCCAGTGGGCTGGGGACGGGCAGTTCCTTTTGACGGTCAACATAGATACTCAAAGCTACTACCAAGGCGTCCTCGGCAAGGATGATGGACTCCTTGAAGGTTTTAGCGCCGGTAATGGCCGGGGGTATATCGGGGAAGGTGACTACAAAGCCATCCCCTTCTTCCGCATCCGGGGTAAAGTCGCAGGGATAGACGTATTGCATTGCTCAGAACCTCCTCCGGTCGGTGCCCAGCTGCTTTAGAATCGCCGACAACGTTCCTTTCCGAATTTCACCTGCCGGTACGATTGTATCCCGTTCCCCCAAGTAAATGGTCCCATGACTGCCGTCGCCACGGCCGGGGTCAAAGTAACACTCCAACCCGCTACGCCGCGCGTAGCGGCGCGCCCGCCGGAGGAATTGTTCCCGGTTCATCCGCCGATTCTAGCTTGAGAGGGTGCGCCAGTCAAAGTTGAACTACTCCTCCAACGTCGTTATATCCCCCGGGTCCAGGCCCAACTCCTGGGCTTTTAGCAGGCGGCGCATTATTTTGCCGGAGCGGGTTTTGGGTAGGGTGGGGGTGAACTCGATTTCGGCGGGGACGGCGATGGGGCCTAATTCGTTGCGGACGTGGTCCCGCAGGACGCCTACCATCAAGTCCGAGGGGTCGTTGCCTACCCGCAGGGTTACAAAGCCCTTGATGACCTCGCCGCGCAGTTCGTCGGGCTTGCCGATAACCGCCGCCTCGGCCACCGCCGGGTGGGACACCAGGGCGCTTTCCACCTCCGCCGAGCCGATGCGGTGGCCGGCCACGTTCAGCACGTCGTCGGCCCGGCCCACCACCATGTAGTAGCCGTCGGCGTCGCGCAGGGCCACATCGCCGGTCAGATACACCCCGGGAATCTGGTTCCAGGTGTCGGCGTAGCGCTCCGGGTCGCCCCAAACGGTGCGGGAGAAGTGGGGGAAGGGACGGAGAATGACCAGCAGGCCGCCCTTGTCCGGCTCCTCAATGGGCTGCCCTTCCCGGTCCACAATGTCCATCAGCGCGCCGGGGAGGGGCCTACCCACCCGTCCGGGGCGGGATTCCATGGTGGCCATGGTGCCCAGGCAGGGGCCGCCGGTCTCGGTCTGCCACCAGTTATCCACGATGTGGGCCCACTCGCCGCTGCCGCAGATATGCTGGTAGGCCCAGCGCAGGGCTTCCGGGTTCAGCGGCTCGCCGGCGCAGGTGAGGAAGCGCAGGGAGCGCAGGTTGTAGCGTTGCGCCGGTTCCTCGCCGTAGCGCATCAGCATCCGCACCGCCGTGGGCGCGGTGAATATGACGTTGATGCCGTACTTCTCGATAATTTCGTAGAAGATGGCGTTGTGGGGATAGTCCGGCGCGCCCTCGCGGAAAACGGTGGTGGCTCCGGCCACCAGCGGCGCATAGACGATGTAGCTGTGGCCCACTACCCAGCCGATGTCCGACATACACCAGAAGACATCGTTGTCCTTCACGTCCCAGAAGTTCTTGAAGTGGTAGTGAGTGCCGACCATGTAGCCGCCGTGGACGTGCACCACGCCCTTGGGCTTGCCGGTAGTGCCGCTGGTGTAAAGGATGTATAGGGGGTCTTCGGCGTCCATCACCTCGGCTTCGCAGTCGATGGACTGGTGGGCCAGCAGTTCCTCGAAGTCCACTTGCCCGTCGCCCAGGTCTTCTCGGGCCATCTCCCGCCGCCAGACCAGCACCGAAGTCAGGGAGTCGCAGCCGGCCACCGCTTCGTTGGCGATGCGGATCAGGTCAACCTTGTTGCCGCGGCGATAGCCCACGTCGCCGGTAATCAGCAGCTTGGCCGAGGCGTCCTGGATGCGGTCGCGCAGGGAGCCGATGCTGAAGCCGGCATAGACCACGCTGTGGATGGCGCCGATGCGGGCGCAGGCCAGCATGGAAATGGCCCCTTCCGGGGTCAGGGGCATATAGATGACCACCCGGTCGCCCTTGCCCACGCCCAGGGACTTGAGGCCGTTGGCGCAGCGGTTCACCTGCTGGGCCAGGCGGGCGTAGGTATAGACCTGCTCGGCGCCGTCCTCGCCCAGCCAGATGAGGGCGGCCTTGTTGCGCCGCTCGGTGTTCAGATGGACATCCAGGGCGTTATAGGCGATGTTGGTCTGGCCGCCCACGAACCACCGGAAGTTGGGGTACTCCCACTGGAAGACCTCGTCCCAGCGACGGAACCAGTGCAACCCCTCGGCGGCCTCGGCCCAGAACCCCGCTGGGTCGTCAATGGAACGGGCATAAGCGGCATCGTAGTCCTGGAGAGTGGCTTGAGCCGATACATGAGGCGGCGGGGGGATCTGGCCGGTTTCCTGAAGCAGGTGGTCAATCTGTCCTTGCTGAACCATGTTGTTGCTCCTTGCGGCTTAAAGTTGGGGGTGAACGAGGAAAGGGGTAATTCAGCGTCAGCGGTCGTGCCGGGTCCTATTGGCGGCCAATCTCAGGGATTGAGAGAGTACGACATATTTTTCGGGCTAGCAGGTTATCGATTTCGGTATGCCGAGGAATAGCCTCTACATTTCCCGTATTGGGATTCGTCCACATAGTATGAGAGCGGCCCTGTCGCAACCTCTCGCAGCCGTGACGCCGGAGGTGTCGCAGGAAAGAACTCAGTTTCATACAATGTAGTCCGCCCCTTCCGGCAGGGCATCGGGAAGGACGATGGTTTCGGGTTTCGCGCCGTAGGGGACGCCCTGCATAGCACATTCCCGGCGGTGCTGAAGGATGAGGGCGATGGCCTCGGCCAAATTGGTTTTACACTCTTCCTTGGTTTTGCCCTGGCCGTTGGCCCCGGGGATTTCCAGGCAATACCCGATGTACCACTCGTCGCCCTTTTCGTAAACGACAGTAAACTCGTTATGCATTGTTCGACCTCTACCGGGCCCGATTTACCCTTATTCTAACCCTACCCTTCAATAGGGACAATGTTTTGCCGCATATGGTAATCTGGACTTTGGGGGAGATATGGAGAACTTCACTGTCGAAATGCGAATCGCCAATCTGACCGGGGGCGAGTTTATTGTCGTAGATGCACTGGTGGGTACCGGTAGTAGCCTTACCGCCCTGCCGGGAAGTTTGCTGCGCCACTTGGGGGTGGAAGAGAAATGCCTGCGTCGTTTTAAGTTGGCCGACGGTCAAGTGGTGGAGTATCCCGTAGGGCAGGCAAGAGTAAGACTAGCCGGTCAGGAAGGCATTGTCATGGTGGTATTTGCCCCGGATGATTTCAACCCCCGCATCGGTAAAGCAACCCGGTCAATCCTGTGCCTTGAGGTTGACCCGGCGGCGCGGCGCTTGGTTCCGGTGCTTCCCCGAATGTGCGACCACCCTTTCCCTCATGGAACCCCGATATCCTCATTCCCCATACCGTAGAGCAAAGGATAAGCCACCATGAAAGCAATGGGAATTATATACAATTTTAGCCTATATTGTGTCATAATGGCTATATGGTATCACTACACACAACCCGCCAGTTACGGGGCTATGTCAGCAAGGCCGGGCATCGCCAGTTGGCCGACGTGCTGACCCAGTGCGCTACGCTATACAACGCTGCCCTACAGGAACGGCGGGATGCTTACCGGATGGCGGGCAAGTCCGTGACGTTCATTGACCAGTGCAAAGCCTTTACCGGGGTGCGTCAGGACTGGCCCGAATGGGAAGCCTTGGATGTTCAGATTGGGCGGGGCGTAATGCGCCGTATCGACCGGGCCTTCAATGCCTTCTTCCGCCGGGTCAAGGCAGGGGAAACACCGGGCTATCCCCGGTTCAAGAGCCGCCGCCGTTATCGCACGATAGAGGTAGCAGAGCCACGCCCCGGTATGGTAAAAACTGCGCCGGACGGTAAGAAGGCTTGGGTTACAGTGAAAGGCTTGCCCCGTATTGAGTTGCGGACAAAACTCCCGTTACCAGTAGCCGAGCATCTGCGGTCGTTGCGTATCGTCATACGCCCGTCCGGGCCTTCGGTTGACTTGGGCTATGCCCTGGAGCCGGAGCCGTTACCGCCCAACCCCCTTGCAGTGGGCATTGACTTGGGCGTGAATAACCGGATGGCCCTTTCGGACGGCAGGCTGGTGGAGCGACGCAGGCTTAACCGGCGCCGGGAAGTTCGGTTGCGGCAGGCGGTCAGCCGTAGCAGGAAGGGCAGTAACCGCCGCCGTAAGCGGGTGGCTATGCTTTCCCGCGAGGCTCGCCGCAATCAGGTACGCAACCGCAACGACTGCCACCAACTTACGACCGGGTTGGTTCGGCAATATGGGCGCATCGCGGTAGAAAAGCTGGTGATTCGGAATATGACCCGCTCGGTGGCGGGAACCATTGCAGAGCCGGGAACCAACGTAGCCGCCAAGTCAGGGCTGAATCGGGAGATACTTTCGCAAACGTGGGGACTGATACGGGACCAACTCCGCTACAAGGCAGAATGGGCCGGTCGGGAGTTCGTTGAGGTGAACCCACGTTACACCAGCCGTATTTGTTCGGCCTGTGGAGAAGTCACACCGCAGAGCGAGTACCGCACCTACCGTTGCGGGGTTTGCGGGCTGATTATCGACCGGGACAGTAATGCGGCGGTCAATATCTTGAAGAGGGCCTTCGGGCCTGACGGGGGCGGGAATATCCCCCGGAGCGGTCAACCGGCAAGCCGGTTTGCTCAGAACAGTATGCAGTTTTAGCATGGCTAAAATGTATATAATTCCCAAAGCAATGGTTCTCGAACAGTTCCACGCTCCCCTGCGCTGGCAGGATGTTCCCGACCCGGAAATCGGCCCCGGGTACGTACTTATCCGGGTGGTGGCCAACGGCCTGTGCGCCACCGACTTGAAGATAGCCGACGGCCGGACAAGCTGCGGGGCGCCGAGGAGTTCGGCCCGGACGGGATAGTCAACAGCCGGGAAGAGGACTTGCCGCAACGGGTCAAGGAGTTAACCGGCGGCCTGGGCGCCGACGTGGTGGTGGAGGGCGTCGGCGGCGCGGCGGTGGCCGCCGTCCTGCCCGACAGCCTGGCCTGCCTCAAGCTGGGCGGCCGGCTGGTGGTGATGGGCTACAACTACGGCATACCTCTGGCGGTGGACACCGCCGACCTGGTTTACGGCCAGTGGAGCATCCTGGGCACCCGTGCCTCCAGCCTGCAAGACGTGGTGGATGTGGTAAAGCTGGTGGAACAAGGCCGGCTGAAGCCGGTAGTCTCAGAACGATTCCCCCTGGAGCAGGTGGAGGCGGCCCTGGCCCGCCTGCGGGAAAACCCGCCTTTGGGGCGGATTGTGCTGGAGTCGGGGTGATAAGCGCTACTTTCTAAAATGAGAACGCCCTACCGAGCTCGGTAGGGCGTTTAGCTGTTCTGCTCTCTTTAGACTGCCGGGGCAACCGAGGGTGATTCGGCGGCTCTTGGCGCCGGTGCCCAGGGAACGCACAGATAATCGGCGTTGGGGTCTATCTCGGCGTAATCGGCTTCGGTGTAAGAAGTGCGTTCCGGCGGGATGGAGTCTCCATCTTCCAGCATTAACTCCAAATGGACTTCCAGCGCCTCGTGGAAATTAGCCAAGGCTTCCTCGGCAGTGTCCCCGGTGGAAACGCAACCGAGGACGTCTGGGGAGAAGATGCACCAATTATTCGGTCCGGGTTCAAGAATGATGGTATATTTCCTCATTCTATATCTCACATTTGGGCTTGGCGGCGAATAAAGCTCCACGTTTTCGGATGCAAGTCATCGCCTGGCTTGCCGGGGATAGTTACCTTGCCACGCTTAACCGGATGCTTGAAATGGCGGTGGCTGCCGCGCATAGTCACTTGATACCAGCCATCTTCTGCCACTATTCGAATGGCATCTCTCACCTTTACCGTCGGCATATCTATCTCTGAGTAAATGGTCGGGGCGGCCGGATTCGAACCGGCGACCCCCTGCACCCCATGCAGGTGCGCTACCGGGCTGCGCCACGCCCCGACACTCCAATCAGCATAACATACCGGGCAGCGTAGGTTCAAGGGCGGTTAGAAAAGACAGGGCAATCGCGTTATAATTTCCCATGATGTCATTCTGACGTAGCGGAGCGGAGGAAGAATCTAAAATCCTTCAGGGTGGACCCTTTACGGATACCGGACAACCTTTGCTCCGAAAGATTCTGGATTCTTCGCTCCGCTCAGAATGACATAGAGAGCAGAATGACCGTTGGCCAGGCCACTGTTGATTAAAGCGCGATTGCCCTGTGGTCTTTTCTAACAGGGCAATCGCACTAGGATTGAAAGCTATCCGTCGTTCCTGCGAAAGCAGGAACCGCTGTCCGCAACATTTTAGGTTCCTGCTTTCGCAGGAACGACGGGAAAGGGGAATCTGCCATCACGTGCGATAGCCCTGAGAAAAGACCAGGGCCAGTGCAAAGACCAGGGCAATAACAAAATCCGCTCCTGGTGAGCTTGTCGAACCACGCTCCCATATCCGGCGACTATCCCTCGACAGGCTCAGGATGAGTGGAGAGGTCAAATCAGGCGACTTTCCAATCGTCCTACTTATGCGGCAATGGCCACAGAGACATACAGGGCCATAAAGGGGTAAAATGCGGCAAACGCTCTTCCCGGCGGTTAAATACGGAGGTTCTATATGCCCGGGCCGCTCCATGGTGTGAAGGTTGTCGAGTTTACCGAGATTATCGCCGGCCCCTTTGCCGGTATGCTCCTGTCCGATATGGGCGCCGAGGTTATCAAGGTGGAGCCGCCCTGGGGCGACCCTTGGCGTATTGTCCAGGCCTTTTCCCCTACCGAGAGTCGTCCCTTCATTGCTTATAACCGGGGCAAGCGCAGCCTGACCCTGGACCTGACCACCGACGTGGCTCAGGACGTTCTGCGCCGCCTCATCCCCCAAACCGACGTGGCCCTGGTCAACTACCGGCCCGACGTGGCGGCCAAGCTGGGCGTGGACTACACTGCCCTGTCCGCCCTGAACCCCAAGCTAATCTACTGCGAGAATACCGCCTTTGGCCGCCAGGGTCCCGATTCCCACCGGCCCGGCTACGACCTGATCCTGCAAGCCATGTCCGGGCTGATGGCCGCCGAGGGGAAGGTGGGGGATGGCGTCCCGCAGCACATCGTTTCTACGCCCTTGGTGGATACTGCCGCCGGCATCTGCCTGGCTTGGTGCGTCTGCGCCGCCCTCTATGCCCGGGAGCGCACCGGCCAGGGCCAGAAGGTGGAGACCACTCTCTTTGGGCTGGCCCTGGCCCTGCTGGGGATGCGTTTTGTCGAGGTGGAGTCGCTGGACCGGGAAAAATTCGGGGCGACGCTGGAGTCCCTGGCGGCAATGCGGGAGGCCGGGCTGCCCTATGCCGACCTGCTCCAGGTTTATGAGTCCGACCATCCGGTTACGCCGGGGAACATTTACTACCGCAGCTACCAGACCGCCGACGGGGTTATCGTCGTGGGCTGCCTCAGCGACCCGCTGCGCCGCCGGCTGCTGGATACACTGGGACTGGAAGACATCCGCTTTGACTCCGGCTATGACCCCCGTTCCGACGCAGCGGTGGCCTTTGGCGCGGAACTGATGCAGCAGGCAGAGGAGGCATTTATGCAGCGCCCCGCCGCCGAGTGGCTGGCCTTGCTGGAGGAACGGGGCATCCCCGCCGGGCCGGTGCGCTTCATCGAAGAGGTGTTTGACGATACCCAGGCGCAGGCCAACGGGCTGGTAGTCGAACTGGAGCACCGGGACGCCGGCAAGCTGCGGATGGTCGGCCCCCTGGCTAACTTCAGCGAAACACCCCTGGAACCCACGCCGCCCCCGGCCCTGGGCCAGCACACCAAAGAAATCCTCCAGGAACTGGGCTACACCCCGGAGGAGATAGGTCGCTGGCAGGAAGGTGGGGCGCTGGGCTAGGACGATTGCAAAGTCCGTTCGCCCTGAGCTTGTCGAAGGGCGCCGCCAAGTGGCAAGCAGTTTTGAGATAGTTTCTAAGGTCAGTGGCGGCGGCGGAACAGTTGCCAGACCGGGACACTGAAACCCGGGAGCAGGTCTCCTCCATCCAGCACTTCATCCTCTCCCAGCGTTACCGGCGCGGCGTTGGGCCGATACACGGTGATAGCAACCCGTTCCGGGTCAGCCACCCACACCTCCCTTGAGCCATAGCTCAGCCACATCCCAGCCTTGGCGGCCATCTCCCGGTTGGAATTGCCCGGGGACTTGACTTCCACCGCCAGGTCGGGGGCCAGTTCCGGGTAGCCTTGGGTGCCGGCCGGGATGCGCCCCGGCGCAATCCAGACCACGTCCGGGGCACGCACGGTATCCGGTTCTCTTTCCAGCCGGTATCCCGGTTCGCCAGCGCCGCCCTCTCCGTAGTCATTGGCTTCGATATAATTGCCCAGGGCGTTGGCAATGCGAAACACCACTATGCGGTGAGGGTCTCCGGTAGGCATTTTCTCAATCAACGCTCCCCGCACCAACTCATACCGCTTGTCCTCCCGGGGCATCAAAAGCAACTCGTCGGCCGTAACCAATTTGCGCGTAGTAGTCATAGTTCTTGCACCAGCCTGCCTGAGGTGAATCTTTCCAGTCAGCGGGATGATGGATTATTGTAACACAAGACGCGCCAGCGTCTCGCCTTGCCCCTACCGCGACCGCCCCTGCTTCAACTCCGGGAGGGCGTCCCTTATTTCGTCCACGTGGACGGCGAAAAAGGTGCCTACCACCCGCTTGCCGCCGGCGGCGTGAGTCTGGGCGGCGCGCACCATGCCTACCACCTCTCCCCGGCTGTTGAACACCGGCCCGCCGCTGTCGCCGGGGTCAACCGGCGCATCCATCAACAGGTTCAGCACTTCCTTCTTTCCATCCACGTAAACCGTCTGCGAAAGCACCCCCACGTTGGCCGACGCCGCCCCGGCGGTGTCGTCTTCCCGGGGCGATGTGGTGGAGTAACCCAGGGCCAGCAGTTCCTGGGCTACGTCCTCGGGTTTCACTTCGCCCAGGGGTAGCGGTTGGGCCGCCTCGTTTAAGGTGACCTTGTCCGGGTCAAACTTCAGGATGGCGATGTCCCGGGGCGTATCTGTCGCCAGCACGGTGGCGTCAAAGGGTGGGTCTTCGGCCTGGCGAATAGTGGCCGTGCGATAGTGTTCGACTACGTGCCGGTTGGTGATAATCAGTCCCGGCTCAATCAACCACCCGGAGCCACGGCTGCGGCGCGTCTCGATCATAAACACCGCGGGCCAAGCGCTCTGGTGAATCGCCCGGAAATCGGTAACTGGCTGGGGCGTGGCCGTGGGCTGGGGTGTTGGTGTATGGGGGAAGGTAACCGGCGTTGGCGTGGGCGGGAAGATAACCGGAGTAGCTGTCGGTGACGGGGTGGCCGTCGGCGGAAAAGTTACCGGAGTCGCGGTGGGCTGGGGCGTAGCCGTAGGCGCCGGCGACACGGTAGGCACCAGGGTAGCCTCCGGCGCCGGGGTAGCGGTAGGCGCTGGCGTGACCGTCGGCGCCAGGGTAGCAGCCGGCGCCGGGGAGGCCGTGGGTTGGGCCGTGGCGGTAGGCAACGGTGTGGGGATGACCTGGGGCGTGACCGTGGGCGCCGCCGCCACGATAGCCTGCGCCCGCTGGTCAATCAGGCGGTTCAACTCCGCATCGGAAGGGCCGCAGGCCAGAGCGAGCAGGACTAGCCCAGTTGCCCCGGCCAGACCCCACGATGCCAGGTTGTGGAAGAGCTTGCCCACTAAATAAACCGGGCCTGCGTCCCGTTCGAGGCAACCATCAGGGGGAGTCCTGTACTTGATATGACACTTCCAAGGGGACATCAAAAAGTCGTCGCCAAGCCCCGACTTCGGTTGCTGCTTCTATGATAAAGCGGTAAGTGCCTTCGCTCTTGACAGGCAGAGCGGGAAAGCCCACCCGGACCCGGTGACGGCAAGCCGCTGTCAAGTCAATGGGAAACTCCGGTACATTTTCGGGTGGCGGCTCGGGGGTTTTTCCTTGAGGGAACTGAATCCACACCCTCCCCCTGCCTTGCTCGCAGACGGTCGGCGCGTCACGGGCGAACAGGATAAACAGCTCAAAGTCAACCGGCGCTCCCGGAAGGAACAGGTCCGCCCCCGCTACTGCCGGGGGCGCCGGAACCTGGATTTCTTCCATAATGTTGAACAGGGAAACGCGGTTAGTTTCCTGGTCAACAGCGGAAGCCAGGCAAATGATGGCCCAGGGGACGTTCAAGACACCACCCCGACAACGTATTTGTTAGTTTCCGGTTGCGCCGTCTTCTTTTCAGCCTGCGTCGAAAATTGCAGCTTCGATTCGGCGGGAATCAAGAAGTAAGCAGCGGTCTTTCCGGAACTTTGGTTCAGCCCGAAAACCTGATTGTGCACCCCTTGCCGAGAGGTGACACTCTTGACCGGGGGCGGCGTCAATATCCGACGGACCAGCTTACGGGCGTACCAGCACTTGGGCGCCAGGGCGGTGTAAAGTGCAGCCACCCGTACCAGCTCCGGGGCTGTGTAGTAGGTCAGCCACAGCAGGACGGCCAAGGCGGTGTCGTTGGGGTTTTCGTAATTCGGGTTAATTTCCCGGGCCGCCAGGGCATAGATTCGGTCCAGGATTTCCTGCCGCATTTCCCCCGACTCTTTGGCTTGCCGGTACAACTCCAGCACTGCGGGTTCGCCGGCAACCGCCCGGAAGAAAGCCTTGGCGCTGCTGACCACGCTTACCGTGGCGTCGAATTCAATGCTTTCAATGTAATCTAAGGCTTCTTGCCGATTCATACAACTTCCGTCCTGTCCGTCCAGTACTCAACAGGGGTTCCTAACCAGGGATTAACGTCGTCAATCCGGTGGAAGTATTCGCCGTACCTTCCCCACTGGCTCAGTACGAAAATCTCGCGGGATGCTTGAGCGACATCTATCCGTACTTCGGTTACCAAACCGACGTGGGAAACCTCACCGCTGTCATCGCGATATACCACCACGTCCCCGGGCTGAAGTTCGCTTTCGTCATTTGCCTGCCGGTATCCATCATCCACCAGAATTATCTGCAAGTGCTCAGGATCAATCCAAGTTCGCCGGTTGGCGAACACCATGCCCATGCAATTGTAATCGCTTCTCAGCGAGCGTACCCTTATGTCGGGGTGGCTTAGCAGCACTTGCTCCTTCCTGGCATCCATGCTGGCCAGAGGTGCTTCTTCTCGCTGCTCGTTCGGTATGTGCCTGCCCTGTTTGGTTGCTAATGGCAGTTCGGGGGCAACCAGATAGTTGCCCTGCGCGTCGTATAAGGTCATTATCCATAGTATAGCTCAAGGAACCGGGGCCTGCATACTTCGGGATTCCCCACTAAGAAACTATCTCAAAACGTGGTTCGACAAGCTCACCATGAACGGGGCGAACTTTGGAATCCGCTCACCCTGAGCTTGTCGAAGGGCGCCGCCAAGAGCGCAAGCGGTTTTGAGATAGTTTCTAAATAAACCGGGCCTGCGTCCGGGCGTCGTCGGCGTAATCAATGTAAACCGTGATTACCTCGCTGAAAAAGTCCACCGCCTCTACGCCCTGCTCTCGCTGGCCCACGCCGGAGGCCTTGAGGCCGCCGAAGGGCAGATGCACCTCGCCGCCCAGGGTGGGCGCGTTCACGTGGACCATCCCCGCCTCCACCGTGTTGATGTAGCGGTAGGCCCGGGGCAGGTCCCGGGTGTAAACCGACGAGGACAGGCCAAACTTGACGCTGTTGGATATTTCCACCGCTTCCTCCAGGTCTTTGGCCTTGAACACCGTCAGCACCGGCCCAAAGATTTCCTCCTGGGCAATCCGCATCTCCGGCGTAACGTCGGTGAAAATAGTCGGCTCCACGTAATAGCCCTGGTCAAAGTCTCCGCCGGTCACGGCGTGGCCGCCGTAGGCCAGGTTGGCCCCCTCCTCGGCGCCGATGCCGATGTAGTTCAGCACCGTATCCAGTTGGGACTGGCTGGACAGAGGGCTGACGTCGGTATCCGGTTCCAGACCGTCGCCGATTTTCAGTTGGCCAGTGCGCTCCAGAAGCTGTTCCATGAAGGTATCATAGACGCCCTCCTCCACGATGACCCGACTGGTGGCGGTGCAGCGTTGGCCGGTGGAGCCAAAAGCCCCCTGCACGATGCCGCCCAGGGCCTTGTCCAGGTCGGCGTCGGCCAGCAGGATGACGGCGTTCTTGCCGCCCATTTCGCACTGGACTTTCTTCAGCCGGCTGGCGCCCGCGGCGTAGATGCCGGTGCCGATTTCGGTGGAGCCGGTGAAGGAGATGCCCCGCACCTCCGGGCTTTCTACCAGGGCATTGCCCACCGACCCGCCGGGGCCGGTAATCAGGTTCAGGACGCCGGGGGGCAGGCCGGCCTCCTCGAATACCTCGGTCAGCTTGACCGCGCTGAGCGGAGTTATGGACGCCGGCTTGAAGACCAGGGCATTGCCGCAGATGAGGGCCGGGGCGATTTTCCAGGCGGGGATGGCGATGGGAAAGTTCCAGGGGGTGATGATTGCGACCACGCCCAAGGGACGGCGGACGGTGTAGGCCACGGTGTAGGGCAGCTCCGAGGGGGTGGTATAGCCGAACATCCGGCGGCCTTCGCCGGCGGCGTACTCGATGATATTCATTGCCCGGCGCACCTCGCCCTGGGCATCGGCCAGGGGCTTGCCCTCCTCCAGGGTAATGGTGCGGGCCAGTTCGTCGCGTCGCCGCCCCATAATATCCAGGGCGCGGTACAGGACCTGGGCGCGGGCCGGCGCCGGCGTGTTGGCCCATCCCTCCAGCGCGGCTTGGGCGGCGGCAACCGCCTGGACCGCATCCTCCGGCGTGGAGGTCTGGAACTCGCCCAGGACGGTCTGCTTGCTGGCCGGGTTGGTGATAGGGTAGGTGCGGCCCGACCGGGATGCAACCCATTGACCCCCGATGTAGTTGCGGTGGGTGGTTGCCGGTGCAGTTTCCGGTGTGGTTGCCATAAGTCATCCCCCGTTTAATAGATAGCTTGATTTTGTTTCAGCCTGATTGGTCAGGCCGGCCGGTACTGGCTTGCCGGCCCGGCCCAGAGTGTTAGCGAAAAACTTCACTCATTATACACCAGGGCTGCGCTGTGCCAGGGCTGGCAAGAAAGATTTGCCGGGGCAATCGCGTTATAATCAACAGTGGCCTCGCCAACTGTCATTCTGAGCGGAGCGAAGAATCCAGAATCTTTCGGAGCAAGGGTTGTCCAGTATCCGGAAAGGGTCCACCCGGAAGGATTTTAGATTCTTCCTCCGCTCCGCTACGTCAGAATGACATCATGGGAAATTATAACGCGATTGCCCTGAAAGATTTACCGGGGAATTGCGGTTTTACCCGGGGACTCCCGGCAATTGTCCACAGTTAATATCCCTTTGAGGCGCGGTCATCCTGAACACAACCTTCCTATCCGGTCATTCTGAGCCTGACGGAGTGGAGCGAAGAATCCCAGTGGCGCCCCACCAAGTCGGCTAATGACGAAAACGGCTTTATGGCAAAGGCGTTGGAGCAAGGAAAGAGGGTGGCCGGGAAGGGTTTGGATTCTTCACTCCGTTCAGAATGACGAGCCAAGCCGAAATGACCGGATAATGGCTGATGGTATGCGCTTTAAATGCGATTGCCCTGGAGGGAGTGTCAGGACATTCGCAAAATCCCGAGATAGCCTTTCAAGGCCTACCGGTCAATTCCTCTATTCGTCAGTGCATCCTGCGACCGGCCCGGGACGAGAAGAAGGGCGGGCCATTCCCCCGACTCCTCAATTCTTAATCAGCATCCCGGGTTGGCAGCGGCGACAGAAGTTGGTCATTCGTTGATTGGCGTTCAGTTGTGAGATGTTGCCGCCGCAGCGGGGGCAAGGCTCCCCGCCCTTGCCATGTACCTTGAGAAAGTCTCGAATCTTCAGGTGAATGTTGTCGCCCATCCGCTCCCGGAGCACGGAAATAGCATCTTCGACCACCAACCGGCTCTGTTGGTGAAGCCGGGTCAATTCATCCTCTTGCAGAGAGCCAACTTTGCGGAAGGGGGAGATACCGGCGGCGAAGAGGATTTCATCGGAGTAGGCGTTGCCGATGCCTGAGATTAAGTTCCCCCGGGTCAGCACTCCCTTGATCTCGCCCCGAAACTTCTTCAAACCGGCTTTGAACTCTGCAAAGGACACATCCGCCAGCACGTCTATGCCCTGGTTCTCCAGGCGGGATATGCCCTCAAGCTGCTCGGCATCGACGTAATACACCATGCCCATCTGGCGGTCGTCCAAGTACCGGAGTTCCGTTTCATCGTCCAGTCCCAGCACAAAGGAGGTCTTTTTCCATACCCGCGCCTTGGGTTGGCAGTGCTGGACGGCGCCGGTCAGCATTGGGTTAATGACCAGCCATCGCCCTCCCGACAACTCGTTCAGCAGGAACTTCCCTTGCCGTTGGAACCGGCCCAGGGTTCTGCCCGGTACGTCTGTGGCAAAGTCGCCGGCCAGGGGTCTCAAGACGGTGGAACGCAGCACACGGGCCGAGTCAATCGACCGCCCTTGAATATGCTCGTTCAGGTAGTCCTTGATTACTTCCAGGTCCGGCGCTTCCGGCATAACGCCTCCTTTCGGCCATTGGTGGACATTCCTGCCTATTCGTGGATAGAACCACGAGGGTTTTTCGTGTTCCTTCGTGGATAAACCGGCCGACGCTCAGCCCTCGGCTCCCTCAACCTCGGTGCCACCCAAACCCTCCTCCTTGAATAGCTGGGCTTTGCGGGCGTAGCTCTCGGCGGTGCGGCGAATCATGGCGTGGTGGCGTTCGTTGGTTGGCGCTTCCCGGGCCGACGCCGGCACCCCCAGGACAAATGAGTTGGGGCCAAACTCCTGGCGTTCCAACACTACTGCGCCGCTGGCGATGACGGAATTCTCGCCGAGAATCACTCCGTCGTTGAGAGTAGCCCCGTTTCCGATAAGGCAGTGCGTCTTGATGTGCTTGGCGTGGCTGATGACGCCGTGTCCCAAGGTAACGTAGTCCTCGTAAATGGCGTCGCTGTCGGCGTGGAGCACACAGTTGTCCTGGATGTCCACATAGTCGCCCAGGGTGATTTTGATGGTGTCGGCGCGGATAACCGAGCCGGGCCACACGCTGGAATAAGCGCCGATTTCCACGTCGCCCACCACATAGGCGGCCTCGCTGACCCAGGCAGTAGGGTGTATCTTGGGAGTTTTGCCCTGATAGCTGCGAATCATGCTGCGTTCCTTAATGAAATATGAAGGCCAAAAAACGAGGATTGTTTACTTAAGGATACTCTGAATAAGTCATTGAACACTAGCGCCTTCACCCGTCGTTCCTGCGCAGGAACGACGGATAAGTGTAAACATCACGAGTCACGGACTTATTCAGAGGTTTCTTAAAAAGGCAATGCCGTTAGCCAGTGAGCTACCGGAAAATCCGTTGACACCGAACAAATAATCACCCTCCCCGCGCTGCCAGCCACCTTTCCTTTTGCTGCTGCCGCGTTGATGGGACGGTAGGTGTTGAGGGAAGTGTAACGGTGGAGGGCGGGGGTGTTGCCGGGGGTTAGGTGGTAGCCTACCTTCGGTTGGTTAATTTACCAATCCCAAAGCCGCTGCCAAGTCCTGTTATACCGGTGACAACGGGGATAAGCACATTATATTGTTCTCGAATGGCAAAGAATACCAATAAAGACAACAGAGCGACGATGGTCACGACGAAATAGGAGAATTGATAACGTCGGTTCGATTTCTCTGCTTCAGCCTCCCGGTGACTTTGAGCCGCGGCGTTGCTTATCACTTGGGAGATATGCTCAGAGGTAATTCGTTGCAATACGGGGTTGAAAACTGGACTGGCGAATTGGGTTATGGACGAAAAGGAGCGAGTAACCCTCCCACGTGACTCCGGAGGCATAGTCCCCAGGATTTCGGAAGAGAGGGCAGTTTCTTCTTCCTGATTTTGACCCTCCGGCTCAGTTCGTAAATCCGACCCATCTTCGAGCTTATTTTCGTCCAATTTGTCCACCCGACCCCGCCGACTCCAACTGGCCGGACCAACCTTGAAGGAGCGCGTTAATCTGCTGGTTTATCACTGCCCCGGTATAGGCCGACACAAATAATTCAATAAGCCGGTGTGCCTGTTCCTCGGTCAGGTTGCCGGATTTCATTTCGGCAGCTATGACCTGCACTCCGTCTTGAAAGGCGCCGTTGAGCGACTCATACCCCGGAATTCCCCAACCAAAGGCTTGTGACAGGGCAGCCGTTAAATCGGTTTCCAAGGGTTGCGCTTGCCTGGCGCTTGGCCCGATTGCCGATTTCATTGCCATACGATACACCGTCGCATTGATTACGCAAAAACTCCCCTTACGACAGAGGGATGGTAAAGCATAAGCCGGGCAAAGTAAAGTTTCAGGTTGGGATATTCCCGGACTTCACCCACCCCGCGCCGCCAGCCACCTTTCCTTTTGCTGCTGACGGGTGGCCTCGTTGGTGGGGCGGTAGGTGGCTTGGAAATCCCGGCGGAATTGGGCAAAGCGGTCTTCCAGGATGGCCGAGCGGATGTTGTCCATCAGCCGCAGGATGAAGTGCAGGTTGTGGACGCTGGCCAGCCGCAGTCCTAGTATCTCCCGTGACTTGAACAGGTGCCACAGGTAGGCCGCCGTGAAGTTGCGGCAGGCGTAGCAGTCGCAGTTCTCCTCCAGGGGAGCGTCCATTTCCGCAAAGCGCCGGTTCCCGATGTTGACCCGTCCGGTACGGGTGAACAGCGCCCCGTTGCGGGCCACCCGGGTCGGCAGTACGCAGTCGAACATATCCACTCCCTGAGCCACGCCCTCCACCAGGTCCTCGGGCGAGCCTACGCCCATCAGGTAGCGGGGCTGGTCGGCCGGCAGTAGCTCCGTTACCTGTTGGGTAGTCTCGTACATCTGGGCCTTGGACTCGCCCACCGCTAGCCCGCCTATTGCGTAGCCGGGGAAGGGCAAGGAGGCGATGTATTGGGCCGACTCCCGCCGCAGGTCGGTGAAGGTCCCGCCCTGGACGATGCCGAACAGGGTCTGCCGTTGGGCCGCGTCGGCGTAAGCCGGCGCCGGGGAAAGGTAGTGGGCGTCGTAGCAGGCTTTGGCCCAGCGGTGGGTGCGCTCCATCGCCCGCTGCACCTCGGCCCGGTCGGCGCCGTAGGCAATGCACTGGTCCAGGCACATAATGATGTCCGCGCCCAGCCCCTGCTGATTGGCGATGGCCAGCTCCGGGGTAAAGCGGTGTTCGCTGCCGTCAATGTGGGAGCGGAAACTAATGTGGTCGTCGTCCACTCGCCGGAAGGCGCCCATGCTGAAGGCCTGGAAGCCGCCGCTGTCGGTCAGGATGGGCCGGGGCCAGCCCATAAAGCGGTGCAGCCCGCCCAGCCGGTTGACCGGGGCCACGCCGGGGCGCAGGTAAAGGTGGTAGGCGTTGCCCAAGACAATCTGCGCGCCCAAGCCCATCACCTCGTCGGGGGTCAGCGTCTTGACCGTGGCCTGGGTAGCCACCGGCATAAACACCGGGGTGGTCACGGAGCCGTGGGGCGTAGTGAACTGACCGGCCCGTGCCAGGGTGTCTTGGTGGAGGAGTTGGAAGGTGAAGGGGGTGTTGCTCATGACGGCCTGATTATAACAGACGCCGGCGTCGACTATGCCAGCCTAAGGTAAGGCGCCAGGTGGGTCGGAAGCTCGATGAATTCACCGTTTCTCTCTCGAGCTCTCCTTGAGGCGGTTACACGTCGGACACCCGGTCCGCCGCCCCCGCTTCAGATAGCAACTTGAACCGCACTTTGGGGAAGCGTTATTGCATAATCGCCTTGACGGCGAATGAACACAATGTTATTGTTGTGTTATGCTACCTGAATTCGAGGACGACGGTAATCTGCCGCCGGGTATTCATTGGGCCGGGTGGGACGATGTGGAAGCTAGGTTCGGGGGTACACCGTGGCGTTGCCGGCTTTTGAGCGGGCTTCGGGTAGCTCTGGAAGGACTGCGGCGCGCCGGGTGTCAAACGGCTTACCTTGATGGCAGCTTTGTATCCGATAAATCAACACCCAATGACTACGATGTATGCTGGGAAGAAGCCGGGGTTGACCTCCATGCCCTCGACCCGGCGCTGCTCATATTTGACCGGGAACGCGCCACCCAGAAAGCCAAGTTTGGCGGTGAGTTTTTCCCGGCGTCCGCACTGGCAAATCCTGAAGGAGACGTTTTTCTGGATTTCTTTCGGATTGATAAAGAAACGGGAGAGCCGAAGGGGATCGTTGCCCTGGACTTGGGAGGTCTGACGTGATTAAGAACGAAAGGCAATACCGGATAACCAGGACTTGGGCCGACCGCTTTTCCCAAGCTCTGCTCGAACTCAAAAGCGCGAAAGACGCCGGCCAATTGGAAGTCCATCCGCTCCTGCTCCAGGCCCAGCAAGACGCTATGCGAAGCCAGCTTGCCGACCTTGAAGCCGAACTGCGGGAATATGAAGCGCTAAAGGCCGGCGATTTCGAGTTTGATAAACTCGGGATGATTGTAGAGTTGCCGGAATTGCTGATTAAGGCGCGCATCGCGCGTGGGCTGCGCCAGCGAGACCTGGCCGACCGCCTCGGCCTGAAAGAACAGCAGATTCAGCGTTACGAGGCAACCGAATATGCTTCCGCAAGCCTGACCAGAATCAGAGATGTAGTGGCCGCTTTAGGTGTGACGGAGGAAGAAGCTGCAATGCTTGCGGTAACAGACCTCGGTTCAGAGAAAGGAGATTAGCCTCCCAACTTTCCTACTGCAGCACCCCGGTGCGAAAAGCTACTATCCCTCAACTCCTTCAACTCCTTCAACTCCCTCAGCCACCCGACGCAGCGCCGCCCTCCCCAACAGCGTCGCTATTACCAGGCACATTGTCCCGGCCACGCCCAAGAGGACGTAGGCGGCTATGTCGCTGAGAAAGTCCAGGCCGGGGAGAGTGGCGGCAACCTGTTCCAGGGCTACCGCTATGCAGCCGCTGAGCACGGTTATGCCGTAGAGGATGCGGATTCGGCCGGCGTCAACGAACCGGGTGGCCGTGGCCCCGATCTGGGAGCCAACCGAGGCCGCCGCCAGAATTATTATCGCCATCAACGGGTCAACCTGGTTGCCCAGAGCGTAAAAGAAGGTGCCTACCGAGCCGGTGATGATGACCTGAAACAGGTCGGTGCCGATGGCGACGGTCGTTGGTATGCCCACCACGAACACCAGCACCGGCATCAGGATGAAGCCGCCGCCGGCCCCCAGCAGTCCGGCGAAAAAGCCGATCCCGAATCCCACCAGGACGGGAATGAAAACGGATATGCGGTCAATGCCCGACACCTTCAGGGTAATGTAGGTGGAACGGGCGGGCAGCCCCGGCAGCTTTATCGAGTGGGGCGGAATCCGCAGGGATTGCACCCGCCGGGACAGCCCGGCCGTGGATATTTCTCCCTCCGCGCTGCCCGTCCCATCCGGGCCGGTCGAGCGGCGGCGGGTCTTGATGTAGTCGTAAATCAGGAAGCAACCCAGGATGAGCAGCACCGCGACGTAAACGTACCGGATGACCGGCCCGGCCAGCCCGGCTACCTCCAGCGCACTGTTCAGCCGCTCCGCCAGGAACACCGCCGGTATGGTGCCGCAGACCATCAAGCTGCCCAGCTTGAAGTCCACGTTGCCCAAGCCCCGGTGCTTGAGCATATTGATGATGGAGGAACCCATTATCAGCGTCAGGCCGGTGCCTACGGCAAAGATGGGCGGCACTCCAAAGACCAGCAAGCCCCCGGTAATCAGGAAGCCGCCGCCCACGCCAAAGAAACCGCCCAAGGTGCCTACAATCAGGCCCAGCAACACCAGCAGAACGGGATTTATCACCACGTCAGCATTGGGGAAGAGCATATAAACCTAATGTCCCCCGCGACCGGATGCGTTGCCGTTGCCGTCTCTATTCTTCCCGTCTCTGTTATCGTTCCGTGCGCCGCCGGAGAAGGCCAGGGCCAGACCGCGTAGGACAACCTCCCAGAACCCGTACAGGACCAGGCCGGCGGCGGCAATAACCACCATAACCAGCAAGGCCCAGAGCAGGGGAGAGTCGGCGCTGAAGGTCTTGAGGAAGTGGGTCAGGGATTCATACATGGGGACAGTATAGCTTATTTGTGGGGGAGATGTGGGGAGCTTCAGTAAGAGGACAGGGCAATCGCGTTATAATTTCCCATAATGTCATTCTGACGTAGCGGAGCGGAGGAAGAATCTAAAATCCTTCAGGGTGGACCCTTTCCGGATACCGGACAACCCTTGCTCCGAAAGATTCTGGATTCTTCGCTCCGCTCAGAATGACATAGAGCGCAGAATGACCGTTGGCGAGGCCACTGTTGGTTAAAGCGCGATTGCCCTGTCAGGTAAACAGGCCAAGACCTTGATTCGCCATTTGCGTTAGACATAAATCGCTTCAGCGTCCGCGTAAGAACGCCTTTTCCCACGAAGCGCCCGTTCCGTTACCAAGTCAACAGGGTGCCCCAGCAGGTCTTCAATGTAAAACTGCACGCCAAAAAAACATTTTTGACGTAGCCGGTCTATCAAAACTGACCATAAGGTCAATATTGCTATCCTCTGCGGCCTGATCGCGGGCGGTGGAACCTATAAGGGCCAGCGTAGCAACGCCAAACTGCTTGACCAGTTCCGGTTTGTGCGCCCGCAGTTGCCGCAATGTCTCTTCGCGGGTCAACGCTGTCTTTGCCATGTCGTCACCTGAAATAAATGAATGAACAGGACTACAGGAAATTCTCTACCAATCCTGTATATCCTGTCCATCCATGTTTGAATCTAACTCCCGTCAGGACTAAGGGTTGGCCGGCGCGCCGGCGATGACCATGGCGCCGAAATGCTGGTCAATGCCCCGCGGCCACTCCCGGCCCTCCGGGTCGCTGATCTGGATGACCAGGGACGGCCCCAGTTCCGCAATCTCCATTCGGATGGTGTCGCCGTCCTGCACCGGGCCAATCTGCTGGTGGTTGACCCCGGTGGCAATCACGTCGCCCGGCTCCAGGGTGGTCACCTTGGAGAACTCGGAAATCAGCTCTCGGATGGGGTGAGCCATATCGCTGGTGGGGAAGTCGTGGCGCGGGTCGTCGTTGTTCCACAGCCGGACTTGCAGGGCCTGCGGGTCGGGAATCTCGTCGGCGGTAACCAGGGCCGGACCCATGGGGGCGAAGGTGTCCCAGCACTTGCCCAAGAAGAAGCTGTTGCCGAGGGCTCCTTGAATGCCCCGGGCCGACATATCCAGGAAGTTGGTGTAGCCAAAAACGTAGTCCAGGGCCTCTTCCTGGGTGACGTTGGTAGCCGTCTTGCCGATGACAAAGGCCAGTTCCGGCTCGTGGTGGAAGATGGACGCCGGGGCCGGGGGCAGGACGCAGGTATCGCCGTTGCCGATGATGGCGGTGGGCGACTTGAGGAAGGCGTCCAGGGTGGCCGGCAGCCGCTGGCCGAACTCCAGGTAATTGACGGCGGCGCAAATCAGCTTGGTCGGCTTGGGCACCGGGGCCCGCAGCCGGACGCGGTCCAGGCCAACGCCGTCCTTGCCGGCAATGGCCGCTTCGATTTTGGGCTTAATATCGTCCCAGTTGGTAATCACCTCGTCAATCAGGTCGTGAGGCCGCCGGAAAGACATACCCTCCACCGCCGCCATAGCGTCCACCACATTGCCGTTTTGGATTACGCCCAGTTGGTAATCGTTGTATAGGACTATTTTCATAGCTGTTACGCTCCTTGTTTAGTTTTTAAGGTCTAGCCAACAGCGATCTCTACCTGCGTTACATAGACTTCCTCGTGGAACCGTTCCTCAATCTCGGTGGCGGATGCGGTCTCGAAAAACAACTCCAATGCCTCTTTGAGGTTTTCCCTGGCCTCGGCCACTGTTGCGCCCTGGCTGGCGATGTCCAACTCCGGGCAGAGGGCCACGTAGCCATCGCCTTCCCGTTCAATAATTGCGGTCAACTTTCTGGTCAATGTGGCCTCCCGGTTTCTGGTCGGGTTTTACATGGATGGACCGGATATACAGGATGATAGCGGGTTTTTGGGGTGGTGGGTAGGGGGGTGATGGCGGGTGTTTGAAGTAGTTCCGTATAAATCTGAGCCAGGCTTGGGTACGGTGCATCCCCCAAATTGCGCGCTTCACGCATTGATTAAGAACTATTGTTTTGTTACAATCAGTGCCTCCAGCAGCCGTTGACAAAATCCGAGCAATGGGCCGCTTTATATGGCCCTAAGCCGGCCGAATTGCAGATAACGCTGGACGGAACAAGAAATGGCGCTTGCGGATACTATAGAGTTTTACCGAGCCGCTGCATCGTCCCGACTCGCCCCCGGCCAACGCTCCGAGTTGGGCCAATATATGACGCCGGCTGCCATAGGTCGCTTTATGGCCGGCCTGTTTTCCGATGTATCCGGTGATTTGCGAGTCCTTGACCCGGGGGCCGGGGTAGGCTCACTGACCGCCGCTTTTGTCGAGCGTCTTTGCGATGACCCGGTAAAACCCGTTTCCGTTTCGCTGGTATGCTGTGAGGTAGCACCGGAGCTGATTGGCTATTTGAGCCAAACCTTGAAAGAATCGGCGCTGCAACTGGAAGCTGCCCGAATACCGACAAACAGCAGTATCCATTCTGCAGACTTCCTGCTGAGTTATTCCAGCGGACTACAGGCCGACCTTTTCCCGGAGAATCGATGCGACGACGAAGGGTTTACTCACGTCATAATGAACCCTCCCTACCGGAAGATACATTCCGACTCTGAACACCGGGCTGCCCTGCGCAAAGCGGGGATAGAGACTTCTAACCTCTACACCGGCTTTATGTTCCTTGCCGCGCAACGCTTGCGGAACGGCGGGGAAATGGTGGCGATTGTGCCCCGCTCCTTCTGCAACGGCCCCTATTTCAAGTCATTCCGAAAACAGTTCTTTTCACTGATGGGGCTTCAGCATATTCACGTCTTTGAGAAGCGGGATTCCGCATTTAGAAGCGATGGAGTTCTGCAAGAGAACATCATCATCCACGCTATAAAGGGCGCCAAGCCGGCTAAAGTCAAAATTACGGTCAGCGGCGGGGCCGACTACGAAATGCGTCCACTTTCCGGGGAGGGCAGCGCCAGCGATATTACGGAACGGGTAATGGACTACTCTTCCGTCATCCATCCCAATGACCCGGATAAGTTCGTCCATATCGTCACCAGTACCCGCGACCAAGGTGTTGCCGACGTTATGGCGCGTCTGACCGCCACTCTCTCCGACGTTGGCCTGGAGGTTTCTACGGGGCCAGTGGTAGATTTTCGTGCCAAGCCATTTCTTTTATCCCAACCCGATGGAGAAGCGGCGCCTCTTTTGTACCCCGCCCACTTCCAGGGCAGCAACCTTGAGTGGCCCAAGAATATGAAGAAGCCCAATGCCATTCGGGTTGCCGAGCATAGCCGTAAGTGGCTGTGGGCAAACCGGGGCCACTTCGTTGTAACCAAGCGCTTTAGCGCCAAAGAGGAACGCCGGCGCATTGTTGCTTCCATATACCGGGCCGACTTGCCAGGTGAACTAATTGGTTTCGAGAACCACCTGAATGTTTACCACGTCAATAAAAGCGGGTTTCCTCCCCCTCTGGCAGCAGGGTTGAGCATTTATCTAAACAGCAGCCTTGTTGACTGTTACTTCCGTCAGTTCAATGGGCATACTCAAGTGAACGCCACCGACTTGCGGGCATTGCCTTACCCGGAACGAGGCGTGTTGGAACGTATCGGAGCGAAAAGTTATGGGCAAGACTTCCTATCTCAGCAAGTGATAGACGCCATTATCGAGTCGGAGCTTGGGTTATGACTGAAAGCATAGCTCCGAGTGAAGGCCAGCAAAAAATCAACGAAGCCCTGGAAATTCTCCGCTCCCTCGGTATGCCCCGCGGCCAGCAAAACGAAAGGTCGTCGCTGACCCTGTTGGCTCTTATCGACCTCAAGCCCTCCGGCGCTTGGGCAAACTTGAGCCGGCCCCTGCTGGGCATAACTCCCATAATGCAGTTTTGCCGGGAACATTACGGTCGAGAATACGCGCCAAACACCCGGGAAACGTTTCGCCGGTACACGATACACCAATTCGTGGAAGCCGGCATTGCCCTTGCCAATCCTGATGAGCCGAGTCGGCCCGTCAACAGCCCCGCATACTGCTACCAGATAAGCGAGGAAGCCTTTGAGGTCTTTAAGTCCTTTGGCAGTGATGGTTGGGAAGCAACTCTCACCCGCTATCTTGACGGGCAAGAAACCCTGGCCGCCCGATGGTTGCAACACCGGGAAATGCAGATGATTCCGGTACAGGTAGTGGAAGGGACTGAAATTGTCCTTACTCCCGGCGCCCACAGCGAACTCATCAAACAGATTATCACTCAATTTGCGCCCCGTTTCGCCCCGGCAGCTGAGCTCATTTATGTTGGTGACACCGGGGACAAAATAGGTTACTTCCAAGTTGAGCGGCTTTCTGACTTGGGCGTAACAATTGACGAGCATGGAAAGATGCCCGATGTGGTTTTGTATTTAGCTGCGGAAGAATGGTTGCTGCTGGTCGAGGCGGTGACCAGCCACGGCCCGGTTAATCCGAAGCGGCATGGTGAACTGACCGAACTGTTTGCCGACGCAAAACCCGGCCTGGTTTACGTAACCGCTTTTCCAGACCGGAGCGTAATGGCCCGATACCTGAACGATATTTCTTGGGAAACGGAGGTGTGGTGCTCCGATTCACCAAGTCACATTATCCACTTTGACGGCGAAAGGTTCTTGGGACCTTAAAACGGTTACCCCACCAACCCCCTAACCGTCCTATCCACCAACTCCACCGGCACGTCCCTCCTGACCACTGCCTTGCCTACCTCCTCCAGCATTACCCAGCGGTTGGCGCCGCCGGATACTTTTTTGTCCAGGGACATGGCCTGGCGGATGTCTTCCACCGGCACGCCGGGGGCGGTGGTGGGCAGGTTGAACCTTTGGAGCAGGGCGTACTGCCTATCTACCACTGCCTGGTCGAGGATGCCCATTGCCTGGGCCATTTTGGCCGCGCCCATCATTCCGATGGACACTCCCTCGCCGTGCATAAACCGGCCGTACTCGGTGGAGGACTCCAGGGCGTGGCCGATGGTGTGGCCGTAGTTCAGCAGGATGCGGATGCCCAGGGTTTCCCGCTCGTCCTGGCTGACCACGTCGGCCTTGATGGCCATGCTGCGGCGGATGACCTCGGTGGAGATTTCCGGCTCCACGTTCATCAAGGCCTCGGCGTGCTCCTCAAAAACGTCCACCAGGCTGGCATCGAGGATAAAGCCGTGCTTGATGGCCTCGGCCCAGCCCTCGGACAACTCCCGCTTGCCCAGGGTGGACAGGGCCTCCACGTCGGCCAGCACCGCCCGGGGCTGGTAGAAGGCCCCCACCAGGTTCTTGCCCTGGGGCAGGTTCACCGCCACCTTGCCGCCGATGGAGGCGTCCACCATGGCGGCCATGCTGGTGGGCACCTGGACGAAGGGGACGCCGCGCAGGAAGGTGGCCGCCACGTAGCCGGCCAGGTCGCCAACCACGCCGCCGCCCACCGCGATGATGGCGTGGCCCCGCTCGGCGCGCAGGCCCACCAGCCACTCGTAGATGGCCTGGGCCAGGTTGTTGCTCTTGCTGGGTTCGCCGGGAGGAATGATGAAGCAGTGGGCGGCGATGCCCTTCTGCTGCAAGGCCCGCTGGGCCCGGCGTCCGTAGCGGTTCATCAGGTTTTCGTCGGTGATGATATAGACCGGACTGCCGATGCCCAGGTCGGTCAGCCGGTCGCCAAGCTGGTCCAGGATGCCCCAGCCGGCCACCACCGGATAGCTGCCGCCGGCGTGGTGAACCGTGGCGGCCAGGTCGGGGTCGGTGTTAGCGGTATTGGTCATAGCAATGCTCCCCATTTATCGATAGAGTCATGGACGGCGCCGGAGCCGATTATGGCTTAAGGGCGCCGTCTGTCAAATTCAGGAACTCCACAAACATCCACTCCACGGAATCGTCATCGGAGCAGGCGCAAACCTCTTCGTGGTCGCAATAGGCAATATAGGCGGCATGAGTGAACTTCCCATCCCGCCGTTCTTGGGGGATCGGCACATCGGCAAAATCGGGGGTTTTCAACATTACCCGGTTGGCCAAGTCGGAATTTTCGATAACCCACTGGCGGGAGGCCCGTTCCGGCATACCGTAGGTGGAAGCTGGCATGGGATTAAATATATTGAACATTCTATTCTTCCCTTGGGATGAAGGTTGCCAAAACCCCCTTCGCCACCTCCTCCGGCGTCAGCGCGTCGGTATCTATCCGGTAATGGGCTTGACCATAGGCATCGGCCCGTTGCGCCAGCAGTTCCTGGATGCGTCCCAGTGGGTCGTCCCCGGCCAGAAGCGGGCGTACCGCCTGGCCCGTGTTGTTGTCGGAAGTCAGTCGCCGGTATATGGTCTCCGGCTGGGCTTGGAGGCAGAATACCGTGCCACCGGACAGCATTACCCGCCGGTTGTCCGGGTCCACGAAGGCGCCGCCGCCGGCGGAGATAATCCGGCCCGTCCCGGCGCACAGTCCGGCGATTACCTCCCGTTCCAGGGCGCGGAAGGCCGCCTCGCCCTCCTCGGCAAAGATTTGCTCAATGGACTTTCCTACCCGTTCAACAATCACCGAGTCGGCGTCCACCAGGGGCCAGCCGGTGCGCCGGGCCAGGATACGACCCACCCGGCTTTTGCCGGAGGCCATAAAGCCCACCAGGATGATGTTGTCGTTGGAACGGGCCAAAACCGCCACTTCCAGCCAAAAGTTTTATCCACGAATTTGCACGAATAACCACAAAGACAAGGCTATTTGCTTATTCGTGAATCTCTCGTGTCCCTTCGTGGATAACCTGCCGCCTTAATCGGGCAGTTGGGTCAGGTGCATCCGGCTGCCCATGCTGGTGGCAGTGTCGAAGTAGAGCACTTGCTGGCCGACGGAGTTGGTGTTGGGCGCGTCAGCCACGAACTGGAAGCCCCGGTTGCAGCAGTCGTCAATGCCGGCGTGAATGTCGTCCATCACGTAGCCCACATGGTCCATCTCGTGCTGTCCGCCCAGTTCCTCGGGGCTGATCGGCTCAATCAACTCTACTTGCACCTGTCCGAAGTTGACAAAGGCGTTCCGACTTCCCGTCCGGGAGGGGCCGCCGCCGATATGCTCACCGTCAAACTTGTCCAAGTACCAGGCGATGGCCTCGTCCAGGTTGGGCACCCGGTAGCCGGCGTGAACGATCTTGGCTACCTGCACTCCGCCGCCCACGCCCGTGGTCACGGCATCGGCCGGCTCCGGCAGTTGGGTCAGGTGCAGCAGCACGTTGTTGGTGGTAGTGGGGTCGAAGTAGAGCAACTGCTGTCCCAACTGATTGGTCCGCGGAGCGTCGGCCAGGAACTTGAACCCCCGGGCCTTGCAGTCCTCAATGGCCTGAAGGATGTCGGAGACCACGTAGGCCACGTGGTGCATTACTAGGCCGTCCTGCGGCAGGTTGGAGGTATCCGCCGGTTGGAGGAGCTCCACTTCCACCTGACCGAAGCGGAGGAAGGCGTTGCTGCCGCCCCCGGGAACCTGTACGCTGCTGGCGACCACGCCGCCGCCGGCGTTCTCGGAGCCAAAGCCCTGGTTGAACCAGGCCACGGCGGCATCCAGGTTGGCCGTGTAGTATCCGATGTGCTGAATCTTGTCAAACATAGTTTTGTCCTTCTCGTTTTGGAGGTTTTGGATTCGTCCCATTATGCCATATTTCGTAGGGTCAGGGGGAGAGTCCCATTCAATGGTTCCTGCTTAAGTTTCAGTGGATTCCACGACATCCAAGTAGGCATTGTAGGTCAGTTCTGGAATGCCGGGTTTGATGGTGTTTTGACGCCCCATCTTTGAACAGAAAACTGGCAGTAAATTGTCTTGACAAGGTATATATAGCGTTATATCATATTTATGACCACACCTCTCACGCCTCTCATCAGAACGGCGCACCAGAGGGGTTTTTTTGTGAGCTTCTACATGGTATCTCCGCAATTTAATCCAAGTGCCTCCGGCCCCCCCACCTCTCCTGATGATCAGATTAACCGACTACTCCGGCGAGGGATTTTAATCCAAGATTATGGCGAAGCCCTCCGCTTCCTCAGCAACGTCAACTTCTACCGATTTCGCGGCTATCTGGAACCCTTTGTAGTCCAAACTGGGAATTGCGGTCTGCGACCTTTCCAAGCCGGTACTACATTCGACGCGGTGCTGGAACGCTACAGGTTTGATATGCGGCTCCGTGTGTTGCTGTTGGAAGCGTTCAACCACATTGAAATATCAATACGCACCCAGTGGAATTACAGTCTGTCCTATATTCACGGGGGAGGAGAGTATTCGCATCTGAACCCAGACCTATTTACTGACCAACATAGTGAGAACCTTGCGACCTTAGAAGAAGACTACGATAAACGCGGCAAGCATCTACACGCTTACGACTTCAACACTTGTCCGATCTGGGCAATTTCAGAGGTGATGTCGTTTGGTCAACTCTCCCGATGGTACCGCTCCACGATCCCATCAGTACGACAACTCGTAGCCGACCACTATCAGCTTGACCAACGGATTCTACGTTCTCTGTTGCGGCACCTGGAGACGGTCAGGAACTTCTGTGCACACCATGAGCTGCTTTGGGACAGGGAATTCATAACGAAGTTCTCGTTGCCGAAACGGATGGGTGGGTTTCCGAGTCCAGGTATGTTCTTCAATGAAACCGAGAACGGCAAACTTTACAATACGCTGGTAATGACCGCGTATCTGACCAGGACCATCACCGGCAACTTGGATTGGACAAGAGACCTGATTGCTCTTATGGACCGGTACCCCAATATCCCACAAGATAGAATGGGCTTTGTTGCCGACTGGCAGAAGCTGGATATCTGGCAAGGATGAACCAAAGCAGCTTTGCCCTGAGCGCAACCCCTCTTTAACTCCTAATTACCGACACCCGCCCCTTGCCAATCCGCATAACCCACCCCTACCCTAATTTCTATGCGACTCAACAAAGCAGCGGTACGCCGAAAATTCCCGCCAATCTCTGCGCTGCTATGTGCAAGTCCCAAAACGTCCCCCAAATGCCCCATGTTGTCCCAAAAAACTTTCCGCCCCAGCTATAAATGGAACAAAATGGGTCAAAATGGGACTGAAAATTTCTCTCCCATTCGTGAACATTCGTGTTTATTCGTGGATGAACAACCCCAGCGGTTTCTGCCTTGACTACCTTTTGGCATATTGTTAGACTGTCGCAAATACCGAGTTAGCTGTTGATTCAGGCGCACAGTTTCAGTCCTTGAAGCCTTAATTCGGAATAATTGAAGGGATGGTGGCGTTATGGTTACTGCAATCAGCGATGATATGTTTACCGACGAGGTAATCACCGACCCCTACACTTATTACGGCTCCTTGCGCGAGGAAGACCCGGTCCACTGGAACGAAATGTACCAGCTATGGGTGATTACCCGCCACGACGACCTGGTCTGGCTGACCCGGCACAACGAGCTGTTTTCCTCGGCGGTGTTCAAGAACGACCAGAGGCCGCCCTATCCGACCATCTACGACTCGGACCTGGGCCTGTACGAATTCGTCCGGGAGTACCAGTCCCGCCAGTTTATCCAGCACGACCGCCCGGTCCACCTGGATATGCGCAAGGTGGTGCATGGCTACTTCACTCCCCGCTCGATGGAGGAGTGGCGGCCCTTGGTGAAGGACGTTATCAAAGACCTGCTGGACGAGGCCGAGGAACGGGGCAGCATGGACGTGATGCGCGACTTTGCCACGCCCCTGCCCCTGCTGATTATCGCCGAGATGATGGGAGTGCCTAAAAAGGACCGGCCCTACATCCGGGAGGTGGCGGAGAAACTGCTCTACGTGGGCCGGGGCGAACCTTGGCGGATGCAAAACTTCTCCGAGGGCATCCGGGAGATGATTGAGTACGTTACGCCCCTGGTAGAGGAGCGCATCGTCAACCCGCAGGACGACTTCATATCCGTCCTGGCCCAGGGAGAACGGGAAGGGGTCTTCAGCCGCGACCAGGTGATTTCCAACTCCTCCCTGTTGCTGCTGGCTGGCCACGAAACTACCATCAACCTGCTGTGCAACGGCATCCTGTCCTTCATCCACAACCCGGACCAGTGGGAGTTGCTGCGGCGGGACACGGAGGGAATGAACGTCAAGGCCAACGAGGAGTGCCTGCGTCACGACTCGTCGGTCAAGTCCATCACCCGCATCGCCGCGGAAGACGTGGAACTGCGGGACAAGGTTATCAAGAAAGGCGAACGCGTCCGGTGGTTCATCTCCTCGGCCAACCGGGACCCGCGGAAGTTTGAGAATCCGGACCAGTTCGACATCACCCGCTGGCCCAATGCCCACGTGGCCTTTGGCGCCGGCATCCACCACTGCCTGGGCGCAACCCTGGTGCGGGTGGAGGGCCAGGAAGCCTTCAAGGCTTTTGCCGAACGGTTCGACTCCCTGCACCTGGACACGACGGAGGAGTTGGAGTACCAGCCGAGCATCACCTTCCGGTCGGTCAAGGCGATGCCCATCACCTGGAACTAGGGGAGGTGACAGCAACAATGGCCCAGGAGCGAAAGCTGAAAATCACCGTTGACCACGACGTATGCGTTGGCAACGCCATGTGCGAATCCTTCGCCACCAACACCTTTGCCCTCAACGAAGACCGGCAGTCGGAGGCGGTTAATCCCCAGGGCGACCCGCTCGCCCAAGTCCTGGAGGCCGCCGACAACTGCCCGGTAAGCGCCATCACCGTGGAGGACGCGGAGACGGGGGAACGGTTGTTTCCGTAGGCGAAGTAGGTGTCCCAAGGCTACATCAGGAGCAAAGCGCCAGGGGCGGGGTTTGACCCGCCCCTCATTTATTTATCCACGAAGGCACACGAAGAATCACGAAGTTTTTCAGGGGTAACAGTTCAGAGTTGAGGGGATTCGCCAGGGCAAGAAAGCCCGTCGTTCCTGCGAAAGCAGGAACCTCGCTAACCGCAATTCGAGGTTCCTGCCTGCGCAGGAACGACGGACACTTCGACACTGAACATTTACTTTCAGGGGCCTATCGCCCGCTCTTCGTGTGCCTTCGCAGATAGATAGATAAATGAGAGCAACGGTTGCTGGCTAACGGTCAAACCCCTCCGGCCCCAGCAGTGGCACGAAGCGGCACTTGCCCAGCATACTTACCGACAATCCCTCCTCGGTGCGGCGGGCCAGGAATAGTTCCTGCTCCTCCCGCGTCCCCACCGGGGCTACCAGCCGGCCACCCACGGCAAGCTGACTCTGTAGGCTGTCGGGCAGGCGGGGGCAGGCGGCGGTGACGATGATGGCGTCAAAGGGGGCGTGGTCCGGCGCTCCCAGGACGGGGCCGGCCAATTCCGCCGTCACGTTGGCGCAGCCCAGGTGGGACAGCCGGAGCCGGGCGCTCTCCGCCAGCCCCGGTTCCCGCTCCACGGTGACCAGATGGCCCCGGGGCAGCAGCCGGGACAGCACCGCCGCCTGGTAGCCGCTGCCCGTGCCAACCTCCAGCGCCCGCTCATCGCCCCGCAGTTCCAGGACCTCGGTCATCCGGGCGACAATGTAGGGCTGGGAGATGGTCTGTCCGGCGCCGATGGCCAGGGGAATGTTCAGGTAGGACCTGGCGCAGGCGTCCGGCGGTACGAAAAGCTCTCGCGGCACCTGCTCCATAGCATCCAATACCGTTTTAGAGTCGATCTCCCGCCCCAAGTCAGCGAAAAGTCTCCTTTTGTCCCGTTGTAGTTGCCTATCTGCGCCAAACATAGCCCCTCAATTCCACTATAGCAGAAGGGGTGGTGGGGTACAATTTGGGAATGATAGAAGGGTGTGGGCGATGATAACACAGGATTACCCAAAGGGGCGGGCGTTCAGGTTGCAGTGATACTTGCACACTGCCATAATCGGGCGATGTTAGGCTTTTTCGATGAATTTGGAGACACAGGTCTGAAAATTAATAGCGGATCAAGCAGGTACTTTGCAGTGGCGCTGGTTACGTTTGCAGATGACGTGAGGCAATACGGTGTGACCGGCGCATTATAGAACTGAGGAATGAACTACGACTGGATCCCAGTTATGAATTTCATTTCTCAAAGAACGCAAAGAGAATCAGAGAGGCTTTCTTACAAGCTGGCCAAAGTAAAGACTGGCTTCTAGCCTTTGGGGCACGCATCCCAGTCAAGGGCACTGTTCGAAGCCAGCCTGTATCCACCTAGATTTATACCACCCTGGATAATATGTGTCAATGATTTAACCGGGAATGTAACTGCTTAGAGTTGGGGAGGCGTCTGCGCCCCTATACCTTCATTCCGGCGAAAGCCGGAATCCAGGAATCCTTGCCCTCTGGAACGCCAATGCCTACTTGACCTCTCTGGATTCCGGCCTGCGCCGGAATGACGGTTTAAGGTGGGAACAACTCCTCAAGACTGAACAGTTACGCCTATTCGTGTCCATTCGTGGATAAACCGACTCGGGCCCTATTTCCGCGTCGCCCGGCCCTTCAGGGCTACCAGCGCCAGGCCGAGGCTTATTACCCCTACAGCCAGGGTCGCGATGATTCCGTCCCGGATTGCCGTCAGCTGCCAGCCTTCGGTTATCAGGGAGCGTTCGGCGGTCAGGATGTAGGTTACGGGATTGAAATCGGCCGCAGTGGACAGCCAGGGAGTCATTTGTTCCTGGGGTATGAACAGGGTGGTCATAAACAGGAAAGGGAAGAAGAGCAGAAAGGACATATTGACTGCCGCCACGTTCCCGGTCTTGAAGGCGATGGCGTAGGGGAAGCCGTTGAAAATCAGCCCCCAAAGTCCGGCAATGAGCATAAACGCCAGGATGCCCAGGATGCCGGTCGCAAAGCGCACTCCCACCACGTAGCCCATAATCACCACCGGCACGGTCAGGGCCACAATCAGCAGGAAGTCGGCCATCAGCAACCCCAGCAGCAGCGCCAGCCGGTTGACCGGCGTTATCACCAGCCGGGAGAAGTAGCCGGTCTGGATGTCGGTAACCACCGTAATGGCGCGGGAAATTCCGGTGACAGCAAACAGTACGGCCACCGGAAGCTGAAAGGCCCGGTAGTCCAGGCCCGGTATGTTCTCGGCAAAGTCTTGCAAGGCCCCCACGGTTACGGCGAACATAAACACGGGTATCAGCAGCGCGGGAATCACCGTTTCCAAGTCCCGCAACATGGAGCGGACCGCCCGCCGCGCCACCGAGAAAAGGTCGCGCAGGAATCCTGCTTTCCTGGCCCGGATGTTGCCGGCGTTGGCCGCCACTGCCATAAGATTCTCCTGACTATTGTGACTATTGCTAGGTGAGCCGAGAACCAGACCCACCAGCCTGTAGTTCCTGCGCCGGCAGGAACCTCTGCCTCTGGCACTTTTAGGGATACTCTGAATAAGTCATTGAACACTAGCGCCTTCACCCGTCGTTCCTGCGAAAGCAGGAACCTCTGTACGTAATGTTTTAGGTTCTTGCCGGCGCAGGAACGACGGATAAGTGTAAACATCACGAGTCACGGACTTATTCAGAGGTTTCTTAGGTTCCTGCCTGCGCAGGAACGACGGGTAGGGGTGAACAGCACAAGTACGGACTTATTCAGAGGTTTCTTAGATTCCTGCGGAGGCAAGAATGACGGCTCTCCGATTCCAATTCCAAAGGTGATTGCTCGGTGACCGGCCTACTCGTCGGGCACACCCGGGTCGGCGGCCTCCTGCCGGAAGCGGCTCCCGGTAACTTGAAGGAAGACATCATCCAGCGTAGGCGTCCGCAGGGTCAACTCCTGAACGGTGATGCCCAGTTCGTTGAGCTTGAGGGCTACCGCGCTGATTAGGGCCGCCCCGTTGCCCGTACTGACGGTCAACTCTGAATCGTGGGCGTCCACGCCCTCCACCGTAGGTAAGGATTGCAAGGCGGCAGCCGCGGCGCCATCTATTTCTCCGGCTATCCGGGCGACGATAAGGTCGGAGCCGCGAGAGTGTTTCAAGTCCGCCGGCGTCCCCTGAATTGCCAGCCGGCCCCGGTCGATGATGCCGACCCGGTGGGCCAGGTGGTCAGCCTCTTCCAGGTATTGGGTGGTCAGAAAGATGGTTACGCCCAATTCGGCGTTAATCTCCCTGACCTCTTCCCAGATGCGGTTGCGGCTGATGGGGTCCAGGCCGGTGGTAGGCTCGTCGAGAAAGAGAATATCGGGACGGTGAATCAGGGCCGCCGCCAGGTCGAGCCGCCGCTTCATACCGCCGGAGTAGGTGCCGATCAGCCGTCCCATCGCCTCGCCGATGTCGATAAGGTCGGCGAGGTCGGCCAGGCGGGCGGCGATTTCCTTGCCGGTGAGGCCATACAGGCGGCCTTGCAGGGTCAACAGTTCCCGTCCGGTCTGCTTGTCGTCCAGCGCCGCCTCTTGCAGCGCGGCGCCGATGTGCAGGCGCACCAGGTCCGGCTGGGCTACGGCGTCAAAGCCGGCCACGGTAATGGCGCCGGCCGTCGGCGCCAGCAGGGTAATCAGCATATTGATAACGGTGGTCTTGCCGGCCCCATTGGGGCCCAGAAAGCCGTAAATCTCACCCTGACGCACCGCCAGGTTCACGCCGTCAACCGCTCTGACCGCGCCGAACTCCCGCACCAACCCCTGGGTCACTATCGCATTGACTACTTTTGGGTTGACCGTTGGATTGACCGTGCCGCCGCCGGATTCGTGATACATCAACCTTTGCCTTTGCCGGAAGTTTTCATAAATTGTACGTTTTCTACCGCTGACCGGTGTTCACGTTACTGTTTTTGATGGTAGCATATCCCTTGCGGAAACTCCAAGAAGCCGGCGGAGGCATTTTGCGTGGTTGGGTGATACGGGGAGGAGCGTCTTTCCTCGGGGCAGGTGCTCAGGGCATCGTTCCAGCCAATTGACCTGTTTTGCATTTGGAACACGGCAAAGCATTAGGCGGAGGCTCTCGGTCTCGTCGTTCCTGCGCAGGCAGGAACCTCTATCCTTTAGGGTTTTAGGTTCCTGCCGGCGCAGGAACGACGGTGAGTAGTCTTGGATTCAGCAGCAGTGCTGGGCGAGGTTCCTGCCGGCGCAGGAACGACGGATAGCTTGTATTCCTAACGCTATTGCCCCGGACCCGGTTGCCCGCCCCGTTGACGCCAACTCTAACCTATGCTACTATCCCTAGCGGCACGAAAATCGGGTTTTGCCAAGACTTTTATAGTTTTTTATAGTTTTTGTGGCAAACTTACAGCTTACCGACAAGACGCAATGGCTGTCCCTCCGGGACGCCTGCCAACTTTTGCAGGTCAGCCAGGTTACCCTGCGCCAGTGGGCTGACGCCGGGCACCTGCGGGTGTACCGTACTCCCGGCGGCCATCGCCGCTTTTCCCGGGAAGATGTGCTGGCCCTGACCCGACGCCCCTCGCCCTCCCCAGCCCCGGAAAGCCCGGACAAGCTGGAAGGCACCGCCCTCCGCCGCATCCGCCGCCGCCTGAACCACGAAGAGGTAGCCCGTCAGCCCTGGTACCAGAGCGTAGAAGAGGGTGGCCGGGACCGGATGCGTCTCTTTGGCCGCCGCCTGCTCTCCTTGCTGCTCCAGGAACCGCCGCAACGCAGATTGTCGGGCCGCCGCCAGGAAGTCCTGGCCGAGGCCCTGATGCTGGGCCACGAATACGGCGCGGAGATGTCGGAGCGCAACGTGCCGGTCAAGGACACCGTGGAAGCCTTTATCTTCTTCCGTACCCTGGTGCTGGACTCCACCAACTCCCGCTCCTGGGGCCAGATTCTGGAACTGGCCGACCGGGTGCTAATCGGCGTGGTTGAGTCCTATGAGAAACGCAAGAACGTCCTTCGACAAGCCCAGGATGAGCGGGTGTTTTCCGATGCAGGATAGCCCGTATCCGTGCAGGTAGCCCACCCGTTCAAGGTGAGCTTGTCGAACCACGTCGGTCCTTCGACAGGCTCAGGATGAGCGGAATTATAGTAATGCCAATAATACCGGAGGTTAACCAACATAGTTATGGACCTGATTGACCGCAAGCTGTTGAACCTGATCCAAAGCAAGTTCCCCCTGGTGGAACAGCCCTACCTGGCCCTGGCCGAGGAACTGGGCATCGGGGAAGGACAGGTAATTTCCCGGCTGGAGGATTTGAAGCGGCAGAACGTGGTGCGCCAGATTAGCGCCATTTTCGACACCCGCCGCCTGGGTTACAAGACTACCCTGGTGGCGATGGCCTTTGCGCCGGAACAGCTTAACGCCGGCGCATTGTTCATCAACCGCCACCCGGGAGTGAGCCATAACTACGCCCGGGAAGGCTCTTACTACAACCTCTGGTTCACCCTGGCTGTGCCTCCCGACGGCGATCTGCAAAGCACCGTTGACTGGATGGCCGCGGAGACCGGCGCCCTCAACTACCGGGTTATGCCCACCATCCGTTTCTTCAAAATCGGGGTTAACTTCGATATGGTCCAGCAGAAGGGGGCGGCGCATAACTACAACCCGGACAGCAAATCCGACAGAGAGGGCGAGCCGCCGCCGTCCTCAACTACTACTTCAACCCCGCCTCCCGCCTGGAACCAGGCGGTGCCCGTATCCGAAGCGGACAAAGACGTCATCCGGGAGTTGCAGGAGGACTTGCCGCTGATTCCCCGGCCTTTTGACGCGATGGCCCAACGGCTGGGAATGGACTGCGCCGGACTCTTTGCCCAGGCCCAGGATTTCGAGGAACGGAAGATTATGCGCCGCTTCAGCGCAGTGCTGCACCACCGCCGCTCCGGTTTCCGGGCCAACGCTATGGTGGTCTGGCAGGTGCCGCCGGAACGCGCCGAGGAAGTGGGGCTGACTATGGCCCAGCACTCGGCGGTGACCCACTGCTACGAGCGGCCCACCTTTCCCGACTGGCCCTACAGCCATTTCTCCATGATTCACGCCACGACCCAGGAGGAATGTGAGGAGATTGCCCGGGAAATTGGCAAGGCCACCCAAATCACCGATAACCTGCTCCTCTACAGCACCCGCGAATATAAAAAGACCCGGGTACGCTACTTTGTGGAGGACTACGAGGAGTTCTGGGAAGAGGAAACCGAAACGGTTGAAGTCGGAGATTAGCGATTCCAGGTTTGCCTTTCCGCCCTCACCCCCGGCCCCTCTCCCCCAGGGAGAGGGGAGATAGATTATTAGAGGACATATATGCCTGACTACTACCCGGTTTACCTTAACCTGGCGGGGAAACGCTGCGTAATTATCGGCGGCGGGACCATCGCCCAGGGTAAAATCGGCGGCCTGCTCCAGGCCGGCTGCCGTATCACCGTGATTAGCCCCGACGCCGCTCCCGGCATCCGCCAAGCTGCCCAGCGAGGTGATGTCGAGTGGCTGGAGCGTCCCTATCGGGCCGGCGATTTGGAGGGCGCATTCATCGGCGTCGCCGCCACCAACGTCTGGCACGTCAACCAGGAAATCTACCAGGAAGCGGAGCGGCTGGGCGTCCTGCTCAACGTGGTGGACGACCCGGACCTGTGCAGCTTTATCGCCCCCTCGGTGGTCAAGCGCGAGCCGGTAACCCTGGCTATCTCCACCGGCGGCGCCAGCCCGGCCCTGGCCCGCAAGCTGCGGGAAACTCTGGCCCAGGCCGAGGCCCTGGAGTGGGCCGACCTGGCTGACGTGCTGGCCCAGGCCCGCCGAATCATCAAGGAGAAGCGGATTGCCATTGACCCGGAACGCTGGCAGTGCTGCATCACCCGGGAACTGCTGGAAATGGCCCAAACAGGCCGCAGCGATGAGGCCCTGGAAAAGCTCCTGGCCCAACTGCTGGATGCGGAAACTCCGGGAATGTGCGCCAATCTTGCCAAGTGTCAGCCGCGCAGTTGCCCGGCCCGCCCGGCCCGCGACAACCAAGCCCACGACAGCCAGACCCGCGACAACCAGCTCCGGCAGACGGAGGCGGTACGGTGACGCTACTCGTTCTTGGCCTGAACCACCGGACCGCTCCCATCGAATTGCGGGAGCGGCTGACCATTGACTCGGAGCAGCTGCCCGCGGCCCTGCATTCCCTGGCCGGGCGGGTGGCTCCGGGGGTCATTCTCTCCACCTGCAACCGCCTGGAAATATATACCTTAACCAACGCCTTGACGAACACCCTGACCGACTCTCCCGCGCATCCGGAGCCGGTCGAAGGACCTTTGCCTGGTGGTTCGACAAGCTCACCGCGAACGGAAAATGCTGCCGACCCGTTGCTCCGGCTCCGGGAGTTCGTGGCCGACTACTCCGGTGTATCCCTGGCCGACCTGCTGCCCTATTGCTACCAATACCGGGAGGGAGATTGCGTCAAGCATCTGTTCCGGGTAGCCAGCGGGCTGGATTCAATGGTGGTGGGCGAATGGGAGATTCTGGGCCAAGTGCGGGCCGCCTTCAGCGCCGCCTCCGCCTCTGGAAAGGGACCGGGTTATGTCCGCGGCCCCCTTTCCCGCCTCTTTCACCAGGCCCTGCGAGTAGGCCGCCGGGTACACCACGACTCCAACTTGGACGCCAACTTCGGAGATTACCGGCGCCGTTCCGTCAGCCATGTTGGCGTCCGGCTGGTTCACCGGTTGCTGGGCGACCTGTCCCAGAAACAGGTGCTGCTGATCGGCGCCGGCAACGCCGGGCAACTGGCCGGCCGCGCCCTGGCCGCCGCCGGGGCCGGCAATCTGGTGGTCACCAATCGGACCTATAGCCGGGCCGAGGAGCTGTCCGGTGAGCTGGGTGCGGTGGCCGCTCCCTTCGAACTTCTGAATCAAACGCTGGCCGATTCCGACGTCGTTATCAGCACCACCGCGTCGCCGGACTACCTATTGCGACGGACCGATGTGCAAGAAATAATGGCGCGAAGGAGCAGCCGGCCGCTGGTGATGATTGATATTGCCGTACCTCGGGACATTGACCCGGAAGTAGGTGGGCTGGACGGCGTGCTTTTGTATGATATTGATGGTCTTAGCACGACTTCGGATGCAGCCAGCGTGGGTATGGAACCGGAAATCGCCCTCGCCGAAGACTTGGTGGCCGGGGAAACGGCCGCCTTTATGGACTGGTGGGAGTCCCTCGATACCATTTCCGCCATCGCCTCCATCCGGGAGTATGCCGAGAACATCCGCCGCGCCGAGGTAGCCAAGACGGTCGGCAAACTGCGGAGCCAATGGGCTAAAGGATTGTCTGAATCCGCTCACCCTAGGCCGGTCGAAGGGGTGGGTGGTTCGACAAGCTCACCACGAGCGTCCTCCTCGGATATACCCGATTACTTTGAGCCGGTCGAAGGGCCGGACACAGACGCCTTGGCGGCCCACCTGGACGCCATGACCTCCGCCCTGATCAAGAAACTGCTGCACCATCCCACCGTCTATCTGCGGGAGGCCAAAGACCCTACCCGGCAGCAAATGATTCTGGAGATGTTCCGTCTGGGAGCGGACGGCAGATCAGGTGGCCGGACGGACGGAGAAGGCAGGTCCCATGGCCGCAGCTAACCCGGAAAATACCGACCCCTTATCCGCTCATCCTGAGCCGGTCGAAGGACGGGATGGCCCGGCTACCCGTAACGACACCACTAACGACACCACTAAGGTAGTCCGGGTGGGCAGCCGGGCCAGCAGCCTGGCGCTTCGCCAGACCGAGCAGGTGCTGGAAAGGTTGCGTCCCCTTTACCCCGACCTGGACTTTCAGGTTGTCACCGTCACCACCCACGGCGACGCCAATGTTGCAGCGCCCCTGGCCGGGATGGGCCTGGGCGTTTTCGTCAAGGAAATCGAACAGCAATTGCTGTCCGGCCAACTGGACATGGCGGTGCACAGCCTCAAGGATATGCCTACTCTGCTGCCGGAAGGGTTGGCCCTGGCCGCCCTGCTGCCCCGGGAAGACCCCCGGGACGTGCTGGTTAATCGCTGGGGCTGTTCATTGGAGCAACTGCCTGCGGATGCCCGCATCGGCACCAGCAGCCCCCGCCGCCGGGCGCAACTGTTGAGCCGGCATCCCAACCTGACTGTGACGCCCATCCGGGGCAACGTGGAAACCCGCCTGCGCAAGGCCGAGGGGGAGGAGTGCGACGGGGCGATTCTGGCCGCCGCCGGGCTGATTCGCCTGGGCCTCGCCGACCGCATCACCGAGTACCTGTCGCCGCAAGAGTTTGTGCCGCCGCCGGGTCAGGGCATCCTGGCCGTGGAGACCCGCGCCGACGATGGCCGTATGGCCGGGATATTGCGGGCCGTTGACCACGCAACCACCCGCTACGCCGCCACCGCCGAGCGCGCCTTTCTGGAACGTCTGGGTGGCGGCTGCCAGGTGCCGGTGGGCGCCTACGCCCAGTCCAGCGCAGAGTTGATGCTCCTGACCGTGTTCCTGGGCACTCCCGACGGCCAGCAGATCTTCCAGGCCAAAGTACGCGGCCTGACCCACGACCCCCACCAGCTAGCTGGCGACGCTCACCTGGCCCTGGTAGAACGAGGAGGGGGGAAGTTGCTGGAGGAGGCGGGGAGGTAGGTTAGACGGCTAGTCTTGTATGGTGCCAGCAGAAAGGAAGATAATTATAATTGCCGGGCCTAACGGCGCGGGCAAGACTACGTTCACTAATGAGTTTCTTTCGGGAGACCAGTCGCGTCTGCCCTTTGTCAACGCAGATATTATTGCGGTGGCGCTCAATCCAACGAACCCGGAGGCCGAGGCTTTTCGGGCCGGTCGGCTGATGCTTCAAAGAATTCAGGAGTTGGCGGACCGGGGTGAGAGCTTTGCCTTTGAAACTACCTTGAGCGGACGGGGCTTTGCCCGCGCCATTCCCGGCTGGCAGAGTCTGGGCTATCGGGTGGAGCTTTACTTCTTGAGTTTAGCTTCGCCTGAGGCTGCGACGCCCGTGTTGAGCGAAGGGTAAGGCAGGGCGGGCACCACTTCCCGGATGACGTTGTTCGCCGAAGATTCTACGGGGGGTTGGCGAACTTTCACCAAATGTATAAGGATTTGGTTAACCATTGGTCATTGATTGATAATTCAGAAGGAGCTGCGATACTCTTGGAGGAAGGTGATAAAGCATGACCAGTGTGAAAAAACCCGGGAAACAAGATATGTCTGCTGCTTCGAACCGCGCCATGGCCGCCATGCGCCGCGCCGCCATCAAAGCCCGCTGCCAAGCCCTGGAAGATGAGGGCGGGGTTTTCATCTCGCAGGACGGCGAAATGGTTTGGGAGACCGAACCGGAGCGCATCTTTCCTGACGGGGTTGAAGTTAAGATTTGTGAGTGTGGCCGGGTGTTGGAAGTAAAGGACACGCTGGAAGGCGAGTCAGTGGTGAAGTAGTGAATAACTTTTCTATACCCAGACTGGACCGAAATCCAGAGCTATACGCATCTTTGCTCAAGCACTGCCGAATCCGGGAAAGGGAAGTTTGGGATGACCCGGAGGGCAAGCATCGGGTAGGTTGTCTTGACGCTGCCGAACTTGGGGCGGTGCAGGACTTTATGCAAGGGGAAAAGGCGTCACTAGCAATACAGGACCCCCCATACAACCTGGCAGCTTTTGAAACTGTGCCGGGATGTAGATTCATAGATTGGTGCCGTCAATGGGTGGACGTAACCTACCAATCCCTGGATGTAAACGGCAGCCTTTACGTTTGGCTGGGCGCCGACCAGAATAATGGCTTTCACCCGCTGCCGGAGTTTATGCTGATGATGCGGGAAACGCCCTTCAAGAGCCGTAGTTTCATCACTATGCGGAACCAGCGGGGCTACGGGACTCAGAAAAATTGGATGGCCGTGCGGCAGGAGCTTCTCTACTATACCAAAGGTGAACCAACTTTCGATGTGGCAGCCGAATACACCGATATACCGAAAATCCTGCGAGGATATTATAAAGAGGTAGGCGATAGAATCACGGAAAATCTGGAACGCGGCAAGTCCGAAAACATACGAGCCGGCAATGTCTGGGTGGATGTGCAGCAGGTCTTTTACCGTATGGAAGAAAACGTTAACGGCTGTTACGCCCAAAAACCGCTTAAAAGCTGCCAAAGAATTATAGCCGCCAGTTCTTCAGAGAAAGACCTTATTGTCGACTTTTTTACCCATTCCGGCTCTACTCTGCTTGCCGCAGAGTTGCTGAACCGGAAATGCTTTACCTTGGATCGCAACCCGGTTTACTGCGAAATATCCATACGGAGATTGGAACGCTTCCGGCTAACCGGCAAGCTGGGCTGGCAAAACGGCAATCCTTTTGAGCAGGAGCTTCTCACTGACTCGGAATTGCAAGCCCTACTGGGGCGTTCCGGGGAGCCGTCACATAACCAACCCGCCTTGTTCTGAATATGTGAAAATGGAAGAATTAAAGAACGAACTGCAACAATTACTCGAACGTTTGGACAATCCCAATGAGTTCAGGAATACACTGGACGGTTTGGTATCCATTTACCCCTTCAGCGAGTTTGAGTATATAATCTCGCATCTGTTGTCCGCCGGCAAGCTGGCCATAGACGAGTACCACGAAATCAGGGAGAACTACATACATCGCAATCTTTACCTGTATTTGTTCGAGATAAGCGCACCACGCGGCTTCGGTGAAAGGTGGGCTCAGGGACACCTTAAAGAATTGGTTCCCGACCTTGAACGTCCCAGCAGGCAATTAGACGCCGAATACTCCGGCCAGTATGATTTCTTTCTGAATCCTAACATCCGAATAGAGGTTAAGGCTTCTCGGGCGGTGGAGTTCAATAACAACGAACCCTTGTATATAAAAGCCTTATCGTGGAATTCTAACCTGCCCTTTGATATGAACTTTCAGCAAATCAAACCACGATACTGCGATGTTTTCGTATGGATTGCTGCCTGGAGAGATGTTATCAAGTATTGGGTTATCCCTTCCTTCCAGGTTGAGATCAATCCCTACTACTCTGCTGGCCAGCACCGCGGGAATGTCGGTGAGGGCCAACTCCACCTCAACCGGGAAAATATCGGGGAATTTGACAATTACTTGGTCAGGTCGAATGAGTTGGAGCAGGCGATACGGGCTGCATTTGAAACCGAACGTGGTATTCGCGGAAACTGAAAACCTTGTAAGAAGCTAGGTGACTCAATTGCCAGGCAAAGTTTTTCTGGTGGGCGCCGGCCCCGGCGACCCCGGCTTGATTACCGTCAAGGGTTTGCGCTGCTTGCAGCAGGCCGACGTGGTAGTCTATGACCGCCTGATGGACCCGGCCCTGCTCCAATCGGCGCCTTCCGCGGCGGAGTTGGTGTTCGTCGGCAAGGAGCGGGGCCGGCAGGCCCTGACTCAGGATGAAATCAACAAGTTGCTGGTGGAACGAGCCTCCGCCGGCGATTCCGTGGTGCGGCTCAAGGGCGGCGACCCCTTTGTCTTCGGACGAGGCGGCGAAGAGGCCCAGGTTCTGGCCCGCCATTCCATCCCCTTCGAGGTCGTCCCCGGTATCACCTCGGCCATCGCGGCGGCGGCCTACGCCGGAATCCCGGTCACCCAACGCCGCGTCGCCACCTGCTTTACCGTGGTCAGCGGCAGCGAAGACCCTACCAAACCCGAATCTTCCGTCCCCTGGGACGTGCTGGCCCGCACCGGCGGCACCCTGGTGGTGCTGATGGGCTGGGCCGCCCTCAAGGCAATCCTGGAAACTCTGCAACGGGAGGGGATGGCCCCGGATACGCCGGTAGCCCTGGTGCAGTGGGGCACCTGGAAGAAGCAGCAGACCGTGGACGGCACTTTGTGCGACGTAGTGGAAAAGGCCCAGGCTGCTGGCCTGACCCCGCCGGTCGTTGCTGTCATCGGCCCGGTAGCCGCCCTGCGAGAGGAACTGCGCTGGTTCGACCGGCAGTCTCTCTTTGGAAAGAAGGTCTTGATAACCCGCTCCCGCACCCAGGCATCACGGCTGCGGGCGTTGCTGGAGGAGCAGGGAGCGGAACCCCTGGAACTACCCTCCATCGAAATCGCGCCCCTGGAGGACTACGCCGAACTGGACGATGCCCTGGCCTTTCACACGGCTCTGCCTTATCGCGGCGGCAGCGGCGGGTACTGGCTGATTTTCGCCAGCGTCAACGGGGTGGAGGCGGTGTTTGACCGGCTGGAGGCCGCCGGCCGGGACGCCAGGGCCTTGGCCGGTGCGACTATCGGCGCCATTGGCCCGGCTACGGCGGCGGCGTTGGCGCAGCGGGGTATCCGCGCCGATTTCATCCCTAAAACCTCGGTGTCCGAGGCGGTGGTGGCGGAATTGGCCGGGCAGGATTGGGACGGTGTGCCGGTGCTGCTGCCCGGCGCCGACATTGGCCGGGACGCCTTGGCCCAGGGGCTGGCCGCCAAGGGCGCAACGGTGGCGCGAGTTGCCGCCTACCGTACCGTCACCCCCAAGGGCGCCGGCCAGCAGGCCCGTCGGTTGCTTGCTTCTACTGTTGGGACGGCTGGGACGGCTGGGACAGGAGTGGACGTGATAACCTTTACCAGTTCTTCCACCGTCCGCAACCTTCTGGATATTCTGGACGGCGACAAGACCTTGATTGAATCTGCTCTGATTGCCTGCATCGGCCCGATAACCGCTGGCGCCGCCCAAGAGTTGGGTCTGCGGGTGGACCTGGTGGCCGCCGAAAATACGGTGGAGGGCTTGGTGGATACCCTGGTAAACCACTATCAATAAAAACACTTTCTTAGTCCACGAATGAACGCGAATAGGCACGAACGATTCTTTGTTTCTATTCGTGAAAATTCGTGGATAAAGGAGAATAAACGATGACCAGTTTCCCCGATTTGCGGCTGCGGCGGGTGCGGGAGTTGGAGTCGGTGCGCTCCCTGGTACGGGAAACCCGCCTTGCCCCATCCAACTTCATCTACCCCCTGTTTGTGACCCACGGCCAGGACGTCCGGCAGCCCATTGAACCCATGCCCGGCTGCTATCACCTCTCTCTGGATATGCTGGCCGACGAGGTGGCCGAGGTGGTGGAACTGGGTATTCCGGGGGTGCTGCTCTTCGGCCTGCCCGAGGAGAAAGACCCGGTGGGCAGTGGGGCCTATGATCCGGAGGGCATCATTCAGGAGGCAATTCGAGTTATCAAGCAGGCCGCCCCCAACCTGCTGGTCATCGGCGACGTCTGCCTTTGTGAGTACACCGACCACGGTCACTGCGGGGTTATCGGCCACGACCGCAACGGTAAAGAGCGGATAGACAACGACCAAACGCTGGAACTACTGGCCCGCACTGCCCTGGCCCAAGTGCAGGCCGGAGCGGATATGGTGGCGCCCTCGGCGATGATGGACGGCCAGGTAAGGGCCATCCGCGAGACCCTGAACGCCCACGGGGAAGAGACAGTACCCGTAATGGGCTACGCCGCCAAGTACGCCTCGGCATTTTACGGCCCCTTCCGGGTGGCCGCCGACTCCACGCCCCAGTTCGGCGACCGGCGCAGCTACCAGATGGACCCGGCCAACCGGCGCATGGCGATGCGGGAGATTGAGAGCGACATCGCCGAGGGCGCTGACATCGTGATGGTAAAGCCGGCCCTGGCCTACCTGGACGTTATCAAAACGGCCCGGGAGCGGTTTGACCACCCAATGGCGGCCTACAACGTCAGCGGCGAGTTCTCCATGGTCAAGGGAGCGGCCAAACAGGGCTGGATTGACGAAAGACCGGTAACGTTGGAACTGCTGACCGCCATCCGCCGGGCCGGTGCCGACATAATCATCAGCTACCACGCCAAGGAAGTGGCGCAGTGGTTGCGGGATGAGGGGTAAGATGGCTCTACATAAGGAGCAAATAGCCCGGGAAATCGCGGAAATGCACGTTTTCAGCGAACTGCTGAAACAGGGCGTGGCCGTTTACCGGCCGGTGGTGGACGCTGATGTGAACGCCTTGGCAAAACTCTCCGACGGACAAGTGCTTGAACTGATAATAAAATCGTCCGCCGAAGCCGAGAGGAAAGGCCCACGTCAGTTCCAAATGCCGGACTATCGGCCTAGCCCCAACCTATTTGTCCTGTGCGTAACCGTGCAAGATGCCCAGGTTGAAGCGGTTTGGACTTTCCCTTCAATGGTTTTCTACGCCTACTCCACCGGCTCCGGCGGCAAGCGCAAAATGCGTAACCTGGACCTGGATTCGGGGGAGGAGAAATACGATGCCCCACTGTGGGAATACTTGCGTGGTTTCCGCAACCGCTGGGAGTTGCTAACCGACTTTGCCGAGTTCCGGGGGTTTATGAACTCCCCGGAAGGGTATAAGGATTTGGAGGATATAGTAACGATGAAGGAGGCTGTCGAAGCCCCGGAGGAAGAGCGAGTGACTTGGGAGGAGTATGTCCGTAGCATCCCCAAGACGGTATCAAGTTAGGTCGCTCAGCAACGGCGTAAACCGGGAGTTGCGAAAGATACATCCGGTTGACCAGCAAAGAATCCGGGAAGCCATTGTATCCCTGTCCGAAACGCCCAGACCAGCGGGAATACGCCAAATCCGCGCCAATGTTTACCGGATTCGGGTGGGCGACTATCGTGTCCTTTACCACGTTGATGATGAAAACGGTTTAATCACTATAGGTCGTGTCGAGCATCGGGGAGAAGCGACGTATCGAGATATACGGCGTTTGTTCTAACACCTACTCAGTCGCAAACCGTAAAGAAACGAGGCTCTTATGAACCAAACCAGTGCCAACGGCTGTGAGAGAAAATGACCACTACCCACGACTTTCAAGACGGAAGCGGCCCGGTGCCAGCCCACGAACACCCCAATGGTGGTGGCTGGGTTGCCGACACCGCCTATGTTGCCCCCACTGCCTACGTTGATCTCGACGCTGAAGTTTTTGGCAATGCTCGGGTCGAAGGCAGGGTTTCGCTCTACGGTAGTGCTCAGGTTTCTGGGTATGCGCGTGTGTGCGATCAAGCTGTGGTTGACAGCGCTTTCGTTCTTGATGATGCTCGGGTTTACGATGCTGCTCGCGTCTGCGGGAATGCTCGGATCTGCGATAATGCTCGGGTCTATGGTGAAGCTATGGTTTGCGGTACAACTCGGGTTTACGATGATGCCAGTGTCTCTGGTGAAGCTCGGGTTTATGATTATGCTCAGGTGTGTGGACACGCTAAGGTCTCTGGTAAGGCTCGGGTTTATGACCTTGCCCGGGTTTACGGTGAAGCCAGTGTCTATGGCAAAGCTCGGGTTTATGACTATGCTCGGGTTTACGATGATGCCTGTGTCTCTGGTGAAGCTCGGGTTTACGATTCAGCACAGGTTTTTGGCGGGACTTTCCTCTCCGGTCTTGCTAGAGTCTTCGACAATGTATGGGTTTACAATGTTGCGGTCCTAGATGATGCTACGGTCTTTGGCAAGGCTATGGTCTTCGGTGACAATTTCGTCTCCGATTACGATCGGCAGTCCAGCGAGACCCGGTTGCCTGGCGATACCAAAGGTCCCGCTGAAGAGGTAGCCCCAGCATAGCTCCCCTTTACCCTCCAATCGTCCACCCAAAACAACTCATCACCAACGAGGCTCTTATGCACCAAACTAAATCTCAGCAACTATTCGCCCAAGCCCAGCAGTTCATCCCCGGCGGGGTGAACAGCCCGGTGCGCTCCTTCCGCGCCGTGGCCGGTACGCCGCCCTTTATTGATCGGGGGCAGGGCTGCCGCGTCTGGGACGTGGACGGCAACGAATATATTGACTACCTCGGTTCCTGGGGGCCCCTGGTTTTGGGCCACGCCCACCCGGCGGTGGTGGAGGCCCTGACCAAAGCTGCGCAGGGAGGCACCAGCTTCGGCGCTCCGGTGGAAATGGAGGTGGAACTGGCCCGGCTCATCTGCCAGGCCCTGCCTTCGGTGGACCGCGTCCGGCTGGTCAGCTCCGGCACCGAGGCTTGTATGAGCGCCATCCGGCTGGCCCGGGCCTACACCGGACGCAGCAAGGTTATCAAGTTTTCCGGCTGCTATCATGGCCACGCCGACGGCCTGCTGGTCAAGGCCGGCTCCGGGGCGATGACCCACGGCATCCCCACCAGCGCCGGGGTGCCGGAAGCCTACGCCGCGGAAACCCTGGTGGCCGACTATAACGACATCGCCTCGGTGGAGAGCTTCTTCCAGGCTTGGCCTGACGCCATCGCCGGGGTCATCGTAGAGCCGGTGGCCGGCAATATGGGCGTGGTGCCGCCGGCCGAAGGTTTCCTGGCCGACTTGCGCCGGGTCACCGCCGACCACGGGGCAATGCTCATCTTTGACGAGGTAATCACCGGCTTTCGCATCGCCTACGGCGGCGCGCAGACCCGCTACGGTGTAACCCCGGACATTACCTGCCTGGGCAAGATTATCGGCGGCGGCCTGCCGGTGGGGGCCTACGGCGGGCGGCGGGAGATTATGGAGATGGTGGCTCCCCTGGGGCCGATGTACCAGGCGGGAACCCTGTCCGGCAACCCCCTGGCGGTTACCGCCGGCCTGACCACCCTGACTCAACTGCAAGAGCCAGGCGCCTACGAGCGGCTGGAATCCCTGGCCGGGCGTCTGGCCGATGGGCTGGCCCAAGCCTTTGCTCAGGCCGAGGTTCCGGCGACGCTGAACCGGGTGGGTTCGATGCTGACCGGGTTCTTCACCGCCGGGCCGGTGGACAGCCTGACCCAGGTGGAGCAGGCGGACACTGAGGCTTATGGCCGCTACTTCCACGCGATGCTGGAACGGGGAGTTTATCTGGCCCCTTCCCAGTTCGAAGCCGGGTTCGTCTCCCTGGCCCACACCGAGGCGGATATAGACCGGACGGTGGAGATTGCCGCCGCTGCGCTGGAGAGCCTCGGGTAAAGGCTCCCAGAGTTATTATCCACGAATGAACACGAATAGGCACGAATGGTTTTGATTCCGGCTTGGTTGGTGGTTTGGTGTCAGTCGGACAACATAAGAGGCGGGCCGTCAGGCCCGCCTCGGTGTTTCCGGGTACGCCCTTCCGTGCGGGACGGTTTAGGCGCTGTAAATTAGGCGCCGTAGCGGGCGGCGGCGTTGGGGTCGCTGTACTCCACGCCCTTGGTGGCCCAGAAAGCGGCGGCGATGCTGTCAACTGAGGCTACCAGTTCTTCACAGGCGGCCATGTCCACGGTCTGGCGGCAGCGGCCGGCCAGCTTCAGCGCGGCGTTGAAGGAACCGTGCAGGTCAAAACCTTCCGGCATATTGGGCCAGGCATAATCGGCCCAGAGAATCCGCAGCTCCCGCTTGCAAGTCTCGGCGTGTTCTTCCTTGACCGCCACGTAGCGGGACATAGTGTTGGCGTAAGCGGCCATGTCGTCGCCGGCCTCCAGCGCCTGCATCCGCAGCACCATCTTCTGGACGGTCTGGGCCGCTATCTTGGCGGAAACCGGGTCGTAAATGCCGCAGGGGATGTCGCAGTGGGCTTCAGCCTCTTGAACCTTCAACCATCGGAGCGGGTTAAACATTCTTGCCCTTCCTTTTTGCTAAGTTTAGCCGCATATAGCGGGCAGTCCCAAGGTTACAAGAAATCCGGCCCTGGCGCAACCCCCGGACAGCTGCTGCATAGGGCAACCGCGCGTGACGGTAAAGGCCCCTTTCCCGTCGTTCCTGCCTTCGCAGGAACCGCTGTCCTTAACATTTCAGGTTCTTGTCTTCGCAGGAACGACGGGTAGCCGGTATTCCCGGTACGATAGCCGGGGCGCCCGGCCCAGGAAAAGTTGACGGCAGACCGGGCTGCCAACATAATGTTGCCCACCCCGGACCGCTATGTCATTGTAATCCCCGTTGGGTGTCCGCTTTTACTAAACCCGAGCCGGGAGCTAAACCCGGGGCGAATCTTGGGCTGAGCAAGTGTGAATGAACCCGGATATGAAACGCAAACGTCTCCTGCTGCTGAGCGCCGCCGCCGTGGTGGTGGCTACGCTGGTGGTGCTGTACCTGATGGGCACCGTGCTGCTGATTCTGGCCCTCAGCGCGGTAATCGCCTACGTGCTGTTGCCGGTGGCCCGGCTGCTAGTGTTGGCAATGCCCTGGCGACGTTCCCGCCCCGACCTAAGCCGGGGTATCGCCGTCGGAATAATCTTTCTCGCCGGACTGGGCATTATTATCGGAGTTTTAATCCTGGTCATTCCTCCCAGCATCCACCAAACCCAACGGTTCGTTGAGGGGTTCCCCGATTTCTTAAATGCAGCCCGGATGACAGTGGAAGGTTGGGTTGCGCAATATGCCGACCTGGTACCTGCCGACTTGCGCGACCAGGCGGAAGAGGCTCTGGCCGGAGCCAGCGGCATTATTGGCCAGGCTGCCTGGAACGTCGTCAAGCAGACGCTGGGAGTTATCTCCGGCTCCTTCGCCGTAATCCTGGGCCTGGCCACCGCGCCGGTGCTGATTTTCTACCTGATGAAGGACTCCGGGCCGATTAGGGAGTCCCTCCACGCCCCCTTCCCGGCGGCGCTGCACCCCTACCTGCGGGACATCCTGGATATAGCGGACCGGACGCTGGGGGGCTACATCCGGGGCCAGCTAACCCTGGGCTTGATTGTCGGGGTTATCGTAGCGGTCGGGTTGCTGCTGATGGGTGTGCCCTTCGCCGTAATCCTGGGCATAGTGGCCGGCCTGACCGAAATGATACCGATCATCGGCCCCTGGATCGGCGGGGCCGTCGGGGTGCTGGTAACCCTGGCTACCGCGCCGGACAAAGTTCTCTGGGTCATCCTGCTTTATCTGGTCATCCAACTGCTGGAGAATACCCTGCTGGTGCCCCGGATTCAGGCCAACACCCTGAAGATGCACCCCATAGCCGTCATCCTGGTGATAACCATCGGCAGCCATTACTTTGGCCTCTGGGGCGTCATCCTGGGGCCGCCCCTGGTGGCAATGGTCAAGGACGTAATCGTGTACTTTGCCCAGGAGTGGAACCGCCCGCCGGCGCTGGCGGATACGGAGTCGGATATGGCGGCTGGGGAAGTGGTTGAGACGGAGGGGGAAATGCCGGAAGTGGCGGTAGGCGGGGCGGAGGATGGATAAAGACCTTCGCGTTCCTTCGGGGACAAAAGACGGGGTTTGGGGTGGGGTTACTGGTCCTCCACCCTAATCCAGGCGTACTCCAGCACCGCCCTGGCTACTAACCCGGAGCGCGACTCACCATCCTGGGCGGCGATGTCGTCAATCAGGTCCAGGATGGGGGAAGGAACGGTGATGTTGATGTCAACATTCTCCACGTTTATCTTCGAGACATCTACGTCAACCGATGCCCAAAAACCATCAGCCAGGAGCTCGTCCTTTTTGTGTAGGCTAATGTCCTTCTTCTCCGGTATCGGCTGACCGTGCATCAACATACCCTGGACATGACATATTATCGCTTCCTTGGAGGAAACCAAAGCCTCTTCAAGGGTGTCGCCACCCGAAAAACACCCGGGCAGGTCCGGAACAATCACGCCGTAACTGCTTCCCGCATCCTTGTGAATAACGATAGGGAACTTCATCGTCGCGTCCTCCAGTCCCATCCGGCCTGCCGGAAAATGCTTCTCAGCTCGAAGATGGGGACGTCCTTTTGGGGATGTTTCACGGTAACTTTTCCGGGCTTTTCGGGTGCATATATTGGTGGTGGCTACCTGATAATCAGGGACAAGCGTGTTTCCAAGTACCCTGTAGGGTCTTGGCAGGTAGGGGCGGGTTTCAAACCCGCCCCTACCAACTGTTGCGGTATTCCGTCATCTGTTACGGTATTCCGGCGTCCTTCGACAAGCTCAGGATGAGCGGAAAAGTGTTTGTCAGGGGCCTACGTCAGAAAAGGACCGTCACTTCCCATCAACAATAAAATCCGCCACCTTCTCGCCGATGGCCAGGGTGGTTACGTTGGTGTTGGCGCGGATGCAGTCGGGCATTATGGACGCGTCCACTACCCGCAGCCCCTCCAGACCGTGGACCTTGCCGTACTGGTCCACCACCGCCATGGGGTCGGAGGCCGGACCCATCTTGCAGGTGCAGGAGGTGTGCTGCGAAGTGGTCACTTCCCGCAGCATCCACTGGTCCAGGGCCTCATCCGACTCCAGGTCGGCGTCGGTGGGAGCAACCCGTTCCTCAATTATGTCCTTAAATGCTTCGTCCTCGCCCAGGCTGACGCAGATACGCACCGACTCCCGCAGCCGTTTCCGGTCGAAATCCTCCTCCAGGTAGTGATATTCCAGCACCGGCTGTTCGGTGGGGTCGGTGGAGGCCAGGCGCAGTTCTCCGGCGCCCACCGCCAGGTAGATGCCGGAGGTCATGCGGATGCCCAGGGGAACCATGCGGTTGCCGCCCAGGTTGACCCGCTCGGTGGCAAAGGACTGCATCGTAATCTTCATATCGTTGCGCAGGTCCGAATCTTCGGCGGTGTAGCGGAGGGTTAACTGCGCCCGGGGTTTCAGGCCGTCCAGTTCAAAACCCTCCTTGGTGCGCCAGGTCACCCAGACGCCGGGATGGTCCCGCAGGTTCTGGCCCACGCCGGGCTTGTCGGCCACCACCGGAATGCCCAGGCTGCTCAGGTGGTCGGCGGGACCGACGCCGGACAGCATCAGAATCTGCGGGGAGCCGATGGCCCCGGCAGACAGGATAATCTCCTCGCCCTCAACGACGAACTTATCGCCGCCGCTCTCCAACTCCACGCCGGTCGCCCGGTTGCCGTCGAAAATCAGGCGGTGGACGGTGCAGTTGGGCCGGATGGTCAGGTTGAGGCGGTGCCGGGCCTGGTCCAGGTAGCCCATAGCGGTGCTGATGCGGATGCCGTTGGGGTTGTTCAGCGGCGTCGGCCCGACGCCCGAGGTATCCGGGTGGTTGTGGTCTTCGCAGTCCGGGTAGCCGGCGGCCCGGGCCGCTTGGTAAAAGGCCTCCTGAGCCGGCAGCCAGGTGTCCCGCTTGAAGCGGTGCATCACTATTGGCCCGTCACCGCCGTGGAAGTCGTCTCCGCCGAAGTCGGTGTCGGTCTCGATGCGGCGGAAGTAGGGCAGCAGATTGGTGAAGGTCCACTCGTCGTTGCCGAAAGAGGCCCAGGTGTCGTAGTCCTCGGGTACGCCCCGCAGAAACACCTGACCGTTGATGGCGCTGGAGCCGCCGGTTACCTTGCCCCGGGGCACCATCATCGGCGGGGCCGTTTCGGTGGCCTTGCCGACGAACTGCCAGTTGTGGTCGCTGGTCATCACGTCGGCTTCGGTGGCGTAACCGAACTTCACTTCATCGGGCAGGTCTTCAAAGTTGGGGTAGTCGGCCCCTGCCTCCAACAGCAGCACCGACCGGTTGGGGTCTTCGGACAGCCGCGTTGCCAGGATGGCCCCCGCCGAACCGGCTCCGATAATCACGTAGTCATACTTCATCGGCCCACCTCTTGATTTCCGCGTACGCGGTAGTTTGGGTTGGGTTGTGCCTCAATAGTAACCTTGTCACGGGTAGCGTAATGGGCAGCCCCGGTGGTGTCAATGATTGGGGGGTGATGGTTGGGGCAGTTGTGTCTTAACCCGTCATTCCGGCGGAAGCCGGAATCCAGGAAATCTTGAGGTAACAACCTGGTCACCGGCTGGATGCTGTGCTGGATTCCGGCCTGCGCCGGAATGACGGTGGAGCGTTGGTATGACGATGCTAAAAGTATCCAAATTAAGACGCGATTGCCCTGGGATGATGGTTGGGGCAGTTGTGTCAGAATTGAAAGCTATCCGTCGTTCCGGCGCAAGCAGGAAACTCGGTCCGCAAGGTTTTAGGTTCCTGCCTGCGCCGGAACTACGGGAAAAGGGAGTCTGTCGTTATTTTCCTAACCCCCGGCGTGTCCCGGTAGGGGCGGGTCTTGTCCCCGCCCTGGGCTGCAATGGTTCGACAGGCTCAACATGAACGGGGCGCCTGCCACGAGCACCTGCTACGAACAACTGCCCTGAATGGATGTTTCCCTTTACCTGCCCTGACCCCGGTCCAGGTAATCCTGTGCGGAACCCAGACCTTCCAGCGCCAGGCCGTAGCCCAGGAGGTCGTGCAACTCCTGCTTCAACTTGTGGGTCAGCAACACCCGGGAGTAGCGCAGCACCAGGCGGGGTTGCTGCGCTAGTTGCCGGGCCAGTTCCCAGGCGCGGGGCAGCAAGTCCTCCTGGGGCAGCACTTCGGCGACCAGGCCCAACTCTTGCGCCTGCGTCGCGTCCAACCGCTGTCCGGTCAGCAGGAAATACCTCCCCCGGTTGATACCCAGGAGCAACGGGTAAATCAGGTGCATACCGTCGCCGGGGGTAAGGCCGCTCATAAAGTGGCCGGAGTCCTGGAAGGTGGTGTGGGGAGCCGCCAGCACGATGTCGCTCAACAGGGGCAATTCCGAATGGCGCAAGGCCGGCCCGTTGACCGCCGCAATGACCGGCACTTCGATATTAAGCAGGTTGCCCAAGAGGTGTTTGCCTTCCCAATAGGTGGGATCCCACTGCTCCGGGGTGCGCCGGGGCACTGTAGCGCTGCTGCCGGCAGGGCCGGTGAACCCGTCCCCGGCGCCGGTCATAATGACCACCTTGGTCTCCGGGTCGGCGCCAACGGCGTGAAACACCTCCACTAATTCTGAATGTGGCCCGGCTCCCCACTGCAACGTGTCGCCGTCACTGTGCAGGGTCATTTGCAGGATGCCGTCCTCTCGTTCCAGCTTGGCGAATTGAAATCGGTCGGCGTATTCCTCTAGTCGTGCCATAAAGGTAATCTCCTTTGTCCGGGTGGGTCAGCGAAAAGTCTCCAACCGGCGGTGTGGTTTACGGATGCTCCTAATGTAACCCTACCTATGCTGAATTGCTACCGGAGGCGGTTGGGGCAGGTTCTTTGGGTCTCCTACTTGGGCAACCACAAGGGTTGCCCCTACGGGTTGGTGATTGACGTAGGGGCGTACCTGTGTGGCATCGGTTCCAACAAATCAACTTGCTTTGTATCTGGAACAGGGCGAAGGCATTAGTACAGAGGTCCTGTTTCTCGTCGTTCCTGCGCCGGCAGGAACCTAAAGACCTTGCGGACAGAGGTTCCTGCCGGCGCAGGAACGACGGATAGCCTGATTTCCTATTGCAATAGTCCTGCCCCCGACCAGGGCCGCCTTGTACCGCTATGGCTGGCAGATTATAATGGCTCTGCTTGCCTGAAGGTGAACCTAGAGGAGGAGGCCCCCCGTGACTACTACTACTCAAACCGGCACTCAAACCGACGCCACACAAACTACCGTCCGAGACGCCGCTACCGTCGCCCGGATGAAGCACCGCAGCAACGACGTTACCCAGGGTGCGGAGCGCGCCCCGGCCCGGGCGATGCTGCTGGCGATGGGCCTGACCCCGGATGACCTGGAAAAGCCTTTCGTTGCCATTGCCAACCTGGCCAGCGACGTTACCCCCTGCAACGTCCACCTGTCCCGCTTTGCCCAGGCCGCCAAGGAGGGCATCCGCCAGGCCGACGGCACTCCCTTTGAGTTCGGCACCATCACCGTCAGCGACGGCATCTCGATGGGCACCGAGGGGATGAAAGCCTCCCTGGTCAGCCGGGAGGTCATCGCCGACTCCATCGAGGTGGTAACCTTTGGGGAGCGGATGGACGGGCTGGTTACGGTGGCCGGCTGCGACAAGAATATGCCCGGCTGTATGATGGCTATGGCCCGCCTCAACGTCCCCGCAATTTTCATCTACGGCGGCACCATCCTGCCCGGCCAGTACCTGGGTAACGACGTTAACATTCAGGACGTTTTTGAGGCGGTGGGCGCCTACGCCAAGGGCAGCATCAGCCGGGAAGAGCTGACCGCCCTGGAGTGCGTGGCCTGCCCCGGCGAGGGTTCCTGCGCCGGACTCTTTACCGCCAACACTATGTCCACCGCCATCGAGGTAATGGGTATGTCCCTGCCCGGCGACGCCTCTATCCCCGCCGTTGACCCCCGCAAGATTGATGAGGCAAGGGAGGCCGGCCGCACCCTGCTGCGGCTGCTGGAGGAGGATATTCGCCCCCGGGACATTCTGACCCGCCACGCCTTTGAGAACGCCATTACGGTGGTGCTGGCGATGGGCGGCTCCACCAACGCGGTGCTGCACCTGATGGCGATTGCCCGGGAGGCTGAGGTGGACTTGACCCTGGACGATTTCGACCGCATCAGCCGCAGTACGCCCTACATTTCCGATATGCGACCCGGCGGTCGCTACGTGATGGCCGACCTGGACCGCTACGGCGGCGTGTCCCTGGTAGCGCAACGGCTGTTAAGGGCCGGGCTGCTCCACGGCGACACGATGACCGTCACCGGCAAGACCCTGGCGGAGAACGTGGCCGGTATGCCTACCATTGACGACCAGCCGGTAATCTACCAGCCGGAGACGCCCCGCGGCCCCACCGGCGGCCTGGCTATCCTGCGCGGCAACCTGGCCCCCGACGGGGCGGTAATCAAGGTAGCCGGCCACCAGGAGAGGGTTTACCAGGGGCCGGCCCGGGTATTTGAACAGGAAGAGCCGGCGTTCCAGGCCATCCAGCGGGGGGAGATAAACCCGGGCGACATCGTGGTTATCCGCTATGAGGGACCCAAGGGCGGCCCCGGTATGCGGGAGATGCTGGCGGTAACCAGCGCCCTTATCGGCCAGGGCTTGGGCGACTCGGTGGCGTTGATTACCGACGGGCGGTTCTCCGGCGCATCCCACGGGCCGATGGTAGGCCACGTGGCCCCGGAGGCGGCGGTGGGCGGCCCCATCGGCCTGCTCCGGGAGGGCGACATAATCACCCTGGACATCCCCAACCGCAGCCTGGACGCCCAGTTGACCGAGGAAGAGTTCAGCGACCGCCGCGCCGCCTGGCAACCCCTGCCGCCCAAATACACTTCCGGCGTCCTGGCCAAGTACGCCAAGTTGGTATCATCCGCCGCCGAGGGCGCGGTTACCGGGTAGTGGGACGCTACATGGTGGGAAGAAAGCGCCATCTTAAGACAAGATAGACGCAATTCTCGCTGAGCCGAAAGGAGTTGAAACATGACCACGGTACAAAGGGTTAGCAGGTTAGAGGGAGCCTACGAACAAGTTGACGCCCGGCTCCACGACATAGGCCAGGCGGTTGAATCTTCGCGCTCGGAAATGAACACCCGGTTCGCTGAGGTGAACGGCACTGTCGAATCGTTGCGCTCGGAGACGAACACCCGGTTCGCTGAGGTGAACGGCACTGTCGAATCGTTGCGCTCGGAGACGAACGCCCGATTTGCCGAGGTGAACGGCACTGTCGAATCGCTGCGCTCGGATATGAACGCCCGATTTGCTGAGGTGAACACCCGGTTCAATACCTTAATGGTGATAATGATTGGTAGCTGGGTAACCACCATCCTCGCCATAATCGGCCTTTACTTTACCCGATTCGTGGAATAAAGGTTGCAATGGGAGTCACCCGGCGGACTATGCCCTACCAGTGGGAAGGAACGAAGCCCGAACCCAATTGCAGAGGTGTAATTGCGCTTGCGCCCGGTTTTGGTCAAAGACGATAGCTTATGAACTGCCAGCAATGCGGAGCGGAAGCGGCGCCGGGGGCCGGCTTTTGTTTGGACTGTGGGGCGCGGCTCGAAATGCGGTGCCAAGCCTGCCAAACTCCCTATACTCCCGGCAGCCGGTTTTGCGGCCACTGCGGGCATAACCTGGCCGATGCCGGGCCGGCAACATCGGGAGCAACACCCGGCTCCGGGATTTCCGAAGGACAGCCCGAACCGGCCCAGCCGTATCAACCGTTACAACCGGCCCAACCGGTCCAACCAGAGCCGGAGCCACAGCCCGGCATCTGCCCCCGCTGCCATCAGGTCAACGCTCCGGGGGCCTCCCAATGCTTTACCTGCGGGATGCCCTTTGATGTTGCCACTGCCGCCGTTCCATCCGGCGCAATGCTGGGAGCCTTTGCCCTGGGCGCCCCCGGCGGGTTCTGGCTGCGCTCCCTGGCTTATATTATTGACACACTGGTCATCGTCTTACCCTTGGTCGTTCTCTGGATGCTTATGGGCCAACCCCTCCCCGCCTCTACCGACGAGATACTGGAGCCGCCGCCGGGTTATGAGCGCCTGCAACTGCTGGTCTTGCTGCTAACCCTGATTTACGATACCGCTCTCATCACCCTCTGGGCTACCACCGTGGGCAAGCGGGCCTTTGGCCTGTACGTGGTGCGCAGCGACGGCTCTCGGGTTGGCCCCGGCCGTGCCCTGGCCCGGCACCTGCTAACCGCCCTGTCCGCTAATTTCACTTTGGGTTTCATTTTCCTGGTAGTAGCCTTTCGGAGAGACCGGCGGGGCCTGCACGACCTTATTTGCGACACCGTAGTAATCCAGCGCCGCCGCCAACCTTAGCAATTACGAATTAAGAATTAGAAATTACGATTTGGACATTGACAATTTCTAATTCGTAATTGAAAAGAGGAAACAGTGGTCAACCTTATCCTGCTCGTCGTACATATCGGGGCCGGGTCGGCGGCCCTGCTCGCCGCCGGAGTTGCCCTGTTGACGGCGAAAGGCCGGACCAACCACGTAAGGTCGGGGCGGGTATATGCCCTGGCTATGACGTTGGTTTTCCTTACCGCCCTGCCGCTGGCGATACTGGGCGCCGACGTATTCCTGCTGTTCATCGCCTTTTTCAGCTTTTACCTGGTCTTCGCCGGCTGGCGTTTTGCCCGCAACCGCCGGGGACGCCCGCAGCCGGTGGACTGGACTGCCGCCGCAATTATGGCCCTGACCGGGCTGGGAATGGGAGGCTATGCCGTCACCCTGGCCCGGGGCGGCGATTCCCAATGGGTAACGCTCACCCTCTTCGGGGCGATTGCACTGGGACTTGGCCTGGCCGATGCCCTCTTTCACCGGGCCTACCGGGCCCGGGCGGCGACCTACGCCCGGCGAATTTCCCGCCACCTAACCAATATGCTGGGTGGAACCATCGCCACCATAACCGCCGTGTTGGTAGTGAACGTGGATACCAACCCTCCGTGGCTGGCTTGGATACTGCCTACCATAGTGATTACGCCGCTGATCGTGTGGTGGAATATCAGCGTGAAGCGGCAGAGCGGCTAGACCCGGCTATCCCCCGCCATCTTCCGGCGGATTAACCCGCTCACGGGAAGGCCAATATGCCCGACAATATACCCCAAGTAATTCTCTACATCGCCTCCAGCGTGGATGGTTACATCGCCCGCCCCGATGGTAACGTGGATTGGCTGGAGGAGCTCCCTGAATCGTCCCCGGAACCTACCCCTGAATCGTCCCCGGAACCTACCCCGGAACCTACCCCGGAACCGTCGGAAGGCCCCGGCGAGGATTATGGCTACCACGATTTTCTCGCCGGCGTGGGCGTGGTTTTGATGGGGCGCATCACCTACGAGCAGATACTGTCCTTTGGCATCGCTTACCCCTACCCCGGCACGGCGGGCTATGTCTTTTCCCGCACCCGGGCCGGCGAGCAGGATGAGAACGTCCGCTTTGTGGACGATGGCGACATTGCCGGCTTGGTAGCCCGCCTCAAGGCGGAGCAGGACAAAAACCTCTGGCTGTTGGGCGGTGGGCAGTTGGTGCGGGAGTTTCTGCGGCTGGATTTAGTTGACCGCATTGAACTGTTTATCCTGCCGGTAATTCTGGGCGAGGGCATTCCCCTGTTCCCGCCGGCTACGCCGCAGCGGGACTTGACGCTGGTAAATTGCCAGTCTTACGACACCGGTATGGTGCAGTTAAGCTACCGGCGCGCCGCTGGGTAATCTCCGCGCCGGCGCTGTAATGAGGAAATCCGGGCACACAAACCAAAATCCTGAAGAAAGCAGGCCGGATATATCCCACAGGCTTGCAATAGGGTTTATAATTGGCGAATTGCACGTAATTGTTACATAAACATAAAAACTATGCCGACGGTACTGTATGGTACGGTTGAGTAACCTGAAAGAGGCAGTGGAAGATTATGATGGACTACGGAGCAGAAGCAATCATTCGTCATCGGGCCAGCCGGGGCAAGGTAAGCATCGCCTCCAAAATGAAGGTGGAGACTATGGAGGAACTGTCCATAGCCTACACTCCCGGAGTGGCGGCGGTCAGTATGGCAATCCACAACGACAAGTCGGAGAGCTTTGCCCTGACCAACCGGGGCAACACCGTTGCGGTGGTGTCCGACGGCTCAGCCGTCCTGGGCCTGGGCAACGTCGGCCCGGAAGCGGCCCTGGCGGTGATGGAGGGCAAGTCCATCCTGTTCAAGGGCCTGGCCGACATTGACGCCTTTCCCATCTGCCTGGGCACCCAGGATAATGCCTCGATTATCCAGACCGTCCGCAACCTGGCGCCCACCTTTGGCGGTATTAACCTGGAAGACATCGCCGCCCCCCGCTGCTTTGAAATCGAGGAAAGCCTGCAAGACTTGGGCATTCCCGTATTTCACGACGACCAGCACGGCACCTCCATCGTGGTGCTGGCTTCCATCATCAACGCCATTATGGTAGTGGGCAAGCGGATTGAGGACGTGAATATCGTATTTTCCGGCGCCGGCGCCGGCGGCATCGCTTCCACCAAGCTGCTGGCGGATTATGGAGCCAAGAACATCATCCTAGTGGACAGTCAGGGCATCATCCACCGGGGCCGTACCGACCTGACGCCCATCAAGACCGAAATGCTGGAAACGACCAACCTCAACAACCGAGAGGGCGGCTTGGCCGAGGCGATGCAGGGGGCCGACGTGTTCATCGGCCTGTCCGTCGGCGACGCGGTGAGCCAGGATATGGTGCGCTCCATGGCCCAGGATGCGGTGGTGCTGGCCGCGGCCAACCCCACGCCGGAAATTATGCCCAACCTGGCGGCAGAGGCCGGCGCCAAAGTGGTAGGCACCGGCCGCAGCGACTTCCCCAACCAGATAAACAACAGCCTGGCCTTCCCTGGAGTCTTCCGGGGTGCGCTGGACGCCCGCGCCACCCGAATAACCACCCGGATGAAGCTGGCCGCCGCCGAGGCTCTGGCTGGCTTAGTCGCCGAGCCGACCCCGGGGCACATCATCCCCTGGTCGCTGGACCCCGAAGTAGTCCCGGCGGTAGCCCACGCCGTAGCCCGCGCCTGGCAGTCGGAGCAGGGGTAGGGGGAACGGGAGGGAGTATGTCGCCAGAGATGATAGCCATCATCGGAGTGGGGGTTGCCCTGCTGGCTGCACAGCTTTCGGTGGCCGGGTTGCTGGTAACTCTGATGATACAGTCGGAAAAACGAAATATCCAACGGATTGACCGTCTGGAAGACCGGATGAACCGGCAGTTTGAGCAAATGCAAGGCGAGATGAACCGGCAATTTGAGCAAATGCAAGGCGAGATGAACCGCCGGTTTGACCGGCTGGAAGACCAGACGAATCAGCGGTTTGAGCAAATGCAAGGCGAGATGAACCGCCGGTTTGATGGACAAGATGAGCGTGTCCGGGGCCTAGAACAGGGTCAAGCCCGTCTCTCCGGCCAGTTTTCCGAACTCAAAGACTTCTTGTCCCATCAGTCAGGGCCGGAATAGTTTGGGTTTCCGTGCGTCAGTCTCGATGGACAGTTGAGGCAACGCTATGCCCCAACCCGTTACCGTAGAATCGCTGGACAAAATGCGCCCCAACCTGCGCTCGGTGGTGGCGGAGCGGGCCAGGCGGCTGCCCGGTATGCGCTATTGTGACCTGCGTATCCAGGTGCGGGAGGAACGGGGCGCCGTTGCCGAAAATGGCAGCGAAAAGGCCAGCGGCGAGGATGTCGCCTTCGGTTTCGGCGTCCGGGTCATTGCCCAGAACCGGATGACCGCCGCCGGTTACTACGGCCAAATCCTCGGGACTGCCGACGCCGACAACCTCGATAAGATTGAGGCGGTAGTCTGGGAGGGTATCCGCCAAGCCCACCAGCGGGCGCGGGCCAACGCCCGGCACAAGTCCCAGGCCAAATCCCGCTTCCCCGGCGTAGCCGACAGCCTGGATGACACCTACCTGTCCCGAGTGCCCGTTGCCGAGGATTCTATACCGGCGACTTACACCATAGACCCCCGCAGCGTCCCCATTTCCGAGACCGTCCGAATGGCGGTGGAGGGCTGTAAAGCAGCCCAGGGCCAAAGCGACCGCATCCTCTTTACCGCAGCATCAACCAGCTCCTTCCTGCTCCGGGAACTGTTTATCAGCTCCGACGGAGCCGACATTGACCAGAGCTTTGCCCAGACCGAGGGCTTTGTCATGGCCATCTGCGGTGGGGAGCACGGCAACTTTGAGCTGTACGACTTTACCGGCCACCAGCGGGGTTGGGAAATCCTCACCGAGGGCTACGATAACGACCCCATCATCCTGCCCAACTACATTGACTTCTGCCGCAAGCTGGGCGCGGACGCCGCCGAGGTAGCCGCCGCGCCCCCGCTCCGGCCACCGGACAAGGAGGTCACGGTGGTAACCGACCCCCACTTCAACACCCTGCTGGTGCACGAGGTAGTGGGCCACCCCGCGGAACTGGACCGGGCCTTGAAGTATGAAACGGCCTACGCCGGCCGCTCCTGGTTCCTGAAAAACCTGCGGGAGAATCAACTGGGGCAGCAGATTGCCTCGCCCCTGGTAACCGCCTTTTCCGACCCTTTGATGGAGGGCTACGGGTCTTTCCGGTACGACCACGAGGGGACGCCGGCGCGCCGGGCCTACATCATCCGGGACGGGGCGCTGGAGGAGTTTCTGAACAACCGGCAGACCGCCGCCATTATGGGCGTGACCCCCAACGGCTCGGCGCGGGCTACCGAAGCTCACCTGGCGCCCTTGATTCGGATGACCAACACCGTCTTTGCTCCGGGCGACCGGAACCCGGCGGACATCATCGCCGAGGTGGATTCGGGTTATTACATCGCCGGCCACCGCACCCCGTCCATCGCCGAATCCCGGGAAAACTTCCGCATCACCGCAGTCAAGGTTTACGAAATCAGGAACGGGCAGTTGGGCCAACTCTACCGGGACGGGGGCATCACCGCCGACTCGCGCAACTACTTCCACTCCATCGACGCCGTGGGCAGCGACTTGCGGGTCAACCCCATCCCCAACTGCGGCAAGGGCCAGCCGATGCAAGCCAAGCGGATGAGCAACGGCGGCCCCACCATGCGCGGCATCGCCCGCCTGACCGGGCCGGGGTGACCACCGCAAGGCCGGGCAAAACCGTTCACCCTGAACTTGTCTAAGGGCTGGTTGCTTGCTAGTCGCGGGGCAGACACCCAGGTTCCTGCCGGCGCAGGAACGACGGGGAAATAAGGCCGTCCTTCTAACGCCTTTGCCCGGCCAAATCCAGGTCAGGTTCGTAAAATCCGTAGCGTCACCCCCAGCCGTAGTATATTCCCGGTGGCTCGGCCCATTTCAACAATCCTAATCCTGGCGCTGCGGTGCTGCTCGGAGTTTGTAATTTACCAATGTTCCCTGGACTGAAGAACACCGTGTACCGCGTAATATGGTTGGGGCTGCTTTGCCTGCCGGCCTTTGTAGGGTTTTCTGCTTGTGGTTCGGAACCTGAGCCACCGCCTGCCGTTGTCGCCTCCCCTGCTGCTGATACCGTTGCGGGCACGGGCGTGGCCAATGCGCCCGACACCGGCGTCCCAACGTTGACGCCGCAGCCAACCGCAACCCTGGTTCCCACCCCGTCCCCGGCGCCCACGGCCACGCCGATGCCAACTCCAACCCTCCTGCCTTCGCCCACCCCGCCGCCGTCCGCGACGCCCACCGCCATCCCGCCGGCGTCTCCGGTGCCCACCAATGCCGTTGTTCCTGCCGGCGCCGGGGACTTTGCCCCCGGCGCCATCGGCCCGGAGACCCGGTGGGGGGATTTGTTCGACGCCTTCAACGAGGGTGAGCAGTCTTGTATCCGCAAGGAGTTGGGTGATAAGCAGTTGGCCGAGGTCTTGGCGCGGCCCGTCCTGCCCCCAGGCGAAACGGAGGAGTGGCAGGTGTCAGTTCTCCGATGCGTCGCCCCGGAGAAGGCCGCCGACCTTTTCTACTCCGGCCTGACGCCGAGCCTTGGAGACCTGACTGACGAGAACCGGGCCTGCATCCGGCAGCTGCTGGCCCGTACTGACGTCGCAGCCCTGGCCGCAGCTACCCTGCCTGACGCCCCGCCGGAGCAGTCCCTGCCCCTGCTGGCCTTCTATCTGGGCCTGGCGGTGTGCGTCCCGGAACTGGCGGCGGGCGGCCCGGCTGCTCCGGCTTCTATTCCGTAGGGGTAGCCGGAGCCAGGCTTTCCAACCGGTTTCACTCCCGGCTTCATTCACGAATAGGCGCTAATGTTCACTAATACCCTACGCCTGGATTTACTCCCTAATGCGGCTGACCGGTGACAATTTGCTGGCTACTCAGGGAAGTTGACAGTAGATATTAGCGCTCATTCGTGTCTATTCGTGGATAAACCTTGCCCCCTACCACTTCTGTATTTCCGGCAGCACTTCCTTGCCGAACAGGCCGATGTTGCTCATCGTGGCCTGGTGGGACATTCGCGATTCCTGGCCGTAGAAAATCAGGTGTTCCATCCCCAGCCGGTCATGGAGGTACTTGATTTTTTCCAGCACCGTATCCGGGGTGCCGGCCACTATGTGGTAATTCTCGTTCAGTTCCTCGTAGCTCTGCTGAATCAGGGGGCGGACGGCACGGCGGGCCGCTACCTGCTCGCCCTGCTGGCTGCGGTAACCCACCGGGTTCATATACTCCCGGGGGCCGCGGGTGGTGGTGCCCATGCGCCAGATGAAATGGCGGGCCTGCGCGTCGGCCTCTTCCTGGGTGTCGGCCACGTAGCAGCACAGCAGGTAGCCGAAGTTGTTGGGGGTAGGCTCGTAGCCCACATCGGCGGCGGCGGCCCGGTAGATGTTGAACAGGTCCTCGGTAACGTCCAGGGGCGTCAGGAAGGCCACGTAGGTATAGCCATGCTCGGCGGCCCACTGCGCCGTTTCCGGGCTGGCCGTGCCGGGCACCCAGACCGGGGGATGGGGTTTCTGCACCGGCACCATCCAGGGGTTGACCACTCGGAAGTTGTAGTGCTTGCCTTCCCAGCGGAAGGGGCCGGGGTTAGTCCAGGTCTTGATTAACAGGTCGTGGCACTCCTCGAACCGCTCCCGGTTATACATCGGGTTGCCGTTGGTGGCCAGGGTTTCTACGCCGGTGCCGCGCACCATGCCGGAAATGACCCGCCCGCCAGAGATTACGTCAATCATGGCAATCTCTTCGGCCAGGCGGACCGGGTTGTCGTGAATCGGCAGGATATTGCCCAGCAGCAGGATTTTCGCCTGTTTGGTGGTGCGGGCCAGCACTGCGGCGGAGAGGTTGCAGGATGCGTTCATACAGGACGGCGTGTTGTGGTGTTCGTTGACCATAATGCCGTCGAAGCCCATCTCGTCCACGTAGATGCACTCGTCAAAGTAACGCTTGAACAGGTCGCTGGCGGTCTCCGGCTCAAAATAGGTATTGGGAAAGGTCAGCCGCAGGGAGGGAAACTTGTCCCCCTCCTCGTCCGGGTATTCGTGATAGGGGAACTCGCTGAAGTAATAAACTTTCATTGGGGGCGGGCCTCCTAAGGTCGGCTTGGGCCGGGCGGATTAGAGGGTCTGGTTCGGGCAATTATATACCATATAGTCACCCCCCTCACCCCGGCCCTCAGGGTAATCGTACATGATGGTAAAGGTGTTTTCCCCGTCGTTCCTGCGCAGGCAGGAACCTAAAATGTTGAGGACAGAGGTTCCTGCCTGCGCAGGAACGACGGATAGCCTGCAACCCAAATGCGATAGCCCTGCTTCTGCCCTCTCCCCAAAGGAGAAGGAGTGCCCCGCTCATGGTGAGCTGGTCGAACCACCCTGCGCCTTGGGGTAGAGGAGCCGGGGGAGAGAGCTTGCCCCGGGTTGCCCCGGCTTGACCGTTACAATACTATATGGAATCGAGAACGATGTAATTGCAGGAGGAGAGAAGTATGGCCGGTTATATGATTGCCGACGTGAATGTTACCGACCCGGCGGGGTTTGAGGAGTACCGCAAGTTGGTGAGCGCAACTATCGAGGTTTACGGAGGCCGCTACCTGGTGCGGGGCGGGGCGGTGGAGCCGGTGGAGGGCAATTGGAATCCGAGTCGGCTGGTGATTCTGGAGTTTGACAGCGTGGAGCGGGCTAAGGAATGGTACTACTCAGAAGAGTACGCCGGCCCTAAGACGATGCGCCACAACTCGGCGACCACCAACGCCACCTTCGTTGAGGGCGTTTAGGTGTTGAAGCGGGGTTTGTCGGTGGGCGGTGGTTCGACAAGCTCACCATGAACGGAGGCGGGGAGTGATCATCACGAAGGGGATGGGCAACCACAAGGGTTGCCCCTACGGGTTGGTAATTGATGTAGGGGCGGGTTTCAAACCCGCCCCTACCGGCGCAACCTTGTTGATGCGCCGGAATACCAGCGCATACCGGAAATACCCGGGTTAATGCCATTCGGCGTGGTACATAACCTCAATCAGGTTGCCGTCCGGGTCGCGGAGGAAGCCGGCCAGCTTGCCGCCGTCGTTCAGCTTGGGTTCCCGGCCCGGTGCAAAATCCACCCCTGACTGCTGCAAGTTGGACAGCCAGCCGTCCCAATCTTCCACCTCGATGGCGAAGTGGTTGGTCGGGTGGGGTTGCGGGTTGGCCTCCACATGGAGATGAAGCTCGGTGTTGCCCAGCTTCAAGAACCGGGGACCTTCTTCCGTCCATTCCGCATCGAAGACCTTGGCGTACCACTCTTGACTGCGCGCCACGTCGCTGGTCTCGACGTTGGAGTGCTGGATCATGGCGACCTTTCTGCTGCCTTTGGGAAAGGCGGGGGCATAAGGATTACGTTCTGGCATACGAACCACCTCCGATTTAGTTGATTTTGTGCAGATTCACCGCACTATGCAACGATTTGGGCTGCCTTGACTATACCGCAATGAGACAGGTTTGGTCAATGGGGATTTGGTGATTGGCCAGGGTTATCGCACGTGATGGCAGATTCCCCTTTCCCGTCGTTCCTGTGCAGGCAGGAACCTCAAGGCGTTAAAGACAGATACTCCTGCCTCCGCAGGAACGACGGATGGCCCTCAATCCAAATGCGATTGCTCTGGAACGGAGCCTACTCCAGTCCCATTGCATCCAACTTCATAGCATCCAGGCCGATTTGGGCCAGTTCTTCGTCGCGGGCCAGGTAGCCGCCGATGCCGATGCCGCCCATAATTATCCCGTCCTTGGAGCGCACCACCATGCCGCCTTCGCCAGGGGTGAGGTTGGGGTCGCCGTAGTCGCTGACCGTCCGGCCCCGCTCCTTCAACTGCTCGCCGTGGGGGCCGGTGTCCATGCCCATTATCGCAGCGGTGTAGGCCTTGCGGAAAGCGTGACGGCGGGCGTAGAGCCGCACGTTGTCCATCTGGGCGTAGGCCACCATATTGCCGGCATCGTCCACGATGGCGATCGCCACCGGCATCACCACCGGGTTGGTGGCCTCGTCGATGATGGCCTTCATTGCTGCCTGGGCCTGGTCAAAGTCTATGTATGGTTTTTCGGACATTGAGTTTTTACTCCTTTTGGGCCTTTCGGGAGGCTTTGAGAATCTCGGCTATCTTTCCGCCGTAATTCTCGTTCATATATTGGATTTGCTCGTCGGAGGGGCCGAGTTCTATGCCGTATTTTTGCGCCAAGTCGTGAACATCGTAGTAACTGATGCCCAGCCACTCGACCAGCTTTCCGGTGCTCAGTTGGCCGTCGCTGACCAATTGCAAGAGTTCCCTTTCGGAACCCTGGCGTATCCAGTGCCGCAGAACTGTGGAACGTTCCATCTGGGACAAGCGGCCATAAAGTTCGGCTGCTTGCATCAATCCTTCCGGGACGCTCAAGTGCAGGGTACGGGTTTTTTTACTCGGTTTCGTATCAGCCATCACAACTCCAAGCGCAGCAGCGCAGCTTGATAATCAATAGCCCGCATTCTTGGACGGATTCGTTCCAGGGAATCCCGGGCCTGAGACTTGGGCAAAGTATCTGTCGCACCTAAATCTGCGATGAATGAGGCAGTGTTTAAGTAGTTTATTGACCGGCCTGCCCGGGCATTTCGACGCCTCAAATGGTTCAGGAACTGGCGGTCATCGCTGACAATAACGTCTTCCCCCAAGCCGACTCTGCTTTGCCTTTCAATATATTTGCTGAATACCGCCGCTTCCCCGTCGCCGAACCGCTCCACTTCCGGCAATATCCTGGTAGGAGGAGCGACTGGCGGGTTAATAATAGCGGCTATCTCGTCGGCATCCGGGTAGCCGAAATACCGCCCGGTATCTACCGCTTCTGCATAGACCTCCGGGAGAATGATGCACTCCAGTTCATTGAATACTAATGCCAGCAGGCCGGCCCGGTTCAGGTTTATAACAGGACTGGTATCCAGTATAACGGCCATAGGCTTATGATATACATCCGCATATCACAAGACAAGGAACGCGGAGATTCTCTGTTTTCCTCTGCGTCCTCCGTGTCTCCGTGTGAAAACCGCCTCCCTACAGCTTGGCCTTGCGGTTGTGGATGCCGGTGGCGCCGCTGGGCCGGTTGCCCATTTGTTCTTCAATCTGGGGGGTGCCGTCGCCCTCGGCGCAGCGTACCTCAAAGGTGTGGCCGCCGGCGGCAAAGGGCCAGTCGTAGCGCCAGATAACCCAGGTCGTCTCGGACAGAGGCGAGCGCAGCTGCGCGTCTTGCCAAGGGCCGTTGTCCACCCTTACCTGAACTCTGGAGATGCCCCGAGCGCCGGCAAAAGCGATGCCACCGACGGGAACCAGCCGCTGCCCGCCCTCTTCGATAACGTCCCGCACCGCCACGGTGTCAATGACCGACGTGGCCCGCATCTGGGCCACCTCGTCCCAGCCCCGTTCCACCCAGTAGCCCTCCCGGTACTCCTCGGTGACCTCGATGTCCACTATCCACTTGGGCTGCTTCATACCGAAGCGGTCGGGGAGCCAGATGCGGAGGGGGAAGCCGTGGTCAAAGGGCAGGGGTTCGCCGTCCCAGGCGTAGCAGAGCATTATCCGAGGGTCGGAGGCAATCAGGTCCAGGGCCACCGTTTCGTAGAAGCCATCGCCGGACTTGATAATCAGGTAGCGGGCGTTTTCCAGTGGTTGCACGTCGGCCAGGATTTGTTGCAGGCTTACTCCGGTCCACCAGGTGGTGCTGATTAGCGTGGTGCCAACCCGCCCGGAGATGCAGGACAGGGTGACGTACTGGTCGCGGGCGGGGTAGTTGCCCCGGATTTCCTCAATGGTAAACTCCCTGGGGTTGGCGACCAGCCCGTGGATGGGCAAGACCCAGCTGGAAATGTCAATGAAGGTCGGCTCGGTGCGGAGAAAGACCTGGTAATGGTCCTCCACCGGGGTATATTCCGGGCGGGTGCCCGGGGCCGGCGTCACCGGGTCGCCGTCGTTGGGCAGGGGACGGCGGGGCGGCAGCTCCGCCGGGGGCATAGAGCCGGCCACCGATTCGGCGATGCGGTTCTGTTCACCCTGGGCCAATGCGGTGCCCAGGCCGGCGCTGACTACGGTCACGGTGGCGGTGGTGGCCCCCAGCCGGATGAGGAACTGGCGGCGGTTGAGGACGCTGGCCGAGCGGACTTCCCCGTCCACTACCAATTCACCCTCCGCCGGTTGGTCTATGGACGGTTGGTCTATGGTTGGTTGTCCCATCAAGCGGCGTTGGAGCAACCCGGCGGCCAGCCCCCAGACCAGGAAGAGGGTTAGCAATACGATGAAAGTTACCACCGGGTTCATGGTGGACTGGCCCATGGGCAGGCTGACGATGATCATGGGCAGGCCAAAGATAAACCCGACAATCAGCCCCGGCGCCGGGTGGGAAAATATGCCGAACAGGGGGCCGTCGCCAGGGAGCCAGGGGGCGGTATGGCGGGATTTCATGGCGGCGAAAAATATGGCGCAGACCACCACGCCGATGCCGAAGAAAAGGAAGATGGCGCCCAACTGCTCGCCGGTCTTGGCGGCGGCGGCCACGCTCAGCCCGGCCAGGCGCAGGCCGTCGATCATCAGGTCAATGCCCATCGTCACCAGCGGGCCGGGCATTTCCCGGGCAATCCAGTCGAACAGGGCAAAGGGGACAAAGGGCAAGTCCAGCAGCTTGTCCACCAGATACATCAACCCAATCAGGGGAGCGGTCAGCAGTCCGCCGGCCAGGGCGCCAAAACCCAGGCCGGGCAGCAGCTTCTTCATTTCAACACCTCCTGAAGCGACAACCCCGGTTTATGAATAGTTTACGAATAGCAGCTTTTGCTTGCCCGGTTTATACGTCCGGTATAGTACCACAGGATTTATGGTGGCGGGTATGGTGCGGCCCTTCTGCCAGGGGAACTGCGTTTGACCTGTGGCGCCCCAAACCGTCATTCCGGCGAAGGCCGGAATCCAGAAAGCCCCGGGTTTATGCTCCGTTTGTCCTGCTGAGACCCTTCCACCCTCACCCCCGGCCCCTCTCCCAGAGGAGAGGGGTGGTTCGACAGGTTCACCATGAGCGGATGCTCCCTCTCCTTTGGGGAGAGGGTCGGGGTGAGGGGGAACGTCCGGAGATAGAGCGCGATTGCCCTGACTTTTCTGCGTATCCCCGCATCCCCGGGAACTTTTCCGATACCGGCAGCGTCCCCTTTTGTAGTAAAATCGGTTTCTATTATTCATTCTATTCCAGACGAGGGCAGCAGATGAAAAAACTGATGGGTTTCCTGGTCATTGCCCTGATTGCTACCTCGGCGTTGCTGCTGGCCTGCGGTTCGTCCGATGAAATGCCGCGGTTGGAGCGGGCGATATTGACCGGTCAGCAGGGGAGCAGCGGGGCGGACGGCGCCTTCGGGGCAGCCGGCGGGGCAATGGAATCGGAAGATTATTTGATGACTAGGGAGAGCTATGGGTTGTCGCAATCGCCGCTGACGCGGGGCATTTCATTGATTGGAGATACCTTTACGGACAACAACGCAGCGGCGATTGCGAGGCCGGCCGCGATGGCCACCGCGACGCCGGCTCCGATGGCTCCCGGGTCCCAGATGCCGGCGCCGGAGGGCGGCGAGGGCAGCGGCAAGAACGCGCTACAGACCGTCGGGCGCAAGGTAATATCCATCGCCCGGGTGTCCATTGAGGTTGAGGCGGTAGAACCCTCGGTCGGCCAGATACGGGCCATCGCCGAAAGCGTGGGCGGGTTTGTGGAGCAGTTGTCCAGCTCCGGCGGCTCGGAAAATCCCCGGGCCGAGTTGACCGTTCGCGTTCCCCAAGACCAGTTTGAGCCGGCCCTGGGGCGCATTGAGGGCTTGGGCGATGTGGAGTCCCGCAACCTGGGCAGCGAGGACGTGACGGAGCAGTTTATTGACCTGTCCGCCCGGCTGCGGAGTTCTAAACGGGAGGAGGAGAGCCTGTTGGCCCTGCTGGAGCGGAGCAGCACTGTAACCGAGATTTTGACTGTGGAGCGGGAGCTGGCCCGGGTGCGGTCGGATATTGAGCGGGCGCAGGGGCAGTTGAACTTCCTGGAGCGGCGGGTGGACCTGGCGACTATCCACGTCTCGCTGTTCCCGCCGGGGGCGCGGCCCACCAACCCGCCGGTCGCCAGCTATAGGCTGGATGTTTCCGATGTGTCGGAACGGGTGGCCCGGCTCAAGGACTTTGTCGCCGGCCTGGGCGGTGAAATTGACCAGGTATATCTGGCTACCTATGAACATGAGGAGCGGGCCGAAGTGGCCTTCCGGGTATTTGTCCAGGACTTTGACCGGACGGCGGAGTTTATCGAGGATCAGGGAAAAGTAAAGTTCCGGGAATTGCGGGAGGGGATTAACCCGTTGGGAGCGGGAACGCCCCGCGCCAAGCGGCCCGACGCCCGGGTCGAGGTAACCTACGTGGACCGGTCCTTCAGACTCAATTGGCTGGCGCCGGTTATCATCATCGTGGTGGTGCTAGCGCTGGCCGGGGTGGTGGCCTACCTGATGCGGCTCACTTACCGCCGCGGGCGAACGCGGGGCAGCTTCATTTAAGGGCCGGACTGGTGATGCGCTTGCCCTGGAACAGGAGCAGGGCCCTTTCATTCTCTGGGAAAGTCCCCTCTCCCTCTGGGAGAGGGTTAGGGTGAGGGCGTTCCTCAGTAGGGAATCGTTGTTGCTGCCAGAGGTTTCACCCTCACCCCGGCCCTCTCCCTCAAGGGAGAGGGAGAAGGCCCTGGAACAGCAGGCCCAACCAGCCCACGCAGCGGTCAAATGTCGTATAATGATCCCACGTCCCACCCGTCTCACCTCCCACGCGAGGAATGCTATGACTAACAAGCTGACGCACCAGACAGCGACAACCTGGGAACTCGAAATCTTCCCGGACTTCCCACCCAGGGACGATATGCAGAACGTCATCCATCTCCACATCGGCGGTCACCTGACTATGCTTATCCGACATTTCGGCAACCGGGATAACACCCTGGTGCTGGCCGAAATGCCCGTGTACTGGCGTCCCAGCCGGAACGCCCGAATACCTGATTTGTTGGTTGCCTTCAACATAAATCCGGCAGCGGCCATCGACCGCAACGGTTACGCCATTGAAGAGCACGGCAAGCCGCCGGACTTTGTGCTGGAAGTAGCCTCCGTAACCACCGCCCGAAACGACTACACCGTGAAGCGGGAGGACTACGCCGCTTTCGGCATTCCCGAATACTGGCGTTTTGACCCCACTGGCGGACAGCGTTACGATGCGCCCCTGGCCGGAGACCGGCTGGTTGACGGGGTCTATCAGCCAATTAACATCATTCGCACCGACGACAACCGCTTATGGGGGAACAGCGATGTCCTGAACCTTGCTGTCTGCTGGGAGAACGGGAAACTCCGCTGGTGGGACCCGTCAGCCGGGCGATACCTGGAGACCCATGACGAGGAAGCCGATGCGCGCCTGGCCGCCGAGGCCCAGCGGGACTCTGAACGACAAGCTAGAGCCGAGGCCGAGGCCCGTATCCGTGAACTGGAAGCGGAGCTAGGCCGGCCGCCGGCCGCGTAACCGGAAAACCCAAAATCTGCCAAATGGACAAAGTTTGCCTAAGGAACCTCTGAATAAGCGCCAGCCGGCGTCGCCCAAGTCGTCATCCCGGCGGAAGCCGGAATCCAGGAAATCCTTAATGGATATAAACTGGGCTGTTGTTAAGCTCCTCTGGATTCCGGCTCAAAGCCTGCCCCGTACCCGATACGAGGGCTGGAATGACGGTTAACCAGAGCCTTCCTAAAATCTCTTACATTCGTGGGTTGTAAGCGGATGCCCCGGATTCTTTAGCCGTCCCTGACAGATAACAGCCAGCAGACCGGCAGCATCTATACCTGACGCCGCTTGCCGGCTATAATTCCGATAGAGCAAACCGGAAAATGAATGACCTGATAAAGCAGGAGAGGAAAGGTAGAATATGGCAGACGGCAAGTTTACCGAGTGGGTTCACGGGGCCAGTATGCAGGTGGAATACCTGAGCCGCGTTACCTCGGTGCGGCACACCGGGCCTTTTGTCCGCATTGAGGGCGCCGGTGGGCAGAATACCTGGGTACACTTCCCCATCCCCACGCTGGCAGTGGCCGACGGCAAGGCTACCAAGGCCGAGGCCGCCCTGGTCAGTTTTCGCACCCGACCCCATGCCACCGTCCACGAGGTAATCGTGTATGACGGGGAGAAGCGCATCGCCGAGCACATGGACCTGGGCTTGCAGGGCGATAACCTGGACGCCCGCTTTGAGATTCCCGGAGTCCCGGAGGTGCAAAAGGGCCTGAATGTCACCGTAGGCGTAACCTTTGGCAACAACGCCCCGGATACCCGCTCCCTGCAAATAGAGATTGTGGGCGTGGGGATTGAGTTTTCGTCGTAGGGGCGTCTTTCACACAGAGGCACAGAGACCGGGAGATACTTAGAGAAAGCCCGGTGTGCCTCTGTTCTCTCTGCGTCTCTGTGTGAAAGGGCATCAAAACACAGAGACGCAGAGTTCTACAACAGCCCGGCCAAGCTGAACCGCCAGCCCAGCGGAACTATCGGCGCTATCTGAATCGCTGGACGCGGACCTGGTGGCAGAGCGAAGGCTTTATGACTTCGTTATTGAGTGATAGCAAGCCGAAGGTTCAAGATTTCCAAGACCTTGAACAGCGTCTCCAAGCGTGGGTTGCCTTCGCTGGAGAGTGCCCGGTACAAGGACTGTCTTCCCAGGCCGGTAGCTTCGGAGACAGAGGTCATCCCTTTGGCGCGCGCCACGTCGCCGAGGGCCTTGGCGAAAAAAGCCGGGTCATTCTCCGCCAAGGCTACGTTCAGGTATTCAATCAAAACCTCGTCGTTATCGAGAAAGTCAATCACGTCGAACTTTTTGAGCTGCATTATCCCCCTTTATATCTCAGATACCATTCTTTGGGCTTGCCGTATGTCTCGTTGCTGACTGGACTTATTGCCGCCACAAATCAAGATGACCACCCTGTTTTGGCGGATAGCCTAGTCCAACATTGATACGGAGTTCACTAATTCCGCCGCCGACCGATACATGGTCGCCAAAGTTGCCTTCTTCGATGCGACGAAGCCGGGACAGGATGGAGGCTCTTGCGCGTTGGTCACGCAGCTCTCTAATCCACTGCTCAAAGACTTCCGTGTAGGCGAGTTCCATGCACTGTGATTGTCTCATATAAAGGACACAATATCAATGATTTTCCCTCCAGCCGTACCGGATAGGAGGGAGTGATATGACTCCTTACAATAATCCCGCCAGGCTGAACAGCCAGCCCAGGACGCCGGCCCCGATGATTACCAGCGGCGCCGGCAGCCGGTAGAACATTACTGCGCCAAAGGCCAGCAGGGCGATTACCGCCCCGGCCGGGTTGGGCGCCGCCCGTTCCCACAGCAGGAACACCACCCCCACCACCAGGCCGATGGCGGTGGCGTTAACTCCGGTCAACGCTATCCGCACCCAGGGATACCGCCGCACCCGCTCCCAGAAGGGCAGCACGGCGTAGATTATCAGCACCCCCGGCAGGAAGAGGCCGACAAAGGCCAGCAGCAGGCCGGGGACGCCGCCGGCGACTGCCCCCAAGTAGGCGCTGAAGCTGAACATCGGTCCCGGCAGGGCCAGCATCAGGGCAAAGCCGTCCAGGAACTGCTGCTCCGTCACCCAGCCGGTTTCCACCGTCTCGGTCAGCAGCATGGGCAGCACCACCTGGCCGCCGCCAAAGATGAGCGACCCGGTGCGGTAGAAGGACTCGAACAGTTCCAGGGCCGGCAACTCCCACACCAGCCGCGCTCCGATCAGCCCGGCCAGCAGCCCGAAGAAGACCAGCAGCAGCAGAGCGCCCGCCACCGGGGATATGCCCAGGTTGTCCAGGGGTATGCTGCCCGCTGCCGGTCTGTCGTCGTGGCGTTGGTTCCGCAGGGCGATGGCGGCGACCAGTCCGCCCAGGGCCAGCACCGCCGGAAAGGCCCAGGGCTGCCGCACCAGGATGGCGGCCACCGCGCCCAGGAGCATCAGCCCGGTGGTGAGACTGGTGTTGACCACCACCAGGCCCAGCCGCCAGGCCGCTACCGCCACCAGGGCCACCGTCGCCGGTTGAACGCCGTCCAGCCAGGCCGGGCGGTCTCCGGCGGAGAGGAAGCGGGTCATCCCCAGGCCGGCCAGGGCCATAATCGTCGCTGCCGGCAAGAGGAACAGAAAGAGGGCCAGCAGCCCGCCCAGCGGCCCGGCCCGGGCGGTGCCCACCGCCACCACCATCTGGGTTGAGGTCGGGCCGGGCAACCCCTGGCCCAGCCCCAGCAGTTCCACGAAGCGCTGCTCGTCCAGCCAGCGCCGCTGCGCCACAAACCGCTCCTGGAGCAGGGCGATGTGCGCCTGGGGGCCGCCGAAGGCAATCCAGCCCAGGGGGAGAAAGGCCCAACCCACCTCGGCCAGGCGGCGGCCCAATGAGGGATACCCACCGCTGTTCCGGGATACGGGTAACTCTTCCATTATCTCTATTGCCTCGCTTTGCCCTGCTGGGATATTGAATCTGGATTGCGGACTGTCTGTCGTTCTGCGAAAGCAGGAACCTAAAACCTTGCGGACAGAGGTTCCTGCCTGCGCAGGAACGACGGGGAAAAAGCGTTTACCGTCATGTGCGATAGTCCCCGGCCTTGCCGGGCAATTGACGGGTAGGGCCTGCCTGATCCCCGCCGGATGCCACCGGAATTGTACCTTTTCCCTTGCGCCGTGTCTGCCCAGGGTTGGGCCGCTGTTCCCGGCCACTGCAATTTATTCCAGATCATTCTGAGTAACTCCGTTTCACTCTGAACCATCCCCGGTTGTTCTGACCCTTCTCCGGTCATTTTGACCCTTTTCTTGTCACTCTGAACGGAGTGAAGAATCCCAACCCGGCCCAGAAAACAACCGCAAGTACCGGGGACAGGTTAGTAGGCCAACATTGGGATTCTTCGCTCCACTCCCTTTCGCTCAGAATGACAACAGGTGGGACTTGCATTCAGAAAAGCAATGAATAGGGCTTGCAATCGCAGGGCAATCGAATTTGGAGTCGAGGGAATCCGTCATTCCTGCTTTCGCCGGAATCCAGTGGCGTCAGAGGCAGAGGTTCCTGCTTTCGCCGGGACGACGGGTTTTCGTTCTTCGGTCTAATGCGATAGCCCGGCTTGCAATCGGAAGGCAATAGGCGGGGCGTGCCTTTGGAATGGCCGCGAAAGAAATCCGAAAATTCACTGGCGAAGGCTTGACAACCTGCCTGGCAATATAGAACAATTGTTCGGTAATCATTATTGCAGGGGGCACCCGTGAATCACTATAGATTAAAGGCTTGCGGCAAATGCGGCGGCGATCTGGCCCGGGATGAGGAAGACTGGATTTGTCTGCAATGCGGCGCTTATTCCTACATTGGCCTGTACCGGCAGGCCGGTTTGCGGCTGGCTATGCCGGCAAGTGTTCCGGTGGATATATCCCTCCCCGCCGACTCGGTAAGCACGGTGAGGCCGGAAGAATCTACGGAACGGGCGGTGAAGTCCGTTTACTTCCGCCCTGCCCTAACTCCCGCTGTCATAACCGGGTCAGGCAGCGGCAGCCCGGTTGGAGCGGTGGGCGGGTCTCAACCATCCGAACTATCCGAACCAGCCGAATTGCCCGTATCGTTGGTAGCTTCGGAGTCGCTGGGACGGTCTGCATTGTCGATATACCGGGAGGCCGTCCGGTGACCGGCCCCGACTTCAACTCTGGCCTAGACTCCGACCTGAACCGAGCAGGCGGTATGACCCTGCTGGCCCTGGACGCCGGGGTGCGGGAAACGGGCTGGGCGATTTTTCGCGACGCCGACATGGATTCTACCGGCATCATCCGGCTGCCCCGCAGCCGCAGCCTGGACGCCGCCGACCGGGTATCCCACCTGGTCCGGTGCCTGGACGGGCTGGTTGCGCGGTGGAATCCGGCGGCGGTGGCTTACGGCCAGCCTTCGGGGATACGGTGGCCGGTGCCATCACTGGAACTGTTGGACGCGGCCCTGGTCAACTGGTCGGCCCGGCACCGGCTGCCCTTATATACCTACTCGGCCCAGGAGGTTCGGGCCGCCATCGCCCGCCATTCCCACGTCCCCCAGGACCAACTGGCCTACGCCGTAATGGCCCGCCTGGGGCTGATTGGCCAAAGCAAGACCACCCACGAGTGGGAGGCCCTGGCCGTGGGTTACTACCACCTGTGCCGCTGGCCGGTGGCGGGCTGACTCCAGCAAAAGAAGGCAATCCCCCTTTCCATCGGGGAGAGGGGGAAAATGCTCCCGCTTTGCAATAGTCCTGGGCAAAGGAACCAGGGCTATCGCATTAGACCGAAGAACGAAAACCCGTCATTCCGGCGAAAGCAGGAACCGCTGCCCCTGACGCCACTGGATTCCTGCTTTCGCCGGAATGACAGGTAGGACGCAGGAATGACGGATTCCCCCGATTCCAAATGCGATTGCCCAAAGCAAAGGAACGGCGGCAGCTTGAGTTCAGCCGCCGCCGTTCTGTTATTGGGTTATATTGGCAGCCGGTTCCTTGCGAGAACCCGGCCGCCGTTGCTGCGTCTGCCGGGCTGCTTGTCTAGCTGCCGGCCATCACCTCTGCCACCGAACCCTCCAGCGGGTTCTCGCCGCCGAAGACCGTCCCGGTAGTCCCATTCTCGAACTTATCCAGGGCCAGGTCATATATCGTCTGCGGGAAGGGGATATACCCCACTTCCGCAGCCAAAGCCTGGCCTTCTTCTGACAGGTAGTAGCGGATGAACTCGGCTATGTGCGGCTCGTTGGCCGCGTCCTTCCGCACGTAGATTAACAGCGGGCGCGATAAGGGGGAGTAAGTCCCGTCGTTAATCGCCGCGTCCGTCGGCGCAACGCAGCCGCTGCCGCCGTCTATCTCTACCGCCTTCAGCTTGTTCACGTTCTCTGCATAGTAGGCGTAGCCCAGGTAGCCAACTCCGTTTTTCTCGCCGGATACCCCCTGAATTATCAGGTTGTCGTCTTCGCTGGCGGTGAAGTCGCCCCGGGACGCCCCGGACTCGCCGCTCACCGTGTCGGTGAAGTAGTCAAAGGTGCCGGAATCTACGCCGGGAGCGTACATATCCATCTCTTCGTCCGGCCAGCCGTCCCGTACCTGGCTCCACTTGGTTACGGTCTCCTCGGCGGCCGGTCCCCACATCTTGTCCAGTTCCTCAATGGTTATGCACTGGGCAAAGTCGTTGTCCTTGTTGACGATGACGGTCAGCCCGTCAATGGCTACGGGAATCTCGATGTATTCCACGCCGCCTTCCTGGCACAGGGTTACTTCCTCGGCCTTGATGGGGCGGGAGGCGTCGGAGATGTGAGTCTCACCGTTGCAGAACTTCTTGAAACCGCCGCCGGTGCCGGACACGCCCACCGTTACCCGTACCTTCTTGTTGGCCAGGTTACCGAACTCCTCGGCCACCGCTTCCGTTATTGGGAAAACCGTGCTGGACCCGTCCACGTTGATGTCACCGGACAGGCTGGCGTAGTCCGTTATCCCGGAGGACATGGCCTCGCCGGACCCGGAAGAAGCCGCCGGCTGGGAAGGGGCTGCAGAACCGGATTGGCCGGCGGCTGCCGGTTGAGAGCCAACCTCCCCCGGCTCCGCCGCCGACTCACAGGACACCAGGGCCAGGGCAAGGACGGCTATCCCCAGGATTAGGGGGATAGTCCAGCCGCTTGATTTGAGATACCGAGACGTTCTTGAAAGCATTGTTCCTCCTGCGATTACGTGGGTGCCCTATTGTGAAGACCGGCGTGAAAACCGGCATTCTGGCCGGGTTCTGCACGGCGGGTTTTGTCTGCCGAACCCCGCATTAGCTCAAAGCGAGGTCGCGGATAAACTTCATCTGAATGAGTCCGATGAACCAATATCTTGGAACCAATATCTTGCGCCCCGCCGCATATTCGACATTAGCCTATTCTCCGGGTTTCAAGGGGCAATTAGATTGCTGTTAACACATCTTTAAGGTCAGGTTAAGCATCGGTTAAATGCCCGCCTATCGGTGCAGTGTTGAAACCTAAGCAGTGATACCTACAATTTCCGTATGCCACCTTTGGCTCAAGCGGCGATAAAATTGGGGCAGGGGCTGGGCCGAAGTTATACATCCCGCTGTATTCGGCGGCGGCGCAAGACCCGAGCGATTGCCTAATGAACCTAGGGCTATCGAATTAAGCCAAAGAACGAAAATCCGTCGTTCCTGCGAAGGCAGGAACCTAAAAGCTTGAGAACAGAGGTTCCTGCCTTCGCAGGAACGACGGAAATATGACTGTGCGTCTAATGCGACAGCCCTGCTAATGAACCCGGCCCGCTCCTTCGCCCCGGGGCCCTGGTCGGGTGGGAATGGCACGGCCATTGGCCTACTGGATTGGGCCTCTTGGATTGGGCCGATCTGCGGCGCAGCGCTGGGGGCCTGGGCTATTCGCTGGCTCAAGGGAGCGAATGTCACCGGGGAAGAGGCGATGGGACTGGCTTCCGTTGCTGGTCCCCAAGCGGGCTGCTGACTAATATGGTGCGCAGAGTTCGCCGTAACGGGAGCTAATCACCGGCTTTTCAGCACGGGTCGTTCTCTTTTCCCGGCGTCCCTTTGTCCCCGCCGGGCAGTTCAGTGGTAGCGGCGCACCAGTTGGCCGGAGTGTCGTTGGCGGCAACGGTCAGGGAGCCGGACCCCACCGCGGCGGACGCGCCGGTGAATACCAGGGAGTCGTCATAGGCTACCACATCCACTAAATCTCCCGACGGGCTAATCAGCTCAATCTCGTCCTCCGAGTTGGCTAGAAGAAAATCTTTGTTGTAACTATAGTCCACCGCCAGGCCGCCGTTGCTGGTCGCATCCGGGTTCCGGCCCAGGACCAGGTAGCCGCCGGGCGGCACCGGCAATGGCCCGCCATTATCAATCAGGTGACTGTCCTTGCCCTGGTCGCGGATCGTCCAGCCGTTCAGGTCCACCGCCCGGTCCGCAGCGGGGTTATACACCTCAAACCACTCGCCGTCAGCGTCCTTGACCGCTTCCGGGTCTGCCATTATCTCGCTAATCACCAACCGGGCGGAGGCGGGTTCGCCGTCAGCCTCCGGGACCGACGTTGGCGTTTGAGCGGACGGCGTTGGCCCGGTTACAAGCGGCGCACCGTCCGCGCCGTCCGCCGTGAAGACCACCGGATAGGAGCATTGGCCCAGCATTGCTTCCAGGGCGGCCCACTCGTCGGCGGTGGCGGAAAGGCCCCATTCGTATTTGACCGCTATCCAGTCCTGGGCATACTGACAATGATGATTGCCATTGGGCGGCTGCCAGGCTTCCGGGCCTTTGGCGCCCTTGGCCCGGTTGGCCGATTTGGATACCGCGATTAGGTGGTTTTCATAAACCATGCTGTTGGCGAACCGCTCCTTCCGATCAGCGTTCCAGTCCCAACCCCCGGAGCGGTGGGCATTGGCCAGGGGAACCAGGTGGTCAACGTCCAGGTCGCTGGCTTCTGTAAAGGTCTTTCCGGTAAAGGGGTCTTCCCAACGCCCGGCGTCAACGACACATCCTCGCTCCGACCGGAAAGCAACCGACGCAACGGATTCGGCAATCAAGACCTCGGCGCGGGTGTTCTGGCAGTCCCCGTCGGCGTCGGACCAGTGCTTCCAACCGCTGCGGGAGTATTCGGGCAGGTTGTCCGGGACGGGGGCGATCCTCAACCGGGGAACGCTGATGGCATCCGAAGAAACGGTCGGGTTTGGCGTAACCGACCGGGTTGACGCAGGAGTTGAAGTCGGGGTTGAACTCAAGGCTGGAACGGGGGCAGGTGTAGCTGCCGGGCCGGTTACCGAGGTGGGCGCCGGGGCAGGTGCCGGCGTGGATGTAGCTTCGCCTTGAACTGCCACCTCGGGAAAGGCCGGGATAGTAATGTCGTTGCCACAGGCCAGGGCGGCCAGAAGTAAGACTACTCCCAGGACTGTCCGCAAGCCCATCCCTGGTACTTTTCCAGTGACGCCGCGCCAAAAGTACTTCCGGAGCCGGCCCTCATTCAGCATATTTCCGTTCCCTTTTCCGGGGCTTGATGATTAGCCAGGCCAATTTGGCGAGGCGTTCCCCTTAACTGTCCAAAATCTTGAAACAATGTTATCCCAATGGGCGAGGAAGCGGAAAACAAACCGCCGCCAGTATGGTCCGACTTTGTCGGTATTAGCGCCGAATTATCGGTGTTACTGCCGGACGACCCGTCCATTTCCAGCAGTATTAGTGGCTTAAACCAATTTTTGCGACATTTGCAATCGCGCCCGACATTACCGGTCTGTAACCCAAAAGTAACATCGCTCAAATTAGCCCTTAATATCCCGGGATTAACCTGATGTCGGTGCAGGGCGATGAGCGGTGGGAAATCAATATCAATATCTATTTCCTGGGCGCGCTGTTCATCGGCTCAGCGCTGCTTTTCCCCGCCGGTATAATAGGACTGTTCCGCGGCGATGTCCGGCAACTGCGGCAACGGCTGTCTCCGGCCCGGGCCAGGGCATTGCTACATTCGGTAATCGGAGGAACAGCTAAACTATGACCGAACCGACTCCTTCCGCGTCAATTCCTGTCCCGCCAATTCCTACCGCTCCCATGCTGTCCGTGGAAGACGTAACGGTCAGTTTTGACGGGTTTACCGTCCTGGATAGTCTGGACTGTGGCCTGGAACAGGGGGAATTGCGGTTTACAATCGGCCCCAACGGAGCCGGGGAAACTACCTTGCTGGACCTGATTACCGGCAAGACGAAACCCGACCGGGGCGGGATAACCTGCGCAACGGTGACACCGACTTGACCCGGCGTCAGGAACACGACCGGGTACGCCTGGGCATTGGCCGCAAGTTCCAGACGCCCAGCGTTTTTACCAGCCTGACCGTCTATGAGAACCTGGAAGTATCGGTCGGCTTTCGCAGCCGGTGGGGCCGGCTGTTTCGCCCGGTCAGCCGCCAGGACCGGGACTGGATAAAAGCGCCCAGGAACAGGTGGGGCTGTCGGAGCGCTCCGGTGTACCTGCCGGCGCCCTCTCCCACGGCGAGAAGCAGTGGCTGGAAATTGGGATGCTGTTAGCCCAGTAACCCCGGTTGTTGCTACTGCTGGACGAGCCCACCGAGGGCCTCCAGCCGTCCATCGTGCGAGAGATTGAAGGCTTGATTAGGCAGTTGCAGGAGCGTCGGAGAACCTCCGCCCTGCTGGTGGAACAGTCCCTGGATTTTGCGATGACGGTATCCGACCACTGTTTCCTGATGGAGAAGGGGGAAATTGTGCTGGAAGGCCCTACCGTCACCCTGGACCAGAACTTGATGCGCCAATATCGGCAGTGTAGCCTGGGAAGGTGAAAAACGGCTATGATGCTAACACCCCGAGAAACGGAAAAGCTATTGGTTTACGTGGCTGCCGATCTGGCCCGGAAAAGGCAGGCCCGCGGGCTGAAACTCAATATCCCCGAGTCGGTAGCCTTGATTACCGAGGCATTGCCGGAAGGCGCCAGGGACGGCAAAACGGTATCCGAGGTTATGGCCCTGGGGCGGGAAGTGTTGACCCGGGAACAGGTTATGGAGGGTGTGCCGGCATTGGTGACCCTGGTGCAGGTTGAGGCAACCTTCCCTGACGGCACCAAATTGGTTTCCTGCCACGACCCCATTACTTAGACCCATCTGTTTCAAGTTATTGCCCACCAGCTTGGGGGAGGCCGTTAACCTGGCGGAGAACAGCGAGTTGTTGCTGCAAACCCTGGGCGACCACACCTTGACCAGTTTGATCCGCAATAAGCAATTGGAGTGGGAAGAGTACCGGGCCACCGTCAGCGACTACGAGATTTCCCGTTACCTGCCCCTGCTTTAGGAAACCTCTGAATAAGTCCGTGACTCGTGATGTTTACACTTATCCGTCGTTCCTGCGCAGGCAGGAACCTCTGTACGCAACATTTTAGGTTCCTGCCTTCGCAGGAACGACGGGTGAAGGCGCTAGTGTTCAATGACTTATTCAGAGTATCCTTAGGTTCCTGCTTTCGCAGGAACGACGCGAAAAGGGGGCCTTACATAATGTGATTGCCCGGTTTTCTAACCGGACTTGAAGGGTTTGCTACGGGTTACTCGGCGCTGGGAACGGTAAATATGAAGGCGCAGCCCTCCCCTTCCCGGCTTTCCACCGTTATGCGGCCACCGTGGGCCTCCACCAACTGTTTGACAATTGCCAGGCCCAACCCGGTGCCGCCGTCGCGCCGGGAGCGGTTGACCTTGTAGAACCGCTCAAATAGATGGGGCAAGTGCTGGGGCGCCACACCGATGCCGGTATCCTTCAACCGCACTTCCACGTAATCCGGAGCGTCGGGCCGGACCTGCGCTTCGATGTCAATGCGCCCCTGGGACGGGGTAAACTTCAGGGCATTCTCCACCAGATTTACCAAGACCTGGCTCAGCTTATCGCCGTCGGCCATTAGCAGCGGCAAGTCATCCGGCACCCGGGATTCAATAGTAACCTGCCGAGCGGCGGCCGTTTCCAGAAATTGCCGCTTCACCCCTTGCACCACGGGAGCCAGCGACACCGGTTCCGCATCAATGGCAAACTGGCCGCTTTCCATCCGGGACAGCTCCAACAGGTCATCGACCAGGCTGTTAATCCGGTCCACGTCCCCGCGCATCCGACCCAGAAAATCGGCGGCAACCTTGGGTTCATTCACCGCCCCGGACTCCAGGGTTTCCACCATAGCCTTGATCGACGCCATTGGGTTGCGCAGTTCGTGGGAGACGTTGCTGACAAACTCCTTCTGGCTGGTTTCCACCTGGCGGATGCGGGTCAGGTCGTGGAGGGTCAACAGCACCCCCCGGGCGCCGGTGCCGTCCAGTGGCGTGGCGATGGCGCTGATGTATCGCCTGGGGTACAGCAGGGAAACTTCTCCCTGTTGACGGGTCTTGTCGGCCTGGCACCGGGACACCAGCCGGTGAATTTCGTTGTCCCGCACCAGTTCAATGAGCCGGGAGCCTTCAACCGGCTGCTCGCCGAAGCCCATCAATTCCCGTGATGCCGGGTTAAACAGGAGTATCCGCCCCGACGGTTCGGTGACAATCACGCCGTCAGCCATAGTATCCAGGACCGCCGAAAGCGTATCCCGCTCGGTGGACAGGTGCCCAATGACCTCTTTGAGGGAATCGGCCATCCGGTTAAAGGAGTCGGTCACTTCCCGGGTTTCACCGGAGGCAGGGGGAATGCGGTAGTCCAGCTCTCCTGCGGCAAGGCGTTGAGAACCCCGAACGACCGCGTAAACCGAGCGAGAAGTGTGGCGTAGCAGCAGATAGCTCAATCCTGTCGAAAGGAGGCTGGCAACTGCGGCCCACAAGCCCAGGAAAAGATAGACCCAGCCGGAACCGTTCCCAAAGTCAATGGGCGCAACCAGCAGGACGGCTAGGGCGGTGAGGAAAAAGGCCGCATAAACCAGGGCGATACGCCATAGGAAGGAGCGGTGAAAGTTCATCCGTCCAGCCGGTAGCCGACTCCGCGTATAGTAATGATGCTCTGCGCCGTGGTGGGGTCAGCCTGAAGTTTCTCGCGCAGCCAACTGATGTAAACGTCCACCGTTCTGGTCTGCCCGACGTAGTCGTAGCCCCAGACCTTTTCCAGAATCTGGTCGCGGGTAAAGGCGCGGCCCTTGTTAGCCATCAGGAGGGCCAGCAGGTCAAACTCCTTGGGCTTGAGGCTCAGCGGTTGCCCGGACAACCTGGCCTCGTGGCTGTTCAGGTCAATTTCCAGATTGCCAACCCGATAACTTTGGACTTTGGCATCCGGCGACTGGGTTTCTTCCAGATGGTTGGCGCGACGCAGGGTATTGCGGACCCGGGCCACCAGTTCGCGGATACTGAAGGGCTTGGTGATGTAGTCGTCGGCGCCCAGTTCCAGACCGACCACCCGGTCAACCTCTTCACCCTTGGCGGTCAACATCAGGATGGGGACTTCCGACTCCCGGCGGAGAATGCGGCAAACTTCAAAGCCGTCCAGGGTGGGCAGCATTATATCAAGCAGAATCAGAGAGGGGTTAACCCGGCGGGCCAATTCCAAGCCGTCGCCGCCATCGGTAGCGGTGTACACCTGGTACCCTTCCCGTTCCAGGTTGTAGCGCAGGGCTTCCAGGATGTTTTCCTCGTCCTCAACGACGAGCACGGAGCGTTCCGGCAATTAAACCTCTGGCGGAGTGGTTTTGACTTACGGCTTGGCGGCCAATCAGCAATGCCGGGGAGGTAGAACCTAACCGTTCGTGTCCCGAAAACTATTATACCAGCAGCCGGCGAAAATAAATAATCGAACCTGCCGGCTAATCCGGGGTAATCGCACGTGACGGTAAATGCCCTTTCCCCGTCGTTCCTGCGCCGGCAGGAACCTAAAACGTTGTGGACCGAGATTCCTGCTTTCGCAGGAACGACGGGTAGGGGGTGAACAGCACAAGTACAGACTTGTTCAGAGGTTTCCTAAAGCATTGAGGACCGAGATTCCTGCGAAAGCAGGAACGACGGATAGCCCGCAGTCCAGAGCTGAGAGTCTTGCCGGTTAATCGGCGGCCAGGGCCAGTTCGGCGGACTCAATGGTCAGTTGACCGCGCCGCAACTCGGTCAGGGGATAGCGGGTGACTTCCCACAGCCCGGCCCAGGATACCACCAGGGTTTCATCATATTCTACGGCGATGGAGCGGGGGCAAGGGGTTTTCTCAAGTTCATAGTAATCGGTCAGTTTCTCGCCGGTAACCGGATGCCGGTTCTCCGGTGCGTTTTCCCGAAGCCAGAGATGCGGAAAAGCGCTCTGCTCCCCGTCTTCCCAAGTAATTACCAGGGCGCTCTCTACTCGGTCGATTCTCTTGACCGGACATATAGTCAATTCCATGTCAACCCTCCCCGTATCTTCCTCCTGGGTATCTGACGACTTCAGAATAGGCGGAAGGTTTTAAGCCGGAGTTACGGAAAGGTTAAAGGTTAATTTCCTTGAAGTTAACTTTATGTTAAAAGAAGGAAATCCCCGACGGCCCCCGCCCTCACCCCCGGCCCCTCTCCTTTGGGGAGAGCGCATTGCGTTCGTGGTGAGCCGGTCAAATCACCTTTCGCCCTGACGGAGAGGGGCTGGGGTGAGAGTTTGCGCCGAACTGAACCCAGGGCAATCGCATTAGGCCAAGGAACGAAACCCCGTCGTTCCTGCGAAAGCAGGAACCTCTGCCTCTGACGCCACTGGATTCCTGCGAAAGCAGGAATGATGAATTCCCCCGATTCCAAATGCAATAGCCCTGGGAATGAATCTTAAAGCGGTAGCCTCAAACGCCGGAATATGCAACAATAGGCTAATCCGGGAGCCGCCAAAAATCCCAACAATCCCGTGTTATTTCAATCCCGGCTGAAGGAGGGTGATATGGACCTGGTTGAGGAACAATTGCGCAACAGCAAGACCATCGCCGTGGTTGGCTTGTCCGACAACCCGGAGCGGGCCAGCTATGGGGTTTCCCGCTATATGCAAGCCCAGGGCTACCGCATCATTCCGGTAAACCCGATGATTGAAGAGGCCCTGGGCGAGAAGAGCTATCCCGATCTCAAGTCGGTGCCGGAGCCGATCGATATGGTGGACATTTTCCGCCGCTCCGAGTTGGTGGCGCCGGTGGTGGACGAGGCCATTGAAGTAGGCGTCAAGTATATTTGGATGCAGGACGGGGTTATCGACCAGGAAGCTGCGGCCAGGGCAGAAGCCGCCGGCATTCCGGTGATAATGGATGATTGAACCCTGCGCCAGCATCGCCGCCGGTTCGGCGGCAACTAGACCCCGGCCCTTTTATCCACGCAGGGGATTTTTTAGCCCGCTGCGTCTCTGCGGTGAAAGACCCGCTTACTGCAGAGACGCAGCGGGCGCGGAGTTACGCCGAGGGAAGTCACACCCGGGGCCATAACCCCCCGCCGGCATGGATTCCGGCTGTCCCCGGAATATCGGGGTGCACGGTCCGGGTGTATAATCAGGGGGTGTTATTCTGGGAAATTGGGTAGTACTTGATGGAGGACCGTTTTAGAAGATTGGAAGTCCTTTCCCAAATCTCCCTGGAACTCCACCGCTTGGCGGAGGAGAATCAGCGGCGGATGATAGAGAGACATTGGCGGATGGAGGAGAGACAGCGGCAGATGGATGAGAACCAGCGGCAGATGGATGAGAGACAGCGGCAAATAGATGAGAACCTGCGGGAGGTGGGTGAGAATCAACGGCAGATGGATGAAAACCAGCGGCAAATAGATGAGAACCTGCGGCAGATGCAGGAGTTATTGGCGCGTATGGCCCAGACGGTGGCCCTGATGCAGGCGGATATTGTGCGCCTCGACGAGTCCCGTTAGCGGCGTTCTAACCACAACCAACCCTCACTTCCCTCCGGCCTGTCTCTGTTTATCTGCGTATCTTGGTGAGCAAACCTCTTTTTTCACGGAGAGACACCGAGTTGCCAGAGGGCAAGCCCCCACCCCGATCCAGGCATTTTGGATTACTCATTTCACCACAAGTACGGGTAATTCTCTGAATCCAGCCTTCAACTACACGCAATTGTGTTGAAACAGGGCAATCGCGTTTTAATCTGGATGCTTGACACATAGTCATTCCGGCGCAAGGTCGGAATCTAGGAAATCCTGAGGTTAAGAACCTGGTTATATCCAGAGGCGGTGCTGGATTCCGGCTTTCGCCGGAATGACGTATTAAAGCGCGATAGCCCGGCCTGGAAAACCGTCCGGCTTGACACTTATACCAGCTATGTTTAGTATGACGCTAATGATTCTAAAGTGGAAATCGGTTGCCAACAAACATTGACATTCAAGGAAAGGAGGGACAGGAATGGCGAGTAATGACGTAGCATTGATGGCTCACCTGATGCGCCGGGCCGGTTTCGGCGCCGCCTACGGGGAGTTGGAGCAACGGGCCGCGCAAGGGTATGCGGCCACCGTGGAAGACCTGCTCCACCCGGAGAATCACCCCAAACTGGAAACCGACATCCTGGAACGCCGCTTTGTTGACTGGAAGGAAATGAACGCCCTGGAAGTTAACCAGGCGTATTGGACCTATGCCATGATTAACACCGAGCGGCCACTGGAAGAGAAGATTGCCCTCTTCTGGCACGGCATATTCTGCACCGGCAATTCCAAGTGCGAACACGGCCGGCAGATTAAGCTCCAGATTGATATGTTCCGGGAGAGAGGGCTGGGCAGCTTCAAGGACCTGCTGCTAGGCCTGTCCGCCGACCCGTCGATGGTGTTCTACTTGGACAACTGCATGAGCCACCGGGACGCCATCAACGAGAACTGGGGCCGGGAACTGCTGGAACTCTTCTCCATGGGCGTGGGTATGGACGGCGAATCCAACTACTCTGAGGATGACGTTAAGGAATGCGCCCGGGCCTTTACCGGCTGGACGATAACCAACGCCATCCCCCGCTATCCCTACGGTCGCTATGAGGCCAGCTTCGTTTACAACCAGTCCGACCACGACGACGCGGACAAGACCTTCCTGGGCGAAACCGGCCGCTGGGACGGCGAGGACATTATTGACCTTATCGTCAAGCAGCCCTCCACCGCCCGTTTCGTTTCCCGCCACCTGTATAACTTCTTCGTGGCCGACGAGCCGCAGGTTCCCGCCTGGCAGAACACCCCGCCGCGCGACCTGGAAGCGATCAATATGCTGGAAGAGGAATACTTCCGTTCCGGCTATAACATCGGCGCCATGCTGCAGTTGCTTTTCAACTCCGACTTCTTCAAAGACGCCCGCTTCGCCAAGGTGAAGAGTCCGGCGGAAGCGGTAATCGGCACCATGCGCGTGGTCAAGGACTTCACCACTCCCAAGCCGGGCCTGCACAACCTGGCGATGAATATCCGCTATATGGGCCAGGACTTGATGAACCCCCCCACGGTGGAGGGCTGGCATACCGGCGGGGAATGGATCGACAGTGGCACCCTGGTGGAGCGCATCAACTTTGCCGCCGACCAGGTGGGCAACCTGGAACTGCCCGGCGTGCAGGACATTGTGGCGCGAGTCAGCTCCAGCGCCGGCGCCGTCTCTGCCGCGGAGGTAGTTGACCGCTGCCTGGATTTGCTGGGCGGCTACGAACTGGCCGATGTCACCCGCGGCCAACTGATTGAGCACGTAGGCCGGGACGGCGACCTGACTCCCGGCACTGCCGATTTCTCCCAGCGGGTAGGGCAGGCCCTCCAGTTGATTGTGTCCACCCAGGAGTACCAGTTCGCTTAACCTGCCCGGTTCACTTTGAGCTTGTCGAAAGGCCGAATTGAAGGCTGGTTCGACAAGCCCACCACGAACGGGCTGACAGGTTACCAGGTAGAGGAGGAGATGAAATGACTTCAATCAAGAAAGACCCGGTGCTGGTTGTGCTGCAACTTTCCGGCGGCAACGACGCGCTGAATACCGTAATCCCTTACGGCGACCCGCTTTACGTGGACAACCGCCCTGCAGTGCGCGTACCGGAGGAGCAGGTACTGAAGATTAACGACCACGTCGGCCTCAACCCCAACATGGGGCCGATGAAGAGACTCTATGACGAAGGCAAGCTGGCGATTATCCAGGGGGTCGGTTATCCCAACCCCAACCGCTCCCACTTCCGCTCGATGGACATCTGGCACACCTGTGAGCCGGACAAGGTGGGTACGGAGGGCTGGCTGGGCCGGACCATCAAGGAAATAGACCCCAGCGCTGAAAACGTGCTGACCGGGGTGAACTTTGGCCGGGGCCTGCCCCGCGCCCTGGCCATGCCCGGCGTCCCCGTGGCCTCGGTGGGCAACCTGTCCTCCTATGGCGTCCTGACCGGCATCGAGGACGATGACCAACGGGTGGAGGCGCTGGACGTTTTCTCCCGCATTTACTCCCCGGCAATGGGCCGCGGCGGCGTGGTGGACTATCTGTCCCAGACCGGCTTGGACGCCCTGAAGGGCGCCGACATCCTCAGCACCGCCCCGGAGATGTATTCCTCTTCGGTGGAGTACGGTTCCGATGTGGTGGGCCAGTATATGCGGAACATCGCTCAGACTCACCTGGCCGGATTCGGCACCCGGGTGCTCTACACCACGGCCCCTTACAACAGCTTTGACACCCACGCCGGCGAACTGGCCGCCCACGCCAGGCTGTGGAGCGAGACTTCTCAGGCGGTCAGCGACTTTTACGATGACCTGAAGGAGCATAACGCCAGCGACAACGTGACCCTGCTGGTATTCACCGAGTTTGGCCGTCGGGTCCACGACAACGGCTCCGGCACCGACCACGGTTCCGGGGGCATGGCCTTCGTTATCGGTGACTCGGTTAAGGGTGGGCTGTACGGCGAGTATCCTTCCCTGGAAGCGGACAAGCTGCTGGAGGGCGACCTGCATTTCAACAACGACTTCCGCAGCATCTACGCCACCCTGCTGGAGCGGTGGATGGGACTGGACGCTCAGCCCTTGATTAACGGCAGCTTCGAGCAGTTCGACTTTATCTAAACTCCGGAGGCTATTTCATTCGACGGCGGCCCCAGGTCCCGTCATTCCTGCGAAAGTAGGAATCCAGAAGGTTGAAGGCAGAGATTCCTGCCTTCGCAGGAATGACGGGCAAGGCGCATACCCATGGAGTAGCCTTTACCGAAGAACTGAATAACGCCTGACAGGGAGGCCAAAATGACCACACAGATTCTTGGCATTACGTTGCAGCCCAGCCACACTATTGGCCGGGCAGAGTTCTCCGGCCCCGGCTTTCGTAATCCCGTTGCCATGGCCCGGGGCGAGGACGACCTGATTTACGTCGTCAGCCGTTCCTACGAGTACCGGCCCGACGGCAAGCGGGTAACCATTTGCACCCTCGGTGAGGACTACGTGGGGGAGTTCGCCCGGGGCGTAACCACCACCGGCGACGGTGAGGCCTCTTCCGCCGATGGCTCCCTCATCTGGCCCACTGCCATCGCCCTGGACAAAGATGGGAACGCCTACGTTGCCGACGAGTGGCTGAACCGGATTTCCATTTTCACCGGCGACGGCGCCTACGTCAGCAAGTGGGGCAACCCCGGCGCCGGCAACGGCGAAATTAGCAGTCCCTCCGGCCTGGCTTTCGACCAGGACGACAACCTCTACCTGGTGGACAGCGACAATCACCGGGTTCAGAAATTCACCAGGGACGGTAAGTACCTGTCCCAATTCGGCAGGCAGGGCAGCGGCGACGGCGAGTTCAATATGCCCTGGGGCATTACCATTGACCAGCATGGCGACATTTACGTCGCCGACTGGCGCAACGACCGGATCCAGAAGTTCTCCGCGGAGGGCCGGTTCCTGATGAAGTTCGGGACTGCCGGTTCCGGCGACGGCGAATTGGACCGGCCTACCGGGGTGGCGGTGGACCAAGACGGTTACATCTACGTCGCCGACTGGGGCAACGACCGTTTGCAGGTGTTCAGCGCCCGGGGCGAATACATCTCCCAGACCACCGGCGACGGGACTATGTCCAAGTGGGGCAAAGACAAGCTGGACGCCAACTCCGAGATGTGGCAGGAGCGCGACATCGCCCAGGGCCTGGAACGGGAAAAAGAGTTCTGGGGCCCGGTGGCGGTGGCAGTGGACAACGACGACAATGTTTTCGTGGTAGAGTCGGCTCGCTCCCGGATTCAGATTTACCGGCGGCAGTTGCCCATGTTCCTCGGGGGCCGCCTGTAAGAGCGATGCCTGAATCGGGCGTCAAGCAAAGAGGTTACAGTGTAGGGGCGGGTTTCAAACCCGCCTTTGCAATTCCGGGCTGAACGGGGCCAAGGGGCGGCCCTCACCCCCGGCCCCTCTCCCCCAGGGAGAAGGGTGAAATTGTTCCCTCTCCTTTGGGGAGAGGGTTGGGGTGAGGGGGTTGTATCGGGGAAAAGGACAACCAGTTACCCCGTGTTACAATGCTAGAGCTAGATAGTTGCAACCGGAGTCCAGCCTACCGGACTCCACCGGCGCGGAGGAAAATCAGTGACAACCCAAGAGGAACTGGTCGCCAAGTTGAGGCCGCTGGGACTGCGCTTGACTCCCCAGCGATTGGCCATCGCCGAAGTAGTGGTAAACTCGGCAGACCATCCATCGGTTCGGGACATTTACGAGCGGGTAAGAGCCTTCTTCCCCTACGTTACCATCGCTACGGTATATTCCACGCTGGACGTGCTGGAGCAGGCTGGCGTGGTCCGGGAACTGCCCTTTCAGCGCCTCTCGCGCTACGATGCCAACCTGTCGCCCCACGCCAACCTGGTGTGCGTCGGTTGCAGTACGGTGCTGGACGCCGACGTGGGCGAGGATACGGTTTTCGAGTTGCTGGAACTGATAACGCAGGAATCCGATTTCCAGGTGTCATCCCAGCGGGTGGACTTCTACGGCTGGTGTTCCGGCTGCCGCCCGGCTGCTTTTGGAGACTCGTACCGCCAGTAATGACGTCAGGCGGGGTAAACTGAACCTTTAATCGGGGCAGGGTAATCAACCTGCCCTTTCTTCTTGGCCGGGCAATCGCGCTTTAACCCGCCGTTCTGCTGGGGCAGAAACTTTGCTTTCCTGAACCCAGGGTGTGCGCACCGGTCGTTAGTTCCAACTAATTGACCGTACAAAACTAACGAATCGCCTTATACCAGCGTTTTGCACATAGGCTGCCCTTATCCGTCGTTCCTGCCTGCGCAGGAACGACGGATAGCTGGCTTCCTTGATGAGCAATTACTGATACGTGAACGAATATCTTAACCGGCCCAACCCGTCATTCCGGCGCAGGCCGGAATCCAGGGAATGCCTTGGGTAGGTCAATGTTCCCTGTGACAAGACGCTCTGGATTCCGGCGAAAGCCGGAGTGACGGTGGTCAAGTTGCCCCAGTTTAGTTTATCGTTCACGCATCAGTAATTAGTTGGAACCGATGCCCTTGTGGTTGTCCTGACTTGGAGACTAAAACGCAATCGCCAACTGGTAGAATATAGAAAGTTAAAACGCCCGCCGGGGTTCAGCGGAGGGTTCGGAGAAGTTGGCCTACCTTGCGCGCTTGACATTGACCAACTTTCGCAACTTTGCCGAGTTGGAACTGGAACTTCCCCCCGGCGTGGTGGCCTTGTACGGCGCCAACGCCCAGGGTAAAACCACCTTGCTGGAGGCGGTTTACCTGCTGGCAATTGCCCGCTCCTTCCGCGCCGACAACGAGCGGGAAGTGGTCAACTTCAGGGCGGCCCGAGAAGGACAGCAGGCCCTGGCCGGCGGTGTCCTGGATAAAAACGGAGAACGGATTTCCATCTATGTAGGCTACCAGTGCATCAATCATCCGGTAAGTTCGGAGGCGGCGGCCAGCCGGGGCGGCGGCCTGAATTACTCGGTACAGAAGCAAATACGGGTGAACCGGGTCCGTCATACCGCCGCCGAACTGGTCGGCACCATCGGGGCCGTCCTGTTCAGCGCCGAGGACATCGAGTTGGTGCAAGGCCCTCCCTCCGGCCGGCGGCGCTATCTGGACATCCTCATTTCCCAGGGCAACCCGCTCTATCTGAAAGTTTTGCAGCGCTACCAGCGAGTGCTGCAACAGCGCAACCGGCTCCTGCGCCTGCTGCGGGAAGGACGGGCTGAGGCGGTGGAGTTGGAGTTTTGGGACGCTGAGTTGACCCGCGAAGGGGCCTGGCTAACCTGGCAACGCGGGGAGGCGATAGCGCTGCTGGCTGGCCTCTGCGCCGAACACCACCGGAATCTGAGCAGCCCCGGAGAGACTTTACTCCTGGAGCACCGGCCCAGCATACCCCAAGGGGAGAGCGCAGCGGCTACGGAGGCGAGTTTTCAGGAGGCCCTGGCCGCCCAGCGGCAGCGAGAACTGGCTACCGGCAGCACTGCGCTGGGGCCGCATCGGGACGATTTCAAGCTGTTGGTTGACGACGTGGATATGCGCGTCTTTGCCTCCCGGGGCGAGGCCCGCACCTTGGCCCTGACCCTGCGGTTGGCCGAAGCCTCTTACCTGGCGGCGGTACGGGACGATGAGCCGATTGTCCTGCTCGATGACGTGCTGTCCGAGATGGACGCATACCGACGGCGGCGGGTGCTGGAAAAGATAGCCGGTTATCGCCAGGCGCTAATCACCACCACCGACCTGGAGCCGCTGCGGGATTTCTTCGGCACAGCAGCCACCTACCTGCGAGTTGACGGCGACGGGGTAACTCCCCTGGAAGAGGCAGGGCTATCGCATTAGGCCAAAGAACGAAAACCCGTCGTTCCTGCGAAGGCAGGAACCCAGGAAACCTCTGAATAAGTCCGTACTTGTGCCGTTCACCCCCTACCCGTCGTTCCTGCGAAAGCAGGAATCTCGGTCCACAACGTTTTAGGTTCCTGCCGGCGCAGGAACGACGGGTGAAGGCACTAGAGCTTAATGACTTATTCAGAGTATCCCTAGAACCTTGAGAACAGAGGTTCCTGCTTTCGCAGGAACGACGGAAATATGACTGTGCGTCTAATGCGATAGCCCTGCTGGAAGAAGTGTCCTGAGCAGATTTCCGTCTTGGGAGAATGGTATAATTCTCCAATCCGGCGGTATGGGTAGTTAATTCAGAATCCCGCTGGGGCGCCTGGCCCAGTGCGAAAACCAACGACGGAGTAGTGATATTTGTTTGAATCCTTTCTTGCCGGCTGGGGACTGGAAGGGACACTGCTGTGGGCCTTGACCTCGGTGTCCATCTTTAGCATCGCCATTTTGCTGGCCGCGATTTTCAATAAGCTTATCTATCCGGTCATTCTGCGGTTTACGAACTGGACACCTACCGATCTGGACGCTCGCTTGGTGCGAGCCTTCCGCAAGCCTCTAACCCTGGGCATAGCGCTGCTGGGGTTGTATCTTGCCATTATCCTACCATTTACGTTGACCGACGCTCTGCGTCAACTGGTTGACCTTACGGCCAGGGTTTTGGGTCTGCTGCTGGGCGTCATTGCTATCTCTTTTGCCACTTCTAATGTGTTTCAGTGGTACATCGAAGTAATTTCGCCCCGCACTTCATCCAGCCTGGACGACCGGCTCATCCCGATGCTGCGCCGGATTACCATAGCCTTGATTTACGGGCTGGGAGCTTTGCTGGCGCTGGATTTACTGCGAATCAACATCAGCCCTCTCATCGCTGGCCTGGGCTTGAGTGGCTTGGCAGTGGCCCTGGCCTTGCAGCCCACCCTGGCGAATCTCTTCGCCGGCACTTATGTAATGACCGAAGGGGTAGTTCATCCGGGAGACTACATCGAGTTGGAAAACGGAGTTGCCGGCTACGTGATGGACGTTAGCTGGCGCAGCACCCGCCTCCGCACCTGGACAAATAACCTGGTGATAGTTCCCAACTCCCGTTTCGCCGAGACCATCATCACCAACTTCCAGGGGCCGGTCCCGGCAGTCAACGTTTACCTGACCTGCGGCGTGAGCTATGACAGCGACCTTTTGCTGGTTGAGCAGGTGTGCCGGGAGATTATGGACGACCTGCTGGAAAGCGACTCCAGAGCGATCAAAGAATACGGCAACTATTTTGGCTTTGAGAACTTCGATGATTCTAACGTGGGGTTTTATCTCTTCGTGCAGGCCAGAGACCGGTTAGCCAGTTTTGAGGTGCAGTCGGTCTTAATCCAAAAGGTGCATCAACGGTTCCGGGAAGAAGGGATAGTCATTAACTATCCGATGCGCACCGTGAACCTGCCCGAGGAATGGAATATGGGGAACATCCGGCGCGGCGAAAGAATCGCAGCAACCAGGCAGGAAACCGGATCGGAAGCCGCGCCGGCGCCGGAACCGCGGCAACTATTCCGTCAAAGAGGGCAGGAAGCTCCAGCCTCAAATGCCGGGGACATTGACGCCCCGGGAGGCAGTGATGGCCCGGGGCCGGACATTGGCTGAGCTGAATGTTGACCGTCCGGGCAAATCGGCTCAACTCGGGCAGAAAAAACTTCTTGATAGTGGGGATTGAGCTTGCTATAATGATAAGGCAATCGGGTTGATTGCCCCCCTATCTCCGCTACAGTGGGCCTGTAGCTCAGGCGGTTAGAGCGCGGTCCTGATAAGACCGAGGTCGTTGGTTCGAGTCCATCCAGGCCCACCATGCTGGACAAAATCAAAAACCTTCGTGTGAGGTTCAGGCTGGCCCTTTAGACGAAAGGGGCGGGCGCTATTTCGTCAGACGCCTTTCGCCCCTTCGCACCGGGCTGAACCCGTAGCCAACGCGGCGGTCATTCAGTCACTGCGGTATCGCACGTAAACCGGCTTCCACTGACTCTTGGGTGGTTGGACGATGCCTTTGTAAATCCGCTCGTATCCCAGCGGGATTGAACGGTGAAGCGAGCGGATTATCCCTCGCCACATGATCCCGCCCTGATGCAAACTGGCGGACGCATTACCTATCCGGAAATTTGCTGTACCACCCGGTCGTACCCAATGACGCACGGGGTATGATGGTGGTAGCCGTGCGAAGGACTCGACCGATGCCTATTCAGAGCCGGAACGACGCCGTAGAGGTCGAAGAGCGAATAAGCCGGGTATTTCTGCCCCGGGGCGGTGTGTGGGTGAGGTCCGCGGGCTGTTTGTGGAGGCGCTGGGCTTCAACCCTGCATTCGGCCGGGTGAGTCTGACCGGAGTAACGGGCAACGTACGCCTGCCCGATGCTGCTGAGCGCGTTGCGGAGATGGATGGGGTTCACGTCCTGTTCATCCGTCTGCCCTCTTCAAAAACCGACCGGGTGCGCAATGCGGACGTGGACTTGGCGGCCAAACTACTCGCAGACCAACTCGGCGATGACCTCCTGCTGGTCTTCACCAATCCGTTGCCCCGCCAACTCCACGTCATACTCACCGACTTCTCCGGGGCGCGTCCCACCCTGCGGCGTATGGGGTTCACCGGGTGCTGCTCCGCCGGACCGCCATTCAACAAGTTTCCAACATCTACTGGAACTATCAGGCCACCGGCAGCATCCGCACCGCCCTGGACCAAGCCTTTGACGTGGAGCCAGTAACTCGGGAGTTCTTCGCCGAGTACAAGAGGATTTTCGAGTCCGCGGAGCAGTGTGTAACCGGGTTCCCCAACACCGATGCGGGAACAGAAGCGCGGCGCTCCTTCGTACAGACGCTGTTCAACCGGCTGATGTTCGCTTACTTCCTGTCCCGCAAGGGCTGGCTGACTTTTCAGAACGATAAGGATTATCTCAACGCGCTTGGGCAGGACTACCTAGCGCAACCAACCCACGGCGATTCTACACCACCCGACTCCAGACGCCGTTCTTCTCCGGCCTTAACAACCCCGATTCCAGGGACTTGACCCAGGGATTGGCGACCCGCATCGGTGACGTTCTCTTCCTGAACGGTGGTCTCTTTGACAAGGGCGAACTGGACGACCTCGACGGCGTCACTGTACCAGATTCGGCCATTGAGCAGGTTTTGAGCGGGCTGTTCGACCGCTTCAACTTCACGGTGATGGAGTCCACTCCCTTCGACATCGAGGTGGCGGTGGACCCGGAGATGCTGGGCAAGGTATTCGAGGAACTGGTCACCGGGCGGCACGATTCCGGCGCCTACTACACCCCCCGTCCTGTGGTGTCCTTCATGTGCCGCGAGGCCCTCAAGGGCTACTTGGAGGGGAATGGCACCGGCGCGGATGCAGACGCCATCGCCCGGTTCGTGGACCAGCGCGACCCGGATGGCATAACCTTGGCCGCCGCCCGACGGGTCAGTGAGGCGCTCAGCGAAGTGACCGTGGTGGACCCGGCTCGCGGCTCCAGCGCTTATCTGCTAGGCATGATGCAGGAGCTCATTGAGCTGCAAACCACTCTCCTCAACGTGGGCGTGGACGCTAAAAGCATCTACGACCTGAAGCTGGAGATCATCCAGCGCAACCTCTACGGCGTGGACAGCGATGGCTTCGCGGTGAATATCGCTATGCTGCGGATGTGGCTTTCCCTGGCAATCTACTACGAAGGACCAACGCCGGAGCCGCTGCCCAACCTGGACTTCAAGGTGGTCTGCGGCGACAGCCGGCGCGGACCGGATCCCAACGCCGGCGTGGAGGTGCAAGGCACCCTGGGCCAGGACACGGAGCAGATCCGGCGACTGGGCGAGTTGAAAGGGGAGTATCTGCGCGCCTCCACCGGCTCGAACAAGGAACGGCTGCGCCAGCAGATAGGAGAGCTGAACGGGGAGATACGCCAAGCCCAGGGCATGGCGGCAATGGACCGGGTGGTGGACTGGCGGGTGGAGTTCTCCGAGGTCTTCGCCGCCCGCCGCGGCTTCGACATAACTATCGGCAACCCACCCTACGGAATTACCGTCAAAGACCGGCGCAGCGCCGTCAATGGGCATACTGATTCCTACACAAACTTTATGGGATTGGCCGGCGACCTCGCGCTCAATGGCGTAATGGCTTACATCACGCCCACATCATGGGAAACGGGCGAACGGTTCAAGAAGTTTCGGCAGTACCTGTTCAGCAAAATGACGTTGCGAAGCGTGGTCAATCTGCCGTATGACGTGTTTGAAACGCCATACGTGGACACGGCAATGACCATTGGCATGATGGGCCGGCCGCGGTCGGCAACGTCTCGCCTGGCTACGTTGGAAAAGCGGGCAGAACTGAACTTGACTCAGATTGCGGATTACGTGACCTCGGCAGATTGGGCGGCAATCTCAGGGGACGCTAGCTTGCGGGTGCCATTGCTGGATTGGTCAGCAAGCCTTTTCGGACGCATAGGCCAGGAATACGCCAATCTGGCAGTTCTCAATCCGCCCCGCCGTGCCGCTGTACTGCCGCTGCACGCCCGCGGACTTGTTCCCCTTCTTCAGGAACCCAGTCTCGTCCACCAGCAGCACTCCAGCAGCATCGGCCAAGTGCTCAACCAGGTAGGTTCGCAAGTCATCGCGCACCAGGTCCGCGTCCCATCGGTAGCTATATAGCAACCGCTGCACCCCGTCGGGGTCGCGTCCCCCGCCTGCTCCGCCAACTGCCAGCCGTTCTGGCGCTTCACCGGACTGAGCCGACCCCGCAGATACTCCAACGCCCGGCCGGCGCGGCTCAGGACGCCGGAACCGGCTCGCGATGCCCTCATGCACCCGTTCGATGCCCGCAGCCCACCGGGCCACCTCCGCCACCTCGTCTTTCCCAACAACCACCGCCTCACCTCATCACCCATAGACTGGCTCAATTCTACCTGCCTTTAACCTGCGACTGTAGTATTAAGCAGCAAGAGCGCCTCATCGTAAATACTCTGTTCTTCGGGAGTGCGCTCCTCAGGGGTTTTCGCCGTCACGTTATGCTGCTCATTTCAGTGCCCGGGTGGTGGCTCTTTTTCTCGGTTGGTTGACCCCAAACCAGGCAGTTGACCAGGGCATGGTGCGCTTGGTGGAAAAGGTGGACGAGCAACCTCATTGTGGACCTGGAGCGCGTCCATTGCTTGTAGCATGGCGATGTGTTCGACCCGTTGCCGTTCCATCAGACTAGCTATGTCTATTGCGTGGAATTTCCCCATGTCAGGATTGCGGTTGAGGTGATAGATACCGATTTCACCGTGTAGTTGCCATTCCCCGATGCCGGCCGTGAAGGGCTGGGGATTGCGGTTGAAGGTCTCCATCGCATCCAGGATTTTCTGTCCCATCTCTTGAGCCAGCTTGGCCCGACCATCCCGGTGCAATGTCGCGCTTTTCCACAGGCTCTCCCCCCTGTCGTGCCAGTCGGCCCATTCGCAGGTCAGATTGGTGGCGTTGGCGAACAAGATGTTTCCGATATTAACCGAGCCGGGGCGACCTCCGAATGGTAGATCATTCCAAACCTGGTGGCGCCATCCTGCTCGTAGCCGTCAACTTCGACATGGAAACCGTCGCTGTCCCGAAACCAATGCCCCTCCGGATAGGTTCTGGTCACCAGCGCCGCTTGAGTGGAGTCGGGCGGCGGCGCCCAGAATCTGAACCGAGGTGTAAGGGGACGGGGCGATGAAAGATGGGGGTATCGCCCGGGCCCTCCAGATTGGCTGTGCGACGGTTGAAAGAGTGCGCTGCCGCCGCGTGGAGGGGATCTGGAAGTGGCATTGGGACGCAAGCCGCAACTTCGCTGGCGCCAGAAGAAACTGGACGGTCAGGGGGAAGCCCACCCCGTATCCAGTACGGGGCAGGCTCTGATTGCGCTGGCCGGCGCTGAACCGCCCTTCGGCTCCGCTCAGGGCAGGCTCCAAGCCGGGTCAGTTGGACCCTGCAACTGTTGGTGGGACCGGATGGTCGAGTGCCAGATAGTGGAGCATCAGCACCGAGACAGCGCGGCAGACGCTCAAAAAAACGAACGTAAGCCTTGGCTGAAAGAGTGCTGGTGCATTCCGCCAGGGGTCAGTGCGGAGTTTGTCTGCGCCATGGAAGACGTGCTGGAAGTTTACCATCGCCAGTATGGGGACAACGAAGTGTTGGTGTGTCTGGACGAGACCAGCAAGCAACAAGTGAAGGAGACGCGCCGGCCGTGTCTGGCCCGGCCTGGGACAGCCAGCGTTTACGATTATGAATATGAGCGCAACGGCGTGAGCAACCGGTTCATGCTGTTCGCGCCGTTGGAGGGATGGCGGCGCGTGGTGGTGATGGATCGGCGCAGGAAAGGCGATTTGGGCGCGGGTGGTCCAGCAACTGGGTGGATGACGCCTACCCAGAGGCCGACCGGGTGCGGGTGGTTCTGGGTAACCTGAACACCTACAAGATGGCCTCTCTGTACGAGACCTTCCCCGCGCCGGAAGCCAGGCGCATTGCCAAGCGGCTGGAGTTTCACTACACGCCCAAGCACGGCAGTTGGTTGAACATGACGGAAATCGAGTTCAGTGTCCTGGCCCGCATTTGCCTCCGGCAGAGGCTCCCCGACGATACAAGCCTCTGCCGGGAAGTAGCTGCCCTGAAGCGGGAGCGAAATGAAGCCCAAGCGGTCACCAACCGGCGCTTTACTACCGAGGATGCCCGTATCAAGCTGAAGTCCCTTTATCCATCACTCCAACACTGACAGACTACCAGGGCGCCGAAGCATCAAAAGCCTCGGCGCCCTCTCCGTTTCTGCGGTTAGCCGGCCTTAACCCGCGCCGGCATCACGGCTTTAGCCGTCCCTGATTACCGCACCAGCGTCCGTTGGATGGTTTCAGCCAGATCCGCCACCTGGGTAATGTCGGTCCAGGTGTCGATGGTGCCGTCCACCCGATCTTCGGGCAGGGCCAGGCTGGCGTTGACCTGGAACTTGTTCTTGATATTCTCGAACCCCCAGGGATTGCCCTGCGCGCCCAGGATGTCAGTCCGTGCGGTGCGGTGCTCAATGACCCGTCCGTCCTTCAAGGTAATGCGAATCGGCAGGCCCGGGCCGTGGTCGGTCAGGCCCTCTTCGGCTTTGGCCATGACCCGGTTGCGAACCTTGCCCATCGCCTCCTGAATCTGAGGGTCGTCAATCTTTTCCTGGCTGAAGGTGCCGATGCCGATTTCACCGTCCACCAGGGCCGCCGCCACGTTGTACTTGGCGCTGAACTTGCCCTTCAACTCATCATCCGGCTCTTGATACAGCATGACAATGGACAGGAAGGACTGGTCAACCTCCGCTTCCACCACGTCATCGTAGGTGAAGTTATACTCCCGCATCAGGCTGAACAGGCTGTCCAGCATGGCATGGTTGCCGCCGCAGCAGGGGTACTTCTTAATCATCAGCGCGTCCTGGATACGGAATGGCTTGCCCATGTTTTCCGCCATTTCGTTCAGGTCGTAGATGCCCTCGCCCAGGATGGTGGAGGTGTAGCCCAGGGGATGCTCCAGCACCTGCTGCCCCGAGGTCAACCCCCGCTGGGCCAGTTGGGCGGCAGTTACTCCGTCCCGGCAGACCAGTCCGGCGTGCAGGGGCTTGGTCATCGTGCCAAAGTTGTGGATGAGACCGCTGGCCATTGAGCCGGCGATACCCAGCGCGGTCACCGTCTGCTGCTGGTCCAGGTTGAGCAGCTTGCAGCAAGCTGCGGTGCAGGCCAGCCGGCCAATCACTGCGGTGGCGTGGAAGCCCTTGGTCATCTGGTTATACTTGGTGGTGTGCTGCAGGGCCAGGCCCAGCTCGCAGCCGATGACGTAAGCCTCCAGCAGGTCCCGCCCGGTGGAACCCAGGTTTTCACCCAGGGCCAGCAGCGCCGGGAAAATGGCTACCGTCGGATGGCCGAAGCCGCCAAAGTCGTCATAGTCCAGGGCGTGGCCCATGGTGCCGTTGGCCAGGGCTGCGTTGGCCAGGGAGGTCTGCAAGCCCGAGGCCAGCACTGTGGCCTGCCTGGCGCCGCCGCTGTCGTCCACGAATTGCTGGATAATCTCCCCCACTGGCTGAGCTGACCCGGCCAGGATTACGCCCAGCAGGTCAAAGCAGGACTCGTTGGCGACCCGTATGGCATCCGGCGGAATGTCCTCGTAGCTGGTATTAACTACCCATTGTGCGATGGTTTCGGTTGCGCCCATCTGGTTTACCTCCTTACTAATTTTGCTCTGGTTAGACTACGGAACATAACTATTGTTGTGGAAGGCATGGCTGCGACCATACCTGTGATTGCTCCAATTATATACGTCTGGCTAATCAAGGCAAGTGGTCGAAGGAATATATCAATTGCAACCTGAAATCGAGCTTAAATTGGGAAGCAATAATATTGTTGCAAAATAACCACGTAAAAATTTACAATTACAATATAAACTGTTTCCAATCAGTTCAGTGATTTTTAGGTATCAGTATGAATACGCGAAGCGAAGTCACTCAATCTATTAGGAGATTCATCCTAAAAAATGTTGAAGAACATTCAGCAGACATTGCCGCCTTTACTGCGGAGGTATTTGGAGTATCTCGCCAATCGGTTTCACGACACTTAAGAAATTTGGTTGCCCAGGGTCTAATCACAGCGACGGGGAAGACGAAGTCCAGACGGTATTACTTGGTTGCCTTGGTGGAAGAAAGCTTTAGTCTCACGGTGACTCCCGAATTCGAAGAAAGCGTAGTATGGCAACAAAGGCTTCTTCCCCACTTGGACGGTGTTACGTCCAATGTCCTGGCAATTTGCGATTACGGTTTTACCGAGATGCTCAACAATGTGATTGACCATTCGGAATCAGAAAGGGTCAACATTAACTTGATACGGAATGCGAATAAAGTGAGTATGACTATCCGCGATTTCGGGGTCGGCGTCTTCAATAAGATCCAGTTAGAGCTAAACCTGAACGACCCTCGTCATGCCTTGCTTGAGTTGTCGAAGGGTAAACTTACTACCGCCCCCCGACTGCATACCGGGGAAGGTATTTTCTTCACCTCCAGGATGTTTGACAACTTTTATATCTTTTCAGGGTCAATCGGGTTTACGCAAGAATATCGAGAGGATGGGTGGTTTTTCGATGACTTAGGAGGGAGACATTTAGAAGGCACCCTGGTATCTATGGAAATACGAACCGACGCTGAACAAACCGTCCAAGAAATCTTTGACCGATTTGCCTCCGGCGAAGATGGCTATAGCTTCAACAAGACCCATGTGGTGATTAAATTGTCCAGGTACGAGGGAGAAAACCTGGTTTCCCGTTCTCAAGCAAAAAGAATTTTGGCAAGAGTGGACCTCTTTCGAGAGGTGCTCCTGGACTTTCAAGACATCGACACCATCGGGCCTTCCTTTGCCGATGAGATATTCCGTGTTTTCCCTAATCAACACCCAGAAATCCTGTTCATTCCAGTTAACACCTCACCCCAAGTACAACGGGCTATTCAACGGGTGCGCCAAAATAGTTCCAATACAAAGTAGGGGAAATGAAGTCCCCAGGAGCCACCGCCCATGACCACCTACCGCAATCCCACCCTGTCCAAGTCCAGATTTATCGCCGGGCGGCAATGCCTGAAGCGGCTTTACCTGGAAAGCTACCACTACGACCTGTCCGACCCGGTAGTCGAGAGCCAGCAGTACCGCTTCGACACCGGGAACGAAGTTGGCGAACTGGCCCGCCAACGCTTTCCCGGCGGCCGGCTGATACGGGAATCCTACCTGCAACACGACCGGGCCGTTGAGTCAACGAAGAACCTGCTGAGCAACTCCCCCATCCCGCCAATGTACGAAGCCGCCTTTACCTTTGAAGGAATCAGGATGCGGGCCGACATCATCCCGGAAAGCGGCGGTGATGCCTTCGATGTAATAGAAGTCAAGTCCACCACCGGGGTCAGGGAGGTCCACATCCCCGACGCGGCAATTCAACTGTACGCCTTGGAAGGAGCGGGAATGTCGGTCAACCGGGTCTATCTGATGCACCTGAACAACCAGTATGTGTACCAGGGCGGGGACTACGATTTGGAGCAACTATTTTCCCTGGCGGACGTTACGGAGAGAGCCAGGCAATTCGTGTCGGATACCGTACCCGGTGAGCTGGCCCAGATGTGGGAGACGTTACAACAGGACGCGCCGCCGGACATTGAAATCGGCCCCCATTGCACCAAGCCTTACCAATGCCCCTTCTACGGACATTGCCATCAAGCCATACCGGAGCGTCCCGCTGCCAGCGCCGGAGAACCCACCATCGGCCCTGCCCTGGCGTCCCTGCTGCGCGGAGCAAACCATCCGGTAAGTTTTCTGGACTTTGAAACCATTATGCCCGCCCTGCCGCTTTACGCCGGCACCCGGCCCTATCAGACCATTCCCTTCCAATGGTCGCTCCACCTTCAGGATGCCGACGGAACGTTGAGCCACCGGGAGTTCCTTAACGACGATGCCGCCGACCCCAGAGAACGGCTGATTACCCGTCTGCTGGCCGCCGTTCCACCCGCCGGCTCCATCGTGGTGTATTCTTCCTATGAGAGCCGGATGCTGAATGAACTGGCCCAAGCCTTCCCGCAGTACGACCACCCGCTGCTGGCCCTGCGCGAGCGGCTGTTTGACCTGCTGCCGATAATGCGCGGGCATTACAAACACCCGGCGCTCCCCAACAACTCCCTGAAGTCGGTCCTGCCGGTGCTGGTTCCCGGCTGGGGCTACGACGACCTGGGGATACAGGAAGGCGCCCTTGCTTCAGTTTCCTATCTCCGCATGATCGCCGCCGACACGCCGGCGGAGGAAAAGGCCCGAATCCGACAAAACCTGCTGGCCTACTGTGCCAGGGACACGGAAGCAACCGTTAAAGTGCTGGCTGCGCTCCGCGCCGCCGCCGGGGCGTAGGACAGTCAAGCAGGAGCAGACGGCCAGCAACATCACCCCTCACCCCGGCCCTCTCCCTAAAGGAGAGGGAGCAGTTTCACCCCTCGCCCTCGGGGCGAGGGGCCGGGGTGAGGGGCCGGGGTGAGGGGAATAATCAACACAAATACAGAGGTGACAAACATGGCAACCAATTTGCGCGACCTAATCCCGGAACAAGAACCGGCAGTAATAGCCGAAAATTTCGAGTTTACCGAAGGCCCGGTATGGCACTCGGACGGCTACCTGCTGTTCAGCGATATACCGGCCAATACCATTTACCGCTACGTCCCCGGCGGCAGCCCGGAACCGTACCTCTCCCCCAGCCGCAATTCCAACGGGCTGACCTTTTGTCCCCAGGGCCATCTGCTGGCCTGCGAACACGGCGGCCGGCAAGTGTCCTGGATGGGCGATAACGGAGAGATGGTCCCACTGGCCACCCACTACGACGGCAAGCGATTGAACAGCCCCAACGACATCGTAGTCCACTCCGGCGGCTCGATTTTCTTCACCGACCCGCCCTACGGCATTGACCCGGAACCGGGCGAGCAGGGCTTCAACGGCGTGTACCGCCTCGACCCGGACGGCGCCATCACCCTGCTGAACCGGGATATGGACCGGCCCAACGGCCTGGCCTTCTCCCTGGACGAGTCGATCCTCTACGTGGACGACACCCGCAATCGCCACGTCCTGGCCTACCCGCTGAACGCCGACCTGAGCGTAGGGGAGCCATCGGTGCTGGTAGATATGGATGTTGAGGCCCGGGGCGGCCCGGACGGTATGAAGGTGGACAGCGCCGGCAACCTGTACGTCACCGGCCCCGGCGGGCTGTGGGTAACCACTGCGGACGGAGAACACCTGGGCACCGTAGAGTTTCCCCAACTGCCGGCCAACCTCTGCTTCGGCGGCCCCAACCACCAGACCATCTACGTCACCGCCCGCACCGGCCTATACAGCATAAGGGTAAACGTGCCAGGGAACCCGGTGGTTTAAGGAATCTATCCACGAAGGACACGAATAGGCACGAAGATTTTAGTCGTCCCTTCGTGCCTATTCGTGTCCCTTCGTGGATCAAAAATCCTATCCCTTAACCGCCTTAAAAACCAGGCTGGGCCAGGCAAAGGCAATATCCCCGTCCCTTTCCTGAATCAGGAAGGCTTCTTTGGCGGCGGGTGTGGCGTTAAGGAAGTCCCGGCGCAGGGTTATAACTTCAACCTCCGGGGTGGCGGTGCGTTCCACCCAGTCGTTGAAGGTCATATAGGTTTTCTCGTCCTCGCAGACTTCTACCTTCAGGTTGCGTGCCGCTAGCATTTGCAGCAGCACCGAGACCTTGCGGTTTTCCACGTGGCTGAAGTCCCGGCGCAGTTCCACGTCATTGAACCAGGCGGCCAGGGCGTCGTCCTCCGGGGAAACCGAATCGGCCATAACCAGCGCTCCCCCCGGTTTCAGCACCCGCCGTATTTCGTCGAAAGCCGCGCCCAGGTCGCTGAAGTGGTGGCCCGCCGCCCGGCAGGTAACCAGGTCAATGGATTCGCTGGCGATGGGCAGGGCCTCCGCCCGGTTCTGGATGAGCGTCAGGTTAGCCAACTGCCGCTCCCGCCCGATTCGGCGAGTTTCCTGGAGCATCGGCCGGGTTATGTCGGAAGCCAGCACCCGGCGGGCGTATCCCGCGGCGGTGAAAGCGGTAAAGCCAGCGCCGGTGCCCAGGTCAACGGCCCATTTTGGGGCCGGCCCTTCCGCCATCATTCGCTGCAACGCCGTGAGGCGACTGTCGCTGATATGCACTTGGCTGGCAGCGTAGAAGGACGCCTGGGAACCAAACATCCGCTGGGCTGGGTTGCCTTGGGAGTCGCCGTCCTGAGAGTGACCGCCGCCGTCTTGAGAGTGGTCTTGCCAGTTGCTTTGCGAGTCGTTCCGGGGTTGCTGGGCCATAATAGTCGCCTCGGTGTCAAGAATCCGGGTTATTGTAGTCAATTTTCCGCTGCTATGGTAGCCTAGACCCACTGGAACGCAGGGCTACCGCATTAGACGCACCGTCATATTTCCGTCGTTCCTGCGAAGACAGGAACCTAAAACCTGATAACAGAGGTTCCTGCTTTCGCAGGAACGACGGATAGCCTGCAATCCAAATGCGAAGTCCTGCACTGGAACGAAAGGGAAGCACCCGGCGGGGAGTCGGGCAATCCTGCGGCAGAGCAGCGCTATGCGACGCGAGTTTATTTGCCATCGTTGTGGAACGGCCAACCGGCCAACCGCCGAAAACTGTGCCTATTGCGGGCTGCAAATCGGTTGGCGGCCCAGCCTGCCGGATACTATCCGGTTCTGGCGCTGGCCGGCGCCGGTCAAAGAGGCGGTGGGAGCCGTCGCCGCTCCCCTGGCCGTTGCCGTCGAAACCAACCTCCATACCGCCTGGGTCACCGCCGCAATCACTATCCCCCTGCTGGTGGTCAGTCTGACGGCCCTGTTCTGGTACGTGATGGCAGAGTCGTCGCGGCGTGAGCATCCCGAATGAAGAACAAAATCTACCCCAGCTTTGACGCGGTAGTGGCCGACATCCCCGACGGGGCCACGATAATGTTCGCCGACTTTGGCGGCATCGGCGCGCCCCAGAACCTCATCGCCGCCCTGCACCGGCAGGGAGCCAAAGACCTCACCGGCATTTCCAACGAACACGGCGGCACCGATGGCCGGATTGACGTGGGAACGTTAATCGAGGCCGGGCAGATGAAGAAGATGGTCTGCTCCATCACCGCCCCCACCCATCCCTCCCGGGCCACCCCCTTTGTGCGCCGGTATAACGCCGGCGAGATTGACGGGGAGTTGGTGCCGCAGGGTACGCTGGCCGAACGCATCCGCGCCGCGGGGGCTGGCATCGGCGCTTTTTACACGCCCACCGGCGCCGGCACTGAAATTGCCGCCGGCAAGGAATGTCGGGAGATTGACGGGCGCACTTACTTGCTGGAGTATCCCCTGCCCGCCGACTATGCCTTCATCCGGGCCTGGCAAGCCGACGCCTTCGGCAACCTCCGCTTCCGGCTGGCCCAGCGCAACTTCAACCCCATCATGGCAATGGCGGCGACGGTAACCCTGGTGGAAGTGGAAAACCGGGTGGTGGCCGCCGGGGAGTTTGAGTTGGACCCAGACCAGATTCACGTCCCCGGCGTGTACGTTGACCGCATCGTGGAGATACCGCCGGACTGCCTGTTTCTGTAGTCCCCGCCTACCATGTCTCAGCGGTCCAAAGGGTAAACCTGTTTGGAAGCCATAAGCAGGCCGAAAGCAACAGATAGTTGCGCCCAGCCCAGAAGTATGCGGTTTCCTGTTGGCAGAAAAGCCAGCGGGCCAGGCCAGGGAAACTCCAACCCAAGCAACTGGAACATTGTTACCGTGAATGTAAAGAGACCGGTCGCACAAAAGACCATCGCAACAACGCAAAGGAACAATGCAAAAAACACCACGTCCCTGGATATACCTCCGATTCCCGTTTTTCCTTCGCTGCTAAAATACTGAAGCTATCGCGCGCCTGGTATCACCGCTGACCAGCAGGCTTTCCAACTCTTCCCGGTCGGCCCAAAGGTAATCATCATGTTCCGTTAGACGAATATCCAAAGGCTCGCTGACGGCGGTGAGGAAATTGAACTGCCTGGTAGCTCTGCCGCTTCCCGACTCGTAATCAAAAGAGCCGACGTATTGCCTGATTCCCTCTATACGGAGTCCCGTCTCTTCTTCAATCTCTCGGCTGAGGGCGGCGATTAGCGTTTCCCCAATCTCTACCCCACCGCTGGGCAGCTCATAGATACCGCCCATAAAATCATCCTGCGGCCTCCTTAACAAAAGGACTTTCTCGCCCCTCATTATGACTGCGCCGACCACAAACCTGGTGATGTCACCCTTGCAAGCGGCGCTAATCAGTTCGCTTTCAAGAGCGTCGTCAATGGACATATTTAATAAAGCCCGAAAGAGGAAAATTGTTTTGAACGGGCCAAGGTAAAGGGAGAAGAGGAAGGCTAAAATAACAGTGGTAGGGGCAGGTTTCAAACCCGCCCTAGCCCCTACTATCTATGCGTGTCTATTTGCGTCCATTCGCGGCTGAACCCCGAACCGCCAATCAGTTCAGGCGGGGGCCGCGGTAGGGGTTGTTTTTTTCTACCTGTTCCTGGATAAGCTCGTTGCTGCGTTTAAGCAGTGGCAGCAGCTTTTCCAGCCGTTCCCCGGCGGTGTCAATTTCCAGCAGGTCCTGGCGCATACCCTGGGGCAGTTCGATGCTGCCGGTCAGGGTGGCCACCGCCTCAAAAGAGAGGGTTAAGGGGTCTTCCGGCACCTGCACCGGAGCGTTCCAGCTCCCGGCCAGGGAGGAGAGGTGGCGCAAGAAAATGCCGTATTCTTCGCCGACTTCCGCCAGCACTGACGGGGCGGGTTCGCCGACCTCTTCCTGCATGAAACTGACCAGCCCGACCAGGTGGGGCGTCTCCTGGATAATTTCGACCAGCTCAAACCGCCGCTCGCCCTGGGCCAACAGGTTCAACCGGCCCTCTTCCAGCCGCTGCACCTGGGCGATGCGAGCCGTAGTCCCGATGCGGAAAGGCTCCGCCGGGCCGCCCACTTCCGGCCCTTCCTTAATCAGCACCACGCCAAAGGGCGCCTCCCGGTCAATGCAGTCGCCGATCATCGCCTTGTAGCGTTCTTCAAAAATATGCAGCGGCAGACGCATACCCGGGAACAGCACCAGGTTCAGCGGGAACAAGGGCAGTTCGGTCAGGTCGTCCGGCGGTATTTGGCGTGACTGTTCCATAAGGGCAGTATATTAGCTGGAGCGGGAAATCACAAGTTGGGCAGTGAATCAACCCGGGACTATCGCATAAGTCATAACAGGCACTTGCCGTCGTTCCCACGCAGGCAGGAACCTGAAACCTTGATAACCGTCGTTCCTGCCTACGCAGGAACCTGAAACACAGGCCAACGACCTGTTGCGCATCGACCTCATTTTCGCTGGCCGACGCCGACCCGATGGAGCGACAACCCACGTGGCCGCGGAACTCTCCATCACTATCGGTGATGACGACATCACCCGGGCATCTAACCGTGCCGACATACTTGCTCAAGCCATCAACCTGCCGGTGCTCCCGGCAGTAATCGTAGCGCGCATCGACCGGCAAAGAACCGAACTGGCAGCCGAAAATAATGTCACCGTCATCCTGGAACCAGACTGACCACAATTTCCCTGGGGAAGATGGGCCGGCGGCGAGGACCGGCCCCGACTGCCGGGCCAACGCCGTTGCGCTGTCAAACACCTTCCGCGCCCTCCGTGTATCTTCGTGAATTCCACCCCCACCCCTGTTGACACCCCGCATAACACCTCTCTAACCTTAAAAATGCGAGGTTAACCAAAGCATCTAACCCTGGGCCCAGGGTTGCCAGGCTTAAACCCTTTTGACGGCAAAGAGCACTTCGAAGTGGCATACCGCAGCCTTTACCGGCTGCCATCCCTTAATCGGGCGACTCGGCCAGAAAGCCCACTAACCGCAAGGAGGTTATGGCAACGGGAAAAATCACCGGCAAACCGAACAGCAGCCAAATGGATGGGAGGACGACGGTGGCGGGCGTACAGTACGTACTGACTATCCAACCTACCCGGGGCAGCTAATCGGATGGTACGCCGTGGCCGGAGCGGATAACCTGTACGCCCTTGCGTCCCGCCGACCGCGACCGCCCTTGCCGGAGAACCCGTCTCCGGCCGACCCAAGGGCCGGGTTGCAACCCGGCCCCAGCCCGACTGAAGGTTTCAACTTAATACTCCCGGCGCCGGAGCAGAAACGCTTAAACCGCCCACTCCTCCAGGTTGTAGGCCATATCCCAGAACTGGTACTCGAAACGCAGGCTGGTCAAATAGGCCCGGCCCATTGCGATTAGCTCATCCGGCCCGGCCCGGTCGCCCAGCCGGTTGGCTAAATTGCGGATGGTGTCGGCCAACTCGGCGAACTCCGGGGCAGTGTACATCCGAATCCACTGGCCATAGAGGGGCGCGCCCTCCGGTTCCCCCTGCTGGGCCAGGTGGTCTCCGATTTCCCAGTAACCCCATTGACAGGGGAGCAGCGAGGCCACCACCTCGGCAAAGCTGCCCTGGTGAGCTATGTTCAGCAGATAGGAGGTATAAGCTACCGTAGTAGGAGCGGCAATAGTGGCTTCCAACTGCTCCGGGGTAATGCCAAACTCGGCGCAGTAGCTGCGGTGCAGGTCCATTTCCACGTTCAGGGTTTCGTCCAGCAGCCCGGCGAACCAGGACATCGTTTCCAGGTCCGGGGCGCGGGCCGAGGCCAGGGCCAGCACCCGGCTATAGTCAATCAAATAGGCATAGTCCTGCATAACGTAATGCTTGAACTTTGCCACGTCCAGAGTGCCGTCCCCTACGCCAACAACAAAGGGGTGGGCCAGAATAGCCTGGCGTATGGGCAGGGCGGTATGCTCAATGTCATCGGCAAAGGACTTGGCAATGGACATAGTAGGCTCCCGGCGGGCTGAGGATGGTCAATAACTCTTTGCAGGTAACGTCCAAATCATAGCCGACCGGCCAGGGCGGGTCAAACCAAGACCTGAGAAGGCTCTGAACAAGTTAGTGGTCGCAATAACCGCAGTTGATATTCAGCAGTTTCGCGGGAGTACCAGCAACTCGTCGTTCCTGCGCAGGCAGGAACCTCTGGCCCAAACCCTTTAGGTTCCTGCCTGCGCAGGAACGACGAACGGGTTATTCAGACCTTCCCTAAAGTAACTCCGGTTCGACCCAGCCTGGGCTTTTTCAAGTTGACTATCCCTTCCGGCGGCCCCTATAATTCGGCCAAGCAGAGCCGGCCCGGTAAAATCTTGATTGTCGGACGGCCATTCACCCTACGGGAGGTTGTTATGGCAGAGATACTAGGCGTTGGCGCCACTCACTATCCCCCGGGATTGGTGCCCGACGAGTACAAGCCCTGGCCCCTGATCCGGATGCTCAAGACCAACCGGATACCGGAACACATGAAGAACCCGGCCAACTGGCCGGCGGAGATGCAGGCCGAATGGGGCGACGACGAGGGCATCACCGCCCACAAGGCCCACCGGGCCAAGGTATTCGCCGCGTTCCGCAAAATCCGCGAAGAGATTGACGCTTTCAATCCCGACTTTATCCTGGTCTGGGGCGATGACCAGTACGAGAACTTCCGGGAGGACATCATCCCGCCCTTCTGCGTCCTGGCCTACGACCAGATTGACTACCAGCCCTATCACCGGATTGGCGACCGCCCCAACATTTGGGGCGAACCCAAGGACAAGGTTTTCAGCGTCCCCGGCCACCAGGAAGCCGGCCGCTACTTGACCCGCAGCCTGATTGACCAGGGCGTGGATATGGCCTATGCCTATAAGCCGCTCCACGAAAAGGCCGGCCTGGGCCATGCCTTCGCCAATACCCTGCTCTTCCTCGACCTGGACCGCAAGGGCTTCGACTATCCGGTGCTGCCCGTGGCGGTGAACTGCTACGGCAGCAACGTGGTGCGAATGCGCGGCGGCGCCGAAGTGTTTGAGGATGAACCGGACCCGCCTTCGCCTACCCCGCGCCGTTGCTTCGAGGTGGGGCAGGCCACCGCCCGCGCCATCAAGGACAGCCCTTACCGGGTGGTGCTGATGGCCTCCTCGAGCTGGTCCCACGCCTTCCTGACCGAGAAGAACCACTGGGTCTATCCCGACCTGGAGGCCGACCGGGTACTGCTGGAGGCGCTGCGGAAGGGCGAGTATGACACTTGGAAGAACTGGACCCTGCACCAGGTGGAGGAGTCGGGGCAGCAGGAGACGCTGAACTGGCAATGCCTGGTCGGCGCCATGGCCGAACTGAACCGCCAGGCCGACATCCTGGAATGGGCGGAGACCTGGAGCTTCAACGCCCCGAAGTGTTTGGCGCTGTTCAAGTAACGCCTCGGCAAAGTCGAGGTTCGGGTGGGGGTTATGTGCAGGGCAATCGCGCTTTAATCATCAGCACCCCCGCCAACTGTCATTCCGAGGGGAGCGAGGAATCCAAAATCCTTCCGGGCAAGGGTTATCCGGTATCTGCAAAGTCCGTAACCGGAAGGATTTTGGATTCTTCCTCCGCTCCACTTTGTCAGAATGACATCAGGGGAAATCAAAACGCGATTGCCCTGGGGGGTTATGCGCCAGGTCTAACGAAAGGGCGTATAATCCCTGTAATCAGAAACTCTAGCTTTGTCCCGCAGCGAACGGCAATGGTAGAATGAAAGGCGTCAGGGATTACTGGATAATTTACTACCTGGTTTACTTTGTTTCGGTAATCGTTCTACTGGCGCTGAACTGGCGGAACTTTACCTCTGACAATTACGTTTATCTGCTGGCGGCCATCGGCGGCGCAGCCATAAGCATCGCATTGTTCGTCGCAGTCGTGACGGAGGGAATAGGTTATATGGTACTGTTAATTCCCCGCAGAATTAAGCAGCTGAAAGATGAGGGGCGGCAGGAAGGCCGTCAAGAAGGACGCCAGGAGGGCCGGCAAGAAGGACGCCAAGAATTGCATCAGGAGTGGATGGCTTGGTACGAGCGGCAACAGACCGCCCGCCGGGACGGTTTGCCCTTTGACGAACCGCCGCCGGCCAGCCCCCAAGACAAGAACACCAGATGATTCCCTTTCCCTGTCGTTTCGGAGGGAATAGGTTATATGGTTCTGTTAATTCCCCGCAGAATTAAGCAGCTGAAAGATGAGGGGCGGCAGGAAGGCCGTCAAGAAGGCCGTCAAGAATTGCATCAGGAGTGGATGGCCTGGTACGAGCGGCAACAGGCCGCCCTACGGGACGGGCAGCCCTTTACCGAACCGCCGCCCGCCGGCCAAAAACAGCAGCAAGGCTAATAAACGGCCATAGCCCCGGCAGCCTTTCCTAACTTTCCCCTTCCGCCCTTGTCGCCGTAGCCGGCGCTACCTCAACCCCCTCCTCGGCGGCGGCGGCCGCCGGGCCAGGGCAAACATTACTGCGCTCAGGACAAAGGTAGGGGCAAAGGTCATCAGCACTATTTCATAGCTCCCGGTGCTGTCCCGTATCCACCCGGAATAGATGGGCGCAATAAACATCCCGATGTTATGGAAGACACTCATCGCCCCCATCAGGCTGGCGAACCGGCTCCGGCCAAAGTAGTCCCCCACCATTATCCAGTTCACCGATGTTATGCCCTCAACTATCGCCAGGCCCAGGATGAACACAATCAGCGCCGGCCATTCCGGCAGTAACCACAGCCCTACCAGTCCCACTGCCCCCAGGTTCATCCCATAGAACAGTAGCTTGCGCGGCGAAAAGCGCCCGCCGGCCACCCCCAGCAAAAAGCGCAGCGGTATCGCCAGGAAAAACATTACCGAGGCGGCAATGGTGGCGGTCTGCTCGTCAATCCCTTTCCAGGCCAGGATGGGGAACAGGTGAATGATGATGGAGTTGGTGGCTGATACCCGGGTGATTACCCCCAGCAGCAGGAACCAGAAGGCTTGGGTACGCAAAGCCTGGCGCACCGTAAAGTCCTGCTCGCCGCTCCCGGACGCCGCCGCTCCGTGGTGATGTCCCCCGCGGGATTGGTGGGCCGCCGGGGCTGCCCCGCCCAGTTGGTTAGTTTCGGGGTCGCCATCGGGTCGCAAGCCCATATCCTCCGGCCGGCTGCGAATGACGTAGGCCACCGGCAGGGTCAATATGGCGATGAACAGCCCGATGATAAACACCGTGGGCCGCCAGTCCAGAAAGACGATGCCCAGATGCAGCAGGGGAACCACAATGGCCCCGCCGCCGGCAAAGGCGGTCATCAGGGTGGACAGGGCCAGGGCTTTGCGCCGCACGAACCACTGGTTCACCGTCGCCATCAAGGTCTGACCCAGCCCGGCGGTCTTGCCCACCGACACCACGCCCACGAACAGCAGCGCCAACTGCCAGTATTCTTGGGCAAAGGAGAGGAGCATCAGGCCGATGCCTGCGGTGAGGCCGCCGAAGAGAATCATGGGACGGGAGCCGAACTTGTCCACCAACCAGCCCACCAGGGGCGCGCCCAAGCCTCCCTCGGCCCGGGCCAGGCTGAACACCAGGGACATAGACGCGTAGGAGATGCCCAGGTCGCCGCGAATCGGCTCGAAGAAGCGGGGAAAGCCGGTGGAAATGGCGCCGTTGCCGAACATCCCTTGCAGGCAAGCCACCGCCACTACGCGCCAGCCATAAAAAAAGCGGCCCTGCCGCTGCCGGGATGGGGTCGTATCGGTTGTGTCGCCGGTGGTAACTCCGGTAGTTGTACCGGTGTCTGCGGAAGAGTCGTTCATTATTGCCAGCATAATATCCCAAAGGTAAATACTTGGTCAAGTGAAATATCACGTAAACCTATGCCACGGGCGTTTCACACGGATATACAAAGGAGCGGAGATACGCAGAGACCCTCGGTGAAACTCTGCGCCCATTGTGTCCCTGTGTGAAACGTACCCTCTGTGGCTAAACCCCGCTCAATGTGCCAAAATTAGGCTATGCAAAACCCTGCTTCGAATCCACCCAACCCACCGAAGCCCTCTCTGCTGGAAGCAGCCCTGAAGCGGGACCGCGCCCTGGTCATCGCCGGGCTGGGGGCGGTGACCCTGCTGGCCTGGGCCTATATTTTCTATCTGGCCCGGGGCATGGCAGATATGGGTGAAAGGTCCGGTATGGGTGGGATGGATGGCATGGAAATGACCGGCGCTCGGCTCCTGACGGCCTGGGGGCCGGTGGACTTTGCCCTGATGTTCCTGATGTGGGCGGTGATGATGGCCGCTATGATGGTGCCATCAGCTGCCCCGATGCTGCTTACCTTTGCCGCCGTCAACCGCCGCCGGGCCGTTAGTGGGCGAAATAGCGGCGGCCCCCTCGTTCCCATAGTTCCGATAGCTCCCATAATTCCGATAGTTCCCACCGGCGTATTCCTGGCCGGCTACCTGCTGGTCTGGAGCGCTTTCTCCCTGGCCGCTACCCTGGGCCAGTGGGGGTTGCACTCCGCCGCCCTGCTCTCGCCGATGCTGTCCAGCGCCAGCCCCATCCTGGGCGGCGTCCTGCTGCTGGCCGCCGGAGCCTTCCAGTGGAGTCCCCTCAAATATGCCTGCCTGCGCCAGTGCCGGACTCCCATGGGCTTTCTGACCAACGACTGGCGGGAGGGCCATCGGGGTGCGCTGGCGATGGGGTTGCGGCACGGCGCCTACTGCCTGGGCTGCTGCTGGGCGTTGATGGGGCTGTTGTTTGTGCTGGGAGTAATGAACCTGCTCTGGATTGCCGCCCTGGCCGCCCTTGTCCTGGCCGAAAAGGTGGCGCCCGCCGGCCACTGGGTAGGCCGCATCGCCGGGCTGGGGCTGTTGGCCTGGGGCCTCTGGTTTATAATTAGGAATTAGGCCCTCTCGTAATTCCTAATTCCTAATTCCTAATTATAAATTATCCGGTTAACCCATATTAAATACGGAGGGAAGCTATGGTAGAACCTGGCGGCAACAGCCACGCCGATAATCACGACCGGGATAAGCTGCGCCGCTGGCAAAGCGACCTGGCCGCCGTCGCGCCGGATGCTCCGGCGGTGTACGCCATCTTCCTGGTATCCGAGGCAGATAAGGCGGCCCATGACATCTTCCGCACCTTCCGCACCAGCTTTGAGGAGCGTTTTGAAGACCGCGAGGCCGGCTTTGCCCACCTGGTAATTTTTGGCCAGCACGGCATATCCGCTACCCTCCGCCGCATACAGGCCGAGCTTGACCTGCTGCCGGAGGAACTGCCAACGCTGGCGCTGTTTGGCGGAGATGCGGAGGATGCCGAATACATCACTGCCGACGTGATTTCCCTGCCCCGGGGTGGCCCATCCGACTCCGACTCTGGCTCCGGCACCGAACTGCGGGAAGCCTACTGGTGGACCACGATGTATTGGTCGGATTCGGTGTTGGCCGGCGCGATCGACAATGCGGCATCAATTACGACCGACGTGCTTGCTCCCCTTAGGGATGACCCGTCCGACGACAAATTGGAGCCGGAAGACCTGGACCTGGAGCAAGCCTTGCTTTGGGCGGAGGCGAAAATGGACGAGTCAATCGCCGCCTCCGGCCCGCCCGAATTGAACCGGGTATTAAGGAAAAGGCTTTCCGACCTGTGCAAGTCGGTGGCTGAGTCGCTCGGAGAATGAATGTGATTGCCTTGAGGCATACCTACCCCCATAGGGGGAAATGCCGGGGGTGAGGGCAACCGTCCCCGGCGATCTATTCTACTGGCGGTTGATAATTCAACGGGGCAGTGCTAATCTGCTCCCAGATTGGTATTGCTATGCTTATATTCTGAAGCAAGCGTCGGAGGGTGACAGCGATGGCCGAGAAGCGAATTGGCGTGACGGCGATGGGCGGGGACAGCCGGGCGGTGTTGGCCCGGATTCAGGAACTGGAATACTTGGGCATTGCGGCGGCGTGGCTTACCTCCGGCGGGGCCGGGCCGGACGCCCTGACCACCTTTGCCGCCGCCGCCGCAACCACCGAGAACATCCTGCTGGGCACCAGCATAATCCCCACCTACCCGCGCCATCCCATCGTGGCGGTGCAGCAGACCCAGGTGGTGGCCCAACTGGCCCCCGGTCGGTTCCGGCTCGGCCTCGGCCCCAGTCATAAGGTCAGTATTGAACCGATGTTTGGCATCGAACACAACGCCCCCCTGACCAACCTGCGCGAATACATCCAGGTGGTCAAGTCTCTGCTCTGGGAAGGCCAGGTGGACTATGACGGCAGCCAGTACCACGGCCACGGCGCCTTGCCCGGCGCGCCGGCTCCGGACGTTCCGGTGATGGCCGCAGCCCTGCGCCGCCGGTCTTTCCGGCTCTGCGGCGAGGTGGCCGACGGAGCGATTAGCTGGGTCTGCCCCGGCCAGTACCTGCGGGACGTGGCCCTGCCGGAGATGCAGCGGGGAGCGGACCAGGCGGGCCGGCCAGTGCCGCCCCTGGTGGCCCACGCCCCGGTATGCGTCCACGACAATGCGGAGGAGGCTAGGGAAGCGGCCCGCCGGCAGCTTGCCAACTACCCCCGCTCTCCCTTCTACCAGGAGATGTTTGCCGCCTCGGGCCACCCGGAGGCGCGGGACGGGGTTTGGAGCGACGGGATGCTGGACGATGTGGTCTTAATGGGCAGCGAAGAGGACGTGGCCGGCCGCCTGCGCGAACTGTTCGAGTGGGGCGCCACGGAAATCCTGGCCCACCCGGTCACCGCCGGGGCCGACACCCAAGCGTCAATGGACCGCAACCTCAACCTGATAGCAACGGTTTCCCAGGGGTTGTAGGGGAGGGCCGGCGTCCTTTGTGGTTAACCACCGTATATAATTGTGAGAAATTGTCACTCCCAGAGGACTATATGACCCAACTTGAGACCATAGAGAATTTGGGACTTGGCTATCCGGCGGCGTACGTGGGCAACTCCATGATACTGCATACGGATTGTTTTGAATGGTTGGCCCGAATTCCCGAAAACAGCCTTCACGCCTTCGTAACCGACCCACCCTATGGGGTTAAGGAGTATGAGTCGGGCCAGCTTGACAAAAGAACCAACGGCCACGGCGGCGTATGGAGAATCCCCCCGTCCTTTGATGGACATATCCGGTCACCCCTGCCTCGCTTTACGGCTCTCACTCCCAAGGAAAGGCAAAATCTGACACGGTTCTTTACCGCTTGGTCAACACTGGCAGTACGCGCTCTGCTGCCGGGGGGTCACGTCATCATAGCCAGCAACGCATTTCTTTCCCAGCCGGTTTTTTCGGCCTTGGTTGACGGTGGGCTGGAGTTTCGGGGCGAGTTGATTCGGGTAGTCAGGACACTGCGCGGCGGCGACCGTCCCAAAAACGCAGAGCAGGAGTTTCCCGACGTGGCCTCGCTGCCTCGGGGTTGTTACGAGCCTTGGGGCCTTTTCCGTAAGCCACTGCCGTCAAAGATGACCTTGAGCGAATGCCTGCGAAAGTTTCAGACTGGTGGCTTGAGGCGTGACCCCAGCGGCAAGCCTTTTGGTGACATTATCTTTAGCGAGCGAACACCTAAAAGAGAAAAGGATATTTCCGACCATCCCAGTTGCAAGCCACAGTCCCTTATGCGCCAGGTGGTTTACGCTGCCCTTCCCTTAGGCGAGGGTATTGTATGCGACCCTTTTATGGGGGGCGGGAGTACAGTGGCGGCGGCAGAAGCGGTTGGCGCTAGCTGCATAGGTGTAGAAGTGCACCAGGAATACTTTGACATGAGTCTCGACACTATACCAAGACTGGCTGCCCTGGAAATCAATTTGGAAAGCAGCGAAGGGAAAACCGCATCTCTGCTATAGACCGGGTGCTTGGTATATCCAGTTATTCGCCATTTTTTCGTATCCGGCAGGGGTAACGGTAGCAGTTATTGTGCGCCGGCTGGTTGCGGAACGCCCCGATAATTGTCAATCTCTCTCTTCAAGACGCGCCCCCAGAACTTGAACAAATCGAAAAGGACGGGGCGCGTTAGCCGTTCTCGTACCCGGGGGTCTATTGCTGTCGAATACGAACACCATAAGCCAGGTATTTTCTGGGTTATGGCCCTGCCACCCGCGCCGGTAACGGGACGCTTTCACCTCTATACCCATGTTCGTATGTTGAACTGAATCACCGGGGAATTGTCCGGCAGGTATCAAATCAGGATGCCCATTGTGGTATCGGTTTTGCACTACATACGAGCAGTATTTTGGCAGGGTTGAAATCATGAACTCCCCTACTATACTGCTGAAATTAGCCGGCATCAGCATAGATTCCAGGCGAGACATCTCCCGGTCATTAAGCTGACTGTTTACAAATCCCAAAAATTCAAGGAAACCTGACATAGCAAGATGCAGATGTCTGGCCGTAACGCCGTAGGGTAACTGAACATTCCGGTTGAAGTCCCTTCGATAAACCGGTATCGGTGTGCAGGCCGCCTTTTCTGCATCTTGCTGAGTCATGCCGCCTCTGGTCGAATCTACGCTTGCCTGCCCGGCTACCCGTTCCGTTCGGCGTAAACTTGGTGGGCCCGGTCTATGGCGCGGACCCGGCCGCTGACCAGGATGTCCTGACGCTCGGCGGCCCAGCGGTTGGAGGCGGCTACGCTCTTCACCGAACCCTGGAAATGGGGCATTACGTAGCGCGCCAGCAGCTCAAAGCTGTGCAGCATCTTCTCCCGCGGCGCCCAGTCAATGGTCTGTACCAGGAAGCCGCCAAAGCCGCCGCTCTGCTCGGCCAGTCGGTTAAGGCCCTCTATGCAGTCTTCCGGGGTGCCGATAATCCACGAGCCGTTGTTCGCCATGAACTCGGCAACGTCTTCCAGCGGCCCGTCAAATACGGCTTTGCGCCCGTTGGTGCCTTCCGAGTATTCCCGCAGGTAGCGCCCCGCGCCCAGCTTAACCTCGTCCAGGGCCTGCTGCCGGTCCTCAGCCAGATAGACCGGAACGGACAGGCGCCACTCGTGCCGGTCAACCGTTTGGCCATGTTCCGCCGCCGAGGTCTCGGCGATTTCCCAGAGAGCTTTCAGGTTGGATGGGCCGGCCGACGGGTCGCGGGGGACGGTGATGGTCAGTACCGAGGCGCCGTATTTGCCGGCCATCGCCACGCCGGCCGGCGACTGCACCGAGGCCACCGCCAGGGGCATATAGGGCCGCTGGTAGGGCCGCAGTTGGAGCATCGCTTCCCGCAGCTCAAACCAGTCACTCTTGTAGGTTATCGGCTCATCCTCGGTGAACAGGCGCAGGACGATGCCCAGGGACTCATCCATCTTTTCCCTTTGGGTCGTCGGGTCAATGCCCATCATATAGGCGTCGCCGGGCAGCGCGCCGGGGCCAACGCCCAGCATCACCCGCCCGTGGGTCATGTGGTCCAACTGCGCCATCCGGTTGGCTACCATCAGCGGGTGGTGGTAGGGCAGGCTGATGACGCCGGTGCCCAGCTTGATGTGGCGGGTGCGCTCGGCGGCAGCGGCGATGAACAACTCCGGGGAGGAGATGGTTTCCCAACCGGCGCTGTGGTGCTCGCCAATCCAGGCCTCATCGTAGCCCAGGTAGTCCAGCCACTGCACCAGTTCCATATCCCGGTCCATGGCCAGGGTGGGGTTTTCGCCGACTCGGTGGAAAGGCCCCAGAAATATGCCGAATTTCATACGCTCGGGTAAGTTCATTGCAGCCACCTCATAAAGCAGGATGTCAGGATGATTAAAAGGGAAACAGATTCAGGTGTAAGGGAGGGAACGAGGCCACTGAGGTCCATTCGTAGGGAATTATAACCTTACTGGTAGGTCAGGAGCAAACGGAAGGGCAAAGAAACCAGATGCTCTCGATTGTTGTTGCTATCTTTAGAATGTTGACGTTAGTTTATTTCTATTTCAATCTCTTTGATACACCATGCCTCAAACTAGACCCGAAGATAAAATTGTAACTGAGTTAGTTGCGGCGCGTATCAGGCAGCGTCGAATAGAGCTCAATCTTTCCCAAGAGCAACTTGGACACCGATGTGGCTTACATCGCACTTATATAGGAGCTGTTGAACGAGGTGAAAAACGTATCACCGTTGTAACCCTAAACCGGATTGCTCATGCCCTGCAAGTACCTCTAGCTCACTTGGTTAGCTCACAGTCGGGAGGTACTCTGTAATGGCTTTTACTGCGCCAGACCCTGAGGTACTCTTGGGTTTAATCGAATACCACCTCCATCGAGTGGTAGAGTTCGATCCTTATAAGAGATTCCCCGGTATCCAGGACCGTACCTCTTTCGCTGCTATGATCTCCCAGGACCCTGCTTTCTCACCTTTTGGCCTTGCGGATGAGAGATACATCATTGCCCGTATAGGTGGAAATCTCATTACCTCCCTACATCGTAAGATTGGTGACCTTTACGAAGCCATGTTCCAGTATCTTCTCAAGTGCAGATTCGGTTTGGATGAGGATGCATTCAAATTTAGTGTGGACGTTGTAATCGGTGACCGCACACAAAAGCGCTCCACGGATGGAGTAGTCCCGGTCTCAGCTTTGGCTAATGCTACTCTTCCGCTTTTGAGGTCTTCTTGGCAAGATACCGAAGGACTAGCATTCGAAGTGCGGTCTTGTTACCAGATAGGTGACTCAAAACGCATACAAGCCGATTGGGACATGGCACTAATGCTGGAGGAAAATAATCTCACTCCTGTAATGCTTGTTTTCTGTAATACTTCCTTAAAATCACCGATTGCACGTCTTAGGAATAGTTGGAATCTTTTTGAGGGTGAAGACACTTTTAACTTCATCCAGGAGCTTACCCAGTATGACTTGAAAGGATTCCTCGGACAAAGTCAGCCATATATCGCGCGGCTGATCCAAGACTCTCTAGGGGGTGTCGTCAAAATAGGGTAAAGGTGGTAAATTGGTGAAAAAGGGATGAGAGTGGGGGGTGGAGGTATGACGCCAGCGCATCGACGGCACGACATTACGGACCAGGTTTGGGACCGTTTGCAGCCCCATCTGCCTGGGAGAGCCGGCAAAAGGGGGCGGCCCGCCCGGGACAACCGCCTGTTTCTGGACGCGGTATTTTGGAACTTGCGTACTGGGGCGCCCTGGCGGGACCTGCCACCGGACTATGGGGACTGGAAGAACACCCATCGCCGCTTCTGTCGCTGGCGAGACCGGGGCATCTGGGCCGACTTGCTGGACCAAGTAATCGATGACCCGGACTTGGGTCCCGACTTGGAATGGTTGATGATCGACTCCACCCATATCAAGCTGCATCCTCATGGGACCGGAGCGGTTGGGGGCAATCAAGCCGTGGGACGCACAAAAGGGGGCTGAACAGCAAACTGCATCTGGCGGTGGACGCCCATGGTATGCCGGTGCGCTTGAGCCTGACCGAGGGTACGGTTGCCGACTGTACCCAGGCCTCTAACCTGATTGCCGACATAGCGGCGCAATACCTGTTGGCCGACCGAGCTTACGACACCGACGCCATAGTAGCCGAGGCCCTGGCCCAGGGAATGGAGCCGGTGATACCGCCAAAGAGCAACCGCAAGGAACCCCGGGCTTACGACCATTACCTGTATAAGCTGCGCCATCTGGTGGAAAACGCGGTCCTGGATTTCAAACAATGGCGGGGAGTAGCAACCCGCTATGCCAAGAACGCCACGTCCTTCCTGGCTATCTGCCAAATCCGTGCAATGGTCATCTGGACTAAATTATTTTGACGACACTGCCTAGCTAAACTCTGATTATGACCGCAGTTTCATAGAGCCTTTTACGACCGCCTCGTTTTCGGAAAACCAGTATCTTTTCTACGGTAAACCCGTTCATTTCAAACAGACGTGCAAGAATGGCCTCTGTGAATACTTCAACCCCTTTGAGCCTGGAGTTGCCAACAATATAGGCTCCACGGAATCCGTGCCCTGCCCAGCGTCGCAATTCTTTGATGTGACTATTGAGGTCTAGGAAATACTTCGTAGCGTAGTTACACATCAGGATACTCTGCTCACGGAGGGCCGGAAAGTAGTCCAAAATCTCCAAAATCTCTCGGCCCGGCACAATCAGCTTTTTTGCCAAGTTCGAGGTAGCTCTCCCCCATGTTCCTCCGACGGTAAGCAGGTCAATATCAGTTGCTTCGCTGCGGTCACTGATAACCTGCATAAAATGCAACTGTGGACGAGTCTGATGTACGTAGCTGTAGCGATTGGGGTAAGGGGGCGAAGTGATTGCAGTGGTAACCCCGCCCAAACACGGGTGGCCGTGCGGTAAACTCTGGCAAGCGTTACGTAACTCGACTTGCCCAAGTCCGTTATTGACTAACTCTTTCTCGGAAAGAGTTTTCAAGTCGTCTATTAGCTCTGATAGCCTAGCGGAAACAGCGTCAAGGACACTTATTTCTCGGTCATTACCATCATCGAATGTGATGGTTGGATGGTTCCTGTGGATGTTGGCACAATCCATGCTTGCATTGTTCACTGCAAGCCACAGATATTCCTTGACCGGTAAGAAAGCTTGACCCCCAGCAAGTTGCCTAGCTATTAAGAGGTCACGGAGGACAGTTGGCCTCCACCACCTGAAAACATCATGTATGTTTGGTAAGGAAGTAGATAAGGTCCAAATCGTCTCCTCAATCGATTTATTTGAGGAGTCTAAAATCTGGCATTTCAGAACATCGGAAAATTTACTGAGGGCCTCAAGATGGTGTTGATTCCATACAAGCGAGTATTTTGCCACGCGCTGCAAAAGCGGGTTAATCTCAAACCCTATTGCTGGAATCCCTGCCTTTTGACACTCAATCACCGTCGTCCCCCGCCCGTTGAAAGGGTCAAGGACGAGGGATGTGTTTTCCACCTCAAAATAATCAAGGAAGTACCTTACTAGAGCAGGAGCAAAACTAGGGGTCAAGCGATACCATCTATGGACGCTCTCGTTCTGTCCCTTAAGGAAGGTGATATCACCAATATCTACTTCTTCTAAGTCATATCGGTTGCGTTTCACATTTTCTTTGAAGTGTTCGTCGACCGACTGTTTATGAAAAAGTGGTGGTTGCATCTGCTCTGTCTGGCTTTAGGTCATGGGATTTCGTAGTATGTCGTCGTATCTCAATGCAGTCTAAAAGTCGCAGATAAAAACGTCAAGGACTAACTTCCCAACTCCGCCACCGTCCCGTCCACGTAGAGGATTTGGAGGGTGGTGATTATGCTTTGCGCCAACTGCTGCTGTTGGGCCGGCTCCACTTCCGCAGCCAGGTTATTCAGCAGGTCGGCTGCCGAGGTTTGGCCGTCGATTACGGATACCAGCCGGGCCACCAGGCCGCTGCACGGCAACCCCTCCGGATGGCTTTCGGTGAGCAAGACGTAGCCCCAGGTGAACTCGCCGTCGCCCACCACCGGCTTGCGCTCCACCCGCACTCCGGGGCGCAGTCGCGGCACAGCCCGCAATATGGGCGGAATCTCGCCGTCCCCGCCGTCCCCACTGTCCGATGGAGCCGGGGCCAGATACTCTTCTATTCGGGCTTGGCGGCTGGCCCGCTCCTCTTCTACGGCGCGGACGCTGTCGGCGAAGTGGGCCGGGGCCTGCCCCCGTTCCAGCACCATCCGCTCGTAGCCCCGGGGCGGCTGCCCGGCCACCGCTTGGATGAAAGATGCGCGGGGGGAGCGGCCGGCGGCGGTATTAGCGTCTGAAACGAGGTCCGAATCGGCGTCCAGAATGCGGCGGGCTTCCCAGAAGTAGGACTCTACGGTGCGGTTGCTGGAATAAAAGAGGCGCACCATCTCCCGGAAGTGGTAGTACTCCTTGTAGTAAAGCTCTTGATAGACCGTCGCGGCGGCCGGCGCCATTGCCGGGTCCCGCAGGGCAGTGGTGGTATAGGCGGCGGCCAGGACGCCGGACATCAGGGCCAGGTGAACCCCGGAGGAGAAGAGAGGGTCAATGAAGCAGGCCGCATCGCCCAGCAGCACGTAGCCATCGCCGGCAATCTCATCGCAGGCATACGACCAGTCCTTGACGATATGGGGACTCCCAACCCGTTGCGCCGTTTCCAACAGCCGGGCGGTATGGGGAGCCTGGGCCAGTTGCTCGGTCAAGAACCGCTCCAGGCCCAACTCCCGCACCTGCGCCTCGCCCACCTGCTGGTCCACCACCGCGCCCACGCTGGCCTGGCCGGTATGCAGGGGGATGGTCCAGAGCCAGCCGTTGGGGTAGGACTCAATGAAGATGTTGGTGTCGGCGGGTGGAGGCAGCCGGCGGGCGCCGGTAAAGTAGGCATAGACCGCCAGGTTGCGGAAGGACTCATCCCAGCGGCGCAGTCCTAACTGATGGCCCAGCAACCCACCTTGCCCACTGGCATCCACCACGAAACGGGCGCGAACGGTTCCCTCCTGTCCTGAATCGTCAATGCAGCGGACGCCGGTGGCGCGGCCCCGGTCGCCCCATTCAAGCCGTTCATCCTGAGCTTGTCGAAGGACGGAGGCGGCTGGATTCCGGCTTTCGCCGGAATGACGGGATGTTGGGGCCGAAGAGGCGGATAGTTGCTTGCCCTGGGGGCCGCCATCGAATTGTACCTCAATTACCCGGCAGCCCTGGCGTATCTCCACCCCGCTGCCGGCGGCATTGTCCAGGAGCAGTTGGTCGAACAGAGGCCGCCATACCTGGTAGGAGTGGGGATAGCGTCGGTTGGTTTCTCCGAAGAACCAACTCCAGGGTTCCCGGTCCCGGCCCCAGACCATCGTGGCGCCCCACTTGCGGAGGAAACCCTGCGCCTCCACCGCCGGCAGGACGCCCAACTCTTCCAGAATGGGAATGCTGGCCGGCAACAGGGACTCGCCCACGTGGTCGCGGGGAAAGCACTCCCGTTCCAGCAGGACGACCTGCCAACCCTGACGGGCCAGCATAGTAGCGGCGGCGCTGCCCCCCGGCCCGCCGCCGATGACTATGACGTCAGTTGTTGATTCGCGAGACATGGCAATTCCCTACCGGAAAGGGGCGCCTACCGGCCTTGCAGCCGGCGTATTTCCTCTTCCAGTTCCCGAACCCGAGCCTCGGCCTGGTCTCGCTGCGCCAAAGATTCTTCCAAGTTCGGGAGGTATTCCCCGGCTGTCGGGTCGTAAAACCGCAGCCGTCGCTCTTCCCAGTGCAACTCCAGCCCCAGGGCCGGGCTGTAGCCCCGGTGCACCCCGTCGGCCCTGCGCTCAACGGGGATAGGTTCGTACCGGCCCTCTACCAGCGCGTCCCCGGCCAGAGGTACGTCGTGGTGCCTCCCACCGGTGGGGTCAAAGCGCCAGTACTCCCTTACCTCCAGCCCGGCGTAGATGTCCCGTTTCACCGTGTAGTCCTGCACGCCGCTGGTCGTCGAACCCACCTCCAGCACAAAGTCCGGGGACTGGCCGATTTCCTCGATAGTGTAGCCGTTGCCCTCTTGCTCAATGATTTCCGGGGCGAGGGGCAGGTTCAGGGCCACTACACAGTCGGGGTGGGGGGAACGGCGGGCCTCCCCGGCCCGGCGGCACAGGTAGCCTTCCCCGTTCACCAGAACGTCGCTGCGGCCGAGGGTGTGCCGGAAGTAGGCGCGCAGAGTCAGGACGGCGTTAGCCATGTGGGGGAATTGCTGCATATCGCGCTCGTTTTCCGGTGGGTCGGGCAGCTCGGTGAGGTGGATGCGGGCCGCCGGCCTGGCTTTGCTGGTCATAGCGAACCTCGCCTGTGGCGCGGATGGGGAATTGCCTGGCAGGATTATAACAGAGGGGGAAGGCACAAGGATGATGTAGTTGCCTATAATATCTAAGCAGACACGCTTACTCGTCCTGCAGGCGGCGCAACTGCGCTTCCAGTTCACGAACGCGGGCCTCGGCCTGCTGGCGTTGGGATTCGGCCTGGTCACGCTGGGCTTCAGCGACTAGGCGCGCTTGAAGCTCACCTTCACGCCCGTCCGCTTCCTCGTCGAAGGTTCTCAAGTAGCGGCGCCCTACTGGATCCCACCAGCGCAGGTAGCCTTCCTCCCAGCAGAGGGACAGGTTGAGGAGTGGACTGAGTCCCCAATAGTGGGTTTGGTCCACCTGGATAATGTTGATGGGCTGATATTCGCCCTCTACCAGCAAGTCCCCGGCCAGCGGCGCATCGTGATACCGCCCCCCGGACGAATCAAACCGCCAGTATTCCGGGATGCCAAAGGCGGTGTAGTCAGTCCGCTTGGCGGTATAGTCGTTCCGCCCGGTGGTGGGAGAGGCTATTTCCAGCACCAAGTCCGGCGGTTTGCCCTGGTCTCGAATGGAATACCCAAACTGCCCGATAACATTAGGGCTGTTCACCCCAAAGGCCACCAGCAGGTCGGGAATCCGCAACCCCTGGCGCTGGCTGGGACTCCAGGCGACGGGCGCCTCGCATACTATGGCCGTAGTGTCGGAGATGCCGAAGTGCCGTTCCAAGGCGCTGGGGAGCGCCTGCCGGTACAGGTATTTGAAGTTTTGCATATCGTCCCTGGGAGGAAATACCAGGAACTGTTCAAGGGATTCAACCGCGTCGGTGGCCGGCGACCGGTGGGGCAATTTGCTGGTCATTACGCACCTCGCAAGGCGGTGGGGTGAAATCAAGAATAACATGGATGCACCGGATTAACAGGATTCTTCTAGTCCCGTGACCGGCGTTTCCTGTTAATCCGGTGCATCCATGTTTGGATCAGCGGTTTGAATCAGCGTCAGTCTGCCGCCATCTCTTGGGGTATTTCTTTCCCGGTGGCCGGGTCAACCTCGAAGGGGCCGGGTAGCTCCAGTTCCTTCGCCATTTCCTTAACCGCCGGGATAATCTCCTGGCCCATCAGGCGCAGGCTGCGCATGGAGTCGTCGTGGGTCATTGCTCCGTCGCCGTCCCAGAAGAAGATGCTGCCGGGGCGGATGTATTCCAGGACGTGGCGAATCTTGGGCAACACCGTCTTGGGGGTGCCGGCGATGATGGTATAGTCCTCTATCTGTTGTTCGTAGGGGCGGCCCAATACCCCGGCAACGCCGCCGCTGCCGCCCCGGGCCCGGGTCGCCACCGACTGGGTGGGCAGGACGCGGGTGCGGGAGGTCAGGCCGGGCAGGTTGACCAACGCCGGATTGACCGTTCCCTCGTTGCCAGCCAGGAAGGGGTTGCTGGGGCCTTGCACGTACTTACGAGCCGTCTGTTCCGCCAGTTCCTCCGTCTCGTCAACGTGCACCTTCCAGAGGTAACCGATGTTCTGGGAGCCGGACTCGTAGCCGTGCTCGGCGGCGGTGTCGTGATAAAGCTGGAATGCCTGCTTGGTCGGTTCCATCTCGGTCGCCAGCATAATGTAGGGTATCCGTTTCTCGGCGGCCCACATCAGGGAATCGCGGCTGACCACTCCCGGCAGCCAGATGGGCGGATGCGGGTCCTGGTAGGGGCGCACCCAGGGGTTGACGTGGCGGTACTGGAAATGCTTGCCCTCCCAGCGGAAGGGGCCGGGCGTGGTCCAGGCCTTGACGATAAACTCGTGGGCTTCCTGGAACCGCTCCCAGTTGTAAGGGGGCGGCGAGTTGTGGGCCACGCTTTCCCGCCCCGTGCCGCGCACCCAGCCGGACACCAGGCGGCCCCGGGAAATCATGTCGATCATAGAAAGCTGCTCGACCAGCCAGAGGGGATCGTCCCAGATGGGCAGAATGTTGCCCAGCAGGACAATCTTGGCCCGGGTGGTCATCCGGGCCAGAATCGAAGCCTCCACGTTCATCGCCCCGCCCATGCAGAAAGGGGTGCCGTGGTGCTCATTCAGCATCAGCCCGTCAAAGCCCATCTCCTCGGCGTACATCTTTTCATCGAGGTAGCGGTTGTAAAGTTCGGCGCCGAGCTTGGGGTCGTAGATTTCGTTGCTGACCGTCAAGTCCATAATCGGCTTGCCGGTGGCGCCGAAATAGCCGGAGCCGGGGTCCTGGTAAGGTCGCTCGGTAAAGTATCCAACGAACATCCCTTTCTCCCTCCTTATCTGCTCTTTGCCAGGGCGGGTTTCAAACCCGCCCTATAAGTGTTTTGCCCGTAGGCTGACTTTTACTCGTCGTTCCTGTGAAGGCAGGAACCTCTGGCCTCAAGGATTTAGGAAACCTCTGAATAAGTCCGTGACTCGTGATGTTTACACTTATCCGTCGTTCCTGCGCAGGCAGGAACCTAAAACGTTACGTACAGAGGTTCCTGCTTTCGCAGGAACGACGGGTGAAGGCGCTAGTGTTCAATGACTTATTCAGAGTATCCGTCGTTCCTCCGCAGGAACGACGGATAACTTGCTTCCCTGTTGAGCAGTCGAATCTGTTGGAACAAACGGTTGCAAGCCCGCCCCTAAAAGTGTTCGGCGGCGGTTACGACTTGAAAAACTCCCGGGCCAGGGCGATAAAGTCGTCGGCCTTTTCTACCTGGGGCAGGTGGCCGCAGTTGTCCAGGATTTCCAGGCGCGAACCGGGAATGGCCTGGTGGTAAACCTGGGCGGCGCTGACCGGAACGATGCCGTCTTCCTGCCCCCAGACTACCAGCGTGGGCAGGTTCTTGAGCCGGCCCAGCAGTTGGGGCAGGCCCGGGTAGTACATATAAGGTCTCCAACCCAGGCGGCAGGCCTCCTCCCGGGCTATCTCCCAACCCTGGGACTGCTCCGGTTCCGGTTCATCGGGGCATAGCGCCTGAAACTCAGGCGTACTTTCCGGGTCGAGGAAAGCGGCGGTGATGCACTGGCGGGTTACCTCCAGGAACATATCGTAGATGTAACCGTCCGGGGGCTGCACACCCATTGCGCCGACCAGGGCCAGCTTCCTGAACTGCCCCGGGTGCATCGTGGCGATTTCGGCAGCCAGCCAGCCGCCCAGGGAGCAGCCGATGGCGTTGACCGGGCCGAGATCCAACTCATCCAGGGCCATCAAGTACCAACCGGCCAGGTCGCGCATATTCATCACCCAATCCAGCCGGGGGGTACGGCCAAAGCCGGGGTGGGAGGGAATATAGACCGTATAGTCCTGGGCCAGGGCCTCGTGGAACTTGAAGGACCCGGGGTGGGCGATCTCATCGTGAAAAATCAGGAGCGGGTCGCCGGAGCCGCCCTTGACCAAGTGCAGATCGGTTCCGGCAACCGGGATAGTTTCTTCGCTCCAGGCAACGGAAACCGAGGTCATAAGGGTCACCCTCCGGCAAAAGTGTAGGCAAGCAAGAGTTTAGCAAAGCTGTCCGGGGAAAGCAAACGGGGGGTCAGCCGGCGCGGGAGTAAATAGTGAGCATTTGGTCAATGAAGATGTTAGCCGAAGACAAGGCTGCCATAACCCTTGACCGGGTGAGATGTCCGCGGTCGGCGTGGATATGGAGTTTGGCGGCAAAGTCCCAATTTAGCGCCAAGTCCGTATTTGTCGTTTCCTGCGCAGCGACGCCGTGTAGAAAGCGTACTTTGGCGCCGGTGGAAGCGGGATTGCTTCCCTGCTGGTTAGCCAGGGTATTGATACACTGTTTGGCCGATTCATACAGCAGCGCGCCGGCCGAATCCAGGTCGTTATCCCGCTCAAGCAGCAACGCCGCTTGACGCCGGTAATTCCTGGCGCGCGCCTCGTAAAAGGCAGCCCTTTGCTGACTCGGGTTATTCATACTCACCATAGTTATCCACAATGAACTCGCGATTCACCTTGTACGAACTCTCTACCTCGTAGCCCTCAAGTTCGTAGCTCTCCACCCCGTCCGCACCGGCGTGGTCGCGCAGGGATTCGCCAATGACCAGGTTGCCCATAAAATAGTGTTTAGGCGCGGCCTCCTCAGCTTCCAGCGCCAGGGCTACGTCAAACAGGTCATCCGAATAGTCCAGCCCCCGCGTCTCGGCCAACCCGATAAAAGTGGACTTGACCGCTTTCCACAGCAGGCCCGCGGCCTTGCGGTCGTTCCCGGCGGCCAGTTCCTTATCGGCGTCCTGCATATATTCCAAAGGCGACATACTGTTTTCGGCCTCCGCCGGAGCCGGTTCGGGCGTTGCCATAGCAATTCTCCCGTCGTCAATAATTACCAACACCTATAATATCCCAGTCCGTGAGCTTATGTGCAAGCGGCTATTTCCATTGACGGGACTATTGACGGGGCCGGGTCGCCGGTTGCCCGTATATGCGAAGGGTGTTAGGCTACAGCCGGTATTAGAGGCGAATGCAGGATAGGCTTCCGGCCTCTTAATAGCATTGCCTTGGGTTAAACCTGACAATTCCCCACCCCATTTCCGGCCCGTCAGATTCAATTATAAGGAGAGCAAAGCTATGCGAACGCCCATCGTCACCCGCGATATGGTCCCCGAGAACTTGCGCGAAGCCTTTGATGCCGAAACTTCCGCCAGCGGAGGAACAATTACCAGCGGCCCCGGCACCGCCATGATTAACAGCCCCGAGATGCGGCGGCGGGCCAACAGTTTGGTCAACTACCTGCGGGACGAGTCCACGCTTAACAAGCGCATTCAGGAGTTGGCGATGATCGTTACGGCGCGGGCCAACGACTGCCAGTACATCTGGAACGCGCACGCCGCCGGCGCCCGGCGCCAGGGAATCAGCGATGCCTTCGTGGACGCCCTGCGGGACGGTCAGCCCCTGCCTGAGATGGCCGCCGACGAGCAGGCAGTAATAAACCTGGGCCAGGAGTTTTTCAGCACCCGCAAGGTCAGCGATGCGACCTTCCAGGCAGCGATTGACCAGTTCGGCGCCCAGGGGTTGGCCGAGCTTTGCACCCTGTTCGGCTACTACGCCCTGCTGTCCTTCAGCGCCAACACCTTTATGATTGACCTGCCCGAGGAGCGGGCGGAGGCGGTGCTGCCGATTTAGGGATACTCTCAATAAGTCATTAAGCTCTAGTGCCTTCACCCGTCGTTCCTGCGCCGGCAGGAACCTAAAACATTGTGGACCGAGATTCCTGATTTCGCAGGAACGACGGGTAGGTGGTGAACAGCACAAGTACGGACTTATTCAGAGGTTTCTTAGAAATCAGGCCCTCTCGTAATTCCTAATTCGTAATTATAAGCCAGAGGCCCCGGCCTAGCATCTGAAAATATTGACACCGCAAACCCTTTGCGTTATCTTATTCCTACCTTATAATTGATACCAAACAACGGCTTGTTTTGGCCCGGCCAGATAGGGCGTTGTGGGTAATTAGCTGGATTCGACCGGGTTTACGGTCACAAAAGCTCCACCTAACCACAAAAATATGAGGGAGGATTGTATGGCTGACCAAGATGTCGCATTGATGGCTCACTTGTTGCGGCGCGCCGGCTTCGGGGCAAGTCGCGATGAGATTGAAGCCAAAGTCGCTCAAGGGTATGACAACGTAGTTGATGAACTGTTGAACCCCCAGGACAGTACGGGAGTCGAATACGACTTGCTGATGCGCTATCAGCCGGCCTACCATGAGGCGGCGGCCATCGAGACCAACATCCAGGCGTGGATCTATCAGATGATTAACGACCCCCGCCAGTTGCAGGAAAAGATGGCCCTCTTCTGGCACATGATTTTCTGCGCCGGCCACAGCAAGATTGACAGCGGCCAGGAAATGGGCCGGATGATTCAGATGTTCCGCGACCACGGTATGGGCAACTTCCGCGACCTGCTCTACCGGCTGTCCACCAGTCCGGCAATGGTTTATTACCTGGACAACAGCGAAAGCCACAAGGAAAACCTGAACGAGAACTATGGCCGGGAGCTTCTGGAGTTGTTCTCGCTGGGCGTGGGCAAGGACGAGGAGTTTAACTACTCCGAGGACGACGTTAAGGCTTGCGCGCGGGCCTTCACCGGCTGGAACATCGCTCCCTCGTACCCGCCCTTCCCCTATGGCCGCAGCCCCTGGTCTTTCCGGTTTGACCCGGCGGACCACGATGACAGCGAAAAGACCTTCATGGGCGAGACGGGCAACCTTGACGGCGGCGATGTGCTGGACATTATCGCCAAGCAGCCGGCCACCGCCCGCTTCCTGGCCCGCCACCTTTATAACTACTTCGTCGCCGACGACGTACAGATCCCGGCCTGGCGGCTGACCCCGCCGACGGATATGGCCGCTATTGAGGCGCTGGAGCAGGCTTACTTCGACTCCGGCTACGAAATCAAGGCCATGCTGTCAGTCCTGTTCAAGGCCGACTTCTTCAAGGAAGAGGGAGTCCGCTACGCCAAGGTCAAGAACCCGGCAGAGATGGTGGTAAGCACCCTGCGCATGGTTAACGAGCACCGGGAAATCCAGCCCGGCCTGTTCGAACTCTCCCAGGAACCCAAGTACATGGGTATGGACCTGATGAATCCCCCGACGGTGGAAGGCTGGCATACCGGACGCGAGTGGATTGACAGCGGCACCCTGGTGGAGCGCATCAACTTCGCCTCCGACCTGCTGGGCAACACCGAACTTCCGGGCGTCCAGTCCCTGGTTGGCCGTCTGATGTCCCAAGGCGACACCCTGACGCCGGAACAATTCGTTGACGGCTGCCTGGACCTGACCGGCCCGCTGACCGTTACCGACGACACGCTGAGCGAGCTCCGCTCCCACGTTATGAAGAGCGGCGCCCTGAGCCACGGCAGCGAAGCGGAACGGGCCGACTTCACCCGCCGCGCCGGCGAAATGTTCCAGATGATTGCCGCTACGGCAGAGTTCCAGTTCGAGTAATTTAGTTGTAGGAGAAGAGACTATGGTTTCTACGCAAAAAGACCCGGTACTGGCCGTTCTTTCCCTTTCGGGCGGCAATGACGGCCTGAACACCGTGATACCCTATTCCAACCCGCTGTATCGGGACTACCGGCCCAACCTGGGTATCCCCGAGGGTCAGGTTCTCCAGCTTAACGACGAGTTGGGCTTTCACCCGACGATGGGGCCGCTGAAGAAGTTCTGGGACGAGGGTAAGCTCGCCATCTTCCTGGGCGTGGGTTACCACAACCCCAGCTATTCCCATTTCCGCTCCATGGACATCTGGCACACCTGCGAGCCGGACAAGATTGGCACCGAGGGCTGGCTGGGCCGCGTGCTCAAGGAGATTGACCCCACTGCGGAGAACGTGCTGACCGGCGTGAACTTTGGCCGCGGCCTGCCCCGCGCCCTGGTTATGGATGGTGTGCCCGTTGCTTCCGTGGGCAACCTGGAGACCTACGGCCTGCTGACCGGCATCGAAGGCGAAGGCCAGCGGGACCAGGCTTTGGACGTTTTCGGGCGGATGTATTCGCCGGCCGTTGGCCGCAGCGCCGTCCTGGACTACATCCACAGTACCGGCACCAACGCCCTCAAGGGCGCTGACATCCTGGCTACCGCCCCGGACAAGTACACCTCCAACGTAGAGTACTCCGCCACCGCAGTCGGCCAGTATATGAAGAACATCGCCCAGACCCACCTGGCCGAGTTCGGCAGCCGGGTTCTCTACACCACGTCGCCGTACAACGGCTTTGACACCCACGCCAACCAGGCGGTGCTCCACTCCGGCCTGTGGAGTGATGTGTCGAACAACGTGGAGACCTTTATCTCCGACCTGCGGGACCACGACGCCAGTGACAACGTAGTCCTGTTGATGTTCACTGAGTTTGGCCGCCGCATCGGCGACAACGGCTCCGGCACCGACCACGGCGCTGGCGGTATTGCTTTCGCGGTGGGCGAGCACGTCAAGGGCGGCATCTACGGCGAGTACCCGTCCCTGGAGCCGAGCCAGCAGGAAGAGGGCGGCAACCTCCGATTCAACATGGACTTCCGCTCCATCTACACCACCATCGTTGAGGACTGGTTCAAGATGGACGCCCAGCCCATTGTTGGCGGCAGCTACGAGAAGGTGAGGTTCCTGTAAGCCCTCTCGCTTACACCTTTGGATTCGCAATAACATTGTGCTGTTCCGGCGGCCTTCCCGTTATATCGGGAAGAACCCCGGAGCAGCCCGAGGCGGCCTGACCCGCCATAACAGCAAACCAATACAGCAAAATGATGAGGTAAGAGCATGAGCACCCATTTCTTTGGGCTTACCGACCGGACGTTCGAGTACAGCCACTCCGTTGGCCGTAACGAGTTCGCCGGCACCGGGTTCCGCAACCCGGTGGACTTTGTCCTGGATGCCGACGGAGTGGCCTACGTACTCAACCGGTCCTACGAGAACCGGCCCGACGGCGTCAGGATTACCGCTTGTACCCTAGATGAGGAGTACATCAGCGAGTTCGGCACCTACGGCGAGGAAGACGGCAACTTCATCTGGCCCTCCGGCATCGCCCTCGACAAGGACGAGCGTCTCTTTGTTACCGACGAGTGGCTGAACCGGGTCTCCATCTTCACCCGGGACGGCGAGTTCCTGGGCAAGTGGGGCGTCGGGGGTTCCGGCGACGGCGAAATGGACCGGCCGGCCGGCATCGCCATCAGCGCAGACCAGACCGTTTATATCACCGACAGCCGCAATAACCGGGTGCAGAAGTTCACCCTGGACGGCCAGTACCTGGGCCAGTTCGGCAAGCCCGGCAAAGGCCCCGGCGAGTTCGATATGCCCTGGGGCATCGCCCTGGGCAAGGACGGGCTGGTTTACGTGGCCGACTGGCGTAACGACCGCATTCAAGCCTTTACCGCCGATGGCGTGTGGCAGGCCAGCTTTGGCCGCTCCGGCAGCAACGTGGGCGAGTTCAACCGGCCCAACGGCGTCGCGGTGGACGAAGACGGCGACCTTTACGTGACTGACTGGCTGAACAACCGGGTGCAGATTCTGGCCCCGGATGGCCGGTTCCTGGTGCAACTGAAGGGCGACCACGTAATGTCCCAGTGGGGCAAGGACAAGCTCCTGTCCAACCCGGACATGATCCGGCAGCGGGCCTTGGCCTACGTCAACGACCCCAGTTACGAGACGAACTTTGCCCACCCCTGCGCGGTCAAGCTTGACGGAAAGGGCCGCATCTGCGTCCTCGACCACACCCGCGGCCGCATCCAGGTTTACAGCAAAGTTAAGGACCCGGTGCTGGTCTAACCGCCCGGTTCCCGACCCTCGACTCCCGGCCGCAGACCCCGGCAAAAGTTCAGGGGGCGCACCAATTGGTGCGCCCCTGAACCTATTGGACTGTCTTCTTCTTAGCTAAGAAGCTCCAAGGCGTTTAATTTAAGGTCACTACTCCGTGAGCCGTTTAATGGAACGTGCGGCCAACGGCATTCCCGAAGTTTCGATGTCTGTCCCCCATACGACCAGGTCAAGGTTTTCGGGAGTAGAAACGTCAAATGGAGCCCGGATACTGAAGGACTTGGGGGCGAGGCTCCACTCGGTCGCATATATATCCCGAGCAGAGTTGTTCCCGATCGAGAAAGATCGTCCGGGCTTCAGGATGTTGGCAACACGAACATCTTTGTTGTGTTCGTTAATATTGAACACAACCCATCCCTCCCCAGTAAACATTTCCTTGTCACCCTTAATTCTTCCTGAAGCTCTTAACTCTCCCTCTTGAATCACAGGACCTGTAATCCACTCTACAGCGTCGTGTTGCTCAATGATGCTTGCATCTCTGTCGAACAACAACAGAATACAAGCTCCTCCCCCACGGCGCCTTTCATTGTTAGAGTCGTCAGTACTGTTAAAGTCAACAGAAGCTCCAGTGAGAAAGAATACTAGCAACAGACCTGCTACAACCTTTAGAAAAGTCGTCACCTATCAATCTCCCTGGTCTCTTCTAGTCGCCATTTTCACGAGGTTAACGCGTTATTGGATGAGAATAAACCAGCTACGTATGGGATTGAAACTGAAATAAAATAATGCGTATTCTTCTAACATCGACCTGTGTGCAGAAGCGCTACTCCCCCGGTCCCTCCGGCATACCGGCGTCAATCCAGGCGGCTATTTCGTTTACCTCGGAGCGGGTGAGGAAGGGGCCGCGCAGGGGCATCTTGCCAAAGGTGCCTACGGCCCGGTTCAGCGAGCGTACCAGGTGAGTCTCACTGCCGGGTATGCCGGGTTCGATGGCGCGGAAACCGTTCAGCACCGCCTTGGCCAGTTCCTGCGGCGTCTCCCAATAGTATTCGTGAATGCCCGGGTAGGGTTCCCGGCCCCAACGCTCCTTCCAGCGCTCCATAATGTCTTCGAGAAGCTCCTTTACCCGGGGCCAATATACTGTTTCGGTGTTTGCATCAGTCTGATTTTCGGTAGTCATTAGTCGCTCCTGGTTATGGTTCTAACGGTGTCTTCAACTCGAAGCACTGCGAGTTGAATCTGCTTCAAGTCATTTATGGCTTGGGTTATGGAGTCAAGGTTGGTTTGGCCTATAGCCTCATCCAAAGCGCCGAGTTTCTTTTGGAACTCGTTCAAGGCTGTTGCGATTTCCCCTGTCCTCGCGCCCAGAGTCGATTCTTCGTCGAGATGGAAAGATCTCATCAAAGCACGAAGTGACTCCCTCTTTTCTTCGACAATACCCGAATAGGATCTGATATTTTCTCGAAGCGTAGAAATTTCGGCCAAAGTCATACCGCCACTAGGGGCGCCAATTTCCTCCAGCGCTTTACCGACAAATTCTTTTATAGCTATTGAATCCAGAAGATTCGCTAACTCTGACCGAAACGGCGCCACAACCTCAGCAGGCAAGCCGGTGGGTCGCTGGAACTCCCAAAGTCGATTACCGTCAACTCTTCCATAGACTGTGAACTCAACGGACACCAACTCCCTTGCCGCGAAGGAAAAGACTGCCTTCCTGGATTGACCAGGACCCAGTTCGCCCAATTCTTCTCGTGATTCTCTATAACCTCTATGATCACCAGAGCGAACATCATTGGCCGTACTAATAAAAACTGAGCTGTAGTGAATCGCGGGCCAGTCGTTGTTATCGGGTGCCGTGTTATGAACTGTAATGTTTACGGTAGCGCGTCCCTCCGGCCCATCCGGCATTTCTACCAACTTTTCCAATACCAGGTAAGACTGGAGCTGACGCCAAAAATCTAGTGGGGCAACCGCCGAATCCCGCGGGTCAAGACCGTTATCTTCGTGGTTCAGAAGATCAAGAGTATCCTCGGTATGGCGATCGTTAGGGTCAAGAACAAACTCTTGGCTCATTCGTTGAATCTCCAGCGCTTCCTCCCGGCGCAGGGAAGCCAAAATAGATTTCATCAAGTCAGCAGCTTGGACACCCCTAGCTGGCGAGATGTCATGGATATGCGCCCATTCATTACGCATCTCGTTAAGGCGGCGAAGGTCGTTAAAAGTCCTTACGGTATCGCCGAAAGCGTCCGAAAAGACCTCGTTGTGGTGCTTTACGATAATCCAGGCAAAATGAGAGGTTTCTATGAAAAGATGGCGGTCGTGGTTGGGATTTTTCTCAACCACGTCCTGGAGACTCTTCAGCAGATTTCCTTGAAGTGCACTCTCCACACCTCTCTCCCACCATTCATCGCCAAAAGCGGCGGCCAAACGTTCACTAAAAGCCTGCCTCACCCCTTGAACATAGAGGCGGTGGGTTTCTGTGAAGAAAAGGTAACCGTCTGAGTTCAATGTTCACCTCTTACAAAGGGTTCCTGTCCTCTATACAATCAGACCGGATGCTCGTTCACCGACTCGCGGCGGAGCAGTTCCAGGGCGTGGGGTAATACCGGCTTGACCACCTCCAGGGTTTCGGCCACGCCCTTGGGACTGCCGGGCAGGGTGATGATCAAAGTATTGCCCCGGATGCCGGCCACCGAGCGGCTGAGCATCGCCATCGGCGTAAACTTCAGGGTTTCGGCCCGCATCGTCTCGGCCAAGCCGGGAACCTCCCGGTCAATGATGGAGAGACAGGCCTCCGGCGTCACGTCCCGGGGGCCTAGCCCGGTGCCGCCGGTGCTGACAATCAGGTTGACTTCCGGGGCATCGGCCCACTCCGCCATTCGTTGGGCAATCATATCCTTTTCGTCAGACACGATTTCATACCGGACTACCGCATAGTCCGGCGGGGGCAGAACCTCCCTGATTTTATCGCCGCTGGTATCCTCCCGCTGGCCGTAGTAGCCGGAGGTGCTGACCGTGAGAATCGCCAATCCGTACATAGTGCCTCCGGGCCTTATTCGACTCTGGCGAACAGAGCTTGCGGTTTGCTGTGGCCGTCCTTGTAGCCCCCGTCGGTAAAGGTAACCGGAATTGGCGGCTCGCAATACCCGGAAAGCTCTAAAGATTGCAGGATATTCCTGAGTTCCCCGTCCGCCTTGTAGATGTGGAGGTAAAACTCTTCGCCGCGGTCGGGACAGTCAATAGACCCGTAGCCCCGTTCCGCATTGTACCAGACCACCGCCCCGGACAGCCGGTTTTCCGACTTGACCGAGACCCGGCCCAACGCTTCCGACCTCAGGCTACGGGCGTTGTCCTCCAGTTCAAAGAACTCGTAAGAATCGCTTTCTATCCTGATGCCGATAACCTTGATGTCCTTGCCCTGGAATTGTTTGCTGAAAGTAAGGTTCCCCAGGGCGATATACGCCACCGTTGCCGCGCTGTCCAGGTCTGCCTGGGGGGATATTTCAATGAACACGCTCCGGGGCACTACTCTTCCCTGGCGGTGGATTCTCAAGAATTCGCTTTGCTTTCTAACATCGTCGTCTTTAAGCGTGACCTGAATGCCGATAGGATTTGTGAAGAAGGTATCCCGGAATCGAGTAATGGTGAAGTCTATCTTGTATTGATAGTCCATATTTGCATCGTAGGCTATATCGCACCACGTACCCAGCCTGGTACGCAGACGCTCCTCAAAGTCCCTACCGCTTATTCTTTTGGTAACCATAGACCCACTCCTTACCGCTCCTGATGAAGCGGAAACATTTTAATGAATCCCTTTACATTAAACAGTTAAGGTGCATTCAATTCAGCCGCCGGCTCACGGCTGATTCGCAGCTATAATACCATATCCCAAAGGGGGTGGGGAACGTGGTGGGCGTCGGGCTTATCCCTCCCTCATCCCGGTCCTCTCCCCCAGGAAAGAGGCCCGGGGGTGAAGGCAGGGCAGTCGCACGTGACGGCAGACCCTCTTTTCCCGTCGTTCCTGCGAAAGCAGGAACCTGGAATGTTGCAGACAAAGGTTCCTGCTTTCGCAGGAATGACGGGATAGCTTCCAGTCCTAATGCAATAGCCTTGGGGGTGAAGGGGAACCGGCTCCAATTATCCGCCAAACTCCGGTTTGACAAGCGGTAGTGCAGTCTATATATTCAACGGCGCTGTGACTGGGCAGCGCCGAACTTACGCAGGGCGCCCGTAAATGTGAGGCCAGGGCAACCGCATCTTAATTCATAACGGTGCACCTGCTTGATTTCCACCGTTTTGGATGGTCGGAAGGCTCCCTAATCCCCAGTTTGCCACAGCACTCCCGCCCGGCTAAAATACATCTGCAACAGCCCAAAGATTCATCCCGCCGGTCAATCCCGCGAGGACCGCTATGAACCGCAAGCCGACCCCAAAATTGACCTCCACTAAGGTCAAGGGCCAATTCCCCGACTTCCCACCCCGAGATGATATGAACAACCCGCTCTACCTTTACCGACCGGGCTACATCACCACGCTGCACCGCCACTTTGGTTCCCTGGATTCCACCCTGGTGCTCAGCGAGGTGCCCTTGGGCTGGCGACCCAGCCAGCGACGGGACACCCTGATACCCGACCTGCTGGTAGCCTTCGAGGTGGACACCGCGGCAATAATCGCGCAGAAAGGCTACGCCATCGAGGAACAGGGCAAAGCGCCGGACTTCGTGCTGGAAGTGGCCTCGGCCAGCACCGGCTTCCAGGACGAGGAACGCAAACGTGGTGGCTATGCGGCCTACGGGGTGCGGGAATACTGGCGCTTTGACCCCTCTGGGGGAAGGTACCACCGGCAGTCTCTGGCTGGGGACACCCTGGTCGACGGCATCTACCGGCCCATTGACATTCACTGGACGGACGAGACCCGCTACTGGGGGCTCAGCGCCGTGCTGAACCTGAGCCTATGTTGGGAGGAAGGGCAGCTCCGCTGGTGGGACCCGGTGGCGGAACTTTACCTGGAGACCCACGACGAGGAAGCGGAAGGCCGCATCGCAGAACGCCAAGGCCGCATCGCCGCTGAGGTCCGGGCTGACAGCGCCGAAGCCCGAGTCCGGGAACTGGAAGCGGAACTCCGGCACCGCGAAGTCTGCTGACCACCTCTCCGTCGGGGAAAAGGCTCCAAGCCGGCTGGAGGTAGGGCGGACAACTTGCCGTAAGTCCTGCGCAGTTAAGACGCGATTGCCCTGGCCGAACTTACGCTAGTCAGCGCCGACGCCGACGCGTTATGATATCTCTGCCGGAGTGTTGCCTGCCGCATTGGCAGTAGCCGCGCCCAGGCTCAAAATACGGTCTTTGAGGTGAGGAAGGCAACTATGGGCATCTTGAATGACGACATGAAACGAGTGGTGCGTCAGCAACGCCTGGGGTTCGTTGCTACCGTCTGCCCCGATGGTACTCCCAATCTCTCCCCCAAAGGCACGGCAGCCGTATGGGACGACGACCACCTGGTGTTTGCCGACTTGGCTTCGCCGGAGACAATGGCTAATTTGCGCCGGAATCCGGCCTTGGAGATCAATTTGGTTGACGCCTTCTCCCGGAAGGGCTATCGCTTCAAGGGCACCGCCCGCATCGTCGAAAAGGGGCCAGACCAAGGGCTGTTCGACGAGATTTGCCAAGCCTTCGAAAACGGCGCCCGTGGCATCCACCAAGTGCGGCTGCCCGCTCGGGCCTACGTGCTTGTGAAGGTAGAGCGGGCGCTGCCATTGGTCTCTCCGGGCTACGTCCCGGGCAAGACGGAACGGGATACACGGGAAGAGTGGGCCGAATACTGGGCCAGCGTCCACCGCTCCAGAATGGAGCAACTGGAATCGGAGGAATGAAGATACTTTGCGAAAACCGGACAGCTCTTGTCCCAAAGCATTTTGGCTTCTTGGCTCCGCTCGGAATGACATTAACAGGAGACGTGCCGGTTAATTTGTTGGAACTAATGGCACGCAGGTGCGCCCCGGGTCGTCAGGACAATTAAACATTCAGGCAAATCAGCGGACAAGGAGAACAATCCGTGAGCCAGGCGCCCCCTTGCGTTTTCTGCGAGATTGTCGCCGGACGGGAACCCGCCCGGATTCGCTACGTGGACGAAGAAATTATCGTCATCGTCAACCGGCTCACCTGGGTTCCGGTGATGTTGCTGGCAATGCCCAAGCAGCACCTGAGCCAACTCGATATGTGGAGCAGCGGTATTATGCAACGTCTGGGCACCATCGCCGTGGACTTGGGCTGTATGTTCTGTCCCAACGGATTCCGCATCCTGTCCAACTTCGGCTACGACGGCCTGCAAAGCCAGAGTCACGGCCACCTGCACATCATCGGCGGGGCCTACCTGGGCCATTACGCATAAATAACCCTCTGCGTTGCTCCGTTTCCTCTGCGTCTCGGCGGTGAAAAGGTCGCTCACACAGAGACCCAGAAGGCACAGAGATACGCAGAGTTCTAAGGAGAGAACCACCATGGCTGAGACCGTTCTTTACGAAAAGCGCGATAATGTCGTCATCATTACCCTCAACCGGCCCGACTCGCTGAACTCGATCAACCGGCAGTTGCGGCGGGACCTGGCCGAGGCCATCACCCGGTTTGACGGCGAGGCCGATTCCTACGTCGCCATTGTCACCGGAGCGGGGCGAGCCTTCTGCGCCGGCCGGGACTTGAAGGAGCGGGCCAATGACAACGCCGAGGGCCGGCAGGCCCGGGCGTCGGACAGTATGTACCCGGACCGGCCTTATATGTGGCCGCAGACCTGGAAACCGCTCATAGCCGCCATCAACGGCTTTGCCCTGGCCGGGGGCTGGTCCATCGCCCAGATGTGCGACCTGCGCATCGCCGCTGCGGACGCCAAGCTGGGCATTACTGAAACCAAGTGGAGCCTGCTGCCTCCCTTTGGCACCATCCTGCCCAAGCAACTGCCGCTGTCGGCGGTGCTGGAACTGTGCCTGACCGCCCAGCCGATTACGGCGCAGCGGGCCTATGACATCGGTTTCGTCAACAAGGTGGTGCCCGGCGACGCATTGCTGGAAGAGGCGGTCACTATGGCAGAGCAGATCGCCGAGAACGCGCCCCTGGCGGTCCAATACTTCAAGGAACTGGCCTATCGGGGGCTGAATATGTCCACTCAGGACATTTCCTCGCTGACCTACCATATGTACGACCAACTGCTGACCACTGAGGACTCCAAGGAAGGCCCCCGCGCCTTTGCCGAGAAGCGAAAGCCCCGCTGGCAGGGGCGGTAGAGATGCAAGGCAATTGCGTTTAGTCTCCGGGGCAGGGCAACCACCAGGGCATCTGTTCCAACTAATACGATTGCTCATCGCTAGGACAACCTATGCGTCGTTCCTGCGAAGGCAGGAACCTCTGGCCTCAAGGTTATAGGTTCCTGCCTGCGCAGGAACGACGAGCAAGGGTCAGCCTACGGACTAAATGCTTGTCGGGCGATGCAGTAGCTTTGTATGTTAAATTAGTTGGAACCGATGCCACCAGGGTTGCCCTGCCCCCGGCGACTCCTTGCCCATTGGGAATTGAAAACCCCGCAATGAACCAGGACGATTGCAAAGTCCGGGCCAGGCACAAAACCCGTTCGTGGCGAGCTTGTCGAACCAGCAGCGGCGCGGCAACCCTTAGACTAGCTCAGGGCGAACGGAGCGGGCCGGCAATCAAACGACTTTGTAATCGTCCTGCACGCTAAGCGTAACAGTTCAGAGTTGAGGGGATTCCTCAGGGTAAGAAGGCCCGTCGTTCCTGCGGAAGCAGGAACCTCGCTGCCCGCAATTCGAGATTCCTGCCTGCGCAGGAACGACGGACACTTCGACACTGAACAGTTACCGCTGAGCAGCCAAACTTGACAATAACCGGCTTTTATAACAGAATGCCTTTAATTTCCAGCCTCTCCCCGGCAAAGATTCTATGTTGATGTCAACGCCTGTGGCCGAGTTGCCCGGGGGATAAACACGAACCACTATAACGTCCAGAAACCGTAAAGTGTCCAACAATCTTGCAGATTCTGGAGAAGGGAGTCAGCCAATGACCACCACCCAAAGTTCCAACCGCTCCATGATTGAAGTAGCCGGCACCCCGGTAGAGCTGTTCTCCGGCGGCTCCGGCCCGCCGTTGCTTTTTCTGCACGGGGCCGGCGGCAACGCCGGTTGGCAGCCCTACCACGAAGAGCTGTCCAAGAGTTACACGGTGTACGTGCCTTCCCAGGCTGGGTTTAACGGCACCGAGCGGCCCGATTGGGTCTATACCATCACCGACGTTTGCCACTTTAACCAGGCAATGGCCGAGACGCTGGGGTTGGAAGATTATGTCTTGATGGGTTCGTCTATGGGCGGCTGGGTGGCGGCGGAGATGGCCGCCATGTGCCGGTGCAATCTCAAGGCGCTGATTCTGGTGGGCGCCGCCGGAATCAAGCCGGAAAAGAGCGAGATTGCCGAGATTTTCATGGTGTCGGCCCAGACCCGGATGAACCAGCGGTTCTACGACATTTCCCAGGTCCCCAACGGCGAGGAGTACCAGCGGGAACCGACGGCGGAAGAGCAGTTGGTGGCCCACTCCAACCAGGAAATGGCCTCCCGCCTGTGCTGGCGCCCCTACTTGCACAACCCCAGCCTGCCTTTTTACCTGGGCCGGGTGGACACGCCGACGCTGCTGGTCTGGGGCCGTCAGGACGCCATAATTCCGGTGGAGTGCGGTGAGCTGTTCCAGGCGGCGCTGTCCAACGCCAAGTTGCAGGTGATTGAAAACTGCGGCCATTCCCCGGCGCTGGAAAAGCCCGGCGAGTTTGTGGCGGCGGTTAACGGTTTTCTGGCCGGGCTTTAACCGGCACGGCATCAGGCCCGAAGAAGCCCTTCGACAGGCTCAGGGTAAGCGGTTAAACGGATTGCCGCCCCTCGACAAGCTCAGGGTGAGCGGCAGTAAAGGATAGGAAAAGGAGCGAGCGATGACGGAAGTATTTTGGTTTTCGGAGCAGCCTTACGGTCATATCACCGATGAAGACCTGGCCCCCTATGAGTCGGGGCGGATGCACTTCCCCAATACTCACTTTGACCCGGAAAAGGCCCACGTCCTCTACAACAACTACCACGACCAGTACGCGCTGGCCGATGAGGTGGGCTTCGACGGCATTATGTCCAACGAACACCACTCCTCCTACTGGTGCATGAAGCCGTCGGTGAACGTGGATGCGGCGGTCATCGCCAAGGTGACCAAGCGGGTCAAGATAGCCATGCTGGGCAATGTAATCGCCCTCAACGACCCGGTGAAGATGGCCGAGGAAATCGCCATGCTGGACTGCATCTCCGGCGGTCGGATAATCTCCGGCTTTGTGCGGGGCACGGCGGTGGAAACCTTGCACGCCGGCATCAGCCCCACGGAAAACCGGGACCGGTTCGAGGAGGCCCACGACCTGATTGTCAAGTGCTGGACGGAGCCGGGCCCTTTCCGCTGGGAGGGCCGCTACTTCCCGCACCGGATGGTCAATCCCTGGGTGGTGCCGATACAGAAGCCCCACCCGGAGGTGTGGTTTCCCGGCACGGGCAGCCCGGAAAGCGTCATCTGGGCCGCCAAGCGGATGTATCCCTATATGAACCTGGGGTCGCTGCTGGACCTGACCAAGCAGTTGAAGGACATCTATTTTGAGACGGCGCGGGAAGAGGGCTACGAGCCGGGGCCGGAGCATTTCGGCTACCTGATTCGCTGCCTGGTGGCGGATACGGACGAAAAGGCGCAGGAGGTGGGCCGTACCTTCCTGTGGACCGAGAACCACCGCCAGCGGGGGCCGATAGAGTTCAACGACCCGCCGGGCTACCAGTCTCGCGAGGCGCTGCGGATAAAGATGTCCCGTCCCACCATTGGCACCGGCACCATCGGCCAACGAATGAGCTATGAACAACTGCAGGACGCCCACAACATCATCGTGGGCAGCCCGGAGACGGTTATCCAGAAGCTGCGCTACATCAAGCAGTCGCTGGATCCGGGGTATATGCTCATCTACGGCAACGAGGGCAACATGGCCCACGAGGACGTGATGCGCTCGGTGGAACTGCTGGGCACCAAGGTAATACCGGCGGTTAAAGAGGACTAGGCGGGAACGTCCTTCGACAAGCTCAGGATGAGCGGGTTGTGGTTTAACCACGAATAGTCGCCAATGGGTAGGGGCGGGTTTTCAATGTTGAAGACCTGCCCCTGACATTTTGGGGCGTCGGGGCCGGTATATATAGCAGTATGTTTGCGCAACGGCCTCCGGGCAAGCGGCGGGACGAGGGTAATGGATGGGGTGCGAAACAAGCAAAAAAGAGGGCAGAGTGTGGGTGGTGTTCTGCCACTGGAACAAGCCCTACTTTATAGAGAACCAGTGGGATATCCTGGGGGTATTTACTACCCAGGAAAAAGCCGAAGAACAGGTGCGCCGGCATCGGGAATATGACGCCAGGGACGAGAGCCATCGTGAGTTGCGTCGTGAGTCTATATGCCGTGAATTGGTTTTAGGGATACTCTGAATAAGTCATTGAACACTAGCGCCTTCACCCGTCGTTCCTGCGAAAGCAGGAACCTCTGTACGTAACGTTTTAGGTTCCTGCCTGCGCAGGAACGACGGATAAGTGTAAACATCACGAGTCACGGACTTATTCAGAGGTTCCTTAGATAAATACCAGAATGGACTGCCGTTGCCCTATTACTTCGATTGATCATCAAGATAACGAGCTATCCGTCGTTCCTGTGCAGGCAGGAACCTCTGGCAATAAGGTTTTAGGTTCCTGCTTTCGCAGGAACGACGGATAAGTCCCACTCCCTATTCGTGCTCCTTCGTGGATAAATAGTTTGTTGGAACCGATGGTTTCAAACCCACCTCTACGCTTTTGTGTAGATAAGGGAATGGCGGATGAACGTACAATTGAACCGGGAAATCAAGGCCTACTGTTCCGACTTCGCCCCGGTACGCCAGGCGCTCCTCGATGTCGGGGCGGTTTTCGTAGAGGTCAAGGAGCAGGTGGATTACTTTTACCACTTGCCGGACCGGGGAGACCCGGGAGGGACCAGGCGCCTTAAACTCCGCATTGAGCGCGGGAGGGGAGAGCTCATCTACTACTACGACCGCCAGGAGAGAGGCGCCAGGACCAGCAACTTTCAACTTTGGGAGATGGCGGAATTCCAGGTCAAGGATGTTCTCGACGCCGCCCTGGGCATTCGGGCGGTGGTACGCAAGCAGCGGGAACTGTGGCGCAAGGAAAACGCCGTATTCAACCTGGATACGGTGGAAGACGTTGGACAGGTCTTTGAGGTCGAGGTAAAGGCGGTGGACGGCAATGATGCAGAGGCGCAGGTAGCGGAGTACCGCCGGCTTTTCAGTCCTTTCCTGGGGGAGGACATTCTTGGTTCTAACGAGGATTTGGTGGTGACAACGTCATAATCGGCTCCCTGTGGGGTCTCCGGGGAAGCCACTGCTGCCCCCATGGAGGAATTACCCGAAGGGATTAAACCTTACAGTAGCGGTTAGACAAAGAACGGGGGCCGGCTCTCTACGCTGAGGATCGGCCCCAACAGTTTTGACTTCCGGGATTAAGAACGCTCATCGGAAGACTCGCCAAGCAAACGCGCCCTGACCTCCGGGGAAAGTTCTGAACCGAGTTGCTCAACCACCTCTTTGACGCGTTTGCGCTCCTCTTTGCGGCCCGCGTCCTTCAGTTTTTTCACTGCTCCTGGAATTAACAGTACCATACGACCTGTCCCCTCAAAAACGATTGCGAACCACAGAGCTATGCCTGCTGAGGCGCTACAGATAGCGGCTAACAGGAAGGTGTCGTCCATGGTTTCTCGACCCAATGTCGCCACAGCAACAGTACTACGCAGACAGGATAGACCAGACAGCAGGGGAACCAGTATTTCTCGAGCGCTCCCTTAACAATTTTTACTATAACACTCTCTTCTTTCAATTGACAAATCCCCGGTTAATCCCTGCCTGTTGCCGGCAACAATACTCTTACCCTATCCAAAATGCGGTGGCTTACCTCGTACTTGGTCAGCAGGGGCAGTTCCTCTACTTGCAGTTCCCGGTCAATCAGGACTACCTTGTTGGTGTCGGAGCCGAAGCCGCTGGCGGCGTCGGTTATGTCGTTGGCTGCGATTAAGTCCAGGGACTTGCGGCGCACCTTGTCAGCGGCGTTGGCAACCAGGTTTTCGCTTTCGGCGGCGAACCCCACCTTGACGAAGTTCCCTTGGGCCGCTTCCAGAATATCAGTTGTTTTAGCCAACTCGATGGTCAACTCGTCGTTGGTCTTTTTGATTTTCTGCTCGGCTGCGACTGCCGGCCGGTAGTCGGCCACCGCTGCCGCCATAATCAGGGCATCAGCTTGCGCCACTTCTCGCAAGACCGCCTCGGCCATTTGCGCCGCCGTCTGCACTCTTACCACTTCCACCAGGGGAGGGTTGGGCAGGCCGGTGGGAGCGGTTACCAGCACCGCTTTGGCGCCCCGGTCCCGGGCCGCCTCGGCCAGGGCATAGCCCATCTTGCCGGAGGAGTTATTGGTGATTACCCGAACCGGGTCAATGGGTTCCTGGGTGCCGCCGGCGCTGATAACGATAGTGCGCCCGGCCAAGTCGCCTTCCCGTCCCAGCGTGGCGGCGATATGTCCCACCAGCTCCAGAGGCTCCAGCAGGCGGCCCATGCCCATCAGACCGGAGGCCAGCCGTCCCGGGGCCGGTCCGGCGATGGTAACTCCCCGTTGCCGCAGTTTACCCAGGTTCTCCCTGGTTGCCGGGTGGTCGTACATCGCGGCGTCCATCGCCGGGGCCACCAGCAGGGGAGCCGTGGTGGCGATGACGGTAGTGGTCAGGGGGTCGTCGGCCAGCCCCGCGGCCAGCTTGGCGATGCAGTGCACCGTTGCCGGAGCGATAACTACTATGTCGGCGCGGCGAGCCAGGGCCACGTGCTCGTTGGCGAACTCGGAGCCAACATCGTAGGTATCGGTGACCACTTCCCGGTGGGTGATGCTGCGGAAAGCCAGGGGCGTGACAAACTGGGTGGCCCCGTAGCTCATAACCACGTCCACCAGCGCGCCGGCCTGCACCAGCTTGCTGGCCAGGTCAACCGCCTTGTAAACGGCGATGCTGCCGGTAACGCCCAGGACAACGTGCTTATCGGCCAATGGCGCGGTCATGGCTTCTCCTCAATTACGAATTAAGAATTAGGAATTACGATTAGGAACTTGCAGATAATGAAGCCTTCCCAACTATCAAGAACGCGGCTTGTCGTAAATTCAATCTCGTAATTCCTAATTCCTAATTCGTAATTGCTTATCCTGGTTCATCCGGTAGATAAGCCGGAGGCCCAGCAGGGTCAAGTCCTGGTTGATGTCGTCGAACACTTCAGTTTCTCCGGCGATAACCGGGACCAGGCCGCCGGTGCCGATGACCTGGGCGTCCTGGCCGATTTCACCCTTAATCTGGTTGACCATGCCGGTGACCAGGGCGGCATAGCCGTACACCAGGCCGGATTGGAGGGCGTTGACGGTGTTGCGGCCCACCACCGACTTGGGGGCAGTCAGTTCAACCCGCCGCAGTTGGGAGGCGTTAAAAAAGAGGGCGTCGGCGGCCAAGCTGATGCCGGGCGATATGGCGCCGCCCAGGTACTCCCCGTCCCGGTTTACCACGTCAAACACGGTGGCCGTGCCCAGGTCAACCACAATCAGCGGCGGGGAGTATAGTTCAATAGCGGCTACGGCGTCGGCGATACGGTCGGCGCCCACGTCCCGGGGGTTCTCGTAGAGGATGCGCAGGCCGGTACGGACGCCGGCGGAAACGGTCAGCGGAGCCACGTTGAAGAAGGTACGGCAAAGCTCGGTGAATACAACGGTCAGGGGTGGCACCCCGCTGCACATACAGGCGGCGGTGATTTGAGACGGGTCAATGCCGCGCAGGTTAAGCAGGCTGACCAGTTGCAGGCCGTACTCGTCGGCCAGCCGCCGGGAGTTGGTGGAAAGACGAAAGGTGGTAAGCAAAAGGTCGTCGTCAAACACGCCCAGGGTGACCACCGTATTGCCAATGTCAATGGTAAGCAGCATTGGAGGATTATACATTATGAGGCGGGGGTTTTCACCACAGGCCCTCCGCTTCTCAGGGCAATCGCGCGTGATGGCAGATTCTCCTTTCCCGTCGTTCCTGCGAAAGCAGGAACGACGGATAGCTTTCAATCCTAGTGCGATAGCCCTGTCCGCGTCTCAGGGCAATCGCGTTTTACCGCTGCGTTAACAACTACTAGCTCCAGGTTACTTCCCCGCAGCCCGGCTTAACTTACATGGATGGACAGGATATACAGGATTTAGAAAGGGATTGCCCCGGGGCCTGGCAATGGCTGGAAACAAACAATCCTGTGCATCTTGTCCATCCATGTTTGAATCGAATCACCATAAAGTTGACAGCCCGTTTCCTAAATGGCTACCATAGCGGTTGCCGATGGGTGTAACTTCCGCCGGCTAATCCTGAATACAGAGGAAGAGGCAATAATTATGGCTAACATGGAACAGGTGCAGCTAGTGAGACAGGGACGGGACGCGGTGGCCCGCTGGCGGGAGGAGCATCCCGGGGAGGTACTGGACCTGAACGCCTGCTATATGAGCCACACTCGCATCCCCATGGTTGACCTGAGCGGGGCCGATATGCGTAATTCGGACCTGATGGGGGCGATGCTGCGGCGGGCCAACCTGTCCGGCTGCCGTCTGAATCCGATACATATGTACCGGGCCGACCTGCGGCAAGCTAAATTCAGCGAATCCCTGCTGAACGGGGCCAACCTGCGGGGCGCCGACTGCCGGGAGGCCGACTTTCAGGACGCCGACTTGGACCGGATAATCCTGTCCGACGCTAATCTGTCCGGGGCCAACCTGCGGGGCGCCAACCTGTCCCGGGCCAATCTGGACCGGGCCAACCTGACCGGCGCAGACTTAACCGGGGCTACGCTGAACGGCGCCGCCCTGACCCGCACCAATTTGGCCGACGCTATTTTCCAGGAAAGCGATTTTTACGAGGCGGTGTTCAACACCACCCCGCTAACCGGCGCCAACTTCACCGGCAGCATCATGGGCTATACCGTATTCCAGAACTGCGACCTCAGCGTCGCCCAGGGTCTGGACCAAGTACGGCACGACGCCCCCAGCACTTTGGGTATGGACTCACTGTTCCGTTCCGGCGGGGGAATACCCGAAACCTTCCTAACCGGCGTGGGCGCTCCCGAAACGCTGGCGGCTTTCCAGCAATCGCTGATCGGAGCAGCGGCGCTGTCCGGCGACTACTTTATCTCCTGCGCCGCCGGGGACGTGGCCTTTGCCCAAAAACTGCAAGCCGACCTGCGAGCCAACGGGGCGCGGTGCTGGCTCTTCCCGGAGAATGCCCGGGGCAGCGCCCTGGTGGACCGGCGCAGCAGCTCCAATGAGGAGGAAATCGAGCGGTGGATACGTCACTACGACAAGCTGCTGGTGGTCTGCACCCCGGAGTCCCTCGGCAGTGAGACCATCCGCAACGACATCATCCAGGCCAAGGAGCAGCAACAGAGCAGGGACGAGTGGCTGCTCTTCCTGGTGACCGGAGACGGATTTATGGCGGCGTCCCGGGACCGGTACGCCCGGGGGCTGAACGCGGAGCATCGGGTCTTTGACCTGCCGGGCCAGGCGGAAAACACCGAGGCTTATCAACAGGGGATTGCCGAGTTGGTCGCAACCTTGCAGCAGGTACAGCCGGCCAGCGCCGGCGCGCCGGTGCTGAGCAGCGGCGGGGGAAGCTTTCAGTTGTAGGCAGTTATATCGGGAGCGGCCTATAGTTATGCAATTGCCGGGCTATGTGGTATCCTTTCACAAAGGAAGCGGATGGCATTAACCCCTATGTTTGATACACACCAAGTCGTAAAGGAACTGACCGAAGCGGGTTTCGCTGAAGCCCAGGCCGAAGCCGTAGTAGCCACGGTCAGCAGGTCAATGAGCGAGAATGTGGCAACAAAGCTCGACATTGCTGAAGTAAAAGCTGACATCGCTTCTGTGCGGACCGATATGGCTGCGCTGGAAATGCGCATTATAGTAAAAATGACCGGTGTTGTTCTGGCAATTGTCAGTCTTGGAGTCGCTTTTCTCAAGCTCTTCCCCTAATGCCTCCTTTGTCCCGCAACTTGGCGGAAAGTTCGCATTCATCCAAATCCCGGCAAATGTCCGCAAAAGTTAAGGCCAGCGAGAAATTTCTCGCTGGCCTTTCGGTTCTTGCTTGATCCGGGTCAGGGCGGTTAACCCCGTCCCGGTGTTGGCAACGGATGGTGGGTTGAGGCCCAAGTGGGATTCTCTTTCTCCATCATGCCCCTGTCGTTGCGGAGTTGGTAGGGCTATCGCATGAACCAAAACGGGCGCTAGCCGTCGCTCCTGCGCAGGCAGGAACCTCTGCCCTCGACTCTCTTGATTCCACCGGAATGACGAATTAACCTCAAATCTTCGTGCGATAGTTCTGGCGGCGACGGCGTCAATTCTTGACGGGGGTGCGGAGCCGCCCTTTACTCAATATGTGCCAGAAGCGATAGGCTTCCAGAACGGCCAAGGGCAGGAAGAAGATCAGGGCCGGAACGATTTCGTAGTTCACGAAAACCCAGTGTAGTAGAACGGCCACCGCCGCCACATACGTCAGTTGGTGCACGCTTTTCCAGCGAGGGCCCAAGAGTCGCACCGAGATGTTGTTGGAGGTAATTGTCAGGGGGATGAACAGGAACAGCGCCGCCCAGCCGGTCCAAATGCCCAAGGTCAAAAACTGCCCCAAAACCTCCCGCAGCGAACCCAGGTCAATCAGATACAAGACAGCATATGCCGCCGCATAGGAAAAGGCCGCCACGCCGAAGTAACGCCGCCGTTGCATCAGCCACCGCAACAGGGATGCCCGGGGAAACAGCAACAGCAGCGGGGACAGCAGCATAGCAATAATCATAAAGTAGGCGGCGAACTCACCGGTATGGTGGATCGCCTCGTTTATTGCCGAGCTACCCCTCCCACTGTCGCCCTCAAGCAACGACACCAGCGCCGGAACTGAAGGCAGGGCCAGCAGCGCCCAGAGAAAATATCGGGAATCGAGAACTTTTCTTAATTGAATCATTTGCCTACCCACAACTCAGCTATTCAGGTAAATGTATCAACCCACTTGGTTCAGCGAGCTTCCGACTTACTAGTTGCAGGTTAGGGACAAATTTTGAAGAAGTTATGAAGATACAGCCGGGCAATAGTTGGAGACAAGAAGAAGGGGCCGACGTTAATCGGCCCCTGAGTTTTGGCTTGCCGTGAGGGTTGAGGGCTAGATGTAGTCCTCTTCCTCCATCATGCCCATGTTGTCGCGGCTCTGGGACAGACCGCGGGCCATTTCCCCGCGGAACTCCTCAATCATCTCGTCGGTGATGGTGCCGCCGGCGGCCATCGCCTTCTCCTTGAACTGAGAGAAAGCCCACTCTTCGGTGTCGCCCTGGGGCATACTGAAGAAACCAGCATCGAAGACCGGCATTTCGCCGGGGCCGAAGTAGCCCTTGCCTTCCAGGCTGTAGCCTTCCAGGTCATGGGTTCCCTTGCCCAGCACCTGGCCGGTGGCAGCATAGTGCTCCATGGTGTTCTGGAGACCGTACTTCTGGATGGGGCAGACCTTCATGCAGACACCGCAACCGAGGTAGCGAGCCATGACCGGGCGGCAGCGCTTGAAGTAGAGCTTGTTCTTCTCAATTCCCCGCCACCAGATCTTGTCGCGCATCAGGGCGCGGCCCGGGCAGCGGTTCACGCAGACCTGACAAACCTGGCAGAAAGCGTGGATGCCATAGTCCACCGGAGTGTCATAGGTGATGTTGGCGTCGGTGGTAATCATCATCAAGCGGCAGCGGGAGCCGACGTGGGGGGTCAGCAGGTAGCCGCAAGCGCCCAACTGTCCGAGACCGGCGGCGACGAACATCGGGATGTAAGGGCCGGTGTTGTCATTGGGGCTGTGTACCTGGGCGCGATAGCCGAGGGAGCGGATGTAATTGCCCAGTTCCAGACCGGCGGCGCCTTCGGTGCGGTAGGTGCTGGAGTGGACGATCTCGGCGTCAACGCTGGGGATAGTCTGGGTCGGCTCGAAGTCCTGCTCGTAAGCCAAGCATACGACGTGGGGGAACTTTACCCAGTCCTTCTTGCTCTGATAGGTGTAGTGGGTGTCATAAGCGGTGATACCGACTTCGACATAGCCCAATTCCCGGGCCTTGGCCTTAATCAGCTCGCTGACATCCTGGCCGGTGGGTTCGACGGTGGGTTCCAAATCGCCGGTAAGACGAGCGCCCATAATCAGGGAGCGGTTCAGCTTGTCGTGTTCCTTGCGGATTTCCCGCATCTCGATGTGCTGGTCGCGGATGGCGTTGGCCCAGTCCCGAGAGGCCCGTTCGGTGATGTTCATGGTCTCGACCGGGTATTCCCGGGCGTACCAGTCAACTTCACGCTGAACCTTGGGGATACCGGGAACGGTTTCCAATTCTTCGGGTACGGGTATGGTTACCGGGGAATCGCCTTGGTTCTTGCCAGGTCGAACAACCTCATGTCCGATTTTCAGCATACCTTCTCCTCCCATTGCGTATCTTGAACTTGAAGTCAAGCCTTGCCGCCTACATTAAACCTTCAGGTTTTATTTGTCAATACTATGTCGAAAGCAAATATATATTCCTTTTCGCAATAGTAATAAGTTGCCGGGATTATGCTAATCAGATAGAAAGCCGGGAGCGGCGCTGAGAGGGCCGGCGATAGGAAACCGGGAATGAAACCGTCAACTACTCGCCGATGCGTATAGGCCGTCCGTCCCGGATAACGCTGAGGACGCCTTTCACTTCGGCCACTTCCTCGGCCAAACCTTCGACCCTGGCTTGCAGAACGTCAATACGCCGGTTCATTTCCTCAAATCGCTGGTCGTTCCGGGCTATTAGATCATCAAAGCGTTGGTTAGTCCGGGCTTCCAGATCGTCAATCCGCTTGTTCGTACAGACTTCCAGATTGGCGATTTGTTGGTTTTGTGTCCGGGCGATGGTCAGCATAAGGGTTGCCAGCCCTATTCCGACCCCAATTATGGCGATGAGAGTAGTGACTTCAGAGGTCATTGAGCACTCTCCCAAGAATAGTTGCTCCGAACCCATTATAAACTTAAAAATACGACTTTGGAATCCTTTTGATATGGAAAGCCAGGGCAATCGCATTTAGGCATTTCCTGGAGGTGCTGGGCGGGGCAACAGCCGCTTGTCTCCGATGCGGGGCGGGCAATTTTTTGGTTTTCCCGCCATTTCCCGCCATTTTGTAGCCGGGGCGGGATTGCCAGTGGCGGGGCAGGCCGGGGAAAAGTGGGGGCAGAAATTCCCCCCCGGACATTTTCGGACATATTGGGGTTTTTCATCAAGAGACGCGGCAAAGCAGAGTTTCACAGAGATTATGGTGGAGGAGGGTCACACGGCTTGGCAACGGCCGGGTGGCCGCGGATTCGGGGCAGTGTTTCCACGAAAAGAGGTGGATATTCACCAGGGAAACTCTGAACAGTTGCCAGCCTGCACCACCCAACCCGTCATTCCAGCTTCCGCCGGAATGACGGGGGGACACCAGGGTTTAGCAATCAATTCACGCATCAGTAAATACACTATTCACATCCTTTCGTACTCCGCCATAACTAATAACGCTTTTCGTAAAATCTCCTTCTACCTTGTGGATTTCGCAGTCTTCTTTGCCCGGTGTAATGTTGTAAATCCTTCCGTCAGTGACTATAACAGCGCCAATATCGTAGATTTTGGATTCAGCCTGTTGCCATACTTGTCTGCGCAGCCAGGAGTTTTAACCGGATGAACGACGGACTGCCACACCAGGTCAATAACAGCTACTACCCCCCCCCCCCCCCCCCGCAAAATGAGGCGGAGAGGACGGGAGAACCACCGGGCTTATTACCTTTATGGCGGCCTGGCTCTGGCCGCCGTCGGGTTGGTTTTGGCCGCCGCCCTGTTTACTATGTCGGCAGCGGCGCAAGGCGACCCTGAGCCGTTCGCCTTCCCCGAGTCCATCTACGTCTATGTGTTCTACCAAGGCGTTTCGATGGACCAAATCCTGCCGACGCCCGACGGGGCCAGCGACGACTGCAGAGAAGGTAGCCCCGTCGACATATGCTACCAGATACTCCCGGAACCGGTATCCGATAACGGGATTACATACGGCCCTGGAAGCACCCCCCGTAACCGGCGGCTGAGCGGAACGCCGACCGCCGTTGCCGCAACCAAATACTACACTCTCTATGCTTTCACCGAAGTGGACCCACCCAGCGACGCAAGGGCCAGCACTACGTTGAGCGTTACGGTGATGGCCGACCGGTGCGACGGGGCCGATGGCTGGCGCACCGCCAGCGATGGCACTGTCCTCACGCCCAGCCTCGACCTCATCAAAGACTGCAACATCCTGCTGTCCGCCAAAGACGAACTGCGCGGCTCGGCTGCGCTGAACTGGGACGAGGAGACGGATATAACAGACTGGGTTGGCGTTTTTCATGACGGGAGCAGAGTCACAGAACTCCGGCTTCACAACCAGTCGCTGACCGGCGCGATACCGGAGCAGTTGGGCGGCCTGTCCAGCCTGACGCATTTGGACCTGCACGACAACCAACTGACCGGCGGGATTCCTGGAGAACTGGGCAGCCTGTCCAGCCTGGTGACTTTGAATCTGTCCGACAACGACCTGACCGGCGGGATTCCTGGAGAACTGGGCGACCTCGCCAGCCTGACGCATTTGTTTCTGAACAACAACCAACTTACCGGCATGATTCCCGCCCAGTTTGCCGATGAGACAGAGCTGCCGTCCCTGGCAGATTTGGGGCTGCACGACAACCGACTGGAAACCCCGGCTACCCTCCCGTAACACGGGTCACCGTAACACCGGCCGGGCCGCTGTCCGAGAAGACTGTCGCAACCGAGTTCACGGCGGAGGTGGAGATAAACGACCCCGGTACGCTGTGGGCCAGCACATTAAGTACAGATGGCCAGGTCGCCTCCGGCACGATAACGGCGGGGGGCAGGAGCAGCGCCGATGTGGTGCAGGTGGACATTAGCCGCGAAAGCGCCGATTTCACCATCGCCGCGGGCAAAACTAGGTCCGAGGAGTTCTCCTTCACCCTGACGCCTACGGATGATACCGAGGTTACCCACGACGAAACCGTTACCTTCAGCCTCACCGGAACCGGCGCGCCGGGGGGAGGCGGGACCACGTTGACGGCAGATTCAGTCGAAGTAGTCATCGCGGACGACGATTTGCCCACCGGCCGACCCTGCAGGTGTCTCCCGGCACCCTGGCCGAGGGTGGCGGACTACAGAAGCTGACCCTGATCTTTACCCTGACCGGCGGGGAGCCGCCGGAGTTCGACGCCACCGTAACCCTGGCCTACTTCGGCACTGCCTCATTCAACGACTATAATGCACCCATCTTGAACGGAACCATCAAGGCTGGTCAGCGCAGCGGCAGCGCCGTCATAGGCGTTACCCCGTTTCGGGACGACGAGCAGGAAGGCAACGAAGTCATCCGGCTGAGGGCAACAGCCGAAATCTTGATATTCAAGGACCAAGCTGACGAGACAACCGTGAGGGTCACATCCAATACTGTCGGTGTCTCCATCGCCGATCCGGCGGTGGCTCCTACGCCAACACCGACACCTAGGACATTAACCCCGGTGGACGAGGCGATGGCCATGCTGGGCGAAAACTTCGTCCGCGCCTTCTACTTCAACAACGACACCAAGGATTGGACCTTCTGCGACCCGAGGGCGGGCGATGCCAACACCATAGAAGCCTTCATCAGCGGGGAAAGCTACTGGATTCTGGTCAAGGAATCCCGAGCGACAATCATCAACGGGAAGGTGCACCTCCTGATTTGCATGGAAGGGAACTGCTGGAACCAGATTGGCTGGTAGGCTAACCATAGCATCAGGCCAATCGCGCTGGGGCGGGTTCCAAACCCGTCCCGGCGCTTGGGAATAATTCTAAGGAACCTCTGAATAAGTCCGTGACTTGGGTGTTTATCCTACCCGTCGTTCCTGCGCAGGCAGGAACCTCTGTCCACAACATTTTAGGTTCCTGTATGCGCAGGAACGACGGGGTGAAGGCGCTGGCGTTTAATGACTTATTCAGAGTATCCCTAATGCGATTGCCCTGTATGGAAAGCCAGGCCATACAGGGCCGGTGCAAAGTCGCCTGATTTGCACTCTCCGCTCATCCTGAGCCGGTCGAAGGACACCCCGGTGGTTCGACAAGCTCACCATGAGCGGATTTTACAATCATCCTAATGGAAAGCCAGCGCATACAGGGTCTTTTCATTCTCCCTCTCCCTTTAGGGAGAGGGCCGGGGTGAGGGGGAAACCTCGGGCAGCAACAACGATTCCCTACGGAGGAACGCCCTCACCCTAACCCTCTCCCAGAGGGAGAGGGGACTTTCCCGGAGAATCGAAAGGCCCTGCCAGGCCATATTTGACAGTAGCCTCTTACACTTTTAGACTACCACCATCAACCCTTTTCGGTCAGCGCCCGGGACGGGCGGTGGCCGGCGGGGGACTATATTACGCAAAAAAGTAGGGGAGTGCCTGTTATGGTAACGATTGCACCGACTAAAGAGTTGGTTTCCGGTGTTTACCAAATGCTGGACCGGAATCTACAAATTGTCCGGCAGAGCTTGAACCGGCCCCTGGTACTGGCCGACAAAATCCTGCTGTCCCACCTGGACGACCCGACGGATACCAACCTGGTGCGGGGCGAGACCTATATGCAACTGCGGCCCGACCGGGTAATCCTGCAGGACGTGCTGGGTCAGACCGCGATGCTCCAGTTTATGCAGACCCTCCGCCCGACCACCGCGGTGCCTACCTCGGTGCACTGCGACCACCTGATTCAGGCCCGGGTGGAGGGCGCCGCCGACTTGCAGGAATCCTTGGGGGAGAACAGCGAGGTTTACAACTTCCTGCGGACGGCGGCGGCCAAGTACGGCGTGGGCTTCTGGGGTCCCGGCGCCGGTATTATCCACCAGGTGGCCCTGGAGAATTACGCCTACCCGGCTCAATTGATGATTGGCACCGACTCCCATACACCCAACGGTGGCGGCCTCGGCTCCATCTCCGTAGGCGTGGGCGGCGCTGACGCCGTGGAAGTCATGGCCGGCCTGCCCTGGGAAGTCCTCTATCCGCGCTTTATCGGTGTGCGACTTACCGGAGAGTTGAGCGGCTGGACCGCGCCCAAGGACATCATCCTGTACTTGGCCGGGCACCTGACCGTATCCGGCGCTACCAACGCCATCATCGAATACTTCGGCCCCGGCACCGAGAGCATCAGCGCTACCGGCAAGGGCACCATCTGCAATATGGGCGCCGAGTTGGGGGCTACCTCTTCCACCTTCCCTTACGACGAAACGATGGCCCGCTACCTGGCCGCCACCGGACGGGGTGAACTGGCCGAGTTGGCCGAACAGTACCGACACCTGCTGGCCGCCGACCCGGAGTGCGCCGAGAACCCGGCGGCCCACTATGACCAGGTGGTGGAGATTAACCTGTCCGAGTTGGAGCCGCATCTGGTAGGCCCCCACTCGCCGGACCGGGCCAGGCCCATCTCCGTAATGGCTGCCGAGTTGCAGGAAGACAGTAACCTGGTGGACGAAATCTCCTCGGCGCTGATTGGCAGCTGCACCAACTCCTCTTATGAGGATATGAGCCGCTCCGCCGACGTGGCGGAACAGGCCAAGGCCCACGGCCTCACGGCGGCAGTGCCTTTCATGGTAACCCCCGGCTCGGAGCAGGTGCGGGCCACCATTGAGCGGGACGGGCAGATGCAGTCCCTCAAAGATATTCAGGCCACGGTACTGGCTAACGCTTGCGGCCCTTGCATCGGCCAGTGGCGGCGGCAGGGCGACCCGGTAGGCCGGCCCAACACTATCGTAACTTCCTACAACCGGAACTTTCCGGCCCGGAACGACGGGGAAGCCTCCACGATGAACATCATCGGCAGCCCGGAGATTGTGACCGCCCTGGCTTTGGCTGGCCGCCTCTCCTTCAACCCGCTGACCGATACCCTGACCGGGGCGGACGGGCAGCCCTTCCGCCTGGAGCCGCCGCAGCCGGCCCCGGACGTGCCGGCGGAAAACTTTGCCCGGGGCGCATCCTCCTACGAGGACCCGCCGGAGGACGGCAGCGACATCGAGTTGACCGTGGCGCCGGACAGCGAGCGCATTCAGCTGTTGCAGCCGTGGCCGGCCTGGGACGGCAACGACCTTCTGGATATGCCGGTGCTGGTCAAGGCCAAGGGCAAGACCACCACCGACTCCATCTCGCCAGCCGGCGTTTGGCTGCGCTTCCGGGGTCACCTGGACCGGTTCAGCGACAATATGTTTATGGGCGCCATCAACGCCTATGACGATGTGGCCGGCAAGGGCAAGAACGTGGTGACCGGCGAGGAGGACGCCGGCTTTTCCCGCATCGCCCGGGACTACAAGGCCCAGGGAATCAAGTGGGTGGTAGTCGGCGACTTTAACTACGGCGAGGGCAGCAGCCGGGAACACGCTGCCCTGTCGCCGCGGCTGCTGGGCGGCGCAGCGGTAATCGTCCGCAGCTTTGCCCGTATCCACGAAAGCAACCTGAAGAAGCAGGGCCTCCTGGCCCTAACCTTCCCCAACCCGGACGACTACGACCGGATACAGGAAGACGATCGCATCAGCCTGGTGGGTCTGCAAGACCTGGCCTCCGGCAAGCCAGTGGAGTGCATTATCAACCACGCCGACGGCACCAGCGAAACGCTGCAACTGAACCATTCCTACGGAGAGTCGCAAATAGCCTGGTTCCGGCTGGGTTCGGCGCTGAACTTGTTCCATCAGTAGGGGAGTGGCGGTTTTCACTCATACCGGAACGGTAGGGATTGGTTGGTAAGGGGCGGGCCGGGGACGGTTCCGCCCCTTTTTGGTGAGTGGGATCAATTAGTTACAGTAGCGTCGGTCATAGGCGAAACCAAAGCGTATATTGACTTCGCCACTCGATCAATGAAGTCAAGGGCATCATCTACCAGGGCTTCATCAATCGGCGAACGTGAGTCTGAATTTATTACTTGCCCACCGTAATCCGGTATTACGTCTGCCTCATGGACGATTTTGTTACGGCGGTCGACAATGAGGTTTAACCTATCACGCACGTCTCGGGGATCCATACCCAAACTACGGGAAACTTCATTCCATAATTCCACGGGAGATATAAGGCGCACCGCATCAGCGATGTTGTTGACCGTTTGAAAACTTTGATGTCCGTGACGCTCTCTAATTTCCCGTTCCAACCACGCCGTGGAGTCAAAGTTGGAAGATGCTTGGATGACCCCACCGAGAGTCACCTGAAACCGCAAGAATGCGTCCGTTTTAACCCGTTTAGACTCGTAACACTCAATCATACCCAGCTTGACTATCTCGTGTATGAAGAGGTCCAGAGCACTCACTGAAGTTACCAAGCCAGCTCGTAGTACATCAGAAAGGTCCAATGCTAAGGTAGTCTGAGAGTTCATGACCCGGTACATGGCAACCAGATCCAGAGCCCTACGGAAATTAGCTTGGAACAAATCAAGGGCTGCTTGCATAGTTCACGAGAGAGACCACTTTATCCGCCAAGTCGGAAAATATCTCCCTAAAGTTATCCCGCGACTGCGCAGTGCGATCACGGACTATACCACCTGTTGGTCCTAATTGCTCATCGTCCAACGCGTACACTGGAGTTTGGTACTCTTGCGACTTGGCAATGAGGGAATTGAAATCAGGGATAGTAGCCAGACAAAAACCCCCGACACCGTGATTTTCGTAAATGGACTGACTCAGGGTCATATCCATTTTCGTGAGTTCGGGAAACAACTCTTCCGAAACGTTCTTGTTTATTTTGTCTATCCAGGTTTGAAACGCACTGGCAGGACTTCCACCTCTTGGACGGTAGTTCTGCACAATCGCACCTAGGAATTTAGGTGTTACGTTAGGAAATGGATAGACCGCTTGCTGCAATACGGGTAAATCGGAGGCGCGCTTGGCCCATTTACGCCAATCGGGCAACACTCTCGAGAGAGACTGTATTGCCATTGCGGAGAAGTAATCCGGATTAGCCGGGACTATGAAGCATTGGCTGGTCATCAACAGGTTTTGATTGATTGAACTCAGGCTAGGGTTCAGGTCAATTAGCATATAATCTGCTTCATGCTTTTCCGCCGTTAGTTCCAGCAGACGGGTAATAGAACCGGGCAGGTTCTGGAGTGTTTGAATAGATCCAGAAAGTTCCTGGGCAATTCCAAGGGTAACCTCGTATTCGGATAGCCCGATATGTCCCGGTAACATAAAAAGGCCATCGCGACCGGTAACCGGAACACAGTCAACTGCTTTTAATGGCTCCGGCCTAGATTCAAAAGCTGGAGCTAACCCGTCCTTTAAGTTGCGCTTGCTTTCCTGCTGATAAAAGTTTTCAAGGGTATTCGGCCCGCCATAACCGAGCACCATACCAGTCAAGTTGCATTGGGGGTCAGCGTCAACCAAGATAACGCGTTTGCCTTTTTCCGCCAGCATCCACCCCAAGTTAAAAGTGGTGGTTGTCTTGCTGACACCGCCTTTGTGATTAAACAGGGCAATTCTCTGTGTCATCATTACCTCACCCGAGCCTTACTCACCTTGATCATACCATATACATTTTGGTTGGCGTCTTCATAGGTTGCTGATGTCGATGCTCCCCCAGTCACCCCACCCCATCCAAACACCCCCTCAACGGCTTGCTCAAACAGGTGAATATCGGCGTGTCCCTCAAAGTGTAGGGGCGGGCTTCCGACTCCCGCAGGTCCATTACTAGGTCTAGGAAAGTTCCGGGGTTGTCCGTCTCGAAGCCCAGCACGAACTCCTGGTCGTCCAGGCCGAAGGAATAGGACGTGCTGATTTTCACGTCCGGGTAGCGGTGGCCGATGGTAAAGTGTTCGCTCATCATGCGCTGCCGCTCTTCCTTGCTGCACTGGTACCACTCGTGGGTCTTGACGAAGGGATAGACGAACAGGTACTTGCGGCCCACGATGCGCATCGTGGCGCTGGCGCCCTCCTGTCCCTCGTGCCGGTGCTCGACCACGTAGGGGGAGCGGCGGGTCATTGCCAGGTAGGAATGGGGCGTCTGCAAGTACCGGGCCAGCTCGGTGCGGTTCAACTGGGCCATCAGTTCGTCAATGGCTTCCAGGGTCGGGCTGATTTTCCAGAGCATAAAGTCCACGTCGCCCCGGGTCGCCACCAGGCTGTAGCTGGATAGCGCCACTCGGTCGGAGAACTCGGCCAGGGTAGCCACAAACTCCTCCTTGCTCCGCTCCCGGTCTGCCGGGGGTAGCTGCCGCCACTCCGGGGCTACCTTGAAAAAGGAATACTTTACGAAATCTCGGGCCTCTTCCTGGGTCATCTGTCCCGTCTCCTGTCTGCCGTGATTGCTGGGTTGCATTGATGATAGCAATGGTGGTGGGTTATGGCAACGGGAGGTGTTTTCACACAGAGACACGGAGGCATGGAGTTTGACGGAGATAACTCTGTGTACCTCTGTTCCTCTGCGTCTCTGTGTGAAAACACCCCGATATGGTGTTACAATCTCCCCTATCCGGCAAAGGCCGGGCAACGCAAAATTGCAGCAAAAGAGGTCATTATTATGGTGGAACTGGGTTCGGGCGATTATATCTACGAGGTGGCCGAGGGCTGGGGCAAGCTGCCCGACGGCTGGGCTTTCAAGGAAGTGGCGGCGGTGGGCGTGGACGCCAACGACAACCTGTATGCCTTCAATCGGGGTGAGCACCCGATGATTATCTTCGACAAGGACGGCAACTTCCTCCGCTCCTGGGGCGAGGGTACCTACCCCCGGGCCCACGGCATTACCATGGGGCCGGACGACACAATCTTCTGCACCGACGACGGCGACCATACCGTCCGCAAGTGTAAGTTGGACGGCACGGTGCTGTTTACCCTGGGCATCAGCGGGCAGCCGTCCGGCTTTATGAGCGGCGACCCCTTCAACCGCTGCACTCACGTTGCCATTGACCCGCGCAACGGCGACTTTTACGTCTCCGACGGCTACGGCAACGCCCGGGTGCACAAGTACTCTCCCGACGGAACCCACCTCTTTTCCTGGGGCGCTTCGGGGACCGACCCGGGATGCTTCAACATCGCCCACAACGTCTGCACCGACAGGGACGGCTGGGTGTTCGTGGCCGACCGGGAGAACCACCGGGTACAGGTCTTCGACTCCAACGGCAAGTTCGAGACCCAGTGGGTCAATATGGCCCGGCCCTGCGGCCTCTACATTGACCAGGACGCGGAACGTACCTACATCGGCGAGTTGGGCGTGCCCATCGGCCCCAACTTTGAGGCGACGGACCTGGGGCCGCGGGTATCCATCTACGACACCAAGGGCAACGTGCTGGCCAGGCTGGGCCACGAGACCGAGGGAGAGACACCGGGCCGGTTCATCGCCCCCCACGGCATATGCATCGACTCCCGGGGCGACATCTACGTGGGCGAGGTGTCCTGGACCCACACCCGCAGCTACAGCAACAAGACGGACAACCCGCGCACCCTGCAGAAGCTGGTGAAGAAGTAGGGAGTAAATATCGGCGGTGCTTTTGCCTCACGCCTTCCGGGCTGATTAGTCTGGAGGGGAGTCTATGGCATCTAGTAGTTGTTCCAGTGCATGGCATAGCCGGCGGAAAGAGCGGGAATTCTTGTGGGCCAGGTCCAAGTCAATGTAGCTGCTAAGGGCTGCTTGGTGTGTTGTCTCTTTATAAGCCTGGCCCCGGGGCAACAGGGCAGTAATCCACTGCTTGGGGTTCGGTACGTTCTCAGCGTCGCCGGACAGGGTGGCGGTGTCCGGTATCACGCTCTTTCCTTTGACGGTGTCCAGGCTGGCTAGAAACCAGGACTCGTACGACCGGCGGGCGCATACTATCTGCACCGGGCATTTTGTGCCGACTTGCTCACAGTGTTGGGATAGCTCTTGGCTCAAAATGACCGGGCAATCATTGTCCGCGTCCAAGAGAACCAGAATTGCATCGCAATCGGGTTTGTTCTGCGCGTGTTGCAAGAATTTCGCCAGTTGGGTTTCCAGCTTTGGCAGTCCGTTGGCGCTCACGACCCCGCGCTTTCCGTAGGCCACCAGGACGTCAGGCCTATTGTAGTATTCCAGCAAAATCCGGCTTAATAAAGCAGGGAGCGCGGCGACTTCCCCGGGGCCTTCAACCACCGGCACAATGGTGGGCATTTTATCTATCCCCCGATGCCCGCCGGTTGGAGGCCTTCCATACTGTGCAACTCCCCGGGCAAAAACAGATTATCTCGCACAGACTTCATTTGATGGTCTGCGACTTTGCCCACCCTGGTCGAGCCATCCTCGGCAGTTACTGCTCGAATGCTTTCGATGGGTAGCAGGTTGATTAAGTCTGGGCTATGCGTCGCAACCAACACCTGCCCTCGCAGAGATGCTTCCTGCATCGTGTCGGACAGCACAGCCATTGCGCCGGGGTGAATTGCCAACTCCGGCTCCTCTATGCCAATCAAAGACGGCGCAGGGTCTTGAAACAAGGCGGTCAGCATAGCCAACAGGCGGATAGTGCCGTCAGACTCATAGGAAAGGTCAAACCAAGAACCTCTTTCATTCCCCCCGCCCCTTTCGTGCTTCAGCTCTACCACGTAGTAACTGCCGGCGGAGCTGACCCGAATGTCCCGGACTCCCGGAACCGCAACGCCCAAGGCCTCTTTCAGCTCGGGGAGAAAGCCGCTCTTCTTCTGTATCATATCCCGCAACACGGAAGATAAGTTTTCTTCGCCCGCCGCCAAAGGGTAGCTGTCTGCCAGCTTTTGAGGGTCTCGCAAAGAGTTGGGAAAGATGTGGTACATTCCGATTTTGCCCAGCTTTTCCTTTGCATCAACCAAAGCAAAATGCAGGCGAACACTGGAGCCGTAGCTCACCGTATTGGACTGAGAAAGGGCGAAACTCAGGAATGAAGTTACTTGCGTGGGTTCAGCAGAAATTAGATTGAGTTCTTGATCGTCCAATTCTTCAATTATTCGATTGAATATGCCAGCATAATCTGGCCGAGGCTCAGTGTCTTCACCTAGCGTGGGTTCCACTCGCTTTAATATCTTTCTGAGGTTAGGCTTGGTAAGGCGTCCGTTGGCAAGCTCGCACTCAAATGGGTCAACACCGGAGTCGTTGGGTTCCAGTCTGGCATACTCCCGTTTGACCCGGTACTCGCCCTTGCCCCGCCTGGTCAATGAAACACTGTACTCAAGAGTTCCTTCGGGAAATTCGTACTGGAATCCAATTTCAGGACCGAGAACCCTCCCGGTTGGCAACTTACGACCAATTGAGTCAATCCCTCCGCGCCGGGTGATTGCCGTCTCCAGACCATGCCTGACCGCACCAGCCAAGAACCCTAGTATATCCAGCAAGTTGCTTTTGCCTGAAGCGTTTGGCCCTACAAGCACCGTCAGCGACCCTAACTCCAACTCGGCACACTCAATGCTGCGGAAGTTTCTGGCCCATACCTTGGTTATAGATGGCCGGAGTTCCGGCTCTTCTACCATCAATCTCACCTTTTAAGGTTATATTTATATCTTTTGAGCAGTATAGCATAGGCTGATAAGAGGCTTTAATATAGTCAGTGCTTCCCTATCCGGTGGTTCGTCCTCTGGCTGTAGAAACCATGATGTTAAAATGAATGGTGAATAGCACACTCTCTGTCGTTGGGGACAAACTTACATTTCGAGGAAGAGTTATGGAAATACGCTTGGGCAGCTTGGTGCGGGACGCGCGGGAGGCAGCCGGTACGGTTATCGTCATAGACGTTTTCCGCGCCTTTACCACGGCGGCTATCGCCTTTAACAACGGCGCCTCGGACATTACCCTGGTGGCCGAGGCGGAGGACGCGCTGGCCCTGCACCGCAGCGGTGTTGGCGACGTGCTGATGGGCGAGGTGGATGGCAAGCGGCCGGACGGGTTTGCCTACGGCAACTCGCCCTACGAAATATCCCAGGTGGATCTGACCGGCAAGTCCCTGGTCCAGTCCACCCGGGCCGGCACGGTGGGGGTGGCCGCCGCCTTTGACGCGCCCCTGGCCCAGGCTATTTACCTTGGTTCTCTCGTGGTGGCCGACGCTACGGTCAAGGCCGTCCTGCAAGACAACCCGGAGCTGGTAACCATCGTGGCAATGGGCGACCAGGGAGTGGTGCGGGCCGACGAAGACGAGCAGTGCGGCATCTACCTGCGCAACCTGCTGGAAGGACGGCGGCCAGACCCGGAGGCCCTGCGCCGCCTGATTCTGGCCGGCGGCGCCACCCAAAAGTTCTTCGACGACAGCCAGCCCCAATACCATCCCCAGGACGTGGAACTGGCCCTCCAAGTCAGCAAGTATCCCTACGCGATGCGGGTGAACCGGGAGGATGGGAGGCCGGTGGCCCGGGTGCACCACCCCTGAACCGGACCAACATGGATTAACCGGATGCGCAGGACAGGTTGTCGATAATCTTGTATATCCGGTTACTCCATGTAAAACCTCCCCGGTTAGACGCCAAACCGGGACAAGTCCAGCGCCGCCAGGCCGGGAACGTCGCTGCGGCCTGCCAGAATCAAGTCAGCCAGACCCTGGGCCATGCCGGTGCTCCAGAGGATTCCCTTGCGCCCGCCGCCGGTTGCCAGGTACAGGTTTTCCCAGCCGGGCACGCTGCCCACGATGGGCATACCATCGGCGGACAGGGGACGGAGGCAGGCGGTCTGCTGCACCAGTTCCGCCTCCGCCAAAGACGGGGCCATTTGCAGCAGGTCGTCCATCACCTTGTCCCGTCCGGCGTTGGTGGTTTCCGTGTCAAACCCCGCTTCCTCCTCGGTAGTTCCGGCCCAGATAAGGCCGTCCGGCTTGGAGGCGGCATAGCTGCCCCGGTAGTTCAGCGAAGCCACCATTGGGTCTATCCCCGGATTGTTGGGCAGTTGCAGCCGGATAATCTGCCCTTTCAAGGGACGTACCGGAATGTTGACCCCGCACCAAGCGGACATCTCCCCCGTCCAGGGGCCGCCGGCCAGGACTACCGCTCCACCCTCCAGTTCTCCCGATTCCAGGGTTACCCCTCGGCAGCGTTCGCTGCTGCCAAGAGAACCGGCGGAAGAGTTGAGGAGCAGGCCGGTAACCCGCCGCTGTAATATGGTCGCGCCGTGTTTTTCGGCGGCTTGGGCGACGGCCAGGTTGTAGCGGTAAGCCTCTACCGCACCGGTTCCCTGGCAGTACACCGCGCCCAGGCAGGCCGGGTTGGTGCGCGGTTCCACCCGGACCGCATCCGCCGCTTCCAGCCACTCCACCTTGAAGCCGTCCACTTTTTGCTGCCATTCCAGGTCGGCTTGAAGCCGGGCCGCCTCTTCCGGGGTGAAGGCCAGATTGAGCCGGTCTCTGACCTGGAATTGGGTGTCAATGCCGGTCGCCTCCCGCAGTTCCTCGGCGATAGTAACGTGGCGGTTAAAGCACCAGACGCTGAAATCCAGCAACGGGTCGGGAATGCCGCTGCCCTCTAGCGGACCAAGTCCGCCAAAGGCAAAACCGGAGGCGTGGCTGCCTACCGCCTCGGCCTCCAGCACGGTTACTGAGACGCCCCGGCAGGCCAGCAAGTAGGCAGTAAGGCAACCGGCAATGCCGCCACCTACCACAATAACGTCGGGGATAACGTCCGGTCGGGAGTCGGGGGAGTTATTGGAGGAAGAAGAAGTCACGGTTTTGCTCCTGTTGTGGGCTTACGGGCCGATTTGGGCAGCCCGTTCCTATATAATACATTATGCCGGGGCAGGAGAACGGGAACTTTTTCGGTACGGAGAGGACAAGTTGGCTAGGTACGGGTGCTTGATTATCGGCATTCTGCTGGTGGTGTTATTCCTGGGTTACTTTTTCTTCTTCCGGCTAAGCGGCGGCGGGTTGTGACGAGGGCGAGGCGAATGCCCGGCGCGTCCTGATCTTGGCGTAGGGCCGACCCTTGACGGAATACAGCGCGAAGCCGCGGCCAAGCCCTAGTAGCCTGTCCGAGGATTAGATTTTGGAGACGAAAACCGCCACTGTCTAATCTCATTGGTGACTAATAGGGTCTAGTAAAACAGTAATCGGAATAATTGACTTTGTTGAAGACGCTTTTCGTTTAGAACATTGTTTCTCGGACAGGCTGCTAGCGTCGGACACAGAGCAAGCTGGGCCGGCGCCTTCCGCTCAACAGGGCCGGTCCTGCTCGGAGCCGGCTTCCCGCCGCGCCTCATTCCTGCGGAAGTTAACTGACCGAGCCACTTTCCCCGCAGCAGGTCAATGACGTATAATCCATACTAATATCCCATCCGTTGCTATCGCCAACGAGGAACGTAATGACCAGCAGACCCGCTGCCACAGAGATAGAGAATGCCGGATTTATCCAGCTTCCCGACCCGCCAATACCGGAGGATATGAACAACTTCAAGTATCTGCACGCCCCGGGGAACACCCATTTTCTGGTGGAACACCTCGGCAATCCAGACACCACCATCGTCACCGGCGAAGCCTACATCAGCCCGGAACCAACCAGCGAATCCCTGGGTTTGCTGGCGCCGGACCTGCTCATCGCCTTCAACGTCGACCCCACTGCCGGCAGCAACCGTAACGGCTACGTCATCTCGGAGCAGGGGAAGCCGCCGGACTTCGTACTGGAAATCGGCTCGGCCAGCACCGGGAGGCGGGACGCGACGGTGAAGCGGGATGGCTATGCCGCTCTGGGCATCCTCGAGTACTGGCGGTTCGACCCTTCTGGAGGGCGCTATCACGGGGCGGCCATCGCCGGCGATCGGCTGGTCGGCGGTGTCTATCAGCCCGTTCCCATTGAAACCATTGACGAGGGAACTTACCAGGGCCACAGCGAAGTTCTGAACTTGGACCTGCGCTGGGAGCAAGGTCAACTGGGCTGGTACGACTCGGCAACCGGCCGGCACATCATCCGTTTTGATGATGTACAGATTGCTCGCGACGAGGAAAGAGCGGGACGTATTCAGGCCGAAACGGAGCGCGACGAAGCCCTGACCCGCATCCGGGAATTGGAAGAGGAGCTTCACCGCCGGCAGAACTCATGACCGCCAAGCCAGAGACAAGCAGGGGTCGAAGCGCCAATAGTGGTCTCTCCCGCCCGGGAATCGGCGTCCCGCTCTCAATTCGTGGCCGCCAATTCCGTAAATGCTCCCCAGCCGCAGGCTGCCCTGGCCCTCATTCCCCCGGGTTCAGATGCTGGGTACAATGCGCCAACAAGCCCTGACTAAAGCTGGACGGCGTATTTCAGGTGTTCAATTAGCGGCGACCCGTTTCCGCCCTTACCAGTTTTCCCGGCGGCAAAGCTGATGCTTACCAGGTCTATGCGCCAATTGAGTTTATCCCGGCCCGGCTCCGGAACCCGGTTTTGCAGGTAGTCCTGGGCCGCCAGGTGCAAGTGTTCTGCCTTTTCCGGGGTAAGGGATTCCTGGGGCGTACCGTAGCCGGAACTGCGGCGGGTGCGAACCTCGACGAAGACCAACTCTTCCCCGTCTTCAGCGACTATATCTATTTCTCCCCACCGGCAGCGGTAGTTGGCGGTCACTATCCGGTAGCCGGCTTTTAGCAGATGTTGCTGCGCCAGCCTTTCCCCTTGCCGTCCCAGCCGGACCCGGGCCATAGACATACTATTTATCTCCGGGTAGCAGGTCGTCTCCCCGCAGCAGAGCCGCCTGCCGCACCGGGGCGAAAGAGCGGCGGTGCAGGGGACAGGGGCCTAACTCGCGTAGTTGGTGGCGGTGCCGGGCCGTCGGGTAGCCCTTGTTGCGGGCAAAGGCATAGCCGGGATAGCTGGCCTCGGCCTGCTCCATACCCCGGTCGCGGGTCACCTTGGCGATGATAGAGGCGGCGGCGATGGAGTAACTGCGCCCATCGCCCTTGACCAGGGCCTCAAAGGGATAGGGGCACTCCTTGATTGGCACGTAGTCCAGGAGCAGGTGTTGGGGCGCTACGGACAGCCCGGCCACGGCGCGCAACATGGCGCGGATGACGGCCCGGCCGATGCCCAGTTGGTCAATCTCCTCCGGTGATTCCTCGGCCACAGAGATGGACAGGGCATACTGTTGGATTAGTTGGAAAGCCCGCTCTCGCTGGCGGGCAGACAGCCGCTTGCTGTCGTCCAGACCGGCCAACCACGCCTCGTTGCCGGACAAGTTCGAGGGCAGGACTACCGCCGCCGCTACTACCGGCCCGGCCAGAGGCCCTCGGCCTGCCTCATCCACCCCGGCTACAGGCTCGAAACCGCGCCCGTAAAGCCGCCGTTCATTGGACAGGTCAGGCATTAGAGATCCCTACAGCCCTCACCCCCGGCCCCTCTCCCCCAGGGAGAGGGGTGAAAAAACTCCCTCTCCCTGGGGAGAGGGTCGGGGTGAGGGGGAAACGTCCTAGTCAATGAACCCGCCGCCCAGAACTGCGTCATCCTGGTAAAAGACCGCCGCCTGGCCCGGGGTGATGGCCCGCTGCGGTTGGTCGAAACAGACCAGCGCGCTACTAACGCTATCAAGCGGGGAATCGGGCTGCGGGTGCAGGATGGCCGGCGCCTCTTCAAACTTGTAGCGGATTTTCACCTTTACCGGCGTCGGCTCTGTCGGTGGATTGCCGGAGACATAGTTGACCCGGGAAACGGCCATCCGGTCCCGGTAGAGGCCGGACTCGGGGCCGACCACCACTCGATTGGTATCCGGCTCCACCCGCAGAACGTACAAGGGTTCTTGTCCGGTTATGCCCAGCCCCCGCCGCTGCCCCACGGTGAAGAACTCAATGCCCCGGTGCTGGGCCAGAACCTTGCCGTCCCCGTCCACGATGTCGCCCGGCTTCGGGGTGAGCCGCTCCTCCAGGAAGACCTTGTAGTCGCCAAAGGGAATGAAGCAAATATCCTGGCTGTCCGGCTTTTCGGCGTTGGGGAAATTGGCCTCCAGAGCCAGTTGGCGGATGGCGTCCTTGGAGTAAGCCCCGACGGGCATCAGGGTGCGGCCCAGTTCTTCCTGGCCCATGCCGAACAGGACATAGGACTGGTCCTTGCCGGCGTCCAAGCCCTTCTTCAGAGAGAGGCCATCCGGGCCGGGTTCAATGCGGGCGTAGTGGCCGGTGGCAACGTAGGCGGCTTCCAATATCTCTGCTCGGGTCGCCAGGAAGTTAAACTTAATCTTGTCGTTGCAGGCGATGCAGGGATGGGGCGTACGGCCCTGCTGGTACTCAGCGCAGAAGTAGTCAATAACGTGGGTCTGGAACTCCCGCTGCACGTTGAGGACGTAGTGGGGAATACCCAGGCGGTGGCAGACGATACGGGCGTCGTCCACATCGTCCACGGTGCAGCAGCCCCGGTAGTAGTCGGGCAAGTCGGCCTGCTCCAGGCTGTAGAGCTTCATGGTGACGCCCACCACATCATAACCCTGCCGCTGCAAAAGCAGGGCGGCCACCGAGGAATCCACGCCGCCACTCATCGCGACGACTACTCTGTTGCGCTGCGCAGTTGTCATAGTGAGATTAGCGTACCATACGGGACTAAAGGGGACAAGGACGGCCTGCCACTGGGCAATAGTATATCCCGGTTCAGGCGAAGGCGGGCATGACCTCTTCGGCAAACAGCCGGATGGATTGCTGCGCAGCCTGGGGGGAAATGTAACCGAACAAGTGCCTGGCGCAGAAGATGTCGTGGCCGATGAGTTGGCGCTGCTCCTCAAGGCGCTTCGCCACGGTATCCGGGCTGCCCACCAGCGCGATACCGTTGTCAACCCAGAAGTCGTAGGACCTGGCCCGTTCCGCGAAAGTCCGTCGCAACTCAGCCCGCTCCGGAGTGCCCGGGTCTCCGCCGCGCATACCGTCCGGCCCGTGGCCGATGCGGGTGGCGCCGATGATGTCGCGTCCCCTGCCGGCGGGTACCGCTGACGGATGAGCGGCGGTTGCCAGGTGCGGTTCCGCCTGTTCGCGAGCCTTCGCGTCCGTCTCGGCGACGTGTACGTGGCGGGTCAAAAAAGTCTTCGGCATGGGCGTGGCATGGCCCTCCGCCCACCATAAGTTACGCCAGGTCTCGAACTTGTCGGCGACCACCGGGTCGGTGTCGATGTTCTGGGAGACGTGGAAGTTCATCCGTGCGGCATATTCAAAACTGGCTGCGCTGTGGCAGCCGAACCACACCGGCGGATGCCGTTTTTGGAAGGGCTCGGGCGTGGTCAACGCCTCGTCAAAGTGGAAGAACTCGCCGTCGTAGGTGACGCTTCCTTCCTTCCAGGCCATGAGAATGATGTCCAGGGCTTCCTGGCTGATGTCGCGCCGCCGGTCAAAGTCCACATTCCACCGCAGGAACTCGTGGCTGGTAACGCCCGTACCGGCGCCAAACTCCACACGGCCCCGGGAAAGGTGGTCCAGCATCGCCACATCCTCGGCGAGGCGTATGGGATGGTGGAAAGGCAACTGATAAATCATCACCCCGAAGCGCAATGCGCTGGTGGCCCGCGCCAGGGCGGTCAGGTACACGTTAGGCGAGCTGAGAAAACTTACGGCGGAGGTCTGGTGTTCGATGGAAAAGTAGTACTTGTACCCCATCTGCTCCGCTTCCTGGGCGCCGCGGATGTGCTCGTCGTACATATCCGCGGCCAGGGGATAGGACTCCATCTGGACTTGGTCCAGCACGTCATAAAGTCCGATTTCCAGCTTGTCCATTGGTATTCACCTCCTGATCTGGCCGGGGAACTCCGGTCGGAACTCAGGGGCTGCGTTCTACACCTCAACAAGGGAGGTGGTGGTTTCAGGTTCGGGAATAGGGTAGCCGAATTCCTTTAGTGCGTCCAGATAATAGATTACGCCCTGCCTGATCAATTCCTCGGTTTCTTCCCAAGTGTCGCCGGCGGCGATACATCCCGGCAGGTCGGGAACATAGGCTGAATAGCCGTTGTCGGTTTTTTCTATAACAACGCTGTATTTCATGCTTGATTGCCCTCCTCAATACCTGCTTGTTGCAGAATACTCTTCCACATCCCTATTTTCAAATCTTTGCTGGGGCGGCCTGCTATGGTAACAGTTCCAGGGAACCTCTGAACAAGTTAGCGTCATTGCGGTGAAACAGTAAACCCCGAAGGGGGCTTAAAGGCTTCAGCTATGAAATGGGCGCCGACACCCCCATCCTAACCTTCCCCCATCGAGGGGGAAGGGACTTGTTCAGAGGATTCCTAAATCCCTTCGATGTGTTCGACATCTTTAGGATAATACTCTCCTCCCCAACCAATGAGTTCAACTTCGTTGATTTCAAACTTCTCTTTGTCAAGTATCACAGGTTCGACGCTTGTTATCTTCAACATAAAATCTGACCGAACAGGTTTCACAGGCTTATTGATATTCGAGTAACTATGCTCACGAATATGTTCCCTTAGTTCCTCTCGGTAGCTCTTCATTTCCAGCCTATGCTCTTCCATCGCTTCACAAAACCGTTCTGCAACATCTTCTTTCGTAGCTGCAGAGGTTAATTCTTGCTCGAAGATGGTCCTCGCGGAAGCAATATCACGAGCGTATACTCCCCACCTTTCCCAACCATACCTAAATTCAAGATTAGCTACGAATATTTCCCCATCGAAAGACGCACGTTCTGCCTGACGCTGTATCATCTTTTCCTGTTTCTTGCGTTCACGAGTGACTCTCGATTTAGCTACTCTAGCAAGATGTGCCGCCCTCTCTCTCTGAAATTCTGGAGATTCCAAAGCATCAACGACCCGATGGGGAAGGAAAAGTTCCCTTTCTCCCCCATCGTCAAAGAGCGCGACCTCGTCAGGTTCCCCAATAAACTTCTTGATTTGCCCTTTAGTGAACTTGGCTGATAGCTCGTTCACGGTTACGTATCCGTTGACCCTCATCCCGGATTCCCCAAAGTCACCCGTCAGCATTCGATCACTGTATTTCGCTCTCCATTTGTACTCAGGAAGAGCTATACCTGTAATCTCACTTGCAGTTCTGCAGTGCTCGCAATAGAAACTCCAACGGGTGTTACTCGTTCCTCTTGCTACGAAGAAAGGGCACGAACAAGTCCAGAAATTTAGCCCGCTTACCTCCACTATATAAATAGTGCCTTTGTCCCAAGTGTCGCGTATCTTACATGAATAGGGGAGAGGAGGAACATCCAGGAGGTGGGTGCTGGAGTCACTCAGCTCGGGCAAAGAGCCTGAAGCCTCTCGGCTCTTTGGCGAACGAGCATATATACGTGGGTAATAGAACAGTTCCCTGATGAAATTCAACAAATGCTATATGTCCCGCTTCGAAATTGCACTGCCGTCTCATTGACCCCAATACTGTATTATCTAAACGACTTCTTGGGTCATGCTACCCCAACCTTGGCATAACCTCCTTGCTGAACAGCTCCATTGACCGCAGCACCTTCTCCCGGCCCATGCCGCCGAAGTCGAAGTTGCAGCCGAAGTAGTCTATGCCGTGGGCTTGCAGCGCCTGTATCTGGGCCACGCACTGGTCCGGGGTGCCGATGACCGCCCGGTTGGTGGACAGGTAGTCGTAGCTGTCCGGGAGTTGGGTCCGCTCCCGCCGCCAGTCGTCCATCCGGCGGTAAACCTCGCTGCCGGTGGGAATGAAGCGGCGCCACTGCATAATGTCGGCCACCCAGTTAATCCGGTCTTCGGTGTCCCGGCGCACCTCTTCCGCGGTCTCAGCAACGTAAAAATAGCGGAAGAAGGGGATTTCGGACATCGGCCGGTTGGCGCCCGCCGCCGCGGACAACTCGACAAAACGGTGGCACAAGTCCAGGGCGTCGGCGGTGTCCTGCACCACGGCGATGCAGAGGTTGTGGCCGGTGGAGACCAGGAAATCCAGGGTGGCCTGGGTGCGGGTGGCAGCGATGTATATGGGCGGGTGGGGCTGCTGCAAGGGTGGCGGCACCAGGTTGATGTCCTCCAGCTTGTTGAACTTGCTTTCGTAGCTGAAGCCGGGGGTAGTCCACAGGCCCTGGACGATTTTGACGGAGTCCTGGAACCGCTCGGCGCTTTCCGCCGGGTCAAGGCCGTAGCCAGCGTACTCATACCCGCCGGAGCCGCGGCCAAAGCCCACGTCCAGCCGGCCGTCGCTGACCAGGTCCAGCATAGCGGCATCCTCGGCCAGCCGCATCGGGTTGTGCAGGGGAGAGACCAGCACCGCCGTCCCCAGCCGTATCTTTTTGGTGCGGGCGGCAAGGTGAGTCGCCAAAATCAGGGATGAAGGCACCATACTGTAGCGGGTAAAGTGATGCTCGGCCAGCCAGGCGCTGACAAAGCCCAACTCCTCGGCGTACTGAATCTGCTCGGTGGTCTCTTCGATAAGCTGCCGGGGTTCGGCGCCTTCGGGCCAGGGGACATGGGTAAAAAAGCCGAATTTCATTGGTTGCTGCGTCCTTGTTGTTTGTGCTGCTCTTGCCCGGCGGGGCGCCCACAAGGGACGCCCCTACCGGAAAACAGACCAGATGTAGGGACAACCCTTGTGGTTGCCCTGGACCGGGTTAGCCGGGTATCCAGGTAACCGAGGAAATCTCGCTGAACTCGCGCCACAGCTTTTCCCAGGAGTCGCCGCCGTCGTCGCTGCGGTACAGGTAGCCGTAGCGGCTGCCGGCCAGCACCACCTTGGGGTCGTAGGGCTGGATGTTTACCACCCACATAGCGGTGTTGGGGTCCACCGGCAGGGGCAGGCTTTCCCAGGTCTTGCCCGTGTCCTTGGAGCGCATCACTGCCCCGGTTCGGCCCGGGGTGGTGTCGCCGACGGTCAGGAAAATCGTCTGCGGGTCGTCGGGCTGCACCTTGACGCCCCGGGGGTAGCCGTAGGGGAAATTCTGCTTGACGCCCAGGGAGGTCCAGTTGTCGCCGTCCTGGCTGGTATAGACATCGTCGTTGACCAGCACCACCACCGTCTTGGGCGGCCCGCCGGCCACGGCCACGTTGTGAACGTCCAGGTTGGGGATGGCGCCGTGGTTGACCTTTCCCCAGGTATCGCCGCCGTCGCTGGAATGGCGCACTCCGTCCACCTCAAAGCCTACCCAGATGTCCTGCCGGTTGGTGGGGTCAATGGCGATGCCGGTTACCCGGGGAACGCCCACCGCCGGACAGGTCTCCGCGACTTCCACTGGCCGCTTCTCCCAAGTCTTGCCGCCGTCGCTGGACCGGAAAATGGTGGAAGGGTCCGGGGTGCCGGTGCCGGCATACATGGTCTGGGGGTCGGATTCGTCAATGGCCACTGCCCAGACACAGTAGTCGCTTAGGGGCGAGTCCACCGGCTTCCAGCTCATTCCGGCGTCCTCGCTGCGGTATAGCCCCTTGTCGGTGCCGGAGAAGAGGACTTCGGGCCGGTCGGGGTGGTTAACCACGGTCCGCACCAGCGCGTCGGAGTGGAGACCCTGGTTGATGCCGACTCGTTGCCAGCTATCGCCGCCGTCGCCGCTCCGCATAATGCCCTGACCCACCGTGCCTACCAGAATAGTCATCTTGTCTGCCATAGCAACGCCTCCTTCTTGATTAAGCGGTAGGATAGAGTTGTGGCCCTTGTCAAGTATTCGAAGGGGTTGAAGGCATGATACTACCCGAAGCCGGGGATTGCTACCGGGGAGGCTAGAAGCAGGGGAATCAGGTCTTACTCTATGCGGCAGGGCAACCACTCGTTAACCGGGCAGCGGGGTCAGGTGGAGCGGGATAATCAACCCGTAGGGCAGCATTACCGCCGCGGCCAGCAGAACTGCAACCTCGGTTATTTCGTTGGTGGCTCCGTAGGTATCGCCGGTAAGGCCGCCGCCCAGCATCTTGGCCATTCCCTGCCCCAGCAGCAACGCCAGTAAGGAAACGCCGACCAGAATAACCGCGCCGCCCGCGCCGCCCAGCAGGATGGCCGCCGCCGTTGCCATTATCGCCGCGGCAATGGTGGCTATTCCGTTATTGCCCAGGTGAAAGGAAGCGCCTAAGCCCCGGGCCCGTGAATAGGGGAAGATTCTCAGTAAAAGCACCATCGTCCAACGAGAGAAAACGGGAAACAGCAGCAAGACCCATTCTTTGCCCGGCACGTTAAGGGAGAGGAGAGAGAGCAGGGCGCCGTACTTCAAGATTAGCAGACCAAGCACGCCGACCACGGCAAAGGCGCCCACATGGGAATCTCGCATAATCTCCCGCCGCCGCTCCGGGGTTTGGCCGCCGAACAACCCGTCGCAGGTGTCCATAAAGCCGTCCAGGTGCAGCCCGCGGGTGATTATGATTAGAAACGCAATCAATAGGGCGGCGGTCAGGTAAACCGGAAACACCAGCCGCGCGCCCCATTCGATTCCCACCAGGGCCAGCCCCAGGAACAAGCCGACCAGGGGAAACCAGGCGCGGGAATTGCTGATAGCACTTTGGGGGACATCCGCCGGCCGGCGAGCCGGGAAGAGGGTTAAAAAGCTGAGGGCCGCCAGCAATGCAGACAAAACTTTCTTCCTTAACTTACATGGATTAGCCGGATATACCAGATGAAAATTTTGCTTATGCCGGGAAACCTTGCCGGTTAACCGGCAAAATCCTGTATATCGGGTTAATCCATGTTTGAATCTCTACCCGAGTTCCTCCTCACTCCGTTCTGAGACCCCGGCCTCGGCAAAGGTTGCCATCTCGGCCAGGCAGCGGGCGGAGGCTTCAATCAGGTGCATCGCCAGCGCCGCGCCGGTGCCCTCGCCCAGCCGCATTCCCATATCCAGCAGCGGCGTCAGCCCCATGGCATCCAAGCCGACCCGGTGCCCCGGCTCCACCGATTGGTGGGCGGCAATAAAGTAATCCCGGGCCGAAGGAGAGATGAGCCAGGCAATCAGGGCGGCGGCGCCGGAGATAAACCCGTCCACCACCACCGGGCGCCGCCCGGCCGCCGTGCCCAGCATCGCCCCGGCCAGTACGCCGATTTCCAGGCCGCCCACCTTGATCAGCACGTCCAGCCCGTCCTTCGGGTCAGGATTGTTGACCTCGATGGCCCGCCGGATTACCTCGACCTTATGCGCCAGGCCGGGGTCGTCCAGGCCGGTGCCGCGTCCGGTGGTAACCGACGGGTCGGCGCCGGTGATGACGGCAGTAATGGCGCTGGAGGCGGTGGTGTTGCCGATGCCCATATCGCCGCAGGCAACCAGGTCGGCGCCCTCGCCGATCTGTTCCTTGGCGGCGTCGATGCCAATTTCCAGGCAGCGGATGGCCTGCTCCCGGGTCATCGCCGGGCCGACGGCCATGTTAGCCGTGCCGGGAGCCACCTTGACCGAGCGCAGCAGGGGGTGAGGTTCCAGGTCGGCGGCCACTCCGGCGTCGAGAATCACTATCTCCGCCCCGGCGTGCCGGGCCAGTACGTTGATGCCCGCCCCGCCGCGCAGAAAGTTATAGACCATCTGCGGCGTGACCTCCTGGGGGTAGGCGCTGACCCCTTCGGCCACCACGCCGTGGTCGCCAGCGGCCAGAATGACCGACTTGCGGCGGATTTGCGGGATGGGGTCGCCGAACATCCCGGCCAGCATAACGGACAGGTCTTCCAACCGTCCCAGGCTGCCCAGGGGCTTGGTCAGGGTATCCTGCCGGGCTTGGGCAGCGGCCATCGCTTCCTCATCGAGGGGAGCAATACCCTCCAGGGTCAGGTCAATCAGGGGGGATATGGTCATTACGGGCCTCCTGTGTAGGTTTGGGGATAACTACCGATTAGGCTGTCGCTGGGAATTGTCTAACGCCCACCGGTAAAGGGGTTGGCTGATCCGAACCCCGAACTGCCGCAAATGGTCCAAGTCAGCTTGGAGGGTGTCTATCTTGCCATCCCGGGCCGCGTCCGTAAGGATGCCAACTGTGCCGGCCAGGTTGATACCATAATCCGCTGCTGTCCGCCGCCCCTTTATCTCGTCTATCACCAGGGTTTCCGCATCAGTAGTTAAAGCCAAGGCAATGGCTTCTGCCTCCCCCAAGTCCAATCTCTCGCGCAGACGCGCTACCAGTTGCTCGTCTGCTGGAGCAACCACGCGTATCCAGCTGGCGCCGATGGCCGCAGCTACTTCCGAGGAACCACTTCTTCCCCGGCCGGCCACTACTACTTCCCGCTGCACCGACGGGGGTATCCATACTTCCCCGTAAAGCTCCCGCAATAGCTCCAGATGCCCCAGGACGGAAAGGCTAATCAATGGGGTCGAGTTGCTAACAGCGGCAGGCACTACGCATATCCTGTTCCAAGTCTCTCCAGTCGTATTGAACTGGAATCCCCCGCTTTCCCCGCAAGTCGAAAAACTCCCACCAACTCAGTCCGGCGAACCGACGGGCCACGCCGTAGCCCAGAATCCACTGTTCGTACAAATCCAGCGCCAACTCTTTCCGCAGTTCCGGCAGCAGTTCCTCGGTCGGCAGGCCCAGGGCCTTCTGCACTTCCTCCGGGATTTTCAAAGCCATCTTCACCCTGACCCCGCCTTCGGGCTGATACGTACCGGGTTCCCAGTCCTCATATTCTTCAGTTTCCCGGACGCGTGCCCGTTCCTGGAGCAGGGCGTTAAACTCCCCCAGGGGCCGGACGGCGAACCGGCCGGCCACTTCCGGGAGCAGTTTCCCCTGTTCGCACAGGGCGCAGGCCAACTCCTTGCGGAGCAACTCCTCCGCTTCTTCCGGCGGCAGCCCCAAGTTATATTGCAGATTCTCCGTTATTTCCAGCCCCAATTCTGTCATTCAGCAACCTCCACTACCGGGTTCAAAACCGACGGCTGACCCGGGGGGTTCCCCTAAAACTCAATCCCCGGCTGAGCTTTGATGCCGCTTTGGTAGGGGTGCTTGACCACGTTCATTTCCGTTACCAGGTCGGCGTACTCGACCAGGGCCGGCGGGGCGTTGCGGCCGGTGATGATGACGTGCAGCATTTCGGGCCGGTTCTTGAGGGTTTCGACGACCTCTTCGGTGGGAATCCAGCCGTAGTGGAGGGGATAGGTGAACTCGTCCAGTACCACCACGTCATGCTCGCCGGAGGCGATGACCTCTTTGGCGTCCTCCCAGAGGGCGCGGGACAGGTCGGCGCTCTGCTCCAGGTCCCGGGAACGCCAGGTAAACCCGTCGCCCATGGCCCGCATCGTCACGCCGATTTTCTGGGCGGCCCGCTGCTCGCCAAAGTTGGCGGTGGTGTGCTTGATGAACTGGAGCATAATCACCCGCATATCCCGGCCCCAGGCTCGGAACAGGACGCCCATAGCGGCGGTAGTTTTGCCCTTGCCGTTGCCGGTGTTGACGATGACCAGTCCCTTGTTAATGCGGGGGCCTTTAACCGACTGCGGCCCTTCATTCGCCTGACTGTTGGCTTGCTCTGAACTCATAACGTCATTACCCTCCGAAATCGGGGTTATTTTAACACGCAGGTATCCACAAACCTTTGGGCCAGCCCCGGCGCGCTGCCCAAGTGGATGTGGATGTAGGAGGCCCAAACGCTGCCGATGCGGAAGCCCTCGGGCCGGTTTTCCTGGTCCACCACCCGGTAAACCGACTGCTCCGGATGGGGCGGCTCGGCCAGCGCCGACCAATGAAACTCGTGGCCCCGAACCCGTTGCCCCCGTTGCAGCAGGGGAGTATCGGCACAAGCCTCCACCTCCCGGTAGCCCAGGGTCAGGCGGCTGTTGGACATAGAAGACACCACCGGCAGCGCGCCCACCATCGGGTAGTCCGTCCCCTCCAGGTCGGAGAGGCTTTGGCCCAGGTACATCAAGCCGCCGCACTCGGCATAGACCGGCACTTCTTGGGCCAAGGCCCGGCGCATTGACTCCAGCATGGGCCGGTTCTCGGCTAACTCTCTGGCGAACATTTCGGGAAAGCCGCCGCCGATGTAAACCCCGCCCACATTAGGGGGCAAGGCAGCATCGTCCAGGGGGCTGAAAGGGACCAGTTCCGCGCCCCAGGCCTCCAGCAGGTCCAGGGAGTCCTGGTAGTAAAAGCTGAATGCCTTGTCCTGGGCGATGGCGATGCGGGCACGCCGGGGCTGGGGTTCCGCCGGGTACACCGCCGGGTTACCCTCCGGGGGGTTGGCCGGGTTAGCAGCGGTGGCTGCCAGCCGCAGGATGCCCTCCAGGTCAATGGTCTCTTCCACCTGGGCAATCAGGGCATCGTACCATTCCTGGACCACGGTGCCTTCTATTGTGGGAATCAGTCCAAGATGTCGCTCCGGCTGGACAAACTGCTCCCGGCGGGGCAGGTAGCCCAATACCGGCAGGCCGGTAGTGGCTTCAATCTGGGGTTGGCAAAACTCCAGGTGGCGCGGCCCACCCACCCCGTTGAGGATTACACCGGCGATGCGCAGGTTGGGGTCGAACTGCTGGTAGCCCAGCACCTCGGCGGCCACGCTGCGGGCCACCTTGGCGGCGTCGGCCACCAGTATCACCGGAGCGTCCAGCAGCTTGGCTAGCTGGGCGGTGGAGCCTTCTTCGGTCAAGCTGGAGTGGCCGTCATAGAGGCCCATCACGCCCTCCACCACCGAAACCCGGTCCGGCCCGCCGGCGCGGCGGAACAACTCGGTAACGGTGGGTTGGGGCAACAGCCAGGTGTCCAGGTTGCGGGAGGGAACACCGCAGGCCAGTTGATGGTAGGAGGGGTCAATATAATCCGGGCCGGCCTTGAAGGGCTGCACCCGATGGCCGCGACGGGTCAGGGCGCCCATAATTCCGGTGGCGATGGTGGTCTTGCCCACGCCGCTGCGTACTCCGGCGATTACTATGGCGCTGGTCATCAGCCCTCTCTTTTTCAGCTCGGTTAATCCCCGCGGGCCGACTGCCCTCACCCCAACCCTCTCCCAGAGGGAGAGGGAGTCAGTATCTCCCCTCGCCCCGCGGGAGAGGGGTCGGGGGTGAGGGCGTCTTTTACCCGTCTAGCCACCCGCGTTTAGCCGCAACGTGGCCCCGTACTTCTCCAGCAGCGCCATAAACAGGTCGTGGCGGGGCTGGTTGGTTTCGTCGTTCTCCGACTTGCGGAGGTAAATGCGCAGCACCGGGTCCAGGTTTTCGTCCATAAACCAGACCGAGTAGCTGGGCAGGTTCTGGTCGTTCATCCGGTGCAGGAAGCGGACTTCCTGAATCCGATCCAAATACATATGCAGGTGAGTGCCGGCCTCAGTATCGGACAGCGGTTCGGCCATAAAGGTAACGATGTCGCCGGCTTCGCTGAACCTCAGGTCGTCCAAGTCCATATAAACCTCGGAGGTGGCCGCGGTGTTGGACAGCATCAGCACCACCTCGTTGAACCCCACCTGATTAAACCCCTGTTGGCACTCTTCCAGGATTTGGCGTAACATCCTTTCCCTCCGAGTCTTGCCTTGTGGTATTCCATTATGCTATCCAACGCCGGATAATGCTACTACCCTGCTACTACCCATTGAAGCCATTGGGGAAAGAGGGGATAGAAAAATGACCGGATGGACTGCCACAGACCCGGCAAACCGGGTCGTCCGGCTATGAGGGGAGGAGTCCTGCATAGCCGAGGCAGCGGGGGCCATCCGGTCATCTCCTTTGGGGTAAGTCCAATGACCGAGCCATTAGACGGATAATTTCGGTTCAAGCCACCGGGAATTGCCGGGGATACGGACCCAGCAAAGCAAGGCGCAGCCCTTAAACGCAAAAAAGCCTGACCTTCTTGGTCAGGCTAAACAGTCCGAAGACCCCATACACCTTTCCGCGAAGCGTATCCAGTCCAAGCCTGAGGCAGGTCTCCTGGCTTCTGGCTGTTGACGAACTTCCCTGCCTTCCCGGCCCGTCAAATTGGGCCAGTGGCTTCCGGTAAAGAGGAGTAGAGAAGTTCTCGCCAGTTACAGTGGCGCGACCACGCCGGATTTACACCGGCTTCCCTTTTCAGCCCCGCCAAAGCGGGGCCACCTTCAGGCGTGATTAAGTTGTTAAGAGACAAGTCCGTTGGTTAACGTGACGATTGTATATCAACCAGCGGCGGGAGTCAACAGGGCAATCGCATTATGATGCCACGATGCAGGTTAAACCAATGCGGCTACTGCAACTGCTATGGCCCCCACGGCAATAATAGTCGCAACTGTCCAGCGTGTATTGTTGACTTGGCCCCTTTCAATGAGAACTTTCAGATCGGCAATATCTTCTTTGGTAGCCAAGTGCTTTACCACCTCTTCCAGAGTGGCAACCCTTTCCGGCGTGGTTCCGGCTCCGGTAGTCATCTAAACCTCCGGGGTTTTGTTGTGGCAGTATAGCTTCTTCTGGGGGGGCGGTCATTGCCATTTGCCGGCATCTTGGTGGAATTATACCACCTCTCACGACATCGGAGTCGGGTCAATCGCACTTGGGTTGCTTACTATCAGTCGTTCCTGCGCAGGAACGACGAAAAGAGGTTTGTCCGTTTAATGCGGTTGACCTGCCCTACCCCGCCGGTATCCCCCCAGGCTTGCTAAATCTACCCCAACGTGTTACCAATGGGCGTAAGGTACAACAGTATTCCAACCAGGCAGGTGAAGCAATGCCGCGACTTACTATTAACATCGGAGAGGAATACGGGCAGGCGGCCACGGGCGCAAAGTGGCGCTACGCCATCGGTTACGCGCCGGGAGAGGAGAACGGAGGGCTGGTATTCGAGGGAGCCGGCAGCCCGGCCCGGCTGGTCGACTACGACGATTCAGGCTGGGAAGTGTGCGACGACCTCCCGCAGCGGAACTCCCACGGTTTCAGCTTCGTCTGGTATCGCACCAAAATTACCATCCCTGAAACGGTGGAAGGACATCCTACCGGAGGGATGCGGGTCCAGTTCGAGACCTGCGTTGACGACTACGGCGAAATCTGGATTGACGGCGAATGCAACCGGGACCGTGGGACGGTTCAGGGCTTCAACGTGCCGCAGCGGGTGCTGGTAACTCAGGACGCCCAACCGGGCAACCAACATACCATAGCAGTTCTGGCGGTTAACGGGCCGTTGGGCGCGCCGGGCGGCACCGTATTTGTGCGCTACGCCAACCTGGGATTTGAATGGACCGGGGACTAGGCTTGCCGGCCATCCCTTAGTCGGCTATTTGGCGTTCTCTGCATCTGTTGGTGTTCCTGGCCTGACTATGCTCAATGGACGTAGGGGCGAGTTGGCAACCATTGGTTCCAACTAATTGACTATGCAAAGCTGCTGCACCGCCCGACAAGCGTTTTGCCCGCAGGCTGCCGTTGCACGTCGTTCCTGCGCAGGCAGGAACCTCTGGCCTCAAGGTTTTGGGTTCCTGCCTGCGCAGGAACGACGGATAGATCGTTTTAGCGATGAGCAATCCCATTAGTTGGAACGGATGGTTGGCAACCCGCCCCTACACCGCCGCCAATACCAACAACCATTGAAGATGCCGGCTACGCTACGGCTACCTCAGTTCCTCGCTCTGACGCCTCCTGAATCCTGTCGATGAAGTGGTGCAGGCGCACCGCCTCGTCGAAGTCGGGCTGGCAGCCGTCACCCTCCCGGATGCCGCGTCCAAACTGGTAATACATCTGGCCTACGTTGTAGGGCGCGCCCCGGGGCATCCCCTCCAGCACGTAGGTATATTGGGCCGGAATCGTCAAGTCCTCCAGCCGGTTGCCACCCTGCACCCCCTGGATGCGGACGCCATCGTGGTTGGAGGATTCATCGGAGGATGCCACCAGCGTCCCTTCCCGTCCGTATATTTCCATCCGGTAGCCGCTGCCGGCCCAAGGGTTGCTGGCGATGTGGACCGACGCCACGCCCCCGCCGGCCAGCCGGCCGCTGACCAGAATGTTGTCGGGCGATGTTACGTCCACCATCCGGTCGGTGTCGGTCTCGTGCCACTGGTCGGCCTGGGTGCTCACCACCGTTGCTACGTGACTGAAGTCGCCGACGACGAACCGGAGCGCGTCTATGGTGTGGCCGCAAGAGATGGTCAGCGTGTTCGCTCCCAACTCCCGGTCTCTCTGCCAGGTGCGGTCGGACTGCCGCTCCATCGCCCCTTCGGAGATGCGGCTGACGTGGCAGGACATTACCTCGCCGACGTAACCCGCCGCCACCAGGTCTTTCAGGTACAACATCGCCGGGTTGGCCCGCGACTGTAGCCCGACCATATTGATGACTCCCTTGGCCCGGGCCAGGTCGGCCATTTCCTGGGCCTCGGCGGTGGTACGGCCCAGGGGCCATTCGGTATAGATGTGCTTGCCCGCGTTCAGGGCGGCGGTGGTCGGCTCGTAGTGGTTGGGCACCCGCAGGCTGACCACCACGGCGTCTATTTCCGGGTGGGCCAGCATCACGTTGTAGTCGTCGAAGGCGAGCCGGGCGCCGAAAGCCTGCCGAGACTCCTCGGCGCTTTCCATGCGGGTGGTGCAGACGGCGGTCAGCTCAAACTCCGGGCTGGCCACCACGGCCGGCAGGTGCGACCGCATTGCCCAACCCCGGTGCGGGTTGGCCCCGATAATCCCCAGGCGAATCTTGTCGGCCATGTTCCCTCCCTGTTTCTGCTCTTTGGTGCTACTTATGCGGGCCAGCCGGTCACCGGCCCCAGCGCTCCCGGGCCGTTTCCGCCACCAGTTCCAGCTTGCGCCACTGTTGTTCTTCGGTAAGCAGGTTGCCGGCGGCGGTAGAAGCGAAACCGCATTGGGGGCTGAGGGCCAGGTATTCTTCCGGCACGTAGCGGGCCGCCTCGTCCAGCCGGGCCAGCAACTGTTTCCTGGTTTCCATGACGGGGTCTTTGCTGCTGACCAACCCCAGGACGACCATCTTCCCGCGGGGAACGAACCGTAAAGGTTCGAAGGTGCCGGCCCGGTCGGTATCGTATTCCAGCAGGAAACGGTCCACGTTCAGGGTGTTGAAGAGCTTCTCGGCGATGGAGTCGTAGCCGCCTTCCGCATACCATTTGCTTTCGTTGTTGCCCCGGCAGATGTGGATGGCGACAGTGGGGGCGGTAGGGCTGCCGGTCCCATCGCCCGCGGTTCCATTACCTGCGCTGTTATTGCCTGCGCTGCCAATGGCAGCCAGGCAGAAATTATCGGCGGCCAGGGCCTCTTCAAACATCCGGTCCGGGTCTTCGCCCAAATCCTGCAAGTGCCGGCGCCACCTGGGATCTACGTAGTAGCTGTACCGGGGCGCGTCTATCTGGATATAAGGCACTCCCTCACCGGCCAGGGCCGCAATTTCCGACCTGATTATCTCGGCTATCTCCCAGAGCAGTTCGGAACGGGTGGGGTAAAACTGGTCGGTAATGCCCGGCTGGTAGCTGATAGCGGGGAACTGGCTGGGACTGGGAACGGTGACCTTGTAGCGGCCGGGTACGTGCTCCCGCAAAAAACTTGACTGGTGTTCGGTCAACCGCCGGACTTGCCGTAACTTGCTGCCGACAACCTGCCGTGTGCCTTGTTCTCGTGGTTCGCCCCCCGGGCCGTGCCACACCCGCACCACCGCTGGATCATCCGTAGTTATATAACCCTCAACGGCTTCAATCAGGTCGTTTTGGAATCCGGTACGGCGGAACTCTCCATCGGAGAAAATGTCAACGCCGGCGCGCTCCTGGCGTTGCAGGGCGTCAAAGATGGCCCGGTCTTCAACTTCGCGCAGCCGTTCTTGGGCCAGCGTCCCTTGTTGAAGCGTCCCTTGTTGAAATGCGGCCCTGGCGTCCTTCACCGCAACAGGCCGCAACAGGCTGCCCACGTGGTCGGCGCGGTAAAGCTCCGGCATGGCTCACTTCTCCCTAAAGAAAGGCTTATGGGTCAAAAATGTCAGTCCAAAGCCGGCGCTGCCAGTTCTTTCATACGAGGCAAGACTTTCTGCCCGAACAGTTGTACCTGTTCCATGACCCCTTCGTGGGACATACCGGGTTGCTGGAAGGCCAGATCCACCACCCCCACACCGCAGCGGTGATGCAATTCCTCGAGCTGGCCGGCTACCGTGTCGGGGCCGCCGACAAAGTTCAGCAGCGCCCGGGGTATTCGGGGTGACGAGGCCGGGGGTTCGGTGTTCGCCCGCGAATCATAGCGTTCACCCACCCGGGCTGCCTGCACCGCCCGGGCCAGGGAAGTGCTGATCGAAAGCCCTCGCTCCGTACCCCGGGCGCGCAGACCATTCAGAAAGTCCTCCGCCTTGGCATCGGTTTCCCCCAGGAATATGCCGCCCCGATAGACTATCTGGTCCGGGGTTGGCTGCCAGCCGGCCTCCTCACACCAGGTCCGGTATTTTTCCACAATGCCGGCGGTGGCCTCAATGCTTTCATAGGAGATTCCCAAGCCCAGCCCATTGTCGGCGGCGTACTTGATGGTATCTTCGCTGCGGGTGGCCACAATGGCCGGCGGCATGGGCTGCTGTACCGGTTTGGGCCAAACGGACACGGTCCGGTAGTGATAGTGCCGACCTTCCCAGGAAAAGGGCTGGGGTTCGGTCAACGCCCGCAGTACCAGGTCCATCCCTTCCAGCAGCTTCTCCCGTCCCTCCACCGGGTTGAGGTCATAAACCTGGTCCTCGCTGAGGGTGCCCCGCATAAAGGCCACCACCAGCCGGCCCTCGGTGAGGTTGTCCAGCATCCCGATTTCCTCGGCAGCTCGGACCGGGTTGAGGATGGGCAGCAGTTGGCCCAAAAGGGCGATCTTGACCCGCTGGCACTGCTGGGCCACCGCCGCGGCCATGACCGCCGGGTTGGGGGTGGTACGGTTGCCCGAATAGTGGTGCTCGGAGAGGCTGACCCAATCGAAACCGGCCTCTTCCGCCAGCCGGCATTCGGCCATTCCGTCCCGGTAGGACTGCATGGCGACTTCCGGGTCATAGTAAGAAGGTGGAACCGGCCAACCGGCGGGAAAATTATCCCGCTCCTGGTAACCCATGCAACCGAAGTAAGAGGCTTTCATTCGTTCATCATCCGTTATTCGACATTTTCGGTAGGGCAACCGCATTTCAATATCCGGGGCAGGGCAGCCACAAGGGTTGCCCCTACAGTGGTATTTGACGTAGGGGCGGGTTTGAAACCCGCCCCTACATTGCCGGATGCCATATCCGCCAATTGCCCCGGAAAACATTCGTGCCTATTCGTGTCCATTCGTGGACGAACAAAAAGGCCGATTAGCCGATTAGTTGGGAGTCCAGGCCAGGGCGCGCACCTCGGTGAACTCCTTCTTGATTTTGTCCCAGCTATCGCCGCCGTCCTGGCTGCGGTAGAGTTCGCCATAAACGCTGTTCGCCAGTATCAGCTCCGGGTCGGCCGGGTTGGTGGCGAAGTTCCACACCGGTGAGTTGGGTTCCACGGGCAGGGGCCGCTCCTCCCAGGACTGACCGCCGTCGGTGGAGCGCCGGATGGTCCCGGTGTTGCCGATGGCCGCGTCGCCGTTGGCAACGAACAGCACCTCCGGGTTGTCGGGCTTGACCGCCACCCACCGGCAGTAGGGCATGGGGAGGGAGGAGGAGTTCATCAGGGACTGGAAGGTCTCGCCATCGTCCTGGCTGGCGAAGATTTCCCGCGGCGTGCTGACCAGGACGGTCTTCTGCTCGCCCAGGCTGAAGGCCATGCCGTGAATGTCCGGGTTGGTAATGCCCTGTACCTGGTTCCAGGTATCGCCGCCGTCGCGGCTGCGGTACACTCCGTCAATCTCCACGCCGGCCAGCACCGTGTCCGAGTCCACCGGGTCCACCATCAGCGCGGTAATCCGGGGCAAGCCGATGGCGCATTCCTGGGCGATGTTAGCCGACAGCTTGTCCCAATTCTTGCCGCCATCCTTAGTACGGAACAGGTAGGGCGGGCTGGTGCCGGCGAAGATGGTATCGGGGTCGGCGGGGTTAATCGCTATGGCCCAGATTTTCAGCCCGTCCATCGGGGAGTCCAGTTTCGACCAGTTCATCCCCGAGTCCTCACTGCGGTAAATGCCGTTGTCTGCGCCGGCATACACCACGTTGGAGTTCTTGGGGTCAACGGCCAGGGCCCGAATCTGGGATTCGCCGGGGAAGGGGCTGCCGATGCGCCGCCAGCTTTCCCCGGAGTCGGCGCTGTGGAAAAGTCCGGCGCCGGTGGTGCCAACAAGGATGCTATAGTTTCCTGACATTGCCGTTACCTCCCTAAAGGTCTGTATCGGTCTGTAGGTATTTCAGTCGGGTTATTCCTGTTTTTCCGCTTCGCTCCGATAAGCAATTGAGCAATTAAGCGATATACACCGGGCAATCGCACTTTAATCTCGGGCGCTTGGTGCGGTCATCCCTTCCCGATACAATCCCCTCACTCCGGCCCTCTCCCCAAAGGAGAGGGAGCAACTTCACCCCTCTCCCTGAGGGAGAGGGGCCGGGGGTGAGGGCGTGTGCCGAGTGGTTAAGCGGTTACCGCCTGGCCTCTGGCGACGTCGGCGTCCCACGGCCCGGACAGCCGGCCCTTCTGGGTGCCGCCAATCATATAACCGCTTTCGTCATGGCCCCACTCGCTGGCCGGCATTTCGTAGGACAACTCTATCCCGTTGCCGTCGGGGTCGTGGATGTAGATGCCGATGGCGTGGCCGTGGTCGGACACCCGCTCGATGGGGATGTTCTTTTCCTTGACCCGGTGGTAAAGCTCCTTCAGGTCATCCAGGCTGTCCATATACCAGGCCATGTGGTTGAGGCCCACCTGACCCCGCTGCGGCCCGGGGGCATTCTCTCCCACCTCGACCAGGGCGATTTCGTGGGAGTTCCCTACGTCGGCGCTCATAAAGGCGGCGCGACCGGGGGTGAAACCGTGAGTGTGCAGCCCCAGCAGGTCTTCATACCAGTCGCGGGCCCGCTCGGCATTACGCACGAAGATATTAACGTGGCCTAACTGTCTCGGCGTGTACCCCATAATCTCCTCCCTTTTCAGTTGGCGTTGGTTTCTCCCGGTGATTATACCAACCTACCAACCGGGAAACAATCACGAAAAGCGTAACGGCAAGGCCCGCTCAACAAGTCCCGGTTATGGTGAGCCTGTTTGACTTACATCTCAGACGGGCCAAGCCCGTTAGTGCCGGTTTCATCTCCGGCATTAAGCTAATTCAGCATGACATACTCGTATTGAGTTAGTAGTTTTGCCAGTATATTACGTTTTATGTTATCTATGTTGCTTCATTCTCTATTTGCATACTATCATCCCGATATTATTGACATTTTCACAAATCAAGTTGTAAACTAACCCGACTCTTAGGTAGCTTCCAAAAGCTTCAACCCAAAGGAGGGCTGACTATGGGAAGTCGTTGGTTTTTAAGTCCAAGGTTGGTAGTTTTCGTATCCTTATTGTTCATCCTGACCCTGGCGGTAGCTTGTGGCGCATCCGCTCCCGAACCGGCGGCGCCGGCCGCGCCAGCGGCGCCGGAACCAGCGGCTCCAACAGCCGCGCCAGCGGCGGCGGAACCAGCGGCGCCGGCCCAGAGTGAACCCGCGATGCAACAGGAAGCCCCGGCCCCCACAGCGATGCCGGAGCCGGCCATGGAGAAGATGGCCGAGCCCACGGTGGTGCGGTACGTCGAGTCTCAGGGTGAGATTCAGGTAGAGACCAACCAGCACTGCGGCGGGAACCGCCCCATCATCTCCCAGTTCCTGCCCTACGTTGAGTTCCTGGTCGAAGCCAACCCGGTTACTGCCGAAATAGACCCCTGGTTGGCAGAATCTTGGGAAACTACGCCTGATGCCAGGACCTGGACCTTCCACCTGAAAGAGGGAGTCCAGTTCCACCACGGCTACGGTGAGCTGACCGCCAAAGATTTCGCGACTCTGGCCGAAGCCAAGGGTGACGAAGCGTGCGCCTCCAGCACCACCAGCTTCTGGAAGGAAATGGACCGGGCGGAGGTGGTGGATGACTACACTATCACCTTCCACATGAAGAACCCGTCCCTCCCGATGCTCAGCGTGGTGTCGAATCTACCCACCGGCTTGGAGTTGATCTCCTTCAGCAAGGACCAGTTGGACGAAGTTGGCTATGAAAACTTCGACGACGTAAAGCCGGCCAGCACCAGCTACTACCAGTACAAGGAGCGCAAGCTGGGCGAGGGTGTAGTTTATGAGCGCATCCCCTACGAACACTGGCGCTACCAGTCGCCTTTCGAGGAAATGGAGATTCGCTGGATCGGTGAGGAAACGACCCGTCTCGCCGGACTACTTGCCGGTGAGATTCACGCCATCGCCCTGTCCCGCGACCTGCAACCTTCGGCCATAGAGGGTGGGATGAAGGTCATTCCGGCACAGCAAGCCTTCAGCCAGCTCAGCCTCTTCTTCGGCGGTATGTACTTCATGCCCGGCGACACCGACTTCGACCCCACCACGCCGTGGGCTGACGTCAATGTTCGCAAGGCGATGAACAAGGCCATCAACCGGGATGAGCTGAACGACTACATCTTCCGGGGCGAGGGGCAGCGGATGCACGTAACCGCTTGCTGCCACGCGGTACTGGACCCCAACATCTACAACCCGGAATGGGAAACCCGCTGGGAAGAGGCTTACGGCTATGACCCGGAAGAGGCCAAGCGACTGCTGACCGAGGCCGGTTACGGGCCGGACAACCCGGTAAAGGTGGAAATGCTTAACTACCGTACCTCCGGCGAGCCGGAATCTCCCCTCGTAGTAGAGGCCCTGCCCCAGTACTGGGGTCCGATAGGCATCGACGTGACCATCACCGACATCGATTCCGGAGCGTACTCCCAGATGCGGCGGGCCAAACAGATCCAACACAAGATGTTTGCCAATGTCTTCAGCTTCCGGAAAATCCAGGACCGGATCCGGACCAACGCTCCCTCCAACACCTCTTCCCATACCTTCTCCCACCCTTATATGGAGGAGAAGTACCAGGAAACGCTCAAGGTTTACACCCAGGATGAAATTGACGTGATTGGTAGGGATGTGGCCAACTTCTGGTACGATATATATTGGACCATTCCTGTCTTCTGGTTCCGGTTCAACTTCACGGTCAACCCGGAGGTTCTGGAAGACTGGACGTACCTGAACCGCGGTTACTACTGGCATAACCAGGTCCCCGCAACCAAGTAATGGCTGAAAGAAGCCGTTACACACTCTAATCAAGGCAAAATCCCCCTCATCCCCGGCGAGGGATGAGGGGGATAGATTAACCCATAGAACCGGCGAGGTAACTTAGCGCCCCGGCAAGACGGTAGCTCTCCCGCCAGAGAGGTACGGAGTCGGGGCGGTCGAGCCTTTTCCCGTCGTTCCTACGCAGGCAGGAACCTGAAATCTTACGGACAGAGGTTCCTGCCTGCGTAGGAACGACGAGTAGCCTAAGCCCAAATGCGATAGCCTTGAGTTGGGAATACAACCCAGTACCGATGCGGGATTCCTCAGAGGATAATCAAGATGCAGCGTTACATCATCATCCGTGGATTTCACGCCATCATCACTCTATTCGCAATAAGTCTCATCATATTTGCCCTAACCCGGGCCAGTGGCGATCCCGCCGGCGTGTTGCTGCCCGAAGAAGCAACCATGGAAGATTACGCGCGGCTAAGAGCCTATTGGGGGTTGGACGAGCCGCTTCACGTTCAATACGCCGTTTACGTCGGCAACGTCCTGACTGGCAACCTCGGCGAGTCCATAAAATGGCCCGGCAAGTCCGCCGGGGAGCTGATCCTCCAGCGGCTGCCGGCTACGATCAAACTTACCTTGGTGGCCTTTACCGTTAGCGTACTGCTGGCTTTACCCCTGGGTTTATTATCCGCGGTCAAGAAAGACTCTATGTGGGACGCCGGCGGCAAGCTGTTTGCCCTGCTGGGACAGGCGGTGCCCAACTTCTGGCTCGCAATCATGATGATCTGGATTTTAGCAGTGGATTGGGACTTGTTCCCAACTTCAGGCAAAGGAGAGGGAACCGTAGACGGCATCCATCACCTGGTTTTACCGGCAATCGCCTTGGGGGCATTCGGTCTTGCCGCCGGGATGCGGCTGAGCCGTTCCGCCATGCTGGACGTGCTGGACAGCGAGTACGTGAAGCTGGCCCGAATCAAGGGAGTGCCCGAATGGAAGATTATCTGGAAACACTGCCTGCGTAATGCCGCCCTGGTTCCTATCACCTACTTCGGAATCCAGTTTGCCGGCCTCATCACCGGGTCGGTAATTACCGAAACCGTGTTTGCCTATCCGGGGGTGGGTCTGCTTGCCATTGAGGCCATCCGAGCGCGCGATTTCCAGGTGGTGCAAAGCGTAGTAGTCGTTTTCGCCTTCATCTATGTATTTATCAATCTGCTGGTTGATATTATGTACGCTTACCTGGACCCTCGAATCCGGCTGACTTAGCCACGGCAATTGTCGTTGCCATCTGCCTTGTTGTAAGGAGATTGCCCAATGGCATTTATAGAACTTGCCCCTCCAACATACGTGAGCGGGAGATTAACCAGAGCATGGAGCGCGGCGCGGCGCTATCCGTTAGTTCCCTTGGCCATCCTTATATTTGTACTGGCCATCCCGGGAATCTTTGCCACTCAGATAACCGATGCCTGGCTCCAGGACCCCCTGGAAGGAAGATTAACCGAGCGGCTCACCCCTCCGGTCTGGCAGGAGGGCGGCACGTGGGAACATCCTTTGGGAACGGACAAGGTAGGTTATGACGTCGCCAGCCGCGTAATCCACGGGGCCCGGGTTTCCCTGATTGTCGCCGGACTCTCCATCCTCAGCGGCGGGTTTGTGGGCACCGTTTTGGGCCTGATAGCTGGCTACTTCGGTGGTTGGTGGGACCACATCATTATGCGCCTGGTGGACATCAAGCTGTCCATTCAGGCAGTACTGCTGGCCCTGGTGCTGGTCTCTGTAATGGGGCCAGGTTTCCACACGGTGATTATCGTTATTGCCCTGGTATTATGGGTGCGCTACGCCCGGCTGGTGCGCGGCGAGACCCTGTCCCTGAAGAACCAGGACTTTATAGCCAAAGCCCGGGTGGCCGGCGCCTCTAATATGCGAATAATTGCCCGCCACCTGTTCCCCAACGTGGTCAACACCCTCATCGTCCTGGCAACCCTGGAGGTGGGTCAGGTCATCCTGCTGGAGGCCGGACTCAGCTTCCTGGGCGTGGGCATCCCCCGACCTACCCCGGCGTGGGGGTTGATGGTAGCCGACGGACGGAACCTGATTGCAGCCGGCAATGGCTGGTGGATATCCCTCTTCCCCGGCCTGGCGATTCTGCTGACCGTGCTTTCGATGAACCTGCTGGGCGATTGGCTGCGGGACAAGCTGGACCCCAAGCTGCGGAACGTCTAGGGTAAACAATCCCTCACCCCAACCCTCTCCCTGAGGGAGAGGGGGATAATTGCACTCCCTCTCCTTGGGGGAGAGGGCCGGGGTGAGGGGAATGAAAGGGGCGGGTTCTAAACCCGCCCCGATACTTTTGCCCCTTGAACTGTAGGCGCCAGTCTTACTTGAAAGCCGGCATTACCTCTTCGGCGAGCAGCCTGAGGCTGCGGTGTACCGCTTCCTTGGGCAGCAGGCCGCCGGGGTTAAGTTCTGCGGTAAACCCGGTCAGGCCCAGCTTTTCTTTGTACTGGTACAGGCGGTCAATCACCTGGTCCGGGCTGCCGACGATTACCTTGGTATCCAGGATTTCCTCATAGCTCATTGTCTCAAGACGCGCCAAGCGTTGTCTCCTCTGCTCGATCAACTCCTCGCCGGTCCCGGTTCCCGCCAGCGCTTCTTCAAACCGCCCCTGCTGAAACCGCTCCCGCATCCGCCGGAAGTAACTTTCGATGGTTTCCCGGGGCTCTTCCAAAGCATCCTCTTCGGTGGGGGCCACGTATATCGGGAACCGCGCCATTATGTCTCCGCTCTCCCCGGGGTGTCCGGCTTTCCGCCATGCCTCGTGGTAATGGACCATATTGGTTTCCAGTTCATTCACGTCCATGCCCCGCATAGAGAGGAAAATGGGGAAACCGAGGCGGCCCACCCGTTCAAAGCTGTCGTCGCCGCTGGAGGCGATCCGAATCTTGGGATGAGGCTTGGTGTAGGGCAGCGGCGTGAGCCGGGCGTTGGATATATGGTTGTATTTCCCCTCATAGGAAAAGGTCTCGCCGCTGAAAGCCTGCATGATGATTTCCAGCGCTTCCTGGAACCGGTCTTTGCTTTCCAGGTAATCTATGCCCATCGTGTCGTAGGCCCGGATGTTGCCGCTTCGGCCCACACCGAACTCGAAGCGTCCCTGGCTAATCTGGTCCACCGTGGCCGCCTCTTCGGCGATCCGCAGGGGATGTACCAAGGGCAGCACGTGCACCGCCGAACCAACCCGCAATTGCTTGGTTCTGGTGCCGATAGAACTGGCGATTACCATTTGGGCCGAGTGCACCGCCCGGTCCGGGGTAAAGTGGGTCTCTCCCAGCCACACCGTATCCAGACCCAGGTCGTCGGCAAGGTCAACCAGTTCAAAGGTCTCCCGAAAGGCGTCTGCGTGGGAGCCTCCTGCCGTTGGAAAATCCAGGAAAATTCCAAAGTCCATAAGGGATTACCTCCTGACAATGTTTTGTTGAGGTAGATCGGCCCATTGGGGAATACCGATAGAATGCCAGCCGTTTTGGTGAGGCTGTACCGCCGCAACTATTGGCAACAGTTTAGTCCTTTCTTGTATTTGGGTCAAATTGGCGGGCCATTAACAAAGAGACACGGAGCTTCACAGAGAATCTCTGCGTATCTCCGGGCCTCTGTGTCTCTTTGTGAATAAAATGCCCCTACCCTGGCAGATCCCAGCCCAGCCAATTGCACAGGGCGCGTCCCATAATAAGTTCCTTGTCGCCTTCCGACAGCCAGGGCAGTTCCTCGGTAAACAGGGTGATGCCCTGCTTCCAGGAACAGGGCATCCGGGTAATGTCGGTGCCCCAGAACATCCGCTCCGGGCCAAAAGCGTCATAAACCTGGTGGAGGTAATCGTGGATGTTGGCAAAGGGGTACTCGGCGCTGGAGTAGCTGGGGGCGCCGGTGGCCTTGACCGCCACGTTGGGCTGCTGGGCCAGGGCCAGCAGGTCGGGGAGGTTGGCCCACGCCGCCGCATCAGCGCCACCGCCGCCTCTACCGAAATGGTCCACAATCAGCTTGACCTCCGGGTTGCGCTCGGCAATCTGGCCGACGGCGGGCAGAAAGGCGGAGCAGGCCAGGGCCACGGGCAGACCGGCAGAGACGGCGGCCGGCCAAAGCCAGTCCATCGTGCCGTCAGTGGGCCAGGACTGCATCTGCGGCTGTTGGAAGGTAAAGCGCAGACCCCGCATCCCGGCCTGTTCTTTCCAACCGGGGACCAAGCCGCGGCTTGCTTCCTGGTCCAGGGGGAAATTGCCCAGAATGGACAGCCGGTTGGGGTGCTCGGCAGCCGCCTCAATCGCCAGTTGGCCGGAGTTGGGGTCCCAGCCTGGGGGATGGATAACCGCCGCATCCACGCCGGCCTCGTCCATTTCCTTCAGCAGATCGTCCTTGGTGAAAGAAGTAATCTGCCGATGAGCCGGATTGGTAGGCAGCCCGGTGCCCCAAATGTGCACTTGTGCATCAACTATCAGCATAGCCCGCTCCTGTATTTAGTTTTCATGGATAGACAGGATAGACAGGATTTATTTGGTGACTGCCGGCTATGTTCATAATTTACGAAAAGGAACTATTTAGCTAATCAAAATATCCTGTTTATCTTGTATATCCATTTTTGAATCGTCGGTAGTTGGTTTTACTGGGCAACGCCCCGTTCCACCAATTTCTCCGGGGTCGCCAGTTCGTACAGTTCCAAGAGGTACTCGTCCAGCAATTGCTGCATCCTGGGGTTGAACTCCCGTACCGCGTCAGGAATGTTGGTAGGCCAGTTGGGTTCGATGGTGTCCTGCGTCCATTCGGCATAGACCACGTTGGGAGTGCCGGGCAGCCCCTGTCCGCTAATGTAAATCTGGGCCTTGTTCCGCCCGTTCTCTTCATAGGCCTGGCAAATCCTGGCCAGGTAACCGGCCACCGCCCAGGCCTGACCGGGTTTAGTTCGACAAACTCTGCGTACCAGGTACATTCTTAACTCTCCTTCAGGAAGATGTCCCGATTATAAGGGGCAACCGCTGGATTAGCCACCCACCCCGGCCCCGGTACAGGGCAATCGCGTCTTAACCCGTCATTCCGGCGAAAGCCGGAATCCAGAGCGCCTTGCCATAGGGAACATTGACCTACCCACAACATTTCCTGGATTTCGGCCTGCGCCGGAATGACGATGCGCCAAGTGTCCCAAATTAAGACGCGATTGCCCTGCACCCCGGTACCTGACCGGGGTATGTATGTGGCATATCATCCTGAGCGCAGCGAAGGATCTAAGAAATCTCTGAATAGTCGTCATTCCGGCGCAGCCCGGAATCCACTGGGACTTTGCCACGGCCAAGTTTGTATCCGGCGGGAATTTTCTGGATTCCGGCCCCGTAGCGGAGTACGGGGTGACCCCGTATCGGGTACGGGGCAGGCTGTTCTTGCGCCGGAATGACGGGTTAAACTCGGAATGACTCCTCAAACCCGACCAACTACCGGTGGTAGCGGAGCCTTAGCTGCTGCTCCTGGCGCCAGCGTCGGTAGCGGTAGTATAGCCAGGCGGCAAGCGGCAACAGCAATAGCAGCAGCCACCACCAGGGGATAGCCTCCGTAAATCCCGTTATGACCTGGCCCGGTGGTTCCGGCGTCGGTGGTGGTGAGGACGCGGTCGACGCCGACGCCGGAGCCGACGTTGTTGGAGTCGGCGCCGCAGTGCGTTCCGAAGTCGGTATCAAGGTGGCCCCTGGCTCCGGGGTGAATGTCGGCCCCGGTCCGGCGGCATTATCACCAGTAACCTGTCCTCAAACAGCGGTATGAATGTCGGCGTAGACGTGGGTGTGGCCGTGGGTATTGGTGTTGCCGTAGGCTCTGTGACTGGGCTGTAGGCGTAGCCGTGGGCAGCGGCGCTATCGCGAGCCTCGACTGGGCTGTAGGCGTAGCGTTGGGCAGCAGTGTTATCGCGAGCCTCGACTGGGCTGTAGGCGTAGCGTTGGGCAGCAGTGTTATCGCGGGCGTGGGGATAGGCGTAGCGGTGAGTAGCGTCGTTGTCGTAGGCCCCGACGTGGATGGAGACGTAGTTAGGGGCAGTGGCGTTGCCGTCGGCCCCGGCGTGGGCATGGGCTTGGCTGTCGGGCGCGGCGTAGCCGTCGGCATCAGCGTAGGCAGGGCGGTGGCTGTGGGCGTGGGGGTGGTCACCTGTGCCACTACAGTGGGTGTTGGCACGGGCGTGGCAGTGGCAGTGGGTCTCGGTGTCCGGTCAGGCTCCCGGCGGGGCCGGCGCGTAGGGGTAGGCTCCATTGTAGGCGTGAGCGCGGATATCAACGTAGGCGTAGGCATGAGGATAGCCGCCGACGTCGGCGTATGCGTAGGTGTCGGCGCGGTGTGGGGGGCGGTGTATGGTAGGCGGTGTGGGGGTGGGCAGAGCGTCATCGTTCTCGACGACTACTTCGATTGCCTCCGCCGCCAGCATGGTCCCGGTTCCTCCCGGCGCGCCCATTCCGCTGACGCTGAAGGTGACGGTTTCGTCATCCTGGTCAACGCCGTTGGCGGTGGGCGTCAGGGTGAAGGTCAGGTCGCCGGTTATGGTTTCAGCGGCGCCGATGGCGAAATCGTAGCTGTCCGGGGCAACGGCCACGACCACCACGTCCGCGGTTCCGCTGAGCGACGCGGTTATGGCGCCGGTGGCGAGGTTGTCATCTTCCAAGCCGAGAGGGTCGGCAAATCCGCTGGCCCACAGTGTGCCGGGGTCGTCTATCTCCACCTGCGCCGTGAACTCCGTAGCGCCGTCGCTTTCGGACAGCGGCAGCCTTACGGTCGAATCGGACAGCGCTACGATGAAGGTAGCCGGGGTTGTCAATAGGTTGTTATACAGGGTCAAATACGTCAGGGCCGTCAGACCCTCCGGGGTATCGGGATCCACATCGGCAAACGCGGCAGGAATCCCCCCGGTCAGTTGGTTGTCATTCAGAAACAAAGCGTACAGGTTTGACAGGCTGCCCAGCTCCGGTGGAATCTCTCCGGTCAGTTCGTTGTTGTCCAGAGACAATTCCTCCAGTTCCGAGAGATTACCCAGCTCCCGTGGTATGTTGCCGCTTAACTGGTTGTTGTTCAGATACAAAACCCACCGGCTTGACAGGCTGCCCAATTCCCTTGGGATCGGGTCGCTCAGCCGGTTGTTTTGCAGATATAAATAGTAAAGGCTTGACAGGCGGCCCAATTCCTCCGGGATCGGGCCGCTCAGTTTGTTGTCGTTCAGATACAACCAGGCCAGGTTTGACAGGCCGCCCAGTTGTTCGGGAATCTCTCCCGTCAGATCGTTGTGACCCAGCTTAAGCTGCCTCATTTTACTCAGACTCCCCAGTTCCTCGGGAATCTCTCCCTCCAGATCATTGGTGGACAAGTCTAAGGTACGAAATTCTGTTTTAGACAGCTGGCCCAATTTCGGCGGGATATCGCCACTCAGTTGGTTATCATCGATACGCAAACTCTCCAGCTGGGATAGGCTGCCCAGTTCCTCGGGGATTTCTCCCTCCAGCTGATTAACGTACAAGCTTAAACTTCGCAGTGCAGACAGTTGGCCCAATGCCGGCGGGATCTCGCCACTCAGTCTGTTTCTGGTCAAGTTAAGATTTTCCAGTGTCGATAATTGACATAATTCCGGCGGGATGCTGCCGGTCAGTCCGAACTCCGTCGGGGTGCAGGCGGTCAGGTCGCTGGAGTCATAGATTTGTTTGGCGCCTAACTCCAATTTTTCCAGCAGGCGCAGGGCACCCAGCTCCGGTGGGATGCTGCCGCATAGGAAGCGACGCTGCACATCTATTTGTAACTTGACTTCTGTACCGGTCCAAACATCGTTTTGACTCGTGTCGATGCCGTCCCAATCTGACATAGGCGCGTCACATCCCAGTCCAGCGTATCCGTGCCCATCGTGCCGATCAGGTCGTCTTTGGCGGACAGCAGGATGTTGCAGGCTTTGATGAGGGCGGCGTCGGGGCTGATCGCATTGTCGCTAGAATCCATGGGATGCCAGTCGGTGGTTGCGCTGCACACTTCCTCGATCACACTAACGCTCAACCGGGTGGTGGCCGTTTGGTCGGCTTCGTCGGTGGCGGTGATGGTGTAGCGGGAGTTTCTGCCCGCGTTCAGCGGCGTTCCGGTCAGCCTATGCGTTCCTGTGCAGGTCAGCCCGTTAGTGTCGGGGGTGTCCGGGCTGAAGGCGAAGAAGTAGGTGATGTCGCCGCTGCCCCCGGTGGCTTCCGGCAACGCTTCGTCCACCGCAACGCCGGAGTAGAACACATGGACAAAGATGGGCTAGGGGAAAGAGAGGAGGTCAGGGTTTTCTTGCGCCGCTGCCGACAAGGCAAACAGGGCGGCGGTCAACAGCGTCAAGGCCGCCAGCGCGGCCACCGCCGCTAACCACTTCACCCCCCCTGACAGGGGTATGTAACGGGTTTTTACGGAGGGGCATGGCGAGTAATCTCCAGGTTGGGCTTGGGTTCCGGCCAGGGCTCAGGCAGCAGCCAGACCCGGCTCCAGAGGCGGCCCTGGAGCAGCAACCGCCGCAGCCAGTCAATGCCGTGGCGGATGATGCTGACGGTCCGTACCGGCCGGCCCCAGGGGTCGCGGCGCCTGGGAGCCGGCGTCCCCGTATCCAGTACGGGGCAGGCTTTGGGCGGCGTGCGCAGGTTGCCTGGAGCAATCCTGCGGTCATGGGCGTCTTCCACCCTGGTCCCATAGGCCAGGGCCAGCAGCGTTGCCACCGACAGCACCAGCCAGTGGCGGGAGACGCGCGCCGGGTCGGTGCGCCGGGTCTTGTCCCACTTCCAGCCCAGGCTTTTGACGGCCTTGAAGCCCAGTTCGATCCAGAAGCGCAGGGCGTACCAACTGGGTCCGGCGTCCTCCGGCGGCAGGTCGGTGCGGATGATCCAAGGTTCTTCCTGCTCGACGTACCAGACCGCCAACAGGGTGCAACGGCATTTTGCGTGGGGGTGCTGAAGGCGGTGCCGCGGCCAATCTAGGCCGTATCGGGACGGGAAACGAAGTGCTGTGCGGGCAACCGGCGGCCGTCTTGGGCGCAGAAGGTGACGTTCTTCCGATACCGCATATAGGGATGCCAGCCCTGGGCGCGTATCTGTCGCCACAGCTTGGGACTGGCTATGCCCCGGTCGCAGAGCACGATGATGGTCATTTCCTGGGGCACCGCCGGGGCCAGTTCCCTGAGCAGTTCCACCGTGGGGTCCATCCAGGACCCGCGCTGGGTGGCCCGGTGGATGCGCCAGGCCACGGGAATGGCGCAACCCCGGTAGACCACGCTGATGACGATGGCGGTGGTTTGGTCGCCTTTGAGCGTGGGATCAACGGCCAGGGCCAGCCGGCCGGAACACCACCAGGCCAGGACCCACCGGAGCAATGGGGCGAAGCAGAGCCTTACGTCCAGTTCGGTCTGGCCGGGACGGGCCCGGTCGCTGCCGTCGTACAACCACTCCCGGAGATACTGGCGCAGGTTGTTCCATCTGCCCCAGGGAGAGAGTGCCGAGGCCACGGCGTTCTGGCCGGCAGCGCCGGCCAGAATAGCACCGCAGACCCACAGAACCAGACCGGTCAACTGTGGCCGGGAGAGGTGAGGTAGATGCGTTTCAATGACCTGCTGCATTTGGTAGCCACACTTGCCCCCCGGCTTGACCGGGGGGATTCCCGGGGAAGGCGCATGGGACACCTCCGGCACCTGGTTTCGTGATTGCTACCAAGATGCCGGAATCCCGTGCGCTTTCCAAGTTTTCAGACCATTTCGTCCATACATACCCCTGTCAGACCCCCCCGGAAATTAGACTAGACACTGCGCCGCCGGTAAAGAGGGGCAGATTGCTGAAATACGTTAAAGGCATTACAATTTCTACTCTTGTCCTCGGATATGGCAATAAGGAAGCGCGCGGCGATATACGACACTACAAAGAGCGGGGATACACAACCGGACAAATATGCGAATTCAAGGCAAACATGTCCGGTGCACAAACCTCTTTCGTAATTCCTACACCGGAACAACGGCTAATACTCCTGTTCGCGCCCATTAGTGGACAATAAGGGCAAGGCCCCATCCAATTTTGAAAATCCGTCCTAGTACTCGGTCAAGTCAGGAATTGACGGGATAGAGGCGATGGAGTTTGGTTCTGGCGTCCTGGATGCAGAAGCGCCAGTTGATGCGGGCTTGAGCTTCGTTCCGTTCCAACTCCAGCGCGCCAACCTCTCGGCGGAGAGATTCCTCGTCTGGGAGACGCTGTCTGAGACAGCTGCGGGAGAAGACGCTGAACTCGATCTCCGCCATATTCAGCCAACTGCCATGCTTGGGCGTATAGTGAAATTCCAGCTTCCGCGCGATGCGCCGGGCCTCCACCGGCGGAAAGGTCTGGTACAGCGACGCCTTGCGGTGAGTGTTCAGATTATCCAGAACCACTCGAACCAGGGGGACGTCGGGGTAGGCTTCATCGACCAGCCAGCGCATCTGATGGGCGAAGTCCTCGGTGGTGCGCCGTTCCGTTACTGCCACATGCCGCCAGCCCGCCAGGGGCTCGCAGGCCAGAAACAGGTTGCGGGTGCCCTCCCGCCGGTACTCGTAGTCCTCACGCTTCGGCCTACCAGGCTTTGCTGGCAGTGGTTCACTGACGTCGGCCAGCAACTGGGTGGAGGTCTCGTCGAAGCAGACCACCGGCCGCTGCGGGTCGTAGGGTTCGGCGTACAAATCCAGGACGTCCTCCATGTGGGCCACGAAGTCTGCGCTCACCTTGGGTATGCACCACTCTTTCTTCTGCCACGGCTTAAGGGAGTTTTTTTCAAGTGCAGGCGCACCGTCTCATGGGACAACGACTCCACCACTCCCAACTCCACCATCCGGTCCGCCAGCAGGCGCAGTTCCCAGTGGTCGTGGCCTTCCGGCGCTGGGCTGCAGGTCAGGGCAATCAGATGGGCCTCTGCCCGCTCGTCCAGCTTCCGGTACCGGTGGGCCTGGACCCGGTCCTTCAGCGCTCCCTCCAACCCATCCTCGGCAAAGCGCCGCTTGAGGCGGAACACCGTGCCCTCAGCCACGTCCAGGGCCTGGGCCACCCGGGGTGCCGACCAGCCCTCGTCGGTCTTGAGCAGGATCCGGGCCCGTGTTGTAGCCCGTGCTGAACTCTTGCCAGCCCGGACCATGTGCTCTAGTTGGTCCCGTTCCTCCGGCGTCAGCCGGACCGCAAATTTCTCTCTGACCACACCGCCACCTCACAGCAACATCAATTGCTCAAAGATTACCACTACTAGTCAACCACTGTTGGCACCCTCAAAACCAAGCTTGACTCGGTACTAGGGGGTGTCGTCAAAATAGGGTAAAGGTGGTAAATTGGTGAAAAAGGGATGAGAGTGGGGGGTGGAGGTATGACGCCAGCGCATCGACGGCACGACATTACGGACCAGGTTTGGGACCGTTTGCAGCCCCATCTGCCTGGGAGAGCCGGCAAAAGGGGGCGGCCCGCCCGGGACAACCGCCTGTTTCTGGACGCGGTATTTTGGAACTTGCGTACTGGGGCGCCCTGGCGGGACCTGCCACCGGACTATGGGGACTGGAAGAACACCCATCGCCGCTTCTGTCGCTGGCGAGACCGGGGCATCTGGGCCGACTTGCTGGACCAAGTAATCGATGACCCGGACTTGGGTCCCGACTTGGAATGGTTGATGATCGACTCCACCCATATCAAGCTGCATCCTCATGGGACCGGAGCGGTTGGGGGCAATCAAGCCGTGGGACGCACAAAAGGGGGCTGAACAGCAAACTGCATCTGGCGGTGGACGCCCATGGTATGCCGGTGCGCTTGAGCCTGACCGAGGGTACGGTTGCCGACTGTACCCAGGCCTCTAACCTGATTGCCGACATAGCGGCGCAATACCTGTTGGCCGACCGAGCTTACGACACCGACGCCATAGTAGCCGAGGCCCTGGCCCAGGGAATGGAGCCGGTGATACCGCCAAAGAGCAACCGCAAGGAACCCCGGGCTTACGACCATTACCTGTATAAGCTGCGCCATCTGGTGGAAAACGCGGTCCTGGATTTCAAACAATGGCGGGGAGTAGCAACCCGCTATGCCAAGAACGCCACGTCCTTCCTGGCTATCTGCCAAATCCGTGCAATGGTCATCTGGACTAAATTATTTTGACGACACTGCCTAGTACCATTTCCAGATATATTTGCAAGGATATGAGAAGGCAGCCATACTTGGGTATGATCTTTCTGTGGGGAGTATCCAGACATGGCTGCCATCAAGTATAAAGTCAAGCTGGCTGAATGCGAACGCTCCCGTCTCAATGAGGTTTCCCACCGGGGCAAGCCGTCAGTCCGCACCGCCAAGCGGGCGCTGACGTTGCTCCAAGCAGATGCAGGACTTCGGGACGGTGAGATAGCCGGTGCGCTTTTGGTCAACGCCGCTACCGTTGCCAGAGTGCGCAGACGGTTCGTCGAAGAGGGGCTGGAAGCCGCAATCAACGACCGGCCACGGCCCGGCCGGGAGCGCAAGCTGAATGGCAGACAGGAAGCGCACCCCGTATCCAGTACGGGGCAGGCTCTGGTTGCCGTCGCGTGCAGCAGTCCACCCGAAGGATATGTAAACTGGACGCTCCATCTGCTGGCGGACCAGGTGGTGGAGATGGAGTTCGCCGGGAGCATCTCCCTGGAAACGGTGCGCCAGATACTCAAAAAAACGAACTCAAGCCGTGGAAGAGGAAAGAGTGGTGCATCCCCAAGCTGAGCGGGGAGTTCGTGGCCCGGATGGAGGACGTGCTGGACCCCGTATCCAGTACGGGGCAGGCTCTGTACCACGAAGAGTATGACCGGGAGCGTCCGGTGGTGTGTTTTGACGAGTCCTCCAAGCAGTTGCTCGGGGATGTGAGGCCGCCCCCGGACGGGTGGAACGCTATGACACTGAGTACCAGCGAAACGGGACCCGGAACCGGTTCATGTTCTGCGAACCGAAGGGTGGATGGAGACATGTCGAAGTGACCGGGCGCCGCACTGCCGTGGACTTCGCTCACCAGATGAAGTGGCTGGTGGATGAAGCATATCCTGAGGCCACCGTGATCCGGCTGGTGTTGGACAATCTCAACACCCACAAGCTGGGCTCGCTCTACGAAGCATTTGAACCCTCCGAGGCGCGTCGCATAGCCAAAGGGCTGGAGTTTCACTACACTCCGATTCACGGAAGCTGGCTGAATATGGCGGAGATCGAACTGAGCATCTTCAGCAGGGCGTGTCTGAACCGCCGCCGGATCGGCAATGAAGCGTTGCTGAGACGGGAGCTAACCGCTCTGGAAAGCGAACGCAACGACGCCGGCACTGTCATAGACTGGAGGTTTTCCACCCAGGACGCCCGCAGTAAACTCCAACATATCTATCCATCAAGATTAACTTGAAACGGTACTAAACTAAAGCCAAGGTGAAATGCGCAGATGTTGCGGTCAAACGACGGAGCCGGGTCATTCTCCAAGTACGGATGAGAGGGATTCACCGGCGCAACCCAGCTGATCATCATCGCCACTTAAATGTACATCCCACCTTGGCTTTAGTTTAGTAGTCCAACTACTTTGAAATGATGGATTGCTTTTCCAGCCGGGTTCTCAGTCTGATGATTGTCCACGTAATGCCACCAACCAAACTACCCATCATTACAAAGATTTCGCACCACTAGTACTCAGTCAATTTTGGAATAGTAGTTACCGCAAGGCAACCTGAAACGATGGTCCCATGCTAAACAGTTCGCCACCTTCGCAGTAGCACCTTCGATTCCAAACATGACTGACTACTAGTACAGTGATGAGGGATGATGGGTGTTCAGAGCCTGCCCCGGCGAAGGCCGGGGTTGTCCAGCACCAGCACAATCCGGTCCTTGTCAGGATAGTCCTCATCCACCAGTTGCTTGACCACCCGGGCCCAATCGGCCCGGGTGCGCCGGTCCGTCACTGCCACCCGGCGCCACCCCTCCAACGAAGCGAACAGCATGAACAGATTGCTCACCCCGTTGCGCTGGTACTCGTAATCGTAGATACCGGCTGCCCCAGGCCGGACCGGACGCGGCAGCCGGGTCTCCTTCACCTGTTGTTTGCTGGTCTGGTCCAGGCAGACCAGAACTTCGTTGTCCCCGTACTGGCGCTGCTAGACTTCCAGCACGTCTTCCAGCGCGCAGACGAACTCGGCGCTGCCTTGCGGCGGGATGCACCAGCACTCTTTCAGCCAGGGCTTGAGTTCGTTTTTTTCAGCGTCTGCCGCACCGTTTCGGGACTGCTGCTGCCCACTATCTCCCATTCCACCAAACGGTCCGCCAACAGCTTAAGCGTCCAACCGACCCGTCCCGGAGCCGCCCCTTCGGCTCCGCTCAGGGCAGGCTCTCCGCAGGCCAGGGCAATCAGAGCCTGCCCCCGTACTGGATACGGGGTGGGCTTCCCCTTGACCGTCCAGTTTCTTCTGGCAGCGGTTCAGATGCTCCTTGCGCCCCAAAGCTGCATCAACACCTGCTTCTACACAGCGGCGGCGCACCCGCTCCACCGTGGCGATGCCCACCTTCAGGGACCGGGCAATCTCCTCGTCTTTCATGGCGCCGTCGGCCTGGTTCTCGTCGCAAAGCAACAGGATGCGGGCGTGTGTTTGCTTATAGGCCGCGGCCCGCCCCTTGGACACCAGCGCCCTCAGTTCCTGTTGCTCCTCCTCCGTCAGCCGCACCCTACACCTCTTCACCATCATCCACATCCCAAACTGCTCTATGTTGCTAACGAGTATGTTACCCCAGGCAGGCATCAGTTCAATTATGTCAACTAATAGGGCGGCGGCTCCTTTCTCCCGGTAAGCCCCTAGGATCCGCCGGGTGTGGCGCGCTCTGACTCCCATCATTATTGCTGCCTGGTCCAGGGTCATCTGCTCCGCCATCAGGCTGTTCAGAACTTGAAGCCTCGTTTGCTCTTTGGGGATCAAAGTCACATTCACACTATGGAGAATGTGACATTTTCGCTGGCCAGTTAGCCAGGACCTTTTCGCTAAACGTCAACATGCCGAAGGGACTTAAACGCTTGGTGTGAATTGTAAACTAACATTTGATAAGGAAGGTGGCGATAGCCGATAGTTAGCTTCTAACCGATCAAGAAAGAGGTTAAACTATGGGAGATGTGGACGCCTTCCTGACGCTACTCTATGGCATAGCAGATGACTTTTGCAAATCTCAAGCCCCGCCCGATTGCACCCCCGGCCCCAAGGCTTCGCTGAGCGTAAGCGAAGTAATCACCCTGGTTATCTTCAGCCAGTGGGGACGCTTCCGGAGCTAACGGGACTTCTACCGTTATGCCACCAAACGACTACGCCCGGCTTTCCCCATACTGCCCCGCCGGAGTCAGTTCAACCGGCTGACGCGGCGTCACTACGAGACCCTGGTGGCTTGTTCCCGCCACTCGGTGGAGTCGCTGCAAGGGCCGCGCTGCAGCTACGAAGCCCCCGTATCAGGTACGGGGCAGGCTCTGGACAGTTCCGGCGTTCTCACCAGGTCGGCCAAACGCCGCGGCGCTGGCTGGCGGGCGGGCCAAGCCGACATTGGCTGGAGCAACCGCCTGGGTTGGTATGCAGGCTTCCACCTGCTGCTTTCGGTCAATCCCGCTGGCGTCATCACCGGCTTCAGCTTGGCCCCAGCCAGCGTCAAAGACCAGACCCTGGCCGAGGATTTCTTCGCCTTCCGGCATACTCCCCAGCCCAGGTTGCCCACTGTGGGGGAGCCAGCCCTGGGCTGGTAGGTAGCGGACAAGGGCTTTGCGGGCCAGGCAGCGGGGCAGCGGTGGCGAGACTGCTACGGAGCCTGGGTAGTGTGTCCGCCCCAGCGCAACAGTAGGAATCCCTGGCCCAAAGCATGGCGCCGTTGGCTGGCTGGAATCCGCCAGATCGTGGAGACCGTCTTCGACAAACTCCACCATGCCTTCGGGCTGGACCGAGAGCGTCCGCACCAATTGGACGGCTTTCAAACCAGGTTGGCCGCTAAGGTCGCCTTGCCTAATTTCTGTATTTGGTTGAATCGACAAATGGGCCGCCCCTCCTTGGCTTTCGTTGACTTGCTTGCTTGGTAACGTTACCTATTTCCCACCAAGCGTCTTAAAACGCTCCCTCTAAAGGAGTTACGGATTACGAACGATGTATTGCGGTAGAGATTGCAGATTATTCAGTTGTACTCAGAATGGCATTGGTTTAAGACGAGATTCCCCTATATATTGGCTGGTTTTCGATGTAATTAGAGAGGCCCAGATGTTATAATATTATGGCCCCTTCATGGCTTGTGGGGTGAGCTGTTGTAAGGAGGTAATATAGGGCGACATGCAGACGTATTTGGTGCGGCGTGTTTCGTTAGCTATGCTCACCCTTTTGGTGGTATCTCTTATCATTTTCGTTATGAGCCGGGCTGCCGGAGACCCCAGGGACGTCTTCCTGGACGATGACTGGACCGATGAAGACTGGGACCGGCTGGGCGAGGAGTTGGGGCTGGACAAGCCTTATTACCAGCAATACCTGATATTCCTTAAGGACGCCTTGAAGGGAGAATTCGGCACCTCCATCAAAGAGGGGCGGCCGTCCATGGAGATCATTTTAGAACGCCTTCCCGCTACTTTTCAGCTCGGCATGGCCGCGTTTCTCTTCTCCGTGTTGGTTGGAATGCCCTTGGGCATTCTTTCAGCCGTGAAGCGGGGGAGCCTTTTGGACACCTCTAGTAAAGTCGTGGCTCTGATCGGCCAATCGGCGCCGGTTTTCTGGCTGGGCCTTATGCTCATGTTCCTCTTCGCAGTTCGGTTGGAATGGCTGCCGCCCTACGGCCGGCAGGAGGCGACAAGCATTATTCTGCCTGCTGTCTCCTTGGGCTGGTTCTACGTGGCCGCCAACCTGCGCCTACTGCGTTCCGCCATGTTGAACGTGCTCGACTCGGAATACGTCAAGCTGGCCCGGGCCAAGGGGGTATCGCCCAATGCGGTCATCTGGAAGCACTGCCTGCGCAATGCCCTGATCCCTCCCCTTACCTTCGCTGGAGTCACCCTGGGCAGCCTGGTAACCGGCTCCCTGGTGGTGGAGACGGTTTTCGCGTGGCCCGGGCTCGGCCAGCTTGCCATTCAGGCCCTGTTCGGGAGTGACTACCCGTTGCTACAAGCGGTCGTCATTATATTCACTTTGATGTATGTGACCGCTGCTCTTCTCGTCGATATACTCTACGCCTATATCGACCCCAGGATTCGCTACGCCTAACTCAGGAGCGCATATGCCAGAAGTTACAGGCAGGTTCACTGTAGCACGACCCCCCGTTTCCTTGCGTATAGTGAGAAGGGCGTGGCGATTGCGACGTCTGCCCCTGATTCCCATTATCATCCTCGCGTTGTTCGTGGTTACTGGAATAGCCGCTCCCTGGATAGCCCCCCACGACCCCGAAAGAGGAAATATTCGAGAGCGAACCCTGCCCCCCGCTTGGTCGAATGGGGGCAGCACCCAATACCTGTTGGGCACCGACCAACTGGGACGGGATATGCTAAGCCGCGTAATCTATGGCGCCCGGATATCTCTAGTCGTGGTGGTGGTGGCCCTGGGAATAGGGGCAGGTATCGGGGTTAGTTTGGGGCTGGTGGCCGGTTGGTACGGCCATTGGGTGGACGAGTTAGTCATGCGGGTGGCAGACATCAAGCTGGCAATACCTACCATCCTCTTGGCGCTGGTGTTGGTTTTGGCCTTGGGCCAGTCCTTTCTGATCATCGTAGTCGTCCTGGCCATCGCGGTCTGGCCCCGCTTTGCCCGAAATGTAAGGGGCGAGGTGCTGCAACTTAAGACCATGGACTACGTGGCCCTGGCCAAGGTGGCCGGCGCTTCCACGCCGAGGCTCCTTGCCTTCCATATATTTCCCGGTGTGATAAACACGCTCATCATACTGTCTACCCTCGAGGTAGGGATAGTAATACTGTTAGAGTCCACCCTCAGCTTCCTGGGGGCAGGGGTGCCACCGCCTACCCCGGCTTGGGGCTCGATGGTTGCCGATGGTCGGGACAACATGGCGATCGCCTGGTGGATTTCTACCATGCCTGGCTTGGCTATTATGCTCACCGTATTGGCCATGAACCTGTTCGGCGACTGGCTGCGGGACACCTTGGACCCTCGGCTTCGTCAGTTGGAGTAGAGAGACCCTCACTGTCCGCGATCTCCTTCATCGGGTGAGCGGGGGCCGAAGGTAGAGGTGAGGGCTGGGCGCTACGAATAGGAGTCGAGAAAATTTGGCAGCTAGTGCATATTCGGATTAGGTCTTCGTGCTTGGATAGTACTCTTGTTATGACTTCGCCAATGTTAGTACGTCCGTTTTCCGTTGACGGGGGTAGCAGTTGTAGGGTGGCCTACGCTCATCGGATGGCTTCGTCCTTCGCCGCTGCCAAATTTGGTTGGACGGCGCTAGAGGAGAGCGTGAGTCTCGGATTGCGTCCAACCTGGGGTGCGATGACCAGACGGTTCGCAACGTCATCCGGGCTTTCAGCGCATCTGGTCTTGGTTGACAGAGAAAGGCTTCCTCCCGTCCCCACATGATTCATGCCACCTTCAATACTGTCGAGGCCCAATGATTGCACCGTTTCCTGCACCAAAGCCCGCGACCCTTCGGCAAGCCTACCAGTCTCAGGACACTGGGGTTGGCTGCTGAAGTGACCTTTGAGCAAGGGTTTCCCTGGTGCGGTTTACCGGGGAAACCCTTCGTGCCATTTAGGTGCTCCTGAGAGTCCGATGGCAGCGGGTCAAGCGGTGGATCACCAGCTCCTACCAGGCGTATGCCCGAAAAAGAGGGGCCGGGACCGGCTGATTCGCCTGGCTGGGCAGCATTCTGATTGGGTTTTAGGATTTGAAGATGGGGGCTGGTGGAACCGGTTCGCTCAAGTCCCTGTATCCATCAATACAACACTTACTGGCTACTAAACCAAAGCCAAGGTGAAATGCGCAGATAGTGGAGGTCAAGCAGCGGTGACGGATCATTCTCCAAGTACAGATGAGAGGGCTTCTCTGGCGCAGCCAAGCCAATCTTCATCGCCCCTCGAATGTACATCCCACCTTGGCTTTAGTTTAGTACCGTTTCAATTTAATCCTGATGGATATATATGTTGGAGTTTACTGCGGGCGTCCTGAGTGGAGAACCGCCAGTCGATGACGGCGCCAGCATCGTTGCGCTCGCGTTCGAGCGCGGCGACCTCCTGCCGCAGCAACACTTCACCGCCGACCCAGCGGTTCAGACACTGTCTGCTGAAGACGCTCAACTCGATCTCGGCCATCCCTTCGGCAAGCTCAGGACAGGATTCAGCCAGCTTCCGTGATTGGGTGTGTGGTGAAACTCCAGACGCTTGGCTATACGACGCGCCTCGGACGGCGCAAATGCTTCGTAGAGCGAGCCCAACTTGTGGGTATTGAGATTGTCCAACACCAACCGGACGACCCTGGCGTGGGGGTACGCCTCCTCAACCAGACAGCGCATCTGGTGAGCGAAGTCCACCGCAGTGCGACGCCCGGTCACTTCGACGTGCCTCCACCCACCCTTCGGTTCACAGAACAGGAACCGGTTCCGGGTCCCGTTTCGCTGGTACTCGGTGTCATAGCGTTCCACCCGTCCGGGCTTGGCTTTGATGGGTGGCCGCACCTCCTCGACCAACTGCCTGGAGGTCTCGTCGAAACACACCACCGGACGCTCTGGGTCGTAGGCTTCGTGGTACAGAGCCTGCCCCGTACTGGATACGGGGTCCAGCACATCCTCCATTCGCGCCACGAACTCCCCGCTCAGCTTGGGGATGCACCACTCTTTCTTCTTCCAGGGTTTGAGTTCGTTTTTTGAGTATCTGGCGCACCGTCTCCAGGGAGATGCTCCCGGCAAACTCCATCGCCACCACCTGGTCCGCAAGTAGCTGGAGCGTCCAGTGCGCGTGTCCTTCGGGCGCATTGCTGCAGGTGATGGCTGGGCCTTCTTTCTGTGACAGGTGGCTTGCCGGCATACCCAAGAGAAGAGTCCAAAGAGCGCCGGTGTGGTTCGGGCAATGGCCCGGTCGGACCACTGGCGTTGCGTCTCCACGCCCAAGTGAGCGCGTACCTCTTGGAAGGTCACCTCCAGTTGCCAGCGTAACCCGAACCACTCCACGATCTGGACCGGGGTAGCTGCCAGGTCGGTGGACAGCAACGCCCGGGGACGGAATTGCCCCAAAGGGTCTCGAATCAGGACCCATCGAATGGGCACTAGATGCTTGCCCGAGTGGTACCAGAGGGCGGTTTGGGAAGCGAATTCCACGGTACGGGTGGACCCGTCATACCAGGCAACCGGCGCCGGAGCCCAGCACGTATCCGGAAAGTCGAGGAGTTCCTTCAGCGTGGGCAACCGTTTACCCTTGACCCTGGGGCGGCCGTCCTGACCGGGCTGGCGAGGCGGCGCGGGCGCATCGAGCGCGGCATCCAGCCGCAACCGGGTGATGAAGGTAACGGGTTGCGCCAGGGATTGGCAGAAGTGGAGCAAGTCCAAGACAGCGTAGCTGCTGTCGGCCACCAGCACCAGAGACCGGGTTGGGCAGCCATCGGTGCAGTTGGAGGATGATCCGGCGAGCCCAGTGGGTGCGCTTCTTGGGAGTGCGCCCCCTTTTCCGGTAATATCGTTCCGAGGGCGCCAGAACCGTCAGAAAAGGCAACGCCCAAGTCCGGTGGGCCCAGGGTATCGTGGTCAGCCACATCAAGCTATCCAGCGCAGACCGCTGGCCTTGACGAAATGGCTCCCGCTGGAGCGCACTCCGTCGCGATAAATTCCCTTGGCCTCGATCCGCCCGCCCCGCCGCCGCTCCAGCGTCTCATCGATGCCGAACACTAAGGGGCCATCCCCTTGGTCCAAGTGTTGGAGCAAGAGCCACAGCAGGGGCCGGCCCAATTGCAGAGGCTGCCACACCGCCCGGCTGAGTACATGATGGTACCTTGCGAAGTTCCGGTCATCCTCCAGTCCCATCACGCGCAACGCCGATGTCACGGTTCGCTTGCCAGAGGATAGGATGGCGCCAACCAGCAGCAGTTGGGATTTCAACCAGGTTCTGCGCTGAAACAGGGTCGAAAAGGGGGTGAGTAAAGATATAATGGCATCGGGCAGGGTGAGCATAACTTGTCCTTTCATAAGGAGTAGACCAAGTTAGCTTACCCTGCTCTTTCATTTTGTCTAGGTTTTGTACAAAGTCCGGCTAAGAAACTATCTCAAAACTGCATTCCTCACCGTCCGAAACACTTTTAAGTGGCTTCGGAATCCACTGACTGACGTACTAACTTGACCTTGCTGACCTTGAAGGTGGCACTTTAAGGTGAGTGTCGAAGAACTCAAGGGTTCTCTGCCACGCAGTGTCGGCGGCTTCTTTTTGATAGCGTTGAGGAGTAGTGTAATCCATGAAGCCATGGCCCACGTCGGGGTAAGTGTGGAACTCGTATGTCTTCCTAAGGCGGGTGAGTTCGGCGTCTAGCTTGCCCTTGTCCTCTTGGGATGGATTTTGGTCCAGTTCGCCAAAGTGAAACAGCATAGGGCAGTTGATGCCATTGCTTAACTGAAACGCACTCTCCTCAGATGTACCTCTAGGTGTCAGGATGCCACTGCCGTAGTGAGGCACCGCCGCCTTGAAATGAGGGTTGGTGGCCGCTGCTAACCAGACTATCCCACCTGCTACACAAAATCCAGTGATTCCCAAACGGTCACGGTTCACCGACGGTTGCTGCAGCAAGTAGTCCACAGTGGCGGCGATATCATCGATAGCTTCAGAATCTGTTACCAATTGGGCTCGGCCCTTGCCGGTTGTTGCCACCATCTCAGGAGTTGACCGATGGAACAGGTCGGGGGAGATTGCGAAGAACCCTTCGCCGGCCAGCCGATCGGCGAACTCGCAGGTGAACTCATCCGGGCCACCGTCGTTGGTGACCACATGGTGGATTACAATTATTGCAGGAAGAGTCCCGGAGCCGCTAGGAGCGCTGACGTAAGCTGGCATTTCGAGGCTACCCACATTGATTATCTCCCATGACGACGACATAGCTCCCTACCTCCAACTCTTTCAGACTCATGCCCCGGATTCTATCACAAGGAATCGCCTCATATAAAGGAGGCGCGTCGAAGTGACCTTCCCCCAAGAGTTATACCATCGTCAATGAGAGGTTCCGGTCCAAATCTTGCTTGAACTCCAGCGGGGTCAGGTATCCCAATGAACTATGGGGCCGGGCCTGATTGTAGTCGTTCCGCCAGTCTTCAATCATCACCCGGGAGTCAGCCAGGTCCAGGAACCAGTGACGGTTCAGGCACTCATCCCGGAACTTCCCGTTGAAACTTTCGATGTACCCGTTCTCCGTCGGTTTGCCCGGTGTAATAAAATGCAGCCTTACCCCGCTGTCCTTGGCCCAGGCGGCCAGGGCTTTGCTGGTGAACTCGGGTCCGTTGTCCAGCACCAGCGATTGGGGTAGTCCGTGGGTCTCACTGAGCCGGTCCAGCACCCGGACCACCCGCTGTCCGGTGATCGATGTGTCCACCTCAATCGCCGGACACTCCCGGGTGAACTGGTCCACGATGGTCAAGGCCCTGATTCTCCTTCCACCCACCGTGCTGTCCTGCACAAAATCCATCGACCAACGCTGGTTCGGTCCACTCAAAACTGCCAGGGGGACCGCCCGTCCGGCGTCCCGGCGTCTTCCCTTGCGCCGCCGCGGCAGCTGCAGCCCCTCCTGGGCGTAGATCCGCTCCACTCTCTTGTGATTGACCGGTCCCAACTCCCGCCGTACCAGCGCACTCAGCCGAGGACTCCCGAACCGAGGCCGGAGCCGGGCCAGCTCTCGGATCAGACCCCGCACCACCGGTTCATCAGTTGCGCTCCTACCCTGGTACCGGTACGTTCCGCGTCCGATATCCACTTGGGCACAGGATCTCCGTTCGCTTACTCCCACCCTTCTCATCGCGTCCACCGCTTCCTTCCTTTGTGGACGCGTCAGTACTTTTTTGATAGGGCCGCCCGCAGTCCCAAAATGTCCAGCTCTTTATCGGCCACCAGTTGCTTCAGCCGCCGGTTCTCTTCCTCCAGGGCCCTTAGCCGCTTGGCCTCTGAGACCTCCATACCGCCGTACTTGGACTTCCACCGGTAATACGTAGCCTCGGAGATGCCATGCTGGCGGCAGAGGTCGCTGACCTTCAGCCCGCCCTCCGCCTCCTTGAGTACCCGGATGATCTGTTCTTCGGTGAATCTCTTGCCCTTCATTCCCAGTTCTCCTTCGTGTTAATTCTACCGGAGAACTCTCATTGCTACTGGTTCAGTTTCAGGGGGAAAGGTCAGAAGCATTGGGCCTGTGGAAAACGTGGTCATTGCGGATGGGATCCAAACGCCGGAAGATAGTTCTAGCGGGTTCTAACCGATCTCAACTAAAGCTATGAAAGATTAGCTGCAAGCTGTCGAGAGTCGGACTATAGCTAACTGGAGTGCCATCATAATATGACGGGCAACCTCGTATATATTAAGGTAGCGTTGCAATTTAGGTGGTTTGGATCAGGGAGACAAGCACTTTCAACGCGGTGGGCATTGAATCTGCCTTAGCCGGCCGGTCAAACCGCCTAAAACGGAACGCTACCCCGCCTGAACAAGTCGTTTGACAGATGCGGAGAATCACCTTTATAGTATCGGCAATAATTCGTCAGTCTATTAAGGATAATATTAGTATAGTCATCATATTTGTAGATTAACATGACTGATTACGGAGACATAAGGCAATTGGATTGTGCCTAATCGAAGCCTATTTTGTCACGGTTTTCCACAGAGTATCCAGCACATAGTATCCGGAAGGACTTGGACTGCCGTCCTAAAGGGGGAGAAGCGGGGCTAATTGTCAATACCATGCAATGGAAGCAGCAGTATCTGTCCTCTGAACAAATCGCTCTATCGGGAATTGATTGAAGGAAAGTGCCGCAGAAAAGAGCGACGACCCTGGTGATTCACCTTTTATTTTGAGGAGGAGTTTTGCCATGATGGTGAAGTCAATCGGTCGGCAGGTACATGAGCTGTCGCGGGACCCGGTCACACTCGTGCGATTCTGTCGCGTTCCAGCCGATTGTTGATTCAGCGATGGCGGCCGGCGGAGAAGAGCGAGCGCAGTTGTTGGCTAAGGCCTTCGACTTTAACCGGGAGGAAGTATACATGATTCCTCTGTTCCCCAGGCTGTTTGCAGCGGGGTACCAGACAGACTTGGACTTTACCATGACCCCCGCCGAACGGTGGTTCCACGTCGGAGCCATACACTGGGATGGGTAGCAGTTACAGCACCAACCCCAAAATTATCTTCAATTGGAGGGAAGCATGGCTTACGAGGACATTGCTTTGATGGCTCATCTTATGCGTCGGGCTGGCTTTGGCTCTCCGCATGAGGAGTTGCGAAGCCGGGCAGAAAAAGGTTATGAGGCGACGGTAGAAGAGTTGCTCCACCCCGAAACACAGGAGGATATCGACTGGGACATTGCTACCCGGGCATACCCAGAGTGGGTCGGTTACGGAGTGGTGGAAACCGGTCAGGCCATCTGGGCTTACCGGATGATTAACACGGCTCGTCCTCTCCAAGAGAAGATAGCTCTCTTCTGGCACGGGATACTGTGCACTGGCGACGCCAAGTGTGAACACACCGGGCAAATAGGAATTCAATTGGAGATGTTCCGCCAAAAAGGCATGGGCAACTTCCGAGATTTGCTATTGGGCTTGGCCCGAGACCCGGCCATGGTGTTTTACCTAGACAACTGCATGAGTCACAAGGGGGCCATCAATGAGAATTGGGGCCGGGAGTTGTTGGAACTGTTCTCTATGGGAGTGGGGATGGACAACCATCCTAACTACACCGAGGAGGATGTCCAAGAAGCAGCCCGGGCTTTCACAGGCTGGACTATTACTAACGGCATTCCCTCCTCTCCCTACGGACGCTACGAGTCCCACTTTGCTTACAACCCCTTCGACCATGACGACGACCCCAAGACCTTTCTGGGGGAAACCGGCAACTTCAACGGCGATGATATTATTGAAATAATCTGCAAGCAGCCAGCCACCGCCCGTTTTATATCCCGACACCTTTACAACTTCTTCGTCGCGGACGAACCGCTGGTGCCAGCCTGGGAGCACACTCCACCCCGGGACCCGGAGGCGATACAGGTACTTGAGGAGGAGTACTTCCGGTCCAACTACAATATTCGCTCTATGCTGCGGGTCCTCTTTAACTCAGAGTTCTTCAAGGCGGCCCGCTTTGCCAAGGTAAAGAGCCCTACCGAAGTGGTCATCGGTACGATGCGCTTGGTTGGGGAGCACAGCACTCCCAAGCCGGGGTTGTGGGACATAACCAATGCCATCCGCTATATGGGCCAAGACCTCTTCGATCCCCCTTCAGTGGAGGGCTGGCACACCGGCCGGGAGTGGATCGATAGCGGGACACTGGTAGAGCGGGTTAACTTCGTGGCCGAATATCTCGGGGATCAGAAGTTCCCCGGGGTCCGCGACATTATCCACCAATTGGGTTCTACCGGTTCGACCCTCACCCCCGAAGAAGTGTTGGACGGCTGCCTGGAGATGCTGGGATCCTACCAGTTGCACCAAGAGACCCGGGACCAACTAATCGACCACTTGAAACAGGTGGGCGACCTGCGTCCCGACATTCCGGAATTCAATAAAGTGGTAGGTCAGACTTTGCAGATAATCTCCGCTACTATGGAATACCAATTTGCCTGAGGCTCTCCTGCAAGGTTGCAGCGGGGCATTCCTCAGGCACCCAAGGAGGTGTTGTAGGAGGTTCCGGCAACATCACGAGGTGTTGGCATAGTGGCGATACTCAATAACACACAGACAGATCGAATTAGCTAGCGAGGAGCGTGCAAATGACCTCAACGAAGAAAGACCCGGTCTTGGTGGTGCTCCAATTGACCGGGGGTAACGACGGACTGAATACCTTGGTGCCTTATGGAGACCCCCTTTACGTGGACCAGAGGCCTACCATGGGAATTCCCGTAGATCATGTGTTGCCAATAGATGACCATGTGGGGTTCAACCCCAACATGGCCCCACTCAAGCAAATGTACGATGACGGGAAGGTCGCCGTCATTCAGGGTATCGGTTATCCTCAAACCAGCCGCTCCCACTTCCGGTCCATGGATATCTGGCATACCTGCGAATCGGAGAAGGTGGGCATTGATGGCTGGCTGGGGCGGGCCATACGCGACATGGACCCACACCATGAAAACGTGCTCACCGGGGTGAACTTCGGCCGTGGATTGCCCCGGTCCATTGTAGCCGCAGGCGTGCCGGTGGCTTCAGTGGGGATGCTGGAGACTTACGGGGTGTTGACCAGTATTGAGGAGGAGGACCGCACTCAAGCGCTGGACATCTTCGCCAGGATGTACGCTCCGGCCATTGGTCGTAGCGCCGTGGAGGGATACATCTCTCAGACCGGGATGGATGCGCTGAAAGGGGCAGACATCCTAAGGGTTGCCCCTGAGATGTATTCATCCTCAGTTGAGTATGGCAGCGACACCGTTTCCCAGTATATGCGTAACATTGCCCAAGTGCACTTGGCAGGACTTGGGACCCGAATCTTTTATAATTCAGCCCCCTACAACAGCTTCGACACTCACGCTAACCAGTTGACGGCCCATGCCACGCTTTGGAGCCAGGTCTCCCGGGCCATTGCCGACTTCTACCAGGACCTGAAAGACCACCAGGCCTCTGAAGACGTACTCATCCTGGCTTTTTCCGAGTTTGGGAGGCGCGTAAAGGACAATGGCACCGGCACTGACCACGGTGCTGCCGGGGTGGCTTTCGTTATCGGTGACAGCGTGAAGGGCGGGTTGTATGGCGAGTACCCTTCCCTGGAGCCGGACAAGTTGGTGGAAGGGGACCTGTATTTCAACAACGATTTCCGCAGCACCTATGCCGCCGTCACGGAAGACTGGATGAGTCTGGACCCCATATCTGTGGTGGGAAGCAATTTCGAAAAGATGCATATCTTCTTGTAGGGTCGGAGGATATGGCAATGTAGCTTGAGGGTAACCATAATCCAAAAACAACGAGGTGAATATGACAACGGCCCCGATTGTTGGCGTGAGTCTTCAACACAGCCATACTCTGGGGCGTGGCGAAGGTATCGGTGGGACGGGATTCCGCATACCGACAGCTATGGCCCGGGGCAACGGCGACCTGTTGTATGTAGTCAACCGTGTCTATGACAACCGCCCGGACCGGCGCCGGGTGACCATCCTCACCGTGGACGAGGAGTATGTGGGAGAGTTCAACCGCGGGTATCATGGCACTCCGGACACTACAGCGGCTGATGTACCCCCCAACGAAATGGTCTGGCCCTCCGACATCACCGTGAGCAAGGGCGGCAACGTATATGTCGCTGACGCATGGTTGCAACGCATTACCGTCTTCTCCGAAGAGGGGGAGTACCGGTATATGTGGGGTGAGCCCGGATCTGGCCCTGGACAGTTTAATAGCCCATCTGGCTTGGCTGTTGACCCCGAGGAAAACCTGCTAGTGGTGGATAGTGGCAACCACCGGGTGCAGAAATTCACCAAGGAAGGACATTTCCTGTCCACATGGGGGGAGGGTGGCAGCGAGCCTGGTCAATTGAATATGCCCTGGGGCATAGATGTTGATCGTAATGGTTACGTTTTCATCGCCGACTGGCGCAATGACCGCATTCAGAAGTTCTCTCCCGAAGGGGATTTCTTGATGACCTTTGGCTCGACTGGAAGTGGCGAAGGACAATTCCGGCGGCCCACCAGCTTGGCGGTGGATGGGGAAGGGTACATCTACGTGGCGGACCGAGAAAACGATCGCCTTCAGGTCTTCGATCCTGAAGGCCACTTTATCACCCTCTCCCACGGGGAAGCCTCCATCTCTAACTGGGCTCGAGCGAAACTAGATGCCAGTCCAGAGCAGTGGAAGCAGCGGGAGGTGGCTCAGGGCCTGGAACGGGAAAAGTTGTTCTACTCCCCCATAGCGGTTGAGGTGGACCAGGACGGCAGGGTCTTCGTGTTGGAGTCTGCCCGACACCGTATCCAGGTGTTCCGCCGCATTGCCCCCATGTTCTTGGGCACCCGCCTCTAGGAGATCCATTTTCATTGGTCATCAAGCGGGATGCCACAGAATTTCCTTGGGGAATGAAAATAATACAGGGTTACCTCTCCCTCACAGGTGCTGACCAACAAGAAAACCCTATTCGCTCAGCTTTGCCTCTAACGCCGATGGCCGGTCACCCGTACCAAATAGTTTGAGTTCAGGAGGACGGGCACAATGTACAACTTTCTAAGAATCCCCAAAGGAGTCATTTTTGCAACGTTGGGACTGGCCCTGGCGTTGGTCATCTCCTGCGGCAGCAGCGCCCCTGAGCCGATGGTGGTGGAAAAGGAGGTGGTCAAGGAAGTCGTCAAAGAAGTGCCGGTGGATAGGGAGGTGGTCAAGGAAGTCATCAAAGAAGTGCCGGTGGATAGGGAGGTGGTCAAGGAAGTCGTCAAAGAAGTGCCGGTGGATAGGGGGCAGCAGTTGGTTCCCACTGCCGCTCCGGCCTCCGTTGGCTCCCCCGTCGCGGCCAAGCCCACCGGGACTCTTAACTCGGCCGTGGTGGAGCTGGGAAGATTTAACGGTCACCCCACGCTGGCGCAGACCCCTGGCACGAATTTAACTATGGGCACTCCCATTGGGGAAGCCTTGTTGCGGCTTGGCATTGACGGCGAGCACCAGGGGTGGCTGCTGGAGTCCTGGAGCATCTCCGAGGACTTCACCACCTGGACCTTGAACCTGCACCAGGGAGTGCAGTTTCACAAAGGCTACGGTGAGATGACTGCCGAGGACATGATCTGGTCCTATGCAGACGGATGGGCCGAGAACCCCAAAAAGAGTAGAACTCCGGCTATTAAGGCATTCTGGTCGAACCCGGAGGGCTCCCTGGAGACGCCAGACCCCTACACCATAGTGGTCAATACCGGGGCGCCGCGTTCCGCAATTGGCGTGAAACTGGATTGGATGATGCCGGCTTCTTCTGGCACTTGGGTGGCCAGCAAGCGGCAGACCGAGGAGATAGGAGTCGAGGCGGCCAACCGTGAACCGGCGCTCACGGGCCCCTGGGAAATGGTAGAGGAGAGTTCCGCGACGTTCTGGAGGATGCAGGCGGTGGAAGACCACTGGCGCCAGACCCCCTATTTCGCCGAATTTGTCCTCTGGGAAATCCGCGAGGAGGCCACCCGTCTCGCCGGGTTCCGGACGGGGAAATTGGATACTTTTTCCGTGAACTACGACTCCATCCCCGCGGTAGAGTCGGTGCCCGGGGCCAAAATTATGCGAATGCCGGGCGGGCCGGTCTATGTTCTCCATTTCTACGGTAATTGGCTCGTGGAGGCACTTGCTGGTGAGCCGCAACCCGGCTGGGACCCCGAATTGCCCTGGGTGTCGAGCAGCGCCGACGTGAACTCCGAGGAATGGCAGCGAGCCGTGAAGGTGCGGCAGGCCCTGATCATGGCCATCGACCGAGAGGCCATCCGCGACACCATCCTCGGTGGGTATGTCCGGCTCGGGACCCTGCGGGGCTTTCGGCGCTACGAGCACCTGTTGGAAGGCCGGAAATGGGAGTATAACCCCGATAAGGCCCGGCAACTGATGGCTGAAGCTGGATACGCCGATGGTTTCAGCATTTCCCTGGCCCCGACCATCAGGAACGCGCCAGGGGAGATAGCGTTGTGCGAGACTGTTGCCACCATGTGGCAGGACGAACTGGGGTTGGATGTCAAAATCGAGCGGGTTGCCTGGGCCGCCATTGTGCCCCGGTTTCGGGGCCGCACCTTCGTGGGGGCCGCCTGCCAGGGAGCATCCTCGAAGGTAGCTGTCCCGGGCGCGGGTACCGTTCTTCTCTCTACTGGCAAACACAGTCACGGTGCGACGCATCCTTTCATAGAGGACATATTCCCCCGAATAACTGCCGAGCCGGACGATGCAAAACGGAACGCGCTGGAAGCGGAATACGGCGCTTTCCTTATGGATAACGCCTTAGCCGAAACCGCGCTATTTTATGGTGACATCATTTGGCCCGTGGGCCCCAAGATCGAGGAATGGAAAGACCATGTGAATGCCATGGATATGCGGAGCATTGGTGGCTATGAATTCATCCAACACCGGCGATAGGCCGGAAAATCAGCCCAGCCCTTATCTTTTGTCCGTTCCCATCGTGGCCACAGGAAGGCCATACACAAAGACCAAGGGCCTGTTGGCAATATAGACCGCGGCCACCGTGTGACCAGTGGGGGACCCGGATCGACGATTGGTCCCAGGATGTGCAGCACTACGACCTCAGAGCGATAATCGGCCCCTAGCACATCCCGCACCGGAAGCCCTAGGACGGCGAAGTTTGTGAGATACAATGCGAAGAGGTCGCCTCCAATGTACAATAGGGTACACAAGTTGGATGATAGAAGTGGTGGATAGCGCCCGGCACAGACAAGATGGATAGAGTACAACTGGTCTTGGTTCTCGCCGGGCGCACTGTCCTAGGGGTGCTCCTCGCCACTGCGTTAAGTATGGTTGGGATAGGGATAGCTTGGGCAGTGTTCGTCTTTTCCGGCGCGGTTTCCCTAGTCACCCTGTTATCCCTCTTTATGAGCGGAGCCGGCGTGGGGGCTGGGCTTGGGGCCTTTCTTGCCTGGTTGAGGATTGATGGGATCCCACCTTGGCCGATGCTGCTGGCCGCCGCGCTAGCCTTGGTGCTGGCCGGTATCGGCGGGGCCTGGGGTGGCTTCCAGTTCGGCTCCGGCCAGGAGGTGGCCTGTTGCGTCGGGCCCGCCATTACTCCCATCACCTACACTGCCCTGGGGGCCACCGCGGCAACCAATACAGCAGCCCTAGCTATAGGTGTTTCCCATGAGATAAATGCCCGAGGAGGGTGGGTAAAGTTTCGGACGGCGGTTGCCAGTTGGATTAGAGGGAGACTCACGCCCGGCCAGTTCTCCCATTGGGAGAGGGGTGACCGAAGGTAGGGGTGAGGGCTACCTTGAGCGCTACAAAGAATAGGCAAGCAAATCTGCCTGCTAGTATTACAACGACGGATTGCCAAATATGTAGTCTGACCCTTCCTATTTGGCCACGAGCGAGCTATTGGAGTAGGCTCATCGCAGTACGTTGTCAGGTTCAATTTGTTCGCGAAAATCACTGTGCCAGATAAACTGTCGTTGTAATACTAGCAGGTTGCTGAAGAATAAGGTCCGACGCCGGGCTCGGAACATCAAGTCGCTGATCCTCAGGTACTCGTGGAGAAAATTGGGGCGTTGGAAAGGGGGTTTTGGCCTCAGCAGCTACTTCAACCCGGTCCTTCGGGGATACCGGGCATGGGTAGTCCACAGTCAGGTCATGGCACCTTAGCTTCTGGTGCTTCCTTTGCCAGCCCCAGGAGCTTGGTCACGCGGACCAAATTGTAGGCCGCAGTTATCAGGTACCCCGCCAGACCGGCCCGGTCCAGCCCCTTTTGCCGCGTCCTTCGGAACCTACCCACCGTATTCATCCACCCGAAGATCTCCTCAACTCGTTCCCGAATCCGCTGACTGATAGCGTACCCTGGGGACGAGTGGTCTGTAAACGGCGGCGCTATAGTGGGCCATGTGGGTGGCTTGATCGTCAGTTAGTGGCTGTCGATGTCCAGGGAAAATGTCCGCCTAAGTGTTCAGCAAGAATGTCACTTTCTATTCCGCGATGGTATCAGATAGCAGCGTCGCCGGAGTTGCCCGAGACTGCCGCGTCGGCGGGCTTTCAGCATCGAGGTATCTCCACGGTGTCTCTGTGGATGCCCAACTCCCTTGCCATCGCTCGAATGGATATGCCCTCAAGCCTGGCCCGCCGCACTGCCTTCCATCTTTCCTTCTGTAGAAAAGACGCCTTCCGGGGTGATGCGGTTACTTGCAACTGGGCTACGTCCACAGCGTCAATGGCAGCGCCGTGATCATCTTCTTGATCTGTCTCTGTGTTCAGCAGTTTGAGAGCCGTTGCCGATGGTTCTGACGAGACCTCGGGGTTGAGAGTGAGGATAGAAGCAATGGAGGAAGTACCGTTGCCGTATCGGGGAAATACCGGACTGGGCGGTACCTCCTGGGCAGCAATGATGTGTCCCTCATGCTGCACCGAGAGCCAGCCGGTCAGTTCCTGGCACCACGACAACCGCTCAGGCATAGCTGCGGCGTTGCCGGTCAGGAGCAACTGCAGGATGTGCAGTTGAAACTTCACCGCGTTGTCCCTGGCCACTCGTCGGCGGTGCTTGAAGCACAGGACTTGCTCCGGGCGTGGATCCGGTGGCAAGGGCTGGAATGCAGGATCAGAGCACTGGGCGGGAACTTGGAAACGCCGGTTGAATCGCGGCAGCAACTGTGTCAATACGGGCTTGGCTTGTTTCATGCTTGTTCTATGGTGGTAGCTCCGGCGGGCCGCAGTTCCGTCATCAGGCGGTCCTGGAAGGTTCCTGCCGTCTGTTCCACACGCCCCTTCGCATGGGCAGACAGGGCGAATATCATTTGAGTGCCCAACTCTCCCATTGCCCGTCCGAACTTGGTGGGCGTCCCGGCAGGCTGATATTCCAATTGGCGCTTGAAGACTGGGTGGCGATCGGTGTATGAGGCGAGGGGAATGCCGCGGCGCTGGAGTATGCCCTGCATCAGCAGGAAGTAGTTGTGGCTGTCCTCCCGATTGCGGAACAGGGCGTTGAGCACACAGCCGGTCGCGTCGTCCACCGCCAGCAACAACGCGAAAGGCGGTCGCTCATCCCCCAGCCACCGGTGATGACTGGTGTCCAACTGGATCAGCGTAACCTGGCGGGGCATTCGGTGGCGACGCACCCGGTGCTTCGGCGGACGTCCGCGTCGCGGGCGTCTCAGTCCCGCGTTCAGCAGGATGCGCCGCAGCATAGTCCTGACTACGACAATGCCCTCTCATTCAGCCAGCAACTCTGAGAGATGGGTGTGGCTGGCGCCTTCGTATCGGGTCCGAGCCAAGTGCACCACGTCGGAGATCACCACCTCGGATGTCGTGTTAGCCGGTTTGCGACAATGACGGCCGTGTGCTAGTGGTACGATCTGGTGAAGTTGGACGACACGGGATACGCAGATAAGGCGCTGGCAGACCATGCCTTCGCGCTTTCGGTAGCTCGCCACAAGTCTATGTTCTTTCGGGAGAAAGATGCCGTAGGGAATTGGGTCGATTACCTAGCTGGGGTTTCAGGCGCATTACAACTTATACCGGACGGTCCGGTCTACCAGGTCCTTGCCGACGACTACGGCAGGATGCTGAATGACGGGATGCTCTCGACGAGGGGCGGTTCGACGACCTCATGGCAAGATGCACGGACATCCAACGGAGGGCAAATAGCCAGTGACTACCGAAACCGCAACAGGTTGCGAACGTTTTCACCGGCCGGTACTGTCAACGGTCTACTAGGGCGGGGAATGGTGGGCCTAAGGGGACTGTACGCAGTACCATCCTTGGATCAGAGGTGTCCCTTTAGCCCCTCAGTCTTTAGCTCGGTCGTCCAGCGGCTACCGGTACAGAGGGCGTGGCTGCCCTCTGCGATGCTATTGTGTACCATATCCCTAGTATTACAACGACAGTTTATCTGGCACAGTGATTTTCGCGAACAAATTGAACCTGACAACGTACTGCGATGAGCCTGCTCCAATAGCTCGCTCGTGGCCGAATAGGAAGGGTCAGACTACATATTTGGCAATCCGTCGTTGTAATACTAGAAGTCTGGCCGGAAAGCCATTGGCCGGGTTTCGCGCTACGCCAAGCAGACGTATTCCAGTCTTATACGGCATCATAGTATATGTAATACGTTGCAAGAACCCACTATTGCATCGCTTATCGATGTTAAGAAAATGACGGCTTGGAGAGAATCGGGGTTTCCGTCCGGGTTTCTAGCTCTCTAGCGGCGGCCTCGAGCACGAGTGCCTCAGTTTCACAACAGCGTAGGCACCGAGATGAAGCATCACCTTGTCCTCGTTTCCCGCTATGCACATTCCCAAACACACAGTTGGGTGTGAAAGCTGGGGGTTATTCTTCCACGGCTTGGGCGGCAGGGAGGAAGTCGGCATCGGCGAAATCTGCGAAGCGGTCGGGGAGCAATTGGTCCAGGTCGGAGACGACACTGGTTGAACCACGGCAGATATAGTCGGTGATGATGCGGCCAGTGATGGGCCCCAGGTGGACGCCCTTGGTTGTATGCCCGGTAGCCAAGAGGACGCCTTCTCGACCGGGGACCGGGCCGATAATGGGTTTGCCGTCGGGACTCAGGGGGCGGGAACCGGCAAGCTGCTGAACCAACTCGGCACGCTCCAGGTCCGGAAAGACGTCTATGGCCCGCTGTAGGAGTTCCAACCGGGCAGTTTCGGTGGGCTGACGGTCAAACTCCTCGCCCCAGAAAAGCTCTTTCTGGTCATAGTCCCGACCGCCGGTGCTCCCGACGCTGGTTAAACCGTCCATCCGGCTGATCATGTGACCGCGCTTGGGAGAACTGATCAGCACCGGAAGGGGTTCGCCGGGGTAGTTGAGCAAAAGGCGCTCCCCTTTCATGGGGCGGACAGGAACGGGAAAGCCCAGCCAGGGAGTGAAAGCCCGGCTCCAGGTGCCGGCGGCCACTACCACCGTGCCGCAGTGTATGTCCTCAGAGGCGGTCTTGACGCCGCAAATCTGGGGGCCACTGGTGACAAGTCCGGTTACTTCCCGGTAAAGGATGTTGGCGCCCTTGAGTTCGGCGCCCCGGCCCAGAGCCAGGTTAAGGCGGTAGCTGTCCAACTGGGCGGACTCGTCCTCATATACGGCGCCGACGATGGCGGAAGAGAGGCGGGGTTCGATAGAGTGGACTTCCCGGGCGTCAATCCAATGCATCTTGACGTGGGGTTGCTGCCAGACCATCAAGCTCTTTATTAGATCGGCCTCTTCGCCGTCCAGGGCCAACCGGAGAGAAGGGCGACGCTGGTAGAGCAGGTCCATGCCCGTGACGGATTCCAGTTCAGGGACGATCTGTTGAAACTCGGAGTAAGAGGCCCGGGCAATTTGGAAGGACGCCCCGGGGGAGAACTCGGCGCCCAGCAGGCTAAGGGAACCGGTGGCATGGGCGGACGCCCCGCTGCCGATGGCTTCCCGCTCCAGGAGGGTCACGTTGACGCCTTCCCGGGCCAGGTAATAGGCGACCGAGCAACCGACCACCCCGGCGCCAATCACAACTACGTCGGCATTCTTAGGCAAACCCCTGCCCTCCCATGGGAGTTCCTAGGATTATCGCCGTGGGCAGCAGAAGTGTCAATCGGGGTGTATTATTTACACGGAGTAGAAGATAGCATCGCATCCGGCCTTACCCATCAGGAGGTTCCCCATGGATATCACCAAGCATATTGGCGAATACGTTACCGGCGTCGACATCGAGGACTTCCCTCCGGAAGCGGTCGTAGCGGCCAAGGGAGCGATTATGGACTGCCTGGCCTGTATGCTGGCTGGCAGCCAGGAATCCCTGGCGGACATCCTTTGCCGCTACGTCGCCGCCGAGAGCGCTGCGCCGGCCGCCAGCATCGTGGGCCGGGGATTCAGGACCTCCGCGGCCAACGCTGCCCTGGTGAACGGGGCCATGGCCCACGCCCTGGACTACGATGATATTACGCAGATTACCAAGACGCACCCCACCGCCGTCCTGTTGCCCGCGGCTCTTGCCGTGGCCGAGGAAACCGGGGCTTCCAGCAGGGGTATGTTGCTGGGCTACATGGCCGGGTTCGAGGTGGCCTGCGGCGTGGGCGAGGCCCTGAGTGAAGCCTATTACGATGACCTGGGTTGGCATCCCACCGGTCCCCTGGGGGCCGTCGGGTCGGCGGCGGCAGCCAGCAAGATAATGGCCTTGGACCCGGAACAGACGGCCATGGCCATCTCCCTGGCCGCCTCCCAGGCATCGGGTCTGCGGCAGAACTTCGGCACCATGACCAAGCCCTTCCACGCCGGGGACGCCGCCCGGGCCGGTGTGGTATCGGCCAAGCTGGTTCGGGACGGTTTCACCGCCAGCCAGGACGCCTTGGAAGGACGGTTCGGGTTCATCCGGGCCTTCTCCGGCGGTCAGGGATTCAACAGCGGGAAGGTGGTGGAAAACCTTGGGAACAAACACTACCTGGTGGAATCGGGCATCGAAATCAAGAAGTACCCCTGCTGCGGCAGCGCCCACCTTGCCCTGGATGCCACTTTCAACTTGCTGTCCCAGGGCGCTATCGACCCGGATGCGGTGGACCGGATCGAGGTAATGGTGGACTTCGACCCGCCCCGCTCGTTAATCCACTCTCGCCCGGTGTCGTCGCTGGAAGGGAAGTTCAGTATGCAATACTGCCTGGCTGCCGCCCTGCTGGACCGCCAGGTGGGGCTGCAATCCTTCACCGACGGGCAGGTGTTGCGTCCCGAGGCCCAGTCTCTGATTCCCCGGATAGATATGCGCCGCATCCCGGGAAACGAGGGCAGGCCAAGCTGGACCGAGGGCTACAACGAGGTTGAAGTACTCCTGAAGGACGGCACTGTACTTCGGCAGCAGGCATACCGCGCCAGCAGCGGAGCCCTGCGCGGCGTAACAGTGGAGGAGATACGGGAGAAGTTCCGGGACTGCGCGTCGCAGTCCCTTTCCGAAGCAACGGCCGCAGAAGTCCTGCTCCGCCTGGACCGGCTGGAGGAGGCAGAACCACTCAGCAGTTTGGTGGACTTGCTCCGGGGCTGAAGCTCTTGAACAGCGCCCCACATAGCCTGTATCACTTTCGGCCGCTGGCCCGAGGCGCGTTTGAAGGCTCAATCGGCACATTGTCGGCATAATGATCAGGGGCCGGTTTACAGACCGGCCCCTGATCACGCTTCATGCACTCGGCAGCATCTTCACGCGCTGGTGAAAATCTCGTTGGCAATGTCCATCGCTTCTCGGGCGAACGGTATCCCGGCGTATAACGTCATGTGGCCGAAGACCTCGATGATCTGGTCCTGTGTCAACCCGATATTCAGCCCGCCACGGATGTGGCCCCGCAGGGGGCCGTGGCGGCCCAAGGTCGCCAGGCAGGTCATGGTGCAGAGGCAGCGGCTGGTGACATCGAGGCCCGGCCGGGTCCAGGTTGCGCCCCAGTAGTATTCTCCGGTGGTACGACCCAGCTCTTTCTCAGCTTCCGTGGGCGGAGCCGGCCGAGACGTGGCGCCGCCGCCCATGTAATTGCGGCGGTACTCGTCGCCCCGCTGGAAGAGGCTGTCGGGGTCTTCATTGGCATCGTGGATGCGGGCCGGCGTAAAGTCTATCCCGCGCTCCTCAAAAACCGCTTTGCACAGCGTCAGCGCCTGGATGCCGGCCGGCGCACCACTGTACCAGGTGTCGTGAATGATCAACTCCACGATCTGCTCCGGGGTCAATCCTATGCTCAGCGCGTTGCCCAGGTGCCGCTTCAGCTGTACTTCGCGGTTGGTGACTATGAGGCACGACAGGGTGATCATCTCCCGCTGCACCGGCGTCAGCGCCGGCCGCCTCCAAATGGTACCGAACAGAGCCTCGCCAAGTATCCTTTCCAGGTCCGGCGCGATGTCCCACGCCCCCGGCGACGACCCGCCGGTGATTTGCCCGCCGCCAAACATCCTCCGCGTTTCCTGACCGCGTTCGTAGCGGTCGTCCAGTTCACTCATAGCGTGCCTCCATAGTGGGTGTGCCAGGATTCCAAGCACCGACAGTTTACGGCGGCATTCCGGTGGGTGCAACCGTTCCGCCCGGGCCAGCAGGGCTTTCCCAAAGTTGCGGGCCTGACTCATTGCAACCACCGCGTATTGCCGACTGGGAACGAAACGCTCCATCAGGGAGGTGGTCTTGCCTCATTCTTTTGCCAGTCTTGGTGCGAGTATTGCGGGTCAATCCGCCGTTGGCGCCAACGCAGCAAACTCTCCGGGGAACAGGTTTATCAGTGCGCTGTTGGGTCTCTCGCAATTGAAACACCTGGGCCGGGATTCCATTTTCTCCTAAGCGTCATCCAAGTAAAGCAACGGGTTTTTGCTCAAACACTCCTGCCGAAAACTTACATGGAAACCCGCAATGATGATCCTGTTCATGGGCTCCCACAACGCATCGAATCCAAATCCACTCCGTCAAGTTCAGCCCACCAGCGAGGCGGCCCGACAAGAGGAAGGGCCCCTGCAACTAAAGCAGGGGCTTCTCGGGAAATCCATCCTAACTCGTTGGGACCACTCCATCAGGCGACAACACCTTCGGAAACTTATCGGTACGGATGGCAGGTTACAGCGCCAGAGTGAACCTAATCACACAGGTTATCGATTTTGTCCAGTTTGGGGGCCGAGGCGGACTGTACTTCGAACGTTGGACGGAGTGTGCTTTGTGAGCCTGGAGAGCGCATCCGCAGCTTAGATCGGTCTTTCAACCGGAACAGCTTCGGCTGCGGTTTAACAGCGACTGAGTCGGCAGTGCAATCATCGCGGGTATTCAGTCTTCCTCGAGCCGCTTGCCCATGCTCACGACATCATCTACCGAATATCCAATGCTCTTGTAGAACGTAACCACATCAATGTTTGAGCTCCTGACCTGCAGATTGATCTTGGGACAGCCCATATATCTCAGGTGTGTTTCGGCCTCGTCCATTAAGCGGCGCCCTAAGCCTCTTTTCCGATACTCGGTAGCGACCGCCAGATAGTTAATCCAACCGCGATGACCGTCGTACCCGGCCATCACCGTCGCCACCAACCTAAAATGAAGAGATCCGACAAGAAACATCTCCCGTTGGAAGCGTAGCTTACGGTGGATATCCGGTAAAGGATCGTTCCAGGGTACCACCAGTCCACACTCTCGCCATAAGGCTACTACTGCGTCTTGGTCAGATTCCCGGTAAGCCCGAATCTCCACCTCTGTCTTGTCCTCTTTGCCCATACAGTTTTGTCCTTCTTCAGGCTATTTCCCTCTTGGTCTTGCGTGTCCGTCGTGCATCGGTCTTGACGAACGGGAGCGTGTTTCCACTCGGCTCCCCTAGGTCCTGCCGACATTTCCAGGGGTCGGTATCCGTAAAGGAGTGCGTCTCCGGTACCCCAACCGACTAACTGGAAATTCCGGTGTCGCCGCCCTCTACCGCACCCAACAACACTGTCCACGAGTGTCGGAGTTTTACGTGTCTATTGTGTAAATCGAACGTTTCATTGGGAGGTTCTCATATAGCCTCAGTGCGCCATTCCATGGTCATAAATTCGCATATCACCGTGCCGGTTTATCGGGGCGTAGGATTTGTTTGAGGCGGGCTTCCTCATCACTGGCTCGAATCCTACCTGGGCTGACAATGCATTACCAGGGCCGCCCGAGCCGGCACGACCGGCTCTCTCCGCATGGAGAGAGCTATGCGATAACCACAAAGGCGCCGAGGGAGATGTTGTTCACCCCGTCACCGACAGCATCCACCGTGCCCCACGCCTAATGCAAGAAAAGAAGGGGAAATGGTCGTTGATCGTTCCCTTACGGCAATGTAGGTCTGTGTGGCACACCCCGCAGGCCTTGACTCCCACAACGCATCGCCGAGGCCGGGATCGGGGACCAGGATGTCCTTGAGCTCCACGCCTGCATTACGCCAATCCTCAGGCAAACTCAACCTCCCCGCCGTCCCCCACAAAGTAATCGTACTTCCGCCCCGCCAGGTCCACCACCTCGGCCATGTCTTCCTCCAGCAGGTAGCCCTCGGCCACCAGGTCCAGCGCGGCACGGGCCACCTGATCCAGGTAGTCCTCCCGGCTGGCGTAGCGTTCCTCGATGGACACTCGGGGGTCGCCGGCGGCCTGCCGTTCAGCCTCGGTAGCGGGCAGGGGAAGGGTCCAGCCGGCCAGGCCGCCGGTGATGCCAATAAAGAGGTTGGGGTTGCCGATGCTCTCATCGCGCAGGTTCCAGCCGGTGTAGGTGGCCACCGGGACGGTCAGGTCGGGCAGGCGGATACCGCCCCGCTCGTTGAAGGACTCGTCCAGGTCGGCCACCAGCGCCGGGAACTCCGCGCCCGCAGCGGCGGGCAACCTGGTGCTGCGCCCCAGGTGCGACTCCGGACCGTAGTCCAGCCTTATCGCCCTGGTGGTCTGGGGCGGGACCCGTACGCCGGGGAGTTGGGCGAACCGTGCCAGCAGCGTATGGGACTCCACCGCCGTGCCGTCGTTCAGGCGGGGATGACGGCTGGCCGGAGGCTCTGCGCCCGTGCTAACCCAGCGGTCCAGGTTGTCCAGCGCAGCCCGCAACAACGGAGCGTAGTCCACGCTGTTGAAGGGAAGCTGTCCTCTGATTCCATCACTGGCACGGACTTCCAACGGAGGAAACTCGCCGGAGCCGTGTTGGCAACCGGCAAAGTGATAGCGGCGCACCGACGGCGACTCCGCGGCGTCGGTCAGGCTCTCCAGGTCGGTATGGATCAGCGCCGCATCGCCACGCCAGTACTCGGCGGAGGTGTTGGTGAACATGATCCTGGGCGCCTTGCCCCGCTGCTCCAGGGCGTCGAGCAGGGAACCCTGGGCGCCGGTCACCGGGTCCCTCTGGGGAGTGTCGGTGAAGGGGAACAGCTCCGGGATGATGTAGCAGACGTCCTTGGAAGGCTGTCCGAAGCGCAGGTTGAACTCGCCGCGCATCCCGCCGGCCACGTGCGGAATGATCCCGTCCAGGGCCGTCCGGTCTTCTTCATCCTCGTTGATGCCCGTGTGGATGTACTGGCGCAGAAAGCGTCCGCTCTGGGAACGGCCCATGGCGTAGGCGTAGTCGATTGCCCCAGCGCAGGGGTTCCCCGCCAAGGCTGGCGCGTGTTTCAAAAAGGAGACTACATCCCGCATCGCGACCAACCCCAGTCCCACGATCCGGCTGCCCGTTGTGGTGTAAACCAACTGGTAAATTCTCCCCGGCTCGAACCCGGAGGGCATATAGACGTGGTTGTAGTTCGGTTCCACGTCCGCATCCTCGACCCGGATGAAGGACCACCGGCTCCGGTCAACGGGTGTAGCCGGACTGTTGGGCAGGTCTCGCACCGTCAGGGTGGCCTCCGCCTCTTCGGGGTCGGCAGCAGGATTGGGCCGGTGCTCCCGGTCTGCCAGCAGGAACACCTGGGTGGGTTCGTTGCACTGGAACTGGCAGAGAATCTTGCCGGTCAGGGGCCCCTGGGGGCCGATGGCTTCCGGCCCATGCAGTCCGATGAGTCCGGGCGTGGGCGGCACGTCGGCCTGCCAGCCCCCCCAGACCACCGTGTAGCCCCGGCGCATCAGGTAGCCGTTGCCCGCCTCCAGGGGCGCGGTGGGGTCGGTAGCGGCGGGGACGCTGTTCATGCCCAGGGCGGTCTTCCGGCCCCGGTTCACCACGTCAAACAGGATGCGCCGGTTGCCCCGGCCGATGTTCACCGGCTGGAGCATGGCGAAGTCCGCCGAAAACTCCACCTGGCCGGCGGAATTGCGCGGCGCCAGGTCCAGGTCCGTAATCCCCTGATTCCGGGCCTGCGACGGGTCCACCGCATAGTGGGCCGTGCCTTCCAGCAGCTCATACGCGCCCACCTCGCCGAAGCTCTCGCCCGACGCGAAACTGGTGCGTTTGGTGATTTCCAATTCTGTTATTGCCAAGACGCCTCCGGTTGGCCAACCGCCGCTCGCCAGTGGCCAATATTCAGTTTTTGGTTGCCTGTCTCCGCGGGGATTTTAACACTTGCGGACGGGCTGTGGCGGTGACATTCGTCCACGCAGCAGGGAGAAAATTGCGAAACTCGAGCGGGCTGAACCGGCGTGACGTGATCTGCCTCCCGAAAACTGGTCCAGCTGCAATGCGAATTTTGTGGGATGATCATAACAGTTCAGATGTGATGAGCCGTCTGCGCCCCTATACCGTCATTCCGGCGAAAGCCGGAATCCAGGAATCCTTGCCCTCTGGAAAGCCAATTCCTACTTGGCGCCACTGGATTCCGGCCTGCGCCGGAATGACGGATCCCCGCCGGAATGACGGTTTAAGGTGGGAACAATCCCGCAAGACTGAACAGTTACGCCTATAGTAATATGCGATTGCCCGGTTGCACTTCTCCGATGACGGACCGAGGAGACTAGCGGATGAAGGACGGAGGATGGATAATACCGCTCGGGCCTGATCGTGGGGGCCATAACAAGTGCTAAGGAGACCGCCGATGGGCCGCCACCACCACCTTTTGTTGATGCTCTTGTTGTCGGGCCTGTTCGCCCTGCGTGTGGTGGCTCAACTGGTCCAAGCGGTGCATGAGGTCCCCTTTCTCCCGTCGTTTGAAGCGTGGCAAGGTTCTGCCATATCCTATCCCGTGCTGCTGGGGTTGCAGGCGATTATCGTAGCTGTGCTGATGGTCGTCCTTTGGCGAGTTCACACGAACGCCATCTCCCCTCGCCCGTGGAAACACCAGGCCTGTTTCGCGCTGGGCGGCGTTTACCTGGGGGTCATGACGTTCCGCCTCATCGCCGGCTGGACATTCCTGGCGGAATACGCGTGGTTTGCCAAGAGCGTCCCGGCCCTGTTTCACATTATACTGGCGTCGCTTATACTGATATTGGGCCACTACCTACTGACGTTGGGCAATTATACAGCGAAGGAATCAGCCTAGCTTGTGACGTTGCCCGCAGCCGCTCATTCCGCTGCCTATAGCTTCAGGCTTCAGAGAAACGGGTCATGAATTACTCAATGGCGAAGGCAAAGATTTCAAGGCTGGTAGAAGTAGGCTCGTACCCAGTTGTCATTATCCTGGGGTTCGTGCTTTACACAACCCTTGCCGGAGCGGGATGGCACGTGACCCTCGCGTCCTACGGTGCGGCGCTGGTTGGTGTCGGTCTTATCGCGCTTCACGAGGTTATGCTGCCCTACCGTAGAGACTGGCGCCCCCCCGCGGAGGATGTCCGTACTGACGCGCTCTTTCTCATTGTTGTTCAGGTGGCGCTCCCATACCTGTTGGCGATCACCCTGGTCATCGCCCTTGCGGGGGCTCTTAAGGCTGGTGGGCGGACCGTTGATATCTTCTGGCCCCACAACCTTCCGGTCGTGGCGCAAGTCGCTATCATGCTGTTGGCGGCCGATTTCATGCGGTACTGGCTGCATAGAGCTTTTCACCGGTACCCGCTCATGTGGCGGCTCCATGCGGTGCATCACTCGCCGCCTCAACTTTATATTATCAACGTCGGAAGGTTCCACCCCATCGAGAAGTCCGTCCAATACGCCGCGGATACGTTACCTTTTGCGATCCTGGCTGTTTCCCAAGAGGTCCTCGCGGCGTATTTCGTCTTTTATGCCCTGAATGGGTTCTTCCAGCACTCCAACTGCAGGGTATATCTTGGGCCATTGAACTACCTCGTCGCCGGACCTGAGTTGCACCGGTGGCATCACTCGAGGCGAGCGCGGGAAATGAACAGTAACTTCGGTAACAACCTCATCGTATGGGACACGTTGTTCAGGACGCGGTTCCTCCCCAATGACCGCGACATTGAGACGATTGGGCTTCGCAACCGTCGATATCCCACGGGATTCCTGGTGCAGATGAAAAGTCCATTCGTCCGGGAACTGCTGCCTTGAGCTTCCCCGGCCAGAGAATGGCTGCCAAAGGGTTGAACTCCGTCCCGCGCGCCGCCAACTACGCCTTGCTGCGCACGGGCCTCAAACTGACCCAAGCCCGCCGGTACCGGGGGTTTGTGGAAGGGGCAAAGTGTCCCCGAGACGTCCAGCTGGCGCTATTGCGCCGTATCGTGGCGGAGAACGCAGATACGGAGTTCGGCAAGAAGCACGCGTTCTCGCAAATCGCTGACGCCGCCGGGTACCGTCAGTCCACGCCGGTGCAAACATACGAGGACCTGCGGCCTCTGGTCGAGTGCCAGGAACTGACCGGGGAGCCATGCCTGACCAAGGAGCGTCCGGTCTATTACCACCGGACCAGCGGCACGGTTGGCGCCCCTAAGAACATACCTGTCACAGCGTCCGGCCTGGATCAGATGAGGCGCGACCAAAAACTGGGCGCCTATGTTTGGTCGCGAGACTCGGCGGTTCTCCAGGGGAAGGGGTTCGCTATCAGCGGCCAAGCCGTAGAAGGCTGGATGGAGGGCGGAACTCCGTTCGGCTCCGCCTCGGGGCTGCTTTATAAGAGCCAGTCGAGGCTCGTGCGGTCCAGGTACGTGCTGTCCCCAGAGATTGCGGATATTGAGGACTACGAGTCACGTTACCTAGCGATGGTGATTTATGGGCTGGCGGAGCCGAATGTAACCGGCATCGCCACAGCCAATCCTTCAACCTTCCTCCGGCTTCTCTCCGTGGCGGACAAGCACGCCGACATTGTTCTCAAGGCCATCGCGTCGGGCCGGCTGCCGGACGCGGACTCGTTGCCCGACGCTGTGAAGCACGGGCTGAAGGCCAACCCAAGCCGCGCCGCATACCTGGCCGATTGCCTGAAAGCCGCCGGGCGCTTCACCTTTTTCGACATCTGGCCGGACCTCAAGGGCGTCGTGACTTGGACCGGCGGGAGCTGTGGGACCGCTCTCAGCGGCTTGTCGGGCCGGCTGCCCACCGATATTCCCATTATCGAATTGGGGTATTTGGCCAGCGAGTTTCGGGGGACGCTCAATATCGACGCCCGGAACAATGTATGCCTGCCGACCTTCTTTCAGACTTACTTCGAGTTTGTCGAACGGGACGCCTGGGAGGCGGGAGGCGCGGAGTTCCTGGGGCTCCACGAGCTTGAACTGGGCGGCGAGTACTATGTATTCATAACCACTCCCGAAGGACTCTACCGGTACGATATGAACGATATAGTCCGGGTCAGCGGAATGGTGCACCAGACGCCTACGCTGGACTTCGTTCAGAAGGGCAAGGGAACGACCAGTATCACGGGAGAGAAGCTAACCGAATCCCAGGCGCTTGACGCAGTTCCCGCAGTGTTACTGAGACGGAGCGTGCATCACCGATTCTTCATCGTCATCGCCGACGAGGAAGCTTCGGGGTACACCCTTTTTGTTGAAGCCGATGACCGGGGAGCCTACGGTGGCGGCAATGGTGGCGGTAACGGCGCCGCCATCGCCGGCGAGATAGACTCCCGGCTGTGCGAGTTGAACGTGGAGTACGAGGCCAAACGGAAAAGCGGTCGGCTGATTCCCCTGGAAGTCCGTTGGCTCCGGAGTGGAACGGGCGACCAGTATCGAGCCATTTGTGTGGAGGCCGGCCAACGAGACACCCAGTTCAAGTATCTGCATCTTCAATATGCCCGCGAGTGCCGGCTGGATTTCACCACTCTAACCGAGGCGGAGTAAACGACATTGCGTATCCAACGGTTGGAAGTCTCGAGCTTCCCGGTGCCCTTTCGTGCGGTTTTCCGACACGCCTCTGCAAGCCGCGCGCGGGCGGAAAACCTCATCGTTGCCGCCCGTTCGGATTCTGGCGACATCGGGTACGGCGAGGGGTGTCCCCGCCAGTACGTGACCGGCGAGACAGTTGAAAGCGGAGCCGCGTTCATCCGGAAACACGCAAGCTCGATCATCGACAGAGTGACCGACGCGCAGAGCTTGCGAGCGTGGGCCGACGCTCACCGGAAGGTCATTGACCAGAACCCGGCGGCGTATTGCGCGATAGAAATCGCGGCCCTTGACCTGCTGGGGAAGACCAACGCAGTTCCTGTCGAGGAATTATTGGGCCTGTCTCGCCTCACGGGCCGGTTTACCTACTCCGCAGTGTTGGGCGATTCGCCGTATCTGGCCTACTGGTGGCAGTTCCGGCGCTACTGGAAGCGGGGATTCCGGGACTTCAAGGTTAAGGTGTCCGGCGATCCGGAACGTGACCGCCGGAAAATGCGCCTATTCCGTTACAAGACGGACTCGAGGCTGCGGGTGCGGCTCGATGCGAACAACCTGTGGACGTCGGCGGACGAGTGTATTCGGCTCGTCACTGCCCTCCCGCACCAGGTGTACGCAATAGAAGAGCCGCTGCAAGAGGGCGACTTGACCGGGTTCGAGCGCGTCGGCGTGGAATGCGGGGCAAAGATCATCCTCGACGAGAGCCTGCTGCGAGTCGAACAGTTGGATACGCTGAAAGACCCGGAACGCTGGATTGTGAACCTACGGGTCTCGAAGATGGGCGGCATCATGCGGTCGCTGGATGTGGCCAAGCGGGCCGCCAACCTGGGCGTCGGCGTGATCGTGGGCGCGCAGGTTGGCGAGACCAGCATCCTGACCCGCGCCGGCCTGACCGTGATGCACGCGTCCAGGCCTAACCTGGTGGCGTCCGAGGGCGCCTTTGGCACGCACCTGTTGCGCCGCGACCTCATGTCGAAGAGCTTGATGTTCGGCAACGATGGGACGGTCGTGGTCGAGCAGGTCGGCATCGGCGGCGAGCCTGGTCTTGGGCTGGAGGTCCGCAGTGGGGACCTGGTAACCCGCTGAGACGCGGTCCTCGACTCATCGAGACGTTGGCTGGCGACGGGAAGCGCTGGGAGAATGTGGTACGGGTGGAAAGACCCGGAACCATATCCAACTTGATTCGGGTTGTCTTGCCTGCTGGCTGCGTTGTTGCTGACGGCCTGCGACGCTGAACCGGAACCCGACCCGTAACTGGCCCCAGTCGTACTCCTGATACGGCGTTTGTACTTGAACGGACTCCGGCCGGTTCTGCTTGCGCTGGGCCACCCTCCCTTGCAGTTGAACGTAGTTGCGAAGACTTGCTCGTCGAGGTGTAGAACTGCGCTGCTAACGCTCTGCAGCCGCTCCGGTGCACCGGGTTTGGGACTCCCCGTGCCGCCGTGCGGCCGCAGGTTCGGGTTCGCGCGCCTTCATGCCTGCTTCCACCTGTAGCGCTGCTCTGCCGGGTCCTTATCATGTCCACAGCGGCACTGTCGATCCAACTTGATAAGTTCAAGAACTACTCGTTGAGGGCCCTTTCTTGACCCATAGCGGGGCCCTGCCGCACATCCCGTAGGGCGAAAGCCCGCTGCGAGCGGTGAGGAAAGGCCCGAGGTTCAGGCCAGGCGGCGGTACTTTAGCAACCGCTGGCCCTCCAGGTTGCGGTTAACGTATATGTCGCCCCGGGAATCCAGCCAGATGGCATGGGCGCCGGTCCCCGGTTCGGCATTGGTGGGGGGCAGCCAGCGGGTTATCAACTGCCCGTCAATGGTCACAATGCTAACGAAAGCATCCAACTCAACGACGAACATGGTATCGTCTGAATCTACGTAAATATCGCAGGGACGAGCGAAGTCGGTCCATTGGTCAAGGAAAGCCCCGTCCGGGGAGAATATCTGGATGCGGTTGTTTTCCCGGTCGGCCACGAATACCCGTTCGTCGGTATGGACCCACACCCCGTGAGGAACGTGAAACTCGCCCGGCGCCGTTTTGCCGGGGGCGCCCCAGGAGAAGAGGAACTCGCCCGCGGCGGAAAACTTGTGGACGCGGGCATTGCCGTAGCCGTCGGAGATGTACATATCGCCCTGTGCGTCCAGGCCCACGTCGCTGGGGCGGTTGAAAGGCCCCGCCGCTCGAACGGCTGGGTCGGAGTAATTGCCCGACCAACCGGTGTCGGAGGGCTGGTCCCAAGTACCCAGGGTCAGCAGTAAATTGCCTTCCCGCGTGTATTTCAGCACCACGTGATTGTTCTTTACCGGTAGATAGAGGTTGTCCTCACCGTCGATAAACATACCGTGGGCGTCGTGCAAGACCCCCTCTCCCCACGAAGTCAGATAGTTTCCCTCCCGGTCCAGGACAATCAGCGGATGCTCGCTGCGGTTAAATAGATAGACCCGGTCCTGGGAATCGGTGACTATGGCGGTCTGTCCCAATACCCAGCCTTCGGGTAACTTGGCCCAATCTTCCACCAACTCGTAAGTGTATTTCCCGGTTCCTACCGTGGCCATATTTGAAACCCTCCCTCTATCATGTTTCGCTATCCCCGAGGCCGTTCCAGGTTTTGATGAGTCGGACGGTGCCGGTCAACTCTTTTGAAACCCATCACGTCTGTCCCAGAGAATTGGAGGCTAACCGTTTACGAATCTCCTATTCAGGCACCAGGTCGGCAATCCTTGGCATCACTTCTTCCGCCAGGAGGCGGGTGGACTTATCCCACCCTTCCTGGTTTTGCCAGTGGTCGTAAACCAGGACCAGAAGGCCGCCGAACCCTCCCACGTTTTCATACAGCTTGCGAATCTTGGCCGCCACGGTATCGGGCGAGCCGATGAGCCACATATGGTCTGCCATGTATTCCGGCGTAACACCTTCGTCAGGGACCTCCGGGTCGTCTTTGAATACGTGCAGCAGGTTGAATTCCTTGAAGATTCGAAGCAGGTAGTCCCTCCAGACCCTGGCGGTCATGCCGCCAACCGCTGCTTCACGGGCTTCCTCATCAGTGTCCGCCACATACACGTCCCGGACCAGCCGCCATTCCTTTCTGGAGGGGGTTCTGCCGGATTTTCGAGCGCCTTCCTCGATGGCCTCCCAGTGGCTAAGACAGTAATCTGTGTTAAAGGCCAGGCTCATAGGGATGAATCCCCGTTCCCCGGCGATAACCAGGGTTGGCGACCGGTAACTGGCCGACGCCACCGCAATGGGCGGGTGGGGTTTCTGGTAGGGGTAGAGGAAGGGCCGCAGGACGTCGTACATGGTGTCGGGGACGTTGACGTTCCAGAACTGGCCCTTGTACTCCATGGGCTCCCGCGCCTGCCAGATCTTCAGGATGATGTCCAGCGACTCCCGGGTCATATCCCGGTGCTGGCCGCTGTTGCCATCAACGTCGAACAATGCCCAGTCGCTGGGCAAACCGCTGGAACCGATGCCGAACATGAACCGGCCTTGGGCAATATGGTCCAGGTATGCGACCCGGTGGGCCAACTCAGCCGGGTGGTGGTAGGGCAGGAGATGGACTCCCGACCCCAGCTTAATCTTGCTGGTCCGTTGCAAGGCCTGGGCAATCATCAGGTCCGGGGCCGGGATCGGTTCCCACGGCGCAGTGAAATGCTCGCCGATCCAGGCTTCGTCATATCCCAATCGGTCTGCCAACTCCAGGTAGTTCAAGTCCCACTGGTGGGAATCGTAGATGTTCCGCTCCGGGGGATGGGACGGCATCATAAAAAGGCCAAGCTTCATAGGTTCTCCTTCGTTCCATCAGTCTTGAATCAACCCAAAGGGCGGCAGCATCACAGTTCATGGACGGCGGGGAGGACCTCCCTTCCCACCAGTTCAATGTGGTCCAACACCTCTTTCTGCGACATCTCCGGGTAGAACAGGCGCAAGGAAATGTGGGTGAACCCCAATTCCCGGTAGCTCGCAATCTGTTCCACGCATTCCGGTGGACTGCCGACGATGAAGGTTTGGTCCATCAGGCCTTCCAGATCTCCCGATATCTTTCTGGTCAGTTCTTCATCGGCGCCCTGAAACCCATGCTGGTCATAGACCCGGTATTTGGTCTCGAAGCCGCGTCTGGCAGATTCCAACGCCTCGTCTCGGCTCTCTCCGCAGAAAAACTCCCTGACGATGACCATATCCTCCGGCCTGCGCTGCCCGTGGTCTTCCAGGGTCTGGTGGTACAGGTCGATTTGCCGCTGGATAGTATTGAAGGGCTGGGCTGGGCCAACGAACATCGTATGCCCTTCCCGACCTACTCGGCGGACTGCCGGGTCGCTCATGGCCGCCAACCAAATCGGGGGATGCGGCTGCTGGTAAGGTCTGGCGGTGGGACGAGCCTCGGTAACCTGGAAAAAGCGCCCGTGGTGGGTAACTTCCTCCTCCGTCCACAACCGGACCATCAGCTCCAAGGCTTCTGAGCTGCGGGCGGCCCGATGGCCCATGCGGGTGTTGAATGCCTCGCTTTCTTCGGGCCGGTAGCCCAGGCCCAACCCCAGGATGAAGCGCCCTTCGGCAATGTGGTCCAAGGTAGCCACCTGCTCGGCCACATCCACCGGGTTGAGCAAGGGCAGCAACAGCACCGAGGTCGCCAGCTTCATGTTTCCCGGCTCGGCGGCTAACCGGGATAGTATGGGGAAGGGTTGAAAGTGCTGGAAGGGGTCGATGAGGTAGTGATGCGCCCAGCAATAGATATCGAACCCGGCGTCCCGGGAGGCACGGAATTGTTCCAGGTGCTCTTGCCATTGTTGTTGCAGGGTAACGGTGTCCCTTAACACCACCTGGCCTACCTGGTATCCAATTTCCATGAGAATCTCCCCTTACAAACTATCTCGAAAGTCCCTTCTCCCCTGGCGGGAGAAGGTTAGGATGAGGGGTACTTTAGCCGTCACCCTCACCTCAATCCTCCCCCATCCAGGGAGAGGAGGCCAGGGTAGGTGTTTTGAAATAGTTTCTAATCCGACGCCGGGCCGTGAAGTCTCCCCCCAGCCAGCAGGCGGATTATCTATTCGTAAGGCCGTAGCTTGACCTCGTGGAGCGCCGGAATTACCTCTTTGCCCAGAAGTTCGACGGAGCGCATTACGTCTTCGTGGGCCATGTGGCCTTCGTTCCCGTAGATGTGAACGTATCCCGGACTCAGCCGCTCGATCACCTCGGTGAGCTTTCGGGTGACCGTCTCCGGGCTGCCGACGATGATGTTGTTCACGCCCTGCAGCTGCTCGTAGCTAAGGCCCACTCCCAGGCCGCCGGCTCCCGCGACGTTGCCCGTGGGGCGTTGAGCCTTCACCCTGACCGCTTCCCGAGACTGGTACCCCGGCGGGTCGTTGTGCTCCATGGGGCCCCTTTGCCGGTGTTCGATGGTCCACATGAATTCCCGGCCAATCTCAATAGCCTTTTCGTCGGTATCCGCCACCAGGCACCGCAGCAGATACCCGAAATGTTCCGGGCCGGCCTGATACCCTTCATCCTTGGCCGTGTCGATATAAACCTGCCGCAACCATTCAGTGGTGTCCACCAGGGCGCCCAGGTTCATGTAGGGGTGGCGATGTTTGGCCGCCCAGACCACGCTCTCCGGGCTGCCCGTCCCCGGGAACCAGATGTCGGGGTGGGGCTTCTGTACCGGCAGCACCCAGGGATTAACGACCCGGTACTTGTAGTGTTGCCCTTCGTAGCGGAAGGGCCCGGGAGTGGTCCAGCACTTGATGATAAGGTCGTGGGCTTCTTCAAAGCGGGACCGGTTTTCCGGCGGGGCAATGCCGGCTTGCAGGGTCTCCACCGCGGTGCCGCGCACGAAGCCGGAGATTATGCGGCCCCCGGAATAACAGTCGAGCATCGCTATCTCTTCGGCCATGCGAATCGGGTCGTTGACGGCAATGACGTTCCCCAGGATGGCTATCTTGACATTCTTGGTGAGCTTGCTGATCACCGCCGCATCCAGGTTAACCGATGGTTTCATGCACCAGTAAGAGGCGTGGTGTTCGTTGCTCATAATGCCGTCGAAACCGACCTCGTCGGCCAGCACGTATTGCTCGTGGTACTGGTTGTAAAGGACGTGAGCCTTTTCCGGGTCGAAATGGCTGTTGGGGAAGCCCAGCCGCCCCGAATCGTACTTCTCCAGGTCCTGGTTTGTGACGTGCCCATAGGGTTGCTCGGAAAACCAGTAAATCTCCGCTTTGTCCTTCGGGCGCTGCAATTGTTCGCTCATGGCTGCCTCCTCGCTAAAGGTCTGCTTTGGCCAGGTTGAGTCGCTGGGTATATCTTAAGGTAGGCCGCCAAACCCCGCAAGCTATTTTCCGTTATGGTTTGTCGTTGCCAGGCTGATTCATTATTGGATTCTCCATTACGTTGTGGAATCGGTAGCGGATATTGCACTGCTTAACCGTTTCGGCACGGACCGGCTCTGGTGGTCCTGGCCGCCGGTGGCGAACCCGCCCAAGGGCCTTGGATGGGCGATTGGGACATACGGCGGTCAACGGGGCAATCGCACATGGACGGTTTCCGGGACACTGGTACTCCAAAAGGCGGGAGGGATGTATAATCCGACCATTCTTGATAGAGTGGGGATACATCAACCGCAACCGATGCGGAATACGGAGGTTGTACGATGCCTGATACGGGCGAGACTTCAATGGAAGAATTCAAGCTGATGGCCGAGCGGGCCGGGCTGGGCATGAGCCAGGAAGAACTGGATGACCTCAAGCCCATTTACGAGCTTTACGCCGCCTACGCCCGGGAGCTGCACACCCTGAGCTTCGGGGCCGAAGAGATGGTCGTGGAGTTCCACCCGGACTGGCCGGAGGCATAACGAAATACAACAGTGGTCTGCCGGGCAACCCTAGTCGCGCTAAGGAGGAATGCACTTATGTCCACTTCTGACACCCAACTCCATTACCTGAGCATCCGGCAAGCTGGGGAGTTAATCCAAAGAGGGGAGCTTTCCCCAGTGGAACTGGCCCGGGCCTGTCTGGACCGCATCCAGGCCACCGACGACCGTCTGCATTCGTTCATCCTGCTGCTGGCCGACGAGGCATTGGCGCAGGCGCGAATCGCTGAGGCGGAGATTCTGCGGGGGGCATACAAGGGGCCGATGCACGGCATACCCTTTGCCCTGAAGGACCTGTATGATACCGCCGGAGTCCGCACCACCTCCGGTTCCCAGGTGGACATTGACCGGGTGCCCAGTGAAGACGCCACCACCACCGCCCGGCTGAAGGAAGCCGGCGGTATCCTTTTGGGCAAGCTGGCAATGCATGAGTTCGCTCTGGGCGGCCCGGACTGGACGACGCCTTTCGAGCCGGCCCGCAACCCTTGGAACCTCGACCACATTACCGGCGGCTCCAGCAGCGGCTCCGGCTCCTCCGTAGCCTCGGGCCAAAGCATGGGGGCGTTGGGGTCCTGCACCGGCGGCTCCATCCGAGGCCCAGCCTCGCTGTGCGGGATCGTCGGCCTGAAACCGACCTACGGGCGCGTCAGCCGCTTCGGGGTGGTGACGTTGAGTTGGTCCCAGGACCACGCCGGGCCGATGACACGCACCGTGGAGGACACCGCTTTCATGCTCCAGGCCATCGCCGGCCACGACCCCCGGGACCCGACCTCCAGCCGCGCCCCGGTGCCGGACTACTCCCGGTCGCTGCGGGAAGACATTCGGGGAGTTAGAATCGGCCTCCCCCGGCATTATTTCTTTGACGACGACCCCGGCGTCAACCGCGAGGTGGTAGCCAGGGTGGAGCAGGCGGTAAGCGTGCTCGAAGAACTGGGCGCCCACGTCGAGGAAGTGACCCTGCCCAGCCTCGACTACGTGCGGGCCGCCAATTCGGTAATCATGGTCAGCGAGGCCTTCGCCTACCACGAGCCTAACCTCAAGACCCGCCCCCAGGAGTTCGGCCAGATTGTCCGCGGCAGGTTCCGCATCGGCGGATTGATGAGTGCCTCGGACTACCTCCAGGCCCAGCGGGTGCGGACCTGGGCGCGGCGAGATTTCGCCGAGGTTATGAAGACGGTGGACTTCCTGGTAACGCCTACCATGACCCAACCGGCGCCGGCCTTCGAGGGCTACGACCCAATTTCGACGGCGCGAGGGAAGAGTTTCACCGCACCCTTCAACGTCACCGGCCTTCCGGCCATATCGGTACCCTGCGGGTTCACCGAGGACGGTCTTCCCATCGGGATGCAGATTGCCGGCAAGCCCTTCGACGAGCCTGGCGTTATCCAGGCCGCTTACACCTACCAGCAGTACGCCGGCTGGCACGAGGTGAAGCCGACAATATGAACTCCTGGGCACGGCAGGGTAAACCGGAGCAAACCGGCCTTCGCCGGCATGACGGGCTGGGCAGGGGTTCCAAGTTTTGAGTTAGCTATTTGGCAGTTAATTTCCTTGTTGGTAATCAGGGGATGCCTAAGAAACCTCTGAATAAGTCCGTGACTCGTGATGTTTACACTTATCCGTCGTTCCTGCGCCGGCAGGAACCTAAAACGTTACGTACAGAGGTTCCTGCTTTCGCAGGAACGACGGGTGAAGGCGCTAGTGTTCAATGACTTATTCAGAGTATCCCTAAAATCCTTAAGGTGAAACACTTTGCCGATACCGAACAACCCTTGTCCCGAGGGATTTTAGATTCCTCGCTCCGCTCGGAATGACAATCAGGGTATGCCGTTGATTAAGACGCGATTGCCCTGCCCTACCCGCCCAATGCGACAGGTTGACAAGTAAGTGTTCAGATGTGATGAGCCGTCTGCGCCCCTAAACCGTCATTCCGGCGAAAGCCGCAATCCAGAGAGGCCAAGTAGGAATTGGCGCTCCAGAGGACAAGGATTCCTGGATTGCGGCTTTCGCCGGAATGACGGTTAAAACTGCCTTTGCTTATGGCGACGCCCTTCGACAAGTTCCGGGTGAGCGGATTCCAAAACTCGTCCCGCTCACGGTGAGCTTGTTGAAGGGCGTTTTGAGCTAGCTTCTTACTGCCGGCGCCGCAGTTCCTCTTCCAGTTGGCGTACCCTGGCTTCGGCTTGTCGGCGGGCAGCTTCGGCTTGTTGGCGGGCAGACTGCTCGGCTTGAAGGGCGGCCTGGGTATCGGGCAAGTTTCTCAAGTAAGCGCCGGTCCGGTGGTTGTAGAAGGTCAGCATACCCTCCTGCCAACACAGGGATATGCGGAGTATCGGACTGTACCCCTTGAGTACGCCGTCCGGTTCGGTAGCCAGGTCTATTCGCCGGTATTGCCCGTCAACCAGTTCCTCACCGACTAAAGGCTCATCGTAGTAGTCTCCCCCGGAAGGGTCGAACCGCCAATACTCCGATACACCGATGCGGGCGTAGGTGGCCCGCTTTCTTCCAGTGTCTTCCCGGCCCGTGCTGGGGGAGCCGACCTCCAGGACAAAGTCCGGCGGCTTACCCGCCTCCCAGGGCAGGTAGATCAAGCGTTCCTGAATAGCCGCGGCGTCCACGTCAAAGGCGGCATAGAAGTCGGGGCCGACCCGGACGTTCAAGTCGGCCCGGTCATAGCAGATAAAAGTGTTGCTGCTACGGAAAATTTCCTCCGGGTTGCCCAGAGTGTTCAGGTGAGCGTCCAGAATAGCGAGAATCTCAGCGAATACGGGATATTGGTACATAGCGTCGGGCAGCGGCTCCGGTGCATCTGGGTTGAAATCCAGGCTGGCGTAGTCTATGTCGGTACAGCGGTTGTAGGCTAACTTGGTGGTCATTGGGGGCCTCCGGGCAGCGGTGATTCCGGCCGGCGTGTTGATTTTATTGATGATAGCACATCACAACCGATTCCCACATCCCCGGAAATCGGCCCCGGGCAATCGCATCTTAACCCGTCATTCCGGCGAAAGCCGGAACCTCTGCCCCTGACGCCACTGGATTCCTGCTTTCGCAGGAATGACGGATTCCCCCGATTCCAAATGCGATTGCCCTGGGGATTCACCCAAGCGATAAGTAGGGAATTAAGCTCTCTGCGTATCTTCTGTCTATGGGGCAGCTTCCAAAACACCACCGGCCCCGGCGGTTGTTATGACCGCCGGGGCCGGGTAGTTTAGTCCCTAATTGTCCATCCGGCGTTACTTCACCACGTTAATATAGGGCCGGGTCATCAGGTTCCACTGGTCGGTGGCTGCATCGTAGCGGGAGTTGACGAACACTCGCCAGTTTTCGTCGTCCAGGTTGGGGTAGTCGGCGCGGTAGTAGTAGCCGGGCCAGCGGGTTTCCTGCCGGTGCAGCAGGTGACGCATGTGGGCCTCGCCGACCCAGGTGCGATGCACTACCTCCCAGCAGCGCAGCAGTTCGTGGCGGTTGCGCGCCCCCAATTGCTTCAGGTCCTCCCGCAGCATCTCAATAAGCTGGATGCCCCGCTCCAGCATCGCCCCGTTGGTGGTGTACCAGGACGAGGTGCCGCCAGCGTACTCATCCATAATCTTCTGCAAGCGCACCAAGGCGTGGGAGGGGGTGATGTAGTTGGGGTTGACCGTCTCGACGGTGGACTCTCCCTTGTACTGGTCAAAGGTCTCCAGGGGCGCCCAGATGGATTCGTGGAGTTGGCGCACCTGCTCATTGTTGACGTTGGTGGCTGCCGGGTTGTCCCGCAGGAAGTTGACCGCAGACTTGGCCGCCAGCCGCCCCTCGGTGAAGGAACCGGAGGAGAATTTGTGCGGAGCGGCGCCCACGCCGTCCCCGGCGGCGAACAGCCCCCGGATGGTGGTCATCTTGTTGTAGCCCCAGAAGTATTCCGGCGGCGCCAGGTCTTCCGGCCCGCTGACCCAGGCCCCGGCCTCGCCGGAGTGGGAGCCCATAATGTAGGGTTCGGCCAGGTTAACCTCCGACGGTGTTACCTCCGGTTCGATGTTCTGGGAGGCCCAGGTCAGGGCCTGGGCGATGGTCATATCCAGGAAGTCCTCCCAAGCCTCTTCCCGCACCCGGTCCATCTTGGCCGGGTCGCCGCCGGCCAGCTTTTGCATCGCCTCCTCGGTACGCATAAACATCGGCCCCAGGCCGGCCTGAATGTCCAGGAACATCTGGTGGTTGCGCAGCGGGGTGGGAGTAGGAATCGCCCGCCCGTAGGGCAAGTATTTATCGAGTTCATCGTCCCGGGTAACCGTATAATCCTCGCCCAGCGCGTTGGTGACCCGGGCGTGGAAATACTGGAACCACATACCCACCGGGCCGTAGCCGTCCTTGAAACGGGTCGGCACAAAGCGGTGCTCCATCTGGGTCATTTCGGTGCCGACGGGAATCATCAGCCCGTAGGCCGAGCCGGTGGCGAACACCGAGTACCAGGTGCGGCCAATGCCCTCGTTGACCGAGCGGGGCCGGAAGACGTTGGAGGCGCCGCCGGTGGTGATGATGACCGCCTTGGCCTTGAAGAGGTACAGTTTATTTTCCCGCACGCCAAAGCCGACGGCGCCGGCAATGCGGTTGGGGTCGTTGGCGTCGGTCAGCAGGTGGGTGATGGAGACCCGCTCGTAGATGTTTTCCTGGCCCACCGCCTTGCGGGCCGGCTCGGCGGTCACCGGCTTGATGGATTCCCCGTGAATGGGAATCTGCCAGCGGCCAATGCGTTCGTAGGTGCCGTCGTCCTTCTTCCAGATCGGCAGGCCCCACTCCTCCAGCAGGTGCACCGAGGAGTCAACGTGACGGCCCACGTCATAGACCAAATCCTCCCGGGCCAGTCCCATCATGTCGTTGACCACGTATTTGACAAAGTCTTCCGGGGTGTTCCAGCCGTAGCGTTGGCCCATATAGCAGTTGATGGCGGAAAGGCCCTCGCCGGTGGCGCCGCTGCGTTCGATGACCGCCTTCTCGGCGATGACCACCCGCAGGTCGCTGCCCCAGAACTTGGACTCAAAGGCGGCGCCGCAGCCGGACATACCACCCCCGATGATTAGAATGTCGCACTCGACGGTTTCAGTAGTTGGCAGTGCCATAATGAAATCCTCTCAAGGTCTTATGATTAGTTAGTTTGAAACACTCCCACCGGGCGCGGAAATCCTTATTGCTGCAATTGAATAGTCAGATGATAGACGCCAGGCAGGGCATTCGTGGGTCTCATGCTGGATCTGTCGAATATCAGATCGTTTCCAGTTCAGGGTCGTAAATTATGGTGATGTACCGGTCTGCCGAGGCGACAATCGTCAAGTCCATGGGCAACGGACTTTCAGGTCGAAATTCTCTTAAATGCTCCAAGAGTTCTTGGCCAAAGGCTTCCGCTTGAGCGTTTTGCTCCCGGCTGCGGCCAATTTTGTAAACCGTGTACCCCACTCCGGCTACCGTTCCGCCAATCAACGTGGCCGGCCCAAGTATGCCAAGTCCAATTGCTCCGAAGGCGCCAGCGAGACCGACCCGGGCGGCGATGCCGCCCAGCAAAGTTCTCCCAATGAGCATCGCCATCCCACCCATAACTACCGCTCCGGTTCCGGAAGCGATGACTATTTCCTTTCCCGTCTGACGCAGCCTGTCGATGCTGGGCATTTCGCCTTTAGGCTCGTACTGGACAATCAACTTTTGCTCAGCGAGGGTAAGAGTTACCGCCTTTTTAGGGTAACCACTATCACTGTGGAAATTGGACATCCAATCCCTGAGTTCGGTTTGATAGGTAACTGGAATGGTCATTTCGGCTTTACCCCCGCTCCTCTAGTTGCTGGCAGACAGGGAGGGCAGCTTGTCCACCCCCAGCCACTTGGATTCACCGGCCAGGCCCTGGCCTTTCAAGTCGCCCATCGGGTCTTCGGTAAAGTCCTGGTACGGGTTGCTGGAACCGACCGGAGTGGTGCGGGACGGGTAGGTAAACTCCAGTACTTTCCCATTGCGGAAGGTCACCGTCCAGGTCAGTCCGTTGTCCACCCGCCGCGGCTGCACCGAAGCGCCCAGGGGGATGAAATCGGAGTAGCCCCGGACGTGGATGGCTTCTTGCGGACACAGCTTGACACAGGCGTAGCACTCGGAGCAAAGTTCCGGCTCCTGGTTAAAGCCCTTGTTGGCGCCCGTATCCAGGGCCATCAGGTCATTGGGGCAAATGTAAACGCACAGCGGCCCCTGGTGTTCACCTTCGCAGGCGTTACAGGCGTTAGGGTTCACAAAGGTTGGCATGGGTTCCTCCAGATATTAGTAATGTTTAGGCCAAAATGTAGTACCAGCCGGCGCAGAGTACCTGCCAGCCGGTTCCCTATGTTGCAGTTAAGGGTCCTGCCGCCGGCGCTGTTCATCTTCCAGTTGACGGATGCGGGCCTCGGCGGCTAAGCGGGCCGCCCGCTCGGTTTCAGCGAAGGTCTCAGCAGCCAGGCGGGCCGCCCGCTCGGTTTCAGCGAGGGTCTCAGCGGCCAGGCGGGCATTCGCTTCCTCTTCGTGGGTCTCCAGGTAGCGCGCTGCCAACGGGTCCCACCAGCGGAGTTCCCCGTTCTCCCAACACAGGTCCAGGTTCAGAATGTCGCTGTGCCCCCAGAGGCGGCCAGTGCCGGCGGTAATGATTGCAATGGGTTGATAGGCGTTGCCGACCAGCCGGTCTCCGGCCAGCGAAACGTCATAACGCTGCCCGCCGGTGGGGTCGAAACGCCAGTATTCGGGGATGCCGAAGGCGGCGTAGTCATCCCGCTTCCGGGTGTAGTCGTTGAGCGCGGTGGTAACCGAGGCCACTTCCAGCGCGAAGTCCGGCGGCTTGCCCTGTACCTCAATTGCGTAACCCATCTGGGCCACAACCGTTGCCGGATTGACGTTGAAGGCCACAATCAGGTCCGGCACTCGGGCATTTCGGCTGGGACGTGGGTAAACCGGGACTTCGCCCATCACCAGGGTGCTTTCCGGGCTGCCGAGATGCCGGCTCAGGGTTGTCATATAGCCAGCGATATGAAGGTGGAGAATGTTTTGCATATCGTACCTGGGCGGAAATTCCGGGAACATCTCAAGTTCCCCGGCTGCGGTTCCCGGACGCTTCATTTTACTGGTCATACTGTTCCTCGCTGCGCGGCGATGGGACGGATGGGATGGCTGGGACTGACGGGATGGATAGATTGTGCGCTCCTCATTATAGGACATTCGACCCCGAAATAGGGGCGATGGCGGTCCCTCAACCCGGGCAAACCCCGTTCCAAATGCCAATCCCAAAATAAAACCCCCGTTCAGCAGAACCGGGGGCGGCAAAATGGTCTATGTGCCATTACAGGTACAAGAACAGTCCATAGCCGGCATAGACATTACCGGGGTGCGGTTTTCCAGGTAATTCTCTTCCACAAAGGGCGAGCCAAAACCGTACTGGTCGGCGCACTCCCGCACCACCGCCAGCACCTCGGCCCGCAGGGTGGTGGGCGCCGGCTGCTCGCCGCCCTGGATAATGCGCCGGATCAGGGTGCCGGCCAGGTCCTGTTTCTGCTCCCGGTGGCCGCATAGCCCCTCGTAGGCCACGCTGCCGCAGACCGGGCAGTACCACCATTCCAGCGTCAACACCGATTTAATGCCCAAGTCGGGCAGGTCGTCGAAGATGCGGTGAGCAGCGTAGGTGTCGTAATAGCTGCCGACGCCGGCATGGTCGCGCCCGAACATATGGTGGGTACAGCCCAGATTTTTCCGCACCAGGGCATGAAAGACCGCCTCCCGCGGCCCGGCGTACCGCATATCCCACATCAGGGTAGAGGTCAGGTGGATTTCCGGTCGGAAAAAGCCGGCTTGCCGTAGCAGGTCGTGGGTCAGGACGATGGCCTCGTCAATATAGTCCCCCGGCTTCTTCTCGCCGATAACCGCGCTGACCAGTACTCCGTCCGCTTCCGCGGCCAGCCAGGCCCCCTTCATCAGCCACTCGTGGCCGGCGTGGGGGACGTTGCGGCTCTGGTGGGCCACCACCCGGTTCCAGCCCCGGTCGGCCAGGGTTTGGCGCAGTTGCCGGGGCGTCTGCCAGAACTTATCGAAGGGCGGGTTGATGTTGGGCGGGTTAATCAGGGTGACCGGCCCGGCCACAAACTTATCCTGATAGCCGTAGGTGCGTTGTACGCCGGGGTGGGCCTCCTCGGTGGTGCCGTAAACCTGCTGGGCCAGAAACTCCTTGTCGTAGGAGTAAATCTCCGTAACGTCCAGCGTAGCCAGCGGCTGCTCCTGGTAGGTCAGCAGAACGGCATCGCCCGGCTTCAGACCCATTTGGGCAACTTCCGCCTCGGCCAGGTCAAAGACGATAGGGATGCTCCAGATGTAGCCACTGTTCAGGGTCATATTGCGGGCTACCGAATCCAGGTCGGCCCGTCCCATAAACCCGTCCAGGGGTGAAAAGAAGCCGTAAGCCAGATTGACGCACTCCCGGGCAATCTGGTCCCGGACAGCGATACGGGGCAGGTGCGCAACCCGGTCCCGGCTGGCCGGGTCGAGCGGCGCTACCCTTTCGATTAGTACGCCCCCATGCGGAGACAGGCTGTTATCCACCAACTTTTGCTATCGCCTTGTACGAGACTGACCAAGGCAGGACAACTGCACACAAACAACTGCGTACAAAGTAACGCTGCCAACCATCTCGACAAAAAGTTTGCGACATTAGGATACATTATCACTGCACGTTTAACAACATAGCGCCTGGGCCGGGCCGGGCAATCGCATTGGATGGACAGCCATATTGCCGTCGTTCCTGCGCAGGCAGGAACCGCTGCTCTCAAGATTTTAGGTTCCTGCCTGCGCAGGAACGACGGATAGCGTCACTCTTGGTTCATGGGATAGCCCCCAGCCAACCGCCGGCTTACATTGACACCGGGTTGGCGTAATGATAAATTATTGATTGAATTATTGACAATCCGAATGATGCCCAGAAGGATGGACCAAAACCTGCTTGCCAGGCGCGGCTCCTTCCAGGAGGAATAGCTTGCCCCGATACGATTATCAATGCACCAGCTGTGACCACCGTTTTGAGTTAGTCCAGACTTTCAGTGAAGCCGGTTCCGGGACTTGCCCGGTTTGTTCCGGCCAGGGTCGGCGGGTCTTTCACGCCGTGCCGGTGATTTACAAGGGTTCCGGCTTTTACACCACCGACTACGGCCGGCCCAAGTCGCCATCCTCGGAAGGCAAGGAAGAGGGCAAGGAAAAGGAAACTGCCGGCAGTTCCGAGAGCAAGTCGTCAAGTTCGACCGGCGACTCTTCCTCCTCCGACTCCAAGAGCGACTCCACCGCCAAGGCGGCCACCGAGTCCGCTACCTAGACGGATCCTAGCTTGATAGCTGGACGGCCCGGCTGCCGACCCCGGTTACCACCGGGGTTTAGCTGGCTCCGGCCCGGGGCAGGGTATAGGACGCGGCGAGAAATAAGCCGGTGATTCGGGAGAAGGCAGTCCATTGCGAGGTTCTTTGCGAGCCTTGATTCAACGGGTGACCCAAGCCTCCGTGTCGGTGGACGACCGGGAGGTTGGGCGCATCGGGCCGGGGTTGGTGGCGCTACTGGGCGTCTCCGCCGCGGATACGGAGGCCGACGCCCAATACCTGGTAGAAAAAGTAATCAACCTGCGGATATTCGCCGACGGGCAGAACCGTTTTAACCACTCCGCCCTGGACACCGGGGCGGAGTTGCTCATTGTCAGCCAGTTCACCCTGTACGCCGAAACCCGTAAAGGGCGGCGGCCCGACTTCACCGGAGCCGCTCCGCCGGAACAGGCCCAACGCCTCTACCAGCATACGGTTGAACTGTTTCAGGCCACCGGGCTTACCGTCGCCACCGGCGTTTTCCAGGAATATATGCAAGTGTCCCTGCAAAACGACGGCCCGGTTACCCTAATGCTGGACAGCGCCGACCGCCAACGCCCCCGCCGCTGAGGAATTACGAATTAGGAATTACGAATTGGGCGTCGAGGGTATTTCGTCATTCGTACCTGTTCGCGGCTAAACCTAGTAGTCCAACTACTTTGAAATGATGGATTGCTTTTCCAGCCGGGTTCTCAGTCTGATGTTTGTCCACGTAATCCCACCAACCAAATTACCCATCATTACAAAGATTTCGCACCACTAAACCAATGCCAAGGTGGGATGTGCATTTCGGGGATCTTGAAGATGACCGAAAGGACTCCATGGCACCTCATATCACCTTTAGCCCCCAACTGATGGCCACTGACAGTGTGGTCTAGCGATATGTACATTTCACCTTGGCTTTAGTTTAGTAGTCCAATCACATTTGTATTGATGGGTATAGAGACTTGAGCTTGATGCGGGCGTCCTCGGTGGTGAAGCGCCAGTCCGCTCGAAACCCCTGCCGATTCCGCTGGTTTTCCCATGCCCCGGTTTCCTGCTCCAGGATTCTCCGGCTGGGGATACGGCGGTCCAGGCACTGCCCGGCCAGCACCCCCAGTTCTATCTCCGCCATCCCTTCGACCGGCTCAGGACAGGATTCAGCCAACTGCCGTGCTTCGGCGTGTAGTGAATCTCCAGCCGCTCAGCGATGCGCCGGGCCTCGGCCGGCTCGAAGGCCTCGTACAAAGATGCCAGATGATGGGTGTTCAAGTTGTCCATCACCAGCACTATCCGCTCCCTATCGGGATAGTCCTCGTCCACCAGCTTCCGCACCACCTCCGCCCAGTCAACCTTGGTGCGCCGGTCCGTCACCTCCACCCGCCGCCATCACTCCAAGGGCGCGAACAGCATGAACAGGTTGCTCACCCCCTGGCGCTGGTATGCATAATCGTAGGCCGTGACTGAACCAGGCCGCGGCGGACGGGATTGCCGAGTCTCCCCCACCAGTTGCTTGCTGGTCTCGTCCAGGCAGACCAGGACTTCCTTGTCCTCATAGCTGCGCTGATAGACCTCCAGCACGTCTTCCATGGCGCACACAAACTCGGCGCTGCCCTGGGGAGGCAGACACCAGCACTCTTTCAGCCAGGGCCTCAGTTCGGTTTTTTCAAGGTCCGGCGCACCGTCTCGTCGCTGATGCTCTCCACTATCTCTCCTTCCACCAGTCCATCGGCCAGCAGTTGCAACGTCCAACTGACTCGTCCCTCCGACGGCGGCGAGCAGGCCAGGGCAATCAGAGCCTGCCCCGTACTGGATACGGGGTGGGCCTCACCCTGACCATCCAACTTCTTTCGGCGCCGGTTCAGTTGCTCTTTGCGACCCAGGGCGGCCGCCACTCCCTCCTCCACACAGCGGCGGCGTACCCGTTCCACCGTGGCGGTGCCCACCTTCAGGGACCGGGCTATCTCCTAGTCCATTATTGGCCCCTCGGCCTGATTCTCATCACTCAGCAGCAGGATGCGGGCGTGAGTCTGCTTATAAGCTGCCGCCCGGCCCCTGGATACCAATGCCTTCAGTTCCTCCTGTTCCTCTACCTTCAGTGCTACCCGATATTTCTTCACCATCACGTCCCTCACCACTTCCCCATTTGTTCCTGTATCTACTTGACCTTCACATCCTACCATCCATCAATCCATTGGTGGTAGGCCACTAGTGGCTCCAGCTCCAGAGTTTCGGGGTTCAGCTGCAGGAAGGCATGCTTGAGCGTCAGGTCTCCGATCCTTGTCGGCATGTCGTCTTCTCCAAATACGACGCTTCTTGATTATCTCTGCTGTAACTTGATCGTGTTTCTTGTCTGCTTTGTTCTGTTCGTATTGTTGTCTACGCTTATAGTGACTAAGCCACGCGTACTTTAACGGTCCGATTTCAAAGAGCCAATGAACTGTCGGAACCCATACGAGTCCTAGTATTACAACGACGCATTCTTAATATGGTCAGTTTTTGGCCGGAAATCACTTCGCGGAAGGCAAGGCCACAAAGCTGTCCAGCCCGTGGGCAGATCGGCATCAAGAGGTGCTCAAGTTGCCTTTCTTCCGAAACGTCGTTGTAATACTAGTAGTCCAACAGCTTTGAATTGATACATAGGATGTTGTAAAGTTGTGGGTATAGGTCAAAAGGCAAGGTGATGTTGGGAGGATGAGGATGCCAGCCAAGAAGTACCGGGTCAAGCTGAGTGGGGAGGAGCAGGCGGAACTGAAGGGGATGGTGTCTCGGGGACGGGGGGCGGCGTACAAGCAGACCCACGCTCGGATTCTGCTGCTTGTCGATGAAGCTCAAGAGGGCGGGGCGATGAAGGACGAGGATATAGCCCGGGCCCTGAAGATAGGCAGTGCCACGGTGGAACGGGTGCGCCGCCGCTGTGTCGAGGAGGGAGTAGAGGCTGCTCTGGGCCGCAGGCCGCAGGTCAACCGCCGTCCGAGAAAGCTGGACGGCGAGAGTGAGGCCCACTTGGTGGCCATGGCCTGCTCCCAGCCGCCGGAGGGCCGGGCTGGCTGGACGCTGCAACTGCTGGCGGACCGACTGGCGGAGTGGGAGATAGTGGACACCATCAGCGCCGAAACGGTGCGCCAGACCCTGAAAAAAACCAACTCAAGCCCTGGCTGAAGGAGTGCTGGTGCATCCCGCCCAAGGCCAACGCCGAGTTCGTCTGCGCCATGGAGGACGTGCTGGAGGTCTACCATCGCCGGTATGGCGACAACGAGGTTCTGGTGTGCCTGGACGAGACCAGCAAACAGCAGGTGAAGGAGACCCGCACTCCCCTCCCACCGCGTCCCGGCGTTGCCATGGCCTACGACTGCGAATACGAGCGCAACGGAGTGAGCAACCTGTTCATGCTGTTCGCGCCCTTGGAGGGGTGGCGCCGGGTGGAGGTGACGGACCGGCGCACCAAGTTGGATTGGGCCCGGGTGGTGCGGCAACTGGTGGACGTGGACTACCCAGACAGGGACCGGATAGTCTTGGTGATGGACAATCTGAACACCCACCATCCGTCATCCCTGTACGAGGCATTTGAGCCTGCGGAGGCGCGGCGCATAGCGGAACGGCTGGAAATCCACTACACGCCCAAGCACGGCAGTTGGCTGGATATGGCCGAGATAGAGCTTGCAGTGCTGGCGAGGCAGTGCTTGGACCGCCGGATTCCTGATCAAGAGACGCTGAGGAAAGAGACCTGGGCCTGGGAGAGCCAGCGCAACCGCGACAGGGTCCGTGCCGACTGGCGTTTCACTACCGAGGACGCCCGTATCAAGCTCAAGTCCCTCTATCCCTCAATTCAATACTGATGACCTACTAGGGCAGTCGTATTTGGAATCGGGGGAATCCGTCGTTCCTGCGAAAGCAGGAACCTCTGACCCTGACGCCACTGGATTCCTGTTTTCGCAGGAACGACGGGGTTTTCATTCTTCGGTATAATGCGATAACCCGGTGGCCACCCCCTACGCTTCTTGCACCAGCCAGCGCGCCGTTACCTCGCCGGTGCGGGCCGTGGCGTCCAACTCCATACCCTCAATAAAGAAATTCCCGTTGACTGCCGGGTCGCTGCAAATCACCCTAATCCGGTCGGAAAGAACCCGGTGCACCACCTGGACCAGATTCTTGCCGTCGCCGTTGGGCAGGGTCAGGGTCAGCCGGGCATGGGGCAAATTCTTGCGCGCCAGGCGGGCCTCGGCTCCCTGCTGGGCAGCGGCGTAGTTGTCGATAAACCGGCAGTTGATTGAACGGGGGCTCCCGCCCGGCCCGCTTTGCCCGCCCGGCCCGGTGGTATCCTCGGCTCGGTAGCTGGTGGCCTCAAAGTCCCGGTAAGCCTGGTCGGCCCGGAGCCGCAGCAGGATAACGTAGGCGGTGGCCGAGGCGTGGTTGTTTGCCACCCGAACCAGCGTACCTTTGCCCTGGTAGCCGCCGGAGTCAACCGAAACGTAGGGCAGAGATACCGCTATATTTTTGGTCAAGTCCGTTCCGCTGCCGTCAGCCCGGCTGTTAGCGGTGTAGTCGGTGGCGGCCAGGGGCAGTCGGATACCGTCCACCACAGTATAGCTGCCGCTTTCGGCCAGAAAGTCCCGGCTCTCGCCGGCGGGAATGGCCGGCACGTCCCGCAGCCGCCATATTTCCTGCAAGCCCAGGTTCTCCGCCAGCCGGTAGCGGAAAGCAACGGAATTCTCCACGCTGCTACTGCCCGCATCCCAGGCCAGTTGGGAAAAGTAAGGGCTGCCCGCCAGCGTATCCCGGAAAGTAGCTTTAGGGACGGTATGCGGCTCTCCTTGCCGGTGCCCGGCGGCTTCCAGCCGGAAGTAGCCCCGGCCGTCCAGGTAGCTGAAACCGTCCTCCTCTTCCTGCAAGTCGTACAGGGCGGAGCCGGCGGGAATGCGCCACAAGGCCCGCGGCTCGGTAGCCACCAACGTCTGGCCGGCGTCTATATGCCGATGGCTGGGGCTGAAACCGGCCCAGGTCAGGATGCGGTTGGCGATGGCGCCGGAGGTCAGGTTGCGCCCACTCAGCAGGTCAAATAACTCCGTCCGGCCCAGCCGTTCCAGTTCATCGTTGGCCCGCAGGCGGCAGATGTCGCCCAACTCCCGGTCATGGACCGGGGCGATGTGTTCCAGCGCGCCGTAGAAGAAGCTCCGCCAGCCGCCAAACCCGCCCCAACGGTCGGCCGCGGCCTCGCCATTCCCGCCAGCAGTCCCGTCGTGCCACAGCCCGTGCCTGGTGGCCGACAGGTTGCCCGCATTGCCCTGCCCATCCAGGATTTCCTTCCGGTCGGAGGCGCCGCCGTCCAGGTCGGTGGCAAAGAGCCGGACGGAACTGCCGTGCAGCTCAATCTCGATGAAATAGTTGACTCCGGTGGTCAGGGCATCGCCCTGGCGTAGGGTGGTCGGGTAGCCCCAGGTAATATCCTCCAGCGCCGTGCCGGTGTCGCCAAAGCGCACCCGCAGGTAGTCCCACTGATTGATGAAGCGCAGGACTACCCCGCTTTTGGCATTGCTGGCCCGGTTGTAAAGGAAACCGATATGGGCGTCGGCCTCGCCAAAGTCCAGGGTATAGACGGCCTCGCCTCCGCCGGATACTGGGCGCACCCGGTTGCCGCCGGCCAGCGCCAACCCGCTGCTGCCGGCGGTCTCCTTAACCCAGGACAACCCGTCGCCCACCGGCAGCGTCCGGCCCGACAAGTCCGCCCCGTCCCTGCCGTCAAAGTCGTCGTAGGGGTAGGCAAAGGCGGCCCACACTTTGCGGCTGCGGCCCGCGTTACTAACCAAACCGGAGTTGCCAGCCAGCGGCGAAGTTGAGTTGCCGGGCGAGTATCTACGGTCGTGGTTGCGGAGGGTAAGCTCCAACCCGGCGGCCCCGGCCCGGTCAGTGTCACGGCCCAGGGCCCGGCCCACGGAATTAACCGGGGCCAACGGCTTGCCCCAGTTCCAGCTCAGGGCCATCACGTCATCGGTCACGTCCTCGTCGTAGCCACCGGCCTGTTCTCCCCAAACGCCGTCGCCGTCCCAGTCAACCCAGATTCGCCAGTGGGGTTTAGCCATACTTCACCTCAAGCTGTTTTAAGTTTAGCCCCGGCCCTCACCCCGAGCCCTCTCCCTCATGGAGAGGGGAGACTTGACTCCCTCGCCCTTTGGGAGAGGGCCGGGGTGAGGGGAGAAAAATTAGTCCCAAACAGTCACCGTTACCGGGCCGGACTGCCGGAAGCGGGCGGTGAAGCGCACCAGGCCATCGCCCTTGCCGCCGTCCAGCTTGCCGGTAATCCGGTAGTTGAGGCAGAGGAACTCCCCGGTGACTTTGCGCCGGCCGGCGCGCTTCCCCGCCGGGCCGTAGCTGACTGTAACCGCTTGCCCCACGATGCCGGCCAGAGTGGTATCCGGCCCCGCCGCCGGCGTGTCGTCGAAGATGCCGTACAGGGAAAACTCCTGGGCCGGTTCTGCTCCGGCGATTACCCGCTGCGCCGGGTCGTTCAGGCCGGTAACGTCAACGAAGGACACCGCCCGGCCCAGCGGTTCAATCTCCTCGATGTAAGGGGACAGGTTGCGGGGGATGCCCCCGGCGTCGTCAACCTCAATGTAGCTGTACCCCGCCACCGGGTATTTAGCCATGTTTTGCCTCCTTATATTTGCGCCCTCACCCCTGCCCCTCTCCTTGGGGGAGAGGGGTTTATAGTCTCCCTCTCCCTGGGGGAGAGGGCCGGGGTGAGGGGGTCTCCCTACCCGCTGGCGTAGGCTTGAATCTGGAAGGTGACGCCCCAGTAGGCGGCCTTGTTGTAGGTGACCCGCCCAGCGTTGCCGGCCTTTACCACCCGGAACCAGTCGGCTTTGATTGTCGTATCACCCGCTACCTCTACTGCTGCCTTGAGCGACCCGGCGCCGGTCGGGTTGATGTAGGCCGCTACCTCCTCCCAGGCTTGGGCGTAGTCCGCCGACCTGGCCAGGAGCAGTACCGAAAAGCGATAGCTGACGTCGGTGGCCCCGATTACCCGGTCATAGTCGGCCAAAGGCTCGCCGGGTTGGATTATTGCCGCCGGTAGTTCCGGCAGCGTGTCCGGCGGCTGCCGATACACCCGCAGCCCGCCGATATTCTCCAGCCGGTCGGCCAGGTCATCCCGCACCGCGTTAATGGTCATAGTTCTTTCCTCGTGTCATTTAATGGTTTGGCGGTGAGGCCGGGGACGCCCTCACCCCGGCCCTCTCCCTGTGGGAGAGGGTGAACAATACTCTCCTCTCCCCATGGGAGAGGGTGAACAATACTCCCCTCTCCCCATGGGAGAGGGGCCGGGGGTGAGGGTCCCTGGCTACACGGGCAGCTTGCGGTAGGCGGCTAGCAGCTTTTCTATTTCCGGGCCGGTTCCGGCCCCGCCGGGTGCTGCGAGAATGTCCCGGTTGTGCCACATTTGGGAGGCCAGTTGCAGGCAGGCCTCCGTCACCGGGCCGGGGTAACGATAGACGGCAATGGCAGACCCGGCGGGGTGACCGGCCGCATCGGTGCCGTTGACCCCGCGCTCCACCGTCACGTCTTCCCCGTCCACGGCGGCGACGTATAGCTGCTCGGCGCCGATGGACAAGGTTTGCCCGGCGGACAGGATGCCGCCCTCGACCAGCGTCAGCCGGGTATCCAACGCCTCCAGGTCAGCGCCGTCCTTGATTGCCGTTCCGCTGTACGCCTTAACCTCCCGGAATCCCCAGCGACCGGTGATTTCTACCGTCGCTGGCCCCGCCGGGAAGCAACGACCGGCAGAGGCATCGTGGCTGACTGACAGCCGAGTATAGGGACGGCCCCAGGGCTGAGTCGGCGCGGCGTCCAGGGGATAGAGCCGGTAGTCCTCTGGGGCCCAGGCCCAGTCAATGCCGGGGCCGGAGCCGGGGTTTCCGGCGCTGACTCGCTCCACTCCAATCAGGTCGGGGACCAGCAGTTGCATCCCACCGCCAGCCGGCCAATTTACCGGCCAATTGACCTCCCAATTGACATCAAACCGGCGGGTGGTGTGCAGCACGTAGAAGTGGCGGTTGCAGTAGCCGTCAATCCGGCGGGATGCTTCCTCCAGCAGGGCCAGCAGCCGGGAGTCATAGGCGCTGCCGGTAATGTTCAGCGCACCGCCGGATTTCAGGGTTGCCAGGTCGCAGTATGCGTTGGGCATAGTAATCTCCCAGTTTAATGTTGAGCGACGCCCTCACCCCCGGCCCCTCTCCCCGAGGGAGAGGGGAGGTATTGGCTCCCTCGCCCTTTGGGAGAGGGCTGGGGTGAGGGCGGCAGGCTAGGCCACGCCGGTTATGTTGTATTGCAGGGCGGTGTGGGTGGCCTTGCTGCGGTCGCCGGTGCGCTCCATAAAGGCCAGCCGCATACTGACCACCATAATGTTCTGCCGCTTCTGGATGTCGCGGGTGGTCTCAATCATCAGTTCCCGGCGGTAGCCGACCCGCCACTGGGTGCGGTTGGTGATGAGCAGCCGCCCGCGGGTTTGGGCATTGCCGGCGCCGGTGACCTTACCGTCTATATCCGCCGGGGCCATCTGCTCCGACACGATGACCGGGATGCCCTCCACCGCTCCCAACTGGCCGCGCAGCAGGGTGGCGTTAGGTCCCAGCTTGTCCAGGGTTCGGAAATTGGTCACAGCCAGCGACTTGATATAGGTGTTCACGTCCATAATATAGGCCAGTTCCGAGGGACGGACGCCGTACCTGCCCAGCTTGCCCCGGACTTCGTTGAACATATCGTCGGATACCGCCGCGTTGTGGTTGTTGGCCTGGCCGGTGTTATCCACCAGGGGCAGGTGGAGCAGGCCGTCGAATCCCACCAGCCAGTGGGCCTTGCCGGCATTGCTGCTGGCAATGGTGGCTCCGTCGGCGTTGATGTTGTTGGTAGTGGTGGTGTCGGCGTTGAGCAGCACGTCGTCGATCACCTCCACGGCGTTGCGCACCAGGGAAGTGCGCACCTCCTCGGCCATAGCAATCACCGCGTCCTCGTCCAGGGTCAGCGACCAGGGCACCTCGGCCACCAGTTCCTGGGCGTTCAGGGTTTGCCGGGCGGTAGCCAGGGCGGTGGCGGTGACGGCCAGGTTCTCGGTGCCCGGATACCAGTTGACCCCGCCCAGTTGCAGGGGAATCTCAAAGGGATTGCTGGGCATATCCACCCGGGAAAAGAGGGGCGCAATCAGGGTTTCCAGGTTAACGTCGGCCCACAAGGCCGCCGCTTCTTGGGTGGCGACCAGCTCGTCGCCGGCGCCGGCGGTAGCGCTGTCCATCGCCGCCTTGAGGTTGTTCTGCCAGTCATCCAGCATCCGGGGGTTCAGGCCGGAAGGCTCGCGCAGTTGGGCGCTGAGGACGCTGCGAATGTAGGCCAGGGACAGGGAGTCCATCCCCTTGTATTTGCCGTGGGTCACCCGGGGCCGGTCGTCGCCACCGTACTTGGCGAGGATGGCCCGCTTTTCGCCGTCCCGCCACCGCTCCTGCGCTTGGCCCAACTGGGCGGACAGGCGGCTAACCTCCTCCTGGAGCGGCGGCAGTTCGGCGTCCATCCGGGCCTGGTAAAAGTCGCGGATACCGGCGACCTCCCGCTTGATGAGTTCGATGTCTTGAGTTCCGAGAGTCATAAAGTTTTCTCCTTGATGCAATTATTTGGTTGTAACAAGTTGGCTGGTTAATCCACCAGGGTTGCCACCCAGGGCGCACACCCAGGTGCGCCCCTACGAAACCACCGTCGGTAGGGGCAGACCTATGTGTCTGCCCTGGGGCTGGGCCCTCACCCCCGGCCCCTCTCCCCAGGGAGAGGGGGGTGACGGTTACCATACCGCCAACCGCAGGGCGGCCAGCATTTCGGCCAGGCTTGGCGACTCCGGCGTGTCGAATGGTTCCGCAGCTTCCTCCGGGTAGGGGCAGCCGGCGCGGTAGAGGTAGTCGCCAACCCGGGGCGCCGGCTCTAGGTCCGGGTACCGGGCGCGGCGGAGGGCTTGGCGGTTGGCTGGCACCGGCACGGCGCTGACCTCCAGCAATTCTTGTTCCAGGAAGCGGATGCCCAGGAAAGCGCCGGTCTGTTCTTGCCGCCGCTCCTCGTAACGCAGCGGCTTGAAGCCCACCGATACTCCCTGCTGGTAGCCGCTCCGGTAGAGGGCGGCCACCTCGCGGGCAAAGTCGGTAGGGGCGAACTCCATCCGGGCCAGCAGCCGCTCCGCCTCGCTCCAGACCGACATCGCTCGTCCGATGACCGGTCGGGTGTAGTCATGCGCCCACAGGAACACCGGGTTCCGGCGGTAGGCCGCCAGCCGCCACCCTTGGGCCATTACCACATCCCCATGCCGGTCCACCTCCTCGCTGGAAATAACAAAGGTCATCAGCGGCTCGTCCCCAGCGGCCTTGAAGTACCCGCCGGAGTGTCCATCGACTCTTTCCTCGGCTGCATAGACCTGCCCCACTCCTTCCCCCGCGTCTCCCAGGTCACCGCTCCACTTGCGGAGCAGCGGGGCGTCGCTCAGCCCGCGCCGGTAAGACTCCAGCGACTCCAACAACTGTTCCCGTTCCCAGGTTTGGCCGGCCGAACCGGCCCCGGTTCCCGCCAAAATATCCCGCAAACTTTCACCTCCCAATGTTCTGGTATTCAGGTGATCCGGTATTCAGGCAGCCCAGCCGCCGGAGTCGGCAAACTATCCAAACAACAAAGTCCAAACAACAAAGTCCAAACAACAAAGCGGGCAACAAAAAAGGACAGACCTTTGTAGGGTCTGTCCCTTGCAAAACAAGTCCGGGTTATGCGCCCGGAGCTATTTGGTTGTTGTCCGCGTCCGAAGCCGGTATATGCTGGTCCATGCTGGTCGCGGCTGGGCTGCTTGCCTGTTATGGTTAAGACTAGAGAAGGGTTTTCCGGCCTGTCAATAGGGTTAGTGACATTAGCCAGGGCTATCGCATTAGGCCGAAGAACGAAAACTCGTCGTTCCTGCGAAAGCAGGAACCGCTGCCCCTGACGCCATTAGATTCCTGCCTTCGCAGGAATGACGGGTAGGCGCAGGAATGGCGGATTCCCCCGATTCCAAATGCAATTGCCCTGTGACATTAGCGCAGGAAAAGCTTGGTTTGCCCCAAAGCCGTCTAAACCCTAATGTGTTAGACTGGCTGGGATGCACGGATATTTGCGGTTACGCATAAATCCCGCTTTTACCGACGAGGTGAGTTGTGGCAACAGTAAATGAATCAGCCGGCGGTTACGTGGTGCTGACCGGCACCGTCGAACCGGAAGACCATCAGTTCGTTTCCTACTGCCCGGAGTTGGATGTTTCCAGTTGCGGGGATACTATTGAAGAGGCTCTGGATAACCTGGGGGAGGCAATTGAGGTACAAATTAGCGAACTCGGTGATTTGGGCTACCTGGAACGAGTGTTCAGGAAGAACGAGGTGGAAGTTAAGACTCCCCTGATGCCAGCCGATACGGTCAGTGTATCCGTTCCGCCGGGAAGGATAGTCCGCGCTTATCTCCAGACAGTTCCATTGGCCGCGGTAGCTCTACCCAATGCGAAGTAACCGAATCCCCCTCTGCTCCAGCCGACAGATGATTGCCGCCCCAGAAAGGCTGGGGTGTTACCGGGGCAGATACCTCAGCGGAAGCCATCAGTCTTATCGAAGGCAATTACCCGACGGAACTATCGTGTCTGTACCGGTAGTTTTGGGGAAACGGGAACTCGCCAGAGGCACCACCCGGCATATTCTCAGGACCCTGCAAATCGATCCCGGTGATTTCGAGAATGCCCTCCGAGGATAAAGTTCAGTCACTTCGTCAAAGCCCGGGGTAATCACATTCAGCCGGAACCCCTGCCGCCATTCCTGCCTATGACTACTACTATCAATCTCCTTGCCAACAACCCCTCCGGCCAGAGAGTCGGCTTGAAGCGCGTTCAGGTCGGGGATTCGGTTATTGAGTACCGGGTGCAGCGCAGCCGGCGGCGCAAGAAGACCATCCAGATTTCGGTGAACGACGACGGTGTGGTGGTGGCCGCCCCGGCCCGGACGCCGGACCGGGAACTGCAAGACGTGGTGCTGCGGCGAGCCGCCTGGATTATCCGACGGCTGGCGGAAAGAAAACCGGCGCCGGAACCGCCGCGCTGGGTGTCCGGCGAAAGGCTGCCTTACCGGGGGCACAGCGTGAAATTGGCAGTGGAGGCGGTAGAAAGTATGGGTTCGGGGAGGCCGGAGGTACTGCTGGACGGCAACCTGCTGCGCGTCGCCGTCCCCGGCCGGCCCACCGGGGCGGAGAGTCAGGAACGGGTACGGGAGGCAGTCACCGCCTGGTATCTGGCCCGCGTCGATGAGCAGGTGCGGGACGAGGTAGAGCGCTGGTGGCCGGCGCTGGGCAGCGGAGATTACCCCCGCATCTACATCCGCAACCAGCGGCGGCGCTGGGGTAGTTGCGCCCGGGACGGCGCCCTCCGTTTCAACTGGCGCCTGGCAATGCTGGAACCGTCCCTGACCGAGTACGTGGTAGTCCACGAACTGGCCCACCGCACCCACATGAACCACTCCGCCGATTTCTGGAATCTGGTCGCCGCATACCTGCCGGATGTTAAGGAGCGGCGGCAACGGCTGAAGGCGGCGGGAGCTGTGCTGCCGTCGCTGTGAGGCAATACCCACCGCCCAGGGCAACCACAAGGATCGCCCCCTACAGAGGGAGGTGACCGATGGTTCGACAAGCCCACCACGAGCGGATTTCAGGGGATTTTGCAGTCGTCCTGGGCAGCCACACAGGGCAATCGCGTTATAATTTCCCATGATGTCATTCTGACGTAGCGGAGCGGAGGAAGAATCTAAAATCCTTCAGGGTGGACCCTTGCCGGATACCGGACAACCCTTGCTCCGAAAGATTCTGGATTCTTCGCTCCGCTCAGAATGACATAGAGCGCGGAATGACCGTTGGCGAGGCCACTGTTGGTTAAAGCGCGATTGCCCGGGGCAACCGCAGCGGCAATGGCCCGGAGCCGCCGCTTTGTGTTACTATCGGTGCGTTGCCAGCGGGCAAATGAACCCTCAAGAAATCGGCTTGATGCCGTTCAGGGGCTTGAAATGACCAACGCCAGACTGACCCACGCCCCCCGGCCCAACATCGACTACGCCAGCTTGTCCTTCAATCCTGACGAACCGGAACCCCTGCCGGAGGCCATGTATCAGTTTCCAATCCTGGAAGAAGTCATTACAATTCTGGGTAACCATCTAAACCGGCTCTACTCAAAGGAAACGGCCTTTCGTGGCAGCAACACCTTCATCTGCTACGACCCCAACAACCTCAACGTCCGGGTTGGCCCCGACTACTACTTTGCCTTTGGCGTGGATGCCGCCGCCATTGAGCGAACCAAGCTGTACCTGCCCTGGCTGGTGGGAAAGCCGCCGGACTTCGTGCTGGAAGTCGCCTCGGAGAGCACCGCGGACCACGACGTAACCGGCAAGCGGCAGATTTACGCCCAGATCGGGGTGCCCGAATACTGGCGCTTCGACCGGAGCGGGGGCGACTACTACGGTGAACCGCTGGCCGGGGATCGACTGGTCAACGGAATCTACCAACCGGTGCCGCTGAGCCAGGAACCGGACGGCACCCTGAAAGGCTACAGCCCGGCGCTGCGGCTCAGCCTGTGCTGGGAAGCGGAGATGCTCCGGTTCTACGACCACGAGCGCGGCGAATATCTGCGCAACTATGAAGCGGAGCAGGCCCGCGCCGACTCCGAGCAGGCCGCCCGGGAGCGGGCCGAGGCCAGGATACGGGAGCTGGAGGAAGAACTGGAACGGAGGAACCGGGAAAGCTGAAGGGCCTTTCGGAGCTGGCACATCCTTGTTGCCGGGCATTCGAGCCGGTTTCGGTTGCTCGTCGTTTCAGGGGTTTCGGCCTGCACAGGACTTCACGCCCACCGCGCCAACGCCTTCTCCGGCGATGTTATTTCCTCCACCGAGGTATAGTAGTAGTCCCGCCAACCCGCCTCGGGTAGCCCGGTGAATAGCATCAGGTTGAGGGGATACTGCTCGCTGTCGGTAGCGCGGCGGAAATCGTCCCGGAAGAGGAAAGTCGGCTTCCCCAGGGCAATCGCCATCCCCAACTCTACCATCACGCCCGCATCAGGCGGAACGCCGTTGACCACGGCGAAAATTGCGTCGGACTCCGCCACGTCGTGGAAGTCCTTTTGTCCGACTTGGTAGGCCCACCCGGCCGCCGGAAAGTCCACCTGATTGTTCCGGGCAAAAGGCTCCCAAACCTCCAAGCCAAGCGACTCCAGGGCCGTCACGATTGGCGGCAGCAGCAATTCCTTCTGCTGAGCCGAAAAGCCGTAAGGGTTAGCCAGGTAGATAGTCCTGGTCATGTCCGGTTAGCTGCCTCGTCAGGGCGGCCTTCCTTTCCGGCGGTCTGCCACAGAGCAATGGCTTCAAAGGCCAGGATTACAATGGCCAAAGCGATGAGGTGGCCCCACAGCCCGGCGGTGGCTTCATGGTTGGGGGCTATCTTGTCAGCGTACTGCATCAGGAAGCGGACCCACACGATGGCCACCAAGGTGGTAACCACGTCCCGGGGCCATTGGTTCAGGTGATTACCCGCCCGGCTGCGAATCTTCAAGGAATCGCACACGTTGGACAGGATGTTAAGGGCGATGACCACCAACGCTATGGGATCTACGATGTAGTCCCACAGGAATTGGCCTACCTCCTTGTTGTAGGGCCAGTAGAGTTCGTTCGCCAAGACCGCAATCGCTGTAATCCCGCCCAAGACCGCCAACCATTTTCTCCATGACTTCATATCACCGCCTCCGATACGAAAGTATCATGTATGGTTGCCTAGCCCGCAGTATGGGCCGGAGCCGGCGCCGTTACGCCGGGCGGCGGTCGCAGGGGAGTGAATACCAGGGCGGCCGCGCCGGCCACCCACAGGGCGGCAGTGTAGATAAAGACCGCGCTCAGGCCGTAAGCGTCCACCACCAGGGCGGCCAGCAGCGGGGCCACCGCGCTCAAGGCGCTGTTTACGCCCATCACGATACCCAGAGTCACCCCTTCGGTGCCGCGGCCAATCTGGTCCAGGACGGTGGCTTGCAGTATTTGGTTCATCGAGGAACTGAACAGCCCGATGGCCAGGACAATGGCAATCAGGACCGGGCCGGCCTCCACCTGTCCCAAAACCAGGGAGAGCAGACCTACGGCAGTAAGGCAAGGAATGAGTATCAATTTGCGTCCGTAGCGGTCGGAGAGGATTCCGGCAATGGGCGAGGAGACCACGCCCAGAATCAAAAGCAGGGTCAGGTGCAGCCCAACCAGGAGGGGGGTCATCGCCAGCCCGCCGGCCTCTACCGGATCGAGGAGGTACTTGGGCAGCCAGATTATCAGGGAGCCGGACCCCATATCCCGCAAGCTGCTGACCAGCACCAGGGAGAGAATCGCCGGATTGCGCAGCAGCCGGCCGGCGTCCCGGAACCGCTGGCCTACCGAGACCCGATTGGTCGAATCAGCATCGTCGCCGCCCAGCCGGAACAAGGCCCACCAGACCACGCCGGTCATCAGCAGAGCGGGAAAGACATACACCAGGGCAACCCGCCGCCACGCATCGTTAAACAGGGTCAGCAGGCCGCCGACCACCAGGGGGCCGATACTGTCCCCAATCTGGCCGCCTACGCCGTGGATGGACAACCCGAATCCCCGCCGGTTGGGAAAACGCTGGGAGATGGCGGCGATGGCCGGCATATGCCAGATGGTGCCGGAAAGGGGCAGCAGGATAAAGGCCAGGGCCAGAAACAGGAAACCGGGAGAGACGGCCACCAGTCCGTAGCCCAGGGCGGCCAGCACCATGCAGGAGGTCAGTATCATCCCCCAGCGGCTGCGGGCAATGTCCACCACGAAACCGGCGGGGATGTTGGCGATGCCGCCGCTGATGCTGAGAATAGCGGCCAGGGCGCCGAACTGGAGATTGCTGAAGCCCAGGGAAGCCTGAATTATGGGCAGCAGAATATAGATGCTCTGGCCGTACCAGTGGGTAAAGCCATGCCCGACGGCCAGGTTGGTCAGGATGAAGGGACCGCCGCGCCGGGGTTGGGGGTCATGCCCCTCCAGATGGGTGCGTGAAGCTGATGCGTCCAGAGTAAACCTCCTCAGGTCATCGACGCCATTCTACCCCGATACCGCGTTGGGGACAAACGGCTGCCTTTGGGCTAACCCATCCCGGATAAAATGGGGTGAGCCGAGGTTACCCGGCTACCGGATTTACCCGCCCAGGATTTGCCCCAGGAAACGTTGCAATTCCAGGAAACTTTCCGTCCGGTTGCCGAGGATAATCAGGGAGGCCAGGGAGAGGATAAGCGCGGCTACCGCCAAGCCGCCGGCCAGTCCCAGCAACAAACGACTAATCTTCATTTCAGGCATTGCGGACATTGCAGGTTCCTATAACGGTATCTTTAACAGGGTACTCCCAGCGTGGGTTGGTATAACGCGTTGTAGGGACTGGTTTGAAACCCATTTGCTCCGACTAATTCCCGTTCCTAACCCAGGGCAACCGCAAGGGTTGCCCCTACGGGCAAGGCCATCCATAAATCACACCGGATAAACATTCGTGCCTATTCGTGTCCATTCGTGGATAAACATTTAGGGGCTGATTAGTCGGAACGAATGCGGCACCGGCTTACTTAGCGGCGGCCCGGATTGCGGCGGTCACCCGTTCCTGTTCAGCAGCTATGTTATCCGGCTCTACCGGATTGGGCAGCGCGGAGAGCAGTTCCAAGGCTGGGCCTTCCAGCAAAGCCCGCTCCGCTTCGGACAACTCCCAACGCCGGGCGATGTCCTCTGCGCCGTACAGGACGGCCAGGCGAAACCCGTAGTCGGCCACTGCCCGGTTGCTTATTTCAATTACCTTATCCACCTTGTCCATCCAACTTGCCTGCCAATGTATTTACGGGTTGAAGGGGGCGAGGGGAGGACGCCCCGGTCAGGTTGCGCTGGCCCAGCCGCCGCCGTCAATGATGTAGGTGCTGCCGCTGACGTAGGAGGCTTCATCGGAGGCCAGCCACAGTATCAGGTTGGCGATTTCCTCGGGACGGCCCACCCGGCCCATGGGGTGAGTCTCCTCCCGTTCTTGAAAGGTCTGGGAGCTGGCCGTGCTGCCCCGCATCTGGGGCGTATCCACGCTGCCCGGAGCCAGGCAGTTCACCCGGACTCCCTGGGCGGTGTACTGGCTGGCGGCTACCGTGGTCAGGTGAATCACCCCGGCCTTGCTCACCGCGTAGGGCGTGGAGTAGCCCGGCCCCCGGATGCCGGACATAGAGGCGATGTTGATGATGGACCCGCCGTCGCCGGCAAGCATCGCCGGAATAGCATACTTGCAGCAGAGGAACAATCCCTTCAGGTTGGTGTCCATCGTCAAGTCCCACTGGATTTCATCCACCTCGGCCAGCGGCGGAGTGCGGATCAGCATCGCCGCCCCGTTGACCAGCACGTCCAGACGGCCGAACCGGGCCACCGTTTGGTCAACCATTGCCTGGACCTGGGCGGCCCGGGAAACGTCGGTAATGGCGGAGGCCACAGACTCCTCGTCGTCGCCCAGCAGCCGGCAGGTTTCCGCCACGCCCGTCGGGTTGCGGTCGGCCACCACCACTTTTGCCCCCTCTTGACGGAAGCGCAGACAGGTGGCCCGCCCGATGCCAGAGGCTCCGCCGGTCACGATCGCTACCTTGTTTTCCAGCCTGCCGCTCAAATCAATCTCCTGTACCTTATGCGCTGTGGCTTCTATGATTGACCGGAATTATACCCTCATCCGCTTGAGGACAATTGCAAAGCCCTCTGAAATCCGTTCGTGGTGAGGACAATTGCAAAGTCACCTGAAGTCCGTTCCTGGTGAGCTTATCGAACCACCCAGGCTATCCTTCGACAAGCTCAGGATGAGCGGGTAGATTCACCTGCCAAGACTTTGCAATCATCCTGTCCCTTGCCGGAGTCTGCCGCCTAACTTCCTACAGCGGCGCCGGCGAAAGCCTCGCGCAGGCAGGTAGCGCCCTGCGCCACCGCCTGTTTCGCCTTGTCCACTACCGCGGACATACCAAAAAAGCCGTGAGTCATCCCGTCGTAGCGGGTGCAGACCGTGGGGATACCGGCCTCGGTCAGCTTTTGGGCGTAGGCCTCGCCCTCGTCCCGAAGCGGGTCATACTCGGCAGTAATCACCAGGGCCGGGGGCAATCCGCTCAAGTCGGCGGCCTGCGCCGGCGCGGCGTAGGGGTTGGCGGCGTCGGCAGCATCGGCCAGGTAGTGTTCCCAGTACCAAATCATTCCGTCCCGGCTTAAACTGTAGCCTTCGCCGTTTTCCACATAGGATACGGTATCGAAATTCCGCTCGGTAACCGGGTACACCAGCAGTTGGAAGACCAGGTTACAGCCTCCCCGGTCGCGGGACATCAGGGATATGGCCGCTGACAGGTTGCCGCCGGCGCTGTCTCCGCCGGTAGCAATCCGGGCCGGGTCCACGTTGAGCGATTCAGCGTTGGCGGCCAGCCACTGGGTAGCGGCGTAACAGTCCTCGGCCGGGCCGGGGAACTTGGTATCCGGGGCCAGCCGGTAGTCAACGGATACCACCACGCAGTCGGCGCCGACGCACAGATGGCGGGCAGTACTGTCGGCGGAGTCCAGGTCGCCAACGACCCAGCCGCCGCCGTGGAACCAGACCAGGCCGGGGAAGGGGCCGGAATCATTCCCGGAGCTGGGCGGGGTGTAGATGCGTACCGGCACGTCGCCGTCCGGGCCGGGGATGGCGCGGTCTTCAACCTGGCCTACTTCAGGACCTGGGGCGCGCGGGCGCAGCTTGCCGTTGGCCCGGGCCTCCTCCGGTGAAACTTCGTTGTTGGGTGGCAACCCCAAAGCGGCGACCGCCTCCATTACCTGAACAATTTGCGGGTCTAAAGGCATTTCAAACCTCCTGAAATTGGAGAATGAGGAGCAAGTCCGATTGGGGCTATTGTAACCACAAGATTGGGGGATTGCCAGAGTTGGGTCGGGTGGTAGAAAATATGTAATGCCGAGTTCGCCAGCGTTTCCACTAAATTATAGGACTATGTGAGGATTTGGTTATGCCAGTGGAAATAACAATCAAGGGAATTTCTGAGAAAGTTCGTGACAATCTGGCTGTAAAGGCGGCGGCGCAAGAAAAATCTTTGCAGGAGTTTCTGCACGGTGAGTTGGAGCGAATTGCGTCAAGACCGTCCAATAGAGAGTGGCTGGAAGAAGTTCGCCGGCGGAAGTCAGCCGACCCTAAAACAGTGCCAGCGAAGGTGATTTTGCAAGCCCTCCGCGAGGACCGTAAGTGACGATTATTCTTGACGCTTCGGTATTGGTTGCGGCGGTAATTGATTCAAGTAAAGAAGGAATATGGGCGGGCACTTTAACTGCTCGTGACGATATTGTCGCGCCCGAGGTAGCCCTGGCTGAGGCGTCGAATGTGTTACGGCGTCTCGAACTGTCCGGAGAAATTTCCCCCGGAGAAGCTACCGAGGCCCAGCGTGACCTTCTCCGGCTGGGCTTGGGAACCGTCAAATACGCACCCTACGCCGAGCGTATATGGGCCTTACGGCACAACCTGACCTGCTACGATGCTTGGTACGTGGCGCTGGCCGAGGCGCTCAATTGCCCGCTGGCAACCCTCGACCTTCGTCTCAGCCGCGCCAGCGGCCCCACTTGTGAGTTTATCGTACCGGCCCTTAGCAGCGAAGATGAGTAAGGGCCTTCCTCTATTTCTACTGCTTACCCCTCCCCCCGCCACCTTAAATCCGGCTGCCGGGCCGCCCGCGCCTCGTCTAACCGGGATACCGGGGTGGTGTGGGGGGCTTGCTGCACCAGTTCCGGCGTTTCCTCCGACTCCCGGTTGATTTCCCGCAGGGCCTGGATGAAGGCGTCCAGCGTGTCCCGGTTTTCCGACTCGGTCGGCTCAATCATCAGGGCCTCGTGAACAATCAGCGGAAAATACATCGTGGGCGCGTGGAAGCCGTAGTCCAGCAGCCGCTTGGCTACCTCCAGCCCGCTGACGCCCCGTTCCCGCTGCCAGTCGGCGGAGAACACCACCTCGTGCATACAGGTGCGGTCGTAGGGGAGATAGTAGATGTCGCGGAGGGCTTGCAGCAGGTAGTTGGCGTTCAGGACGGCGTTGCCGCTGATGGACTTGATACCGGCGTCGCCCAGGGTGCGGATGTAGGTGTAGGCCCGCACCAGTACGCCAAAGTTACCGTGAAAGCCGCTAATCTTACCGATGCTATGTTCCGGAGTATCCAGAATGTAAAAGGCCGTCTCGTCCCAACCTGAACCTGAACCGGCACGAGCCGGGTCGGCCTTCAAGTCCTTCCCGTCCGCCGGTGGTACATCCGTCACGTTCACTATCGGCGCCGCCAGGTAGGGAATCAACGCCGGGGCGCAGCAAACCGGCCCGGCGCCGGGACCGCCGCCGCCGTGGGGTGTGCTGAAGGTCTTGTGCAGGTTCAGGTGGATAACGTCGAAGCCCAGTTCGCCCAGCTTGGTCCGGCCCAGCAGGGCGTTCATATTGGCCCCATCGCCATAGACCAGACCGCCGGCTTCGTGGACTACCCGACAGACCTCGACAATGTTGCGGTCAAAGAGGCCCAGAGTACTGGGCAGAGTAATCATCACCCCGGCCAGGTCCGGCCCGGCCAGTTCGTGGAGCGCGTTCAGGTCCACGTTGCCGTCCGAGTCCGAGGGCAGGGTCACCACGTCAAACCCGGCCATCGCCGCCGACGCCGGGTTGGTGCCGTGGGCGCTGTCCGGTATCGCCATTTTGGTGCGCCGGGAGTCCCCTGCCGTCTGGTGGTAGGCCCGCATCATCAGGACGCCGGCCAACTCACCGTGGGCGCCGGCCAGGGTAGCCAGGCTGACCCCGGCCATTCCGGTTATTTCCTCCAGAAAATCCTGGAGCCGGTAGAGCAGCTTCAGCGCTCCCTGGCAATGCTCTGCGGGTTGCAGGGGGTGAATGCCGGCGAACCCGGGCAGGAAGGCCACTTCGTCGTTAATCTTGGGGTTGTACTTCATGGTGCAACTGCCCAGAGGGTAAAACTGGGTGTCAATGGAGAAGTTCAACTGGCTGAGGCCGGTAAAATACTGGACCACCTCCGGCTCCGAAACCTCGGGCAAGGCCAGGTTGGCGCGGAGCAGGGCCGCATCGGGCAGGGGTTGGGCCGGCACGTCCAACGGGGGAGTGACTACGCCCATCCGACCGGGGACGCTGCGCTCCATCAGGAGCCGGGTAGTATCGCGGGTTCCACCTTTGAGCATTAGCTAACTTCTCCTGTAGGCATGGGTTTCTGGTTGACTATCCCCGGGTTGCGCCATTCTCCGGGGCGGTTTCCGAGGCTGGTGGGATAACGGGTGGGCGCTCAGAGATAGGGGAACGGCCATATTTCAACCGAGCATTGTCGGGCTCGCTGGTGGGCTGTTCCAGGGAACGCTTACTGGCTTCGACCTCCTCGTTTACGTAGGGCGGCGTATAGCCCGGAACCAGGACAGTCTCCAAAATTTCAACCAACTTCGCCGCGGAAACTATCGCCCGGTCGATCCGCAAGGCGTCATATTCGTGGTGGTAGTAGTTGAAGTGCGCATCCCGCGCCAATTGATAACAGCGCAGAATATCGTCATCCTGCTGCTCGTATGTAAGAACAGTGGCTATTCTCCCCAATTTCCAATCCGCCTCGCTGAACCATCGGTGCTTCTCGGCTACAGCCTTAACCGCGTAAGCCGCCGCTCCCCAAGCCTTTTCCGAGGCTTGCAGCAAGTCTCCCTTTTCCAGTTCCAGCCGGGCTTTCTGAAGAAGCTCCCGGCTGATTTCGGCATTACGCGCCGACTCTTCATCCGGCGATGGGCCGGGAGCGGTGTCCAGGGGCAAAGTCATAGGACGTACCTCCATAACTGTCCGGGTTTCGTAGTTTCCGGTGGGGCAATCACATTTGGATTGCAGGCCCTCCCTCGTTCCTGCGCCGGCAGGAACCTACGACCTTGAAAACCGAGGTTCCTGCCGGCGCAGGAACGGCGGAAATACGACTGACGTCTAATGCTATAGCCCTAAAGTTTCCAGGATTACCCCTCGCCAATTTCCTGCAATGCCACCACCAGGGCGTCTATATCTTGTTTGGTGTTCATCTCGGTGACGCAAACCAACATTCCCCGGTCCACCTCCGGGGGCAGCGGGTCGCGGTAGGGGGAACTGCTGAGGTCGAGGCCGCCCAAAATGTTCCGCTCCATGAGCCGCTGGTTAATGACGGCCGGGGGCGCGGGACACTGGACGACGAACTCCTGGAAGAAAGTCCCCGGGCCGAAGGGCAGGGAATACCCGGGAAGCTGCTCGATTTGGGCTGCGGCGTAATGCGCCTTGTGGTAGCACAACTCCGCTACCTGGCGCAGCCCTTGTTTGCCCAGCGCCGCCAGGTAGATGGTGGCGGCCAGCGCGTACAGGGCCTCGTTGGTGCAGATGTTGCTGGTGGCCCGCTCCCGCCGGATGTGCTGCTCCCGGGTCTGGAGGGTCAGCACGTAGCCGTTGCGTCCCTCGGTGTCCACGGTGCGGCCCACCAGGCGGCTGGGCATTTGCCGCACATACCGCTCCTTGGTGGCAAAGAGGCCCACGTAAGGCCCGCCGTAGCTGACCGGAATGCCCAGGGGCTGGCCCTCGCCGGTTACGATGTCGGCGTCGTAGTGGCCGGGGGAGTGGAACATTCCCGCCGCGGTGGGGTTTGCCGAGACCACCAGCAAGGCCCCCTGGCCGTGGGCGGTGGCGCTGTGCTGGGCCAGGTCTTCCACGTTGCCGTAGAAGTTGGGGTACTGGACCACCAGGCAGGCGGTATCGCTGCCGACTTCCGGCTCCCAATGCCGCACCGTCTCAATGCTAATGCCCTGGGCCTGGCCGTAGGTGCGGATGACCCGCTGGTAGTGGGGGGATACGGTATCGACAACCGCCACCCGCTGGCGGCGGGCAACCCGGCAGGCCATCAATACCCCCTCGGCCAGACTGGTAGCGCCGTCATACATCCCGGCGTTGGCTACCTCCATCCCGTAGAGGCTGCTAATCAGCGTCTGAAACTCGTAGATAACCTGTAGCGTGCCCTGGCTGACCTCCGGCTGGTAGGGGGTATAGGCAGTCAGGAACTCGCCCCGGGTCATCAACGCCTTGACGATGGCCGGGATAAAGTGGTGGTAAGAACCGGCGCCGAGGAAGGAAGGGCCGCTGCTGAGGGGACGGTTCATGCCGGCCAGGGCGCCCAACTCCTGCTGGATTTCCAGCTCGGAAAGGGGCGCCGGCAAGTCCAGGGACGGGTTGCGAAACTCGGCGGGGATGTCCTGGAACAGCTCATCAATGGAGGTGAGGCCGAGGGTAGCCAGCATTTCGGCCTGTTCCGGCTCGGTGTTGGGAATGTAGTGGGACTGAAAATGGGCAGTGGTCAAGGATGTGTACTCCTGAAAATGGTTTGAGGGTGGGGCTCCTCTATGGGTGCTAGTGTTAGTGGCTGCTGTAGGGACGGGTTTGTAACCCGCCTCGACCCCAGGGCAGAAATTAGTCGGATATGGTGTATTCGATTCCCTGGACTCCCTTGCCGTTGCGATCAGGTCGGGTTATAAACCCGCCCTTACCTGCGGTTCCCTTTACTTTCAGCATTTTCCGATTTTATCCGTTGCCATCTCGCACTCGCTCACGTGATAGGCGCAGTGGTGAAACTGCCCGGCAATGATATTCGCCAGAGCTTTGGTTCGGCTTTCCCCCTCCACACAGAGGACATCACTCCATTCTATGCAATTTGGGTCATCACAGCGGAAACAAGGGATATGGTCCATAACCAACCCCTCCGGCAATATCCAGCCGTACCAGCTATTACCGCCGAACCCGGCGTGGCCGTCCACCCCCATAAATACTAACTCGGCGTAACCTCGCCTTACCGACACAAGAACTTCATTCTCAAAAGAGCTTAATGCAGCCCGCCGATATACTCATCATACTCGGCGGCGGACATCAGGTTGTCCAGTTCGGCCAGGTCTTCCAGGGCTACCCGCATAATCCAACCAGCCTCAAAGGGGTCGTCGTTGACCAGTTCGGGGTGGTCAATCAGTTCAGCGTTGAGTGCTTCAATTTTTCCGGTGACCGGGGAGAAGAGGTCGGAAACGGCCTTTACCGACTCGACCTCGCCCATCTTATCCATGTGGGAAACGGCGTCGCCGGCCTGGGGTAGGTCAAAATATACGATGTCGCCCAGTTCGTCCTGGGCATAGTCGGTAATGCCCACCAGCACCAGCTTGGCGGCGGCGTCTTCCACCTTGGCCCATTCGTGTTCTTGGGTATATTTGCGGTCGTCGGGACTCACTTTGTCCAGACCTCCTAATAGCTTGGTATAGACTAGTAGTCCAACTACTTTGAAATGATGGATTGCTTTTCCAGCCGGGTTCTCAGTCTGATGCTTGTCCACGTAATGCCACCAACCAAACTACCCATCATTACAAAGATTTCGCACCACTAGTACCGTTTCCACTTGAATATGCCTTATACCGGATACCCGTTTCACCTGCCCGTCATTCCCGCGCAAGCGGGAATCCGGAGTTGGAGGTGACTTTCCAGTATCGACAAGACCATCTGGAAACGGTACTAGCTCCTGGTATAGAAAGGTAGGGGCGTTACCTCCGCCGGGGCCGCCCGGCCCCGAATGTCCACGTCCAGGGGCCGGCCGGGGTCGGAATAGCCCGCCAAAACGTAGCCCATTGCAATGCTGGTGTCAAGGGTAGGCGAGTAGCTGCCGCTGGTAATCCGGCCCACTTCCTGCCCCTGGGACAGGATGGGATAACCGGCCCGGGGCGCGCTGCGTCCGGGCAGTTTCAGCCCCACCAGTTTCCGCTCGGCGCCTTCCTCCCGCTGCCGACGCAGGACGGGCTGCCCGATGTAGTCGCCCTGAGTGCGGACAAACCGTTCCAGTCCGGCCTCGATGGGCGAGGTGTCCGGGTCAATTTCGTGGCCGTGGAGGGGCAGGGCGGCCTCCAAGCGCAGCACGTCCCGGGCGCCCAGGCCGCAGGGCAGCGCGCCGGCGTCCATCAAGTCGTTCCAGGTTTGGACTGCATCCGCCGCGTCCAGCGCCAGTTCGAACCCGTCCTCGCCGGTGTAGCCGGTGCGCCCCACGAATACATCTCGCCCCTGAAACCTACCCTTGCCCCAGCTAAAGAAACGTAAGGAAGAGGCCGGCTCTGCGCCTTCCAGGGTGCAAAGCGTATCCAGTACCGCCGGGGACTGTGGCCCTTGCAGGGCGATGAGGGCGGTTTCGGCAGTCCGGTCATCCATATCTACGCCGCCGGCAAACTCGGCGTCAATCCAACGCCGGAACCAGGCTACCACTGCCGGGCGGTTGCCGGCGTTGGGAATCAGCAGGTAGCGGTCATCGGCCAGGCGGTAGAAGATGGTGTCGTCAATGACGCCGCCGGCCTCGTTGCAGATGAGGCAGTAACGGGCGCGGCCCAGGCGCAAAGTGGTGGCCGAGCCGGTAAGCATCCGGTCCAGAAAGGCAGTGGCCAGCGGGCCGGAAATGTAAAGGCGGCCCATGTGGGAAACGTCAAAGATGCCGGCGGCGGTGCGTACCGACTTGACCTCGCTGATGATGCCGGAATACTGCACCGGCATAGCCCAGCCGCCAAAGGGGACGATACGCGCCCCCAGGTCCAGGTGAGTTTGGTACAGGGTGGTTTGCAAGTTCATAGCTTCATTATACGGGCTGAAGGGCGGATTGAACAATTGGGGTTCGGCTGCGGCCCAAGGTCTTATAGTTGTCATCCGACTTCCGGTGTCATTCTGAGCGGAGCGAAGAATCCCGAACCTTTCAGCTAGAACCGCCGCTGACGCCGGGAAAATGGCCGGCAAATATGGGTTTGGGATTCTTCGTGGCTCCGCTCCTCAGAATGACAATTATGCAGACCTTGGGTTTATCGCAGGGTAATCGCACGTGACGGCTAACTTCCCTTTACCGTTGTTCCTGCGAAAGCAGGGACCTCTGTACGTAACGTTTTAGGCTCCTGCTTTCGCAGGAACGACGGATAGCCCGCAACCCAAATGCGATTACCCTGGGGTTTACCCATCGCCAATAGTCAGCAAGCCCCGTTTATGCTAGTATCCTGCATAAGTCGGTTTACCCCTTGCCGCCGGCGTTAAATTGTCGAAAACGGAGGCTGACTGCCTTGCTCCATCCCTTTATTGGCTATATTAGCCGCGTTGCGCTGGGAATTGGCTTGGCCCTGGTATTTGCGGCGGTAGGCGTAGTCCTCGCCCGGATGGGTCTGCTGCTCTTTGGCTTTACCTCCTGGGCGGCTTGGCTGTCCATGCTAATTGGCGGCGCCGGCTGCGGAGCGGGTATCGGCAGCCTCCTGGCCTGGCTATGGCTGAAGAGTACCGGCTCGGTCTTTACAGCCTTGCTGGCGCTGGTGGCTATCGGCGCCGGAACCGCCGGCGGTTGGTTCGGCTACTCCTACGGGGCGGGAGTGGAAACGGAGTGCTGCGCCTCCCCGGATATTGGCCCGATTGCCTATACCGTACTGGGCGCGGTTATCGGGGCTAACCTGGCCGCCGTGCCTTATAGCGTTATCGGGCAACTGGTTATACGGGCATTGCGGCGGCCGCCGCGCCCGGTGGGAGCGCCTCAATCCCACATCAATTAGCCCATGCCGATAGCCCACGCCGATTAGGTGATATAGTAAAAAGGTATTTTTACGGATCGGCTGAGCCGGTTCCTGCCGGATTATTACCTTATATTGGACTTGGATGGTCGAGGAATGCAAAAATTCATCGCCCGGCGAATGCTGATAACGGTCTTTACCCTTATCCTGGTTTCCCTCATCGTGTTTGTGATGGCCCGGGCCTCCGGCGACCCCCGGACGCTTTTGCTGGATGATTATGCCAGCACCGATATGTGGGACGAACTGGGGGTTGAACTGGGGTTGGACCAGCCTCTGTTTGTCCAGTACGGCATATTCCTGGGCGATGCCCTGACCCTGGACTTTGGCAACTCGGTGGTGGACAACCAGCCGGTGACCGCCACCATCTTGGAGCGGCTGCCCGCGACGCTGCAACTGGGAGTGGCCGCCTTTGCCTTTTCCTTGGTAATCGGCATTCCCTTGGGCATCCTCTCCTCGGTCAAGCGGGACAGCTTCTGGGACCAGTTGGGCAAGCTGGTCGCCCTGCTGGGCCAGTCCATGCCCCCTTTCTGGCTGGGCATTATGCTGATATTTTTCTTTGCGGTGATGCTGGGCTGGGTGCCGCCCTCCGGGCGTTACGAATGGAACAGCTTTGTCCTGCCCGCCTTAACCCTGGGCTGGTTTACCGTGGCCGCCAATATGCGCATCGTCCGTTCCGCCATGCTGGACAGCCTGGACACCGAATACATCAAGCTGGCCCGGGCCAAGGGCGTTTCGGAGACGCAAATTATCTGGAAACACGCCCTGAAAAATGCGGTTATTCCGCCGCTGACCTTTATGGGCATTACCCTGGGCACCCTGGTAACCGGCTCCATTGTCGCCGAGACCGTCTTTGCCTGGCCGGGGATTGGCTTGCTGGCCTTTGACGCCCTGCGCCAGTCCGACTATGCCCTGCTGCAGGGTATCGTGATTTTCTTCGCCTTGATGTACCTGGGCACCTCCCTGTTGGTGGACATACTTTACGCTTATCTGGATCCCCGAATCCGCTATAGCTAATCAATTACGAATTAGGAATTAGGAATTACGACCGCACCGCCCCAACACATAGCAAGCCACATTCGTAATTCTTAATTCGTAATTCCTAATTGAGGAGAAGTCCTGTGGCTAATACTGTTCTGGTTGCCCGCTCGGCAGCGGCGCCGGCCCTGGCATTGCGGGCGGTCATGCACCTCCGCCAGCGGCATATTCTCCTGGGACTATCCGTGTTCCTGCTGCTGCTGGTGGCCGGCACCGGCATCTTCGCCAACCTGATCGCCCCGCACAGTCCCTACAAGGGCAACCTGGACGACCAGCGGCTGCCCCCGGCCTGGATTGGCGAGCGCACCACCACCAAGACCGTCGTGGAGTTCCCCGAGCCGGGCCTGAGTCACCGGCAAATCTCCATCGCCAAGGCCCAGCGCATCAATGAGAACGCCGCTCTGGGCGATGAACTGCCCCTCGTCCTGCGGGAAGGAGGCTCTACCAAGTACCTGCTGGGCACCGATGACCTGGGCCGGGACATTCTCAGCCGGATAATCTTCGGCGCCCGTATTTCCCTGATCATTGCCGCCGTCACCCTGGGCATCGGCGGCGCCATCGGCACCGCCCTGGGCCTGATCGCCGGTTACGTGGGCAAACTGGTTGACGAAGTGGTGATGCGCGTCGTGGATATTTTCCTGGCCCTGCCCCTGGTGCTGGTGGCCCTGGTGCTGGTGGTGTCGGTGGGCCAGTCATTTTTCATCATTACGGTGGTGCTGGTGCTGTTTATCTGGGTGCGCTTTGCCCGGCAAATCCGCGGCGAGGTCTTGCAGCTAAAGACGATGGACTACGTTTCCCTGGCCAAGGTGGCCGGAGCCTCCACTCCGCGCATCCTCTTCGTCCACCTGTTCCCCGGCGTCGTCAACACCCTGATTGTAGTGGCGACCCTTCAGGTGAGCATCGTTATCCTGGTAGAATCCACGCTCAGCTTCCTGGGCGCCGGCGTACCCCCGCCCACTCCCGCCTGGGGTTCCATGGTGGCCGACGGGCGGGACTTTCTGGCCGATGCCTGGTGGATTTCCACCATGCCCGGCGTAGCCATCCTGCTGACGGTGCTGTCGTTGAACCTATTCGGCGACTGGCTGCGGGATCGGCTGGACCCGAAGCTGCGGCAGTTGAATTAGGGGAGTTAAAACAGAAAGGCTCACTCCGTAGCCCGGATGCAGTCCGGTTGGGCCGGCGAGTCGCGGAATCGCCGGTCGTCCTGCTATCATTCTTGCCAGACAATTGCCAGTCTTACCCGCTAACTGTCAGCGGTGCGAAGAATCCAGAATCTTTCGGAGCAAGGGTTGTCCAGTATCGGGAAAGGGTCCAACCTGAAGTATTTTGGATTCTTCCTCCGCTCTGCTACGTCAGAATGACATTATGGGAAATTAAAACGCGCTTGCCCTGACGGCCGCAACCCCGGGTTGACAACCCCCGTCCCCTTGTGCTAATTTTCACCCACAAAGGCTTTGATGGAGACGAGTAGGCAGGGCGAGGCCCTCAGCGAGCCTGGTACGGTGTGAGCAGGTGCGCCAACCTTGTCGAAAATCCCTCCGGAGCTGCCAGCTTAACGGCTTGACGGTTGTATCCGTTAGCGCCCAGTAAGCCGGGCCGAGGTTCGTCGCTCGTTATCCTGGACGGGGCATGATAGTGCCTGCTAAGAGAGGTCCGGTTCGCCGGATAAATAGGGTGGTACCGCGGGAGTAAATCTATCCCGTCCCTATGGGGGACGGGCTTTTTTATTGGCCCACGGGCGGCCTTCCCGACACCTTTCTCGGCGGGAGAGGCATAAGTATTGGAGGCTGCCGTGAAACTCAAAGGTTCGGAAATCATCTGCGAGAGTCTGCTCCAGGAAGGGGTGGACGTACTTTTCGGGCATCCCGGCGGGGCGATTCTGCCCTTCTACGATGCCCTTTGGGCCTATCCCCAACTGCGCCATATCCTGGTGCGCCATGAGCAGTCCGCTTCCCACGCCGCCGACGGCTACTCCCGGGTTACCGGCAAGGTAGGCGTCTGCGTCGCCACCTCCGGCCCGGGGGCGACCAACCTGGTTACCGGCTTGATGGGCGCCAAGGCCGACTCGGTGCCGATGATCGCCATCACCGGACAGGTGGCCCGCACTGCCCTCGGCTCCGAGGCGTTCCAAGAATGCGACATCTGTTCTATCGCCTCGGTCTGCACCAAGCGCACCTACCTGGTAATGTCCGCCGCCGACCTGGCCCCCACCATCCGGGAGGCTTTCCAAATTGCTCAAGAGGGACGCCCCGGCCCGGTGTTGATTGACGTGCCCCGGGACGTGCAGTTGGAATTAGCCGAGTTTGAATACCCGGAGATACCGCAGCCCAAGCCGGAGCCGGTATCGTCCGAAACTGCCCAACAACTGGAACGGGCCGCCCGCCTGATTAACGAGGCGGAACGTCCGGTGCTGGTCGCCGGTCACGGCATCCTGGCTTCCCACGCCTGGGAAGAGTTGCTGGAGTTGGCGGAAACCACCGGAATACCGGTCATCAATACCCTGCTGGGCCTCAGCAGCTTTCCCCGCAACCATCCCCTGAGCCTGGGGATGCTGGGGATGCACGGGATGTACTGGTCAAATATGGTGGTGGACCAGGCCGACCTGGTGGTGGGCCTGGGGATGCGCTTTGACGACCGGGTGACCGGCAAGGCGTCCACCTTTGCGCCCCACGCCCGGATTATCCACCTGGACATCGAACCGAGCCAGGTGGGTCGGAACGTGCCGGTGGAGGTTCCCCTGGTGGGCGATGCCAAGACGGTCTTGCAAGCGTTGAATCCCCTGGTAAAACGGGTGGAACGCCCGGAATGGATGGCCTACATTGAGGACTTGAAGGAGCAGCACCCCTCATTGGCAATCCCGAATACCGATTCTCTGCTGACCCAGCACGTTTTAACGGAAATAAACGAGTTGATTCAGGAGAACCCGGAGACGGTGGTGGTCACCGGCGTGGGGCAGCACCAGATGTGGGCGGCCCAGTTCCTCTTCTTCAACGGCTACAACACTTTTGTTTCCTCCGGCGGCTTGGGAGCGATGGGTTTCGAGCTGCCAGCCGCGCTGGGGGTTCAGGTGGGACAGCCTGGCGTCCCGGTCTGGAGCATTGCCGGGGACGGCGGCATCCAGATGACCTCCCAGGAGTTGGCTACGGTGGCCCACGAGAACCTGCCGGTCAAGATTGCGCTGATTAACAACGGCTACCTGGGTATGGTGCGCCAGTGGCAGGAGATGTTCTTCGAGAACCACATCAAAGAGGTGCCGATTCCGGGGCCGGAGTTTGTGAAGCTGGCCCAAGCCTACGGCATTCCGGCGACGCGGGTGACCCACCAGGAAGATGTTATGCCCGCCCTGCGTGAGGCCCAGGCTTATGACGGCCCGTATTTGATTGAGTTCGTGGTGGACCCGTCGATAAACTTGTACCCGATGGTGCCGCCGGGCGGTTCGCTGGGGGATACTATGGAAGACCCCTTGACCGCCGGCGCCCAGGTATGACCCAGGGGAATGCCCCTTGCACCGGTTCAACCGCTGAACCCCAATCGGATTCATCGTTGCGGAGATGAAGTTTTGGAAGAAGGAACTATTGAGGTAACTATCCAGGAAGCATCGCGGCGGCTCAATGTCTCTCAGGATGTTATCCGCCGCTACATACGGGAAGGGAAATTGCAGGCGCGGCGTCAGGCCGGGGACGAAGGCCGGTCGTGGGTCGTCCAGCTACCCGAGGAGGGTTGGCAGGATGACGCCAAGGACCGGATTGACAGCCTGGCCCAGCAGTTGACGCCCTGGTGGTGGCCCAATCCCCGGCAAATGGGCGAAGTGCATTACGTGGACAGTCTGGGGATTGAGGAGGTGGCGCCGCTGTTCCTGTGCGGCCTTACCTCGCCGGACTTCTGGCCGGCGGTGGGCCATTCCCCGGAGCAGCGCTGCCCCATCTGCCTACAGGAAGTCCGACACCGAGGCTTGCCTCTGGAGACGCGCGAATAATTGCCGGATAAATGTAGGGTTGGGTTTCAACTCTATCTGTTCCAACTAATTCGACTGCTCAACGGGGAAGCAAGTTATCCGTCGTTCCTGCGCAGGCAGGAACCTCTGGCCTCCGGGTTTTAGGTTCCTGCCTGCGCAGGAACGACGATTAAGGGTCAGCATACGAGCAAGACGCTTGTAGGACGATTCACTAGCTTCGAATGAACAATTAGTTGGAACCAATGGTTTCAACCCCATCCGTTCCAACTAATTCGCGTTTGCCCCCCCAGGGCAGACACACAGGTCTGCCCCTACCAGGATAATCGCCTTCTACTTTCCGTGAACCCGGGCTCCAGCCCCGTTCTTATGGGTCCTCCCGCTCGCAGGTGACCTGCCGCTCGTCAGGGTACTCAAGGTCAATCAGTGCGCGATGAACGTGGTCATTGACGCAGGTGTTTTCAGGATAGACGCCGTGCTTATAGTGGTCGGTCTCCAGCAGATAGCCGTTGCTGAGTGTCTCGTTCACCAGTTCTTCAGATCCGACGTAAGGGGTGGTCGGGTCGGAGTGATTGCCGATTACCAGTATCGGCGTGTCACTTCCGTTGAGAGGTCCCTCAAATGGGTCGGGAGCGAACTGGCCGTAGAACAGGCAAGTGCCGGTGAGGCTCCCGCTGTTTGCCGACATAGCGTTTGATAAGGGCAATGGGGGAATCTCTACGTCTTCACTTGTTAAGGAGGCGTCCTCAAGCGCAATGTCCAGCCAGTCCGGTGTTAGAACCCACCTGTCGAGACAGTTGACGTGGCCGATGAAGCTCGGAGCGCCCCATTCACCGCCCTGAATGAATGCTTTACCGTATCGGAGCAGGATGGCCGGGTCATCGTTCTCATTGAGTTCGAACAAACCACGCCACAGATCGGGCCAGGAGCTTTGACTATACAGGGTCTGTAATACTCCGTACTCACCGGCTGAGGGATAACCATTAGCGGCGCGGTTGACCACATCCAGCTTGGTGACGGCCTGCATGAAGTAGCCCACCGGGTCCCCATCATTGTATATCGGGCATTCCGTTGGGTCGTCGCACGCTCCCAGCGCCGCTTGGAGCTGGGCTTCAAAGCCAACGGATTGCTCGTATAGCGCATCAATGCGTTCCTGCGGGGTACCTACTTTGTCAACCGGGTTGTCGGCGCCGTCAACCACCATTGCCCGGACCGAATCGGGAAAGAGCGTGGCGTACCAGACGCCCAGGGTCGAGCCGTAGGAATATCCAAAATAGGAGATTTGCTCGGCGCCCAGGATCTGGCGTATCTCATCCATGTCCCTGGCGACATATTCGCTGTGCAGCAGGCCGCCGGCCGGGCCCATTGACTCGATGCAAAGGTTGGCCGCCGCTTCGCCCACGGCAATCTCCTCGGGAGTGTCTGCCGAGCCTTCGACTGCGAGCCGCAGCGCAAGCTGCTCACCTGGGTCGCCACAGGCGAATTCGGGCTCGGAAAACCCGACTCCGCGGGGGTCAAACCCGATAATGTCGAAGCGTTCTATTATTTCATCGGTGAAAAGCCCGTATTCAGTGTTGGCGACGAACTGTACGCCGCTCCCGCCCGGCCCGCCGGGATTGAAGAACAAGTAGCCTATTCGCTTCTCCGGAGACGTGGCCCAATGCACGTCAACGAAGATGTCGATTGTGCCCGCCCTGGCATCCCGGTAGTCCGCGGGCACCGCTATAGTCAGGCACTCAATGTTGAGGGCGCACTCGAACCAGGCCAACTCATTATCTCCGGCTGGCTTAATCTCCTCCTCCGCGCACATGACCCGCCGCTCGCTGGGGTACTCCAGGTCCACCAGCGCCCGGTGAACGTGCTGGTTTACGCACTGGTTGTCCGGGTACACCAGGTGCCTGGCGTGAGAGACCTCCACCAGATACCCGTTGCTGAGCGCTTCGTTAACCAGTTCTTCAGACTCGCCGAAAGGAGAAATCGCGTCGGAGTGATTGCCGATTACCAGTATCGCCACGTCGCCGCCATCCAGCGGGCCTTCAAACGGGTCGGGGGCAAACTGGTCGTAGAAGAGACATTCGTTAGGGACAAAGATAGGCATCGCCGCCAGCAAGGGGAACTCTTCTTCGATAATAGCAGTAAGGATTTCGGATTCTTCAAGTAAAGTCTTGCGGTCAACCGGGGACAGGACCAAGCTGTCAAGGCAGTTGACGTGTGCGATGAAGCTCGGGGCGCCGGGCTCGTCAATCTGGGCCTTCGCCAATTCGAGCAGGATGGCCGGGTCATCGTTCTCATAAAGTTCGAACAAACCGTGCCACAGGGCGGGCCGACCCACTTCAGCGTACAGGGCCGTGATTACTCCCAAGGGACCGGCCAGAGGATGATTATTCGCGGCGCGATTGACCAGCTCCAACTTGGTAGCAGCCTGCTTGAAGTAGCCAACCGGGTCCCCGCCGTTGTATATCGGGCAGTCCCTCGGGTCATAGCACGCTTCCAGCGCCGCGGCGAGCGCCGCTTCAAGAGGAGCGATTTCCTCCAGTTGCTCATCTATTCGTTCCTGCCGGGTGCCGGCCGGGTCATCCGGGTTGTCGGCGCTGTCAAATACCATTGCCCTGACCGACTGGGGGAAGAGGGTAGCATACCAGACCCCCAGCGTGGCGCCGTAGCCCAATCCCAAATAGGAGATTTGGTCGGCGTCCAGCGCCTGGCGCACTTCGTCCATGTCCCTGGCGACATATTCACTGTGGAGCAGGCCGCCAACCGGGCCCATTGACGCAATGCACAGGTTGGCGGCCGCTTCGCCGGTCAGTATCTCCTGGGGGGTGTCTATGGGCATTTCGATGGAGGCCAGCAGCGCGTGCTGCTCACCGAGGTCGCCACAGGCGAATTCAGGCTCGGAATACTCGACTCCGCGGGGTTCAACCCCGACAATGTCGAAGCGTTCGACTATCTCGCCGGGGAGTCCATTGATTGAACCTTCCAAGTAGTCTATGGCGCTTCGGCCCGGGCCGCCGGGATTCACGAACAAGTAGCCGACTCGCTCGTCCGGGGACGTGGCCCGATGCACGAGTATCGTAATGATGATGCTGCCCGTCTCGGGATCCCGGTAGTCCGCGGGCACGCTCAGCAGTCCGCACTCAAACGCTGTTTCGCTGCAATCTAACCAGTCTATCTCTTCGGTTGTGCGACTGACCTCCGGCTCTGGCTCCGGTTCGCTGCGCTCGCCCTGGGGACCTGGCTCGCCTTGCGGCCCCTGGGGACCTGCTGCTCCCTGGAGGCCCCGCTCGCCCTTTGGTCCCTGGGGGGCTGCTGCTCCCTCGGGACCCTGGGGACCCTGTTCGCCTTGCGGCCCCGGGGGAGCTGCTGCTCCCTGGGGACCCTGAGGGCCCCGCTCGCCTTGTGGCCCTTGGGGAGCTACTGCTCCCTGGGGACCCTGTTCGCCTTGCGGCCCCGGTGGGAGTTCGGGTTTGGCAACCTCAGATTGCACTACCCGGCGAATCTCCTCTGACGATGGCGAACAGCCAACGACAGCGAACAGGCCGGCTATCAGTACGAATACGATGCAGAATCCCACTTTGACCCGGCTCATGGTGTAATCTCCGTCAATTAGCTTTCCGGCTTAACCGCCAGCGGCCCAGGCAAAGCCTGGGCCGCTGGCGGTTAAACGGAGGCCCTTCCCGGCCTGCCCGGCTTTTAGCTGACCTGATAGACCCAGACCTGATGCAGGACTTCCGGCTCTCCCTTGGGCAGGGGCTGGAAGGTATCGGTAACCTCCACCAGCTTCCACTGGCCGGCCGACTCCAGGGCTTCCTGCTTTTCCTTGAACCCCTGTTCCGAGTAAACGTCGGTTTTCAGGCTGAATACTATGTGTCCCCCGGACTTGGTGACGCGCACCAACTCATCCAGGGAACTTGCTTTGGCATGGCCTTCGGTGAAGACCCCGACTACCACCGCGGCGTCAAATTGATCGTCGGAGTAATCGAGCCGCTGCCCCATAGCCATCTGGTCAAAAGCCTGATAGACGTTCTTATTGCGGGCTATCTCCAACATCCCCTGAGACAGGTCCATCGCCGTCAGGTTCCGGTAGCCCAAGCCGTAGAGACACTGCCCCACCAGTCCGGTGCCGGCGCCGGCGTCCAGAATGGTTGCCTCCTGAGGCACGTGCCTGGCAAAGGTCTCGGAAGTGCGCTGGGGAGAAATCCAGCCGAAGTCGCCTTCCACGTCGGCCTCGTAATCCGCGGCCCACTGGTCATAGCGCTCTTCCAGTTCCTGCTCATTTTGGGATGAGTATATCCACTGAATGCGATTCTGCTCAGTCATAGCTTATCCTCGAATCCTACTTCCGGCAGACAAACAAGGCCCAGCCTACCTCTTTGCGGTCAACGGAGAGGGCGGTTTCCTGGTAGGCTTCGGCCAGGTAGGCAAACCGTTCCCGGTGCTCCTCATTGCCTTGCGCGGCGGCGGCGCTGAGCATCTCATAGCTGGTCTTGAGATGCTGGGAAATATCCTCGGTCTCCAGAATCTCAAACCCGGCTGCCTTCAATGCTTCCTGGTAGGACTCAAAGCTGAAATTCGTGTCGTAAAGCAGGCGTTCATAGACGAACTTCTGGGCCTTCTCGCCGATGTTCGGTTGGGGTTTGATGAGGTCATCAAAGACGAAGACCCCGCCGGGCTGCAAGACCCGGTAAACTTCCTCCAGCACCTTCACCTTGTCCGGCACGTGGTAAATGGTAGCCTGGCTCCAGGCGTGGCTGAAGATTGCATCCTCGAAGGGTAAGTCGGTGGCCGATGCCTTCTCGAATACAATCCTTTGCTGAACCTTGGCCGGCTGCTCTTCCAGCGAGTCAATGGCGTTGGCGATGCGCACCCCGCTCAGGTCCACGCCGGTAATGTGGCAGCCCACGGACCGGCAGAGGGCAATGGCGGTGGTGCCGCTGCCGCAGCCCACGTCAATGACCCTGGAATCGGCGTCCAGGCGGCCGCGGCGGGCCATCTCATTGTTGAGATTGGCGCCAGCTTCCAGGAAAGACATATTGGCGCCGTCCTCGAACAAACCCCAGTGGACGCTGCCGTCCTTGTCCCACAGGGCGCGGTAAACTGCATCCTCATGGTCGTAGTATTGCTCGGTTTCGGATTCGCTATACGGTGACAGCATTTTCGACTCCAGACAAATACTCCACGAATTCATTGGCCTGGTTGACCAGGATGGCCGTGGGTTTTACCGGCTCTTCGGTAACCTCAAAGGACATGATGATTACCTTGTTGCCCGGGTTGGTCAGCTTGGCCGCCGCTCCCTGTACGGAAACGATACCGCTGCCGCGGGCGCCGGAGATGGCATAGGTCTCGAACCGGTTGCCATTGTCAATGTCGCAGACCAGCACCTTTTCGTACTCCCAAATGTCCGACCGGTCCATCAGGTTCTGGTCGATGACGATACTGCCGATATAGTCCTCATCGCAGTTAGTGACCGTGGCCCGGTGAATCTTCGACCTCATTAGTATGCGCATCTGTTCTCCTCCTATGTTGGTTGGTTTTTCGATCGTCTTATATTGTTTCCGGGGTGAATTGCACGAAAACGTCCTGTTTATCACGTCAAAAGTGAAAAGAGTCCTGCCTCATTGAGCTTGAAAGCCTTAAAGGGCGCACACAAACCGCTATTCTCAGGCGATAAACGCCTGGGACTCAGTCAGGCCGGCCCAAGACTGACTCTTGATATGGAGCTTGAGAGAAGCTAAGGCTCGCAGGGGAGTTGACGGCAAGGCAGAGAGGCGGTATTTCCGGTGTAGGTGAACGAGTCGTTGTGCCGGTAAATCAGCCGGGACTTGCCTCTACAGTAATCAAGGCATTCCGGCTGCCTAGAGCCGGGTTCAACCGGCGTTTTCCGTGATAAACTTACACGCATCTTTGGTTACCCCCTTCGTTAAAGGTGCGTTGTATTTGGATGTTATCGGCATTGCAAATAGTTGTCAAACTTGATAATGGATATAATTCAGCGCATCTAGCAGAAATATGTACTATTTCATCAATAATAGAAAATAATAGTATGTATATCGTAACTAATTAAAGATGATATGGCTGAATAACGCCAAATACTATACTTCAATTGAAAAAGCTGAAAGGATAATCCGATGTTTGATTTGCTGATTAGAGATGGTCGAATCATTGACGGTACGGGCCAAACCTGGTTCCGGGGCAGCGTGGGTGTAGCCGGGAATACCATTACCGTGCTGCGGGGGGATACATCGGCGGTGGACGCGGCGCGGGTGATTGACGCCGAAGATTCGGTGGTCTGCCCGGGGTTCATTGATATGCACTCCCACTCCGACTTGATGTTGCTGTCCGATCCGGCCCACGAGGCCAAGCTGCGGCAGGGAGTGACTACGGATGCCCTGGGGATGGATGGCCTGTCCTATGCGCCCACCTCCCCGGCCCGGTTGGAGGAGCTGCTTACCTATCTGGCGGCGGTTAACGGTATCCCCCCGGCGGATGTTCGCTGGGGCAGCGTCAAAGAGTTTCTTGACCTGCTGGACGGGAATGTGGCCTGCAATGTGGTCTATTTCGTGCCCCACGCCGCCATCCGGGTGGAGGCAATGGGCTGGGCTGACCGGCTGCCCAATGCGGCGGAACTGGCCCGGATGCAGGAACTGGCCCGGCAGGGTATGCAGGACGGCGCTTTCGGGTTTGCCACTGGCCTCACCTACCCGCCGGGGGCCTACAGCGACACCGACGAACTGGTAGCGGTTAGCGAGGCCATCCGGGACTTTGGCGGTTTCTATATGACCCACGCCCGCTACAGCCTGGGCGACCGCCTGCTCGACCCCTTCCGCGAGGCGATCAACATCGGCGAGCGCGGCGGCGTCCCGGTGCATATCTCCCATTACCACAACCCGGTGGACGGCCTGGGCGAGCGGATGGTGGCCCTGGTGGACGAAGGGCGGAACGCCGGTATCGACGTGACCTTTGACCAGTATCCCTATGCCGCCGCCAGCACTGTCCTCCATTCCCTGCTGCCCTACTGGGTACACGCCGGCGGGCCGTCCGCCCTGTTCCAGCGAATCCAGGACCGGAGCATCCGGGACGAAATCGGTGACTCGGTAGAGCCGCAATGGGGCCTCACCCTGGACCACTACATCTTCAGTCACATCGGCTCGGCGGAGAACAAGGAATGGGAGGGGCGGTCCCTGGTTGACCTGGCCCAGCATCAGGGCAAGAAGATGGTTGACGCCATTTGCGACTTGCTGATTGAGGAGAGCCTGGACGTGGCCTTTGTCGCGCGCACTGGCAACCCGGACAACATCCGCACTATCGCCAAGCACCCGGCCCAGATGGTCGGCTCCGACGGGCTGTTGACCGGCGGCCAGCCCAACCCTCGGACCTACGGCACTTTCCCTTATGTGTTGGGGCAGTTCGTGCGAGAGGAGGGGTTGTTCCCATTGGAGGAGGCGGTGCGTAAGATGACCGCCATTCCGGCGCAGCGGCTGGGGTTGTCCGACCGGGGCATCATCCGCGACGGCATGAAGGCCGATTTGGTGATATTTGACCCGGAGCGGGTGGAGGCCAAAGCCACTTTCGAGCAGCCCAAGCAGTATCCGGTGGGCATAGACTACGTGATAGTCAACGGGCAGCCGGTAATTGACCGGGGAATCCACACCGGGGCTTTGCCGGGGCGGGCTTTACGGTCGCAATAGGGGCTAATCCCCTCCCCCGTGATACAAAATTTTGCCGAATTGAAAGGTAAAGGCGTTGTCGTAGGCAACGCCGTGGGGAATACCTGGGGTGTGGCCGTTGGCTGGGGAGTGGGGAATGCCGGATAGGCTTGAGGGGTAGCCGTAGGTAACGGCGTGGGGAATACTTGGGGCGTAGCCGTTGGCTGGGGAGTGGCAGTGGAAACGGACGGCAGGATGAGCGCAGGTGTAGCTGTTGGAATCGGAGTAACCGTCGGCCGGTTTACCAAAGCCTGGATAGTTGCCGGTAGGTCCGGGGTATGTGCAGCCACCGTTGGATAGGTTGGGTCCGGTGTGGCTGTAACAATTACCTCCTGAACTACAGGTACGGGTTGGGGCCGCTGGCACGCGGTCAGCGCCAAGAGTAGAATCGCTGTAAGAGCAAGGATTTTCATATCGTCCTCATTGTCTTTCCCGGCGGGGCGGGTCTTAAACCCGCCCCTATGAACATTCCCTTCAAGACGTTACCGGATTGGGAATGGCCAATCCGGTAAGGCTGATCTGGTGATATTCGACCCGGAGCGGGTGGAGGCCAAAGCCACTTTCGAGCAGCCCAAGCAGTATCCGGTGGGCATAGACTACGTGATAGTCAACGGGCAGCCGGTAATTGACCGGGGAATCCACACCGGGGCTTTGCCGGGACGGGCTTTACGGTCGCAGTAAGATGAAATTACCCACGAAGGGCACGAAGAGCCACAAAGGCTTTGCAGTTGTCAGGCAAAGATTTCCTGTACTGCCACCTGCCAACCGGGGACTACTTCTCCCCCGTCCAGGGTATCCTGCTCAGTCAGGATAACCGGGGACTGGCCGGGCAGCCGCAGGGTAGCAGTGCGATTGCGGGGGTTCACCAGCACCACCATGGTGGCGCCGGCGGACAGCCAGTCCGCAACCTTTTCCTCCACGTCGGCAAAACGGTCGTTGGGGGAGATGACCTCAACGGCCAGGTCGGGGGCTCCGGGGAAGTAGCCCTGAACTTCTCCCGCGGCCTCCACCCTTTCCTGCCGGACAAAGGCGGCGTCCGGCGCACGCACATGGTCCGGGTCGGTGCCGATAAGGAACCCGGTTTCGGCGGCGTACGCCTTGCCCAGGCACAGGTTTTGGACGCCTTCCGGCCGGTCCACCACTATGCTCTCCAGCGTCGGCCTAAGGAGTTTCGTAGCGTGGACATTAGCTCCGGCCACCACCACGCTCAGTGGCCCGCCTGCCGCGTCGACCAGGATGCTTTTCTTGCTCCCAGCCTTGCCCCGGTCCGTGGGATTGCGTCCAATAGCGCGCCCCCAAAACGCGCTTTTCCCATGGCGCAATCGGCGGACTGCCATTCCCAGTTTACGCCGTCCAACTCCCGGCATTCTTCGACCAGGGCAGCCCAGATGCCTTCCAGCACCCCACACCCTACCCAGCGCTGGAAGGTTCGATGGATGGTGCTATCGTCTCCTAACTCCCTGGGCAAGTGGTTCCACTGGCAACCGCTGCGCATACGGAAGATGACGCCTTCCAGCATATTCCGCTGGTCCACCCGTTTGCGCCCCCCTCGCCTTGGGTGGGTCCAACTCCAATAGCACCGGTTCGATTCGCTCCCACAGGTCGTCCGGTATTTCCCATATCGTTGGCAGAGTCTCGCTCTTTCCCATCATCCACCACCACACAAGTTTCCCCTAGCTTAACCGAACCGCCTAGGTGTTCTCCCTTTCAGACCAATCCTATTTTGAGATAGTTTCTAAATCCTGAATATCCGGTCCAGCCATGACTGAATCCCCATTTTCGCTTTGCAAACCCCGCGCAAACCCCGCAGAAGGGGCTGGAATGGTATTATATCGGCGCGAGGTTCCTTGTACCAGCGCATACTTTACGAAAGCAAAACTACGGGAGGTAACCAAAATGGCGGAGAGAATGCCCATTGTACCCGACGGATTAGCGGCCAACCCGGCCTTTTCCCCCGGCGTGCGGGTCGGCGAGTTGCTGTTTGTTTCCGGGCAGATAGCCCAGGGCGGCGACGGTCAGTTGGTGGGTGGGGGCGATTGCGCTGCCCAGACCCGGCAGGTGATGTCCCGCATCCGCACCATCGTTGAGGCCGCCGGCGCCACAATGCAGGACGTGGTAAAAATAACCACCTTCCTGGTTAACCTGGACGACTATCCTGCCTTCAGCGGGGTGCGCTCCGAGACTTTCCCCAGCAGCCCGCCGGCCAGTTCTACCGTAGTGGTAGCCGCCCTGGTCAGGCCGGAGTTCCTGGTGGAAGTGGAGGCGGTGGTGCACATTCCGAATTAGGAATTAAGAATTACGAATTGGCCGGTTGCGGGCCATCCGTAGAACCGGTCAGGGCTTTCCCGCGATTCGTAATTCGTAATTGATAATTCGTAATTGATAACGGAGGTATAGAGATGAAACTGGCGAGATTCAGCATTGGCGCCTGGGAGAGCTATGGCCTGGTGGAGGACGACCGGGTGCGGGTAATCCAGGGCAGCATCTTCGGAGAGCATACCGTCACCGAGGCCTCCTATCCCTTGAGCCAGGTCAAGCTGCTGCCGCCGACCCGGCCCACTGCCTATTGGGCCGTCGGCCTCAACTACGCGGCCCACATCGCCCACCAGGAAAACGCCCTGGACGCCGAGCGCATCCAACGGGATTCGTCGGCCTTCCGGCCCTGGCAGAAGGGAGCCAACTGCATCATCGGCCCCGGCGAGTCCATCGTGCTGCCCGCCGAGTCCGACTATGTCCACTATGAGGGGGAGTTGCTAATTGTCATTGGCAAACCGGCGCGGCGGGTGTCGGTGGCGGATGCGCCCAACTTTATCCTGGGCTACACCTGCGCCAACGACGTCAGCGGCGAGGGTTCCTGGGCCGCCGACCTGTCCAACTGGCGGCGCAAGATGTGCGACACCTTTGGCCCGGTAGGCCCCTGGATTGAAACTGACCTGGACCCGCACAACCTGGACATTATCACCCGGCTCAACGGACAGGAACACGACCGGGGCAGCACGTCGGGGATGATTTACGACTGCTACTACACGGTCAGCGGCATCAGCCAGTTCGTGACCCTGCGCCCCGGCGACCTGATCCTGACCGGCGCCCCCGGCTCGGTAGAGCAGCTACATCCGGGGGACGTGGTAGAGATAGAAATACCCGGAATCGGCGCCCTGCAAAACCCGGTGGTGGCGGAGGAATAGCTTGCCAGCGTTTGGTGGGTAAGTTCTGTGTAAGTTCAAGGATTCTGGGGCGCAAGGTCTTGCGCCCCGATTGTAGTTATCACTCTGCGGAGCGGAGCGACGAAGAATGCAAGCCCTTCTTTGCGGGCCATTTTTCCGGCGCCAGCGTCAGGGCAATCGCATTTGGAATCGAGGCAATCCGTCATTCCTGCACCCTACCTGTCATTCCTGCGAAAGCAGGAATCCAGTGGCGTCAGGGGCAGAGGTTCCTGCTCTCGCAGGAACGACGGGTTTTCGTTCTTTGGCCTAATGCGATAGCCCGACACCAGCGGCGGTTCTAACTGAGAGATTCGGGATTCTTCGCTCCACTCAGAATGACATAAGGGATCAGAATGACGTAGGGGGCCAGAATGCGGATGGCATTAAAAGACCGCGGCCTCCGGGATAGAGAGACGAGCCGGTATTACGACTCGAAGACCGTCTCCAGCTTGGCGGAACTATCGAAGAAGTGCTGCAAGCTCTGGTTGACCCGGAAGAAGATGTCGGCCCGCAGTTGGTCGCCGGTGGCATTATCGGAGATACCGCCTGTAATCATCAGGTCCAGGGTGTTCAGGGTGTGGCTCAGGTCGGCGCCGTTGTTTTCCCTGGTGTTGGTTACCAGGTCGCGCCACTGCTCAACGGTCATTTCCAGGAAGAAATCGGCGTCAATCAAGTCGTACTCGGTGCCCTCTTTTACATCGGAGCATTCGAAGGCCTCGAAAGTGATGATGAAAACCCGCTCGCCCGCCTTCACGCCCATAGTAGCGTCAATGCTGCCCAACCGGCGAAATTCTGGGTCATTGTTGACCATCTTCTGAAGCTCTTGAAACCACTCAACCGATGGGAACATTATTGGGGAATCGTTGCCCGCCGCCCCGTGCGCGCTCATTTGACGCCTCCTGGTGTTTGGTAAAGAAGTTGGAGTTGTTAACCCGGCCGGGGTGACGGCGGTTACTCCTTGAAGTAAGGCTCGCCCTTTTCTTTAGCCTGGCTGAAGGGGACCATTTTGTTCATGTGAAAGTCCGGGTCGGAGTTGGCGGGGGCGTTGGCCAGTGCCTGGTCCACCATCTTGTAGTACTTGGGGTCGAGCTGCTCCAACTTGTCGGACTCCGACCGGAGGTAAGCCACCCGCGAGATAATCCGATGCAGTACGCCACCTTCACAGGAAGGGCAACTGGTCGGGTCGGGTGAGTTCATGGAGCGCAGGAACACGCTGTTGACGCCGCCGCAATCGTGGCAGCGATACTCGTAGATGGGCACGATTAGTCCTCAGTAGTCCTCATGCCGGGCTGGCTTCTTCCCGACGGAGGTAAGCCGCCAGTTCCGGGGTCAGGTTTGCTTCGGTCTTGGCAATACCGACCCATTGCATCCGGCTCAGGTATTGCTCAATATACTGTTGCTGTAGGTCCTTCACCACCGCCATGCCCGCCGCTATGTTGGCGACACCTCCGCCGATGACAATAGCCAGGGCTTCCCACAGCACCGGGTCGTTCAAGTCCTGGACCAAGTCCCGCTCTACGCCCCGCATCAGGTTGTTCAGTCCCATCCCGAAACCGGGCTCCCGGTTTTCGACGGCGTACTTCAGGTGCGTCATGCCGTAGGCCAGGTGGCGAGCCTTGTCTTCTATACAGCGCCGGAACAGGTACTTCTCGGCAGGACGGGTGGCATACGCCTCGCCGTAGCGGTAAAGCAGCAGGGTGAGCGTCCCGCGCACCACGTACAGGAAAAGCGTCACCTCGGTCCAGCCAGACCTGGTTTCCATCAAGCGGCGGTTGAACTGGGCCGCGCTTTCCAGCCCCAAGGCCCCGTCATTAAGCAAGGCCCGCTGCCGGAAGGCGGAATAGTGACGCCCGGCGTCGAACAGTTCGCTGGCCAAGAAGGTCTTGACCTCGTGATAGGCGTAGTTCATCTTGTGGAGCCACTGGCCGATGACGTCGGTTTCAATGGATGCTTGCTGGGCCAGTTCGGTGCAAAGCTGCCGCATCGCCAACTCCACGTCATAGGGCAGCGGAGCCAATTCGTCCCAGGCAACATCGGCGTGGGCCATCCACCGCCGTTGGATCGCCTCTTCGTAAAGGTCAACGGCGTTGTCGGCCCAGAGGTCAACCTTGGCGCTCAGGGAATAAAGGTCGGTGCGGGGCACTCCGGCGATGGGGAAGGCGCCCCTGGGACGGCGGCTCATATCGGAACTGGACTCGGGGACTTCGCCGTAGCTGCCCAGGTTCAGGTCGCGCATGGTCATCCCATGCTTGCCCGGCTTGGCCCGGATACCCCACTCCAGGGTGTCGTTCATCCAGCCGAGGGGTTGGGCGCCGGTGGGCGGGGGAGCGACGGCGTCACTGGAATCACCGGAGGATTCGCCGGTCTGCTCGCCGGGCGACGGTTCTACCGGCGGTTCCGGCCTTTGTTCCTCATTAAGCGCCATGACTATCCTCAAGGAAGTGAGCGGGAACCAATTCCGTTCCCGCCGGATGAAGCAAGACTTCCCGCGATTCCCCGCAGAGTCTTTTCATTTTCCCCGTTCACCCTTAGCTTGTCGAAGGGCCGTACGGTCATGGTTCGACCGGCTCACCACGAACGGACTACCCCGGAGACTCCAGAGAATGAAAAGACCTCCCCCGGGGAATCGTGGGAGGTCTTTAATGAGCATCGAATTCCGACTATGCGGCTTTGTACGCTTCCAGCAGCGACGGGTTGACCCTGCCGTTGGTAATCCGGTCGTCGAAGCCGGCAGACTTGAGCCGTTGGAAGTACTCCTTGGTCTGGCGCTGCCGAATGGCCAACAGGATTTTCTGCCCTTCGTCCACCTTGTCCTTGCCGCCGCCCAGCAGTACCGCCAAGGCTTCGCTGGTAAGCTGGTTCCGGCCGGCCGGGTTCTCCCCGCCGGCGCCGGTGGACTGGCGGCTTTCGCCTTCATCCAGGTAGCAGTGGATTTCTTCGCGTCGCTCCGGGGCAAACTCATTCATATAGCGCAGGTGCAATACGCCAATGGCGACGTGCCGGGCTTCGTCCTGGGCGCAACGCCGGTAAATAGCCTTTTCCGCTTCGTTATAGGCCATCAACTCACCCAGCCGGAAGAGGGTAAGTACGTTGCCTTCCCCGGTGATGTGCAGGCGGGAGGACAACTCGGTGAACTCCCGGGCATTGTCGGTGCTGCCACCCACCACGTCGGAGACGCTGTCGGTCATTCGCATCAGCCCGCCACCGTTGGCCAGGGCGCGCTTACGGAAAACGTCAAGGTGCCGCGACTCGTCCATCACCTGGGCCAGCAACGCCAGCCTGACCTCGTGGTAGTCGGGCGACATAGTGGAGATGAACCTGCCGGGCACGTCGGAGGCGACGAACTCGACCTGGGTGAAGAAGGTAGCCAACTGGCACTCGGCGGCCTCAATGTCTTCGGGCAGAGGCTCAATAGTATCCCAGGGAATGTCGGTGGCGGAACTCCACTGGCGAGTAATAAACTCGTGGTAGAGCTTGGTCAGGTTGTGGGCCCAGACCTCGCTCTTGGTGCGAAAGGTGTAAGCCCCGAATTGAGCGACGTTGTTTCGAGGGATCGACCCCTCGACCCTACCGGTGTTATTGATCGAAACCTCATCAACATCAGCGCGGGCAACATTCTCTTCCAGCTTGCTCAACCATGAAAGGTCGAAACCCTGCGCTTTAGCCTCTTCCCAATAGGTAGTCCGGTTATCCACAGTGGCCATGCCATCCACCTCCAAGCCGTATGAAAAGACCGCATAAATCCATGCGGTTTGCGCCTGTTAACGCTGATATTACCTAACTATCTGGTAATTTGTCAACATTGGATGTGCCCGATGGCAGGGTAATCGCATTATGCAGAGGTCTGCCCTTTCCCGTCGTTCCTGCGAAGGCAGGAACCTGAAATGTTGCGGACAGATGTTCCTGCCTTCGCAGGAACGACGGATAACCTGCTTCCCCATTGAGCGGTCGAATTAGTTGGAACAGATGGGTTTGAAACCCGCCCCTGCATCAACCTCCTAACTTGTCGGGACGCCCCGCCGGGTGGCCCCGGTGTTTGTCGCTATTGGCGGGGACGCAGGGGCAGGTTTGGCGCGGGTGGCCTCCTCGGCGGCCTGGCAAAGAGTATCACCACCGCCGTTACCCCTCCCAGAATGGCAAAGGCGATGAGGGCAATGGTGTAGCTGCCGGTCAGGTCATAGACTATGCCGGAGGCTACTGCGCCCACCGCTTGCTCCAGGCTGGTAAAGGGTTCGGTGACGCCCCGGATCGCGCCCAGGGAGCGGCGGCCATAGTAGTCGGCGTAAGCTACCGGCGGCACCGACAGCATTCCGCCCACGCCGAACCCGAAAAGGGAAGCTATTGCCAGGGCTTTCGCCGTAGTATCCGCGGTCAGAAAGAGAAGCGCCGGAACGGCCACCGCAACGGACACGCCGGCCAGCACGTACCGGGCCGGCAGCCGCTCGGCAATCCAGCCCCAGGCCAGGCTGCCCGCCCCCATAAAGGCGGCGTTGAGGCTGAGACCAACACCGGACAGGAAGAGGCTGAGCCCCTGGTCCCGCAGCAGGGCCGCCATGTGGGTGTTAATGCCGGCCTGCACCAGGAAAAGGGTCCCCACGCCGGCGGCCAGCAGCCACAAAGCCGGAGTCCGCATCGCCTCCTTCAGCGTCCACGCCGGCTCTTCCGGGGCCGGGGCGCCCGCCGTACCGGTTGCGCTGGGTTCGGCGTCGCCGTCGGGACGCAGCCCCAGGTCTTCGGGCCGCTGCACGATGAGGAAAGTCACCGGGACCAGGGCGATAATCCAGACCAGCGCGCCCAGCACAATCCAGGCGTCCTGCCAACCCCGGCTGGCGATGACTGCCGAGGCGATGAGGGGAAAGGCAATCAGGCCGATGGAGTGGGAGGCGAAAAGAATCCCGTTAGTACGGCCCCGCATCCGCACAAACCAGCGGGATACGACCACGGAAGCCCCAATGGGGACGGGACTGGCAAAGATGACCCGGCTGATGCCGTAGGCAATGTAAAAGGCCACGGGAACGGTGGCCCAGGCCAGGGCAATGGTGGACAGGCCCATTATAAAGACGCTGGCCGCCAATACCTGCCGCGCGCCGTAGCGGTCCACCAGCCACCCCACTAGCGGCGACACGCCGGAGGCGACCAGGCCGCCAACGCTGGCCGCCCCGGCAATCAGGGTACGGCTCCACCCCAAATCATCGGCCAGGGGAATCATAAACACGGCGATGGTCAAGCTGGCGGCACTATTGCGCACCACCTGGGTAGTAGCGGCGGAATACAGCACCACCCAGCCGTAATAAAAGGGCAGCCGGTGGGCCAGGCGTTGGGCCGGGCCGGTCATCAAGAGTTGGCCCGGACGCCCCGGCGGGTGGTCATTACGCCAGGCCAAAGACTGTTAGTTACACCGGCAGCAGCCACCGATTGCTCCAGAATGGTAGAAATTACGCCGCACCCCTGACCTGAATACCCACAAGGTCCTGCAACTGATCAGAAGTCCAGAGTCTCACCCCGCCAAAGGATTAACGGCGGCTTACTGTAACACAGTTTACCGCTGGGATGCGGGTTCTAGCCGATACTGGACCGGGCACTTGATTCAAACATGGATAGACCGGATATGCAGGATAGGGATTTGCTTTTGCGAAGAAATCCTGGCCTGGCAACCAACAAAATCCTGTATATCCGATCCATCCACGTAAATGATGCCCGGGAGGAATTGCTATGCAGGTTATAATTGCAACTCTTACGATTGCCCTTCTACATCCCCCTACCGCGCCTTATATTCCGGCGGGCGTTTCTCGACGAAGGCGCGGGCTGACTCCTGAAAGTCCTCAGTCAAGTGCAATCCGAGGGGCTGGAGGTACATTCCGGCGTCGTAGAGATTCATCACCCACTGGCGGCGGGTCAGGCGGACGCCGGAACGGGAGGCCAGAGGCGGGGCCTGCAATACCTTTGCCGCCAGCTCTTCGGCGGCCTCCAGGTGTTGGCCGGTGGGAACCAGCCGGTTGATTAACCCCAAGCGGTAAAGTTCCGCCGCCGCGACCGGCTCGCCGGTAATCACCATCTCGGACAGAATCTTGGAGGGCATAAAGGCGTTGACTTTGGCCCAGACCCGGGCGCCGGGCAAGCCGCGCTTGGTTTCGGTAATGCCGAACCGGGCCTCCTCCGAGGCGACAATCAGGTCGCACTCACCGGCCAGGGAGAGGCCAGCGCCCAGGCAGTAGCCGTGGACTGCGGCGATGACCGGCTTCCAGTTGATGGTGCGGGCCAGGTAGCCTTCGGCGCTGGTGCCCCGGCTGCGGAGGGCGCTCTGGCGGGGCGTCATCTCGACAAACCGTTGCTTGATGTCGGCGCCGGCGCAGAAACTGCGTCCCGCGCCGTGGACGATAGCCACCCAGGCATCCTCATCCATATCGAACTCCAACAGGGCCTCCGCAATATCCTCTTCGAACTGGTCATTGACCGCATTGAGGGCCTGGGGCCGGTTGAGGGTGATGTAGCCCACCTTTCCCCGGCGTTCGTAAGTCATCGTTTCGTATTCGGTCACGCTCCTCGCCTCCCTGAACTACTGAATCCCGAACTATTTGGTCGTCCCGGTTCTCTGACATCGAGTTCGATCCCGCTCGCGGTGAGCTTGCCGAACCACTTTGATATGGCATTCTGAGCCGCGCGAAGAATGCCATATCTTGCCGCTAGAACACCGCTGGCGCCAGGGCTATCGTATTAGGCCAAAGAACGAAAACCCGTCGTTCCTGCGAAAGCAGGAACCTCTGCCCCTGACGCCACTAGATTCCTGCTTTTGCAGGAATGACGGCTAGGGAGCAGGAATGACGGATACCCCCGATTCCAAATGCGATTGCCCTGCCGCTGGCGCCGGGAAAATGGCCCGCAAAGAAGGGCTTTGTATTCTTCGCCGCTCCGCTCCTCAGAATGACAGCTCAAAGACCTTGCACCGGGCTGCCCGAATATAGCAGGCAGAAATTGGGCCGTCAATTTTGGGTGAAGTATTAAAAACTGCCCAAAAATCCCCTTGTAAAAGCTATTGACAGTCTCAGAACGGTTGTTCTATAATTCGTTCTAAATAGAACACTTGTTTTGCAGAGTGGAGGAGAGTGAGATGACGCAGCAACTATTGAACGCCCAGGTAACTGCTCAGATGGACGCTTCGGTGGACACCGTTGACGCAATGCCGGAGTTTTTTCATTACGAAGACACGGGCTGCGAAGCATCATCGTCCTGCCTCAACTGCCCGCTGCCCCGGTGCAAGTACGACGACCCCATCTGGTACCAGCGGAACCGGCGGCTGGCCAAGGACTTTCAGGTCGTGTACACCATACAGCGCGAAAGGCTCTCGGTAGAAGCGGCGGCAGAACGGTTCTCGGTAACGGTGCGGACCATCTTCCGGATAATGCAACGCTGCCGCAACGCCACGCCAGATTATACCGGGAATATGGCCGGGCAGGAAGCGCCAGCCCTGGCGGCGTAGTTTCTACTTTTATCCACGAATGGACACGAATAGGCACGAATGATTTTGGTGAACGCTTGGGACGGTGCTTTGCTGCCTCACTGGAGCTTATCGGTTTAAGACACAATCAAGAAACCATTAGTGAACATTCGTGTCCATTCGTGAATTAGTTACTTCGTGCCCCTTCGTGTCCTTCGTGGAAGAAAAAGGGCGGGTTTCAAACCCGCCCCTACGTTTTCCCCTGACTCACTAAACCGGCGGCCTAACCCCTCGGCAGGCCCAAGCCCCGGCTGGCGATGATGTTGCGCTGCACTTCGGAGGTTCCGGCGGCTATCTTGTGGGAGAAGCTGGTCATCCAGTGTTCCTGGATGCGGCCCCGCAGCGGCGCCCATTTTTCGTTCCGGTCCAGCGCGCCGTACAGACCCAGCACTTCCATGCCGGCGATGGTCACCCGCTGGAGGGTTTCGCTGCCGAAGACCTTGCTCATCGAGGCTTCCTTGTTAGGGACAAGCCCCTGACCCTGCATATAGGCCACGTTATAGGCCATCAGCCGGGCCACCTCACACTCGATATAACGGTCGGCCAGCAGGTTGCGCACCCACGGCGTCTGCATCATCGGCTTGCCGTTGTGCATCGTTTCCCCAGCATAGCGCCGTACTTCGTCCAGCAAGCGGCGACCCATAGCGGAGTAGTCAATTCCTGACCGCTCAAAGTCCAGCAGGGTTACAGCCACGTACCAGCCCCGGTTTTCCTCGCCCACCACGTTGGCTACCGGCACTCGGACGTTGTCAAAGATAATCTGGTTGAACTCGTGGCCGCCGGCCATGTTGATGATGGGGCGCACCTGGATGCCGGGTGTCTTCATATCCACCAGGATGAAAGTGATGCCCCGGTGCTTGGGGGCGTCCGGGTCGGTGCGGGCCAGCAGCATAATCCAGTCGGCGCGGTGGGCCAGGGTAGTCCAGATTTTGGCGCCGTTAATTACATATTCATCATCGTCGCGCACCGCGCGGGTGCTGAGGGAGGCCAGGTCGGAACCGGATTCGGGTTCGCTGTAGCCCTGGCACCATTGGACTTCGCCGCGAGCCACCGGCTGCAAGTGGGTCTGCTTCTGCTCCTCGGAGCCGTGAATCATCAGCGTCGGCCCCAGCATCCGCACTCCAAAAATATCCCGCCCTGGGGCGCGCATATAGGCCAACTCTTCGTTGTAGATTGCCGAGCGCACCGGCGAGGCGTTCTGGCCGCCGTATTCCTCGGGCCAGTGCATCGTAAGCCAGCCCTGTTCGGCCATCTTGCGGCGCATATCCCGGGTCAGCTCCCAGTTCCATTCCTCGGGCCAGCGACCGCCACCCTCCCAGTCCGGGGGCAGTTCCTGCCGCACAAAATCGCGCAACTGTTGGCGAAAGGCATCATCTTCAGGCGTAAACTTAAAATCCACGGGACCCTCCCCACGTATTAGAGGATTTAGCTATTGACGGCAATGTTGGATGACCGGGCGGGATAACCAAGACTACAAATCAACGACCGGATAGGATGTTGCGCGGACTATGCCCGGTATGGTGTGAACTTCCTCAGTAACCAGGAGGCCCACTTTGGTGAAGTCTTCGACGTTGATGACCGCAATAATGTCGAAAGGGCCGGTAACAACGTCCGCCGAATCGATTCCAGCAATACCCCTCAAGGTAGTAGCCACCTCACGGGTTTTGCCTATAGCGGTTTCTATCAAAAGAAATGCTTTGATTGCCATATTGCTCCTTTGTCTCCACCTCAATTTGACGGCTGGCTCGGCTAATTCTACGGCCCGCCCTTAACCCTGTCAATTCGGACGAGAGCGCCAAACTGAGGCAAGACGTGGTTACGAAACGAGAAATCAGGTTATACTTGAGGCCAACTTGACTTTAACTTTGGCGCCGGCCAGCGGCAGCGTCGGGAGGGCGGCGCAGGATTTGATGACTGACCGAATGAAACTACTGGCCCGGGGCGCGCCGGAACTGGGCATTGAACTGAGCAGCGAGCAGCTTGACCAGTTCGAGGTCTATTACCGGGAACTAGCCGACTGGAACGGACGGATGAACCTTACCTCGGTGATCGATTACTCCGAGGTGCAGGTCAAGCATTTCCTGGACTCGCTGACCCTGGTTCCCGCCCTGAACTCGGCCCGGACTCCGGCCATCGCCAACGGCCCCTGGTCCGGGAGGCCAGGGCTGCGGGTGGTGGACGTGGGCGCCGGAGCCGGTTTTCCAGGGCTGCCCTTGAAACTGACCTACCCCGGTATTCGCCTGGCCCTGGTGGAATCCACCGGCAAGAAGGCCAACTTTCTGCGCCACCTGGTCGCTGCCCTGGACCTGCCCGACGTGGAGGTATATACCGGACGAGCCGAGGAGTTGGCCCACCGTCCGGAGTTGCGGGCTAACTTTGACCTGGCCTTGGCCCGGGGATTGGCCAAGCTGCCGGCGCTGCTGGAGTGCACCCTTCCCTTCACCAAACGGGGCGGCCTGGTAGCGGCTTGGAAACACGGCGGGGACCGGATGGAAGCGGAGCTGGCCTCGGCGCAAAAGGCCCTGCAAACGCTGGGCGGACGGCTCGGCCCGATTTACCCGGTGACGGTCGAGGGACTGACCGACAACCGGGTGGTGCTGACGGTGGAGAAAATCAAGGCCACCCCCGGAGCGTATCCCCGCCGGCCGGGTATGCCAGCCAAACAACCCTTGTAATTAGGAATTAAAAATTACGAATTACGAATTACGAATGGAGGTTTTGGTGACCACCCGTTCGTAATTCCTAATTCGTAATTGACAGATTGGAGGAATTGTTATGACAGTAATGGTTACCGGGGGCAACGGGCTTATCGGCTCCCGCATTATCCGCAAGCTGCTGGAGCGGGGGGAAGAGGTGGTGTCTTTTGACCTGGCGCCGCCGCGCAGCAACCTGCCCCTGCACCGCCACCTGGCCGGCGTGCCTTTCTACCGGGGTGATATTACCCAGATTCCCCACCTGCTGGAGGCGGTCAACACCCATCAGGTTGACCGGATTATCCACATGGCGGCCCTGCTGCCCCCGGACACGGAAGACCGGCCCCATTTCGGGATGCTGGTCAACATCCAGGGCACCAACAATGTCTTTGAGGTAGCCCGCTGGACCGGTATTGAGCGGGTGGTTTACGCCAGTTCCATCGCGGTTTACGGGGTGCAGGAAACCTTTGGGGAAAGGCCCCTGACCGAGGACGACCTGACCGCGCCGATCAATGTTTACGGGATGACCAAGGCAGCCAACGACTTTTCCGCCGGCAAATACCGGGAGCGGTACGGGCTGGACTTGCGGGGCATCCGCATCGGCACCGTTTTCGGCCACGGCCGGACTACGGGAATGACCGGCATGATCGGCGGCCTGATGGTCTCCCTACCCGCCCTGGGCCAGCCGGTAGCCATGCCCTTTAACCCGGCGGAGGCGTCACCGATGATTCACGCCGAGGACGCCGCCGAGATTTTCGTCCAGGTAGCCCGGAGCGGCTCTCTGAACCATTCGGTTTACCTGACCGGCGGCCACCTGGCAACCATCGGAGACATGGCGGAGGTGGTGCGAAGTTTCATCCCGGAGGCGCAGATAAGCACCGGGGAGCAAGCGGTGCCCCACGTTTACCTGGTGGACAACAGCCGAATGCTGGCCGACGTAGGCTACGAAATGGCGCCCCTGGCAGTGCGGGTGCTGCAACACATCAACGACGCGCGGGAGGAGGCCGGGCTGGAGGGGATTGGGGGGTAAGCCCGACGAGGAATCGGTTGCGGAATTAGTAGGAGCCGGAGACTTGCAGGTAACACCGTTCCGGGAAATCGGGGGCGGCATCACGGGGCTTGGACCAGCGGGCAAGCGATACCCTCACTAATGTACCGGCAGTTATTACCTCAGGTGGAGGATGAGCAACCCCAACATACGGCAACCGGAACGGTTCATATCTGTAGTAGAATCGGGACAACCCAGGCGTATATTGGCCGTATATATCCTTGTCTGGAGTCCAGAAACCTACGCTCTGTCGCGGGACGTCATCCTGAATGTATCCACTGCCGGACAAAGTTGGCCCGCTAATTTTCCCATCAAAAAGGCTGCTTACACCGCCAACCCAGGGCCGTACCCAATTCGGCAATGACTCAGCCAGATTGGGAATTGTATTGTAAAACTCGGAGGCTGTAACCAAAACATCCTCCAAATGGGGAGCAACCAGGTTTTCGCAAGGGGTATAGGATAACTCCCAAACTTGGCCGATTTCATAAGCGGTGTCAGCCGGTAGGAAGTGAGACCCATCTTGTTCGGTCAGGCGTAAATTAGAACGATCAGCCGCGAGCGCCCCTACGCAAACCTCTCTACCAGCCTCAGTTTTAGAAACAATCAGGCAGCGCATGGGCGCAAGTCTTCCACTTCAGTCCCGTAATACTCGGCGACCCTGGCCGCTACGATAGAACGGTGGCAGGCTTCGGGGTATTCTTCTACGCAGAAAAAAACCATGCTTTCCACGTCTTGCAATGAATCGGCGAACTGATCTAACTCCTCATCAAAAGCAGATAGAATCTCGCGGTTATAGGCATCAATAAAGGACTGTGACAATTCAGACCGCTCTCGCTTCAGGACTCCACCGGAAAAGTCTTCCTGCTTTTGCAAGTCCCGAATATCCGATGTCGGGGCCAACTTACTGATATGACGGTATTCTTTGCCTATGCGAGACAGCGACTCTTGCAAACGGCGCTTGTTGAGAAAAGCGTATTTGGAACCGCGCATACCGGCCCGCTGCCGGACGTCTACGAAAAGGTCCACATCTGTCTGTTGCAGAGCATCCAGAAAGGAACTCTCATCAAAGCCGTAGCCGCCGATTGTAAAAACCCTCATCTTTCCTCTATTCGCCCTGAAACGGGCTTGCTTGATACCTGTCCAAAACCGGGCAGCAGCATCTTGCCATTGGTCCGGTCGGGCATAACATCGCATTGAAGTTTGGAGCTGCCGTCGGGCAACAGGTGCACGACTTCCACCCTAATGTCTTTAATGGCAACCAATGCCTCGCCAATGAGGCCGGAACGATGGCAGTTCTTAGGGTTGCCTTCACTGCAAAGTAAAGCCAAGTAGTATCCACGCTCGCATCCGGTTAATATCCGTTGGATACCCTCCCTGAAAAGGGGGCGTTCTCGGCATTGGTCATAGTCCACGTTCCCATTTTCGGTGTAGCAGGAAGGGTCGTCGGGGCGTCCGCCAAGTTGGTTCCCCATGAAGATGTACCGAAGTCCTGCGCCAGCCAGCCCCTTCTCCAGCGCATCCCGAGAAAACTCCGGCTGGTACCGCGAGTAGGGTTGGGAGCGGACATCGACGACAAACCGGACACCTTTATCCCGCAACTGCTCTACAATTTCATCCAGGGTACGACCGCCGTGGCCAATCGTGAAAATCTTGTAATCTGCCATACTATTCCTTGTAAACGTCAACAACGTCGTGAACATCCAGGATAGTATCAAAGACCGGGCTGAAATCTCAAGGCCGGCGCCGTCACTATTACGAACAACTCCGGCCTTGAAACCTGCCCATCCATGTTTGTACCCGTCCCTATCCCGGCGATTGTAGCTGCCGCACTATGTTGCGGATTCGGCGGTTCAGCAGGACCGGCCCCAAGGCAAAGGCGGCTACCGCCAGGCCGCCGATGGCTACCGCAAAGGGCGCCCCGATGAAGGCGATGCTGGCCAAGGCCCCGGCTTGCAGGCCGCCCAGCGGCATAATGCTCCAGGTCATCCCGTAGAACCCCATCACCCGGCCCCGCATATTGTCCGGCACCAACAGTTGCAGCGAACTCTGGACGGAAATCATATAGACGGTGTTGCAGCAGCCAATCAGCGCAATCAAGGCCAAGGCCAGGGGGTAGGAGCGGAGGAAGTGGGCGGTGACGCCAAAAGCGACCACGGCCAACCCGAATACCACCGCTCCGCCGATGATGAACAAACCCCGTCGCCGCACCCCGCCCCGGGCGCCCAGCCAGATTGTCGTTGCCAGCGAGCCGACTCCGCCGGCGCTCAGCAGGAACCCCTGGCCCCGCGCTCCCACCTCCAGCACGTCCACCGCAAACACCGGCATCAACAGCACGTAGGCATTGCCGAAGAAGCTGTTGAAGAAGGTCATGGCAATGAGGAAGGAAAACACGCCGTTCTGCTTGATGAAGGTAACCCCGTCCCACAAAGCCCGGGCCGGACTGCCCGTCGCCCCCTGCGGAATCGGGGGAATCCGCAGCACGACCATCACCACGGTCATAACGACAAAACCGGCCCCGGCCGCCAAGAAAGCCGCCCCAGTGCTGACCAAGTCGATGATGAAGCCGGCGATGGCCGGGGCGACGATGCGCGTCCCCTGCCAGATGCTGGAGTTCAGGGCCACCGCGCTGGTCATCGCCTCCCGCTCGATAAGGTGCGGGTAGAGAGCCTGCCGCGCCGGGGTGTCAAAGGCTTCCACCGCGCCGGCCAGGAACGCCACAACCAGGATGTGCCAACCTTCCACCATACCCAGCAGGGTCAGCACGCCCAGCGCAAAGATGAGCAGGGCGGTAATCGTCTGGGTGGCGATAATCAGAACGCGCTTGTCCAGCTTGTCGGCAAAGACGCCGCCGAATAGGTTGAAGAAGATGCCGGGGATGGCGTTGGCAGCCAGGGTGTAGCCGAGGTACAGGGGCGAGCCGGTAAGCTCATAGACCAGCCAGGCCTGGCCCACCCGAAACATCTGGAAGCCGGAAACCGAACAGAGCATACCGAACCAATAGGCCCGGTAGGCCGGGTAACGGAATGCCGAAGGGCCGCGGTCTCTGGTATGACTTACGGTTTCGGGAGTTCTTCTGACGCCTGGCGGTTGCTGCATTTATCTAGGAAACCTCTGAATAATCGTCATTCCGGCCTGCGCCGGAATCCATAGGGACTTTGCCAGGGCCAATTTTGTATTTGGCGGGGATTTCCTGGATTCCGGCTTTCGCCGGAATGACGGGTTGGTCGGCACGGGGCTGTAGTTGTTCAGAGGTTCCCTAGGGAACCTCTGAAAACGTCTTTCCCACCTACGCGGGAATCTTGACGTGGTAAGAACGAGGTTCCTGCCTGCGCGGGAATGACGGCTGTACGGCAAGGGTTTCGACTTGTTCAAAGGTTTCCTAAGCAAAAATGTCCGCCACCGGCATCCGCCATCCGGGCACTGCGTCGCCGCTCTCCAGCGTTTCTCCCTCACTCAGGATAACCGGATTCATGCCGGGGACGCGAACGGTAGCAGTGCGGTTCCGGGGGTTGACCACCACTACCATGCCGACCCCGGCCGCCAGCCACTCGTCCACCTTCTCGTAAACTTCGGTATAACGGTCGTTGGGCGAGATAACCTCAACGGCCAAGTCGGGCGGGCCGGGGAAAAACCCGCTTACTGGCCTTGCCGCTGCGTCCCGTTCCCGGGTGACAAAGGCGGCATCGGGGGCGCGCACGTGGTCCGGGTTTGTTGCCAACAGGAAGCCAGTTTCGGCGGCAGTGACTTTGCCCAAGCCGTTGGTCCTGACGTGAGTGTGCAGCGAGGCAAAAACATTGCCCGCCACCGTTCCGTGGTCGTAACTTGCCGGCGCCATTTTTCGCAACTCACCTCGCACCAATTCATACCGGTAGCCATCATCGGGCATATCCAGCAGTTCTTCGGCAGTTACCAGTTGAGTCTTGGCAACCATGATTTTCACTCCCTATCGGATTCCCGGGCTATGCCTTTGGCGAGGGAAGGGAACTTTGCCAAAAGGTTACTTACTTGTGAAACCTCGGCAGAATTTCCTGGCCCATGATGCCCAGTTGCTCTACCGACTCCTCTCCGGAGCTGCTAACCTTCAGTCAATCCTAAATTCCACTTCCCATTGCCTTCACCGTAAATCAAGTATTCTTTGTTGGGTAATAGGTCCAATAAGCGCCTTTTCACATGGAGTTGACCTACTTTCGTTGAAAAACCTGGAATGTATTGATGCATACCGTCCAAGCTGAAGAATCCCAGATAAAATTCGACAGTTCCGATGTGCTGGATATTCGCAAGCACTGGTCTCACTCCAGTCCGGAACGTATCCACAGACCCTCCCTTGCCTTCAAGGCTGACGTAGTGTGGAAACCTTCCTTTGGATTGTCCCATCGCTGGCTGGACTAATTGACAACGCCACTCGGAGGTGCTTTTCACTTCCATAGTATATTCGCCAGGCCTCATGGCGGTTATATTATCATCTTTTCGACCACTAACCCGCGCAAAAGCCCATTTGGGGCTTTCATCGTCGTGGTCCACGAGTACCCATTTCAATAAGTCTATTTCGACGCCAACTAGTATTAGCCCGCCGCCCACGCGCTTACTTTGAATGAGCCGTACGTAGCACTCGCCTATGCCCCCGTGTTCAGTTTTCGTAACCACAAGCCCGGGTTTCAACTCGAAAGCACGGCTCCTGTAGATAGCATTATGCATGCCTCCATCGCCTTGAAAACTTAATTGAGTACCGCCCAATGTGCTTGGATTTTCAGACAAGGTTTCGGTCCTTTTCAGCTTACCAACATTGGTGGATGGCTCATACGAAATTATCCCGTAGTAGTTGACATTCCGTCGCCCTTGTTACTCCTTGTTTGAATCAGGAATGAAACCGCGGCAAAATTTCCTGGCCCATGATGTCCAACTGCTCTACCGACTCCTCGCCGGCGCAGAGGGGGCGCACCACGAACTTGGAGGCCCCGGCGTCAATGTAACGCTGGATTACCTCGCTGACCTCATCCGCGTCGCCCAGGGCGCTGTATTCGGTGAAAGGCACCTCGGGCCGGTGGCGGGTAACGTACTGGTGGCTTTGGGCCACCGCCCGGTCCCGGTCCGGGCAGATATAGTAACCCAGCAACATCCCGATGTGGTCTTCCTCAATTTCCCGCTCGTACTTGTCCGCCGTCTCAAACACGATGTCCCGGCCGTCGCTTATTTCCTGCGTGGTAGCCCCGGAGACCAGCCACCCATCACCAACCCGGCCCACCCGGCGGGCCGCGGCGGGACTGCGACCGCCAATCCAGACCGGCGGCGAGGGCTTCAAGAAGGTCTTGGGGGTAATGCTGACGTCGTGGCAGGTGAAGTATTTGCCCTCGTGGGTAACGCTGTCCTCTTCCCAGAGGCGGCGCATCAGGGCAATAGCCTCGTCGGTGCGGCGGCTGCGGTCGTCCTTGGGAACGCCGCAGGCCTCGTATTCCTCCGGCTCCTCCCCACCCAGGCCCACCGCCGGGAAGCAGCGGCCCTTGGAAAGAAAGTCCAGGGTGGCTATCTGTTTCGCCAGGACTACCGGGTTGCGCAGGGGCAGCGCCAGCACGCTGGTGCCGAACTTCATCCGCTCCGAGTAGGCGGCCACCATAGAGAGGGCCACCATTGGTTCCAGGCTGAAGCGGTCGCTGACGATGCGGTCGCTGAGCCAGATGGAGTCGTACCCATATTTGTCGCCCAGCTCCACCAAGCGGCGCAGAAAGTCCGGGTCTTCGCCGCCCTGTCCATAGGCCCCCGGCACGTATCCGATGGCAACACTCATAGTACCTCCCCGGCTTGCCCTACTGTGGGGTTAATTCTAACACAGAGGCGCAGAAAACACAGAGGCACGCAGAGCAATGGAGCAGGGCCGGTGCAAAGTCCAGGGCAATAACAAAATCCGCTCATGGTGAGCTTGTCGAACCACCGGGCAATCCTTCGACCGGCTCAGGATGAGCGGAACTGTGCTTGGCCTTGACTTGCACACGCCCTGGTGACCAGGCAGCGCTTATTGACCGCCCCCCTCCGCTGGTGATTCATTCATACCTGCCGTCATCTGCTTGTGTTCAACCAGAGTTTTGAAATAGCTTCTAAAAGTTTCCCTTCCACGGTGGCAGATAAGTCACTCACAGCACGAGAGAACCCCGGCCCTGGACGGACAACCGGGATTCTCCGGATAGGGACTAGCTTCGTCACGGCCAATGTTTCATCGGAATCTATCTTTCCGCAGACTCCGCCGGGTGCCTGGTGTGCCAGTCGGTACGGGCTTGGAACTCCCGGGCGATGGCCAGGCAAACATTCTCGTCGTAGGCCCGGGCCATAAACTGGATGCCCGTGGGCAGGCCGTCGCCGTCGAAACCGCTGGGCACGGAGATGGCGGGCAGGCCACAGCCGTTGCCGATGGCCCCCATCAGGTCACCCGCCCCGGCGGAGGTCATGGTCCTGCTCCGAAATTCCTGGTCAATGGGCGTGGCGGTGTTCATGGCCGTGGGCGCGGCCAGCGCATCATACCGGGCCATCAGCTCATCCACCTGCCGCGCCATAACGCCCCTCAGCCGGAGGGCCTTGATGTAGTCGGTAGCCAGCACGGCGGGCCGGGCGTAGGGACTGCGACCATGCCAGCCAGTGGCAGAGAGGTTCAGCGGCCCTCCCTCGGCCAGGAAGTCCTCGAAGGCGCTGGCCGACTCCACCATCAGGATAACCGACGTCACTTCCACGTAGGGAAATTCGGGAAGTTGCACCTCCTCGAAATCGGCTACGTCCTTGAGGCTGGAAATAGCGGCCTCGAAATTTTCCTTGACCGCATCTGCTGCCTCATCCAGGACGCCATTGAGTATGCCTATCCGGTAACGGCGACCCGGCTGGTAACCTGAGTCATAGACGAAGGTGTCCGGATGGGTGGAAGCGTCCTTCGGGTCCGGCCCGGAAATAGCCTCCAGCACGATGCCGCAGTCGTCTGCGGTACGGCAGAGCGGCCCCAGCTTGTCCAGGGTCCAGCAGAGGGCCATTGCCCCGAAGCGGCTGACTCGCCCATAGGTGGGCCGGAGGCCGGAGAGGCCGCAGTTGGCGGCCGGCAGCAATATGGAACCCCAGGTCTCGGAGCCGATGGCGAAGGGAACCAATCCGGCGGCCACCGCCGCACCGGAACCGCTGGAAGAGCCGCCGGTCCAACGGCCCGTATCCCACGGGTTCTTCGGCGCGCCGGTCAAAGAGGCGTTGGGATGGATGTAGCCCATGCCGCCAGCCAGTTCGATCATCGCCAGCTTGGCGGCCAGAGGCGCGCCGGCTTCCTCCAGGCGGGCAACCACGGTGGCATCGTGGTCAAACTGCTGGTCTTTGAAGGGGGTCGCTCCCCAGGTGGTGGGGATACCGCCGGCGGTAGCCAGCAGGTCTTTGGCCCCCCAGGGGATGCCGCGCAGCAGGCCCCGGCCTCGGCTCCGGCCCTGACCGGCGACGATTTCCGATTCGGCCAGCCTGGCCGTTTCCAAAGCGCGGTCGGCGGTGAGGGTTGCCAAGGCGTTGTAGTGGGGGGCCAGCCCTTCCAGTCGCTCCAAACAAGCTTGGGTTAGCTCCACCGGGGAGACCGCTTTGTTGGCGATAAGTCCGGCCAGTTCCCGTACCGGCGTAAAGGTCAGTGAGTCGGGCATACATTATCCTCCTGGGGTGACCACAACCGGGAATGGCTATGTCCGTCGTTCCTGCGGAGGCAGGAACCCCTGGGCAACACGCGTTGCGGTTCCTGCCTCCGCAGGAACAACGATACTTAATTCCCGAAAGAGTTACCCCGTTAATCGCCTCGAAAAGGCTTGAAACTGGAGAAGGGTTCCACGTCGTTGGTCAGCTTGAACTCCCGTATCGGCTTGAAGACCTCTCGCTGGCCGAGGACGGCCCCCCGTACCCCCTCCAGTTGTTCCTCGGTTAGCAGGTGGCCGTACTTTTCCTTGATTATGGCAAACAGCAGGTCCTGTTCCAGGCTGTTGTAGGCATTAGTCGTCATCGCTATACCTCTCTCTGCGCCTCTGTAGTAATAAAGCTCACTCCCCCTACAGGTTCTCAATCTCAACCGGCTCCACTGCCTCCGCTAACTCGAAGCCGAAAACTTTGGAGTAAAAATACAATTCCCCGTCCAGGGCGCGGCGGATATTTTCCGCCCGCCGGAAGCCGTGCTGCTCGCCCTCAAAGGGGATGTAGGCGGTGGGCAGGCCCTTGCCGCGCACCGCGTCGAACATCAACTCCGCCTGGCTGGGCGGAACGATTTTATCCTCCAGTCCTTGAAAGAGAATCAGGGGGCAGGACAGGCGGTCGGTGGAGTTGATGGGGGAACGCTCCAGGTACAGGTCCTGCCGCTCCGGGTAAGGGCCAACCAGCCCGTCCAGGTAGCGGGACTCGAACTTGTGGGTGTCCTGGGCCAGGGCCGCCAGGTCGCTGACCCCGTAGTGGCTGGCCCCGGCCCGGAATACGTCCCGGAAGGTGAGCGCGGCCAGGGTGGTATAGCCGCCGGCGCTGCCCCCGTCAATCGCCAGGCGGGTTTCGTCCACCGCTCCCTGCCGGACCAGGTGCAATGCCCCGTTAACGCAGTCGTTCACGTCCACCAGGCCCCAGCGTCCCTTGAGCCGGTCCCGGTAGGCCCGTCCGTAGCCGGTACTGCCGCCGTAGTTCACGTCCAGCACCGCAATACCCCGGCTGGTCCAATACTGGATGGTCAGGTCCAGGGCAATGCTGGCGGACGCGGTTGGCCCGCCGTGGCTCTTGACCAGCAGGGGCGGCTTTTCCCCGTCCGTGGCCGCAAAGTCCCGGTTCTGCGGCGGGTAGTAAAAGGCGTAGGCGGTCAGCCCGTCCTCGGTGGGAAACTCAATAGTCCGGGGCGCAGACAGGTAGCCGGCGTCCACGGCAACCGAACCCGCCTTTTGCAGTATTTCAAGGGTGAAGTCGGAGCCATTGGACAGGTCAAGGCGCAGGATGGAAACTGGCTCGGTGGGAGAACCCGCGCCGAAAACCGCCTGCCCAGGCGCAACCTTGAAGTCGGTGCGGCCCATTTCGGCGTAGGGCAGGGGGATAGGCTCCAGGCCGCCGGTAGCTGTATCCAGAGAATACAATTGCCAGGCCCCCCGGTCGTTGCCAGCGCAGATGATGCGTTCCGCCGCGGCGAACCCGTAGGTAGCTGAGCCGAAGACCCATTGGGGTTTGCCAAACTCCACCTCCAGCGGCGGCGTGGCCGGCTCCACTGTACCCTGCCGCCAGCGGTACAGGTTCCACCAGCCAGTGCGGTCGGAAACGAAGTAGAGAACACCGTCGGGCGACCATTCCGGTTGAAATATGGACTCGGTGAGGCCGCCGGCTACCAACTCCGCCGGCTCCGTCAGGTCAAGGGAACCGTCCGCCGCTACCGCCGCCGTCCAAAGCTCGGCGCCGTCCCAGGGCATATTGGGGTGGTTCCAGGAAAGCCAGGCCAGGACCGAACCGTCCGGGCTGAGCCGGGGCGAGGCATAGAAATCGCTGCCCGACACCAGGACTTGGGCCACGCCCCCGGACCGAGGGATAGCTACCAAAGAGTTGACCGGCTCACCCTCCGGCCCGGTGTGGTCTTCCCCGACGGCAATGAGGCGGTTCCGACTCTTATCCACCACCATATCGGCGTAGCGTAGGCCGGCCGCCGGGTTAGCGGCGGGAGTAATCGGCTGAGGAACGCCGCCCAACTGCCGCCGCCCGGTCTCTTGAAACCCCGTCTCTTGAAAATAGAGGCGTTGGTCGTCGAAATTGGCGAAGTAAACCACGCCGTCGGCCACGACAAAGTCCCCCCCGCCGTACTCGTGGACCCGGGTGCGGACGTTAAAGGGCCGGGGTGTTACGTCGGCGGTCTGCCCGTCGGGAGTGCGGCGGACGATGACCCGGCGGCCTCCCTCGGACGGGCGCATTTCCACCCAGTAGATATCCGCCCGGTCCAGGGCAATTCCGCCCAGGCCGATGGCTTCGGACACGATAAGTTCTGAGGTTATGGGCGACTTCCAGGAGCCGTAGGGAGCTGTTGTGGGCATTGTCTATCACCTTCCGGGAAACTTGGGCCGGGGAACTTGGGGAATTGGTGGAAATCTTACCACAGAGACGCGGAGATACGCAGAGAATCTCTGTGAAGCCTCTAGGTCTATCGCATTAGACCGAAGAACGAAAACCCGTCGTTCCTGCGGAAGCAGGAACCGCTGCCCCTGACGCCACTGGATTCCTGCTTTCGCAGGAATGACGGGTAGGGCGCAGGAATGACGGATTCCCCCGATTCCAAATGCGATTGCCCTAGTGAAGCCTCTGCGTGTCTCCGCGTCTCGGTGCCCCTGTGTTAAAATCACCCCCAATCAGCAATCAACTAATGCAGAGGTAGAGCAATGGCTTACTATATGTACGTTTCCATATCCGGGGAGGACAAGGTGCTGCGCTTTGCGCTGGACGCGGCTACCGGCAAGCTGGAACCCTTGGGCGAAGTGGAGGCCCCGGGCCGTCCGGCGCCGATGACGGCCAGTCCTGACCGGAAATTCCTCTACGTGGGGCGGCGGGATGCCCTGGAGGTTTCCAGCTACGCGATAGACCCGGCGGACGGCGGCATTTCCCTGATTGGAGCGGCGGCGTTGGAGTCCGACCCCTGCTTTATTTCCACCGACCGGGCCGGCCGCTATCTGCTCTCGTCCTACTATAACGCCGGCCATGCTGCGGTGCATTCCATCGGCGCGGACGGAGCCGTATCCGGGCCGCCGGTGGAGTGGCTGGCTACCGGCACCGGCGCCCACAGTTTCCAGACCGACCCCACCAACCGCTACGGCTTTGTGCCGCACATCGCCGCCGGGGACGGCCCCAACGCCATTTTCCAGTTCCGGTTCGACGCCGATTCCGGCCACCTTACCCCCAACGACCCGCCGCGGGTCAGCCCGCCGGAGCCAATCGGGCCGCGCCACTTCTGTTTCCACCCCGGCAAGGACATCATTTACGTTTCCAACGAGCAGGGTTGCAGCGTCACCGGCTACAACCTTGACTCGGCCACCGGGTCGCTGAGCGCCTTCCAGACTCTTTCCACCCTGCCCGAGGGATTTGCCGAGCGGAACAGTTGCTCCCAAATCCAGATTACGCCCAACGGCAAGTACGTCTTCGCCCCCAACCGGGGTCATAACAGCATCGCCGGCTTCGCGGTGGACGCGGCGGATGGGACTTTGACCGCCCTGGGGCAAACGCCCTCGGAAGCGGTGCCCCGGGCCTTTGGCATTGACCCCACGGGCCGCTACCTCTACTCCGCCGGGCTGGAGTCGGGCAAGCTGGCCGCCTTCAGCATTGACGACGCCACCGGCGCCCTGGACCGGATAGACACCTACGAAGTGGGCCAGGGGCCGATGTGGGTGCTGATAATTGAGGTTTAAGCTCAGGGCAATCGTGTTTAATCTCTCTTATGTCATTCTGAACGGAGCGAAGAATATCCCAAGTCAAGCCGCAATGACCGGATAATGGCTAATAGTAGGCAACTATAATGCGATTGCCCGGGGTCAACTCCCTAACTTTGCGATCGTCCCGATAATTGAGGTTTTACCAATGGCTGCATCCCCTATAAACGAACACATCCGTTACGAACCGGACGAGACCCCGCCTTCTTTGGTGGCCGTTGGCTCCGGCCTTCAGGGAGCCTTGATTATTGTGGCGCCGATTGTCCTGACCGTGGTCATTGTGGCCCGGATTGCCGGGCAGCCGGAGAGCTACATTTCCTGGGCCGTCTTTGCCGCGCTGCTAATCTGCGGAGCCACCACTGTCCTTCAGGCGGTACGGGTTGGGCCGGCCGGCGCCGGGCACGTGCTTATTATGGGCACCTCCGGGGTTTTCATCGCGGTCTGCGTCGCGGCCCTGACGAAGGGCGGCCCGGCCACGATGGCGAGCCTCCTGGTAGTTTCGTCGCTCTTTCAATTCCTGCTGGCCGCCCGGCTTTCGATGCTGCGCCGAATCTTCACTCCGGCCGTTTCCGGCACGGTGATTATGTTAATACCGGTCACCGTGATGAAAATAGTATTCGACACGATGCAAGATGTGCCGGCCGGGACGCCGGAGGCCGCCGCTCCGACAGCGGCGCTGGCTACACTGGTAACCGTCGCAGCGCTGGTGCTGCGCGCTCCGCCGGCCTGGCGGCTGTGGTCGCCGGTTATCGGCATAATAGTAGGTTGCGCCGTGGCGGCGCCCTTTGGGTTGTATGAATTCCAGTACGTGCTGCAAGCGCCCTGGGTCGGTATTCCCCTGGGAGCGTGGCCGGGATTAGACCTAACCCCGGATGTAGTGTTCTGGGCGCTCCTGCCCGCCTTCGTGGTAGTTACCCTGGTTGGCGCTATTGAAACCATCGGCGACGGAGTAGCCATTCAACGGGTTTCCCGACGCCGGCCGCGCGCCACCGATTTCCGGGTAGTGCAGGGCGCGCTCAACGCTGACGGCGTGGGCAACCTGCTTTCCGGGCTGGCCGGTACGCCGCCGAATACCACCTACTCCACCAGCATTTCCCTGGCCGAGGTTACCGGAATCGCGGCCCGGCGCGTGGGTATCGTCATCGGGGTCAGCTTCTTGGTACTGGCCTTCTTCCCCAAGGCTACCGGCTTGTTGATTGCTATTCCCGGCCCGGTGGCCGGCGCCTACGTCACCGTTCTACTGGCGCTGCTCTTCGTGCAGGGTATGAAGATTATCATTCAAGACGGCGTTGACCACCGGAAGGCCACCGTCGTAGGGGTAGCATTTTGGCTCGGCGTCGGCTTCCAGAACCAGTGGATTTTCCCGGACCTGCTCGGTGAAGGATTCCTGGGTGTGCTGCTGGGCAACGGCATGACCTCCGGCGCTATCGTCGCCATCATAATGATGGCGTTTATGGAGCTGACCCGGCAGCGGCGCCGGCGTTTGGCGGTTGCGCTGGAAACCGACTCTTTGCCCAAGCTGGACGAGTTCCTGCGCGGGTTCGCCTCAAGGGTAGGCTGGAACGCTGCCGCAACGGAGCGGCTGGTCCTGGTGGGAGAGGAGACGCTGACCAGCCTGCTGACCGAAGGTGAAGATGACGCAGCAGCAGGTGAAACGCGACGTCTGATCGTCACCGCCCGACCCGACGGAAATGGGGCAGAGTTGGAGTTCGTATCGGCGTCCGAGGGCGAGAACCTGGAAGACCGGCTGGCCTATCTGGGGGAAATGCCGGATATACCGGACTACCGGGAGATTTCCTTCCGCCTGCTGCGTCATTACGCTTCCTCGGTGCGTCACCAGAAATATCACGGCACGGACATAGTTGCGGTGCACGTCGAGGGGTCGCATTAAGGGCCGTTCTTCCCTCCCATTACCCCGGCCCTCTTCCCAAAGGAGAGGGAGCTTTCCGTTTGTGGTGAGCATATCGAGCCACTCCTCTCCCTGAGAGAGAGGCCGGCCCCTGAAGTTAAAGTGGGACCACCCTGACTCAACGCGCCGGTTGGTTGACGAAAGGGCTTACTATACATAAAATCAAAGGCGTCCACCCAAAGTCATCTCCTTATTACTTCGTCAATTAAGGACTCGCGTACCGCCTTTCCCGGCTGACACGCCGAGAAAAAATACAGAGACTATGGATATTTATAGCTATATTAACCTTGTCTTCCCCCAAGGGTTGAGCCTGAATGACGCCCTTGGGTCATTGTGGCCGGTGGTCATTTACCTGGGCGGCATGACGGCTTACGCCCTGTTCATTTTCCACTTCTACCGGTTCCTCGCCGCCCGCGATATGTTTGCCATGGACCTGTCCAAGTATGAAGAGTCGCGCCACCGGGCGGTGCGAGCATTCCTCCAGGTTATCATGTACATTGCGAAATACATTATTGTGTTTCCGGTATTCGCCTTCTTCTGGTTCGGAGTCCTCACGCTAATCCTGGCCTTTCTCTCCAGAGACCGGGAGTTTACGGAAGTCCTGCTGATTGCCCTGGCAACCGTCAGCGCCATCCGGATCAGCGCGTACTACAATGAAGACCTGTCCCGGGACCTGGCAAAAATCCTGCCCTTCGCGGTGCTGGCCATCTTCATCATTGACGCATCGTTTTTTGCGGTTGCGGATTCCTTGTCGGTGTTGAGGAAGGCCGACAGCCACCGGGAGATCATTTTCTATTACCTGGTGTTCCTGATTGGGCTGGAGTTTTTCTTGCGGATAATCATGGGGTACCTGGTGCTGCTCCTTACGGTGCGAAGGCGCCCTTTGCAGCAGCCCACCGCCGCCAAAGGTGAGTATGAGGCTGACCTGGAGCCGGCTGAGGAAGAACCGCCGGTTGAAGAACCCGCGGTGGTAGAAACTCCAGTAGCAGCAACCCCGGAAGCCGCGCCGTCGGCGCAACTGGAAGACGATACGGGCCCTCGCGCCGTCATCACCATGCGAACCAGGCCGGACACCGCAGAGCAACCATCTACTGAATAATGGCCGAGTAATGGCGGCGGCCAAAACTCCCGATTCCAAAGCTACGTCTCAAGCTGCTAGTCGGCCGGGTTGCCGCCCGAAAGCTCCTGTTCCACCCGGACCCGCCCGCCGTCCAGGGCAATCGCATTTGGAAGCGGGGGAATCCGCCATTCCTGCGCTCTACCCGTCATTCCTGCGAAAGCAGGAATCCAGTGGCGTCAGGGGCAGAGATTCCTGCTTTCGCAGGAACGACGGGCTTTCGTTCTCGGTCTAATGCGATAGCACTGGCCTGTGGGCAAGGACATTGGGTTCTTCACCACGCTCCGCTACGTTCAGAATGACCTAGAAAATACGTAGGGCTTTCGCATCAACGGCTGGGACAGTGAGCTGTGGAACAACGCCGAGTGGCGCCGCTGGCTAGTGGTCAGTGGCTAGCCACTAATCACCGACCACTCAAAGTTTAGTCGGTTGCCAACTGCCGGAGCCGCGGGTCCAGCTTGTCCCGGAGCCAGTCGCCGAAGAGGTTCAGTGACATTACGGTCAGCAGAATGGCTACTCCGGGCATGGTGGCAATCCACCAAGCCCCGGCCAGGAAGTCCCGCCCTTCGGCTACCATCGAACCCCAAGCCGGGGTCGGCGGCGGCACTCCCGCGCCCAGGAAGCTCAAAGTGGACTCCACCAGGATAACGAACCCTACTTGCAGCGTAGCCAGCACAATCAGCGTGTTGATTACGCCGGGGAAGATGTGCACCGCCAGTATGCGCGGCGTGGAAGCCCCGGCCACCTTGGCCAGCGCCACGTAGTCCAGGGTTTTCAGTTGCAACACCTCGCCCCGGATGAGGCGCGCAAAGCGCACCCAGAAGAAACCGGCCAGCACCAGGATGATAAGCCCGGTCTGTCCGCCCAGTTCCGACGGGAAAGACTGGCCGATGGCTACCACCATTACCAGGGCCACCAGCACCAGGGGTATCGCTAAAGCGATGTCCACCACCCGCATAATAATTTCGTCAACCCACTTCCCATACCAGCCGGCGAGCAATCCCAGAACAACGCCTGTAGTTCCGCCCAGTCCCAAAGTTACGGCGGCTACAATCAACGATATGCGCGCCCCGTGGATAATCCGGCTAAAGATGTCCCGCCCCAGGTGGTCGGTGCCCAGCAGATGCTCGGCGCTGCCGCCTTCCAGCCAGGCGGGAGGCACCATCCGCGCCCGCAAGTCTCCTCTCCGGGGGTTTTCCGGGGCGATCCAGGGCGCCATCACGCCGGAGACCACCACCAAAGCGAGCAACAGGACCGGCACTATCGGCCAGCGCCGCAAGGCCCGCCAGATTCCCCGCCAAATCTTGGGAAGCCGGAGATTTTCTGCGGGCGCCGTCAGGCCTGCCCTCGATAGATTATCGGCCATTCTCTCCTCCCAATCCTTCAGGCAAACCGGATGCGGGGGTCAACGTAGGCATAAAAGACATCCACCAAGAACGCCGTACCCAGATAGGCGGCGGCAAAGGCGATAACCACCCCCTGAAGCAGCGGATAGTCCGAGTCCCGCACCGCCAGGAAGGCGAGTTGTCCCAGCCCGGGCCAGGCAAAGACCGTCTCGGCCACCAGCGACCCGGTAATCAGGCCGCCCAGGGTAATGCCGGCGAAGGTCAGCGGCGGAATCAGCGCATTTCTCAGGCCGTGTTTCCAGATTACTCCCGTGCTGGATACCCCCTTGGCCCGGGCCAGCTTGATGTACTCGGTGTCCATCACGTCCAGCATCGCCGAGCGCATCAGGCGCAGGTTGGCCGCCACGTTAAACCAGCCCAGGGTAATGGCGGGCAGGATGATGCTGCTGGTCTCCTCCCGACCGGAGGGCGCTACCCACCCCAGCCGGACCGCGAAGAAGAACATCAGCATTATGCCAATCCAGAAGGGCGGGGCGGACTGCCCAATCAAGGCTATGCCCTTGCCCACCTGGTCCAACACGCTGCCCCGTTTCAGTGAAGAAAGCACACCCAGCGGTATGCCTACCACCAGCGAAAAGACGAAGGCCATCAGCCCCAGGTACAGGGTAGCCGGCAGACGCTGCACAATCAGGGAGCCTACCGGCTGTTTCTGCACGATGGAAATACCGAAGTCGCCCCGCACCGCGTTCTTCAGGAAAATCCAATACTGTTCGGGGTAGGACTTGTCCAGCCCCAGGGATGCGCGCAACTCTTCCAGGGTATTCGCGCTGGCGTAGTCGTCAATCAACAGAGTGGTGGGGTCTCCGGAAATCCGCGCCATAAAGAAAATCAGCACGGAGACCAACCACAGCGTGACAATCGTTAACAGCAGCCGGCGCAGCAAAAATCTTTGCAAAGTTCATTACCTCCGGTTTCTTACCTCCGGTGGGGGATATATTCCAGGTTGGAGGGGACTCGGACGACCGGGAAAGTCATAGTCCACTCGTCTATCTCGGGGCCCACTGGCCAGGTAGTAAAGATGCTGACGGTGGGAATGGTTAGAGCCTCGTCGAACAGGAACTTGGCGAATTGGCGGTCAAGCTCTATCCGTTCCTCGGTGTCGAAAGTTTTAGCGATTCGCGCGGTCAAGTCCTCTGTAATGGGATGCTCGACGCCGTAATTGATTGCCGCCCTGGTGCTGTACGACGTGGTCCGGGAAAGGATGGGTTCGCTCTCGATGTCTTTGCCATGGCTGTTTACGCCTTCCCAAGAGCGTTCAATGAAATTGGGACGGAAAGCCGACATTGGCTGCCGAATTTGGGTGGTGTGAATTCCCACATCTTCCCACATTGTAGCCACTGCTGCGGCTGTCTCAATTGTAGCAGGGAAAGGCCTATTTGTAAGGGCGAAGGGGAGTTCTATCCCGTCCGAGTAGCCGGCCTCATCCAGAAGCTGGCGTGCCAGTTCCGGGTCGTAGTCGTACTTGAGGTCGGCCAGGTATTCCATCTGGTCTTCAAAGCCGGCCCAGCCAAATAGATAGGTTGGCGCTCCCTTGCCATTCAGCAGGGTATCTACCAGTAGCTGGCGGTCGATGGCTACGTTCATAGCCAGACGAACTTTTCTGGCCCGGGCCCACTCCTCCGAGTTGATGTCCGCGGACGCGGAAATCCAGGGAAGCTCGGGGTTCCGCGGGGTGGGCAGGTCGGGCCGGTCGATGTACCAACTGCCGTGGATATTGATGTGGAGCTGCGCGCCGGTCGGGAAGATCATGAATTTACAGTCCAGGCAATCTTCTTCCAGCTTGGCGATGGATTCCAGTGTGAAGACCCCGGTGTCCAGCTTGCCCGCAAGGAAGTTGGCCAACCGTGTGGCTTCCTCGGATATCTGGTTGTAATGAAGCTCAGCGAAGTTGGGGGTCTTGCGCCAGTGATCCGCCACCGCCTCGAAACGCCAGGTGCCTCCGGTTTCGTGCTCTACGCTCTTCCAAGAACCAGTACCTACGGCCTGAGTATAGGCTGCCTTGTCTTCACCCAGCTCATCATAGTACATCTGACTGGCGACGCCGTTCCCCATATTAGGGGTCATTCCTACGGACAGATACCAGGTCAAGTCCCAGACAGGCTCTACGGTGTCTATTTCGATAGTGTAGTCGTCCAGCGCGGTCATGCCGCCGCCTTCGGCAAAGAAGGTCTTTTCATAAGGCGCCACACTGCGGACGGTTCCTTCCTCTGTTGCGTTTTCCAGGGTCCAGATGAAGTCGCTGGCCTTCATTTCACCATAGCCGTGATGGAATGGCACTCCTTCTTGAAGGTGGATGGTCCATACTGTGGAATCGGAAGAAATCTCCCAGCTTTCGGCCAGTACGCCCACCAGCTCGGCCTCCTTTTCGTTCCTCCAAAGGGACTCCCAGAAGGTAGTGTTATTGATGGCTCCCTGTGGCGAGCCTTGCAGCTTGGGAGTCCATTTTGGCGGCCCTACCTCATCGAGGGCAATAGTCAGAACTCCTTCGGCCTCGCTGGCCATTACCGGCGCAGTTTTCGCGGCGGGAACCGCCGTAGGAGCCGCTGCTGGCGCCGCAACAGCAGGAGCGGGCGCCGCCGGTTGGGATGTAGGGGCTGCCACCGCCGCCGCCGCTGGCTGGGATTGGGGCTGCTCCACGGCAGGCGGCTCCGGCGCGGCCGCACCGCAGGCCATTGCCACCGCCAATGTCAGGGTCAGGATACCCAGAGCGACACTTTTCCCCTTGCAAAACACCGACATACTAGACCTCCCCAGGTAGTGTGGTGGTCCTTTGGTTTTACCCTCACTGGCGCTTTCCAGCTCGGTTAAGAGCGACACGACAACAAATAAACCTGGGATAGGGAAGCCCTGCCACTCAGCTTGTTTTGCCGTTTATCCCGGTAATGTAATCTCAAGTGCGGCGGTTAGTCCTGAATGCACTATATATACTCGCCAACAAAGTGTAAACGTAAGGGCCTCTACCCCGACGCTTATTGGCGGTGGGGTATGTGCTCCAGGTCCAACAGGGTCCTGGTACGGCAACAGGCCATATCCCAATCGTCAATCCGGGGCCCTAACGGATAGACCCGATTAACTTTGAAAGTCGGCAGGATAACTACGTTGTCAAATATCCATTTGGCAATCTCTGCCTCGACTTTGAACCGCTCGTTCTCGTCAACGGTTGCCAGGGCTATGGCTTTCTGCTCCTCCAACCAGGGGTGCTCAATACCATAGTTGACCGTGGATATTACCGACATCTGACCGTTAATGTTGGTCAATGGCTCCGGAGAAGCATCGGTGCCATGGGTGTTCACTCCGGTCCAGGACCGCTTGATGAAGTGGGGCCGGAAGGCGGACATCTTGCTCCTTTCCTGAATGCACCGGATGCCTATATCTTCCCACATCAAGCATACCACCTCACCCTGCTCCGTGACAGCGGGCAGAGGCCGGGTGGTCAGCGCCATGTTGATTTCGAAACCATCGGCGTAGCCGGCATCGGACAACAGTTGTCTGGCCCGCTCCGGGTTGTACTCGTACTGCAACTCGTCATACAAGGGGCCAAGCCGGTTCTCATGGCCCATCCAGGCGAACAGGGAAGAAGGACTGCCCTCGCCGTTCAGCAAGGTATCAACGATTAGCTGACGGTCAATGGAGATGGCCATAGCCTCCCGGACTTTCCGAGCCTTTTCCCATTCCGCGGAGCCGGTGTCCGGGTCGGCGGAAATCCAGGGCAGGTCGGAATTGCGTGGTGTGGGCAAATCAGGCCGGTCCACGTACATCTGGCCGTGAATGTTGATAAACATCTGGCCGCCGGCTTCCAGTCGCTTGAACTTCACCCCCTCCATTTTCTCTATTTCCGAGATGGACTCCAGGGACATATGCATCGAATCCAACTCGCCGGTCAGGAAGTTTGCAACTCGCGTACTTTCCTCCGAAATCTCCCGGATGTAAAGCTCGGCGAAATTCGGGGTCTTTCGCCAGTGGTCTTCTACGGCCTCCAGGTGCCAGTACTCGGCCACCCGGTGCTCGATGCTCTGCCAGGGGCCGGTGCCGATGGGCTGTTCAACCCCGGCTGCTCCCTCACCCAGAGCCTCTACATGTGCCTTGCTGGTGACCAACTGCCCACCCAGCTTGCCGCTGGTAATGTACCAGCTTATATCAAACCTGGGGCCGCTGCCGGTAGTATCTACTGTGAGCGTAAAGTCATCAACCACGGTTGTTCCGCCCTCCGGGGCTTGCCAGACCGCCGCCAAACCTGAAGGCCTGGAAATGGAATCCTCTTGCAGCCGGTTGTTTACCGACCAGTCGATGTCTTCCGCCGTCATTTCGCCTTTGCCGTCGTGGAATTGAATCCCCTCTTGAATCTGGAAAGTCCATACCAGGCCATTGTCTGAGACCTCCCACTGCTTGAAGAGACGGGGCAGGATGTTGCCATCAGGGTCGTTGTGCCATGGAGATTCGTACACCGTAGTCATATTTATCGAGGCTTGGGGAGAGCCGTTGAGCTTGGGCAGGAAGCGAGGCGGACCCAACTCGGTATAGGCTATGCTTAGAACTCCTTTAGCCTCGCTGGCCATCACCGGAACGACTGTCGGGGCGGGAGCCACCGTAGCTGCGATGGCCGGCGCCGCCAGTTGAGGGGCCGCCGCTGCTGGCGCCGCAGCAGCAGGAGCGGGCGCCGCCGGCTGGGATGTAGGGGCTGCCACCACCGCCGCCTGTGGCTGGGATTGGGGTTGGGATTGGGGCTGCTCCACGGCCGGCGGTTCCGGCGCGGCCGCACCGCAGGCCACTACCGCCGCCAATGTCAGGGCCAGGATGCCCAGAATAACCTTTTTCCCGTTGCTGGTCACCGACATAGCACACCTCCGGTAGTGATAAGGTAGGTTTCCCGGTTCCCCTCACTTGCGCTTCCCGGGTCGGTGAGGGGGCAGGACTGCCGCAACCCGCAAGATTGCTTCAAGTTATTTCGCCCGTTGTTCCGGTAGTTCAATCTCTACCTTGGTAGAGTATGCCCCCTGATACGCCCGCCGCCAATTGGTAAAGTATGCGCTTGGTCACGATCCTTACCGGCGGTGGGGTATGTTCTCCAGGTCAAATAGCACCCTGGTTTGACAGCAGGCCATATCGTAGTCGTCGATTTCCGGGCCTAACGGATATACCCGGTTGACCAGGAAGGTGGGTAGGGTAATCACGTTGTGGAATTGCCACTTGGCGATTTCCATCTGAATCTCAAACCGCTCCTCTTCGTCGAAGGTGTCTTGGGCCAACTGTATTTTCTCCTCCAGCCAGGGGTGCTCCATGCCGTAATTGACCGTCCCAATGACCCGGTAGGTGCCCTGCATACTCGCCACGGGTTCCGGCAAGTAATCTACACCGTGGGTGTTCACCCCCTCCCAGGAACGTTTAATGAAGTGGGGCCGGAAGGCCGACATGGGACTACGGGTCTGAGTACAGCGAATGCCAACCTCCTCCCACATCAGGCAGACCACCTCTCCTTGCTCAAGGACTGCCGGCAGGGGGCGGGTGGTCAGCGCCATGTTTATATCAATGCCATCAGGGTAACCAGCGTCGGCCAAGAGCTGCTTGGCCCGCTCCGGGTCATACTTGTACTGCAGCTCCTCGAACAAAGGTCCCAACCGGTGCTCGTTGCCCATCCAGCCGAATATAGAGCTGGGTGAGCCCTCGCCCTGTAGCACAGAGTCCACGATTAGCTGGCGGTCGATGGAGATAGCCATTGCCTCGCGGACCTTTCGGGCCGTCTCCCATTCAGTGGAGTTGGTATCCGGATTGGATGAAATCCAGGGCAGGCCGGAGTTGCGGGGTGTAGGGAGGTCCGGCCGATCAACGTACATCTGACCGTGGATGTTGATGAACATCTGACCGCCCCAGGTCAGCCGCTTGAACTTCACGCCCGGCATTTGCTCCAGGACCGGTATTGATTCCAGGCTCATGTGCATACTGTCCAGCTTGCCCGCCTGGAAATTGGCCACCCGGGTGGACTCCTCGGCAATCTCCAGGATATACAACTCTTCGAAGTTGGGCGTCTTGCGCCAGTGGTCTTTCACTGCTGCCAAATGCCATGACTCGGAGGCTTTGTGTTCCAGGCTTTCCCAGGGGCCGGTGCCTATCGGTTGCTCTACGGAGGCCCGTTCCGCACCCAGGGCCTCTACGTGGTTCTTGCTCACCACGGGAAACCCAAAACGCCTGGCGCTGGTGAAGTACCAACTGAAATCAAAGCGGGGGCCGCTGCCGGTCGTGTCTATCTCAAAAGTGTAGTCGTCAAGAATTGTCACGCCCCCCTCGGGAGCCTCCCACACGGCCGGCAAACCGGCCGGCAGTGATATAGTGCCTTCTTCGATGCGGTTGTCCCCGGAAAATACTATATCTGCGGCGGTCATCTCCCCCTTGCCCTTGTGGAATTGCACTCCTTCCTCGAGTTTCATGGTCCACACCAGGCCGTTGTCGGAGACGCTCCAGTCCTTGACCAGCCGTGGTAGGACTTCATTCTGTGGGGAGTTGTGCCACACAGACTCCCATACCGTCGTCAGGTTGATGGAGACCTGGGGGGAGCCAAAGAGTTTGGGAATGAAACGGGGAGGCCCTAACTCGGTGTACGCTATCCTGAGAGTGCCGACAGCTTCCTCAGCTTCTAGCGCTGCTGAAGCCGCGGCGGGCACCGGGGTGGCCGTCGGGACCCGGGGTATTGGGGCATCGCCGGCCAGCGGCGTTGGAGTAGGCGTCATCGGCTGAGAGACCGGAGCCGCCGCTGGAGCCGCCGGATCCGGGGCCTCGGCCGGAGCTTCCGCAGGTTGGGATTGAGCCTCAGGCTGAGCTTGAGGGGGGGCCGCGGTCGGCGCAGCCGAACTACAGGCCACTACCGCCGCTAATGTCAAGGCCAGGATGCCCAGGATAACCTTTTTCCCCTTGCTGGTCACCGACATAGCACACCTCCGGTAGTGATAAGGTAGGTTTCCCGGTTCCCCTCACTTGCGCTTCCCGGGTCGGTGAATAGTGGCAGGGCGGATACAACCACGTGAGAGGCGGTAGCCCGGCCACTCGACTCATTTTCAACTTGATCCGGTGCTTCAATGTTAAGTTTTTAAGGTGTGTCTCCGATTCCCCCAAGTTAGCCAGCCGGGTGAGGGTAGAAACACGTTCTTTACCTCACCTACGGTTGGCTTTGGATTCCAGATTGCAAGTGAATCTATTTTACTTCCGGTGCGGGGCATACTCCAGGTCGAACATTACGCGAGCGTCGCAGCAAGCCATATCCCAGGTATCTACGTTGGGGCCCAGCGGGAAGATCCAATTTACCTTGTACATGGGCAGAATTACTGCGTTGTCAAATACCCATTGGGCTACTTCGCGTTGAAGAGCAAACCGCTCTTCGTCGTCGAAGGTCCCCATAGCCTCGGCAATCTTGGCGTCCAGCCAGGGGTGCTCGATTCCGTAATTGATGATGCCGGCGCTGACCAGAGAGGACGAGTAGGTCACCAACGGTTCCGGCAGGGGGCCGACACCGTGGGTGTTCACTCCCTCGTGAGACCGGTCAACGAACTTGGGCCGGAAAGCGGACATCTGGCTTCGTTCCTGGGCGCACCGAATGCCGATCTCTTCCCACATCACGCAAGTGGCTTCGCCCATTTGCACCGTTCCCGGGAAAGGACGAGTGGTCAGGGCCATGACTATGTCGAAACCATCGCCGTAGCCAGCCTCTTCCAGCAGTTGTTTGGCGCGCTCTGGGTTGTACTCGTAAACCAGGGTGTCCTGAAGCTCGTTCAGCCTGGCTTCATGACCCATCCAGCCGAAGACGGAGTTTACCTCTGCCGCTCCGCCCAGCAATGTTTCGACAATCAATTCGCGGTCAATGGCTATGGACATAGCTTCCCGCACCTTGCGGGCCTGCTCCCACTCCACGGACGTTACATCCGGATTAGAAGAAATCCAGGGCAGGGAGGAGTTCCGCGGCGTTCCCAGGTCGGGCCGGTCAATATACATCTGGCCGTGAATGTTAATATGGGTCTGGCCGCCGCCGGGGAGGCGCAGGAACTTCACTCCTTCCACCTGTTCAATTACCGGCAGCGATTCCAGGCTCATGTGGATGCTGTCCATCTTGCCGGATTGGAAGTTGGCGATGCGGGTCGATTCCTCGGCGATTTCCCAGATGTTCAACTCGGCAAAGTTGGGGGTCTTGCGCCAGTGGTCCTGCACTGCCTCCAACTTCCACACTTCCGAGGTCTTATGCTCAATATGCTGCCAGGGGCCGGTGCCGATGGCGTCCTCTACGGCGGCCTTGTCTTCGCCCAGCGCCTCAACATGGGCCCCGCTCATCACGGGCAGGGCGCCGGTCAGCAGCGCCGAGGTTGAATACCAGGTCAGGTCAAACCGGGGGCCGTTGGAGGTAGTGTCCACCTCCAGGGTATGGTCGTCAATGGCGGTCATACCGCCGCCCTCGGCGTAGAAAATCGTCTGCCGCTGGGCCAACCGGCCCGACACGGTGCCTTCCGAGACGATGTTATCCATCGACCAAATCATATCCTGGGCCGTCATCATTCCTTTGCCCTTGTGGAAGGGGACGTTTTCCTCCAGATGCAGGGTCCAGACATTGCCGTCCGAGGAAACGCTCCACTCTTTAACCAGCCGGGGTATTACGTTGCCCTGCGAGTCGCTGTGCCACATTGACTCCCAAACGGTGGATAGATTGATGGCGGTTTGGGGGGAGCCGCTGAGCTTGGGGATGAACTTGGGCGGCCCCAACTGGGAATAGGCGATGTTCAAGGTGCCTACCGCATCCTGCGCCATTACCGGCTCGACTATTGGCGCCGGAGTAGGGGTAGGCACGAGGGTTGACCGAGCGCCCGGCGCCGGAGTGTCAGCCGGGGCCGCCGGAGCGGAGCTTGCAGCAGGGGCCGCGGCCCCTGCCGAAGACGGAGCCGGGGCCGCCGAACTCGACGGGGCTGCTGACCCGGACGGGGCCGGCTGTACCGCGGCCGGTTGCTGCGCAGAGGACGCAGCCGACTCAGCCGAGGCCGAGGCCGGCGCCGCTGCCGGCGCGGCGGTGGGTGATTCCGCGGCGCCGCAAGCCAACAGCGCCATAAGGGTCAGGGACAGAATAAAAAGAACTACTGCTTTCCGGGTGAAACAAGTCGCCATTCATACCTCCGAATACTGAGTAGTGTCGCTAATGAGCTCGGGGTGTCGCCTGGGTACTCCGGGAAATCGGGAACCGGAGGCGAAAGCCGTTCAAGTCCGTCCGTCGCCCCCGCTGTGGTTCTCTGCGCCTTGCCTAGCGGTGGGGTATGTACTCCAGGTTGGAGGGCACCCTTACCACCGGGAAGGTCCATTCCCACTCGTCAACCGCCGGCCCCAGCGGCCAGATGTGATAGACGCTGACCGTCGGAATGGTAAACACCTCGTCGAAGAGGAACTTCGTGAACTGGCGAACCAACTCCAACCGCTCCTCCTGGTCGAAGGTCTCTTCAATGCGGGTAGTGAAGTCCTCGCCGATTTCGTGCTCGACGCCGTAGTTGACCACGCCGGTCTTGGAGTAGGTCTGGGTGCGAGCCAACAGTGGTTCGCTGCCGACGTTGTTGCCATGGCTGTTGACGCCTTTCCAGGAACGCTCCACGAAATTGGGCCGGAAGGCGGACATGGGCTGCCGAATCTGGGTGGTGCGGATTCCCACATCCTCCCACATGGTAGCTACCGCCGCTGCGGTCTCAATAGTGGCCGGGTAGGGGCGGTTGGTCAAAGCCATCGTCAACTCAATGCCGTCCTCGTAGCCGGCTTCCGCCAGCAGTTGCCTGGCCCGCTCCGGGTCGTATTCGTGCTTCAGGTCGGCCAGGTAGCCCAGTTCGTCTTCGAAGCCGGCCCAGCCGTAAACGTGGGCCGGCGCTCCCTTGCCCTGCAAGAGGGTGTCCACCAGCAGTTGCCGATCAATGGAAATAGCCATAGCCTTGCGGACTTTCCTGGCCCTGGCCCACTCTTCTGAGTTGATGTCGGCGCTGGCTGAGACCCAGGGCAGGCTGGGGTCGCGCGGCGTGGGCAAGTCCTCCCGGTCGATGTACAAATTACCGTGGATGTTGATGAAAAGCTGGGCGCCGGTGGTGAAGGTCTTGAATTTGCAATCGGTGCACTTCTCTTCCAACTGGGCAACGGATTCCAGGTTGAAGGTGCCAATATCCAGCTTGCCCGAGAGGAAATTAGCCAGCCGGGTGGATTCTTCGGAGATTTCAATGTAGTGAAGTTCGGCGAAGTTCGGGGTTTTCCGCCAATGGTCCTCCACCGCCTCAAACTGCCAGGTGCCTCCCGTCTGGTGCTCAATGCTCTTCCAGGGGCCGGTGCCCACCGCCGTCGTAAACCCGGCCTTCTCCTCGCCCAACTCCTCGTAGTACTTCTGGCTGATTACCCCGGTGCCCATGTAGGCAGTCATACCAGTGGCAACGTCCCAGGGCATACTCCAGGCCGGGGTTACCGTGTCAATCTGGAGGGTATAGTCGTCCGCCACGGTCATCCCGCCGCCTTCGGGAAAGAAGTGACGCTTCAGCAGACGCGGCGATCGGGTGGTTCCCTCCTCCACGCTGTTCGCCATGCTGAAGACGAAATCATTGGCCGTCATTTCGCCGTAGCCGTGATGGAAGGGGACGCCCTGGTGCAGGTTAATCGTCCAGACGGTAGCGTCATCGGAGATTTCCCAGCTTTCGGCGAGGACGCCGGTGAGGCCGGTGCTCTTCTGGTTCTTCCACAGGGATTCCCAGAAGGTAGTGTTGTTAATGCTGTTTTGTGGCGCGCCTTGCAACTTGGGAATCCACTTGGGCGGGCCGATCTCGTCAAGGGCAATCCGGAGGGTTCCGGTGGGGCCTTCGGTTGAGGCGGGCATTGGCGCCTCGGCAGCGGCAGCCGGTACGGCAGTGGGGGCCGCCATCGCTTCGGAAGGCGCTTGCGCCGGGGCCGAACCCGGGCCTGAATCCTGGGCCGCTGCTTGCGCCGGGGCCTGAGCGGGAGCCTGGGCCGGGGCCGACGATTGGGTCTCCGCCGCCGGTGGGGCGGCGGGAGCTTCGGCGGAAGAACCGCAGGCCACCAATGCCAGTAAGACTAAAAGTAGTGCAGTGTAGCCCAACACCTTGGGCCGTATGAAGGGCACCCGGTTCATAATTACCTCCACCTGGGCAGTTTCCCGATTTCCAGCAACAATATATAACTGATTTGGCTTTGTCAACGGATAAACGGGTTGCAGGCAGGGCTATCGCGCTAGGATTGAAAGCTATCCGTCGTTCCTGCGAAAGCAGGAACCTCTGTCCGCAACATTTTAGGTTCCTACTTTCGCAGGAACGAAGGGAAAGGGGAATCTGCCATCACGTGCGATAGCCTTAGGGTTACAGGACATTATACTGTCCGGTTATAAATCTATTTTATTACGATATTCGTTACCACCCATGCCTATGCGGGTTCTCAATGGGCGGTACGTTCCGTAAAGTACGCAGGCCCCTCCGTTTCGAGAGGGGCCTGCGGCTGCCTGGCACACGAAAGAGCCGGCCGGGTACTATCGTCGGGTACGACCAAAGGACGGCCAACGAACGGCGACACACCTAGCCGGAGCGTCCGCCCCTAGCGGTGGGGTATGTACTCCAGATTGGTCAGGTTCCTGGTGACACAGCACAGCGTATCCCACTCGTCGATCGCGGGCCCCAACGGCCAGATCTGAAAAACGCTGACCGTCGGAATGACCAGAGATTCATCGAAGAGAAACTTGGCAAATTGTCGAACCAGTTCCAGCCGGTCTGCGTCGTCGAAGGTCTCATTAACCCGCTCGGTCAGGTCTTCGGAAATGGGATGCTCCAGGCCGTAGTTGACAACCCCCTTGGTGCTGAAAAGTCGGGTAAACACGGCAGTAGGCTCAATCTGAATGGCCTGTCCGTGGGAGTTTACCCCTTCCCAAGAACGGTCAGGAAATTTGGCTCGGAAGGCAGACATAGGCTGCCGCGTCTGTATGGTACGGATTCCTACTTCCTCCCACATTGAGGCCACCGCCTCCGCGGTCTCAATGGTCGACGGGTAAGGTCGGTTGGTGAGGGCCATTGGCACCTCAATGCCGTCGGGGTAGCCAGCCTCGGCCAGAAGCTGCTGAGCCAGACCCGGGTCATATTTATACTTCAGGTCGGCCAAGTAGTCCATCTTATCTTCAAAGCCAGCCCAGCCGTAAACGTGGATCGGGTTGCCCTTCCCGCGCAGCAACTCGTCTGCCAGGAGCTGGCGGTCAATAGCGTGGTTCATCGCCAGGCGTACCTTCTTGGCCTGGGCCCATTCCTCAGAGTTGATGTCCAGGTTAGATGATATCCAGGGCAAAGCAGGGTTTAGGGGCTTGATCCCTTCCCGGGGGATATACATCTGGCCGTGGATGATAATAAAGAGTTGCCCTCCAGTGGGGAAGCTCATGAACTTACATTCCTCGCAGGACTGTTCCAACAAGTCAATAGACTCCAGGTTGAATTTGGAGGTATCCAGGTTTCCTGTTTGGAAATTAGCCAGCCGGGTGGATTCCTCGGAAACCTCGACGATGTGGAGCTCGGCGAAGTTGGGAGTCTTCCGCCAATGGTCTTCCACCGCCTCGAACCGCCAAGTGCCACCGGTCACGTGCTCCATACTGCGCCAGGGACCGGTGCCCACGGCCTGAGTGAAACCGGCCCCCTCCGCTCCTAACTCGTCGTGATACTTCTTACTGGCGACCCCAAGTCCCATCGAATTGGTCATTCCCATAGTCATGAACCAGGTCAGGTCAAAGCGGGGCACCACGGTGTCCACTTCTATAACATTGTTATCCAGGACGGTCATCCCCCCGCCCTCAGCAAAGAACGACTTCAAGTACACATCCGGGCTCTGCGTGGTGCCCTCCTCTACAGTATTCTCCATGGTCCAGACAAAATCTCCCGCGGTCATTTCGCCATAGCCGTGATGGAAAGGGACGCCTTGGCGGAGGTGGATGGTCCAGATAGTGCTATCCGCGGATATCTCCCAACTTTCAGCCAGGACTCCGGTCAGGCCCCCATCTCTCGTATTGCTCCACAGGGATTCCCAGAAAGTAGTATTGTTGAGGCTGTTTTGCGGCGCTCCCTGTAGCTTGGGGATCCACTTGGGAGGCCCCACCTCATCCAGGCCCATCCTCAGGGTGCCCACAGGCGCCACCTCTGAACCGGGAGCCTCCGCGGCGGCCGCCGGCGCGGCAGTGGGAGCCGGAGCCGCTTGGGCCGGGGCTTCAGCCGGCGCCGAACCTTGTGCCGGGGCTTGCGCGGGAGCCTGTGCCGGGGCCTGCGCCTGAGCGGGGGCCGGGGCCGCTGCTTGGGTTTCCGCCGCCGGCGCGGCAGCGGGAGCTTCGGCGGAAGAACCGCAGGCTGCCAATAGTATTAAAACTATGAGCAGGGCGGCATAAGCCAATATACCGGGTCGGAGAAACATGAATCTCCTCATAACTACCTCTATCGGGTTTATGCTGAAATTCCGCAAAATTATATAATGAAGGATAGTATATCAATCTATCATCAGGTGCAATAGATACTAAAACAACCATTATGATGGCCCATAGTTAACACATTACGTAATTTCATTTGTCAACCTATCCCATACCTGTTTAGCCTTCTGCTTGAAACACTCAGCCCCTCCAATCAAGGAGGGGCTGAGTTGAGCGTTTGGGTAACAGAAAACGGCAATTGGCGGAGGCCAGGGTTTACCGCACCGCCTCCACGTACTCAAAGTTTCGGACGCCAAAGGTTGCCGGGGTCTTCCAATCGGCAATCACCTCCGGGTTCACCATGAACTCGGCCGGCACCCAGAACAGGGGTATGGTGCAATAGACCTCGAAGCAGAACCTAATCACGTCGCCGATGACTTCCGACCGCTGCTCCAGGGTAGTGGCGGTCTGCAAGCTCTCGTACTGCTGTTCAATAAATGGGTCCAGGAACCGGGGACGCCTGCTGCCGGAGTAGTGGTAGCCGTAGATAGCGTAGGTCGGCTCGCTGTAGCTGCCGGTATGGAGGTAAACCAGGTTTGTGTCATCCTTGGCTGCTACCAGGGCGCTGACCGTGGCCGGCTCCACCGGCCGGAACTTGGCCGTGATTCCAATATCCGCCCAGTACTTGTTGACCAGTTCGCCCATATCCAGAATCTCCGGCAGCCCTGGGCGGGGATAAGCCATTTGGTCCATTTCGAAGCCGTCCGAGTAGCCGGCCTCGGCCAGCAGGGTCTTTGCCCGCTCCGGGTCATAGCCGTACATATCGTCGAACCGTTCCGTCAGAGACTGGTCCCAGCCAGGGAACTTGGGATGGGCCACGCTCTGCACCATTAGCTCGCCCCGGCCCTTGAGGAAGGTGTGGTTGATTTCTTCCCGGTCGATGGCCCGGTTCATCGCCTCGCGGACCTTGGGATTGGCTAACGGGGAAGTGGCGTCGTAGGCCGGATCATCGGGTAGGTGCAGCCCGCCGAAGAACCCCAACAACCGCATCGCCGGGGTGCTGCTGCTGATTACCTTGAAGCCCCGGGACTCTCCACCGGGCTGTAAGTCTCTGGGCACATCGGCGGCGTGCACCTCGTCGGTTACCAGCATCGCCAGGTGGGTTGCCGCTTCCCGGACGAAGAAAATCTGCACCTCCGGGAAGTCCGGGGTAATCCGCCAGTGTTCATATTCCAACGGAGCGTAGCGGATGTGCTGCTCCGGTACGAACTCCTCGAACTGGTAGGGGCCGGTGCCGATGGGGTTGTTCTGCATTTCCTGGATACCGGCGTCGTTTGGTTCAAAGTCCACCAGTTCGCCGCCGGCCTTGTCCCAGACCGCCTTGCTGCGAATAACCGCCTCGTTCTGGTTGGTGCTCAGCCAGCTAAGCATCACCGGCTCCGGCTCGTTGAGGTGCAGGACTAGCTGGTGACCGTCGGGGCCGTCCGGGGTTTCAATTCGGTTGAGGAGCTTCCTGGTGGCCGGCGCCCGGTTGCCCTGCGCGTCCATCCGCTGTCCCTGGTTCAAGGAATGGACCGCATCCTCGGCGGTCATCCCGCCCCAGCCCTTGTGGAAAGGCACTCCCTCCCGTAGCTGAAGGGTCCAGACCGAAAAATCGTCGTTGGTGGACCACTCCGTGGCCAGCATGGGCCGCAAGTCGGTATATTGGTCAAAGTGAATCAAGCCTTCGTACATCGGCTCCAGCCAGCCGAAGTTCCCCCGCCCGCCCAGCGCCGGGTCAATGGAGCTGTTATTCGCTACTCCCCGGGCCACTTTCAGGAGGGAGATTTTTGACTCGGCGGCAACGGGTTCCGGGGCGACCACCAATGGCGTGGTCGTGGGAACCGGCGTAGGCACGGCGCCGATGGCCCCTTGCCCTACCTCGGCGCTGATGGTGGGCGCCGGTGGGGTTTTGGTGGGTTCGGCGGCCGGCGCCGGCTGGGACTGAGCCTCGGACGCGGCTTGCGGTTGGGCCGGCTCACTTAACCCGGACGCCGGCGCCGGGGTAGCTGTGGCCGATGCTCCGCAAGCGAGCAAGGCAAGCAGAACAAGTAGAGAAGTAATGCGAGGGAGCCAGCCAGAGTTGATGACTTTCAACATACGCATGGGCTATCTCCTGGTATTCAGTCGTTGGGTTGCCTGTTACGATCCTTGAAACCTCCGTGACCGACGGTATGCGCCGGATTATCTACAGAAACGGAAATCCGGAGAACGGTTAACGTCTCCGGTACGCCGCCAGTGTTTATATATACCCGCACTATACAAGTCGTTCAATCGAAGCATATACCCTTAACTTATCGGTAATCCATCACTACACAAGCCAATGTAATCTCTAATTAGTCAAACACTTTTGCGGTTGCCCTGAGGGCTATCGCATTTGGATTGAAAGCTACCCGTCGTTCCTGCGAAAGCAGGAACGACGGGTAAAGGGAATCTACGATCATATGCGATAGCCCTGGCCCTGGAGTCCCACTCAGGGCAATCGCGTTATAACTTCCCATGATGTCATTCTGACGTAGCGGAGCGGAGGAAGAATCTAAAATCCTTCAGGGTGGACCCTTTCCGGATACCGGACAACCTTTGCTGCGAAAGATTCTGGATTCTTCGCTCCGCTCAGAATGACATAGAGCGCAGGCTCAGAATGACATAGAGCGCAGAATGACCGTTGGCCAGGCTACTGTTGATTAAAGCGCGATTGCCCTGGAGTCCCACTGAGTTGACGAATGACCGGGTTTCCTGGAATATATGATTAACGACCCTTTCATTCAGGCTTTTAATCAGGGAGGAGGGATATGTCTCAAGTCAAGCGAATCTACATCGGGATGCACGACGGCGTTTGCGCCGTCACCAGCGCTGATGACGGCAAGACCTGGGAACAACAGCCCGTCACACCCCTGGCCCACGCCGCGGCCCGGCTGGCCGCAAGCCCCGCCGACCCGCAACGGGCCTACTTGGCCGCCTACGAGGCCGGCGTTTACCGCACCGACGACGGCGGTTTGACCTGGAATCACCTCGACTCCTACCCCACCGACTATGCCCACAGTGTGTTGGCCCACCCGGCCGAGGCGAAAACCGTGTACGTGGGCAGCGAACCGGCGGCCATTTTCCGCTCCGCAGACGGGGGGGATACCTGGGAGGAGTTCGGCGGTTTTCGCGCCGTGCCGGAAGCGGCCGAGTGGGGATTTCACGCGCCGACCCGCGACTCTCACGTAAGAGACCTGCGCGTCGCTCCCCACGACCCCAACCGCCTGTATGCCGGCATTGAAGTGGGCGGAATGGTCAGCTCCCGGGACGGCGGGGTTAGCTGGCAGCAGTTGCCGGGCCTCGACGCCGATATTCACTGCGTTAACCTCAGCGACGCTCGCCCCAGCAGCGTTTACGTTGCCACGGCCAGCGCGCCCTACCGCTCCGACGATGAGGGCGGCCAGTGGGAGCTAATCAACACCGGGTTGGACCGCCGCTACACCCTGCACATTGCAGCAGCCCCGGACGACGCCGACCTGGTGCTGGTCACGGTATCCGCCAACGCCCGGCGCAACAGCCCCCAGTTCTACCGCTCCACCAACGGCGGACGGAGCTGGAAGCTGGTCGAAGGTCTGGGACAGGGTGAGAACCCGGAAGATATGGTAGTAGCTTTTGACTGGGACGCCGAGCAGCCGGACCGGGTTTACGCCGGCACCGACGGCGGTCAACTGTTCCGCAGTGAAGACCGCGGAGTGACCTGGGAACAATTGCCGGTGAGCCTGTCGTCCGTCGCAGTAGGCGCCCTGGCAGTGGGAACCGACTAGACCGCAGGGCTATCGCACTAGGATTGAAAGCTACCCGTTGTTCCTGCGCAGGCAGGAACCTAAAATGTTGCGGACAGAGGTTCCTGCGAAAGCAGGAACGATGGGAAAGGGGAATCTGCCATCGCGTGCGATAGCCCCGATCTAGCCCGGCCCAGGGTATGTACAAAGTAGTCGAGTTGACTTTCTCCGCTCATCCTGAGCTTGTCGAAAGATAAGTCGCCGGATAGGGGAGCGTGGTTCGACAAGCTTACTATGAGCCGATTTTGTTATTGCCTTGGACTTTGCACATACCCTGCCAGACCTGCGCTGTCTCCTTGCGCCTCCCAACCCGTCTTGATAAACTCGGCGCCAGAGGCGATCCCGCCTCAAATAAAGCCGGGAGGGTTTCATTATGGCGACAGACAGCGAAAAGCAAGCCGAACGCGACCGGGTCATCCAGAACAGCGGTTTCCGGGTTGGTATGCACGACTTCTTGTCCGAGGTGGACATCGACGCCCTCAGGGGGCGCAACAACGGCTGGGAAGCCGACCACAGCGGCCAGTCCCTCTTCGACCGCAAGACTGAGGAACTAATCCGCATCGCCGCCTACGTCGCCATGCGGAACCCGGTTTACCACATCCAGATTCACGTCCACGCGGCCCACCAGGCCGGGGCCACCCCCGAGGAAATCTACCACGTCATCAAGATGGCCGGTGGTTGGGCCGGCGGCGCCGCCGGACAGAACGGCATGGAAGCCTGGCGTCTGGTTTTCCGGCCCGACCTGCCCACGATCTTCCGCGTATCCGACTTGGGCGAAGTAAACACCTACTAAGAAATTATCTCAAAGCTTCTGTCGCTGTTTGCGGCGCCCTTCGACAAGCTCAGGGTGAGCGGTAGATAGTCTTGCTTCGCTCATGGTGAGCTTGTCGAACCACATTTTGAGATAGTACCAAGCCGGGCCTCAGGGAATTTTTATTCTCAGAAGGTGCAGGGGACTCCGTTCGTGGTGAGCTTGTCGAACACCGGCGCCAGTCCTTCGACCGGCTCAGGATGAGCGGATTTGTGCTTGGCCCAGACTTTGCAATCGTCTTGGGGTAAACCCCAGGGTAATCTCATTTGGGTTGCGGGCTATCCGTCGTTCCTGCGCAGGCAGGAACCTAAAACGTTACGGACAGAGGTTCCTGCTTTCGCCGGAACGACGGGAGAAGGGCCTTCACCGTCATGTGCGATTCGATTGCCCTGAGATTCAGCGGCATTGTCTATAGGCCAGACCCAATCGGTGTTATACTGCTTGGGGCGCCTGTAAATTACAAATGGTAATTGGCCCCGGAGTGCAGCCGGTTTATGCTGACCAAACGGATTATTCCCTGCCTGGACGTGGACGCCGGGCGGGTGGTTAAAGGTATCAAGTTCCGGGACCACCGAGACGCCGGCGACCCGGTGGAATTGGCTTCCATCTATGACTCGGAAGGCGCGGATGAGGTCGTTTTCTACGACATCACGGCGTCAGCCGACCAGCGGGCAATCATGCTTGACGTGGTTTCCAAGACCGCCGAGCAGCTTTTCATCCCGCTGACCGTCGGTGGAGGACTCAGGAGTGTCCAGGATATGCGGCGGATGCTCAATGCGGGGGCGGATAAGGTTTCGATTAACACCGCCGCGGTGCAAACCCCCGATTTGATACGGGAAGGCGTGGACGCTTTTGGCAGCCAGTGTATCGTCCTGGGAATGGATGTTCTCCGCGTTCCCGGTAGTTCACCTGCCCGGTGGGAAGTGAGGACCCACACCGGTTCGGGCGGCGGCCGGCCCACCGGACTGGACGCCGTGGAATGGGCGGTCCGGGCTACCGAGTTGGGGGTGGGTGAAATTGTGGTCAATTCTATTGACGCGGACGGCACCCTGGACGGATACGACCTGGAGTTACTCAGCGCCATATCTACCAATGTGACGGTTCCCGTGGTGGCCAGTGGCGGCGCCGGCAACCTGGAACACCTCTACGACGCCCTGGAGCAGGGGCAGGCCGATGCCGTGCTGGCTGCCTCCATCTTTCACTTTGGCACCTACAGCATCGCCCAAGCCAAGGAATACCTGGGCGGGCGGGGAATCCCCATGCGCCCACCGCCCGGCGGCTTTGGTGAATAGCCCGCGTTATCCCTCAGAATTGTAAAGAGGATAAACTTCTCCAGATGAGCAAAATCAAGACCGTTGTTTTCGACGCCTTTGGCACCCTTTTTCAGGACAGCCCCGAACACTGGAACAATGCGATGGAAGCCATAATCCGGCAGCAGGGCCTGAATGTGTCGGTGGACACCCTGAACCAGGCGTGGGTGGACGCCTGCGGCGACTTCCACAACACCCGCAGCAACCCGGGGGCAGATTTTCAGTCCTATGCCGTGGCCTGGCAGGACGCTTTCGCTGCGGCTTTCCGCGCCCTGAAACTGTCCGGCGACCCGGCCGCCGCCGCCGATTACTGGATACGGGATATGGCCGGGCGCGACCCCTACCCGGAAACCCTGGAGGCCCTGAAAGCGGTTGCCCAGCGTTGGCAGGTGGTAGTCTTGTCCAACGCCGACGATGTCTTCCTTGACCCGGCGCTGGAGCGGCTCGGTTTTCCCTTTGCCGCCTCCCTCTCCTCGGAAGGGGCGCGCTGCTACAAGCCCAACCCGGAGTTGTTCGAGGCCATGCTGCGCCGGTTGGGCATCACCCCCCAAGAGGCGGTTTACGTCGGAGACCGCCAGTACGAGGACATTCACGGGGCCGGTCAGGCCGGGCTGGGTACGGTTTGGATTAACCGCACCGGAGTTGCGCCCGAACCGGCGCTGCGGGCGCCGGATTACCGGATAGAAAGCCTGCTGGAGTTGGCGGATTTACTGGGTACCTGAACAACAACCGTCATTCCCGCGCCAGCGGCAATCTATTACGCCGAGGGTCAGGGCAACTACAAGGGTTGCCCCTACATCCAACGGCGCATTCCAACTGTAGGGGGCCCCTTGTGGGCGCCTTGGGTTGAAAATCGGGATGCAGTGTCCCGGTTGCGCGGAAATGACTGATAAAAAGGATAAGGTTGCGATGAAGGTTAAGTTGAACGACAAGGGCCTGGTTCCGGCCATTGCCCAGGACATTAACACCGGCCAGGTACTGATGCTGGGTTATATGAACCCCGGTTCGCTGAAACGGACGGTGGAGGGGGAACAGGTGTGGTTCTACAGCCGCAGCCGGGAAGACCTGTGGCACAAGGGCGAGGTTTCCGGCAACTACCTGAACCTGCGGGAGGCCTGGTATGACTGCGACGCCGATACCATCCTGCTCAAGGTGCAGCCTGATGGCCCGGCCTGCCACACCGGCGAGGTGTCCTGTTTCTACACCAAAATGGAAGACCTGCCCGAGGACTACGAGGTAACCGAGTCCGGCTCCGGCATCCTGGAAGAACTGTTTGCCCTGATTCAAGACCGGCAGCGGGAGCAGCCGGAAGGCAGCTACACCGTCCGCCTGCTGCAAGAAGGGGTGGCCCGCATCGCCCAGAAGGTCATTGAAGAGGCCGGAGAGACCGCCATCGCCGCGGTGCAGGAAGACCGGGAGGGACTGACCGGCGAGGTTGCCGACCTGCTTTACCATACCCTGGTGCTGCTGGCCGCCTCCGACGTAAAACCCGGGGAAGTGTGGGAGACCCTGCGCCAACGCCGGGGGTAAGTCAATTACGAATTAGGAATTACGAATTAAGATTAGCCACCTATGGCTAATCTTAATTCGTAATTCCTAATTCGTAATTCGTAATTATAGCCTCCCCGGCCTGGTAGATTTGCCAGCCTTCGGGCCGGTACACGGTTACCTTGCCGGAGCCGACTACCCGCCAGTTGCCGGGGTGGCCCAGGCAGCCCGTTTGGGCGTCAATGCCCAGTCCGATCAGACCAGGCAGACCGGGCAGGTCGCCGGACAGCCGGCCCTGTATCTGCTGGAAAACCTCTGCCGGGTCGCTCCGCTCGTGGTGGGGCAGTACGACCACTCCGGCGGCGATGCCCAGTCCTGTAACCCACTCCTCAGCCCGGGGCCGCCGCATTTGCGAACCCATTACCATCGCCCCGGCGCTGGAACCGCCCAATATCGCCCCCTGCTCCACCGCCTCCATAATCGACGCCAGCAAACGCGAATCCCGCAGGCTCTCCAGCAGATGGCTTGGGTTGCCCCCGGTGAAATAGATAACATCAGCGCCGGCAACGCCCTGAGCCAGCGCCGGGTCTTCGGCCTGCTCCCGGTCCAGAACCATCAGTTGCTCGGCGTTGCCCCCCAGGGCGGCAAAGTGGGTGACGCCGTCGTTGGCTGCCTTGGCCGGGCCGGTGACCGCCGCCGTGGGTATTACCACCACCCGGGCCGGGTCCTTGCCCGTTGCCCGCATAATTTCCCGGTCCATATCCCTACAGTATTGGCGAAACTCCTCGCCACCCACCAACGCAATCAGTCCGGCCATCATATCCTCCCCGCAGCAGCTTTCCAGTAAACATCCGTGCCGCCGTCCGGCTATTCTACCAAATCGGCGAAGGGGTTACAGCCGTCCTGCCTTGTCCGATAGGGCAATCGCTTCTTAAGGATACTCTGAATAAGTCATTAAGCTCTAGTGCCTTCACCCGTCGTTCCTGCGCCGGCAGGAACCTAAAACGTTGGGGACCGAGATTCCTGCTTTCGCAGGAACGACGGGTAGGGGGTGAACGGCGCAAGTACGGACTTATTCAGAGGTTTCTTAACTTTGGAATACAGGTCCATTCCGGCGCTCCCCCGCACCCGCCCTTAACCCGACGGTTACACGAGTTTAGCCTTTTAGTTACATTTTCGTCATATCCCTGCAAAGAGTCCGGCCTACGCTGGTTACAGCAAACTTGAGATGGGGAGCGTAACCGGCCAATGTTGTCCACCGCCGCAACATCGCAAACATCGCACCGGGCCGAAACGGCTACCCACTGCCCCTACTGCGCTTTCCAGTGCGGGATGCGGCTGTCCGGGCCGCGAGATGCGGCGATTGTGGCGGGCGATGCCGATTTTCCGGTGAACAAGGGCGCCCTGTGCATCAAGGGCTGGACTGCCGCCGCTCCCCTGGCTCACCCCGACCGCTTGCTGGCTCCCCTGGCCCGCAGCGCCGCCGGCGACCTGACCCCGACCACCTGGGAGGAGGCCCTGGGCCGGGTGTCAGCCGCCTTCCAAAAAACCCGGGCCGATTACGGCGCCGATGCGGTGGGCATTTTTGGCGGCGGTTCCCTGACCAACGAAAAGGCTTACCTGCTGGGCAAGTTCGCTCGCGTGGCCCTTGGTACCGCCAACATTGACTACAACGGGCGCTTCTGTATGTCCTCGGCTGCCGCTGCCGGCATTCACGCCTTCGGGGTTGACCGGGGCCTGCCCTTCCCGCTGGAGGATATACCCCAGGCCGAGGTCGTACTCCTGGTCGGCGGCAACATAGCCGAGACTATGCCCCCCATAATGCAATACTTTGAGGCCCAGCGCAGCAACGGCGGGCAACTGATAGTCGCCGACCCCCGCCGCACCACTACTGCCGCCGCCGCCGACCTGCACCTGCGCCTGACCCCCGGCTCCGACGCCGCCCTGGCCAACGGCCTGCTGCACCTGCTAGTCCGCGACGGCCTGATTGATGAAGATTACATCCGGGAGCGCACCGAGGGCTTTGCGCGGGTGCGAGAAGTGGCTGCCGCCTACTGGCCGGAGCGGGTGGAGCGTATTACCGGGGTGCCGGAAGCTGAATTGCTCCAGGCCGCCCGGATGCTGGGCCGGGCCAAAACGGCAATGGTGCTGACCGGACGGGGCGCCGAACAGCAGGCCCAGGGCGTCAGCAACGTCCTCTCCTTCATCAACCTGGCCCTGGCTTTGGGCCAGGTGGGCCGCCCCTACTCCGGCTACGGCTGCCTGACCGGGCAGGGCAACGGCCAGGGTGGACGGGAACACGGCCAGAAAGCCGATCAGCTCCCCGGCTACCGGCTGATTAACGACCCGGCAGCCCGGCGGCACATCGCTGCGGTTTGGGATGTGCCGGAAGCGGAACTGCCGGGGCCGGGCAAGTCGGCCTATGAACTGCTGGACTCTCTGGGTCCCCATTATGACGGGGGCGGCGGAATCCGCGCCCTGCTGGTGTTGGGTTCCAATGTAGTGGTGTCCGCGCCCAATGCCAACAACATCCGGGAGCGGCTCCAGTCTCTCGATTTTCTGGTGGTGTCCGACCTCTTCCTTTCCGAAACAGCCCAACTAGCCGACGTGGTGCTGCCCTCGGCGCAGTGGGCGGAAGAGGAAGGGACGCTGACCAACCTGGAGGGGCGGGTTATCCGCCGCCACCGCGCCTTTGACCCGCCGCCGGGGACGCTAACCGACCTGGAACTGCTGGCCCAACTGAGCGAGCGGCTGGGTAAGGGGCGTCACTTTTCCTACCCAAACCCGGAGGCGGTCTTTACTGAGCTGCGGGCCGCCAGCGCCGGTGGCGTCGCCGACTACTCCGGCATTACCTACGAAAAAATTGACGCTAACCAGGGCGTCTTCTGGCCCTGTCCGGCCACCGGTGAAAAAAGAGACCACCCCGGTACACCCCGGCTCTTTATCGATACTTTCCCCACGCCCAGCGGCCGGGCAAGGTTTCACCCGGTACTGCACCGCGCCCCCGCCGAGGAACCGGACGAGGAATATCCTCTCTACCTGACCACCGGCCGCATCCTGGCCCAATACCAGTCCGGGACGCAGACCCGCCGGATTGGGGATTTGCAGGAAATGGCCCCGGAACCTTTTGCGGAGATTCACCCGGACACGGCGCAGGGGTACGGCCTGGCCGACGGCGACCGGCTGACCCTGGCAACCCGGCGCGGTTCGGCGGAGTTCAAGGCCCGGCTATCCCCCGGCATCCGGCCCGACACCGTCTTTGCCCCCTTCCACTGGGGGGACAGCCAGTCGGCCAACCGCCTGACCAACCCGGCCCTGGACCCCATCAGCCGGATGCCTGAATTCAAGGTATGCGCTGTGAAAATTGTCCACGAATGAACACGAAGGGGCACGAATGAATTGCTGGCTTTAATTTCCGGCTATTCGTGAACATTCGTGTTTATTCGTGTCGATTCGTAGATCAAGCCCTAACCCGGCAGAGGATAAGCAATGACAGATAAGGAACGCCTGGTAGTTATCGGTAACGGCATGGCCGGAGCGCGGTTTGTCGAGGAGACGCTGGCCCGGGGCGGCGGCGACCAATACGAAATCGTAATGTTCGGCGAGGAACCCCACGGCAATTACAACCGCATCCTCCTTTCCAGCGTGTTGGCCGGAGCCCATGACCCGGAGGACACCTTTATCAACGGCCTGTCCTGGTACGAGGAAAAGGGCATCAAGCTCTATTCCGGCGTCAGGGCCGGCTGGATCGACCGGATGGGCCAGGCGGTCTATGCCGCCGGCGGCATCTCCGAACCCTATGACAAGCTGGTTATCGCCACCGGCAGCACTCCCTACATTCCCCCGATAACCAATATGTACGACGAGGACGGGTTCCTGCGCCAGGGCGTCTTTTCCTTCCGCACCCTGGAAGACTGCACGGCAATGGTTGAGTATGCCGCCTCCGCCCGCAAGGCGGTGGTGATTGGCGGCGGGCTGCTGGGATTGGAGGCGGCCCGGGGGCTGCTGGCGCGCGGTTTGGAAGTCCACGTCGCCCACCTCAGCCCCTGGCTGATGAATACCCAACTGGATGCCCCGTCCGGCGGGATGCTCAAGCAGGCGATGGAAAACCTGGGTTTGCAGGTCCACCTGGAAAAGCTGACCGACTCGATTACGCCCCCCTTCCCCGGCGCCCCGGTGGGCGGGCTGCGCTTCAAGGACGGCGAGGAACTGGCCTGCGATATGGTAGTGGTAGCGGCGGGCATCCGGCCCAACATCGACCTGGCCAAACAGGCCGGCCTCCACGTACAGCACGGCATCGTCATTCAGGATGACCTCTCCTGCCGCAACGACCGGAATGTTTACGCCGTCGGCGAGTGCACCCAGCGCCGGGGCAAGCTCTTCGGCCTGGTGGCGCCCCTCTGGGAGCAGGCCCGTATTCTGGCCGAGCAGTTGACCGGAGAGAACCCGGACGCATCCTTCCGGGGCGTCCGGGTCTCCACCAAGCTCAAGGTAATGGGCGTGGACCTGGCGGTGATGGGCGACAAGGAACCCCAGACCGATTCCGATGAGCTGGTGCACTACAGCGAACCGGCGCGGGGCGTTTACAAGAAGCTGATTATCCGCAACGGACGCCTGGCCGGGGCCATTCTACTGGGCGACGGCATGGCCGCTCCCAACGTCCTCCAGTCCTTTGACCGGGGCGAGATTCTGCCGGAAAACCGGGCCAGCCTGCTCTTCCCCGGAACGAGCAGCACGCCCCGGATAGAGGTAGCCGACCTTCCCCCCAACGCCCAGATTTGCAACTGCAACGGCGTCACCAAGGGCAAGATTGACCAAGCGTTCCAATCTCTCCAGGACGGAAATAAGACCCTCAGCGCAGTCTGCGCCGCCACCCGGGCCGGCACCGGCTGCGGCGCCTGCAAGCCCCAGGTGCAAGCCATCCTGGACTATGCAGAGAAGGCAACCTTGCCTCAGCCCATAGTTATTGACAATGGCAACGGCAACGGCGGCCCCGCTGTCGTTGCCGGCCGTGAAGAAAGCCGGGAGGTTCCCACTGAAGTCCTCCCAATACCGCTGGAAGCTGTTTTGGCCGGACGCAACTAACGCCCTCACCCCCGGCCCCTCCCCTTCAGGGAGAGGGGTGGCAAAAGACTCCCTCTCCCTCTGGGAGAGTGGTGGCAAAAAGACTCCCTCGCCCTCTGGGAGAGGGCCGGAGTGAGGGACAAGGAGACGGGAAATGAACAAGATTGAAGCCTTCAAGCAGGAAAAGAACGGCCTGGACGTTAAGGACTATCTGTCCCGCTATGCCCAGGAGGGTTGGGAGACCATCACCGACGGGGACAAGGAGCGGCTCAAGTGGCTGGGCGTCTTTTTCCGACGCCAGACCCCCGGCAGTTTTATGATGCGCCTCCGCATTCCCAACGGCATCAGCAACTCGGCCCAGTTCCGCGCCATCGCCGGCATCAGCAGCGACTTCGGCAAGGACTTTGCGGACATCACCACCCGCCAGCAGATTCAACTGCGCTGGTTCCAGATTGACCAGGTGCAGGAAATCTGGGACCGGCTGGCCGCGGTCGGCCTGGTCTCCCTCCAGACCGGGATGGACAACATTCGCGGCATCGTGGGCTGCCCGGTGGCCGGCCTGACTCCCAACGAACTGTTCGACGCCTCTCCGGTAGTTCGGGAATTCAACGATATTTTCCTGGGCGACCGGGCCTACACCAACCTGCCCCGCAAGTTCAACGCCGCCATTACCGGCTGCCTGGACAACTGCACCCACGCCATAACCCAGGACATTGCCCTGACCCCGGCAATACGGGTAATCGAGGGCCAAGGGGTCCGGGGGTTCAACGTGGCCGTGGGCGGCAAGCAAGGCTCCGGTGGGTTCCGCCCGGCCTCCGACCTGGACGTTTTCGTACGGCCCGAGGAAGCGGCCCGGCTGTGCAGTCACCTAACCCTGCTCTTCAGCGACCACGGCCCCCGGGAGGCCCGCAACAAGGCCCGCCTGGCCTTCCTGCTGGACGACTGGGGCATTCCCCGGTTCCGTCAGGAATTGGACGCCGCGCCGGTTATCCCCTGGCCCCGGCAGGACAAGCGATAGCTAACGAAGACCGGGCCGACCACATCGGCATCTGCCCCCAGAAACAGCCGGGACTTAACTACGCCGGGCTGGTGGCGCCGGTGGGCCGGATGAACGCCGGGCAGATGTTGGAAGTGGCCCGCCTGGCCGAAACTTACGGCAACGGCGAGATACGGCTGACCATCGGGCAGAACCTGATTATTCCCAATGTCCCCGACGCCCTGCTGCCCGCTCTGGAAGGTGAGCCACTGTTGCAGGAGTTTTGCCCCGACCCTTCGCCGGCGCTGCGCGGCCTGGTTAGCTGCACCGGCATTGACTACTGCCACTTTGCCCTGGTGGATACCAAGTCCCTGGCCCTGAAAACCACCCTCCATCTGGAGAAGAAGCTGGAACAGAAAGGCGCCGGCGACCTTCCGCCCTTGTCCATCCACTGGTCCGGCTGCCCCAACGCCTGCGGCAACCATACCGTTGCCGACATCGGCCTGCTCGGGAAGAAAACTCGGGTGGACGGTCAAATCGTCGAGGCGGTGGATGTGTTTCTGGGTGGTAAATTGGCCGACGCCGCCCTGCTATCGGGTGTGGTTGCATCGACCAACTGCGCTCCGGTCGGAGCATCGTATAAAACGCTGGAAAACGTACCTTGCGACGAACTTCCCCAAACCCTGGAAAAGGTGCTGGAAAGTCTGATTCCCGCTCCGGTCGCTCTGACTGCCTAGCCAAGTAAGTTGCGTCATTCCGGCGAAAGCCGGAATCCAGCGGGTAGAAGGCTATATATGCCAAGAGAAGGAGAAATAGCGCTATGGATGTTAAAGATACGGAGACCCTCTTACCACCCTCAAACAAAGCTACCCGCATTAACTGGTTCAGCGTTGTCCAGCCGCAAATGCGGGCCTTTCACCTAACCTGGTTCGCCTTTTTCCTGGCCTTCTTCGGCTGGTTTGGCATCGCCCCTCTGATGGTCTTGGTGCGGGATGACCTGGGCCTCAGCAAAACTCAGCTAGGCAACACCATCATCGCATCGGTCGCCATCACCCTCTTGGCCCGCCTTCTTTTCGGTTGGCTGTGCGACCGGATTGGCCCGCGGCTGGCTTACTTATGGCTGCTGCTGGGAGGTTCCATTCCGGTGATGTGCATTGGCTTGGCCCAGAACTATGAAACCTTCTTGCTGTTCCGGCTGGCCATCGGTGCTATCGGAGCTTCCTTCGTAATTACCCAGTACCATACCTCGGTGATGTTTGCCCCCAACGTGGTAGGCACCGCCAACGCCACCACCGCCGGTTGGGGCAATCTGGGCGGCGGCTTAACTCATATAGTGATGCCGCTGATGCTGGTGGCGGTCATTACCCTGGGAATCAGCGAAACTTTGGGCTGGCGGATGGTGATGGTGATTCCCGGCATTGGCATGATATTCACCGGGATTGCCTACTATTTCCTGACTCAGGACTGTCCGGAAGGGAACTATAAGCAGTTGAGAGCGTCCGGCAAGATGGCCCCTTCCTCGGCTAGCGGTTCCTTCTGGGAGGCGGCCCGGGATTATCGGGTCTGGGCCTTGTTCTTCATTTATGGCGCTTCTTTTGGCGTTGAGCTTACCATCAACAACATTGCGTCCCTGTACTATTATGACCGGTTCGAACTGAGCATCGGCGCCGCCGGACTGATTGCCGGGCTGTTTGGCCTGATGAACATCTTTGCGCGTACCCTGGGCGGTATAATCAGCGACCGGACGGGAATCAAGTTTGGCCTGAAAGGTCGAGTAATGTTCATGGGAACGGTGCTGCTGCTGGAAGGCGTTGCTCTGGTGCTCTTCTCCCAGATGACTTCCTTGTTCCTGGCCGTAGGAGCAATGATAATCTTCAGCACGTTTGTCCAGATGGCGGAAGGGGCTACCTTCGCGATTGTGCCCTTCGTCAACCGGCGGTCGCTGGGTTCCGTGGCTGGAATAGTCGGAGCCGGAGGCCCCTCCGGAGCGGTGGTTGCCGGTTTCCTGTTCCGGTCAGAAAGCATGAACACCGAGCAGGCTCTGCTGCTTATCGGCATCGGCGTGCTACTGGTTGCCCCAATGGTCTTCCTGGTACGCTTCTCCCCCCAGACCGAGGCGGTGGAAAGGAGCGTAATGGCGCGCGCCTTGGCCGGCCGCTGGCTGGCCGAGGCCCCGGGAGCCGGCGACTAATCGCGGCAGCCGGATTAAGATTAGGCCACAAAGTACGGGTTTAACCACGAATATCCACGAATAAATTAACCCAAATCCATATTCGTGCCGATTAGTGGGCATTCGTGGTTAATCCCGTTAAAGACGCCTACTCTCCGCCGGGGCGCAGGTCGAATTTTTGGAACAGGGTCAGCGCAAGGGCCAGCAAAACCGCAGCGTAGCCGGCCACGATGGGAATATACCAGGCCCGGGCAATGACCTCGCTGTCCCCCTGCAAACCCTGCGCCACGCCGCGGATGGTCCAGGCGGTGATGTCGGACAGCGGCCAGCCCACTGCTTCCCCCAGGAATCCCGCAATGGGGTAAGCGATAGCTTCAACGGCAATCAGGGCAATGCCTACTCCGACGGTCAAAGCGGTTGACTGCCACCAATGGGACAGAACAATGCCGAGAGAAAGGTACAGCAGTGAGTTCAGGAAAGCGGTGGCCGTGTTGGTGGCGCCGGTATCCCAACCCTCGAAATGGGGGGCGAAAACCAGGGCGGGCAGCCCGGCCAGCATATAGGCAATCAGGTGATAGGCCAGCAGAACCAAGGCGGCGGCGAGCGCCTTGGCCGCCAGGATGTTCATACGGGCGGCGCCCCGGGCGGCCAGGGTGCGGCAGTTGCCGCCTTGCAAATCAACGGCGAATACCAGCGCAGCCAGTATGACCGCCAGAACCGGGGTTACCGCGGACAGCGCCCCGGCCACCGGCTCAAAGTAGGCGACTTCCAAGCCGGGAACCAGCTCCTTCAGGTTCTGGAAAACTACGCTCGCCAGGACCGCAACCGGAATCAGCAGCAGCAGAATAGCCAGAACCAGAAAGCCAACCCGCCGGCGCAGCCGGAACCATTCCCATTGGGCCAGGCTAAAAATCTCCCGAATTGGCTCTAGCATTGGCCGTCTCCGTCTCTGTCTCCGTCGTGTCCAAACTCCGCCTGCCCAACAGCAGCCAGATATTTCTCTTCCAACGTACCGGCGGCTTGCCCCGGCGCAACGGGACGCATAGCAGTAGGGAAGATGTTGATTTCAGCCAGGTCGCGGGCCGGTTTCCATTCTTCGCCGGGGGCGGTCACGACGGTGATAGCGGGCGGGTTGGCGTCATCTGGACCGGAAGAACCGGGCGCCGAACCATCGGTGTCGGCGTCCCAACCCTTTTCTTGCAAGTGCCGGAGGGCGCGGGCGTTGTCGGTGGTGGAGATGCAGGTTGACGGGTAGTTAGCCGGGTGGTTGGCCGGGGCGTCGCCAATCCGGCCCTGGTCGGCCAGGATTCCCCGGTAGATGATGGCGTAGTGGTCGCAGGTGCGTTCCACCTCGTTGAGCAGGTGGCTGGACATTATGATGGAGCGGCCCGGCTGCCGGCTCAACTCGCGTACCAACTCCCGAACCTCCACCATCCCCTCCGGGTCCAGGCCGTTGGTCGGCTCGTCTAGCAGCAGCAACTCCGGGTCGTTGATCAGGGCCGCGGCGATGCCCAGGCGTTGCTTCATTCCGGTGGAACACTGGCGGAACTTGCGGGTGGCGGCCTGGCCGGCCAGTCCCACCTGTTCCAGCAGCCGTTCCACCTCTGCCCGGTCTTGTCGGCCGGTGTGGATGCCCTGAACGCAGCGCAGGTTGTCGCGGCAGGAGAGATGGGGCCACAGCAGGGGGTGGGAGATGAGGGAGCCGGTGCGGGCCAGGGCCAGCCGGTGGCTGCTTTCGCCCAACACCTGGAAGGTCCCCGCGGTGGGCGCAATAAACCCGGCCAGGATGCTGAGCAGGGTAGTCTTGCCCGAACCGTTTGGCCCCAACAAGCCGAGGATAGTTCCGGTGGGGAGGGTAAAGTTAACGCGGTCCAGGGCGGTGACGCTGCCGAACCGCATAGTAAGTCCCAGGGTGATGACCGCCGCCGTGTCCTGCCTGGCTGATTCCATAAACTATCTCATGCTCTCTTTGCGGGGGTGATTTCACACCGAGACGCACAGAGAATCTCGGTGTTATATCCGCGTCATCTGCGTCTCCGCGGGATCCTCCTTAGGGCGTGTTTACGCAAACTTGTTGCCGGTTCCCTTACTATGTCATCCTGAACCGCCAAAACTGTCATTCTGAACGGAGTAAAGAATCTAAAATTCTAAAGGTCTGGAAGGTTTCTTATAGCAAGGATTTTAGACACTGCGCGGAGTTCAGCCTGAGCGCAGCCGAAGGGCTCAGGCTGACGCTACATTGGGAATAGCTACGATTTGTGTCAACAGGCCCTGGTATTGCAACATATTTGTAATGATGGTTAATTCGCTGATTGGTCATTCCGGCGCAGGCAGGAATGACGACCTCAAGGCGCAGAGGTTCCCGCCTGCGCGGGAACGACGGGTTGGGCCGGTCATCATTGCAAAGCTGTCCAACTACTAAACTAAAGCCAAGGTGAAATGCGCAGATGTTGCGGTCAAACGACGGAGCCGGGTCATTCTCCAAGTACGGATGAGAGGGATTCACCGGCGCAACCCAGCTGATCATCATCGCCACTTAAATGTACATCCCACCTTGGCTTTAGTTTAGAACCCCAGGATACGCCATCAGCCTGATGGCGACGTCACCCATTCCCATTTGTAATTTTCTATCCCGGTGACCCTCCTGAGTTGCGGCATCGGGGCCACTTGGTTCTCGGAAACTATGATGGGGGATGCCGTATTGTCGTCGTAATGAGCCTTTTGCCAACCTTGCTCCATTTCTAGGTACCTGATGGTCCTGTTGGCACCCTGATAAAACACAAACACCTTGAAATGGTCACCAAATATCTTCCCCAGCTCGTTGTATTCTTCTGGTAGTTCTTCACCAGAGGTGCCCAGGGGTTGGCCCATAACCTGACTCGGGGGAGCCACTTGCGCGAATCTTGCTCCTGGGCCCTCGGGCGTACCGAATTGAGCGACGATGACAAAACCCGGCTGACTGCGCAATTTATCGATAGCCCTCCCTAACTCTACTATGCTTTTCTGATATTGCCACTGCCAGTACAACCCAAACCCCTGTACGAGTTCCGATAGTTCAGACTTAGGTACGAAACTGCCTTGTGCCAACTCACTAAGTAAGTAGGGCGAGAGCATATTACTTACTTCGCCTACTTGAATGTAGTTCAAAGGGCGACGATTGTATTGGAGCATAAAGTAGACTGTCACTATCAATACTCCTCCTGCAGACAGGATACCTGTGACCGACAGCATTAAAGCGGTAGGCAGCGGCAATCCAGGAATGGTCGCAAACGCAGCTAAAAGACCAAGCCCCTCAACTGCTATGGCCGTCGTCAGCCATCCGTTCCTCAGAACTGAAATCACCTCTCTCCACCAGTTAGATTTCCCGTTTCTTGGTTGGGGGGCCTCAATCATTTCAACAGCTCCCGATGTATACGTTTAAGAGCAGGTAATTGGTTATGACTGCAAACCAAGGACCATGCTGGTTAACTTAACCAGTCTCATTCTATTAGAAATTTGAGCCTTTACCTAAACTAAAGCCAAGGTGGGATGTGCATACGGCGGAGGTCAAGTGGCGGCACCAGGCCGTTCTATAAGTACGGGAGGAAGATCTTCACCGGATGAGCTAGGCTAAACTTCGTTGCCCCACAAATGTAGATTCCACCTTGTCTTTAGTTTATATTACCGGCGGGCCGGGGCCGGGTAGTCCTCCAGGTTGAAGGGTGCGCCGTTCAGGTTAATGGTGTCCTCAAACAATTCCGGCCGGCCAAAGGACTGGCGGGCGTAGCAGCCGTTGCGGGCGTTGCGCATCAACCCGGCCACCTGCTCCGGGCCGTCGCTGGATTCCACGTCGTAGTGAATGAGTATCTTGTCGGCTTTGGCCTGCACCGTCTGAGCCAGCACCGAACCCTCGGAGGAAACGGAAAAGCCAATGTTGGCCTTGACCTGGCCCAGGTTGACTTTCATCATTTGAGCGTACCGCTCAAGCTGGGTCATTTCTCAAAACAGGATGGACACCGCAAAGTAGGTCATCGGCGACGGAGCGGTGTTGTCGCCCATTGGCGGCCCCTCGTCGCACATAATGGTAAACCCCCGGGCCTCCGCCTGTTTTTTCATTCCGTCCAGGGTCATGGCATCGCCCTGGATGGTAAAGGAGCGGGAGATCCGGTCGGTATCGGGTGTAGTCATAATGCCTCCTGGGATAGTAGGTTGGGAGAGAGTATAGCATTGGGTTGTGGGGGCAACAACGGCTATGCGAAGGTGGGGCAGGGCTATTGCAGTAGGACTGGAAGCTACCCGTCGTTCCTGCGCAGGCAGGAACCTGGAACCTTGCAGACAAAGGTTCCTGCTTTCGCAGGAACGACGGGAAAAGAGGGTCTGCCGTCACACGCGATTGCCCGGGAGGTAGGACGATTGCAAAGTCCGTTCGCCCTGAGCTTGTCGAAGGGTCTCCGTTAATGGTCCGACAAGCTCACCACGAACGAGTTTGGTGCTTGGCGCGGACTTTGCAATCGTCCTAGTCCGGGAAGGTGGGGTTATTGCATTTAGGATACAAGTTGCCCAGTGTTAGGTCTGGACGCAAGCACCTGGCTAAATGTCGTTACCATGAAAACAGCCCATTTTCATATTCACACCTGGCCGAGCACCGGCCATCCCCTGTTCCGCTTGGAATGACCCTTGGCGGCCCGGGAAGAGAGTTGATGGGGGTACTGGTTATTAAGGAGTGATTGCCCCGCGCATGGTTAGCTCGTTAACACCGCCATTCTCGCCAGTGTGGTAAGATTTCCCTTTAGGGGTATATTACCCGAATCCTGATTTTGCCTGGAATTGACCGATATGATAGCAAGGGACTTGATGACTGCCCCGGTGATTACGGTGAATCCTGCCGCCACGGTTGGCGAAGCGGCCCGGCTGATGCTGGAGCATGACATAAGCTCTTTGCCGGTGGTGGATGAGCAGGAAAACCTGGTGGGGATACTGACCCATACCGACTTTGGCCTGCATCCCCGCTACCGTCCCCTGGCCCATAACATCTATACCATGCTGGGCGCCACTGCCACGCCCCAACATATAGAGGACGTATCCCGGCGGGTCGGCAGCAAGCCGGTGCGGGATGTAATGCGGCGGCAGGTCATCACCGTCCAGCAGGATGCTGCCATCGCTGACATTACCGAGGTGATGCTTCGCAAGCACATCCACCGAGTCCCGGTGATGGATGACGACAAGCTGGTGGGCATCATAACCCGCCACGATTTCCTGAAACTGATTGCGACGGATGCCGGGTAGAGGAATAGATTATGGGTACATTCAACACAGATATAGAAATCGGGAGCCCGGAGGGTTCCAGGTTTGAAACAGTCAACGCCCTGGTGGACACCGGGGCCAGCTTGACTACCCTGCCCGGCTCCATGCTCCGCCGCTTGGGGGTAACGCCGAACCGCCAATTTACCTTTGGCCTAGCCGACGGGCGGGAAATCCAAAGGGACGTGGGGCAGACTTGGATACGCGTCGCCGGTCAGTCGGCTATCACCTTCGTAGTGTTCGGCGATGAGGATAAGGAGCCTTTGCTGGGCAGGTACTCCCTGAACGGTCTGCTGCTGAAGGTGGATTCGGCCAACGAGGGGCTGATTCCCGTTACCGAGTTGAGGTTGTGATGCTGCCCATTGCAACCCTGCGCACCGCCGTTCGGGATGCTTTGGCCTACGTTTCCGCCCAGCCGGACGTGGCCGAGGCCGAGGTGTTCGCCGCCGCCAATGCCAACCTGACTCTCCGCCTTAACTACACCTCCCACATTCCCAGCAACGGGGTGGAGGAACCCAAGTCGGTGGAGTCTTACGGCCTGAGTGTTCGCGCCGTATTTAACACGCCGGAGGGCCTCAAGACGGGACAAGGCAGTGAACCCAGCGACCTATCCCTGGACGGGGCGGCCCGCGCCCTGGACAAAGCCCGTCAGGGCGCCGTCCTGGACCCGGAGTTCGTCAGCTTGCCCACCCCCACCGACCGGGCTTCGTCCCATCACGGCGCCCGCCATCACGCCAACTACCACGATAGAACCCTGGAGCGGTTGAGCAACACCCGGCTGCTGTCCCACGGCTGGAATATGCTGGAAAAGGGCTTGGATGTTTTCCAGTCATCGGAGGACTTGCTGGCCCTTCGACCGGCTCAGGGTGAGCGGGGTGATACAATCGGCGAGAGGGAAGGCTGGGCGGACCTGGGGTTAATCCTGGGCGGTGATTTGGTGCTGCTGCGGGAGCGTATGGCCATCGCCTCTACTCATCTGCCCCAAGTGCAGACCGACGAGTCAACCCTGGTTATGTCCTTTGCCACGGCGATGGTGGAGGAGCAGAACGCCAAGGGCAGCGGCTGGTCGGTGAGCAGCCGCCTGGCCGACTTTAACGGTGATTCCGCCGGAGACGCCGCGCGCCGGGCCATCGCCTCAATGAACGGACAGCGAGTCCCTTCCGGCAGCTACCGGGTGGTGCTGGGGCCACAGCCGGTGGCCGAGCTGCTGGAATGGATACTGCTGCCGGGGCTGCAATTGGATACCTTCTACGCTGACGCATCGCCCTTTATGGGTCGGTTTGGGCAGCGGATCGCCGCCGAAACCCTCTACCTGTACGACGACGGCTCCGTTCCAGGATTGGCCGGCTCCAAGGCCATCACCGACGAGGGGTTGCCCACCGGCCGCACCGACTTGATTAAGGACGGGAGGTTGGTGGGGCTGCTGGCCGACTACTATAACTACCGGCGTATCCTGAACGATCCCAGGGGGCGAGAAAAGCTGGGAGTTGACCCGGCAGCGGTGGCAGCGGCCCTGGCGCCCCGCAACGGATTCCGGGCCGGCAACGGCGGCGGACGGGACTTCGGCGCCTTTCCCGGCGCCGTCCCCACCAACCTGATTATAGAGGGGCGGGAGGAATGCAGCCAAGAGGAACTGCTGCGGCTGGTGGGGGACGGCATCTACATTGGCCGCATCTGGTACACCTACCCGGTCAACGGTTTCACCGCCGGCGACTTTAGCGGCACTATCGTAGGCGACTCCTACCTGATTAAGGACGGCAAGCTGGCCGGGCCGGTCAAACCCAACACCCTGCGGATGAACGATGACATCCTGCAAGTCATCAACAACATCCTGGGCATCGGCGCCGAGCGGGTGGGGACGGTGCGCTGGTCCTCCGACCAGGTAACCTGGGCGCCGGAGATAGCGGTGTCCGACTTCCACCTGGAGGAAATCGGCGGGTATATGGATGAGGTGTTTTAGGGGGCTAGGCTACTGACTCTTTCTTGAAATCGGGGACTTTCTTCCCTTGCTCAAGTCCCAACCGGTAATCAGCCTCAAGCCCCAGCCAGATGCTTGCCTCCAAGCCCAACACTTTTTCAAACTGAAGCGCGGTAGCAGCCGTAACGGGGGTTTTACCGGCAATTATCTGGCTGATTAGCTTGGGAGACCGACCACAACGCCGGGCAAACTCGGCTTGGGATATTTCCCAAGTGTCCAAGTAATCCTCAAGAATCCAACCGGGCGGCACAGTGTAGTCCGGTTCGTAGGGGTAACCGCCTTTTTCGGACATAGTAATCTTTCCCTTTAGTAATAGTTCGCCAGTTCGACTAAAGGAGAGCTACCTTCCCTGGAACCAGGGCGTGCGCTTCTGAGTGAAGGCTTTTATGCCTTCCTGGAAGTCTCCGGTGGAGACGATGTTACTGATGGCGTCGGTTTCCGCATCCAGTTGGCTCTCCAGGTTGGAGGCCCAGGAATTGTCAAACAGGGCCTTGACCCGGCCATAGGCCAGGGTGGGGCCCTGGGCCAGACGGGTGGCGATTTCCAGGGCGTGGCGGTCAAAGTTTTCCGGCGGGCACACCTGATTGACCAGCCCCAACTCCAGGGCGTACTCGGCGCCAATGGGCTGGCTTGCCATGTAAATCTCCATCGCCTTGCCGGCGCCGACCAGCCTAGGCAGCATATAAGTGGAACCTCCGTCGGCGGTGCAGCCGATGCCGGCGTAGGCCATGATAAACCGGGCATTGGCGGAGGCCACCCGCAGGTCGCAGCACAGGGAAAGGCTGAAACCGGCGCCGGCGGCCACCCCGTTTACCGCGGCGACGACCGGTTTTTCCAGGCGGCGGATGGGGATGATTACGTCCCGGTGCAGGGTATCGGCCAGGCTGCGCAGGTGGTGGGAAAGGCCCTCGGCGCCATCCTCTTCCAGGTGGTTGGCGAAGTCCTTAACATCGGCGCCGGAGCAAAAGGCCCCGTCCACGCCGGTAAGCAGCACCGCCCGGATTTCGGGACGGCGACAATCGGCGATGGCCCGGCCCAGGTCGGCTACCATATCCGGCGACAGGGCATTGCGGGCCTCGGGCCGGTTGAGGGTAATCACCGCCAGGGTATCCTTGCGGTTAAAGTCAATTCTCGGAGAAGTCATAGTTTGCCTCCGGCGAGTTAGGCTCGGGATGCCAGCAGGTCCACCAGCTTATCCCGGTCGCTCCAGTTGATAACGGTGGACACCTGGCTTAGCCGCTTAACATGGGCTTCTTTCCAGGGAAAAGCCTCGTCATTGAGCAGGGTTATCTTTTGCCCAGGCTCCAGGTTGTCGTTACAGTCGGCCCACATACCGAAAGTTCGGTCAACCAGCGGCTTGGCCCGCGACGACCGGCCGGGGTTAAGGGATTGTAAATAAGCGGCCCCGTTGATTTGGTAATGGACGTTATAAATCTGGCCGCTCTGGCCGGTAAGCTTGGGCGCAGCGGCGTATTCCAGGCCAATTTCAGCCAGAAAGGTTTTGAGCTTTTCGGGGAAGGCGGCGTTACCCTGTTTTTTCAAGCCCGGAAAAGTCGGGCGGTGGCGCGGGTGAACATATTGCAAGTGGGCTACTCCGTGAGCTGCCTGGATTACATTCAGCATAATATCGCCCAGTTCCTCTGCTGGGCCGGTCTTGGTCAAGTCCCCCAGATCAAACTCCGCCAGGTTGTCGCGAGCAATTTCCCGGGCCAGGGCCATTGCCCGAGGACTGCGGAAAATGTCAAACCCTTCCTTCCACAAGTTCAAGTGGGCCGCCTCGCCCCCATCCGATACCCGAACTTGACCCCCAGGCAGTTCCTCCACGTAAAGGCAGATTCCATCATCGTTGGGGTAGAGGTAAGGGGTGTTAATTACTATATACTGCACCTCTTCATACTGCACCTCTTCCCATTTGTGACAGTGGAAACCCTGCGCCAGGGTTTCCACGTATTGCTTGACTACTTCACTACCTTCAAGAGCCATTTCAGCCTCCGGTTGGGGACGGGTTAAAAGGGCGGAACCGGGCCTAGCCGGCCGGCAAATACTATATTACATTCCCCGCAAAACTCCAGAAAAGCCGCGCTCGGTTCGTCCGGGATTATTTCGTCCGGGGTATAGGCAAAATTATTATACTCGTCTTCCCAGCGCTGTTTATGGGTCTGATTCTCCCATCGATTGCGGTCAACAGCCGTATTGTTATGGCTGCCCCGGACATCCAGCGAAAAGACGCGATAGCCTTTCTTCCCCAAAGTCCAGCTCAGCGTGTAGGACCTTTTGTAGGGATGAACCAACTGCGCTCTGCCGTGCAACGTCAAGTCCCAGCCCCCGGCGTTCTCCACGGGTACCCGGCATTTTACCCAACGGCGTCTATGGGGCGGGTCATACTCCCAACGGATAGCGCCGGAAATACGCTTCTCCGCCGCAATTATCCGGTCAACTTCCGCCTCGGGGGGGGGGGGGGGGGTGGCGCGGGCATTAAGGGAAGGCGTTAATCGTCGCCGCCGGGTTGGGGGGAAAGTTCCGGTTCCCTTTGGCGGATTATGGCCGGGACTTTCTGGAAGAGGGACACTATGCCCCCGGATATGATTATCCATACTACGGCCAGCGACGCTATCTGAAAGCCCTGCTGATAATAGGGCCGGGCCTCGGCGGGGGTCATAAACTCTACCGTCACCGGCAGGCTTAACCCCAGTATCGTCGCCCCGATGGTGCTGCCCACGGTATGCCCCATCTGCCGGGTGGTCTCCAGCATCCCCGAGGCAAAGCCCCGGTTATCCGGCAGCGTGTTCATCACCACCGCGTTATAGGGCGAGATGAACAGCGCCGTCCCCACTGAGGCGGGCAGCAGCAACATAGGTATGCCCCAGATAGGCACCTGGTTGGCAAACAGCCCCAGCAGCGCCACCCCAGAGGCAATCAGGAACAGCGACATCGGCCCCATCCACCGGGGATTATGCCGGTCGTAGATGTAGCCGGCGATGGCCGGCAGCCACAGGCCGAAGGTCTGGTGGGGCAACAGAACCAGCATTACGACCCACGGACTGTAGCCCAAGCCATCCTCCACCACTATTGGCACCAGGGTGAAGATGACCAGCATGGACAGGTGGCAGGTGGTGTTGCTGAACAGGGCCATCGAGAAATACTTGCGCTTGAAGTAGCGAAAATCCAGGAAAGGGTTGACGCTGCGCAGTTGCAGCACCACGAACAGCCCGACCAGGGCCAGGCTCAATATGTGCATCGGGATATGGTAGCCCAGGGCCTGCGGCGTGGTGAAAGACTCAGCCCCGTCGTGGAGGTGGGAGCCGGAAAGGATGAAAGTACCCAGCACGGCCATCAAGACCGCCGCCGCCAAGTAGTCGATATTGACCTTTTTCCGCTCCTCCAACGGCTGCTGATTGTGGTACTTCAAGACCGGGTAGGCAAACCAAATGGCCACCAGCCCCGTCAGCATCGCCGTGACGTAAACCAGCCGCCAGCCGAGGAACTCCAGGAACAGCCCGAACATCACCAAGCCGATGAGGGTGCCGAACCGGGAGGCGGTAACCGGCACGGCAAAGGCCCGGCCTCGCTCCGAGGGTTCGAATATCATGGCAATGATGGCGTTGGAATTGGAGATGACCAACGCTCCGCCAAAGCCGCCCACGCCGCACCAAAGGATGAGTTGGTTCAGACTCTGCGCGGTGGCGGCCAGCAGGCTTGAGGTGGTCAGGATGCAGATGCCGACGAAGAATACGCGGGCGTGGCCGAACTTTTCGCCCAGCCGAGCGGCCAGGAATACGGTGCTGCCCAGGGCCAACAGCCGGATGATGACGGTCCAGGAACCATCGTCCACGTCCACGCCGAAGTAGTTGGACACCGTGGGGATGGTCAGGGTGACGGGCAGGAAGGTAAGCTGAACCAGCAGTTGGGATGCGGCCAGGGCCAGCAGGGTGTCAATGCGCTGCCGGGAACCGGCCAACTCGCGAAAGGCGCTAACGATATTCAGCCGGTCCAGTACCAGTGATAAAATGCCCAAAGCAACTCCTGCCCCACGGATAAGCCGATAAACCGCCCGGTAAATGACCAGCCTAGTCTAGGTACGCGCCGGGCCAATGTCAACCGCAGGGCAATTGCATGAACCATAACGGGCACTAGCCGTCGTTCCTGCGGAGGCAGGAACCTCTGCTCTTGATGCCTTTAGGTTCCTGCCTCCGCAGGAACGACGGGTTTTTGTCCTTCCGTGTAATACGATACAGGGCAATCGCGTCTTAACTTGGATACTTGTAGCATCGTCATACCAACGCTCCACCGTCATTCCGGCGCGGGTCGGAATCCAGGAAATCCTGAGGTAATAACCTGGTCACCGGCTGGATGCTGTGCTGGATTCCGGCTTTCGCCAGAATGACGGGTTAAGACGCGATTGCCTTGTAAGACGATAGCCTCCTCATAGTTAAGGCCCAAGGGTGTGCTACAATCTACCGATGGTTATGACTAACAACTACACGCCCGGACAGTTGCTTCTCCCGGATGCTCTGGAGCGGCTGCTGGCCCGTTGCGCCCCGGAGCAGGCCGAAGCCCCAGGCTGCGCATCGCTGTACCTGACTCCGGCGGGCCTGGCTGCCCTGCCCGATTCCAGGGACTCGCAACTGCGGGAGTGGCGGGAGTTTCTGGCCCCGGCAGTCCAGGGGCCGGGCGGTGACGCCCTGCTGAAGTCCGACGCCGGGCTGGTGGCCCTGCGCAGCGGCGACCGGGGGTTGGCGATCATACCGCCCTTTCCGGTGACCGGTATGATTGCCGGCTCAGGTACACTGTTGGGCTGGGATGCTGCTCCCCTGCGCCAACTGCTGGCTACCGACTATACCGTAGGGGTTATCCTGCTCCGGCTGGGCCGCTACCTGGTGGCGGTGTTCGAGGGGGAGCGGCCCGTCGTCACCAAGACCGATACCCGTTACGTCAAGGGCAAGCATCACGCCGGCGGCACCTCCCAACTGCGGTTCCAGCGCATCCGCGAGGGACAGATGCGCAAGTTGTACGACGAAACTTGCCGAGTTGTCCAGAGCCGGTTTGCGCCCCATGCCGGAGCGTTGGACTATATCCTGCTGGGCGGCGACCGGCTGACCCTCAGCGGTTTTATGAAGGTTTGCCCCTACTTGCAGCAGCGCCGGGACAAGATACTGGCCCGGCGGCTGAACATCCGCGACCCCAAGCACGACACGCTGGAAACGGTGGCGGGAATGCTGCGGCAGAGCCGGGTGTGGCCTATTGCTTAACATGGATGAACAGGACGGAGAGGATGGACAGGGTGGTCTCTTTTATTTGCCTTCATCCTGTATATCCTGTTCATCCATGTAAATAAAATCCGGTGAATCTTGAATAATTATTCCGACAATTCAACGACTGCCAACCCGCTGGGCGGCTTTGCCCAGGCCCTGCGCCTGCTGGAGTTTGACCAGGTATGCCAGCGGCTGGCCGGCTATGCCCGCACCGTGCTGGGCCGGGAGCGCGCCGAGGACTTGACGCCCGTCTCCGATCCCCTGGAAATCGCCAACCGCCAGCAAGAGACCGCCGAGGCCCGCCTGTTTTTGGATACCGGCAGTCCCAGCAGCGGGCTGGAGTTTGGCCCCGGCGTTGACCTGCGGGAGTACGTGCAACGGGCCATGCTGGGCGGCGCCCTGCGGGGTGAGGAACTCCACGAAATCCAGGAACTGGCCGGGGCCGCCACCCACAACCGGCGCAACCTTTACCGCCGGGAAGACTTGCCCCTGCTGGCCGGCCTGGCCCAGAACCTGCCCGACCTGAGCGGACTGGAGCAGGCCATCCGCTCCGCCATCAGCCCGGCGGGGGAAGTGCTGGACGACGCCAGCCCCAACCTGCGTCAACTGCGCCGGGAGTCCCGCTCCGCCTACCAGCAGCTTAACGAGGTAATGCAGCGCAGCCTGCGCCGCTACCAACGCCGCTCCGTGGTGCAGGAACCGATTGTCACCCAGCGCAACGGCCGCCTGGTGCTGCTGATTAAGGCCGAGTTCAAGTCCCAGGCCCCCGGCATCGTCCACGACGTTTCCGACAGCGGGGCCACCGTCTTTATTGAGCCGCTGCCCGCCATCGAAACCGGCAACCGCTGGCGCGAAACCCGCTTGGCCGAGGAACGGGAGGAGGAGCGAGTCCTGCGCTCCCTGGCCTCTCAAGTAGGCGATGCCGGCCATGACTTGCAGCTTACCCTGGACCTGCTGGCCCGGCTGGACCTGGCGATGGCCAAAGGCCGTTACTCCGCCGACCGCCGCGCCGTTGCGCCTGTCATCCTACCGGCTACACCGCCTCCGTTAGGCCCTCACCCCCGGCCCCTCTCCCTGGGAGAGAGGGGTGAAGAGGTACTCCCTCTCCCCCAGGGAGAGGGTCGGGGTGAGGGGTTACCACCGGGCCGCCTCCGCCTGTCCGGGGCGCGTCACCCTCTGCTCACCGAGCGGGTGGTGCCGATTAGCCTGGAACTGGGCGGCGACAACTATGATGGCAGTCGGGGAGATAGCCGGGTGATGGTCATTACCGGCCCCAACGCCGGAGGCAAAACGGTAGCCTTGAAAACCGTTGGCCTACTGGCATTGATGGCCCACGCCGGGCTGCACGTCCCCGCCGAGGCCGCCGAGTTTCCCCTGCTGGACGGCATCTATTCCGACATCGGCGACCAGCAGAGCATCGAACAATCCCTGTCCACCTTCAGCTCGCACATCCAGAACCTGCGCTCCATCCTGGAGCAGGTAACCCCCCACTCCCTGGTGCTGATTGACGAACTTGGCACCAGCACCGACCCGGAGGAGGGTTCGGCGCTGGCCCAGGCGATTCTGGGCCACTTCCGGCAGCGAGGCGTCCTCACCATCGCCACCACCCATCACCGGGGCGTGGCCCGTTATGCGCAGGAACAGCCGGGGATGATTAACGCCAGCGTGGACCTGGAACCGGGCACCCTGGAACCCACCTACCGGGTAACCCTGGGCTTGCCCGGACGCAGCTACGCCCTGACCATCGCCGACCGGCTGGGATTGACCCCGGAAATCGTCGAAACCGCCCGCTCCCTGGTATCCCCTTCCCTGCGGGCCGCCGATGACCTGATTCAGGAATTACAAGAGGAACGGGTCGTGGTGGCCCAACTGCGCCAGGAATCGGAGGAGTTGGCGGCCCAGGCCCGCACCCAGCAGGCCGAGGTTGAGGCGCGGCTGGCCTCGGTAGAATCGGCACGGCTGGAGCTGGTGGAAGAGGCCCGTCAAGACTTGCAGAACCGCATCGGCGACCTGCTGTCCCAACTGCAACAGGCCGAGCGGGCCTTGCAACTGGCCGAGGAGGAGCGGGCAACCCGCCGTCTGCTGCGGCCGGCGGGTACGTCTCCAGGGGAGGACGGAAGCGAATCCCTCGCCGCGGCTTTGCAGGAACAGCAGGCCCAACTGACCGAGGCGCAGCGTGCCGTCAGCGCCGCCCAGTGGCAGCCCATCGAGGTGAAGCGCACCCCTTGGCAGGAACGGCTCCGCAGCGGCGACCGGGTTTACATCCGGGGCATCCCCCGTCCGGTGGAGGTAATTACGCCCCAGGACTCCGCTGAACAGGTGGAGGTGCTGTTGGGCACCATGCGGGCCAGGATTCCGGTGTACCAACTGGAGCGTCCCGCCGAGTCGGGCATTGGCCCGGCTAGTGAATCAGCCGGCATAGCGGCAGGTCGGGCCACCGGCAGCGCAGCAGTCGGCGCCGGCCGAAGCGCGCCCGGCGCCGATAGCACCGGCAGCCCCGGTAGCCCCGATGCAACGAATAGCGGAGTACGGTTCCGGCACAACCGGGATGCCGGGGTGTACTACCGCCGTCCTTCCCCGCGCCAGGTGAAAACCGAGTTGGATTTGCGGGGCCAGCGGGTGGATGCGGCCCTGGAGCAGGTGGAAAATCTGCTCAACCAGGCGGCCCTGAGCGGCGCCGCCGAGCTACGCATAATCCACGGGCGAGGCACCGGCGCCCTCCGCCGCGCCGTCCGGGAGTACCTGCAAGGCCACCCCCTCGTCGCCTCCGCCGGCTCAAGCGGTGATGGCTCCAACGACGGCGTAACGGTGGTAGAACTGAAATAGTCAATTAAGAATTAGGAATTGAAGGCTGTAAAAGCAAGTATTCCCGGCATCAAGCCAGGGCCTTTTCATTCTCTGGGAAAGTCCCCTCTCCTTCTGGGAGAGGGTTAGGGTGAGGGCGTTCCTCCGTAGAAAATTGTTGTTGCTGACAGAAGTTTCTCCCTCACCCCGGCCCTCTCCCTCAAGGGAGAGGGAGAATGAAAAGGCCCTGGGCATCAAGCATCAGCTATCGTAATTCTTAATTCCTAATTCTTAATTGAAAAGGGGAAAGCATGGCATCAGAACCAAACCTGACGCCCCTGGAACGACAGAACCGGGCTTTGGCGCGGCTGGACGCCGGACGCCAAGCTCTGCACGAATCCCTGGCCGGGCTGGATGCCGAGGATGCTTTTCTAGGCTCCCGCTGGTCGGTCTGGGAGGTGCTGAAACACCTGGACGCCGAGAGCTTTGTGGACGCGCTGGAGCGGATTGCCGACGGCAAACAGGAAATGCTCCCGCCCTTTACCAGCCGGGAGGAACGGCTGCGCCAGGACATTGAACATTTTGACACCACCTACCGCCGGTTGCGGGCCGTGATGGCCGGCCTGTCCGAGGAGCAGTTGTCCCAGCCGGTGACGCCGCCCAACCCGCACAACTCCTTCCCCGGCCTGTCCCTGCTGGAGCTAATCGAGCGGGTATCCGGCCACGCCGCCACCCACGCCCGGCAGGTAGAACTGACCCGCAAGTACGTCGCCGCCTTCAACGCCAAGGAACGGGCGGTAACCGTAGCCGGCCTGGGCAGCGGCGACCCGAACGCGGTGCCGCTCCAGGTAAAGGAACTTATCGCCTTTGCCGACTACACGGCGGGGGAGGAAGCGGCCCTGGAACTGGTCCGGCCCTGGATACGGGGGCTGGAAATAGTCATCCGCCCCGACAACCGGGAGGAAGTGGTGTCCCGCCTGGGACGAGAGACCCGCGCTGGCCTCTGGGCGGTGCTCTGTGTCCTGGGCGAAGACCCGGACACCGCCGACCCGGCCCTGCTAACCCTGGCCCGCCAGCACTGCGATAGTGTGGTGATAGTGGTGTAGGGGCGGCATTCATTGAGCTTTTGGTTTATCCACGAATGGCCGGGCAGTCGTGTCCTAACCTCCGGCAGGCGGACCTGGCTGCTAACTGCCGTTTCTTCAGCCACCCGGCTGCTTTGCAGCCGATTTTTTGTGAGTACGCCCGGTCATTCTGAACGAAGTGAAGAATCCCAACTCTCGGCGGAAGGCAATTCTCCGGCCCTCCAGGTTATTTGGGGGGAAGGGTTGGGATTCTTCACTCCACTCCGTTGCGTTCAGAACGACACCGCCGGGGTTCCTGGAATTAAGACGCGACGTCCCGGCGCTGCCCGGCCAGGGCCTTTTCATTCCCCCTCTCCCTTGAGGGAGAGGGCCGGGGTGAGGGGGAAACCTCTGTCAGCAACAACAATTTTCTACGGGGGAACGCCCTCACCCTAGCCCTCTCCCAGGGGGAGAGGGGACTTTTCCGAGAATGAAAAGGCCCTGGCTGCCCGGCGAAATCCGTTGACAGCGTAACTACCGAATGCTATTCTTTAATTGTTGACCAAAACAGTCAACAATCTATCTGTTCTAATTTGGCGCAGATTGGCCCACCGTTCACACAGGCTAATCTCAGGCCGCCGGAGGGATGCTTAATGACGACCCAGAGGGTCATCTCCCGCGAATCCACCGACATAGACACCGAGTACAAGTGGGGCTTTACCATTGACATTGAGCAGGACACCGCCCCCAAAGGACTCAGCGAGGACATTGTCCGCTTCATCTCCGCCAAGAAAGAGGAACCGGAGTGGATGCTGGAGTGGCGGCTCAAGGCTTACCGCTATTGGATAACCCTCAACGAAGAGGAGCCGAAGTGGGCCAACATTCAGCACCCGCGTATTGATTTCCAGGACATCATCTATTACGCCTCTCCCTCGGCCAAGAAGGACGGCCCCCAGAGCATGGACGAGGTTGACCCGGAACTGGTGGAGGCTTTCAACAAGCTGGGCATCCCCCTGGATGAGCAGAAACAACTGTCCGGCATCGCCGTGGATGCGGTGCTGGACAGTTCCTCGGTGGCCACCACCTACCAGGAAACCCTGGAAAAGGCCGGCGTTATCTTCTGCTCCATGAGCGAGGCGATTCGCAACCACCCGGAGCTGGTACAGAAGTATCTCGGCTCGGTAGTGCCTTACGCCGACAACTTCTACGCCGCCCTCAATTCCGCCGTGTTCAGCGACGGTTCCTTTGCCTACATCCCCAAGGGTGTCCGCTGCCCGATGGAGCTGATGACCTACTTCCGCATCAACGCCCTGGACAGCGGGCAGTTTGAGCGCACCCTCATCGTGGCCGAGGAAGGCGCCTACGTCAGCTACCTGGAAGGCTGTACCGCCCCCATGCGCAAGACCCACCAACTGCACGCCGCAGTGGTGGAACTGGTGGCCCTGGACGATGCGGAGATTAAATACTCCACCCTGCAAAACTGGTACCCCGGCGACAAGGACGGCAACGGCGGGGTCTATAACTTCGTCACCAAGCGGGGCAAGGCTCAGGGCCGCAACTCCAAAATCTCCTGGACCCAGGTGGAGACCGGCTCAGCCATCACCTGGAAGTACCCCAGCGTCATCCTGCAAGGGGACAACTCGGTCGGCGAGTTCTACTCGGTGGCCCTGGTCAACAACTACCAGCAGGCCGACACCGGCACCAAGATGATTCACCTGGGCAAGAACACCCGCAGCACCATAGTTGCCAAGGGAATCTCCGCCGGCAAGGGGCAGAACACCTACCGGGGACTGGTCAAGATAATGCCGTCGGCCACCGGGGCGCGGAACTTCACCCAGTGCGATTCCCTGCTCATCGGCGACAAGTGCGGCGCGCACACCGTCCCTTACATTGAGGTGCAGAACCCCACCGCCCAGCTAGAGCATGAGGCCACCACCTCCAAGGTGAGCGACGACCAACTTTTCTACTGCCAGCAACGGGGCATCTCCCCGGAGGAAGCCAACTACATGATAATCAACGGCTTCTGCCGCGGCATCTTCCAGGAACTGCCTTTCGAGTTCGCCATGGAGGCGGGGCAGTTGATGAAGGTGAGTTTGGAGGGGACGGTGGGGTAGTGGTCAGGTAAGGGCAGCGGCGCAGCGACTTGAACGAATACCAGGACGAGGATTCCAGGACGCTCCGCTGGATATTGAGCCTGCCGGGTGTGCCCCGTCCCCTGATAGCAGCACTGTTCGCGCTGTGCTGGTTTTACCTATACTCGGGGACATACTTGGAAAGTTCGGCCAGGCCGGAACAGGTTTGGTGGCTGAACATCTGGAACGGCGCTTTTGGAGGCAACGGCTTCAGCGCTTTCGGGGCTATCGTCCTGGCGATAATCCTTACCTCCGAGGTAATTTTTATGGTATTTTCGCTGGGAGCTTATCTCCGACAGAAGGAAAGAGCGAATAGGGCGGTGGAAGAGGCAAGAAAGGCCGTGGAAGAGGCGAGAAAGGCGGAAGCGGAAGAAAAGGCGGCGGCGGAAGAATTCGAAAAGGCGATGGCGGAAGTAGCAAAGAAGGCAGTGGCAGAAGCACTGGAAAGGGCATTGGTGGAGAGAACGGAAAAGGCCGCCAGGGAACGCGATAAAGAGTGGGTTGAATGGCTGGAATCCGTCAGGCCGGATTTAGATGCTGGTCGCCCGCCCAGCGTACCGCCTCCCTCTGACAGGAACGGAACTAGCAATTCAGGTGATGAATAATGCGCATGGTTAAGGCCACGATTGACGAACAGGGAAATGTCCATTTGCTGGAGCGAGTGGAGCTTCCGTGCAAGAGAATGGCGCTGGTTACCATTCTGGAGGAGGAGTTCAGCGTTCCGGCTACTATGCTACTTAGCGAGGCGGCACTGGCGGAAGATTGGTTACGACCGGAAGAGGATGAGGCTTGGGCCCACTTGCAAGAAAGGTAGTCCTTTTACTTGGATTGTTTCCTGACTTGGCACACTTGAAAAGTAGTCCCATTTTAATACTTGGAATGAGAAGTCTGAGACGGTAGGGTTTTGGCTGGTTCAACCAATAGTTCTAGAGTCCCAATTGAGCTGCTTCCTACACGTGGATTTGGAATGTCCCAGATCTCCATGTGGGAACGGAAACTCTACGATCCGTCCGTCAGTATGGTTTTGGGTCTCTTGAAAGGCGAAGTTGAGCCTAAAAGAAACTGCATAAAGGCAATAAACACTTTGGAGGGGATGTTCTCTCGGTGCATTCTACGAGATGAGGACGATTGGTTAACGATTTATTCTTCTTTGGGATTTCCACGTATTTCCCACCTACAGGAATCGAAGGTATATTTGTCCGAATTACGTGGTGATATGTCAAGAAGGAACGTCGAAGGCGTGAAGAGCGGGCTTGCCCGGCTCATCAAAGGTAACTTATTTCTATCACTTTGGAATTACGAGACCAAGTCAAACTGGATTAGTCAGACTGGCGTATCTGGTTGGGTATATATTCTCAGTCAAAAAAATGCCAATCCCGATATTCTCAAGATTGGAATGACACGCCAGCATTTCAGGTTTAGGGTGCAAACATTTAACCGTCAGACCTTAGTACTCTATCCGTTCTCTGTGAAAATGGTATATCCAGTGCGGGAAGCAAGGTCAGCTGAGGCCGTAGTATTTGAACGACTCAGGCAGTTTAGGATTCGTACCGACCGAGAGTTCTTTAGAATGCTCCCTGATCAAGCGATTTACGATGTGGAAGCTATTCTAACAGATTCAAAAATGTTGAGCCGACCACAGGGTGTCGTCAAATGTGCCTCACAAGTGAATGGGCTAGGTAAGGGCATCGCTCTATCAAGTATGCACGGGGAAGTCTTCATTCCCTATACTGAGTTAGCAATCAGTTACTCTCCTAGTTTGGTAGGGACGGCTATTGAATTTGATCCTACATTTTTGCAAAATCGGCTGGTTGGGCTAAGGGCAAGAGCCATTGACGGGCAGTTAACACTCGAGCAAATTCAAGAGGAATAGTCACTCTCCAAGAGTACCCTAGCGCCTATTTTAACCCAAAGGAGCAACACCGCTAAATGCCTCCCATCCTAGAAATAACCAACCTCCACGTTTCCGTGGATGACCAGGAAATCCTCAGCGGCGTAAACCTTACCGTCAACGCCGGCGAGGTTCATGCCATTATGGGGCCTAACGGCTCCGGCAAGAGCACCCTGGCCAGCACCCTGGCCGGCCGGCCGGAGTACCGGGTGACCGCCGGCGAAGCCCTCTACCGCGGCAAGGACCTGCTGGCTATGGCGCCGGAGGAGCGCGCCCGGGAGGGCGTCTTCCTCGCCTTCCAATATCCCCTGGAGTTGCCCGGAGTGCGGGCCTGGCAGTTTCTCAAAGCCGCCGCTGACGCCATTCGGCAGCACCGGGGCGAAGAGGAATACAGCGCGCGGGATTTTGACCGGATGCTCCGGGAGAAGGTCAAGCTGGTGGAGATTGACCCGGACCTGGTGCGCCGCTCGGTCAACGAGGGGTTCTCCGGCGGTGAGAAGAAGCGCAACGAGATTCTCCAGATGGCTATTCTGGAGCCGATCCTGGCCCTGCTGGATGAGACCGACTCCGGCCTGGACATTGACGCCCTGCGCATCGTATCTGACGGGGTGAACAGCCTCCGTAACTCGGATAACGCCATCGTGCTGGTCACCCACTACCAGCGATTGCTCAACTACATCACTCCCAACCAGGTTCACGTACTGCTGGACGGCCGCATCGTCCGCTCTGGCGGCCCGGAACTGGCCCTGGAACTTGAGGACAAGGGCTATGACTGGATAAAGGAAGCGGTGGAGGCCGGGGAGAGTCTATGAGCGCCGCTACTATTCAACACCCGTCTTACTACTCCGACTACCTGGCCCTTCGGGAGCAACTGTCCGCGGACAGCCCGGCGTGGCTCAACGACCTGCGCGCCGCCGCCTGGGAGTGTTTCGACACCCAGGGCTTTCCCACCGCCCGGCGGGGCAACGAACGCTGGAAATATACCAACGTCAGGCCCATCGCCCAAGCCGAGTTCGGCCAATCGGCCCCCGCTATTGGCGGCCCCTCGGACTTGCCGTACCTGGACCAGGCCGCCGATGGGCGGCTCCCCTCCCATACTTTCCCCGACTCCTGGCTTAACCTGGTTTTCGTGGACGGACGCCCGTTGCCCCGGCTGTTGAATGGGGAACAAAGCGGCTCCTTTACCGTCTGTTCCCTGGCCGCAGCCTTGGCGTCCGATGTTGAGGCCGAGGCAGTCCGGGCTAATCTGGCCCGCCACGTCGCCTATACGGACGACCCCTTTGCCGCCCTTAATACCGCCTTTCTGAACGATGGCGCCTACGTCCGGCTGCCCGATGATTATGCCGAGCCGGTCTTTCTGAACATTATCCACCTGCGGCACAGCGAGGCCACGGTGGCCTATCCCCGGGCCTTAATCATCGCCGGCCGCAACACTCAATTGACCGTGTTCGAGTCCTACATCGGTTCCGGCAGTGATTCCGGCATCGTTTCCGGCGGGACGGCAGGGGATTCGCCCGTATCCCCCCGCTACTTCACCAACACCGTCACCGAGATAGCCGTCGGCGAGGGCGCACAGGTGCATCACTACCGCCTGCTGGACGAAAGCCGGGCTGCTTTCCACGTTGGCACGACCCGGGTAACGCAGGCCAGGGACAGCAGTTATAACTCCGGCTCCTTTGCCCTGGGCGCCGCCCTGGCCCGGCATGACCTGTCGGTGCTGCTGGACGGGACGGGTGCCTACTGCTCGCTGAACGGCCTCTACCTGACCGACGACACCCAGCACGTGGACAACCTGGTCAACATTGACCACGCCCGGCCCAACGGCACCAGCCGCCTCTACTACAAGGGCATCCTCGACGGACGCTCCCGGGCCGTATTTGGCGGCACCGTGCTGGTACGGGAGGACGCGCAGAAGACCGACGCCCTGCAAACCGACAAGAACCTGATTCTGTCCGACCGGGCCGAGGTGGACAGCAAGCCCAGCCTGTTAATCTACGCCGACGACGTTAAATGCGGTCACGGGGCAACCGCCGGCCACATTGACGACGATACCCTGTTCTATATGCGCAGCCGGGGCATTGACCCGGAAACCGCCAGCCAAATCCTGATTCACGCCTTTGCCAGCGAAATTATCGAATCCGTTCCCGATGAGCCGGTGCGGGACTACCTGGACGGCCTGTTCCTGAATACGGTCAGTGGCAAGGTCATTCCCGGAGTTACTACTTCAAGCAGAGGAAACCCCGGCTCCGGCCGTCAGTTGGGAGGCGCCTAAAGTGTCCACTGTCGCAAAACCTTTTGACGTAGCCAGAATCCGGGAAGACTTTCCCATTCTGAAACAGACCATTAACGACCGGCCTCTGGTCTATCTGGATAATGCCGCCACCAGCCAGAAACCCCAAGCGGTGATCGACGCGCTGGTCAACTACTACACTACCGAGAACTCCAACGTGCATCGGGGCGTCCACACCTTGAGCCAGCGGGCCACCGACGCCTATGAAGAGGCGCGCAGCAAGGTACGGCAGTTTATCAACGCCGCCGATGACAAGGAGATTATATTTGTCCGGGGCACCACCGAGGGCATCAACCTGGTGGCCCAGACCTATGGCCGCCAGAACATCGGCCCGGGCGATGAAATAATCATCTCGGCAATGGAACACCACTCCAACATCGTCCCCTGGCAAATGCTGTGCCAGGAAAAGGGCGCTCACCTGAAGGTAGTGCCCATCAACGACGACGGCGAACTGCTGCTGGACGAGTACGAAAAGCTGCTGAATCCCCACACCAAGCTGGTGTCCATCGTCCACCAGTCCAACGCACTAGGCACCATCAACCCGGTGGAGCAGATAGTGGAGTTGGCTCACCGCCGGGGGGTGCCGGTGCTGCTGGACGGCGCTCAGTCCATCGCCCACGTGCCGATTGACGTGACCCGGGTGGGCTGCGATTTCTACGTCTTTTCCGGCCACAAGCTCTACGGCCCCACCGGGGTCGGCGTCCTCTACGGGCGGGCCGAACTGCTGGACGCAATGCCTCCCTACCAGGGCGGCGGCGAGATGATTCGCTCGGTGACCTTTGAGCAGACCCTGTATAACGTCATACCCAACAAGTTTGAGGCGGGAACGCAGAACATCGCCGGCAGCGTCGGCCTGGGCGCGGCCATTGACTACGTTTCCAACCTGGGAATGGCTAACATTGCCGCCTACGAAAATGAACTGGTGGCCTATGGCACGGAGCGGCTTTCCGAAATCGGCCCGGTGCGGCTCATTGGCACCGCCCGGCACAAGGGCAGCATCCTCTCCTTCGTTATGGAAAACGCCCACCCCCACGACGTAGGGACCATACTGGACGCCGAGGGCATCGCCGTCCGCACCGGCCATCACTGCGCCCAACCCCTGATGGACCGCTTCGGCGTTCCGGCCACGGTCCGGGCCTCCCTGGCCTTTTACAACACCAAGGAAGAGATTGACACTCTGGTCAAGGGAATTGACCGGGTTATTGAGGTATTTAGTCGCTGATGTCCAACCTGAATGAGCTTTACCAGGAGATCCTGCTGGAGCATAACAACAAGCCCCGCAACTTCCGCAAGCTGGAGGACGCCAACCGGCAGGCCGACGGCTACAACCCCCTGTGCGGCGACCGGATTACCCTCTACTTGAAGGTGGAGGACGACGTGATCGCCGACGTGGGGTTTCAGGGCGTAGGTTGCGCCATTTCCCGCGCCTCGGCCTCGATGCTGACCCAGAGCGTCAAAGGCCAGACTTTGGCCAAAGCGGAGGAAATCTTCGACGGCTTTCACTCCCTGATAACCGACCCGGACGCCGACGTGGACTATGATGCGCTGGGCGATCTGGAAGTGTTGTCCGGCGTCTCTGCTTTCCCCACCCGCATCAAGTGCGCCATCCTCGCCTGGCACACCCTCAACGCCGCCATCGAGGGCCAGGGGGATTCGGTTACGACGGAGTAGGGTAAGTCCTGTCACTCTCATCAGTTTGTCAGTTGCAGCCGATTACACCTTGACAGAAAATCGTCATATCTCGTGCTGAGCTTCCCATTTCAGTAAGGTATGGCACTTGTATTGTTGCCGGGTTACACCTACTGGAACATTCCGGCCGCAATGTCTCTCGCTTCATTCCAAATTTGTTATAACTTCAATTTTGTTTCACTTAGAGTACTTCTGTTATGATGATTTTGTCGAAATAGCTTGGAATGAATTTTCGATTCTATATTGATCCCGAAACTGGCGATCCTCATATTTTTTGCCATAGGGTTTCGGAAGAAGAGGTCATAGAAATTTTCCTCTCGCCGAGTGTAGAGACTCCAGGCAGGGACGGAGCCCGATTGATAGTAGGACGCACAGAAGAAGGCCGCTTTCTTCGGGTAGTCTACGTTAGGGACCCAGAACCCGATAGCTACTTCGTAATCACAGCTTACGATTTAACGGGTAGGCAGCTTAGGGACTTCATGCTCCAATGGCAAAGGAGAAACTGATGACAAATGTCAACAACTTTCCGCCGGGATGGGATGAGGAACGAGTCAACAGAGTCTTGGAGTATTATGAGTCCCAGTCCGAGGACGAAGCGCTGGCGGAAGCCAAAGCTGCGTTCGAAAATGCTAACTACTCGGTGATGCTGATTCCCAACGAATTGGTCCCTGCGGTTAGAACACTGCTCTCGAAACACGCCGGGTAGCCCCGGAGCGTACCAACTTTGACCACCCGCGCCGAATACTATGGTTCCACCAGTCGGGAGTTCCTTGCCAGAGCCGAGTCCTACCTGACCCGGGATGACCTGTTGCAAGCATCGGAAAAGGGCTGGGGCGCTGTCGCGTTAAAGATTAAGAGCGTGGCCGAGACAAGGGGCTGGCGGCACAGAAGCCATAGTAATCTCTCCGGTATAATAGACCGTCTGGCATCTGAAACCCGCGACCGGCAATTAAAGGCTCTTTATGGCAAGGCCGGCGAGATCCATCGCAATTTTTACGAAGGTCGGATCCCTCGGAGAAGAGTGCGGTATATCCTTTCCCAAATTGCCGAGCTGCTGCAAAAGCTGGATAATCTTCCCGTGTAAACTCAAACTGCATAGGGAATAATCTATAATGACTACTCAGGTTGAAACGTACATTCCCACCAGTTGGAAGTTCTTCGCCAAAGCCCACGAAGCCCTGGCTCAAGACGACTTGCTGCAAGCATCGAGGAAAGGATGGTACTCCGCCGCCTATATGCTGCGGGGCATTGCTCGTACCAAGGGTTGGCGGTACTCCGGCTTTCAGGGATTTTATGAGGTAATAGAATTTCTGTGGGCGGAGTACGAGGATGAGGAGATAGATGACCTTTTCAGTGCGGCCTGCGCCCTGGAACTGAATTTCAATTTCTACGAGGGCTGGGATTCCCGGGATACAGTGGAGTATCATCTCGAGCGAGTATCCAAACTCCTCCGAAAGCTGGAGAACCTCCCTGCCTAACCAAGTCCAAATACACACCGACGGCGCTTGCCTGGGCAACCCCGGCCCCGGCGGCTATGGCGTCGTCCTGCGCTACGGCGACCGCCGCAAGGAATTGAGCGGCGGCTACCGCCTGACCACCAATAACCGGATGGAGTTGCTGGCGGTCGTCAAGGCCCTGGAAACCCTCAACCAGCCCTGCCAGGTCACCCTGCACAGCGATTCCCGCTACGTGGTGGACGCTATGGCCAAGGGCTGGGCGAAAAAGTGGCGGGCCAATGGCTGGCAGCGGAACAAGCGGGAAAAGGCGGTCAACCCGGACTTGTGGGGAAGCCTGCTCGACCTTTGTGAGCAGCACGCGGTAGAGTTTCGCTGGGTTCGGGGCCACGCGGGAGATGTGGAAAATGAGCGTTGCGACCGACTGGCAGTGGAAGCCGCCCATCAGCCCGATTTACCCGCCGACCCGGGCTATCCGCCGGCCCAGTTTAGCTAAACACCGAGACAACTAACCAGAGGTGACGGCCTTGGCCCAGCATATCGAAAGCAACTACACCGAGAGAACGGTTGCCCTGCGCGGGGGCAAGTTTAACGTCCAGTTGGTGGAGGGCGGCAGCGGCGACAACCTGCTGTACCTGCACGGGGCCGGCGGCTTTACCGGCTGGGATGACTGCCTGGACCGGCTGGCCGCCGAGTTTCACGTCATCGCTCCGGCCCATCCCGGCGTGGCCCGCTCCGACGGTTTGGAACACCTGGACGACCTGTGGGATTTGGTTATCTTCTACGAGGAACTGCTGGACGAGTTGGGCCTGGAACGCGCCTACCTGGTGGGCCATTCCTACGGCGGGCTGCTGGCGGCAGAGTTGGCGGCTCATTGTCCGGAGCGGGTGGCGCGGCTGATCCTGGTCGGTTCCCTGGGGCTGTGGCTGGAAGATACCCCCGTCGCCGACTTCTTTATCCTGACCCGCTCAGAGCGGACCGAACTGCTCTGGTACGACGGTAATACCGAGACGGCCCAGGCGTACATGGCGTCTCCAACGGACCCGTCGGAACGGATGGAGGCCGACCTGGACCGTACCCAAACCCTGGCCGCCGTGGGCAAGTTCGTCTGGCCGATACCGGACAAGGGGCTGCCCAAGCGCGCCCACCGGATAACTATGCCCACCCTGCTGCTCTGGGGCGACTCCGACGGCATCGTGCCCCCGGCCTACGGCCCGGCCTTCCAGCAACTGTTGCCCAACGCCACCCTGCAAGTCATAGAGCGCTGTGGTCACATCCCCCAAGTGGAGCGGCCCGATGCGTTTTTTGAGGCGATAGTCGGGTTTTTGCGGGATTAAATTAAACCGGGATGGACAAGATATTATCCTTGTTTTTATCCTGGATATCCTGTCCATCCCGGTAAATTAAGAGGCATCATTATGACCCTTAACGACTTCATCGAAGAAGCACTGGAACGGGAGCAGGCCCTTTTGCTGGAGGCGGTCGAGGACTTGACCCCGGAGGAGTTGGCTTGGCAGCCCGGCCCGGACGCCAATTCCATCGGCTGGATGCTGTGGCATAACCTGCGGGTGGAGGATATGTGGATTCAGTTCTTCATCCAGGGGCAGCCGGAGTTGTGGGAGAAAGACGGCTGGCACGAAAAGTTCGGCCTGCCCACCCGGGATAACGGTTTCGGCCACACCCCGGAGCAGGTTGCCAACTTCCCGGCTCTGGACCTGGCAGAATTGCTGCGCTACGGCGAGGCGGTCCGCGCCGGAACCCTGGAATACCTGCGGGGGCTGGAGCCCGAGGACTTTGACCGGATACCCCGGGAACGGCGTCCTAACCTGTCCGTAGCCGGGGTGATGCGGATACTGTTGGGCGAGTTCTACCAGCACCAGGGCCAGATTGCCTACCTGAAGGGCCTGAAACGGGGCGCCGGCGCCCTACCGCCCACTTACAGCACCCCGGGTTAGCCTCTTGGCAAGAAATTGTTACCGGAAAATATGCCGGGGCGGGTTTGAAACCCGCCCCGGCTATTTGACCGTTACTGCCCCCTACCGTCCCCTATTTTTGCAGCCAGGTTTCGGCCCAGTAGTGGTATTCGGACAGGGCGGTGTTGGGATAGAAATTTTTCAGCCGCCAGTCGAATACCCAGCGGTAGGCGCCGGTAACCGGGCTGAACATATAAGCCTGCTCCAGGACGTGGCGCTGCAAGTCTCGCAGCTGCTCCTGCCGCCGCTCCGGGTCCAGTTCCCGCGCTTGTCGCTCAATCAGGATGTCCAGCGCGGCATCCTGGTGGCCGGTGATATTCCCCGGCCCGCCGCTGTGCAGCAGGGCGTACAGGTAACCGTTGGTGGTGGCGTGAGGAGGCACCGGCCCCAGGACTATCTGGTATTGCCGGTCCGGGGCGAACAGCATTTCCTTCAGGTTGTTGGGGTTCACCGTCTTCACCGCAGCCTCAAAACCCACCGCCCGCAAGTCCCGTGCCACCTGCTGGCCCAACCGCCGGTAGTCCGGCCCCAGGTCGGCAACGGCAACCTCCAGCTCCATCGGGAAATATATCCGGTTGTCGGCCAGAATGTCCCGGGCCGCGCTGGGGGATGCCAGATGATTGGCGAGCAGCTCGGTGCGGCCCAACTGCCAGTCCGGCGCCGGCAGGGGCATCCCCAAGCCGACTCCCCCTTGTCCCATCCAGCTAATATCCACGTACTCCCAAGGGTCAACCGCCCGGAAAATGGCGCGGCGCACCGCCGGGTTATTCAGCGGCGGCGACTGGGTGTTGAGGGACATTACCACGCCGATTTCCGGCTGCTGGGAGACCCGCGCATTAAACTCCAGGCTGCTCTGTTGCATCTGTTCCCAGTCGGTCGGCGGCGCGACTATCACGTCCACCAGGCTGGCCTGGAAGAGGGCGATTCGTTCCAGGTTCACCGAGGCCGCCAAGCCCGGACTCCTGACCGTTTTGACCGTCAGGCTGTCCAGGTAGGGCAGTTCCGACTCAAAGTAGGCGGGATTGCGGCTGAAGTGGGCGCTCGTGCCGGACTTAGGCGGCTCCCAGACCCAGGGGCCGGTGCCCACTACCGGGGCCAGTTTCAGGCTGCCGTACCGCTTCACCACCTCCGGGGCCACAATCTTGCTGTGACCGTCGGCCAGGGCCAGCAGGGCATCGCTGTCCAGGAAGTTCAGGTTGACCCGCAGGGTGTGGTCGTCAATGACTTCGATTTCGCCGATGCCCCGGTCGGCGAACCGGGCCGCTCCGGGCCAGCCGGGAGTCCGCAGCCGCTCGTAGCTGTAGGCCAGGTCTTCGGCCACCAACGCCCGCCCGTTGACCGGGAATACATTGTGCCAACTCACATCGGGACGGAGTTGGAACTCAAAGGCCAGGTCCGGGGTCAGCTCCCAGCTTTCGCACAGGTCGCACTCCAGGGACAGGCTGGGCTGGAAGTGCTCCTGTCCGGCGCTGACCCGCAACAGCCGGCTGTAGGCCAGGCCCGGCCCCAGGGTAGCCAGGGTTTCCTGGTATTCCTGATGCACGTCCCGGTGGGGGAAATCGGCCATTCCGGCCACGACCAGGGAGCCGCCGTGTCTGCCGTCCTGCTTGCTGTCTTGTTGTGTCTGAACGGGGAGGACCACCGGACCCGGGGCGGGTGTCACCTGCGGCGGAGGCGGGAAGTAAACCGCCACCGGCTCTGACTCCGGTTCTGCCGCCGGTACTTCGGGGGCCGGCGCATCCGACGAGCAGGCCACCAGAGCCAGCAGCAGCAAGCCCGGAATAAGCAATTTAACCAGGTTGAACAAACGCATCATACCACCCCTCCCGAAACCCAACCTGCAACCGATGCGAGCGGGCCGGAACAATTTAACCGGCGTACCGGCCCAATCAATCTAGCGGAAGTCTGCCGCTCAATGCCAGTTAATTGATTGACGTAATAAGAGGATTTTGGGCAATGCTTGCCCAGACTCCTTATAGTGCGATTGCCCTAAGAGTTTAGAGTAACAGTTCAGAGTTGAGGGGATTCCCCAGGGTAAGAAGGTCCGTCGTTCCTGCGAAAGCAGGAACCTCGCTAACCCCAATTCGAGATTCCTGCCTGTGCAGGAACGACGGACACTTCGACACTGAACAGTTACAGTTTAGAACACTTTCCAACAATACTGGCCCCGATGCGGTATAATAGCTGCACAATCCCCCGCCCGGAGCATCATTCACAAACCCTCCTACCCAAGAGGTCAGATATGACCACCAAACCTACCATCACTACAGCCCACTCCACCGATTTCGTCCGGCTCCCGGACCCTCCTGAACCTGAGGATATGAACAACTTCAAGTTCCTGCACCAATCAGGCAACACCCACTACCTGACCGAACACCTCGGCAACCAGGAAACCACCCTCATCACCGGCGAAGCCTACATCAGCTTGGAACCGACCTCCAATCGTCGGGGGCTGTTCTGCCCGGACTTGCTCATCGCCTTCAACGTCAACCCGAAAGCTGGCAGCGACCGCAACGGCTACGTCATTTCGGAACAGGGCAAGCCCCCGGACTTTGTCCTGGAAATCGCCTCGCCCAGCACCGGCCAACGGGACGTCACCATCAAGCGGGACGGCTACGCCGCTCTTGGCATCCCGGAATACTGGCGCTTTGATGACTCCGGCGGCCAGCACCACGGCGCGCCTCTGGCCGGCGACCGTCTGGTTGATGGGACCTACCAGCCTATCCCTATTGAAGGTATCGACGCCCAGACCTTCCAGGGCTACAGCGCCGTCCTCAATCTGCACCTCCGCTGGGAGCAAGGCCAGCTCGGCTGGTACGACCCGGCCACCGGAAAGCACATAATCAGGTTCAGCGACGAGCGAGCCCGCGCCGACGCCGAGCGGCAAGCTCGCATTGCCGCCGATGCCCGCGCCGACGCCGAGCAGCAAGCCCGCATCGCCGCCGATGCCCGCGTCCGCGAACTTGAAGCGGAACTCCGGCGCCGCGAAATGTCCTGACCTATTTTTTGGTAAAGTCCCTCCTCCGTCGGTTTCCTCGATTCCGTTGTGCCTGGGGGTTGAGGAAAGGCCAGGTGTTCCCTACAGGTGTTGATATTCTTTGTTATGCTCCGCTTCCGGTGGACTTTAGGGGCAGGTTTCAAGCCCGACGCTACTACCGGCAATACCAACGCACGTTGAGAATACCAGAGACTATCTCCCTCCCACCCCACCGCGCCGTTTGTGGTAAGCTATAGCCGGACGGTTGCCGTCCTCGGTCAATTGATTTACCGGCCATTGATGAGCCGGCATTGGCCCGCCAATTACCATTTACCGGTTACCGGACAGATTCAGCAGCTATGTCGCAGTTTTCCGATGTTTCTTTTGATGGTCTTTATGGCGCCGCCATTATGGACCATTTCCGCAATCCCCGGCACCGTGCGCCGCTGGACGTCGCCGATGTTGCGGCCCATGAGTTCAACCCCTTTTGCGGCGACGAGGTAACCCTCCGTGTCCAGTTGGACGCCGCCGGCCGGGTTTCCCGGGTGTCTTCCCAGTCCCAGGGCTGCTCTATTATCCAGGCCTCGGCGTCAATGATGGCCGAGGGAATGGAGGGCAAGTCGGCAGAGGAGTTGGAGGAGTTGGCCCGGCTTTTCCGGGAACTGATGCGGGGGGATGACCTGGACGACGACGTTCTGGCGCAACTGAAAGATTTGGCCGCCCTGCAAGTAGTCCGCCGCTACCCGGTGCGTATCAAGTGCGCCCTGCTGCCCTGGACGGCCCTGGAGGAGGGGTTGGCCGAGTTACGCAGCGCCGGCCGGGGCTGACCCACCACGGGGTTATTGGCTACCACTCGGAATGCGGCGGGCGGGCCATTAACTCGGCGATGGCCTCGCGCGGGGGCAGGTTCTCGAAAAGGATGCGGTAGGTTACCTGGGCGATGGGCATTTCTACGTCCAGCCTTTCCGCCATTGCCAGGGCCGCGCCGGTGGTATTTACTCCCTCTACCACGTTCTGCATCGTGGCCCGGATTTCCGGCCAAGTGTGGCCCCGGGCCAACTGTTCCCCGGCATAGCGGTTGCGGCTCAACTCGCTGTAGCAGGTAGCCATCAGGTCGCCCAGCCCGGCCAGCCCGGCAAAGGTCAAATACTGGGCGCCGGCCGCAATCCCCAGGCGGGACATCTCGGCCAGTCCCCGGGTAATCAGGGTGGACTTGCTGTTCTGGCCCATTTCCAGCCCGTCGGATATGCCCGCGCCCAGGGCGATGATGTTCTTCAACGTGCCGCCCAACTCCACGCCGATTATGTCATCGCTGGTGTAAACCCGGAAGGAGGGGGACATCAGCAATTCCTGGACGTAAGACACCTTGTTGACATCCCGTCCGGCTACTACCGTTGCCGAGGGTTTTTCCTGGGCGATTTCCCGGGCCAGGTTGGGGCCGGAGAGGACGCAGATGTTGGGGCGCAGCGCCGGGGGTAGTTCTTCCTCCAATATCTGGCTCATCCGCTGGCCGCCGGGAAGCTCCAGCCCTTTGGACACGCTGAGGACGGTCGCGTCCGGGGCCAGGTCGTTGGCGACCCATTGCACGTTGCGGCGAAAGTGGTTGGAGGGTACGGCGAGGATAACCAGGCCGGCCGGCCCCACCACCCGCGCCGGGTCGCTGTCCACGGTGAGGCAGTCGGGGAAGGGTACACCGGGCAGGAAGCGCCGGTTTTGGCGGTCGGTGTTAAACCGCTCCGCCTCCGCAGCGGTCCGGGCCAGGATGGCTACCGGGACGTTGCGACGGGCCAGAATGACCCCCAGGGTAGTGCCCCAGGTGGTGGTCCCAATTATCGCTGCCGTCGAATTCAATGGGCCGCCTCCCTGCCACTCTGGACGCCGATTGCGTAGTTCGGCTCTCGCCCTGTAGGGTAATGTACCACAAAGCCGCAGGGGACGCAGGTTTGAGAAGGAGTGAGGTCTCCTTAATTGTCAGGTTGAGGAAGCACTTACGACTGTCATTCTGAGCGTAGCGAAGAATCCAAACCCTTCCCAGCAACCATCCTTCCCTACGCCGAGTCCCTTAACCCTGAACCTGCCGCCAGCATTTGCAGCCCTGCGGTACAACCGTTGGGATTCTTCGCTCCACTCCGTTACGCTCAGAATGACAGCGGATACCGAATTGGAATGTCGAAAAGGACCGGAACTACGAAGGGGTCGGAGTGACACAAGGCTTTTGGGGAAATTGAGGGTTAACGGGCAAAAAACGATGACTGCCCCCGTCAAGGATGAGGACACCACACGGTACGGCTTACGGTGACTCTATCCGGGTTGCCGGGTTGCCGATGCGCCGCTCGGTGCCTTGAAGCAGTCGCTGAATGTTGTCCCGGTGCTGCCAGATTATGACGCCGCCGCCCAGCAGTCCGTAGATGAGATAGAGGTTTGAGCTGTCCCCCGGAGGATTAAAGCCCAGCAGGACCAGCGTCACCAGCACCCCGCAGGCGACAATCACGCCCAGGATTGACCCCAGGGACAGGTAACGGGTAATCAGGCAGGTGGGTATGAAAACGGCCACGCCCAAAACGGCGGCCAAGGGCGAGATTACCGTCAGCGCGCCCAGTCCCGGCGCAATGCCCCGTCCGCCTCGAAAACCCAGAAATACCGGCCAGTTGTGTCCCACCAGGGCCAGCAAGCCCGCCGCTACTTCCGCCGCCGCTACCTCCGCAATCGAGTCGCCAATCAGGGTGCGGGCCAGCAGCACCGCCGCGATTCCTTTCGCCAGGTCCAGCAGCAGCACCAGCCCGGCCACCCTCATTCCGGCGGTGCGCAGGGCGTTGGAAACTCCGGTGCGGCCACTGCCGTAGTCCCGGATGTCGATGCCCCGCCGCAGGTGCAAGACCACATAGCCCCAGGGCAGCGCGCCGATGAGATAGGCCAGGGGCAGCACCGCGGCGTATTGCCAGATCGTGGGCGCATTGCCCAAGGTCAGCAACGCCGCTACCGCCGCGGCAACCAGCAGGGGCAGCGCGGCCAGTGAGCATAGGGCGGGAAGGGTTAAAGCTCGGTTCATCTTCGCCGGAACACTAGCTTCAGGTGGGTATGTTCGAACTTGAACTTGTAACGTATCCGGTTTTCCAGATAACGCTGGTAAGTAAAGTGTACCAGCCTCGGATTGTTCACCGTAAAGAGAAATGTCGGCGGATTTACGCCAACCTGGTTGACCCGGTTGATGCGAAGAAACTCGCCCCGCCGCACCCCCTTGCTCTTGACCGGCGGCGGAGTGTGGTCGGTCAGTGCCTCGGCCAACATATACTGCAAGTCGCGCCCCGGTATCCAGCGCATCCGCTCCTGCCATAGGTCGATGGCAGTGTTCATCAGGGTGGTAATACCCTGCCGGTTCAGCGCCGAGGTAAAGCAGATAGGGACGTAGGGCATAAAGTGGAGCCGGTCCTGCACCCGGGCGATCGCCTCTTCCCGGGCGTACCGTTCCGTTTCCGGCACCAAGTCCCACTTGTTGACCACCACGATAATGCCCCGGCACATTTCCCAGGCCAAGCCCGATATGTGGGCGTCCTGGGCGGTAGCCAGTTCCGAGGCGTCGGTGATCAGCAGGGTAATGTCGCTGCGGTCCACCGCGTTCACCGACCGCAGTACGCTGTATTTTTCAATACCGGGCTTTACCTGTCCCGGTCGCCGGATGCCGGCCGTGTCAATCAGCGTCACCGGCCGATCCCGGTAGGTCATTTGGGTGTCCAGCGCGTCCCTGGTGGTGCCGGCCACGTCGCTGACGATGGCCCGGTCCTGGCCGAGGATGGCGTTCAGCAGCATGGACTTGCCCACGTTGGTCCGCCCCACGATAGCCAGCCGCATCTCGTTGGTCGAGGCCGGCGGAGGAATGTCATCGCTCATCCTGAGTTGGTCGAAGGACACTTCCTCCTCATCCTCATCCTCTACGTCCGGGGTGTATTCGGGGACGGGCAGGTGGAAGGTGACCCGTTCCATCAGGTCGTAGATGCCATAGTTGTGGTAAGCGCTAATCATCACCGAGTCGGGCATACCCAGTTGGTAAAACTCGGCGGCGGCCACCTCGCGGGCGTCGTTGTCTATCTTGTTGACCGCCAGGATTACCGGCTTCCTGGCGCGCCGCAGCCGGTCGGCAATCTCCTGGTCGGTGGGGGTCAAGCCGTCGGAGCCATCGGTGACGAACACAATCACGTCGGCCCCGGCCATCGCCATATCCGCCTGTTCCTGCACCATCTCCCGGATATGCCCCTCCGGGTCCGATTCCAGACCGCCAGTGTCCACCAAGATAAAGCGGTAGTCGTCCCAATCCACCTCGGACATCAGCCGGTCGCGGGTAGTGCCGGCCACGTTGGACACAATGGCCTGGCGTCGGGCCAGTATCCGGTTGAACAGGGAGGACTTGCCCACATTGGGCCGCCCCACCACCGCCACAATGGGCAGGGTTCGAGTTGGGATATTTGCTTCTATGCCGTTACCGTTTTCGACGCCGGCAACGGCCGATTCTTCCGCCGGTTCGGGACTAATTTGCTGTACCATATCATTCCTGGGGGGCGAACATTAAGGTGGGGGATGGCCTGCTGGCTCCGTGCCTTACCTTTTGCATTGCAATCTTTTCCGGTGGTTTCTAACTGCCGGACAGCAGGTACTCCAAGATTGCTTTTTGGGCGTGTTTGCGGTTATGGGCCTGGGCGTAGGCTATGGATTGGGGATGTTCCAGCATTCCGGGGGGGACTTCCTCCCCGTAGTGGGCGGGCATATCGTGCATAAAGTTGGCGGTGGGCTTGGCCTGGGCCAGCAGCGCCGGGTCCACCGTATAACCCCGGAACGCCTCCAGCCGGCCGCCCCTTTCCGCCTCGTCTCCCATACTGGTCCAAACGTCGGTATATACCAGGTCTGCCCCTTGCACCGCCTCTACCGGGTCTTGTAGCGACCGGATTTCCGGCGGACTGCTGCCCCGGTTCCGCGCCTCTTGAAGGGTAGCCTCATCCAGGCTGTAGCCCGTTGGCGAGGCGATGGCGAAGTTCATTCCTACGGCGGGCAGGGCCAGGCACAGGCTGCGGGCCACGTTATTGCCGTCGCCGATGAAGGCCAGCTTGCGCCCTTTCAAGTCACCCTGATACTCGGCCACGGTTACCAGGTCGGCCATTATCTGGCAGGGATGCTCCCAATCGGAGAGAGCGTTGACCACCGGCACACTGGCGTATTCGGCCATTTCCTCCAGGCTGCGGTGCGAGTTGACCCTGGCGACGATGCAGTCCACATAGCCAGACAGGACGCGGGCCACGTCGGAAACCGGCTCCCGGGTGCCCAGTCCCACCTCTTCCGGCCCCAGGTACAGCGAATAGCCGCCCAGTTCCTGGATGCCCACCATAAAGCTGACCTTGGTGCGCAGGGATGGCTTCTCGAAAAGCAAGGCCACGCTCTTGCCGCGCAGGGCATTGCCGGCGTCCGCCGCTTCCGCTGCTCGAGGCGCCATTTTCAGTTCAAGGGCGCGGCGAACAATGGCCCCGGTGTCCTCCGGGCTAAAGTCGGTAACGGATAACAAGTGCTGCTTGCCGGTCATACTCTGGCCTCTCCTAGCTGCGCAATCATATATCAAAACGGAAACGGGTTCAAGGTTGCGGCTCCGGGAGCCAGGGCTATCCCTCTCAGGGCAACCCTTGTGGTTGCCCTCTACAATCCGCCAATCCTGTTGAGAATGGAAAGCCCCTACCCTGCGTCATAGGGCTATCGCATTTGGATTGCAGGCTGTCCGTCGTTCCTGCGGAGGCAGGAACCTAAAACCTTGAGAACAGAAGTTCCTGCCTTCGCAGGAACGACGGATAGGTGAATGCGCGTCTAATGCGATTGCCCTTGCTGCGCCAAACCCTTGATTGACTATTGCACGGCGGGTATGTTAACCTTGCCAATAGCAGAAGTTGATAAACTTCCGCACTCTGTCAAACCAAATGGAGTGTTGAACATGGAAGTTACCCCGCTGGCTATTGAAAAGCTTAAGGAAGTCATTGATCAGGAAGAGGAAACCACCAGTTCCCTTCGGGTAATCGCTATGCCCTCCGGGGCCGGCGGCCTCCAGTATATGCTGACCATGGAAAAGGAAACCCAGCCCGATGACACCATCTTCAGTATGGAGGGGTTGAGCTTCCTGATGGACTCGGACAGCGCGCCTTTCCTGGAAGAGGCCACCATAGACTACGTTGAAGAGTTTGGCGGCCAGGTGGGGTTCGTAATCAACAACCCCATGTTTGCCAGCGCCGGCGGTTGTGGCTGTGGCAGCGGTGGCTGTGGCTGCGGCAGTGGTGGTGGCGGCTGCGGGTGCGGCGGTCATTAACCTTTAGCGGTACTCCCCCAAACTTGTCAACCGGGTTAAAGAGAACCGGGGCCTTCTGTTTATTGAGGCCCCGGTTCTCTTTGCAATTACCCGGCAAATTCGGGAAAGGCATCTTTTCTGACCCGTCCCAGGGTTTGTTAAGCCAAGCTATTGCAACAAGTCCATCAGAGCGTTGCCGACTTCAGCCAGTGGGCAAATGCGGACGCTTTGCGCGTCAGCGAATTCGCTGACGCTCCCGGGAATCTCTGTAAAAACATCGTCGGGAAGGCAGAGAACCACAGCCGCACCAAAATAGTCCGCATATTGACGGGCTTTGATGACAGCCCCCAACAAGACAACACGCGTCTTTATTTCTACAATGACGAATTTCTCATTGTGTTCAACAAGAAGGTCCGGTCGGTATTTGAGGCCACGGACCAACGAAGCTGGGTCATCCTTCCACATTCTGCGATTGGGGATCCTGGACGGTTCAACAGTCACTTTGTAGCCCAATTCGCTAATCACGTCCGCTACTCGTCGAACGAAGCTAATTTCCTAAGCCTGACTCATGGCAACAAGCCTCCGAAGGGCAACCATTGGAATAATCTTTGTAATAATGCGCCCACTGTAGCGCTTACTACAATAGTCGCCTCCCATTTGATGATACCGATAATGTGGTTCCTTTTAGCTTGGCGGTCCAACAACGATACAGAGACTCGGCGCTCCCGTTCTGATGTGTCAGAAGGTCAACTGCGACGGGTGAATCCAACTCTTGGCCGATGGAGTTTAGCAGCACGGACATAGCGGAGACACAATGGATGAGATTCTTTCCATGAATCGAGACTACCCAATCGTCCGCAAGGAAAACCGCCGAATTCTGTACTTGCGCAGTCAGCCAACTTCCCGGCGCTACCTGCCCCAGCAACCGCATATGAGATCTGTGCGGCAATGGCCTGAACGCCTCCCCTGCCATTAGATATTCTTTTGTTGACTGATCTTAGAGTTGGATGCCCGGACACCCTTAATTTCAATTCAAGGATTTCCATAGGTCACCCATAGTATCACGAAACCCGCAATAAAGTATGAGCGCTCGGTTCAAGGCATTTGCAACGTGCATTGAGGTTTCTTATCGACCTACACCTACAAACTAACAAACTAATTCTCTCAATCCCTGACCATCCGTGTTTGAGTCCTCCCACCGCGCTCTATATCTGGCTGTAACCCGTGCCAGGCAGGGTGACGCCCCGGCCCTGGCCGCCGGTTATCCAGCCAAACTCCTGGAGTATCTGCTGGCTGTAGGTCACCCTTCCGGTCACCGTGTCCAGCGGCTCGGTCGCCAGCAGCAGGGCAGCGTCGGCCAGCAGCGCCGGCGGCTCCCCCTTGGGGTCGTCCATTCCGGTAACCAGGTTGTGGTACACCGTGCCGGGCGTGGGAACCACCAGGGAGGGGGACACGCAGGTCACGGATATACCGTACTGGTAAACCTCGCTGGCTAACCCTTGCGTAAACCGCTCCAGGGCCGCCTTTTCCGCTCCGTAGCAAGTGCCTCCCTCAATCCCCGACGCCTCCGGGTAAGGGCCGCGGCCCGGGCCAACCGCCGCGCCGGAGGAGATGTTGACAATGCTGCCGGAGCCGCGGGGTATCATTTGCTCCAGCGCCGCCTTGCTGAGGATGAAGGGCGCGTGGAAGTTGACCTCCCAGGAGCGTATCCAGCGGTTGGTGGCGAAGTCCTTTACCGGAATAAAGTAGGTCAGGGCGGCGTTGTTGACCAGCACGTCCACCGGGCCGTAGATGTCCCGGGACTCCTGAATCAGCCGCTCGCAGTCCTCGGGGCGGGCCAGGTTCACCGCTACCGGAGTTGCCTCGCCGCCGGCCTCCCGAATGTCGGCCACCGTCTTTTCCAGCGAGCCTTCCAGCGGGTGGTCGCCCTCCCGCACGGTGCGGGCGGCGCAGACTATCCGCCCTCCCTCGGCGGCGAACCGGGCGGAAATCTCCGCCCCAATGCCCCGGCTGGCCCCGGTTACTAACACTACCTTGCCATCCAACTTGCCCATACTGTGTTCCTCTTTCTTTTCTTAACTTACATTGCTGGACCGGATACACCGGATTCAGGGGTGAGGACTGATAATTCCCAATTCCTAATTCCTAATTGACCTGTCCCCGTATAATAGCATAATGACACAGGAACACCGCTTGTATAGCGACCTGGCCTACCTGTGGCCGACGTTCAGCCCGCCCGGGGATTATGCCGACGACGCCCAGCATTGGCGGGAGGCCCTGCGGCAGCGGTTGGGAGCTGGACGCCATCCCGTCCTGGAGCTGGGTTCCGGCGGCGGTCACACTCTTTCCCACCTGACCGCCGACTTTGCGGTTACGGCGGTGGACCTGTCGCCGGCGATGCTGGCCCTCTCTGCTCGCTTGAACCCCGGCGTGACCCACCACCGGGGGGATATGCGCTCAGTTCGACTGGGGCGTACCTTCCGGGCCGTGCTGATTCACGACGCCATCTGCTATATGCTGACCGAGGATGACCTGCGGGCCACCTTCGCTACCGCGAAGGCCCACCTGGAACCGGGCGGCGTCCTGCTCATCTCCCCCGACTACTTCAAGGAAACTTTTTCCGGCCCTAGGGTGCTGCACTGGATTTGCCCGGGCAACGACCCGGAACCGACTGGTCACGAATCGACTGGTCACGGGCCGCCCGTCCCGGAACTGACGGTCATTGAATACTGCCACGACCCCGACCCGGCGGACACCACCATCGAGTCCGTGTTCTTCTTTATCCTGAAGGAGAAGGGGGAGTTGAGAATTGAGCAGGACCGCCACGTCACCGGCCTCTTCCCGGCGGAGGTCTGGCTGGAGCTATTGGCCGAGGCCGGTTTCAACGCGAAACGCATCACCTTGCCCGGCTACGAGGGCGGCTACGGCGGCCACCTGCTGGCGGCTACCTGGCTTGCCCAATGACGGTTCATCCGCCACGTTTGAGGCGGCAACGCCGGCTGATGCGGTAGCGGTTGCGGGCCACCCAGCTATAGGCAACCTCGCCAAGCCGGTTGACTCCTGGCAGCCATAGCAGGGGGGTCAGGGGCGTCAGGGGGAGCAGACGCAGGGAGAGCATCCGAAAGGCATAGAACCCCCGGTACAGCCGGCGCTCGCCGCCCCGGTCGTGGCTGCTCCGGGTTTCCAGGTAGGCCGCCCGGTCCAAGTCTTCCCAGGACAACCCGCCCGGCGGGACAGTCAGGTCCTGAAATGGCGTCCAGGTCAGCTTGCGGAAGAAGTCCAGCCGGGCCAGAAACCGCACCGACGCGGTGCAGAAACCGCATTCGCCGTCATAGTAGAAAACCCAGCGGCCCTTGTCCGTCTCTTCTGCCATACTTCCATTGTAGCCCGGTTGCGGAGCAATTGCATCCGGGGCCTCAATGCCATTCCCCGCAGGTCTTAGGGTTATCGCATTTGGATTGGGGGCCATTCGTCGTTCCTGCGCAGGCAGGAACCTAAAACGCGGAAAACAAAGGTTCCTGCCTGCGCAGGAACGACGGGAGAAGGGCCTTTACCGTCAGGTGCGATAAGCCCTGCCTCAAGTCTGAATACCCACAAAACATTCGTGAACTTTCGTGCCTATTCGTGGATAAAATCGCCTACCCCGGCAGCGGCTCCCCGGCCTCGGCGTAGTGGCGGGCATCCTCGGCGTCGGCTACCTCAGTTCCGGCGGCCACGTCCACCCAGCGCAGGACAATTGCCCCGGCGATTATCAGCCCCATAATGGATACCACCGCCAGCCGGGTGTCGAAAAAAGCGGTTACCGCCACGTAGAGGATTGGCCCGAACACCGACGAAACTCGCCCTATAAAGCCGAAGAAGGAAAAAAACTCACCGCTCCGGGTGTGCGGCGCAATCTGGGCAAAGAGGCTGCGGGCCAACGCCTGGCTGCCGCCCATTACCAGGCCGACGCCTACCCCCAGCAGCAGCCATTGGTACTCGGCGTCCAGACCCAAAGGCTCCCATACCACGAGGCGGACGAGGGCCGGCCACCAGTCTATCGGCCCGTCACCCAGGGTTGATGGGTGGAGTTCTCCCACGGCGGTCTGGCCGTCCAGGGGGCCGCCGGACAGGGAAACGGTGTACGGAGCGTGGTTGGAAGCACGAACCTGCTCCAGAAGTTTCCGGGCATTGTCTTCGGTCATCAAGTCAGAGCCTGCAATTTGTATGCCGCCCACCTGTCTCTTCATGGGAGTAATCGCCCGAATTTGGCGGATTTCCAATATCCAGCGGCGATTCAACTGGGAGTGCTCAATTTCCGGGGCTGCTTCCACCAGGTAGCTGCTTTCCTGGGACCGATAGCTTAACTGGTAGTCAAAGTCCTGGTGCTGGCGAGGGGCGAGGGGGGCCACCGACACGCCAAACAGTATGATGAAAATCCAGCCCACCAGGGTAATGCTCAGCGCGCCTTTGGTGGTAATGCGGCCGGCCAGCCAGGAAAAGGCCATCGCTCCGCCGGCCGCGACAAACTGGATAATCAGGATGGTCGCCATGTTGAACACCAGGGGAATGCCGATGGTGTCGGCGGCAAAGGCTCCGGCCACGTTCAGCACCGTCTGAATTCCGTCGTTGAACAGCAGGTAGGAAATCAGGTAGATGAGAATGGCCCGGAACCCGCGTATTTCGCGGAAGGTCTTGCCCAGTTCGTTGCAAGCCAGGGTCACCGCCCGCCCTGGCCGCAGGCCGTGAATAGCGTTGGGTATGTGGGGTTCCGGCACTACTTTGAGCGTCCACAAGGCCCAGCCGAACCACCACAGGCCGATGGAGGCGATGGCGATGCGAGTAGTAATGTCGGCCAGGTCGGTACCCCTGGTGGCTAAAATCATTACCAGATGTACCGCCAGCAGCAGCCCGCCGCCCACGTAGCCGTAGGCAAACCCCCGGCTGCTCACGTCGTCCAACAGTTCCCGGGGAGCAATGTGCGGCAGGAAGGTATTGTAAAAGACCAGGCAGCCGGCAAAGCCCACGTTAGCCAGCATGAACATCGCCAGGAACCATAACCAGGGTTGCCCGGTATAGGCCGAAAAGAACATCAGGACGGTAAACAAGGCGCCCACCGAGGTATAAATCCAGAGCAGCGTCTTTTTGATGGGCACCCGGTCGGCGATGACGCCCAGCAAAGGGCTGGAGAGGGCCACGAAAGCGGTAGCCAGGGCAATTCCCAGACTCCAGGTTGAACTGCCGGTTAGGGTAAGGCCCAGGAAGGAGGCCGATTCCCCCAGCGCGTCCTTGAAGAGAAAGACGAAATAGACCGGGAAGATGGCGGCCCCGCCGGCGGTGGCATACCCGGAGTTGGCCCAGTCATACATACACCAGGCCCGGATTATCTTGCGCTGTTGCGGTGGCAGGTCGCCTAGTTTTCCCGGTGTCAACAAGTCTCCTTTAACAACCAGGGTTGCTGCGTTGCTAATGAAAGCTACCCGTCGTTCCTGCGCCGGCAGGAACCTCTGTCCGCCACCTTTTAGGTTCCTGCCGGCGCAGGAACGACGGTAAAAGAGGTTCTCCGGTTAACGCCGGCCTACCACCAGAAAAAGCGGATGGGCAAGTGAGACCCCCGGCTGTCCCGCCGCTGTGGGTCGCGCCAGAACACCCGCCGCGGGTCGTATGCGATGAACAGGACTACAAATAGCAGTCCACAAAGAAAGAGAATACCGGCAATCATCGGGGCGCTCGCTCCAGCAAATGTCGCTCCAGTATATACCATATCTGACCCTCTCACTGTGCCGCAGCCTGGAGAGAACCGGGCAACCTCTAACTGTTGTCACTCTGTTCCCCTCTGTCATTCTTCACTCCACTCCGTTTCACTCACAACGACAGAAAGAGAAGTTGCGCTTAATGACGGAAAAGGGGGCGCTCAGAATGTGGAACCGGGGACCTGTTCCGGAATTGGAATTGCCGGGGTTCTCATATATTGAAACGCTACTGCCGCCCGCTGTTGCAACCCCCTTGGCCGTAGCCGGATATGGTATCCTTGCAGCCAGCGAATCCGGCGCGGGTGCAGGCCCCAAAGATTATGCGGGTGAGGTATGTAATGGGCATATCCTGGGCGTACCTGGTGCTGAATTGATGGAAAATGGACAGCCTGGACACCGGGCTGCGGGGGTTACAAACCGGGTGCAGAATCAGAGCCGGGCAGCCAACTCCGGGGATGTGGAGGATGCGGCAATCTTGCGGCAAGCCTTGCAAGTAGAAATTGCCTGCATCTCGCCGGTGTCCGCCGGCCCGCCAGCCTTGGTGGCGCTCTGCGGCCTGCCGGGGACGGGCAAGTCCTACTTTGCCGCCGCCCTGGCCCGCCGTATCCCCTCCCTCATCCTGGGCAGCGACCGGCTCCGCAAGATTTTAGTGCCACAACCCGGTTATACCCGGGACGAACATTCCCGGGTTTTCGTCGCCGCCCATTGCCTGATTGAGCAGCTGCTAACCGAGGGCCGCCGGGTCATCTTTGACGCCACCAACCTGACCGAACGCGCCCGCCAACCCCTGTACGACATCGCCGCCCGGACCGGAGCGCAACTGCTGCTGGTACATTTCGATGCCCCACTGCCCTTAATTCGCCAACGCCTGGAGCAGCGGGCCGCCGGCTTGAGTTCCGACAGCTACTCCGATGCCGACTGGCGGGTTTACTGCCTGCTGCGCCCCGGAGCAGAGCCGGTAGAACGCCCCCATTTCAAGGTGGACTCAGCGCAGGACATCACCCGGACGTTAGAGGAGATAGTGGGGCTAATTGGCGCGTCGCCCGACACACTCCGGCCCGGACTTGGAACGGCCTGAAACAACCGGAAGGGCTACTACCAGGGCAAGCCGGGGATGTTGTCCAGAATGCCCAACATTATCCCGATGACTACCAGAATGATTATCATTCCCAGACAGCCACCGGCCCCGAAGAAGCAGCCCTTACTCAGCTCGCGAAATGGTGAAAACAGTAATCCTAACATACTACCTCTGCGGCCTGCCCGCGCCTTGGCCCGCATCCCTATTGCATTATACCGAGTCCTTCTTTCCGTCGTTCCTGCGCCGGCAGGAACCTAAAACCCCGCGGGCAGAGGTTCCTGCCGGCGCAGGAACGACGATAGTCTGCAATCCAAACGCAATCGCCCCCACCGCCCCGGCCGGTGCTAAGTCGCCTGTTTGACCTCTCCGTTCATCCTGAGCCTGTCGAAGGATAAGCCGCCGGATATGGGAGCGTGATTCGACAAGCGCGCCATGAGCGGATTTTCTTATTGCCCTGGCCCCACCGCCCCGGCCCTGACTCTCGACTGTAGTCAATTAGCTATGCTATCATCTCCCCATTCAAAAATACACGGAGAGAAGTATGGAAATCGGAATCTTCATGGCCCTTTCCAGCCAGGCGATAGACGTGGCGGAGTTGGCCCAAAAAGCGGAAGCCGTGGGGTTCGAGTCCATGTGGATGCCGGAGCACCCGATTATGCCGGTACACACTACCAGCCGTTACCGCGGCACCCCGGACGGCTCCGTCCCGCCTTATATGTACGACATGGTTGACCCTTACATGGCCCTGTCCCGTGCCTCGGCGGTTACCAGCAAAATCAAGCTGGGCACCAGCATCAGCCTCATTCCCGAGCGCAACCCGCTGATGCTGGCCAAGGTTATTGGGACCCTGGACCACTATTCCGGTGGCCGCTTCATCCTGGGCGTCGGCGCCGGTTGGCACCGGGAAGAAACGGAAATTATGGGTGGCAACTTCGACCATCGCTGGACTCAGACCAGGGAGAACATCCTGGCGATGAAGGAACTGTGGACCAAGGAACAGGCCGAGTTCCACGGCGCCTACGTGGATTTCCCGCCGGTCTATTGCGACCCCAAGCCGGCGCAACAGCCCCACCCGCCGGTATTGCTGGGCGGCGCCGCGTCCAACCTGTTTCGTCGCATCGTAGGTTGGGCCGAGGGTTGGCTCCCGGCTGGTCCATCGGTGGACCAGGTCAAGGCCGGCCGGGCCACCCTGGACGAACTGGCCGAGGCCGCCGGCCGCGACCCGGCGTCCATCCAAATTACGGTATTCGCCGTTCCTGCTGAACCGGATACGCTGAAGCAATACGAAGAGGCCGGCGCCGACCGCGTCATATTGGCCCTTCCCAACGCCCGGGAGGCCGGCGCGCTGGACGAGGTGGAGCGGCTGGCTGACGCCGCCCTTTAGCATTTTATTCCACTGAAAGCACCGAGAAACAATTGCAATACGTGGTTCGACAGGCTCACCATGAGCGGAACAAAACCCAAACCCGCTCATCCTGAGCTTGTCGAAGGACGGGGCGCGGTGGTTCGACAAGCTCACCACGAGCGGAACTTTACATACAAGACACTCCCAGGGAGGCGGTCATGGTAGTTACCTATTCCGTTGTAGGCCAACCCATTGTTCACGGCGAGGGCGCCGAAAAGGTGTCCGGCCAGACTATCTACACTTCCGACATTGCCCTGCCGGGGCTGCTTTGGGGTAAAATCCTGCGCAGCCCCTTCCCCCATGCCCGCATCGTCAGCATTGACACCTCCCGCGCCGCCCAACTGCCGGGAGTTCACGCCGTCATCACCGGACAGGACATACCCGACCGGCGGGTGGGCCGGCTGCTCCGGGACTGTCCGGTGCTGGCCCGGGACAAGGTGCTGTTCGTCGGCGAAAAGGTAGCGGCGGTGGCTGCCGATGACCCGGACGTGGCCGAAGAGGCCCTGTTGCTAATTGACGTGGAGTATGAGGAACTGCCCCCCGTCTTTGACCCCCTGGAGGCAATGGAGGACTCTGCTCCCACGCTCCACGAAAACCTGGCCTCCTACCCCGGCCTGCCCCAGCCCAGATCAACGGTCAACAACGTCTTTGCCCATAACGTCTGGGACAAGGGCGAAATTGAGCAGGGTTTTGCCGAGTCCGACCTGGTGTTTGAGCAGACTTTTACCACCCAGTTGCATCACCAGGGCTACCTGGAACCCCACGCCTGCGTCGTTGACATAGACGATACGGGAAGGGTGCAGATTTGGGCCAATAACAAAGGCCCCTTCATGCTGCGTGAGCAGTTGGCCGCGGTTTGGGATATGCCCCAGGACAACATCCGCGTGAACCCCACCAGCATCGGCGGCGACTTCGGCGGCAAAGGCTCCTTCATGGACATTCCCCTCTGTTACTACCTGGCCCAAGCGTCCGGCCGCCCGGTAAAAATGGTGATGGACTACATCCAGGAGTTGATGGCCGGCAATCCGCGTCACCCCGCCATCATCACCCTCAAGACGGGCATGAAGCAGGACGGCCGCATCTGGGCGCGGCAGGCCCGCACCGTCTTTAACAGCGGGGCCTTCGGCGCCTTCAAGCCCCGGGTGCATCTGCGCGGCGCCGACCATAGCGGCGGCCCCTACCGCATCCCCCACGTCCACATCGACAGCTATATGGTTTACACCAACAACATCCCCTGCGGCCATATGCGCGCCCCGGCCAAGCCCCAGGTCACCTTTGCCGTGGAATCGCACATGGATATGATTGCCCGGGAGCTGGGGCTGGACCCCTACGAGTTCCGAATGCTCAACGTGCTGCGGGACGGGGACGCCAACCCGGTGGGCGAAGAGTGGCTGAACGTCCGGGCCGAGGAAGCCCTGCGCCAGGCCGCCGAAACTTCCGGCTGGAGCCAGCCCAAGCGCACTTCTGACTCCGGGGCCTACGTGGGCCGGGGCATTTCCATCTCCGATCAGCCCCCCGGCTCCGGCCAGTCCTCCGCCGAAATACAAATGGACGCCGACGGCAAGGCAACCCTGCTGATGTCCCTGTGGGACACCGGCACCGGCGCCCACACCGTCCTGCGCCAAGTGGTGGCTGAAACCCTGACCATACCGATAGAGGACGTGGGCGTAATCATCCAGGATACCGACGCCGTGGCTTTCGAGTCCGGCCCCGGAGGCAGCCGGGTCACCTACACCTCCGGCCAGTCCACCCTGGGGGCCGCCGAAGACCTGCGGGACCAGTTGACCCTCCTGGCCGCCGAGTATATGGGCAGTTCCGCCGACTCGGTAACCCTCCAGGCCGGGCAGTTCATCGCCGGGGACGGCGGCGCCTCCGGAACCAACGCTGGCCGGTCAATGTCCCTGCGCAACGTGGCGGCCCAGGCGGTTACCTCCCTGGGCGAGTCGCTGAGCGGACAAAAGACCTACACCGCTCCTCCGTCGGAATATACCTCCTACTGCGCTCAGGTGGCCGAGGTTGAGGTGGACCCGGAGACGGGCGAGGTCACGGTCAACAAGTTCATCACCGCCCACGACGTGGGTACGGTGCTGAACCCCCTCTTCCACCAGGGGCAGATTGAGGGGGGCGTAATCCAGGGCTTGGGCTATGCCCTGATGGAGGAAATGGAAACGGAAGAGGGTCGCATCTCCAACCTGAGCCTGGGCGACTACAAGATACCCACTATCAAGGACATCCCTGAACTGGTAACGGTCCTGCTGGAACCGGCCGGCGGCCCGGCCCCCTTCGACAGCAAGGGCATCGGCGAAAGCAGCAACACCCCGGTAGCCGCCGCCATCGCCAACGCCGTATCCGACGCCATAGGAGTCCCCCTAACCCAACTGCCAGTAACGGCGGAGCGGGTGTTGCGGGCTATGCGGGGGCGGGGGTAAGGGAGAAGGAGCCGGTATGACTGCCACCAACCAAGTGAGAGAAATATTCGCCGACGCGCGCCATATGCAATCACAAGCTCTGGAGCGGCTTGCCAGCGGTGATATCCGGGATGCGGCGGAAAAGGCCTGGTGCGCTACGAAACGCGCCACCAACGCCCTAATCCTGGCCCGCACCGGACAAGAACCGACAACGACATCCCAAACCTCCGGCGGCCTGCGCGTGTTAGCCAGAAACGACGAGCGATACCGGTCGTTGCGGCAGCGGTATGCAATCTGCATTTCCGAACTGCACTCCGGCTGCTTCTACGACGGCCACTGCGAACCGGAGGACTTGATTAGCGAGGTTATCCGGGAAACTGCCCAATACATCCAGGACGCCGAGGCCCTGGCAGAGGAAGGATGAAATGCACCTGACCGGGATAAGATTAGGCGGTATCCCACCTTTTACCGAACCCATTGTGCTGCGGTTTGATGAACGGGTTAATGTGTTTATTGGGCCGAATGCTTCGGGGAAGAGCACGTTGCTACTTGCACTGGAAAATCATTTCACAGGGATAGATGAGAGCAGCAAAAGGCCAATTACCGGAGCGAGTTCACACTTGTTTCTTTGCGACAACGACAGCTTCAACTTATACATTGGCTCTGACACCCCGGATTGGGCAACGGGTAATTATTTGTCGGCTGATGAAGAATGGGTTGGGAAAAAGGGAGAGCGTATCAGAAACCCGAAAGCTCCTCCTGTAATAGTGATTGGCTCAGTCCGCGAAGGGCTAGCGGGTATTTCCAACCAACCGGACTTTAGGAATTTTGGCAAAACTGCCGAAGAGATTCTGGCAGGGCCTTTCGGCGGGTCAAGAACAGTTCGCGCATCTGACTTTCTGGGTAACCAATTTAGGAAGTTGGGCAATGAATTGCGCGATAAAGGCGAGCAAGCACCATATAAGAAACTGCGAATCTTGGAAAGTGCGGAAGACTTGGCTGCAGCTTGCAGCAAGCGAATCTGCAATGAGGTTATTAGGGATACTAGACCGCACAATTATATAACTGACCCTTGGGCCCAAGATGTTCTGCATGACACGCATGCGGACCTTAACGATATAAATGTCCTAAGAGGGATGGGATTAAACACAACCGATGCTCGTAACTTTGAAGTCTTACCTCTTTTTGACCAGCCGGCAAGGTCATTGTACCCGGAAGATACTGAACCACCTATCTACCTCGGTCACGCCAGTTCTGGAACAGAAGGCACTCTCCTATGGATCTGGTGGCTTGCCCTCAAGATAGCTCATCATTATGACTTTGAGGAACCTACCGAACATTTCGATGGGTTCCGTGCCAAATCTGAAGGTGGCTGGGACAAAAAACCCGCCATCCTCCTAATCGATGAAATAGAAAACCACCTGCACCCCACCTGGCAGCGGCGGGTGATTCCGGCTTTGCTGGAGCATTTTCCCGGGTTGCAGATTTTCGCCACCACGCACTCCCCCTTCGTGGTGGCCGGATTGAGGGCCGGGCAGGTTCACGTGCTGCAGCGGGACGAAAATGGTGTAGTGACGGCATCCACTGAACAGCGGGATGTTATCGGGTGGACGGCGGATGAGATTTTGCGGGGGATGATGGGAGTGGATGATCCCACCGACGACGCCACGGCCGTGGCGGCCAAAGAGTTGCGTGAGTTGCGAAACGAAGGGCCAAGGGTCGCCGAAAAATCAGAGGAAGTCCGCCAGCAACGGATGGAGGAATTGCGCGCGGTGATAAATCGGGATTTGCTGGCCGGCGGCCCGATGGCGGCGCAGCGGGAGTTGTTTGAGCGGAACTTGGCGGAGATTTTGGAAGAACACCGACGGGCGCAAGGCTTGAGTCAGGACTAGAATCAGATATGCATTCTGTTCAACGTTCCCCGGAACCTGCCTTCCTGAACGACTTGCGGAGCAGACTTTCGGAGTGGGAGCAATTAGAGAATGTGGAACGGCGTCAAGTTCGGGCTTCGTTGGCTGAGGACTTTAGCCGGATTTGTGGCTACTGCGAACAATCATGCGTCGAACCAACGCGCTCGGAAAGGGACAATGAAGAAAGTGTTGACCATTTCCGGCCCCGGCGTTATTTCTCCGGTGATTGGCTGAACTGGCTCAATCTGATTTTCGCCTGCCGTCGCTGCAACCAGTCCAAGGATTCCAAGTGGCCCTCTATAGACGGTGCCGATAATCGACGGCTTGCCCGCATTGCCCGGTATGAGCATATCTCAGAATATGTCTGTCCGAACCAGTCGGACACGCAACCTCTCTGCGAAACTTTGTTCGCCTTTAACTTGGATACTGGAGAAATCGCCCCGGTTGATGATTTGGATGATGCTAATTGGTCAAGGGCTTATCGAACCATCGTTGATATTGACTTAAACTCAGTCTATCCCAGCCAGCCAGCCCTCCCTGAACTGCGTAGATTTACGAGTAGCCTCTTTGAAGTTGCTTTGCGCCTGGCTGATAGTTCTGATGAAAGGGTAGCGATAGTTACCGGGTTTGCCCAAAGAGATAAGCCATTTTCAAGTTTTATGTTAGCCTACGCCAGGAACATCGGGTTTGACGTATGAGTTGAGCAGTCGAAGCTTGGCAAGCATAATTTGTCAACGCCTGACAGGTCAGGTAGAATAAATCAGCACTCTATCGCAACCCGAAATCCCGATCGAACACGGAGGTACAACATCATGGCGCAAACTACCGGACTGGGCCACGTGGGCATTTATGCCGACGACTTTATGAAACAGCGGGACTTCTACAGCCGGGTTATCGGCCTGAAGATTGCCGATGAAAATATGGAGCGGGGGATGTGTTTTATGTCCTCCGACCCGGTGTCGGAGCACCACGAGTTTGTGGTGATGAAGGGCCGCAAAGCCGAAACCGACACCAACGTCATCCAGCAAATTTCCTTCAAGGTCCCCACTATCCAGGATATGCGGGAGTACAAGGCCAAGCTGGAAGAAGAGAATATTACCATTGAGCGGATTGTCAGCCACGGCAACGCTTTTGGGATGTATTTCTTCGATCCGGAAGGCAACCGGGTGGAACTTTACTACCGGACCGGCTTCCCGGTTCCTCAGCCCCACGGCGACCTGATTGATCTGGAGCGCTCCGATGCGGAACTCCTGTCCGACGCCCGCCACCTGTTGTTGACCAAGGAGCCGACCAAGTAGCTCGGCCCGCGCCGCCGCCCCGGAGACGGGCGGAGACGGCAAGGTCCTATTCCTTGGCGATACGGACGGCAAGAGAAGGTAGGGGCGGGTTGAACCCGCCCCTACAGGTTATAAGTCATGGCGATGCTTACACGCCCGGTTAGCGCCCTGGGCAGATTTTTCGGCAAGTGGGCCTACCGGCTCTACTTGGTCTTGGGGATCTTGCTGGTGGCGGTGGTTGTCTTGTTTACCCTCTTCCCCCAGCTAGTCACCGGATTCCATACCGGCCTCTTCGTGCTCCAGGTGCTCAACCTGCCGGTCAAGCCCCAGCCCTGGTTTACCGCCACGCCGGTACGCGAGGAGATAACCTACGACCGGCCCGACGGCTTGGGTCTGGCCGACATTTACTACATCCCCGACGGCAAACGGCGGGCCGGGCTGCTGGTTTTCCTCGGTGCCAACGCCGCCGGGCGGGAGGACCCGGATGTGGTAAACTTTGGCAATGCCCTGTCCCGGGCCGGTTTTGCGGCTATGTTCAGTTGGTCGCCCACCATGGGCCAGCAGAACAATGTTGACTCTACGGAGATCGACAACTTGACCTGGGCTTTCCGGCACCTGCGCGGCCAGGACTACGTGGACCCGGCCCGGGTAGGCATGGCCGGTTTCTCAGTAGGCGGTTCTTTCGTGATGGTGGCCGCCGCCGACCCCCGTATTCGGGATGACGTGGCTTTTGTCAATTCCTTCGGCGCCTACTACGATGCCCGGGATTTCTTCATCCAGATAGCCAGCAACTCTAAAATTTCCGACGGCCAGGTCGAGCCTTGGGCGGTGGACAAACTGACCCGCCGGGTGTTCGCCAATGAGCTTATCCAAGCGGTCGCCGCGCCGGCGGAACGGGAGTTGCTGACCCGCCGCTTTATTCAGAACGAGGCAGTTGCCGACGCGGAACTGGCCCAACTTTCGGAGGGAGCCAACATCTCCCGTCGGCTGCTGGAGGGAACTACGCCGGAGGAGGCCGGAACGCTGCTGGACCGGATGCCGGCGGACTTTCTACAGGAATTGCAAGGGATTTCTCCCAGCTATCATCTGGCCGGCGTAAGGGCGCGGCTGCTGATTATGCACGACGTGGGAGACCTGCTGATTCCGGTAGGCGAGTCCCGACGCCTGGTGCGGACGCTGGAAGGGGAAGGCCGGGAAAACCTGCGCTACACGGAAACCGCTATTTTCGACCACGTCCGGCCGGGCGGCGACCGCAACCTGTGGGAATTGGCTAAAGGCGCCGCCAAACTCTACCGGCATATGTACGGCATCCTCCGTATCGCGGCCTGATTATCCCACAGATCCATCCAGATTAAGAGAGGTGAAGGCGACAATGGCCCAACAGCCTGACCTATGCGACACCTGTGGCCGGGAGTTTGACGACTCGCCCTTTGACCCGTCGGAGATTCCCGTTACCCTTAATCCCAACCCCGACGAACCCAAGAACTTCGTGGAGCGCAGCCTGAAGGAACATAACCGGCTGCTGGAAACTTTAGCGGGACAACTTGATGAGCTGCTGGAGTTAACGCGCCGGGGAGCGGCGGTTGACGGGCCGGCGGTGGAGCTGTTGGAGCTGCTGCGGGAGAACCTGCGGCCCCGGCACGGCCTGTGCATTGACGGCCGTTGCGCCCCCTGCCGGGTGCATGAGGAGGCTATCAAGGAGCATGTTCTGCTCTACATCGACTGGAAAGTGCCCGGCACGGTTGAAAAGTTGCAACAGACCCGGCATAGAAATTAGGAATTACGAATTAGTGAAATCTGCTGCCGTTTTGACTTATAGCGCACTCGTTTCAATTCGTAATTATCAATTATCCTGTATATCCTGTTCATCTAGGGATACTCTGAATAAGTCATTAAACGCCAACGCCTTCACCCGTCGTTCCTGCGCCGGCAGGAACCTAAAATGTTGTGGACCGAGATTCCTGCTTTCGCAGGAACGACGGGTAGGGGGTGAACAGCACAAGTGCGGACTTATTCAGAGGTTTCCTAGGTCAATTTCGTCTTCCACCACGGACGGGGGCAGCATGAAGGGCGACACGTAGCCTTCCCCGGCGTCGGCGGCCACCGCTGCGCCCATCGCCGTAATCGCTACCTCTATCTGGTCGTCCTCCGGTTGGCGGGTGGTCAGCCTTTGCAGCCACAGGCCGGGAACGGCCAGCAGACGGGCGATGGGCCAAGTGGGATGTACCCCGCTGAACCGGATAAGCTCATAGCTGATACCGGCCACCACCGGAATGAGCAGGATGCGGGATAAGATGCGCCACTCCAAATCAGGCCGCCCCAGAAAGGCGAACACGATAACCGATACCAGAACTACGGTCAGCAGAAAGGCGGTGCCGCAGCGGGGATGGGGCGTACCGAACTTGCGGACATTGGCCACGGTCAGGGCCAGGCCGGCCTCGTAGGCGTGTACCGCCATGTGTTCCGCGCCGTGATAGGCAAACACCCGCCGGATGTCCTTCAACATTCCGATGCCGCCGATGTAGCCCACCAGAATCAGCAGCCGGATCACGCCCTCAATGATGTTGCTGACCAGGTCGGAGGAGATGAAGGGGTCGATGAGCCGCACCGCCAGCAGGGGCAGGATGAAGAATATCCCCACGCCCAGGGTGAGCGACACTGCCAGGGTGGCGGCCATCACCCAACCGGGAATCTCCTCATCTGCGCCGCCCCCTGGCTGGCTGGTCGCCGCCAAGGTAGCCGAGCGGTTAAGCGCCTTTATCCCCAGCAGTAGGGTTTCGATGAGGACCAGCACGCCGCGCAGCAGGAGAATGCGGCGAATGCGTCCGGTAAAGGTGCTGTTCAGCCGCTCGTGGTAATGGTAAATGCCGCCGTCGTGACGGCGCACTGCCAGGCTGAAATACTCCCGGCCACGAATCATCACTCCTTCGATAACTGCCTGGCCGCCGTAGGTAAATCTCGGTTGCTCCGCCACTGCACTGCCGCCTTTATGTTGATTTAGTGGGTGCCGATTTAGAAAGTGAGCCTTGCCTCACACAGAGACGCAGAGGAATCAGAGGTGCACAGAGAGCGAATTTCCCTCTGCGAATCTCTGTGTCCTCTGCGTCTCTGTGTGAAACAAATCCCCGAATGGCCGTTTTCACCGGAGAAGAGGGGGCTACTGGAGGTTGTAACGCCGCCGCAGCCGCTCAATGCGGCCCTGGGTGTCCACGATGCGCTGCTCGCCGGTATAGAAGGGGTGACACTTGCTGCAAACCTCGACGCGCAGGGTCGGCTTGGTGGCCCCGGTCTGAAAGACGTTGCCGCAGGAGCAAGTAACCGTGGAGTTATAAAACTGGGGATGAATGTCTGCTTTCATAATGTTCCGTCGCTTAACTTTAGTAGTCCAATATCATTGAACTGATGGGGCCAGTCTCTACATACCGTCATTCCGGCGAAAGCCGGAACCCAGGCATCCCTGCCAACTTGAACCTTGACCGGTTCTTAATCCTTCTGGATTCCGGCTCAAGGAACGTCACCCCGTACTCCGATACGGGGCCGGAATGACGGGTAAGGCAACCAGCCATCATTCCAAAGGTTTCCAGCTAATAATTTCTAGTCTGCTGCCTCGGCCATAACCTCGACCGGATAAACGCTGACCCGCCGGCGGCCTTTGGATGCCCACTCAAACGTAACCTTGCCATCGGTCTTGGCAAAGATGGTGTGGTCGCGGCCCAGACCCACGTTGTTGCCGGGGTGGATGCGGGTGCCCCGCTGCCGGATGATGATGGCGCCGGAGGTAACCTTCTCGCCGCCGTATTTCTTCACGCCCAGCCGTTTGGCGTTGCTGTCTCTGCCATTATTGGTGCTGCCGCCTGCTTTCTTGTGCGCCATAGTGGGTTAACCTCCTGCCTGGATGTCCTGGATTACGAGGCGGGTGTAGTTCTGCCGGTGGCCCCGCTTGCGGCGGTAGCGAGTCTTGGCCTTGTACTTGAAGACCATCAACTTCTTGTCCTTGTAATGGGACTGGACCTGAGCTACCACCTTGGCCCCGGCCACATGGGGAGAACCAAAGTTAACCTCGCCGCCGTCAGAAACGGCTAGGACCTCATCGAATTCCGCTGCGTCCCCTACATCCAGAGGCAGCAACTCCACGTCCAGCACGTCACCGGGCTTAACCCGGTACTGCTTGCCCCCGGTCTTAAAAATCGCATAATCCATAATAAATCAAAACCTCAACCTGACTATTCTAGGGCAGGGGGAGTAAGGGTGTCAAGGATACGATGCGCGTTTTTCGTCACCGAGTAACGCTTCGTTTTCAATCATCCCGCAAAAGGGCGACAAAGCCGGCTGCGACGAAATCCCGGTCGTGGGCCAGAGCTTCCTGGATGTCTCTTCGCTCCATTATGAGGAAACTGGCGCAGTCAGTGAGGCTCCAGGGCTGGTCGAGTCGTTCTCCGTATCGCTCCACGGCATCCTGAAACTGTTGGCTGGTCTGCGGCACGATTTCTACTCCGGTATCGATTATCAGTTTTCTTGTTGCATCGACGGCACGCTTTCGGTGATTCAACCCACGTCTGGCTGCGCCGTTCAGGAACTCCACAAGCACCATCTCGCTGGTAACTATTCGTCGGTGGCCGAGTCGCTCGGCCACAAATATAGCTTTCTCGTGCAAGGCGTCATCGGGATTAAACATTGCAATCCAGTACCCGGTATCCGCGAAGACGAGTTGGGTCATATTTCCTCTTTCGGAAATCCGTAGAGATAATGTTTATAGTTCGAGGCCAAGTCAGTGGGCAGTTTTTCTTCCTCCGGCAACTCGTCGTAAGCCTTGTTAATCTCTTCGAAAATTTTTAGTATGGACGAGCCTGAGGAGTTGTCCGGATTACCGGCCCGGGATTCTTCGGGATGGGCCTGATAGTACAACCTGGACGAGGCCGTGCGGATGGCCCGGGCCAGCAACGTCAGATCGCCCTCGCTCCAATCTTTCCTATCGTTCCGGCCAGTCTTGCCAGTCCCACCGGCCTCGGCAGACCCGTTAGCGGCGGCGGCGGATTTATTGCCGTAGCATACCGTCCAGGTCAGTGGCGTCTCCGGCAGCGCTGCCCCGGTAGTATCGTCGGGGTAGCAGACTACGACGGCGAATTGGGCTAACTCCTGTTCAAGCAAAGCTTTGGCTTGCTTGATGGCGCGAGCTTTCTTGGCGCTGCTTTGGCCGTGTTTCACTTCCAACGCAACCACCGTCGCGCCAATAAGGATTTTCACGTAAATATGCAGATTGTCCGGGGGCGCAACCTCGGCCCGGGCGGTAAATCCCCGCCGGTACAGCTCGGCGGCCAAGCCGACGCTCAGCGCGCTTTCCCGTTCTCGGGTAGTCATCGAAAATCTCCCCTAACATCGGGTCTTTGTAACGGACCTTTCCCAGGATTCCAGCCGGCTCAGCAATGACGGGGCCGCCTCCCCCTAAAACAAACACCTAACCGACAGCTCAGCGCAGGTGTCGCGCATAAACTGGACTACCTCCGGGTGGAGAGGGATGCCATCCTTGCGGCGGACGGCTTCCATTTCGGCTTCCGGCTGGCCGGCTACCAGCACCCGGTCGTGGCCTGGCGCCGGTTTGGTGCTCTTCATCATCTGGAGCCAGCCGTCCATCTCGTCCTTAAAATGGTCCGGGTCGTCGAAACCGGCGACGTTGTAAGCGGCGACGTAATGGCCGAAGTTGGGACGGCCCGGTACTGCTCCGTAGCCGAAGCCGGTAAGCACCCCGGCAAAGATGTCCACCACGCAGGCCAGGCCGTAGCCCTTGTGGGAACCCAACTCCCGGGTCGCGCCCATGGGCAGCAGGTTATAGGTATCCGGCACCGGTCCTTCTTCCATAATCGGAGTGCCGTCTTCGGTCGCCAGCCAGCCCGGTTCCAGGTCGACGCCCAGCCGGCGGGCAATCTCTATCTTGTTCTGGGCCACCGAACTGGTCGCCGCGTCAAAGACGAAAGGCGGCTCATTGCGGGCCGGGACGGCCACCGCAATGGGATTGGTGCCCAGCCGCGGCTCGGCGCCAAAGGTAGGCACCATCCGGGGCGGCGCGCTGGTCATACAAATGCCAATCATATCGTGTTCCAGGGCCAGCATAGCGTGGTAGGAGGCCATGCCCAGGTGCCGGGAGTTGCCGACGGTTACCATGCCGACGCCCGACTCCCGGGCCTTGCCGATGGCGATGTCCATTGCCTTGGGCGTTACGATGGTACCCAGGCCCCGGTCCGAGTCCAGGCTGGCGGTGCTGGCCGTCTCCCGGACGATGCTGATGTTGGGCCGGGGGTTTATATCGCCCCGCTGGTAGCCGCCCAGGTAGCTGCGGAGCATATTGGATACCCCGTGGCTGTCCACGCCCCGCAGGTCGGCCAGCACCAGCACGTCGGCCCCTAACTGAGCGTCCTCCGGTGGCACTCCCACCTTCTCGAAAATAGAGGCGACCACCGACTTCAGGTCGTCGCCCGGAACGGTAATAGCATCATCCAGATTAACGCGGAATCTCGGCAGCACGATAAATCTCCTTTTCAATTACGAATTACGAATTAGAAATTACGAGTGGGCATCCGCGTAATTCGTAATTTCTAATTCGTAATTGATTGGTTTACAGGAAGGACAGGGCCGCTTCCAGGAACTCTTCGGTCTTTTCCATTTGAGGCAGGTGGCCGCAGTTGTTTATCACCACCAGGTCCGAGCCGAGTATGGCCTGTTGAAAGAGATGGCCGCATTCCAGCGGGGCCAGCTTGTCGTCCCGTCCCCAGACGATACGGGTGGGGATGTTTACCCGGGCCAGACGGGGGGCCAGGCTGGGGTCGTGCATATAGGGTTTCCAGCAGACCCGCACCGACATTTCCCGGTTGCGCTCCAGGACGGCCAGCTGCTCCGGCGTGGGCGCCTGACCGAAGACCTGGTCGTACTCCGGGGCCTGGGCCGGGTCGTGGAACAGCAGGTCAATGACTTGGGCCGGGGAGATGATAAATACGTCGGCAATCTCCCCTTCCTGCGGTTTTATACCCACCGAGCCGACCAGCATCAGTTTGCTGAACACCGGGCCGGCCGCCGCCACCATTTCCGACGCCAGCCAGCCGCCCATAGAGAAGCCGATGGCCCGGCAGCCCTGGATGCCCTGGCTTTCCACAAACCAGTTGTAGAAGCAGGTCATATCGTGGATGGTCTCCATCCACTCCGGCCGCTCCGAGGCGTCGAAGCCGGGGTGAGAGGGCAGGTACACCGTAAAATGTTCCGCCAGGGATTGGAGGTAGCGCAGCCAGCCGCCGTTGCCGCCGGCCCCGTGAAGCACCAACAGTGGGTCGCCGGAGCCTCCCTTGAGCAGTTGCACCTTGGAGCCGCCTACCTCAATAAACTCTTCCGTAAAATCCGCGGGCATAGTTATATGGCCTCCTAATTCACCGGATTGGTTAGTCAATCCTACCCGTAGCCAAGGCGTGGGTCAAGGATGGGGGCGGCTATCCCTTGGATCGGTTAGGTTCATAATCAGAGGTAACTAAGGGGCCCGCTACCTAATATGTTTGTAGCCAGGAATGCTCGATATTCCTCCGTTTGGAACATTTAGCTTCTTGCCAACTTGCAAGTATGGGGACGTCAAATAGTCTTCCTGGGTGTGGAATATCTTGTAACCATACTTGTCCCACAGAGCCCCTGGAAATCTTGAAAGATTCTCGTAAAATGTTCCCGTTTCACTATAGCGGCTTTGTTTTATCTGAAGTCCATACTCTCTGCTTAATCTATTGCCGTTAACTCTGGTAGTCACCGCTTCTTCCCCTCCTGTTGAATCTTCATTTTCTGATGTAACTGCCTCAGTAGAACCTAACGCCCTTGTAGCTAAACCAGCCACTCTTCGAAGTACTGAATTCGGGTTATCCTCGAACGGTATCGCCTGGGACTTTAGCCACTCATAGACCTCATCATCTATTCTGATTGTGGGCATTGTGATTTACACCTCTTAATACTCTTCTCAAAATTACCTGTTACACTATGTTACTGTCTGTAAGCCACAGTGTAACACTGTGCCAGGGTATATGCAAGAGCGAAATGGAAATTAATCTTGTCGATCTTGAGAATACCAGGTGCCAGCTTTGCCGCCTTCACTCCGATTGACATGAAGAGAAATCCTGACCGGAAACCAGTCTCATTTACCATCCTTAACACCCGTCCTACTCTGATGGTGTATTATTCACCTACACCAATAAGGATGGAAAGGATAGTAAATTATGGCTAAAGTCTTGATTTCAGACCCCATCGCCGCGGAAGGGGTTGAACTGTTGACCTCGAAGACCGAGGTGACGGTCAAAACCGGCCTGAAACCGGAGGAACTGGTGCAGGCCATCGGAGAATACGACGCCCTGGTCGTCCGCAGCGAAACCAAGGTCACGCCGGCAGTTATTGAGGCCGGGCAACGCCTCCAGGTAATCGCCCGGGCTGGTATCGGCGTGGATAACATCGACCTGAACGCCGCCACCGGCGCCGGCATTGCCGTGGTCAACGCCCCCATCGGCAACACCGTGGCCGCCGCCGAGCATTCCCTGGCCCTGATGCTGGCCCTGGCCCGCAACATCCCCCAAGCGTACCAGTCGCTGAAACAGGGCGAGTGGCGGCGCAGCGCCTTTATGGGCATCGAGGTCCGCAACAAGTACCTGGGCGTGGTCGGCCTGGGTCGGGTCGGCTCCGAGGTGGCTCGGCGGGCCGCCAGTTTCGGGATGCACCTGCTGGCCTACGACCCCTTTGTCGGCCCGGACTACGCCCGCCGGTTGGGGGCGGAACTGCTGCCCCTGGATGAACTGCTGGCCCAGGCGGACTTTATAACTCTCCATACCCCACTAACTCCCGCCACCGCCAACCTGATTGGGGCGCGGGAGTTGGCCCTGATGAAGCCGGGAGCGCGCCTGATCAACGTGGCCCGCGGGGAGCTGATTGACGAGGCGGCCTTGCTCCAGGCCCTGGAATCCGACCGGCTGGCCGGGGTTGCCCTGGACGTTTTTGTCCAGGAACCGCCCCAGAACGAAGCCCTGATCTCTCATCCCAAGGTTATGGCTACTCCCCACCTGGGCGCATCCACTCAGGAAGCCCAGCGAGAGGTGGCGATTGAAGCGGCGGAGCAGGTGCTGGCGGTGTTGGATGGCCGGCCGGCCCGCAACACGGTCAACGCTCCTTTCATTGCCCCCGAAGCCCACGAATTGCTATCGCCCTTCATTCCCGTTGGAACTCTATTGGGCAAGCTGCTGACCCACCTGGCCCAGAACCAGTTCGTCGGCGTCAACATTTCCTACGAGGGTGAAATCGCCCAGCACGACACCATCATGCTCAAATCGGCGGTCCTGGCCGGCGTCCTGACACCCATTACTTCGGAGCAGGTGAACCTGATCAACGCCCCGGTGCTGGCCCAGCAGCGGGGGCTGCGCGTCACCGAGCACAAGTATTCCGAGGCGCCCGAATACACCAGCCTGTTGACCGTCACCCTGACCACCAGCAGCGGCGACTTCACCCTGGCCGGAACATCGTTAAGGAACGGCCCCCACATAGTCAAGGTCAACGACTATTGGGTGGATATGGCGCCAACGTCGCCCTATATGCTGTTCGTGGACAACCGGGACCAGCCGGGTTCCATTGGCGCCGTGGGTACCATCGCCGGACGTCACAACATCAACATCAGCTTCATGGAAGTGGGACGGTTGAGCCTGCGCGGCCAGGCGATGATGGTGCTGGGGCTGGACGACCCGGTGCCAACCCACGTAATGGAGGAAATCAGGGCGTTGCCGCACATCTCGGATGCGCGGTTGGTAAAGCTGTAGCGGAGCTTGGCCTGATTCTGTTTAGGTTTATCCACGAATGGACATGAACAGGCACGAATGTTTATTCGGGGGAATTGATAGCTGGAATAACCGGCGAAATGAGGAAACTTTAGCCGGTCGCCTATCTGTAGGGGCAACCCTTGTGGTTGTCCTGCCTATGCGGCTAAAAGCGATTCCCCGGCCATACTCCGCAGAGTCTTTTAGCCATCATTCTGAGGAGCGCAAAGACGAATAATCCAGAATCCTTATTTGCCGACCATTTGCTCGGTGCCAGTAAAGGTTCTAGCTGAAAGATTCTGGATTCTTCGCTCCGCTCAGAATGACATAGGAGGGCGGAGGAAAACTAAAACCCCCGCTGTCCCCCGGCAGGGCAATCGCGTCTTAATCCGTCATTCCTGCGTAGGCAGGAACCTGAAACCTTGAATACATCGGGCCCTCGCATTAGACGCACCGTCATATTTCCGTCGTTCCTGCGTAGGCAGGAACCTCGAATCATTGGTGAAAATTCTTGCCCCTTCGTGGATAAACCAGTGCTGAAACCGCTGCCCCCGCCCCTTGCCAACCTGTGTAACACCCCCCTACCATAAACCCTGTATCCCTCCCCGCACTAAAACGCATTGCCCGGGCTTCTCCGGCTGCCCCGGGCAAAGGCTCAATCGCCTGAAATGGGCGGAAATAAGCCGAAATGTCCGGGGAAATATTTTTTCACCCCTCTCCCCCTGGGAGAGGGCCGGGGTGAGGGGGTTGCTCCAGCGAAGGATAGCTGGACGAAGCGCAGGGGATTAAGACACGATTGCCCTGGTCCCTCGGTGGGTTAGGAGTCCTCAAAGCCTTTGCTGTGGTATGCTATAGTCGCTGGGCAGGTATGGATATTGTGGGATACGGCCCCGATACAGGTTGAAAATAGGAGAATAGAGAAAAATGGCGGAGAAGATTGCAATTATGGGCGCAGGCGCCCTGGGCAGCTACGTTGGCGCCTATCTGACCCAGGCCGGCGAGGACGTGACTTTTATTGATATGTGGCCGGAGCACGTGGAGACTATGCGCTCCCAGGGGCTGCGGGCCAGCGGCAGCCAGGGCGATTTCACGGCGCCGGTTAAGGCGATGCACCTGACCGACGCCCAGGGCATCATCGAACCCTTCGATTTCGCCTTCATTGCGATGAAGTCTTACGATACCGAGTGGGCTACCCACTTCATCAAGCGCTACGTCAAGCCCGAAGGCTACTTCATATCCCTGCAAAACTGCTGGAATGACCCGGTTATCGGTGAAATAGTCGGCCATGATCGGGAGATCGGCTGCATTGCTTCTCACATCGAAGTTGCTCTGTGGGAGCCGGGCCATGTACTGCGCGGGGGCGCACCGGGCCGCGACCACGGCCACGTTGTCTTTCGCGTGGGCGAGCAGAACAATGCAATTACCCCCCGCACTGAAAGCATAGCCCAAAAGCTGGACCACATCGACGCCGCCTACGCCACCGACAATCTCCAGGGCGAGCGGTGGGCCAAGCTGTGTCAGAACGGGATGGGCAACGCCATTTCGGCTATGTCCACTATGGGTTCCCAGGAAATGGCGCAGGACGCTCGTTTCCGCACGATTCGCATTCAACTGGCCAAGGAGGGGGCGCAGGTAGGCCTTGCCCAAGGCCTGAACGTGGTGGACATCAACGGCATCCCCGCCGAAACCTGGGCCGACGCCGACAAGGGCGACGTGTTTGAGGAACTGAACGAGATAATGAGCAGAGCCGGCGGACGGGTAAACTGGCTGGCCTCCATGGCCCAGGACGTGCACAAGGGCCGCCATTCCGAAGTCGACTTTATGAACGGCCTGATTTGCCGCAAGGGCTTGGAGACGGGCATACCCACCCCTTACCACGACGCCATCGTGGACGCCATGCACGGCATAGACGACGGCTCCCTGAAACCCGACCCGTCCAACGTGGACCGGATTACGCAGGCGGTGGGGCGATAGAGCGATAAACGGGATATCTGGGGTTTACCAAGAGGCGGGTTTGGTGATGATGCCTTGGGCGTCCGTGAGTTGGTCGGGGAATTGGCTGGCGCTCAACGGGCCTTGGCGAATAGGGCGAAAGAAGTCAGCCGCATTGTAGAGTGCCCAACTTCTGTTTGCGTGTGGATTAAGAATGCCAGCAGTTATGCCAAGCTGATTTCTAACGAACTCTATGGGAGTCTTAAGGTCGGAGTCGTTCGACAATATGACAGACTTTTCACAATCTTGGTTAAAGACGTCAATCAGCAGGTATGTGGCAATGTTCACATCCGAACCCTTTTCCTCGGTCTTGATAACTTCGACTGTTCGGGGGCCTCTGACCGGAGGATATGCCAAGGGCATTCTTACCGTGCTTGTCAAGAAATGGCCCAAATGGATAGAAAGATTCGGTATAGTTCCCAACGCCCTCAGGTAAGTCTGTTGGCGTTGAGGTTGACCCGGGTCGTTACTCTTGGGATTAACCAGGGCAGTGAAATACCTGATCCGGTTAATTTGGTCGGACGGCAAGAGCAAGCTGAGGAGCTTTGCCAAGTTTAGCCAGCGATAAGGAGTTCCTCTTATACATCCGTAATACAGGTTAAAACCATCGACATAAACATTCGTTTTCACGAATCAGTCTCTAAAAAGCTGAAGCCGCCCGTAGGCGGCCTCGCGCTCTGCCGCCGAAGCAAACAGAGGGGATACATGAGAACCATACATTTAAGGCAAGAATTTGTCAATCATAGTCGAGCCGTCAGACAATCCACCCAATTCCGAGGAGGGAGTTTCGATGCTGATTAAGGTTGAACCGGCCGGGTTCTTTATGTACACCGTGCAGCTGATTTTCGACCTGGAGCGTCCCGACTCGGAGGACGGGACGGTTCGTGACTATTTGACGGACAACGACTTGGAACCCCGCTACCAGTCCACCGGCGAGTATGAGGGCCGGCAGTCCGAGGTAATGCAGTTTGGCGGCTGCTACCTGGGCCGTCATCTGCAAAGCGTTGGGCAGATACAGCGTCACGCGGTAGAGATTGAGCTGCTGACCGCCGAGGTGGAGAGCCACCTGGCAGACCTGGAGCTACCCGGTGAACTGCCGAGTGAAACCCCGAAACCTGCCTTGCACGAGGAGCGTTGGCAGGAAGCGGTAGCCGCCCTGGTAGCCGACTTTCACCAGGAATCGGCGTTTCAGGCCGACGAAAACGGCGAGTTGGTGGCATCCCTGGACCGGGAAGAGGTCAGGGCGGCGGCCCTGCGGTTGTTGGGGGGCAGCGGGTAACGGCAGTCAGGGTATGTTAAAATGCAGCTATGAAACCCAGGCAGCATCCCCAGCACTGTGATCCCGGTCAATGCTAAGTGAAATAGGCAGCATTGCCAGCGTGATCGGGGTGCTGGTATCTCTGTTAGGATTGGGTTTCGCGCTGCTTCAATTGCGCAAATTGCGCGGCGAAACACGGGCGGCTAGAGAGGCTTCCGAGGAAACCCGTCGGCTCTTACGGCGCGATTTGACCGGCACCGACCTGACCCGGTTGAGTGAGCGGATACAGGGGTTAATTGAATTGCACCGCAGCGGGGACCGCGCCCGGGCGTTAGACCGCTACCCGGAGATACGTGGGCTATTCATTGACATCCAACGGCAGCATCCCAATCTATCTGAGGAACATCGGCGCCAAATTCAAAGTGCCGTCAACATCATCACAAATATGCAACTTGAAGTCGAAGGACTGGGCGGGGACATACCGCAAGAAATAGGTCGCCGTTTCAATGGCGATTTAGTAAGATTCCAAGCAGCGCTTTTGGTCGAGCTTGAAGACTTTCTGGAATAATCTATCCGTGGAGAGCAAAATGGCAAAATCGGGAATGCACGAAGTAGCCAGTGAGCTTTTACGCCTCTCAAAAGCCAATAAATTGTCGTGGGAGCAGTACATCAGGGATAATGAGTATAAAGTGCATTTCCCGGACGTAACCTTTCAAATCTCCTGTGACGAATACCGCAGGGTTTTCCAGCTTGAACTAATTGGCGATACCGGCCAAGTCAACGGAACTCTCGAGTGGCAACCCGAAGATGTTAACACCGGGCAAGACCCGGGTTTGCGGGAAATTTTTGACCTGGCCGAGGCGTATGTCCGAGATGGCACGATAAATAAGGCATTGCAGTATCTGAAGCAGGCATAGAAGAACCGTGTCTTTCATTTCATACACCACAAACCCGCTAATCCTCCTACCGCCTATAGGTATAACCCGTAGCCGTGCGCTCGCAGTTTAGGCGGCGGTTCAGGTGCAGGCCCTCCAGCACAAACTCTACTGCCGAGGCCAGGATTTCCGGGCCGGGCTCCTGCGAGTATTGTCCTTCGGTCAAGCGGGCGGCGGCGGCGGCCAGCCCGTCCAGTTGGGCGGCCAGGGCCGGGTATTCGCCGGCCGGTTTTTCGCTACCCGTCTCGGCGGCGTTGCCCAGGTCAAAGGACGTTACGATGTCGTCCAGTGATTCCACGTCAAAGTAGCGGCCAAAGACCCGCAGGGCGGCCCGCTTGGTCAAGTCCTCCATCACCCGGCCTTCCCGTCCCTCCTCAAAGGTTTCCAGTTCAATCTTGCCCCCGAAAGAGGCGGCGATGTAGGGTAGGTCGCTGATGCGGGGGCAGGCTATTGCGTCGCCGGAGCGGATGGCCCGGCGCACTGCGTTGCTCAACAGGGTCTCGTAGTTGGCGATGGAAACCCGGACGCTGACCCCGGAACGCTGGTTGATTTCGCTGCTATTCCGGGCCTGGGCGGTAATCTCGGCCAGGATTTCCTTCATATACTGGGGGATGACCAGAGACTCCTCGTCGAACAGGCGGGAGCGCTCCTGGTCCATAATGGTGATTTCTTCCTCGATATGACGGGGATAGTGGGTGTGAATCTGGGAGCCGTAGCGGTCCTTCAGCGGAGTGACGATGCGGCCCCGGTTGGTATAGTCCTCCGGGTTGGCGGTGGCTATCACGTACACGTCCAGGGGCAGCCGGATGCGGTAGCCCTTGATTTGCACGTCCCGCTCCTCCATCAGGTTGAAGAGGCCCACCTGAATCCGCTCGGCCAGGTCGGGCAGTTCGTTGATGGAGAAGATGCCCCGGTTGGTGCGGGGCACCAGCCCGTAATGGATCGCCAGTTCGTCGGACAGGTGCCGGCCCTCGGCCACCTTGATGGGATCAATCTCGCCAATCAGGTCGGCGATGGAGATGTCCGGGGTAGCCAGCTTTTCCGAGTAGCGTTCCTGCCGGCTGATCCACGCGACTTCCGTAGCGTCGCCCTGTTCGGCCACCGTATCGCGGCAGCCCTGGCAGATGGGGTTGTAGGGGTCGTCGTTAATCTCACAACCGGCGATTTTGGGGATGGCCTCGTCGAGCAGGTTGATCATGCTGCGGATGAGGCGGGACTTGGCCTGCCCCCGCTCACCCAGCAGGATGACATCCTGACCGGCCAGGAGGGCATTCTCCAGTTGGGGAATGACCGTATCCTCAAAGCCGATGATGCCGGGGAAGACAATTTCCTCGGCGCGCATTTTCGCGATCAGGTTCTTGCGCAGTTCCTCGCGCACCGGGATAACCCGGTAACCGCTGTCGCGCAACTCGCCGATGGTGTCAGGTCGGGAATCGGGTCGGATAGAATCGGGCCGGGCTGTCGAGGTCATTGTCCTCCTCCGTCGTCAACTGCTGGGGCGGGCAGGTTCAATCCGCTCAACCCGCCGAATTAGTATAGCACAGGGCGGGGGATGGGGAGTGATGGCGTTGGTTGAAGAAACCCGTCGGGGGGGAGCTACAAGTCAGCCGACAGGATTTGAAGCTCGTCCAGCACTTCGGTGAAAGGGGGAAATTGATACCTTTTGAGGACTTCGTGGGCTATTTCCTCGCCAGTCCTTGGGTCGTAAATCCGTTGGTGATATTCGTCCCGGTCTCGGTGCAGGTTGTGGTATTTCATTAGAAGATGCTGCCCAGGTATCCAGGCGACGTAGCTATAGCTATAGCATCTGACCCTGATGATATTGCCGGAATAGCGAAGATCGAACTCCTTTTGCACTTCCAAGACAACATCCTTGAGACAGTCAACTCTACCGCTCAAATAAATATGACCCTCATCTTCCGATTCAGTGAAGATGAGGGTATCTTGAAAACTTACTACGAAAGGATGTTCTTCTAATCGGTTTTCGTGGATGGTTTGGTAGTGGTCCCAAGAGTTCCAGTCGTGGGGGTCGTTTCTAAAAGGGATTTCACCGCATAGCGTCTAATTCGACAAGGGTAGCCATTTTTTCGCTGGACATTTCATAGCGCAATTCATACTCGCGCAGCTGCTCCTGGCGCTCCTTGACTATTTGCTCCCGTGGGAGAACCCGGACCGGAATTTTCTGCCTGGTAGTAGCCATGTTGCGCCTCCTGGGAGACATAGGTTAACCGAATGTGGGCAGGTTTTCAATAGGCTCCTAGCGTATAGCGGCCAGATTATGCTACAAAGTTGGTGCCCTTGGGCCGAGCCTTGCCGCCGTGGACTGAGGGTTCGGCGCACCACTTGGCGGCCAGCCGCCGCACTCCCTGGTACACTGATTCGTCAAACCCCAGCAGGTCGCAGACCACCCGCTGGTCCAGCAGGGCCCGGTTGGGGTCAGCGTCAGCCAGGTAAGCCGGCTGAAACTCTTTGTCCCGGAACTCGTTAAATATCTCCTCGGCCTGGGCCAACTGTTCCTCGCTGAGGGTGCGGAAGTCGAGGACAGGGAGGGTTTCGGCGGAGCGGATGGTGAGTCCCCCCTTGCTTGACTGTTGACGGTTGGAATGCCACCACCAGGATAGCAAACCTAACGTGCTGTTGCCCCATACTGCAAAGGCGTAGTCAAAGCGGAGGTCATCGAAAGTGACATTGGGCCACACCCGTCCTCCTACGGATTCTTGGTCTGTAAAGGCAACGGCCAGCGGTTGTGACCCGAAGGTAAAGTCAAGATTTATGTGAGCCCGGCTGGCGGTGGCCCAAACCGCTTCAGCCTTTTCTTCCATGCCAGAGCGCATCTGCAAGTAAGAGTCTGGCAGGCAGACCATTCGAGTTTCCCGTTTGGCGTCATGGTTCCACAAAGCGGGATAATGCGCATCTGGGCCGAGTGGTATTTTGTCAAAGGGACCGCGAGGAGCAGGCCCGGTGATGTCGAGATGATAGGAGCCGAGCCTGCCCACCGAACCAAGCGCTTCCATATCAAGATCAGCCGGGGCGAAACTAAGCGGAAGCCACAACCTGGATTGAGACAAGGCATAGGCTGTTTGGGCTAGGGAATAATCACTGAGGCGTACCGCTCCCCACTTATCCCCGCCTGCGTCACCCTGAGTTGTTAACATTGCTCCAGTCGATTCCTCACCGACTAATATGCGGGTGCCGCCGTGGGGGCCATCTTCAATTTGCCATATATGGCCTTGTTGAAGGATACTTCCGGCAATCAAATTGGCGCTGGCTAATCCCTGAGGACGGCGGGTTAGCGAAACAAAATGCGTCCTTGAATTTTGCGACGTAGAGTTGCTCCGCTTGCGGGCAGTTACCAGACATTCGGCCATGCCGGTATCCGAGGAAAATGACATATCCCGACCATTGGCGGCAATACTCAATACTTCCAAATTGGTGTATCCGGTTGCCAGCATTTGCCGGAACCCCTGCCAGGCTGCCCCATTAGCTATGGTCAGAGGTAGCACCAGTGCTATTACGCCGCCGGGCTTAAGTTTCTTATCGGCCAGGGCGGCAAAAGCGGAAGCCATGCCGGCGTTGCCGTGGTAACAGCTTCCCGCCCGCATTTCGCCCATGCGTTTCGCCATGTCCCTTTGGTCTGCTTCAGTGGCATTGAAAGCAGCAAATGCGGCCGCGAAAGCACCGGCGGTAGCCCTTTCCCGAGTTACGTTTCGGGTAAAGGGCGGATTCATAATCACCAGATCGAAACCCTCGTCAGGAACCTCGGCGGTGGCTTGGTATGACCGCTCATCGCCGTTGCCGACGGTACGGAGGGCCGGGTCGCTGAAGTTGCTCAGGGTCAGTTGGGCATTGGAAGTCAGGAACTCCAGGGAGCCAATGGCAACGCTGCCGTCGCTCAACCGGCCATAGGGCATAGTGTAGAGGCGGGACTGGCTGAATCCGATTTTGGGTTGGGCGCCGGACAGGGTGGCGCTGGTGATGTGGACCGCGGAAGGCATCACGTCACAGCCATACAATACCTCTTCCATCATTACCTGGTGAATCGCCTCGGAATTGCCGCCGGCCCGTTCGTGACGGGCGGCAATCTGTTCATAGACCGCCGAGAGCAAAGCGCCGGTGCCGCAGGCGAAATCACCGACGCGCAGCTTGCCAATGGCATCGGCATCGGCCCAATCCACCCCCTCCAGCTTGGCCACGGCCAGCCGCGCCAGTAATGCGGCCGATTCAGGCAGGGTGTAAAAGGTAGCCAGGTACTTGCGGTCGGCAATCAGCCGTTGAAAGACCCGCCCGGTAAGGTCGTGAGAGTTATTGACCCGGCTAACGGCATACTGTCCGGTGATATATTCCAGGTTGCGCAGGATGAAGTTAGCCGACTCCGCCGGAATGACGGTCAGAATGCGACTGGCAACGTCAAAGATGGGCCAGTAGTTAATGTCCAAGATTTCGTCCCAGATGGCCAGCGTGTCCTCTTTTGGGTAAGCGGCTCGGTGGCCGGAGACCGCCGTGGGCGGCTGGATTTGGGGATGAATACCGGAAATTCGCTGGTGAAAAATAAGGGCGTTGGCCAGAATGGCCCCGGCCATGCGACGCGTCTGCGGCACGTTTTCCATTCCCAGCAGCCGGGCAATTTCCGGGTTGACGGCAGGATGAGACTGCTCCAATCCCTCCAGGGCTGTCGCCGCCCGGTCAATGCCTTCCTGTAGCGTGTCGGCAGCCTCTTCCGCCGCCAATTGCGGAACTGACGCCAATCGAATCAGGTCGGCCAAGTCGGCAATCGAGCCTTCCAGCCAGCCGGACTGGGGGAAACGGGCTACACTAGCGATTTTGGGCTTGGGCGGGTCGGTGTATTTCTCCACGGAAAGCAGGCAATAGGATAGCTGGGCGCCGGCAAGCTCGGCGGTCAGGTCCGGGGCCTCACGGAGGTCTCTTACCGGGTAACGCAGAGCAATAACCGACTCAATGCGATGGGATTCTCCGGTGGGCAGCAGTCCCAACCGAGACCTGGCCTCTCTTTCGACATTCCGGGCGGGTACATACTCCGCTTCTATGACTACCGGGGCGCGGTCCTCCCCCGTAATCAAGATATCCGGTTGCAGGTTGGGTCGGCCGGCGAAGGCACGGACGTTTTCGGAACGGACAACGGCCCGGCCCAGCATGGGTTGCAACAGGTTGCCCAGGGTTGTATTGAGGCTGGGTTCGGTGTGGCGTGGCGTAGTCATGGCTAACCTGCATTCATTAGAGTGCCAATCCGTCACCAGTATAGCAGGGCAGAATAGTTCCTGGCTTTAGGCATCTGTCATCAAGTTGGAGCAATCGTATCACACTGGACTGCCTCCCCCCACCTTACCAAACCCCCGCTCCCGGTCTATAATAGGGCTATGGGCGTAGAGGCGCTACGCGATTTGGGGGGGCCGTTATGTCCCGCTTACTCTTCCCACTGCTAATGATGCTGCTGCCCAGGTTTCTGCCCAAAATCCTGCTCTACCTGATGCTGATCTGGCGGCTGACCTTTGACCGGCGGGTGAGCATTTTCCTGCGGGCCTTGGTGCCGCTGGCCTTGCTCTATGTTCTCTGGCCCTTTGACCTGATTAAGGACGGCATTCCCGTCCTGGGCCGGATGGACGACCTGATAATCCTGGGGCTGGCGGCGCTGCTACTGGTTAAGCTGGCGCCTCGGTACGTGGTGGACGAACACCTGGGACGGCAACCTCCATCAGACCGCCCGGAGGACAAGGACCCGTCCCAGGTGGTGGACGGCAAGGCCCGTTTCATTGACGATGAGTAGCCGATGTTTATGGTTCGACAGGCTCACCATGAGCGGGGCCAACTGGCTCACCATGAGCGGGAGGCTGGGTAGCCGATGTTAAGCGACTTCGCTGCCGACGGCATATCCCTCTATATCCACGTTCCCTTTTGCCAGACCAAGTGTCCCTACTGCGACTTCAACACCTACCAGGGCATCGAAAACTTGATCAATCCCTACCTGGAGGCGCTGGCCGCCGAGCTGACCACCTGGGGGCGGGTGTTGGCCGGGGCGTCGGAAAAGGCGATGGTCAACACGGTCTTTTTCGGTGGGGGGACGCCCTCCTACCTGCCCGACGGCGCCATCGGGAACATCCTGACCACCGCCGGGGCTGCCTTCCGGCTCCGGCCCGACGCCGAGATTACCATTGAGGCCAACCCCGGCGACCTGGATTCGGCCAAGGCGGCGAGCCTGCTGGCGCAGGGGGTCAACCGCCTCAGCATCGGGGTGCAGAGCCTGGACAACGACCTGCTGTCCCTGCTGGGCCGCCGCCACGACGCCGACCAGGCCATCGCCGCCTTTCGCGCCGTTGGCGAGGCCGGGTTTGCCAATGTTAACCTGGACCTGATGTATGGCCTGCCCCAGCAGACTTTTCCCCAGTGGCAGGACACGCTGCAACGGCTGGCCGCGCTGGAGCCGGCCCACATTTCCCTCTACTGTCTGACGCTAGAGGAGGGGACGCCCCTGCACCGCTGGGTGGAGCAGGGCAAGCTGCCCCACCCGGACGTGGACCTGGCGGCGGATATGTACCACTACGCCGAGGAACTGCTGGGCGGCGCCGGCTACCACCACTACGAAATCTCCAACTGGGCGCGGCCCGGGCTGGCCTCCCGGCACAATCTGGCCTACTGGCGGAACCTGGCCTACTTGGGCGTGGGGCCGGGCGCCCATTCCTGCCTGGGCGGCTACCGTTTCTGGGATATGGACTCGCCCCGCGGCTACGTGGCGGCAGTCCGGGAGTGGGCCGAGTCCATATCCCAACTCCAACCCCAACCCCCGGCGACATTGACCGGTGAGTGGCTGGAGAGGGTCGGCCCGGTGGGAGGCCACGAGGCCATTGGCCCCGACTTGGCCGCCGCAGAGACCATGTTCCTGGGCCTGCGCCTGCTGGACGGGCTGGACCTGGCCCAAGCCTCGGCCCGGCTGGGCGTTGACCTGGCGGACAAGTACCGCCCCCAAATCGAGGAGCTGCTGGAGTTGGGGCTGCTGGAACGGCAAGGCCCGGTTATCCGCCTGAGCGAGCCGGCTTACCTGATTGCCAACCAGGTATTTACGCGATTTTTGGACTAGCTGGACCTGCCCCAATACCCCACGAAGGAAATCTCCTTCGGATTGTCGGAACTCTCCGGCAATTCTCCCCCGCCAACTTGCCAATCCTTTACATAACCTTTAGCCTATATGTCTGGGCTTGTTCTCACAGGCCAGGAATAATTAGCTGGAGAGTTACCCATCTTGCACAAACTTAATACCCCCAACCATCGGCCAGTCCTGTCTTTCCTGAAGAGGACTTTTTTGCTTCTCTCACTATGTCTGATTTCCCTGTTCCTGCTGGCTGGTTGCGACGCTGAACCCACGGCAACAACGGCCCCGGCCAACACCCCGACACCGGTTCCACAGCCGACGCCCAACCTCCAGGCCACCATCGAAGCGGCCGTGGCAGCGGCCGTCGATAGCCAGGCTCCTGAACCACCAGAGGCGCCCGCCGAAGAGCCGACCGGAGAACCAGAACCGAGGGAAGAACCCGAGCCCACGGCTACGCCGGCGCCGACCAATACACCGCAGCCAACGGCAGCCCCGGCTCCCACGGCTGCGCCGGTAGTTATAGCCCCGCCCACCGCGGTTCCCACGGCGGCTCCGGTTCCCACGGCGATGCCAGAGCCTACTGCAGTACCCACGCCAACACCCGTTCCGCCCACACCCACGCCTACGCCGGCGCCCGTCACCGTGGCGAAGGTTGACAGCAATGGCGCTCATAACTGCGTCCTCATGACCGACGGTTCAGTCCGTTGCTGGGGCAGCGACATCAACCAGCAGCTAAGCGTACCCGTGGGAGTAACTTTCCTGGAGGTGAGCGCCGGGGGCGCCTTCACCTGCGGAATCCAGGGCGACCCGGGCAAGGAAAACGTAGCCTTCTGCTGGGGCCGCGACCGTCTGGGTACTTTGAAGGTTGACCGAAGTCTCAGGCTCAAATCAATCAGCAGCGGGAATCAGCACGTTTGCGGTATTCAATTGGATGACACTGCCGTATGCTGGGGCAGCAATGAACGGCGCCAGACCGAAGCGCCCAAGGTACAGACTTTTGCCTCCCTAAGCAGCGGCGGGGACTTTACCTGCGGGCTAAAGGACGATGGCACGGTTACCTGTTGGGGCGCAAATAACTACGGCCAGAGAAATGTTCCGGCCGGAGAAACTTTCGTCAAGATTGACAGCGGCGACCGGCATGCGTGCGGCCTGCGCGCCAACGGAACCGCTGTCTGCTGGGGCGCCACCCAGGGAGAACCACCAGAGGAAGAGGGGATGACGGATATCGGAGCAGGGAAGGACTTTACCTGCAGCGTACTGGATGATGGAAGCGCCGCCTGTTGGGGCAGGGGCGCCGAACGCGGGCTGGAGCCTCCCAAGCGGACAGGGTTTATCGCCATCAGCAGCGGCGAGCAGCATGCCTGCGCGGTCCGGGAAAACAGTGTGGTGGTCTGCTGGGGCGAGAATTACCTGGGCCAGGCCAACCCGCCCAAGGACTTGAGCACACCACCTTAACGTCGGAGGGGTTAAGGTTTGCCAAGAACCCTCATTTGTGATTTGGAGTTTCCCTTATTTCGCACGGGAAAGAGCAAAAATGCGGCCAGGCAAAGCCTTGGATATTTACCTATCCAATTACGGAGACAGGCGGGACGGGATGCACGACCTGCTGACCGTGTTCCGGCAGGTTCGGGAAAGGTTTGGCGGCGCCAGGGCGCTGTATCCCGGCAGTTACCTGCATATCACCCCGTCCCTGGTCTTCCCCCAGGTATGTTACGTTGATTCCCTGAAAGGCATTGGCGAGGCGCTGGCCGACCCCGGCTTGCTGGAGTACGTAAACAGCCACAAGAACTATCCGGAAGATGCCCTGATCCGGTGCTATCAGCAGGACTATCAGGTCTCCATTGCAGAACCGGAGGAATCCTTTGACCTGCTTATATCCCTCAACGCCGGGTTCATATCGCAAGCGGTCAAGCGCTTGCTGCGTCCCGGGGGGCTGCTTTTGGTGAATGACGGCCACTACGACGCCCGCCGCGCCTATACCGACCCGGACTATCAACTCCTGGGCGGGTTTGAGGGGGAAAGTCTTGGTCTTGAAACAGCCGAAGACACGCGGTCGGCCTATTTCAAGACGGCCAAAGGAACGCCGCTGACTTCGGAAATGGTAGAGGCCGATGCCACAAGGCCACCAAGCCGGGCCAGATTCAAACCGGCCAAATCGGCGGAAGTCTATCTTTTTCGGAAAGAGCGTCAGAAATAATCGGCCCGGAGCAACTTGAGGAGTGGGCATTTTCTTGGGATAGTGCAACCCTTTCCCTACCCAGGATCAGAGCCTATCGCACCTGAGGGCAAATGTGCCTTGCCCGTCGTTCCTGCAAAAGCAGGAACCTCGGTCCTCAAGGTTTTAGGTTCCTGCTTTTGCAGGAACGACGGACAGCCTGCAATCTCAATGCGACAGCCCTGTACTGAGGATGCTTATCCCCGGGCCTTTGTCGGTTTGGCCGCCTTTTCCGCAGCGGCCTGCGCCTTCTGCTGTCGGCGGGCAACGGTACGGTGGATGTAGGGTGCCGCATCCGGCGTCTTGCAGCCGGTCTCGCCGTGGTCAACCTCCACTTTGCCGATATGGGCGGCGGCGGCCAGGGCTTGCTCTTCCAGGGCGTCGTTGCGGATGCCAATGGCGATGAGGGCGTTGTTCATCGCGTCCCTGACCCGGTTTTTGCCAGTGTGAATCTCCCTCTCGATGGTTGCCAGGTGAGCGGTGAAATAGGCGTCGGGCAAGTCGGGGTCTTTCAGCGCCAGGTGAGCGACCAGGTGCCAGCCGGCGCGGCCGGGCCACTCCTCCTCGGAACGAGTCCATTGCTCCGCTTTTTCGTGGGCCAGGGCAGTCTTGCCGACTAAGCCGGAAAAGGAGTCGGTGACCACGTAGCTGTCCAGGTCGTTAACCCAAGCATCCAGCAAGGATGCATCGGTTTGGGACGGGTCGGCAATCAGGGCAGCCAGCCCCCGGGCGTCGTGGTTGCCGGTGGCCCATAACTCCTGAGCCAGCCAATGGTTACGCTTGATGGATTTGGCCAGCTTGTTCTGGTTGGCAAAGCTGACGCCGAACAGGTTATCGCCGACGCCGTGCCGCTGGTAGATTTTCCGGTTCTGGGCGGTGCCCAGGCTTTCCAGTTCTTGCATTACCGCCTGGCAGTCCATATAACACCTTTATGAATCCCCGTCCGAGGAGTTAATCGACCTTCACTATACATCACCCGGAAGATTGCCGGCCAAGGCGCAAATTGAGCGTAATTCGCCCGGTTTTCCTCCCGACACATTCCTATATCCCTTCCGGCGCGGCGGCGCTATGCTTGCTTTGAGGAGAAATTATATGAACGAGAGAATCACGGTAAGCCCGGACATCCACTTTTGATAAGTTCTCAATATCCACTCCGGTTTGTTACTTCGGTTATACCCCAGGGCAATTGCATCATTGAGTACCTACCAACCGTCATTCCTGCCTCCGCAGGAATCTGAACCCGTGACGGATAGAGGGTCCTGCCTTCGCAGGAACGACGCGAAAAGCGAGCTTTAACATAATGCGATTGCCCTGGGGCTATACCACTACCCTCTTCCGCCCACTAATGCTATGCTTAATCCTGCGAGGAGACTATTTATGAGTTCAGCAGATAAGCAAGCAGGCCACATTGTGCAGGATGAAGGGATTTGTGGAGGAAAGCCTCGTATAGCCGGCACACGCATGAAGGTTCAGCATATAGTTATTGAGTACGTCCATGCCGGTTTGAGTGTAGAACAGATTTGCAAGTCCCATCCGCGCCTTACCCCGGACACGGTTCACGCCGCGCTATCTTTCTACTACGACCACCAGAGTGAAATTGACCGGGATATCGAGGACGACCGTGAATTCGCTGAGAAGATGGAATTGGCTCAGAGGAAGGAATCAGGGCCAAGCTGATGCCCATAGTCCTCCTTTGCGACGAACATATACCTTTCCCAGTTATTGCTGGTCTGAACCGTCAGGGCATTGACGTTATAAGCGTCCAAGAAATAGGGCTGGGGGCAACTCCGGATCCTATGATTATAGATGCAGCTCAACAACTAGGTCGGGTCATTTATACCGGCGATGCAGATTTTCTGCGCTTAAACGATGCAGGAATTCAGCACGCCGGAATCTTTTATCATCATCCTCGCAAGTATTCCATCGGCGAAGCTGTCAGCGCAGTAGCTTTAGCTTGCCAGCTCTTGTCTATGGGCGAGATGCTCAATCGTGTAGAATTCCTCTAAACGCCAATCAAGAGGACGCCAACTATGTACGTCATCGGCACCGCCGGCCATGTGGACCATGGCAAATCTACCCTGGTCAAGGCCCTGACCGATATTGACCCCGACCGCCTGCCCGAGGAAAAGGAGCGGGAGATGACCGTTGACCTGGGCTTTGCCTGGATGACCCTGCCCAGCGGTCGGGAGGTCAGCATTGTTGACGTACCCGGCCACGAGCGGTTCATCAAGAATATGCTGGCCGGGGTCGGCGCTATTGACCTGGCCTTGCTGATTGTGGCCGCCGACGAAAGCGTAATGCAGCAGACCCGGGAGCACCTGGCAATCCTCGACATCCTCCAGATTAAGCGCGGCCTGGTGGTGGTCACCAAGACCGACCTGGTGGATGAGGAACTGGTGGAACTGGTCAAGGCGGAGGTGGAGGACGCGGTGGCCGGCACCTCTTTTGAGGGGTGCCCGATGATTGGCGTCTCCGCTTACACCGGCGCCGGGCTGGAGGAGCTAAAGGCGGTGATTGACGACATTCTGGACCAGACCGGGGCGCGCCGGGACCTGGGCCGGCCCCGTCTGCCCGTTGACCGCTGCTTTTCCATCTCCGGCTTCGGCACCGTGGTTACCGGTACTTTGATTGACGGCCTGCTGGCGGTGGGGCAGGAAGTGGAGTTGGCTCCCTCCGGTATGCGGGGACGCATCCGGGGATTGCAGAGCCACAAGGAGCGGGTGGAGCAGAGCGACCCGGGCGTCCGGCTGGCGGTGAACCTGTCCGGCATTGCCCGCACCGAAATCCAGCGGGGCGAGTTCGTGACCATCCCCGGCTGGCTGCGCTCCACCCGCCGGCTGGACGCCCGATTGAAGATGGTCCGGGGCGCGCCGCATCCCCTGCGCCACAACTCCGGCATTACCTTTCACTTATTTACCGGCGAGACTGCGGCACGGGTGCGGCTGCTGGACGCCGACCGGCTGGCTCCCGGCGAAGAGGGTTGGATTCAACTATTGCTGGATGACCCCATCCCGATGGTCAAGGGCGACTATTTTGTCCTCCGCTCCGCCGAGGACACCCTGGGCGGCGGGCAGGTGGTTGACCCCAACCCCCGGCGGCGGCACCGGCGCTTTAACCAGGAAACCATTGAGCAGTTGATGCTGCTGGACCAGGGCACCGGCGAAGACATCATCCTCAGCGTGGCCGACCAGTGGGGGCCCTGCGACCTGCGTACCCTGTCGCAACGCTCCAACCTGTCCACTGAGGAGGCCCTGGAGCGGGCCGTTGCACTGGCCGAGGCCGGCGACCTGGTAATCCTGGGCAACCTGGGAGCGGAAAACGATGCGGTGGTCTATTCGGCCCAGGGTTGGGACATTCTGAAGGGGAAGGTGCGGATTGCCTTGCAAACCTACCATAACCGGCATCCCCTGCGACGGGGCGCGCCCACCCAGGAAATCCGCAGCCGCACCGGGCTGTCCCAGGGGGTTTACCTGAAGGCCCTGGCCCGCCTGGTGGAGGAGGACTGCCTGGTGGAGGAGGGTCAGCAGGTGCGCCTCCCCGACCACCAGGTAACGCTGACCCCGGAACTGGAACGGCAGGCAACGGCTTACCTCCAATCCCTGGAACACGACCCCTACTCGCCGCCCACCGAGCGACACCCGGACCCGGAACTGTTGGGCGTATTGATTGACGAGGGGAAGGTAGTAAAGGTCAACGAATCGGTGATATTTGCCGCCTCGGCCTACCGGGAGCTGACCGAGAAAATCGTGGCGCACCTGGAAGCAAAGGGCAGCATCACCGTAGCCGACGCCCGGACGATGTTCGACACCAGCCGCAAGTACATCCTGCCCCTGCTGGAACACCTGGACCAGCAGCGGATTACGCGGCGAGTGGGGGATGAGCGGGTGTTGCGGTAGGGTAGAAGGCGGTTCAGGAGTGTTGTTGATACAGTTCCGCACCGTTGAGCAGCGCCGCCAATCAACCCTGCACCGGCCCAACCAACCAACCGCGGGCTACCGCTCGGTCTCTGAGCCACGCCGACTTTCTTCTAATCTGGTTGTTCCCGAACTCGCTGAAATCAATCAAAACGTGCTCGGCAAAAGTGTCCGGGTCAGGAATGGCGGGCAAGTCCTGGTCGGAACACTCGGCCACCGTAACGGCCAGTACGCCGGCGGGCAGAGGCTTGCCAGGCTCCCTTATGTAGTGTTGCCAGGCTGACTCCGGCGTAATGCGGTCGCCATCGTACACTGACAGGCGCTTTTGGTCCTCCGGCGTAGGGCGGAAAGACTGGGATGAAACATTGTCGGCTTGCAGCCACCAATTGGGTTTAATTATCCGGTGCAGTAGGGTTTCGTCGTTCACTCAGCCGCCTCGGTCAGGCGTCGGATTTCGGCGGCCAGCCACTCCCAACTACCAGTGTCGGTCAGGTTAAGATTCCGGGAATCCTCAGCATCGGATTGACGGTCAAACTGAAGCCAATCGCCATGGTGCGTGTCAAGATTGATTTCGCAAATGACTGCCCGTGTCCCCAGCGACCACTCCGCCTCTATACCGCCCTGGGAAGTTGGATAAAGGTAAGGCCTTGGAACATCGGGGGGATAGTACTTATCAAAACTGTCAGCCAACCAGTCCAGCCCGGTATGGCTTGGGGCTAACCCGTTCCCTTCAAGCCATCCATCCTGCATATCCCGGAACTCGTCCAGCCGCGCCGGCACGTCCAGCGGGTCGAGCAGGCTGAATTGCTCGACCGAATCCAGGCCGGACAAGCGGCTTTGGCGGTCATAACGTCCGACTCCCTGAACTAAAACCCTGATTCCCTTCCGATAGCCGTTAAAGGCTTCAAGGATGCTATCGTAGTGCTTTTCGGGTATGGGGCCGGCTACCTTCTCACCGTAAACCGGCTGCAACTTGAACGTCATCAGGGCCTGGTCAACCTCAAAAACGGAGCCGCGTAATGTCACTTTCATTAAGCCACTTCCAGCGCTATTTCTTGCAATCTCCCCAGTTCATTGTATCAAAATATCCGCCGGGGTCGCTTTTCTGACCGGTGGGTGACCAGGGCAATCGCGTCTTAATCCCCGGCGCTCCGGTCAATCATCATTCCTGGGGCGGGTGAAGAAACTTAAAGCCCACTTCCACGCCGCTCCACCAACCCCTCCAGAGGCAGGTGCAAAACTACACTGTTCCGCTGATGGTGAACTTGTCGAACCATATTTACCATCCTTCGACAGGCTCACCATGAGCGGGATATTCGTCCTAACACAGAGTTTTGCACCTCCCTCACCTCCCAGGGCAATCGCATTAGGCCGAAGAACAAAACCCGTCGTTCCTGCGAAAGCAGGAACCTCTGTCCGCAACGTTTTAGGTTCCTGCCTTCACAGGAACGACGGAAATATGACTGTGCGTCTAACGCGATAGCCCTGCCAATCCCGCAAAACCCAATTGACATTTCCCGCCGACTTTTATATAATTTTCAATGTATCAGGTTGGCTGGTTAAGTGGCCCCGAGATGACGGGGCCTTTTTCTAGTCATAAACGGTACTTCCTGCCCCTGTGGCGCAATGGTAGCGCAGTCGATTTGTAATCGACAGGTTAGGGGTTCGAGTCCCCTCTGGGGCTCTGGCGATTGTAATCCATACCCAAGTGCACCGGTTCGGCTTGTGGCCTGACTCCCGGGTATGGAGCCGGGCGCAGTCATGGAGGGGTGGGTGAGTGGTTAATACCACCAGACTGTAAATCTGGCGTCCGGAAGGGCTTCGCAGGTTCGAATCCTGCCCCCTCCACCACCTGAATAAGCTATAATTGAACCAAATCAAAACTCAATAATTTTTGGGGTCACGGGCCCAGATAGCTCAGCGGTAGAGCACGTTCTTGGTAAGAACGGGGTCGGCGGTTCAATCCCGCCTCTGGGCTCCAGCACTCCCAGGGAGAAAGGACTAAATGGCCAAGCAGCATTTCGACCGTTCCAAGCCTCACGTCAACGTCGGCACCATCGGGCACGTTGACCACGGTAAGACCACCCTCACCGCCGCAATTACCAAGGTTATGGCGGAGAAGGGGATGGCCAGCTTCCGGGACTTTGGCAGCATTGACAACGCGCCAGAAGAGAAGGCCCGGGGCGTAACCATCGCCATCGCCCATGTGGAATACGAAAGCGACAACCGTCACTATGCCCATGTGGACTGCCCCGGCCACGCCGACTATATCAAGAATATGATTACCGGCGCCGCCCAGATGGATGGCGCGGTCCTGGTAGTGAGCGCTCCCGACGGCCCGATGCCCCAGACCCGCGAGCATATCCTCTTGGCCCGCCAGGTGGAGGTGCCCCGCATTCTGGTCGCCCTGAACAAGGTGGATATGATGGACGACGAGGAGTTGCTGGAGTTGGTGGAGTTGGAAGTCCGGGAACTACTCAGCCGCTACGACTTCCCCGGCGACGACACCCCCGTAGTCCGGGTCAGCGCGCTGAAGGCCCTGGATGGCGATCCGGAGGCCATGGAGGGCGTGGTCGAACTGGTGCAGGCCATGGACGACTATATCCCGGTGCCGGCCCGCCTCATCGACCGGCCGTTCCTGATGCCCATTGAGGACGTGTTCGGCATTAAGGGCCGCGGCACGGTGGTAACCGGACGGGTGGAGCGCGGCACCCTGAAGCAGGGTGAACCGATTGAAATTATCCGCTCCGGTGACGTGCGCCAGACGGTGGCCACCGGCTTGGAAATGTTCCACAAGCTGCTGGATACCACCGAGGCGGGCGATGCCGTAGGTATTCTGCTCCGGGGCGTGGACCGGGACGAGGTTGAGCGCGGCCAGGTGGTGGTCCGGCCTGGTACCATGCAGCCGCACCGGAAAGCCGAGGCCGAAGTGTACGTGCTGAGCCGCGAGGAAGGCGGACGACATACCCCCTTCTTCACCGGCTACAAGCCTCAGTTCTATATCCGCACCAGTGACATCACCGGGGAAATCGGCCTGCCCGAAGGGGTGGAAATGGTAATGCCCGGCGATAACATCACTATAACCGTAGATCTGATCACCCCCATCGCCCTGGAAGAGCGCCAGCGCTTTGCCATCCGCGAGGGTGGTCGCACCGTGGGCTCCGGGGTGTTCACCAAGCTGTTGGACTAGAAGAGTCAGTTTCCTGATTCAGCAGGAAATCGGGAAGAAGGATAGCGATTATGGCTAGAAAGTCAGTAGATATACGGGGAGTCATTACCTTGCAGTGCAGCGACTGCCGGGAGCGGAACTACGCTACGATGAAGAACCGCCGGAATGACACCCAGCGGATGGAGTTGCGAAAGTACTGTTCCCGTTGCCGGGGGCATAAGACCCACCGGGAAGTACGGTAGTCCCCCGTGGCCCGGGCAAACACACAGCAACGCAACCAGTCACCAATCACGCCGCGCAGCGTAGGACGGGTCAGTCCGATCCTGTTCCTGCAAGATGTGGTATCGGAGCTGCGCAAGTCGGTGTGGCCCAGCAGGGAAGAAACCGCACGGCTCACTGCCATAGTTATTGTCTTGGCGGTAGTCATCGGTTTTTTTCTCGGCGGCCTCGACCGGTTGTTCGCCGAATTGTTTAATCGGCTCATTTTCCGGATTTTTTAAGGCATACCCAGGCTCCGTCCGCCGGTTATCCCACGCCTTTTGGCCCCAGGTGGTCTGGTAAGTTCGCCGGGTGCGGGTTGAAGAGGTTTAGCCCCCGGCAAACCCACCATTCACCGGGTTGGGGTTGAGTGTGGCGGCAGTTTGGGTTGAGCGTGATGGCTGATGACCACTGATAGAGAAAACCGGACGGAAGCGGAGCAGGAACAGGATTTCCGCTGGTATATCGTCCATACCTACTCCGGCCAGGAAGACCGGGTCAAGAAGAACCTGGATATGCGCATCCAAAGCCTGGATATGCAGGACCGCATCTTCCAGGTGGTCGTCCCTACTGAAGAGGAAGTAATCTTCAAGGACGGCAAACGGAAATCGGAGCAACGGAAACTCTTTCCCGGCTACATCCTGGTGCAGATGAATATGGATGATGAAAGCTGGTACGTGGTCCGCAACACCCCGGGAGTAACCGGCTTTATCTCTACCGAGGACGATTACGACACGCGGCCCCGCCCGGTTCCTTTGGAGGATTCGCAACTGGATTCGATTCTGAAACAGTCGGAGTCGGGCCCGACCCGGATTAAGATTGGGCTGCAAGCCGGGGACGTGGTGCGTATCACCGAAGGGCCGTTCATTGATTTCGTGGGCGCCGTTGGCGACGTGGATGAAAGCAAGGGCAAGGTGAGGGTGCTGGTCTCCTTCTTTGGCCGGGAAACGCCGGTCGAATTGGACTTTTTGCAAGTGGAACGCGCTTAGGAGGACCGGGTGGCAAAAAAGGTCAGGGCAATTATCAAGCTACAATTGGAGGCGGGCAAGGCTACTCCCGCCCCGCCGGTTGGCCCGGCATTGGGCCAGCACGGCGTCAATATCATGGGTTTCGTCAAGGAGTATAACGAGCGCACGTCCGCTCAGGCCGGGACGATTGTTCCGGTGCATTTGACGGTGTTTGAAGACCGCTCCTTCACTTTCGTAACCCGTACTCCGCCGGCGTCGGACTTGCTGCGCCGGGCCGCCGGGGTGGAAAAAGGCACCGGAGATTTTCGTCAAGGCAGAGCCGGGGCAATCAGCCGTCAGGCTTTGCGGGAAATCGCGGAGACTAAACTGAAAGACCTCAATGCCAACACGGTAGAACAAGCTATGTCGATCATTGAGGGCACCGCCCGCAGTATGGGCATCAACGTAGAAGGGGACTAAATAATATGCCCAAACACAGCAAAAGATACTCCAGCGTAGCCGAGCGGGTGGAACCGGACAAGGCGTACCAGCCCGGGGATGCCATTGAACTGCTCCAGGAGTTGGCTAACACCAAATTTGATGAAACTATGGAGATTCATCTCCGCACCAGCGCCGACCCGCGTCATGCCGATCAGATGGTCCGGGAAGTTACCGTTCTGCCCCACGGCCTGGGCAAGCAGGTAAGGGTCCTGGTATTTACCAGCGGCGAGGGCGCAGACATCGCTCGCCAGGCGGGAGCCGACTACGTGGGCGACGATGACTTGATTGCCCAAATCGAGGGGGGCTGGCTGGAGTTTGAGGTGGGCTTGGCAACGCCGGAGATTATGCCTAAAATCGGCAAGCTGGGGCGTATCCTGGGCCGCCGGGGATTGATGCCCAACCCGCGCACCGGCACGATGGTACAGCCCAGGGACCTGGGACGGGTGATTAGCGAGTCCAAGGCAGGACGCCTGGAGTATCGCACCGACCGGACGGCGATTATACATTCTCCCTTTGGAAAAGCCAGCTTTGACACCGACCTGCTGCTGGAAAACCTGGCCGTGCTGGTTGATTCCATAGTCCGGGCCAAACCGGCGGCGGTGAAAGGCACCTTCCTGCGCTCCGCGTACCTTACCTCTTCCATGGGGCCGAGCGTCCCACTGGACTTGAACGGGCTGCAAGCCCTCAAACCGGAATAATTGGCACGGGTATATAGCCCTTGAAGGGTGGTAAGTCGCCCAGGGCAAAACTATAATAGGACACGCCAATTAACTGAACTCACATCGCTAAACTTACCTTAACGCTGTAGACCGCAGGTCTCCGCAAGGGAGCTAAAGGCCCGGACTGACGGGCCGCCCGCCGAGGCGCAAATTAACCGGGTCGGTCGGCTCATGGTGAGCTTGCCGAACCATCGCCGGTTTCCCTGCGTCTCAACTATGGGCGTAGGGAATTTTTTAGGAGGAGGAAAGCCTTTGCCAACACCGGCTAAAATAGAGCGCGTGGCGGAACTGAAGGACAAGCTGGAACGTTGTTCCATTGCCTTGACGGCCGGCTACGCCGGAATTTCGGTAAACAATATGACCGACCTGCGGCGCCGGATGCGGGAAGCCGGGGTGGAGTTTGTCGTAGTCAAGAATACCCTGGCTAATCTGGCCGCCGATGCGGCGCAAGTGCCCCAGTTCCGGGGAATCGTGGAAGGCCCTACTGCGATTGCTTTCGGTTACGATGACCCGGTGGATACCGCCCGAGCAGTCAACGAATATATCCGGGCTACCCGGTCGCCCCTGACCGTGCGCGGGGCGGTGCTTACGGACGGCCCGACCCTGGCCCCCGCCGAGGTGGACCGGCTGGCATCACTGCCGCCCCGACCGCAAATGCTGGCTAACCTGCTGGGTCAGATTCAGTCACCCATCCAGCGGTTGCTGGGCGTCCTGAACGGCCCGTTGCAGAATCTGGACGGCCTGCTGCAAGCCCGCATCCGCCAGTTGGAAGGAAACGAGTCCACCGGCTAGAGGTGATTTAGATACATCCAGGGGGGAAGATATACCGGGGAGCGGTTGCCCCCGATTTCCGACAACCAAAAACAGCTTCAATACTATAAACAACAGCAACGGAGGAGGCCCAATGACTACTAAAGAGGAACTGCTGGAAACTATCAAAGGTATGAGTGTTTTGGAGTTGGCCGACTTGGTCAAAGCGCTGGAGGACGAATTCGGGATTACCGCCGCCGCGCCGGTGGCCGTAGCCGCTGCCCCCGCTGGTGGCGCCGCCGAAGCTGCTGTCGAGGATGAGCAGACCGAGTTTGACGTCTTTCTGCAGGACATCGGCCCCAACAAAATTAACGTCATTAAGGCCGCCCGGGAAATTACTACCCTGGGTCTGCGGGAAGCCAAGGAATTGGTTGAATCCGCTCCGGCCCGTATCAAGGAAGGCATTGCCAAGGACGAGGCCGAGAGCATCAAGGCCAAGTTGGAAGAGGTCGGGGCGGTCGCCGAGGTAAGGTAACCGGCGCATAGCCTAATCGCTTTCGTTAGATCCACCAGTCTAATCCGGCCCGGCCCACCAGGAGGATGCCTTGAGCCGCCGAAAAGACCGGGAACGATTCCTCCGTATAAAAGAACAGAACCCCGGCTACATGGGGTTTCGAGGCGCCAACGCGGCGACCGAAGCCCCGCCGCCGGCCTCGGTTCTGGAAACGATGGTATGCTCGGTATGCCAGCGGCGGCGCAACGTGCCAGTTGACACCCTCCCGGCGGACCGGGCCGACTATGTTTGCCTCCGGTGCCAGGAGGCTTAGGATTTTACTGACAGATGGGGCAAGACAACTCCCTTGGTTGCTGGTTAGAATACCGGCATACCGAGGGCGAGGGACACAAGAGTCCTTACGCCACGTCAGGGGGCGCCGGAGCATTGCAAGACAGCCAGGACAACCAGCGGGAAAGCATCTGGAGCATTCGGCTACTTTCCCTGACCCGTTACTATGTAATATTCGGCATTCTATTTGCCATAATCACCGGCCTGTACGTTTGGCAGGGGTTCGCCACCGCTGAACCAAACAGTCGTCCGGTGGGCATTTTGCTGGAGGCTATGCGATTGGCCTCCTCCTCAATCCCCTGGCTGGTGGTATTTACATTCTATCTAGTGGAGGGTATGAATGTGCTTTCGGAAAGATATTTAAGGTCGCGGTATGCCAAGGGCCGACAGGAGGGGCTACAAGCGGGCCGAGAGGAAGGGCTACAATCGGGCCGTCAAGAGGGCCGAGAGGAAGGGTTGGAAGAGGGCGAACAGAAGGGACGAGAGGAAGAACATCAGCAGTGGCTTGCCTGGAACCAGCGCCGCGAGGCTGCCCTGAGAGAAGGCCGGGACTTTACCGAGCCGCCCCCGTCCAATCCGGCAAAGGAAGACGGCAAGTAAGAAACCTTCGCACAACCCCGGCGATGCTAAATTGCCGGGGTTTGGTCTGTATTCTTTCTCGTGGAGGGCATGGCTGTGCTTTCGGAAAGATATTTAAGGTCGAGGTATGCCAAGGGTCGACAGGAGGGGCTACAATCGGGCCGTCAAGAGGGCCGAGAGGAAGGGTTGGAAGAGGGCGAACAGAAGGGCCGAGAGGAAGAACGTCAGCAGTGGCTAGCCTGGAACCAACGCCGCGAGGCTGCCCTGAGAGAAGGGCGGGACTTTACCGAGCCGCCCCCGTCCAATCCGGCAAAGGAAGACGGCAAGTAAGAAACCTTCGCACAACCCCGGCGATGCTAAATTGCCGGGGTTTGGTCTGTATTCTTTCTCGTGGAGGGCATGGCTGTGCTTTCGGAAAGATATTTAAGGTCGAGGTATGCCAAGGGTCGACAGGAGGGGCTACAAGCGGGCCGTCAAGAGGGCCGAGAGGAAGGGTTGGAAGAGGGCGAACAGAAGGGCCGAGAGGAAGAACGTCAGCAGTGGCTAGCCTGGAACCAACGCCGCGAGGCTGCCCTGAGAGAAGGGCGGGACTTTACCGAGCCGCCCCCGGACGGGTCACAGAACGGGAATGGTAAGTAACCCCCAAGCCCACTTCCGATTCTGCGCCTGATGCTACATATCCTCGGTGGAGAAGAAAGATTTGCCCCAACCCAGGTCGGGGTCGCCGGTCAACTTGCTGGTATGAAGACGGCAGGCGCGGAGCCATAGTTGCAGGATATTGTTGTTGATGTAGGCTTGGGGCAGCCGGCGCCCGTAACGCTGCAAGAGCCATTGGGTATGGCCGGCGGTGAGGAACTCCTCCATGAAGGCGGTAGGCTCGGCCTCTGCAGCGCACGCATCCAGAATCTCCGCCGGCGCCTCGGAGCAGAGCATATCGGGGTTGTCCGTAGCTAACTGTAGATAGTATTCTTCCTTCTCCCGGTCCATAACACCTTGTCCTTCTCCTCCGGCGATCCTGTCCGTCCGTGCAACAACAGGGGCGGGTTTCAAACCCGCCCCTACCGTATGCAGTTACTTCTTCCACCCGCCTGGCGGTCGCAGACCTGCTTACAGGTTCATCTGGGGAACCATGTAGCCCGGCACTTTGTTGTATATCTGGAGACGACTGCGCTGGCTGTCCACCACCATCAACCGACCCTTCTCCCCGTCGTAAACCATGCCGGTGGGCAGGGCAAACCGCCACTCCGATTCCTGGCCGTGGATGTCCACCTCGCGGCGGCGCTTGATGTAGTCGGCGTTAGCGTCCACGGTCAGCTTGGCCCAATGGGAAAGCTCCTGGGCGTCGCCGATGAGGGTGATGAGGAAGCTGCCCTCGGCGTCGTAGATGTGGACCCGCCCCGGATGCTGCCCGTTATCGCTCCAGTCGGCCACGTAAACGTCGCCCTCCGGGTCCACCGCCACACAGACTGGCAGGTGCAACTGGCCGCGCCCGGCGCCGGGGCTGCCGAACTGGGCCAGCCATTGGCCGTCGGAGCTGAACTTTTGCACCCGATGGTTGCGGTGGTCGGCCACGTAAATGTTGCCGGCCTGGTCGGTGGTGATGCCCCAGGGGGCGTTGAACTGGCCGTTTTCGGAGCCGAGGCTGCCCCAGGATGTAACTAACTGGCCGTCGGTAGTGAACTTGCGGACTTCGTGGCTGCGGCCATCGGTGACGTAGAGGTTGTCATTGGCGTCAATGGCCAAGCTGGCGGCGCCGTGGGGTTGGCCGTCGTCCTGCTCCAGGGAACTCCAGCGGTTCAAGAAGTTACCCTCTGGGTCATAGACGGAAACCAGGTTCAGCCATTCGTCGGAAACGTAAATCCGACCCTGGCGGTCAGTGACGATACCGGAGGGCCAGATGAACTCGCCGTTGCTGTCGCCGTACTTGGCGAACTCGCCGAGGAACTCCTCCTGACCCCACTCGGGGCCGACGGTTATTTGAGAAACCCGGGCGCCGTAGCCAATCCGGTTCCAGGGGACGTTGCTGATTCCCTCACTGCCCCGGTTGACCACGTAAACCAGGTTGCCCGGACCCAGTGCGGCGGCCACGGGTTGGCTGAAGCCCATACCCGACTGCGCGCCCCGGCCCACCGAATGGCTAAAATCGTAAGTGCGCCCGGCTGCTACCTGCGTAAGCATTGTGCATTACTCCTGTTCTTTATTATCCACGAATAGAAAACGGCGTGACATCCTGCCACGAATTAGATTGGCCCGGTGTATAACTTTCGTGGCACCAGTTCGGCAGCTACAGGGTCAACCATTAAATCGAAGCATTCCAAAGTAGTTGCACCCACCAGATACTGGTCTTCTGCTCCAAAGATGGCCGGGCAAGCCACAGTCCATCCGTTGATTTCGATATCCGCTATGCCATAGTAATATTCTACTACCCGTCCGTCAGCTAGGGAGTAGGGCCGGTGATCCGAGGATCGCACATTGAGTTTCGACATTAATGAAGCCGGAAACATAGAATGGGTTGAACCGGTATCGACCATCGCCTGCACCCGGACTGCCGGACCGCCTCTGGGACGACTTAGGCCAACTTCAACCGTGAACTCTCCCATATCCGGCGATCCTCGCTGCAACTTTACCTTTTTTGCTGTCTTTAGCGGTACCACAGCGTTCCTCCGCCATCTGTTGCTGCTGCCCGTACTTCCGGTTTCAGGGAATGCCAATCTTGAACCGGTTCAGATTCTTCTCTTGGTTAGGAGTGACGCAGATGGATAGCCGGGTGTTCATCGACAAGCTCATGACGGGTGGGGTGGGGATTGTCCCCGTCCCCACGAAACCCCGGCCTAGATAAACCGGGGCTTTTCGAAGATGCCGCCGACCAGCGGTTGGGCATCCAGGCCCATCCAGTCCTCCGCGATGGTGGTGTAAATGCTGCGGAAGTCCATGTTGGGAACCACATCGCCCTGCTCCAGGTGTTCGGGACGGATGGAGGGATATTCGCCGTACTCGCCGCCTTTGATGGGGTCGCCGGCCAGGAAAGCGACGCCGCCCGCACCGTGGTCGGTGCCGGAGCCGTTGTCGTGGACCCGGCGGCCAAACTCGGTGAACATCAGCATAATCACGTTGTCTGCCGCGTCATGCTCTCGCAGGTCGTCAAAGAAGCTCTCCACTGCCTGGGAAACGTCGGTCCACAGCTTGTCGTGCATCCCAACCTGGTTGGAGTGGCTGTCAAAGCTGCCGTGGTCGCAGTAGAAGATGCGAGTGCCCAGGTTGGCCTGGTGCACCTGGGAGATGCCCTTGAGCTTGCCGGCGATGGTGGTGTCCGGGTATTCCACGTTGGAGGAATACACTTCCGGGGCGACATTCAGGATATCGGCGGCCTTCATGGAATCGAGTCCGGTTTGGCCCAGGTAGTCCATCACGGCGCCGGTGCCGATGGTAGGGGAATACAAGCGGGTAAACCGCTCCAGAATCTTGTCCCGCTGCTCGGCCTCGCCGATGCCGGTGAGCAGGCCAAAGGAATTCAGGTCGTCAACGCAGGCCACCGGCACGCCGGGCAGGGCCAGGGCGCGGGGCAGGCTGGGGCCAAAACTGACGGTGGTTACCACGTTCTCTTTATGAGGGTCGATGTCCTTGGTGGCCCGGCCCAGCCAACCTTCGGTGCCCAGCTTGTCCGGCTCGCAGGTGTGCCAGATGTCCATAGAGCGGAAGTGGGAGCGGGGAGAGTTGGCATAGCCCACGCCGTGCAGGATAGCCAGTTTGCCTTGGTCGTACAGGTTCTTCATCGGCCCCATGGTGGGATGCAGGCCGACCTTGTCGCTGAGCTTCAGAATCCGCTCTTCCGCCACGCCGACCGCCGGGCGGTTGTCCCGGTAGAGGGGGTCGGCGAAGGGAATGACGGTGTTCAGGTAGTCGTTGCCCCCGGTAAGCTGCAAAACCACCAACACCGGGTCTTTCTTGGTAGTGGACATTGCTTTTTCCTCCTGGCTGTTTCTGGTATTGAATCTGGAATTGCGAATCAGGAATTACGACGTATTGGTGACAGTCAGGTCGTAATTCCCAATTGATAATTCGTAATTGAATCCCGGTTAAGCGTACTGGTAGTCCCGCAGGGAGACAATCAACTGCAACAGTTCCGATATGCGCTCGGTGGAAGCGGCGGCGTCCGGCTCGGCGCCCCAGACCAGATTGCCGCCGGAGTTGGCGTGGTCCAGCAGTTCCTGGCGGGTCTCGGCGTTCACTTCCAGGGGCCCCATCAGGTCCAGGCAGGTATCCACAAACTGTTCGGGGGTGGCATCGCCCTGGGCGCGGAGCCGGCTGACGATGCTTTGTACGCCGGGGCGGGACACGTCGCCTACCATATCGGCGGTGAAGTTAATCCGGCGCATCAGCGAGCCGCTGTTAATCCACTCGGCGCCGGTGTGCCAACCCTCCACGCTGGGCGGGTTGAGCAGGTCCTGGCCCATGTAGTTGGGCTGACGGGACAGGTCGCCGATGCCGGGGCCGGGGAACTCGGCGCCGCCCACCAGCTTCAGGGTGCCAACCACCACTTCCGCCGGGCTCTTCAGCTTGGCGAACCGGGCATTCTTGAAGAAGTCGGAGTTGAAGAGCACCCGCAGGGTGGCGCGGATGTCGTAGCCGGACTCGATGAAGGCATCGGCCAGGGTATCAATGGCGTCCTCATCCACCGGCGGAGTGACCGCCCAGGCGGGAACCTGCGCTTCGTCGGCCACGAAGTAGTTATACAGGTGGCGGGCGATGAAGCCGGCGGTGGCGGGATGCTGGCAGATGATGTCAATGATGTCGTCGCCGTTGAAGTTGCCGGTCTCGCCGAGGAAGGTCTTTTCGCCGTTGTCGTGGTCTTCCTGGCGATAGACGAAGCGCCAGTCGTGACGGCCAATCGGGCCGCGGGGCAGCTTGGCTTCCATCGTCCAGCCGGTGAAGGCGCGGGAACACTCCCGTACGTCCACCTCGGTATAGTTGCCGACGCCCATGCTGAACAGTTCCAGCAACTCACGGCCCCAGTTTTCGTTGACCGCCTCGGCGTGGTTGTCGTTATTGTCCAGCCAGTAAAGCATGGCCGGGTTCTTGGCGACTTCAAGGAGCAGTTCCTTGTAGCTGCCCATACCCTTCTCGCGGAACAGGGTAATCATGTTCTGGATTTCGTCGTAGTGGTCAACCTTGGAGACGCCGGTGGCGAAGAGATGGTGCCAGAAGAGGACCATTTTCTCTTCCAGGGGGCGCTTGGTGTTAAGCATGAACCAGAGCCACTCGGCGGCGCCCATGCCGGGCAGAGTGCCGGGGCGCCAGGTCCAGGGCTGGTAGCGCATCATTTCGAAGCGGTCCAGGGCCTCTTCCTGGGGGTTAAGCAATTCTTCTACGGTGGCTTCGTAACCATTGGCGACGCGGGCTTCCAGTTCCTCGCGGGTGGCGCCAAAACCGGCGCGGCGCATCAGATGGGCCATTAAGGCTATATCCTGGCTTGCCATTGCGATTCCTCCTCCTGAAGTGATAGACATTCCGTTCGTAGTGAGCCGGTCGAACCATTGTTTGGAGCGAACGATTATAGATTGCACCGCATTATCCGCTAACGGCTATAGGGTTGTCAATTGCGGCGGCGCGGTCGCCGAGGGCTATCGCACGTGATGGGAGATTCTCCTTTCCTGTCGTTCCTGCGAAAGCAGGAACCTAAAATGTTGCGGACCCAGGTTCCTGCCTGCGCAGGAACGACGGATAGCTTTCAATCCTAGTGCGATGGCCCTGTGGGGTCGCCGAAGGGCCTTTTATTTTTTCAGGGATTGCCCCCTAGTGCTGGCTGATGAACTCCAGCACCAGGCCGTTCCAGACCTGGGGGCGTTCCCAAAAACCGGCGTGTCCCGCATCGGGAAGGGAGACGAAACGGGCGGTGGGGATGTGCGCCGAAAGCATCCGCATCAGCGCCGGGGGCGACAGCAGGTCCGCTGCTCCGGACAGTACCAGGGTCGGGACTTGCATGGTCTGCAACCGGGCGTAGGTAATCGGCGCGCGGAGCGGTTGCGCGGGTACGGCGCCGCCGGGCCGGCTGGCCTGGTCAATCTCCAGCCAGCGGGCTGCCCCGTCCGGGGCGGCGCCCCGGTAAGAGGGGCCAAGCTCCCGCAGTTCTACCGGGAGATTCTGGATTTCCGCGGGACGGAGGCGGCGCTGGACTTCCAGGTAGTCGGCATCCTGGACGCCGCCGATGGTGTTGGCCGCCACCAGGCTGCGGACCCGCTCCGGGTGGGCCAGGGCGTAGTCCAGCGCGGTGATGCCGCCGGCCGCCGTAGCTACCAGGTGGAGGCACTCCAGAGAGAGACTTTCCACCAGGGCGTGGAGGTCGTCGCCGGCGAAACCCGGCTGCTGGCCGGGGTCGGTGGGCCGGGAACGACCCCAAGTGCGCCGGTCGTAGGCGATGCACCGGTAACCGGCCGCAGTAAAGGTGGGGTGCTGATGCACCCAGCTTTCGCAAGTGCCGGAGGCGGCGTGGAGGAAGATAACCGGCGTCCCTTGTCCTCCGGTGTCCTCATACCACAGGTCAACGCCGGGCAGGGTTAGGTAGGGCATAAGGTCAGGGCCTCCTGAAACCTGGATGACCTGGGTTGATGCTTTAGGGATACTCTGAATAAGTCATTGAATACTAGCGCCTTCACCCGTCGTTCCTGCGAAAGCAGGAACCTCTGTACGTAATGTTTTAGGTTCCTGCCGGCGCAGGAACGACGGATAAGTGTAAACATCACGAGTCACGGACTTATTCAGAGGTTTCTTAGCTTTAACGGTTTATCCACGAATGAACACGAAGAGGCACGAATGTTTATGCGGAGGAATTGATTACTGGGCTGCCGTGTCCCCTGGTGTAACCTGTAACCCAGGGCGGGTTTCAAACCCGCCCCTACGCCTGTCGCAAATATCGGAGTTGTTACGGGGCCTGCCAGTGGGGCGGCAGGTTGGGCGCGGCCAGGCCGAATTCACGGGTCAACCATTCCTCGCTGAACACGCCGTCCTTGAAACCGGAGCGTTCCGACTTATGGGTTTGGGTCTCACCCTGGATTGCCTGGAGCAGCGGGGCGAGGGCGGCGGTGTCCAGCGGCCCTCCGTCGGCATCGGTCATCAGCAGAGTCTTGGCCTTGACTCGCGGCGCGAACCAGCGGAGGTCGAGGTAGGACAGGGTGCGCCGTACCTGCTCTTGACGATCCGGGTACTGCCGCAGGTAGTCGTTAATCTCTTCCAACGGGTAGGCCCCAGTGCGCGGGGCCAGGTCGGCGGCTCTGTAGGAGATGGTCGGACTGCAAACTGCGTGGGTGACCTGGGGGCAGAGGGCCGCCGTGGTCAGGGCCAGGTCGGTTCCGATGGCGGCCAGCCGGGTCCGGTCAACCTCGGGACGCCCGGCAAGGTACTCCAGGCCGCGGCAGCAGTCGGCGACGATTCCCCGGTAGATGTAGGTTTCGGGGTCGTCTATTCCGTCAGTGAGCAGGCCGGGGAAGCTGGCGGCATAGGGCGAGTCGGACATTCGCTGCCCCCGAGCGCACAAGGAGAAGGTTACATAGTGCATCCGCTGGCTGTTGGCCGTACCTTGCGGCACCAGGTCGGCCACGCTGCCGTAGCGGGGCAGGAAATAGCGGGCCGGAAACGGCCCCGGCCCCCGGGGAATGCTCAGGTAGGCAAATAGCCTATAGGGCCCCCCGTAATAACCAACGGAGGTGAGACGGACGCCGTAAGCGGTGGCAAAGTCGGTGGAACGCAGCGGAATCTCCACTACTTCCGGGGCCGGCGGCAACCCGGCCAACTCCTCAAGGGCAGCCTGCCAGTAACTATCGAACCCTTCCGGCTTCCGGTCTTCCGGCATAGTCATAACATCAAGTCCATTAAGGCTTCAGGTGTTTGTCGAGGAAGGCGTCAATGACCGCCCCGTGCTGGTGGGTATTGGCGTCGTGGCCGTGGCCGTCGTAGGCATACATCCGCTTGTCGGCGCTGGCTATGGCGTTAAACACGGCGTAGCCGGTTTCCGGTGGGCAGGTGCTGTCTTGCAGCCCCACGCTGACGATTATCGGGCAGGTAATCCGGTGGGCCAGGTTTATGCCATCGAAGTAAGCCAAGGTGTCTTCCACCTGTCGGCGGCTGCCCGGATTCAGCCGCAAATAGTCGGCTATCTCCTGGTAGGGATAAGAATCGGTCAATTCCAGGGCGTCCATGAACCCGCACAGGAAGGGCGCGCCGGCGGTGGCGGCTTTAATCTCCGGTCGCAACGCCGAAACTACCACGCTCAGACCACCACCCTGGCTGTGGCCGGTAACGCCGAGCCGGCTGCCATCCACTTCGTCCCTGGTCTGTAGAAAGTCCACCCCCCGGCAGGCGTCCATATAGAACCCGCGATAGGTGTAGGTGTTCCGGTCCACTATGCCGTAGGTCAGCAGGCCCGGGTAACCGGGGTTGAACTGGCCGTTGCTGCGCAGCTTTCCCCGCGGCGCTACGCTGAAGGTTGCGTAGCCCTTGGCAGCCCAGACCTTGGGCACCAGCGGCTCCATGGAGTAGCCAGGGACTACCAGAAGTCCCGGCAGCAGGCCATCCCGTTGCTGGGGAAGGGCGTACCAGCCGGCGATGCGGACCCGGTCCAGGCTGGTGTAAGCGACCTGATAAACGTCAACCTCGGATGAAGAGCGCAGGGGGTCATGGACCAGCTCCGGCTCCAGGGGAATCCGGGCAGTCTGGGCCAGCACATCCTCCCAGAACCGGTCAATGTCGGCGGGTTTCCTGACCTTGGTGATGTAATCGGCAGCGGCTGACCTGGGCATCTAATCCCTCAAATTGGCCCCTGAAACGGGCCGGTTTCAGGCAGAGGATTCGGACAAGACCGACGGTATTCCCGGGTGGAGTCTAAAGGTCGCTCAAGCCCCCGTCAACCGGAGGGTGGGTGGGCGCTGGGCAATCGCATTATAAGTACATACCAACCGTCGTTCCTGCGGAGGCAGGAACCTCTGTCCGCAACATTTTAGGTTCCTGCGAAAGCAGGAACGACGGGAAAGGGGAACCTGCCATCAGGTGCGATAGCCCTGGGGTGGGGTGCAGGGCAGGGCCTTTCGATTCTCAACGGGGTTGGCGGGATGCAGCGGACAACCACAAGGGTTACCCCTACGCCCAGGATGTTCTGTTTGGTAGGGGCCGCCCTTGTGGCAGCCCCGGGAGAAGAACCGCAAGATCTTGGCCGTTCTGGTTTGCATTGGCCCGATTTGCCCCACCTGGCCTTTACCGCTATACTGGCCCCAAATCTTGACTTCGTTGAGGGTTGCAATGGTTTACCCGGACTTTTCTGCCGGCGTTAAAGAAGTGGACCTGGGCCCGGAGAATTCCTTTACCGAGTTTCCCACTACTATTGCGCTGGACGGCGGCGACTTTTACCTGGCGCAGGGCAAGGACGGCGTCCTGCGGCTGCTTTCTTCCCTGTGTCCCCATAGCTGGGGGACGGTTTACCTGGAGGACACCTGCTTTATGTGTCCCTCGCACGGCTGGCGGTTTGAGCCTTATGCCGGCAACTGCATCAACGGCCCCATCGCCCAGATGTACACCTTTGAGGTGAAGGCGCGCAACGGCCACCTCTTCGCCGAACTGCCGGACAAGAAGTAGGGCCGGGTCCTTTAGTTCCGACTCCTTCCCCCCTCTCCCCGAGGGAGAGGGGAGGTTATCTCTTACCCATCATTCCCCACAAGGGCCGGCAGACCTGCCCCTACGTCCGTTTATGTCCCTACGGTGAATCGGGGCGGGGGGCGGCCAGGGCTTGCACCGCCGCGTCAAAGTCCAGCGTTGGGTAGATGGTGGCGGTGTTCCAGACGGCCAGGCCCAGGTCAATCACCGCCGCATCCACGGCGTGGGCGTTGGGCGCGTCCAGGGTCAGCCAGGTCAGGTGGGCCGTCGGGCTGACCAAGCCACCCTGCCAGGTACAGCCGTGGGACTTCAGCACTTCATCCCGGTCTTGAGACAGCCGCAGCACCCGGTCGCGCACGTCGTTGGCGACGCCGGGGCAGCGGTCGGGACTGTGGCGCAGTTCGATCAGATACAGCATTTATTCTCCTTTCTTTCATCTTTCGGTTAATTCTGGCGCCTGCCCTCACCCCCGGCCCCTCTCCCCGAGGGAGAGGGGTGGTTCGACAGGCTCACCACGAACGGATTACCATTTCACCACTAACGGGATGCTCCCTCTCCTTTGGGGAGAGGGTTGGGGTGAGGGGTTGCCTTGCGGAAGGTGCCGGGCGGGGCCAGGTTGGGGAACTTTTCCGGGTGCATTGCCTCGGCCAGGCCCTCCAGCACGTCCAGCACCCTTGGCCCGTGGCGGCTGGGAATCAGGCCGTCGAACAGGTACACCTGGCCCTGCTGCACGGCCTTTAGCCTGGGCCAAGCGGGATGGGAGTAGAGATGCTGCCGCGCCTCCTGCTCGGTGCGGGGCAGGTCAAAGGCGCAGGGCATTACCATCAGGTAGTCGGGTTGGTAGGCGAGCACCTCGTCCCAGCCCAGCTCGCGGGACTTGCCCCACTTCTCGGCCAGACCCTCCTCGCCGCCGGCCAGCTCCACCAGTTCCGGCGTCCACTGGCCGGTGTTGCGGAGCGGCTCCAGCCAGTCGATGCAGAAGACCTTGGGGCGTTCCCCGGGGTTAGGCGTGGCTTGAGAGAGGCCGCCGGCCACCCGCTGGGCGCGCTGCCGCAGTTGGGCCACCAGCGTTTCCGCCCGGGCCGTCACGTCCGCGGCGGCGCCGATGGCGAGGATGTTGCGGTAGATTTCCTCCAGCCCCACCGGGCGGGTGACGATAATTTCGGGTTGGTAGTCGAGGGCCTGGGCGGCGGTGGCATAGACCGAACCCTGGTCAATGGCGCAGACTTCGCAAATCTCCTGGGTGATAATCAGGTCGGGACGCAGGTCGCGGAGCAGGTCGGCGTCAATCCAGTGCACCGGGTTGTTGGACTCCCGGGCCTGGCGGATGATGGCGTCAATCTCCCGGCTGTCCAGGTGGGAGACGGCGCGGACGCTTTGACTGACCACCGGCTTGGTGCGGGCCTCGGGCGGGTAGTCGCAGGTATGGGACACGCCGACCAGTTGGCCGCCCAGTCCCAGGGCATAGACAATCTCGGTGGCGCTGGGCAGCAGGGAACAGATGCGCATAGCGTCGGCCCTCGCTTCCTTTCTTTTCCGGCCCGTCCGGTTGATTATTGGCGGCGTGGTGACGCAGTAAGTATAGGTTGGGGGGCGGGGGTGGGGCAACCGGCTTTGTAATTAGGAATTGGGAATTACGAATTGGGGTTCACCCGTCGTTCCTGCGCAGGCAGGAACCTCTGCTCGCAAGGTTTTAGGGATACTCTGAATAAGTCATTGAACGCTAGCGCCTTCACCCGTCGTTCCTGCGAAAGCAGGAACCTCTGTACGTAACGTTTTAGGTTCCTGCCGGCGCAGGAACGACGGATAAGTGTAAACATCACGAGTCACGGACTTATTCAGAGGTTTCCTAGGTTCCTGCCTGCGCAGGAACGACGGTAGGGAGCAGGAACGACGGGTAATACCCCGTCGTGTCTCTTCGTGGATAACCCCCGTCCTTAACCCCCCGGATTTATTTACAAGCCTGTTGTGGTTTTGGTACAGTGGCCTCAGTAAGGAGGGTGCTGATGGCTAACTCGGATGCCCAACTGCCCTTGACCCGGGCCGACCTGCGCTATGAACTGGAGCATTACGCTACCAAGGCCGACATGGCCGACTTGAAGGCCGACCTGAACGCGATGGAAACCCGCCTGATTAAGTGGATGCTGGGGATTATGGTGGGTTCTATTGCTGTTGCCTCTACCATTGCCTTACTGATACAACGGTTGATTGATTAGGTATTTCCTGTTCCTTCCCCTCACCCGACCCATCCCCCTCACCCCCGGCCCCTCTCCCCCAGGGAGAGGGGTGATTTTCGCTCCCTCGCCCCCGGGAGAGGGTTGGGGTGAGGGGCGTCTCCCCAAAACCCCGCCATTTATGGGTTTTACATACCTTGACAATTTCTTTTCCCGAATGTTAAACCTAATGGCGTAGTTTGTTTCCGGTTCCGCTGCCCCTTTCTCCGGCATCCTGGGGGCGGGGTTGACGTTGACGCTGTTGGCCTGGGCGGGACGGGAGGCAAGGGGTAGTTTGGAAGGAGGGGTGGTGTTGCTATGGCTGTTCTCTTCATTATTTCCCACCGCTTGGACCCTACGCTTGAACCCACCGGGTTTCATCAACGTATTCTCCCTTGCTCCGCTACGGCGCCGCCCTACCGGGATTGAGGTTGATGTGTTACCATAACGGAGACTTTGAGGCAGGGAGACTATGGCCAACATTTGCGATGCGAGAGACCGGATGACGGATGAGCGGTTTCACTACTTAATGAATGTTATCCGGTTCGAGGCTGGTCGCATCGGAGGCTGGTCCATCGCCATCCATGCCATCGCCATCGCTTACGCAATCCGAGGTTAAACCAATGACCACGCTGACCGACGACATAGCCCAAAGGCTGGCGGCCCTGGAAGCGCGCACTACCGGCGTGGAAGCCGGCGTGACCGCGCTGGATACCGCCGTCCAGGAACTGTGGGCCGACTTGCGGGAGACCAACCGGAGCATCGGACAGCTCAACGCCGAGATGAACCAACGCTTTGCCCAGCTGCAAAGCGAGGCCAACGCCCGCTTCGACCAGGCCAACGCCCGGTTTGACCGGCTGCAAAGCGAGGCCAACGCCCGGTTTGACCAGTTGCAAACCCGCATCGTCCAGTTGCTCCTGGCCGTCATCGGGACCGGCGGCCTCATCATCGCCGCCCTGGTCGTCCTGATTCTCCGCGGCGGCGGCGGGAGTTAAACCAATGACCACGATGACCGACGACATAGCCCAAAGGCTGGCGGCCCTGGAAGCGCGCGCTGCCGGCGTGGAAGCCGGCGTCAGCGCGCTGGATACCGCCGTCCAGGAACTGTGGGCCGACTTGCGGGAGACCAACCGGAGCATCGTGCAGCTCAACGCCGAGATGAACGCCCGGTTTGACCGGTTATTCTACACCGCCTTGGGCGGCGCCATTGGCATCATCGCCGCCCTGGTCGTCCTGATTCTCCGCATCGGAAGCGGCGGCGGGAGTTAACCGATGACCACGCTGACCGACGACATAGCCCAAAGGCTGGGCGCGGTGGAAAACCGCCTTACCGGCGTGGAAGCCAGCGTCACCGCGCTGGATACCGCCGTCCAGGAACTGCGCGCCGACCTGCGGGAGACCAACCGGAGCATCGTCCAGCTCAACGCCGAGATGAACCAACGCTTTGCCCAGGCGCAAAGCGAGACCAATGCCCGGTTTGCCCAGGCGCAAAGCGAGACCAACGCCCGGTTCGATGTTGTCAACGCCCGGTTCGATGCTGGCAACGCCCGGATTGGCGAGTTGCAACAGGCACTCAGCGCCCGTATCGAGCGGGTCTTCTGGGCCGTCGTGGCCGCCAGCGTGGTCATCGGCGGCGGCATCATAGCTGCCCTGGTCACCCTGATTCTCCGCAGCGGCGGCGGTTGAGGCCCGGCATACCAGCCCATTCCATCCCATACCTGACCCCGGCGGTTGCAGGGGCAACGCCGGCAGCAGACGCCCCGGCGCCGAGTAACACTGGCGTAATACTGGGGCCGGTACAGTTGCAAGAACCCCATTATAAGGAGAGGTTTTTATGGCAAAAGGATTTACCCCAATTATTGGCTTGGCCGTGGTGGTGGCCCTGGCTTTCGCCGCCGTCTTCGGCGCTATGAGCCTTGCCAACCCGGCGCAGGCGGACATTTCCGGGGGCAGAACTCATGGGCCAACCGCGATGGCAATCATGGAGGCTGCTATTGAGGAGCCGGAATCCGAAGACGAAGATGACGCAGCGGCGGGAGACGAATATTCGTTTCCAGATGTCAAATATACTGCCAAAAACTTCGCAGGTGATGACGAAGTCACATACGTTATAGAGTTTCGATTGACCGGGGCTTATGAAGATGATGACAGGATTCTGATTGAGCTTCCTGCCGGGTCTGAAGGCGAAGACGATGTTATCACTGCCTTCGATACTGACCGAGTGACAGTGCAAGGCCCGCGTGACTTGGAGGCAAGGGAAGGTGGCAGGACATCACTGGTGCCAAGTGACATTGACTTTGATTTCCCTGACGGGACCGCGACAGCGAATTACAATCGGGGAGATGGCCTCGTAGATAATGAGACCGTCAAGCATCTCATTTTGGGATTTACCGCGAGTCAGATAAACACGGCTGGGCTTAGGGGAGATGGCGTCGACGATACTCCCGCCACCTACGATCCCGTGAGGCTAAGGGTAACGTTAACCGGCATGGTTAACCCGACAACCCACGGCGACAACCCCATTAATATCTACCATTTCAAAGCAGCGGATACAGACGGCGATCCTGACAATAATGTCGTCGTGCCTTCCGTTGATGGTCCTGAGACTGCTGACTTGGAAATAAGCTCGGTAATGGTGGAAGCAGAGAAGGACGACGATGAATTGACTGGGTTGTACACCCTCACCTTCTTCGCACAGGAAGACTACGCTGCCCGAAGCATGCTGGACATTGAGATGGGCGGCGTCCAGTTTACCTACGATGAAATCGATGCAGCCGACGTTTCGATTAAGATTGGAAGTGGAGATGAAAGAACTCCCAGGTCCGTTGAACTGAATAGCGGCACGGCTACGGTAAGCATCGGACTGCCCCGTGCTATCAGTGAGGGTGACGAGGTGGTGGTGGTGTTTCTTGACTCCGCCGGCATCATCAACCCCACTGAGGCTGGCACCTATGAGTGGGTAGTCGCTGGCGCTTACTCTTCGCTGGACAATAACGGCCTGGTGGTGGCAGCCGAGGATGTTGAGGAGGAAGAAGAACGAGTAACTGACAAGGCAGTCCCCTCCGAGGGCTTGCCTTCGTTCATGCCTGACAGCAATGACCCAGGCAAGAATACCCGCTACACCGTGGAGTTTGATATTGAAGAGTCGGTAAACACTCTGCTGAACGACTTGGTCATCGAGTTTCACGAGGACTATAGCGTTCCCGCTTTAATAGCCACGTCCGCAGTTACGATAAGGACGGGGCCATACCCTGACGTGACCGGGGTTGTCGATGGTGGCGATGCTGATGACGATCCTGATTACTACACGTTTACCCCCGAAGACATAGCGGTTGACGGTAACGAAGTCTTTATCTCCATCGGTGACATAACCGAGGACGATGATAAAGGCATATATTCCGTTGGCGGAACGGACATGGACGAGGACGAAAACGCTGTTTTCAGGACCATGAAAGTTGTGTTCCGTCAGTCGGCGGGTATCAGCAATCCCACCGAGAACGGCGGCTACGCCTTGGTAGCCGTTACCTTTGGTGACGCCGTAGAGATCGACAATGGTGACGAGGAGATTGATACTCTCGGCGTGAGTGTTCCCCGCAAGATTTCCCTCAGCGAGGAAGACGGCGGCCTGGGCGATACAATTAAGGCCACCGGCAAGGGCTACAAAAACAGCACCACGCTGACCGTGTATGTGGACCAGACAATTCTGATCATGTGGGACCATGACAACCGGGCCACCACTGACATGGTGCCTCTTAATCCGGGTAAGATCATGGTGGACGCTTACAAGAAAGCCATCGATCCAGACGAGGATAATGGCGACCCGGACCGTGGCAACGTGCCTTATGTTCCCGTCAAGGACGACGGTTCCGCCCTCCACGTGGACCCGGACGGTTATGCCTGGGCGCCCAATGGCAAACTGGACCTGGGCGAAGACGAGCTGTGCATGGCACCCAGGATTGGTTCCGACGACGTGGGTACATGCGAGTTCAACATTACCCACCCGACTTTCGCCGGCGGCTTGAACTATATCAACGCGGTGGACGGTCGTGACGGGTATGCTCCCAAGCCGGATACTTTCGTGCTGAAGGCTTCCATCTCTGCTTCCCCCGCCGGCGGCAGCCCCGGGGAGATCATGGTGATCCAGGTGGTGGACTTCCCGCCGAGCCGGGCCATCTCTGATGTGCAAATTGCCCGGCAATCGGTGGTTGGCGCTAGCGGTAGTGTGGACAGCACCGGCGCCGGCAACTTCCCGGTTACCATTCCCAACTGGGTCAAGGCTGGTGCACAGGAACTGCGGATAAGCGTGATAGGCGACGACGGTGATCCGGTCAGGGCCTCCACCAACATCGACCTGTTGGGCCCTCAGATTAACGTTACGCCGGGCACCGTGCTGGCCAACCAGCGGATCAGCCTGGTAGGCACCGGGTTCAGCCCAGGGGCTGTGGTCGCCAACGAGTCGGACAGCGCACCTGGCTCTGTGCTGCCTGAGGTGAGCATTGGCGGCCGTGTTATTGAAGGTAGTCGGATCAATGACAATGACCCGGTCCGCGTGGACAACGGCGGCAACTGGTCCGCTTCCGTGGATCTGCCTCTCGCCGAGGCTACCACTGCCGACGGTGAGCGGGTGATCAGGGTATCGGACTCCCGTGGCCGGTCCGGCGTGGAGACGGTTACCATTCCCACCCGTGAAGTAACGGTAACTCCGAATACGGGCCGCGTGGGCACCATCGCGGTGGTACGTGGCAGCGGCTTCCCCAGCAAGAACGACGAGGGATCCAGCTTCAACATCGAGATCGTGTACGATGCCAGCAACGGCAACACCATCACGGTTTCTGCGACGCCGGATGCCAGTGGGCGGTTCGAGACCCAGTTGCGAATTCCCACCACGGCGGCAATACCCTCCAGCAACTCGGTTAAGGTTTCCTTCAGGGACTCTGACCAGGTTGTGGTGGTAACCACGGTGGCTCACGATGTCCCCGAAGGCATCATCACCCTGTCCAGCACCAGTGGTGGTCCTGGTTCAACCATCACCGTGAATGGTGAGGGCTTCAAGTCCTTTGTGCCTATAAGCCAGGTCAAGGTCGGCACCCTGGATGTGACCCCGGCGCCCAAGCCCTCGACGGACGGCAACGGCATGATGTCCTTCGACGTGATCATCCCCGGCTTGGACGTGGGTATCCAGACCATCGAGGTCAACGTTGGCCGCACCACGTCCAGCACCGGCTTCACGGTCACCGAGTCGGGCGTCAACCCCGGCGACATCAAGGAGGTCGCTGTGGGTCTGGAGCCACTGGGCGACAACTTCGTGAGCGTCTGGCACTTCAACAACGACACCAAGATGTGGAGCTTCTACACCCCGGCGCTGGCCGAGGGCAACACCCTGAGCCACCTCACCACCGGGGAAACCTATCTGATTCGGGTGAAGTCCACCGTGGAGGTCATCCTGAACAACGACACCAGGAACCTGACCTGCGTGGGCGGCAACTGCTGGAACCAGATAGTCTGGTAAGCAAAGGCCAGGAATAAGAGCGTCCGCTCCCTGACCAAACCCTCACCCCCGGCCCCTCTCCCCCAGGGAGAGGGGGGGCGGGGAAGGAATCCCTCCCTCTCCCGCTGGGAGAGGGCCGGGGTGAGGGGATAAAGAGGGCGGGCGCACCCCGAGACCCTAAACGAATAGGAGGAATCAATGGCAAAAGTCAGTAAAATCCTGGCCCTGCTTGCGATAGTGGCGATGCTGGCTGCGCTGCCGATGACAGCCCTGGCGCAGAGCGAACCGCCCCACGTATTCATAGGCACGGCCGTGGTAAATGGACTATCGGCGGCCCCGGGCACGGCAATCACGGCCTGGGACGGCAGCAAGCAAATCGGAATGACCCGGGCAATGGCGGGTGGCAAATTCAGCCTCCAGGCGGGCCGCTCGTCCGGTCCGATAACCTTCAAGGTAGATAACGTGGACGCCAAGGAGTCCCATCCGGCCTGGACGCAGGGTGAGATAACCTCCGGGTTTAACCTGAACGCGGTCGCCCCGGTATCGATGGGTATGGAGGGTGCGATGGGTGAGGCTGGCCCCAAGGGAGACACGGGTCCGGCTGGCGCCAAGGGTGACACGGGTGCGGCCGGCGCGCGTGGGCCGCAGGGTCCGTCAGGAGCGCAAGGCCTGGCTGGTCCGCAGGGTGCGACTGGTGAAACCGGCGCGCGTGGTCCGATCGGGCCGCAGGGCGACCCCGGCGCACAGGGCGCGGCTGGTAATGCCGGCGCGGCTGGCGCTGACGGCCCGGCTGGCCCGGCAGGTTCGGCTGGCTCGGTTGGTCCGGCTGGCGCAGCGGGCGGCGGCGGAAGCCTGGGCATCATCGCCCTGATAATCGCGATAATCGCGGTAATCCTGGCGGTAGCCCTCCCCTTCGTAATGCCGCGGCGGTAAACGCTGTAACGCAATAACCCACCAATAACCCAAGGCAAGGTGGCCCCCCGGGGATGATTTCCCGGGGGGCTTTTTTTAATTACGAATTAGGAATTAGGAATTGGGGGACGGGGGTTATCCACGAATGGGCACGAAAAGTAATCACTCCGTCGTTCCTGCGCCGGCAGGAACCTGAAACCTTGAGAGCAGAGGTTCCTGCCGGCGCAGGAACGACGGGGGTAATTCATTCGTGGTTATTCGTGTTCCTTCGTGGATGAAGGGAAGAGGGGGTATCGCCCTTTGAGGAAGGGCAGGTTGGCCATCCTGGTCTTGGCGCTGAGGTAGCGCTCCTTGCGGGCCGCCACTTCAGCGCCCAGCAACTGGACCAGCACGTCGGCATAGGTCAACTGCCGGTTGGCCGCGGCGTCCAGGGTGTTGTCCAAGACCTCGACAGCCTGCTTGAGGCCCAGGGTCTCCACCTTGGCGTTGTCGTAGAGACAACTGCGGGGAATGCCACCCAGGTACTCGAAGGCATTGACGTGGCACTGGATGAAGCTGGCCGTGTCCGCTCGGCGGACCGGTTCCACGTAACAGGCTCGGCTCCAGCCCAGGGTCATTACGAAGACCCAGAGCCGGCGGCGCTTGCCATCAACCCTCAGGTAGGGCAGATTCCCCCAGTCCACTTGGACCTGTTCCCCCGGAGCGGTCTCAAAGCGCATCGTTGCCTCCGGCTGAAGCCTGCTTCGCCGGGGCCGCACATACTGAACCAATGTGGAGTAGCTGCCTGCGTAGCCCAAAGCCCGGATCTCCCGTCCAGTACCCGGCAGTTGTCCAGCCCTTCCGCCATTCGCCGGTCGATATGTCCGGCATATTTCAGGTGGGTCAATTCCAACTTGCTACTTTTGTGATTGCTCTATGATTGTGTCCGCATAAGTTGCTCAGGGAAAATGTCCGTCTATGCAGGACGTGACATTGAACCAGCGAGAGCAGACCAGACTCCAGGTACTCAACACCGTGTTGGAATATCAACTGCCCACAGCCCAGGCTGCCGAAGTTCTGGGGATCAGTGAACGCCAGGTCCGGCGAGTCCTGGCGGCCTACCGGAGGGAAGGGGCCGCCGCACTGGTCCACGGCAACCGGAGGTCGCAAGCCCCGCAACACAGTTCCCGAGGCCACCGCCACCGCGGTGGTAATCCTGGCCAGCGAGAAATACGCCGGCTTCAACCACAGCCACTTCACCGAGGTGCTGGCGGAGCGGGAGGGCATTCACCTAAGCCGCCAGACGGTAAGCCGTCTCCTCAACCGCCACGGTCTGCCCAGCGCCAGGCGGCACCGTCCCCCCAAACATCGGGTCCGGCGGGAGCGGATGCCCCAGGAGGGTATGCTGCTGCAGATCGACGGCAGCCATCATCCCTGGCTGGAGGAGCGGGGACCCAGGTTCGCCCTGCTGCTGGCAGTGGATGATGCCACCGGCACGGTGGTGAACGCCGTCTTCCAGCCCGAGGAGGACACCCGGGGCTACTTCCTGTTGATGGAGGGGGTCATCCGTCGCCTTGGTATTCCCCTGGCCATCTACGGCGACCGGCACGGGGTCTTCAAGTTCAGCGGCAAACCTCGCCATATCCCCCAGCCCGTGGGCCCCACCCAGTTCACCCGGGCCATGGGAGAGTTGGGCATTCAACAGGTCTTTGCCCGTTCTCCCCAGGCCAAGGGCCGGGTGGAACGCATGGCGGGTACCTTCCAGGACCGGCTGGTCAGCGAGTTCAGGCTGGCGGGAGCCAGGACTATTCGGCAGGTCAACGACGTGCTGCGAGACTTCCTGCCTCGCTTCAACGCCCAGTTCCGCGTTCCCGCCCAGCAGCCCCAGGTGGCCTACCGCCTGCTGGACTCCTCTCTATCCCTGGAGCGGACCCTCTGCTTCAAGCACTTGCGGCAGGTGGCCCGGGACAACACCGTCAAATACCAGTGGCGCACCCTGCAGTTGCTACCCAGCCAGGACCGTCCCAGCTTTGCAGGGGTCAAGGTGGAGGTCTTGGAGCAGAGCGACGGCCAGCTCATGGTCCAGTACGGCGGGGAGGTGATCCTCCACCAGGAGGCGCCGCTCCCGCAGAATGAGGCCGGTGAAGACGACCGGAAAGCCGAACCTCCCTCTCCAAGGGAAGCGACCCCGCGACAGCAGGCCCTGTGGAAGGCGGTGCATCACGCCAGGCTGCAGGGAGTCACCCTCCGCGGCATCGCCAGGGAATTGGGCATCTCCAGAAACACGGTCAGGGAGTACGCCGACTCCCTGGCGCCTCCGGTCAACCGGACTCCCTGGCGGTCCACCCAATCAGCAACTCGACAAAATGCTGGTGGGCATTTTCCCTGAGCACCTATCCGGACATTTTCGCTGGACATCGACACAACTTACACAATCGCCGGCTTAACGACAGGGTGGCCCCGCCGCGGCTCCGATCCCGGGTTTGTCCTGTAGCGCTCGATTGCCTAACCTCCATGTTTCCCGCAATGTCACCGGCCCGGACCGTCGCCATCCATAGGCAGGAGCGGCGCTCCCTCAGCTTTCCCATTTTCCTTGCCCAACCGACCTGGGCCAAATCGGTCGGCGGCCCCTTACCTAATACCGTTCTGCGGATTAACGACAGGGGACTGCTTCACAGTCCTTGTTCCCGAAGTGCCTTGTTGCTCACAGCACCTTCCAGGAGGATTTAGCCACAGGCAAATGCAAAACCCAAGGATAAAGGAGGTAAAACCCAGAACAATCACCAAAAGGACCAGCAGGTTGGACCGGCCCGAGTGAATAACACCCGGCCAGCGGGTGAGAAACCGGCACGCCGACCCGCAGAGCGAATCCAACCTCAGCTCCCGGGATAACGCCCGGCAAACCGAAAGCTCAGAACCGCAGGCTCTCCGGAGTTTTGCAATTTCCGCAGGAGAAATACACCGACCGGGCTATCGGCGTCGACCGCCTTTGCCACAACCTGGCCGCCGAAACGCACCGTTTCCATCGCAACAATCGTATGCCCGCCATCGGCCCTAGAAATCGCCCGGGAGTTCAACGCGGTCAAAGGGAATGGTACCGCTCCGCCAGTTCACCTGAGGAAATTGCAAAACTCCGTAGAGTCTGCGGTTCTGAGCTTTCCGGGCCGGGCGGATTCAGGGCTGAATCCCCGGCGGTCCAGGCTGGTTGCGCTCTGCGGGCGGCCGGAGCCGTTTTCCTACCCGCTGCCGGGACGGTCTGACCGTCCCGGCGGGCCAGCCGGATACCTTCTAAAGTGGCGCCTAAATGTTTCTGTAAGTAGTACCGGCCGCGGTCTGCGATGTTGATCGCGGCGTTGTGGTCGCGTTGGCCGGGTAGCCGCAGCCGGTGCAGTTGAATTCAACCTGGGAGCGCCGGGATTTGGGGTCTTTGACGCCGCAGCAGTTGCAGGTCTGGGAGGTCCCGGCGGGGTACACCCGGATATGTCGGATACCGGCTTTCGCGGCTTTGTAGTCGAGCATATGCTGGATGTGGCCCCAGCCCTGCTGGAGAATGGCTTTGTTGAGGCCGGCTTTTGCCTTTACGTCCGGCCCGGGTTGTGAACGGTGCCTCGGGCAGAGCTCACCATATTGGCTATCCGAAGGTCTTCGGAGACCGGGAGGTCGTGTCCCTGGGCGACGGCGTCTGCAACCAGGGCGCTGGTGGCGCGGTGGCGGAATTGGTGGCGCAGGGCGTTTCGCTTCTGGTACAGGTTCTGGAGCTGGCGCCTGGCCTTGGTGTAGGCGGCGGTGGGCTGGCCCTCCTGCCAGACCAGGAGGAATGTGGGCCTGCCTTGGTCGGAAATCACCTGACGGTTGTAGGGGGCCAGCCTGGCCTGGTAGCCGGCCAGGCCCAGCCGGACTGCGGCGCCAGTCTTGCGGGCCAGTTGCCGCTGGGCCTTCTTGATCCGGGCGTTCAGCCTGGCCTCGTTGGGGGAGGTGTAGGCGATGCCGGTGGAGGTCGCGACGGTGCAGACGACGCCCGAGTCGACCCCGTAGGGGGTTTTAAGGGATTCCACCGGGGCCTTCCTGGGATAGGGTGGTTCCTGGTAAGTCAACCGGACGGCGATCTGGTCAGGCTTGAGGGTGATGCTGGCCTTGCCGGGCTGCCGGTCTTGGGGAATGGCCCGGTGGGATTTCAGCTGGATGTTGGGCAGACCCTTGATGCACAAATAGGGTCTTTTGGAGTCAAGTTTTGGAAAGTGGATAATTGGATGTGGCGGGGATTCAATTGCGATAGTACGGAAGCGTTCGGGAGTTTTGCTGCGGGGCTTGCCGCGGGGCGGCAGGTCCGGTTCCGGGTTGACGTGGGCATTCCAGGCGACGGCAGCTCGCTTGAGGGTGGCTTTGGATAGCAAGCGGTGGACTTGGGCGTACTCCGGCTGGTCCTGGCGGACTTTGGTCAGCTCTTTGGCGAGGTCGTCGAGGGACCGGTCAGCGCCGTTAAGGTGGGCGTATTCCAGGGCCAGGAGGCAGGCGTTATGGAGGTCGCGTTGCTGGTTGATGACTTATTGGAGCCGGAGCCTTTGGTTCCTGTTGAGCCTGCCTACGGCGCTGCGGGTGATGTGGCTTTTAGATATGAGAATAATAGTTCTATTTTATCCGGTTTTCCGAGTTTTGCAATTGACTAGGGAAAGGTCTTTCAGCTCCAGGTTTTCCAGGACTTTCTGCCGCGCCTGGCTATTCTCCTCGCTCCGCTCCGTCCCCAGCGAGTGGGTCAACGCCTGAAAATGCTTAAAAGTGTTGAAGAAAACATGGGGCGACAAATGGATGGGAGGTGTTATGCTTGCTGGACTGGCCCCGTAAACGTAGGCCAGGTATGTTTCTGACGTTTCGGGCGTGGTGGTGGTGAGAGACGAAGGGAGGCGCCCATCCCCGCATAATCGACTGCAATCGCTCCAGCCGGGCAGCGCCGCCGGGCTGTGGAGCGAACTTTCCCCAACAATTGGGCTACCAGGGAGTGTGAGGAGGGGTGTATGCGTCATCGGGCGCTTGTTGGAATCATTTCAATTTTGGGTGTGGCTGCCCTGTTCGTCCTGTTCGCGGCCCTTGCCTCCTCCTTGTCCCCGCCTGACTCGGCCTACGCTCAGTCGAACACCCCGCCGTCCTTCCCGTCGGAGGCGCCTACTCCCGACGTGGACGAGAACACTCCTTCCTATGAGAATATCGGCGATCCGGTAACGGCCACCGACGGCGACAATGACACCCTGACCTACTCGCTGGAAAACGCTGGCGTCTCGCACTTCCGCATTGACAGCGACACCGGCCAGTTGCAGACCGGCGCCCCCCTGGACTATGAGACACAGAGCAGCTACACGGTGACGGTAATCGCCACCGACCCCGCCGGCTCCACTGGCCGCATCACGGTGACCATCACCGTCAACGACGTGAATGAACCGGGAACGGTGTTCCTGGCGTGGAAGCAGCCCCAGGTTGGCACGGTATTAACGGCCACCCTGACCGACCCCGATGGCGACATTTCCGGCATAACCTGGCAGTGGGCCAAGTCCAACTCCGGCTCCAAAACCGCCAACTATACGGACATCAGTGGGGAAACAGCATCTACCTACACGCCGGTAGCCGCCGATGTGGGCAAATACATACGGGCCACCGCGTCCTATACCGACGGGAACGGTTCCGGTAAAAGCGCGCAGGCGGTGTCGTACAGGTCAGTACGGGCGGCGCCGTCGGATAACAACGCGCCGGTCTTCAAAGAGGATGAGTATAGTTGGTTCGTTAGTAGAAACTCCCCCATTGGCACTGAAATCTACAATCCCGCGTATGCCACCGATGCCGACAATGACGAACTGCGCTACTCGGTGGAAGGGACCGATGCCGCCGACTTCGATATCCTCCCGTCCAACGGCTATCTGGTCACCAAAAAACTCCTGAACGGCGCTGATGCCAAGGTCGAGTACTCGGTTACGTTGAAAATCTCCGACCCTTCCGGCGCCAGCGACACCGCCTCGATGACCATCAGGGTCGACGGCGGCAGATGGAATCCGGTTGTAACGGGGCCTGAAAGAATCACATACCCGGAGAACGGCACCTGGCGGCTGGCCAAATATACCGCCGAGGTCCCGGACGGCCCTACCCATGGCTGGTTAATCAATGTTGAGCCTGGTGGCGGCGAAGGCGACTTCTTCCATATCGACTATGACGGAGTGCTGACCTTCAGACAGCCGCCCGACTACGAGGACTCGGCAGACGACGGCGGGAACCACGAGTATTTCTTCTTTATTTTGGCCTACGACGGCAATCCACCAAGCGGGCAAAGACCCGGCAGCACCTTTTATCCGGTGCACGTTATCGTCACCAACGTGGATGAAGTGTTGGAGATTAACGGGCCCACCGCCGTTGACTACGCTGAGGGCCGGACCGATGCGGTGGCCTCCTATACCGTCACCGGCAATGAGGGGCCGGTCAGTTGGGAATTGTCCGGGGACGACGGTGAGCATTTCGACATCAGCAGCGGTGGGGAACTGACCTTCAAGACACCGCCGGACTACGACAACGCGGAGGATGCAGATGGCGACAACGCTTATCTCTTGAGTATTACGGTCACCGACGGAGCCGAAACGAAAAAAGTGGAACCCGTGAGGGTCACCGTAACTGACACGAACGACCCGCCGGCTTTCGCCGCTGCGACGGCTACCCGCACCATCGCCGAGAACACGGAGGCGGGGGAGAACATCGGCGATGCAATAACCGCCACTGACCCGGACAGCGGCGACACGCTGACCTATTCCCTGGGGGTAGCGGATACGGCGTTCTTCGACCTAGTCGAGACTACGGGCCAGTTGCAGACCAAAGCCGCCCTGGACTATGAGGACAAGAACAGCTACACCGTGACGGTATCGGTGCGGGACAGCAAGGACGCTGCCGGCGCTACCGACACCGCCGAAGACGACAGCATAGAAGTCACCATAACCGTCACCAATGCGGACGAGGATGGGACAGTTACCCTGTTACCGGCTCAGCCCCAGGTCGGGGTTGTGCTGACCGCCAGCCTGGCCGACCCTGACGGGGCGGTAAGCGGCACTACTTGGGTATGGGAAAGTTCCACGGACGGAAGCACCGGCTGGATCACCCTCACCGGAGCCAGCAGCACAGTCACAACATCCAGCTACACGCCGGTGGCCGCCGACCTGAACAAGTACCTGCGGGCTACGGCCTCCTACACTGACCCGCAAGGTTCGGGCAAGAGCGCTGCCGGGGTGTCGGGTAACGCCGTGCAGGCCGACTCGCTCCAATCCAGGGTGGAAACCAACGCCGCCCCGGAGTTCCCGTCCACCGAGACCGGCGCGCGGAGCGTGGCCGAGAACACGGCAGCAGGCGAGAACATCGGCGCACCGGTTACGGCCACTGACGCCGACAATGACACGCTGACCTACAGCTTGGGCGGAACCGACGCGTCATCCTTTACTCTTGTCAGCACCTCCGGCCAATTGCAGACAAAGACGGCCCTCGACCACGAAACCACGCCCAGCTACACCGTGACGGTAACTGCTACTGATACGGACGGCGCGACTGCCGAGGTCACGGTGACCATCACCGTCACCGACGTGAACGAAGCGCCGGAGTTCCTGACCGAGACCGGTGCCCGCAGCGTGGCGGAGAACACGGCAGCCGGCCAGCCCATCGGCTCCCCGGTGGCGGCCACGGACCCGGATACCAACGACACGCTTACCTATTCCCTGAGTGGAACCGACGCCGCGTCCTTCGACATCAATGACCAGACGGGCCAGATAAGTGTGGGCACCGATACTGCCTTGGACTATGAAACCAGGAAGAGCTACACCGTCATCGTGTCGGTCCGCGACAGCAAGAACGCCAGTGGAGCTACTGACACAGCGACCGACGACAGCATCACGGTGACCATTACCGTCACCGACGAGAACGAACCCCCGGTGATAGTGGGGGAATCCAGCAAAGATTACGCCGAGAACGACACTGCGGAGGTAGCCACCTACTCCGCCACCGACCCGGATAACGGGACAATCATCTGGGATTTGTCGGGAACCGACGCCAGAGTCTTCTTCATCAGTGCCACTGGTGTCCTTACGTTTAAGACTTCCCCGGACTTTGAGGACCCTAAAGACGCCGACACGAACAACGAATACCAGGTGACCGTCGAGGCCACCGACGGAACCAACCCGGTCTCCCTGAACGTGATTGTAACCGTGACCAATGAGGATGAGGATGGGACGGTAACCCTGTCGTCGGTTCAGCCCCAGGTGAGTACTGCGCTGACCGCCACCCTGTCCGACCCTGACGTCGTCTCTGGCAACCCCACTTGGCAATGGGCCAAAGCCGATAGTGCAGAAGGTTCCTTTACCACCATTAGCACTGCCACAACAAGTAGCTACACGCCGGTTGCCGACGATGTAGACAAGTACCTGCAAGTCACTGCGTCCTACACTGACGGAGAGGGTTCGGGTAAGAGCGCCGAGGCGGTATCCACCAACGCTACGCAGGCTGCGCCGGAAGACCGGATTACCAACACCCCCCCGGCGTTCGGTAAGGATATGCTCACCCGCCATATCCCCGAGAACACCGAGGCGGGCCAGGCTATCGGCGCGCCCGTCACCGCCACGGACAGCGGGGACACGCTAACCTACTCCTTGGACGTGACCGGCTCCGCATCCTTCGACATCGATGAACAGATCGGACAGTTGCAGACCAAGGCGGCCCTTGACCACGAAACCACGCCCAGCTACACCGTAATAGTAACCGCCACTGACCCATCCAACGCCACTGACACTATCGCGGTGACCATCACCGTCACCGACGTGAACGAAGCGCCGGAGTTCCCGACCGAGACCGGTGCCCGCAGCGTGGCGGAGAACACGGCAGCCGGCCAGCCCATCGGCTCCCCGGTGGCGGCCACGGACCCGGATACCAACGACACGCTTACCTATTCCCTGAGTGGAACCGACGCCGCGTCCTTCGACATCAATGACCAGACGGGCCAGATAAGTGTGGGCACCGATACTGCCTTGGACTATGAAACCAGGAAGAGCTACACCGTCACCGTGTCGGTCCGTGACAGCAAGAACGCCAGCGGCAATGCCGACACGGCCACCGACGATACCATAGACGTGACTATCACCGTCACCAACGACGACGACCGTATTACCACCAACAGTAACAATAACGATAAAGGCGACTCTGATGATCTCCCGGGCGTCCTCGACCCACGCCAGAGCGTTATCAGTGTCAGCCCGCCGGCCAACCGGGCGCCGGTGTTCACCGAGGGCGCCAGCACCGAGCGGTCGGTGGCAGAACACACCGACCGGGCTATTTACATCGGCGAGCCGGTGACCGCTACCGATGCCGACGGCGACCAGTTGACCTACTCCCTCGGCAGTGTGGTTGACAGGAAATCCTTCGCCATAGATGAAGTCTCCGGCCAGTTGATTACCAGGGTGCCGCTGGATTTTGAGACCAAGCCCAGTTACACCGTAGTGGTGGGCGTTTCCGACGGCCGGGGCGCCAGCGACGCCATAGTTGTGACCATTAACTTGACCGACCTCCAAGAGGTTCCGATCACCAACCCGCGGACTCAGGCGGTGGGCAAGGTCAGACCCGACGCGGAGACCACCATCGAGACGCCGGACGGCGCCGCGTCGGTCACCTTCCCCGTTGGCTCCCGGGAGAACTCCTACCAGGTAAGGGTGGACTCCGATGCGAGCAGTTGCGGCGGCGAGCTGCCCGAAGGCGCTCTTCGGGTTTCCTTGACCGTGGAATACTTCGACAACTGGGGCATCCAGGAATATGACGTGGTGCTGGAACGTCCGGCTACCGTCCGGCTCAGGCTGAACGCAGCGGAGTTGGGCGGCGTGGACAAGGTGCTGGCGGCCCACCGGCGGGGCGGATTCAGCATCTACTCCCACAGCGGCGTGGCCGGCGAGTGGTCGAAGGTGGAGTTCATGCTGGAGGACAATGACCAGGGCATGATTACCCTCACCGCCAGAGGGCTGCGTCGCCTCAACTGTTTTGCTGCAACCACCGATGCGGCGGCCTTCGTTCCGGTGGCCCAGCCGGTCACCGAGAACCCCACGCCGGAACCGACGCCGCGGCCCACCGACCAGCCGACTCCTGAGGTTGAGGCTACCCCTGCGCCCACTCCTACGGCAGCGCCGTGGGAAATGACCTTCATCCCCCGGCCCCTGCCGGAGATAGTGCCTTATGTGCCGGAAGAATATCGGTCCCCTCTGCCAGCAATCGGCCTGGTTAATGAGGATGACGAGTCTGATACCCCGGAAACCGGGTTCGCTTCCTACACTGGAGCAATCCGGGAACCCCCGGTATGGGCTATAGCGATGATGATCGCGGGAGCAACGCTGACGGCATCCGGCAGCGGCCTGTACCTGCTAGCGCGTCGGCGGCGGGAGCGCCGGTGGCGCTAGTGGTCCAACTGCTTTGAAACGATGGGTTAGATTGAGCGGATCCCCATGTTATCCAGCTTTTGCAGGTAAACTCGACAAGCTCAATTACTCCTCATTACAAAGATTTCGCACTACTAAACCAAAGCCAAGGTGAAATACGCAGATGGTGGAGGTCAAGCGGCGGTGCCGGATCATCCTTCAAGTATGGATGGGAGGGCTTCACTGGCGCAACCAAGCCGATCTTCATCGCCCCTTGAATGCACATCCCACCTTGGCTTTAGTTTAGTAGTCCGTCAGTGTTGTATTGATGGGTAAAGAGACTTCAATTTGATACGCGCGTCTGCGGTGGTGAAGCGCCAGCCCACCCGTATTGTGTCCCGGTTGCGCTGCTGCTGCCACGCTCCCGCCTCCCGCCGCAGAACCCCTTGGTCGGGAATACGGCGGTCCAGGCATTGCCGGGCCAGCACCCCGATTTCAATCTCGGCCATATCCAGCCAACTCCCATGTTTGGGCGTGTAGTGAATCTCCAGCCGCTCGGCGATGCGCCGCGCTTCGGCCGGTTCAAATTCTTCGTACCGCGAGGACGGGTGGTGGATGTTCAAGTTGTCCAGCACCAGCACAATCCGGTCCTTGTGCGGGTAGTCCTCGTCCACCAGTTGCTTGACCACCCGGGCCCAATCGGCCCGGGTGCGCCGGTCCATCACTTCCACCCGGCGCCACCCCTCCAACGGAGCGAACAACACGAAAAGGTTGCTCACCCCGTTGCGCTCGTATTCGTAATCGTAGATGCCGGCTGCCCCAGGCCGGGCCGGACGCGGCCAGCGCGTCTCTTTCACCTGTTGCTTGCTGGTCTGGTCCAGGCAGACCAGAACTTCGTTGTCCCCATACTGGCGCTGATAGACTTCCAGCACGTCTTCCATCGCGCAGACGAACTCAGCGCTGCCTTGGGGTGGGATGCACCAGCACTCTTTCAGCCAGGACTTGAGTTCGTTTTTTGAGCGTCTGGCGTACTGTTTCAGGGCTGATGCTCGCCACTATCTCGCCTTCAACCAGCCGGTCGGCCAACAGTTTCAGCGTCCAACTGGCCCGGCCTGGAGCCTGCCCTGAGCGGAGCCGAAGGGGCGGTTCAGCGCCGGCCAGGGCAACCAGAGCCTGCCCCGTACTGGATACGGGGTGGGCTTCTCCTTGACCGTCCAACCGCTTCTGTCTCCGGTTCAGTTGCTCCTTGCGCCCTAAGGCCCGCTCCAGGCCCTCTGCCACGCAGCGCCAGCGCACCCGTTCCACAATCGCACGGCCGGCCTTCAGGGACCGGGCTATATCCTCATCTTTCATCCTGCCGCCAGCCTGGTTCTCATCGCTCAGCAACAGGATGCGGGCATGAGTCTGTTTATAAGCTGCCGCCCGGCCACGGGACACCAGTGCCATCAGTTCCTGCCTATCCTCCGCATTCAGCTTGACCCGGTATTTCTTCGCCATCACCACTACCTTCACGTCCCAACCTTCTCTTGTCACTACCGAGTATGATACCCGAGGCAGTCATCAGTTCAAAGACGTTCAACTACTAAACCAAAGCCAAGGTGGGATGTACATATGGAGGAGGTCAAGCGGAGGTGCAGAACTGTCCTACAAGTGCAGGTGTAAGAGCTTCACTGTGACGCTTGAGTCGACCTTCGGGGTCCCACAAATGTAGATTCCACCTTGGCTTTAGTTTAGTCGCTATCCTTACTGTCTTCTCGGCCAGGGCCAACGGACTGCGCCGCTACCCCAATCCATCGGCGGTATCGACGTGGTATCGTCCCTGACCCCTGGGAGAGAGGGGGGTGGGGTGAGAGTGACTTGCTCCTACTGCGGTACGTCAATCAGGGTTACGGTTATGGTTTCGTGGAGGATGTCGCCCTGGGGGTTGGTGGCGAGGACGCTGATGCGGTTGTCGCCGCTGTGCAGGGTAATCGTAGTGGAGAAGATGCCCAGGGCGTCCACCGGGATGGCGACGCCGTTGACGGTGACTTGGGCGTCGGAGGCGGTGCGGCCCCAGAGGCGGATGCGGCGCTCAAAGACCACCGACTCGCTCTCCGGCTGGGTGATGGTCAGGAAGAACGGCTCCGGGGGCAGGAAGGTGATGGTCAGGGAGTGGCTGCGGCGGTTGCCCGCGGCGTCAATGGCCACCACGTCAAAGGTGTTGACGCCGGGGGAGACGGGGACGGTAATCTGGAAGCGTCCGCCCTCGCCGGAGGCGACCGCCCGGCCCCGGATGCTGACCGATGCGCCGATGCTGGTGATGCCCTGCACCGTCACCGAGTCCTGCCGGACGATGCTGCGGTCGAGGGGGGACTGCACGTCGAGGAAGGGGAGGTTGGTGGGTGTGGGCGCCGGCGTGGCCGTGGGCGCCGGGGTAGGCGTTGGCGTGGGAGTAGGAACCGGCGTGGCCGTGGGCGCCGGGGTAGGCGTTGGCGTGGGAGTAGGAACCGGCGTGGTCGTGGGCGCCGGGGTAGGCGTTGGCGTGGGAGTAGGAACCGGCGTGGCCGTGGGCGCCGGGGTAGGCGTTGGCGTGGGAGTAGGAACCGGGGTAGGCGTGGCGGCTACCACCACCGGCGGCAGGGTGGGCGGGGTGGGCAGAGTTGAACCGGGCCGGGCGGTAGGAGTGAAACAGGCCGTACCGACCAGGATCGCCAGGGCCAGCAAGAGCCACAAGGCGGCCCCTTTCCCCCGTAGTTCCTGCGCAGGCAGGAACCTGAAATCTTGAGAGCAGAGGTTCCTGCCTCCGCAGGAACGACGGGGAAGGGAAAAGAGAAGCTGCCGGGTAAGCCGGGTAAAAAGAAGCCGCAAGGGTCGAACCATGTCAGGAGGTTCCCTCCGGTGGTCGGGCCGCCGGGTCGCTGAGGGGCAGGGTGACGGTAAAGGCGGTGTGGTGGTCGGGGGCGGGGTCGGTGATGCTGGAAACGGTGAGGTCGCCGCCGTAACGCTTGGCCAGGGTGTAGGCGATGAAGAGGCCGAGGCCGGAGCTGGTGCGCTCCTCACGGCGGGCGACTTCGGGGGTCCAGCCCCGGTCGAAGAGGTAGGGCAGGTAGCGGGCGGCAATGCCCGGGCCGTCGTCCCAGACCCGGATGCAGAAATGGCCGCCCGCGCCGTCCGCATCGTTATCGTGGCGGGTCAGGCCGATTTCCACCAGGCCCTGGGCGTAGCGCACCGTGTTGTCCACCAGGTTGGTGACGATGTGCTCAATGGCGGAACTATCGCAATGGACGATACCGAAGTCGGTGGGTTCGGACCACCAGGTGATTTGCTTGCGGGAGTCAGCGGCAACCAGGCTGTAGCGGTCCACGATGCGGCGCACCACCTCGGCCGGCTCGACGGCGTGGAGGGTCTTGCCGGTGTTGGGTGTCTCCAGCTCAATCAGCACCTGGATGTTGGACATCATCAGCCGGAAGCTGGGGGTCTGCTCCTCAATCTCGTCCAGCAACTCCCGTACCAGCGCCCGAATGTCGGTATCGTTAGATTGGGGAGACTGGAGGGACTCGCGAATCTCGCGCTCCTTGCCCAGGATGCGGCGGAGAGGACGGCCCAGGTCGTGGTTGAACAGCTCGAAATACTGCTGGGTGACTTGGGTCCACCGCTCGGCGATGCGCCGCTCCTCGTCCTCGTCCAGGTTGTGCCGCCGCCGGGCCTCGGCCACCAGGTAGGAGGCAGTGGTGGCGGCCAGGCCAAGGATGAGCAGGGCGGCGCCGATGTAGGTGAACGGCTCAATCCTCCAGAGTTGGGGGAAGAGGGCATTGCCGAGCAGGGGAGCCAGGAGCAGGCTGAGCAGCCCCAGGGCCAGGAGTAGCGCGCCCAGCAGGCGGGTAAGACCGGCCGGCCCGATCGGGCCCATTGCTCCCACTGACCCCACCGAGCGGGGCCAGGACTTGGACAGGTTCCAGGGCAGATTGAGTTTCAGGTTAGAGATAATCACGGTGTCACAGTCACAGTTGCGGAGGGGTGAGCCGGTAGCCCCGGTCCCGCACGTTGATTATCAGGTCGTTGGCGCCCAGGTGCACGCCGAGGGCCTTGCCGATGGACACCTTGATTTCGCGGATGCGCACCCGCAGGGAGGCGCGGGCCTCCTCGCCTTCGGAGTAGCGCTCCAGGCGGCTGAAGGGCACCAGTTCGCCGGGGCTGCGGTACCAGGCGGCGGCCAACTCCCGCAACACCTCGAACTTCATCCCGTGAATGTCGTCCACCGGCTCCAGGGCGGCGTCGCGCTCCTGGCGGGCGGAGACGGTCTTGGCGCTCACGTCCACCAGCAGGTGGGCGCCGATGGGGATAAGCTCCGGGCTGGCGCCGATGAGCCGCCGCAGCCGGAGGACGACCTCCTCCGGGCTGGCTAGTTTGTCGATGAAGTCCACCGGGGCGTTCCAGCGCAGGGCGCCGCGGACTGCCGTGTCCCGGGCCGGCCCCTGGGCATATTGGGTGAACATCAGCACCGGCAGGGTGGGGTAATGCTCCACGATGTGGCGGAGGATTTCCAGCCCCTTGAACTGTTCGTCCCGGTGCTCGCCCAGCCGCACGTCAAGGAGAATGCCGTCGGGTCGCTCCTCCTCAATAGCATAGACGGAGGCGGCCTCGAACTCATCTCCCACCAACCAGCGGGACTGGGGTTTCACGACGACGGTGCGCCAGCCCTCTTCTTCCAGCCGCCGCTGCACCGCCTTAACGATGGATGATTCCCATTCGTCGTCTATTATCAGTATTTTGCTGTCGGCCATATTTTTCGTTCCGTTTAACCGGATGACCGGATACCAGGCGTAACCGAGTAACCGGCGCCGGGCTAGGCGGTGGGAGCGCCGGGCTTTACCGGGTATAAATCCTGGTTGAGTATTTCATCCTTAAAGCCGCGCAGGTCGCTGATTTCCACGCCCTGAATCAGCCCTTCCGCGTCAACCTTGGCCCGAATCCGCTGGTTGGGCGTGGCTACGCAGTCCACGGCGGCATGGCCCCAATGCACATCCCACAGGTCTTTGTCCCGGTCGTACTTGACGGTAAGGGGATGAGATTGGGCGTCTGACACGATATAAGATTCTTCCACGTAGTCCCGTCTGTCGCTGAGTGCGCCGATAATATGGAAGCTGGTAATCTGATTCTCGGAGTTCACAAAGACCGTCGGGTCCAACTCGGTGTCATGGGGGTATTCGGCATCAACAGCATCCTCACCCCAACCTATTTCCAGGAAGTTGCCGGGATTGTCGAACCAGACGTTTACTGACTCTCTTTTCGCCATATTTCCTCGCCGGGTTTCATTTCATCGGGGGCGAAGGCGGTCAATACAAAAGCGTCCCCGTTATCAAAGAATCTGACCGCCACTAAAACCCACTTGCTACCCACAACAGTATTTTCGTGCCACTTATAGTAGATGTGTACCGTAGCCGGGTCTCTATCTGACTTTCTTATTACGTCCGGGTCTTGCAGGGTTTCATTCAACTCGGCTCGCATATAGACCATATAGGTATGGTCTTTTCGGGTGGTTATATGCCTCCACCGTTCCTCGGGCAGGCGGATTGGCTGGGCCTGAAAGTCTGAATGATCATTCCATTGTGCTAAAGAGTCTGGGCGCCGGGCTTTACTGGGTACAAGTCTTGGTTGAGTATTTCATCCTTAAAGCCGCTCAGGTCGGAGATTTGTACGCCCTGAATCAGCCCCTCCGCGTCCACCTTGGCCCGAATCCGCTGGTTGGGCGTGGCTACGCAGTCCACGGCGGCGTGGCCCCAATGCACGTCCCACCGGTCTTTGGCCCGGTCGTACTTTACGTTTAAGGGGTGGGGTTGGACGTCAGCGACAATTATGCTTTGGTCCTTACACCGGTCGGAAAAAAGAAGCGCGCCTAAGATGTAAAAGCCGGTGGCCTGATAGTCGTCAGTCAGATGGACCTCAATCCCGACCTCGGCGTCGGGGGGAGTAAAGCCTTTGACAGACCACGCGCTTCTCCAACCGATTTCCAGGAAATCGCCGGGGCGGTCGAACCAGACGTTTACCCGGTTTCTTTCCTCCATAACACCTCTCCAGAATCCAGTATTTCGCGTACAAAGGCAGTCAATACAAAAGCGTCACCATCGTCAAGGAACTTGACTACCACGCGAACCCACTTGTCGCCCACAACGGTGTTTTCGAACCACTTAAAATATAGCCTTGATCGAGCCTGGTCATCCATTGACCGGATTATTACATAGGGTCTCTCAGGGTTTCCTCCAGTTCTGCCCGCATGGACACCATATATTCGTGCCTGCCCGCGGGGTCAATTATATGCCTCCACCGCTCCGCAGGCCGGCGGATTGGCTGGGCCTGATAGTCGTAAATTATTTCGTCTCTGTCGTTAATGATACCACGCCCCTGCCTCTGACGCTCTCCACCGGGGTGATAATTTGCTCTGCCCGGTTTGACCTGCACCCGTGGGCTTGCTGCGGAAAAGCGGGTTTGGCTTAACTGAAAAACCCTCCCCACCATTCCGGGGGAGGGTCAGAACCGCCGTCCGGTAGAGTTATCCGACCGTTACGTTTCTTTGTTCAGGTTTTCGAGGAACTCATGGTTGTTGGGGTACTTGGACAGCCGCTCCAGAACCCGCTCCGTGGCGCTGGAGGAGCCGTCGTTGGAGATGAGGGAAATCATCCGGCGGAGCAGCCAGATTTGCTTCATCGTCATATCGTCGTAAAGCAGTTCTTCCCGGCGGGTGCCGCTGCGCACGATGTCAACGGCCGGGAAGAACCGGCGGTCGGCCAGCTTCCGGTCCAGGTGCAGTTCCATGTTGCCGGTGCCCTTGAACTCCTCGTAAATCACCTCGTCCATACGGCTGCCAGTGTCCACCAGGCAGGTGCCGATGATGGTCAAGCTGCCGCCCTCCTCGATGTTGCGGGCAGCGCCGAAGAACTTCTTGGGCGGATACAGCGCTGCCGGGTCAATACCGCCGGACAGGGTGCGTCCGCTGGTCGGCACGGCCAGGTTGTAGGCCCGGGTAAGCCGGGTTACGCTGTCCAACAGGATAATCACGTCAAACTGGTTTTCCACCAGGCGCTTGGCCCGTTCCAGGGCCAGCTCGGCCACCCGGCATTGCTCCTCTACCGACTCGTCAAAGGTAGAGGCGAATACGTCGCCATGCACCGCCCGGCGCATATCGGTTACCTCTTCCGGGCGTTCGCCGATGAGCACCACCATCAACACCGCTTCTGGCATATTCTCGGCCACGCTGTGCGCAATCTGCTTGAGGATGGTAGTCTTGCCGGCCTTGGGCGGGGAAACAATCAGGCCGCGCTGTCCCAGCCCGATGGGAGCGAACAGGTCAACCATCCGGGTGGAGAGGTTGGCGCTGTCGGTCTCCAGCACCACGTGCTTTTCGGGGAAGATGGGGGTCAGATATTCGAACTGGGCCCGGAACCGGGCGTGCACCTGATCGGTCTCCAGTCCGTTGACTTTCTCCACCCGTACCAAGCCAAAGTAGCGCTCTCCCTCCTTGGGGGGACGCACCTGGCCGGTTACGGTGTCGCCGGTGCGCAGTCCGAACCGGCGGATTTGGGACTGGGAGATATAAACGTCCCCGGTGGCCGGCAGATAAGTAATCTGGCGGAGAAAGCCGTAGCCTTCATCCATGATTTCCAGAATGCCGGAGGAAATCAGGGACTGTTGGGCCGAAACGGCGTGGAGCACCCGGTTCAGCAAGTCTTCCCGGCGCACTGCGGCCAGGGCCGCCCCGTCTTCCAGCCCTAACTCCTGGGCCAAGTCGAGCAGATCGTCCTTGCTCTTGGCGCCCAGTTCGGCTACGTCCATCATCCGCGGCTTAGTCGTCGTTGTCATCATCACCTCTTAGTTCTTCCGAAAACCGGTACCTCTGACATTGTTAATGTCGTATTGTCGTATCTACGCAGTCCATATCCGGGCCGTCCATATCCGGGAAATTAGGGACTCCCGCCGTTTTAACCGGCTTTGCCCCAACTGGAAATCCGGTCAACCTGCCGCCTTCTGTCCGACCTGTCGTCCGCCTTCCGTCTGATAGTGTGGTAATGCGGCCACGCCGGGAATTGCTGACTGTCTCAGGGCTAACTGTTTCAGGGTGGTAGTTGGTTGGACCGGCGCCGGGCTAAGGAGGGTTGCCTGGCGTAAATTGTTGCAGGAGTTGCGCTGTTCTTGCTGAAGAAAGGCCTCAAATATCTTAACAGGCTATTGACTCTCTCTTTTAGTTTAAGCGTTGCCGGCTTTTTCCCAGTCTTGCAGGAACCGGGAAAGCCCGGCGTCGGTCAAGGGGTGCTGTACCATTTGTTTCAACACGCCGTAGGGCAGGGTGGCAATATCGGCTCCGGCCCGGGCGGCCAGGGTACAGTGCAGGGTATGGCGAATGCTGGCGGCCATTACCAGGGTTTCAATGTCGTACTGCTGGTAAATGGCAACTATCTCCTCAACCAGGGACATCCCTTCCTGCCCGATGTCGTCCAACCGGCCTACAAAGGGGCTGACCACGGTGGAACCGGCCTGCGCGCCCAGCAGGGCCTGGTTCAACGAGAAACAGAGGGTCTGGTTGATTTTGATGCCGTCCCGGGCCAGGACGGAAATGGCCTTGAACCCCTCGGTGGTGCTGGGTATTTTGACCCAGGGATTGGGGATCCACTCGGCGATGTCCCGGCCTTCGGCAATCATTCCCGCGGCGTCCAGGCTGACCACCTCCACCGAAATGGGGCCGTCAATAATATCGGCGATTTCCTGCACCGCTGCCCGGTAACTGTCCCGCCCGCCGATGCCCTCCTTGGCGGCCAAGGACGGATTGGTGGTTACCCCGGTAACGACGCCCAGCTCGGAGCCTTCGCGTATTTCCTCAATGTTGGCAGTATCTAAAAAGAGTTTCACGGAGTTACTTCTTCTCTCGACTTGTCTATGTTTGGGGTTTCCGGGGCCGCCAGCTACTTTGTTTCCAGGGGCAGGGGCTGTTGACTTCCCTCCCGGACGGTCTGCCTGGCCTGGGCGATGAAGTCGCGAAACAGGGGATGGGGTCGGTTGGGCCGGGATTGAAACTCCGGGTGGAACTGTACCCCCACCATAAAGGGATGGCCCTTGACCTCGGCGGTTTCCACCAGCTTGCCATCCGGCGAAAGCCCGCCCATAATAAGCCCCGATTCCTCCAGGCGCTCGCGGTAGCTGTTGTTCACCTCAAAGCGGTGCCGGTGCCGCTCCTCAACCTCATCGTTGCAGTAGGCCGATAACGTCCGGCTGCCCTTCTGGGGGCGGCAGGGATACCCGCCCAGGCGCATAGTGCCGCCCAGGTCGGTGACCGACCGCTGCTCCGGCATTATATGGATGACCGGGTGGGGAGTGTCCGGGTCCAGTTCCGAGGAATTGGCCCCGGCCAGGCCCAGCACGCTGCGCGCCCAGTCAATCACCATTACTTGCAGGCCCAGGCAGAGGCCCAGATAGGGCAGGTTATGCTTCCGGGCGTAGTGCACCGTGTCAATCATTCCTTCCACGCCCCGCGGCCCGAAACCGCCGGGCACCACAATGCCCTGCACGTCGTTCAGATAATTTTCCGGCCCGTACCGTTCAATGTCTTCCGAATGGACCCACCGGATTTCCACGTCCTGGTCATGGGCGGTACCGGCGTGGCGGAGGGCCTCCTTTACCGAGATGTAGGAGTCGGGATACTCCACGTATTTGCCGACGATGGCGATGGGCAGGTTACCTTTCAACTGCCGCATCCGGTCCACCATTTCCGCCCATTCGGTCAGGTCCTGGGTCTGCCCCTCAAGGGCCAGCAGGTCCATAATGAACTGACCCAAGCCGGCATCCTCCAGAATTAACGGCACCGCATAAACATTGTCCACCGTTGCCAGGGGAATCACGGCCTCCCCGTCCACGTCACAGAACAGGGAGAGTTTTTCTTTTATCGTGTTGGAAATCGGCATATCGCTGCGGCAAATGAGAGCGTCGGGCTGGATGCCGATGCTGCGCAGTTCCTTGACGCTGTGCTGAGTAGGCTTGGTTTTCAACTCTTCGGCCCCGGTAATGAAGGGCAGCAAGGTCAGGTGCACGTAGCAGACATTATTGCGGCCCACGTCCTTGCGCATCTGCCGGATCGCCTCGAGGAAGGGCAGGCCCTCAATGTCGCCGACGGTGCCGCCCACTTCCACGACGATAACGTCCACTTGGGATTCGTCGGCCAAAGCCTTCAGCCGTCCCTTAATTTCGTTGGTCACATGGGGCACGGTCTGGATGGTGCCGCCGAGGAAATCGCCCCGCCGCTCCTTGGCGATGAGGGTCAGGTAAACCTGTCCGGCGGTAACATTGGAGGAGCGGGTCAATTCCACGTCAATGAACCGCTCATAGTGGCCGAGGTCCAGGTCCGTCTCCCCGCCGTCCTTGGTCACAAAGACCTCGCCGTGCTGGTAAGGGGACATGGTTCCAGGGTCAACATTGAGATAAGGGTCCAGCTTGACTACGGAGACGGATAGCCCTCGGCTTTTGAGGATGCGGCCAATGGAAGCAACGCAAATCCCTTTGCCGATTGAACTGACCACTCCACCGGTAACAAAAATATACTTGGTGGTCATGCCTCAAGCCAAAATTAACGGTTAAGGAGGCGAGCAGCTCCGGGCGAAGCAGGAACGGTCTTAACTGACGGAGCTGACTGATGGAGACGGCCCATGCCGGAGGGTAAGGCTTCAGGTTAACAGCCTAGCTTGATTATATTCAGGTGTTTTAAGTGGTGTCAAGCTATTGAGGGTAATGATTTACAATATAACCTAACTTGGGGCTGAATTTGAGGCTGACTTGGGGATACCCCTACCGGAATTAGCCGGTCTGTTCCCCTCACCCCCGGCCCCCGCTCCCTGAGGGAGAGGGGTGTAAATGCTCCCTCTCCTTTGGGGAGAGGGCCGGGGTGAGGGGGGTATCCCTGACCACCCACCGGAAAATCTGCCCGGCCTAATCTGGGATGTGTTAACATTAAAGCCGCTAGACAACAGACCAAGCCAGGGAGCGACCAGCATGACCACACCGGAAGCCAGCACTGAACGGCGCGCCTACAAGTCCAACCGCTACGTCGAAATGAGCCGCCGCAAGATAGCGCAGGCCCAGGAAGAGTTGGATAAGGGCGACACCATCCAGGCTTCGGAAAAAACCTACGGGGCCGTAACCGCTGCTGTCAAAGCCTGCGCCGAACTGCGCGGCTGGAACCACTACAGCCACATTCGGGTTGAGCGGTCCCTAGAACAGTTAAGAGATGAATGGGATAACCCGTCGCTAACGCAGGATTTCAGGGCAGTCAAGGCTCTGCATATCAATTTCTTTGAATACGAACTGGGCTTCACCGCCGTTCAGGATGGCATAAACACATCCAAAACCTTGATTGAGCGGTTGGAGGAGATACTAAACTCGGAACCCAAGCCGTTAGCCTCTGCGTCCTTGACCAGGGAACAGCGGACGCGCCTGAGCCTGCTAATGCAGCCATCCGATAGAGAAGAAATTGACGAACTGCCCAGCTTGGACGATTTGCCCCCGGTGGGACGGCCGGACCCGGGGGAGTGAGTAAAGGTCGCGCTTCAGCTACCGCAACTCCCCCAACCGCAGCGCCGGAACCTGCTCCACAAGCCATTGCGCCGCTACCCGCCGGTGACAGGGACGGTCGGCCCGCTCAAAGCAGAGCAGGGTAACATCGCCCAGACCGGGCAATTCCCTTAGCCACTCTTGAAACCCGCCGTCCTCGTTGCGTTTGGCTCCCAGTTCTTCCCGATAGGCCAGGGCCAGCGCGTCAAAGTCCAATTCCCCCTGTTGGTAGGCTCGGAGCAGTTCCCGGGAAGGGTACAGGAAGGGCAAGGTATCCCACTGCGCTTTGCGACCCCGGGGGTGGGCGCGGGACACCCGGTAGGCACGGCCTACCCAGTCATCAGTGTCGTAAAAGCTGGCGGTATATAGCATTATCGTCTAATTCCCCTCAACGCCTGTAGCCTCCCCATTGCCCGGCGCCGGCGCTGCTTGCCGCGGTCGGAATATTCGCCGGAGCAAGAACAGGGCCGCCCCCGACGCAATGATGCTCAGGTAGCTGATGGAGCGGTCCACCAGCACCAGGGCCAGAATGGAAGGGGTGGAAAGCGTGGAAAGCTGGGTGAGCAGCCCGGCGACTCCCGATTCCACCGCGCCCAGTCCTCCCGGGGTTGGGGCCAGGGTCAACAGTGAGTTTGCCAGGGTTATGAAGATAATCAGCGCCGGACCGAGGTCAATCCCCAGGGCTTGGGTGACCAGGTAGAGGCGGAATACCTCGGCCAGCCAGCCCAGCAACCCCCAAAGAGTGACCAGCGGCAGTTGCCGAAAGCTGCCCAAGGCTCCCTCCCGGAACCGCAGGTATCGCTCCGTCAACCAGGAGGGCAGCCAGCTTGGCCGGACACCCCGGTTGCCGCGGATGGTGACAATCCCCAGCAACAGTAGCCCCAACAGTCCCAGCAATACCACTGCCGTTGCCGCTACCGTTGCTACGACCGTCCAGGCGGCGTTGGCGCCGCTCCCCAGCAGAAAGGGCAGGGATACTGCCAGTAGCAGGAAAATTATCGCCGTGTCCAGCAGCCGTTCCGACAGGATGGTGCCGATGGTGCGGGAGAAGGACGCGCCCCGCTCTTCGTGGTAGAGGTAGGCCCGGTAGGCGTCGCCCAGTCGGAACCAGACCACCGAGTTGGCGAACCAGCTCAACAGCAGCAGTTGGCTGCAATAGAGGACGCCTGGCCCGGTTTCAGCGCCGCCCTGAACATTGCGGAGCAGCAACCGCCAGCGCGCCCCCCGAAATATGAAGGTGGTGTAGTGGACGGCCACCGCCAGGGCCAGGTGTAACGGGTTGGCCGACCGCACCTGCTGCCAGGTGGCGCCCAGGTCAACGTCAAAGCGGGTAGCCAGAAAAGCCAGGAAGGCTACGGCCAAGGCCAGGGAGATTAGGGCAGGTAGAGAAAAGACCCGGCGGGCAATGGGCTTTTGAGTAGGACGGTCTTGATCATAGTCCTGGTCATAACGCAACCGGAAAGTTAGCTCCTTAAAATAATGGGGAAAGGGAACATTTGCCAATCTCTGCCGGCGGGAGCGCAAGGGCTATTAGTTATCACCGGCTCGGTCAGGTCATTCCAAGCGGAGCGAAGAATCCAAAACCTTGCCGCAGGAACCACCGCTGGCGCCTGGCGAACAGTCCGGCAAATAGGGATTTTGGGATTCTTCGTCGCTCCGCTCCTCAGAATGACAACTAAGAAACCTCTGAATAAGTCCGTGACTCGTGATATTTACACTTATCCGTCGTTCCTGCCTGCGCAGGAACCTAAAACGTTACGTACAGAGGTTCCTGCCTGCGCAGGAACGACGGGTGAAGGCGCTAGTGTTCAATGACTTATTCAGAGTATCCCTAAAAGGTCTAAGTGGGGTCGAACCGGTGATACCGCCCTGAACCCACCAACCTATAGCAATTCCCGGGGCATGGTGAAGTTGATGTTTTCCGCCACCCCTTCCAGCGGCGTCACCTTTTCCGGGTTCAGGGCGGCAATTACCGCATCAACCAGCACCTCCGGCGTGGAGGCCCCGGAGGCGATGCCGACAATTTGCCGGCCTTCCAACCATTCCGGGACGATTTCCTCCGGGCCGTTAATCAGGTAGGCCGGCACCCCCAAAGACCGGGCTAACTCCCAGAGCCGGTTGCAGTTTGAGCTGTTTTGGGAGCCGATTACCAGGGCCAGGTCCACCAGGGAGGCCATCTTGGCTACTGCATCCTGCCGGTTGGTGGTGGCGTAGCAAATATCGTTACGCACCTGGGCATCGGGGAAGCGTTCCTTGATGTCGTCTATGGCGGCGGCGGTATCCTGCACGGACAGGGTGGTTTGAGTCAGCACGGCTACCGGCGTATCCCTCGGCCATTGCGGTTCCAGGGTTCCCGAGTTCTCATCAACCAGGGTCATCGGCGCCTGGCCCATAGTTCCCTTTACTTCCTGGTGTCCCTTATGCCCGACCAGTATTACCTTTCTACCCTCCCGGTGGTATTTGACGGCCTCGTTGTGTACCCGGGTTACCAGGGGACATACGGCGTCAATAACCTGAAGGTCGCGCTCTTTGGCCTGTTCAAAGTCCTCCGGCGGGGAGCCGTGGGCCGAGAAAACCACCCGTGAGCCGGGCGGGATTTCCGCTACTGTCTCGACAGTGACGGCCCCCTTGCGCTCCAGGTCCTCCACCACGTAGGGGTTGTGGACAATCTGGTGCTTGACGTAGATGGGCGGCCCGAACCGCTCCAGGCACTGTTCTACTACCTGTATCGCCCGGACGACTCCGGCGCAAAAACCTCGGGGAGATGCCAGGATAACTTCCATTACCATCCCTCCCGTTACACTCCTTTTCCGCGTTGTCCTCCCCTCACCCCGGCCCTCTCCCTAAGGAGGAGAGGGAGACAATTACGCCCCCTCTCCCCCGGGAGAGGGTTGGGGTGAGGGCGTCCCGGCCCTACCCGTTGCTGTCCCGAATCAAGTCCAGGTACTTATAACCGGAGCCGGTGTTGAGCAGCACGATGGTTTCGTCGGCGCCCAAAACCCCCTGATTTACCAACTGCTTCAATCCTACCAGGGTCGCCGCCCCCTCGGGACAGGCGATGATGCCCTCTTCGGTGGCGATTTCGTACATTGCATCCACCATATCCTGGTCTTCGATGGCCAGGGCCGTCCCGCCGGTCTCCCGGATGGCCTGGAGTATGAGGTAATCGGCAAAGGGGCCGGGCACCCGCAGGCCGTCGGCGACGGTTTTGGCGTTGGCCCAGGGTTCGGCGGTGGCGGTTCCATCGTTAAAAGCCTTTACTATCGGCTGGCAGCCGGTGGGCTGTACGGCGATAAACTTGGGGGGCGTACCCTCAATCCAGCCCAACTCCAGCAATTCCTGGAAGCCCTTGTACATCCCGATAATGCCGGTGCCGCCGCCGGTGGGGTAAATAATGGCGTCGGGCATCTTCCAGCCCAATTGCATAGCAATTTCCAGGCCCATCGTCTTCTTGCCCTCGGCCCGGTAGGGTTCCTTCAGGGTGGAGAGGTCAAAGAGGTTTTGTTCCGCGGCCACCGCCACGGCCAGGCGGCCGGCGTCGCTAATCAGGCCATCCACCAGGTTAAGCTCCGAGCCGGCCATCACCGACTCTTTCTTGTTGGCCGGAGGAGCATCCTGGGGCATAAAGACCTTGACCGGGCGGCCGGCCCGGGCGCAGTAGGCGGCGGCAGCGCCGGCGGCATTGCCGGCCGAGGGCATGGTAAACCCGGTGATGCCCAATTCCGCCGCTTTGGACACGGCGGCAGAAATGCCCCGCGCCTTGAAAGTCCCGGTGGGATTCAGGCCCTCCTCTTTGATGAACAGGCTCTTCAGCCCCAGCTTCTTCTGCAAGTTGGTTGCTGCCAGCAGCGGGGTTCCGCCCTCGCCGAGGGTAACTATCTGGGCCGGGTCGGTTACCGGCATCAACTCCGAAAAGCACCACATATTGGGTTCACGGCCGGCATAAACCTCCCGGTTCCCCTCCCGGCGCAGGCGGGGCAGGTCATAGCGGGCAAACAGCACCTTGCCGCAGCAATCGCTGATTTTGCTGACCCGGTCGTGGGGGTAGGTATTGCCGCATTGGGTACATTCCAGGTGGTCGATGTAGCTGAACATTAGCCGGGCAACCTCCGGTATTTTGCAGTTTGTAGTCGAGCCTTGCCGGACTTCACTTTGACGACGTTATTGGCAACCAACATCATACTCCCCGCCGCCCAGGATTGCCATGCCGTTGTTTGCGGGGACGCCGGGCGATTGCATTATGCTGAGGCCCCTATTTTTCGTCGTTCCTGCGAAAGCAGGAATCGCGGTCCACAACGTTTTAGGGATACTCTGAATAAGTCATTGAGCACTAGTAGTCCAACTACTTTGAAATGATGGATTGCTTTTCCAGCCGGGTTCTCAGTCTGATGCTTGTCCACGTAATGCCACCAACCAAACTACCCATCATTACAAAGATTTCGCACCACTAGCGCCTTCACCCGTTGTTCCTGCGAAAGCAGGAACCTCTGTACGTAACATTTTAGGTTCCTGCCTGCGTAGAAACGACGGATAAGTGTAAACATCCCGAGTCACGGACTTATTCAGAGGTTTCTTAGGTTCCTGCGAAAGCAGGAACGACGGATAGCTTTCAATCCTAGTGCGATAGCCTTGAGAGTACGGGGACAATCGTGTTTTAGTCGCCGGGGCAGGGCAACCACAAGGGTTGCCCCTACAAGTTGGATACGGTTGGATAGCTATGGATTTCTGCGAAAGCAGGAAGGACGGGTTAAAACGCAATTGCCTTGGGATTCACTTTCCCTGGTTTGCGGTGTCCGGCGTACCTTTTGCGGGTTATTTCCCCTGTGCTATAATCTGTGCGCCCTCGGCAGGGGATATGTGGTAATGCCTATGCCTTTGGTCGGGGTTGGGAGGACGGAAACCCCTGCCCCGGGTAGATTGTCCGTCCGGGTCCAAGATTCGGTAGGGAGCCGTCTGCGGTGGCGGTAGCGCCGCCAACTTAATATCAGGAAGGGGGGTATGGCTGCCGTCGGTAGCTCAGCAACTCCAGGCAGTCGGCTTGCATGACGTACAGTAAAGGCCCTTTAATCGGCGAAGACCTGAGGATATTCAGTGGGAACTCTCACCCGGCGCTGGCCCAAGCGGTTTGCGACTACCTGGATATTCCGGTGGCTCAAGCCGAGGTTTTCAAGTTCGCCAACGACAACAGCTTTGTCCGCATCCTGGAAAACGTCCGCCAGCGCGATGTGTTCATCGTCCAGCCTACCGGCGCCCCGACCAACGACAATCTGATGGAACTGCTGATTATGATTGACGCCTGTAAGCGGGCTTCGGCGGGGCGGATAACCGCGGTGATTCCTTACTACGGCTATGGGCGCACCGACAAAAAAGACCAGCCCCGGGTGCCGATTACCGCCCGGCTGGTGGCCGACCTGCTGACCACCGCCGGCGCCGACCGCCTGTTGACCGTTGACCTCCACGCCGGCCAAATCCAGGGGTTTTTCAATATCCCGGTGGACGAGCTAACCGCGATGACCATAATGGCCGACTATTTCAAGGCCAAGGAGATTGACGACCTGGTGGTGGTGGCGGTGGACATCGGCATCAGCAAGCGGGCCCGGGACGTGGCCGAGCATCTGGACGTGCCCCTGGCGATCATCGAAAAGCGGCGGCTGGACAACGCGGACCATACGGAAACGCTCAACGTCATCGGCGACGTTAAGGGCAAGGTGGCGCTGACCTTTGACGATGAAATCCTCACCGGCGGCACCACGGTTAACGCCGGCCATGCCCTGCTGGAGTCCGGGGTAACCCAGGTCTATTGCTGCGCTACCCATCCGGTCTTTGCCCGCCGCGCCTACGAGGCTATCGCCGACAGCGACTTTGAGGAAGTGGTGGTGACCGATACTTTACCCCTGAACCCGGATGCAAACGTAGATAAGGTTAAAGTCCTGTCCATCGCTCCCCTGCTGGGCGAGGCAATCAGCCGAATCCACTGGGGCCAGTCGGTCGGCGAACTGTTTGACAAGCGCTAACCGGCTTGAGAGGCCCGGCCTAGCAGCCTGTCCGAGGATTAGATTTTGGAGACGAAAACCGCCACTGTCTAATCTCATTGGTGACTAGTAGGGTCTAGTAAAACAGTAATCGGAATAATTGACTTTGTTGAAGACGCTTTTCGTTTAGAACATTGTTTCTCGGACAGGCTGCTAGCTCGGGAGTATGCGTCGGTTCCGCTCTACATGGGTATTATCCGGGAAATGCGATGGATAAGTAACTATCTCAAAACGCGGTTCGACAAACTCACCATGAGCGGGGCGAACCTTGTAATCCGCTCACCCTGAGCTTGTCGAAGGGCGCCGCCAAGAGCACAGGCAGTTTTGAGATAGTTTCTAAGAGGGAAAGACCCTGGATACGGCGGAGTAATGTCGCGGGAGGGGTGTTCTCGCTATAGCAAATTCCGGAACTCGCTGACCGTCAGACCAGCCCGAGTAATTATGCCGCCCATGGTAAAAGCGTTTATGGGATTATTGCGCGGAATTACCAAATCCACTTCACCATTGGTCATTATTATATGACTGCTTTGCCGTTCTACCCAAAACCCGGCTTTGGCAAGAGCCTGAATTGCTCTCCGGTAGTTGACGCCGGGACACCGGGGCATTTATACGGCTACCTGGACTTCGCACAATTCTACCTGGCAACCTTCCTGCCGGCCTTCTTGCATCAGGCGCTCTTTGCGCAGGGCGGTTTCTTCCGAAATATAGTCCAGGTATTCGGAGATGGCATTGCTTATATTCGCCAAGGCTTCAGCATGAGTGCTACCTTGAGACCAGCAGGCCGGCAGAGCCGGGCAATGCGCCGCATAGCCTTCATCCGATTTGATGAGAACAACCTGATAGCGCATCTCCAATTCTCCTAAAGCTAAATCACTGCGATAGGAAGGCTCTGTCAACAAGATAGCACAGGGGAGACGGGTCGTTCAAGATTGGTGGTTCCAGGCAGTTGTTCAGAGGTTCCTGCCTGCGCAGGAACGACGGATAGTCTGTAATCCAAATGCGATAGCCTTGAGCCTGACACTTAACCCAATAACCTGACAGGAGGCCGATTTCTTATGTACGACTTGCTAATCAAAGGCGGCCGGGTAATAGACCCCTCCCAGGGAATCAACGGCGACAACGACGTGGCGGTGGAGGGTGGCAAGATTGCCCGCGTCGCTCCCGATATACCCGCCGCAGAGGCCAGCCGGGTTGTCGAGGTCAAGGGGAAGATAGTCACCCCCGGGCTGATTGACCTGCACACCCACATCTACGACGGGGTCAACGGCAACGGGGTGGAGGCCGATATTGGCGGCGTCCGGGCCGGCGTTACTACGATGGTGGACGCCGGAAGCTCCGGCTGCGACACCTACGGCGGCTTCCCCCGGCACATCATCCCCAACAACGCCACCGAAATTATCCCCTTCTTGCACATCTGCCGCACCGGCCTGGCCACCACCCCGGACATTTTCAGCCCGGCCAGCATTGACCTGGACCGGACCATTCAGGTGGTGGAGCAAAACCGGGACACCATCTTCGGTATCAAGGCACGAATGGTCTCCCCGGCCCTGGAAATTATGGGGATGGAGATGCCCCGGATGGCCAAGCGGGCCGCCAAAGAGGCTGGCGTCAAGCTGATGGTGCACATCGGCGACACGGAGAAACGCTACGATCCCGGGGTAATTCACCAACTGCTGCCCATCCTGGAGGAGGGGGACATTGTTACCCACCTGTTTACCGCCAATCCCGGCGGGGTGATTGACGCCGAGGGCAAGCTGGTCCCGGAAGCCAAAGAGGCCCAGGAGCGGGGCGTTTGGCTGGATACGGCCCACGGGCGGATGAACTTCAGCTTTGACGTGGGGCAACGGGTGCTGGACCAGGGCCTGACCCCTCACTGCATCAGCACCGACCTGACTCTGCCCGGCCGCCAGCTAACCGTACACAGTATGACCGAGATGATGACCCGCTTTCTGGCGATGGAGTTTACCCTGGAGCAGGTGGTGGAGATGTGCACCCTCAACCCGGCCAAAGCACTGGGGCAGGAGGGGCGGATTGGATCGTTGGCCCCGGGGCACCAGGCTGACGTGTCGGTCCTGGAAATTAAGGACGGCGATTGGGTGGTATATGACGTGGTAGGCGACGCCCGCAAAACGGAAAAGGCGGTGGTGCCGGTCTTGACGGTCAAGGCGGGCCAGGTCTATGAGGCCGGCTGGGGGCCGCGGCCGTGGGGGTGGGAGCCGGATGGGGGATAGACAATCGGGCTGCGCCCCGCATACAATTAGTTCATCCTGATTGATTGGTTAGCCTGTGACCACCATCAATACCATAGAGGATTTAATCAAGCTGCTGGACGAAAACCCCGAGTGGCTTGAAGCCGTGCGCGCCCGGATTTTGACCCGGGAGTTGCTAGAGTTGCCTCAGAAATTCGCTGAGTTCGTGGAGGCTACGAACAGGCGATCTGAAGCAATGCAGCAAGAGATGAACCAACGGTTCGATGCCACTGACAGTGCCATAGCAGGGATACGGAGAGACATGGGCGTTCTCAAGGCCGGCCATGCCCGAACCTCCGTCCTTCGAGCAACCACGTCCATTACCGACCGGATGGGACTGGAACGGGTTAGGAACCTCAATTACGACGACCTGCGCGCCTTGACGCTGGCGGCGGATATTTCCGACATTCCGGCCAACGTGGGACTTATCCAGCCCGCTAGATTCCCTCTTTAGGCCGGGGTAGCTACGGCCCTGGCTACGGTCTCCACCATCGCTTGCAGCATCGCCACTGGGGGGGCTTCCACCGCCAACTCCCACGCTAGAGCCTCGTCCTCTGGCAACACCCACCGGTCGGGATAACCTCGGAAGTTGAGCACTTCGCGGGCGGTCATGTTCTCATGGTTGGTTGGCGGTACTGATTGCGCTTTGCTCTCCGGCCACACCAGCGGCACGGGTTTTATCATCCCCATCACCACCGCCCGCCGGTGGCCCGGTGGCAACCCGAAGTCCCGAGAGTCCAGGGTGATGCTGTCGGTCTGGTAGCCGAGCCGCCTCGTCTGCTCCCGGACGTGCTCTAAAAACTCTGCCCACTGGTCAGGGTCGGCCTCTGGTGGCCCTTGCAACACGGCGGCGACTGGTCGCCGGACCCGCAAGCAGCGCACCACGAACGCAAAGGCGTCCGCCCACGTTCCACCTTCGGGCAAACCGGCCACCAACAGTTGGAAGGGTGGCACTTGGTCAAAGGTGTAGGCGTCCAGCGGTGTGTTGTCGGGCGTTAGCCCGGTATTGGCGGCGTAGATGTCTCTGGATGCGGTGTCCGGTTCGTAGGCGTACACGACCTCCAGCCCCGCGTGGTGGGCCGCTAAATGCACCCCGCCTATACCGCCAAATAAATCGGCCACGCTGTTGCGCGTGGCCTTCGTCTTGGGACTCAGCAGGGCACCCGCCATGTCGTCAAATCTGCCGTATAGAGAATTGCTGGTCATCTGGGGCCTCCCGTTTATGGGAAAAAGCTTGACAGCCTCCGCCATAGAGGGGTCTATAATCAGGGGGAGAGACGGCGTGGCTGAGTGGCCTAAAGCGCGTTCCCTGCAAGGACGTTTATCGCGGGTTCAAATCCCGCCGCCGTCTCCACCGTAATGATGGGAGCAGACCGGGGGCTGGTGTTCCAGACGGACTGCAAATCTGTTGGGGCCGCGCCGTGAACGCGGTCGGGTTCGATTCCCACTGCTCCCGCCGTTGTGTACCGATGGGCCGAGAGTCTAAAGATAAGACGCTCGTACTGGCAAGGCAAGAGATACGGGTTCTAGTCCCGTCCGGCCCTCCGATACACCCCCATTACACCACTAACTTACCGATCCCGTCAAGCCCTCCGCCCAAGCCCTGACGAAATCCGTCACCCTCCGGATAATTGACAGCTAGGTAAATCCTATGCTTGAATGGGGATGCTAGGACAGTCCCATACCATCCAGAGATGTACCAACCTTACGGCGTACCCTGGGAGCGCATACGCGCCCCCTTTGTTTGGCATCCGAGGATGGTGGGCTGTCCTAGCAAATGGCTCCTATCTTCGCCTCAAAGGGGGTATCCTGCATGAATCGAACTATTCTGGTAATAGCCTTGGCCTGGCTCGTCTTCCGGGTCCTGTACGGGGGCTTGGTTGTAGGCAACCTCATCATCGGTCCTCTTTATTCATTACTAGGAGTGCTCGCCACCAAGAAACGCTGGGAGGAATCGGGGTTGTCGCCCACGGTGGTGGACTACATGGGAGGGGCTGATATGGCGGCGGCTTGGCGGTTCTTTATCCTCGACGCCGTACTCACGACGGTTTTCTTGCTAGTCGCGGTGGCGGTACTTGTGGTAGTTTGGCGGCGGCGGCGCAACGCTTAGGCCGCAATCAACCGTTTGTAGGTGAGCCGCTTGCCGAACGCGCTTTTGAGGACTGCCCCGATGGTGCGGAAACCGTTGCCGGGGCCAGCGTTGTAACGAGAAGCGAACTCGTTGACGTAGCGGTGCAGGTGCTTCCAACTCATGTAGTGGAAGGTGCCCACATAGCCCCGCTTGAGCAACGCCCAGAAACTCTCGATGCCGTTGGTGGTAGCCAGCCCGTTCACGTACTGGCCTACCGAGTGGTTCACCCACCCGTGCCCATAACCGTACTGGCTCAACACGGCGTAGGCGGGGTGGCCGTCAGTGTAAACCGTAGCCCCCTTGCTCACGTGGTCGAGGACGGCCTGTTGCAGGGTGTCCACATCGGTACGGGCGACCGGAAAGGCCACCACCCTGCCATCGTGCGCCCGCAGGCCGAAGACGGCAAACTTGTTAGCCATCGGGTCGAAGGGCTGCGTCTTCTTGGACTTGTGTATATTCTTGACCTTGCCGCCCACGTAGGTTTCGTCCACTTCCACCACGCCGCCCATCATGGTGTCCTCTTGCTCCATCGCCTCACGGATACGGTGGCCCAAGAACCACGCCGTAGAATAAGCCACGCCCAGCGCCTTGTGGAGTTGGAGCGCGCTGATGCCCTTGCGGGAGGTGTGGATGAGGTGGATAGCCAGCAGCCAGGTGCGGACGGGGAGATTCGTCTCGGCCATGACCGTGCCAGTCCGCACCGAGTAATACCGCTTGCACTGGCGGCACCGGTGGCTCATCGGCTTGCCGCTCTGCACCCGGTAAACGTTGTTCAGGCCGCAGTGGGGGCAGTACGGGTCTTGGCCCCAGCGTTTTTCTTCCATGAAGGCGACCGCAGCGGCCTCGTCCGGGATGCGTTGCTCGAACTGTCTCAGGCTGATGATGTCCCGCTCTTCTTTCTTCGTTATCATCGCTCCACCTCTATATTTCCCTCTAAATTGTAACACACCGGATACCAGTTTGTCAATTTTCCGCCACGAAAAGGGTTATGGGTGACGGTTCTCGTAGGGATTGTGTGATAACCCAAAATCGTGCTTTAATAGTAGTGCGGGGACGATGGGAGTCGAACCCACGAGGTGCGTGTACACCTACCGAATCCTAAATCCGGCCCTTTCAACCGCTCAGGCACGTCCCCGCCGCATTTGGGACCAAGACCGCCACCGGGCCGATGCTGATGACACCGGCCCAGCTATAAAATAAACCTGCTAGGCGCGCCAGACGGCCTTGGCCTCGCGCAAGGGAGACACCGCCGGGCGGGGAATCCCGTCCAGCTTTGGGGAAAGTGCTTGCAGGCGCGCCAGGTGTCTCCTTTGCTACCTCAACGTACCATAAACCCTAACCCCTGAACAGATTGACGGCGTGGCAACCCCACCAAACTACAATAAGGAGTATTGGATGACGACCTATGAAGTTGTTTATGCTGCGCTAATACTCCTATGTTGTTTCGGCTTTCTGTGGGCGTTCATTACCATCTTGATACCTAACATAGTCAAATGCCCCCGATGCTTGTTTCGCATAGCCTCCGTGAAGGTAAGCGACACGTCCTCCTTGTCTGCTCAGGAATACGCAGCCGCCGGCGTGGACCGGGACTATAAGGGGAAACACGTTTGTAGTGACTGTTGGGGGGAATTGAGGACTCTGGGCTACCACACCACGGGGAACTGGGGGTTGGGAGCAACCGCAGAGTATCTAAAGAACGTGCCTAATTTCTTGGCCATGCTTATCTCGGTGGGGGCGTTGGTCGTGTCGGTCGTCGCGTTGCTGCGTTAGACTGTTCCCGCCCCCGTCATGGGAGAAGTCTAGCGGGCTGGATAAGTCCCGCCAACGTCATACAGAGTTTCCGTCAGGCCGACCTGGTGATGGAGGCTACCGACCAGGCCGGGGAAACCTGCTACGTGGCGGTGGAAATATCCTATACCGCCAACGGGAGGGACACCGAGCGAGCCTTCCGCAACGCCACTTTCCTCACCCGCTTCACTGGCCATTCTGCTTACCCCGCCGTTGCCGGTATGTATAAAGATGACCGGATTGAACAACGGTACTAGAATCCGGGAAAGTATTCTGACATCAGCTGGAACGGTCAAAACTGGATTTGGAGTGACCGCAGGCTTGGCTCCTGTCGGGTAAGGGGATTTAAGAGGCATCTCCCCTTAGACCTGTCAGGAACCGGACCACTTCCACTTATACTTCGGCATTGTTACGGTTGCCCCTACCTACCCGAACTCTTCCCCTTCACCATCCGCCCAACCCGCCGGTATGCCTGCCTGGCCGTTGCCACCGGCCTAAATCTCCGTTTCATATTGTGGGCTATTAGGGGGGCTACCTGCCGGTTGCCCGCTACCAGGGGGGCCACCCAGCGGCGCAGCTCCTGGAGGGTTGGCGGTTTTTGCTCCCAGGTGGGCACCAACGACTCCATCGGATGCCACCGCTTTTCCCCGGACAGGCGGGTCATAACCGTACCCTGGGCCTCTTGCACCGCCAGCGCACCGGCCAGCATATCCCACATTCGCGGCGCTCCGATGATGGCGTATTGCAGCACCCCGCAGGCGGTCATCGCCAACTCGTAGGCGATGCTGCCCGTCGTCCTCAACTCCCCGGGGTTCCGGCCCACCGGCTTGCCGAACCGGGTGGTCTGGACGAAAAAACCGGGCAGGCCGATGAGCCGGTTGCCCACCGGTTTCTCCGACTCATAGACCGACACCGGCGCGGCTTCGGCGCCAGTGATGTTGCCGTTGCCGTTGCATGGGGCGGCGAAACAGCCATTTCCCTGCCGGCAATGGAGGATAAACCCGCCCCCCGGCGAAGGCCAGGGAATGTAGAGCGCGCCGGCCACCGGACGGCCCCGGTGCAGGACTCCGATGGATGAGGCGTACACCGGCAGGCCGTTGAGAAAGTTGGTCGTGCCGTCCAGCGGATCCAGCACCCAGAGAAAGTCCGGGGCCGGGCCGGAAGGGTCCGTTTCTGCCGACCCTTCTTCGCCCAGAATGCCGTGGGACGGGAATAGCCGGGTAATCTCCCCAACCAGGTATTCCTGGGTTGACTTGTCGGCGGAGGTCACCGGGTCGAGTTGGTTCTTGTCCTTATACTCGATAGATAGCTGGCGGCCAAACTGGCCGGACAGAATCTCCCCGGCGCCCCGGGCCATCACCACGGCGGCGGTTTCGATTTCTTGCAATTGTTCCTGCAACGGCTTGGTATCTGCAATCATCTCCATTGCCTCAACTACCGCTATTTGAGCCAAACTTTTCCAATGCCGCCGCCCTACAGAGCGTCCGGCAAGATAGGCCAGTATAGCATGAGCCCTTGGCGTCCTGTTGGACCGGACGCAGGGCTATCGCATTTGGATTGCAGGCTACCCGTCGTTCCTGCGCAGGCAGGAACCTAAAACCTTGAGAACAGAGGTTCCTGCCTGCGCAGGAACGACGGAAATATGGCCGTGCGTATAATCAATAGTCCGGTGATTAGCCGGGGTGCGGGTTGCCCCCGATATGCCGTCTGTTATAATCAGTGGTCAGCGCGTAATATCTGCTCAGCCCGCTGGATGGGCCGGAGTATAGGATTGTAAGGGGGAAACCTGTATGGACCTGGAACTGAAGGGCAAGGTAGCTATTATCGGCGGGGCCAGCAAGGGCCTGGGCCGGGCCTGCGCCGATGTACTGGCCGAAGAGGGAGCCAGAATTACTATTTGCAGCCGCACCGCATCCGACCTGGAACAGGCGGCGGCAGAAATCCGCGATACTACCGGGGCGGAAGTGCTGGCAATACCCGCGGATTTGGAAGATTACGACAACATCAAGAACCTGGTGTCGGCTACGGCCAGCCACTACGGCCAACTGGACATTATGGTCAACAACTCCGGCGGCCCGCCCCTGGCTCGCTCTGAGACGGCCACGGAGGAGCAGTGGGAGACGGCAGTGCAGCGGTCCCTCTACTTCTTCTCCCGCATGTCGCGGGAAGCCATTCCCCATCTGAAGGCACAGGGCGGTGGCCGAATTATCAACATCCTGGCCAGCACCGTGTACCAGCCCATCCCCAACCTGGCCCTCTCCGGAGCCACCCGCATGGGCGTGGTGGCCTACATGAAGAGCCTGGCTGACGAAGTGGGGCGGGACGGCATCCTGGTTAACAACATAGCCCCAGGTTCCATCCTCAGCGAACGTATGCTGTCCAACGTGACCTCCAGGGCGCAGGAACTGGGCATTTCCGTGGAAGAGGGCTTGGCGGACCGCGCCAAGGAGACGGCGGTGGGCCGTATCGGCGAGCCCAAGGAACTGGCCTACCTGGCAGCCTTCCTGGCTTCGGGCAAGTCCAGCTACATCACCGGCACCACCATTTTGGTGGATGGGGGGTTGGTAAGGTCGGTTATTTAGGGGGGCGTCGAACCACAGCCGATGATTGAAGCAACGGAATTGCGGCGGATGTCAGAGGCGAAACTAGCTGATGCTATCGCCCTGCGCAACGCCGGCCGCTACGACGCCGCCATGTACCTGTGCGGGTATGCGGTGGAGTTGGCCTTGAAGGCCCGGGTCTGCGAGACTTTGGGGTGGATTGAGTTCCCCGCAAGAAGTGGTGAGTTTCACAATTATCAATCCTTGCGGACCCACGACTTAAACGTGTTGCTGGACTTTTCCGGCATTCATAACAGAGTTAGAAGCGAGTACCGAACAGCGTGGGAAGTGGTGGGAAAGTGGGCACATAATTGGCGATACCTGCCGGTAGAAAGCTCCAGCGAGAGCGCCTGCTTCCAGATAATCGACGCGGTTGCCCTGCTGTTGGAGGTGATATGAGAATCGGTTTGCTGAAGCGGTGGTTAAAGGGACTGCCTGAACTCGAGGCAGCTATAGCTGCCGAAAAGGGACCCTTTTCCCTCTTCGCCCTGATCGAAAGGGAGGACTGGGACGAATACGACCACATCAGTTCCAGTTGGCACCTGTTCGTCGCCGCCCCCTGGATTTGGTCAGACGGGCACGCCGCTGAAAGCTACTTGCAGGAGCGGCTAAGGCCCTACGAGGATAAACCCGGCCCTTTCACGCCATCCCTCCGAGTCGAGGTGGTAAAGCCCACCAACCGCTACCTCGAAGAAGTGTGGGAGTATTGCAGCACCGAGAACGGTGTCGTTGAAATATACGACGTAGAGATTCTGGACGTAACCGCCCGACGCGGCTACATCTTCGCCTCCCGATGTCCGGCCGATTTTGCTGAGATTCGGCTTCAGGGCCAACTTGAGGCCGAGCGTCAGGCACAGCGTCAGGACCAACGTGCGAAAGAGCTTAAGGCCTTGCTACGGGCCCAACCCCAAGGCCAGGGTAGCTCATGAGACCAAACTTCACCCCGCCGGAGGAACCAAAGGACGCCGCAGGCTATAACCGGCGGGGCAACCAGTACAGCCGTAACGGCGCCTACGAACAGGCTATCGCCGACTACACCCAGGCTCTGGAGTTGGACGACGCTTTGGCCGACGCCTGGTTCAACCGGGGCGTGTCCTTCTACGAACTGGGTATGTACGACGAATCTATCGCCGACCTGACCCAGGCCATAGAAATAGAACCCCAGGACGACAACTTCTACGGCCGCCGCTCCCTGGCCTACCTCTTCAGCGACCGGCTGGAAGAGGCGGAGGCCGACCAGGACCGGTGCGATGAGTTGAGGAACCGGGGGTAGCCCCTCCACCCAGCATCAATCCACTAAGGAACACGAAGAGGCACGAAGAAGGGTAGTTTATCCACGAATAGACACGAATGTTCACTAATGGGGCTATGAGTATTTTTCTGAAGGGGTGCAGGAAATATGGCGACCTACAAGGAAACCAATGAGACGTTTCAAGAGATTTTCGCAGTCGAATCAGACTATGGCCCGGAAGAACAGTTGCGCGACCATGTCGAACGATTTCTGACGGCCGACGAAATAGAGCACCTTTGTTCTACATTGAGGGTGTCTAACCTTCGGGAAATGGCAGCGGAAGTCATAATCGCCGGCATCGAACATATCAGAGGCAACTCCAGCCAATTAGAATATGCCACGTTGATTAACAGTTGGTTGGCAACAGCGGAAGAAACAATGGCAGCTGGCAGAAATGTTAAGCGTATCGCTGACCGCCGAATGAATAGAAGCTAATCGTCAACAATGGGTTCTTCAGACCAAGAGTCCAACCAAGCCAACCTATACGCAGTTACACTACACAATGCGGTTAAAAGATTCCTTAGAAACCATCCCGATCTAAACAAAGAGTGGGACAGGATCGTAAGGGAGATTCAATTGCGTCCTAAGTTGGGCCCCGGTATTGACCACCTAAAGGGTGATTGGTTTTGTAGTTACCGTTGGAATGAGGGAAACTATAGAATCGAGTATGAAGTCATAGACACTGATTCAGAAATACATATCTACGACGCAAATAACCGCGGAGACGTCTACAAGAGGCGAAGCGGATCTGCGCGTAGAAGGTAGATTTCAAAACCCTCCCGCCGGAAATAGTGCCGGCGGGAGGGTTTTGTGTTGGCAGAATGTCGAAGCCCTACTACCCGGCCGGCTTAAAGTAAGGCACCGTTATCTGGTCGGTGGCCCTTACGAAAGTAACCTCCACCGGCATCCCGATGGTCACCTCCCGGGGGTTGCAGTCAACGATGTTGGTGAACATTTTTACTCCCTCTTCCAGTTCCACCACCGCTAGGACGTAAGGCACGTCTTCGGCAAAGCCGGGGGTGCGGTTCTGGTAGGTTACGGTGTAGGTCCACACCGTCCCTTTGCCGCTGGCCTGCACCCACCGGATGCCCTCGGACCAGCAATTGGCGCAGATGCCGCGGGGATAGAACTGGTACTCGTCGCAGTTGTCGCACTTCTGGATTAACAGTTGACCCCGGCGGCACGACTCCCAGTAGGGCCTAGTTTCGCCGACCACGCTGGGCAGCGGCTTGTTCCATTCTTGTCTTGCTGTGGTCATAACCTAATCCCTCCCCAAAATGGCGGTGCCTCCGCTGTGCCGGGCGCCCAGCGAGCCGCCGGTGCCGTGACAGAGGGCGAGTTGGCAGTTGGGCACCTGGCGCGGTGTTCCCTCGAACTGGTGGCGGAGCTGGCGGGTGGCCTCCAGCAACAGGAAGATGCCCCGCATCCCCGGGTGGTTGGAGGACAGACCGCCGCCGTCGGTGTTGATGGGCAGTTTATCGGCTAATTCAGAGTCCACCTGGAGCCGCCCACCGGAGACGAACTGGCCGCCCTCTCCCTTCTCGCAGAAGCCCAAGTCTTCCAGGGTTTCCACCACGGTAATGGTGAAGGAGTCGTAAATCATCGCCATGTCAATGTCCTGGTGGGTGACCCCGGCCATGGCAAAGGCGGGTTCGTGGCTCTGTTTGGCGGCGATGTACATCAAGTCCCGCTTGCCGGCGCCCTGGTGGGCGATGGCCTCGCCGACGCCCAGCACCCAGACCGGATGCTGGCGGCAGTTGCGGGCTACCTCCGGTGAGGCCACCACCACCGCACCGCCGCCGTCGGTGATGACGCAGCAGTCGGGCAGGTGCAGTGGCGAGGAAATCACCCGGGAGTTGACTATATCTTCAACAGTAATGGGATCACGGAACAGGGCTTCCGGGTTCATCGAGGCGTGTTTACGGACGGCCACAGCCACCTCGGCCAACTGCTCCGACGTGGTGCCGTAGAGGTGCATATGCCGTTGGGCAATCATGGCGTACAGGCCCACCGTGGTCAGGCCGTAAAGCTCCTCAAAGCTGTCCGGCGACGGGTCGAGGCGGGGGTGACCGTAACGGCCCACGCCGCCGGTGCCGACGGAGACGCCGCCGGAGCGGGCCAGGCTGCTGTAGGTGATAACGGCGCAGTTGATGCGGCCGGCAGCGATGGCGGTGAGGGCGTGGGACAGGTGAAACTCAAAAGAGCCGCCGCCCACCGTGGTGTTGTCCACATACTTGGGGTACATATTCAGGTAGTCGGCCAGGTTCATCCCGCTGTTGCGGATGCTGCTGGAGGCGGTGAAGAGGCCGTCCACGTCGTTCTTGGACAGGCCGGCGTCGGCCAGGGCCTTGATGACGCTCTCTCCCTGAATCTGCAACTCGCTTTTGTCCGGCGCGTAGCGGGTAGCGTGCTCGTGGATACCCACAATAGCTGCGCCATGCTTAAGGTTGACCATAAGCTAAGAGCCTCCGAAAAGGAGTTTGGTAGGTTTGGGCTATTATGCCATAGATGGGGGGATGGGGGTAGCGGTGGGGCTATCGGTTCGTTCTAGCCAATTAACAGAAATATAGAATAGCCCACCAAGAACAGAAACAGGGAGAAGATTATTACCGGAAGAGACTGTTCAATCACGGAAAGCAGGAGATATCTAGGACTCAGCAGTTCCCACTCATAAGTATAACTAGCGAATGGCAGGCGTCTTTCCAACTCCTCAATGACTTGAAACCTAGCATTGTTTAACCTTCGATAGGACTTGATGTTCACGAACCACGTAGTTGATAGAGCTATTCCCAACAGACCGCTGACCAAAAGCACTATTGGCAAAAAGCCTTTCTCAACGCCTTCTCCGTCCAAACTAAAACGTGCCAAAATAGCAACTATAGCTGGGCCTGCCAGTAAAGTAATGAAGAATTGGTTGGACCTTTCTCTACGTTGACTGATCCGATCCGTCATCTCCACGTAGAGCTTATACTGTTCCAACAAATGGTCAGGATATTTGTCGCCGTATTCTTCGGGGGTCATATCGCGAATTCTTTGACTGCCTGCGCTATCGAGTCTGTATTCCAGCCAACCATCGTTGTCGCTACCGTCTGAATATGTGCGGAAGACGGCACGGCTCCCCAGGGCTGTATTCCTATAACGGGTTTGTTATATTCTCGGGCTACTTCTATCTCATATTTGACCCATTTTCGGTAATCCACGTACATTCCTGATACCACTAACAACGCATTTGCCATGTGAATCCGATGGGCAAGGGCTTCTTGAATCCCGAGAAAATCATGCGCAACAAGCGGAGCGTCCCGCGGGACGCTATGGTTTCGCCAATTCAATAACGACGCGTTACTAAGTAGGTTAACCAACCTATGGTAATCGACGTCGTGACACCAAGCGTGGCTAATGAACAGGTCATATGTCTTAACAGGCGGCATAACCATAACTCGATGCGATGAAATTAGTCATTTGGGGCAGTTACCGCTCGTTCCATTCTATCACGCCATACCTCCTAATCCCCCCGCCCCAGCAACTCCCCTGGTACGCCGGCCAGCAGCGACTCTATGCGGGGCACCTGGTCGGCATGGCCCAGGTTGAGGTTTAGGGGGGTTATGGAGATGCGGTTGTTCTTGACCGCCCACATATCGGTGCCTTCGCCGTTGTCGGCCATTACTGCGCGGTTGCGGGAAATCCAGTACCGTTTCTGGTGTCCCGTACCTTCTTCCCGCACCGACTCGCCGTAGGAACGGCCCCCGGGCCGGGTCACCTGCACCCCGGTAATCTGCTCCGGGGCCAGGCTGGGGACGTTGACGTTCAGCAGGAAGGGTTCCCGGCTTTCATTATTGGCCTCCCACTGCGCCAGCCGTTGGCTGATGAGCCGGAGCAGGGCGGCGGCGCCGTCGAACCGGGGATTCTGTACCGAGCCGACGGATATGGCGATGGTGGGGTAGCCCCGCAGGTAGCCCTGCAGAGCGGCTCCCACCGTCCCCGACACCATCACATCCGAGCCCAAATTGGAGCCGGAGTTGATGCCGGACACCACCAAATCGACCGCGCCGACCAGTTTTTCCAGGCCTAGGATGCAACTGTCGCCCGGCGTTCCCTCCACCGAAAAGGCGGTAACCGGGTGGCGTATTTCCGCCTGCTGTTCATCCGGGGACGCGGCCTCTTCGTTGGCGGCGGCGCTCAGCCGGCCCAAGGCAGGGATTTCCAAAGCCCGGGCCTTTACCGGGGCGTGCAGGGTCAGGGATGCGCCCACCCCACTTTGCTCTCGGTCCGGGGCAACTACAAACAATTCCCCGACCTGGGCCAGGGCCTGGGCCGCGGCCCACAGACCGGGGGCGTGGATTCCATCATCGTTGGTAAGCAGGATTTTCAGGGTCATTACTCCTTTTCTTTTTTATCCACAAATGCACACGAATATACACTAATGATTTATTGGCCATCAGGGAACATTCGTGTCTATTGGTGGATAAATAATACCAATCGGGGCGGGCCAAAAACCCGCCCCGATTTGGTTGAAACAGGCTGCCGACTATGTTCCCTGCTATGCTCCCTAGTGGTGGGCCAGGCCGATGGCGTGGAAAAAGGCGTGCTTGACCTCCACCGGGGCTATGATGCGGCGGTATTCCGCCGAAGCGAAAACATCGCCGATTATGTCGTCGCCCAGGTCGTCGGCCAAGTGGTTTACCGCGGCGGAGATGTTGTCGGCAGTCAGTTCCTGGCCGGCCAAGGCCGCCTCTACCGACCTGGCCCGTACCGGCGACGGCACCAGCCCGCCCACCGCTACCCGGGCGGAGACGCACCGGCTGTTTTCCACGTTGACGATTACCGCCCCGCCGACAACGGGATAGAAGGAGGCGGGGTGGGACATTTTGGCATATTCTCCCAGCTCACCGTGCACGTTAGCCAAGCTGTCACCACCGTCATCGTGTCCGTGCTCATGCCCGTGGTCGTGTCCGTGTCCGGCATCGTGACCGTGTTCTTCTTCATGGCGGTGGACGGACAGGGTTGGAGCCACGATAGCGGTGATTATCTCGTTCTCCCCTACCGCCGTGGTAAAGGGCCCCTGGTAGAAGTCGCCCACTGCGATGGTGCGGGAGCCATTAGGCCCCTGAACCTCGATGCTGGCGTCCAGGGCGGTCAGCACCGTTCCCCAGTCCGAGGCGGGGTCGGCGTGGGCAATGTTGCCGCCGATGGTGCCCCGGTTGCGTACCTGGGGGTCGCCGATGCCGCCGGCCGCGTCGGCCAGCAGGGGGTTGGCGTGTCCCAGGGCGTGGGACGACGCAATTTCCCCGTGGGTGGTCAGCGCGCCGATGTGGATATGGCCGTCGTGGACGCTGATGCCCTTCAGGTCGGCAATGCCGCCGATGTCAATGAGGGTGGCGGGCCGGGCCAGCCGCAGCCGCATCAAGGGAATCAGGCTGTGCCCCCCGGCCAGCAGCCGGGCATCGTCGTGGGAAGCGAGCAATTCGATCGCCTCGGCCACCGAACCGGCCTTGTGATAGTCAAACTCCGGCGTGTACATAGCTGTTCCTCCCTAGCCCGACTAATGTGCGTGGTCATGACCGTGTCCGTGGTCATGACCGTGGTAATGGTCGTCGTGACCCCCCTGCTCGTGGATGGCGCGCCAGACCCGTTCCGGTGTCAGCGGCATTTCCAGTTTAGTTACGCCCAGGGGTCTCAGGGCGTCAATGACGGCGTTGTAGATGGTAACCGTGGAAGCGATGGTCCCGGTTTCACCGATGCCCTTGACACCCAGCGGGTTGTGGGGCGAGGGCGTTTCCGTGGAGAGGGTCTCGATGTCCGGCACCAGGTGAGCGCGGGGCAGGGCATAGTCCAGCATCGTGCCGGTGAGCAGTTGGCCGTTGTCGTCATAGACGGCCCCCTCCCACAGGGCCTGGCCGGCGCCTTGCACCACACCGCCGTGGACCTGTCCCTCCACAATCATCGGGTTAATCTGCGGCCCGCAGTCGTCCACCGCCACGTAGCGGTCCAGGACGATATGCCCGTTGTCCGGGTCAACGCTGACCACTGCAACGTGGGCGCCGAAGGGGTAGGAGAAGTTGGGCGGGTCGTAGAAGGCGGTAGCCTCCAGCCCCGGCTCCATACCCGCCGGCATATTCCAGGCCACGTTAGCCATCAGGGCTATTCCCTGGATGGACTTGCCCTGGTCCGGGGCGCCGCGGACGAAGAAATTGCCGTCCTCGTACTCGATATCCGCCTCGGCAGCCTCCAGCAGGTGGGCCGCCAGGGTTATCGCCTTATCCTTGATTTTGCGGGCGCTGAGGGCCAACGCGCCGCCGCCGACCACGGTGGTGCGGCTGCCGTAGGTACCCCAGCCCATGGGCGTGTTGTCGGTGTCGCCGTGGATTACCTCCACGTCATCCACCGGGACGCCAAGCTCGCCGGATACAATCTGGGCGAAGGTGGTTTCCTCCCCCTGGCCGTGGGGGGAAGTGCCGATGAAAACATTGACCTTGCCGGTGGCGTAGAAGCGCACCGTGGCGCTCTCCCACAGGCCGCCGCCGAAGCCCACCGCGCCGGCCACCTGGGAGGGGCCGAGGCCGCAGATTTCGGCGTAGCAGCTGACGCCGATGCCGGTGTACTGGCCGTGTTCCCGTCCGTGGGCCTGCTCATGGCGCAGTTGGGAGTAATTGACGTGCTCCAGGGCGGTATCCAGCGCCCTTTCGTAATCGCCGCTGTCGTAGGTCAGGCCGATGGCAACGTCGTGGCCGTCCTCGAACTTGGGAATCAGGTTGAGGCGGCGGACCTCCACCGGGTCCTGGCCAACCTGGACTGCCAGCAGGTCAACCAACCGCTCCAGCAGGAAGGTAGCCTCGGGGCGGCCGGCGCCGCGGTAGGCCTCCACCGGCGTGGTGTTGGTAAAAGAGCCGTAGATGTCGGCCTTGATGTTGGGGATGTCGTAGGGGCCGGAATACATCAGCCCGTGCAGGATGGTAGGGATGCCGGGCGCGGCGGTGGAGAGATAGGCGCCCATACCGGCGTAAACCACGCTGCGGACGCCGGTTATCCGGCCCTCCCGGGTAGCGGCCATCTCCACGTACTCCACGTGGTCGCGGCCGTGGGTGGAGGCTAGGTAGTTCTCCGAGCGAGTCTCGGTCCACTTGACCGGCCGGCCCAGCTGCATAGCGCAGAAGGCGGTAATCATTTCCCAGGGATAGACGGCAATCTTGGCGCCGAACCCGCCGCCTACCTCCGGGGCGATTACCCGTATCTTGTGCTCCGGTATGCCGGTTACCAGGCAGGTAACGAATCGGGCGATATGGGGGTTCTGAGTGGTGTTCCAGATGGTCAACTCACCCATTGAGGACAGGTAGCTGGCGATGGCGGAGCGGGGTTCCATGGCGTTGGGAATGAGCTTTTGCTGAATGATGGTGTCTTTCACCACCACCTCGGCGTTCTCAAAGGCGGCGTCGGTGTCACCGCCGGCGGCGACCCAGTGGAAAGCCTGATTGCCGGGGGCGTCCTCGTGCAGTTGGGGCGCGCCCTCCTGCAATGCCGCCTCCGGGTTGACCACCACCGGCAGGGGCGCGTAGTCCACGCTGATTAGCTCCAGCGCATCCTCGGCCTGGTAGCGGTTCTCGGCCACCACCACGGCCACGGCGTCGCCGACGTAGCGCACCACGTCCTTTGCCATGGCGGGATAGGCCACCGCCTTGACGTCGGAATCGGGTACCACCCAGGCGCAGGGCATGGGGTTAAGGACGCCCTCGGTGTCGGCGCCGGTATAGACGGCCAGCACCCCGGGGGCCTGGGCGGCGGCGGCGGTGTCAATGCCGTTGATGCGGGCGTGGGCGTGGGGACTGCGCAGGATGGCGGCGTGCACCATTCCGGTCAGCTTGATGTCATCGGTGTAAGAGGCTTGGCCGGTAATCAGCCGGGGGTCTTCCCGGCGGCGAATGCCGGACCCAAATAATCGGGTAGTCATTGCTTTAACCTCCCCTAGTTTCCATCATGGCCGTGGCCGTGGTCATGGTCGTGACCGTGGGACGTCGCTATAGTCTCGGCAGCGGCTAGCGTTGCTTTCACAATGTTGTGGTAGCCAGTGCAGCGGCAGATGTTGCCCTCCAACCCGGCCCGTACCTGCTCGGCGCTGGGATTGGGGTTGCGTTGCAGCAACTCGGTCACCGTCATAATCATCCCGGCGGTGCAGTAGCCGCACTGGAGGCCGTGGTTATCCCAGAAAGCCTCCTGGACCGGGTGGAGATTGCCGTCCTGGGCCAGGCCCTCAATGGTGGTGACTTCGGCCCCGTCGGCCTGGACGGCGAGGCAGGTACAGGACTTGACCGTGGCGCCGTCCATACGGACGACACAGGCGCCGCACTGGCTGGTGTCGCAGCCAATCTTGGTACCGGTCAGATTCAACTCCTCCCGGAGATAATGCACCAGCAGCGTCCGTGGTTCTACTTCCGACTCGAATGTTTTGCCATTGACGGTTACTTTTATCGGAACCTTCACTTCACGCCTCCCGTCCGTGATTTTGGGTTGTGCCTGGGAACGAAACAAAAGGGAACCGGGCTATGCCGGGCAGTATATACGGGGGTATGGGGGTAGTCAATGCGCAGAGAATTGCTACCTGAGAAGTTACAGGTTACACTATCCGCCTATGATTATTGGGTTCCTTCACCGGGGATTGCAGCGTCTATACGAAAGGAATGACCGACGGCGTATCCCTCCCGACTACGTCGATAAAGTTGAGCGAATTCTGGCCCGGCTGGACGTGGCGGGTGAGCCGAGGGATATGAACCTGCCGGGCTACCGGCTGCACCAACTGAGTGGAGACCTGTCCGGTTTCTGGGCAGTGATGGTTTCAGGTAACTGGCGACTAATTTTCCGTTTCGAGTCCGGAAACGCTTACGACGTAGATTTGACAGACTACCATTAGGGAGAAAGAAGTATGCCGATGAAGAACCCGCCTCACCCCGGCCTCTCTATTATTCGCGACTGCCTGGAGCCTCTCGACCTGAGCATATCCGAGGCGGCACGCCAGCTTGGCGTGAGCCGTAAGCGGCTGTCAAGCATTGTGAATGGTCGTTCAGGAATATCTCCAGATATAGCTATCCGGCTGGATACGGTGTTTGGGGGCGGCGCTTCCACTTGGTACCATTTGCAGGCAGCGTACGACCTGGCGCAGGCAATCAGTAAAGCAAGTAATCTGAACGAAGATACCACCCAGGAAATCGCCAGGGTAGAGGCCGTGTAGGCAGGAATAATTGCTGCTTCGGGCCTTCTTCCCCTTTGCTTTGAAGGAGGAGTCCAGAGGCCCCCTTACCCCCAAGCACCTCTCACACTATCTACCCCTTGCCAACGTACCCCAAGTAGGCTGTATCTACCCTCACTGAAGTATGTGGCTGGGGGTCGAGAGAGAAGACTCGCGCAATTTCGAGCAAATCTTCAATGTTAAACCGACTCATTCCTCACCCGTGATTGAGAAGAGGTTGGATAGTATACGGTTGAGGATATTCGGGTGCAAGTGGTCGGTTACAGGATATGACCGCTGCTGACCCTCCCCTCCTTGCGCCCCCACCCCCTCCCGGCCTATGATACCCCTTGCCAACACATCCCCATATTGAGGTCAACTAATGTTTCCCCAGAACGTCTTTCCCGATACTGCCGAAATTGACGCCGCCGGTTGCCTGGTTATCGGCGGGTGCAGCGCCCTGGACTTGGCCGAGGAGTATGGCACGCCGGTCTATGTGCTGGACGAGGCTACGTTGCGGAACCGCTGCCGCAGCTATGTCCGCGAGTTTGAGCAGCGCTGCCCCGGGGCCCAGGTGCTCTACGCCTCCAAGGCTTACATCAACCCCGCCTTGGCCCAGATATTCAACGAGGAGGGCCTGGGTCTGGACGTGGTATCCGGCGGCGAACTGGCCGTGGCCGCCGCCGCCCAGTTCCCTCTGGAGAAGGTCTATTTCCACGGCAACAACAAGACGCCCGACGAGTTGGCCTATGCCGTGGAGCAGGGCATCGGTCGGGTGGTGGTGGACAGCTTTCACGAGCTTGACCTGCTCAACCGCATCGCCGAAGAAGCGGGCAAGACCCAAGACATTCTCATCCGGGTGTCGCCGGGCATTGACCCGCACACTCACGCCTACACCACCACCGGCATCATCGACTCCAAGTTTGGCTTTTCGATCCAGACGGGCCACGCCGCCGATGCCATCCGGCAGGCCCTGGCCGCCCCCAACCTGAACCTGCGGGGGCTGCATTTCCACCTGGGGTCGCCCATCTTTGAGCTGGAACCCTACGCCGCCGCCACCGATATGGTGCTGCGGTTTGCCGCCGGTTTCCGGGAGGAGGGGCTGGACTTGCAGGAGTTCAGTCCCGGCGGAGGCTTTGCCATTGCCTACACCCGTGACCAGGAGCCGCCCGCGATCGCCGACTACGCCGATACCATCGTCTCTACCCTGAAGGCCACCTGCGCGGAGTTGGGCCTGGCGATTCCCACCCTGCTGATTGAGCCGGGACGGTCCATCGTCGGGCCGGCCGGCGTGGCCCTGTACTGCATCGGGGCTATCAAGGACATACCCGGGGTGCGCAAGTACGTCAGCGTTGACGGAGGCATGGGCGACAACATCCGCCCAGCCCTGTACCAGGCGACCTACGAGGTGCTGTCGGCGGGCAAGGTAAACCGAACTGATACCGAGAAGGTGACCATCGCCGGCAAGTATTGCGAGTCCGGCGACGTGCTGGCCTCGGACATCATGCTGCCTACACCGGAACCGGGGGACATCGTTGCCATTCCCGCCGCCGGCGCCTACTGTCCCTCCATGGCCAGCAACTACAACCTTAACCCGCGCCCGCCCATGGTCCTGGTCAACAACGGCCAAAGCCGCCTCATCCGTCGCCGCGAAAGCTACCAGGATATGATGTTGTGTGACGTTTAGGGGCTTTTGCACACAGAGACGCAGAGAACGCAGAGTTGCACAGAGAATCTCCGCGTACCTCTAGTCTCTCTGCGTCTCTGTGTGAAATATCGCCCACCGAAGGAAATATGTGGCAAATCTACGGGCAAGACCATATCATCCGCCAGTTGGACGCCGGGCTGAAGGCCGGGCGGACGGCCCATGCTTATCTGCTGGTCGGCCCACCCCACGTGGGCAAGATGGCCCTGGCCGTCAATATGGCTCAAGCGGTCAACTGCCTGGCGGGTAATGAGGGCAAAGCAAAAGAACCGGGTATTGGGCAGCCGGCCCCGCTCCTTGCGGAACCGGAAGAGACGGGCCAGACCGCCGGCCTGATGGACGGATTTGCTGGCTTTGACAACCTGGACAGCGCCGCCGCCGGCAACTTGTTCGGCGACCTATCCGACAGCCCTTCCGACTTGATGCCCGTATCTGTTCCTCCACCCGACGCCGTATCCGACCCCGCACCCGGAATAGCAGTTGGAGATGCCCCCGGCAGCGTCCCTTGTGGCGATTGCGTCCAGTGCCGCCGCATTGCCCAGGGCATCCACGCCGACGTGAAAATTGTGGGTGTCGGCACTGGCGAGGAGGATGGGCCGGCCCGCCGGGACATCCGAATTGAGCAGGTGCGGGAGATTGAGTCTTTTCTCAACCTGACCCCCTACGAGGGTTCCCGCAAGGTTATCATCATGGACGGGGCGGAACTGCTGAATGCGGCGGCGGCCAACGCTCTGCTCAAAACCCTGGAGGAACCGCCCGCCGATGCGCTGCTATTGCTGCTGACTGCCAACGAGGATGCCCTACTGTCCACCATCCGCTCCCGGTGCAGCGCCCTCTACCTGAAACCGGCGGCCAAGGCGGAGTTGGAAAACCGGCTGGTGAGTGAGTACGCCGCCGCCCCGGAATTGGCGGAGCAGTTGGCCCGCCTCTCCCGGGGCTGCCTGGGCCAGGCGGTCAACGCCCTGCGGGACTCGCAAATCCTGGAGCAGCGGGACGCCGACCTGGAACGACTGCTGGAGGTCTGCGACGGCGGCCTGGACGCCCGGTTTGACTACGCCGCCGAGTTGGCGACCCGCTTCAACCGGGACCGGGAGGCTACCCGGGAACTGCTGTTCCTCTGGCTGCGCTGGTGGCGCGACCTGCTGCTGATTAAAGAGGGCGCCGAGGAATACGTCCACAACGCCGACCGGATTATGCCCCTGCGTTTGCAGGCCACCCGGCTGACTACCGCCCAGGTGGTGGCCTTCATCAAGCGGCTGAATCGGACGCTGGAGGCCCTGGACGCCAACGCTAACGCCCGCCTGGCCCTGGAAACACTGATGCTGGGGCTGCCAGTCGCCAACACCCGCCCCTAACAGTCCTGACCCCTCACCCCCGGCCCCTCTCCCTTGAGGAGAGGGGGGTGTTTCGACTAAAGGCTCCCTCTCCCTGAGGGAGAGGGTTGGGGTAAGGGATAGTAAAGGCGGGTTTGAAACCCGCCCCTACAATCTCCCCGAAAATCCTGTATAGCCTGTTAATCCATGTTAATACCCCTACTCCCCCGGCCCTTCCGTCCACGGCAAATAGGGCCGCCACTCGTCCAGGATGGTGCGGTTCTGTAGGATGCGGTAGGGGTTGGGCTGGGGTACCCGGGGTTGGGTCTTCAGGCGCATATTGGCCTCTTCCGGCGTCCGCCCCGCTTTGTGCAGGTTGCACCGGCTGCACGCCGCCACCACGTTTTCCCAAGTGTGCGCTCCCCGCTGCCGCCTTGGCACCACATGGTCCAGGGTCAACTCCGGCGACTTCTTCCCGCAATACTGGCAGGTATATTGGTCCCGCAGGAAGATTTCCTTCTTGGACAGCTTGCGCGGGGCAAAGGGCCGCTTGACCAGGTAAACCAAGCGGATGATGGAGGGAGCGTCGATAACCTCGGAAACGGTGCGGACTTCGCCCCGGTGGTTCTCCAGCAACTCGGCCTTGCCCTTGCTGAGCAGGATGATGGCCCGGCGCACCGTGGAGACGTTTATAGGGACATAGTTGAGGTTCAGCACCAGCACCGGCGAGGTCAGCACTCCATCGGTCGTCGGGGCGGTGGCCGGTTCCAAGCCGTGACCATTCCCGTGGCCGTTCCGGCTTTGGCCGGCATTATCCGGTGCGGGTTTACCGGTATGGGCTTTTCGAACCACCTTCGCCGTCACCTCATTAAAGTTGGCGGGTTGCCAATTTGGTCAAGTTGGTGAACCGGGATGGATGCTAATGCCTTTACAGTATTATATACCAATATCGGAAAAAGTGTTGTTTTGGTTGGTTTGGGGCAGGGCAATCGCGTTTTAATTTCGCGGATTCGGATTCATCCGGCCCTCGCCCTCACCCCCGGCCCCTCTCCCCCAGGGCGCTGATAAGGGTAGGTATTCGGCATTTCAGATAGGTGTTACCTAATGGTATGTCATCCTGAGCGCAGCGAAGGATCTAAGAAACCTCTGAATAAGTCCGTGACTCGTGATGTTTACACTTATCCGTCGTTCCTGCGCCGGCAGGAACCTAAAACGTTACGTACAGAGGTTCCTGCTTTCGCAGGAACGACGGGTGAAGGCGCTAGTGTTCAATGACTTATTCAGAGTATCCCTAAAATGCCCGGCTGCTGCCTCCTTCCGGTTCCGGTAGAGTCTCCCTTGGCCGGAGTTTGGATTCTTCACTCCGTTCAGAATGACATACTAACTGCGTAACTTCTGTGCTAAATACCTACCCCTATAAGCCCCCAGGGGCGAGGGGTGAAATTGCTCCCTCTCCTTTGGGGAGAGGGCCGGGGTGAGGGGTCGTCCCAGGGCATTATGAATGACCGAAGCACTGGAAATTAAGACACGATTGCCCTGGGTTTGGGTCAGGGCCTTTTCATTTTCCAACCTGGGCAACCCCTATGGTTGCTTGGGACTCCAGGCCATTCTCCTGAACAATGAAAAGGCCCCGGCTGTTATTGCCTACAGTCCCTCTAGTCCCGCCGCATCCGCTATAATGTCACCATCCTGAATAACCTGACTCTAAAACACCGGACAATGGGGGAGAGATGGACCTGGAAGGCGGAGTTTTTATTGTAACCGGCTCGGCCACCGGGCTGGGCGCGGCGGTGGCCCAACGCCTGGCCGGCAAAGGAGGCCGGGTAGTCATCAATTACACCAGAAGCGAGGCGGCGGCTGAAGAGACTGCCTCGGCCTGCCGGAAACTGGGCGCCGAAGCTATCCTCTGCCGGGCCGACGTTGCCGTGGATGACGACTGCCGCCGGATGGCGTCGGAAGCCTTGAATCAATGGGGCAGGATTGACGGTCTGGTCAACAACGCCGCCCAGTCCAAAATCGTCCCTCACGCTGACCTGGAAGGGCTTTCCGCCGAGGATTTTAACCGGATTTTCTCGGTCAACGTGGTCGGCGCTTTTCAGATGGTTCGGGCGGTCACCCCGGCAATGCAGCAGCAGGGCAAGGGAGCCATCGTCAACATATCTTCGGGGTCGGCCTTCACCGGGTCGGGCAGTTCCATCGCCTACGCCGCATCCAAGGCGGCCCTGAACGTGATGACCCTATCCTTGGCCCGCGCCCTGGCGCCGGAAATTCGGGTCAACGCCGTCTGCCCGGGAGTGATGCAAACTCGCTGGTGGCGGGAGGGCCTGGGCGAGGCCCAATACGACGCATTCATTGACCGCTACGCCCAATCCACCCCGCTCAAGACCGCCGGCACCACCGACGCCGTAGCCGAGCCGGTGGTATGGCTGCTGGAAGGCGCGGAACAGGTAACCGGTGAAACCATCATGGTGGACGCCGGCAGCCACCTGGGTTCCAGTCCACCCCGCTAGGCCGCAGCCGGCTGTTACGCCGCCGCCCACCCTCACCCCCGGCCCCTCTCCCTCAAGGAGAGGGGTGGTAGGTTGCTCCCTCTCCTTGGAGAGAGGGCTGGGGTGAGGGGTTACCTTTACTCGGCCAGCAGGTCCCGCAGCCGGATTATCGCCGCCAGAATCACGCCGCCGAACAGGTAGCCGCCGATAACGTCGCTGGGCCAGTGGATGCCCAGGTAAACCCGGGAAATGCCTACCAGCAGCACCAGCAGGGCCAACCCGCCGCGCAGCCCGTGCCGCAGCCACGGGTTACGCACCCGTTGCCCCACCAGGTAAATCAACATCCCGCCCAACAAAATGGCAAAGGTGGCGTGGCCGCTGGGAAAGCTCAGGCTGTGCGGGATGGGGTCAATTATGGCGTACTCCGGGCGGGGACGGCCCACCAGCGGTTTAAGCGCCGGGGCCAGGCTGGCTGAAGTTGTAACCAGGGCCAGCAGCAGCGCATCAGCCCGTTGCCGGTTCAGGAACAGCAGCGCAACGGCTGCCACCGTAACCGCGATGGCTACCGGATACCAGCCCAGGTAAGTTAATAACCGGAATATCCAGGTCAACCCCGGGCTTTGCCAGCCCTGTACTGCCCGCAGCGACGCCTCGTCTCCGGGCCAGACCGGAAAGGCCCAGGCCAGCACGAACACCAGCACCGTCAGCAAAGCCCCGCCGGCCAGTGCCCCGTCCTTCAAGTAAATCTTGCTTGCCATCCCGTGTCATCATACATCATTCGCCCGTCAGGGCTATTGCATTGGGATTGCGGGCTTTCGGTCGTTCCTGCGCCAGCAGGAACGACCGAAATATGTCGGTGCGTCTAACGCGATAGGCCCTGATTCGCCCGGCCCCTGTGGTTGCCGCCGTCTGTGCTATACTGCCCCTACCGAAAAACGACCGAGGAACGAGAGAGGTGCAGGCTTTGGCGGCGCAGGCCGGGGCTATTGCTATTGACGGACAAGTGGCGGCCGGCAAGACGGTGGTGGGTCGAGAGTTGGCCCGTCGCCTGGGCTGTCCCTATCTGGATACCGGCATTATGTACCGGGCCATTACCTGGCTGGCCCTCCGCCGAGAAGTATCAACGAATGACGCGCCGGCCCTGGGCGACCTGACCCGCAGCGTTTCCCTCCGCCTCAAGGGGCCGGAGGGTGATTCCATCCTGCTGAACGACGGTGAAAAGGAACATGAACTGGGGCCGGAACTGCGGGCGCCGGAGATTGACCGGCAGGTATCGTTGGTAGCTAAAGTCTCTGAAGTGCGCCGGGAGTTGGTGCGGCAGCAGCGGGCCATCGCCGCCCAGGCTTGCCGAGCTGAGGGCAGCATTGTTATGGTGGGCCGGGACATCGGCACGGTGGTCCTGCCCGATGCCACCCTCAAAGTCTATATGACCGCCTCGCCGAAGGTGCGCGCCCGCCGCCGTCACGCGGAACTGCTGGCGCAGGGGAACAACCTCGAGTATGCGGCCGACTTTAACCGGGTGCTGGCTGAGACTATAACCAGGGACAATATAGACTCTCAACGGGCCGATTCGCCCCTGGCCCAGGCCCCGGACGCCCTCCTGGTGAATACCGACGACCGTACCGTTGAGCAGGTGGTGGATTTTATTCTGGAGAGCCTGGAGTGGGTGTATTCCCGGGCTGGGACGGCTGATTCGTGACCCGGCTGTACTATCCCTGCCGCGCTTTGGCCCGCTTTTGCTTCAACGTCCTGGGGCGAATGGAAGTCAGCGGACAGGAGTGTGTGCCTCCCTACGGCCCACTGATTGTGGTCGCCAACCACATCTCCTACAACGACCCGCCCTCGGTGGCCGCCGCCATGCCCCGGCCCCTGTCCTTTCTCGGCAAGAAAGAGTTGTTTAGCCCGGCTCCCAAGGGTCTGTTGTTTAACTCCCTGCGGGTGTACCCGGTGGACCGATCAATGGGCGTGAGTGCGATGCGTACCGCCCTGAACCTGCTGGCCCAGGATCAGGCGGTGGTAATTTTCCCCGAGGGCCGCAGGAGCCCGGATGGCACGATGCAGCCGGGGCTGGCCGGCGCCGCTTACCTGGCGATGAAGTCGCAGGCGCCCATATTGCCCATTGGCATTACCGGCACGGAAAAGTTCCCCCACCAGCGGATGGTCCTGCCCCTGTGTCGGTTTCAGCTCAACATTGGCCCGCCCTTCACCCCTCCGGTGCTGGAGGGAGGTAATCCCAGGGATGCCGCCAACGGCGTCCTGGAAATAATAATGCAGCGCATCGCCGCCCAACTGCCCCCGGAATACCGGGGGGTGTATGCCCTGAAAGGGGTCCCGTCACACAGAGACGCCGAGAACACAGAGGGGCGCAGAGAATCTCAGTAAATCTCTGCGCCCCTCTGTGTCTCTGTGGTGAGAAGCCAAGCTAAGCCGAGGCTGACACTGGCAGGTCCATATCGTAGTGGGCCAGTACCTCTTCAATCTGCGCCGCCGATTTTTCGTCGGCAGGTATCAGAGGCAGGCGGGGGTTGCCTACCCGGAAACCGATGTGGTTCAGGGAGTGCTTGACCGGTATGGGGTTGGACACGATGAACAGCACCTTGAATATCTCCAGCAGACGTCGATGTTCCGCCGCCGCCTCTTCCACGTCACCTTCCAGCAGCAGGCCCATCATCTGCTTAATCTGGCTGCCGACCAGGTGGGAGGCCACGCTGACCACGCCATAGCCGCCGGTAGCCATAATGTAAAAGGTCTCGTTGTCGTTGCCGCTCCAGACCCGAAAGCCGTCCCGCGCCCCGTCAATGATTCGGGTTATCTGGTCCATATCGCTGCCCGCCTCTTTGACCCCGACGATGTTGTCCACGTGGCTCAACCGGATGGTGGTGTCGTGGGTCATATTGAGGCTGGTGCGGCTGGTCACGTTATAGAGCATACAGGGCAGGTTGACGCTGCCGGCGATGGCCTTGAAGTGCTGGTACAGCCCTTCCTGCGGCGGCTTGTTGTAGTAGGGGACTACCAGCAGCAGGCCGTCCACGCCGGCCCGTTCCGCCTCCCGGCTCAGTTCGATGCTTTCGGCAGTGCTGTAATTGCCGGTGCCGGCGACTACTGCGCCCCGGTCGCCGACGGCGCCCTTGACCTCGGCGTATAGCCGGACCTTTTCCTCGGTGGTGAGGGTAGGGGATTCGCCGGTGGTGCCGGACACGATGACGCCGTCGCTGCCCGAGTCCAGCAGGGCGTTAGCCAGACGCTTGGCCTGGTCATAATCCACCTGCCCTTCAGCATCAAAGGGAGTTACCATAGCCGTTATAAGTCTGCCTATCTCCGTCATGCTGACCCTCCTCCTGAGATTCTGCGGTTATTATACACCCGTAGCCGATACGGGCAAGGCGGCTGTTTTTATCCGCCCCGTCCGGCCCGAGCCGGTCGAAGGATACACCCAACACTGGATAGAAATGGCGGGCTTACCTACCTGGCGATGGTAAAGGTGAGATTTGGCCCGTCCAGGGTTATGTGGTAATTGTTCAGTATATCGCGGCCCAGCAGTACGAAATCCTCATGCCAACCTACCACCTCGAATTTTTGGAGTGCACGTTGGTCAATAGAAAGAAACGCTTCGAAAATTTGCCTGATGGTCTGCCCCTCGGCTACGCCCTGAACTGCCCTCGTACCCAAAAGTTGCAAACCGAGGTTTCCGGCCAATTCTAGCGGAACAGCTGAAGCATCCGAGCCGGTGTCCATAAGGGCCGGGACTGTAACTTGCGGAGATAGAGCCGATGCCGAAACCAGGATGTCAAAATATGGAGCCGGTGGTTTGAACTCCTGACTATAATCGTACAATATCCGGCTCCGTGTACTTGCTCCGCGTGGGTCTGGATGTAAAATTGATAATCCGCGGCCCGGCAGTTACCTGAGTCGTCAAGATAGGAGCATTACCATATTTGACCCCCACCCGTTTTCGCAAAGTCTGTTCTTCATCATCCACATCTATTATGGTACGGTTGATGAGGGCCACGAACTTGCCCGCGTATTTGGGCAGAAGTTCGTCCACATTGGCCCGAAAGTAGGCGTACTCTTCCATCCGGTCGCATTCCTCCAGGCTTTCCGGCTCGCCTACCCGGAATTTGGGCCGGGGGGTGGAACCGGGCTTGAGACATTCCCGGTCCACCAGTTCCTCGGCAATCTGTATCGAGTTCAGGGCCGCCCCCTTGCGCAGGTTGTCGGACACTATCCATAGAGACAGCCACTTTTCGCGATTGTGGTAGTCAACGTTGGATTCGTCCCGCCGGACGCGGCCTACAAAGACATTGTCCTCGCCGGTTACGTCCCAGGGCATCGGGTACTGGCCTTGGGCTGGGTCGTCCAGAACCCGTACACCGGGCATATCCATCAGCAGGGCTTGGGCAGCGCCGGGACGCATTGCCTCCTGCATCTCGATATGCACCGCGGCGCTGTGGGAGACCATTACCGGCACCCGTACGCAGGTGGCGGAGACCCGGATGTCCGGGGCGTGCATTATCTTGCGGCTCTCGTCAATCATCTTTTGCTCTTCCCGGGTATAGCCGTTGGGCAGGAAGCTGTCTATTTGCGGGATGACGTTAAAGCCGATTTGCTTGGGCTGGTGCCGGGGCGTTACCGGGTGGCCCTTCAGGAGGTCGGCGGTCTGCTCCTTCAATTCCTGCACGGCGGCCCCGCCGGCCCCGGACACCGACTGATAGGTGTCGGCGATGATGCGGACGATGGGGTTAACCCGGTGCAATGGGTGGGCCACCATCACCAAGGGGGTGGTGGAGCAGTTGGGTATGGCGATGATGCCCTGGTGCCATACCACGTCGGCGCCATTCACCTCCGGCACCACCAGGGGCACGTCCTCCTGCATCCGAAAGGCGGAACTGTCGTCAATCACCACCGCGCCGGCGGCCACGGCCAGCGACGCCCAATGGCGGCTGGCCTCGGTGCTGGCCGAGATAAAGGCGATATCCACATCCTTAAAGGAGTCCTCGGTGGTCTCCTGCACCGTAAACTCCCGGCCGTTGACCGTCAGCTTTTGCCCGGCGGAACGGCTGGAGGCCAGCAGCTTCAGGCCGTGCATTTCGGGGTGGCGCTGCTCAACGATTTTCAAGAACTCTACGCCCACCGCTCCGGTGGCGCCCACTACGGCAATGGTGAGGTCTTTCAGGTTTTGCATAGGTTATTACTCTTTGTCAAAAATAAGGGTATTTCCCCAGGGCAATTGTGTTATCCAGCAGTCCGCTCCGTCCGTCGTTCTTGCGAAGGCAGGAACCTGATGCCTTCAAGAGAGCGGTTCCTGCCTTGGCAGGAACGACGGTGGCTATTATTCCCGTGTGCAGTAGCCCGTCACGGCGCCAGGCGGCGTAAAATCAGCCCGGTTAGCGGGGGGAAGAACGCCGTTTCTTGTCCGGTAAAGGGGCATTGTAAAGGCCGCTTCCGGCTACAGGCCGAGGATGTTTTCCAAGCCTACCACAAGGCCCGGACGCTTCACAACTTCCCGGATGCACCGGGTTACCCCGGGCATATAGCAGTCCCTGGTGAGGGTGTCGTGGCGCAGGGAGATGGTCTGCCCGGCGGCCCCCATTATTACCTCGTGGTGCGCGCTGCGGCCCGGCATTCGGATGCTGTGGATGGTCACCCCGTTATATTCGCCGCCCCGGGTGTCGGGCAGGTTTTCCTTCTCCGGGTAGTTGCGAGTGAACCGCTTTTCGTCGCCGATCGCCTTGGCCAGAGCCATGGCAAACCCGGAAGGGGAGTCTATCTTGGCCTCGTGGTGGGATTCCACAATGTCCACGTAATCAAAGAAGGGCGCCGCCTGCTCCACCAGCTTTTTCAGGATAACCGCGCCCAGGGCAAAGTTGGGGGCGACGATTATGCCGATATTCCGGTCGTTGGCCAGGGCGTCCAGTTGCCGCAGGTCGTCGTCGGTCAGGCCGCTGACCCCCAGCACCAGGTTGGCGGAGTGGGCCGCGGCCACCGGCACGGCTTCCAGGCAAGCGGCGGCGTTGGTAAAGTCCACGATGACGTCGGGCCGGGTCTGCTCCAGAATGTCCTCTAAATTGGTGGACAGCGGGACCTCGCCGCCGGTGGGCAGGGACAGGGTTCCGCCCCGCTCACGCCGGCAGGTAGCGCCGACCAGGGACAGGTCATCCTCCCGGCAGACGGCGGCCACCGTTTCCGTTCCCATCTTTCCGGTTGCCCCGTTGATTACTACCCTTATAGGCGCCATAGCAACCCCCGTCGGTTTGGGCCGATTAAATTGCCATATATATTATCACCGGGTAGGGAATTGGGAAAGCGGGTAGTATGACCGAGAAAATTGCGAAACTCCTAACCTCCGGAACCAGTATAGGAAAACGCAACTTCTGTTGCGGAAAGCGTAGGGGCCAGTAGGCTGTTTTGGGGCCGGTGGACAGAAGGATTCAATAATCATCGTTGTTGGAGGATTTAGATATGCCTAATCTGTGTCATTCATGCGGTCAGGCCGTTCCTGAAAGTGGCGCTGCCAAACCTCAAGCATCTGCGCAAATTGCCGAACGTCATGCCGCAATGCCTCTTCATTCACTACCGATAACTCTAATAGCAGAACCTCTAGCCCCGTTCGTACTCGGTCCAGAATCTCCGTACAGTACAATTCACGAGTGGGCTGAGGATCAGCGGAGGCAACGGCTTCTGAAAGAAGATATAGAAGAAAAGCATGAGTCACCACGCTAATTACTTGTCCCTCTGACCTAAGTACGAATTCCCTCAAGGACAGGTAGTCTTGCGGATTCGTGGGTATGTATTCTGGTTGACTGTCGCTGCTCAACTGTAACTCCTTAGGTTATCTTTCATATCTGAACCATACCCTATAGACCCGGTCTGCCGGAAGCGTGGCCACCTGATAACGAAGTAGAATATTCAACTCGCCATTATCGCAGGTGGTCGGCAATCATCAGCCAGTTCCAACGCTCGGCAAATCGTACTCGCCCGCAAGCCACCTGACAAAACGGCCGGGGTGGTCCTTATAGGTGTTCTTGGTTGTGGGTGTCATCTGGGCATCATCGACAGAGTCCACTGCCTCCTCCCACTTTTCCAAGGCCCAACGAATGTCTTTAAGCAGGCTGGGGTTAATTCTTGATGCCATGGTTAATCACTCCTTCTGCTACCGAAGGGGGCAGGTTTGACACCTGCCCCCCTGGTTTCTGTTGGTTCTACCCTAATGCGTGGGTAATCCTCAGCAGGTAACCGACTCCATATTTTGCGTCACGGTGGAATAGTATCGACCGTGGAAGTCATACATCCAGTGCCCACCAATGGCTTTGTAGCTCCCGTCGACGCAGGTCCCTCGGGTGTTGGTAGTCACGCTGTAGACACCGAAGCGAACCCGTTGGCGCGGGGGGCCATGTACTTGCCAGGAGCATCCTCCGTCACAGGACCATCTATACAGTACGACGCGGACTCCCAACACCGGCACCCGTTGGTTGCCAGGGCAATAGGATGTCGCATGGACACTAGCGTCCACCCCATTTTCTGACAGATGAGGGTCATCGGTCCGGCCACGGCAATCGTAGGGATTGCCATTGATGGCCATGGGCAGAACGGGACTTGCTTGAGACCTGGTTGGGTCATCTTCTACCGGTTCACCGATTGCTCAGGCCCGCTCTTGTTGACGGCCTCTTCCATCTTCTGGATCAGTTCCTGCAGCTTTTCGTCTTCGTCGGCGTAAGAGGTATCGGGACTGCCCCCGCTCCAAACGAAAACGGCGCCGATAGTTGCGACCATCAGGCCGCGAGAAATAGTGTACGTTTCAAGGGTTCCTCCAATTTGGTTATGGGTCACGAAAAGGGTTACCTGCGCATTAGTTGTTTATGTTCTCACTCCCCGTTAATAGTGTCGGCATCTCTGTCGAATCTGGCATCTGGCGAAACCTCGAAGGTTTCCATCCGGGACGCCAAAATCCCATCAATACAAGCCCGGCTCCCACCGACAAAGGTACTGAGTTCGTCAATGCCCGTGCCGACAAACCAAGCCCGGTCCTCTGGCCACCAGAGACTTGGCCTGGGGCAGAGGACCCCCTGGTTGAGCAGTTCCAATGCGGAGCCGAGGGTGCCGCCGAAGATTCCATAGACTCGGCCTGGCAGCCGAAGGGAAACCGCCCCCTGCCAGAGGTTATCCATTCCTCCCTGCCCTTCCCAAATGGCGAAGAGGCAACGTCGGCTTGCGGTGAACTGCTGCAGAATCCCCACCAGCTCCCGTGCCTGAACCTCCGGCAGTTGACCCTGGAATGGTTGGTCCCAATCGTCAATACGGGACCCCGCCAGCTTCTCGAAGTCCGCCCCTGGGTGCAGGGTTGTTCCCACCTGGGCCGCAATCTCGGACCAGCGGACCGGATCATCCGCCGCTCGTTGATATGCCGGATGGAGGATGCGGGCGTAGGCTGCGAAACCGTCCGGCAACAGGAAGTAGACCCGGGCCTCGCCCCTGATTCTCGGACGGACTCGCTGTTCGATCCAGCCAAATAGAGAGGTATCCTGGACAGGTTGTACCGATGCTGGCAGTTGGAATCTGGGGCGAGACATTAGCAGTCGTCATCCTCTAGGGACATGGCAATGGCTAAGCTGATTTCACAATCGACAATCTTCGCCAGGAGCCTTTGCCACCTATACCGGGCAACTCCCAGCCCGCTTCCAACGCCCTCGCCGCCGCCTGGATCGCCACGTAGGTCGCCCCCGCCGCTTCGGTAGGCCGCCGCACCCTAGCTTCACGCAGGGGATGCAGCCTGGCCCAGTCCGCCAGAAACCGTCGCGCCGGCTCGAAGGGCAGCCAGGCCCCAAGCCGCACCAAAATCTCTCCCAACCCCGGAGTCAGGCTGCCCGGCAGCAATTCCAGCTCTTCAGCCAGGGGGAAAAGTTTCCTGCCGCAACTGGGGCAGACTCCATACTGGCGTTCCAGGGTGACCTCTTGCCCCCCCAGGGTCTGCAAACGCCTCCGTCTCTTCCCCCAAGGCGCCAGTTCCCAGCCGCAATCAGGGCACCCTGGCCTACCCTGGCTTTTCTCCCAGCTGACTTCCGCTCCAGGCCACGGTGGAACTGGCCAGCGCCGTATCATGGAGCATCCGGGCCCGCTACTTCGCCAGCCTCAAGTCCAGTTCCGTCTCAATTTCGGCAAAGCTGGCCTTGGGGTTCGCCGACCGCCAATCGCTCATCCCGGCAATCGCTGCCTCGCTCAACTCTGACCAGTCTGTCCCTAGTTCCTTCGGCTCCAGCACCCTTCCTCCGCAGCTTTCCTCGAGTCCTCCATCGTCATTTTACCCACCTTCCCCTCTATCCCAAAACTTTGACGGACACCCCTGCCGCCATTGCCCAGCGCATTTGCCACAAACCCGTAACCATGAGTAGAATAGCCCTGCAATACCTGCAATGATCGCGCGCCTCATCCGTCTCTTCCACCGCACGAGGACTGCTATGAACCGCAAGCTGATAAGACATACGCCGTCCACCAGGGACAAGGGCCAATTCCCTGACTTCTCGCCCCGTGATGATATGAACAACCCGCTCTACCTGTACCTGCCGGGCTACCTCACCACCCTGCGCCGGCATTTCGGCTCCCTGGACACCACCCTGGTCATCAGCGAAACCCCGCTGGGCTGGCAGCACAGTCAGCGGGAAGGCATCCTGATACCGGACTTGCTGGTAGCCTTTGACGTGGACCCGTCTGCCGTCATCGCCCGGCAGGGCTATGCCATTGAGGAGCAGGGCAAGACGCCGGATTTTGTGCTGGAAGTGGCCTCGGAAAGCACCGGGCAGCAGGACGAGAACCGGAAACGCAGCGGCTACGCGGCCTATGGTGTGCAAGAATACTGGCGCTTCGACCCCTCCGGCGGCGAGTACCACCGGCAACCCCTGGCCGGGGACATCCTGACCGACGGAGAGTACCGGCCCATCGCCATCCACCGGAACGACGACACCCACTATTGGGGCCACAGCGCGGCGCTGAATCTGAGCCTGTGCTGGGAGGATGGCCGACTCCGCTGGTGGGACCCGGTGGCGGAACGCTACCTGGAAACCCACGACGAGGAGGCCGATGGACGTATCACCGAACGTCAAGGGCGCCTTACCGCCGAGGCGCGGATCCGGGAACTAGAAGCGGAACTCCGGCGCCGCGAACTCTCCTGACCAGGTCAAGCCCTTATCCACTATCCACTCCTTTGCCAAAGCCCCGGGCCCGCTACTCTGCTGCGTCACCCGGAATGAAGCGCATGGACAGTGAGTTTATGCAGTGGCGGGCGTTGGTGGGAGTGAACCCCTCGCCGAAGAAGACGTGGCCCAGGTGTCCGCCGCAGTTGGAACATTCAACCTCGGTCCGCATTCCGTCCGGGTCGGGCAGGTGGTTCACCGCATCGGGTATTTCCTGGTCAAAGGCCGGCCAGCCGCAATGGGCGTCGAACTTGTCATCCGAGAGGTAAAGCGCGGCGTTGCAGCGGCGACAGAGATAGACGCCATCCTCATAAAAGGCGTCATACTCGCCGGTAAAGGGCCGCTCGGTGCCTTTCATTTCGATAACGTATCGTTCCTCCGGCGAAAGCGGGTTGAATGGATTGCTCGCCATATCTCTCTCCTTAAATCACGAACTATCAATTACGAATTGCGAATGATGGACTATTGGCTTGAATGTTCTTGAATCCGCATTATCCTGTTTATCCGGTTCATGCACGATTGAATTAGACCCGGGCTTCGGTCGGGGCCGGCTCGGCCTGCCGGCCCCGGAAATTGCGAACGTCGGGCCGGAACAGGTAAATCAGCAGGGCCATTACCAGTATGACCCCCGCTCCGATAGCCACGGCCAGGGGCGCGCCCAGGTATTGGGCCACGAACCCGGCCTGCGCCATGCCCAGCGGCCCCAGGCTCCAGGTGGCGCCGTACAGTCCCATTACCCGGCCCCTTATACCGTCGGGGACCAGCTCTTGCAGAACGCTCAGGCCGCCCACCAAGTACAGCGAGAAGTTGATGCCCCCCACGAACAGGATAGCCATCGAGACCCAGTACATGGACTGCCAGGCGGTCAGCGCGAACAGCAGCAGGCACACTCCGTAGAGCATGGCTCCGCCCAGGATTATCTTTCCCCGCGGGCTGTTCCGACCGAGGCTGCCGATAATCCAGTTGCCGATGATTGCGCCCACGCCGGAGGCGCCCAAAAGCCAGCCGACCCGTTCCGCTCCTACCTTCAAGGAGTCCTCGGCCAGCACCGGCATCAGCAGGATATAGGCCATACCGAACAGGCTGTTGCAAAAGGTGAGCAACATAATGTACAGGAACAGGGGATGGCGCCCCACGTAGCGGAAGCTGTCGCCGATTTGCTGCATAACCTGGCCGGTGGCCGGGGCGCGGGGCCGCAGCTTGAGCAGGGACATCACCAAAGCCAGGACGTAAAAGGAGGCGGCGCTGATGAACATGGAGGTCTCGATGCTGAGCCGGTCAATCACCAGCCCGGCCAGGGCCGGGGCCAGGATGCGAACTCCGTTCCAGACCACGGACTCCATCGCCACAGCGTTGCCGATATGCTCCCGCTGCACCAGGCGGGGGAAGATGCTGGCCCGGCTGGGCTGGTCAAAGGCCTGGCCGACGCCGGCGATGAAGGCGACTAACAGGATGTGCCAGGGTTCCACCCGGTCCAGCAGCACCATGACGGCCAGCAACGCCACCACCGTGGCCGACATACTTTGCGCGCTGGCTACCAGCACCTTGGGTTCCAGGCGGTCGGCCAGCACACCGCCCAGCAAGTTCAGGACCAGGGCGGGCAGGGCCACCGCCATCCCCAGATAGGCCAGGTATTTGGCCTCGCCGGTCAATTCGAACATCAGCCAGCCCAACGTAAACTGGAACAGCATCTGATGCCCGGTCACACCGGTCAGCAGGGCCAGCCAGTAGTAGCGGAACTGGCCGTAGCGCATAGACGATGGCAGAATCCGGTTTAGTCCGGCGAGGAGCATAGTGTTGGCGCTCATAGGGTTACATTGTCCGGCAAAAAGAGGTTTTAGGCAAATGGGGAAACACAATAGCCAGGGCAATCGCGTCTTAACCCGTCATTCCGGCGAAAGCCGGAATCCAGAGCGCATCGCTATAAAGAACGTTGACCTACCCGGGGATTTCCTGGATTCCGGCCTGCGCCGGAATGACGATGCCCCAAGTCTCCCAAATTAAGACGCGATTGCCCTGGGCTAAAACGCGATTGCCGCGCCTAGCGCAGCTTGTTGGAGAACTTCTGCCGGATTTTGGCAACCTTGGGGCTGATTACTATCCGGCAATACATACTGTCGGAGTTGTTCAGATAAAACAGTTGGTGCTCCGCCTCCGCCGGATAGAATGCTTCAAACGGGGCCAGCTCGGTTACCACCGGCCCACTTTCGGCGCCTGACGCGTCCAACGCTTTGATGAACTCTGCCGCTTGGTTCTTCTGGGATTCATTGGTGTAAAGAATTACCGAGCGGTAGCTGGTGCCCCGGTCCGCCCCCTGGCGGTTGAGGGTGGTGGGGTCGTGGCTGGCGAAAAACACTTCAAGTATCTCTGGAAATGTGATTTGGCTTGGGTCGAACTCAACCTGCACCACCTCGGCGTGCCCGGTCTGCTCGCCGCAGACCGCATAGTAGGTAGGATTAACCGTGTGGCCGCCGGAATACCCGGAAGTGACCGCCGTTACGCCTTTAATCTCGGCGTAAACGGCTTCAACGCACCAGAAGCATCCGCCACCCAGTACGGCAACCTCATTATTATTGTCAGCCATAGTATCTCTCTCCACCAGTAAAAATAATTTAATTGATTAACCTTAATTTCAGCTTCCCCATGACAGGACCCAAGTATAAGCTGACCTTTTAGAGATTATCCAATGACCTTCCGGAATGACTTTCGGAGTGCCAAAGAGCGCACGGATATGCAGGTCGTGAATTGCAGGATGATCTAGCCGATCCCACTGGTCCAGAAGTTCAACCAATTGACCATAAGCTGCATCATTCCCGTAAACCAACACTCCTTCCGGGTACCCATCCGATAGCACAGCGGCACTCATGCTGTCAAGGTCAATTAGCCCATAGCCGAAGCCTCGGAAAAGACTGCTTTGAGACGATGAATAAACGTTAAAGATTCTTGGGTTAACCGTAAGGAACATATAGAGGCCGGAGAAGATGTTCTGAGTATGAAATTGGCCTTCTAGTGAACGCCCGGTTTCGCGGAGCCTGACATCTTGAGTAAACAGCCGATCTAAATCCCGACGGTAAGCCGGTTCGTCCCTCTCCAATCCTATGGTCATTTTCAGGAAGTCGTTGGGAGGAGCGCCAATCGGGAAATATCCTTCGGTTGGTTCCCCAATCCCGCGAACCGGGATAAACGTACATAGTGCCGCAGACAAGCCTTTAAGCTCACCGCCACGCTTTTCAAGCGCCACACTTAAACTAAATCCTTTGAACCACAGCGGGACTACCATTATCCCGCCATCCTTCAACTGATCCACCCAATGGGGTGAAACATCGTAGGCGCCCACGGTGACTATAATACGATCATAGGGCTGGTCTGCGCCGAATCCTTCGAATCCGTCCCCACATATACTTTTGACATTGTTGTACCCAGTGTTGGATAAGTTCCCGGCGGCCTCATCTACGATGTCCTGGTCAATGTCCACAGTGATGACGCTACCGCTTTCGCCGACAATATGAGCCAAAATAGCTGCGTTGTAGCCCGTACCGGAACCTATTTCAAGCACCCGAGAGCCAGGTTCCAAGCCTAATTGCTCGATCATGATAGCCATCATTCTAGGCTGAGTTGAAGAACTAATAGGCGTTCCCGCGTCCCAACGAATAAAAATGGGTTGGTCTGAATAGGCAGTAGCGATATCGACCCTTGGGACAAATAAGTGACGCGGTACTTTTTCGAAGGCTTGCCGTACTGCCTGGCTACTAATAGCGCCCTGTTTAACAAGGGCTTCAACTAGTGCGTTTCGTAAACTGTCAGCTTGACCCTTTAGCCCTGATTCGGTTGGCATGCAGCTCTCCTTCAAGTACTACAGCCGCACAGCACGGCCAGAAGGCGCATAGCGTTGATAATGACAATGCCCAGCTATGGCTTGGCGCCGCCGTCTCCGCTGGGACCGAGCTAGACCCGGACCCCGCCGGGTGGTTGCACGTTCCATATCAGCGGATGCGCGGCTGTAGTACTGGCTGCGCCCATAAACGCTTGTGTTGTTCGCCGCTATACTAACACACGCCGGGAATACCCGGCGAAAATACCCCTTTCCAATACCGGCTATTTTTTGATATAATCCCTGTTGGTGTCCGCCTCATACGCGGGAGGCGGACAAGGTTTTGTATGTAAAGGGGGGCTAAATGCCGGCTTATGCCGTGATTGGCGGACAATGGGGCGACGAGGGCAAGGGGAAGGTTATTGACTACCTTGCCGGGAGGGTGGATGGCGTGGTTCGCTACGCCGGCGGCAACAACGCCGGCCATACCGTCGTCAACGACAAGGGGGAGTTTCAACTCCACTTGGTTCCTTCCGGCATTTGCTGGCCCGAGGTTTACGGTATAATCGGCAACGGCGTGGTGGTGGACCCGGAGGTGCTGCTCGGCGAACTGAACGGACTGGCCGAAAGGGGCATTGACACCGACCGGCTCTATATCAGCGAGCGCGCCCACGTCATTATGCCCTACCACGTGCTGCTGGACGCCCTGGAAGAAAAGTCCCGCGGCGACTCCGCCATCGGCACCACCGGCCGGGGCATCGGCCCCACGTACATGGACAAGACCGCTCGCATGGGTATCCGGGTCGGCGACCTGCTGGACCCGGAGTCATTACGCCCTCGTTTGGAGCAGACCCTGGAATTCAAGAACAAAGTTATCACCTTGGTTTACGGTGGAGAGGCCCTGTCCGCCGAAGAAATCCTGGAGAAATCCCTGGAATGGGGCAATCAACTGCGTCCCTACGTGCGTCCCACTGAGCAGATTGTCCAGGACCTGCTGGCCCAGGACCGTAAAATCCTGCTGGAGGGCGCCCAGGGTACGCTGCTGGACCTGGACCACGGTTCCTATCCCTACGTGACCTCTTCTTCCTCCTCCATTGGCGGGGCCTGCACCGGCTTGGGTCTCAACCCCCAGGCCATCGTCGGCGTGCTGGGCGTTTACAAGGCTTACTCCACCCGGGTCGGCAGCGGCCCGATGCCCACCGAGATGTTCGGCGAGGACGGAGACGCACTGCGGGAGAAGGCCCACGAATACGGCGTCACCACCGGACGCGCCCGGCGGGTGGGCTGGTTTGACGCGGTGGCCGGCCGCTACAGTCAGCAGGTCAACGGCTTTACCGGCATGGTGCTGACTCGCCTGGACATCCTGGACGGTTTTCCCTCAGTCAAGATATGCGTCGGCTACCGGGCCAACGGCCAGGACATAGCTCGCTTCCCTTCAGATACGCGGTTATTGGAACAGTGCGAGCCGGTATATGAGGAAATGGACGGTTGGGACCAGCCCACCGCCAGCGCCACCGACTTGGCTCAACTGCCGAATAACGCCCGCGCCTACGTGCGCCGCATTGAAGAACTGGTCGGCTGCCCGGCCCAGATAATTTCCACCGGCCCCAGCCGGGAAGAAACCATCCTGGTGGAAACCGTAATACCCTGAGCGCCCCCTCACCCCCGGCCCCTCTCCCCCAGGGAGAGGGGTGAAAAGACTCTCTCCCTCTGGGAGAGGGCCGGGGTGAGGGCGGGTGAGGGGAAGGGGATACCTGAAGCTATGCAGCAGACATCCAAATTCGGCATCTACCTCAACCCGGCGGAAGGCCGGGTAGTCCGCATCAACTCCCCCTACTGGATTCCGGAGGAACCGGAGTGGGTCTTTCTGACCCCGGAGGTCAACGCCACCCTGCTCCAAATCCGGGAACTAGCTAAAGAACAGGGCGCCGCCTCGGACCCGGACTCTATCATCTGGGGCGTCATTCCCCTGCTGGATTAAGCCGTGATTCCCGTGACTTGAACCAACGACCGTAATGATTGACCCCTCTCGGGTAATGTCTCAACCAAGTTCACCATAAGGTGTTAGCTATGTTCAGACAGATCCTCGCCATTATCGCGTTTGCCATCCTTAGCCCGGTTGCGCTGGCGTGCAGCAGCGAGGGCAATGTGGTTCGGATGGGGACCGAGGGAGGCTACCCGCCGTACAACTTCATCAACGACAGTGGAGAAATTGATGGATTCGAGCGGGAATTGGGCGATGAGTTGTGCCGGCGCGCCGGGATCGAGTGCGATTGGGTAATCAATGAGTGGGACAGCATCATCCCCAACCTGGTTGCCGGCAACTATGACACTATTATGGCCGGAATGAGTATAACCTCAGAGCGGGACGAGGAAATCGACTTCACCCAACCTTATATACCACCCAACACGTCGGTCTATATTGCCCTGACCGGCGCCTCCGATGACGTGGTCAACGACGCCGTAGCGGCCCAGGTAGAAACCACCCATGCCGATTATATAGCCGAATCCGGCGCTACCCTGCTGGGGTTTGAATTGGCCGAAGATATAGTGGCTGCCGTCTTGAACGGCGAGGCGGACGCGGCGTTGGCCGACCAACTTTTCCTGGATGACTTTGTGGCCGATAGTGGGGGGAAGTTGGCCGTCGTCGGCCCGGAGGTGATTCTGGGCGCCGGCACCGGCGTTGGCCTGCGCGAGGACGACGATGAATTGAAGGACAAGCTGGACGAAGCCATCAGCGCCATGAAAAACGACGGTTCGTTGAATGTGCTCATCCAGAAGTGGTTCGGCCCGGACGCCGAGACCTTTTGATGAAATACCTGGGCCGATAGTCAGCAGCCAGCGAGTTGCCCGTCCTGTTATTGCCGGGCAAACGGGGCCGGGGTGAGGGGAATCTTTCCCCGTGGCATCGGCTTCCTGCTTCCCGGCCGCGAACATCCTTACCTAAACCCTTATCCCGTCAGGGATAGGCCCCTTTCCTGAGAATCTGAAGCCCCTGTCGCTGTAGTTGCGTACATTTGGCGGGTAGCCTACAATTGCCCCAAGCATCAGATAAGGGCAGGAGGTGAGCCACCATGCTGGTGGACTTGATTAACCTTACCGGCGGCGACGGCGTAAACCTGGACGGTGTCTTTTTTGAACCGGCGCCCGGAACTTCACCCCAAGGGCCGGTGGACGCCCTGCTGCTCATTCATGGCTCCGGCGGCAACTTCTACCGTCCCGCCACCAAGGCGATGGGAGAGGACTTGCGGAACCAGGGTTATGCCTGCCTGGCCCTGAATACCAAGGGACACGATACCGTCTGGGCCGAGCAGGGCGCCGGCCGCTACTATGGCAACGCCCTGGAGATTCTGGACAACAGCCGTTCGGACCTGCGGGCCGGGATTGACTACCTCTGGGAGAAAGGCTACCGCAGCATCGGTATCCTGGGCCACAGCATGGGCGCGGTCAAGGTTGGCTACTACGCCGCCAACGAGAACGACGACCGGGTGGCAGCGGTTATCCCCATTTCCCCGGTGCGCCTCTCCTATTCCTACTATATGGAGTCGGAGGACGCCAAGGAGTTCCGGGGCATCATCGAGCAGGCCGACCAACTGGAGGCAGAGGATAAGGCCCAGGAGCTTATGGAGGTGCGGTTCCCCATCGCCCAGATGTTCAGCGCCTATTCCTACCTGGACAAGCACGGGCCGGCGGAGCGGTACAACCTGGTAACTCTGACGCCCAGAATCAAGGTTCCCCTGCTGGTCATCGGCGGCGAACTGGAAACCCACACCCGGCTGCGGGACTGCCCCCAGGATATGGTAACGGCGGCGGTGAACAGCCCCCGTGCCGAGTACGTCATCATCCCCGGCGGCAACCATTCCCTGCTCAACAGCACCGAGAAGGCATCGGCCACCGTGCTGAACTGGCTGGCGTCGCTGGCTCCGGTATCGGCGGGGGTGTAGAGGACCTCGACCCCTCTGGAGGAGTAATAATGGGAGCAACCCACGTAACCGTAACTATCAGAAACCCGGCAGAGCGGGACCGTACCTGGGAGGGTCTATTCCTGGTGGATACCGGGGCCACCGATTGCCTGGTGCCGCGGGAGCACCTGGAAGCTATTGGCCTGGTCTCGGAGGGGCAGCGAACTTACGAGTTGGCCGACGGAAGTGAGCTTAAGCTGAACATAACCGGCGCGTTCGTTGAGTTTATGGGAGATTTCACCGCGGCCACAATCGTGATGGGCGAGCGCGACGCCGAGCCGCTGCTGGGCGTAACGGCCCTGGAATCGGTGGGCATCGAGGTGGACCCGGTTAACCAGACCCTGAAGCGGTTGCCTGCGGTGCGACTCAAGGGAGGTTTCAAGCCCAAGGGTCCGGTGGAGCCGATTTAGCTCCGGCCTGACGACAAGGGATGTCTTGCTATGAACTCAGCCAGCAAAGTTACAGACTTGCCGGTCACCTTTACCCCCATCGGCCACGTGGAGAGCGAATTTCCCGGCTACGCTCCTTCGGATGAGATGCGGGCGCGGCCGTCGCGTATCGTCCTGCGCCCGGAACTGGCGCTGGGACTGATGGGCCTGGCTGAAGAGCAGCATATCCTCGTCTTGTTCCACCTGCACCGGGCCACCGAGTATGAGTTGCAGCTGCATCCCGGGCATAACCCGGAGCGGCCCTTGCGCGGCGTGTTTGCCACCCGCAGCCAGTACCGGCCCAATGGCATCGCGGCCACGGTAGCGCAAGTGCTGGCGGTGGAGGATAATATAATAACTGTTACCGGGCTGGACGCGCAGGACGGCTCGCCGGTGCTGGACCTGAAACCCTATTCCGCCGGCTTTGACCGGCCGCCCTCACCCCCGGCCCCTCTCCCCGAGAGAGAGGGGTGATAAAAGCTCCCTCTCCCTCAGGGAGAGGGTTGGGGTGAGGGGGCAAGCGGATACCGGGAGCCATTTTCACCAATTTATCTCAGCCGATAGTATAGACTTTAGGCTTGCTCGGGTATTATTATTCCTGAAAGTGAAGATGATTGAGTATGAAATATGGGGTAGAAGCAAACGAAGCTAAAGTCCTGCTGGATAAGGTATCCTGTTACCTGCCCGATGACATGGTGTCCCTGGTGGAGCAGGCATATACCTTTGCCGAAAAATGCCACGAGGGACAGATTCGCAAGTCCGGCGAGCCGTACATCGCCCACCCCCTGGAAGCCGCCGCATTTCTGGCCGAGCTAAACCTGGACGGTCATACCATCTGCGGCGCCTTGCTCCACGACGTGATTGAGGACTGCAACGTCACCTTCGACGACATTGAGCGGCGCTTTGGTGGCGAGGTCGCCAAGATGGTGGACGGGGTTACCAAGCTGACCCGGATGGACTATCGCCTGCCCGGAACCGAGACTAACGGGGTTAACCCCCTGGACGACCCGGACAAGCTCTATGCCGAAAGCCTCCGCAAGATGCTGGTGGCCATGGCCGAGGACATCCGGGTGGTGCTCATCAAGCTGGCCGACCGCCTCCACAATATGAAGACCCTGGACGCCCTGCCCCCGGCCAAGCGCAAGTCCATCGCCCAGGAAACCCTGGACATTTATTCGCCCTTGGCCCACCGCCTGGGTATTTGGGAGATCAAGTGGCAGCTTGACGACTTGGCCTTCCGACACCTGAACGAAGACCGCTACCGGGAGATATCCCGGATGCTCGCCACCCGCCGCGCCGAGCGGGAGGAGTACGTGGAGCAGGTCTGCGACCGCCTCCGGGAAGTGTTGGAGCAGTCGGAGTTGAAGGGTGAGGTCAACGGCCGGCCCAAGGGCATCTACAGCATCTACAACAAGATGCAAAAGTACGCCGCCCAGGGCGATGAACTGCGGGATATCCTCGATCTCTATGCCCTCCGGGTAGTGGTGGATTCGGAAGGAGACTGCTACAAGGCCCTGGGATTAATCCACCAGATTTGGAGTCCCATCCCCGGCCAGTTCGACGACTACATCGCCAACCCCAAGGAAAATATGTACCAAGCCCTGCATACCACGGTCATCTGCCAGGGCGGCCAGCCGCTGGAGGTGCAGATAAAGACCAACGAAATGCACCAGGTGGCCGAGTACGGAGTAGCCGCCCACTGGCGTTACAAGGAAGGCCGGTCCAAGGACCTGCGCTTTGAGGAGAAGATGACCTGGCTGCGCCAACTGCTGGAGTGGCAGCGGGATGCCGCCGGAACCGATGACTTTATCGAGTCGGTAAAGCAGGACATCTTCCACGACCAAGTGTTCGTTTACACCCCCAAGGGAGACATCGTAGAACTGGCTGCCGGCTCCACGCCCATTGACTTCGCCTACAAGATTCATACCGAATTGGGCCACCACTGCATGGGGGGCAAGGTTAATGGCCGCTTGGTCAGCCTGGACACGCCCTTGCAAAACGGCGACACGGTGGAGATTATGACCACCAAGTCCAACCGTGGCCCCAGCCCGGACTGGCTTAATTCCAACCTGGGCTACATCAACTCGGCCAGCGCCCGGCAGAAGGTACGTCAGTGGTTCCACCGCCAAGCCCGGGGCAGCAACATTGAACGAGGCCGGGACAAGTTGCGCAAGGAACTGCGCCGCCTCAACCTGCAACTGGAAGAGTCGGAGATTTTGAGCCTGGTCAAGTTCGACAGCATGGAGGATTTCCTGCTCAGCTTGGGTTCCGGCGGACTTAGCGAAGGCCAGTTAGCCCACCGGCTTTCCCTGGCGGCCCGGCAGGAACCGGCCTTGCCTCAGATTAAGAACAATATGCCCCTTTCCAGCCCCAGTTCCGGCATCTCGGTGCTGGGCGTGGGCGACCTGTTGATACGGATGGCCGGCTGCTGCAACCCCATTCCCGGCGATGAAATTGCCGGCTTTGTGACCCGAGTCCGGGGCGTAACCGTCCACAAGAAGGACTGCATCAGCCTCCGCAACGAGGACGAGCCGGAGCGCATCGTTCACGTATCCTGGGGCGAAGTGAAGGAACTGTACCCGGTGCGGGTCTGCATCGAAGCCTACGACCGGGTGGGCCTGCTGCGCGACGTTACCGTGCGGGTATCCGAGGAGAAAGTAAACATCGCCTCGGTAGTCACGCAGGAGAAATCCGACGGGACTGTGACGATGGAGCTTACCCTGCACACCACCGGCTTGGACCAGCTAGGCAAGCTGTTCGCCAAGCTGGAGGGGGTCAGGAGCGTCACCTCGGTAACCCGCGCCCACTCCGCCACCACGGTGGCGCGGGTGTAGGCAGTCATTCCGCCCTCACCCCCAACCCCCTCTCCCGCGAGGAGAGGGGGCGTTTTTCGCCCTTCCCCGGTAGAGGGCCGGGGCAACCACGAGGGTTTGCCCCTACGTTAACTAGCCAACGGGTAGGGGCGCCCCTTGTGGGCGTCCGTGTCAATCGGCGGGCTGTATTGGTCACACCCTCAACCCCCGCAGCAACCCCTCCGCCTCCCGGCAAATTTCCTCCACCACTTGGGCCGCCGGTCGGATGGCGTTAACCTGCCCGGCCCCCTGTCCCATATATACCGACGCGATTTCCGGGTCGTGGCGGGCGCGGGCTGCCGCTACGTCCGAGGCCAGCTCTTCCCGCTGCCGCAGTATTTCCTCGTCTCTGCTGTCCCACTCCCGCACCAGCCGGTTGCGGTACACCCGCCCGGCGATACCCTCCGGCCAGGGACGGCTCCCCAGCAGGTCATACAGGCGGGTAAAGGTGGTGTCCTCGCCGTCGGACAGCAGAATACGCTCCTTGAATGCTTGGGGGACTTCAACCGCCTCCGGGGTAGCCAGCAGCGCCGTACCCAGCGATGCACCCTCGGCGCCGGCCGCCAGTACCGCAGCCAAAGCCCGGCCGGCGGCAATCCCCCCGGCGGCCAGCACCGGCAGATGGGGGAACCGCTCCACCAGGCCGGTGAGCAGGGGCAGCAGATTCATCCCGCCGGTATGTCCGCCGGCCTCGTTGCCCTGGGCCAACAGCATCTCAGCGCCGGCGTCCACCGCCGCCTGCGCTCCAGCCCAGGATTGTATTTGACATACTGTGACCGCCCCGGCATCCTTGGCTCGACCCAGCCACGGCTGCGGGTCGCTGAAGGAAAAGACCACTACCGGAACCTTTTCCTCCAGGGCAATCTCAAAGTTCTCCGGTCTGTCCTCGATGAGTTGAGTAATGAAGCCGATGCCAAAGGGCCGGTCGGTCCGGGCCCGGATGTAGGCGATTTGCTCCCGCATCCAGTCCGGGCCGAAATCGTTACTGCCGCCAAAAGTTCCCAGCCCACCGGCCTGGGACACCGCCGCCGCCAGGCGCCCGCCGCTGTGGTTGCTCATCGGCGCCGACATTACGGGAAGGGTGATATTGAGCAGGTCGGTGAAACGGGTGTGCAGCATAGGTTGGCCGGTCCTTTGCAAAGCTGAAAGGGTTAATGGTATGACATATCAACCGTGTTGTTTAGTTGTCATTCTGAGGAGCGAAGCGACGAAGAATCCAAAGTCCTTATGTGCCGACCATTTGCCCTACGCCAGCGGCGATTTTGGTAGTAATATTTGGGATTCTTCGCTCCGCTCAGAATGACATAGGAGGGCGGATAACTACTGAAAAACCCCGTCAGTGCCGGTGGGCCTATGGCGAGAACCGCGCCGATTGGTTTATAATGGAATGGTTGGATACCCTCATCCGCCGGCGGGTGTAGCTCAGTGGTAGAGCTCTAGCCTTCCAAGCTAGCCACGTGGGTTCGATTCCCATCACCCGCTCCACATCCTCCATCTCCCGGTTGGTTATGCTGGGCAAGCCGGCCTCTGACCTTCGACCATTTTACACCACAGACCTAACTTGCCGGCCATTTGCCCGGCGCCGGCGTCGTTTTCGGCTGAAGGATTGGGGATTCTTCGCTCCACTCCGTTGCGCTCAGAATGACATAGGGAGATCAGAATGACGTGGAGGGCAGAATTGCGTGGGGCGCAGGATGACATGGCGGGCGCAGAATTGCATAAGAGGTCGGGTGATAACTCAGAGAATTGCGAAACTCCTGCAAAGAGAAGAAAATACAGGCGGAGTACGATAAAAAATGGGAACAGTAACCGCAACAATAGAAGTGGGAGACCCCCAAGGGGAGAATTTCCAAGAAGTAGAGCTGGAAGTGGACACCGGGTCCACCTACACGGCGCTGCCCCGGGAAATGCTGCGGGCCCTGGGAGTGTCGGTTGACAGATCCGTGCCGTCACGTCTGGCCGACGGCACCCGGCAAGAGGTGCTAATAGGCGAGACGAAAATCAGACTAGCAGGCACGCAGTTCACTACCATAGTAATATTCGCTGAAGAAGGAGAACCCAGCCTCCTGGGAGTAACCACCCTTGAGCAAGCTCTCCTGGCCGTGGACCCGGTGAACAACAGGCTGATACCTGTAGAAGCTAAGCGGTACTAGACCAGTTTAACCCTTGAACAGCTGAGACCGGCCAGCGCCGTCTGACCACGGCCCGGCGGGGAGAAAGCCTGTTTCGCATACCCGCTGGGCAGCCTGCCTCAAGGAAACTTGGAACGCCCGAAAAACGCAAAGCCCCCAGACGCGCTAGGCGCACCACAGAGAGTTTTGCAATTTTCTATGATAACCGAAAGACACTGGAAAGATGGCGGGGCCGGTGCAAAGTCGCCCGATTTGACATCTCCGCTCATCCTGAGCCTGTCGAAGGATAACTCCCCGGATAGGGAAGCGTGGTTCGACAAGCTCACCATGAGCGGATTTTGTCATTGGCGTGGACTTTGCACAGACCCTGGGGAAAGATGGCGGGAGCGTTGACACCAAAATCCGGCCCCGTCTATAGTGGCTTTCACCTATTTTGCACAGGAGGCTTTGGCAGTGGCGAGTACGGATACTTACGACCTTTTGATTGTTGGCGGCGGGTTGGCCGGAATGACGGCGGGGATGTACGCTGCGCGCTATGGCCTTTCCACCGGGCTGATTGAGCGAATGATGGGCGGCGCCCAGATTATCAACGTCGAGCGCATCGAGAACTTCCCCGGCTTTCCCGAGGGAATCGCCGGCGCTGAGTTGGCCCCGGCCTTGCAGGAACAGGCGATGAACGCCGGTGTGGAGTTCATTATGGACGAGGCCACGCAGGTTACGCGGGACGGCAATTTCAAGCAGGTAGTCGGCGACGGGGGCAGCTATCGGGCCCGGGCGGTGATAATCGCCACCGGCTCCCGGCTGCGGTCGGCGGGCATCCCCGGCGAGGAGCGGTTAAGGGACCGGGGTGTGTCTCATTGTGCCACCTGCGACGGGCCGATGAGCATGGGCCAAACCGTGGGTGTGGTCGGCGGCGGCGATTCGGCGGCGGACGAGGCTTTGACCCTGACCGAGTACGCCGACCGGGTGCTGCTGTTTCACCGCCGGGACGAACTGCGGGCGCAGCAGACCCTACGGGAGCGGCTGTTGGAACATCCCAAGATAGATATACATTGGAATACCCTGGTGACCGAGGTCTTGGGGGAGGACTCGGTAACCGGGGTAAGGCTGCGCGACTCCGCCGCCAACCGGGACAGTGAGGTTGCACTGAACAGTCTCTTTATCTATGTGGGGCTGGAACCCAACTCGGAGTTAGTGCGGGGGTTGGTGAAGTCGGACAATGCCGGACACATTCCGGTGAACCTGTCGATGGAGACGGAAGAGCCGGGGCTGTACGCCGTGGGCGATGTCCGCCAGCACTCAGTAGCCCAGTTGGTAGCTTCTGCCGGAGACGGGGCCACCGCTGCCATCGCCGCCTACAACTACCTGCGCCGCGGAAGATAAGGGTCGTTATGCAAACTGACCTGGAAGAACGGCAGGCGGGCCGTCTCCCCCGGTGGCTACTGGGCACTGACTTGCGGCGCGCGCTTACGCGTATCCGCTATGGCGGGATTGCCGGACTGGTGGCGGCGGGCATTAACTTTATCGTGATAATGTCCACCTATTTCGTCGGCGACTCGGGAGTCGAGGGGGTAATCCGGCCCGGCGGCGGGGAGTTCCTGTTTGTGCTGGTGGAGGCGGCGCTGGTAGCGGTCCTGGCCGCAGGGATGCTGAAACGCAATCGGGCGGCGGCGGCGGCGCTGCTGGGCTATCAGATAGTTAGCAAGCTGGTTTTATTCGGCCTGGCAATTTTTGGGCTGGGACCGGGAAACCTGAACCCGGTTTCGCTAGTCCTCAACCTGGTTTTCGCCTACCTTTTCTTCCAGGGTTTGCGGGGGGTGCTGACCTGGCATTATTTGACGCACCCGGTTTATCCCGCAGACGCTAATAAGTAATCCACGAAGATACACGAAGGATAAGTTAAAAACCTTCGTGCCCCTTCGTGTATCTTCGTGGATAGCAGGGTTTATCCGCCGGAGCGTCCCTGCATCAGGGGGAAAACCCCTTCGGCGAACTTGGTTAGCTGGTCCTTGAATACCTCTTGGGGCATACCCATAACGGCGCCCAGGTTTACCCGCTCCACAGCAGGGTATTTTTCCTCGACGCTCATCAGGTGTTCGGCAATCTGCTCCGGCGGGCCGCACAGCCAGACCTTGTTTTCCACCGCCTCTTCCAGGGTGGGCAGTTCGATGCCCTGGGGCCGGCCGGGGCGGGCTACGATGTCTATCTGTTCCTGGTTCAGGCGCATCAAGCCCAGGGGAGCGGCAAACTTCATCGCCTCCTCAAAGTAGGGACGGGCCTCCTCAATGGCCTTCTCCTTGGTGTCGCCGATGAAGAAGCGATAGCCAAGGGCGACGTCCTCTCCCAAGGCAATTTCGCGCCCGTGGGCTGCCGCTCCTTGCTGGTACATTGCCATCCGCTCACTCAGGGCCGGTTCGGGAGTGTTGGCGATCAGGGCCTTGATGCCCATTTTCCCCATAAAGTCGATGCCCTTGGGGTTGCCGCTGACTAGGGGCTGCCAGATTTCCACCGGCTGGCTGATCGGTCGGGGCACCAGGCTGATTTTTTCCAGTTGGTAGCCGCGATAAGGCACCGAGGCAGGAAACTTGTAGTGCTTGCCCTCGTGGGAAAAGGACTCCTCGGAAAAGGCCTTGACCAGGACCTCCACCTGCTCCTCGAACAGTTCCCGGTTGGCGTCGCCGTCCAGCATTGGGGCGGCAAAGGTTTCAACTTCCCGGGTGTGGTAGCCGCGGCCCACGCCGAACATTACCCGGCCTCCGGTCAGGATGTCGGCCATGGCATAGTCCTCGGCCAGGCGGAGGGGGTGCCACATAGGGGTAATGTTGAAGCCGCAACCGTACTTGAGCCGTTCGGTGTTGCTGGCCAGGTAGAGGCTCAACATCAACAGGTTGGGGATGCACTCATAGCCCTCGGTCTGGAAGTGGTGCTCCGCCATCCAGAACTCATCGTAGCCCAGGTTTTCCAGGTGGCGGGAGAAGTCCAGCGCCCAGTCAAAGGCTTGGGCCAACTTCTCGTTGGGATAGTTACGGTCGTTGGCCGGCGTACCCTCAAAGCCCAGGTTGTCATCCACGACGTGGCCGGCATAAGAAGCGCTAAAGCTGCGAAACATCAGTTTATTCCTCTATATAGTTATATAGTATATCTGTCATTTCAACTACCCCGCACGGTCATTCCAGCCATGGTCGTCTTTCCAACCGTAGCTGTCACCCAGACCACCTCTGCTACTCCGGTCATTCCGAGCAGAGGGAGGAATCCAAAGTCCTGGCCTGAATGACCTGCCAAGCGCCGGAACCGATTGGGCATACCGGGCGTTTGGATTCTCCGCTCCACTCCCTCTCGCTCAGAATGACATTAGCAGGGACAGCTCAGAATGACATTGGCAGGGACACCCTCACGCCGCCGGCGGGGGCATGGGAGCCGGGTTATGCAACTCCACGCCCAGGGTGGCGGGGAAGACGCGGATAATCTCTTCCACTGTCCACCGCCCGTTCTTGTGCATTGTCCGCACCGGCTCCGGTTCGTTGAACAGACTGACTAATCCGGCGGTCACGTAGAATACGTGGCCGTTGACGTGGGCCGCCTCGTCGGAAGCCAGCCAGGTGGTAAAGGGGGCCACGTCCTCCGGCTCGCCGCGCAGCCCGCCTACGTTGCCGCCGCTCATACCCCTAGCCGCTCGCAGGTCGCGGGCCTCGTCGGGGACGCTGCCAATCATCCGGGTCTGGGCGCTGGGGGCGATGGAGTTGGCGGTGACGCCGTAGCGGCCCATATCCCGAGCCACCACGCGGGTGAAGCCGGCGATGCCGTCCTTGGCCGCCCCGTAATTGGCCTGGCCGGAGTTGCCGTACAGCCCGGAGGTGGAACTGAAGGTGATGACCCGCCCGGAACGCTGCTGCCGGAAGAGGATGCAGGCGTGCTTGACGACGGTGAAGGTGCCCTTGAGGTGCACCGCGATGACGTCGTCCCACTCCTGCTCGCTCATGTTGAAAATCATCCGGTCGCGGAGGATGCCGGCGCAGGTTACCACGGCGTCCAGCTTGCCATAGGCGTCTATCGCGGTCTGGACAATCTTTTCGCCGCCCTCCATAGTCGCCACCGACTCCTGGCAGGCCACGGCCTCACCGCCAGCCTCCCGGATTTCGACGGCAACCTGTTCGGCGATAGACTGGTCGAAGCCGCTGCCGTCCAGGTTGACGCCCGGGTCAACGATCACTACTTTGGCTCCCTCGGCGGCCATTTGCAGGGCAACGCCCTTGCCCACGCCGCGGCCAGAGCCGGTTACGATTGCAACTTTGTTCTCAAGAAGATTGGGCATTTATGCGCTCCGATTGGGTTTTGTTTCTGTTTCAGGAAAGCATGATTGACTGGGAGGCTAACTAGAGGCTCCCTACTCCCGCGGCGGGGCCGGGTTGTAGATGCCTCTGGTCAATGGCCCTCTGGCTTGGGGGGCGAGGTCCTCCATAGACCAGTGGCCCTCGTTGTAGATGGCCCGTTCCGGCCGGGGCTGGGACATCAAGGATATTTCGCTGGAATAGACCAGGAAGGTTTGCCCGTTGACGTTAGAGGCATAGTCGCTGGCAAGGTAGCAGACGAAGGGCGCAATGTCATCCGGGTTCATGGTCTCCGGCTCATCGCCCTGGTTCAGGGTCTGCACCCCGCCCCGGGCGCGGATTTCCGCCGCGCTGTCGGGGATGGCGCCAATCATCCGGGTGGTGGCCCGGGGCGCGATGGAGTTGGCGGTGACGCCGTACCGGCCCATGTCCCTCGCCACTACCTTGGTGAATCCGGCGATGCCCGATTTGGCCGCCCCGTAGTTGGCCTGGCCGGAGTTGCCCTGCAACCCGGACTGGGAGCTGAAGGTGATAATCCGTCCGTAACGCTGCTGGCGGAAGAGGATGCAGGCGTTCTTGACCACGCTGAAGGTGCCCTTGAGGTGCACGGCGATAACGTCGTCCCATTCCTGCTCGGTCATATTAAAAATCATCCGGTCGCGGAGGATGCCGGCGCAAGTGACTACGATGTCCAGCTTGCCAAAGCTGTCAATAGCGGTCTGGACGATTTTCTCGCCGCCCTCCATCGTTGCCACCGACTCCAAGCAGGCGACGGCCTGGCCTCCCTCCTGCCGGATTTCGGCCACCACTTGCTCGGCGATGGACTGGTCATAACCGCTGCCGTCCACGTTGACGCCGGGGTCAACGACAACTACCTGCGCGCCCTCGGCGGCCATCAGCTTGGCGACGCCCCGACCCACGCCCCGGCCGGAGCCGGTGACGATGGCTACTTTGTCTCTGAGTATGTCTGCCATGTTTGTTTTAACCTCGGTTTTGGTTTGGTCTTGATTATGCGAGATAAAAGGCTACCCCTGCCGCATTTCTCCAGTGAAGTTGGCAAACCCCTGGGCATCGGTGGCGCCCAAGTCCGCTTCGTAACCGGTAAGCTGGGCAATGCGATGGGCGTCCAAGGGCCTGGCTACGGTAAAGGGTTTGGGCGGTTCTGCCATCAATTGCGCCACTACCTGCACGAATGCCTCGGCAAAGCCAATATCCCAGGATATGTCATCTTCGGAAAGCACATTCTCGTATTCGTTCTGGTGCTGTTCATTGGCTGCAGCGCGCCCTCGATAGAGGACCTGCGCTGACGGAGTTGATTGCCCAAGCTCGCCGCCCAACTGAGTCACTATGGAAGCCCGCAGCGCATGACTGTCGTGTCGCCATTCCCTTTGCTGGGCGATGGCTTTGAGGGAGGTGGCAACCGCCACCGAAACCTTTTCCGAAGCCTGGAGCCGGTCGCCTTCCTCTAGGTGCAACCGGGACTGCTCGACGAACCGGCGGCTCATCTGCAAAAAGTCTTCCGGGGTCTGTTCCCCGGGCGGTGGCAAGGGTATTATCGGCGTAGCCATGTCGCCTACCCTCGCCGGCTGGGCAGAATCACCGTGGCATTCCCCGGGGTGGTGTTTTGGCCCTCAGCGTTTTCCAGCCATATCGTACAGTCCACCAGACGCTGCCCGTCCTCCTCATACTTGCGGGTGACGTTGCCTTTGGCAGTGATGGCGTTGCCCGGAGCGTCCATCCCCCGGTACTGGCACTGGAGCCGGCGCAAGATTCCCAGCGGCCCGATCCAGTCGGTGACCAACTGGCCCAGGAAGGCGCTCTTCAGGGCGCCGTGCAGGATGGGTCCGCCCAGCTTGTTGTTCTGGGCGAAATCCTTATCGTAGTGAATCTCGTAAAAGTCCCCGGAAGCGCCGGCGTACTGCACCAACTGGCGGGTGGTGGGTTCCTTGACCAGCGAGGGTAAATCCATCCCCTCGGTCACGTCTTCCCAATAGACTTGCTCGGCCATTTCCCTGCTACCTCTGCTACAAATGATACAAAAATAAACCGGCCATCCCGACTACCAACTCGTAATTCGTAATTGCTAATTCGTGATTCCCTAGTAGGCAATCAACGTGTTGGTCTGGGTGGCGACTACCTCATCGAACTGGTTGGTATAGGTGGTGACGGTGGTCATAAAAACCATCAACCCCAACCGTCCGCTGCGTTCGGACAGGTCGGCGATGCGGGCCACGGCGGTGATACGGTCGCCGGGGCGCACCGGCTGAAAATACTCCCAATCGCTGCCCGCGTCTAGGCGACGGGTGAAGGATAGGTCAAAGGGAAGCTCAACCTGCACACCCCGCAGCGAGCGCAGGAAAGTAGGTGGAGCGGTAAGGCCGCCGTAGCCGGTTTTGCGCGCCGCTGCCTCGTCGTTCCATTGGGGATTCGGGTCACCGATAGCCTCGGCAAAGCGTAGGATGGCCCCCTTTTCTATCTCCATAGCGGCCGGGGCGCTTTCCAGGCCAATGGCCTGTTGCCGCATTGCTTCGGTAAGGAAAGATTCGGGGGCCGATTCGTGGGTAGAAGCAGGGGTTGACAAGGTAAAACCTCCCGTTCGCTGTCGGGCAAAAGCATACAGCCGCCAACGGATAGTGTCAAGAATAACGGCCCTTACCGGCTACCGGGCCAACTTGGACCGGGCCCGGATTCTAACATGGATGGACCGGATACACAGGATATTTTTTGGCTGATGAACCTATCCTGTATATCCCGCAAAGCCATGTGAGTTAAACGGAATTGGGCCGGTGTGGTAGCATCTAGGAATAGCTATGGGAACCTCTGCCGCACCCGAAAAGAGAACAGTCAAGCCGCTTCGCCGGTGGCATCGGTGGTATCAGTGGTTTCGGCCATTGCGCCGAAGTCTGCTGGCCCTGATGCTGGCCGGGACGATTCTGGCCTCAAGCCAAGCCGACTTTCGCCCTTCGGCTATTGACCTGGCTATCGCCCCCCACCGCTACAGCATCGTAGCCTGGGAACTGGCCCACCTGCCAGACCGATGGCTTCGCAAGTTGGGCGACCTTTGGCCGGGCCGAGGAGAGTTGACGCAGGAAGAAAAGGTCGCCCAAGTGCGGGAGTTCTTTGACCTGGGCCGGCAACAACGGCAGTTGGAGCGTCAGTTGCGGCGGGTCGAGTTGGGCCGGCCGGGTCAGGCTGGCGACAGTGCGTTAGAAACTCAACCCCTACCTTCCCCCACCGTCCTGGCTGCCGAGATTGAGCGAATTAAGGAGCGACGCCAAACTCTGCTGCCCGTGGTCGAGGCCACGGTAGAGGATGCAATAACCCTGGCATTGGAAGATGAGGGCATCATCGCCTCGTGGGGCGGGGTCTTTCCGCCGGTTGATACGGTGTTCAGCAGCCCGCCCAACCTGCTGGTGCTTTCGCCCCGGGAACGCATTTACCAGCAGCAGGCTACCCTGCTCCGGCCCGGCCTCAGTGACCGGGTTAAGGAAGAGATAGAGGGACAGGCTTTGCAGTCGGCGAACCTGTCCGCCGTGGTGGAAAGGACCGGCGGCCTGTCGGTCTATCCCAGCGTGGTTTTAGACACCTATGGGTTGCGCTTTGCGGTGGAAACGGTGGCCCACGAGTGGGTCCATTCCTGGCTCTTTTTCCGTCCCCTGGGCCGCAACTTCCAAAGCAGCCCGGAGTTGCTGACGCTGAATGAGACGGCAGCCACTATTGCCGGAGACGAGTTGGGCGACCGGGCCTTTGCCACCATAACCGGGCAGCCGACGTCTCCGCACCGGTTCTCAACGGATGTACCCGGGGAGACACCCGCCGTTGCCCCGGGCGGCTTTGACTTCACCGCCGAGATGCGACAGACCCGAAGGCGCGCCGAGGAACTTTTGGCCCAGGGTGACATTGAAGGGGCTGAAGTCTATATGGAGGGACGGCGCCGGCGGTTTGTCGCCAACGGGTACGACATCCGCAAAATCAACCAGGCCTACTTCGCCTTTCACGGCTCCTACGCCACCGGCCCCGGCTCGGTCAGCCCCATCGGCGAGCAGTTGGGAAAATTGCGCCGCAACAGCGACTCGTTAAGCCACTTCCTGGAAACGGTGGCTCAATTCGACAGTTATGGGGAGTTCTTGGGGTATTTGGAGGGGGTTGGTGCTGAGCAAAGAAAATAATCAGCCGGTAACTAGGTAGCCGAGGTTTGTCGTTCCTGAGCCGCGCGAAGAATCCAAATCATTCAGGGAGAACCGCACCCGTATGTAGGGGGAAAGGGCGATATGTAGGGACTTGGATTCTTCGTCCGCTCCGCTTCCTCAGAATGACACGGAAGCGGGCGCTGGTATTTTGACTGCCGTTACAGCCAGGGCCGCTGCTTGGAACGCTCCTTTTGGGAGGTGTAGGCAGTCAGCCCCGCCCGCTCCAGGGTTTCCGCCACCATTTGCTTGAACAACTGCCGGTCCCGCCCGCTGACCACCGCCTGTTCGTGGGCCTCGGAGATGGCCACCGGGTAGCCCTGCCCCTTGCGGCACTGCTCCACAATCAGGCTGTGGCCCAGCGCCAGCAGATCCTCATCCTCGGCCACCCACTGGGGCACCTCCACTCGGGCGATTTCCTCGCCAGCGTTCAGGTAGTAGAAATATACCTGCTGCCGCTCCCCGTAGTATTCCCGGGGCACCGAGGAGTTGGTTCGGTAGAGGGGAGAGCGTTGGCCCGGCTCCAGCAGTTCCCCGAAAATGTCCCGGTCCAGGAATTGATTGGAGTTGCTGCAGGGCACCCGGTCGGAGCGGCGGTTGCTGCACGACTCCCGGCAGTGGGCCAGTTCGTTGGGACAGAGGCAGCGGCGGATGGCGTTGGCCACCTCGGTGACCCGGGGCAAGGAGACGTAGGCGGCCAGGGTGAGCCGGCGCTCCTGGGCCAGCTGGCGGAACTGCTCCAGCGCGGGCAGCAGCCCTTCGTCAATGATGAACTGGCGGATGAAGGGCCGGTAGCCCTGGCCGGCCAGTCCCCACAGGACCAGGGTGCCGTCCACCAAGGCCAGGGTGGGTAAGTCCGCCGGACACTCCCTGACCACCGCCGCCAGCCGCTCCAACTCCCGCACCGTCCGATACAGCCCCAGCAGGTTGCCGGTAACCTGTTCCTCGTCGGTGGGACGCTCCGGGTCGCTGAGGTAGAGTTCATCCGGCTCGGCGGCCAGGTGGGGACGGCTGAAGAAGCGGGCATCGGGCTGGGCGCCGTAGGTCAGGACGCAGCCGCCCAGGTTGAGCAGGTAGCAAGGGACGGGCAGGTGGCGGTCAACGTCAATGTGGGAGCCGTCCACCGAGGCGGCCAACCAGTCGGTCGGCGCCGGCGGGGGCGCCACCTGGCCCAGCAGGGTATCCGTCACCTGGGCGGCCAGGAAGGGGTCATAGAAGCGCTCGGTCTTTCTTCGAGCCTCCTCGGGAGCGACCGACGCCGCGTCACGCAGCAGTTGGGCCAACTGGTTGCGCCGGTCCAGATAGCCCTGCCCCAGATTGCGGGTAACCCGGTCCAACTGCAATATGGTTTGACCCAAGTCCAGCGACATAAACATACATCCGAATGTTGAGATTGGGGGCGACAAGGGCGACGGTAGCACCGAAACTTTATCCTGGCAAGCGAGAGACGGCAATCAACAGGGCAATCGCACTATGAGTACCTGCGAACCGTCATTCCTGCCTCCGCAGGAATCTGAACCCGTGACGCCACTGGATTCCTGCTCTCGCAGGAATGACGGATTCCCCCGATTCCAAATGCGATTGCCCTGTTGTTTACAGGGCAACCCATCCCATAGATAATATGATAGGTAAATAACTGAAGAAATAAAACCGGAAGGAGCTGTCCCGATGATTAGGGAAGCCATTGACCTGGTGGTGAACGGCCAGTCGCTCAGCACGGAGCAAGCCACCGTAGTTATGCAGGAAATTATGGAAGGCGAAGCGACGCCGGCCCAGTTGGGGGCCTTTTTGACCGCCCTGAGCTTGAAGGGCGAGACTACCCGGGAGATTGTCGGCATGGCCTCGGTGATGCGGGAGAAGGCGTTGCGGGTGCAGGTAGAGGGCCGGCTGCTGGACGTGGTAGGCACCGGCGGCGACGGCAAGAACACCTTTAACATCTCCACCGCCGTGGCCTTTGTGGCGGCGGCGTCCGGCTTGAAGGTCGCCAAGCACGGCAACCGGGCGGCCTCCGGTTCCTGTGGCGCCGCCGACGTGCTGGAGGCTCTGGGCGTCAAAATCGACCTGTCCCCGAAGGGCGTGGAGCAGTGTATCAAACGGGTGGGTATGGGCTTTATGTTCGCACCCGCCTTTCATCCATCCATGCGCTACGCCGCACCGGTGCGGCGGGAAATCGGCATCCGCACCGTGTTTAACATCCTGGGGCCGCTGACCAACCCGGCCGGCGCCCAGTGTATGCTCCTGGGGGTGGCCCACCCCCGACTGGGGGAGCAGATGGCTGAGGCCCTGCGCCTGCTGGATACCCAGCATACCCTGGTGGTCCACGGCGAGGACGGAATGGACGAGATAACCCTGTGCGGGGCCACCACCGTTTGGGAGGTGCGGGACGGCACGGTGCGCCACTGGACCATTGACGTGGCGGACATCGGCCTGCCCCTGGCCTCTATTGAAGACCTGCAAGGCGGAACGGCCCCGGAAAATGCCGCCACCATGCGCCGGCTTTTCCAGGGAGAAGTCGGGCCGATACGGGACGCGGTGCTGCTCAACGGCGGGGCCGCCCTGATGGCCGGAGACCAGGCAAAAACCCTCCGCCAGGGCATTCACCTGGCGGCTCAGGTCATCGACAGCGGCGGCGCTATGGCCTGTCTGGATGCCTTGGTAGAACTAAGCCAGGGGTTGGAGGAGTAGATATACGGATGTCCGCCAGCCGATTTGGAGGGGAAACATGGCAACAGTACGGAACGTGGACATTGACAAAGCTATGGCCTGGATTGACGAGCATTGGACAGGCCAGAAAGAATGCCCCATCTGCAAGAATTCGGTGTGGTTCGTGGGTGATGTCATGGGCGAAATGCGAGAGATGCACCCAAATAAGCGCCTTATTTCAGGTTCATTGTACCCAATGGTTGTTGTATCCTGCCGAACCTGCGGGTACACCTTGTTGTTCAATGCGGTCGTAATCGGTCTGGTTGAGGACGAGGTGTAATCGGTGTCAGATAACCCCCAATCGGAAGGCCTAATTTACCAGAGCATCAAAGTACTGGCACCAACCACAAAAGACGCCATTCCGGTCGCAGTTGATGACTGGAACAGTCTGATTGAGCGTATCAAAGGTTGCAAGGCGTTGGTTCGGCGGTGGCCTATAGTGTATTCCGTTGCTTTTTCGGTAGCCATCACTGTTGGTGTCTCCATGATTGCTATAGACTTTACTCAACATTCGACTTGGGTATTTGCTGCTTACGTTTCGGTAACGGCTTTGTCTATAGGAGCCGGGGCCGTTTCGGTAATAGCGGACTGGTTAACTCAGAGGCACCAGGCCGACAATGTTGATCTCTTGGTCTCTGATATGGAGCGCGTTCGGTCCCAGTTCATGCCACCGGTTCCTGAGATTTAGAACTTTTGCTTTTGACCCTGCAGCTGAAGCCAATATGAAAATTAAATACAGCCGTGAAGTTGACATACTCAATGTGTGGATCTCCGATGACCCCTTTGACTATGCCGAAGAGTCAAACGGCGTGATTACGCATCTGTCGGCAGAAGGAAAGCCGGTGTTGCTGGAGATTCAGGGGGCGAGGGATTTCATTCTCAGCTCCGTTACCAGCATGGTAAAAGATGAGGAGGTAAGCCTGCCTTAATGCCAAACATTCTTGATGAAATTGTTGCCGCCAAACGCGGAGAACTGGCACGACAGAAAGAAATGGCTTCCTTGCCGGTTCTGGAGGGGCAAATCGCCGCGCGGCCGGCGCCGCTCAGTCTGGCGGATGCCCTGCGGGGCGGGCCGGTGCGGTTGATTGCCGAGGTCAAGAAAGCCTCGCCCTCCCGGGGGCTGCTCTGCCCCGACTTTGACCCGGTGGCCCTGGCCCGAACCTACGCCGATAATGGAGCCGCCGCCATCTCGGTCCTGACCGACCCCCGTTTTCAGGGCGAACCGGAGCATCTCTCCCTTATCAAATCCGCCGGGGCATCCGGTGCTGCGCCGGTACTGCGCAAGGACTTTATCTTCGATCCCTACCAGGTTTACGAGGCTCGCGCTATGGGCGCCGACACCTTCCTGCTGATTGTCGCCATCCTTGCCCCGACCCAACTGGCGGAACTGTTGGCCCTGGGACGAGAGTTGGGGATGACCTGCCTGGTGGAAGTCCACGACAAGCCGGAATTGCAGACTGCCCTGGATGTCGGCGCCGAGGTAATCGGCATCAACAACCGGGACCTGCGCACTTTCAATACCGACCTGGCCGTAACCGAGGGGCTGGTCCCGCACATTCCCCGGGACAAGGTCATCGTCAGCGAGAGCGGCATCTTTACCGTGGAACACCTGCAGCGACTGGGACAGCTGGGCGTCAATGCTGTTCTGGTGGGCGAGGCCCTTGTAACCGCCCCGGACACGGCGGCCAAGGTGCGGGAACTAGCCGCCCCTATTGTTGCAACGAGCCGCCCATGATAAGAACCAAGATTTGCGGCATCCAGAGGGCCGAGGACGGCATAATCGCCTCCGAGGCCGGCGCCGACTTTGTCGGCCTGAATTTTGTGCCGGAACGACGACGGCGCATTGAGATTGCGGTGGCCGCGGAAATTGTCGATGAGCTGCGCACTCTGATACCGGAGCCCCCCATGCTGGTCGGCCTCTTTGCCGACCAGCCAGTGGACGAGGTAGTTGAAACTATCAAGACCTGCGCCCTAGAAATGGCCCAATTGTGCGGGCAGGAATCACCCGATTACTGCCGCCAGGTGGCTGACCGGACAGGTGCGGGAATTATCAAGGTCCTTCACGTATCCGCTTCGGAAACCGTCGGCCAGGAAGCGACCGACGGAGGAGTTGTAGCCAGAATCACGCTCTACGAGCATGCCGGTTGCCTGGTGACCTTGGACCGCCTCGTCGAAGGACTGCAGGGCGGCACCGGCCAGAGCTTTGACTGGGATGTAGCCGCCCACCTGTCCCAAAAGGGGCACGGGTTCCTGCTGGCCGGTGGGCTGACCCCGGACAACGTGGCCCAGGCCGTGGCCCGGGTGCAACCCTGGGGTGTGGACGTATCCAGCGGCGTGGAAACCAACGGGCAGAAGGACCCGGAGAAAATCCGTGCCTTCATCCAAAACGCCCGTGGCAACTGAAATTAGGAATTAGAAATTACGAATGGGTAATTGGAAAGGTACATTCGTAATTGAAACGAGGTATTAACCGATGACCGTTAGCAAACCTGTGGTATTGCCCGATGACCGGGGGCGGTTCGGCGAGTTCGGCGGCAAGTTCGTACCGGCGACGTTGATGGCCGCCTTGACCGAACTGGAGGAAGCCTACGACCAGGCCAAGACCGCCCCGGAGTTTCGGCAACGGCTGGAATCCCTGCTGCACCACTACGCCGGCCGGCCCACCGCCCTCTATTACGCCGAAAACCTGACCCGGCACTGCGGCGGCGCCAGAATCTACCTGAAGCGGGAAGACTTGGCCCATACTGGCGCCCACAAGATTAACAACGCCCTGGGCCAAGCCCTGCTGGCCAAACACATGGGCAAGGAGCGGATTATCGCCGAGACCGGGGCCGGGCAGCACGGCGTCGCCACCGCCACCGTCTGCGCCATGATGGGCCTGCAATGCGTGGTTTACATGGGCGCCGAAGACATCCGCCGCCAGGCTCTCAACGTCTTTCGGATGCGCCTGCTGGAGGCCGAGGTCATCACCGTGGAGTCGGGCACCCGCACCCTCAAAGATGCCATCAACGAAGCCATCCGCGACTGGGTTACCAACGTGGAAACCACTCACTACCTCATCGGCAGCGTCGTCGGCCCCCATCCCTATCCCATGCTGGTACGGGACTTTCAGTCGGTCATCGGTCGGGAGGCCCGGGCCCAAATCCTGGAGGCCGAGGGACAGCTGCCCGATTACGTGGTGGCCTGCGTCGGCGGGGGCAGCAACGCCATCGGCGCCTTTTACGAGTTCATCGGCGACGAGGAGGTGGCATTGGTCGGCGTTGAGGCCGGGGGTGAAGGGCTGGAAAGCGGCCGCCATTCGGCCACTCTCAGCGCCGGGCGGCCCGGTGTGCTGCACGGTTCTATGTCCTACCTGCTCCAGGACCAGCACGGCCAGGTACATGAGACCCACAGCATTTCCGCCGGCCTGGACTACCCCGGCGTAGGCCCGGAGCATAGCTACCTGAAGGATGCCCGCCGGGCCGAATACGTGCCGGTCACCGATGCCCAGGCCCTAGAGGGGTTTCACCTGCTGGCCCGCACCGAGGGGATAATTCCGGCCCTGGAGCCGTCCCACGCCATCTACCACGTAGCGGAGATGGCCCGCAACCTGCCGCCGGAAAAGGTAGTATTGCTGTGCTTGAGCGGCCGCGGCGATAAGGATGTGCCAACAGTAGCAGAGGCGGCGGGGATTGAGGTTTAGGGGGATGGGCCGGGGTGTCAGTGGGGTTGGGACGGTATTACCGTTAATCCTTCGAGGGCGAAGTCCGAGTCAAAGGTAAATATTACTGACCGGGTGTTTTCAGCGCTTACTATTACTGACCAATCTACGAGGCTTAACCTGGTGCCGCCGCGGTTTTCCATACGGCTCCAGACTTCTTCATGGGTACGTCGGTCAATCCATAGAGTTTCCCAAACTCCCTGGATTGACCGGATAAATTGCTGAAGAGGGCCAAAACCTAATCGACGATGGATTAACGCTGAGGACTCTACCAGCACGTAGGAGTTGATGAGGAGCGTATCTCCTTGGTCCAGCAGGTCAAGGTAGGTCTGGCTGGCTTGGTCATGGTATCTGTCAGTTTGGGAGACGATGGCAAGAATTGCCGAAGTATCTACAAGGACGTTTCTAGGCATTTTGGTAGGCATCCACTAGGTAATCGTCGTGAAGCTCGGCCACATCGTCCGCGGTATCCTGGCCGATGCCGATGATAGAAATAGTTTGGCCGCGTAGCCGCCACCGCTGAGGGTCCATAGTGACCTTTACTAGCTTGTAGTCCCAAGTCAGGTGAAAGTCTATTCCCATGACCACGGGCACAATCCTGCTGGGATTGCCTTCTCTGATGGCCTTTTCTAATGGTTTTCCTTCTTTGCGGGGTTGAATCCCGGTGGCTTTACGCACCAGTCGCAAAAGCTCTTGACGGGACGGATAGCCGGGCGTGAATCCGTCAACAAGCAGATTTGCCCCGTGTTCCAGTCCCTTGATTGCCTCTTCCTGAGTGAGTGACTTGAACCGCCGCATTGCATCATCCAGTGCTTCTTTGTGGAAATTACGCTCCCGCGTAGTCAAGCCGGTAAGACCTTGGTTCCTACGTGGAGCGTATGCCGGGGCGGCCAATTCGTCAAGCAAATCGGCCATTTCAGGCAAAACTTTTCGCAGGCGATTCGGGTCGCCCTGATGAATGTCTAACACCCTTTGGCCCAATGCCGCTTTGTCTTTCGTGGTTAAGTTTCTATTGGTAGTCATAGGGACTCCTATTATAGTTCAGAGCGATCGGCCAATGCGCTCGGCAAACTCCAGAACAACGCGCTCCAACCTGCCGGACAGGTTGTATGTAGTCCCCTCCTCAGCATCTCGACTCAGGTAATTGGCGGGATTGTTGCGTAGGCGCGTACCTCTCTCATATTTGCTGTTTATCGAGTCGAATTTGCCTACGCTCAAGTCGTCATTTTCGTAGTCACCCAACTTGTGCATAGTTTCGGAGTCGGGTATCCAGTAATAGAAAGGATCATACTGCTCTTTGGGAATTGGGGCAGCACTTCCCACACGGGCGCCATACAACTTGGGGGCTTCGACTCCGTGGCTCTGCCTGAAATACATCACCTTATTCAGTATAGAACCGGCAAACTGAATATCCAGACCTTCACGGTCATTAAGGCCTTGAACCCGCCCGCGTACCAAGTCAATTCCCAATCTGGAAAGGGGTTCTGGAATCAGGGGTGAGACATAGTAGTCACTAGCGACTAACGCGTTCGAAGTCAGTACGGATAGCCCGGGAGGGCAATCGATGATTATGATGTCGTACTGCGGTAGGACAGGCTCCAAGGCTTTCCGAAGGACGTAGCGGAAGCCTGCTGGAGCACGTTCACCACCCTCCCACATCTCCAACATTTTTTCATCAAGCTGTGCCAAATCAGGCACGGATATAACCATATCCAGCGTTGCTCTGGGAGCAGATAATCCTCGGGCTATGTTCGATACAACCAAGGGAGGGCGAGCCACCACGTCAAGCAAGTCTGCACCGCCAGTGAGAGCAGCGTAAAATAGATGATAAATCGTTCTGTCGTCCCCTTTTAGTTCGGAGATACGTTCACCCGCCACCATGGCGGATGTCAAGTTAGCCTGGGAGTCGATATCTATAGCTAACACTCTTTGGTTAAACCGGAAATAAAGGTATTCCGATACCATCATGGAAAGCGTACTCTTACCCACTCCACCCTTCAGGTTTATGAACGAAACTACTTTGGCAGCCATGCAGGTTTCACCATCATCTGGAGATTTTCATTCAGTCGGCTAATTGTAGGTTTTTGATACGTCCAATTGCAATGTTGATAACGTCTGATTGAAACTTTGACGGCGTCCAATTGCAAGGTTTAGGGCTGACGTGGTGCTAGTTTGTCCCGACGGTCAATCGGGCAAGGGGCAACTGTCAGCAGCTTTTCCGGGTTGCGTTTCTACTCCCCGGCCCCGCTACCTCCCCTATGTTATAATACCCCCGCAATCCACACTGCTATACACTGCCCGCCCCGGCGGGTTTAGGCTTTGTTTTAAGGAGGTCAAGGTTATGGAACTGGGTTTTACCGATAAAGTAGCCATTGTTACCGGCGGCAGCGAGGGTATCGGCAAGGCCGCCGCCCAGCGTATGGCCGAAGAGGGCGCCCGGGTTATCATCGTGGCTCGCCGCCAGGAAACGCTGGACGAGGCGGCCCAGGACATCCGCACCGCCACCGAGGGAATAGTTTTACCCGTGTCCGCCGACGTATCCCACCCGGATACCGCAGATCGGGTGGTGCAGACCGCCCTGGACAACTTTGGCCGGGTGGACATCCTGGTCAACAACGCCGGCGTCTCCATGGCCAAGCCTTTCGAGGAGGTCAGCGACGAAGATTGGGAGTATGACTTTGAACTGAAGGTCTGGGGCGCCATCCGTCTTATCCGCCGCTCCATACCGGAAATGCGCAAGGTCGGTGGGGGGCGCATCATCAACGTCACCAACCTGGGCGGCCGCACCCCCGGCCCCTCATCTATGCCCACCTCTATCTCTCGGGCCACCGGCATCGCCCTCACCAAGGGATTGTCCAAAGACCTGGCGACGGACAATATCCTGGTCAACACCGTCTGCATCGGCATCGTCAAAAGCGGTCAGCACCAACGCCGCTACGACCGGCTCAAGGAAAATAACCCCGACCTGAGCCTGGACGAGTTCTACGCCCAGACCGCCCAGGCCCGGGGCGTCCCCCTGGGTCGCATCGCCGAAACTGAAGAGGCCGGCGACGTGATTGCCTTCCTGGCCTCGGAGCGGGCCAGCTACCTAACCGGCATCGCCATCAATATCGACGGGGGAACCTCGCCGGTGGTGTAGGCAGTTCGAACTCTGATGGATAGGATGACTCGAGGCTTCCCGCCCTGCCCATATCAGTATAAGCACCTAATGACACCTTGTCCTTGACACCTTGTTGGGTAGGTATCAAACTGACTCCCTGATGATATACTCATTCGGAGGGAGTCAGTGGTTGTTGAGCATCGCCCGGGAAATTTGATTGGCAATGGGCATCAATTTGGGTTAGGCGATACGACTCCTATTGCAGAGAACCCCGACTATTTATCCCGCCAACTCATCACCTACATCGGCAATAAACGGGCGCTGATTGGTCAAATCAGTAGTGCCGTCGAATCAGTCAAGCGGCGGCTTGGCAAGCGACAGCTTGCAATTTTTGACCTCTTCAGCGGATCGGGTGTGGTGTCTCGTTCCCTGAAAGCTCACGCCGGGTTGTTAGTCAGCAACGACTTGGAGGATTACGCCAGTCTGATTGCACGGTGCTACCTGAGCAACAAAAGTTCGGTAGACTTGATCGCTCTGGCCGAGATAGTGGACGATATAAACGCACGGGAGGAGGCCGGGGCTTTCTCCCGTGGCGGGTTTATTGAGGAACTATACTCGCCCCGGGACGAAAGCAATATCACGAAAGCCGACCGGGTGTTTTACACTCGGAATAACGCTCGCCGTTTGGATAGCTATCGTCGGCTAATAGACGATTATCCGAAGGACTTCCATAATTTGCTCTTGGGGCCACTCCTTAGCGAGGCGTCCGTACACTCAAATACCGCCGGGGTATTCAAGGGATTCTATAAGAACCGCGCCACGGGCATCGGTCAGTACGGAGGCACTGGTTCCGACGCTTTGCACCGTATCAAGGGAAGAATCAAGCTCAAAATCCCCATATTCAGCAACTTTGAGGGTGAGTATCAAGTTCTGCAAGGCGATGCTAACTCAGTTGCTCGGCAAGTAAAAGACTTAGACCTGGCCTATATCGACCCGCCTTATAACCAGCACCCCTATGGGTCTAACTACTTTATGCTCAACCTGCTGGTCAATTATCAGAGGCCGGAAAACATCAGCCGAGTATCCGGCATCCCGATGGTTTGGCGGCGTTCCGGCTATAATGTCCGAGCCAAGTCATCAATACTATTCCGGGAATTGCTGGAGAGCATTGATGCTCCCTTTCTCCTAATCTCTTTTAACAACGAGGGGTTTATCAGCCTGCATGATATGTGCTTCATACTCCAGGGAATCGGTACTTTTGACAATCTTGAAATCCCCTATAATACCTTTCGAGGATCACGCAATCTTCGCAATCGGCCTATACACGTAACTGAGTATCTGTTCCTGGTAGAAAGAAGGTGATGGAATATGGCCGACAGCGATCGCTTGCGAGAGCAGCGGGCAGGCACAGTAATCAATGCCACGTCCAAAAAGCAGGGAGAGGACGTTATAAAGGCACTTAAACTGGTCGAGGCTCGCCTAGTTAAAAAGTTTGAGCGGAAAATCGTTTTGACTCACTCGAAGGAATGGCGCTTCAGAGACATTGTTGGCGAATTGCGTCAGTATTATCCTGACGTCGAGCTCCACCACCACTTTAACACAAGTGCCATCCGACCCGATGGGGGTATCCTCTTTATTCGGAACAACCGGGAAAGCGCCTTTAGGTGCCCCATCCTCATCTCGGAAGTGAAAAACCAGGGCACCAACGACCGACGGGCACAAGAGGGCAAGCCTCGGCAGGCCAGGGGGAACGCCATTGAGCGCTTGGGTAAAAACCTCATCGGCCTGCGGGCTGCCCTGCTACGGGAAAGTATCTTTCCCTTTGTCTGCTTCGGATACGGATGCGACTTTGAGGATACTTCCTCGATTTTGGACCGGGTGTCCACGATGGCTATGTTTGGTAACTTGAATAAGACCTACCTGCACAACGAAGAGCAGGGTCGGTTCAACCGGGGCAGTTTCTATTTCCGGGAAAACCGGTGGTCGATTGAGGAGATGTCCAAAGTTATGATGGACATCGCAGAGAGGTCGGTGTTTTACTACTTCTCCAAATACGGCGAGGAATCCTTCCAAGCTACCTAGTGGTGCGAAATCTTTGTAATGATGGGTAGTTTGGTTGGTGGCATTACGTGGACAAGCATCAGACTGAGAACCCGGCTGGAAAAGCAATCCATCATTTCAAAGTAGTTGGACTACTAGTACCTATCTCTGGCCAGTCCACGCCGCCGGCCCCTTTGCCTCAATCAGCGCCGGTCACTCCCATACCTGCGGCATACAAGCCGACGGTGCAGTTCAATGCTGGGGCGGCGTTTCTATAGGCCCTGATGTAGATGTCGAAAGTGGCGCGGACTTGGTACGGGCTGTCCCGCCTGACAGCTTTGCATCCATAAGTGCCGGAGAAAGTTATACTTGCTGCATTCGGACGGGCGGTGTGCTTAAATGCTGGAGCCGTATTTCCCGCTGACTGCCCCGGTTCTACAGATTTCCCGCCGATAATAGCTGGAATCAACTCCCACAACCTTCCAACAGGAGAACACGGTTTGACTAACACCTACCTTGAAGAGTTCAACCCCCCGCAGCGCATCCTTTTGGGACCCGGCCCCAGTTCGGTCAACCCCCGGGTGCTTCAGGCTATGACATTGCCTATCCTGGGTCACCTTGACCCCCGCTTCTTCCGGGTGATGGACGAGGTTTGCGAGATGCTGCGGGAGGTTTACCGCACCGAAAACCTGATGACCGTCCCCCTATCTTCCACCGGCACCGGAGCGATGGAGGCAGCCTGCGCCAATATGCTGGAACGGGGAGACAAGATAATTGTCTGCCGCAACGGGTTCTTTGGCGACCGCTTGGCCGACATCGCCGAGCGGTGCGGCGCTGAAACCGTTACCCTGGATTTTGCCTGGGGCGACCCGCTGGACGTGCAGGTCCTGGCCGATGCGCTGGAGCAGCACGGGCCGGTAAAGGCGGTGGGGGTGGTCCACGCCGAGACCTCCACCGGCGTACTGACGCCTCTGCCGGAAATCGTCAACCTGGTGCACCGCCACAACGCCCTGGCTATCGTGGATGCGGTTACCTCCCTGGGCGGCCATGACCTGCGGATGGACGAGTGGGACCTGGATGTGTGTTACAGCGGCACCCAGAAGTGCCTGGGCGCGCCGCCGGGCTTGGCCCCCATCAGCTTTGGCCCGCGGGCGATGGAGGTAATTAACACCCGTCAGTCCCAGGTACAGAGCTTCTACTTCAACCTGAAGGACCTGGAAAACTACTGGAACCAGACCCGCGCCTACCACCACACCACGCCCATTTCCATGACCTATGCCCTGCGGGAGTCGCTGCGGATGATGATGGAAGAGGGGATAGAGAACCGCATCCGGCGCCACGCCCGGGTAGCGTCGGCGCTACGGGCCGGCCTGGAAGCGCTGGGCATCGGCCTGATGGCGGCGGAAGGCTACCGGCTGAACCCGTTGACCACCGCCCTGATTCCGGAGGGGGTTGAGGACGCGGCGGTGCGGCAGCGGCTATTGAACGACTACAACATCGAGATTGGCGGGGGCCTGGGCCAGGTACGGGGCAAGGCCTGGCGCATCGGCCTGATGGGCGAGTCGGCCAAAGAAACCAACGTCTTCGCCCTGCTATCGGCCCTGGAGCAAATCCTGCCCGACCTGGGCTACGAAGTAGCCACCGGCGCCAGCCTAGCCGCCGCCCAGCGGGCGCTGGTTGACTATGCTGACGGGGGGGAATTACCATAGAATGAAGTGTATAAGCCTCTACGTTTCATCAAGGGAGTCCTGAAATGGCTATGCAGGAAAACTCCGATGCTCGTATTGATTATGAGTGGAAGAGCGTTACCACTTCAGACTTGGACTTGGAGCAAGTTGACTCCGAGGACGAAGATTATGCCAGCGCGCCCGACGACTATCAAATCTCAACTTATCCCGCCGACTTGACGCTGGAAATGTTGTATGAGAAGTGGCTTTCCGGAGAGATTACAGTTCCGGAATTCCAGCGGGATTTCGTGTGGCAACCGGTCCAGTCAAGCCGGCTGATTGAGTCCTTTCTGGTAGGGTTGCCCGTCCCGCCGGTGTACGTGTATGCCGAGAGACGCTCACAGAATTATTTGGTGATTGACGGGCAGCAGCGGCTGAAAAGTATATTCTGCTTCTTTCAAGGTTATTTCGGCGAAGGGTCTCGTAGCGACAAACGGGCATTTCGACTTACCGGCTTGAACCCGGCCAGCCGTTTCAATGGCAAGACCTTTGCCGACCTCTGGGAAGAAGACCAGCTAAGGCTAAAAACCGCCGTGCTCAGGGTAGTTATTGTTCAACAGCTTGACCCGGATGACTACTCAAGTATGTACCATGTTTTCGAGCGCCTCAATACAGGAGCAACCCTTCTATCTAATCAGGAGATTCGCAACTGTGTCTATCAAAGCAGATTTTCAGAGACGCTTTTGAGACTCAATGAAACCCCAGAGTGGCGGAAAATTCTGGGGAAAGAGACCCCGGACCGTCGGCAAAGAGACGTTGAACTTATGGTTCGTTTCTTCGCTATGCGTGACGTTTCAAGCTATCAAAAGCCGATGAAGGATTTTTTGTCCAGGTTTATGAGAAAGAACCAGCACACATCCGAAGATGTAATAGCGCAAAACGAACTGGTCTTTCGGAAGACCTGCATTCAATTGTTAGACTCCTTGGGAGAAAGGCCGTTTCACGTCCTATCCGGCTTCAATGTTTCGGTGTCGGACGCGGTGATGGTAGCCTTTTCCGAACATCTTGACCAGGTCCCGCCGGACATTGACAATCGGTACAAGTTGCTCCTGGAGGACGAAGAATTCGTTAGTAGTACCAAGCACAGAACCACGGATGTGGTTTCAGTTCAAGAGCGTTTCGCAAAGGCCAACTTGGCACTGTTCGGCTAGGATTCTCGTGAGGATTCCACGTATTGATGACGCTATGAGAGCTTGTGAGGATCACTTGCATTCCACAGGATCTGTCGGCACAAGCATTGAGAACCTGCTAGTCTATTCTCTGTTGGTCATAATTTCTGCCGAGTTTGAGCAAAGGACAAGGGCTATCATCCAAGAGAAGTGCGCCTCTATCGGAGATGAGGCCATTAGGAAATTCGTTGAGTCATGCACCGGCATGGTGACCCGAAACATTAACTCTAGTGAACTGGCGGGATTGGTGAATCGATTTGGAGACCAATACAAGGCGGCATTCAACGGAAAATGCTTAGGTAACCAATCTGCAGTAACTTCTTACAACAGCATAATCACGAATCGACACTATACCGTTCATTCCACCGGTTCAAACGCTACTCTTCTGGAAATTAAGACCTACTACGAGCAAGGCCACATCGTCCTTGACTTCTTCCGGGAAACCCTACTGTCCATAGACCCGGCGCAACCAACTTCCTAGCCAACTCTAACGACTATCCCCCTCCCCCCTGTACGCCTCATCCAGCAAGTCCACTACGTGAACCACTTTGTGCCCGCTGCCCGGGCCGCCTGTCGCATACAACCCCTGCTCTATCTGCAGCATACAGCCGGGGTTGGCGGTTACTACCTGGTCGGCGTTGGTGGCGGTGATGTTCTCCAGCTTGGAGGCCAGGATTTTGCCAGCCAGCTCCGGCTGCACCATTGAGTAGAAGCCGGCGCCGCCGCAGCACATTGTCGAGGCTTCCATCTCCACCAGTTCCAGGCCGGGGATGGACTTTAGCAGGTCGCGGGGCTGGCGGGTGATGCGCTGGGCGTGGGCCAGGTGGCATGGGTCCTGGTAGGTTACGCGACGTTCCACCCGACCCTGCGGCGGGTCCAGTGGTAACCCGGCCAGAAACTCGGTGATGTCCGCGGTCAATGCGCTGAATCGCCGGGCCGGTTCCGCATATTGGGGGTCATGCTTCAGCAACTCCCCGTACTCTTTCATATTGGAGCCGCAGCCGGCCGAGGCGGTTACTATCTTGAATCCGGGTTCGTCTGCTCCGGCGGCCAGGAAGATGTCAATGTTGCGGCGGGCCAACCTGCGGGCGGTCTCCAGGTCGCCGGCGTGGAGGTTCAGCGCACCGCAGCAGACCTGCCCCGGCGGTACTGTCACGTCACAGCCGTTGCGGGTCAGGACGCGCACCGCCGCTTGCATAGTCTCTCCCTGCATCAAGGGCATCACGCAGCCGGAGAGCAGGGCCACGGTGGGGGTTGGTTTGGGGGCGGTATCCGTTGCCGCTTGCCGTTGCTGTGCCGGGTAAACCTGCTTGGTGGGGCCAAAGAAAGGGCCGTCCAGGTCCGGCAGTTGCGCTTCCATTTCGGCCAGGGATTGGGGCAACAGCTTGAGCAGGCCCGACGCCCGGGCCAGTTTCCGCAGCCCGGAGCGTTGGTATAGCCGCAACAGGTGGGCGCCAAAGCGCAGCCGCTTGGGATGGGGCAGGGCCGCCCGCAGGAACAGCCGGTCGACTCGTTTCAGAGCGGCCCCTTGCTTGTCCTGGGCCAGGGTTTGGGCGCGGGTGTATTCCATGATGCGGCCATAGGGTACGCCGGAGGGACAGACCGCTTCGCAAGCCCGGCACTGGAGGCACATTTCCCAGTGGGACACTATCCGGCTGCTGATGCCCACCCGCCCTTCGTGGACGGCCCGCATCAAAGCAATGCGGCCCCGGGGCGACTCCGTTTCCACCCGCAGCGTGGTGTAGGTGGGGCAGGAACTGAGGCACAGCCCACAGTGGACGCAGCGGTAGAGGTCGGCTTCCGACGGCACGTCCACCCCGCGAAAGCCGGGTTCCCGGTTCAGTGGCTCCTCTACAGTCACCGCCACCGCTAACGGCCCGGCAACGGGTGTGTTATCTGTGCCGGCTTGGGCCAGCGTGTCCGATTCGGCCATTAGAGCCTCCCCTACAATTTTCCGATGAAGCGGCCGGGGTTCAGGATGCCGGACGGGTCAAAGTTTTGCTTGATGCGCCGCATAATTTCCAGTTCTGCCCCCGACTCTGAATTGGCTGCGGGTTCTCCCCAAACGTCAATTTGGGCCTTTACCGACGGGGGGCAATGCTCCACTACCACTGTGCCGCCCAAGCTGCGGGCTGCTCGCCGTATCCTATCTATTTCGTCTATTTCGTCAACTATGCCGGAGGCAGCGGCATTGTCCAGGCTTGCGGCTGGCCCGGCGTCGTTAGCAGTCTTTTCCGGCCACCGGAGCAACTGGACTGCACCAAAGCCCGGGTCGGCTACGATGCCCGAATCTTCCGTAGTAGCCAGGGCGGCGACCAACTTGCTCACCCTATCCGGTGGTAGGTTGACCTTCAGCCCCAGGTAGGGAGTGGTGGCATCGCTCCAACCCAAATCGGTAAGCTGGCGGAGCAGGGACTGGCTGGCCGTATCATCCAGGGAGTCAACGCCGCTGGCCCCGGACTCCCGCAATAGCCGCGCCGATTCCTCCAACCGCCGAGCCACGGCCCGGGGCCGGCCGGCGATAAAAACCAATACGACAACTCCATCGCCGGGAGCTGCGTCCAGTCCAAGTTGCCGGGCTGCTGAGCGGTTGACCACTTGCAACCCCTGGGGGGCGTAAACCTGGGCGATGAGGCTGCGGCCGGCGTCAATTCCCGATTCGACCGAGGGAAAGGATGCCACCAACGCCGCCCCGGCGTCGGGCCGGGGGGCCAGCTTGAAGGTCGCCTCTACGATGACGCCCAAGGTGCCTAAAGAGCCGGTGTACAGCTTGTTCAGGTCGTAGCCGGTGACGTTCTTGACCACCTTGCCGCCGGCCTTGGATTCCACGCCGTCCGCGCCTACCACGCTGATACCGATGAGCCAGTCCCGGGGCAGGCCGTAGGAGTAGCGGAGAGGGCCACTGACGTTGGCCGCCAGGATGCCGCCGATGGTGGCCCGTTCCGCCAGCGGCGCTTCCAGAGGCACGAACTTGTCCCCTTGGGCCAGTTCCCGGCGCAGGGTTTGCAGGGTTACCCCGGGTTCCACCGTGGCGGTCAGGTCGGCCGGCTGATAGTCCAGCACCCGGTTGTACCGGCTCAGGTCCATAACCACGTCCACCCGTGCCGGCACGTTGCCCAGGGCGTTCAGGACGCCGCCGCCCCGGGGGAATACGGAGACCTGCCGGTGGGCGGCCCACCGCAATAGCCGGGCGATGCTCTCCCGGTCGGCCGGTTGGACCACGGCTTGGGGGACTACACCGTCAACGGCGTAGTGTTCCGGGGAGTATTGACCTGGCGGCAATAGGGCATTGGGGCCCAGCAGGTCGGTCAGTTGTTGAGGGAGGGATGAGGTCAAGAGGTCATCACATGGCCGACAGGTTTATTCCTGGGCAGTCCGCCGCAGGATAGTATCGGCCTCGTGCAGTCCCTCAAGGTACGCCACGCGCTTATCAATACTGCGTACATACTCCACCACTTCCCGAATCTTCCTATCCTGAGCATCCATGCGCCGTTCAATACCGTCCATACGGCGCTCCAGAACATCATACCGTTCCCTAGCTCGCTGCTCTTGAGTCATGTTCCTCTACCTTAATCCCGTCTGACCGTGCAATGATACTCCCCATTTACCCGATTGTATGCACCTAAATGTACATCCCCGGGTCAACCTGTCGCGGAGTGGATTGGGGGATGGGCTGGTAGTCGGCAGCAGCATCGGGGAAGATTTTGCCCGGGTTCAGTCGGTTGGCTGGGGCAAAGGCGTCGCGGGCCAGCCGCATCTTCGCCATATCCTGGTCGGTATAGACCAGGGGCATAAACTGCTTCTTTTCCAGTCCGATGCCATGCTCTCCGCTGAGGCTGCCGCCCATTGCTACGCAGTATTCCATCAGTTCCGAGGCGCCGGCCATGGCCCGCTCCATCACCCCCGGCTCCCGGGCGTCAAAGAGCATACAGGGGTGCAGGTTGCCATCGCCGGCGTGGAAAACGTTGGCGATGATGATGCCGTACTTTTCGCTAACCTCGGACACCTTACGCAGCACTTGGGTTAGCCGGGTGCGGGGCACTACCCCGTCCACCAAGTAGTAGTTGGGCGCAATCGTGCCAAAGGCTCCGAAAGCCGTTTTGCGGCCCAGCCACAGTCGCTCCCGCTCGCTGTCCTCCTCGGCCACCCTCACCTCGCCGGCTCCGGTCTCCCACAGGGCCGATTCTACCTCGCGGCTGACCTCGTCCACCTCTTCCCACAGCCCTTCCAGTTCAATGAGCAGTACCGCTCCGGCGTCCTCCGGGTAGCCGGCGTCGGTCACGTTCTGCACGGCGCGGATGCTCAGGGCGTCAATCATTTCCAGGGCCGCCGGCACGATACCGTGGCCGATAACTGCCGAAACCGCGCTGCACGCCGATTCGATGTCGGGGAAAATGCCCAGGAAGGTCTTGACCGTCTCCGGCAGGGGCAGCAGTCGTACTGTGATTTTGGTGGCGATGCCAAAGGTTCCCTCGGAGCCGACAAAGACGCCCCGCAGGTCATAGCCGGGGACTTCCCGGGCCGGGCCGCCCAGGTTGACCATCGCGCCGTCCTCCAGCGCCACTTCCAGGGCCAGGACGTGGTTGGTGGTGGCGCCATAGGCCAGGCAGTGGGGGCCGCCGGCGTTCTCGGCGATGTTGCCGCCCAGACTGCACGCCTTCTGGCTGGAGGGGTCTGGAGCGTAGCGCATCCCGAATTTTCGGACGTGATTATCCAGGTCCAGGTTAATCACCCCCGGCTCGATGGTGGCGGTGCGGTTCTCCGTATCCACTTCCAGAATGCGATTCATCCGGGTAAAGGCAATCTGGATTCCTCCCGGCGGGGCCAGGGCGCCCCCGCTCAGGCCGGTGCCGGAGCCGCGGCCCACCACCGGCACCCCTTCCCGATAAGCCAGGGCCAGAATACGACTCACCTCAGCGGCAGTGGCCGGCAGCGCCACCGCCCGGGGCATGGAGCGGTCAACGGAGCCGTCATACTCGTAAACCAGCAAGTCCTCCGGGTGCGATATGACATAATCATCCCCGACAATGGCCTTGAGCCGGTCAATAAACTGTTGCTGCTGCACGTTGGACCTCTGCATTTGCGAATGGAACTGGCGCTGCATTATACCGGGGAGGGTTAACTTATAATGGCTTCAGCCCCCGGCCAAGTCAAGCGTTTTCGGATGATAGAACAGGGCTATCGCATTTAACTCTGAAGTCTTGCTTCGTGGTTTCCGTTAGCCCAGAAAAATCATTTCCCCCGCCATTTCCGCTCATTTCCACCCATTTTCCCTTTCCGCCGATTCCGGGCCACCACCCAGGGGGCCAGAGAAGGCGGCGGCTAGAGGTACAGGTAGTAGGGTAGAGGAGTGTCACACGGCCTGGCAAGCGGAGAGGGTTAGCCACGAATAGTCCCGAAGGTTCACCAATGTGGGGCTAATGCGATTACCCTGGATGATCGAGTAAAGGAATCCTGTTGGCAAGGAAGGGGAATAGCGGCAATCCCCGCCTTGCCCGGCTACCCCGTCCCCATTACAATAGCCGCAGCTTAATCCATCTAATTCGACCGGGGGTGCGCCATGGAGTTCGGACTTTTTATGATGCCCTTGCATCCGCCCTATCGTTCCTATGCCGATTCTTACGACCGGGACCTGGCCCTTATCGTTGAGGCCGACCGGCTCGGCTACCACGAGGCTTGGATTGGCGAACATATCACCGAGCGGTGGGAGAATGCTCCCTGCCCCGACCTGCTCATCGCCAAGGCCCTGGCAATGACCAACCAAATCACGCTGGCTACCGGCGTAACCCTGCTGGCCATCCACAACCCGGTAGAGATAGCCCACCGCATCGCCATGCTGGACCACCTGGCCCGGGGACGCTTTTATTGGGGCATCGGCCACCGGGCTATCGCCACCGACCTGGCCCTTTTCGGTGTTGGTCCCCGGCCGGGCGAGGATGTGCGGGAACGGTCGGCGGAGGCGCTGGACGTTATCCTGAAACTCTGGGCGTCGGAGGGTAAGTTTAGCTACCAGGGCAAGTATTTTCAGGTGGACGCTCCGGAACTGGACCCGGTGTTGGAGCGGGGCCTGCACATGAAACCCTACCAGCAGCCCCATCCGCCCATCGGCGTAGCCGCTACTTCGCTCGGTTCCGGCTCCATCCGGGTAGCCGGCGAGCGGGGCTGGATTCCGATGAGCAGCTCCAACCTGGCCCCTCAGTACCTGCGCGACCATTGGGAGGTGGTGGAGGACGGGGCGGCCAGCGCTGGCAAGGAGTGCAGCCGGCAGGACTGGCGGATTGGCCGGGATGTGTTTGTCGCCCGGACGCCGGAACTGGCCCGGGAGCGCGCCAGAGCCGTCTTGGGCCGCAACTACATCCAGCACCAACTGCCCAACCGGCAAGGTTCCGGCCTGCTCCAGTCCACCAAGATTGACCCGGAGATGCCCGATTCGGCGGTGGACGTGGACTACATGATGAATAACATCTGGATTGTGGGCGACCCGCAGGAGTGCGCCGACCGCATCCGCAACCTGTACGAGCAGACCGGCGGCTTCGGCCACCTCCTGGCCATCACCCAGGACCCGGACGACCCGGAATGGGAGCACGAATGCCTGCAACTGCTGATGGAGGAGGTAGGGCCGAGGGTGTCGGATTTGCGGGGGGAGTAAGGGCAGGCATACGCGGTCAACGAGAGCTTAAGCCTGGGTGAATCACAATAGACTGACCTCAGTCTGTTTGGGACCGGGAGAATACCTATGTCTGAAGAATCAGAAATCCAATCATTGGCCCTCTGTTACTTCAGGAACCTGGTAGCCAGATGCTACCGAGAGGCACGTTATATAGGCACTACCGGAAAATATCCCCCGTTGGAGAAGTATTACCAAGCTTGCAGGTACAAGCTGGCCTACGGAGGAACGTGGGTGAAACCCCTCTTCGATCAAGTAATGGCGGAAACGGACGTTCAAACCATCGAGAAAGTATTCGCGGAACGATTAGATGGCCTAACATTGGAGCAACTGAAACAGGCTTTTGCTTGCGGAACGTGGAGTTACAACGTCGGTGGCAAGAGATGGGCCCAAATAGTCGAGACGACAATAACTCTTGGTAGCTGTCTTCAAAAGGAAGAGAAAGGTAGGCTGCAGGGCATCTTATCCTCAGTTGATGAACTCCAACACAACACGAAGAAAGTTGTCGAGGATTTTATTCGGCCTTGCCGCTAACATTCTTGCCCCTAAATTCGCCGACTTTGGCCCGGAACCGAGACGAACTTCCGTCACATAGGCGTCGTCCCCCTACTTAAACGCCGGTATTACGTGCTTGCCGAACAGCTCGATTGACTTCATTACGTGCTCGTGGTCGATGGTCTCCGTGGCCATCAGGAACTGTACCTGGTCAACGCCGGTAGCCTCGTGCAGCTTTACCGCATTGATGCAGCTTTCCGGGTCTCCCGCTACGATAACCCCCCGGTCGGCCAGCGTGTCGGCGTCCACCTCCTCCCAAATCTTCTGAGCCAGGGCGCTGCCGCCGGACAGGTCGAACTGGCTGGCCGCTCCCTCTTCGGTGACCTCTTTAACGTCAATGTAGCGGGAGAAGTTATGTACCAGGTGCTCCGGGATGCCGCCCCACTGCTCCAGCAGCCGGGCGTAGATGTCCTTCTGGTCTTGCACGTAGGGCCGGCCCGGGCCGAAGAAGGTCTTCAGGGAGTTGGCGCACAGCTCCCGGGCGGTGTGGTTATCCTCGCCGCAGTAGCCGAAAATGGAACTGAGCCACTGGTTGTTGGCAAAGGCGCCCACTGGGTCGGCCTCCTTGATGCTGGCCCGGTACTCCTGGATATGCGGTTCCAGCACCGACGGCGCGCTGACGCCCAGGGCCATAACCCCGATCCCCTTTTGGGCGGCCAACTGGTAGGTGCTGGGTTGCAGGGCGGCTACCCAGATGGGCGGGTGAGGCTTCTGGTAGGGCTTGGGCAGCACCCGCCGAGGCGGCACGTTCCAGAACCGGCCGTCCCACTCGAAGGTGTCCGACCCCCAGATTTGGGGAATCATGGACAGGGACTCTTCCCACATCTCCCGGGTGTCCCGCGGGTCAATGCCCATGCCGGTCTGCTCGTAGGGAGCGGAGCGGCCGGTGCCGAAATCCACCCGCCCGTGGGACAGATGGTCCACCATCGCCACCCGCTCGGCCACCCGCACCGGGTGATGGTAGGGCAGGATTACCACGCCAAAGCCCAGCCGGATGTTCTTGGTCAGGCGGCTCAGGGCGCCAAAGATGACCTCGGGGCAGGGAGAGGAGGAAAAGGTGGTCAGGAAGTGATGCTCCACGAACCACACATAATCAAATCCCATCTCGTCAGCCAGGACGCACTGTTCAATGGTCTCTTCCACCACCGCGTGGTCGTCCAGCGTAGGCCGCTGCATTTCATAAGCCAAGCCGAATTGCATAGCTTTACTCCTTTAACCTGTCTTTGTGTCGTCTGCAACGGACCGGGACTGCCCCGGGTTTGGGCCATTTAAGATTAACCGTGCTAGCCCTTGCTCGGTCAACTCAGTAAACCGTTGATACATGAGGATATCTGCGTATCTTTTCGTCGGAACTTACCAGAGGACATCGGTGAATTCGGGCAGTAGCCACGATTATCTGGTCTGCCGGGTCTCGGTGGAAATCGTCGGGGAGCCGGTTTGATTCTATCGCGATTTCCGGGGTCATATCCAATAAAACTACTCCCGGGTAATTAAGAGAGGTGTCGAACCAACGGGATAATTCCACTGAAAACGTCAGTTTGTCGGCTTGAACAAGCTTGGCAATTCCCCAGCAAGAGAATGAGCAAATACCTATCCGGTCAGTTTCATTGTCAGAGATAGCCCTACGCTGAGCCGACGTCAATCTGGTGGAGTCGGTAATCCACCAAACCCATATATGGGTGTCGAGAATAATCATGCCCGACGATCGTCGGCAGAGTTTTCCTCTTCCTCGACATCCAGCAGTTCCAAGTCGCCTTCCCGTTCGTAAGGGGACACCTTTTCTAAAATTTCTTGCCAGTTTTCCTGGTCCGCTGGCTCAAAAGGAAGATAGTATTTGTAGGGCAATCCCCGCAGGGGATAGGGTTCCGCTTCCGACTCAGACTTCGCCGGCTTGACGGGCAAGGTTTTTACAATAACCTCTACGGACTCGCCGGGAGCGAATGGCAAGCCACAGATTTGGATTGAGCCATCGTCCTCTACTTTTGCCTCGGTTTTGAACGTGGTCATTGGCTCACACTCCAAAATCATCATCGCTATTTTGGCTTGACCGTGCCATTGTAACCGGGATAGGTGAGCGGGGCAAGCAAGCCAGTTCGTCGCCGGTAATGCCTCAATCCCCGTAGCGACAAGGTTGAAAGGGTTGGTGATAGGCTCTCTATACTTCCTTCCCCTCCTGCCGCAAATAAATCCGCGCCAGCCGCAGTTCATCATAGGTAGCTTGTTTGCCCAGGCACTCCATCACCGGGGCCAGGAAGTCGATGCCGCAGGTGTCAAACGCCATCCTTATCTTGTTCAACCTTTCCGGCGGCGGCAGCAGGTGTTCCAGGTTAAGGGTTACTCCCTGGGCGGCCAGCCGCTCCAGGTGGCCGATGATGGTGGGTTCGGCCAGGTTGCGCTGTTGGGCTATTTGGCTGATGGACAATTTCTGGGCCAGCAACTCCCTGGTGGTGTCGTAGGTTGTACCGCGGCGGCGCTCCGGCGTTTGACGCTCCGGCTCTCGGTCCCGCTCCCTGGGGCGTTGCCGTCCGGATAGTTCGGCGGTGCGGTCGGGCAGGTTATTGGCCTCGGCGTAGCTGCGGATGACCTCCAGGAATTGCGGCCCGTACTGTTCCAGCTTGGCCGTACCTACTCCGGGAATGCGGGAGAAGGTCTCCGGGCTTTGGGGGATGGCGGCAGCCATGTGGCGGAGGGATACGTCGCCGAAAATCACAAAGGCCGGTACGTCTCGCGCATCGGCCAGCCGCTTGCGTAAGGCACGCAGTTCCTCAAACAGAGTCTGGTCATAGTCGGTCAACACCGCTGAGGAACCGTTGGCTGACCCGTTGCGGGCCGACCTGGCGCCGGGTTGTTCATTGCCATCTCCGGAAGATTTGAGCCGGGGCAAGGTCAGCCGTTGGCGCTGCTTCAGAAACTCCCGCCCGGTTTGCGTTACGGCCAGGGTAGGAAACTCCCCCTCGTTCCGGGCCAGCAGTCCCCGCGCTTGCAAGTGGCCCATAACCTCCCGCAGTTCCGGCCGGGCGAACTCTTTGGCAATGCCGTGGACGGTCAGTTGGTCATGGCCCAACTCCAGGACGCGCTTTTCCCGGCTGCCGGTCAATACCTGGGTGATATGAGCGGCCCCGAACCGCTCGCCGGTGCGGATTACCGCCGAGAGTACCTTCTGGGTGATTTCCGTGGCGTCAAACTCCTCGCCGGCGGCCAGGCAAATGTCGCAGCCGCCACAATTTTCCTCCGTCCATTGCTCCCCGAAATACTCCAGGATGAACCGGCGGCGGCAGGTGGGTAATTGGGCGAAGTCCACCATCTGTTCCAGCTTTTGCCGGGCGTTTCGTTGTTCCGCCCGTTGTTGTTCGGTATCGGTCTCCATCTGGTTGATGAAGTAGTCTTGCTTGGCCTTGTCGGCGTAGGAGTAGAAGAGGACACATTCGCTGGGCAGCCCGTCCCGTCCCGCCCGGCCTGTCTCCTGGTAGTAGCCCTCCAGGGACTTGGGCAAGCTGTAGTGGGCCACCAGGCGGATGTCCGGCTTGTCGATGCCCATGCCAAAGGCGATAGTGGCGACGATAATAGGCGCCCGGTCGCGGATGAAGTCATCCTGGGTGCGGCGGCGCAGCTCCGGTTCCAGCCCGGCGTGATAGGGGCGGGCCGTCAATCCCCGATCGTTCAGGTCTTCGGCCAACTCTTCGGTTTCCCGCCGGGAGAAGCAGTAGATAATCGTGGACTGGTTCCGGTGCGACTGGAGCAGGGACAGCAGTACCCCCCAGGAATTGCCCTTGGGCTGCACTGAGTAGCTGAGGTTGGCCCGGTTGAAGCTGGAGAGAAAGACCCGGCCCCGTTGCAGGTCAAGCTGGCCGATGATGTCCTCCCGCACCCGTTCCGTGGCGGTGGCGGTCAAGGCAATCACCGGCACCGTGGGAAAGTCCTGCCGCAATTGCCGCAGGTTGCGGTAGTCGGGGCGAAACTCGTGACCCCACTCGGAAATACAGTGGGCCTCGTCAATGGCGATGAGGTTCAACCCCACGCTCGCATCCAGGCCCTGGAGGAAGCGGCGGAATCCGGAGAGGGCCAGCCGCTCCGGGGCCACGTAGAGGATCCTGACCAGACCCTCCCGGGTCTGGGTCTGCACCGAATCTATTTCCGAGGCGGTCAGGGAACTGTTGATGAACCGGGCGGTGATGCCGTTGGCGTTCAGGGCGTCCACCTGGTCTTTCATCAGGGCGATGAGCGGCGAAATGACCAAGGTAACGCCGCCAAACAGCAGGGCGGGCAACTGGTAGCAGAGGGACTTGCCGCCACCGGTGGGCATCAGCACCAGACTGTCCTGCCCGGCCAGGACGTTGCCGATAATCTCCGCCTGCAACGGGCGGAAATTATCGTAGCCGAAATGCGATTTGAGGATAGCCAGCGGCGATTCGGTGTTGTGTCCGGTATTGAGCATAGGCCGGTAACCCTTTCCCGCCCGGATATTCCGTTAGTGATGGCGGAGCGGGGTTATATTACCCGTTTCTTTGGTTGGGGGAAAGGCGGGGGATAAACATTGATGGACCGGATATACGGGATAATATATCCCCATATCTAACGCAATTGTCCGGTACTGCCGACGGCCCCAGGGCAATCGCGTCTTAACCCGTCATTCCGGCGAAAGCCGGAATCCAGCACAGCCTCCAGCCGGCAACCAGATTGTTACCTCAGAATTTCCTGGATTCCGGCCTGCGCCGGAATGACGGTGGAGCGTTGGTATGACGATGCTACAAGTATCCAAATTAAGACGCGATTGCCCTGCCGACAGCCCCACGCCCCCAAACCGGCGGCCATATAGTAAGATAGCAGCCACAGCTCAGGTCTTTAGCCGAGTCAGGGGAGGAATTATGAAGCGAAGCGCCGACAGGATTCTCACCACCCATACCGGCAGTCTGCCCCGGTCGCCCGACCTCCAGGAGTTTTTGCGGCAGCGGGAGGAGCGCGGCAGTTTGGACGAAGACCGGTTTGCCGCCGGGGTCCGCGCTGCGGTTGCGGCGGTGGTGGCGAAACAGCAGGACACCGGAATAGACGTGGTGAACGACGGCGAGCAGGGCCGGGCGCAGTACGCCACCTACGTGAAAGAGCGGCTCACCGGCTTTGAGGGCGAGCGGATGGTGCGCCGCCGCCCGCGCCTGGACGACGATGATTTCCCCGAGTTCGCCGAGATGCAGACCCATCTCTCTTCCCGCAATATGCCCCAACCGGCCTGCACCGGGCCGATCGGCTGGAAGGACTGGACGGCGGTGGAGCAGGACATCGAGACTTTGCAAAAGGCAGCGGCGGATACCCCGGTGGAAGAGGTGTTTATGACGGCGGCCTCGCCGGGGGTAATTGCCAACTTCCTGCCCAATGAGTATTACCCCACCGAGGAGGCCTATCTCTACGCCCTGGCCGAGGTAATGAAGGAGGAATACAACGCCATCACCGCCTCCGGGCTGCTGCTCCAGATTGATTGCCCCGACTTGGCGATGACCCGCGTATCCCAGTTCTCTCACCTTTCGGAAGCGGAATTCAAGAAGATAGTAGAGTTGCACGTTGAGGTTATCAACTACGCCCTGAAGGACATTGACCCGGAGCGGATGCGGCTGCACCTCTGCTGGGGGAATACCGAAGGCCCCCATCATCACGACATCCCCCTCAAAGAAATTGTTGACCTGGTGCTGCAAGCCCGTCCGCTGGGCCTGTCCTTCGAGGGAGCCAATCCCCGGCACGCCCACGAGTGGAAGGTGTGGGAAGACATAGACCTGCCCGACGGCAAGCTGTTGATTCCGGGCGTGCTGGATACCACCACCAATTTCATCGAGCACCCGGAGCTTATCGCCCAGCGCATCCTCAACTACGCCAACGCGGTGGGCCGGGAAAACGTAATGGCAAGCAGCGACTGCGGTTTCGGCACGTCAGCCTGGGGCCGCAAGGTGGAAACAAACATAGCCTGGGCCAAGCTGGCGTCAATGGTAGAGGGCGCCCGGCTGGCCTCGCAAGAGCTTTGGTAGGGGATGCTTGAAATCCACCAGTTCCGCCTGACTAACCCCGGTGGTTTAGCCGCAAATGGACACGAATCGGCACGGAGGTTTTTCAGGTGTAATCGGCGGGGGCAATCGGTAGAATGGTGAGCCGGTACAACGCCGGTATAACGCCGGTATAACGCTGGTATAACGCCGGTATAACGATCGTAACAGCCCTTCAACCGGCTCAAAGCAGACGGAGTGGGACGGTACGGGTAGGGTACCAGACCACGACTTTTCCGGCGCAAATGGATTCAAGTCAGGGCAACAGCGTCTTGAATTACAGGGTCTTTTCATTCTCTGGAAAAGTCCCCTCTCCTTCTGGGAGAGGGTTAGGGTGAGGGCGTTCCTCCGTAGGGAATCGTTGTTGCTGCCAGAGGTTTCCCCCTCACCCCGGCCCTCTCCCTCAAGGGAGAGGGAGAATGAAAAGGCCCTGTCTTGAATAACTCCCTTGATTGACAGTCGGTAGTGTAAATCGTAAGCTAGGGCGGCTAACCGAGCGGTCGAAAAGTCTGTGCCGGGTACAAAATCTGCTCATGGTAAACTTGCCTAACTATCAGCGTACCGGCCCTCGATAGGCTCAGGACGAAGGGGCAGAGTCAACTGCCGCAACTTTGCACCTACCTGCTCTCCGATGCCGGCCGGAATCCACCGAGTCAAGTAAGGTTTCATTGATGACGACCAAAGAATGGGAAAGCGTGCTGAACATCCGGCTGGCCGACGAGTTGCGCCGCTATAGCCTGGTCGCTAAGCCCGAGGTCATTCACCCCGGCAACCGGCGCATTGATGTGGAGGTGCGCATCGGCCCGGCGGTTATCGCGGTGGAAGCGGAGCACGGGCAGAGCCGGGCCAAGCAGGTCGAGGCCATCGGTGATGCTGACGCCCGGTTGGAGCAGGGACTGGCCCAGTGCGCCGTCGCCGTCTGCTACCCCGATGACACCACCGAAGAATCCCTGCCGTCGGCCCAATTGATGTGGACGGTGCGAGACGGTAAAATCGCCGCCGATTGGGCGCTGGGCGATATTGAAAGGCTGGTCTCGGTTATTCGACTGACCCCGGCCCAATTAGGCGACCCGGATACCACTGCCGCCGTTTTGTCCAGCAGCCTGGACGGGGCGGTGCGCCGGCTTAGCCAGGCCCAAAAGCGGGAACTAGCCAGGGCTTTGGATTTGCCCCAACAGACCAAAGACGGCAAGCCGGTGCGGAATCCCTGGGATGCCCCGGCCAAACGCGCCCTTTTAGTGGTTGCCACCGCCGTTATGTTCCATTCCCGCCTGGACGTTCACCTGAAAGACCTGCGCCCGGACTATGATAACCGGACCAACCCGCCCCAACCCTTCGCCGACAACTGGCCGCCAGCTATGGCCCAACAGTGCGCCGAATCCGCCGCTCCGGTCCAGGCCTTTCGGGATTCCTGGAACCTGATTTTGGCCCTGGACTACAAGCCCATCTTTGAAACTGGCCGGGCCGCTCTTAATGCCTGTCCGCCGGACCCATCCTTTGCCAACGCCATCCGAGACACGGCCCGGGCGGCGCTGGCCGTATCCGAAAACATCGCCAGCCTGCGCCACGACCTGCTGGGCCGCATCTTTCATACCGTGCTGGACACCGCCCGCTATGATGGCTCCTTTTATACCACCACGCCGGCCGCCACCTTGCTGGCGGCCCTGGCAATCACCGAGGATATGTGTGATTGGGAGGACCCGGAGGCCATCGCCAAGCTGCGAATTACCGACCCGGCCTGCGGCACCGGAACCCTGCTGATGGCCGCTGCCGAGCGTATCCGAGATTTAGCTCCGCAGTCGCGGGACGATGAAACCCTGGCCGCCGCCTTGATTGAGCAGGTTTTAAGCGGCTATGACGTTAACTTGACCGCTACCCACATGGCAGCTACCACCCTGGGCCTCCTCTCGCCCACCACCCGCTTCCAGAATATGAAAATTGGCCGGGCCTTTCTCGGCGTGGACACCACCGGCAAAGCATTTCTCGGCTCCCTGGAGTTCCTCGACCAGCAACCCAAGCTGATGCCCTGGCCTAACGCAGCAACAGCGGTAACCCAGGTGGACAGCGGAGAGGAAATGGCGGTAGCAGAGCCGGCAGACTTGGTGATAATGAACCCGCCGTTCACCAGGGACAGCTTGCGCCATGACCAGTTCAGCAAAGAACACGAAAAGAAAATCAAAGACCGGGAGAAAACGCTGTTTGCCAACAAGCCAACGTACATGGCCGGGAATAGCGGAGCGTTTCTGTTTCTAGCGGAATATATCAGCAAAGCTGAATCGGGCACTGTAGCCACCGTTCTGCCACTTATAGGGGCTACCGACAAGTCCGGTCTTGAAATTCGCTGTTATTTGGCAAGCCGGCTTCATATTGACACAATTGTAAGTTCCCACGACCCAGAGCGTATCTACTTTTCGGAGAACACCAGCATCGGCGAAATGTTGTTGATATGCCGCCGCTGGCCTTCCGGTAAACCACAAAAACCTCCGACGCGAGTAGTTAATCTGGCAAGAAATCCTGCCACGCCCGCCGAGTCATTTACGGTAGCCGGGGTAATTGAAAGCAACCAGGTCGAAAGCCAAGCCTATGGCACGGTTCAACATTGGCCGGAGTCCCGAATTGCTTCCGGGAATTGGGGAGCGGTCCAGTTTTTGTCGCCCTACTTATGCGAGAAATTTGCCGGGTTGGGAGACGGTGAATTTTTCCGGTCAGTTGCACTAGGCAACGTTGCCCAAATAGGACCGGCGGGGCAGCGGATACGAGATGCTTTTGCTCGGTCCGATATGCCGAACACTGAAGGAATGTGCGCTCTATGGGACCACAAAACAGACGTTACACAAGCGATGACCGCAAAGCCTGATACCCATATCGTTGCTAAATCAGCGAAAGCTCATTTGGCAAAAAGTTACTGGCAGCAGCGAGGCAAACTATTGTTGCCTAACAGAATGCGTCTCAATACAGTTAGAACGCTGAGCGTTAAACTGGATATGATGGTGGTAGGTTCGTCGTGGACACCTTGCAACTTCAATGCCCCGGAGCCTGATAAAGATGTTTTAGAAAAGTCCCTTTCAGTTTACTTGAACTCATCCGTCGGCATTCTGGCAATGTTAGGCAACCGTTCCAATCGGGTGCCATCATACCCTCGGTTTTCCATTGACGACCAGCGCAAGCTGGTAGTCCCTGACTTTGCGACCATTGGCACGGATGCAATATCAACGCTGGCGGCGGCCTATGACCAACACGCCGAGTCGGTTATGCTGCCGTTGCCGCAGATGAACGATTGTCTGGTGCGGAAAGCTCTGGACGATACGGTATGCGCCGCCTTGGCGATAGACGGAGAAACCGTAGCTACCATCCGCCGCCAACTGTCTATGGAACCGTCGGTTACCGGCAAACGGTACGCCGGGCCGTAGCGGTAAGACCGACTGCCTTTCGGCAAACTCAAGGTGAAGCTTACCCACCAGTTTACTTGGCAGACTATTGCCAGCCAAGCCAATTACCCCAATTCCGTGAGGTGACCGGATGACGACTTCCCAGACGACTTCCCAGTGGAAGTGGATTGGACAGCACTTTCCCCCCATCGAGGACAAGCGGTTCGTTCTGGGCAAGGGCCGGTACGTAAACGATGTGGTGCTGCCGGGTATGCTCCACATGGCTATGGTGTCCTCGCCTCACGCCCACGCGGTTATTCGCAGCATCGGCACCAGCGAAGCCGAGCAAGCCCCCGGCGTGGTCAAGGTCATCGTGGGGGAAGACCTGCCCGAATGGATGGAGCCGATACCGCAAAATATGCACCTGCCCAATGTGGTCTGGTACCCCTTGGCGGTGGGCAAGGCGCGCTTTGCCGGCGAATGGGTGGCGGCGGTGGTGGCGACCAGCCGCTACCTGGCCGAGGATGCCGCCGAGTTGGTAAGGGTCGAGTATGAGCCCCTGGAGCCGTTGGTGGACCCGGAAGCGGCGATGCAGCCGGACGCCCCGGTGCTGCACGAGGAACACGGCTCCAACATCGCCTTTCAGACTACTCTGGACTTTGGCGACGTTGAGGGAGCCTTCGCGGGGGCTGCCCATGTATTTGAAGGCCGCTTCCGCTGGAACCGCCATTCCGGGGTGCCGCTGGAGACCTTCGGTTGTGTGGCGACGTGGGACGAAATCGGCGGTATGGTTGACGTTTGGGCCTCCCAGCAAAACCCGCAGATTAACGAGCAAATCGCCCGTACTATGCGGGTGCCCTCCAACAAAGTGCGGGTACACATGGACGTTGACATCGGCGGCAGCTACGGCACAAGCGGGGCCGCAAGCAGATTTTTCTCACCTGTTTAGCCAGCCGCATGGTGGACCGGCCGGTGAAGTTCATCGAAGACCGGCTGGAGAATATGGCCGCCGGCGACGCCCACGGCCCCGACCGCATCTGGAAAGTCCGGGTAGCCGCCGACGCTAGCGGAAATATAGCGGGGCTGGACTTGGCCGTGATTGATGATGCCGGGGCCTACGCCGGGCGGGGCGCAATGCAAATTGGCAAGCCCATTACCGCCCTGGTCGGCCCCTACACCATTCCGGCGGTACGCTACTCCCCCATCTCGGTGCTTACCTGCAAGACCAACCAGGCCCCCTACAACGGGTTCGGCCAGGCTCCCACCAACTTTGCCATAGAGCGGGCCGTTGACCTGGTAGCGCGGGGTCTGAACCTTGACCGGGCCGAGATCCGGCGCCGCAACTTCATCCAACCGGACCAGTTCCCCTACGAAATCCCCACCGGCGCCACCTACGATAGCGGCGACTACCCCACCGTGCTGGGCAAGGCGCTGGAAATGTCGGGCTACTCTAAAGTTGCCCAACTCAAGGCGGAGGCGCGGCAGCGTGGCAAGTTGCTGGGCGTCGGCGTGGCAAGCTGCATTGAACCTAGCGCCGGGGCCGGCAGCGTATTCAACCTGTTCAACAACCCTGGGATGATTGGCGGCGGCGACGTGGGCGAGGGTGTGCGTCTCCAGGTCGACGTCAACGGCAATGTAACCGTTGCTATCGGGTTCCAATCGGCTGGGCAGGGACACGAGACTACCGTAACCCAACTGGTCTGTGAGGCCCTACAGGTGGAGCCGGCCAAGGTCGCCGTGACCCGGGCCGACTCCACCGGCGGCGTACCTTCCGTAGCCACCACCGGCAGCCGGATGCACCTGATGATGGGGGCTGCCGTCCTGGGCGCGGCAGCCAAAGTCAAGGAAAAGATGGTTGCCATTGCTTCCCAGGCGCTGGGCATCGAGCCTAGCCTGCTGGAGCTGCGCAACGGGGAATTCGTGGCCCGGCTGCTCCCCAGCCTGCGCATTCCCTTCCACCAGGTGGCCCAAATCGCCTACCGCCGCGCCGACCTGCGCCCCTCCAATATGGAGCCGGCGCTGGTGGAGACCTACGTGTACCGCAACCCCAAGAGCGGTGAGCGGGAAGACGGTATGCCGGAAGGACCGTTCAAGACCCGCGGCTTTATCTCCTTTGCCTTTGCCGCCCATGTGCCTATCGTAGAGGTGGACGCCGAGACCTTTGACATTGACCTGGTGAATTACTACATCGTTCACGATTGCGGGGTGCAGATAAACCCGCAGATTGTGGAGGGGCTGGTGTTCGGCGGCACTATGCGAGGCATCGACGCGGCGCTGCTGTCCCAATACGTTTACAGCGAAAACGGGCAACTGCTGAGCCAGACTTTTATGGACCACCTGCTTTCGTCAGCGATGGAGGTTCCCCACATCACGGTGGACGACGTTTGCACTCCGGCCCCCGGCCATCCCCTGGGAGCCAAGGGCGCCGGCGAGGGTGGCTATATGACCGCCCCGGCAGCCATCATCAGCGCCCTGGAGGATGCCCTGTCCGAGTACAACCTTGAGCTTTCGGACGTCCCCATGACGCCCACCAAGCTGCATGAGTTGGTGAACAATCTCGCAGTAGAGTCGGTAAAGCAGGGCGCTGCCTAGTGGTAAAAACCACCCTGACAAAAGTAACCACTCGCCAAAAGTACCGTAACCCGGCCCGGATGGGCCGAACATTGTCCCGGTCGGAGGACTGAAATGTTAAACCCAACCCCGGAGCAGCTGCGTACCATAACCCTGAAGGTTAATGGGGTGACGCATACTGCCGCCATTCCGGTGCGAAAGACTCTCCTGGACTTTGTGCGGGAGGATTTGATGCTTACCGGCTCCCACGCCGGCTGCGAGCATGGAGTTTGCGGGTGCTGCAACGTGCGCCTTGACGGTGAGTTGGTTCGCTCCTGCATCCTGCTGGCGGTGCAGGTCGACGGCCGGGAGGTCACCACCATTGAGGGATTGGGCACGGTAAACAATATGCACCCGGTACAGAAAGCCTTTGCCGAGCATCACGGCCTGCAATGCGGCTACTGCACCCCCGGCATGATTATGGCCGGGTCATACCTGCTGGAAACCAACCCGCAGCCCACCGACCTGGAAATCCGCGAAGCCATCGCCGGGAACCTCTGCCGGTGTACCGGCTATATGCAGATAGTTGAAGCCATCAAAGCCGCCGCTGAAGAAATGAACGGCGCCTAACCAAGCATTAGCGAGAGGCCGACTTTCCCCGGCTTTCCCCGTCGAACCCAGGGCAATCGCATTTGGAATCAGGGGAATCCGTCATTCCTGCGCCCTACCCGTCATTCCTGCGAAAGCAGGAATCTAGTGGCGTCAGGGGCAGAGGTTCCTGCCGGCGCAGGAACGACGGGCAGATAGTCTTGATATTAGTCTTGTCCAGGGATATTGCTTAGCTAAACTCCCGGGCTACGGAGGCCCTTATGAAACCCGCTCCTTTTGAATACTTCGCCCCGCAGACCGTTCCTGAAGCGCTGGACTTGCTGCACGAACGGGCCGTCGACGCCAAGATACTGTCCGGCGGGCAGAGCTTGATGCCCATGCTCAATTTCCGGCTGGTCAAGCCGGGCGCACTGGTGGACATTAACGGCATTGACGAATTGGCTTACATCCGGCGGGAAGACTCCGTGCTGGCCCCGGTCTTGGCCCCGGTCTTGGCTATAGGGGCAGCCACTCGGCAAAGCCGGGTCATGGCCTCGGAAGAAGTGAGCCGGGCCTGCGGCCTCTTGAGCGAAGCCCTGGCCTTTGTCGGCCACCCGGCCATTCGCAACCGGGGCACCATCGGCGGCAGCATCGCCCACGCCGACCCCTCTGGGGAGCAACCCCTGGTGGCGGCGACCCTGGAAGCGGAGCTGGTCTTGCAAAGTGTGCGGGGAATGCGGGTTCTCCAAGCCGATGCGTTCTTCCTTGACCACCTTACCACTGCCCTGGAGCCGGACGAACTGCTGACCGAAGTCAGATTTCCGGTCTTGGTTGGACGCACCGGCTGGAGTTTCCAGGAAGTAAGCCGGCGGCGCGGTGATTTTGCCGTGGTGGACGCGGCGGCGGCGGTTACTCTTGACGAGCGAGGCATCTGCCAGCAGGCAAGGGTTGTAGTAGGCGGAGTCAGCGGCGTTCCAATGCGGCTGTGGCGGTTGGAAGAGGCGCTGGCAGGTACGGAGCTGGCGCCGCCGCTAATCGCTGAAGCAGCCGAACTGGTCAAGGGCGAGATTGACCCTCAATCCGACATTCACGCTTCCGCCGAGTACCGCCGGGACGTGGCGGCGGTGCTGGTACGCCGCGCCCTGGAGACAGCCAGGGAACGGGCGGGTGTGGGTGTGCAGGAGGCCGGATAGGAGGCTGGATAGGAGCCGGGTTAGGTCGGTAGTTCCAATCGGCGGCACCCTCTGTTGTGACGTACCGGATTACATTCATCCCGATTTCCGGGCGCTTATCTGTTCCCCATACCGGAAATCGTACCCCGCCGCCCGGCTCAGGGCGCGAAGCGGTGGACTACCGGCACCTCCGTAATGTCGGTGATGCTGGAATCGGTGTGGTGCGACATAAGCAGGCGTCCGGTGCCGCAGTCGCCGAACGCATCGCACGAAATAGTCCCGATCAGGCCGTTGAAGTCTTTGGCGCCAGTCAGGGACTCCCGCAGCTTGGCCCGGTCGATGTAGAGGGTATCTCCTGCACTGACTGCCACTTCCGCAATAGCCCGGAGGAGAATGGTGGTTGCGTCGTAGGCGTGGGCCAAGTAGGCGGAGGTGGGCGCCTCGCCGAACCGCTCCCGGTAGGCAGCGATTACCTCGTCGCCGTTCTTGCCGGTGGCCTCATTGGTGTTGCCGCCGAAGTCCAACTCCGGCCCGGGGAGGTAGATGCCCTCCGATTCCGGCAGTGCGAGAAACTCGGAGACCAGCAAGGCGGCGCCGCCAATCAATACCACGTCCTCCAGCCCGTCCACTTCCTCAACCTGCCGGACTATGTGCCCGCCTTCCTTGGGAAAGAGGGGAAAGAAGAGGCTGTCCGGGCCGCCCGCTGCCAGTTTGGTAAGAGTCGGAACCATATCCGTGTCGCCCCGGCTGACCGCAGCAGTGTCAACCGAACCACCCAGCTCCTCAAAGGCGGCGGAGAAGGCGGCGGTAAGCCCGGTAGTGTACGGGTCGCCGTCGTGAATGGCGGCCACCTGGCGCCGGCCAAGCTCGTTGTAAGCGAAGTGGGCCACGGCCCGGCCCTGGTAAAGGTCGTTGTTGGCCGTCCGGTAGTAACCGGGATAGTTGTTGGAGCCGGCATTGCCCTGGAGGTCGGAGGTAAGCGAAGGGGACGTGGTGGAAGGGGCAATCATTACCAGACCGGCCTCGCTGATGATTGGCACGGCGGCAGTAGCGGCGACGGAGCAGGACGTGCCAATAACGCCGACGACTCGGGGATCGCCTACCACCGTTTCGGCGGCGGCACTGCCGCCCTCCGCGGTGCAGCGCGAATCCAGGCCAGCGCCCATAGTTACGTCGTGCCCGCTAATTGGGCCAAAGTCGGCCAACGCCAGAACAACGCCGCGTTGGTTGGGAATGCCCAGGTCGCTCACCCCGGTAAGGGCTTGCATTGAGCGTATGTGGATAGCTTCGTCGGGACCGACTTCCACGGCTCCGAGCGGGCCGGCTTCGAATCTCGCCCCGCCGCAGGAGACGGAGGCCAGGGCCAGAAAGCAAAGCAGGCCGAGCCAGCGTATTGGTTTGAGCGAGGGGTGGCATATTACGGCCATAACTTTTGCCTCCTTTCTCTTAATCCCTGTAGCTACTGCGAAATCAGGAACGGCGAATATCTTTGGTGTAACTAACATGGTTTCCCCGACGTGTAAGGGGCAGGTTTCAAACCTGCCCCTACAGCTTTTTGGCACGGAATCCGGCCTGGAATAGAAAGAGCCTATCGCCTAGCGGTTGGGCAGGGGGCGGTTGGCCTGGTGCTCTTCTATCGTTTCCGTGTCCCAGAAACGGGAGAAGTGCAGCGCCCGCGGGCAGTGGCCGTAGGCCTCATCCACCTCAATAACTATCCCTTGCAGGTGATAGCCCCGCTCATCCGGCTCATAGAGGGATACTTCCACGTCCTTCCGGTTAAGTTCTTCCTGGTCCACGATGGTCACCCGGCCATTGACCCGCACCGTGTCGTTAACCCCGGGGATGAGGAAGATAAGCCCCACATGGGGGTTGGCGTCCATATTCAGGTAGGACTGGAACAGCCGGTTGCCCGCCACGTCGGGGAACAACAGATGCTGGTCGTCCAGCACTTTGACAAACCCCGGCATACCGCCCTTGGGGGAAGCGTCACAGTTTCCCTCGGCATCGCTGGTCGCCATCACCACAAAGGGAGAAAGCTCGATAAACGCCTGGACAAAATCAGTCATCCGGTTCTGAACCTTGGTCACGGCCCGGCCGGTGGGGTCGGGCGCGCCAAAAACGGCGGTGAAACGATTGTCGCTGGTGATGGGGTAGATAACCTGGGTGGGAGTTTCGCTGGTAGTCATCTCGGCTCCTCCACAATGTTCGGGTTTTCAACAATTGTGCCTAGTCTAACCTTTCCGGGACGGATGGGCAAGCTGTTGGAGCGGTTTTCCAGGGCTATCGCATTTGGATTGCAGGCTATCCGTCGTTCCTGCGCAGGCAGGAACCCAAAGCCTTGAGAACAGAGGTTCCCGCCTTCGCAAGAACGACGGAGCTATGACTTTGCGTCTAATGCGATAGCCCTCGGGATTTTCACCCAGAGGCACCGGAATAGCAGAGATACACCGGGGGAAATCCCCAATCTCTGCGTATCTCCGTGTTCTCTGCGCCGCTGTCTGAAAAACTCTCGTGTAGTAATGTGGTAATATGGACGGGCAAACTTGACCGCACTAGGACCGTACTGGAAGGAGGACTGCTGGAATGAAGGCGCTTGAAGGGGTGCGCGTACTGGACTTGACCCGGGCTTTGGCCGGCCCGTTCTGTACGCTAATGCTGGGAGACTATGGGGCCGACGTAATAAAAATTGAACTGCCCGGCAGCGGCGACGACACCCGCCATTGGGGGCCGCCCTTCATCGGCGACGAGAGCGCCTACTTCCTGTCCATCAACCGCAACAAGCGCAGCCTGACCCTGAACTTCAAGGAGGAAAAGGCCCGCGAGATTTTCCTCAAGCTGGCGGAACAGTCCGACGTGGTGGTGGAAAACTTTACCCCTGGCGTTATGTCCCGCTTCGACCTGGGGTATGAAAAGGTCAAGCAGGCCAACCCCAAAATCATCTACTGCTCCATCTCCGGCTTCGGCCAGGACGGCCCTTACCAGAGCCGCCCGGCCTATGACCAGATTATGCAGGGTATCAGCGGCCTGATGAGCATTACCGGCGACCTGGGTGGCGAACCGCAAAAGGTGGGGGTGGCGGTAACCGACATCGGCTCCGGGATGTGGGCCGCCTTCGCAGTTATGGCCGCCCTGCACCACCGGAGCCAGGAGGGTGAGGGCCAATATATTGACATATCCATGCTGGACGCCCAGGTTGCCTGGCTCACCTACCAGGCTGCCTACTACTTCGCTTACGACCGGCCCCCCCAGCGATTGGGCGCGGCCCATCCGACCCTGGTGCCTTACCAGGCCTTTATGTGCCAGGACGGCAAGTACCTAAACGTGGCGGTGGGGTCGGAACGCCTCTGGGAACGGTTCTGCCAGGCGGTCAAGCGGGAAGACCTGAAAGATATGCCGGAGTTTGCCACCAACGGCGTCCGGGTGGAAAACCGGGCTACCCTGGTTCCCCTGCTCCAGGAGTATTTCCTCGCCCGCCCGGCGGACGACTGGGTGGCCGACCTGCAAGCATTCAACGTCCCCGCCGGCCCGATTAACGACTTGGCCGACGTATTCAGCGACCCCCAGGTGCTGCACCGGCAAATGCTCCTGGAGATGCCCCATCCCACTCTAGGCTCCATCAAGCAGACTGGCCTGCCCATCAAGTTTGGGCGCACCCCCGGCGGGTTGGATCTGCCCCCGCCCCTGCTGGGCGAGCATAACGGCCCAATCCTGCGTGACCTGGGCTACTCCGACGTTGAGATAGCGGCGATGGTGGAAAACTCGGTTATTTAACCAACCCCTCACCCCGGCCCTCTCCCCAAAGGAGAGGGAGCAGTTTCACCCCTCTCCCTCAGGGAGAGGGGCCGGGGGTGAGGGCAATCCCACTCCAGCAAAGGCACACTGTATATGACCACCCCAACTCGCTGTCCCTGGCCCGGCGCTGACCCGCTGATGATTGAGTACCACGACACGGAGTGGGGTGTGCCGCTGCGCGACGACCGCAAGCTCTTCGAGTTTCTGCTGTTGGACGGGGCGCAGGCCGGCCTCAGTTGGCTGACCATCCTGCGCAAACGGGAGGGCTACCGCCGCGCCTTTGATAACTTCGACCCGCACCGGATAGCCGGGTATTGCGACCGGGAGACCGCCCGGCTATTGGCCGACCCGGAGATCGTGCGCAACCGGCAGAAAATCGCCTCCGCCATCGGCAACGCCCAGGCCTTTCTGCAAGTTCAGCAGGAGTTCGGCAGCTTCGCCGAATACATCTGGGCCTTTGTGGGGGGCAGTCCGATCAAGAACCGCTGGGCCGACGATGCCGGTGTTCCGGCCACCTCCCCGGAATCGGAGGCGATGAGCGAGGACTTGCGGCGGCGGGGTTTCCGCTTTGTCGGCCCCACCATCTGCTACGCCTTTATGCAAGCATCCGGCCTGGTCAACGACCATCTGCCGGCCTGCTTCCGCTACAATGAGGTGAGTTGACCGGAGTATCTTCTGCTTAGGGTCTTAGGGGTTTAGCGTCGGTCCAGTTGCAGGGTGTGGTTTACTGAGACCGGGGCCGGTTTTAGGTCTGCTGCCAGGGATAATGCCGGACATTGTCGGTAAAAACCCCGTCAAGCCGGTGCTGCCGGTAATACTATGGTAATTTAACATAAATAGACTACAGTTCGTTTCAGCATTTCATCAGGGTAGGCGGCGATTGTTGCGGTTGTGGGAGGAATAACTGATATGGACTTGGGATTAACGGAACGGGTGGCTATTGTGGGGGGCGCCGGCGGCGATATTGGGCGGCACGTCGCCGCAGCTCTGTCCAGCGAGGGCGCCAGAGTATCCATTTGCGCCCGTAACGAGGAGAGGCTGCGCCGCACTGAACTGGAGTTGGCCCGGATTGGCTCCCAGCAAAACGTTCTGGCTATGCCCGCCGACCTGTCCGAACCCCGGGACATTCGCCGGGTAGTCCGTGATACCTTTAACCGCTTCGGCCAGATTGACATACTGGTCATTCACACCGGCCGTCCCCTCCAGCGCCAAGCCGATGATTTCGAAGATGACGATATGACTGAGGAGGTCGAGAAGCACCTGCTCAGCGCCATCCGGTTGGCCCGGGAAGTCATCCCCTATATGAAGCAGGAGCATTGGGGCCGCATCATCAACCTGGAGACCGTCCCCACCAGTCAGGCCGCCAGCGGAGACACCGGAAACACTGCCCGACAGCTTTACCTCATTGGCTACTTCAAGACCCTGGCCAAAGAACTGGCCCCCTTTAACATCACCGTCAACAGCTTGCTTTCCGGCCCCCTGGAAACCCGGGAACTCAAAGAGTTCCTGAAAGAACGCTGCCAGGATGGCGATGCCGATCTGGCGGCATTGACCAAAAAGACCTACAAGAACATTCCGGTAGGTCGTTTGGGCAAGCCGGAAGAGGTGGGGGACATGGTAGCTTTCCTGGCCTCGGAGCGGGCCGGCTACCTGACCGGGGCATCCATCACCATTGACGGGGGCCAAAGCCAGTAAGTTCGGGCAGCAATCTGAGCATTCCCGGCTAAGGGATTACGGCGACATTCCTCACGGAGTTGCAGCAGCTTGGCGGCAGGGATTGCCCGGTCAATCGCGTTTTAATCCCCTTGATGTCATTCTGACGAAGCGAAGCGGCGGAAGAATCCAAAATCCTTCAGCTTGGCTCTTTGCCAATACCGGACAACCCTTGCCCCGCCGGATTCTGGATTCCTCGCTCCGCTCGGAATGACAGTTGGCTTGTAATGACAATTAGCTCGGAATGATAGTTGGCGGGGTGGCGGAGATTAAGGCGATTAAAGCGCAATTGCCCTATGCCCTACCGGAACTGAACTGGGAGAGGTTTATGCAACAACCGCGCAGCTTTCAGCAAATTATCGGTGAGGCCCAGCAGTTCCTCACCCGGGAAGGCATCCCCGGTTGGCTGATTTACGATTATCGCCACTCCAACCCCATCTTCCGGTAGGTGGTCACCCCCTCCGGCCACGTAACCCGCCCCTGCTTTCTCTTCATTCCCGATTCCGGCCCGGCCCGGCTGCTGACTCACCACGTTGATGCCGGTAAGTTCGCCTCTGAAGCGGACGAGGCAGGAGAAACCGGGCTGGAACTGCTGGTTTACAGCAGCCGCCAAACCCTGCTGGACTACCTGGGCCAAGTCCTTTCCGGCCGGTCCCAAGTGGCAATGGAATACTCGGCCCACAACGCCTTGCCCCGGGTGTCCCGGGTGGACGCCGGCACGGTGGAACTGGTGCGCAGCCTGGGGCCGGAGGTAGTATCCTCCGCCGACCTGATGCAATACGCGACCCAGCGCTGGACGCCCCAGCAGTTGGCCGGACACCAACGGGCTGCCGCCAAGCTGGGGCAGATAGTCAACCAGGCTTTTCAACGCATCGGGGAGCGGTTGGCTGACCCCTCACCCCCGACGCCCTCACCCCAACCCTCTCCCCCGGGAGAGGGAGCCAATAACTCCCCTCTCCCGGGGGGAGAGGGGCCGGGGGTGAGGGGAATTGATGGGGATGAAAGCGGCGTCACCGAATACGAAATCGCCGAGTTCATCCGGCGGCGGTTCCAGGAGGAGGGGCTGGAGGCTGCCGATGGGCCTATCGTGTCGGTCAACGCCCACTGCTCCGACCCCCACTATGAGCCGGAGGCCGCTGGGAGCAGTCCCATCCGGCCCGGCGACTGGGTGCTGATTGACCTGTGGGCGCGGGAGGCCACTGCCGAAAGCGTGTACGCCGATATTACCTGGACCGCCTACGTTGGGCATCAAGTTCCGGAGCGGCAGCAGCAAATCTTCGACATCGTTATCGGCGCGCGGGATGCCGCCTTGCAGTTCCTGGAGGACTCCTTCCGGCAAGGGGAGCCGGTGCAGGGCTGGCAGGCTGACGGGGTGGCCCGCCGCTACATTGAGGAGCGGGGCTACGGGGAATACTTTACCCACCGGCTGGGCCACAGCATCAGCTACGAGGTGCACGGCGAGGCGGTGAACCTGGACGGGTTTGAGACCCACGACACCCGCCGCATCATCCCCGGCGTCGGTTTCTCCATCGAGCCGGGAATATACCTGCCGGAGTTCGGGGTGCGCTCCGAAATTGACGCCTATATGTCCGAAACCGGCCCCTACGCCACCTCGCCGGTGCAGCGGGAGGTTGTGCTGATTGGGCCTGAATAACGGTCTGAACAATAACTATCTGAACATGGATATACCGGATAAACCAGAATGACATCAAAACACGATTGCCCTGGGTTCCAGTCCTATGTGCGGGCAATTAGGAAACCTCTGAATAAGTCCGTACTTGTGCTGTTCACCCCCTACCCGTCGTTCCTGCGAAAGCAGGAATCTCGGTCCACGACGTTTTAGGTTCCTGCCTGCGCAGGAACGACGGATAAGTGTAAACATCACGAGGCATGGACTTATTCAGAGATTTCCTAGGTGTCTGCCTTGGGAGAAGGGTTTCTGCTCCCGCAAAATGCGTTTGCCCCGCCTTCCAATCTTCAAGTCTCCGGTTGACGGCAGCTAGGCCGGCTGGTTAAACTCCCTGCGTTCATCATCCAGCGTTCATTATCCGGCACCAATCCAGCCCCGGAAGGAGAAACCCCCGATGAAGTTTGGCCTCTTTTATGAATGGCCGAATCCCACCCTGCGTAACTGGAAGACCCTGTTTGAAGAAGGGGTCGAGCAAATCCAGTACTCGGAACAGATGGGCTTCGACTACTGCCTCATTGCCGAGCATCACTTTTCCAACTACGGCAATTCCCCCTCGCCGCTCTTGCAGGCCCTCTACATCGGCCAGCGCACCAGGACACTGAAGATAGCCACCGGCATCTTGGTGGTGCCTATCTGGGACGTGCTGCGTTTGGCCGAGGAGGTGGCCGTCCTGGACAACCTGATTGACGGGCGGTTTATCTGCGGCGTGGGCCGGGGCTACCAGCCCCATGAAATGTCCCGCTTCGGCGTCACCCTGGAGGACTCCCGGCAGAAGTTTATCGAGAGCCTGGACGTGATGGTCAAGGCCTGGACCCAGGACGAATCGTTTACTTACGAAGGCGAGCAGGTTACCATTTCCCACCCGACCACCGTCTGGCCCAAACCGTTGCAGAAGCCCCACCCGCCCTTCTGGATTGCCGGCACCAGCGTCGAGTCGATGAAGCTGGCGGCGGAGTGGGATATGATGCCCCTGACCACCGGACTGCTGGGCGACGCCGGCGTCCGCACCCACTTTGCCTCCCTGATTCACGCCCGCAAGGACTTGGGCAAGTCGATCCACGGCCTGGAACTGGGCTTGCAATCTATCACCCACGTAGCGGAAACCGACGCCGAGGCCCGCAAGCAGTTGGACTATGCCCGCTGGCAGAACCGGGCCGGTCGCGCCCTCAACCGCTTGGCCGTCGCCGATGGCCGGGTGCAGGTTGGCCCCTACGAGGGGGAACTGGACGACGACGGCTTTATGCAGCGGCTCTACTTCGGCAGCCCGGACACCGTAATCGAAAAGTTCAGCAAGGCCGCCGAGTTGGGCGTCACCAACGTCAGCAACTGGATGATGTTCGGCGGGCTGGAACACGAAAAGATAATGCGCTCCATCCGGCTGATGGGCGAAGAGGTCATCCCGGCCCTCAAGGACGTGGAGCCGCCCAAGGGCCTGGCCGACGAGTTGGCCGCAACTCCGCCGGCCACCAGCGAACAGCTACAGGCGGCGCGGTTTGGGGCTACGCCCTCAGATGTGACGGCTACTTAGCCCGGCGTCCAACCGTAATTGTTTGTAGGGGCGGGTTTCAAACCCGCCTTTACTTGCATAGAAGGATGGGGTTTACCGGATTGTCCACGAAGGGACACGAATAGGCACGAATTTGTTTTGTATATCAGGGCAACTTTAGGTGACGACGGATCGAATCAATCTGTCGTTCCTGCGAAAGCAGGAACCTCTGTCCGCAGCGTTTTAGGTTCGTGCCTTCGCAGGAACGACGGATATTCTTATCTTGTAAATCCATATTTTAATCCCAACACCGCCGGAGGCGAGCTATGACTGAACAACCCCAACTCCCCCTGCCCCTTACCGGCATCCGTGTCCTGGACGCCACTCACATCGTAGCCGGCCCCTTCTGTTCCCAAATCCTGGCCGATATGGGTGCCGAGGTTATCAAGATTGAGCGGCCCCGCACCGGCGACCTGGCCCGGGGTCGCGGGCCTTACGTTACTGCCAACGACGGGGCCGAGCGGGTCAGTTCCCGCTACCTGGGCGTTAACCGCAGCAAGCAGAGCGTCACCCTGGACCTGCGTAACTCTCGTTGCAGGGCCGCCTTTGAGAACCTGGTGCAAGCCTCCGATGTGCTGCTGGACAACTGGGGGCCGGGCGCGTTCCAACGGTTGGGCTTGGGTTACGACCGGCTGCGGGAGTTGAACCCCGGCCTGATTTACGCCAGCATCACCGGCTACGGCGACAGCCCTGGCCGGCGCGGCCCCTACTCCGACTGGCCGGCCAACAACCTGGCGATTCAGGGCATGGCCGGTTGGATGGAATTGACCGGCGCGCCCGGCGGCCCGCCCCAGAGCGTCGGCGACAACATCGGCGATTCAGTCCCCGGCGTCTGGACCGCCCTGGGCATCGTCCTGGCCCTCACCACTCGCGAAAAGACCGGGCAGGGCCAGCACGTGGACATGGCGATGTACGAGTGCATGGTGGCGCATACCGTCAGCAACATGAACGGCTACCAGGCTACCGGAGAGGTCGTCGGGCGGGACTGGGACCGGATGGCGACCGCCGGGCTGACCTTCCGCGCCAGCGACGGCTACGTGGTGATGGCCGGCGCACGGCTGGAGGAACGCTGGCGCGCCTTGTGGCGGCTGGTGGGCCGGGATGACCTGGCCGAAGACCCCCGCTACCTGGCCCAGGCCGACGGCGAGTTTATCTTCCATCACATCATCCCGGCTATAGAGGAATGGTCGCAGCAGCGGCCCAAGTGGGAGGTGGCCGGCAAGCTGACCGAGTTGGGTTTCTCCATGGGCGTGGCCCAGACCATCGAAGACCTGGCCCACTGCCCGCACTTGGAGTCACGGCAGATGTTCGTGGAAACCGGCGACACCCTGGGCGGCCGGTTCCGCTCCCTGCGGACGCCCCTCCGCCTTACCGGCTGCGCCGACTCCCCGGCCACCGACCCGCCAACACTGGGCCAGGATAACCGGGCAGTGCTTTGCACCCTGGGTGGTCTGACCGAGGCGGAACTGGCGCAGTTGGAGGAGGAAGGGGTGGTGTAGCCCAAAGGTAAGGAGCGGTATAATCGCTGATATGGAAACTACTGGATACTACGATAGGGAAGTTAAAGAAAAGCATCCCGAAATCCAGGAAGAGTGGGTAGAGCGCGTTTTAGCTAACCCGTACTATACTGAGCCGCAGGAAGACGGTAGAATCAGATATTATGGTTTTATCCCTGAACTGGATAAGTGGATTCGTGTGATAGTTGACGACGGGAAATTGCACAACCGATTTATTGACCATTGGTCAATAAATAAGGAACTTAGCTTGTGGGGGAGGCCATGAAACTGAGAGTTTCCTACTATAAGGACACCGATACTCTATCCCTCTGGAACGGGGAACCTGCCAGCGAAGCCGATGACGTAGCCGACAACCTTATCGTTGACTACGACGCTGCGGGAGATGCGGTCGGTTTTACTCTTGAACACGCCGCCAAGCTGTTGTTGCCGATTCTGAAGGCCGCAGCCCAGGCCAACATCCCCGAAGGAAAAACGGCGGCCCCGCCGGGCAAGGACGCAATAACATTGCCCCAGCCCATAGACCCGATGTGATTTGCCTCGGTTTCGGCTAGAGCGGTTTGGGGTATGATTGCTCAATGGAAACCACCGATTACTATGAAAACGAGGCGAGGCACAATCACCCAGAAGTTAAGGAAGAGTGGGTAGAGCGTGTATTAGCCAACCCTTACCATTCTGAAATTCAGGAAAACGGCAGAGTCAGGTATTGGGGTTACATTGAGGAGGCCGGTAAGTGGGTCAGAGTAATCCTTGAGGATGGGAAACTCTTTAACTGCTTCCTTGACCGGGTAGCCTTGCGAAAATGGGGGAGGCCATGAAGCTGGAAATTAAGTATCACCCGGAATCCGATACCCTATGGCTGGGCAACGGGTTGCCGACGCCCAACGGTGAGGATGTCGCCGACTACGTTACGGCCTTTTTCGACGATGACGATCAGCCTAACGCGGTGATGATTGAAAACGCTGCTGAGTTGCTGCTGCCGATTCTGAAGGCCGCAACCGAATCCTCGGAAGATGCTGTTGATCAAGCAGTCACACCGAGCAAGGCAGCAGCAACGCCTCGGTCCTTCAATTCGCAACGCGCCGACACCTAGACGCTTACGGGAGGATTAACCGTGCCAATCAACGGAATGGGAGTTATATCCAGGGTGGCCGGGGAGCCGGCCTTGTTGGAAGAAATTGTTATTGACGACCCGGGGCCGGGTGAGGTGCTGGTGCGGATTCAAGCCAGCGGTGTCTGCCATACCGACCTGCACTACAAGCTGGGCAAAATAAGCAACGAATTCCCCTACCTGCTGGGCCACGAGGGTGCGGGTATCGTCGAGGCGGTGGGCGCGGGCGTCATCGACCCCAAGGTCGGCGATTATGTGGTGCTGGCCTGGCGCGCTCCCTGCGGCTATTGCCGGTTCTGCGCCCTGGGGCAGCCCAACCTCTGCTCCGCCAGTCTCAACGCACAACCAAGAATGTCCGCCAAGAGCGACGGCATGACCCTCAGCCCGGCCCTGGGTATCGGCACCTTTTGCACCCATACCGTTGTCGCCGCCCGTCAAGCCGTTCCCGTTCCCACCGCCTGCCCGCCGGAACAAGCCAGCCTGCTGGGCTGCGGCGTGACCACCGGCGTCGGGGCCGTCCTCTACACCGCCGGGGTACGCCGGGGCAGCAGCGTGGCAGTTTATGGCTGCGGCGGCATCGGCTCCAGCGTCATTATGGGCGCCAAGCTGGCCCGGGCTGCCCGGATAATCGCCGTGGACATCGCCGACAACAAGCTGGCCTGGGCCAGGGAGTTTGGCGCCACCGACGTGGTGAACGCCGCCAATACTGACCCGGTAGAGGCCATCAAGGAACTGACCGGCGGCAACGGCGTGGACTACTCTTTCGAGTGTGTCGGGATGCCCCAAACCCTGCTGCAAGCCCTCTGGTCCCGGGACCTGGCCGGCACCTGTGTCCTCATTGGCGTCCCTGACCCGACGATGGTGGTCGAAGTGCCGATGCTGCAATTCTTTGGCCTGGGTGGCGCGCTGCGGGTTAGCTGGTACGGCGACAACCTCCCCTCCCGCGACTTTCCGCTGCTGGCTAACTACTACCTGTCGGGAGAACTGGACCTGGACCGGGTGGTGTCTCAAGTCATTAGCCTGGAGGACACCGAGGCCGCTTTTGAGGCGATGGAGCGGGGCGAGACCTTGCGCTCGGTGATACGGATGCCGGACGCTTAGAGGACAGGGTTCGTTTTTCCCACGAAGGGCGCGAAGAATCACGAAGGGATAATAAAAAATGTTGGTTTTCCTTCTTGCCCTTCATAGGTAGTAATGTGGTAACATAACTTGGTTAATGTTAAAGCCGACCAAAACCGTCGGAGGTTCCCCCATTCGGGTGAGCAAAGAATGACCGCGCCCCAAGACACGAAACTACAGCCCTCACCGCCGGAACGATACGAAGAAATGAGCCGGCATCTCCTCCAGCAAGCCGAAGAGGAACTGGACAAGGGCGACGCCCTGCAAGGTTCGGAAAAGGTCTGGCTGGCGGTGGCTCACACCCTGAAGGCGGTGGCCCAACATCGGGGCTGGAACCATCGCTACCATAACCACCTGCGCGCCGAAGTCGCCTATTTGTCATTGGAGTGGAACCGCCCTGACTGGGAGACTACCTTCAGTGCTATAGAAAACCTTCACATTAACGCTTACGAACACCAGAGAGGCGTCAGTCAAGTTCGGCCTCACTTGGAATTGGCGAAAACCTACTGCCAAGACTTGGCGCAGACCTGGAAAACTACTCCGCCCACCGGAGAGCATCTTACCGCCGAGCAGCAGCGATCCCAGGCTCGTTTCCTTAGAACCCTCACCCGCCAGCTGAATGAGCAAGCCGCCTTTGGCGAAGAGCTAATCGGGCCTGAACTAGAGGACCTGCCATCGGTGCAACCCCCACATATTTAAGGGAGGCACAGAGATGCCCGCAAACAGCAAAGACCGCTATGGAATGACCCTTTCCACCAATTCCCCGGAGGCCGCCGACCGCTGGCAGGAAGGCGTTGACCTGCTACTGGCCCAGAACTACGGCGCGGAGGAGAAGCTACAAGAGGCTATTGACCTGGACGAGGGCTTTGCCGTCGCCCACGGTTGCCTGGCCTTTATGCACATGACCCGCGCCCGTCCCCAGGAGGCGAGGGAAAGCGCCAAGCGGGGCCTGGCCCTGGCCGACGGTATTACTCGCCGGGAACGGCACCACATCGAGGCGGTCAGCTTGTGGGCCCACGGTAAAGGCCCCTACGCCATCAGCCGGGTCAAGGAACACCTGGCCGAGTACCCCCGGGACCCCGTCATGATGCGGGTGGCCCAACGCCTCTATATGCTGGGGTGCAGCGGAGCCGGTGTGCAGCATTTCCCGCCGGCCCTCTTTGCGATGATGAATGAGGTGGCCCCCCACTGCGGCGACGACTGGGCTTTCTTGGGGCAATATGCCTTTGCTCACCACGAAATGGGCATCATAGACAAAGCCCTGAGTTTGGCCGAGCGTTCTCTGGAAATGAATCCCTTAAACGCCGTTGCCGCCCACTCGGTTACCCACTCCTACTTTGAGTGGGGCGACGCTGTGTCCGGCGGTAATTTCCTGGGCAACTGGCTGGAGGGATTTGATGCCCGCGCCACCTACCACGTCCACCTGTCCTGGCATCAAGCTCTCTTTGAGCTGGCCTTGGGGCGCTACCAGGAGGCGCTGCAACTTTACGAGGACTGGATTCGCCCCACGGCCGTCGCCAGGAATATGTCCGGCCTTAACGACAGCGCCTCACTGCTGTGGCGGATGCAAATCTACGGCGGCCAAGCTCCGCCCGTGCCTTGGGAAGAGGTCAAAGAGCAGGCCGCCCCGGCGGCCACTGGCCCCGGCCCGGCTTTTCGTGATGCCCACGCCGCCCTGGCCTTTGCCGCCGGCGGCGACCCGGAAATTATGAACACCTTTATCGACCGGTTGCGGACTGCCGCGGAAAAGGGCAGCCTCCTTGCCAAGGAAGTAAGCCTCCCCCTGGCCCAGGGAATTGACGCCTTTGCCCAGGAGGACTACGCCGGGGCGGTGGACTACCTGGAGCCGGTATTCCCGCAACTGACCCGCATCGGCGGCAGCCATGCCCAGCGAGAAGTGTTCGAGGACACCCTGCTGGAAGCTTACCTGCGGGCCGAGCAGTTCGACAAGGCCGAAGATATGCTGCGGGAGCGGCTGAGCCGTCGTGAAACCCCGCGGGACACCTTTTGGCTGGGCCGATTGATGGCCGGCAAGGGGGATGCTGCCGCTGCCCAGGATAGCTTGAGCAAGGCGTCCCACACCTGGCAACAGTCCGGCGATGCTGAGACGCCCGAACTGACCAACCTGAATTCCCTGGCGGCTGTCCTGGGCTGACCACTCAATAATATCCACGAAGGACACGAAGAATCACGAAGGAAATATATAAACATTCGTGCCTATTTGTGTCCATTCGTGGATATAAAACTCTACGCCCCGTAAAGCCGCACGGCCCCCGACTCGGGTATCAGGCCGGAGAACAGCTCCGGATGTATCATCTCCGCCATAATCTCTAACCCCACTACCAGGCGTGGCCCGGAGCGGCTGGTGTAGGCCCCGGCGTCTATGGCGTACACCCGGTTGTTCCGCACCGCCGGCAGGGATTCCCACCCCGGGCTTTCCGACAGTAGGGGTACGTCCTGCAACGCCCGCTTAACGTCGAAACCGCAAGGCATCAGGATGATTACCTCCGGCTGGCTGGCGACTATCTCGTCCCATTCCAGGCGGAAGGAACCGGTTTCCTTGTCGCCAAAACAGTTGGCTCCGCCGGCCATTTCCACCATTTCCGGGACCCAATGGCCGCCGCACATCAGCGGGTCAACCCATTCCAGGTGCAGCACCCGGGGCCGGTGGGTGACCTCGGCGGTCCTGGCGGCAATGGCGTCGATGCGGCTCTGCATCTGCGCTGCTACCGACTCCGCTGTGGCCTCGGCCTCGGCGCTTATGGCCCGGCCCACTCGGCGGATATCTTCCAGCACATCCCCAACGTACTGGGGGTCGAGAGAAATGACCTGTGGCTCCTTGGGGAGGCTGACACTGACCTCGGCAACCTGCCGAGAGGATATGGCTCAAACCTCGCAGATAGCCTGGGTCAGCAGCAAGTCCGGCGCGGCGGCCTGCATTACTTCCTGGTCAATCTCGTAGATGCCCAGGCCCTGCTCCAGCCGCTCCGAAATGACCCGGCTAATCTCTCCGCTGGCGGGCTGCGGGTCCATCCCGTCGAAAACACTGCGCACCACCCAGGGCTTGTCCTTGGCCGGCGCCGGGTAGTCGCACTCGTGGGTTACCCCGAAAAGCTGTTCCTGCAAGCCCAGAACGTAAACAATCTCCGTGGCGCTGGGCAGAAAAGAGCAAATACGCATGAGTTTTCTCCTATAGTATTTCTCCTATAGTAACCCGGCATCGGTCTTTCCGCAAAGGCAACGACTATTATCCTAGACTCAGCGCTTTCATTATGGTCGGGCTTCCGCCGTGCACCGCCGGTTCCCGGCACCACAGATTCCGCAGGTGGGCCACCGAGCGTTGTACTTCCTCATCCTGCCCCAACCCCACCATTTCCAAAGCGGCCTCATCAATAAGGTGGCGGTTTTCATCCCGGAGAGCGTAGGAAACTGGCTCTAGGGTTAGCGTGGACAATCTGCCATACCATTCTTGAGCTATCCTCCGCGCTTCCTGCCCCGCCGGGCTTTCGTCGGCAAAGTTGGGAACCGGAAAGCCGGATAAGCCCCTTATTTGTAACCTTGAACGCCCTGGCTGAGTCGTCTGGCTGTAGCTAACCCGGGTCATCAGCCCGAGAGTGGAGTTAAACCAAATTGCCAAAGCGTCCTTCACTGTGTCGTCAACAGTTCTTAAAGCTGTCCATGTACTTCCACCCATTGCCGGTTGCGTAGTACGGGCGGCGGCAAGGGCCTGGGAAGTCATGCGCAGGTTGCGGGAGATGAAAAGGTCGCTCCGCTGCGCCAACATCTGCCGTTGGTTTGCCTCTCTGCCATCAACCGGGTGCCCTTCGTGAGTGGGGCGGGTAATGATGGCCTTTTGAGCTTGGGCATCGGCCCCCCACAGGGCCGGGTATGTCGGCGTATGGTCTGCCTCCATTTCGTCAAAGGCGAAAGCGCCAATTTCCTCACCGCCGCGGATGTGCCCTACCAAATGATGAGTAGGGCCAATCTCAACAACTTTATCCAGAGGGACGAAATTCAAGCTGAAATCGCGGCTTTGCATATCCTGGGGTGAATAGAGTCGGCCTCCGAACAGTTCGGCAACGACGTGGGCCAAGTGGTGGTTTTGCATTCCCAACGCAAGCCAGGGGAATCCGGGGCTGGCAGCCTCGGCCACGACCCAGCTTCCTATCTGTTTGCCCATATCGTAAATGACATTGCCGCCCTGTTCCGGTTGGCCGATGCCCTTCAGTAGCTTGGCATACCAATAGGCTTCCGCCAGGGATGCGGGGGAATAATTCAGGTTCACACACAGAACTTTAGCCGCCTGGTCCTCGGGCTTGTCATCGTCCCGCTTGGTGCCAATGACAAGCATTTCATTCATGTGAGTTTCGGCGGACATCATGGAGCTTTCGTGAGAGGCAAAAGCGATAGCGGTGATGTTCACATAGCAGGTCTCCAGCATGGTGCGAAAGCCCTGCCACGATTCGGCGTGGGCGGCGGTAAGCGGCAAAACGGTGGCAAAGACGCCGCCCCCTTTCAACTTGCGGTCGGCCAGTACCGAAAAGTCGGCTCCCAGCCCGGCCTGGCCATCGGACATAACTACGCCTTTCCGTCGCAAACCGCTGCGGATATTTGACAATCGCCGTTCACTGCGTTTGCGCTCCGGTTCGGTAATGCCGGCCAAGTCGAATACTTTGCGATTGCCCCGGGGGCGTGAGTAGGGCGGATTCTGGATAATCAGGTCCCGGCTGCCGTTAAAAACTTCAATGTTGGTGGGCGCTTCCAGGTCGTCGGCCGCGGTACTGGCAGATTGGCCGGTTACATCGGTTATCTGTTCCAACTCCAATAATTCCAGGGAGCCGGTTCGCCCGCCCACTACCGCCACCGCAGCGATGTTGGTGTTGTGATATTCGGTTTCCATCTCTGCCGCCGAAAGGCCGGCGGCGGTCATGTGAGCTGCCAGCGTGTTTATGTCCAGCCCTACAATCGATTCTTCCATCATCCGGCGGTGCAAGTCTTCTCCCGTACCCCCGGCAACGTCGTGTCGGCGAACTATGTGACGATAAGACGCCCGCAGCAGGGAACCGGTGCCGCAGGCAAGGTCCGCTATCTTCAGGGATGCTACACCGTCCGCCGATTGCCAATCATCCAGCGACAGGCGGGCAACGGCCAATTGGGACAGCAGTTCCGCCGTTTCCGGCAGGGTATAGTGGGCGGCGGTTTCCTCTCGGTCGCTCAGCAGTTCGGGGAAAAGCTCGCCGGCAAAATCCACCCGATTGCCCAGGCGCAAGGCGGTTATGCGGGCCGCTAGGTTGGAAAGCTCGGTTAAAACCCTGCTGGTCGCTTCTTCGGGGATGCGTGGATGCAAAGCATTCCGGGCCGCGCCAAAAATGGCGCGGTAGTTCACTTCCAGGATTTTGCCCCATTCAGCCCGGAGTTCGTCAGGCACAATGACACTGCCCACACTGTAGCTGGCTTTCATTTCCGATATGGTCCTCAACCCCTTTTCTTTCAGGGCATCGGATGTTCCCGCCAAGAGGTTTTGCAGCCTCAAGGAAGTCAGCCAAATGCAGCAGGCCATCCGCAATCCCTGTTGCGGGTCAGTCTGACCCAACCCCTGGGCTATTTCCTGAGCCACGTCCGGCGCAACTGACTGGTACAGGGCGGCGGCGTAGTTGTTAATCTCGGCGGCGACGGTTCTGGCAGTTCGGGAAACCAATTGAGGAGGCGCGGCGGCATACTCGCAAAGCACCGCCAGGTCTTCCAGGTTCCCGGTTACATAGCCGGCAGCGGGCCAGACGTGGATGTCGGAGTCGGAAAGGTTCAATTCTCCTTCCGTTCCTTCAACATTGGCGGACAGTATGGCAAGTTTCAATTCCACGCCGTCGGGTTGCGCCAAGAGTTCCCGAAGTTGGCCGTCGGTGAAGTGGCGAACTTCCAGAGGTGCGCCAATGGCAATAGCGGAACGGACGAGAAAGGTAGTGCCGGCAACCCGCTTGCCCAAACGCTTGCGGGCGTCGGCAAAGGCCGGTTCTCCGAACTCCACTTCCAGAACTACCGGGTAGATGTCCGGTGTCTGCACCATAATATCCGGGCGGTCGGATTGGGCATCGCTCAATACCCGGGTTCTTTCGGCGATTATGGCGTTTTCATCATCCCGCCACGCCTTGCGCCGGGCGCGTAGAGCATCGGCCAGAAACCCGTTAAAGGTCTGTTCGTGCATCTGCCCGGTGGCGGCAGGTTCCATATTTGGTAAATGCGGTTGATTAGCCATACTACCTTTCTATTCTACACCCTCCCCCTAATCATCGTCCGTGGTTTCAAAGTTTTCGCGGGGAGTGCCGTCATCCGACAGCAGGTGAGCGTCCTCGTATAAGTAATCTTGCTGGTGCCGGTCCTGGCCATGTTGGTCCGGGGGGCCAAGAAAGGTGTGCCGGAAAGTATCCTCCAGCGTAGAGTGCATCTGAAAAGCGGCTATGGCTACCCCGGCGGTCACGCCTATCAAAATCAGGGCCGGCACCGGCGCCGCCACGCTGCCCAGAGAAACCAGGCGGGCAATAAAAGGTATGCTCCAGATGGTGGGCAGGATGAGAATGAGAATCAGGATGCTGTTGCGCAGCACCACCCGAAGGTTCTGGCGGGAAGGGCTGTTGGACGAGGGCGTCCACCGGGGCAGGAAATGAGTCATAACCGCCTCGGTCATCGACTGTAGGTTCCGCCAGATTGCCGCCCCGGAGGGAATGCACAAGGCCAGCGTCGCCCCGCCGATAATCAGGCCGACCAATCCCTCGCCCGCTTGGGTCCTCTCCGACAGGGCTTTGGTGAACTCCAGGGCCACGGTTCCCAGGGTGATTATTACCACGATGATTCCCATGTTCAACAGGATAAATTGTACGGCGTGCTTGACGCGATGGGCCAGCGGGTTATTCAGGATAAAGGCGCGGCGGGCGGCGGTGAGCCACACAAAAAGTACACCGCTGTATTCCCGCAGCCATTGGGGCGACACGTGACTTATGAAATTTGCCGTGGCCGTGGAGGAATGGAAAATGATGGGATAGAACAGGGCGGTAATGGCCGTGGCGACGGTAATCACCGGGTTGAGAAACGCGCCCACCGTGCCATGCTCCACACCGGTTTTGACCATTGCCAGGGAAAACTCCCCCAGTTGGGGCATTCCCATGCCCACCCGCAGCGAGGTTCGTCCGTCGTGTCCCGACAGCAGGGCGCCGGTGGTGTCGGCTACCACCTTCCCTAAGATGAACACCACCGAGACAATTAACGCCGGCACCAGGTAATCGCCGAAGGTAAAGACATCCATCAGCATACCCAGGGAAACGAAGAAAAGGGCGGCGAACATATCCCGCAGTGGACTCATCACCCGGCTAATCTCTTCCGAATGCTCCGTATCGCCCAGAATCATTCCAATCAGAAAGGCCCCGGCGGCGGCGGACAAACCCAACTCGTGAGCGGCCAGGGCCAAGCCAAAACAGAGGGCCAGGCTGGTTATCAGCAGGACTTCTTCCGACTCGAAACGGGTAATATAGCGGATGAGCCGGGGGGCGAACAGGGCGCCGAATACCAGGGCTGCCGTAGCGAATACCGCCAGCTTGGCGGCCAGTAGCCCGACATCTCCCAAATCGGCGCTGCCGGTGGTAGCCACGCCGGAAAGGACGGTGAGCAGAATCACCGCCACAAAGTCTTCTACCACCAGAATGCCGACGATTATCCGGCCTTGGGGGTCGTGGAGCGTGCCGGTGTCCCGCAGCATCTTGATGAGGATGGCGGAACTGCTGATGGACAGGGCCGCGCCCAAGAATATCCCTTCCAGTGGGGTCCAACCGAGGAGTTGGGAAATCTCGTAGCCGATGACGAACATCGTGGTCATTTCCACGAAACCGATAATGATAACCCGGACACCAATCTGACGGATGCGCTGCCAGCCGACTTCCAGCCCGATGCCAAAGAGGAGAAAGATCAGGCCCAGGTCGGCCAGAAGGCTGATGGTGTCGATGTTCTGCACCGGCCCGTTGAAGTCGGCAAAGGGGCCGAAGTTAATTCCGGCGAAGGTGAAGGGGCCGACAATCACGCCAGCCAACAGGTAACCGAGAACCTGGGGTAACTTAATCCGGCGGAACAGCACCAGCGCCGCCCCGGCCACCGCCATCGTCACGGCAACGTCCCGGATTAGCCCAATGCTTCCCTCGGTATGGGTCGCGGCAAGGAACAGCAGGGTCTCGATATTGGCTTCCTCCCGGGGAAATGGGGATATAATCATTTTATCAGATATTAGAGATTGATGTATTGTGGGTTTAAAGCCCGGGTCAATCGCGTCTTAATTTGGATACTTGTAGCATCGTCATACCAACGCTCCACCGTCATTCCGGCGCAGGCCGGAATCCAGAAAATCCTGAGGTAACAACCTGGTCATCGGCTGGATGCTGTGCTGGATTCCGGCGAAAGCCGGAATGACGGGTTAAGACGCGATTGCCCGGGCTGACTACCCGGGTCGGAAGCAGGGCAGCCCAGGCAATGCTATAATCACCGCACATCCCCCATCAGGAGCAGGTTTTGAGCCGGAAACTTACTTTGAGCGTTGTTGACCAGTCGCCGGTACGGGCCGGGGGCACCGCCGCCGATGCCCTGCGGGACACTATCCAACTGGCGGTGGCGGTGGAAGCCCTGGGCTATTACCGTTATTGGCTGGCCGAGCACCACAACCTGCCCAACTTTGCCGGCACCAGCCCGGAAGTGTTGGTGGGCCAGGTGGCCGCCCGTACCAACACCATCCGGGTGGGCAGCGGCGGCGTGATGTTGTCCCACTACAGCGCGCTGAAGGTCGCCGAAAACTTTCGGATGCTGGATTCGCTTTATCCCGGCCGCATTGACCTGGGCGTGGGCCGCGCCCCGGGCAGCGACCACCTTACCGCCGCCGCTTTGGCCTATCCCGGCGGCCCTAAAGATGTGCAGCACTACCCCCGGCAGGTGGTGGACCTGGTGGGCTACCTGTCCGGCGGCCTGGAGCCGGAGCATCCCTTTGCCCAGGTGCAGGCCGGGCCGGGCGAGAAGGAAACCGCCCCGGAGGTGTGGCTGCTGGGTTCCCGCTACGAAAGCGCTTATATGGCCGCCCGGCTGGGGCTGCCCTTTGCCTACGCTCACTTCTTTGGCCTGGGCGCGGAGGATGGCCCGGCGATTGTGGAGGGCTACCGAAAGCAGTTTGAGCCGTCCAGGCACCTGGCCGAACCCAAGATTAACGTGGGGGTGCAGGTGCTTTGTGCGGACACCGAGGAGGAAGCCCAGCGCATTGCCTCCAGCCGCAACTTGGGACGCCTCTACTCAATAACCAACCGGGCCAAGGGAATACCCTCGGTGGAGGAGGCGTTGAGCTACAACTACCAGCCCAACGAACTGGCCTTTGTCCGTCAGTACAGCCGGGTCTGCGTTGACGGCAACCCGCAGCAGGTCAAGGCTGGACTGGAGCGTCTGGCGGAAACCTACCAGACCAACGACCTGAGCGTGGTAACCATCTGCCACGACTACGCCGACCGCCGGCGCTCTTACGAGCTGGTGGCGGAGGTTTGCGGGCTGGAAGGGGTGGGGAGTGAGCGTGGGGGTTAACCGACGGGTGTTCCTTGGATGAAGCCACCCGATACATTCCGGGGTTCCAGTTGTACCAGGTTTAGCGCGCTGTCTAGGTGGATGGCGCAGCGGTTTAGAAAGTCCCGGCCCAGCAGGGAGGGCAAGGTCTGCATTATCGGTACGGCGCTGCTTTGGCAGATATGAATATCCAGCTCGCAGAATCTACGCTCGCCGGTGGCTTCGATGAAAAGCAGCCACGCCCGTTCTACGTAATAGCCAACGCTGCCGCCGATTCCCCTGGAAAACCTTAAAGAACCCTCCCTCAAGTCACGGTAGTCAATCCCCAATCTGCCAATGTCCCCGGAGTGTAAGCATGTCGAGTCCGAGCCAGTGTCAATGAGAAAATCGACCGCTTTTGCTTCCCCCATGCCAGGGAAGCCGACATACGCCCGCACGTAAGGCGCAGGCTCCCCACCCACATTTGGCAGAAACCGGCCCTCTATAGCCATTTACAGTATCCAGGGTCTGGGATCAGTGTCCATGAATCTATCCACCACCCCGTTCCTGCGCAGGCCCAGCTCATCCAATTTCTTCAGCAAACCTTTTTGGGTAACGTCAGTTGCTACCACTTTCTCCAGGTACACCGCTACCCACCGGTCAGGATACTGCTTCAGCAACTCCTTAAAATTGGAGTTGAGGAACTCATCATTTCTCTTGGATTCATCCCAGTGCTTTTGCAGCGCCTCATCGTCGATTATGACTGGACGGCCATTCACTATGCTAAAGAACGAGTTGTAGTCAGCCATTTTCTTTTCCCTCCCAGTCATCTATTGCGGTAACTTTAACTTGAACAAGCCCGTTCCAGCCGTCCCCCTCCCCTACCCCTCAAAAGCGGTTATCACCCGCCGGTAAGACTCCTTGGGTTCAGCTACGGTGAAGGGGGCAACTACCGGCAGTTGCAAGCCGAGGGCGCGCCTCTTTTCTATTTCGGCGCGGCATTCCTCCGGGCTGCCTACCACCGCCACCTGGTCCTGCATTTCCTGACTGATGGCGTTGGCTGCCACTTGGGGGTCTCCCCGCTGCATTGCTTCTTCCGCCGCGGCCATTTCCTCGGCAAAGCCCATGCCCTGGAAAAAGTTGCGGTAGAAGGGATTGCTGGCGTAGCGGGCAATCTGCCCCTGTAGGCTGGCCCGGGCCTCGGCCAAGTCATCGCCCTCGACCACTGCCACCCGAACGTAGCCGGCAATGTCTATTTCCGCCGGGTCCCGTCCGGCTTGCTCCGCGCCCCGGCGCAGGTGGTGGATGGCCTGCTCCAGGTAACTGGCAGCGGTCCAGTTGAGCAGCACCCCGTCAGCCAGTTCCCCGGTCAACTCCAGCATCTGCGGCCCCAGGGCGGCGATGTAGATAGGCACCTTGCTTTCCGGCGCGGCGGGGCCGAGGGATGCGCTGCCCACGTTGAAAATCCGGCCGGCGTGGGCGACTTGCTCTCCCCGGAGCAGGCTTTGGACCAGGGTCACCGTCTCCCGCATCCGGGTCAGGGGCCGGCGGAAAGGGACGCCGTGGGTTCCTTCTACCGAAGGGCGATGCCCCACCCCCAGGCCAAGGACAAACCGCCCCTGGGACAGGGTTCCCAGGCCGGCGGCGGACATAGCGGTCAGCATCGGCGTGCGGTAGTAGATGGGCAGGATGCCGGTAGCCAGCTTAATCCGGTCGGTGTGGGCCGCCAGAAAAGTTAGCTGGGTCAGCGAGTCCCGCCCCGAACCTTCCGGCACCCAGACCATTTCGTAGCCCCGACTCTCCGCCAGGGAGGCCATTTCCTGAGAATCCTGGGGCGCCAGTTGGGGGTCGTTCTCCAGCCGGACGGCGATACGGGCCATTGTTTCTCTCCTCAATTACGAATTAGGAATTAAGAATCACGAATGGTCTGTTGGTGATAACCCTCATTGGAGCCTGGTGCATCACTCGTAATTCGTAATTCCTAATTCGTAATTGTTAAACTCTCATTTGCCGGGCCAGGTCAACGAAATCGGTTGCCACCACGTCAAAGGACGGATCGGGAGTGGGGTCCGGCGTAACGTCGGGGCCGTGTTCCATAGGACGGGGGACAAACCCGGCCCTTAGCCCCACCTTTTGCGCCGACAACAGATCGCCCTGGTGCGCCGCCGTCATCATCACCTGCTCCGGGCGCAGGCCCAGCAGTTCAACGGCGGTCAGGTAACTTTCCGGGTCGGGCTTGTAGTGTTTGGCTACCTCGGCTCCCAGGATGCAATCCCAGGGCAGGCCGCCGTTCTTCGCCATGTTGGTCATCAGTGCAATGTTGCCGTTGGACATCGGCGCGATGATATAGCCGTGCTTCAGCCGGTATAGGCCGGGAACCGAGTCGGCCCAGGGACGGAGGCGGTGCCAGAAGAAGTTGACCTCGGCCTTTTCTGCGTCGTCCAGCCCGTCAATCTCGAACTCGGCCAGCACCTCTTCCAGGGCCATCCGGTGCAGGGCGTCCAGGTTGGTCCAGGGGAGTTCCCCGGTGCGGACTTTGTCCATAAAGGGACGGTACTTGCTGCGCCAGGTGTCGGCGAAGGCGGCCCAGTCCCGCTCAATGCCGCGGGCCTTGCCAAAGGCGGAGGACTGCGCAATGATGCTGCCGCGCCAGTCCACCACGGTGCCGAAAACGTCGAATATCAGGGCCTTAACGTCAGGAATTGCCATGCTTCCTCCCTTGCCGTATAAGTCAAACAAACTCTGTGTCTCGTGTTGAACATACCCCAGGGTATATTTCACACAGAGACACAGAGGAAGCGGAGATACGCAGAGTTTAGGCCAGTTGTCCTACTGCCGCCCGCACTTCGTCGTAGTCCGGCTCGGTGGGTGGAGTGGGGGCAATCCAGCGGTAGCGGATGATGCCCTCGCCGTCAACGATGATGACCGCCCGGTTGGCGGCTACGTAGCCCTCCATTCCGGCCAGGTTGGGCAGGGCCACGTCGTAGGCGTTGACCGTCGCCCGGGTAAAGTCGCTGAGGAAGGGATAGTTGACGTTGTTGGCGTCGGCCCAGGCCTTCTGGGAAAAGGGTGGGTCAACGGTAATCCCAACCACCTGGGCGTTCATCGAGTTAAACTCGTCCACCGCATCCCGCAGGGTGCAAGCCTCGTTGGTGCACGCTCCGGTAAAGGCGCCGGGGAAGAAAGCCAGCACCACGTTCTTGCCCCTGAACTCGCTCAGGCTGCGCAGAGTGCGGTCGGTATCGTAAAGGGTAAAGTCCGGGGCGGCCTGCCCAACTTCTGCTGCCATGATTCAGCCTCCTGTGTATTGTTACTGATTGCAGATTGCCGTAGCCGGGTTATCTTACCATAGGGACAGGGTTGGGGGTAATGGGGATGGCCGGCAACCAGGGCTATTGCAGTATGTTAAGGCTTGTTTTTTGCGTCGTTCCTGCGAAGGCAGGAACCTCGATCCGTCACGGGTTCAGATTCCTGCTTCCGCAGGAATGACGGTTGGTAGGTACTCGTAATGCGATTGCCCTGCCGGCAACCAGAGCTATCACCAGGGTTGCCCCAACAGCCCCCCTCCCCCGGCCTTGGGCCGGGTAGGTGCAACAACCTCGGCCGGTAGTCGGGGCGGGCCTTGTGCCTGACTTGGGGATTGGGGCCGGGCTATCGCATTAGACCGAAGAACGAAAACCCGTCGTTCCTGCGAAAGCAGGAACCTCTGCCCCTGACGCCACTGGATTCCTGCTTTCGCAGGAATGACGGATTCCCCCGATTCCAAATGCGATTGCCCGGGGGTTGGGGCCGCCGCTACCCACCCCTATCTGCTGCTACCCACCCCCATCTATAGTTGTGTATGGTAAACTAACCGAACCACCCGAACCGTTATTATTAGGGAGTGAACCCGCTATGTTCTTTGATTCCAGGCGTTCCGCAGTGCTGGCGAAAAACGGAATGGTAGCTACTAGCCAACCCCTGGCCGCCCTGGCCGGGCTGCAAATGCTAATGCAAGGCGGCAATGCCGTGGATGCAGCAGTAGCCAGCGCCGCCGCCCTCAACGTGGTTGAACCCGAGTCCACTGGCGTCGGCGGGGATATGTTCGCCCTTATCTGGAACGACTCGGAAAAGCAGGTACGCGCCCTCAACGGCAGCGGACGCGCTCCCGGGGCAGCCTCCATTGACCAACTGCGGGCCGCCGGACACAACCAGATGCCCGGCGAGGGCGCCTTTTCGGTGTCGGTTCCCGGCACGGTGCATGGCTGGGAGACCATCCTGAACGCCCACGGCTCTATGCCTCTGGTCGAGGTATTGAAACCGGCCATCCGCTACGCCGAGGAGGGGTTTCCGGTTACCGACTTTATCGCTTACCAGTGGTCGGGCCAGCAGGCCCGGCTGTCCGCCTTGCCATCGGGCCAGGAGATGCTGCTCAACGGACGACCGCCCCGCCAGGGGGATATGATTCGTCTCCCCACCTTGGCAAAGACGCTGCGCGCCGTTGCCGAGGGCGGTTCCGCCGCCTTTTACCAAGGCGAAATCGCCGACAAGATTGCATCCTTTGTCCAGGAACAGGGAGGCTGGATTACCACCGAAGACCTGGCCGACCATACCTCGGACTGGGACGAGGCCATCTCCACCGACTACCGGGGCTTAACCTGCTGGGAGTGTCCGCCCAACGGCCAGGGAATCGCCGCCCTGGAGGCGCTGAACATTGTGGAGGGTTTCGACATCAAGGAAATGGGATCCCAGACGTTGGAGACCTACCATCACCTGATTGAGGCGATGCGCCTCTCCTTTGCTGACGCCTATCGCTACGTGGCCGACCCCCGCAAGGCCGAGGTTCCCATTGCCGAGCTGACCGACAAGGCCTATGCCGCCGGTCGTCGGGACCGGATTGACCCGGAACGGGCGATGCCCTACGTCCCCTTTGGCGACCTTACCGGCCTCATGAGCGGGGGAGGCGATACGGTATATATCAGCGCCGTTGACGGCCAGGGCAACGCCTGTTCCTTCATCAACAGCATCTACATCAACTTCGGCAGCGGCTTGGTGGTGCCCGGCACCGGCATTGTGCTGCAAAACCGGGCGGCCCTCTTTTCCCTGGACGCAGACCATCCCAATGCCCTGGCGCCGGGCAAGCGGCCTTACCACACCATCATTCCGGCGATGGCGACGCTGGACGGCGAGTTATACCTCTGCTACGGCGTGATGGGCGGGTTTATGCAGCCTCAAGGCCACCTGCAAGCCATCTGCAACATGGTGGATTTCGGGATGGACCCGCAGCAGACGTTGAACGCCCTCCGCTTCCAGGTTATTGGGGACGCGGTGCTGGTAGAGGAGGGGCTTTCCCCGGACGTGATGGGCGGTTTGCGGAGCCGGGGCCACCAACTGCACCAGGTCAGCGGCCACGCCCGGGTAGGCATGGGCGGCGGCCAGGTAATCCGCCGCAACCCGGAAACGGGCGCCCTCTGGGCTGGCTCGGAGCCAAGGAAGGACGGGTGTGCCATCGGGTTTTAGGGGCGGGTTTTAGAGTGGGCTGGGACCCAGCGCCGGTAGCCCTGGGTATTCAGGGCAGTTCCGTATTCCAAACCACCGGAGATTTCAGCCAGTCTCGATCCAGCCAGTGACATTTGCCCCAAGACTAACCGCACTGCCACCGGTTATACTCTTGCTCAATCAAGGCAGAGGGTGGTACATTGCGGGAAAATCAAGGTCAGTTAACCAGTCGGGACAACCCATCTAACTCCCTCCACCAGGGAGACCGGTCCGGGACTGGGAAAGCATCTGGAGCATCCCGCAGCACCTGCGCCGCTGGTACGTGGCGCTATTCAGTGGGCAGTTTCTGTTGCTCTTGATATTGGTTGTTCTCGAACAGTTTATGGTCATCCCCTAGGGCTACGGCCATACTGAACCTCCACCGGGGGATGGGGCCGATTATCTTGCCGATGGTCGGCAGCACTTATGTTGCTTTGGAGGGAATTATGCTGGCGGAATGGTTGCGGGAAAGGGATCGGCGTAAAGTGGAAGAAATTCTGAAAAAGGGCCGGGAAGAGGGTATGCAAGAAAAGGATCGCCAGTGGTTGGAGTGGTACGAGCGGCTCCAGGCTGCCCAGCGCGATGGCCGCCCCTTCAACGAACCACCCCCGGTTAACCCGGAAAACCGGCCGGGTAAATAAACGAGGGAATTATGCTGGCGGAATGGTTGCGGGAAAGGGAAGGGATCGGCGTAAAGTGGCAACGGACGTCCTCTGGGCCGACTCGGAGCCAAGGAAGGATGGGTGCGCTATAGGGTTTTAGGAATGTCGTGAGCTTTATTCCACGGTTTTTCCAAACTCTGCCCTAATCCAGTCGGGCAGAGTTTCAATAGGCCGCATATCTGAGAGACGCTTGGTGAGTTTGAAGGTTGTACTTTGGTCTTGAGCCATTCGAACCAGTCGTCCAGCTTGCCCATCAGCTACTTCTTCTTTTCGCCAAATGTCGAAAACTATGACCTCCGGGCAAACACCAAGGCAAAGCAAGTAAAGATAATCTCGGTCCATCCTAATGTGGTTGAATTGGAATGTTCTATTGACCCCTAGAGAAGCTGTCTTGACCTCAAAATCCCGATTCTCAATTTGTAGATCTATTAGATCTGCTCGGGTACCGCTTTTCTGAACTGAGAACCCGCCATGCGCAACAAGATAACGGCGTAGAAATTCCTCACCGATGTCTCCCCGGTTTGTATTTTCGACGCGTCTAAAGGCTTCCAAAGGCGCACCGGCCCAAATGGATTTGGGCGAATGCTCCGCTATCACCTCAAGCATCAAGTCAACAGCATTCATTCCGGGTTCCATACAACCCCCGTCCGTCCGTGCTTCCAGAACACCAGAAAATAGGAGTGGTTCTTGCGAGCGTGAACCTGTCGGACGGTCCGGCTGACGCCGGGGCGATTGTTGCGGACTACCACGAATAAGTCTTCTGCGATAAATCCCAGCCTTTGATACTCCTGGATAATTTCAACGTGGGTGAATCTCTGGCGGTTGGCGCAGACCTCATCCTGGCACTTGACAATGCAGACGCCTCTATCACGCAGAACCCGATGTGCCTCACGCCCGGCGTCAAAGTAAAGTTCCAGCACCGCTTCGTGATATTTGCTGGCCGTGCCGTTTCCGGTACCGTTATTGCGGTAGTGGTCTTCAAAAGGTTTATGGGACTGGTGAGCCGTTCCGCCGGGGGAGTGCATATACGGCGGGTCAATAACTACGCAATCTATCTCGCCGTCTTGGTATGGGAGTGCCCTGCAATCAATACCGTCGAGAATGTCGGTGGCCAGTAGTTGGTATTGTCCTCTTGGGACACGTTTCCAGAATGCGCCCTTCCCAAAAGTAACGTCGGCAACCACGCTGCCCGGAGCAACGTAAAGCTCCAGTATTTTAGGGAATACTTCGGAGTTGCCAAGGCCGTATGCGCTCAGCACCAAGTCGTTGGTGGCTGCGCCGTTCCGAACTACCCTTTGCTTTGTTGAATTGCCCTGCGGATGGCTGTCCTCAAACATATCTATCTGCCTTAAATTCAAGACACCATTCCCCCGGTAAGCCAGTTGCGTTTCGAGAAACCCGTTGCGCCCTTGCGGGAACTCTATATGCAAGCCCTTTAGGCGTCAAGGACTTGTCGTCAATACTTAAACTCTTCTCGCACCGGGCTGAAAACGTCCAGGGCTTTGGCCGGTTGGTCGCCTCCCTTGGCGTAGTGTTCCACGTTGCCGGGGATGATGTACATATCGCCCGGTTTCAGGGTTTTCACCTCCCCACCGATGCCCATTTCCAACTCTCCCTCTACCACGATACCCGCCTGCTCGTGGGGGTGGGTGTGCAGCGGCACCAGCGCGTTGGCGTCAATTCCCACCAGGGACAGCAACATATTCTCGCCCCAAAAGGTGCTGGTGCGGGCGCCGGGGGCCAATTCCAGCGATTCCCGGTCGTTGGCGTCCTTGAAATATGACATATTTTCCTCCTTAACTTAACATGGATTTACATGATACACAGGATTTAGAAAAGATAGGGTTCTGGTTCAGGTGGTTTGGGGTAACGACTCGGTTTCCGGCGTAGGACGCAAGGTAACCACAAGGGTTGCCCCTGCAAGGTTCAATGATTAGACCACCTGAATTGCAAAGTTACCTTTAGAATAACGATTATCCGGTATATCCGGTCATCCATGCTTGAATCTAGCTGAAGCCCAGCTTCTTCTCGTTCAGGCTGACGTAGCGTTGGCCGCTGCCGATTACCACGTGATCCAGCAGGTCAATGTCCAGCAGCTTGCCGGCGGCTACCAACTCCCGGGTGATAGCCACGTCCTCCGGGCTGGGCGTCGGGTCGCCGGAGGGATGATTGTGCACCACGATGATAGACGGCGCATTGTCCCGCACCGCCGGGCGGAAGACCTCCGAAGGCCGGACGATGGAACTGTTGACGTTGCCCACATAGACCTCAACCGTGTTCAGCACCTGGTTCTTGGTGTTGAGCAGCAGCACCCGCAGATGTTCCTGCTCCAGGGCCGACATTTCCGCCATCAGCAGGTTGGCTACGTCCTGGGGCGAGTGGATTACCGCCCTGTCCTGGGGGGCCAGGGAGATGAAGCGGCGGCCCAACTCCAGAGCAGCCATTAGCTGGCAAGCCTTGGCCTCGCTCAAGCCCCGCTCGGCGCACAACTCGGCAAAGGTGCTGCGGCCCAACCCGTCCAGGCCCTTGAAGCGGGTCAGCAGCCGGCTGGACATCGCCAGCACGTTCTCTCCCTTAATGCCGGTGCGGAGCAGGATGGCGATAAGCTCGGCGTTGTTCAGGTAGCGAGGGCCGTAGTCCCGCAGCCTTTCCCGGGGGCGTTCTTCCTGGGGCATATCCCGAATCATCGGCTGGTAGGCGGCGCCCCGGCCCGCATCGGCCGGCTCAGCGCCTACTGTACCCGCCGGCAGGGCGTAACCACCCCTTCCGGCATCAACATCAACTTCGATTGAGTCTATTGAATCTACAGGTTCCGGTTTGACGGCAATAACCATATAATGTTCGCTCCTTTTGGCGCCAAGAGTGACATTATTTTGAGCCGGCGATGTCCTCGGCCGCAAGGGGGAACTGTCAGTAAAGCAGAGCCTACTAAGCTGGACTTTGTACAAAGTTGGTTAGGAGCCGTCAGATACATGGGTTTAGCTACATATCTCAATTCCAATGCTTTTTGCATGGCGTCTTCTGGACCCGCCACTCAAAAAGTGTCCCTAGCTACTCGACTTTAACTATGAAGCCCACCTGTGGAACGTGCAAAGTCGAGCTCAGGATTAAGGTGTTGTAATCTCTGATGGCCTCCCCAGGGTTGCATATCAACCCTGGGCTTATTACCCCTATGGCTATCGCATATGACGACAAACGTCCCTTTCCCGTCGTTCCTGCGAAGGCAGGAACTTAAAACCTTGTGGACAGAGGTTCCTGCCTTCGCAGGAACGACGGTTAGCCTGGAATCCAAATGCGATAGCCCTGTATTACCCCCAAGCTTGCCGGTCAAACTTGGGACTGCGGAACTCTAAAGGTCTGTATTGTGCAGCCCTTTTTCATTATCTCCAACAATCTTCGAGGAATGCGCTTCCAACCTCAATAACTCTGTATTTTACTTCCTGAAGAACTTGGGAACTGTTGGGGCCAAATAGGACGTTATTTCCCCCTACACCAGGCTTTCCACAAACTCGGCCAGCCGTCCCAAGGCCTTTTGGATGTTTTCCTGGGAGTTGGCGTAGGACAGCCGCACGTAACCCTCGCCGAATTCGCCAAAGGCTGAACCGGACAGCAGCGCCACCCCGGCTTCATTCAACGCCCGGTTCTCGAACTCCCCGCTGCTGATACCCGTGTCCTTGATGCTGGGGAAAACATAAAAGGCACCCTCCGGCTCCGGGCAGTTAATGCCGGGGATGCGGCGCAGGCCGTCGGCAATCAGCCGGCGCCGTTGGGCAAACTCGGCGGCCATGGCCTGCACCCCGTCCTGCGGCCCGTCCAGGGCGGCGATGGCGGCCCGCTGGCTGAAGGATGCGGCGCAGGAGACGCTGTTAACCGCCAGCCGGGTGATGTGCGGCACCAACTCCTCCGGCATTATCCCGTAACCCAGCCGCCAACCGGTCATGGCATAGCTTTTCGAGAACCCGTCCAGAATAACGGTCTGCCGCGCCATATCAGGCAGGGCGGCGATGCTGAAATGTTCGCCGGTATAGAGAATGTCCTTGTATATCTCGTCGGCCATGACGTACAGGTTTCGGCCCCGGGCCAGATCGGCGATGGTTTCCAGCTCTTCCCGGTTCAGGGCCGAGCCGCAGGGGTTCTCCGGGGAGTTGATGATGATGAGACGGGTGCGGTCGGTGATTTTATCAGCCAGGTCGCTCAGGTCGGGATGGTAGTCCTTCTCCTCCAAGAGCTGCATCGGTACCGGCGTAGCGCCGGAGAAGCGAATCATGGACTCGTAGATGGGAAAGCCGGGGTTGGGGTAGATTACCTCTACCCCCGGTTCGGCCAGGGCCAGAATCACGTAGAACATTATTGGCTTGGCGCCCGGCGTTACCACGACATGGGATGGGTCGGTGTCGATGCCCCGGACCTCCCGGCTGTTGCGGGCGATGGCCTCGCGCAGTTCGGGCAGTCCCGGCGTGGGGCCGTAGTGGGTGTAGCCATCCTGCAGGGCCTGGATGCCCGCTTCAACAATGTGCCGGGGCGTGTCAAAATCCGGCTCGCCAATCTCCAGGTGAATAATCTCCTGTCCTTGGGCTTCCAAAGCGCGGGCCTTGGCCAAGACCTCAAAAGCGGTCTCGGTGCCCAGGTTATTCATTCGGTCGGCAAGGGTCATAAATCCTCCGTTTCTTCCATTATCGGGAAGTCAAACAGTTAATCCAGGGTTACTAATCCTTCGCGGAAATCAATTATCAGTCTTTGGCCGCGGAAGAAGTCAAGGCCGAGGAGTCCGTCTATGGTCAATCCAGCAGGCAAGGATTTACACAGAATTGGTAGGTTTTCGCGGTAGTGACCGAGTGCTTCGATTCGTTCTACATTGATAATCGGAATTATTTCGTATCTGCTACCGGTAACAATCCGTACAGTTTCAGAGGCTAAAGTAATTTCAAAACCTAGATCGGTGGCAATTCCCCGGTCAAGCAATGTCCGCGTAGCTCCCGTATCAAGAGCCATTCGTGCAATCGTCTCGCTTACCGGCCCAACTATCTTGACAGATATTAGAACATGATTCCTCTCCGGGTCGAATAGAGTGGTCACAGAATGAACTCCAAGTCCTTTGGCGGGTCTCCCACAAAGATTACGGCGGAGCGGAGCGGACGCAATTCCCGCATTTTTTGATGAAGCTTATCCTTGTCCTTGCCATGAAACACTACTTTGCCCCGTATTATCTCAAGCATGGGGGTCAACTCTGGGTCTTCAATCAGCACCCATTCCGAGTCAAAGGTCGCTTCGATTTCCGCCCAAGACATTACCTTGTCCATTGCTGCCTCCTTACCGCCTACCCCTGCGCCTGGTTCTGGGTGCGTACCGGCAGGCCGAAAATATCGATGAAGCCGGCGGCGGCGGCGTGGTCAAACTGGTCGTCCCGGTCGTAGGTGGCAAGGTGGTAGTTGTAAAGCGCCTGGGGCGCGCTCCGGCCCACCACGGTGCAGACTCCCTTGTGCAGCCTGACCCTGATGTCGCCGGTGACGTAACGCTGGGTGCTGCTGATGTAGGCGTCCAGGTCCAGCCGGTGGTGGGTGAACCACAGGCCGTTGTAAACCATGTCGGCGTATTCCTGGGCGATTCGGGCCTTGGTGCGGGCCTGGTCCTTGCTCAGGGTCAGCGTTTCCAGGGCCTTGTGCGCGGCGTGAAGGGTCACTGCCGCCGGGGTCTCGTAAACCTCCCGGGACTTGATGCCCACCAGCCGGTTTTCTACGTGGTCAACCCGACCCACGCCATGCTCTCCGGCCACCGTGTTCAGGTGCCGAATCAGGTCAACGCCGGCCATACTTTCCCCGTCCATCGCCGTCGGGATGCCCTGCTCGAAGTGGATTTCCAGGTAGGCGGGCTGGTCCGGGGTTTCCCTGACCGGACGGGTCCAGTCGTAGGCGTCCTCCGGTGGTTCCAGCCAGGGGTCTTCCAGTTCGCCGGCCTCGGCGCTGCGACCCCACAGGTTTTCGTCCACGGAAAACCGGCTCTTGCTGGCATTGATGGGCAGGTTGCGGGCCTGGCCGTACTCAATTTCAGCCTCCCGGCTCATGCCCCAATCCCGGATGGGGGCAATGACCTTTAGCTCCGGGGCCAGGGCGGCCACGCCCACGTCAATGCGGACTTGGTCGTTGCCCTTGCCGGTGCAGCCGTGGGCTACGGCGTAGGCCCCCTCGGCCCGCGCCGCCTCGACCAGGTAGCGAGCGATAAGGGGGCGGCCCAAAGCGGTAGCCAGGGGGTACTGTTCCTCGTAGATGGCCCCGGCTTGCAGGGCTGGGAACAGGAACTCGTTGACCAGGGTTTCCTTGCCGTCCACGGTCAGGGCCTTGGCCGCACCCACCTGCAACGCCCGCTGCCGGATAGCTTCCAGGTCAACCATCCCCAGGTCAATGGTCAGCGTAATGATGTCTGCGCCGTACTCTTCTATAAGCCAGGGTACGGCCACCGACGTATCCAGCCCGCCACTGTAGGCCAGGACGATTTTTTCGTTTGGCATTAGTGGTGATTTACCTCCGTGGTTAGATGCTATTGAGGCAGTCCTGCGCTAATGATATTACGGTTCCGATTCCAACCCCAGTGTTATTCTTATCTTCGAGTCAGTGACCACGGTAAAGCTTCCATCAAGGAGCGGAGACAACCAGAAAGTCAACAGCCGCAGTATTTCTATCTTGTTGACGGGGGTTTGGTCTGACATCCGCAATAAAATTACGCCTTTATGTGGTTCACCTTCGCGGAATACCAACTCACCGAAGTCTTTGTCACTCGTTACCAAAATGCGATTGTCTGCGTTGGCCCACCTCAGAATATCTCTGTCATCCATTCCCCGGTAATCGGGATGGATTGAAATGACATCGTGCTCAAGCATTCTGAGCTGCTCGGCAACCACGGGGCCAGCGCATTCGTCCACTAGGAATCTGATAAAGCCACTTCCTTCCCCAAGGGCAGAAAAGTGTTGCGGGCAAGGTCTTTCCGGGCGTACAGAAGACAGGCCAGAACGTCTTCACGGGTGATGCCCCGGTACTCTTCCAGTATCTCTTCAATGGTCATACCGTAAGCCAGCAGCCCTAGGATGAACTCTACGGTTAAACGGGTGCCACCGATTACCGGCTTACCCACCTTTACTTTCGGATTTTTCGTTATGCGTTCCAACAATTCACTCTCATTTTGGCTCATAGGAAACGCTCCTTTGGATGTCCTTTTCAAGTCTAATGCTGGCGTACAAAAGCCTGCCCAACTACCCTAGCACAAGGGCATAAAGGTTATGTCGTCGATGGTTTTCTGGGTAAACAGCAGGCAGGCGCGGATGTCAGGGTCGGTTATGCCGGGATGTCGCCGGAGAATTTCCGGGATGGAAATGTCTTGCCCCATTAACCCCAAGATTTCTTCCACGGTAATGGTTGTGTCCTTGATTACCGGCTTGCCCACTTTCGGGTCCGGGTTTAGGGTAATCCGTTCCAGCAGTTCTATTTCCTTGCGGTTCATATTGGCAACTCCTTTCCCGGTTGTCGGTAGTCAGGAACGATTTAGGGAACCTCTGAATAAGTCCGTGACTTGGGTGTTTATCCCTACCCGTCGTTCCTGCGCAGGCAGGAACCTCTGTCCACAACATTTTAGGTTCCTGCTTTCGCAGGAACGACGGGGTGAAGGCGCTGGCGTTTAATGACTTATTCAGAGTATCCTTAGACCTATCGCCGCCTCGGGTTTTTTAACTGTTCAGCCAAAGCAATTGTAATACTGCCTTCACTTGCTCCCCATCTTCCGGGGACAATATTCCCAACCGACGTTCTACCAGACGCTTCTCCAATGTTGCCATCTTATCCAGGCGAATAATTGAGGGGAGCAATAGCCCCGCCTGTCGCCACCCTCTAACTTGAACATCATAGGGAGTTCGAGGAGGTTGGCGGTTATGCGGGCCGCCACTATATCTGCGTCTCCAGTATCCAGCAAAATCAGCCCAAGACGCCTCCTCGACTCATTGTCGGCAGTGAAAGGGAAGGAGAGTAGACTACCTCGCCTCTCCGATAGCGAACCGTGCTCACAGGCCGTCATATACCGAATCGGCTTCGCTGTAACCCTCCAGGAATTGAGCGGCGGTCAGATTAGACCACATAGCTTCTTCCGCATCTTCCGGCTCAGGAACGATGACCAGTACCTTCGCATCCTCGGCCAGGTGAACATCTGCAATCAGTTCTACCAGACGATTGCCCCGGTATCTTGCCGAGAAAGTTTTCATAGACTTCCTCCTTTTTAGCCCAAGCTCGGCTTGGTCTGGCCCCCTTGCGCCCCTAAATCTTCGCCAGTGCCTGCTCCAGCCGGCCGATGCCTTCGTCAATTTCGGCGGCGGTGATGTTCAGGGGGGGCATGAACCGGACGGCGTTGGGCTTGACCCCGTTCAGCAGGATGCCGGCTTCGTTGGCGTTGGCCAGGACTTGACCGGAAATATCGCTGTCAAACTCCAGGGCGGCCAGCAGTCCCTTGCCCCGCACGTCGGAAATGAAGGAGAAGCGTGACTTCAGTTCATTCAGCCGTCCCAGCAGGTGCGGTTCCATCGCCTTGACCTGGCCGGGGATGTCGTTGTCAATCAGGAACTTGGTTCCGGCGTAAGCGGCGGCGGTGGTCAGGGCATTGCCGCCGAAGGTGGAGCCGTGGTCGCCGGGCACCAGCGCCATCGCCCCTTCCTTGGACATAAAGGCCCCGATGGGCACCCCGTAGCCCAGGCCCTTGGCCAGGGTCATCACGTCCGGCTCCACGCCGTATTCCTGGTAGCCGAACAGGCTGCCCAAGCGGCCCAGGCCGGTCTGCACTTCGTCCAGAATCAAGAGCAGGCCCTGGCTGTCGCACCACTCCCGCACCCGTTGCAGGTAGTCGTCCGCCGGGATGTTCACCCCGCCTTCACCCTGCACCGGCTCCACCATTACGGCAGCAGTCCGGTCGGTGGTAGCGTTCATAATCGCTTCCACATCGTCAAAGTCCACGTGGACAAAGCCGGGCAGCAGCGGAGTAAAAGATTCCTGGTAGTGGGGCTGTCCGGTGGCCGCCACCGTCGCCATAGTGCGCCCGTGGAAGGAATTGAAGGCGGTGATTACCTCGTATGCTCCGTCCCGGTTCAGCTTGCCGTAGCGGCGGGCCAGCTTCAGCGCGCCCTCATTGGCCTCGGCGCCGCTGTTGCCGAAAAACACCCGGTCCAGGCAGCTATTTTCCACCAGCAACTCGGCCAGCATTAGCTGGGGGACGGTGTAAAACTGGTTGGAGGTCTGCAAGAGGGTGCCGGCCTGCTCCACGATGGCCTGGGTGATTGTCGGGTGGGAATGACCCAGGTTGTCCACGGCCCAGCCGGCCACAAAGTCCAGGTATTCCTTGCCGTCGGCATCCCACACCCTGGACCCTTCTCCCCGGACGATTACCACTGGCTGGCGGCGTACCGTCTGGGCGTAGTATTTATTCTCTATTGCAATCCATTCACTGCTTTTGCTGGTGCTCATGGTGAATCTCCTCCCAAGGTTCTGCGTAGATTTTCCAGGGATTTCTCCAGGTCTTCCAGAGCTTGCCCAAGCTCATTTACCGTTGCCTCAATTTGTTCTAGTTGCTCCCACTGTATTGATGGCTCCTGTATTAGCGGCTCCGCCCCGGCCCCGGTAGTCGTAGTGGCGCCGGTGGCTGCTTCTTTGTTGACCGTGCCGACCGTGCCCGCCGTTTCCGCCGGGTTATATTCGGCGCCCAACAGCCGGGCCAGAGCTTCCGCCATCGAGTCGGCCATTACCAGGTTGGTGTTATCGGCCAGTATAACCTTTTTCAACTCCGGGAAGGCCAGCCCTACAGATTGAAGGTAGAGCGGCTCGACATAGACTATTGTATCAGCAATGGGTATTGCCAGCAGTTTCCCCCGAATTACCTTGGAACTGGGGCCGTCCCACAGGGTGAATAGTTGAGAAAACTGCTGGTCGTTTTGAATCCTTGCCTCCACCTGGCTGGGGCCGTCAATCTGCCGGTCGTCGGGCAGTTGAAAACTCTTCAGTTGGCCGTAGTAGGGCGGGTCATTGCGGGCGGCCAGCCAGCCGACCAGGTTCTTCTTCTGACCGGCGGGAGAGAAGGGCATCAACAGCACAAACTCCTCTCGTTCCTCTCCGGGCAGCCGCATTATCAGGTAGGATGGAGATACTGCAATCCCGGGCTTGCCGAACAGGGTCTCCAGCGGTATGTCCCACTGCTCCGCCTGGTTGAAAAATACCTGCGGGTCGGTGACATGATACCGCAAATACAGCTGGGCCTGAACCGAGAAGAGGGTTACCGGGTAGCGGATGTGGCGCAGCAGGTCGGGCGGCATCGCCGCCATTTCCCGGAACAGGTCGGGAAAGGCCCGCCGGTACATTTTAAGCAGCGGTTCTTCCGGGTCAACGACATAGAGCGCAACGTCCCCATTATAGGCATCCACCACCGCCTTGACGCTGTTTCGGATGTAATTAAACCCGTCGCCGCTGGGCGTGGCGTAAGGGTAGTGGTCGGTTACGGTATAGGCGTCCTGAATCCACCACAGCTTGCCGTTATCATCCAGCGCCGGATAGGGGTCGTGGTCCAGTTTAAGGAAGGGAGCAATGGCCTTTACCCTTTCCCGAACCTGGCGGCGGTACTGGATTCGGCTGGTTGGCTTAACCTGGTCGCTGAGCAGGATGTTGATGTCGCCGAACTCAATGGCGTAAACCACCCGTCGGACCAGGGAGTTCAGACCCACCCCGCCGTCTCCGTCATAACTCTCAAAGTCCGAGTTGGGGTTGACCTCGCTCATCCCGCTGTTGACGATGGCGAAGTTGATGGGGGACTCGCCGTAGTAAACCTCGGGACGGGATACGGGCAGCTTGCCCTGGATGGGTATGTCCTGGATGAAGAACTCCGGGCGGCCCTCGCCGGGGGTGAACCCGGCCGCCGGGGTCATTGCGACCCCATAGCCGTGGGTGTACTGGAGCCGCTGGTTCACCCAGTTTTGCGCGTCCGTCGGCAAGTTGGTCGGGTCCAGTTCCCGCGCCCCGATTAGCACCTGTTGCAGCCGCCCGTCCACCACGTAACGGTCCGAGTCCATGTTCAGGAAATTGTAGTAAAGCTCCATAAACTGAAGCTGGTTATAGGCGTCCTTCAAGGGGGCGGCATCCCAAAGCCGGATGCTGTCCAGGGTGGTCCGGTGTTCTTGGGCCACGGCCAGGGTCAGCGACTCCGCCGCTGGGTAGATGGTCTCCTCCACGTCGTTCAGCCCGTAGGCAGCCCGGGTGGCCTCCAGGTTGCGCTGAATGAAAGGCTCCTCGCGGGCGTACTGGTCCGGGTCAACCAGGAACCGCTGGAACAGAATGGGATAAAGAATGCCGGCCAGCAGGAACATCAGCAGCCAGAGGCTGAAGGCGCCGACCATCAGCCGAAGCCCGGCAAAGTAAACGCTCACGCCAAACCCGACGGCGGCCAGGAGGGCAATGCCGGCCAGAAACCAGAACACTGGGATGCGGGCGTTAACGTCGGTATAAGTGGCGCCGGTCACCACCCCGCTTTCGGAAAGGGTCAGCCCGTAAATGCTCGCCACGTGGCCCACGGCGATTATCACCATCAGGGTAGCGCCCAGCGGCGCCATGTGCCGCAGCATCCGGGGCGTCACCACGAAACGCACCCCGCGCAGGGCGTAAATGCCCGCGTAAAGCGCCAGCGACGAGATGATGACGGTGATGAACAAGGCCAGGAACCAGCTCTGGATGAAGCGCATTATTTCCAGGTTCACCAGGTAAAAGGTCACGTCCCGCCCAAACTGGGGGTCGGACACTCCGAAGAGTTCCCGGTTGAGCAGGAGCAGCGCCACATCCCAGCGCTCGGCGGCGACTGAACCAAGGGCCAGGCTGGCAATCAGCATCGTAAGGATAATGTACAGCCGGAGGATGAGCAGCAGCAGGCGCACAAAATCCGACGGCAGGGCGCGGGTCGTCGGCCCGATTGACAGCCGCAGCACGGTGTAGAGGTTGAAGGAAATAATCAGGGCTGCAAGCAGGGCGCCGAAGGCAAACAGCACGGTCTTGATGAACATAATCCGGATAAAAACCGCGCTGTAGCCAAGCTGGCCGAACCAGAGCCAGTCGGCATAAACGCCGATCATCCACCAGGCCCAGACTCCCACCACGGCCAAAACAATACAGACCATTGCCCACCGGCGAATGCGGTTGAGCAGGGCTTGGGAGATACCGGGCAGGGGCGGGCCGGGCACCTGCTCCGAGTCGTTGGTCAGGTCATAGCTCACGGGTTGCTGCTCGCAAAATAATTGGGGGAAAACCGCATGGCAACCAAGAAATCATGGGCATAAAAGCCAGGCAATCGGGGGGAGATTCCGCTCCCCAAGTTAGTCTCATTCCCTGGCCTGACTGCTGAAGCTGTCCCCGGTGATGCGGGTGCCGCCGCTTCTACCCTGGCCGCTACTGTCTTGAATGCAAGCCAGCAGCGCCCCCGGCTCCCGTCCGTCCACAATGTCGGCCACCGGCGAGTTTTCCAGGGCGCGCAGACAGGCCTCCAGCTTGGGAATCATCCCGCCCCGCACCACGTCGGAGTGGAGCAGCAGGCCGGCCCGCCTTCGATCCAGCCGGGCCATGACTCGTCCATTGCCGTCCATAACGCCGGGCACGTCGGTGAGAAAGACCAGCCGCTCCGCGCCCAGGGCATAGGCCAATTCTCCGGCCACCGTGTCGCCGTTGATGTTCAGGGGGCAGCCGGCATGTTCCGTACCGTCCTGCACCTGCATTGCCAGCGGGGCCAGCATGGGAATATAGCCGCTGCCCAAGATGACCCGCAGGGGCTCCGGGTTGACCTTGGTAATCTCGCCGACATAGCCCAGGTCCGGGTTGGCGATGCGGGCCTCCAGCAGGCCGGCGTCAAGGCCGCTGATGCCCAGGGCGCGGCCTCCCAACCCATGCAGGGCGCTGACCAGTTCCTTGTTGACCAGCCCGGTAAGCACGGCAACCACGATGTCCAAGCTGGCGGCGTCGGTAACCCGCAACCCGTTAACAAAGCGGGGCGGAATGCCCTGACGCTGCATCCACTGGGATATGACCGGGCCGCCGCCGTGGACTACCACCACCACCCGCCCCTGCTGCTGCAAGGCAACCAGGTCTTTCAGGCTGGTATCGTGGCTGCCCAGGGTGCTGCCCCCGATTTTCACCACTATTGGCGGGGCTATTTGTGGGCCGGACACGCCGAACTCCAAATTAGACAAAGTTAGTTTTACTGACGCACAAACAATAGGCCAAACTCGGAACCGCCCTGGCATTGCTTTGTAGGGGCGGGTTTGAAACCCGCCCCGGCCGGCTTCGCCAAGACCTTTCCCATAACCCGGACATCACCCGAACCCGGATTTGACTCTGAACCTTGAGGGCGGGTTTCAAACCCGCCCCTAGATACCTGTAACCGCCCTCACCCCCGGCCCCTCTCCCCGGGGGAGAGGGGCCGGGGGTGAGGGCATCCCGGGGTTGCCGGACAACGTAACCGAGCACCAGACCAGCCGGCTGGCCGGGGGTGGGCGTACCGGGGCTGCTCCCAATTACGTGGTATAGGCGCTGTTGATTATGACGTATTCCTCGGTCAGGTCGCAGCCCCAGGCGGTAGCCTCGCCGGAACCCAGGTTCAACTGTAACCGGAAGGTCACCTCCGGTCGCCGCATCTGCGCTACCACCGCGTCCCGGTGGAAGGGTATGGGCTTGCCCGCCTCCATAATACAAACGCCGTTGATGAACAGGTCAATCTTGTCCTCCTCCACGGCGGCCCGGCTGCGGCCCAGGGCGGCCAGCACCCGGCCCCAGTTGGGGTCGGTGCCAAAGACCGCCGACTTTACCAGGCTGGAGGAGGCGATGGTACGGGCTGCATTGCGGGCGTCCGTTATGTCCGTCGCCCTGGCCACCTCCACCACGATCAAGTGCGATGCGCCCTCCCCGTCCCGGGCCAGTTCCTGGGTCAGGTAGGTGCAGACTTGTCGGAGTGCGGCCATAAAGGTGTCGGCGTCCGGGGAAGCGTCGGTTATTTCAGTATTCCTGGCCGCGCCGTTAGCCATCAGCAGCACCGTATCGTTGGTACTGCTGTCCCCGTCCACGGTCAGCATATTGTAGGTCTCATCGGCAACCTGGCTCAGGGCGGCTTGCAGGAACTCCCGCTCCACGGCGGCGTCGGTGGTCAAGAAGGAGAGCATCGTAGCCATATTGGGGTGAATCATGCCGGAACCCTTGGCGATGCCGCCCAGGAAGACCTGCCGGCCGCCCACTTCAAAGCTGACCGCTACCTCCTTGGGGCGGGTGTCGGTGGTCATAATCGCCCGCGCCATGTCTGCGCCGCCGTTGCCGGTAAGCTCAATCTGCTCCACGCCGGAGCGAATCAGGGACATCGGCAGTTCCACGCCGATTACACCGGTGCTGCATACCAGCACCTGCTCCGGCGCAGTCCCGGTCTTTTGGGCAGCCAGGGAGGTCATCTCCTCGGCGTCAATGAACCCCTGCTCTCCGACGCAGGTGTTGGCGATGCCGGCGTTAACAATCAAGACCCGCATGGGAATGCCTTGGGCCAGCCTTTGCCGGTCAACGGTGACGGTGGGCGACTTGACCGTGCTAGTGGTAAACACTCCGGCGGTGGCGCAAGGACTTTCGGACAAGAGAATCGCCAGGTCCAGCTTGTCCTCGGCAAAAGTCTTCAACCCAGCGTAAGTGGCGCCGGCGCGAAAACCCAGGGGGGAGGTTACGGTTCCACCGTCAACAAAGTCTATTGCACCAGCCATGGGATGCGCCCCCTAACAAAATCTGGCAGTTTCAACTGGCAAAAAGTATAACACACCTACAATAAGGGGTAAAAGCTGGGGTGGGCTAAAGCCAGGGCAATCGTGCTTTAATCACTAGCACCCCCTGCACCCCCGCCGACTGTCATTCCGAGCGGAGCGAGGAATCCAAAATCCTTCTCAACATGGGCGATACGGTATCGGCAAAGTCTGTAACCAGAAGGATTTTGGATTCTTCCTCCGCTCCGCTCCATCAGAATGACATCATGGGAAATTAAAACGCAATCGCCCCGGCCCTCGGCCTTACCCCCAATGCAAAACCAGCCTTTTTACGCTATACTAACCCCGCATTCACCAGCTACTAATGATGCTAGTCCCTTGACATAGGAGCAACAAACATGGACTTGGGCCTGAGTGAAATTCAGCAGATGTTGAAGAACAGCGCGCGGGAGTTCCTGTCCCAGGAATGTCCCTTGACGCTGGTTCGAGAGATGGAGGAGGACGAGCGGGGGCATACCGACGAGCTTTGGCGGCAGATTGCCGGCCTGGGCTGGCCCGGCCTGGCCTTCCCGGAACAGTACGGCGGCACCGGCGGCAGCTTCCTGGACCTGGCCGTCCTGCTGGAGGAGACCGGCCGCTCCCTGACCCCCAGCCCCTTCTTCTCCACGGTTGTCCTGGGCGGCCTGACCGTAATGGACGCCGGCACCGAGGAGCAGAAACGGGCCATCCTGACCCGTGTTTGCAGCGGCCAGCTGCTAATGACCCTGGCCCTCACCGAAAGCTCAGCCACCTACGAACCCTGGGGCGTGGCAACCACCGCCACCCGGGAGGGCGACGCCTTTCGGCTCAACGGCGGCAAGCTATTTGTTCCCGACGCCCACGTAGCCGACCTGCTCTTGGTCGCCGCCCGCACCGATCAATCTAACCAATCCAATCAATCCGACGACCCGGCCCAAGGCATCACCCTGTTCATCGTCCCATCGGGCAGCGACGGCATGACGGTCAATCAGCTCAGCACCATTTCATCAGACCGCCAGTGCGAAATAGCCCTGACCGACGTGAGCGTACCGGCTGATGCGGTGTTGGGCGAGGTGGATGGCGGCTGGCCGATAATCCAGCGGGCCTTGCACCGGGCGATAGCCGGCAAGTGCATGGAAATGCTGGGCGGGGCCGATGCGGTGGTGGATATGACCGTAGAGTACGCCAAGCAGCGCACCCAGTTCGGGCGTCCGGTGGGAACCTTCCAGGCGGTGCAGCACCATTGCGCCAACATGGCTACCGATGTGGAAGGCTGCCGTCAAATTGCCTATCAAGCGGCCTGGAAAATTGCCGAGGGAGAACCGGCCGACCGGGAAGTCGCCATGGCCAAAGCCTGGGTTAGCGGAGCCTACCAGCGGGTTTGCAACCTGGCCCACCAGTGCCACGGGGCCATCGGCTTCACCAAAGAGCACGACTTACAGCTATACACCCGCCGGGCCAAGGTGCAGGAACTTTCTTACGGGGACGTGAATTTCCATAAAGAGTTGGCCCTGCAACAGATTGAGGCGTAACCTCGCTTACGAGTACACCGGCTCGACAGCCCGGCGTGAGGCAGAAAGCCAGGCATTAAACAGATTAGAAAGCTAACGGCTGCCAGTAGGACCGGGCCGTTGGAGAGAAGGGACAGGATGACTACCAGCGAATGTATTTTCTGTGGAATGGCGCGCAATCCGGCCCACGAGTCGGTCATATATCGGGACGACCGGGTTTTTGTGGTCAAGGACATCAATCCCAAGGCTCCGGTCCACCTGTTGATTATTCCCAATATGCACCTTAATTCCCTGGCCTACATCGGCCCCGGCCAGGTGCCGATAATGGGGCATCTATTCGTGGTGGCCGAGGAAATGGCCCGGCGCGAAGGGGCGGCCCTAAGCGGTTATCGCCTAACCCTGAACCAGGGCCAGGACTCCGGCCAGGAGATAGCTCACCTGCATATGCACCTGCTGGCCGGGCAGCCCCTGGGTTCTATGGGATAGCGGGGATAACGGGGATAGCCAGGAATAAGAATGCAATCCCAATTACAACCTCAACTGGAGAGCCGAATACAGCAACGGGTGGCCGCCCTGCCTGCCAAGTTGCAGGCCCACATCGCCCGCGCCCAGGACGTTGCCCGCGAACTGGCTCCGTATCACGCCGTTGACCCGGAGCGTGCCGCCCTGGGTATTCTGGCCCACGACGTAGCCCGCGCTATGCCGGGAGCGGAGTTGATTCAGCGCGCCGCCCGGTTTGACCTGCCCATCGGGGAAGTAGAACAGCAGGTTCCGCTGTTGCTGCACGGCCCGGTGGGGGCGGAAATCCTCCGTTGGGAAGATGGGCTGGATTCTACTGGTGCGGACCTGGACCTGTACCGGGCGGTCTATTGGCACACTACATCCCACCCAATCCTGGACGATCTGGGCAAGGTGGTGTTCCTGGCCGACAAGCTGGACCCCAACAAGCGGAAACGCTATCCCTATCAACCCGAAATCCTGGACTTGGCCCGCGCTAATCTGGATGCGGCGATCCTGGAGTTCTTGACCCGGCAGGTCGCAGACCTTAACGACCGGGGCCACATAGTCCACCCGGTAATGCTGGAGGCCCGCAACGCGCTGCTGGCCGGGCAAGGGCTGCCCGATACTGCCAAGACGGGTTAGCCTTTTGTCCACAAATGGACGCGAATAGGCACGAATATTTTCAGGGGTAATTGATGGCTGGAATCGCCTTCCCCCGTCACAAACCGGCGTAGTTGGCGAAGGTGGTCACCGTTTCCATCGAAGTGTAGTTGAAACGACAGTCCAGGGCTTGCTTGATTTTACCCGTGCTCATTATTACCGGGTAGCGCGCTGCGTCCAGTTCTGCGGTGCCAGCCCCGGCCCGCAGCAGCTTCCACGACAGCCATGCCGCCGGATAAGCCAAGAAAGTCGGCAGGTGGACCAGCTTGCGGTGCGTAATTTCGGCCAACTCCTGAAGAAAAACCACCCCTTCCCCGGCCACGTTGAACACTCCCGGCGTACCCCGGTGAATAATGTCTCCAATAATCCGAACCAGGTCAGCCTCGTGCAGAAACTGAAAGGGCGGGTTGCTGCCAACGCCCAGGAACCGGCGCGGGAGGGTCCGGGCCACCAGACCGTACTCGTCTGAAGGCCCAAGAACGGTACAGGCGCGCAGGATGGTTACCTTGACCTCTGAATGGTTGTCGGCAAACGCACGCACATCCCGGTCGAATTCCAGATTGGCATATCCATAGGGAGCGTTCTCGTAGCAGCGGGCTTCGGCCAACTCGGTCAACGGCACCGGGTTGTCCGAAAAAGCGCCGTAAACGCTGTGGGAACTGACGTAAATCAGGTGTTCAACGCCGGCAGCTGTGCAGGATTGCAGCGTTGACTTGAGGGCATCCTGGTTATGCTGGAAGACTTGCGCCCAATCCTGGTAGCCGGGCGCGCCGCGGCGGATGCTGGCAAGGTGTACCAGCGTATTTACCCGGTGACGGCGCAGCGTTTCGTCGATGGGTTCGGCAACATCCTGACGATAGACCGCGATATTGTGGATGGGAAAGGGCGGCGGCTTCAGGTCAAAAGCCACTAACTTTCCCACACTGCGGTCTTCCTCAAAATGCTGCAGGAGCCGGGCGCCGATGTAGCCGGAGGCCCCGGTAATCGCCACAACTTTAGGAGCTTCGGTCATTGGCTGGAAACCTTGAACCCTTTAATAAAGTGAACTAAACAGGTGACTTCCCTATCGTCATTGTGGCGCCGGCCGGAATCCGGAACACCCGCCACCGGGCGCGCGCAGGTCAGCTGTTCCAACTACTGATACGTGAATGAATATCTAAACTATCCCATCCCGTCATTCCGGCCCCAACCCGTCATTCCGGCGAAAGCCGGAATCCAGAGCGCCTTTCCACAGGGAGCGTTGACCTACCCCGCGCATTTCCTGGATTCCGGCCTGCGCCGGAGTGACGGTGGTCAAGTTGCCCAAGTTTAGTTTATTGCTCACCTATCAGTAGTTCGACTGTCCAATAAAGAAGCAAGTTAACCGTCGTTCCTGCGCAGGCAGGAACCTCTGGCCTCAAGGTTTTAGGTTCCTGCCTGCGCAGGAACGACGGATGGATTGTTTTAGGGAACCTCTGAATATATCAGCGACATTGCAACGAAAGCCGAAATCCCGGAGGGGAGTTCAGGGGCGTCAGCTAGGCAATGAGCGCCGGCACCCCCATCCTAACCTTCCCCCGTCGAGGGGGAAGGGACTTGTTCAGAGGTTCCTTAGCAATAAGCATCCCATTAGCCGGAGCAAATGGCCCACAGGTGCGCCCTACGGAATTACCCGGACATCCCGCCCTGGATAATGGCCTGGGCGGCATTGTAACCGCTGCGAACCGCGCTTTCCATAGTAGAGGGCCAGCCCGTATTAGTCCACTCCCCGGCCAGAAAAAGGTTGGGTATGGGGGTGTGCGCGCCGGGCCGCAATTTATTCGCCCCCGGCCGGCAGCGAAAGGTAGCCTCCCGCTGCTTTACCACCCGCACCCACTCTACCTGAGCCTCCCGCGCCGCCGGGAATACCTCGGCCATTTCCGCAATAAAGTGTCGGGTCAGCTCCTCCCGGGGCCGGTTTATGTAATCCCAGGCCGCGCTGACCGATATGGTGAGGTGTTGGCCGGAGTCATTAACCGAGCCGGTTGCCCCCGCTGCCAGCGTTCGGTTTTTGTTAAAGACCCATTGCAGCGGGCTATCAACGAAAGCGCAAAACTCCTCGTCCATCACCGGGCGGTCATAGCGCAGGTGGACATTCACTATAGGCGACCACTCCAGACCTTTGATGTCCTGGAAGAAATCCAGCTTGGCTACAGCTTGGGGCAGGATGCCTAGCAGGGAATTAAAGGGTAGGGCGCTAATGTAATTCTGGCCGTTGACCCTTTCCCCGGAGGCCAATTCTATGTCAATAACCGGGCCTACTACCGGGCCAATAACCGAGCCTGCTCTTGAACCTTCCGACGGGCCGGACTCCAGCAATACGCGACGGGCCGGACTGCCCAGGATGAGACGGGCGCCCTGCTCATCCAACAACTTCCGGGCCGGGGCGCCGATGGACTGAAGCAGGCCGTCCCTGGCATAGCCCAGGTTGGCGCTGTGCCGCCCTTGCAGCATCCCCTCCTGGACAATCATCAACCCCATCGCGGCGCTTACGTCACGGACGTTGTCGTTCAGGGTGGGTTCCACCACCAGGTTCCACAAGTTTTGGATGGCCCGCTCGGACTGGCCCCTTTCCCGCAGCCACTGGTAGAAGGTAATTTCCTCCAGGCGGGGCTGGCAGCGGTCAGCGAACTTGGCCCGCGCCATACCGGCCAGGGTACACAGCTTGTCCAACGCGCTCAGGTGGGGGTAGGCCAGGAAGGAGGGCAGCAAGTGGAAGGGCGCCGGCAACCAGGACGACGCCAGGAGGCCGCCGTTACCCTGCCGGTTAAAGACGGGCACCCGCAGCGCGGGCTGTAAATGCCAAGCCTCTCTGACGCCGAGTCGTTCTACAAACTCAATAAACGCGGAGCAACAACCGACGATAACGTGCTGGCCGTTATCCACCGGCGGCCCGGCGGCATCGGTAAAGGAAAAGGCGCGGCCACCCAGGAATTGGCGGGCTTCCACCAGAGTTACCCGGCGGCCGGCGTCAAGGAGGGACAGGGCAGCGGCGATTCCGGCAATGCCGCCGCCCAGAATCACCACGTCGGACGATGGCGCATCGGACGATGAATTGAGCTGGGCGTCGGACACCGGGGCCGGCCCTAGCTTGGGTCGGGGAGCCGCCGGGGCAGCATACTGGTCAGCCATGATTGGGCCATAACGCCCAGCTTCTCGGCGGTGGAGAGGCTGACCCGGCGGTGCAGAACATCGTAGTTGGCATCCTCGATACGGTCCAAAACCTTGCGGTAAATCCCGCCCAACGCCGCCGGGCAGGCCCGGGAGCGGGGGGACAAGTAGGGCAAAAGCAAGGCGCCGCTTTGGAAGTAACCCCGGGCGCGCTGGGCCTGGAACCGCATCAGGTTAACAAAGGCGTCGTTATACGTTCCGGCCAGCAACTCTTCCTCGGAATAACCGAACCGGGCCAACTCATCCTGGGGGAGGTAGATACGGTCAAAGTCCAGGTCCTCCCTCACGTCCCTGGAGATGTTGGTAAGCTGCATTGCCAGCCCCAGGTCAATAGCGTACTGCTTGGCCCTGGCGTCTTTGAAACCGAAGATATGCAGGCAGATGAGGCCCACCACCGAGGCTACCTGGTAGCAATACCGGCGCAGCTCCTCAAAGTTCCGGTAGCGGTTCTTGACCAGGTCCGACTCCACGCCGGCCAGCACTTCGCCAAAGTACTCCTGGGGTATCTCATACTGCTGGGCCACGTCGGCCAGTCCCAGAAACACCGGCTCATCGGCCTGGCCGTGATAGCACCGGTCCAGCTTGCGGCGCAGTTCAGCTAATAATTGCAGCTTGTCGTCGTTGGAGCGTGCGGCGTCAACCGAGTCGTCGCAGTGGCGGCAGAAGGAGTAGGCCACGTAGATAGCCCGCCGCTGCCGCGCCGGCAGAGTCAGGAAGGCGTAGTAGAAGTTCTTGGCTTCCCGCCGGGTAATCAACCGGCATTCTTCGTAGGCCAACTCCAGGTCAGTCACCACGACCTCCATACCGTCATTCCGGCGAAAGCCGGAATCCAGTACCCGGCATCGCCGGTGCAGTTACGACATTGCCTATCCCTGGGCCGCTAGATTCCGGCTTTCGCCGGAATGACGATATAAGACGGGGCAGTCAGGAAGGGCCGGACAGACCCAAGCCCAGTCCCAATTTTGAGCCAAGCCAGGTGGACAGGAACAGCGACGCTTTGCGCGCCCGGGACAGGGAGGGCCGAGCGGTTAAAACATCATAACCCCGTTTCCGAATAGCGTCCAGCACGGCCACGCCGCCGCGGGTGAACAGGGCCACGTCCAGCCGAGCCGGGCCGGTCAGCGTCGGAACCAGGGTGGCCCCTTCCCGGAACAGGGTCATAGCCCGTTCCACCTCAAAGGCCAGCAGCCGGCAGAAGGAATCGTTAAACACTCCCTGGGCCAGTTCCGCCTCGGTATAGCCGAAACGGGCCAGGTCTTCCTGGGGCAGGTAGATACGCCCCTTTTGGTAATCGCGGGCCACGTCCTGCCAGAAGTTGGTCAGTTGCAGGGCGGTGCAGGTGGCGTCGGCCAGGCGCTGCCGTTCTTCGTCCCGGTAGCCGAAGAGGTACAGGAACAGGTGGCCTACCGGGTTGGCCGAGTGGTCGCAATAATGGAGCAAGTCGGCATAGGTGGGGTAACGCTGCCGGCGCTGGTCCATCCGGTTAGCCTCAATCAGTTTGAGAAACGGCTCCGGAGGCAGGTCAAAAGTCTGGATGGTCTCTTGCAGGGCCACCATAACCGGGTGTTCCGGCGTTCCGGCGTAGCAGGTCTCCAACTCCAACTGCCAAATATCCAGCAAGGCCAGACGGTAGGCGCTCACATCCCCGTCGAAATCCTCCAGCTTGAAGTCCTCCGGCGGCGACAGCAAGGATGTGGTGTCCGGCGTACTGGATTGGTTGGATTTAGATTGGTTGGATTGAAGCGCCGCGCTGCCGGGAGCAGCTTCGTCGCCCAGGTCGTCCACGGTGCGGCAGTAAGCATAAACGGCGTAAACGTGGCGGAGTCTGTCCCGGGGAATCAGGCGAGAGCCGACGGTAAAGTTCTCGTAGTGGCTTCGGGCCAGCCGTTCGCAATAACCGTAGGCGGCTTCCTTGGTCCAGGGGCCGGTCCAAGGGGATGTAGCGGTTATCATCGGCTGCCGGGTCATTCGGTTCGGTTCCCCACAATTTGCGTATCGAGTGACCAGGGCGTGTTGAACTTACTTGCTTGCTGTTTCCTATCCATATCATTCCGAGCGCATATATGTCATTCCGAGCGTAGCCGAGGAATCCAGGGCCTGTTGACACAAATCGTAGCTATTCCCAATGTAATGTCACCCTGCCCAATATAATGTCACCCTGAGCGGAGCGAAGGGTCTAAAATCCTTGCTATAAGAAACATTCCAGGCCCAGACCATTTTGGATTCTTCACGCCGTTCAGAATTACATAGTCCTTCATAATGACAGACTTCGGCTGGGTAACTCCTGGTTTCATATATTTGTGATTATTCGGGCTGATTCGTAGGCAGGTACTCGCTGGAGCAGCCCAGAAAGGCCAGGGCAAAGCGGGCCAGACTCTCTTGGGCCAACTGCATCTGCCCCGGCAAATGCAACAGGGCGCAGATGTCCGAGGGGTGGCCGAAGGACGCCCAGCCCGCGGCCTGCCCGTCCGACCGGCGCAGCCGGCGGGCCTGCTCCAGCAGGTGGGAGGGAACCCCCTGGTCGGCGGTGTCCAGCACAGCCCGCACCGACAGGAAGGGCACTTTGGCGGCGGCGGCTAACCGGGCCACCCAGTAATCCTCCATATTCACCGTGCCTACCCCGAATTGATGGTATTGACGGTGCAGATCCCCCTTGGTATTGGCGTCGGTTATCAACTTCTCCACCGTCATTGAGTCGGTTTCAACCGCCGTCAGCCCTCCTTGCGCCAGAGCCTCCCTGGAAAGTTGCAGCATAGCCGGGTCGGGTTCCAGAGACTTCAGGGCGACGTGCCGGGGAATGACAGTATTCATGCCGGACGGCCTGTCCAACTGGAATCGTGGAAGGGGTGGCAGCCTGGCCCATATTTGCTCCCGGAGACGCTCCAAATGCTCCGGCTCGATCATCCCGCCGGGGACTGCCACCAACGTTGCCGGCTGAGGAACCAGCCGGTGGTAGCGGCTTGCCAGCGTCAGGTCTCCGGCGGACAGGGACGGGTCCACTGCCCCGGCAAACCCCAGCAGCAGCAACCCCGCCGGCGGTTCAACGCCAAGCCGCTGCTGCCGGATAGTAGGCAGCAGTCCCCGGAGGCCGGACTCTACGCCCTGCCGGCCAACGCCAATAACGTGGACCTCCGGCACAGCGTCCCCGGCATTGGGTTGGCCCCGGGCGTACTCCGCCAATGCGGTACGCACTCCGGCCAACTCCTCTTCCATTGCGGCGATGATGGTCAACATGGCTGAAAAATGCCCAAAAGATTAAGCGTCCATTGGTGTATCTGGGTGTCTATTCGTGGATAAATCAGGCGGCGGTAATGCCCCCCTCTAACCCGTAGGGGCAGACCTATGTGTCTGCCCTGAGATGAGGGGACGGCTGGGGGTTAAAACTGACGATGGGACAAGAAATCCACCAGTTCACCCACCTCGGCCCTGGCCCAGGCCGGCAGGGAAACACCCTCCAAAGCGCGGTTCGCTTGTTCGGCGCTTTCCCGGGCCAGCCGCTCGGCGTATTGGGCCGCGCCCAACTCGTCCATAATGCTCATCACCCGCTCCACGTCGGCATCGTCCAGTTCTTCCTGGCCGTAGATGTGAAGCAGGTCGTCCCTGGTTGAACCGGCGGCCCGTTCCAGGGCAAATACCGCGGGGAAGGATTTTTTCTTGCGCCGGATGTCGTTGTCGGTGGACTTGCCGGTGGCGCTTGCGTCGCCCCAAACACCCAAGTAGTCGTCGCGTATCTGAAACGCCCGGCCCAGGTAGCTGCCAAAGCTGGCAAAGGCGCGGGTGGTATCCAAATCGCCGGCAGCCAGCACTGCCCCGATTTCAAGGGCGCTGCGGATTAAAGCCCCGGTCTTGCCGGCTATCATATAGAGGTAGTCGTCGGTAGTGATGGTGGTGCGGGACTCAAACCCCAGGTCAAGGCACTGGCCTTCAATCATTTCCAGGTAGCCCTCGGTCAATATCCGGGACACCCGGACGGTGGTTTCCGGGGACACCCCCCATTGGGCGCTGCTGAGCATTGACAAGTCGCCCAGGCACTGCATCGCGTCGCCGGACACCAGGGCTTTGGGCTGGCCCCACAAGGCCCAAACGGTGGGCTGATGGCGGCGTTCCACGTCCTGGTCCTGAATGTCGTCGTGGACCAGGGAAAAATTATGAATCAACTCGATGGCGGCGGCGGCGGACATTGCCTGGGAGAGGTCCCCTTCCAGGGCTTCGCAGGCAAACATACAGAGGGTAGGCCGGAGAGCCTTACCCTGGGAGGTCGGGGCAGCTGCCCGGCTTCCGTTCCGGTCCACCCAGCCCAGATGATACTGGAGCAGGACGCTCAAGTCGGTGTCGGAAGAACTCGGTACGGCAGCGGACAGCCCCTGCTCTACCAAGTCCTTGTACCTGGCGAACATGGCCGGTAAAGGCGGCCCGGGCGTATTGCTTGCAGCGGTCTGACTACTCATTCCCCATCCCTGGTAGGGTCCGGTATGGGAATTATACTGCCCGCCTATCCGGTAATGCATCGTATTGCGATGTTGGGAAATGCTAACAAAGCCCTAAAAAGCTGTCAAGGGAAGCCAATAGCGGATGGCCGGGGCATCGCGTTTGGATAGCCTGCCCGTCTAATGCGATAGCCCCGATGTCCGGCTACCGGGGCCGATAGGCATGGCCCCGGCTTATTCTCCGACGCCGTTGAGGTTGGCAGTGAGCAGGGAGAAGTCCTGAACATCCACAACTCTATCGGCGTTTAAGTCGGCGGTTGGGTTAAAAGCGGCGTTTCCTTTAACATCGCCAAAACTGGACTTGAGAGCGGAAAGGTCGGCGCTATCCACCACGTTATCGCCATTCAGGTCACCGCTGCGCATTATGCCGAAATCTACGCTCACCGTCACCGGCAGGCTGCCCGGAGCTTCGCCGGAGGTATCAATAGTCACGTCTGAAACCAGGTCGGACAACGCGCCAACTCCATTAACCCGCAAGTTATAGACACCGGAGGGAAGCAGTTCCGCGGAAATGTCCGTGACGGTAAACTCGGCCTTCCTGTCGGCGGTCAGGTTGGCAAAGGCGGCAACCGGCTCGGCGTCCCCGCCCAACCAGGACGGAACTGCCCCCGTCTTCCAGAAAGTGAGGGTAAATTGCCGCTCAAAGGGGCGCTTTTCCGCGCCGGCCGGGGTTTGTTGCCACACTAGGCCCTCAAGCCGGGCTTTCTCCGTATCCGGTCCCACATTGACCACCGCCAGCGATGAACCGGCATCGGCATTTGTCTCAAGGGGCGTAATCTCACCAGGTTGAGGGCCGGATTCGGTTGCCGTGACTATCCGGAAAGAAGGCGCTGAGGAACCACCCGCCACTAACTCATACCTGCCTAGGACAAGGCCGCGCAGCTTAATCATACCCAGCAGTAGTGGTGTTTCCGAGGTTACGGCCATTGCTTCGGTGGAAGAGTTGTTTGGGGATGACCCTACCAGGATTACGCTGAAGTCAAGCTGCCCGGTGATTGCATCATAATCGTTCTGAACGAGATAATAGAGGCCGGCAGCTGATGCCGTTTGTCGAGTATTTCGGGAAAGGCGGGTCAAGCCGTCGAGAGACAGCGCCGAGCTGCCTTGTTCCCGCACCGGGCCGCCGGCCGACCCAGTAGGAACAACCTCTACCCCCGCAGTGCCGGTCAACTGAAAATGGGACTCCCAGGCAACCAGCGATTGGGACTCCGGTTGAGACTGCATCGGATTCAGGTCATCGGCGGCATCCAGATACAGGCCGAGAGTGACCTCTCCCTCCACCGGGAGATTAACTTCCCGCTGGCAAGGGGTTACATCAATACGACAGACTTGGATGGTAACAGCCAGGTTAGCGGAGTTATCGGCGGCGTTGATGGATCGGGGGGATAAGGGAAAATCAAGCAGCAACAGGGCTAGGATAGCCAACAATACTGCCAAAGGGGCGACTAGTTTCAGGAGAGTAGAGGCCAAAGTCATCGCCTAAAGCGGAGTATCCACTGGAATGAGACGGCCGTTCTTGGCATCGACGGCGAAGCCAAAAACCTCCAGGGCCAAAGCACCCAGCAGAGGTTTGGCGCCCTCTGGCCCAAAGGCAAAATATACTCGCCTGGCGCGTCCTTCTATTTCCATAGGAACCATGCCGACCGACAGAACCACTCTGGATCCATCGGCCAAATTAAATGGAATGTCGTACTCTCGTTCCACACCCAATTCTTCAAGCACGGAAGCCGGAACCATCGGATAGGTTGCCCCGGTGTCCACCAGGCCATTAAGCCTCCGGGATTGGGTTCTATCCGGGCTCCGGATGACAAAATCGGCGTTGAAAGTTCCCAATCCCCCTCCAAAAGTGGTGCCGGGCATTATGGAACCCGGGTAGGTCTCGTGAGCCTTAATGTAGGCGGCCAAGTCTTGGTAGTAGTCCATTTTCCCGCCTCTCTAATGAGATGGGACAACCCTGTTTTACCGTGGGGTGGGGCGCTTACAATGTCAGTTCGGCGATAATCAGGCGGTGATGTTTGGCGTCTGCGGCCAGGCCAAAGGCTTCCAACGTCATTGCGCCCAGCAAGATATTGCCATTGTCCGGCCCAAACAGGATATGTACCGGTCCGGTTTCGCCAGCCAACTCCATTTCCACCCAACCAATGGAAAAGTCCCGTTTTGAACCATCAGCCAGGGTGAAAGTTCGGGTTTGCCTCCGTTCTATCCCCAATTCCTCCAGAATGGACGCCGGAACCATAGCGTAGGACGCCCCGGTATCAACCAACCCGTTTAGTGAACGGGACTCGGTTCCGTCCCGGTTCCAGATTACAAAATCCGCGTTGAAAGTCCCCACTTCCCCTCCGATGGTGGTTCCGGGCAGGATTATCCAAGGCTCGTCACTATTCCATTTTCGGTGCGCCACTGCCTTGTTTTCGGTGTTCATTTCCGCACTTCCCTTTGACTTACCGGGTGTCTCGAACCTATCCTGCCGCCGGCCTAGTCGTTATCGGCGTTGGCAACTCCGACTTCAGCCTCAACATCAACTTCACCGGAGGAAAACTCGTGGTCTTCGCAGGCTACCCAGTGGGCGCCATCCTCAAAGACCTCCTTCTTCCAGATGGGGACGATTTGCTTCAGGCGGTTGACCGCTTCGTGGCAGGCCAGGAAGGCCTCCTTGCGGTGGGGTGAGGCCACGGCCACCACCAGGCTGATGTGACCGATGTCCACCGGGCCGATGCGGTGGGCGATGGCGACATCCTCCACGCCGAACTCGACCCGCAACTCCTGGCGAATCTCCTCCAGTTTCTTGTAGGCCATTTCCTCATAGGCTTCGTACTCCAGGTGTACCACCCGCTTGCCCTCGAAAGAGTCGCGGGTTGTGCCCAGGAAGGTGACCACCGCGCCGTTGGAATCCTGGCGCACCCGGTCGGTGGTTTCCTCCGGGTTCAGGGGCTGTTCGGTAATTACTATCATCTCGCTCATGCCACTCATCCTGCGCTATGCGCTGCCGTCGCTGGTTAGTGGGTAGTTAACGGGTTCGCGCCGGCTATCCCCCGCTGACCGGAGGAATCAGGCAGATTTCATCTCCGGGGTGGAGGACAGTTTCCGGCTCGGCGTACTCTTCGTTGACCGCCACCACTATCTGCACCTCCGGGGGAGCCAGACGGGGAAACCGCTGGCGGACGGCGCTAACCAAATCGGTTACCGTCGCTCCGTCGGAAACCTCCACTGAGGTCAGGCCGCAGCCGGCCCGTTCGCGGTACAGGGCAAAAAACCGGACTGATAACTCCATATCGCTTCCCCTTTCGTGATTCCCCATTATATACATCCGGGGTAAAGCTGTCTCTAGCCGTGCCGTCACTGTTGTATAATCGGGAGCAACACCTTGTATTGCTCCATTCAGGAACCGACCGGCAGGAACCGACAGGCAGGAACCGACAGGAGGGCAGCCGTGGCCAACCGGGAACGACTGGTAAGCACTTTGATGGACTTAATCCGCATCGACAGCCCCACCGGAGAAGAGGACGAAATGGACCGGGAGGTGACCGCCCGGCTTCAATCGCTGGGTTTTCGGGTGGAGCACGATTCCTTCAACAACGTCGTAGCCAAGCTGGACGGGGACGGGGAGCCGGTGATTCTGTCCGCCCACTTGGACACGGTGGAGCCGGGGCGTGGCATCCGGCCCCAACTGGACGGCGACCTGTTGCGTTCCGATGGCACTACCATCCTGGGCGGGGACTGCAAAGCCGGGGTGGCTATCGTCCTGGAGGCGCTGACTTCTGCCCTGGAATCCGGGCTGGAATCCGGGTCTGAGTCCGGGCAGAAGTCTAGGCCGGGCCACCTGCCTCATCTACCGCCCCATTTGCCGGTTGAAGTGGTGTTTACCCGGGCTGAGGAGGGCGGGCTGGTGGGAGCGCACCACCTGGACTTTGACCGGATTACTGCCCGGCGCGGAGTGGTGTTTGACGGCGAGGGACCGGTGAACCGCCTGACCGTGGCCGCCCCGTCGCAGAACGTGGTCAAGGCCAATATCCAGGGGCGGGCCTCCCATGCCGGTGTGGAGCCGGAAAAGGGCATTTCGGCCCTGGTCATCGCCGGGCATATCCTGACCCGTCTGCCCCTGGGCCGCATTGATGAAGAAACCACGGCCAACATCGGCTATATGGAGGGCGGACTGAAGCGCAACATCATCCCGGAGCGGGCCTACCTGGACGGCGAAATCCGCAGCCGGAATCAGGATAAGCTGGACTACTATTCCGGTGAGTTCCGGCGGGTATTTGACGAAGTGGCCGCGATGTACCCGGAAGCTCAACTGGCCTTGGACGTTGTGAATACCTACCAGACTTACCGGGTGGACGCCGAGCACCCCACGGTGGCGATGCTGGCCCGGGCTTTAGCCGATATGGGGCTGGAACCGCACTTGGAGGGCAGCGGCGGCGGTTCCGACGCCAACGTGTTCTTCGAGCACGGCATTGCCGCTCTGCCGGTGGGCATCGGCGTCCGCTCCTTCCACACCAAGGAGGAAACGGCGGTAATTTCCGAGGTGCTGCAAGGGGCGGAGCTGTGCCAGCGGGTAATAATGGGGGTGTAGGGAGTATTGACCGCCGGTTGCGGAGCCGTTTGAAGAGATTGAGACCGGGCAAGCGTGTTTTGCGGAAGTGTGAACCTCTGCCCTGGAGCGGACACATAGGTCTGCCCCTACGCGACCATCAAATCGTAGGGGCGCACCTATGTGCGCGCCCTGGGTCTAAGTAGCCATGTATTGCCGATTTCGTAGGTTACATTAAGACGCGATTGCCCTGTTGCCCCTACAGATAGACGACCGACGAATGTTTCCACTATCCCGGAAAAACATTCGTGCTTATTCGTGTCTATTCGTGGATAACCGGCGTGACCCTACTGCACTGCGCCAAACCGTTCCACCACTTCCTGGGTGCGGCGGCCGGCCAGGCGGCGCAGGTTTTCCGCGTTGGTACGCTCCTGGTCCAGGCCCCGGTAAACATCGTTCTCAAAAGGCGCCCAAGTGTTGCGCAGGCTGCGCAGGGCCGCTTCCTCCCGACCAACGGCCTCCGCCAGCAGGTCGGAGGTCGGGCGCAGGTATGGCGCCTGGGACAACCCGCGTACCCGCGTACCCAGTTCGCTGAAGCGTTGGCTGAATTGGCCCAGCGCGGCGGCGGCCTTTGCCCGGTCGCAGTCGCCTTCGGTGCGTATCCAGCCGTCGTAGTCCTCATGGAAGTCGTCCAGGTCTCCCATCAGCCGGTCAAAAGCGGCGGTGAAGGCCGCCAGGGCCTCCTTATCTTCTTCGCTGACACCCTCAATAAGGCCATCCAGGTCTCGCTTGGCCTTTTTCCGAACGCGGTTGCTATTATCAACCTGCTCGTCCATAGCCTCAAACAAGTCGGAATTATCGGCCGGCGCCGGCGCGGCCTGATAAGGTGTGGGTGTCGGCATAGGTGTAGGTGTAGGTGTCGGCACCGGCATAGGCATAGGTGTCGACGCCGGCGCGCCATCAGAAACAACGTCAGGTATCATGTCCGAGCCAGCAGCGCCATTTTCCGATTCACCTTCCTCCTCGTCGCCATTAGCAGGAACTATCACCGCAGCGGGGACCATCACCGCAGCCTCCGTCCTGGCCAACCGGCTGAAGGCGCCAAGCAACACTTTCAATCCCTTCGCTTCTTCGCTGACTGCGGCGGTCAGCGCTTCGGCGATGTCGTCGGTAACCGCTTCGGAAGGCAAGTCATCCAAAGCATCCTCGATAAGCTCCAACTCGTCAATTAACGCTTTCACGCGTTCCACCATTTCAGCCGCGCCAAGCTCATACTGGTCATCCAGCAGGGTTTCGTAGGCGTCGTGGAAGGCATCCCAGTCGGCATCAACCGGAGTAAAAGCGTCGGAAAACTCCTCTGCCGCCTCCTGGTCCTCCGGTTTATCCAGTTCTTCCAACTCATCAATGGCGATGGACGTTTCGCGCAGCAGCAGAGATGCCTGACTGCGGGCTTCTTGCACCTGTTCCAGCAGGGCGACGTTGCCCGGCTGCCAATTGTCTCTGAGCTGACGCAGAGCGGCCTCTTCCATCGTGGCGGCTTCGACCGCCTTAATCGGCAGGTCTCTGGCGATGCCCTCGCCCGGCAGGTCCCTGGCCTGTTCGGTAATATCGCTAAAGTCGCCGCCGAACCCGCGCAGGGCGGCCAACGCGGCGCTCCGGTCACAGGCGGTCAATCTTGCTCTCCAGCGGTCAAAGTCGGCGTGGAACTGGTCCCAGTCCTCGTTGATGGCCTGCTGGGTGGCGGCGAATTCGGCCACCAATTCCGGGGATACTTCGACTGCCATCGAACTTGAGGCGGCATTCGCAGCCGCCGTGGACCGGGCGTTGGCTGGCCCGGTCTCCGTGGTATTGGCCGGGGTTTGGGGGGTACAGGCCAGCAGGAATAATGAAAGTATTGCAGCCGACAGCGCGGCTAATCTAGGGAAGTATGTAGCCAGCTTTATTTTCATTCAGTCTTATACACCCCTGCAAAGTCATCTACTAATCCGCTTCTGAAGCCCCCGGCCTCCAACTGCTTCACCGTATTCGCCAGACCCTCCGGCGTATCGGCCAGAACAATCAGCACGTCCCGGTCGCCGGCACGGTGGAGCAGAATAGCCGACGTGCCTTCCAGGGGTATGCCCGGTGTGAAGGGAGCGGTGAGGGTATCATCAATGCGGACGCCGGCGGAATCCAGATACCGGGCCACGCTGGCGTCATTATCATACAAGCCCAGGAAAATCGTGTCCCGGCTCACGTTCTCCACCCCGCGCATTTCTGAAGACACCCCTTGCTTGTCCAACAGTTGCTTCAATCGAGTTCCCTGGTCGAACAGGTCGGGCTGGCCCAGCAGGATGTCCACGCTGCCCTCGAAGAAGCTGGGGAAATCGGCCAACCGGTAATCTCTTTGACCTTCGGTGAGGAAATCGGCGATGTTGGCGACCAGCCGATCATTGTCCCGCACTCCGTTGTACGGAGGAATAAAGAGGGTCAGGTCATGGACTGCCAGTACGTTGCGGTCCGCGCCGATAGCCAGGGGAGAACGGGGAACAATTCGCTCGGCAATACTGGAGTAGGTGCGTTCGTCGGTCAGGGCCAACCCCGGCCCGGCGGATTCAATGGAACCGGCATAGTAAAAGACCATTTCGCCGATTCCCGAGGTAATAGCATCGGCCTGAAAATCCCGGACAAAGACTTCCCGGAAGTTGGAATCGTACTCGTCCAGGTTGTAGAGGTAATCGGGCCGGAAGGATATGCCCAACCTTTCGGAGAGGCTATTCAACTGGTTGGAACGGCCCGGGTCGGCAAGGAGCAGCAGCTTGCCCCCCCGCTCCACAAAATCCACCACCAGGTCAGCCTCTTCCCGGGGGTACGGCTCTATCGGCGAAATGACCAAAAAGGCGTCGGCCTGCCGGAGTTGGTTCTCCATTTCAGTAGTGCCGGCCTCGATGATAAACTCGACGGCATAGCCCCGGTCGGACACCCGGGCCAGCAGGGTAGTGATTTCGGCGGGGTTGAAGGCGTTGCGGTGGGCATCATCCACCAGCAAGGTTCCCCGGCGGGCTGCGCCAACCGGGTTGCCGGAAAAGACGGGCTGGTCGCTAAAGTCAGCCGCGACCACGGGGATGGTAACTATTTCCTCAAAGGCAATGTCCGGCGCATCGGGCGGAGAGTAACCGCCCTGGTAAAAGAAAAGGTACGCTACCACGAAAAAGGCAACGGCAAAGCCCGGTAGGACGAGAAGTTTCCACACTTTAGGGGGCGACTCCAACATAAAGATAGTAGAACTGGGGCCGGTTTATTTCCACGGGAAAGTCCGGGAAGGCTTCCTGGGGCGGCACACCCATGACCCCATGTTCTAGGGGCCGTCTCAAGGCATCCAGATTAACCGGGCCTCCGTCAACCGCCGTTGCACCGCCGATTTCGGGGTCAGCGGCAAACCCATTGAGTGGCGCATCGGGGAATTGACGCTCCGGGGATTGGCGGTTGACAAAGATGTTCATCAACCGGGTATCCGCTTCGGTGAGGGGAGTTTCCCCATCGCCGCTGGCCGAGTAGATGCGGCGCAGGTCCTGGACGAAGAGGCGGTTAACCTCGATGTTTACGTTCACCAGTTCATAGTTGGATATGCCGGCCAGTTCGGCGGCCTTTTCGTAAGCCTGCGTATCGCTGCCGATCTCGTCGGCCAGTCCCAGGGCTACTGCCTCCATACCGGAGTAAAGCCGGCCGTCGGACAGTTCCTCCCCAGTGATTTTTAGCTTGTCGCCTCGCTCCCGAACCACCATCTCAATAAAGGCTCCCTTGAGCCGGTCCATGGTAGCAATCCAGCCCCGGCGGGAAATGCCGGTCAACTTGTAGGGGCCGGTGAAGGTTACCGTTTCTGAAAATGTAGGGGGTAAAATTGAGCCGGAGCCGGCGACTACGCCAATGTTGCCAATAAGGGAGGAAGTCTTGACGTAGGTATGACTGGCGCCCATCGCCATCATATAGCCGCCGCTGGCAACTATGCCGTTCATCGCAATGACAACGGGCTTTTCCTCACGGAGGCGTCGGGTCTCGATGTAGAGCTGTTCGCTGGGCGAAGCGCCACCGCCGGGGCTGGAAAGTTTGATGACCACGGCCTTGATGTCCGGGTCACGGTGGCAGTATTGTAGGTAGGCGGTGATGATTGCGGCGGAATCCTCGCTCAAGCCGGAATAGGGGATGTCAATGACGCCAATCTTGGGCTTGCCGGGAAAGACGTTGAAGAAAACGGCGTAGCCGATAGCCAAACCTACGATAGCCAGCACCGGCCCGGCTATGTACCAACTGGCCAAGATGCGCCCCAGAGCGCGAAGTTTACCCATTCCTACCTGCGTTGACCAATACAACCCTCAGCTTGCAAAGCAACCGGCAGGTTTAGCCGGTTGAGCTCGCCCCAGTAATTGACCATTTTTTTGATGATACTTTAGCAACTAGGCGATGTCAAACCGCCGCCTGGCAGGGTAACTGTTCAGATGTGATGAGCCGTCTGCGCCCCTATACCGTCATTCCGGCTTTCGCCGGAATCCAGGATCCTTGCCCTCTGGAACGCCAATTCCTACTTGGTGCCACTGGATTCCGGCCTGCGCCGGAATGACGGATCCCCGCCGGAATGACGGTTTAAGGTGGGAACAACCCCTCAAGACTGAACAGTTACCTGGCAGGGTAATCGCCCAGGGCTAGGGCAGGCTACCCGTCGTTCCTGCGCAGGCAGGAACCTAAAACCTTGAGGCCAGAGGTTCCTGCCTGCGCAGGAACGACGGTAATATGACTGTGCATCTAATGCGGAAACCCTGGGCAATTGCCAAACTTCTTTCGCCGTGACCCTTGACGCGACCGCCTTATCCTGCTATGAAATCGCTATGGACGAAACTATAAATGAAACGCAACTGCTGATAATCGGCGCCGGCCCTTACGGTCTGTCCACAGCTTCTTACGCCAAGCGGCTGGGAATGGATTTGCGGGTTTTGGGCGAGCCGATGGGTTTCTGGAAGGATAATATGCCCGGCGGGATGCTGCTGCGCTCTCCGACTAGCTGGCACCTTGACCCGCTGGCAGAACTGACCTTTGAGCGTTTCCTGGAACAGCGGGGCATCACCCCGGCGGAGGCTGCTCCTATCCCCCTCGGCCTTTACCTGGATTACTGCCACTGGTTTCAGGAAGAGAGTGGCGTGGCGGTGCAGCGCAACTACGTCCAAAACCTGGCCTGGCAGGAGAGCGCCGACTATCCTTTTCAGGCCACGCTGGACGATGGCTCGGTTATTCGCGCTGGCAAGGCGCTGGCCGCCACCGGGTTGACCCACTACAAGAATGTCCCGGAGGACTTGGCTGCCCTGCTGCCGGCCGGCAGCTATGCTCATACCTGCGACTTTACCGAGTTCAGCACCCTGCGGGGGAAGCGATGCCTGATTGTCGGGGGGCGGCAGAGCGCCTTTGAGTGGGCCGCCCTGATTAGCGAAGAGGCCAGGACGGAAGTCCACCTGGTTTACCGCCACGAAACACCCCGCTTTACCGAATCGGATTGGGACTGGATCGATGAACTGATGGAACGCACCCGGCAAACCCCCGGCTGGTTCCGGCAACTCACACCGGAGGGGCAGGCCGAGATTTACCAACGACTGTGGGGCGAGGGCCGGCTCAAGCTGGAACCCTGGCTGTACCCTCGCATTCAGGGCAACAACGTCCACCTGTGGCCCAACACTCGCCTGACCGGCTGCCGGCCGTGGGACGGGCGGGACGGCGGAGCGGTCAGTGTGTCGTTGGACAACGGCAAGTCGCTGGAGGTTGACCGGGTTATCCTGGCTACGGGCTACCGGGTTGACCTGTCACTGGAGCCTTACCTGCAAGACGACAGCATCCGCCGCAACCTGGCAGTCTGGGATGGCTTTCCGGCGTTGGACGAGACCTTTCAGTCCAGCATTCCGGGACTATACTTCACCGGGCAGACGGCGACCCGGGACTTTGGGCCCTTCTTCGGCTTTGGTATCGGCTGTCCCACCGCTGCCTGGGTAATCGGCAACGCCCTGCGGGGGTAATCAGAGGGCTATCGCATTAGGCTGAAGAAGGAAAACCCGTCGTTCCTGCGAAAGCAGGAACCGCGGCCCCTGACGCTACTGGATTCCTGCTTTCGCAGGAATGACGGGTAGGGCCCAGGAATGACGGATTCCCCCGATTCCAAATGCGATTGCCCGGCCCCAAGGCAACTGGAAACTAGACCCACATCGGCGGGGAGTGTTAAACTGACCTTGCTTGAAACGTCCCTAGTTCAGGGGGCGGCAACCCGGCCCAAGGAGGAGTTCCCGGAATGTCCCAGCAGTTAGTCATTTATGATGTGGTTGACCACATCGCCACCTTGACGTTGAACAACCCGACGCGCCGCCACGCGCTATCCAGTGAGGTGCTGGCCGCTCTGAAAGACCGCCTGGAACGCATCAAAGCCGACCCGGAAGTGCGGGTGGTGGTGCTGCGCTCCGATGGCCCGGTGTTCAGTTCCGGCCACGACTTGCGCGAAATGGTGGGCTCCGACGAGGAGAGCTATACCTGCATCTTCGCCGAATGCACCGCCGTAATGGAGGCCATCCGCCTGTTGCCCCAGCCGGTCATTGCCCAGGTCCAGGGCCTTGCCACGGCTGCCGGCTGCCAACTGGCCGCCACCTGCGACTTGGCGGTAGCGGCGGATACGGCCAGCTTTTGCACTCCCGGCGTCCAGATTGGCCTTTTTTGCTCCACGCCGGCGGTGGCCCTGTCCCGCGCGGTCAACCCCAAGCAGGCAATGGAGATGCTGCTCACCGGCCTTCCCATCTCGGCGCAAACGGCGCTGGACTGGGGGCTGGTCAACCGGGTGGTGCCGGAAGAGGAATTGGAAGAGCAGGTAATGGAATTGGCCCGGCACATCGCCAAGGCCAGTTCCTATACTCTGGCAATCGGCAAGCGAGCCTTTTACCGCCAGTTGCAGGTTGACCGTCCGGCAGCCTACGACCTGGCCCAAAAGACGATGGTGGAGAACCTGCTGGCTTACGATGCCCAGGAGGGCATAACCGCCTTCCTGGACAAACGGGAACCCAAGTGGGCAAATTAGAATTACGAATTAGGAATTACGACTGCCTCATTTCCCCATTCGTAATTCCTAATTCGTAATTGAATATGGAGGAAATGATGGCAGATTTACCCCTGTTCCCGGTTACCGTGGTGGGCAGTTGGCCCCGGCCCCCAGAGCTGATTCAAGCCCTGCGCCGCCGGCAGGCCGATGAGATTTCCGAGGATGAATTCAACGTCGTGGCCGACCAGTCGGTGTTGGAGGCCCTGAAGTATCAGGAAGCGGCGGGCACCGACATCATCAGCGACGGCGAGCAGCGGCGGGATAACTTCTACTCCTACGTCGTTGGCAAGATTGCCGGTATGCAGTTGATGAAGGTTTCCGAATTGCTGGACTACGCCAAGGACCGGGCCAGGCTGGAAGAACAGTTGCGGGCGTTGGACGTGCCGGCCTTCGCCATCAAAAGCCCCATCGTCACCGACAAAATATCAGCCAAGAAAGGTCTGTCCCTGGACGAACTGGCCTTTCTGAAGAACCACACGGACCGGGCCATCAAGATACCCCTGCCCGGCCCCTATATGCTGACTCGTTCCAGTTGGTTCGAGGGTCTGTCCGACAAGATTTACCCCTCTCCGGAAGACCTGGCCCGGGACGTGGTGACCATCCTGCGGGAGGAGACCATCAAGCTGCGGGACCAGGGCGCCGATTTTATCCAGTACGACGAGCCGATTTTATCCCAGGTGGTGCTCGGCGAAGAGAGCAGCGAGACCTTCATGTGCGCCTCCCTGCCCCAGCGCCGCGACCCGACCACCGAGTTGGAGTTTGCCCTGCGCCTGATGAACGAAGTGGCCGACGGGATAACCGGCGTCAAGCTGGGTGTCCATGTCTGCCGGGGCAACTGGAGCCGCCGCGAGGACGTGCTGCTCACCGGCAACTACGGCCCCCTGCTCCCCTATCTGGTCCAGATGAACATTGACCAATTGGTGCTGGAGTGCGCCACTCCCCGCGCCGGGGAGATGGAAGTCTTCAAGGAATACGCCAACGAAAAGGAAATCGGGCTGGGCGTGGTCAACCCCCGCACCGACGAACTGGAAACGCCGGCGATGATCGTGGAACGGGTCAAGGAGATGCTGGAATACTTTAGCCCGGATAAAATCTACCTGAACCCGGACTGCGGCTTCGGCACCTTTGCCGAGCGGAACATCAACTCGGTGGAAGGTGCCTTCCAGAAAATGAAGGTCATCGGCGACGCCGCCCAGGAACTGCGTAAGCAGTACGGCTAGTGGACAATTAAGAATTGGGAATTGGGAATTACGAATGAGCCTGTTTTCGAAAGTTCCCAAACCCGGCCCATCCTGTATATCCTGTCAATCCATGTAAGTTAAGGAGGAGAAAATGGTGGAAGAAGAACGCGACCTCAATGGTCTCCCCCGGGAAAAGCTCGCCCAGGTGTTGGATTCCTTCAAAGACCCCGACGTTTTCAACGCCGTCACTGGCCCCTGGAAGTCCAGGATCGCCTGGCAGGGTGGGATGCGGGCCAGGGCTTATATGCGCAACCACCAGGTTGATATGGATGAACCCGGCGACCTCACCGCAACCGACGTGGCGGCCAGCGCCCACGAGCAACTCCTGTCGGCCATCGGCAGTTGCATGACGGTGGGCTTCGTCGTCAACGCCACCAAGCAGGGCGTTCGCATCCACGACCTGGAAGTGGCGGTAGAAGGCTACTTCGACAACATTCGCAAGTGGGCTGGCGTCGAGGACGAGGGCAACCCCGGCTACGGCAGAATCTCCGCCAAGTGCTTTGTGCGGGCCGACGCCGACGAGGCTACCTTGAAGGAAATCTGGCGGCTGGCGGTGGAAGGCTCGCCGGTCACCCAGTCAGTGGTCAACCCCACCTCCGTCGAGACCGACTTCGAGATGGTCGGTTAATCCCTACCGGCCCTCTTCACCCGGGACGCTCGCCCTCACCCCGGCCCTCTCCCCCAGGAGAGGGAGTTATATTTCACCCCTCTCCTTGAGGGAGAGGGGCCGGGGGTGAGGGCATCAAAATATCCTGGAGTAATTATGGCCGTTTTCGTTTCCGCCGATTGGGTGCAAGATAACCTGGGCGCCCCCGGCTCTCTGCTGATTGACCCCCGTGGCCCGATGCGTTATATGCAGGGGCACATCCGGGGCGCGGTGAACCTACCCGCTGTCCGGCTATTTGGCCGGGACGGGCAGCTGCTGTCGGTATTTGAGCTGGCGGAGTTCCTCGGCTCGGTCGGACTAAGCAACGACACGGCCCTGACCCTCTATGACGGCGGCGACGGCAGGAATGCGGCCATGCTCACCTGGGTGCTGGAGTACCTGGGCTACACCGACGTGCGGATTATGGACATCTTTTTCGAGGAATGGGCAGCGCAGGGCCGGGACAAATTCTACCGCCCGGTGCGGCCCACCGCCAACCAATTCACCCCCCAGGTGAACCCCCGGGTGCGGGCCACCCTGGAAGATGTCTCGGCGGCTCTGACCGGGGGCGGGGGAGGCAGAGAAGGCGGTGCGACGCTGCTGGACCTGCGCAGCCAGGCGGAGTATGACGGTATGCCTGACCTGGACACCCGGCCCGGCCATATCCCCGGCGCGGTCAGTCTGGTTTGGCAGGACTTGGTTGAGGGGCCGGCAAGTTACCTGAAAGCGCCGGAGGTCCTGCGAGAACTGCTGGACTCGCGGAACGTGGGGAAAGAGGATGCGGTTATCGCCTATTGCCGCAGCGGAATCCGGGCTTCGGTGGGCTACCTGGCCCTGCAACAGTTGGGCTACAACGTCCGACTGTACGACGGCTCCTACCTGGAGTGGATGAACCGGGATATGCCGGTGGAGACGACGCAACCGGAAACGTAAAGGTCGTTAATGTGGAAAGATAGGGGGTAGAGGAAAGGACTGGAGCGGCAGATGGGTTCCGTTTTAATGTTTCAGGCGGTGGCATAACCTTCCAAAAAGCGTCAATGCCAGATATGATTCCTAGCTGTTTCAGGGCATCCAGAGGTTCTTGCGGTTTCACGCGGGTTCTTGTATTATCACTCATTATGTGATAACTGGAGTGGTATCAATGAAGCGACCCAGGCAATTGTCAGCGGCATTCGTCAAGACGGCCAGGGAACCCGGTCGGTACGGAGATGGGCGCGGGGGCCATGGTCTGTCCCTGCTGGTCAAGGAAAGCACCACGGGCCGGTTATCGAAGTCCTGGGCCCAACGGCTGAGGATTAACGGACAGCCCTTCAACATCGGGCTGGGCAGTTATCCGATTATTACCCTGAAGAAGGCGCGGGATCGGGCCCTGGACAACCGGCGCGCGGTCGCCGATGGCGCCGATCCCCGGGCCACTCCACAGACGGTCCCTAAGTTTTCGCAGGCGGTTGACAGTGTAATCGCCGAGCGCTCAGAGGGGTGGAAGAACCCCAAAACTGCCAAGCGGTGGCGGTCCAGGCTGGATTCTTACGTCATACCGAAGCTGGGCAGGAAGCTGGTAACCGAAATCACCACGGCGGACGTCATTGCCATCCTGTCGCCGATATGGGTGGAGAAACCTGAAACCGGGCGACAGGTACGCGAAAATACCAGCGTGATAATGGAATGGGTCATTGGGCAGAACCACAGGACGGATAACCCGGCATCCAAGGCAATTCTCAAGTCATTGCCGAAGCAAAGCCAACGGGTGAAGCACTACCGGGCGCTACCCTATGTGGAAGTGGGACCAGCGATACACCGGATTCGCGCCACTGACGGGCACCCCACCACCAAGCTGGCCTTTGAGTACATAGCCTACACCGCGGCCCGAAGCGGCGAGGCCAGGTTGGCAACGTGGAGCGAGGTGAACCTGGAAACCCGGACATGGACCATACCAGAGTCCAGGATGAAGAACGGCCTTGAGCACCGGGTTCCGCTGAGTCAGGCTGCCCTGGACGTGTTGGCCCGCACGCAGGAATTCAGCAATGGAAGCGGGCTGGTGTTCCCTTCGGAGCGCGGGAAACCCATGTCGGATAGTACGATCTCCAAGTTGTTGCGGGACAACCAGGTGGGCACCACTCCCCATGGCCTGAGGTCCAGCTTCCGGGACTGGGCGGCCGAATGCACGGATGTTCCACGGGAAATTTCGGAATTCGCGCTGGCCCATGTGGTGGGTGATGAGGCTGAACTGGCTTACAGGCGCACGGACTACTTTGAGCGGCGCAGAAAACTCATGGGAGATTGGGCTGAATACCTGTCAGGGCTATCGTAATTGACTCTTGGAAAGTTGGGATAGCACGTTCACCAGGAAATTATCCTTCCGGCCAGCCCCTTTCACTTTGTCGGCAAAGAGCCTTGCTGGGTTCCAGCCTGATCAGGTTCAGCGCCAGTTTTCATAACGGCGTCAGATTGGCCATGGAGTAGTCATTTCGGTCCCGCGACTGGTCTTCGTTGCAGGTTACGTCCAATACCCAATACAGCCGGTTTTCAATTCCCCGCTGGGAACGTACCATTTGGTTGACCTACTCCGGTGGGAAGGCTTTCCTCACCAGGCGGCAGCGGGTTTGGTCATGGCCGGCGCCTTACATCGAGAAACCGTTATCATGCGGACCGCCCGCCAACCCAGCCAATCATCCAATTCCTTTAACGAAGCCACGTCACCAATTGCCTGGGCTACGGGGATCTCCACCCTATCGTGCCCCTTGCCAGTTCGAGTGTCATAACCACCAGGCTGTCGGGCTGCATCCAGGAACACCCTCACGTAGTCGTGCAGACCTCCCTGATTGCCCCTCAGGGCCAGAATGTGCTCTCCTTCCCGCTCCTTTACCTGCCGGGCAAGCTGTCGCTGGCAGCGCATGGCTTCGCCGGTTACCACCTTTCCCCTCAGGGTCGGCAACGTTTTCAACTGGGGCGCCGCGAAATCTCTCGGGACTGTTGGCAACGGCCAACTGGCCCAACACCAGACCCTGCTCTTCTGCCCAAGTGTTGACCAAGTGCAATCACGGCCGCCCTTCCGACCAGCGTGGGAACGGCGCAAGATCTTTCCGTCCACTGCCCCCACTTCGTGACAGCATCCGGCAAACTGTTCCATGAACCCCACGAACCACCGCTGGTAGGCTTCCAAGTTCAACATCCTCAATGTCCGAGATAGAGTACCGTTGCTGGGTATGCAGTTGCCCAGCTTCAGACAGGGCAGGGGAAGTTCCTGTTTGGCGTGGACGAAAAGTTTCATGTCCGTGCAAAGCCCGTCCCTCGACACGAGGTCTAGCCGCTGCACAGAATGGCACAAAAGGCGATGCCCAGTATTTCTTGGAGAGCATGACCACCGGCATTGGGTAGCCGAGACTCCTCCAATCCATCAAATACTTCCCCCCAAACCTACCCTATCGTCTCTATCTCTGCACAATAAGTGGGCTAAATCCTGCCACGCTCATGGTATTCATAGCCTTTGCCCTGCTTGTTGATCCAGGCCAGCTCTTGCGGTGCCAAAAGATAAAACGTCGTGTCACACGTCTTCCCGTACCCTTTATGTGGAGGCAGGCTTCCCCCTGCCCCGGAAGATCCGGAAACGTATAGGAGAATGCCAATGAAGCTAGAAGAGGAGCGACTGCTGAATGAAAGGCAGGTGGCCGAGCTGGTGGGAGTCTCAAGAAGCACGCTGCGCAGGATGGTCCTGGCAAATGAGTTTCCCAGGCCGATCCGGATAGGAAAGCGCGCTATCCGGTGGCGGAAGTCCGAGGTCCTGGAATGGATGGACTCCCGTCCTCGGGCGACGGAGGAAAACCTGCATTAATGTGGGACCTTTGGGTGCAACCTGTCCGAGAAATACACATGAACGACGAATGATCCTTTTGGCCAAAGCTGATTTGCAGCTTCCCCATTAGTCACAGCTAATGACCTGAGAATCAAACAGACGTAATCTTTCGAATTACGCATACGAATTTCACACTGAACAGGGCCACTGAAGGCCAGCAACAAACAGAAAGACGAGGTCCACCCGGGGAAGCGGGAGGCCCGAATCCCGAGCGGCATCCTTGCCGCTAATTTTCATAGGAACGAGATGTGCTGACATCTGCTCCTTGCCAGCTCGGATGGCACCCTTCCCAAGTTAAGCATATAGGCTCCAGGGATTGGTCCTGGAGCCTCTACCATCCTTTATCGGAGGAGGTACGCCCATGCCTGTTCTCAGAGACGGCGGCCCCTGCATTCACCCTTCCTGGCTGCCCAAACTCCTGGTCGGCTTGGACTGGTGCGAGTGGAACGCTGGGTTCCAGGCCCAGCACGACGGCCAGACCTGGAAGAAAATCGACAGCGACTTCAACCAGGTGAAGTACAACATCGTCCACTCCGAACTGATGCGCCGCTGTACCGACGAGCCGGAAGCCCAGGGCTTCGACGTCACCGTGGAATACCAGAACGAGTTCCCGCTCAAACTACAGGGCGCCGCGATCTCAGACCGGCCGGACCAGGTGGCTACCAGGGACGACGAGGCGCTGATTGTGGGCGCCAAAGCGGCCCAGCCAGGCACCAAGCCCAGGCTATGCTCTACATCGCGCTCCTGCAGATAGCAGGCGATCTGAACCACGACGTGGAAATGTCAGGGCAGGTCTGCGGCGGCGGAAATCACACATTTGACATACCCGGAAGCGTCGTGAACGACGAGTTCAGGTAGATAGTAAAGGGACTGGTGGGCTGGTTGGCAGCCAAGGAAGCACCCAGGAAGGTCCCCAGCGTCAGCCAGTGCCGCTTCTGCCGCATCGGTAAGGAGTATGCCCTGAGAGACTCGAGGCCCTTGGAAGCCACGTTACGCCGCCGAAAAACCTTCGCAACCTTCCAAAATAACCAGGAAAGTTTCAGGGATGGCCAGGGTTTTATTTTTCATAGTTATTCTAACTGCAATGACAGTGACAGCTTGCTCAGGTCCTGCACCGAGGGAAGCACAATTACCGACTGCCACGTCGCAGCCGTCCGCAACAAAACCGGGCGACCCCACCGACTAACCGGCCAACGCAACCCCACAGCAGCCGGAGACTCGCTTCAGTTCGCCGGCGCCCGACACGACCAGGGCGCAAGATGCAACGACTCCATCTAAGCCGACGGCAACGTCGGCGCCAACCCTTGCGCCGACGCCCACTACTGAAACCACTCCCGAGCCGAGGCCTGCCCCTATGGCAACGCCGAGCCCCACCTCAACCCTGCTCCAGAACTCACTGCAGGCACTTGGCACGGAATTACCGTCACGGCCGAATAAAGATGCTCACCCTACGACTGCGACGACTACAATATTCGCCATCAGTCGAACCACGTATAGTCGCCGACCTGGCCGGGATCTACGAATCCTACACCAACACCCCGGCCGCCACCGTCACGCACTAACCCGGTGGTACGCCTTTCCTCCGCCCAAGTGGTACATTTTCTCTCCGCCCTTGTATCTTGGCTTGGAAGTGGATAATTATCTCTATTGAAGGTGTGCGGGGTGCGGCAGACCGGCCCGCCCTGGGTCATAGAAGACCGTTGTCAAGCTTGGGTCGCCGCACCCATTTCAGAACAGAGCCCGAACAGTTGCCTGGGCCAACCAAGCCCGCATCTGGCAAGGACGGGCCGACGGTTCGCAAGGAGGTTCTCATGGAGCAACACGATATCTAAGTAGGGATCGATGTGGCCAAGGCCCGGGTGGATGTGGCCATCCGTCCTGGGGGAGACAGGTGTGAGGTCTCCAACGACCCGGCCGGGATCGCGGCACTGGTGGCCCAGATGCAGCAACTCAATCCAGTGGCCCTGGTGCTGGAGGCCTCGGGCGGACTGGAACTGCCCTTGGTGGCAGCCTTGGCAGCTGCCTCCCTGCCGGTGGTGGTAGTCAACCCTCGCCAGGTGCGGGACTTTGCCAAGGCCACTGGGCGGCTGGCCAAGACCGATGCCCTGGATGCGGCAGTCCTGGCTCACTTCGCCGAGGCCGTCCGTCCTCCCCTGCGTCCCCTCCGGGACGCCGAGACCCAGGTCCTCAGTTCGCTGGTGGCCCGCAGACAACAGGTGGTGACCATGCTGGTAGCGGAGAGGAACCGCCTCTCCAGTGCCGCTATGGCCGTCCGGCCCAGCATCGAGGCCCACATCGCTTGGCTCAAGCAGGGGCTGGACGACCTGGACCAAGGCTTGCGCCGGACTCTCCGCCAGAGTCCGGTATGGAGGGAGAAGGACGACCTGCTGCGTAGCGTTCCCGGCATCGGAAACCAGATCTCTCTTACCCTGCTGGCATACCTGCCCGAACTGGGCACTCTCAACCGCCGACAGATCGCTGCCTTGGTGGGCGTGGCTCCCTTCAACCGGGACAGTGGTACCCTGCGGGGCAAACGCACCGTCTGGGGTGGACGGGCCAAGGTCTGCACAGCCCTCTACATGGGGGCGATGGTAGCCAGCCGCTTCAACCCGGTCATCAGGGACTTCTACCAGCGCCTGTTGTCTGCCGGCAAACCGAAAAAGCTGGCTCTGACCGCCTGTATGCGCAAGCTGCTGATAATCCTCAACTCCATGCTCAAGTACGGCTCGTCCTGGAACCACCCGGCCACCAAGTCCCTCACCCATTCCCATTGACTTTCAAGACAGTTGCTTGACAGCTTCGGCACAAATGACGTGTAATGTCCTTTCCTGGTACTGAACTGGACTACAAACTCATCCAGGCCGGGCATCTCGCGCACTTCAGAGCAATTCAAAAATACGGGCTCAGGTTCAACCCTCCAGGCTGTTGGTCGGAACATGACAGACCTCCCTCCTAAATTTAGTTGACCGCTCCCCATGGACGCCGGCTCCCCAACCGCCCTCCCCGTTCTGACAGTGACACAGCCTGCACCGGGCAAATTTGCCACGTAAACACGCGATATCGGTCATGAGAGGAGTAAAAAATCCATAACCACAATGATGGAGCCTCGCAAAACAGTTCCAGCACCTTCACCCAGTGATGGACGGCGCCGCCCTCAGTCAATCGCAATTACATTTTGACAACAGAAGGAAACTTCGCGCTACTAGCAACTGTCACCCATCGCCACCACGACTACTTCCGGCAGGAATTTTGAATGCCCACTGTAAGGAAAGCGAACCAGGTACCATAGAGATGTGGCGCCATGGGGGAACATGACCAAGGCGCCGGCCGCTTCAGAGAAGATCTCCACCCCTACAACTGCACTATCACGCCACATGCCCCGGCCCTTCAGCCTGGCACTGCCGGCAACGTCAAATACTCTTGCTTACGCACTACAAACAAAGCATAATTGAGGAAAGGACGCGTTGAACAAGTCGACCGAATACAAGAGTCGCCGGGAATACCCAGCGACTTTTGCGTCTCAACCTACAGCCAAAGATGCAGCTTCAATCAGCATCAACCGAACACAGCGCGGTCAAGCCGACCGATTAAGAAGGCAACAAGCCGATTGCCGGTCAACCGGCCGACGGGAGGTAAATCATAAAAATCGCTACAGGGGCCACCCAGAACAGCTCAATAATCGACGCCGTAAGGCATTTAATGAAGATAGCCCTGCAAACGCCAATGCTCCTTTCCTGCCCAATCCCGCCTACTACTCCACTGACCCTGAATTGGCCAGCACAGACCCCACAACCGGACTGCAAGAGATCTCCTGGATAGAGAAAACTGCAGAATACATACTCAATCTGCCATGGGATCAAGACGACTGGCAGGAGGGAGCAACCGCTACCAGGGGAGAATCGGTTGCTTACCTGCTGATCGCACTTGCCCATAATTTACAACCCGACAGCCCAGCCCCGACCATTGGACCAAGATGGGACGGCGGGGTAGAAGCTGAATGGCACCAGAACGGAGTTGACCTGGAGCTCTCGGTGGCCCCGAACGGCGAGGCCACATGGTACTTCGCCGACATGAAGACCGGTGAGGAGAAAGAGGAAGAAAATGGCCAACAGGTATGGCTGCTTCCAACTACCAAATTTGGAGATTACATCCTGCGCCTCTCAACGGCCACCGATTAGAACAGGGTATTCAGTTTGCTACAGGGCGATCTCAGTATCACGGGAGACTAACTCATCATGAGACACGTAAGCCGAAGGCGGCAACGATTTATGCAGCCCATAATCAGGGCTACCGAAAAACGGGTCAGGGCTGTGGAAGCCAAGAAGTTCGCCGCATGGAAAGCGGACCAAGTGGCCAGGGGCGCCAAGATACTGACCAACGGGGAGCTGGACGCAGCAGACGAGCGAGTACGGAATCCCAACAGGTAAAACCTCATGTCGGGCGGTTAGCCAGCCAGAGACTAACCCCTCAGAGGGACCCTTACCCAGGAGCACAGGAGGACCTGGCGATGAGACATCCTGTGGACATAGGCCAGCCCCAGACGGACATCCATGTCCAAAAAAGCAGGGACACCGATACCCGGGGACCCGGAGTGATATGGAGTCCTCAACGCCGACTAGCCCTGACGCATGCTGAAAGCCGCCGAAACCGCCATTCTCCAGAACTGTGGCGAGCACATGCGGTTCACCCGCACAGCAGCCCAGCAGGCCCTCCAGCAGGACTTGGACCGGTGGCCGAAAAACCTGGTAACGAAAGAGAGCGACCGGTACACCCTGCCACTGATATGGGCAGCAGAGGACGGCTTCGTCCACGAGGACTTCGATTACCGCACGCCGCTCAGGAAAATCACCTGCCCCACCTGTGTGGACAATGTTGCAAAGAAGAGAACCCGGGCCCGCGAGGACGCCTTCGGAAAGTCCCAGGGACCAAAGGAGATTGCCCAGCACTCCAGGCTCATCGCCGAGGCCTACACCCGCCTGGCTGAAATCGAGGAGAACCTGCAACTCGGCCAGGAAAAACAAAGGCCCGATGCGCCGGACCTCTGACTGCGGTCCCCTGGCCAGGTATCACCAGAAGGGGCGGAAGCCGAATGCTCCTTCCGCATAATGGCCCCGACTTCAGCGGTCCCAACACGGCGCCCAATGGGCCGCCGCAACCGGCCCCTCTACACCCACCTGACCGGCCCGGCTGAAAGGCCTGCCGGGCAACGAACGCACCCTTCTACAGGAGACAAGACCATGGTTAAGATTCTCGACCCGCTGAGCAGATTCCTGTCAAAGGACATCATCCAGTCCAGGGCCAGGAAGTTCGTCCAAGTAACGGCGCCTAATATCTTGCTCACCGCTCTCGTAACCTCCCTGGCAGTCCACTTCCTGGTACAGACACCCGTGGACCCGGGCGTCGCCCGCCTGTTCGAGTTTGCCAAGATCGAATCCGGCCTGACCGCCATCACCATTGCAACCGCCTACACCACCTGGAGAATCTTCGTGATAATTGTGGAAAAATCTGGCAGCCTAGTATCAGGGCTATCCAAATATGGATCACGGAAGAAGTAATTGAACATATCAGGTCCCAGGAAGCCGAAGAACAGGCCCGGAAACTCGAGAACTATAAGGCCTTCCAGGAAGCACACGGAGCCAAACTCGTCCTCAACGACGGGATGGACCAGGAGGAGACAGAAAGCCCGCGCTGATTGCGGACGCCATCTACTGACTACGCGCAACAAGAGACTGTGCGGCAAAGCAGATCCGTCCCGGATGCCGGATAATTGACCACCGAACCTGCAACGGGACGGACGCTACTATGGCAGGCTACACCCAGGAAATAGACGCTCTCATACAGCAGTATTGCGGACTCGCTCCGGAAAGGAAGCCCGGTGAACCGGCCAGGGATCCGGCGCATCCAATCAAGAAACCGGCTACCTGGGAATCCCCATCTCCCCCGACCTGCCCTACCTCCTGTACGGAGAATACCTCGCCTGAAAGTACAGCCTCAACCCGGGCGGGTACGGCACAATCACCGTAAGAGGAAAATGAACACAGCTGGCCCGCGGGATAGCCCTTACCCTGGCAGGAATTGAGCTGCAGGAAGATCAGCAGGTCAATCGGCTACCATGAAGTCAACACCGCAGGTGACCGGGACTGGAGCAGAATGGAAGAAGTACGCTACGCCCAAGGCCCCACCGCTCTGCGGCCCTCGGAAGAGACGGCCGGGCTGGGCCACAAAAACACTCTATAAGCAGCCGGGGCCTTCAACCGATTGCAGGGCAACCGCCAAGGAAACACGGACTGACATTTCCCCCTTGTGCTCTCGGATGACCTATCTCTACAGTGATTAAAGTACGCCCCAGAGATTCCTGGCGGGCGTATCCAATCAGCTCCGCAGAGGTAGCCGCCATGCCTGTTCTTCGTGCCGAGGGTCCCTACATCTGGGTCACCCGGCTCACCAGGCTCCTGGCCGGCGCCGACAGTTGCGAGTGGGCCTCCTGGTTCAAGACCCAGTTCGACGGAAGAAGCTGGACCAAGGCCGACCGCGTTGACAACCTGGCCCGCTGGCAGGTGGGCCACACCGACCTGCTTAACGCCAAGGCCAGGGACTTCAGAGAGCAGGGGTACCACGTCACCCGTGAGGCCCAGAACCAGTTCACCATCAAGGGCCGCGTGGCCACCCTGGCCGGCAAGCCGGACCTCGTCGCCCGCCAGGGCAACCTAACCTGGATTACTGACATCAAGGCCGGACAGCCCAGGGCCTCCGACCAGGTGCAGGTCATGACCTACATGTACCTCCTGCCCCTGGCCCGACCGGACCTGAAGGGAGTAACGACCAAGGGCCTGGTGGTCTACGGGAACCACGAGGTTGTCATTGAGTCGGAGGAGGTTGACCCCGCTTTCGTCCAGGCCTTGCAGGCCCTCATCCACCGGCTGGCGGCCAGGGAGCCGGCCATCAAGGTCCCGAACTGGGCCGAGTGCAAGTTCTGCGACATCAGCTCCGATCACTGCCCAGAGCGCGTGGAGCGGCCCGACACGGCCGTGGGCACCACCACCAAGTTTTAGACAGGGGGCCGGAGGACGGGAACCAACATTCCAGGGACGTCGAGTCTTGTGCCGAGATCCCACACGGTTGCCAGGCGTGGCGGGGAGGGAACCCTGGAAGCAGTGCCTTCCCCGGAGAATGTGGCGACGTCGCCGCCTCCGTAATCTGTCCACGGCCCACTTCATGGGGATCGTGGATGCGTTAGCGGGGGTTCCGGCAACGCTGGCGCTTATGGCCGGTCTTCGCGGGGCGCCACAACGCTTTCCCCTTCTCCGGTCAGGTCCTGGCCGCGCCCATGCGGAACTTCTTCGTTTCGCCGGCGGCGCACCGGCCGGTGACGGCGGCGCGGCCGTTCTTCAGCACCACCTCCCGGGCCTCCACGGTCTCGGTCTTTTCCCTGCACTTGAAGCAGTAAATCTGGTCACTGGCTGAACTGGTCATCTCTTTCCTCCTGTTGGTCTCGTGGGAGCGCCGGGGCTGGGAAGGACCCCGTCAGCTACACTTTACGATGATACAGGCTTCAATTGCACCCCCTCCTTTGGAATATCCCCGTGGTGATATGCGGCCATCCAACTTGTCTCTCTTCTCTGGCTTTCCCGCATTCCTTCTCAACCTCATGTCTTCCAAGCAGTCTGATGGTACTGCGGCGTTCCCGCAGGAAACGAGCGGGCCGCCAGGGTCCCGGGACCATTCACGACCTCCATCGCCGTGCCGCCTCGGCCCTCGTAAACCCTCTGTTTGTGGGGGAACTCCGGCAGAGTCCTGGACCTTCGGCGCCCAGGGATAGCGCGACCGGTAGAATCGGCAACCTGCTGCAGTCCTTCCTTTGCCAGTTGGAGGGCGCCTGCCGCGAGGAAAAGAACCGGGGATCAGCGTTGAGACGGGTCAGGCACGGCGCCGCTGGCCGTGTTGACCCGGCCCTTGCAAAACTTCCGGCTGGGAGGCCCCTGTTTGTCAGGGATTTAGACCGCCTCGTACCTCAACTGGTGGAGCTGGTGGACGCAGCAACCGGTGAGTGCCGACTTGACTTGAAGCGCCGCCGCTGTCCTCCAGGGCAGAAACAGGGGCTCATGTATGGAGAGGCTCCAGGCGCGGCGCCATCCGCCGCGTTGACCCGGCCCTTTAAAGCTTCTGTCGAGTAAAGAAGCCAGGACCTCATGGCCTCATCAACATCGCGGCCCCATGGGCTGACCGTCCCGGCCACGAAGCAACCCAACAAGCCCCGAAAACAAAGAGGAGGTTCCAGATGAAGCGAAACCGGCCATCATGCCGAGCGCCGCCTGGGCTGCCAGCGCTTCCTCCAGCGGTATCGCGCCGTAGCGGCAGATGGTTCCAACAATAAACCGGCACCCCAGGTAACAAAGATTAGTCAAACAAGGAGATCATTAAATGCCCAGACCCATCACAATAAACGACATCGTGCACCAGCAGGTGAATGGCTACCCCATCACGGTGGCTGACCGGCTCAGCCGCTGGGAGCGCGCCGAGGAGTTGCACCGGCTCAACCGGCCGGAGGCCCCCAGCCCGCTGCCCCCATGCCTCGAGGTCATTATCCAGGGGTGCGGAGAGGCTGGCATCGCATCCGCCGCCCACCGGCTGCGACCCTACTACGAAGACGGTGTTCCGGTAGTTTCCGACTCGGGCCTGCTGTTCGGAGAGAGGCTCCTGGCCCAGGAGCTTGAGAATTGGCACAGCATCATCCAGCCTGGCTGGGCGGCCTGCTTCGGCGACAAGTGGTTCAACGCTATACGACCTCAGTTCTCCGACCTGTACTCCCCAGGAACGCGGGACTTCTACCCCACTTCCGACCAGTGGATCCAGTTCAGAGACGAGCTGGCTGGCAGGCTGGACCGGGTGCTAAGCCAGGGTTGCCACATCGTCCTGGTACTCACCAGGAGCCCCTTCCTGCCGCCCTGGAAAGAATTGGTCAGCGTGCCGCTGGTCGTGGTGGAAACCACCGGAAGGCCGGAGGGAGCAATGGCCACCGGCCGGTACATAACCACGCAGCTGGAAGTGGAAGACCTGACGGGCGGGGATGCGCTGCTGAACCGTTCTCCGGCCCACGGCTACGACGGGCTGACTCCCGAGATGCTGCAGGAGGCGCTGCACCTGACCTCCCTGTTCGACTACGACCCGGACTCGGACACTCGGTAACGCAGGGGTGGCGCCGGTTACTATGCAAACTCTGGACCAGGGCCAGGAGGGCCAAGGCCCGGCCCATCCGCCGACGAGGCAAGGCCTCGGGCCCTGGCTCCCATCAGTGAACCGGTGCGCCATTGCTGCACTTCACACAACGGAAGTACAGCAATGGTCGCCGGTCGGCTCCCAGAGTAGACAGATAACCCGCAAATCCGGTAGCATGTTCCTGAAAATCTACTGGTCTGCTCGTCTATAGTCACTGAAAAACGGTATCCACACTCGGGGGCCACCCCCGGCCCCGGACTCGCGGACGAGCCGTTAACTTAGCCACTCAGGACAACACCGGCGAAGATTAGCCATGGACATCTACAGCCTTGACACGGTTGATGCGGGTCTTTTCATTTAAGAACACCTGCTGTCCATTCCCATAGGCGTAGCCCCCCGGGTCAAAAACCTCGTCCCCACCAGCGACAGCGTTACAAAGTCCCGAAGGAAGCGCGGGCCCGTTTCGTTACCCAAATAACCAGGACCGGAAAAAGCAGGCGAAGATTCTGCCTGCCTCTAGCCAGCCCTTAAGGGCCCAGCTCAGCCTAAGCCCAGGAGCGCCCTGACCGGCAGCCTGGGGCCCTGTCGGCATCGAGAGTCTGAAGGTCAAGGGGTTGTTCAGGAACAAGCATTTGGCGAAAGCCCTTGGAGATTCTGCCCTGAGCAAGTTGTTGGGCCGTATCAGCTACAAAGCCGACTGGTACGGGCGGGAATTAATAGCGGCCGACATCTTCTACCCCTCCAGCAAGACCTGCTTCCACTGCGAAACAGTGAATGACGGCTTGACTCTCAGGGACAAGACCTGGGAATGCCCCAGTTGTGGCGTAGTCCACGACCGGGACAGGAACGCAGCGCGCAACCTGCATGAACTTGCGCTACGGGCGGGAGTCCCGGATGTAACGCTCCCAGACGGGAAGGCACTGGCCGTTAGCACATATGGCAACGGTGAAACCGGCCCGGATGAAGGGAGAACGCAACCAGTACCGGCATTGGCCGGAATCTAGCTGCGAGGTATATGGGTAATTTCCCATATAATTCCCCAACGGAAGGCAATCAGTCCCCCACCAGGAAACAAAGAGGTGCGACAGTAATGACAACACAGGAAAAGGAAGGCAAGAAACCTCTGGGTTGGGAAGACTGTCCTGGAGTACAGCGAAACCGCCGACGAGTACACGGACCCTGGATCTTCGAGGACACGCGCCTGCCCCTCTACATCGTCTTCCAGAACCTCGCGGGCGGCGCCACCATCAAGGAAATTACCAAGTGGTTCGATGGCGTCAGCGAGGAACAGATTAAGGCCGTCCCGGCCCACATCGCCCACATACTGGAAGAAGACAGGATCACCGAGGAAGCCCAATAATGAAAATTCTCCTGGACCACAACGCGCCCCACGGCCTGCGCAACGCCCTGGCCGATCACGAAGTCCACACGGCGCCTACCGGGGCTGGAGCAGACTCGAAAACGGAGACCTGCTCCAGGCAGCCGCCAGTGACGACTATGACCTCCTCTTGACGCGCGACCAGGACATGCGCTACGAGCAGAACCTGACCCTGTACGACAAAACCATCGTGACCATCATGAGCGGCGACTGGAACGTCATTCGCCGGATTATCAGCCTCATCCGCGAGGGCATGGCAACAGCAGTCCAAGGCCAGGACAACCCCGTCCACCTGCAGACGCAGGACTGAGAGATCACCGCAGTGTCCGCACATCCGTATTTCCCCACGGGAATCAACCCCGGCGCTCCCGCCCGAAGCACACCGGGCACCGGATCTTTACCCCGCCATGACCACGCATCACCGTGCCCACGTCCAGGCACGTCAGGCAACGGTACGCGCGGCGCCGGAAACCGCTGTCTTCTTTACCGCCGCGCAGCTTTCTCAGCAGACTCCTCATCCCCATCGCTGACATATCCTCCTGGACAACCCCATACCCCGCCGGGTATAAATAGGAATATCCGGCGCCGGGGATCAACCCTGGCCAGGGCGGAAAACTCGCCTGGGCGTGCCGCCCGAGGCCCCCAAGGGGCAAGAAGCGCACAAGGCAGAGACAGGGAATCATCCTTGGCCAGCCAGTCAGCGCTGCACGCGGAAACGTAAAGCTCCCCGGGGCGCCTTTGCAATTTTCCCTATCGGCGCCTGGTGTACCCACTCGGGCCGCAACCCCAAGAGACGGGCGCCAGCTCCCAGGCCTACCCGGCGTACCCGTCTGCGCCCGAGCCTGAACCCCTTTCATGCCACCTGGGCCGCTCCCCGTCCCACTCATCAAGGCACTCGCTTACCATGAACCCACCATACAACGACATCAGTACCATCAGCACCGATACCACGATACCGTGCAGCAGATATTCCCGAAGGCCGTTGTATATCCCGTGGGACACCAGCCTTAAGCCGTAGCTCAGCCCCACGCCCGCCAGCACTCCCCCGAAGAAGAACAATTCCATCATCATGACTTTCCCCACTCGCTCCCAGAACCATCAGCGCCGGACTCACCTGGACGCCCAGGACGAGCCCCCAGTAGGGATGCGTCCCACTGCGGCTTAACAGTCCGACGACACGCTCCGCTGCTCATCCCGGTACATCTTCACGTAACTGTAGGCCAGGCAGGCGTAGCCAACGTGCATCGCGCCCAGGGCTATCAGCAAAGTGTGCTCGGCTCCCGTCGGCCTCAGCCGCAGCCGGTCCCCCACGAAAACGGCGATCAACAGGATCCCGATATATGACAACGCCAACGCAAGGCCCAGCTTGACCTTCTCAGTAATCCTGATCTTCATATCGCACCATCCTGGCTCGGAATTGCAGGATGATCGCATCTTCCCGGTTACTCCTATTCGAGCTGGCCTGATCACCCAAAGGCACCCCCAAGTCTCCTTCCTAAACCGGATTATCCTTCACCAGGCGCCCATCAAACATCGTCCGGACCGGCAGAAAGTCCAGGCGGCCGCCAGCCTGATTTCACCGGCCCGACAACCCCGGTTCCAGGGACTGGAAGGACTCGCTCCATGGGACCGCCAGACCCGGTTTTCCAGGTCCATCCCGGCCCGGTTTCAGGGCCACGACATGCCGCCAACTCGGGGCCACGACATGCCCCGAAATGGGGCCCGGACACGACCCCGGACCACCGATTTCAGGGCCCGAAAGTCAGTGGAATCCCAGAGCACACTCTACTGGTCAATTTGGGTTTGTTTACCCTTCTAAGGACCCCCCCCATACCCCCCGGCCAAATGCCAGTGGAATCCCAGAGCACAAGCCCAAAGCTGGCTTAGCTATAAAAATCCGGCAAATCGCAGAAATTTGAGAAATTGACCAATTTCGTATCTGACCAGCTATAAAATCCAGAGTGGAAAGTCAGAGCACATAAAAGACCCCTCTCAGATACGAATTTTCCCCCAACATATACCCCCCCTTTTTGCCCAAAATCCGCCCGGAAAGGGGGCGGGAAGGGAGTGGAAAAAGACGCTGACCAGGGGTCGGAAATCGGCGAGATCCCGGGGAGAAATCCGGTGCAACGAGCTGAAAAATCCGCCCCCTCTGGGAGCGGCCCCTCCCCAATAAAGGACGCCGCCGGAGGGCGGCAGCAAAAAGGGAAAAGCCCGGGGCGCCAGGTCCACCGGCGGCGCGGTGGAGGTCAGCCCCCGAAAAACGAAATGCCTGGATCGCAGTCTCCACAATCCTCATCAAGGACCGGGAGACCGTGCCCGCAGACGGCCTCTTGCGCAAATCCACTGGCGATAGATTTTCATCGGCCGGAGAACGTCCGGCTGAATACAGGCCAGGTCATGCCAACCGACGGCGACAACATCATGCGGGTGACCGGCACGGAGCCGGGCATACAGGCCTTCACCGATTTCGCCTACGGAATGGCAAAGGCAACAGCGGGCGGCCCCGGCAGCGGGAAAGCTACCTCAGCCCCGCCCTTCCGGCGGAGGTCTGAGACAGCAACAACCGAAGACAGGGAAACTGGCGGACGCATCCCCCGCCGGGGCGGGGGATCCCCGGCCCTCCAAGACACGTGAGAGCCGAAATGCCCTCTATATATCCACGAGTTGCGGGAAAATTACATCGGAGCGACAGAAAAGGCCTTCACAGCCTTCTCAGGGCCGGGAAAGGTCGGTCTCAACACCACCCCAACCCGTAAAAACGTGCTGAGGGCTTGAATGCCGGAAAAGCGTGGCGACAGACGCCGTTACGGGCTGCAGGAAGCAGGGTCAACGCCTGTCTCGTACGCGGACCGGCGGGATAGAAACGCCGGGGGAGAAGCGGTCCACGCCCTGATTTGCCATGTTCCCGGCTTCGGCAGTGGCAACCGGAAACGACGCTGCTCCCGCTAGGTCACCGAGGGGCCAGAACTGATTGGCAACCGGTAAACTCTTCCCGACAGGCCAGCTAGAAGGGCACGGGTTCGGCCTTAGCATCGTAAACCCCCTCGAGGGCAATTTTCCAATACGGCCCGCGACCGCCTCGGTTGACCCGTAGCCCAGGCAACGATCAAGAACTACGCTGCCAAGGACACACAGCTTGCGCTCCATTTCCCCGCTTCGAATATTGAAGCCAAGAATGTCCGTCATAGGAAAGCTTGAGGTCCCCGAAAATGGCCCCGCAAAACCCCCTCATCCCTGCCCCGCCAGACCAGTCCGGCACAATCCGCCGGCACCAACGGCCGGTCTCACCGGCGACGATATGCCCAAGCTCGCCGCGCCCTGGACTCCAGCATCTCCGACAACACCCGGGCCATGTACAACTCCCCGTGGCGGTCCTTCGAGGCCTGGGCACGGGCACAGGGTGCCCTAACCATGCCGACATCCCCACCCCTGGTCACCGCCTACTTGGCCCAACTGGCCGAGGAACGCAGGCTGTCGATGGCCACCGTGCGGCTTCACGAATCAGCCCTGGCCGCGGTCCACAAGGCCGCTGGCCACCCCGATCCCACCGACAACGAACCGGTCCGGCAGATCATGAAGGTCATCGCCCGGGCCCACGGGAAACCCCAGAAGCAGGCACCGCCCCTGACCTCCAAGGCCCTGGCCGCGGTGAAGGCCACCGCCGGCAACCCCAGGCTCTTCTGGGTCAAGGGAAGGGAATCGGCCCAGCCGGCCTCCTGGCGGGTCAGGGTGGACGTGGCCCTGCTGGCCCCCCTCAGGGACGGGTTACTGCGAAGATCAGAGGCATCTGCCCTGATATGGGACAACGCCGATTTGGCCCTCCAGGGGCATGCCACGATCGCAGCGAGAAAAATCGAAAACGGACCAGGGGGCTGGGGGCACGGTAATGAACATTGGTAGTATGGCTATCACTTAGGAAACGATGGGTTACTTCGCTATCAATTCCTGCACTTGCCCCAGAGAGAGCCCGTGTATTTTGGCACTTAGGATTGCCATTCATCGCGACGTCGCCAATTATCCATAATGATAGCGCAGGCTTGGTAGTTCCGCCGAATCCTAAGTACCAAAGTAGCCAACCCGTCAGCGGAAACCACCCTTGGAGCGTCAAGTGGTCAGAAGCCATGAAACCCCTGCTCCCGCAACGGTATAAATCTCTTTGCTCCAGCAATTATCGAGCGCCGCCACCTTGGGCGATCCGGCGTCTAAATTCCCTCCGATAAATTCATCATTCCTGCGCAGGCCACTACGGTAGGCTGCAAAAACGCGAAGGAAGTGAGAATCCGCCGCTTGCCCATACCCTGCGTGCCCTTCGGTGACCCTAGTCTGCAGTGTACTTGGCGTCAATCGCGCATTTTCCCGCCGACTTGTGGACTTCAATCCCAACCAGACAGCGCACCAAGGCAAAGTCTTCACCCATTTAGACCCGGCCGCCGCTCCTCAGTGAAACCGTCGGCACAGGTACATCAAAGAAGGGAGATGCACAGGACATCTGGGTTGTTGAAGCCCGCAACGTTTAGCTTCCTAGCCACTCGGATATGGACTTCTATGGCGTTGCCAGGAGCAAAACGGCCGCCGCGCCGCCGGCCTACCATACTGTCAGTAAGCCGAGGCAGTTTACCCCGGCACACGGGAGGAGATTCCATGCTCGAGAATCATACAACCGATTATGGAACTGCATCCAAGCACTCAGTCACCTTCGGAGAAGGTAATGCTGCCGCAACAAGGGGCAAACCCCAGTGGCAACGGAAGTGGCTGCCCGGGGTTCTGCGGCCCGCAGACCGGGGAGAGGAAACAACGCACACCCTGGCCATATACCATTCTTACCTTTGCTGGCATGAGGAGTATGGCGAAGGCCGAATGGCAACGCGCCGCGCTGTCACCGAGGCCGTCACCAGACATTACGGTTTCAAGGTGGGCCACCGCTTCTGTGTCACCATCAGAGGCAACAAGAAAGCAAGGCACGACTGCCCAGGTTGGGTGCTGGTCCGGTAACCAGCAAGCCCCGGACGGTCTTTGAGCAAATCATGAAGGGCGCTATCGCGGGCGGCTACACTTGTATGCAATCCACCCCCTCCCTACCCCGCCGGATCCTAGAAATCTGGCCGGAAACCCCGATTCTCCCAAAGCCGTCGATTTCCTAACGTCGATTAGCGATGTGACAGTGGGTTCTTAAAACGTATTACATACACTATCATGCCATATAAGACTGGAATACGTCTGCTCGGCGTAGCGCAAAACCCGCCCAATGACTTTCCGGCCAGACTTCTAGTATTACAACGACGGTTTATCTGACCGAGTGATTTTCGCGACCGATTTGGACCTGAACCGTACTGCCATGAGCGTACCGAGATTTCTCGCTCGTAGCCGAATACGAAGGATCAGAAACCATATTTGGCAATCCGTCGTTGTAATACTAGGGGAGGGCCCCTATGGTCAGGCCCTCCCGGTTTCAGGCTGTCGCTTTTTAAAGCCTCCAACCAGACCATCAACCGGGCTGGCACCACAAGGTCGGCAGATTTTAGGCTGCGGTCTCGCCAAGGTTAAGCCGGAATCCCTCCTCCTGTTGCTTCCCATATACGTCGGTCCCCGGCTGAGCAGTTCCCCTATCCCGTGCTGATCTTTGCGGAAACTTGAAACTGTCAAAATATCAGAAGAGGGAATGCGCCTAAAAACAGCACCGCTATTGCCGGCCTAATCCACTACTTCAGTCAGACAATGTGCCGAAGGAAGACACCCACCCCCGGCGTAGGCCCGAGGCCATCGTTCTCCCCCTCTCCACGTTCAAGCGCCTTTTGGTGGCTTTTATGAAAGAGGGACGGACATCCAGACGATGGTGTCCGCTACCAGGCTTCCCCGGGTTCGCCCCTTATGGAGTTGTCGATAATGAAGCCTGGTTCTATTTGAGGGACATCAGATTGACGGGGCGGATGCCACATCCACGATGGAGTGCAGGATATGGAACCCGTCCACGGTAAGCGCGTTGCGTTCGGCTGCTGCTACCAGAGTCGCCCACAGAGCCTCTGACTCGTACCAAGACAGCCCACCGATTACCCCCGACGACCCGAAGGGACAAGATTTCGCAGGCGGTTCTTGTCCGCCTAGGCCGCTTCGGTGATAGGATTCCTAGCCACGCCCCCACCCAATCCCGTCTCGCAGCCCGGTGACCTAGAATTCTTCAACTGAGCATTTGGATGGCAACATTGAACCGTCCCAGTGTGCGTTAAGAAGAAACGGTCATTCAGTGCGGCGCCCGAAGTCTAAGGCCGCGCGTCCTGAGAACAGCCATTCTGACCACCAGCCATTCACCTCGGTTCCCTTAGAAAACCACCCGCCTGCTGGCGGCGAGACAGTTGCAAGGCCTTGACGTACTGACCAACTCTCCTGAGGCATTTGGAGGCACATGGTTTCCCACGCATCCCCGAAACTGGCAGCGCCAACGTAACCAGGAGTGGCACTCTCGTCGTTTCCTCCACCATAAGGGCCTAGTTCGGTTAATCCCAAGCGGGGGCATGAAGGCCTGGCCCGTGCTGCACGGTGTCGTTTCCGACTCCTGACCAGATACCTGGTTCGAAACCCCTCACAGCAGCAAGCACATCTTCAATGGTTTCCGGTTAGCGACATGTACACCAGCTCTCTTTCCAGTAAATGCTCAACCACACATTCTATCACACTTTGGATCGCAGCCCCTTTAACTTAACAAATTAAGGCCTACAAGTTCTAAGGTTCCAAAAGATAAAACGCTTGGTCCGGCGCATCTCCGATAATTTTCACAAAGCAGGCGAGGATTAGACCGCCAAACAGGAGGAGATGCATGACTGAATTTCACGGGCAGGATGGACAAAACAGCTGCAACGGACTAGGACGAATGGAACCGGACGAACTGGTCGATGACACGGAAGGACACGAGCAGAGCTCTCATACAACGGAAGAACCCAAGGTAGTAGCGAGCCAAGGAACCGGGGGCAGCGTCGCCTACCGGCTAGGCCGATACGTCGGCAATAAATACATGGAAACCGAATTTGTCTATGACCCTGTCACCGAGCACACCTGGGCCTACATCAAGGAGTCCGGCACCTGGCGCATCATCACCCAGCAATTCCTGCTGGACTACGTCAACGCCCGGAACTACCTATGGGCACAAATCCTCAAGAACAGCGGACGACAAAAGGAAAGCAAGGTGCTGACCTGGTCGTCGCCGCCGGCGGCCAGGAACGCCTTCTGGTCCGGCTTGCGCCACGCACTCACAGCGCCGGAGCCTATGCCGGAGCTTCACTACATCCCAACTCTCAACGGCACCGTGGACCTGCGCATCGCCAAGCTCACTCCACACGAGCCAAAGTACATGTGCAGATCCGCCGTCGCCGCCAACTTTTATCCGGACTCGAAAGAAGACATGCAGAGAATACTCGCGGAACGCCTGGGGCGGGTCTTCACCAAGGCCATGCTCCGGGAGTACCTGGCGATGGTGGGGCTCTGCCTCTCCGGTAAAGCTCAAAGCTACCGCTCCCTGATGCTGGTCTACGGCGCATCAGGGACCGGAAAAGGGGGAGCCATCCGTCTCATCGCAGATACACTGGGAGAAATGGCAATTGGTGTCGGGGCATGGTACTTCAGCCAGAACCGACGCCAGAACGAGATTGACACTATCAGAACCAAAATTCATTTGAAAGTTGTCCGCTTCGTGGCGGTGGACGAACTGACGTCCGATATACAGGTCGCTGAATCGCGGTTTCTCAGCATGACCGGTGACAACAGGGTGCAGGACAGCCGCAAGCCCTACGGTGCCGAGGCAACGGGCGGTGTCGCCCGCTTTATGATGGGCACCACCGCCGTCTCAGCGCCCGCAATGACCCGCCACGGCGGCATCGAACGCCGCTTGGCCGCAATACCGACGAAGGGCATCTTACTCAAAAACGAACTGAAGGATCCAACCCAGGACGAACTGGACGCCCTGTTCACCCTGGCCGCGCTGCAGGCCACTCGCATCTACAAGGACAACTACATGGCGCCCACCGGCGACGAGAAGCTCAAAGACGAGATCCTGACGACGGGCGACGCCTTCAACGATCTTATGCAGACCATTGCGAAACGCATCCAGGAACAGCCCGAAGGAATACCCTTCCATCTCCTCGTGGCCGAGGTCCACCACGAAGTGGACCGGACACTGCAGCCGGGCAGAATCGGCCAGTTAGTTGCAGCGACCAAGTTGTTTGCCCACGGCCGGGGCCACGACCTGGACGGCAATGGCCAGGTCAGGAAGCTTTGGGACAGAGACCTGCCCGAGAATCAGCGGACATAGTCGAAGAACACCATCCTTGGAAAGACTTTCCAGCCAGAGGTCACCCAGCGGGGGCGGAATGGGGGTGCCGCTCCAATCCCTTTTTGCCAAAATCTATTGCCTTTAATATATTTAGGCATCCTTGGACATTGATCTGGCTGGGAGGTCTGGGCGCTGCTCGCCGTGATGGTCAGTCACCTGGAGGCAACAGCTGCCGAAGCTCGGCGGCAGCGGATAGTCTCAATTTTCTTACTCATTGACAGCAGTACAGAGCTCACCTATCTTGTAGACGGCTCGCCACAAGCTGACAGATATTCCTATTCTCGCGTGGTTTTGCAATTCGAAAGATCGCCCTTGCCTCTTGGAAACCTGCGTTTAGGTTTTTGCGGTTTGTAGCGAATACGCCAAATCTTGTTGAAAGGGGAGCATCTCGTGGCTGAACCTACTCCAGCCCAGATATCAGCGATTAACGATACCTTGGGTGGCTTGGGCTTCAGGCAAAAAGCTATCCTCACCGACCTGGTCAAGAAACTACCCGATGTGCTCCAGTCGGACGAACTGCCAGAGAAAATGCTAGGGGGCATCCGCCAAGGTGCTAACGACGAACATCTACTGATAGCTACTAACCTTCGAATTATGCTTGTCCACAAGCCTTTGATTTCGTTCTCCGGGAAACTGAAGGTGAAGGAAGTGGCATGGACACAAGTTACAGGTGTAGAGTGGCGTTCGGGTCTCTTAGTCCACCATCTTATCGTTCACCAGGGGCGAAAGAAGTGGGACTGCGAGATACCAGGCATCAACGGCAAAGGGCGCGGTATAGAAATGGCAGAATACTTGGAAACCAAAATACCAGCCCCGCTACACAGCAAACAAACCAAGGCACCTCGTGACCCCAAAAGGGGCAAATTCCAGGCGGTAGAGCGGATGGTCCATCACGAGCACATACCAGGTTCTGAGTGGAAGCATCTACCCGACATCCTGCAACAAGACGAAATGCCCGCACTACTGGCACATGGGGAGTATGACGACCGGAACGGGCTGAAAGTATCTTCAGTAGAGAAGAACATTGGACCATTGGTTGTTACTGATCGCCGACTGGTGTTTGTATCCAAGCCACCCATAGGGCGTCGTAAGGTCTATGAGTTCGCCTTCGCGGATATAGCAGAGGCAGAGTTGAGCAAAGGGCTGGTGACGGGGGCATTAGCCATCAGGATTAACGGGCGCACCGAGATATTCCGCGCCCCAAACCTACAGATCGAGCAGGTAGCACGGCATGGGGAAGGAAAAGTTGGCTGAAGACGATATGGTTACTCCCAGTCGAAGGTCATGGGAGGCATTTCTCCAAGCACTTGCACATGCAGTTGTATTGAATAATACTCAGCCAGCAGGTTCGGTCGAGTTTCTCCGTCGGGCGGCATATTACGTAGAAACCCATCCCATACCCAATCAGTACGAGCAAGATGATGTTCGTGCAACTCTGGCCAGATTTGCTCAATTTGTTGACCAAATGCTGGAGTAACACGCCTTCCTCCTACACTTGGTACAGGAATGATATCCTCTGGGGAAAGATTGCCTTTATCGGAGAACAAAAACGGCGGCCGATATGACCGCCATTTTAAGTATCTTCCCTTACGGAGCGTAAAGGGCGAACGAATTCATGATTACGCCGGCTGAGTGTTCCTGCCCTGTCTGACCGACCAGCGTCAAAGCGCTTGGAGGTGCATTTGAGGCCTTGGGAAGTTTTTTGTAACTCCCTTCGCGTGTTGGTTGGCCAGACCGGCTATGGCGGTCAGGTCTTAACTGCTCCCCGGGGGCATTAGATGTTGGCGGCCTGGACCTTGCGTAAGTGTTCTACCTGCCTATGACTTTGTCCAACATCTGGTTTCCTGCATCTTCCAGCTGTTCGATTTCCTGCTTGGCTTCCTCGGCAGCTTCGCTGATTTCTTCCCTCACTTCCTGGATGGATTCCAGTGACGCCGAGTTGATGGCCATCTCGTTTCTTATGAACTCCCCGTTCACTCCCCTGAATCCCTTCTGTCCGAAGGGTCCTCGTACCGGCTCCAGCTCTATCTGGGCGGGGGCGTCTATATCTATTTTGAAGGGCTGCGTCGTAGTGAAGGAGATGTTACACCGACCTGTTGCGTCGCAGTCGTAGGGGACGACCTGCTCTGCAACGGACTCGGCGACCTCGGCTATGAGTTCGGTTTTCAGGGAGTTTTCCCGGAAGACTATTTCAACGGCCCGTTCCGCCAGGACGTCGTAGTGGTCTTCGACGTACTGCTTTGATGCCGTAATTTCGTTGGGAGGCGTGGTGATGATGTAGACTAGCACGGCCAGTACGGCGAGGATGGCTACGCCTGGGACGACGACCTTGAGCAGGAGCTGTTTTTTCTTATCGGCCCGGGCTTCTTCGGGTTGCTCTTGCTGCAGGATTTCGTTGTCGTTTGATTCCATTGGGTGCATCTCCTTTTCTTTCAGAGTTGATGGATTCTGATACTTCCTACGGCGCGGGCTCGGCATTTACGTCGAAGAACTTGATTTGCGATTCCGGGTTAGTTCCCGTCTGGCCACGGTTCTCCTGTGGCTATTTTGCATATTGACCCGTTGATTCCGATTAATGTTACCCGCTCACCGTTGATGTAATAATTGGTCGAATTTCGTGGAACGCCCGTTGTGCAGAGCTGTCTTATGGATGCCACCGGCATTTTTCCCGGGAAGATAATGTCCCGGATTGTCCATCCTTGGACTCCTGGACTGTTTATGAATGTTTCCCCTGGTAGGAGAGTTGGGTTTTTCTTTGGATCACTGTAGTATCTCCCGCTTTCCAGGGTGACGGATTTCAGGTTCTTCAGGCCATTGAAGATTTTTCCCTCCAGGGAGCCTACTCCGTTGATGTTGATTTCCTCCAGGTTCTGTAGTCCGGTGAAGTCGCCCTCTTCGATTGTTAGCTCCTGTGGACCGGATTCCATCCTAAGGCTGCGCAACTTGGTTGCCCCGGTGAGTATCCCCCGTATGTCCCAGGGTTCGTCGGCCCTGCCGTAGATGTATAGGGTCTCCAGGCTTTCCATGTCGGCCAGTATGCCGGCTGGTGGAGGTTCTTCCTGGATTTGGATTTTCAGCGTCTTCAGGTTAACGAGGTTGTCCAGGTCGCCGGATTTCAGTTTGGTGTCAATGGTGAGGCCTTCAATTCTGAATAGCTCCTGTTCGGTGACGCTTGAGCATTGTTTGAGTTGTAGCGTCGTCAGCAGGGTCTTCTGTATTTTTGGACTTCTATCGCAGATGTTCTGGTTGGTTGGTTCTCTCCTGACCTGCTTCTCTGCCGAGGCCTCTGGGGTGGCTTTCTCTTGCCGCTGGGTCGGTTCTTGGCTTGCCGCGTTCCATGCTGCCACCTGTTTCTGTAGTGGCCCATGTCCTCTTGGAGTTGACGTATTTCTTGCTCTCCGTCGGTGTTCTGGGTATTTGCGCTTCCAGCTTGCTTCAGGTTCGATAGTTCCTGCTTGATGGCTGAGTTTTCAGCCTTGAGTTCTTGGATCTGCTCCGTGAGCCGGGTTGTTCTTTCGTGGCTGGCGCTGGTTCGGTCGTCCGGCGTGGGGGCTGGTTCGCTGGCGCAGGCGGCCTTGGTTGTGAACAGGATGGCGGCCAGGGCCGCCAACATCAGCTTGAGCTTCATTGTTCCTCGCTGTTCTGACTGGGTGTCCAGGTGGTTTAGGTTAGTCTAGGTAGGTTACAGTCAGAACAGCGAGGGACGGTTTTATCCTGGGGTATGGTTCGACTCTTCCTTCCGTTTGGCCTTGTTTCTTTGATGACTTGCCCTACGCTTGTCACGGCATACCTGGCACCGGGTCTGGCCGTCGATAGCAGGAATAGGGCAGTCTTTGCATAGTCCAGCCGCTTTGCGCTTCTGCCTTAGCCTCTGTTCTCGAAGTCGGCGCTTTTTCTTTCTTTCAGGGATCTCGTCTCTCTCCCGGTCGTTCTGCCGCCGAGCTGCAGTTTGTTCCTCGACGGACAGAGCTGGAGTTTTGGACTTCTTTGCCCTGGGTTTCCTGGGTTTCGGCTTTGTTGCTTCCTTGTGCTTGCTTTCGAGTACCGGCCTCCCTATTGGGAAAGTGTGCCTGAAGGTTATTCTTTTGGAATAGGGAGGGGGCCAGGGAAAACGGATGGACCTGGTTCCACTGGCCGAAAGACAAAGCCAACCCCCAAGGGCTGGCCGGACTTGACACTGATTTCCCCGGATTACCTGAAACACCGGAGGACCCGATTTGGGGAACTGAAAGTCCGCAAAGAAACAGTAAGGCCCGAGCAGGGCGAGACCATCAGCTCAATGGCCGCAAGCGGACTCAACGCTCGCTTCATCTGGCCAGAAGACTGGGAAAATGTCTGCCGTATCCTGGATCCATAATTCCGCCAGTCTGAGGACTCACACCAGCTCTCAGACAAACCACCCATTTCTAGACAAGCCGCCGGCCAAGAATTCGCCAAAACCAGGGTGTTCGGCGGCACTGTGGAAGCCCTGCAACAAAAACTTAGGCGATTTAGAAGCAGCTTGTCTGACAATTTCGTATCTGTTAGACAAGCTAGACGAGCTAAACCCAATGTTTGCTTAAAAAGGAGAAAAAAAGAAGAAGGCGAAAAAGCTTGTCTAAGTGCCAAGCTTGTCTAAATGAGGAGAGCTAACAGCCAAACCCGAAAAACTAGACAAGGGGATGACAAATGACCGAAGTCTTGAGCAACGCAGAAGAGTCGAAAGGCCACGTCATGGAACTTGCCGAGACCTTCGGCGAACACGGCCCCAAGGTTTTCAGGCAGAAGCCCATTTCCGAGTGCCGCGGAAGTTTAAGCTTTGGGTATTCCAGGGAATGATTGACTTCGGCGGGCAGCAGGACGAGGACGAACCCCTCGACGAATACATCCTGCGATTCCACGGTCCGACCGTCGAGCCCCTTGACCACATCTACGACGAGCGGGGCGAATGCATCAAGGTGCAAATCACCATCCGCGGGCCGGAAACCTCCTTAGCAGCCCGTCCGAGGAATAGGTGGGCTGGTTTGCGGGTTAGCCAGAATTAGCTGGAAGCAACTATCAGGGAACAGGGCGCATTGGCAAATGCCGAAGATCTCCAGAGAACTTTCCGAAGACAAGCGTGGCAGCCTTCTGGTTGACTGGAGCGGGTCCCTTGTTCCCCAGCTGACCGGGACGCCCAGGGCCATGCCGGAACAGCTTCAGCAGGTTGTGGCCGGTGCAGATCAGGGACCATTCACCCTGCACCTTCTCCAGGCCCCGAGAGTTAGTGGCGAGGCCGGGTTCGAGCGTCTCGCCCGGCTAGCCGTCGACACGCCTGATAATGAACAGGTCGTCGAAGTCGGTCACCCCAAGGACCTGATGAAGACACCTCCGTATGTGCGCCGAGGGGCTGCGCTTGCCGGACGTGAGGTCGGACATGTAGCCCGACCAGATGCCGACCAGCCTCGCCATCCCGTTCTGAGAGATGTTGCGCCGGTTGAGCAGCCGCCACAGCGCGGCAGTGTTCAGCATTACACGCGATGATGGTTGCCCGCGCTTCACTTCCCGTCCTCCTGCTCCCGTTCGCGCCACCCCGCCGTCCTCTGGCAAACAGGCCGTATCCTTGCTTCCCGCACTGCTGGTCTGTGTGAAAGTTGCTAAGTTCTAGTGTCATCAAGACATTGACCCCTAATCCCGAATCCACCGAAGGGATAGGTGTTGCGGAGGGTTTGAGGGAGTAAGAAGGTGCTCCCTTGTATCTGGGATAATGGTTTTGAAACAAGAAACCGACCCCAGAGAAGGAGCACCCAATAGATGCTACCACGTAGCCACCCCGACCGCATCCAAGTCGCCTTCGACGACCATCGCCTGGTGGCCAATGCCGGGCTGATGCTTCCCGCCACCCTGGCCCGGCGTTTGGGCCTGCCGCAACTGGTTGAGCAACACCTGGACCTGGGCCGCGCCCCTGGGCGGGCCAACACCGGCGATAAGCTGATGACCTTGGTGGCCTCCGCCCTGGCCGGCGGCGACTGCATCGACGACGCCGACGCCTTGCGCAGCGGCGGGACCGCCAGTGTCCTGGGCTGCGTGGTCAAGGCGCCGTCCACCCCCCGCTTTCGCGAGGGCAGGCTCTGGGGACCTTCTTGCGCAGCTTCCGGTGGGGCCATGTCCGCCAACTGGACCGGGTGAGCCGGGAGTTGCTGGCCCGGGCCTGGGCGGCTGGGGCCGGACCCAGCGACGCACCATTCACCATCGACCTCGATTCGACCATCTGCGAGACCTACGGGTTGGCCAAGGAGGGCGCCCGCCACCATGGCTACACTGGCAAGCGAGGCTATCACCCGCTGCTGGCCGTGGCCGCCGGTACCGGCGACGTGCTGATGGCCCGGCTGCGGGAGGGCCGGGCCAACACCGCTCGGGGCGCTGGACACTTCCTGCGGGAGACCGTGGGACGGGTGCGCCATGCTGGGGCCAGTGGGCAACTCACGGTGCGGGCCGACAGCGGCTTCTACACCCACGCCGTGGTCGCCGTCTGTCGCAAGCTGAAGGTCCGCTTCTCCATCACCATCCGCCAGCGTGCCAGCCTGCGCAATCTCATTGAAGCCATACCCGAGGCGGACTGGACGCCTATCCCTTACTGCATGGACGGCGCCGCCGATGTGGCCGAGACCGCTTACACTCCCTTCAGGAGCAAGCCCGACGCCGCGCCGGTGCGGCTCATCGTCCGGCGGGTGAAGCCCACGCCCGGCTCCCAACTGGCCCTCTTCGCCACCTACAGCTACCACGGCTTCATTACCGACCGGTACGGGGAAACCCTGGAACTGGAGGCCGACCATCGCCGCCACGCCGAGATCGAGAACGCCATCCGAGACCTCAAGTACGGCGTAGGGCTGAACCATCTCCCCTCGGGCCGCTTCGGCGCCAATCCTGAGCTTGCCGAAGGGGGCCTGGCTGGCGGTACAGGTGATGGCCCACAACCTGGCCTGCTGGACCGGACGCATCGCTCTGGGCGAGGGGGTAGCAACCACCAAGACCCTCCGGCGACGCTTCTTCTCCCTCGCCGGACGCATCACCCGCAAGGCACGCCGGATCACCCTGCATCTTCCCAAGCGCTGGCCCTGGGAAACCCAGTTCAGCCGCGCCCTGGCCCGGCTGCAAGCCATTCCACTGCCTTCCTGACCGCAGCCACCAAGCCTTAACCGCCCACCACAGTACCCATGGCCTGATCATTCCGCACCAGGCCGTATCCCCGCGTCTGCGGCTCCCCGCCGGCCTGACAATTTCGCCCTCCGCCGCCACATGCGGCACTCAATATCGCCTTCATGTGGCGGTCTCGACCCACCCCTCATCCCAGGCTCCTCCGTCCCCCGCTCATCATGAGCCTGTCGAAGGAAAAATGAACGAAAATGGTCGAAAATGGCAGGAAAACAAAAAAACATCCCCCCTGGCTTTGCACAATGAATCGGAATTGCTGTAAATTAAAAAATTCTTGCACAACGAATCCCCCGAACACGGCCGCTCACCCAGCCTCGCTGGCAGACTCCCCCTTCCGCATTTCAACCACCTTTGCAATGCAATCCCTGAAGGCCAGGACCTCCGACTCCAGGTCCAGCTCCAGGTCCAGGTCTCTCATCCAGACCTCCCGGGCAAGAACTTAAGGGAGTTGTCTGAGAAGGCGGATTACCCTGCCCAGGCAGTTTCCCGACCCCCTCAGGTCAGGGTATAATGCCCGCCTGAACCACTGTGTTCCCGGAGGTCCTCCATACGCCCCTCCCGACGGTCCCAGGATCAGGGAGCGGCGGAATCTTCCGGCATCATTTGTTCATCCTCATTTCAAATCTCACCGGAACAGATATGGGGAAAATGCCTGGCGGGAAAAGACAATGACGATTGAAAGAGATGCGGATCAGACAACAGCGCCTGACCCAAGGGCAGTATCCTTAACCGAACAAATAGCCATGTCCTCCGGAAACTGCCTGACCCTTCTGTTCGGTTCCAGGGCCAGGGGAGATTACGAAGAGGCCCGATCTGACGTAGATATACTGATGGTCAGAGCGGAAAAGCCGGAGTACGAAGAGAGGGTACAGGCGGAGAGAGAAGCAGCAGGAAGGGCTCAGGCGATATACGGAAGAGGAGTTTCAGTCCAACTGGTTTGGATAACCACCGAAGAATTTCTCCGCATGAGACGCAGCGTAAATCACATAGCTGCCCGAGCAGCACGAGAAGGAATCGAAATGCCGCGGAACCCGGAAAGCTACAGCGGAAATGAGTACCCCGAAGAGGAAGAAACGGACTGGCGAAACGACTTCCACAACGAATGGAACGTAACCGACCAGAGACTCAGGCATGCCAGTTCACACCTGGATAACTTCAGGATACTGAACGACAACGGAGGGAACGACCTGGGAATTGGAGAACATGCCGACCAGTCCATGGAACACGCCCTGAAGGCGGTCATATCCGCCGCAGGAACCCGCTACGACCGGACTCACTTCATCGGGCAACTGGTCAACGACGCCAACGCGGCAGACCAGGACCTGAATTTCACACCGGGAATTGAGGCAAGAATCCTCAACCAGTATGCCGGAAGCGACGACTACTACGAGGCCGGTCAGAAAATAACCGAAGTGGAAGACTACGCGGAGATCATGGAAGGGGACATTGAATTTCTCTGCCGCCGGGCCCGCCAGCTCCAACAGGTCAATTTTCCCGCCTAGTACTACAGCCGCAGATTGCTCAGTCGTCGTTTGTAATGGCACTGCTTTGCTCTTAGAGAATTGCGAAACTCTTTTTTGCCGTGCGGCCCGTGTGGGCGGCCCTGGGGTGGCTGTTGGGGGAATTACTCCCTGTCGCGAAGTAGGGCTGTAAAGCCCGCCTGCTGAAAATGGCGGTCGAAGGCCAGGGCCTCCCGGATGCCCCGTTCTTCCATGACTGTGAAGCTGGCGCAGTCTACGATTCCCCAAGCTTGGTCAGGCCGGGACCGATAGCGCTGCAGCGCGGCGCGGAACTGTTGGCTCGTTTGGGGCACAACTGTCATCTTGAGGTCTTGGTATAGTCCGGCGGCAGCATCAGCGGTCAGCGTGCGCAAGTATTCCCCTTCTCCACTCATGTAGTTCAGCAGTTCGGTCAAGACCATCTCGGTGGTGACGATCTGGTGGTCTGCCAGATAGTTGCCCGCCTCGACCGCCCTTAGGTGACCCTGGTCCCTGCGGTCGATCAAGGCTATCCAGTATCCGGTGTCGGCGAAGATCTCGCTCATTCCTGGCCTACCTTGGGGTGGCCGTACAGGTAGTGCCGGTAATTCAGGGATCCGTCCGTGGGGACACCGTCCCAATCATCTTCACCCATGGATTCCCTAAGCCGTTCCACCATTGCAATAACACTGTGCGTTCTCTCTTCCGTTATTTCGTAATCCTGGATGGCCAAGGTTACGACTGTCCCCTCTTCCAGAGCCAAGGGTTCCAGGGGTTTGAGTGTGCCGTTAACGTACTCGGCCTTGATTCTCAGAGCCATTTCGGTTCTCCTTTGAGGAAGGTTCCTCATGCGGCCTGGCCTCGGGGGCCAGCAGGGTCGTGTGTCGCTGATTTCTGCACCGCAGACTGGCAGCCAAGTGGCGAATCCTATGCCACTGCTATTTTCCTCTTAGCTCAGGCGTTTCGCAATGCTCTCAATTTTCTCGTCGCCTATTTCCACTGTTATCTGGAAAGTTCCCAGTTTTATATCCTGAAAGATTCCCTAGCTGTCTGCTTTTATTCTACTTGTTGGAGCATGCTCTTAGCTACCGTGAACTGTCAGTTGGCCTCCCCTTCTGGAGGTTCGCAATTTTCTGTTTGCTCTGGCTTGGTGGCGTCTTCTCCACCACGACCAGTAGAGGACGAAATCAGGCGGTGGGCTTTCCCTCCATACCAGGCGGGTGAGCAGCCGGCGCACCTCCGGGACCGTCACGGGAATCAGTTCTGCATCGGGATCGAAGTTGGCCCCCTTTTCTCCCGGTTCCAAAACCTGATGCCTGATTACCGTCAGATAGGCGTGGGCCAGCATCGCCAGGGTGATGTGCCGGTACCAGCCATCCCACCGCCGCACCTCGTACTGGTCCAGTCCCACCTCTCCTTTGGCCTCCTCAAAGCATTCCTCGATGGCCCACCTGGTCCCAGCCACCCGCACCAGTTCGTCCAAGGTTGTTTCCGCCGGACCGAAGCACACGTAGTAAGACAACTCTGTGGGTTTGGCAATGCTGCGCCGGACCAGCAGCCAGTAGCCCTTGCCCGGCTCTCTTAGCGGCCGTATGCCCACCGCAGCCCAATCGTAGACCCGGGGTCCCTTGGCGCCATTCCCAGCGCTGCACCTTATCCACCCAGACTCCTCAACCCCAGACGCCAGCCGGTCCGCCCTCACCTGTAGTGGTCCCTTGTCCGTCAAAGCCCACAGCTTCTCGTTGCTCTTTACGGCCAGCACGTGGGCAATCCCCTTGCGCTCCAACCACAGCCGCAGGTTCCGGTCGCTGCCGTAGACCTCGTCCCCAGTAAACCAGGCGAAGGGAACACCCGACTCCACCGCCCGCCCCAGCATCAGTTGCGCCAGTTGCGGCTTGGTCCAGAATACCGCTTCCACCGGAACACCGGCCTCCCAGCGACGCTCCCAGTCCTGGGCCCATGCCTGGGGCAGGTACAACTCCCGATCCAGCAGCGTCCTGCCTTTGGCACGGCATAGGCCAGGAATACGCCAACCTGGCAGTTCTCGATCCGCCCCGCCGTCCCGCTGTACTGGCGCTGCACCCCGGCGGACCTGTCCCCCTTCTTGAGAAACCCGGTCTCGTCCACCACTACTACCCCGTCGGCACAGCCCAGATGCTCCACCACCTAGTCCCTCAGGTCATCCCGAACCAGGTCCGCCTCCCACCGGTAGTTGTACAGCAGCCGCTGCACCCCGTCGGGAGTGGCGTCGCCCGCCTGCTCGGCCAGTTGCCAGCCGTTCTTGCGCTCTACAGGGCTGAGCAGTCCTTTCAGGTACGCCAGCGCCCGCCGCCGCGGCTCCGGCCGCCGAAACCGGCTGGCGATGCACTCATGCACCCGTTCTATGCCATCGGCCCACCGGGCCACTTCCGCCACTTCATCTCTCCCAACAACCACCGCCTCACCTCATCACTATCCGACTGTCTGTATTCTAACCTCTCTTCATCTGCGACTGTAGTACTAGATACAAGAACCAGACTACTACCGCAGCAGAGCACCGGTGAATTCATCCAGAGTACCTGAAATTCCCCCAGGCTACAACTACGTCGGCGCCGGGGACGCAGTGCTGGCGGCAGAGGGTCGCTGCCCTGAACCAGAACGGGATTCCAGATGGAGAAATTGAATCGTAAACCACAGGTCTACTGGTTCAGGGCCCGGCGTGGCCCCGAGTGCCCCGGAACAACACCACGTCGGTCCTGCCGGCCCGGACAGCAACGCCCGACCGATCCGCCGCCGCTTCACTTTCCTCCGGTTCTTGGGCAGATTTTCCTGCGTTCAACAGGCCATTTGTCAAGTCCAGCCTTCAGAACGGAGGCATTGGTCCCACTCTGCGGTGAGGCCCTGAATAAAAACAAAATTTGCACAACGAATCAGAATTAAAATTCATTCATTGTGCAAAGCCATCCATACGCCAGAAGCAGCGGCCAGCAGGCCGGCGCCCCCGGGGGACAAGAATGGCAGGAACCATACGCAGAAAACCGGCCAGACCAGGGGCCTTGGCCCCTGGCCGCCCGCATCGTCGTCGCAATCATCATCGCCGTGCCCCTGATCATCTTCCAGGTGAGACAGTCCACCAGGTTGGAAACCATGAGCGGCGTCTCCCTAGCCGGCGACGACCGGTCCAGCGAAGACCTGACCAGGGCCAGGATGACCCTGGAATCAAGAGAGCTGCAGGACAATTACTCCCAGGAGCCCTACTCCCAGGGGCCAGATAATTGCGAAACTCCCCAAAAGGCAAAAGCCAACCCTGACAGCGGCCACTTGCCAAACGGGCCGGACCAGCGTCCAATAAGGGGGTTCACAACTGTTGATGTTATAGTGTATAATAGTTAATTATGGATGTAGTTAGTCGCCGCATCAGCTTGACCGCGTGGGGCCGCCTCTACGGTTTCGACAAGGCTACGACTTCCCGCCTGCATCGCACCGGGAAGTTGCCCCCGGAACTTCAGATCGAACAGCTCCCCAACGGGCGCTATTATGTGGTGGTGCCTCCTGAGAATGACGGACGTTGCGTGGTATATGCCCGGGTTTCTTCCGGGGACCAGAAGGAAGATCTGGACCGGCAGGTCGGACGGGTCGTGGAATGGGCGACGCAGCAGGGTTATCGGCCGGACGAGGTGGTAAAGGAGGTAGGTTCCGGTCTCAATGGGAACCGCCGCCATTTGCGGCGCGTGGTTTCGGACCATACGGTGAGCACGATAGTGATTGAGCATCGGGAGCGCTTGAGCCGTTTCGGTTTTGAGTACCTGGAAGCTGCGTTGGTTGGGCGGGGAGCGCGCATTCTGGTGATGGATGAAGGGGAACTCGAGGATGATCTGGTACGGGATGTAACCGATGTGATGACCTCGCTGTGCGCTCGGCTCTACGGACGGCGTTCGGCCCGGCGTCGGGCTGAACGGGCGATGGCGGCGGCGCAGGAAGGCTGATGCGGGTGCCAGCCACATACCAGACGCGCATTTCCGATTTTGGGGATGTGGACCGTTTGTACGGGGATGCCGCGTTGGCGGCATACGCCGAGCTATATGGCCGAGTGCAGCGCAAGCTGTTTGCTGACGTTGCGGCAGGCAGTTCGATGGCGTCGCTGAAGAGCGCGTACCTGAAACGGCATGGGATACCTGCTCGTATGTTCAACGCGATTCGGGTGTCGCTGGATGGCAAGTCGGCGTCGGTCAGGGAGCAGCAGAAACTGCGGCTGGACGATCTACAACGGCGGATTGCACGGGCCGAGCGGCAGCTTTCCGAAGCCGCCGAACGTGGACGACTGGCTCAGGCACATCAGAAGAAACGGCGGTTGGCCAACCTGCGGCACAGGCTGGTGGCATTGGAAGCTGACATTGAGGCGGGCCGAGTGCGGCTGTGCTTCGGGTCGAAGCGGCTTTGGCGGAAGCAGCGCAATCTCGAGGCCAACGGCTACGCCAGCCATCAGGAGTGGCTCAGGGACTGGAGGGAAGCCCGCAACGATGAGTTCTTCGTGTTGGGTAGCCGGGACGAGACGGCGGGGTGCCAGCTCTGCGTGGCTACCGTGGCCGATGACGGTACGCTGACCCTGCGGTTGCGGTTGCCGGATTGCCTCGTTGAACGCTACGGGAAGTACTTGGTCATCGAGAATGTCCGGTTTGCTTACGGTCGCGAGCAGGTGCTGGCGGCGTTGCAGAGCAATGCTGAATTTGCCGGATGTCGGCGCGAGCAGGGAGAGAAGACCGCTCGGGCCACTGGGCTGGGTCAGGCCATCAGCTACCGGTTCAAGCGGGACGTCAAGGGCTGGCGAGTGTTCGCCACCACCCAGATGATGCAAGTGCCGGCAGTTACGGACCGGCGGCGCGGCGCCATCGGCGTGGACCTGAACGCCGACCATCTGGCGGTGGCGGAGACCGACGGCAGCGGCAACTATCTGCGTGCCTGGTGGGTGCCTCTGGTCACCTACGGCAAGTCCAGCCATCAGGCCGAGGCTCTCATCGGCAACGCGGTGGCCAGCGTGGTGGAGTATGCCAAAGAGGTCGGCAAGCCCGTCGTCATCGAAAGGCTGGACTTCGTTCAGAAGAGGGCTGCCTTGGAGGGCGAGTCCCCCAAATACAGCCGGATGCTGTCCAGTTTCAGTTACGCCAAGGTCAAGGCGTACTTCCTTTCCCGTGGTTGTCGGGACGGAGTGGAGGTACACCAGGTCAACCCGGCCTTCAGTTCCGTCATTGGCCGGGTCAAATTCATGGAACGCTACGGGCTCAGCGTCCACCAGGCCGCGGCCCTGGTGCTGGCCCGTCGCTTGCTCGGCTGTTCCGAGCGCATCCCGCGCCGTTGGGTGGCACCCATCGGTAATGGCGGCCAGGTCGCCTTCACCGTACCTGCAAGGAAGCGAGTGAAGCACGTGTGGACGCACTGGGGTGCGGTTCTGGGACAGCTGAGACCGGCGCTTGCAGCGCAACACCGGCTGGGGAAGCGGAGACGCGAACCCAATCCGGCTCGGGCTGTCGTGCGGGCTGAGGCCCGCGCGGGTGGCCTGAGCGGGGACCCGTTCGGTGTTCCCGGGTGAGAGTCCCGGGCGGAGCCGTCTTGCACTGTTGGGGCGGCGGCGCGGCGTAGACCGCGTTTCCAGGAAAGGCTGACCGAGGTCTTGTTACTAAAGTCAACCTTTTTTACAACGGTTACGAAGGTGCCGTAGTTGTCCACCGTTCCCTGCTGCCTTCGGGTCAGGGGCGCCTGTTCCCACTTTCCGGTGTCCGGGTCCCGGCAGCTCAGCCTGAGCCGGTTGTCGATCCTGGCTTGCAGCCGCAGGGTGGAGGGCAGTCCCTCCGGGTTGTCGGTCCCGTCCTCGCTGGGGTGGACCAGCAGGGCGTCCAGCATTTTTACGCCCGGCTCGGCCGGGTGGGTCCGGGCGGCTACCTGCTCCAGCGGGCTGCGGTGGGGATTCCGCCTCACCTGCTCCCGTATCTGCTCCATGTGGTCGACGTGCTCCCTGACCAGCTGGGCGATCTCCTCTTTGCTTCTCTTCATGCTGTCTCCTTGCTCTTCTGCTTTATGCCGCCTGGGCCGCGGTCGGGGCCGAGGGCTCTTCGTCCTCGATGTACCGGCCGGCCTTGATCGGGTCTGGCATGTGGGTGTGGGTCGGGCAGTCGTCGTCCTCCGGGATGTCATGGCTGTGGCTGATGGCGCTGATCTGGAACATTTCCTGCTCTGGGTTACTGTTGAGGTAGCTCAGCGGCGTGTCGTTGTGCTGCTGCTCCTCGGTCATCACGATCTCGTATATGTAGTGCGTGTGCTGCATTCCTTTTCTCCTCCGGTTTCGGTTATCGTTCTCGGTTAGCGGTCCGGGCGTCGCCGGCCCTTGCCCTCCTGCTCCAGCAGGAAATCCTCCAGCTGCCGGTGGCTGCGGTTCCAGCCCATGACCTCAGCCGCGGCCTCCAGGTCCTCCTGGCAGTCCCGTCCGGCAGCTTCCTTGAGGGCCAGCAGGACCTTCCTGGCGTCCAGCCAGCGGACCCGGGGCAGCCGCCTGGGGCCCAGCTTGCGTCGCAGTTCCCGCGGCGTTTTCAGGGCCAGCAGGGCGTCGGTCACCGCGGCCGGGGAGGCGCCGGCGTCCCTCAGGGCCTTGACCACGGCCCTGATCTCCTTCTCGTCCAGGGGGCTGCCGGTGGGCAGGGCGGCGGCCAGGTAGCTCTGGGCCCCCGGGTTCTCCGGGGCCAGGTTAAGCATGATGGTCCGCTGCTGGCTCTGCGACAGCCCGGCCTCGCTCATGGTGGCGGCCAGGGCGGCGAAGACCTTGGGCGGGGTGGCGTGCAGTTCTTCCAGGCACAGGCCGACGTTGTGGTATATCATCTGGTTGATCTCGGCGGCTCGGTCGTAGCGCCGGTCCTTGTCGATGAAGGCGGGGAGCCTGGCCAGGAGCCGGGCGTTGATGGTGATGGCGCCGTACTCGTCCACGCTGTCCTGGTAGTGTTCGTGGAAGAGCTTGGCGTAGGCGATTCCGTGGTTGCGGTAGACGACCAGGATGTTGTAGACGTCCTGCGCGTCGCCCCAATCTATTGTGATGTCCGGGTTGTCGCCCTCTTCCAGGCCCTCCTCCTGCTGGTCGGAGAGCCGGGCGCACAGGTCCTCGCCCCATTCGTAGGCGCCCAGCGAGATGTTGATCGGTCTGTGCTGCACCACTCGGTGGGGGGTGTAACCGGCTTCCATCATGCTGAGGGCGGCCCGGGCCGCGGTCTCGGCCTCGTCGACGCCCGGGCAGGGGAGGCCCAGCCTGGGCCGGCTCTCCGGTCCCAGGGGCCGCCGGCCGTGATAGGTCATGGTTATCAGGTTGATCTGGCTGGGCATGGCGGCCAGCCGGTGCCCGGTGGCGGTCTCCGGGTCGTTGGGGGACTCGGCGATGGACTGGACGTGGAAGACCAGGGCCGCCGCGTTGGCGGCCAGGTAGACGGTGTGGGCCCACAGCGGGTAGGCCCGCTGTGGCCTGAGGCGGCCTTCCAGCCGGACGGCGTCCTCGCTGCCGGGCGTGAAGGGCTTGCCGTCGCTCAGGTCCTCGAGGGCCTCGGCCTGGGCGGTGAACTCGTTGGCGGCGGCCTCCAGCCGGCGGGTTATCTCCTGGGCCTGCCGCTGGCGCCTGCGGTGTTCCGGCTCCCTTTCGGCCTTGGCGTCCAGGGAGCACCGGGCCCGCGCGTGGGCCATGGCGACGTAGTCGTACATGGTGGCCGCCGCGGTGCTGAAGGCCCGGTGCTTCTCCGCCGGGTCCGGCTCGTTCTCCCACAGGGCGGTGACGGTCCTGACGGCCTAGACGTACCTCTCGGCTCCCAGGGCCAGGGCCAGCATCTCGTGGCTGCTGGGCTGCTGAACCCGCGTGTGGGTGGGGATCGCCGACTCTTTCCAGCTGTGCTCCTCGTCCATTTCCATCTGGTACAGCATTCCTTCATCCGCTTGCGTTCCGTTTTCAGGAGTTCTTCCCGTGTTTCTGGATGCCCGTTCCTGCTGGGCCTGTTGCCCGCCCTGGGCCGTCTATGGGGCGATTTTAGCAGGGAAGGGCTGCCGGGCGGCTTTCGCCGGCGGGGCTTTTGCTCAGGGGTCGAGGCTGAGGCGGTCCTGGTGCAGCAGTTCCCCGTTTTCCGCGCGGCGCAGGTCCATGGTGTAGAGCTGGCCGCCCAAGGGAAAGGTCTCATGGTGGTAGAAGTCGGCGGTGAGGTTCACCGGGTTCCCCCTCCTGGTCGGTTACGCTGAACTTCTCGGTCCTCCACTTGGGCCTGGCGCGCCGGCGCCATTGCTCCTCGGCCTGGGCGGCGATGCGCTCGATCTCTGCCTGGCTTATGGCCGGCAGTGGTTCTCTGGCGTTCAACTCTTCTCCTCCTCGGGCGGGTTTTTCTGCTGCCCGCGGGCCTGGTTCAGCTCCTGGACCAGCGCGGCCAGCTCCGGGTCGTTGTCGGCCTGTTCGTTGTGTTCGCCGTGCTCCCTGAGGTGGTCCACGGCGGCGTCGATCTCGGCGATGGTATAGAAGAAGCCGGGTGTGCTCATGTGTCCTGGGCCCTCCTTGTTGCGGTTTCGTTAGGTGTTATGCCGGGGGCAAAGGGAAACCCTCCGTCCTTGTGGCCGCGGGCGGAGGGCTGTTTCGGTGGCCAGGTATCCGGCGGTCCGGGGACGGGGATTCTGACGTCGTGGCGGCCGGTTGCGCCCCGGGCCTGGCTCTTGCAGGTCCTGCCTGGGCGCTGGCGTTTCAGTCTCTCCTGAGACGGCGGTTCTCCCCCTCCAGCTGGCGAGCTCTTTGTTCTTCCCGGTCGGCCCTGCCCCTTTCTGTGTCGGCCCTGCCCCTTTCTGTGTCGGCCCTGGCTTCCGCGCTATCTGCCCGGGCCTTCTGGTCCTGGTAGGTGGGTATTGGCTCCTCCGTGCCCGGGTCTATGAACGCCAGCTCGCCCTGTTCCCATCTGAGGATCAGGTTGAGAGCCTGGCTGTAGCCTTGCATGACGCCTGTGGCGAGGGTGTCTATCTGGACCGGCACATAGCTGCCTTGCTCCAGCCGGTCGCCAGCGAGCGCCGTCCCGTAGAAGTCTCCGCCGGTGTGATCGAAGCGCCAGTATTCCGGTATGCCCAGGGCGGCGTAATCGTCGCGCTTGTCGCCGGTGTCGATTTCAGCCGTGCTTTCGGAAGCGACTTCCAGCACGAAGTCGGGCGGCTTGCCCTGCTCGGAGACGATGTAACCGTTGTTGGCCTTGTAGGTCCCGGGGCTTACGCCAAAGGCTATCAGCAGGTCCGGGACCCTTCCCTGGGCCTTGTTGTCTTCTGCCGTGGCCACCATCCACCGGTCGGTCTCCACCAGGGTTGTCTCGGGATTGCCGAAGTGCATTATCAGGTGGTGGCTGGTCCCCGGTCTATGGAGGTGGTCGTAGGCAGTCGCTTCGTCGATGTTTCTCCTGGGCGGGTCCGGCAGTCTGACCCTGCCGGCAGCCTGCGGGTTGGGTTTCGTAGTCATGTCGCACCTGTCCTTGGTGTCGGTCCTGCATCATTTTGAAGCAGGTTCCCACGGCCCTGCTCCTGACCCTATTCTACTCCGAATCGGCCCGGTGGGGACACCCCCGGGTGACGCACCGGTCGCGGTGTACCAGGGTCCCCTGGTCGGCCTGCTTCAGGGCGCCCAGCTCGCCGGCGGCGTACTGGGCCCGGATGGACCTGGAGGCGTAGGCCCGGTCGGCCTTCTCCCGGGCGGCGGCCCGCTCATCCGGCGACCAGGTTACGATGGCGTCCAGCCAGCAGCACCAGTTCCTGCCCGGGCGGCTGCCCGGCCGGATGGCTCTTTCCTTCTGCTGCATCAAGCTCCTCGCCATCCTGTCGGGGCCGCGTGGCGCCGTCCGTCCTTTACCGAGCCGTAGTCGAAGTCCAGGGACAGGCAGAGGGACTGGCCGGTGTCCTTCTCCTCGGCGCAGGCGTGGCACCGCAGCATGACCACCTCGTACTTGTGGCCCAGCTCCACCATGACCAGGTGTGCTCCTGCCGGCTCGTGGGGGTTCTCGAAGGTGCGGTCGCCGCGCATGATTTCGTACATGCTGACCGGCTTGTAGAAGTGGGGCTCGGTCACGACCATGGCGTGCTCGCGCGCCTGGTGGCGGCAGAAGCAGCAGCCGTCGCCCTGATCGGCGATGTCCTGCTCCCAGGCCTGCCGGAAGCGGTGGTCGTTGGGGCTGGGGGCGCTGAAGCGGGTCCCCGGGGCGTCCCGCTCCCGGCGGCTGGCTACCAGTATGATTCCGTCCTCGGGGTTGAACAAGGCGGTTCCCTCCTGTTTTCTCGGTTTGGTGAAACCGCCCGCGGCGGTTGCCGTGCTATGCTTTTCAGAGCCTGTGTACTGGAGGTCTCTTTCCCATGTACTGTGTCAAGACCAGTCTTCCCTGGCTGATGGCCGTCATCCTCCTGCTTTCCCTGGCGCTGGCAGCCTGCGGCCAATCGGCTCCTTCCACCCCGGTCGTGGACCCGCCCCGGGAGGCGCCTTCTGTTGAACAGCTGGCGCCTACTTCTTCGCCGGCGGACTCGCGTTCGTCTGCTCCGGCCGCGCCCCAGGCGGAGCGTTCCGCCCAGGCTCCCGCTCGGGCTTCCGGGGCTACTCCCACGGCGGCTCCCGAGCTGGCTTCTTCCCAGGGTTCTGCTGAGGCGCCGGTGGCGGTGGAGAGCGTGGTGGAAGTTGAGAAGTCGGTGGAGGCGCCGCCGGCCGCGCCTCAGCTGGATAGCTCTGACTCCCTGGGCCCTGTTCTTCCCGCTCCGCCGGTTGCCGGCGCGGCCCGGGCCGCTCCCCGGGCCACCCCGGTCTCGCCCCCTTCCAACCTGCAACCCACCGGGGTTACCTTCATGGACAACTGGCGTAGCCCGCCGGTGCTGAGCTACCATGACCGGGTGTCCACCTTCAGCCTGATACCGACCGGACCTCCTACAGCCTGGCCCTGGGCTGGGCCCGCCAGGGGCTCTCCATCGATCCGGACTCGGTCCGGGCCGAGGAGTGGATCAACGCCTTCCACTACGGCTACCGCAAGCCCTCGGGCCATGACCAGTTCAGCATTGAGAGCCAGGTCTATGAGCACCCCCTCCTGGCGGACTGGCACATGGCCCGGATCTCGCTGCAGGCGCCGGACGTGGTGGACCAGGCCCTGCCCCTGAACGTGACCATCGTCTTGGACTCCTCGGGTTCCATGGGCGGCGGCAACCGGCTGCAGACGGCCACCGCGGCGGCCCGGGCCATCGTGGACAGCCTGGGGCCCCAGGACCGGGTGGCGGTCATCCACTTCGAGTCCGTCGCCGAGCTGCTGGACCCCCACACGGCGCCGGGCCGCAGTTCTCACCAGGCCATCGGGCGCCTCTATCCGGGGGGCTCCACCAACGTGCAGGCGGCGGTGAACCTCCAGGTTTCGGCCTAGCGGGTGGCGGCCTGGGCGATCCTGGTGGGGCTGACGGTGGGCGGTGAAACCACGTAGGTGGGCAGGGGTATGCCGGAAACTGGCACAGGGCCTGTGAAAATCCTTGAGGAAGGTACCGGTGTCGGCGTCGGAGGGGCCGGCAATGGCGTAGCAACCGCAGTGGGGGTCGGTGCGTTGAACGGCTTGGGAAGCTCGGTGCTGAGCCTCATGGCCGGTTCCGGCGACGCCTGAGCGCGGTGCGTTGGTATAGGCGTCGGCTGTGTGGTGCACCCAAGAGCCAGCAGCATGAGTAGTGTCAGCGTCAGGACTGTGGTTAGACGGGGGGCCTGGTATGATGGGAGGTTGGTGGTGGCCTGGTTCTTGACCTTCTCTTTAGCTTCAATCTTTGACATTTTACCTCTGGTTACATCACGGGTGATGGTGTGTCCTTTTCCTGATTCTGTATTATGCCACTATTTTCTCCAGTTGGATGTGCCCGGCGGTCGCGCATTTTCCTCAGGAACGGTACAGTCTCCGGCCCATTGAGCACTAGGTAACTATCTCAAATTGGCGAGGCTCCATTGACGGCGGTACCAGATAAGGGCACATGCCAGTTGGAGCAGGCCAAGGTAATTGGATGGCTTCTTGTCGTAGCGCACCAGTATCGCCCGGCACTTGGACAGCCAGCCCAGGGTGCGTTCCACCACCCACCGCCGGGCCGGGTGGGGTTTCTCGCCCGATTGGTCCAATTTCTCTTCGCCAATACGCCGGATATGAGGCTGGTATCCAGCTTCGGCGGCGGCCCCGTGGCCGGTGGGATTGTCATACCCCTTGTCCAGGCACAGGTTTTGGACGCCTTCCGGCCGGTCCACCACTATGCTCTCCAGCGTCGGCCTGAGGAGTTTCGTATCGTGGACATTAGCTCCGGCCACCACCACGCTCAGTGGCTCGCCGGCCCCGTCGACCAGGATGCTTTTCTTGCTCCCAGCCTTGCCTCGGTCCGTGGGATTGCGTCCAATGGCGCCCCCCCAAAACGCGCCTTTCCCATGGAGCAATCGGCCGACTGCCCTTCCCAGTTTACGCCGTCCAACTCTCGGCATTCTTCGATCAGGACGGCCCAGATGCCCTCCAGCACTCCACCCTCTACCCAACGCTGGAAGGTCCGGTGGATGGTGCTGTCATTCCCCAGCTCCTGGGGCAAGTGGTTCCACTGGCAACCGCTGCGCATACGGAAGATGACCCCTTCCAGCATCTTGCGCTGGTTCACCCTTTTGCGCCCCTTCGCCTTGGGTGGGTCCAACTCCAAAATCACCGGTTCAATTCGCTCCCACAGATCATCGGGTATTTCCCATATCGTGGGCAGAGTCTCGCTCTTTCCCATCATCCACCACCACACAAGTTTCCCCTAGCTTAACCGAACCGCCTGGGTGTTCTCCCTTTCAGACCAATCCTATTTTGAGATAGTTTCTTAGCACTTGAGTATCTTGCTTCTGGTCTGAATTATCTCAATGATCAAGTGAGTAAAATAGAGGCGAAAGTAAGGAAAGAGCATCCCGAACTTGCCGAAGGCTTTGGCAACGTTCCTGGATTAGAATGGCTCCCCAAAGGCCTTGTAGCCTGCTCCTTTCACTGGTATTCAGTTTCGGTATGCAATTATGTCCAACTTGTGGGTTGGTTGGCTAACGACGGATGTAGTGACAGGGTGCGAACGAAGGAGGCAGACAGATACCAAAGAAGTGTTCTGGGGAATGTACGCGAATGGAGGAACAAGGTAGGCGCTCACTTTGCCCAAGTGGAGCCACTCAAGAAGGATAAGCTCGCTGTTCGGACCCTGAGCGTAACCTTTCCAATCGGACTCGTGGACGGTGCATTTTGGGCACCACCCTTTAAAATGAGCTTCACTCCGGTCAAAGAGAATCCTAAAGCGACAGAAAAACCCGACGAACGCGTGATCGATACCAGTGGGCCAGAAATAGCTTGGAGTTTGACGCTTAGTCATAAAGCTCTTTGTGGACGGTATTCACACTTTATGTGAGCTTCCAGGTGTGCCAAGTCAATTTTCCGCAGGCCCTAGGCACCCTGCAGGAGCTGCTAACCGAGGCCTCCGACCGGACTTCCTGACCTCCCGACAACGGGTGACACTTGCCCCTGGACCGAGCTGGCCAGTATGCAAGATAAATGCCATTATCGTGCCAGGAGAACATATCCCATAATATCCCGTGGGTCCTGTATGAAGCCTTTCCATTGGAGGTTCTGAAAATGAGTGGCAAGCTGAAACAGTTAGCGCGGTTTGTATGCTCATTAGGCGGCTGTGTCCTAGCGCAGGAGAGTCATTTCGGCGTTGACTTCGCCTGGGACTGGGAACGGGCAAAGACCCGCTTCACCTGGTCTGTGAAACTAGGGTTCTACGGATTGATAAGTTTCTTTGGGGCAAGAATGTTCGTCGACATCTTTTCTCCTTTTCTGACTACCGGCACAATCCACTGGGCCCTTATTACATGTGCCGCTGGCATGCTGCTGTGCGCCGGTTGGCTGGGAATTGTCGGTGTAATCCGCATCGGGATTCCCGCCGTGAACAGTAATGCCTTCGTGGCCCCCAACCATGGCATCCCGCCCACAAGCAGTCGGTTTCGGGCTTTCATCTGCAAACTTCCGGGTTGCTATACCTGCATGAACATAGAACGTATGAAGGCCTTAAGAGAGAATCGCAAGCCCTAACCGCCAACGAAGAGCGCAGCCAGGTCGAGTACCGCCCACAAATCTCGCGCGAGGAAAGGCGCCTACCGTGAAGTTCGATGAGGCTTACAACAAGATGCCCGGGCTACTGAAAACACTGAAGCGCAGCAAAGCTGTCAGGTCGGGTGGCAGATGGCAGAAGAATAGGGCGGAGCTTCCCAAGAAGGGCGTCTATGTCTTCTACGAAAACGGGAGAGCCATGTATATTGGTCGCTCCAACAACCTGTCGTCTCGGATCGAAGGACATGGGGCTGCCAGCGGGACCCAATACGGAGCAACTTTCGCTTTTAAGCTCTTGAAAGAGAAGGTTGGAGAGGAGAAATGCCAAGGCAAGACGAGAAAGGAGATCCAGGCCGAGTTCACGGCCGAATATCAAGCAGAGCGGGTGCGGGTGAGAAACATGGAGGTCAAGGTGGTCGAGGTTAACGACCAAGTTGAGCAGGCTATCTTCGAAATCTATGCCATTCTCGCACTACGCACGACCCCCAAGTACAACGAATTCCGTACCACCTAGTGCTAGCTTCTGCACTGGTGCCAGTCCTGCAGGCTCGCTCTTACTGGAAATTGGCTCTACACAGGGCTGTGGCTTAACCCAGAATCAGGTCTGACCAGTCCGGTTGGTGTTTCGTCTCGACTATTTTCAGAATCCCGTCCCGGCACAGCCTGCTCACTTTCCTGAGCAAATCGGCGTCGGCGTCTCCAGTCCGCACGAGTTCGGTACCATGGATGACTCGGGAAGCGAGCCTGTAAAATCGCGTCACAGTGGTGCTGATCTTCTGACGTTCCTCCAAACTGGTCCCCAAATGACGGGCACAGGTAGTTGATAGACGAAAACCTAACTCACCTCCACTCGAATCGAGGTAAAGAGCCTCCAGAGCTATGCGAAGGTCGATAATACGGTCCTCTGACGGAGCACCGAGGTCGGCAGCCTGCTCCCACCGTTTAACAGCGATCCGGAATCGAGAGTTGTTGTCCATACGGCGCTGAAGTTCCTCCACTAGACCCCAAGACCTAGATAAACCTTCAAGGGCCAGATTGGGAGATCGCCGGCGTAAATCCGAGATGCTGGTAATGTTCGTCGCAGGCTCATATGTTGACCTTCTACCAAGCCTCCGCAGCCTCATGGAGCCGGGACCACCCAAGCCACTGGGGATACCAGTTGCAAAGGCAGCGGCATCGGAGTAATCACTCCAAGACCACGTTACCCCTACTCGGCGGTTACAAACCAGAGAAAGGGCAGTGAGAAACCTCTCTACACTTGCGGCCCGCAATGCCGTAACCGTCTCCAATGCTGGGTATGTACCTTCGTCTCCCGGTGGGAGAAAGAAAACCGGATCAGTGTGTGCGTCGATCTCCAACAGTGGATGCCCAAGCATTTCCTGCACTCGGTCTGAATTCGCATCGGGCATAGAAAGGGGTAGTCCTTCCGACGAAATAGGCAAAGGGTACACTCGCAAACCGGCACCCAAATCAAGAGGCTCAGCAACATAGATGCCCGCAATCACCAAGCAGATCTTGAATCGCAAGGGCTTGCCATCCGCCCATCCTTCAACCAACTGCGCTGCGGGTTCGGAACCCAGAACGGCAGCCGCTCGTACCAGAGCACGTGCGAAACCTGTCAGATCTGACGTTGATTGAATTTCAGAAGCGCGTTCAGAGGTAAATGTGATACGACCACCATAATCACCAGCGACCCTGAAAGAGTGACCGAGGTGTCCACTGGAGGCATCAATGTACGTGTCCAGCAAATGTTGAAGAGTTTCTGCCAAGGGCTCTGCCAATTCGTCAGGAACTTGTGTACGGGCCGCCAGGGCCAGCTTCCTGTCAGGCGCACCCCAGTAGGATTCAGAAATAGCTTGGCGCAATTGCTCCACTGATAGAACCCTTGAAGCCTCCGTACGAAAGGTCGTTTGAGCTAAAGCTCGCTCCAATATCTCCCTCAGCTGCATTTGCGGAATCACCTCCTATCGCATCCCGGGCAAAACACCTTGTGGTTGTCGACATTTATTCTAGACCACGACGTACAGACGAAGAGGTCACCACAATGAGAAAGACGATCACTCATTGACAAAAGGCCCTTGAAGAGCCCCGGCCAACATGTCCTATAATACCCTTATAGGAAATCGTGCCCACCCGACTGGCGAGGTGGAGAAATGTTGCCACGGAAGCTCCCCGGGGATGAACCACAGGACCTCCCGGAGGATGAAAAGCTCCCCATGCCGGAGGCCCTGAACAAACCCAATCCCCTCCGGGGCTACACCACAGCCCTAGAAATGCGGATGAAAAGCCTTGGTTGAGAAGAGGGCTTTAGGCAGAAAGGCTGGCGTCGGCAACGCCAGCGACCAAATCTGACCGAGCCGGATTGCGCCAAAAATGGCTGCAACACTGCCGGTGTCGGGGCTGGCGGCACGGTCTCCGCCAGCAGCGTTACCAATATCGCCCGTCAAACCGGCCTTGGCCGCCACCAGTGTCAGGTTGGCCACTGCGGCTGCCAGGTACAACTGGAATTTCGTCTTGACCCGCCCGAAGTAGCGAGACTGGCGGATTCCCAGCTGGACCAGCCTCGCCAGCCGGTGCTCCACGACCACCCGGCGCTGCCGGTACTCGGCAAAGGCTTCACTCTGCTGCCGGGCCCGGGCCTGCTGCAATAAAGCCTCCTGCGGGTGCAGTTGCACCGTTCGTCCTGTGCCCGGCGCCGCGGCGACGCACTGGGTCCGCAGCGGGCATACCCCGCAAACCGCTCCATCGAACTGGAATGCCTTCAATTGGTGAGTCCGGCCTGTTGCTGTGGTGCGAGTACCCAAGGGCCGAATTCTCCGGGTAACGTTCCCCGCCGGACAGGTGCAGGAACCCGCCTCCAGGTCGATATGGAAGTCCTCTTTCGGAAAATATTTCCGGTTTGGGCGGCCCGGCACCCTGGCAATCAAGGTGCGGCCGGCGCCGGCGAAGTCCTGCCTGGTATCGCCGTCTCCGTAGGCGGCATCGCCCATGGCCTCCACCACCGGCACACCGGTATTGGCTTCGCTCGCCTCCACCAGTTCCAGCGACCCCAGGTTGTCCGGAGCGTTGCCGGGCAGCACCTCCACGGCGGTGATCAACTGGGTGTCGGTGTCCACCACAATCGCCGCCTTGTGTCCGTCGAACCGTTTACTGCTGCTCTTGTGGCCGTGGCGCATCTCAGTGTCGTGCACCGACATTATCCGGTCCCGGCTCACCCCATCCTTGAGGCCCACTCCGCCCTCAGCCCGTTCCACGTCCTGGAGCAGCAACTGCCCCAGCAACTCCGCCGCCGCCACAATCCTCTGGCGCTCGGCGCTTTCCTCTCCCAATTCCTCCAGCGCCTGCCTCGACAATTCCAGCAGCCGGTCGGCGTCGGCCACAATCCTAGACAGCAGTGCCGTCCGCGCTTTGCGATCCGACCAGTCAATCGCCGCCTCTCTCTTGATGCTGGAACCGAAGTACTTCTCGTATCCCTGAGCCTGGGCCCATTCCTTGACGGCGGCCCTCTCCACCCCCGCCAGCGTCCGCAACAATTTGACGATCCCATCCGCCAACAGGTTGCAGGTGTCCTTCACCGCGCCCCGCCCCAGGATGTTGGTCGTGTCCAGCGCCACCTTCATACCGCGCCCTTTCAGATACCCCGACTCCCGGGCCAGCCGCAGGCTGCCCTCGAACACTTCCCGCACCTTGTCGTGCAGGATCAACTGGGCACGGAACACCTGCAGCGTGCTCTTGGCGAAGGGACGGTCTTCCACCTCAATTCCCAGGGCCACCTTCCAGCGGAGGTCGAAGTCGGCCCGGGCCTTGGCCTCGGCGTCGCTGACCTTGTCGTGGGACTGGAGCAGCAGCGCCGTCGCCAGCAGGCTGGGCAGCACACTGTCCCGGCCGTTGTCGGGACAGTAGAACTCGGCGAAGTCGGCGTCCCGGAACAGCCGGCCCCGCAGCGAGGCCAGGAAACCGTAGAAGCTTTCCCGCCCCACGTGGTCCAGGTACAACCGGTCCGCTTCCCATAGGCCCCTCTGGTCCGATCGCTCTCCCAGCATTCTCAGCCCTCGCTGTGCTTGTTGACCCAAGTATAGCTGTTTACCCGGCCACCGCCACTTTCCGGCCAGATTTCTAGTACTACAACGACGGTTTGCAGAAAAACACGTCTGATGCTTCCTGTCTAACTCCGAATCACTTGTGATAGGGGCTTGCGGCAGAAATTCCTCAGATTCAATTTCGCGTCAAAAGTGGCCGTGTCTGATAATGCGTCGTTGTAATACTAGCCAACAGCTACTACGCCCTGGACATGGACAGCGGCCTGTGTGCGACCGGCCACAGTGAACAAGAAGCCCTTGAGCAGCTGAACGCCATCTGCCCAGACGCAACCAACGTCCGGCGCCAGCAGGCCAGGATGCGCAGGCCGCGCCAGCCGCGGCCGCAAGCGCCCGACGCAGACAGGTAAGTTTTCAAGAGGCTGCAGGCGAAAATGGCTTTACAAAACCCCCTCATTCCGGCCCCGGCAGACCGGTCCAGCAATAACCCGCCGGTGCCAGTAACCGGTCTCACCGGCAATGACCTGGCCAGGCTGCGCCGCTCCCTGGACTCCAGCGTCTCCGCCAACACCCGGGCCATGTACGTCCCCGCCTGGCGCGCCTTCCAGAGCTGGGCCCAGGCCCGCGGTGTCCTGGCCATGCCAGCATCGCCCGACCTGGTGGCCGCCTACCTCTCCCACCTGCCGAGGAGCGAAAGCTCTCGGTGGCCACCGTCCGGCTCCACAGGGCCGCCATGGCCGCGGTCCATAAGGCCGCTGGCCACGACGATCCCACCGATAACGAGGGAGTGCGGAGGATCCTGCAGGGGATCTCGCGGGCCCACGTCAGAGCGCAGAAGCAGGTCAGTCCCCTGACCGCCGAGGCCCTGGCGGCAGCGAAGGCCACCGCCAACAGCCGTCGGCCCCTGGGGGGCCGAGGTAAGGGCCAGGAATCCGCCCAGACTGTTAGTTACGGGCTTAGTGAGCGAAAGTTACGGACAGGAGTTGACCCACCTGAGAGGAAAGGCATCATCTACGGAGACTCCGTGGAGGTGCTGTATAGAGATTGTTAAAGGTGGGAGAAGTGAAAGAGATTGACGACATGAAGGGAGCGGGCTGTTCTACCCGGGAGATTGCCCAGAGGCTGGGCCTGGTAGGCGATTTTGATGGTTCCAGTGTTATGGCTCCGATGGAGCAGAGAATGTGTGTAATCAGTTATAAACAGGGCTGTCTTTCAGTGGGATTTTGGCCTCAACTGTTACTGCGAGAACGATGGAGACCGGTGGAGGCTTGACAGCCAGATCCAGCAGCTCTGGGCCGGTCTGAATTACAACGGATGATTTACGGTCAAACTTTGTTGAAGCAGTTGGACCGTCTTCCTACCATCCTGTATTGGGCTGGGAGCAATTGCGGTGCCGGCGCTGTTGCCACGGGGAAGCAGCAGTGCCGGTGGGAGCGCATGGGAAGTATACAGGCGGTCGGGAATCCTGGGTCACACCAACCGGCGTCTGCCCCTTCCGCCCCGTGGAGGAATGGGTTATAATCCGTGTCCCATGATCGAGTTGAGCGCAATTTCAATCCCCCCAGCCGGCAAACCGGACGTTGTCCGCGGTCCCGCTTGGCAGGCCGCCGAAACAGCCTTTGTGGCTGCGGCCGGTTACCTCTATCCCATACAGAAAGCCCAGGTCCAGGGTTATAGCAACCCTGAGCAGGCCGCCACGGGCCATTGAAGATATACTGCGCCGCCATATCCAATCCTGGCATTCACAGCCCCGGCGTCGCAGCGCCGGGGCTGATTTTATTTACGGTTGCAAGGCGCTTCCAGGTGCTGCCGAGGCCGTGAGATGCGGCCCCAAAAGACCTGCATACAACTGGAGGGGGGAGGGCCAGGAGCAGTTTCATGGATCCCTGGAGGGACTGACAGGTGGGGACAAGAACTTTGTCCGGCCACCTCGGGCCGGACCATTACCAGGAGCAGGAAGACCATGACCGTTGGCAAACTGATACAGCAATTGCAGAAGCTGGACCGGCCGGAAAAGGAGGCGCACCATGCCCTTCATCAAGCACGGCCACGGCGGCGACCGGAGGCCCAGGGTGGTCCGTTGGTCAGGACACTCAGTGGGGACGAAGGTCTGGACCTTTCTGACCCAGGGTACGGAGAATGAGCCATGGCAACCGACAATACGTTCCTAAATTCGCGAGGGCAATGGGACCGAATGGCAAGGAACCTGAACGGGAGGGCGGCTAGCTGGATGCCCACCCGCTGGTTGGCCAGCCTGTTGAGTGTCGATTGGCTAAAAGCGATGCGGGATCGGCACCTCTGCTCGCCCGACCGGTTGGAGATATTGATAGACCGGGCCGCCAGCGAGGGAAAAATGACCTCCGGTGAAGCGGACTACCTGGCAGTCCAGGCCGTGGTCTACGAGGGTGGGGGAGGTGAGGTGGAGCTTCATGTCCTGATCTATCCGGCCATAGAGAAGGTACTGCCCGACGACTCCGCCGAGGCAAGACAGTTGGGCCTCGCTCCTGGAGCAGGCTGTTGCCACGACCGTCTTCCCCGCCGTCGTCGGGGTGGGAATATCCCGGGACTGCGGCCCAGAAGTAATGGAGGGCGTGCTGTTCTTCAAGTACGACGAGCATAGCCGCGAAGTCTGGCTTCAGGTCCCTTCCTCAACCTGGCCGAGAGAAGGGGGCGATGCCCTCCCCCGGGACGAGGCGGGACCCAGTCCGGAGACCCGGCTGGGCGGGTCGGCGTTGGAAGCAGGTACCACGCCGCCATCAGAAATGGAGGGGATGACCGGCCGGCGCCACTACAACAACGGCGAGGCCGAGTTCATCCTGGAGCCGGTCTCTCCCTCCGTGGTGCGCGTGGAGCACCGGGACCAGGTGGGCAGGATCGGCATCAACAAGAACTGGGACGTCCTCCAGCCTTTCGCCTTTGCCACGTCGGGGTTCCAGGTGGCTGATGACGGCATTAAGGGCACGTATTTTGGCTATGACACTCCGGACAATGCTCTCAGGGCTCTGGCAAGGCACATGCTTAATGACCAAAGGAAGGCGGATTCCCAAAGGGTCAACCCCGGGGAGCGCCAGAATGCCGCCCGCCAGGTGCTGCGGGAATTTTTGGACGGCTTGGACGGCTAAGGCCGTGCCTGGGCGGCCTGCGCCTTTTTGCCTGTCACCCAACCGGGAGGGAAGACGACATGCCCTTCATAAAACGCCACCGGGCCGGGGGGATATGCCCCAGGTGGTTCATCCGGAGCTGGACCCGCGGGCCGGAGCCCTGGCCGAGGAACTGGCGCAGCACCCTGCCGTCCAGGCCGTCGTCTTCGGCGGCTCCCGTTACACCGGCGGCTGGGACGAGCAGTCGGACCTGGACATCGTGGTAATCCTCCAGGTGACCGGCGACAAGGAGGAATCCAGGAGGGCTGTCGAGAAAGCGTTGTTCGGTCTCAAGGAATGCTACTACCCGGGCTACCAGGACTGCCAGAGTCCGGACCACGGGTGGGGCACGGGGAATGGATAGTATCATGGAGTACTACCTGAAGCACCGGCGCACGGTGAACAACCCCATGGCCCAGGCAGCCCAGCGGGGAAGGATTCGCACCAGGAAACCCCAAGATATTGAGAAATACCGGCACCACAGGGACACGTCCAACGAGTGGGAGATGGTCACCCTGGGAAAGCTCAGGAGAGCAGCCACAGAATACCGGCGCATTCCGGTGGTGAGGGAGATAATCGACGGGCCGCGGCTATCCAGACTGGAGGTCCGGCAGACCCAGGGAACCACGGCCTACCGGCTGCTGTGGTGCTCCGGCTCGGCGATCATGTCAATGCTGGGGATCATGTACGAGAACCATTCCCTGGTGGCCATGGCCGAGACCCTGAGGGAGGCGGACCCGGGCTGGCATCACGACTTTGCCAGCGACCTGGACTGTCTGGACCAGTACAACGGCTGCGGGTGCGAGGCGGTGGCATCCAGCCTCATCGCCGACCTGGCGGCCATGTGGGACTCCCTGGATAGGGACCGGGACGCTCTATGGCGCCGGATAAGCGAACTCAGCGGGTACGACCTGAACGCAACGCCGGACTTTAGCAAATGAGTGGCTACGGCAAACTGAGATCCACCTGAACCTGGTGGTCATGTAGTCAGAATGAGGTCCCAGGCCCAGGGCAGGAACAACGAAGGATCCTGGAGTGAGATCTCCAGCGACCGGACCGGTGAGTCTGGTCCGGAACTCGTGGTAGGCGAGGTTCTGGACATCCCTGGCCGCAGCCTCAAAGGAACCGCCCGCAGGGCGGCAGACCTCCGCAGGGCGTTGCCGGCGTCCAGTCCTGTCTTTGCTGAAGCTTCAAATACAGGAAGAACAATTACCAAATGACCGCGGAGGACGGCAATGACTGAAGAAAACAAACCAGACATCCCTGCGGAGGACCTCCCGTCCCTGGCCGGCGGCAGCCAGGGAAGCCGGCGCTACGCCGCCCAGATGCTCGGCATCGCCGGGCCGGAACACCTGGGAGCGTTCCTCATGGACGCCATGGAGCACGGCGCTGCTCCGGTACGCCAGGCGGTGGCCGAGACCCTGGGCCGGCTCCATGCAATGAGACCCAACCCCAGAGGCGACCCTGGACCGGAGGAGTTGTCGACGCTGGCGGATCTGCCCTACCTGGCCTGCCTGCTGCAGGGGATGAGGGACCCGGAGGAGATCACCCGGGTGAACTCGGCACGGAGCCTGGGCAGCCTGCAAGGGGAAAGCGAGGCCGTCGATGCGCTGGTCCGGGCCCTGCCGGACCCTTCAGCCCGGGTGAGAACGGAGGCCGCCCGGAGCCTGGGGCTTCACCGTGACCCCCTCACGGGGCCCGCCCTGATCGCTGCCCTGGGCGACGTGGCACCGGCGGTGCGGGGACAGGCCGCTGCCGCCCTGGAACACCTCAGAGATGAGCAGGCCCGGAGGCCGTTGCTGGAGTTGCTGCAGGACGATGATCAGACGGTGAGAACCCAGGCGGCGCTGGCCCTGGGCGCCCTCGGGGCCCGGGAGGCCGTTCCGCTGCTGATAGAAGCCGTGCGGGCGGGTGAGTCGTGGGCCAGCGATAATGCCGTCGCCTACCTGTGCGACATGAAGGCAGTGGAGGCGCTGCCGGCTCTGAGAAGCGCGCTGACAGCCTCCTTCGATATCGGACTCCAGCGGCGCGTGGCAAAGAACATCGGAAAATTCGGTAGCGCCGAAGCCGTCCCGGCCCTGGCCGATGCCCTGGAGCACGGCGGCGATCCCAAGTTCCGCCAGGACGCCATTGAGGTCCTGGTGGAACTGGGAGACCGCAGCGCGGTGCCCATCCTGATCCAGGCCCTGGAGCGCTGGAATGACCAGTCCGCCCCGTATGCCCTTCTCAAGCTGGGCGGCAGGGAGGCGGAGGACGCGGTCATCAGGCAGGTCAACCGGTATGACGACCGTGTAGCCCACCAGGCCACTATGCTGCTGGGTTCCAGGGGAGTCACCCGGGCGATGCCAGCCCTCAGGCAGGCGGTTGAAGAGTCCTGGTGCATGTCTGTGGTCGCCGGTGCCGCCAGGGCCCTGCACCAGCTGGGCGACACCATCACGGGTCCCGACATGGTGGAATGGCTGAGCCACGAGGATCCGGACCGGCGCCGGAGGGCTGCCGCGGCCCTGGGCTACCTGGGCGATCAGAGCTCCCAGGGCCCACTAGTGACAGCGCTGCGGGACCCCAACGGCAGGGTGAGAAGGAAAGCGGCCCGGAGCCTGGGCAGGATTGGAGACCAGGCTGCGGTCCCCGCGCTGACTGCGGCCCTCGATGACAGTGACCAGAAAGTGCGGGAGGAGGCGGGACGGGCCCTGGAGGTGCTGGCCAGGCGGGAACAGGAACGCTGACCCGGGGGGCGGACATCCGGGGGACAGCCCCACAGTTCCGGGCGTTGCGGAAGTTCCGGAGAGGAAGAGCCACGGCTATATCCGGATGCCTGGGCAAACAGGCCACGCCCACAGTTGTCGCGTCCCCATGCCCGGGAGCTGGCCAGGTGAGAGGTCCAGTTGCCGGCCGTGATGATGGATGGCCGCTAGAAGAGCCCGGCCATACGGGCGTGGTACGCCGAGCGCCAGGCCGCGGACCGGGGCGCCGTGGCCAGGTATTACCAGGGGCAGGAACAATAGACCCGCGGCAACACCCGGGTTACTCTGTCCACCAGGAGAAAGCCATGACGCCCTCTGGGCGAGGAAGGCGACTTGGCCAGCTTTGAAGAGTGGTACCAATTAGTCCGCTACGCCAACGGCGAGGGCGCCCCGCGGACCTTCGAGGAAGCGTCGGAGCTGCGCTACAGGGACGACCTGGAGGGAGCCAGGCTCTTCCACTATCGGTGAAGTCCTAATGACCCCTTGCCTTATGGACCGACGCCAGGACAGGGCGGTACAGACCCACGGTCGCCACCGCCACCTGGCGCTCCTCGGCCAGGTCGCTCAAATAACCGGCAATCAAGGCCGGAGACGCCGGCAGCGCCATGACGGCCCGGGCCTGGGCCCACTTTTCAAAACTCCGCCACGCCGAGGTATAAGAAGCCCGCGTAGTGGCCGACACGCTCTGGTCCAGGAGGTCCTGGACGAGGGGGACCTCGGCGGGGCTCAGGCCCTGGACGGCCGGAACTGCAAGTGCTGAAGCAGGCGCCAGAAACATTGTCACCCCCTAACCTCCATTGCCGACAGCATGGTCAACCACGATCACCTTGCGGGGCTGCTCAAGCTTGTAGTCGACGACCACGGGCGATGCTGACTGCCGCAGGGGATCATCGCCCCGATAACCCTTCAGGTAGCGGACAACCCGGGCCTCAAACCGGACCCGGTCCCCAAGGCGCAATCTTGAACTCCACTTACCGTCTTTACACCAGACATGGTCCGCGGCAGGGCTGCCGTCCGAAGCTAACCGCAGGTCCTCCAGTAGGAAGGTGACCGTCCCAGAACGGCCAACCATGGCAGTGAACTCGCCGCTTTGGCCACTGACTCGCTGCAGCTGCTCACGCATCATCAATCCCTGGGTCAGAGCAAAATTAACGCCGGATTCGCAGACCCCTCACGTGTCCCATAACGGCAATTATAGGACACCTTGATCACCCCTCCGCAAGGGCGTTTTCCGGCCTGTGGTGGTGGTCAGTCCTCGTTACCGGCGCCTGCTGCCGTTTCGATGGCTGCGTTCACGGCGCCCAGGGCTGTCTGGTACTCCTACCTTCGGAAGGGTCAGCGTGAAGACCCCCAGCGCCCCGGACTACATGGCCATCTTGTCGGGGAGGGTAGCATGAGCAACCGGTCAACGCTACTCCTGGAGCACCATCTTGAGGAACTGAAGCTGCCCACCTTAAAGAGCGACGTGGGTCTGGACGAGTACGAGACGCGCAGCCCGTATCAATTACGGGGCAGGCTCTGGGCGGGCTGGCATCACCCATCGCCATGTGCTTGCGGGGCGGAGCGTTCCTGCTGAGCTTGCAGCAGGATGGGGGAAAGATGCCCCGGATCACACGATCCCAAGGGTACCGGGTGGTGTGGAAGATGCTGCCCTAGGAACGGTCGGGCCGGCTGAGTTGCTAGAATGGCCGGAGAGGGTTCAGCTATGCAACGAGCGGGCGCGGCGCCCTCATCAGAAGCGTCGCTGCAGCCTACCCGCGAGAGTTGTTGAAGACCCCTCCCCGAATCCGTCGTTGTGATACGGGCCCATAAGGTCATACGAGACTTGGGAATAGGTCACGAGTCAAGCCTGTTGCAGACAGTACAAGTTGGTGGTCCTGCTGCGGATTCCGTTAACTCCCGCCAAGGCGGACAGGCAGGTCAAACAAACTACATCCTCCACTGTCTCGCGTAACAGCTACTGGTGGAGTCGTTCCGGTGTTGGAAATGGCAACCCGAAGGCGGTCCCGGTCGATTCGGGTCGGAACATCAGCAGAAGGAGCCGCCGGAGTGAGCGCTCGTTAGGCTATGTTGGATCGATGTCAGATAGCTCCGTGTGTTACCCTTAGTATGGTGCCAGGAAACAAGAACTTCGAGGTGCCGTCTTGCGGTTCGCGGCGTTTACCACAGTGGCGGCTTCTGCCGGCGAAGCAGTCTCCGCCGCCGACATGATTGAAAACCTGAGGCAGCAAATCAATCTGGCCGAGGAACTCGGCTTCGAAACCATGTGGCTGGGGGAACATCACTTTGGGCCCTACGGTGTGGGAGACCTTCCAAATCCGATACTGCTCGGGGCCGACCTCGCCGCCCGGACTTCCCGGATTCGCCTGGGCCAGATGGCCAACATCGCAACCTGGTGGCATCCGATACGACTGGCCGAGGACATTGCTATCCTTGACAACATGACCAGGGGACGGGTCGATGTTGGGTTCGGCAGAGGGATTTGGCCCTATGAGGGCCCTCAGTTCCATCCCCATGCGGACCCTCGCAAAGACTGGGAAAGCCGGGAACTGTTTCGAGAGACAGTGGAAATAGTGCGAAAGATATGGTCGGAAGAGTACTTCTCCCATCAGGGTGATAACTACGGTTTTCCGGCGGATAACACCGTCTTCTCCCATCCGGCCTACCCATCGAACCCGGCTTGGCAAGACCAGGAACGAGTGACCAGATTGCGAGTAACTCCTCGGCCCTACCAGAAGCCCCATCCTCCACTGTGGATGACTGTGTCCTCTGATGGCTCGGTGGCGACCGCCGCCGAGCTGGGATTGAAGGCCTGTTACTGGCAACCCCCGCCCCTGCGTCTGCGCCAGCGAATGGAAATTTATGCTGACCTAAGGTCAAAGGCGGAGGGTCGCCCCTTTAGCTTGGGAGAAGACCAAGCGGTGATGCGGTCGACTTACGTCGCCGCATCAATGGAGGCAGCACGGCGGGAGGCCGAAGCAGGGATCATGGCGGCGTTCAATTTCAATGACCCATACCGAGGCAGACAGGTTTTCACCAACCCTGGGGAAGATCTGGACCCGTCGGTGAAGCTGGACTGGGATTTTCTGGAACCGCGTACCCTGTTGGTCGGCTCGCCGGACAATGTCGCCGAAAAGATCGCAGAGTTGCGGGAGGTCTGCAACTTGGACTATTTGCTGGTGGAGTTCGCCCACGCGGGCATGCCATTGAGCAATACCCTGCGAAACCTGGAGAATTTTGGCACCAAGGTAATGCCGCGATTTGCTGCTATGCCGTAGTGACCGGCCCCTCCGTCTTTTTGCGACTTTTCAGAAAGCGACCTCACCAGCAAACTGTCTGGAAGGCTGGCCTCCGGCTATTTTGGGAATGGACGCAATACCAGAAGCCTCAGGTGTTCTAATAACCTGAGTTCTGGAAGTCCATCAGGATTGAGATAGAAGTTGAAGCTGCTGGTCTGAGCGGAGGAGCGAAGGTTTTTTCCGTTGGTGGCAGCAGGCGATCAAGCCACAGACCAGATTGACCAGGAAGTTAGCCACGCTCCGGTGCCTGGTAGGTTCGATTTGGACAATGTTCTTCAGTTGGTCGTTGCCGGTCTCAATAACCGACCGTTTCCACAACACCAGTTGGTCCTCCAAAGGCAGCCTCGGCTGCTTCATGTTCTTGCGCCTGGGCCTGATTAACTCCAGACCCTGGGCCAGCAGTTGGTCAAAGAGCGGTTGGGAGATGTAGCCCCCGTATCAAGTACGGGGCAGGCCCTTGTCGCCGCAGAGCTTGCCAAACAAGCTCTTCGCCAGGTCCGGCAGGGGCTTGCGGTCATCGACGTTGCCCGGAATAAGGCCCGGAGTCAGCTGGCAAGCCAGCATATCGCCCCGGTCATTGACACTCAGGTGGAGTTTGAAGCCATAAAACCAACCCATCGAGGTCTTGCCCCGCGCTGCGATACCGGCAAAGACCTTGTGACGGGGAATCCGTTTGTTATGGCATACTTTGATGGCAGTGGCGTCCACAAAGGCGAGGCCGGTGCAGTTGCCCTGGAGCTGCTGCAGGTAGGCTAACAGTGGGATGAGGACCGTAGGAGTCAACTCGACAAACCGGTTGTAGCTGACCAGACCGGGGAATTCAGCCCGGCGGTGCATCAGGACATACTCGGTATAGCAGGCTTTGAAGGTGCGGTAGAGGGACTGGTGAAAGTGAATCAGAATCGTCATGATTTCACTGGGGGACAACCGTGGCGCTTGAACTCCCTGCTCCGCGCCAGCGCGACGCGGCGCCAATGCGGTTGGAAAGCTTGCCAGAAATCATCGACAGTGCAGAACAGCTTTAGTAAACTCACGCACGAGGGATGTCTCCTTGGTATCGTCTGCCAGAAAGAATAACCGTTCTTTCTTTGGGAGGCATGCCTTATCCCGAACTCAGGTTAAAGTAAGTAGTCCCAGTTCTGCTGCACCTAATGGCTGACCGACGCGCCATGGACTAACGAGAACCAGAACAGCAAACTAAAGCCATGATAGCTGTCCCTCTAAGGGATCACCCGACCAATGAATAGGTGCGGTTGGAAGAATTGGTCGAGGCGGGGCATTACCCGATTCACCATAGATGGGGCTTTTATGTGCAGAATCCTATTTTCGGATCCGATGTATGGGACCCAAAATCACCTCGCTATTAGGTCATATATCTTGTTAGTTCAGCAGGGTTGCAAGCCCAAACTTGAGACATCACTGAGTCTGATATTTAGCAACCCTGAAGGTATGCACCCAGTAAAATCGTTGTTCTCATCGTTGTTCTCATCGGTGTTGCCGAGGTACAGAGCGTCCAGGTTGGCAAGGTTCTCCAACTCCGCCGGTATCATTCCGGACAATTCGTTGTCATTGAGGAACAGCTGTTCCAGATTGACAAGATTCCCCAACTCCGCCGGTATCGTTCCGGTCAATCCGTTGGCACTGAGTAACAACTGTTTCAGGCTCTCCAGGTCCCCCAACTCCGCCGGTATCGTTCCGGTCAACCCGTCGTTGTCGTCGTTCTTGTTGTCATGGAGGAACAACTGTTCCAGGTTAGTCAGGTTTCCTAATTTCTCCGGTATCTCCCCCTCCAAATTGTTGAAATGGAGCAGCAGAGCTGTCAGATTGCTCAGGTTTCCTAATTCCGCCGGTATCTCCCCCACCAGATTGTTGTTATCGAGGTCCAGTATGTTGACCCGGCCGTCGTTGTCGGTGGTCACTCCATACCAGCTGTCAAGAGGTTCCTCGGTCATCCAGTTGCTGCTATCGGTCCAGTTCCCTCCGTCGGTGGCGTTGTAGAGGGCGACCAGCGCGTCCCGGTCAGCGCAGTAGTCGAGGCCCAACTCGTCCAGATCGTTGTCATCCACCTCAAGCAGGGCAGCCGGGATACACCCATCCAGGTCGTCGTTGCCGCTTAGGAAGAGCTTTTCCAAATTGCGCAATTTGACCAATTCCACGGGTATTTCTCCGTCTAGGTCGTTGTCACTGAGGTCTAACTCCTTCAGATTGGACAACTTGCCCAGCTCCTGTGGTATTGCCCCACCCAGGCCGTTGTCACTGAGATCCAAGATAGTCAGATAGCCCAGGTCTTCCAAAACCGTCGGTATATCTCCATCCAGGTCGTTGTCACTGAGGTCCAACTCCTTCAGATAGTCCAGGCCCCCCAAAAACATCGGTATCGCCCCATCCAGGCCGTTGTCACTGAGGTCCAAGTTCGTCACATTTTTCAGTTTCTCCAACGAAGCCGGTATTTCCCCATCCAGGTCGTTGTCACTGAGGTCCAACTCATACAGATAGAACAGATTCCCCAACTCAGCGGGCACTTCGGCCAACTCGTTGCCACCGAGGTACAGATAATTAAGGCCGGTCAGGTTCCCCAGCTCAGCGGGCAAAGCGTCTAACTGGTTATGACTGAGGTCCAGTTTATCCAGAGACAGCAGGGCCCCTAAATCCGCGGGTATTTCCCCGTCTAAATCGTTGTCACTGAGGTCCAACTCGGTCAGGTTGGTGAGATTCCCAAGCTCCGGCGGTATCGCTCTATCCAGGTCGTTGTCACTGAGGTCCAACTTCACCAGATGTTCTAGTTTCCCCAGAAAACTCGGTGTTTCCCCATCCAGGTCGTTGTGACTGAGGTCCAAGTGCGTCAGCTTATCCAGGTACTCCAAAAAAAGCGGTATTCCCCCATCTAGTTGGTTGTTGCTGAGGTCCAGGTCATCCAGAGAGCTCAGGCTCCCCAACTCAACGGGCACCGCCGTTAGTCGGTTGTTGCTGAGGTCCAGGTCATCCAGAGAGCTCAGGCTCCCCAACTCAACGGGCACCGCCGTTAGTAGATTGTTGCTGAGGTCCAGGTCATCCAGAGAACGCAGAAGCCCCAACTCAACGGGCACCGCCGCTAGTCGGTTATTGCTGAGGTCCAGGCTATCCAGAGAGCGCAGGCTCCCCAACTCAACGGGCACTGCCGCTAGTCGGTTATTGCTGAGGTCCAGGCTATCCAGAGAGCGCAGGCTCCCCAACTCAACGGGCACTGCCGCTAGTCGGTTATTGCTGAGGTCCAGGTTTTCCAGAGAGCGCAGGCTCCCCAACTCAACGGGTACCGCCGCTAGTCGGTTATTGCTGAGGTCCAGGTTTTCCAGAGAGCGCAGGCTCCCCAACTCAGCGGGCACCTCGGCTAGTCGGTTATTGCTGATATCCAGCTCCCTCAGGCTGGCCAAGTTGGCTAGGTTTCCCGAATCAGCAGACACCCCGGCCAACCGGTTGTCAAAGAGGTACAGATAATTCAGGTTGGTCAAGCTCCCCAAATCCGCCGGTATCTCCCCGTCCAGCTGGTTGAAAGCGAGGTTCAGCCTGGTCAGATTAGTTAGATTCCCCAAATCCGCCGGTATCTCCCCGTCCAACTGGTTGACCGCGAGGGTCAGCCTGGTCAGGTTAGTCAGGTTCCCCAAATCCGCCGGTATCTCCCCGCCCAACTGGTTGAAAGCGAGGTTCAGATAGTTCAAGTTGGTCAGATTCCCCAAATCCGCCGGTATCTCCCCGGCCAACCCATTCTTTTGAAGAATCAAGACGGCGACGCGGCCGCTGAGGTCAGTGACTACGCCGTACCACGCCCCAAGGGGCCCATCGCTGAGCCAACCATCACTATTGGTCCAGTTAGGTCCACCGGTGGCGTTATAGAGGGCCACCAGGGCTGCCCTATCTGCTTCGATGCCCTCTGACGTCTCCGGTACTGCCGTAGTAAGCGGTTCAGCCGTCTCGTCTCTGGATCCATACTCAAGTTGGACGTTGGCGCTCGAGGTCAAACTTGGGTTGACAATCGTTAGAAATACCTCAGGCGGCTCAGTCACGGAATATATATAGCTGCTTTCCGACGGCGCGACAAACCAGGCATGAGGTTCCGGGTCCTCGGTGGGCCCTATCACGTTCGTGCCAATAAAACCTTCCCAATCGGTAGCCAGGGACACGATAACTTCCCGGTCTGTATTAATTACGAACTCAGATATCTCGCCGGGAGTGAATTGGTCTAGCTGGGGATTGAGCACAAAGGAATAGGCCCCTGCCGGCGGAATATTCCACGCTCCCGCTAGGCTGTAGCGTGGAGGCGTAGATGCCAGGCTATATTGAGGTTCGTTAGAGTCCAAGAGTGATAGATCCTGTTTCCACAGGGCAGCAAAATTAAAATATAAAAGGGCAGCTTCAAGGCTGCTTTTGCGGTCTTCTCCCAGGTGGTCTCCAAAGTCGCAGGAAGCATTGCCAACTAAGCCAACTAAGCCGTCCAAACCAGTGCGGTCAATCCCAGGGTCGTAAACGAAAGCCTTCTTGAGCTCTTGGTCAAACTGGGGACATGATCGGTCCAGGAGTTTGAAAAAACCGGAGCGGAGGTACGGGTTTGTTCCCTCTCGATTCTTATCAACTTTGCTGTTGACTCCTTCCTCCATAATTCGGGGCATCCTGTATATGGAATAGGTATCCAATCCATCATCCACTGCGTCTTCAAACCATTCAGCAGTGCCCTCTATTAACCATAGGCCATTCTCGACTTCGCCGGTCAATGGAACATAGCACAATGTCCGGTTTTCGTTGCACTCTTTTATTTGAGAGACGTGAAAATACTCATGAAGGATTGTGCCCCGCTTCGATAGGGGGCTAAACTTTGCACTGCTAAGGTGGATGACTCTGAACTGTTCCCAACCCAGGGTACTTACGAAACCTGCCTTTCCCTCCATTTCATGAATTTTAATAGTAATATTTTTCCTATGTGCCATGCCCAGGACTTCAAGCCCGGACTGAGCCATAACTGCCCAAGCCGCCAAATCGTGCACGGCAGCACCCTCCGGACAGCCTGTATGTTCGATTACGGGAGCGCCTTCCGTGATACGCCACCGGCAACCCTGTCCAAAGCCCCATATTGTGATTTCGCTGTCAGGTTCGTCGCTGTCAGGGTCCTCTCTGTAGGTGCAAGTGTGCCCGCTCAGGAGTTCAAAGCCGACTATTACCAGCTCCAAGTTTAGTTTGTCTGAACAGACGATCTTCGTTATGTCGGGTGGAGTGACGCAAAGAGCCGCTGTTTCAACCAGATCACAATCGGCAGTTTGTTGTTGATTCCTTGAGTTTCCTCTGTTCGATGATTCGTAATCTACCGGAGTTACCCAACTAACCGGTACGAAGGCCGAAGCGGGGCTTACCGGAGAAGGCTTGTACTCCGCCAGTTCTGCAGTTTGCATCAGTCCGAGGTTTGAGTGTGCATGAGGGTCCGACTGGGGAAGCTGAAATCCGGTATTGACAGGGACAGCTTCGAAAGGCCTGGGAGGATCCGGGAGGTTATAGCCCACGAACGCCAACTCTTGCAATCCACCAAGGGTTACCGCCAGGGTTAGGTCTTCCACCGTGCTTCCTTCCAGGAAGTATTCCATGGCAACTGGGGACCAATACCTCTCTGCGTCATGCAATTCTCCTGTAAAGGCATAGACATTGACTTCGATTGATTTAAGGCCGTGGGGTAAGCTCTTCAAGAAATCTGACAGCGGGTAGCGGATGACGACAGGGTTTCCGAAGACTCCCTTAACGACAAACACATCGGAGATGGGCATTATCCAGGAAGGGATGGCCGGCACACTTTCAGGCGGGACCTTTTGCAAAAGCTCTTGCAATTCTTCCAGATCCTGGCGTGTTAGCGGCGTCTCATCGGGCGCCGAGGTTATTTCCAGGCCCTGCAAGGTTGTATCACTGTCGGTTACAGTCAGGGTTTCAACACTTATTTCAGTTTCCAGTTCTTCAGGGTCCACCACCGTTACCTGGAAGGAGGCCTCGGTAGACTTGTTGCCATCGGAGACCAGTACGGTAACATTGAAGGTCTGGCCCTCATGCGCTTCCTCGGGAATCCAGGTGACGGTCCCATACCTGAAGTCAATCTCCATACCTTCGGGGCCATCAATCAAGACGTAGGAGAGGCGGCGGCTTCCGTTATAGGTAATTCGGGGCTGGAATGTCGTTGTGATGTTGGCAATGAACGGCTCAAAATCCCGCGGTGGGGCGACCCTGAGGGTGACTGAAGTACGGGAACTGGTAGTGGTTCGGGACTCTGGGGTGGGTGATGCTTCTGGCGTTGGTGATGCTTCTGGCGTTGGTGATGGCTCTGACTCAGAGGCTCCCCCAACTGCCGGCAGATTGGTGGCGACGATGAAGCTTATGGTTTCGGACCGGAGACCATCCTGGTCCACCGCCACGGCACTAAACCTTAACCTCTGGCCATAGCCTTCCGGCGAAGTCATGGTCAGCACCAGCGTGCATTCGGCGGTCATGTCGGGTACACAGCTCTCCTGGGCCAGCACCGTACCGTTTTCCTCGATCAGGGCTATGTAGGCGAGGTTCACATTCTCGTCCCGGGCCACGAGCTTTATCGAGACCTCCTGGTTTCTGCCCCCCACCAGGCTCACGCCCGTGGATACCCTCCGGCCGTCAAACTCCAGCACCTGCAGGGATGGGGCAGTGTTGACCACCGGCAGGGGAGTGGCGGTGGCGGTGGGCGTGGCGGTTGCCGTAAAGGCCGGTGTGGGCGTAGGAGGAAAAGCAATACCCACGGCGGGAGTGGCTGTGGGCCCAACCGGAGGCGCCGGCGTAGGCGGGAAGACGGGCGTAGCTGGCGGCAGTGACATGGGTGTCGGAGTGGGCGCTGGCGGAGTGGGACTGGGTTCGGCGACCGGCGTGGTCGTGGGAATTGCTGCCAGCGTGGGTACTGCCGTGGGAACCGGCGTGGGTACCGCGGTGGGCACGGTTGCGGTCACTGGGACCGGCGTGGCCGTGGCAAAGCGGTGCGTGGGCCGGCGCGTCAGGTCAAACACCCGGGGCGGAGCCGGGGTTGCGGAAGGTGGAGCGGTGGCCGTGGGAACCAGAACCGGCGTTGCGGCGGCAACCGCAGTTGGTTGGGCCTCAACTGAAGGGAGCAGGTCGACCGGCGGTGCGGTAGCATCCGGAGCTGTATCGCAGCCAGCGATTCCCACCAGCGCAACCAGGGCCAGGCCCAGCACACCCCTCTTCAACAGCTTAGTCAGCACAATTCACATATTGCCAGGGTCCAGATGGTTTTCCCCATATTGGGCGCTTCTCCTCCTCTCTTCCGGCGGTTTCTCAGGCGGGCAATTGGGCCTGGGCGGCGGGTAGAGAAAAAAACCAGGCCCAGTGCAGGACATGGGTTGAGCTTTCCGGACAGCCGTAACCGGAGCAGCGCAACTCTATTGGCGCGCCGGTGTTACGGAATGCAGTGATATAGTTAGGCTCATGGACCACGGCGGTACTCTCACCATTGGCGCCTACGGCCAGTCCGGTTGGCGCTGTACTGGTCGGGCAGCCCGTAAGACCTATGCTTTGCCGGCTGTTTGCTTTTGACCGACTTCCCATTGTATATAGGTTTGCTTGTATATAGTTTTGCAATGTGTTTGTCAATCGAGATTGGTCAGCGACCGGTTGCTCTCCTGGCTTTCCACTTGTCCCTGGACCCGGGCACACTTGGGGTGGGGTGGAAACCCAGCGCCAGTGGTCTGACCGGGCCCGGGCCCGCACCACTTCAATCCTGAAGGGGCTAATCTCCTGAGTAACCCTGGCGGCCCACCGGTTGCAGCAACAACATCCCGTTATCCATCGCACCCCCCCTGATATGTCAAGCCCGACCCAACCGCTACCTGAGTCATCGACATGGGTTCCTCCCCTCAGACCAGGAATCCGGTCATTCCTAGGAGAGGCCTGCACTTTTTGCGGCGTCTCGGCAGTGCATTAGCATCTAACCGCCAGACCAGCGGCGATCAACCCCAGTTTCTGGGAATTCATTCCGTCAAGGCTGAGCTTTACTGCCGACCGTCCGGCTTGCCGGCGCCGGGACCCTGTGGCAGAATAACAAACAGTCGGCTCCATGTCTGTGCAATCCCAATTATTCACAAATCACCTTGACAATGTGCAGGACAATATGGCGATAGACCCCGAAATCCGGCGATTGCAGGCCAAACAGGTGGGTATGCTGATGCGGGCCTACCGGCACGCCTTTCTCGTGGATGGCCAGGCCGGGAGGCTCTCTCAAGATGGTCTTCTGGACCTGATGGCGCAGGTGAACCAGCAGTACTCGGAACGGCACGACCACTCGACGGTGACGCGGTGGGAATCGGGAGCCACCCGTCCGACCAGAGCGCGAATTGAAGTTTTCGGGCAGGCCCTCAACCTGTCTGCCATCGAAGTCGACGGGCTGATCCGGCTGGCCGGCCTCAAGCCGGACGACCCGGTCCCGGCCGGCGGAAGGCAGAGCCTGGAGGAGTCAGCCAACACCGGCGCCGCGGTATCGGTCGATACCCTCGAATACCCCGGCCCAGCGGCGGCGGCAGCGGCGGTGGGCGAGGGGGACTCTCCCTCCTACGCCTGGGAAGTGATCCGGTATTGTCTCTCCCGGTTCTTCTTGCCCGGGTCCGGCGTCGCCCTGGCCGGTTACGTTCTGGCGTCCCTCGGTTGGAGCGCTACCTGGATGCTGATGTTGTACGTCAGCATCGCCATCGGCCTGGTGTTGGTGCAGGGGTTTCTGAGACTGCGCCGCTCCAATGACCTCCGGGAACTTTTCTTCATATCGGTGTTCTTCGTGCTGAGCGCGCCGTTGTTGCAGGTCCCGCTACTTCGTATGGACCACTACGAGTTCTATGCCATCGGGAAGCTGGCCAATACCCCGATACCCGTCTTGCTGGCCCTGGCCTTCAATCTGCTCCTGGCCTTGGCCTGCGGCCTGCTCTTCGAATTCTTGTGGCGGTGGCAGTACTCCGGCCGCGGCGCGGAGCAGGCCTACCAGCGGGCCGCCTGGGTGGTGCTCCCGCCAGTGGGATTGGTTTACGCCTGCATCCTGGCATTGTCCAACGTCGGGGCCTGGATCGAGTTTCTGCTCCTGCTCACCGTGCTGGCCGGCGTCTTCACCATGCTGGCAGTCCTCAGGGACCAAGCGGTCAGTCTCAGCGAATGGGACCGGAAGTTTTTGCTGGGCACGGCGGTGGCCGTGACCATTGTCCTGACCATCTTGGGTTCGGCGGCGATACTGGCAGCCTACCTGGAACCGAGCCTGCTGGCTATGCCGGGGCACACTCTCCTCCATTCCGGGGACATCGATTTCAACGCCCTGGGTTATCCTCCGGAGGAGTTGACGGCACGGTTCCGCGTCGGCTTTGTCTGGGCTTCGCTGGCCATGAGCGCCTACATGGTCTTCGTCATCGGGGGCAATCTGATCGTGACCATCTACCGGCTGGGCGGCGGGGAGTCCGCCCAGCCCGCAACGGACACCGCGCTGGCGGGGACCGGGGTCTCCTTGCCACCAGAACCGTCAAGACGCGCGCGGGTCGACGCGCGCTATTGGGCCGGCTGTCTCGCTGGCTTTCGGACCTTTCCGCCCGGCCGCAACCGGACGGGGGCGCCTTCCAATTGACGGCCCAATTGACGGGGACCAGCTCATTCGCCACGCCGGGCCGGCGCCGGCCCGGCTGGACCTGCTGGACACCCCGAACCGGTTCAGAGCGCCCGAAGCAGCGACCAGGACGGCGCGGCTTCCGGTCCAACCGGGCGGTCAGGACGCGATGCGGATGATGTCGTACATATGCCGCCAGAGGCGGGCCGCCTGCCCCAGCAGCGTGAATACTCCACCGCTGCTGGGAGTCACGTGGTCGAAGGCTAGAAACTCGGTGTAGCGGACCTTGCCCCGCTCTTGCGTCGCTTCCAGCAGGCGGCGGGATTCTGCGGCCGGTACCAGCGCGTCGTAGCGGTCGTGCATCACCCAGAGGCGGGCGCGCAGGTCGCCGACGTGCGCGGAGGGCGAAATTCCGGCGAGTCCTTCACGAAAGCCCAACGGCAGCGTCAGGTAGAGCGTCTCGGCCTCCTGCGGCTGCACACCTTCCAGCAGGCGGCTTACCGTCCGCCCCGACGGCGAAAGGGCAGCCAGCTCCGCCGGGGTCGCCGGTTGACTGTCGAGGTAGTGGCGCGTCAGGACTTCCGCGTCGGGAGCGTTGTCCACAGTTTCGATCAGCTCGTTAGCCAGAACCCGCAGCGTGAGCGGGTCCGGCTCCCACCGGGTTCGCTCACCTTCGTAGGTCACCGTGCGGGACGCGGCCTGCAGCAGCAGCGTTTCGGCATTGAAGAATGGCCCCAGGGCGTTGACGAAGGCCACCTGGTCACGAATCCTGGGGTCGGCGGCGGCAACCAGCGCAAAGGAAGCTCCGACACAGAACCCGCCCAGGCCAACGCGCTCCCGGTCCACGTAGTCCCGGTCCGCCAGATACCGAAACGCCCAGACCAGTTGGTCTGGCCCGGCAGGGTCGATCTTGGCCTGGAGTCCCATTGGGGGCGACCAGTGAAACATCGCGACGTAGCCCGCCCGCGCCAAAGCGTTGCCCAGGTTGATCAGGTTCGGGTCATCGAGTCCTATCGGACTGACCCCCAGGGACAGCAGCACGGCCGCGCGGGGTTCGCCGTCGGGCAGGCGGTACACCTCGGCCACGTCGGTTCCGTCCGCTGATTGGTAATGTACCTCTTGGCGCAGCGGCTCAGCAGCGAACCAGGGTTGTGGCTTGACGGGCATTTCCAGCACCTGTGCGACGAACAGCGCCGTGTGGAATCCGGCGCGGCCCTGGGGCGTGAAGGCGATGAACAGCGCGAGCAGCGCTGCGCCTACCACCGCAAACCTGAAAAGAAAGAACGCGCCCTGGCCTGGTATCCGTCTCAAGCGCCCGCTCCCTTGGTTTGAATTGGCCAGGTTACTGGTCACAGCCCTAAACCCACTTCCCGGCACACCGGATATGTTATCCCACCCAAACCCTCAGCGTCACGATCTGCGCCCCTTGGGCCGACGATTGCGACGCTTAGCCGGCAAAGTCCCTGTGCAATGCAGTGGAAACCCGGCAGAAGCCCCGGCAACCGGGTGAAGGGGAGTTTCGCATGGCAGTCAAACGAACGGCCACGCCGCTGTTCCTGGGAGCGCTGACCACGCTCCTGTTCTTGGGGGCGCTGGTCTATCTGGCGGCCTCCGGCGGCGGGCCGCCGGAGCGACAGCCGGTTCCCCGCTCCGAGGGGGTGGAGCTGCGGCGAGCCGGGGCCGGGGCGCCCGGCCAACCCGCAAAGCCGGCTCTAGCCCGGGTGGGTGACTTCAGCGTCTTGCCCTGAGCGATCCGGCCTACAGAAGTCTCGGTCTAATCTGGCCCTTTGGTACTGAAGTATTCCCTGCCCCCGGCGACGGCTCCGGCCCATCATTGGCCAACCGGTTCGTCGGGGAGGAGACCTCCTGTCCAGGATGGGGCAGCGTCCGGCGCAAACCGGCGCCCCGTCGGCAGAAGCGTTCCGAAGATGGGAGTATTTGGAGGGGCGGAGGCAGGTTGGATCGGCAGCGGCGCCCCGCAGTGCTTGCGGAGTTGACCGGAGCCCGACCGCCGTCACAGCCAGGGCCGCTGCTTGGAACGCTCCTTTTGGGAGGTGTAGGCAGTCAGCCCCTCCCGCTCCAGGGTTTCCGCCACCATTTGCTTGAACAACTGCCGGTCCCGCCCGCTGACCACCGCCTGTTCGTGGGCCTCGGAGCTGACCACCGGGTAGCCCTGCCCCTTGCGGCACTGCTCCACAATCAGGCTGTGGCCCAGGGACAGCAGATCCTCGTCCTCGGCCACCCATTGGGGCACCTCCACCCGGGCAATCTCCTCGCCGGCGTTCAGGTAGTAGAAATAGACCTGCTGTCGCTCCCCGTAGTATTCCCGGGGGACCGAGGAGTTGGTGCGGTAGAGGGGAGAGCGTTGCCCCGGCTCCAGCAGTTCCCCGAAAATGTCCCGGTCCAAAAATTGATTGGAGTTGCTGCAGGGCATCCGGTCGGAGCGGCGGTTGCTGCACGACTCGCGGCAGTGGGCCAGTTCGTTGGGGCAAAGGCAGCGGCGGATGGCGTTGGCCACCTCGGTGACCCGGGGCAGCGAGACGTAGGCGGCTAGGGTGAGCCGGCGCTCCTGGGCTAGCTTGCGGAACTGCTCCAGCGCGGGCAGTAGCCCTTCGTCAATGATGAACTGGCGGATGAAGGGCCGGTAGCTCTGGCCGGCCAGTCCCCACAGGACCAGGGTGCCGTCCACCAGGGCCAGGGTGGGTAAGTCCGCCGGACACTCCCTGACCACCTCAACCAGCCGCGTCAACTCCCGCACCGTTCGATACAGGCCCAGCAGGTTGCCGGTGACCTGTTCCTCGTCGGTGGGCCGGAGCGGGTCGCTGAGGTAAAGCTCGTCCGGCTCGGCAGCCAGGTGGGGACGGCTGAAGAAGCGGGCATCGGGCTGGGCGCCATAGGTCAGGACGCAGCCGCCCAGGTTGAGCAGGTAGCAAGGGACGGGCAGGTGACGGTCAACGTCAATGTGGGAGCCGTCCACCGCGGCGGCTAACCAGTCGGCCGGCGCCAGCGGAGGCGCTATTTCCCCCAGCAGGGTGTCCGTCACCTGGGCGGCCAGGAAAGGTTCATAGAACCGCTCAGTCTTGCTTTGGGCCTCCTCGGGAGCGACCGACGCCGCGTCCCGCAGCAGTTGGGCCAACTGGCTTCGTCGGTCCGGGTAGTTCCGTCCCAGGTTGCGGGTGACCCGGTCCAGTTGCAATATGGTTTCGCCCAGGTCCAGCGACATCAGCCTTTGTCCTGACTTTCAGATTGATTCCGTTATTGCGATTTGGAAAGCATACCCTCTGGTCGAGGCTGCCGTCCAACCCCTTTTAAGCGCCGGTGACCGGCGAAAATCAGAAGTGTCTCTTGTTACAACCACCTATGCCGGCCGAAAAAGGTGGTCATCCGTCACAGAATCAGCGAATCGAAGACGGCCCGCAAGGGGCGCTGCCGCCGTTGCATTACGAACATTAGTTCGGTATAATTACTGCCAGCCGGTCAGACCGGGACTCCACTCCCGCACCGAGGAGGCGTCTTGAAGATCGCTGGCGCGCTGGAAATCAAACCTGAGACTATATCCCGACGTCCGGGTGGCCACGGCGCTCAAGTCCGCGGGAGCCAGTTGGCCCCGGGGCTGAGCCAGGAACAGGTCCGGTTGCTGACCTTCCTGCGGGACTTCACGGCCCGCAATCCCTACCCGCCCACGGTCCGGGAGCTGGCCAGGGGCTGTGGTATCAGCAGCACCTCGGTGGCCGACCGCCAGCTGCGGCGGCTGGAGGAGGGGGAGTACCTGACCCGGCGTCCCGGCATCGCCCGGGGCCGAGTGCTGACCGAGCGGGGCCGGGCCGGGGCGCCGCTGCCGCCGGACTCCCCGGTTGCGGAGGCGTCTTGAGGGTCGCCTGTGTGCTGATCACGCACCTGCGGGCCAAGGTGGAACTGGGCCGGCAGCCCCACCTGGCGGGCGAGCCGGTCCTGATCGTGGACCGCAGCCAGACCCGGCCCCTGGTGGTGGACTACTTTCCGGCGGCCGCCGGAGTGGTCGCCGGGATGACGCTGGAGCAGGCCCGGTCCCGGCAGGCCAGCGGCGTCGTCCTGGAGGCCGACGCGGCCGCCTACCGGAGGGTGTTCCGGGAGCTGCTCAGCTCCTTGCAGGGAGTCAGCGACCGAGTGGAAGCGGCGGAGTTGGGCACCGCCTACGTGGGGCTGGACGGGCTGGAAGCCATGTACGGCGGCGAGGCCCGGCTGGTCAATACCCTGCTCAACGTCGTCCCCCACTACCTGAAGGCCCGGGCAGGGGTGGGCGAGGGCAAGTTTCCCGCCCTGGTGGCGGCGCGAATCAGCCGGCCCCTGGGCGCGGAGCAAGTCCCACCCGATGTGGCCGGTTTTCTGGCCCCGCACCCGGTTGACCTGCTGCCGGTATCAATGGGTGTCAGGGAGACCCTGCACGGCTTCGGCCTGCATACTCTGGGACAGGTAGCCGGCCTGCGGAAGGAAATGCTTATCGACCGGTTCGGCAAGGAAGGCCTGCTGGCTTGGCAGCTGGCGCAAGGCATCGACGACCGTCCGCTGCTGCTCCTGAAGCAGGAGGAAGTCATCGTCGAGCATACCGCCCTGCCCTTCTGCTCCGGCTCCCTGGAGCTGCTGCTGGCCGCGGTGGACACCCTGCTCCGGAGGGCCTACGCCCAGCCCCGGATGCGGGGCCGGTACGCCGGCGGGGCGGCGCTGCAGTGCGTCCTCCAGCGGGCCGTTCCCTGGGAGAAGGACTTCCATTTCAAGCGGGGCGTGGGCGATTGGACCGGGGCTTCCCGCATCCTGCGGGGCCAACTGGAGGCGGACCACCCCCGCGCTCCCGTGGCGGAGCTGACCCTGGCCCTGGCCGACCTCACCGGGGAATCGGGGGTGCAGTTGGGCCTCTTCCGGGAGTTGCGGCCGGACCGGGAGTTGCGGCTGGCCGAGGCGGAGCGGCAACTGCAGGCCCGGATGCCGGGCCGGCCGGCGCTGTACCGGGTGGTCCAGGTGGCCCCCTGGCATCCGGCGCCGGAGCTGCGGGCGGTGCAGGTGCCCATTGACGCCGGGGGAGTGGGCGGCATGAAGCCCCTGTCGCTGCCGGCGCCGGCCAGCGTCCGGGCAGGACCGGAGGGCCAGCCGGCGGCCGTGGGGCTGCCGGGGCGGGGGTGGAGCCGGGTCGCCGGGATTCAGGACCAGTGGTGCTTCGACCTCTGGTGGCAGCCCGAGCCGCTGAACCGGGTCTACTACCGGGTCAGCCGGGAGGACGGCCGGGAGGACATTCTGTTCCAGGACCGGACCGGCGGCTGCTGGTACCGGCAGGGCGGTTAGCCCGGGCCAGGGAAATGAACGTCAACTACACCGCCAACCATACCGCCAACTACGTGGAACTCCATGCCAGGAGTTTCTATTCCTTTGGAATGGGGGCCTCCCACGTGCACGAGCTGCTGGCCCAGGCCGGAGAGTACGGCTATCGCGCCCTGGCCCTGACCGATACCAACCTCTGCGGCGGCCTGGAGTTCGCCCGCCTGGCCGACAGCCTGGGCCTCCGGCCGATCACCGGCGGCGAGCTGACCCTGGCCGACGGCTCCCGGCTGGTCCTGCTGGCGAAGACCCGTGCGGGTTACGCCAACCTCTGCCGCCTCTTCAGCCGGGCCAACGCCGTGGACCGGCGGGAGCCCCGGCTGGACCCGGCGCGCCTGGCCGAACATGCCCAGGGACTGATTCTGCTCACCGGCGGCCGGGACGGCCCCCTGGCCCGGCTGCTCCGGCCGGGCCGCCGCCGGGAGGCCCGGGCCCTGCTGGAGCGGTACCGGGAGTGGTACGGGCCGCAGGGGGTCTACGTCGAATTGCAGCAGAACCTCCTGCAGGGAGATACGCCGCGCAACCGGGAGTCGGCGGCGTTGGCCCGGGAGGCCGGCCTGGGAGTGGTGGCCAGCAACGACGTCCTCTACCACTGCCCGGAGCGGCACCGGCTGCAGCACGCCCTGGCGGCGGCCCGACGCAACCTGACCATCGAGGAGGCCCTGCCCTACATCCGGCCCAACAATCACCTGTGTCTGAAGCCCCCGGCCCAGATGGAGCAGCTGTTCCGGCAATACCCCGAGGCCGTGGCCAACACCGTGAGAATCGCCGAGCAGTGCCGCTTCAATCTGAGTTCCGACCTGGGCTACACCCTGCCCGAGGCCGCGGTGCCGGCCGGCTACACCCCGGACAGCTACCTGCGACGGCTCTGCCGGGAGGCCGCCCAGCGGCGCTACGGCGGGGTGTCCTGCAAGATGGAGGAGCGGCTTCAGGAGGAGTTCAGCCTGATTGCGCGGCACGGCCTGGCCGGCTTCCTGCTGCTCTACCGGGAGCTGGTCCACCTGGCCCAGGAGATCATGGAGGAACGGGGGCTGACCCACCCGGAGACCCCCCTGGAGGAGCGGCCGCCGGGCCGGGGCCGCGGCTCCTCGGTGGCCCTGCTGGTCGGCTATCTGATCGGCATCAGCCACGTGGACCCCCTCCGCTGGGACCTGACCCTGGAGCGGTTCATCTCCGAAGACCAGAGCCTGCTGCCCGACATCGACCTGGACTTCCCCCGCCAACTGCGGGACGAACTGATCCGCCGGGTGCACCAGCGCTTCGGGCCGGAACACGCCGTCCTGGCCGGAGCCATCGCCACCTACTCGGTGAAGGGCATCGTCCAGGACCTGGGCCAGGCCTTGGGGCTGCCCAAAGAGGACCTGAAGGGGTTGTCCCGGCAGCTTCATTCCCACGATGCCGATATGCTGGAACGGGAGATGCGGGAACTGCCCGCCTTCCGGGACCGGGTGGCGGCCCCGGGCTGGCGGGACCTGCTGGAGTTGGCTCCCCAGCTGATGGGCGCGCCCAGGCTGCTCGGTCAGCACGTCGGCGGCATGGTGCTCAGCAGTATGCCTCTCCCGGAACTGGTCCCCACCCGGGCCGGGGCCCGGGCCGGCCGCTACCTCATGGACTGGAACAAGGACAGCGTGGCCGACGCCGGCTTCGCCAAGATTGACCTGCTCTCCCTGCCCGTCCTGGACCAGCTGGAGGAGGCCCTGGACCTGATTGAGGCGCGGGAGGGCCAGCGGCCCGACCTGGGCCGCATCGACCCGGCGGACCCGGCGGTCTATGACCTGATCAACCGGGGCCAGGCCAAGGGGGTCTTCCTGCTCCAGTCGCCGGCCCAGCTCAAGCTGGGGCAGCGGCTCCGGTCCCGCAGCCTCCTGGACCTGGCCTACCAGGTGGCCCTGATCCGCCCCGGCGTCGGCGTCCAGGGCAGCGCCGTGGCCCAGTTCGTGGAGCGCTATCGGCACGGGGCCGCCTGGGAGTACGACCACCCCCTGGAGGAGCGGGCCCTGGAGCGGGGCTGCGGCATCATCGTCTGGCAGGAGCAGGTGGTGCAGCTGGTGATGGACCTGGCCGGAATGAGCGCCGCCCAGGCCGATGAGGTCCGCAGGGCCTTTGCCAAGCCCAACAATGCCCAGCTCCTCGCCCTGCACCGGCGGCGCTTCCTGGAGGGGGCGCAGGGTAACGGGGTGCCCGAGGTGATTGCGGAGAGGATATTCGCCAAGCTCAACGGCCAGTATATGTTCCCCGAAAGCCACTCCCACGCCTTTGCCGTCACCGCCTACCAGGCCGCCTGGCTGAAGCGCTACCATCCCCTGGAGTTCTTCGTTGCCCTGGTCAACAACCAGCCCATGGGCTTCTACCCGGTGGAGACCCTGAAGCAGGACGCCCGACGCTTTGGGGTGCCCTTCCTGAACCCTTGCGTCAACCGCAGCGGGGTGAACTGTATTCCCGAAGCGGGTTCGGCGCGGCTGGGCCTGCGCAGCGTCAGGGACCTGGGCGCGGAGTCGGCCCGGGCCGTCGTGGCGGAGCGGGACCGGCACGGTCCCTACGCCGGGGCTGGCGACCTGGCGCGCCGCGCCGGCCTGCAGCCCCAGCCGCTCCGCTCCCTGGTCCTGGCCGGGGCCTTCGATGACCTCAACCCCAACCGGAGGCAGGTCCTGTGGGAGGCCGGCCGCGCCGGCCGGCGCGGCCGGCACGGGCAGAGGGCTTTGCCGGAGCTGGCCGGCGGCGCGCCCGAACTGGCCGACTTCTCTGATTACGAGAAGATGGCCGCCGAGTACCGGGTCATGGGCCTCTACCCCAAGGGCCACCTGATGCAGTTCGTCCGGCCCACTCTGGACCCCCGGGTACTTCCTGCCGCCGCCGTGGAGAGCGCCGCGGAGGGGGAGCAGGTCCTGGTGGCCGGCTGGCCGGTGGCCCGGCAGCACCCCAGGGGGCAGGACGGCACCGTGTTCGTGACCATCGAGGACGAGACCGGGGACCTGCAGCTCATTATCTGGCCGCCGGTCTTCGCCCGCTGTCGCCGGCAGCTGCAGAGCCGGGTGGTCCTGGCCAAGGGCGCCGTCTCCCGCTGGGACGGCGCCGTCACCGTCATCGTCTCCGACCTGCGGGCCATTGACCCCCGCGTCCCCATGCCTGAAGCCCATGATTGGCGGTGAGACATTGGACCGTAAGCGCGGCAGGTGTGGAAGGTATGAAACCCTTCCCGGCAATGGCTGCTGCTGTCACCGAGCGAGGCCGCCGATGGGTCGTAGCGTAGTTGGTACCATCTCTGAGGAAATTGCGAAACTCTTTCGAGCTGGCGGTTCTGAGTTTTCGGCGGGAGTAGCCTGGGCAGATTGCTCCGGTGCGGGTCGCTGCGCCAAATCTATTTCAACCCGGGCCGGCGGGACCGATGCCTTCCTCTGCTGGTGGGACCGGGTTGCAGACCAGGTTTATACCCTGCTGAAGTTTGGCCCGTTCGGAAGTCCCCTGAGATTATGCGTCCTGCATTGCGTTAAATGAGTCACAGCCGTCAGATAATGGGTCGGTAAATGCGTCAAGTCCGTCAGGCTATACGGCACTTGCTGTCGCTCAGGAACGCATCCGAAATCTTGAGGAGTTGGCGGAGTACCACAGGGAGTTGCTTAAGGATGCCGACTGGCGATACCACGACTTGGCGCGCCAATTTTCAACCATCCAGCAGTCTTTAGACCGGTTCACACTCCCCCCTCCATCGCCCGTTTCTATATCAGAACGAGAGTCCGAACCCCTGTCCCAGGGGCGAGGACGTCCCTGGTGGCGCTTCCGGTCAAAGACAGGCGATTAGCCAGGCATCGGGGTTTAGCCGCCGCAATTCTCCGTGAGACCCTAATAACTGACAGGGCAATTATACAGTCGCCGTTTCGGAAATCCTGAGGCTTTGCTCTGGTCAACCGGGAAGCGAGCACTGGGGCAGTTAGGAAAGTTCGCGGCGCTGGAGCTCCGCTTCGAGTTCCCGGACCCGATCCTCGGCAGTATCGGCGCGGGCCTCGGCAGTGGCGGCGCGGGCCTCGGCGGTATCGGCGCGGGCCTCGGCGCTGATGCGGGCCTCGGCTTCCTCTTCGTGCGTTTCCAAGTAGCGTTCTGCCGCCGGGTCCCACCAGCGGAGTTGTCCGTCTTCCCAGCATAGGCTTAGATTCAGCGCGGTGCTGTGCCCCCGATAATGGGTCTCGTCCGTCTGGATGATGGTGATGGGTTGATACACTCCGTCAACCAGCGTGTCTCCGGCCAGGTGCTGCTGATGGTACTCTCCGCCGGAGGGATCAAACCGCCAGTATTCCTGGACTCCGTAGGCCGCGTAGCCGGTGTGTTTGCGGCTCTCGTCCTGCCGGCCGGTGCTCTCCGATGCCACTTCCAACACGAAGTCTGGCGCCTTGCCCTGTTCCTCGATGGCGTAGCCGCGGCTGGCTATTACCTCTTCCGGGTCCACGTCGAAGGCTATCATCAGGTCCGGTATCAGGAAGCCCTCTCGCTGGCTGTGCTGCCAACCCAGCGGCGTTTCGCTGATGACCAGGATGGTTTCCAGGGAACCGAAATGCCGGTGCAGGGTGGTGAGGTAGCCGGGCCGGAAAAGATAGATTGGGTTGTTCATATCATCTCGGGGCGGAAACTCTGGGAATTGGCCCTTCACCTTTGCGGACCTTATTTGTGGGGTCAGCTTGCTGTTCATGGCGGTCCTCGTGCGGTGGACGAGACGGATGAGATCTTCGGTTACTACAAGGCTATTTTAGCCAGATGGGGACGCTGTGGCAAATGGGGGGAACGTAGGCCGGGCGCTCGGGGTTATCATGGGGGAATATACCATTTTACTCATGCTTCCAATGTGGGGCCTCGGCCAAGTGGATGGCGACCGGCCATAAACTACAGGACATTGGCAAGGTGGGCGGTTTATCCCGGATACGCAGGTTCCCTACTCCGTCCGAGTCCCCTGATGCTCTCCAAGGCAGCTTTTGCCCATCCTTCTCGGCTGGGACGGATTTCGGAAGTTAATTAAAATTGAGGCAGGAAAAGGAGCCGGAGGTAAGCCAGTCCTTCTCTACAATTGGCCCAATGCTGGAATTCCCATGAGCCGGTTTTTGCCGCCAGGCCACATAAAGGCGGCTGTACGAACCAAACTGCCCGTGGCATCCCTGCAGAATTGCAGCTCTATTTTCGCCTCAGGCGGACGTGGCCCGGCACCGGAGCTGCGCCGCGCCGGTGGAGCCGGCTTGGATATGCGTCCAGGGTGAGTTGCGTTTCCCTGCGGGTAAATATTTGGGAATCATATACGGAGTTACCCACGTACCCAGGACGGGTGAGATGTTCGGCTATTGCAGAGGAATTTACCTATGCGGGCAGGTCTGGGCCCTGCTTCATCTGAGGTCTGCTCCGTGCGATTAAAAACGCGACGCCAATGACCACGACGGATATGCCGGCGGTGAACGGGAAAGTCATCGCGAGGGTGAGCCGGACGGCTTCAGGCTTGATGCCGGCTATTGGGACGTTCAGCACGGATTGGACTATTACGAATAGAAACACGGCGAGCCAGAACAATCCGACGCCGATGGCGGTCTTCCGTAATATCGGGTGTGACATTGTTCAATCTCCTTTCCCGTCAAGCTGGTGGGTAACACCGTATATAATTGCCAAATATTGCAGGGATTATAGCCGTTCCGGCCACCGGCGCAAGTTGGGGGGCGGACACGGATTTGGGCGGGTGAGCGGCTCGCCTGATCTGGGCGTCTTTTTCGGGGTGTATGGGCCAGCAAGAGGTGGGGAGAGCGCCGCTGACGGTTGCTGTGGTTATTGGCCGAACGGGTCTGTAGTTTTCGGGAATCGGGGAGACCGTGCCGGCCGGCAGCGCCAGTTTTGGCCCGGGAACTTCAAGCCTGGGGTCAATGCCGCCCGCCGGGGACGCGGGTCTCTCCTAACATTCCCCAGGGAGGTATGATGCCGCTGCATCTTTCAACCAACGGTGTGGTTACCAAATGCGGTCGGCCGGTGGGAGAGCTGGTTCTGGACGGCTGTACCGGGGACCCGGACCTGTTCGACTGCCCCGAGTGTGAGGACAACCTGGGCCGGCCGTATGCGGTCACGGTCGCCGCCGGAAGTTACGGCCGGGGATATGACCAGGGTAAAGATAAAGCCTACTTCGAGCTGCGGGTGCACCAGCCGGGGGAACATCTTCCGGTTGCGGCTGTCGACCGTGCCTGGCCGTGCAGTCCCTGGCGGAGAAGTTGTTGTACCACTGGGCCTATGCTGCCGCCCTGGAGCAGGCCGCCCAGGACCAGGACATAGCCCGGGCCGCGGTGGCAGCGGCCTCCCTGGACGCTGCGCAGCCGGGGCCGAGCATCCACCGGGCGGGCCTGGTGGCCAAGTTGATGCTTGATGCGAAGAAATGACCCAGCCCCGCAGGCGTCGGACCAAGGCATCCCGGAGGGGACGCTGTCCCTGTCCGTAATCCTGACCAACAACGGTAGGCGGGGTCGTGCCGGCGGCCGGGATAGAAAGCGGGTTAGGATCTGTGACATTCAGATGCGGCATCCGGTCTAGCCCCGGGTGGGAGGAGGAGACAGCTCTTCTCAAAGTGGCGCCAGGGTCCAGCCACACCTGAGCGGCGCTAAATATCCACGGCCCGGGGTGGCTCAGGCCTTCACCAGCAATTCCAGGAGTAGGTCTCGGAGCTCGATGCAGCGGCGGCAATTGTTCCCCGGGGCGTTCCCCGGCAGGGTGCCGGTGTGGGCGCTGTGCCCTGAGTACTTTAGCTCTCGCTCCGGCATAAATTGCCCCTGCCACTCTTCCAGTCCCGTGGCGGTGGCGTGGGATATATCGTAGATCGTCAAGTCCATTTCAAACACCTGTTGCCCTCCCACTTAGCCCCATCCCCCAGCAGAGCGGCTGGTTAAGTACTCGTAGCGGGCCAGCGCTGGCCGTTAATACTCACTTAGGAATACTCTGAACAAGTCCGCTAAATCTCGATTTGTGGATATAAGCCTCGCGTAATCTGCCGACTTATTCAGAGTATTCCTAGTATTACAACGACAGTTTATCTGGCACAGTGATTTTCGCGAACAAATTGAACCTGACAACGTACTGCGATGAGCCTACTCCAATAGCTCGCTCGTGGCCGAACAGGAAGGGTCAGACTACATATTTGGCAACCCGTCGTTGTAATACTAGGTACTAACTGCCAGTAGGCAGCACGTGCCCTCTTAGACTGCGGCCAACACCAACCCGCCTTGCTGCTGGTTGAGAAAATGTCTAAAGACCATCGTTGACTTCACAGTGATCTCGTCTTCCGAGTAGGACCCAGGCAGGCCCGTCTCGTCGCTATAGAGGAAGTCGAAGATGGTTTGCTTCACAAGGTCCCTGGTCGCTTCCTTCCATTGCCAGTCGCTGATGCGAGTCAGCTCTGCCTGGAGCTTCGCATACAGGTCGACTGCTACTGTCTTGATACGTTTGATATCGGCCGGCCTCAACTCATCCTTCTTTAGCAGGTCGAACAACGCGAGCGTCGGCTCGTCGAGGCCTTCCCGAAGAGCGCGCTCCTGTTCCTCGTCGAGGTCAGCAACGAATCTCAGGAGAGCTTCGAATGTTCCCTCAATGGTCGGACGGTCCTTCTCCCGGTTGTATTCGGCGACCAGGTTCTCATAGTGCAGCTGAAAATCCGTCCGTAGCGGGTTTTGCGCGAGCATAGAGGCGAGGCGTTTCTCGATGGCGTCTTTGAGATTCTGCACCTGTGTATTCTTCTTTGGGCTCTTCGCAAACTCCTGGCGCAGCCTTTCGAAGTCGATTGCCGAGATGTCATAGAGGCGTCCGTCCTCGTCATTCCCTGCAGGGGTGACGTTGATGCTCTCGCCCACGATCTCGTGCAGTTCCTTGATGATCTGGGAGATGTCAGCTTGATCTCTGTCCTCTCGAAGGCCCTTGAACACGATGTTGATCGCGTCATAGGCCTTTCTGTGATCGTAGACGCCTGGGTCGTTCACGCAGGCTTTGAATTTCCGAAACACCGAGCCCGCCATGATCTCGAAGCGTTTTCGAGTCTCGTCGCTCTCGTTGATGACCTCCTTCGCAGCGACGATTGCCGCGTTTCGTGCGAAGCTCGTCTTCTCAATGATGTCTTCAAGGCGAAAGTCCTTCGAGGCTAGGAACGAGCGGACCATTTCGATGGAATCGACGAGTTCCTGGAGCAGCTCCTCCTGAGGCATCGCCGGAGGGTCGGCTGTGCCACCTTCCTCTTCTCCTCCGGTGTGCCCGGCGAAGGTTGCGAGCGCGCTCCGAAGGTTCTTCAGGATCCCACAATAGTCGACTATGAGACCATTGTTCTTCCCTTCGTGAACCCGGTTTGCCCGTGCGATGGCCTGCATCAGCGTGTGCGCCTTCAGGGGTTTGTCAAGATAGAGCGTGGCCAGGCTCTTCACATCGAAACCGGTCAGCCACATCGCACAGACGATTGCCACGCGAAATGGATGTCCGCTCCTCTTGAAGGCACTCTCGACATCGACCCGCTCCCCGTCGGGAGTCTCAAATCCTTCCTTGATGAGCCTTCGATGTGGTGTGATGTCGAGGTCCCAATTGCGGAACTTCCCGACCTCGCCCTGTTCTTCGCTCACCACCACGGCAATCTTCGTTTCTTTCATCCAAGCGATCTGTTGCATCAGAGTCGATCGATCTTCGTGGTCAGTCGCACGAGACAGATTGTCCTCAAGTTCGGCAATGCGGCTTTCCCAGCGGTTCTCGATCAGTCCGTGCATCTTCACGGCCGTGACCTTGTCGATGGCGATGAACATCGACTTGCCGCTGTCCCATGCGTTGGTGCAGTGGGTGACGAAATCCTTGGCGATGGCTTCGAGCCGGCCCGGAGATGTGATGATGTGGTAGTCGCGCCGTAGCTCGTGCTGCAAGCGCTGCTCGACGTCCATATCGTTCGTCTCGAACTCTTCGAGCTTCTCGGCGAGCTTCTCGTTGAGCTCTTCGGTAGCGATTCCAAGCTTCTCGCCCCGGGCGTCATAGAACAGTGGAACGGTCGCGCCGTCCTCCACGGCACGACGGAACCCGTATCTGGACACGTAGTTGCCGAACACGCGTCGAGTGAGCTCATCGTCCCTCATGAGGGGCGTACCCGTGAATGCAATGTACAGAGCATTCGGGAGAGCGGCCCGTTGGTTGATAGCTAGTCGGCCGTACTGCGTCCGGTGCGCCTCGTCCACTATGACGATGATGTCGTCCCGGTCCGAGTACGGTTCGTCGGGTAAGACATCCTCATTGAATTTCTGAATGAGGGAGAAGACGTAGGCCTTGTGCTGTCCTAGCAGGTTCTTGAGATGCCTGCCGGTAGATGCGCGAGCATCTTCATGCTCCCCTACAACACCGCAACCCGCGTAAGTTCGGTATATCTGATTGTCGAGATCGTCTCGGTCGCACAACACCAAGAAAGTGAAATTGCCGCCGAGCTTGCGATGCACCTTCCGGCTGAAGAAGACCATGGAGTATGACTTGCCGGCTCCCTGTGTGTGCCAGAAGACGCCGAGCTTGCCGCCACTGCCGTGACGCTTCTCGACCGCCCGAATCGCTCGATTTACCCCAAGGTACTGCTGATTCTGAGCGACGACCTTGATCAGGCTCTCGCCGCTATCGTCGAAAAGGACGAAGTTCTCGAAGAGGTCAAGGAAGTTCGACTTCGTGCATACCCCCTTGAGGAGCGTCTCCATATCTACGACCCCGGGCTCATCCTCGTCTAGACGTTTCCACTCCCGGAAGTATTCATACGGGGCTGTGTAGCTGCCGAGTTGGGCATCGACGCCGTTCCCCAGCACTACGAAGGCGTTGTGATGAAAGATGTGAGCAATCGTGTCCTTGTAGTCGGCAAGATTCTCGTCATAGGCACGGCGAATGTTGCGATGGATGTTCTTCAGCTCCATGAACAGGAGCGGTAAGCCATTTACGAAACCGACGACATCGGCGCGCCTGCGGTACAGCGGTCCATGGATCCAGAGCTCGCGCACGGCCAAGAAGTGGTTTTTCTCTGGATTGTCGAAATCGAACACACGCAACGTGCGGGACTCCACACCTCCACGCAGACTGCGGAATGTGACCTTCACCCCGTTGCGCAGGAGCTCATACTTCTCCTGATTGGTCTGGAGTGTAGACTGAGCGGTGGTCACCTGCACGATCTCGCGGACCACATTCTCGTAGGCTTCGCCTGGCAGGCCGGGATTGTGGTCTTCCAGCGCCTGGCGGAGATAGCGGGTCAGCACAACCTCGCCGTCATTCGCCCGTCCGAGTGTCCCGTCCGGTCCGAAAATCTCAGAGTTGTAGGTATAGACCGATTGCCAGCCTAGCTGTTGTTCGAGATATTCGGCGGTCGTTACTTGGACGAGGTTCTCCTCGGTATAGGGCGACGGGCTCATTGGAGTTGCCTCACTTTTGACTCCCCTGACATGAGGCGTGGGAGCAGCAGGTCGCGAGCACGCTGAAGGGATTTGTTCTCCTTCTGGAGCAGCGAAATCTGTCGGTGTAGGGGCTTCACGAGTTCGTCGAATCTGTGACAGACCTGATCACTTGGCATCAGAACATTCCGGCTATGTGCGAAATTTCTATTTAGCCCCGGCACAGCGACATCAGTGTTGATGAAATCAACGTTCTGCAATGTGTAGTAGATGTGAAGCGTCACCGCCGACGGTTCGAAGAAATAAACCGTGTCGATCGGGCAAAAGTCGTCGTCCGACCAATAGACACTACCGACGGTGCCTTTTCGCCCCACGATGATGCCTGGTCCCTGTACGAATGCTTCGTTGTGGCTGCCGATTATTCCGCTCGAACCGAAGACTGGGAAATCGCCTTCAATCCTGTCATCAGCCTTTAGTGCCTTCCCGTATTTCAGCTGGCCGATACTTTCGAGTGCGATCCTCCCCCATCCCTCGGGAACTCCATCGACTATGCTCTCTTTCTCATAACCGGGAAAGCGCAGATGCACAAACCACTCGCGGTAGAGCTCTCGGGCCGCTCGCTCCAATAGCGCGGTCCGCCGCCGGTTATTCACGATCAGCTCGTCGTAGCCCGAAAGGAAGTCAGCAAGATTCTTCTGATTTGCCAAGTCCGGCACCGAGAATCTGATCGACAAGAGCTTGGATTGGCTCAGGTTGTCCTGGGTTGCGCCTTGAGTAAACGACTGGTACCGCATCTTGAGAACAGCATCGAAGAGGTATTTGATGAACCTCACGTCTGCTTTTTCAGGGTCGGCACTAAAGCCGATAATGCTGTCGGGAAAGCACGCCTCAATGCCGAGGATGGAGGTTTCCGCGATGTTCGCTGCAATGGTGATGCACAGCGTGCCTGCTGGCCATAACTTACTCTGTGCCAATCCGGCTTCACTGTAAGTTTGGTCGTAGTCGCGCAGATAAAGACCGGCATGCTTCACGTCACCGGTTTGAACGAAAGGGTATGGGCCTCCGTAAAGGAAGGCGGCATCCCTTGGGCGATGGCGCGATCGGCCACGTGAAACCGTTCCAAGTTGGTCGAGATTAAATTCGTTGGCGTTCACGTCCCTAGCCCCTCGAAATTACGGTCGATCTGCGTCGCCAGTTCGACGGCCTCCTCGTTTAGACCCTTAAGCTCAAGGTGGATTTCCCGTATGGTCTCTTCGAAGTCGAAATCCTCGTCCTCGTCCTCCGGAGCGACTCCGACGTAGCGGCCCGGCGTCAGGCTCCAGTCGTTCTCCTCCAGTTCCTTCAAGTCCACCACCTTTACGAGCCCCTCTACGTCACGGAGTTCAGCCTCTGGAAAACACTCCTGCAGCCACTTCACTTGGCGTTGGAAGTAGCGCGGCGCTCTCAGGTACTCGACCAATTCTGTCCGAGCTTCGGCTGTGGGTTTGAGGAGGCTCCCTCGACTGTTCTTCTTCGTCTCTTTGAAAAGGCGGGACAGTAGCCTATAGAGATGGTCCGCTTGTCGGATCAGGTCCCGGCTTGAGTCTGTCAGCGGCTCCGCCCGTTCGGCGAACTCCTTGAGCGAGTCACTGTCGCGGCTCGTCAATCTCCAACCATCGGAAATCTCCTCCACCAGCTCCTTGAACTGACCCAGGTCATCCTCAAACGTAGCCTTCGCAGTCTCAAGTTCCTCCACACCGTCGGTCAGGTGATCTGGAAATCCATCACCAGCCTGGGTCGCTTCGGAAAGGGCCTCAAAGAATCTGCCAAGCGGTTCTACCGCCTCTCTCGCCGCAGCGACCATCCGTTCAAGATATTCGGCAACCAGCGCGACAAAGCGATCAGCCTGGCCCCGATAGAGCCAGACGATTGCCGAGAGGTTCTTCTGTTGTTCGGGTGTGAAGTCGTAGATCTTGCGTGTCAATCTTCGGTAGACGCCGCGAGCGTCGATCATCAGCACCTTGTCGCGCCGCTCTTCGGGCTTGCCCTTGTCGAGGAACCAAAGTTCGCAGGGCACCGTCCGCGTGTAGAAGAAACCAGAGCGGATCGCGATCATCACGTCAACGTGGTCGGCCTCGATTAATTTCCTCCGGACCTCCGCCTCTTGGCCACCAGCGGACGAAGCTTGCGAAGACATAACAAAACCAGCCCGGCCCTTCTGGTTCAGGTAGCTGTCAAAATATGAAATCCAGAGATAGTTCCCGTTCGACACCCTGCCTTGCTTGTTGACACCCGGGAGGGAATATGGGAGGCGCGGGTCGTTCTTGACCTTTTCTGCGTCCACCTCGTCCACGTTGAAGGGCGGATTGGCCATCACGAAATCACACTTGCCTAGAAGCTCGTGTGGGTCTTCGTAGTAGGTGATCGCCTTAAGGATGTTGCCCTCTAGGCCATGGACTGCCAGGTTCATATTGGCGAGGCGGATCGTCGTAGGGTTCTTCTCCATACCGTAGAAGGTCGCCCGTTCCATCGGGTTCCGCTGCATACGTTCGATGAAGTGGGCGCTCTGCACGAACATCCCGCCCGAGCCGCAAGCAGGGTCGAGCACTCTGCCACTGTCCGGCTCGATGACGTTGACGATCATCTGCACGATCGATACCGGTGTGAAGAACTCTCCCCCATCGTGGGCCTTCTGATCGGCAAACTGAGTCAGGAAGTACTCGTAGATGCGCCCGAAAATGTCTCCGTCGGCGCGGTTGAGTGCCGGGTCGTTGAAGGCACGCAGGATTTGGCCCAGTACGTCGTTGTCTAGTTCCTGGTACTCCGCCATAGGCAAAGCGCCTCGCAAGGTCTCGTAGTCCTTTTCGATCCCCTCCATGGCGTTGATGATTGCTTGGGCTCGGTCGGCGCCGTCAGGCAAGGAGACGAGATGATCAAACTGCGCCTGCGGGCGGAGGAAGATGGATCCCTTTTGGGAGAAGTCCTCCTTGGTCAGCGCACGCACCTTACCTCCCCGCTTCGGCAGAGTGACTTCGATCTCCTCCTTCACCTTGAGGAACCGACTGTGAGCGTGCCGGAGGAAGATCAACCCCATTACTGGAAGGAAGTACTCGTTGCTGGCGAAGTTCGAATTTGCCCGGAGGTTATCCGCACTCGACCAGAGTCGTTTCTCGATTTCGCCGATGTGTTGCAACGGTGTGTCTCCTTTGTCTCAGGGTTCTTGAACCGGCGCAACCCTAGCAACCTGTCTCCGCAACGGATTAGCGTGGGGCCACTCTCTCGTAGGCTCAATGGAGGCCGCATGTGTCTTGTACCACTCACGTCATTGATCTCGGTTCTCGTCGGCTCCTCCCGATCTCACCCATTCATCTACCTCTTCCCTGCGCAGTTTCCAGAGGCGCCCCATCCGGTGTGCCGGCATCCGTTTTTCTGCAATCCACCGATAGACTGTGTCGCGTTTGATCCCGAGGTAGGCCGCGATTTCGTCTACGGAGAACCATCGGTCTTCCATCATTGCTCTGGCCATATTCGTGAACCTAGACTAGCCCTTTCCGCGAGCGGGTCCGGCACAGCTCCTCTCGACTGGCACATTATCGCATAAACAAGGCTAAAGTAGGCGTTATCCTATCGGAATGTCAACCGTCTGGCGTGAGTGGTGCCATCGGCTTTGCGTAGCAGACATTGCTCTTGCAGCATTCGGAGGAGCATCTGGACGATGGCTGGGATAGAACCATCTTCGAGATGTGGCCGGGAGGACTGTGAGGCTTCAACTGCTGCGGCCTCTTGGCAATTACACGACATCCGGTAGCAATGCCGTGGCCGTCCCCATAGCGAGACTTCCTTGAAGCCAAGTGATCCAACGTCAATCTCGGCTACTTGCATCCCTACGAGCCCCATCCCCATTGACGTTCCACTCACCGCCCTTAATCCGCAAAGAGCACTTCGAGTCTACCTGCGACCCCTGGATACGTGAATTCCATCTTCGTCAATTCGATAGCGTCTTGGCGGAGAGAAATCTCTTCTTGCTTGATGAAATCAGAACAGTTATGAAGAACTAGCCTGAGAGCACCAATCGCGTCACCCGGGTCGTCTGCGGAGTACTGACGCTCCGCAACTACTTCTCCTTCGATCAGGTCGCTAAATTGACGTATTGTCATCCGCATATCGTTCAGCCTCTCTTATTTCTTGCTTCATGCATCGGAGTTGACCTTCCCCCAAGAGTTATACCATCGTCAATGAGAGGTTCCGGTCCAAATCTTGCTTGAACTCCAGCGGGGTCAGGTATCCCAATGAACTATGGGGCCGGGCCTGATTGTAGTCGTTCCGCCAGTCTTCAATCATCACCCGGGAGTCAGCCAGGTCCAGGAACCAGTGACGGTTCAGGCACTCATCCCGGAACTTCCCGTTGAAACTTTCGATGTACCCGTTCTCCGTCGGTTTGCCCGGTGTAATAAAATGCAGCCTTACCCCGCTGTCCTTGGCCCAGGCGGCCAGGGCTTTGCTGGTGAACTCGGGTCCGTTGTCCAGCACCAGCGATTGGGGTAGTCCGTGGGTCTCACTGAGCCGGTCCAGCACCCGGACCACCCGCTGTCCGGTGATCGATGTGTCCACCTCAATCGCCGGACACTCCCGGGTGAACTGGTCCACGATGGTCAAGGCCCTGATTCTCCTTCCACCCACCGTGCTGTCCTGCACAAAATCCATCGACCAACGCTGGTTCGGTCCACTCAAAACTGCCAGGGGGACCGCCCGTCCGGCGTCCCGGCGTCTTCCCTTGCGCCGCCGCGGCAGCTGCAGCCCCTCCTGGGCGTAGATCCGCTCCACTCTCTTGTGATTGACCGGTCCCAACTCCCGCCGTACCAGCGCACTCAGCCGAGGACTCCCGAACCGAGGCCGGAGCCGGGCCAGCTCTCGGATCAGACCCCGCACCACCGGTTCATCAGTTGCGCTCCTACCCTGGTACCGGTACGTTCCGCGTCCGATATCCACTTGGGCACAGGATCTCCGTTCGCTTACTCCCACCCTTCTCATCGCGTCCACCGCTTCCTTCCTTTGTGGACGCGTCAGTACTTTTTTGATAGGGCCGCCCGCAGTCCCAAAATGTCCAGCTCTTTATCGGCCACCAGTTGCTTCAGCCGCCGGTTCTCTTCCTCCAGGGCCCTTAGCCGCTTGGCCTCTGAGACCTCCATACCGCCGTACTTGGACTTCCACCGGTAATACGTAGCCTCGGAGATGCCATGCTGGCGGCAGAGGTCGCTGACCTTCAGCCCGCCCTCCGCCTCCTTGAGTACCCGGATGATCTGTTCTTCGGTGAATCTCTTGCCCTTCATTCCCAGTTCTCCTTCGTGTTAATTCTACCGGAGAACTCTCATTGCTACTGGTTCAGTTTCAGGGGGAAAGGTCAGGTCCACGATGGTCAAGGCCCTGATTCTCCTTCCACCCACCGTGCTGTCCTGCACAAAATCCATCGACCAACGCTGGTTCGGTCCACTCAAAACTGCCAGGGGGACCGCCCGTCCGGCGTCCCGGCGTCTTCCCTTGCGCCGCCGCGGCAGCTGCAGCCCCTCCTGGGCGTAGATCCGCTCCACTCTCTTGTGATTGACCGGTCCCAACTCCCGCCGTACCAGCGCACTCAGCCGAGGACTCCCGAACCGAGGCCGGAGCCGGGCCAGCTCTCGGATCAGACCCCGCACCACCGGTTCATCAGTTGCGCTCCTACCCTGGTACCGGTACGTTCCGCGTCCGATATCCACTTGGGCACAGGATCTCCGTTCGCTTACTCCCACCCTTCTCATCGCGTCCACCGCTTCCTTCCTTTGTGGACGCGTCAGTACTTTTTTGATAGGGCCGCCCGCAGTCCCAAAATGTCCAGCTCTTTATCGGCCACCAGTTGCTTCAGCCGCCGGTTCTCTTCCTCCAGGGCCCTTAGCCGCTTGGCCTCTGAGACCTCCATACCGCCGTACTTGGACTTCCACCGGTAATACGTAGCCTCGGAGATGCCATGCTGGCGGCAGAGGTCGCTGACCTTCAGCCCGCCCTCCGCCTCCTTGAGTACCCGGATGATCTGTTCTTCGGTGAATCTCTTGCCCTTCATTCCCAGTTCTCCTTCGTGTTAATTCTACCGGAGAACTCTCATTGCTACTGGTTCAGTTTCAGGGGGAAAGGTCAGAGTCAATAGCCCAGTCGCCGAGAGTCATACTCAGTTACGAGCTATCACCCAGCCCGACTCCGCGAGGAGCGTCACACATTCTCTAGAGTTGTAGGTCCGTTACGTTTATGGCCCTAGTACCGTTTCCACTTGAATATGCCTTATACCGGATACCCGTTTCACCTGCCCGTCATTCCCGCTTGCGCGGGAATCCGGAGTTGGAGGTGACTTTCAAGTATCGACAAGACCATCTGGAAACGGTACTAAACCAAAGCCAAGGTGGGATGTACATTTAAGTGGCGATGATGATCAGCTGGGTTGCGCCGGTGAATCCCTCTCATCCGTACTTGGAGAATGACCCGGCTCCGTCGTTTGACCGCAACATCTGCGCATTTCACCTTGGCTTTAGTTTAGTGTTCCAAATCCCCCGCCCGGGGAAATAGCTTGGTAGTCAAAAACTGTTGTACCGTTGTATTGATGGGATGTCTTGGCAACGAGTCATTCCCCAGGGTCCTTAAGTAAAAGAACCACTCGTAAGCAGACACCCATCATTACAAAGATAGCGTTTACCAGTCCTCCACCTCGACGATCATCTCAATCTCCACGGGCATGGCGCCGGGGAGGGTACTCATGCCCACGGCGGAACGGGCGTGGTGTCCGCGTTCTCCGTAGAGGCTGACCAGCAGGTCTGAGGCCCCGTTGGCCACCCGAGGCGTGTCCACGAAGTCCGGGGCGGCGTTGATCATGCACAGTAGCTTGACCACCCGCTTCACCTTGTCCAGGTCGCCTATCTCACCTTTCAGGTTCGAAAGCAGGTTAAGCATCGTCAGCCGGGCACACTCGTACCCCTGCTCAATGGTTACCTCGGCCCCCAGCTTTCCGACGTGGAGGAATCCACCCTCGGGCAGTCCCGGGCCGGTTCCTGCTGTGTAAACCAGGTTGCCGGTCCGTACCGCCGGGACGAAGTTGCCCACGGCGGACCGGCGAGGTTCGGATAGCTGGTAGCCCATTTCATTCAGTTTGTTCTCGATTTCCGACATATGTGTCTCCACTTTATTGGGTTTTACGGGTTTGACTCGGCGGAGTTGCGGCCCGGCAATCAGGATAGCTGGACAATAGAAATCCAGGCAGGCCGGTTGCCCAGGGGAGTAGTCGCCACCCGGCTAAGTTGGCCGGTGCCTGCATCAATACTGAAGGTGGCCATGTTACCCGATTCCACTCCAGCAGAATACAGGAATTTCTCTCCCGGGCCAACTGCCAGCGCGTTGGGGATAGGCTCGGCTTCGACTATGCCGTTGGCGCCCAGTTCTCCGGTGGCAGGATCGACGGTGAAGCAGGCGATGCTGTTGTGGCCGCGGTTGGGAGCGTACAGGAAACGTCCCGAGCCGGTCACTTGAATCCGGGAACAGGTGTTTCGCTCGGTGAAGTCTTCAGGAATAGTTGGAATGGTCTGGAACTGGGAAAGTGTGCCGTTGGCGGTATCCAACCGGTAGGCCCCGACGCTGCACCCCTGTTCGTTGGAAAAGTACAGGACATCCAGGGACGGATGGAAGCAGAAATGCCGGGGGCCGTGGAATCCATCTGGCTCCACCTGTGCCGGGGGGTTGGGTCCGATCTGGCCGGCGCTCTCGTTGAACCGGAATTGGTAGATCCGGTTGGGGCCGTTTCCAGCCATATGGGGAACGAAGGCGTACCTGTTGGTAGGGTCGGTTTGCATGGAATGGGCGCCGGTAGCCGTCTCGAGCCATACTACCGGAATCCCGCCCACCGACCCGTCTTTACCGATGGGGTGGACGCCAACGTGGGCGCCCTGGTAGTAGGCCGACAGGACGTAACCGCCCTTTCGGTCGGTGCCAATAAAAGTAGGATTAAACTCTAGTATTACAACGACGGGATATGTAAAAGGACGCCCGATGCTTCCTGTTTGACTACCAGCAGCCTGTCGTCGGAGATTATCGTCCGTTATTGCCAGGTTCAATATCCGCGCGAAAGTCGCCTTATCAGATAAGCCGTCGTTGTAATACTAGAAATCTGGCCGGAAAGTGGCTTGAGCCGGGCCAGCGGCTATAATGGAAGGCATCAAGAAATAGCGAGGAATGACAGTGCTGGGAGAGCGATCCGATCAGAGGGGCCTCTGGGAAGCGGACCGGCTGTATCTGGACCACGTGGGCAAGGACACCTTCTACGGTCTGCTGGCCTCGCTGCGTGGCCGGTTGTTTCGGGACGCCGACTTCGCCGAGTTCTACTGCGCCGACAACGGACGGGACAGCGTGCCGCCCAGCCTGCTGGCGACGGCGCTGTTGTTGCAGGCCCACGACAAGGTCAGCGACGCCGAGGCCAAGGCCCGGGCCGACTTCGACCTCCGCTGGAAAGTGGCGTTGGGGATTGAGGTGGAGGACCGTCCCTTCGGCAAGAGCACGCTGCAGGTGTTTCGCGCCCAGCTGATCCTGCACGGCAAGGTGCGGGAGGTATTCGAGTCCAGCCTGAGGCTGGCCCGGGAGTCGGGCTACCTGAAAAAGCGGAGCATGAAGGTGGCGCTGGACACGACCAACATCCTGGGCCGGGGCGCGGTGAGGGACACCTTCAGCCTGCTGGCCGACGGGATGGTCAAATTGATGCGGGTGCTGGCCGCCGTGGCGAAGGTCACCGTCAAAGAATGGGGCAAGGCCCGGGGATACGAGGGGTACCTGGGTTCCAGTGTGAAGGGCGAAGCCGCCATCGACTGGAGCAACAAACGGGCGCGGCAGGCCCTGCTGGCCCAAGTGGTGGCCGACACCGACCGGTTGTTGGATTTGTCGCGGCAGGCGCAGGGGGAGTTGCCCGAGGACAGCGCGGAGCGGCAGCGGATTGTGGCGGCGGCGGAACTGCTGGGGCAGTTGCTGCTCCAGGACATTGAGCGCGACAGCGGCGACGACGATGGCGACGACGATGCTAATAATGGGGTGAGCCTCAAGGACGGGGTGAGCAAGGACCGGATGCTGTCGCTGCACGACCCGGAGCTGCGCCACGGGCACCAGAGCAGCAGCAAACGGTTCGACGGACACAAGGCGGCGATTGTGGTGGACACCGACACCCAGCTGATCACCGCCGTGGCGGTACTGCCCGGCAACGCTTCGGACAACCTGGGATCGCTGGAACTGGTGGAACAGAGCGAGGTCAGCACCGGTGTGCCGGTGGCGGAGGCCATGGGCGACGCCGCTTACGGAGACGGCGGTACCCGTCAGACCTTCGCCGACGCGGGCCGCAAGCTGGTGGCCCGGGTGCCGGGCCGCCCCGACCGGCAGCGCTTTCCCAAGGCTGACTTTGGCATCGACCTGGCGGCGGGCAGGTGCACCGGTCCGGCGGGGCAGGTCACCCACACCATCGTGCCGGCGGGAAAGCGGACGGATGGCGCGGGGCGGGTCCACCGCTTGCGGGCCTTCCAGTTCGACGGGTCCCAATGTATGACCTGTCCCCTGCGGTCCCAGTGCATCTCGGCCAAAGGCAGGAAGGGACGGCGGGTGCTGATCCATCCCCAGGAAGCTCTGCTGCAGGAGGCCCGGGCGTTGCAGCAGAGCGCCGTCTACGACGAGTATCGAGCGCGCCGCGTGGTGGTGGAACACCGGTTGGCCCGACTGGTCCAGTTGGGGATTCGCCAGTCCCGCTATTTCGGCAGGGTCAAGACGCGATTCCAGTTGTACCTGGCGGCTACAGTGGCCAACCTGACCCTGGTGGCGGGTAAAATCGGGCTGCCGGACAGTGCCGGCGGCGGCGCAGAAGCCCACAGCGTCGTCCTCAGTGATGTCCAGGCTGTTTCCCACGATGTTGTCGCCCATGCTACGGCCATTTTCGGCGCGGTCCGGCTCGGACAACTATGGTCCCAGATTCTGTTTGCCTCGGCTTTACTGCCGAAATCCCTCTCCCCAACCAGGGCTTTCCAGCCAAGTTTCTAGAGCCAATTGGTCGAGAAAGAGATCAGCAAGTGACGCTTGTCGTCTCTCGGAACTAATCCTCGGACAGGCTGCTAGGCTGGAGCAGGTTTGCGTCAATATTATCGCGGCCGATTAACCGTCGGCGTCGGACTCCCTGTCTCTTCCGGTGTACCAGGCTCTCAATCTCACCCAAGCCCACGTGGCGATCCCCAGCACTGCGCTGACCAAGACTAGGGGACTGGCATCTGCCGGACTGAAGGCCTCTTAGGTCAGCCAGAAAAGCAAAACTCCCACCGCGAACCCGGCCACGATACCACCTACATTCACCTTCTGCCCGGGCGTGTAGTACTTTCCAGCTTTGAAGTTCTGGAAGGACGCTGCGTCGGCGTATAGTTTTGCTATCCGATCAAATTCCCTTTGCCTGATGGTCTGGGCAGGAATGTCACCCTGCCTGGGCGACAGCAATACCCGAAAACGGTACCTGAACTCCTGGTCGTTCCGAGCGCCCTTTCTCAGGTTACACCGGTGACAAAGTAGCTGCCAGTTGGCCATAACGTGCGGCCCACCCTGAGCCAAAGGAATAATGTGGTCTATGTGGGTTGCCTTGGCCCTCAAGTTTACCCCGCAGTACACGCACCGGTTGCCTTGGGCGCGTCTCAGAGTTTCTCGAGTCCCTTTGGGAAAGCTTCTATGAGGGAGTGGTTTGGGACGGGTACCTTGAAAAGTCAGCGACAAGGCGATGAGGCTGTCGGTCGCGTACACCACCCCTGTGCCGGCAATCCTAAGGGCTAGAAAAAGAGCTTTAAGACCTGTCCAGGCTGCCAGCCCAGCACTGGCGACAAGAGGACCCAACCGGTAAAAGAAACTCCTACCACTGTCCTCTTCGTGCGGGATCTCCTGTTCGAACGGGGCTGGTACCTCTTCGTGCGAGGTTGCGGTCTCATCAGACTCTTCCACGCTTCTCCAATCACAAACCAGATTCACTATGGCAGTGACGTGGTCCTGCAGAGGCAACTCCTCTTGTAGGTCCCACCACCTTGCATCGTCTATATGTCGGGGGTTGGGTTGCAGAGTTCCCTCGGCTTCTGCGAGGAATACCTGATTAGCGCTGACCCCGCCGGCATATTCTCCGACAGGTTGACGGTTGGTAATCCGCAGGCCAGTTGCCTCAGCCACGGAGATAACCGCTCGTGTCTCTGGGTCGTCGGCCGGCTCGATTCTGCCTCCAGGTAAAGCCCACAAACTCTCATTCCGGCGCTTAACCAGGAGAATTTCATTGTCTTTGACAATCACGACCGTTGACCTTGGTTGCAACGGCTGGTGGCCTGCACTGCTCATAAGTCCGTTTATCCGCCTCCCTCCGGTAATACCTGGTCACCGCGCCCCATTCGGCCGCCTTGCTCTTGGTGTAGGGCGCCGGCATCCTCGAGTTCTGCCACTCCCGGCGGTCATCAGGGCCTTGCCCTTTCCGACCTTCCTCTGGCTGGTTGCGCTCTTGACCCTAGCCCTCTTCTCCACCGAGGAGTCCATGATGGCCAGGAACTCCCCCGGGTCCTCACCCAGGTGGCTGCGGGCCTCCCCCCACCTGCCTACGGCACTTCTCCGCTGGGGAAGGAGATGGCGCCCTGTTCCCATGGGGTTTCCCACATCTTTGTTTCCCGCAGTTAACCCGGTGGGCTCACGTCCAGCACCCTCACCGAAATCTTCCTCTTCTCGGAGTCCGTGAGATCCGCCTCCAACTTCCTTTGCAGCTCTTCGGGGCTGGCTGGCCGAACTCCCTTAGCCGGCGGCGGAGTGCGTTCTACGCCAAACCAGAAGACCAGGTAGATTCCGTAGCCGGCGGTTTCGGGTTCCCCGGTATATTTCTCGATGAGCTGCCTTCTGGCTGCGCTCCAGAGCTCCCGGTGGTTGTTTTTCTTAATTTCCACCGGTATGAAGAAGTCTCTGAACGAGACCCGAATGTCGGATCGGTTGCGCCCTGAGTGCTGACCCTCGGGCTGGCCGTCGACCCCGGGAGGCAGGAGGCCTCTGAGGTCCGACAAAAACGCGTCCCGGCAAGATTCCTCGTGCTTGGGGTCTCCAACTCGCCGGTGGGAACCTTCGTTCCAATATTGCCGCCAATCATCGGTGTTGCCGTGCCGGACGGTCTCCCCAAGCTTTTCAATGCGATCCACTACCAGTGCGGCGAGGTCCCCCGCATTGGCGGGGGCCGCATTGGTCATTGTCTCGATTACTTCGTTGGGCTCGGGATGTACGTAGGTGGCATCTCGTCGCAACACCTCCTGCTTCCTTTGCACTTCCTCCAAGTAGAGGTGCCATTGTCCCAATGATTTGTCCGCCATCAGACCCCGCAAGGTCGCGCTTGCGACCGCCTCCGGGCGTGTTCCCAGCTCCTGGATCAGTCGATGAATGGCCCACTGGATGTTAAAATCCGGAGATTCATAATCCCTTGACAGTTCAACCGGTCCGTAAATTCTGCCCAGTACACGTATGACAAGCTCCAAAACCGATATCCTCTGGCTGGGTGCCTGGGCATCTAATCCCCCTTCGGACAGCAGCAGCGTCCTCCCATTACCACAGATGGCTTCCGCCAACTGCCTGGCCCGACCCTGATGTCGGCCCACGAAGCCTGCCAGCTCGTCCAGGTATTTGTCGCTTGACAGCACAGCCCCAAATGCCAGCCAGTGCACCCGTTGAGCCGCCGTCATGCTCTTGCGGCTCAGCCTCTGGCGAATCAGATCCAGGAATTCAGACCTGTCGGCGTAGCGTGCCGCAGCGTGGAGCAGCGAGTCTAGGTTGTGCAACTGGTCCACGGGGCCGCGCAGTGGATAGGATTTCAGCAGCGTCAGGCCCACCAGTCTGGCAACTTCGGCATGATTCTCCTGATGCGCAAGGCGCGATGCTCCAGGAACGTATTTCTCTCCCGCCGCAATGGCGGCTCGGGCGCAGCGGACCAGAATATCCGCTACCATTTCCGGCGCCGCTTCGACGCATCTGAGGTACCACTCAACGTTGTCTTGCCCCACGGGGTGGCAGAAATGGATTGCCAGGGCTGTCCGGAGTTGGTCCGGCTCCAGCTTCCCAAGTTTAGGCGGTACAGTACTCCCCATCTCACTCATACCGGCTAGAACGGGCAAGGAGGCCAGGTGCATGCGGGAGTTCGCTGCAATCTCGATAATCTCATCCACTTCGGGGAGGTCCGAGCGTTCGATGGAACCAACCAGACTCGTCAGGGCAGCCTGGATCAAGACGTGGTCACCGCCCAGAAGTTCGTCGAAAGTCATCCTGTGGTAGATGTAGGCCTTCCCCAACTCAAAAAGCACCGGCAGTGGAGCGCGGTTTTCCTGCAGGAGCGGCAGATGGGATCTCATGTCTGCCAGCCACTTCCCTTCCATCCTTTCAGTTGTACGGGCTTTCCTTTCCAGGGCGAGGCGCCGTTGTTCCAGGTGTTTGTCGGGGATCTCGCACCGAAGCAGAGAAGTCAGGGCATCCTGCAAGTCCGGCCTGGCGCTGGTTCCTTCAAGCAGCAGTTCCAGCGACAAGCTTTGACACCCTTTTTCCTTTATCAGGGCATTGACGGCCAATGAGAGAAGCCCATGAGCGACCCGCGAACTCTGAGCGACCTGCGCCTGCTCCAGACACCACGAACCCAGGTCTACGGGAGGCTCGGCTCCCTGCAGCAGCAACTGTATCCACGCCCCCCACACCACCTCGCCGTCAACTGTGTCATCGGCCAAAGCCTCTAGGATCAGCGCCTTCTGGACTACTGGGTGGCCTTCCAGCCACATCCGTGAACCCTGGGTTTCTTCAGCGGATAGCGTACCGTCGAACGAGCAACTCCGTAGCCAGTTGAATATACGGCGTGGGCTCTGTTTTTCGCCCAATAGCTCCAGTCCCTTCACCAGGAGACTGCCAGGCAGACCCAATACATGGTGACGGGCGAATGGGACCCGTAGTTCGTCCTGACGCTCAAACAGGCAGTCAAGCAGAGCAGCCAGCTGGTCCTCCTTCTCGCAGGCCCGATCCACGATAGTCTTTGCCCAGAACAACTGAAAGGACCCCAGGTAGTACCGGTTAGGTTCAGCCCGCAGGTAATCCCATATCTCGCTGGGCGCCACCGATTGGGGGAAGAGCCCACCCAGCAGCGTCCCGAGGAGTTCGTTCTCCTCGTCAGCAACCCTCCCGTCTGCGACGTCGTCCAGCAGCGCCCTGAGCCTGTCCTGAATATCCGGTTGATCCGAATGGGCCTCAACCAGGACCTGGGCGGCACGTCGCCTTACAGCCGGAAAGCACGTCTCATCTCTCACAAGCTGGAACAGGGCTTCCGACAGGCCTGGCACCGGACCGCCGGCCAGCAGAATATCCAGGAGGAACACAAGGAAGAGTTGATGCTCACGGGCCGAACTGGGTTCGCTAAGATAGGCCAGAAAAGTGCTGGCCATCTCCGGAATAGCCAACGACTTAAATGTCTCCGCCGTCCCCCACATGGGGCCATTTGGCCTGGAAGTTTCCCGGCTCACGGCTGACAGCAATCTCTGCTTTTCTAGCCTGGAGAACTGAGAGATATCGCCATACAGCGCCACGCCGTAGGGGTCTTGCTCGATGAGGCGACCGCGGCTGCCTACGGAAAGGGAGGCCAGCCATGCCGACAGCCCTCGCAGCTCCGTGACCACCATGCCATCGCCCCCGGAAAGCAGCGCCAGCACACGAGCCAGGGGAAGGCCCTCTCCGATAAGGGTGGCCAGGCTCCTCGCCGCCAGGAATTCCGCAATGTGGCGGTGGACTGGTACGAAAAGCCCTTCCTCGTGAGCCCGGAACAGCCTGCTTGCCAGGGCGGCACTGGCGCCCGACTGTCCTTCTTCATCAAACAGGCCCAACGGAACATGCCTCTGGCTGTCTTCCATGTCGTTCAGAGATAGCCCGGCCCTACCCGAGATCAGGGCCACCGCGCACAGCTGCCCGGCCCAGCGAAGAAACTCGTCAGGTGAGTGACGGCTGTTGCCCAGCCGGTGCTCTGTATTGCTCTCCTGAACCATGAGGCGGCAAGCGCGTTGGAAGAGTTCTAGACGACTCTCGGGCCAGTGGCCCTCCTGTTCGAAGACATCGGCCAGAAGGCCAAGGGTCTGCGGGTTGTAAAGCAGCGCGGTGACGCTGTGAGCTTCTGCCTGAGCGAGAAACTCGCTCACCTTCTCTTCGTCGAAACGGCCACCGAGTATAGTCTCCACGTCGGAGTCATTGAGTGGCTCCAGTCTCAATGTTTTCACCCGGCCGTCCTGGGAGATTGCCGCCAGGTGTGCCCTGTCGTTTTCCCCCAACCAGTCCGCCTCCCGGCAGGAAATGCGGAACCGGGGTTTGCCCAATTGGTCCAGGCGGGACCTTATCTGGTCGAAGGGGGTCCGCTTGTCGGAAGCGCCGGAGCGGACCTCGTCAAGGCCGTCGATAAACAGGGTACTTTCCCACCACTCCGGGCGAGAAGACGGATCAAGGGCCAGGAAGTCGCGGGCGCTGACCAGGACGGCCTCGCTGCCGATTTCTTCCTTTTCCATGTGGAATGCGGTAGTTTTGCCGGCGCCTGGATCTGCCAGGAGAACATAGCTTGGAATTCCTCGAAAGGCCGCCAGGGGTAAAGATACTGCCGGTTCAAGCCTGCGCCGGTCACCTTCGGGGACGGCGGTATCGTCCGGAATCTCAATGCAGCTGCGGCGAACTACAACCATCACCGGTCCTCAAACCAATAGCCTGCGGGTACGGAGAGGAATTCGTTCAGCGGGACGCCTTCATCGCCAACCAGCAAGCACCTCTCGGGGTCGAATCGCTTCTCAAATTCGGACCTGCTTGCTTCATTCCAGCGCCTGGAACCTGTTTTAACCTCTATGCCAATTATTCTGGAGCCGCGGCGCAGCACAAAGTCCATTTCGAAGGATTGTTCGCGCCAGTAGAACAGCTGGAGGTCAGCAGAGGCGGTGTTGTAAAGATGCGCCCCCACTGCGCTCTCAACAAGTCTGCCCCAGAAGGTGCGGTCTGCTTGGGCCTCGGTAAAGGAGTAGCCCGACCCTGCCGTCATCAGCGAGGTGTTCAGCACGTTCAGCTTTGGACTGGAACTGCGCCGGCTCAGGAGTCGGGGGCTGTATTTTTGAAACCCCACTATCAGCCCCGCCTGTGCCAGCAAATCCAGGTAGCGGGCCAGGGTCGTCGTATTTCCCGCATCCTGAAGCTGGCCCAGCATCTTGTTGTACGACAGGATCTGCCCGGAAAAGGCAGCCCCGAGTTCAAAGAGATTTTTGAGCAGGACAGGTTTCTCAATGCGGACCATGGCCAGGATGTCCCGTTCAATATTGGGCTCCACCAAACCCCGGAGTATATACTGACGCCACCGCTCATTATCGTGGACCAGATCGGAACTGCCCGGGTATCCGCCGAAGTAAACGTACTGCGGCAGATCCAGTCCGAAGGCTGTCTGCATCTCCGGGAAGGACCAGTGTGTTACCGGAATCTGTTCAAACCGCCCCGCGAGGCTTTCCGACAGCCCTGCCTGCATCAGCAGCGGCGCAGAGCCCAGGATAACCACGTGCAGAGGTGTTCCTGCGGCCCGATCAGCGTCCCAAAGGCCCTTTATGGTCTCCGACCAGTTGGGAATCTTCTGAATCTCGTCAAGAACGAGGACCAGGCCCTTTTCAGACCGCGCTGCCTGATGCCGCGCTTCCTCCCAGCGAAATACCAGCCAGTCGCTGCTTCTATTTTGCGGAGGGGAAAGCAGCGCGGGGCCCGTGGTTGAGGGAGGGCTTAGGATTCCGCTAGAATCGGGTTCGTCAACAGAAAAATAAAGTCCTTCCCGCTCGATGCATTCCAATGATTGCCTTGCCAGGGTCGTTTTCCCGGTCTGGCGGGGACCGAACAGGGCGACTAGTCTGTTCGGTGGCTCAGCCAATCGAGCGGCAAGAGTAGTCACTTGGTCTCGCATATAAGGTGGCATAGAAGTATGTTAAAGTATTGAGTAATGTTAGTCAATGAATGAACTTCAGGTAGTTTGGGCGATGAAACTCGCGCGCCGATGGAATCATCTGCTCCAACACAGCGCTCATCCTTGAGCAACTGAGGCCTTTTCAACAGGAAGACGAAGGGGCAGGTTCAGGGTGGATGCGTGGCGGCTGTGCTTAACCAGCAACTTTGGGACAGAAGACCGCGGATTATGATGTAGTCCGGCGGAAATGTCCCTTCGAATGTAAAAGCAAGAATATCAGTCCGGGTTTTTCACCGTGGCTAAAAGGAGGCGATTGGTGACTCGGCCAATGCGCGAATCAAATTGGGATTAGAACGTGCTAGGGCGGAGGGGAAAAGAGTGGGGTGCCCGCCGGCACTGCGGCACGTACAGTTGGAGCAGAGCTGGCGGAGGGCGGAGGAGGGAGCGGGATTGAGGCAAATTGCCCGGGTGCTGAACTGTTCAACGACCGCGGTAAAGAAGGCATTGGCCTCGGTAGCAGCACCCCCTCGCGCACCGGTTTAGAGGCCCCTGTCAGGAAATATCCTTCTTGGATCTCCGGACGCTAACTAAGCCATGCCGTTCTCCCGCAGTTCCACGTCGTTCCAGATGACCGCGGCGGTCTCGGACCTGCTCAACAACCCGGCTATGAGAACTGAAAGCAGCGCCAGGCCAACTCTGCCCCACCAGGAAACCACTTCGGCCGGGTGGCGCCTGCTGCTTGCGTTGGTCGGGGGCTTTCCCGATCGATGACCTCTGGTCTGTGATCTAGCAATGGCTCCCACGACTCATCTCACTCCGTCTTGGATCAGGATGATCTTCCGGAGCTGTTCAACAAACCCTTGACGCAATTGTTGAACGGTTGCTGTTGTTGAACACCTGCTCAAAGCTGGCGCGGGAGCCAGGTGGGGGGTGTTCAAAAACGCCCGTTTTCTGAACACTTCCCGCAGGAGGACGCTGGCCCGCGCTGGCGGCTTGATTCCCATGACCATGACCCTGCTCCCCGTCACCTACGGCTACGCCCGGGTCAGCAAGTCCGACGATGCGGCCGGGAATCTGGAAACCCAACTCCGCCTGCTGGCCGACCACGGCATCCGTGCAGACCTGATCTTTTCCGACATCGCCACTGGCCGCACCCTGCGGCGTGCCGGCTGGCAGGAACTGCTGTCCCGTCTCCGGCCCGGCGATACCCTGGCGGTGGCCTTCCTGGACCGGTTGAGCCGGAACTTCGAGGACGGAGTGCGCATCCAGGCTGACCTGACCGAGCGCAACATTGGCATCGTGGCCCTCAGAGAGAACATCGACACCAGCGACGGCAGCGCCGCGGCCAAGTTCTTCCGCCGCTCCATGCTGGCCCAGGGGGCATACCAGGTGGACTCGACCAGCGAGCGCATCAGGCTGGGCCTGGACCAAGCCCGGGCTGGCGGGAAGCGGCTGGGACGCCCGCCCGCCCTGACCCCGGAGCAGGTGGCGCAGTGCCGCCGGATGACGGAGGAGGGCGCGGGGCTGCGGCACGTCGCCCGGGTGATGCAGTGCTCGCCGGCCACGGTGAAGAAGGCTCTGGCCGTAGACTGACCTTCATGCCATATCGAGAAGTCAGCTGCAGTTCCGGTTTATTCGCTGTCACCAGGTTTCCCGATTCTGTGGCGCTGGGACTCTCCGTGGGCCCGCGCAATGCCCTGCATGATGCGTCTCACGCCCTCGTTGTCGGTGGGGTCGGGGTGACCAGCGGCCTTGTGGAGCCGGATGGTGGCCACGGAGAGACGGCGTTCCTCGGCCATCCAGGCCAGGTAGGCGACGACGAGGGGCGGGGATGCCGGCATTGCCAGGGCGCCGCGGGCCTGGGTCCAGGTTTCGAACCCGCGCCAGGCGGAGTTGTACATGGCCCGGGTGTTGTCGGAGACGCTGGAGTCCAGGGACCGGCGCAACCGGGCCAGATCAGTACCGGTGCGACCGGCGGCCGCCGGTGGGAGAGATTCGCCGGGGTTCTGGGGAGCTGGCAGGAGAGAGTTTTGCATGGGGTCGTCCCTTCGTCGTCGCCCTGGTCGGCTAAATGGGACTGTCTTCAGGTAGCGATGCTTTGTAGCGACGGACCTTCATCCTGATCTTGTCGCAGTAAACCTTTTTGGCGTTGGGCGCCAATTCCTTCAGTTTGGCCAGGGCCTCCTCCCTGGTAGGGGCCATGGCTTCTTTTCCCGTTTCCAGTTCGTAGGCCAAGTAGTCAACTGACTCGGCATGAACGTATTCCAGGTCTCGCCGGAGGGCTTCCAGGTCTATCTCCGTGCGGGGAAGGGACCGGTTGTGGTTAGGTTGGTTGTCCTGCTGCATTCCTTTCCCTCTTACAGTCGCAGAGCGAGTGTCTTCGCCCTTGCCTGATTGATGACCAAGGTTTCCTATAACTCCCATTATAGGACACGTTGCCCGGCCTGGTTCAAGGCCGTTTTTACAGGATTCCCCTTCCCGGTGGGATCACCCGGAGAGGTTGTAGCGGAATGTGTGACCAGCGTGTGACCATGGGGCGTTCACCACGGCAGTTGGTTCCAGCAGTTGCCATGGTTGCAGGTCAGGAGGCGCAACCTGCCGTTCAGGAAAGCCTCGGTGGTTTCCGTTACCAGGATCCAGTAGGGAACGCCCGTGACCAGACCACCCAGGGTGCTGTGCTCCTTGACCCTCGGATCGTAGAAGGTCCACTTCTTAGTCTCATTGTTGAAATGAAAGCAGCGCAGGAAACGGCTTCCCAGGGGGGCCAGGGCCTTTTCAATCGGCACCGCCAACCCTGCCGGTGCGAGCGAGTCCGCAATGGTGAGATTGGCGCTGGCGGTGTCGCCTCCTGCCCTCACGGTCAATTGGTGGATCCCCTCCGCCAAACCGGGCACAGTCAACTTGAAGGCCACGTTGCCGGCGTGGTCGGTGTGCGGCCGGGGTGCGGGCAACAGGTCCAAGCCGTGCAGCGTCAGCGAGGAAACCGGAAAGAAGCTGCGGAAGCCCTGGCCCAGGACGGTTACGGTGTCGCCCGGCGACCCGGTTGCCGGGTGCAGGCGGAGCGATGCGGCCGCCACTTCGTGCCTGACTGACGCCACCACCCGCTTGCCGTCGTCGTCGGAAAACTCCACCCGCAGCAGGTTCCGGGAGGGAATGCCCACCCGGTGCGGCAGGGTCAATGCTGCGGAAAAGTTGCCCGCGGCATCCGTCGCGGCGACCTGGGTTACCGAGCCAGCTCCGTATTCGTAGGTTATATGCAGGCCAGGAGCGGGCCTGCTCCGGTTTTGGACCGGAAAACCGGCGCCGGATACCTTGATCTCCACCCCGGGCCGAGCCTGGGCCGGCGTGACGCTTATCCGCCGCTCCGGAAAGGTCAGCAGGGTCTCTCCCTTGCGGCCCCTGGTGTCAATCACCCTCAGTTGCCTGGAGCCGGCCGCGGTGGTCACCGCGTTGATCGGCAGGGCAATGGTCCCCAACCACCGTCCCTTGTCGTCCAACCGTGTTCTTCCCGATCCGCCATCAATCCGGCCGGCCGGGACCGGCAGGCCGCCAACCTGGATCAGCGCAATTTCCGCGTCGCGAAAGCCCAGCACCGACAGCTGAATTGGCTGGTTGGGCAATACCACGTTGGGCGCCGCTGCTAGGGCCAGGCGGTTGTCGACCCGGGCTTCGGCCTGGAAGTCGTGCCGCCGGTGGCCCGCTCGAGTGGTGGTCACCAGGAACCGCAGCCGCCCGGTTCCGATTCCACCGGGCAATTCAATCCGGAATGTCACTCTTCCCGATTCCGGCACGCTCCGGGAGGGCAGTTGGGCCAGGTCCACCGCCTTGCCGTCCACGGTAATCTCCTTTACCTCCCCGGCAGGGAGATCGGTCAGGGTCACCAGGACCGTGGGGTCGGGCCGGTTAAGGTCGCTTATCTCGGCCCGGCCTTTCAGTTCCAGCGCCTGGGCGGAGGACTCCAGGTTGGCGGCCCCCGCCATCTCCTCACTCACCGCCAGGATGGAAGTGTGTCCCTGACCATCCACCGCGTTGATGAAATTGCAGTTGCTTGCCGCGGCGGCCAGTTGGGTCGGGTCGGCTGCGGCCCAGTCCGGGTCCAGGAAGCAATCGCCGAAGCCGGGAACGAAGGGCGGGTTGGCCAGATCAAAGGCGCATTCCCCGGTGTTATTGCTGTCCACTGGGTCCTGGCACAGGGTGGCCTCCCCGGCATCGTGCCGGCCGTCAAAGTCCGCATCCCGCCAGAAGGTGAGCGTTGTTCCTTCCCGGTAGCCCCGTCCGGTGACCGTGACCCGGTCGCCGCGAAAGGCCTCCTCCCGGCTCAACTCCACCGCCCAGTCCACCAACAGGCCGCTGACGCCCTGGCCGGTTTCATCGCTGGCCGAGCGTCGGTTCACCGCGGCAAAAGCCCGGCGCAGCAGGGGGTCCGGGTGGTGGGCCTCGGCGCTCTCGGAACTGCCGGTGGTGCTCACCGTCCATTGGTAGGCTCCCCCCTCCTCCGGGTTGGATAGGCCCGCTCTTTTGGTGATCAGCACCGTCACCTCGGCGCCCGCTGGTATCGGCTGCTGTTTGCCGTTCCGGACCAACCCCGGGTAGATCCGCAGGGTGGTGGCTGCCTGGCGGTCGGATTGATCCGCCAGTTCCACCGCTGCGGCGCGTCCGAAACCCGAAGCGCCGCTCTCGGTATGCTTGAAACGAATCTGTACCGCGTCGCCCGGCACTCCGGTCGGGACCAGGATTTCTTGGTCCAGCGCCATGACGATGGCGTCCTGCACCGCCCGCAGTTCTGGGCCGGTGTTGACGAAAGTGACCTTATACTCGGCCTTGACCCCGGGGGTGCGAGGCATGGCCTCCAAGGTTGGCTGCTCCCCTTGGGCGGTCACCTGCTGGCCAGCGTTTGCCGCCAGCAATGATAGGCACAATAGCGACAATATGCTGATCGGAACGGTCCACCCTGGGATCCGCGCCATTGCCAGGGCATGCCAAACTCTGCTGACGGGCCCCTTCCCCGCCAGCGTAAGCTCCGGGCGCTCCGCGCTTTTTCCTGGCCCGGCCCGTGGGGGTCTCTTGTCGCCAGTGCGACCCCTCTTGAAGGTGTTGGGAAATGCAAAGAGTCTCATGGCTAATGCGCCAGCAGCCCTACGGCGGGCTGCCCCCTCCGCAGCGAATTGGGTCGATTGATTCCGGTCAGGGCAAGCCAGGCCATCGATGGGTTGACTCGATGCAAGCCAGGTCCCAGCCCCGGGAATCCTCCGGTTCTTCTCCCTCCGGTTCTTCTCTATCTATTTGGGCGCCAGCCGCTGGCCGCTGGCCGCTGGCGCCTCGGCAGCCGCCCCGGACCGGCCACCAGCTGCTTCACTACGGCCGGGATGCCGTCCCCGCCGGCGGCGATGACGGCCACGTAGTAGCTAAACGTGAAGCCCTGGCAAGCAACGGCCGGGATGCCGTCCCTGGTGCCACGAATCCAGGTAAGAGCGGTGGCGCCGGTCTCGGCGAGATCGCCGGCGTAACGGCTGCTGTCGTGTTCCAGCCATGGTCGAATCTTTCGGCACGTCCGGTTCCTTTCCGCCGGCAACCTCCTGGAGAAGCTCCTTCTTGAACAGCAGGGCGGCGCACAGGACCGCCAGTCCGCTGAGCCGCAGTGGCAGCGCCGCAGGACGCCGGAGCCCAATCACGACTCACCCCCCGGATGCTGAGACTGTACGTCGGGGCTGAACGTCTGTACTGGGTCGCCGTGGAGGGCAGTCCCCAGCGCGACGTATAGAGCGACCGCCCCTGCCGTCGCTCCGTCCGCCGTCTCCGGCGCATGGCCCGGTCTGTCGAGCGCCATGTGAATGCCTCCTTCTGAACGGGCGGGCTGAGCGGAGCCTACGACCTCCTCCACTGCCCGCCCCTACTGCCATCTGCGGCAGGGTGCGTTGCACGGCGCTGCCACCGCCCCGGCCTTAAGGCGTTGGGTTGACGTAGTTGGACCAGCCGCTTGCCGGGAAGACCGAGCGATTGACTTCCCGCTCCTAGCCCCCCGGCCCGGATACGGTGAAGCTCAGCGAGTTGGACAGTTTCCTGCCGTCCCCGGTGCAGATGGCCCCCTGGGCATCGCAATCCACGGTGATGGGCAGGACGACGGTCAGGTCGGCGTCCGGGTCAGGCTCGACGTGTATCGTCCACCGGATGTTGTTGCCCTTTTCCATTCTGACCGCCCTGGTGACCGAACCTCCGGTGACCGTGAAGGCATAGTCCCGCAGGGTCTTGTAGCTGAAGCCTCGTCTGGGCGTCTCGCTGAACCGCAGCTCGAAGGTGAACTCGGTCTGCCCGTCATGGGAATCGGGCACGTCGTGGACGCTGGCCGTCAAGGCGGCCGGCGGCGCCGTTTCGTTTGTCACCGTATGCCCAGTGAAGGAAGCCGCTGCATTGCCCACCGTGTCCCGCAGGCGCTCCACCAATTCGCCGGACGGCGCCGCGTAGCTGACGGCCACCGCATCCTCCGTGGCGACCGCCGGGGCCAACGCCAGTGTTACCGTGCTGCCGGATACATCCACCGACTCAACCCCTCGCTCATTGCCGTTCACCGTCACCGTGAAGGCCGTAGTGGGCGGCGCCGAGTTCCCGTCGAGGTCCTCGTTGAAGGTGAGAGTCAACGCGGCTCCGTCTACGGACGCCTCGGACAGCACCGGAGGGACGGTCTCATTCGGCGTTCCGGTCTGCTCCGTGGAGGGCGGGCTGTCGCCGACCTCGTTGGCGGCGATTACCCGCACCGAGTATTCCACCCCGTCGGTGAGCCCGGCTATCGTGTGGCCGGTTCCGGTCACCACGGCTTCCGACACGTCCCCGGAAGTGTCCCAGCTGCCCGCGGCCTCCTTCCACTGCACCTTGTATCCGGTGAGTGCCGAGCCGCCGTCGGAAGAGGGGGCGTCCCAGGACACCGACAGGGACCCGCTGGCCTCGCGCGCCACGTCGGGCCGGCCGGGGGCGCCGGGCGCCTGGGCAGCCTGCGCCGCCGTTTCGTTCGTCACGCTCCGGCCGGTGAAGGACGCCACCGCGTTGCCCGCCGCGTCCCGCAGCCTCTCCGCCGATTCTCTTGCGGGAACTGTGTAGCTCACCGTCACCGTGTCCTGCGACGCCACCGCCGAGGCCAGCGTCAGAGTGACTGCGCTGCCAGACACATCCACGGACTCAACGGCGCGTACATTGCCGCTCACCGTCACCGTGAAGGCCGTCGTGGGTGGCTCGGAGTCCCCGTCCAGGGCCTCGTTGAAGGTGAGGATCAACGTCGTCCCGTCCACCGACGCCTCGGACAGCTCCGGCGGCACGGTCTCACGCGGCGTTCCGTTGCCATCCTCCGAAGGTGGGCTCTCGCCGACGTCGTTGATGGCCAGGACGCGCACCGAGTACTCCCTGCCTCCGGTCAGCCCGGCTATCGTGTGGCTGGTCCCGGTCGCCGCCGCTTCCGACACGTCCCCGGAAGTGTCCCAGCTGCCCGCGGCCTCCTTCCACTGCACCTTGTATCCGGTGAGTGCCGAGCCGCCGTCGGACGCAGGCACGGTCCAGGACACCGCCAGGGACGTGCTGTCGTGGAGCGACACGTCCGGGGCGCCGGGTGCGTCCGGTACCTGGGTTTCCGCCGGCGCGGTGTCGTTGGTCACACTTTCGTCGGTGAAGGACGCCGCCGCGTTGCCTACCGCGTCCTGCACACGGGCAGCCGATTCGTCGACGGGGATCACGTAGCTCACCGTCACGGTGTCCTGCGACGTGACCGCCGAGGCCAGCGTCAGAGTGACTGCGCTGCCAGACACATCCACGGACTCAACGGCGCGTACATTGCCGCTCACCGTCACAGTGAAGGCCGTCGTGGGTGGCTCGGAGTCCCCGTCCAGGGCCTCGTTGAAGGTGAGGATCAACGTCGTCCCGTCCACCGACGCCTCGGACAGCTCCGGCGGCACGGTCTCACGCGGCGTTCCGTTGCCGTCCTCCGAAGGTGGGCTCTCGCCGACGTCGTTGATGGCCAGGACCCGCACCGAGTACTCCCTGCCTCCGGTCAGCCCGGTGATGGTGTGGCTGGTCCCGGTCGCCGCCGCTTCCGATACGTCCGCAGCCGTATCCCAGCTGCCCGCGGCCTCCTTCCACTGCACCCTGTATCCGGTGAGTGCCGAACCGCCGTCGGAAGCGGGTCCGGTCCAGGACACGTCCAGAGAGGTGCTGTGGCGGGGAGACACGTCCGGCCTGCCGGGTGGGTCCGGAACCTGGGCGTCCGGCGACGCGGGGGCGGCAATGACTCCGAAGCTGGTCAGGGACTCCTCGTTCCCTGCATCGTCCGTAAAGGTTACCCTCACCATGATGGCCTTGCCCGCGTCATCAGAGGTCACCGCGTAGCTGGAGCCGGTAGCGCCGGCTATATCCGTCTCGGAGTTGGAGCCCAGCTCCGACCGGACCCACTGGTAGGCGAAGTCCGCATCGGTCAGCCCATCCTCGTCCTGTATCCCGGAAGTGGTTGCCGTGAGCGTCTCGCCAATCAGCGGCGTGCCGCTGATGCCCGGCCCGCCCGTCGCCGGAGTATTCTGCTTCTGGGCTTCTGAATCCTGGCCGGTCAGGGCCGGTTCCGGGTCATAAGTTAAACGCCGCTTCATCCACCGGGGAACCCGGTCATACACTTCAAGAAACTCGAACTCCTTGTCGTAACCGCCACCCTTACCCCAATAACGTATGGCGAAACCGTCATTCAATGGGGGCGCGTAGTCCGATTTGCGCCGGACGGTTACCCCTTGTGGAATGTCCCAGTTATCCACAGTGAAGTTGTGCATCAGAGGTTCCACGACGTACCGCGAGTCGCTTGCAGGTTCGAGCTTCGTCATGAAGACCTCGACGGATCCGGTGGGACGGGCGCCCAACTTGATGTTGAACTGTGCCGGCTCACCATCGGACACGTCTAAGTGTGCCGCGCTGACTACAATCCTACGTTCAGGCTGGTCAACCTCCGAAATGCTGCCTGGCCCCTCTATACATAAAGTGTAGCTACCCAGACCATTGGCTCCATCTCCAAACGGGTTCGCGCCGACGAGCGCCGTATAGTAGCCCGTATCCAACTCTGGCGCCTTGCCCGGGAAATAGGAATAGGAGCCTGTTCTATTGCGAAACCTGAGCCGGCTTGAGCTGTCCCACCCGGCACCACCGTCGTTACTCGCGTAGGATGGGAAACTCCCATAGGCAGGCCCCGGAGGGTAGAACCCATCGTGGTTGTATATGTTGGCGGTATAGACAATATGTGGGTCACGCAAAGTGCCTTTGTTCGAATGCATTCCCATTAAATCTATTGTGTATTCGTCCGAATATGAGGAGTCGGTAATCCTCCAGACCCACCGGTCCGTTTGTCCCCTCACCGTGATTTCTCCCTTGGTGCAGACCCGATTCTGGCCCGTCGTTCCGCCCACTCCCATACTGTCGTCGTTCATTAGAGTGATCCTGGCTGTGCTGGGAGAACCCGGTGCAAATCCCGCCGGCAAAGTCCCGAATCCCAGCTCCACCATTTCGCCATTGTCTTCTACGTTGTCATCGAACGCCGTGACGGTGAACGATTTGGAGTTATCCCCTGTATCGAAAGATACGGTCTCGGGCACACCCGACCAGTCGTCCTTCGTCGCCCCACCATGACCGTTGGCAGTCAATGGGATCTCCACTTGGCTCTTCGCCGGTGAATCCAAAATGACGGTAACGACTGCGTCGTCGCCACCCTCGGTAGCGCTGTAGGTGGACTGGTCAAACCTCACCTTCACCGTGGCGGCCAAGTCGTCGTCGGTGATCGAGACCACCGTCTCGCTGGTGGTCCCGGCCGTGATTCCCGTGGGCAGAGTCCCGAAGGCGAGCTTGACCCGCTCGTCGTCGTCGTCCAGCGTGTCCTGGGCGGCGGAGAAGGTGAAGCTCTTCGACGTGTCGCCGGAGTTGAAGGTGACGCTGGTCGGAACGCCGGAATAGTCGGCGTCGGTGGCGCCGTTCTCGTTGCTGGCGGTGAGCGGGATGGTGACGGTGCGCTCCGGATCCACGTCCAGGGTGACGGTGACCTCCACCGTGCCTCCTTCAGCTATGGTGTACCGGTCCGCGCCGAAGCTCACCGTCACCGTGGCGGGAGCGTCGTCGGTGATGGTCACCGGCAGGTCCTTGGACAGGGAGTCGTAGTCTCCCCCGGAGGCCGTGTGGGTGAGGGTCTCCGAGTCGTCCGCAGCGTCGTCGTCGTGGGCAGCGGTGACCTTCACCGTCTGAGCGGTGTCCCAGTCGTCGGCGGTGAAGGTCAGGACGGTCTTGTCCAGGCTCAGGTCGGCGCCGGAGTGGCCCGAAATGGTGACCGTCACGTCGCCGGTGGGCTCGGAGGCGAGAGCGACCGTATACGTGGCGCCGTCCACGTCACCCTCGGTCACCGTCAGGGGGGTGGGTGTGATCACCAGATCCGCAGAGTCCTTCTCTGTGATAGTGGCCCTGACGCTGGGAATGACGGCGCTGCCCCCGGAGCTCATGGTGTGGGTGATGAGGACGGCATCGTCGGTGACTGCGTCCTCATCCTCGGAGGCGGTGACCGTCACCGTCTGCGGGGTGGCCCAGTTGGTGGTGGTGAAGGTGAGCGTGAGCAGGTCGATGGAGAGGTCGTTGTCTGAGGGGAGGCTGACAGAGATGGTGACGTTTGAGGCCGGCGGGGAGCTGAGGAGGAGGCTGTAGGTATTGGAGCCTCCCTCCGGGACGGCGATGACCTGCTCCGAGGTAGTGACTCCGACCTGTATGGTGAGTTTGTCCGCCGAGACCTCCACAATGGTCACGGTCACTGGGTCTGCGGAGACGGAGCCATAGTCGCCGCCGCTCACGGAGTGGGCGAGTGTGACCGAGGCGGCGGTCGCTTCGGGAGCGGCGGTGACCTTGACCGACTGAGCAGTGTCCCAGTCGTCGGCGGTGAAGGTCAGGATGGTCTTGTCCAGGCTCAGGTCGGCGCCGGAGTGGCCCGAAATGGTGACCATCACGTCGCCGGTGGGCTCCGAGTCCAGGACCACGGTGTACTCGTTGCTCTGACCGGACACGACACCGATCTTAGTGGGATCGATGGTGACCCCCGCGGTGTCGTCGTCGGTTATGCTGACCAAGGTCTCCTTGATGGTCCCGGCCGTGATTCCGTTGGGCAGCGTCCCGAAGGCGAGCTTGACCCGCTCGTCGTCGTCGTCAATGGCGTCGTCGGTGGCGGCGAAGGTGAACGTCTTCGAGGTCTCCCCGCTGTCGAAGGTGACGGTGGCAGGAACACCGGAGTAGTCTGAGGAGGTTGCCCCGTCCTGGCCGGTGGCGGTGACAGGAATGACCACGGTGCGCTCCGGGTCCACGTCCAGACCCACCGTGACGGTGACGCCGGCGCCCTCGACCACCGTGTAGGTCGACGCCCCGAAGCTGACCTTGACGTCGTCAGGGGCGTCGTCGTCGGTGATCGAGACCACCGTCTCGCTGGTGGTCCCGGCCGTGATTCCCGTGGGCAGCGTCCCGAAGGCAAGCTTGACCCGCTCGTCGTCGTCGTCAATGGCGTCGTCGGTGGCGGCGAAGGTGAACGTCTTCGAGGTCTCCCCGCTGTCGAAGGTGACGTTCTGAGGGACGCCCGAGTAGTCGGCGGACGTGGCGCCGTTCTCGTTGCTGGCGGTGACAGGAATGACCACAGTGCGCTCCGGGTCCGCGTCCAGACCCACCGTGACGGTGACGCCGGCGCCCTCCGCCACCGTGTAGGTCGACGCCCCGAAGCTGACCTTGACGTCGTCAGGGGCGTCGTCGTCCACGGTAACTTGCAATCCGACGGACAACCCGGCGTAATCAGCGCCCCTAGCTGTGTGAGTCAGCACAGCGTTGTCGTCCTCGTCGTCGCTGTCGTGATCGGCGGATACGGTGACGGTCTGCTCGGTGCTCCAATTGTCGGCAGTGAAGGTAATTTCAGACGGCTCGACGTTGACATCCGAAAGAACTGGTGGATTGATGGCGATGGTGACTTCATCGGTCGGCTGGGTGCCCAGCTTGACTGTGTATTCACCGGTCTGCCCCTCGACAACCGTCAATTCGGTCTTGGACAAAGTTATGCTCTGGGTGTCATCGTCCTCAACGGTCACTGTCACGGTGTCCGCTTTGGTTCCCTGGTAGTCCGCTCCGGTTATGACATGGGTCACGGCAACGATGTCGTTAACCGCGTCGTCGTCCTGTTCCGCTGACAAGGTCACGGTCTGGGGCGTCCCCCAGTTTTCTATGGTGAAAGTCAGTTGGACCGGCTTGGCGGACACCTCCGAACCATCGGGTAGCGTTACATCCACGGTCACGTTGCCAGTCGGTTCAGAGGACAAATTTACCGTGTACGAGGTTCCGTCGGTCTCTCCCTCGTCCAGGGTCAAGGAATTGGGGGTTACCTCAACCCTCCTGATGTCGTTATCCAGAATGGCCATACTCGTCCTGTGCCCGCTAGATCCCCTGGAAAATTCGGCGTTGGCAGGGTTGCTGGCCAAGAATCCAAAGAACTCAGTAAGCTCGCTGACCTCGTCATTGATTATCGGTATGGTGACGGTCTTGGTCTTTTCCCCAGGCTGGAACTCGATCGTCCCTTCCACCTCCGTATAATCCATGCCTTCTTCCGCGCTTCTCGACTTATCGATCTCGGACCGGACGCCGACCACTCCATTGGCCGGCCCGGTGGAATAGTCAACCGTGACCACTCTGGAGTGGGACCCCGTCAGGGTGATGGTCAAGGTAATGGAGCCGTCTGTTTCGGAAACCTGGTAGGGGGCATCGCCTGGGCCGGCAACGGACAGAACGGGGGGCGGGTCATCGTCCAGGATGAACCCTTTGACCTCAATTGTGCTCGCATCGCCGGGGAATTTCGCATTGTGCGGAGAATTAAGGGTCAGGACAATGGTCTCCTCGTCCGGCTCGTCCACGTCGTCATCGTAAATGTCTGTGATAATGGTTGCTTCCGTCGCTCCGTGATCAAATGTCGTCCGCCCACTCTCCGTGAGCTTGAAGTCCGCTCCCTCATCGTCTGCCGAACCCCCACCGGTTGCCGTCCCGCCCGTCATTGCCCAGTCCACCCGCGCACGGTCATCCACGATTCCAACAGTTGCTGTGTTCAGGGTCAACGTGAACTCCAGCCTCCCGGCGCTCTCCGAAACACGCACCGGGGCTACCGTGAGCTCCGGCACGGTGGTTTCCGATATGGAAGAAATCCGGACTCCGGGTGCGGCAATGCCTTCATAGTCGGCGCCCGATACGGTGTGGTCGATGTATCCATGGATGTTCGTCAGGCCATCGGCGTCTCCGTCGTCTTCTGCATAGACGGTAACGGTCTGTTCTTCATTCCAATTCCTCGGAGTAAAGGTCAAACGGGTTGGGTTGACCACCATGTAGTCGCTGTCCTTTTTACTGGTGGCCTCCCTGACGGTGACTTCGACGGTCACCGTATCCGTTGGCTGAGTGGCCAGGACTACCGTATAGGTGCGTCCATCTCCGTTTTCCTCAAGCCCAAGCGATAGTGGAAACACTGTTACTGCGGCCGCATCCGTATCGTCAATGTAAATTTCCCTGCCGGTAACCGGCAGCGTTCCGACTCCCGATCCCGCCTCATCACTCTGTACTACTGAACCCACCAGGGAAATCGTTTCCTGGTTTTCGTCCAGATAGTCGTCCAATACGACTATCTGGAAAGTATGGGTCGCGGTGGTGGAATGGGCTGGAATGACTATGTCAAACGCGCTGAACGTCTCGTAGTCCACCCCCGCTACCGCGTCGCCGGTGCTTCCATCCTCAACGTGAACGGTCGTGTCGGTAAACAACGCGCTTCCGTCCACGGTTGCGGAGATCACTACGGTTTGTGATCCGCCTTCTTCAGTCAGCCGTCGGGGTGTGGCGTCGAGTTCAATGCCCTCGGACGGCGGATCGTTGTCGGCAATGGTGACGGTGACCTCTTTGGGAGTGCCGATTTTGACTTTTTTGACCGCTTGGGTGTTCAAGACAACCGGGAATGTCTCGTTCCCTTCTTCCTCTTCATCGTCGAATATTGCAATCCTGACGACTTCTTCCGTTGCCCCGGAAAGAATTCTAAAGTTGTTGGCGCCGTTGGTCGGGTCGTTTGGGTCCATCTGGTAGTCGGACAGATGCTCCGCCGTGCCCGAATTGTTGGTTGTCAGAGTCCCCAGTATGTCGTGCCCCGACGGCCGGTCCAGCCTGACGGCAAGCTCGACCATGCCAGCGTCCTCCCCCACGGGACCCTCACCCCGGCGGTGCAGGGTCATTGTGGGTATATACGGGTCGGTTGCCCCTCCTTGGTACTGGTCTTGTATGGACACGGTGCGCGTGGCACGGTCCGGGTCGAGCTTCAAATCTCCGAGCGCAGTGAGGCGAACCTCGAAACTCTCCTGAGGTTCATCCACCTGGTCCTCGAGGATTGGGATGATGATGGTCTGTTCCGTTTGATTGGAAGCGAAGGTCAGCACGCCGGAGGTGTCGGTGTAGTCAAGGCCCGGCGTGGGCAGGTTCCTCCCCCTGGGATCAGGATGCAGCGAGAAGGCCACCTCCACGGCGCCTCGTGTGCCTCCGGTCACCGTTACCGTCAACTCTGCTTGAGCGCCGGGACCCTCGGGCACTTTCAGTTCTCCGGTCTCCTTGAACCCCACTGTCGCGGAATCTCTCATCGTGATTGAGAAATTAAGGGTGTTGGACGTGTTGGCGCCGTCGGTCGCAAAGACCGAGAATGTCAAATAATTTTCGCTGGCGTCCTCATCGGTGATGGTGAGGGAACCCTCGCACTTGGCGGAGTCGCCGGGCGATATCGAGTCACTGATCATGCAAGTGAGTTCCGAGCGGTCGGACATAATGACGATCGGTTTTCCCGTGTCTTCGACCAACTTGTTGGTGACCTCAAACTCGATGTTGACGGTCTCGCCTTTCCCTGCGGTACCGGGGACCTGAGCCGACAGCACCAGAGCCTCGTCCGCGCTCACCACCGTCGCTGAAGAAGGGTCACCGGCCCTCCAGATTCGGTGGAACCCGCGCCACATGCGATCCCCAAGGAGCACCATGGTCCGCGCCCCTTGCGTGTCGAAACCCCAATCCTCCCTGAGCTCCGCCTCGTTTGCACCGAACGTACGGGAGATCACAAAAAAGTTAATCGATGAGGCTGTAGAGTAATAGCTGTGGCTGTGCCAGAAAGTAATGTGCCTTATGGTCAGGGGCTCACTCAGGTCTCCTGTCCGCCGGTATATGAAGAACCCAGCTTCTCCGGCCCCAACAATAGGCTCCTCCGCTTCGACGGTGACGACGATCAGGCGGTCATCGTCGTTGGCCTTGATCACCGCTTTGGCGGGGCTGCCTTTTTTCCAGACCTGGTCCGTTCCGGAACCATAGCTGCCGTCCCCCAGCAACACCACCTCGTATTCGCGGTATGCAGGGTAGTTGACCCTGGCATCCTCCTTGGTTGTCAAAGATACCTCGGTGGTCGCAACTCCGGTAGCGAAGTAAGCGTCTCCCCAGGTCTGGTCGTTGTGTTGGCGGTACGGGAACCGGATACTCAGGTCCACGGTCAGGTCCCCGGTCCGGGTCAGGACGAAAACGGCGGGTTCTCCCTCTTCGATTTCGCTTTCTTTAGCCGCAACGGTGACCGTTGGCAGATCGTCGTCCTCAACGGTCCCCTTAGCCTGAATGATCCATCCCTCGACAATCTCTACATTAGTCGGATTACTGAGGGTTACGATGAAGGTCTCGGCCGGTTCATCGTCCGAATCGTCGATTAGGGACACGCTAATGGTCTGGGAGGTCTCGCCGGACTTGAAGGTGACCGTGCCGGTGGCTGCGGTGTAGTCTGCACCTGCGGTCGCCGTCCCGTCGGAGGTGGCCCAGTCTACGGTCACCTCCTCGGCGGTGGCGACGTTAAGTGAAACCGTAAAGTCGATCTTGGGCTGTCCGTTCCCGGTGGCCCCCTCAGACCCGGTGGCGGGAGCGATGAACAGGGCGGGAGGTTCGTCGTCATCGAGAATGGTAACCGTTGCCCGGTCCGAGCGTCCTCCATCCGGTGTATGGCCTTCCCATTGCTGCCACGTTGTGTATTTGCCCCCCAGGTTCAGGTCCTCCCCGGTGGTGTCGGGAAGGAGTTCGACGGTCACGGATCCGTTTTCGGTATCGGCGAAGTCGGAAACAGTAGGGATCTCGATGGTCTTGCTGGTCTCGTTCCGGCCAAAGGACACCTGGGTCGGCAAGGCGCCGGACACGTAATCGCCTTCTACGGTGACTTTTAGGGCCACTACGGTATCGGAATAGCCCGGTGTGTCATTATCGATCAGGTCGTCGGACCAGAGCCTTTCCACTGTGAAACTGGCGGGGGTACCCTCGGTCACTTCGTCTGAATTCCCCTTGATGAGAATGACCGGGTCCCGGTTCAGGACCTTGAGCCTGATGGCATTGGGAGTGCCGATTTTGTACTGGGGACAAAACCGCAATTCGTCGTTACACCGGACTGTGAAGCCGTCTGGGACAGCAGAAAAAACCCCTCGCTCCGTAACGAGCGAACCTTCGCCTCCCGCCGCCTCCAGCGCCTGCTGGTATTGCTGCTTCATTTCCGCAAATATTGGTGGAGAAAGATTGTCACTGGGTGACAGGGTAATTCGCACTTCCCCTTCGTCCGGACCGGTATATCTCCTGTTCCGGCCCAAATCGCCGCTGGTCTCGCGCTCTGAGCAGTTGGATATAGGATAAAAGGGAAATAGAAGGTTTTGGCCAATACGATATTTGGAGGGAGTATAAAATCCTGGGTGGTTCATCTCCTGTATCCAGAGAATGTAGTGCCTCAGGTGGTTCGGTTGTTCTGAGTATTCGTAGTCGCCGGTACAGTCGATCCCGAACGAGATTGGATCGCCCTCAGTGATAGTCCCTTCCCAGGTGTCCCCCGAATCGGAGAGGGTAAGCCCGGTGGGCACAGAGGGAGTGCGGATGGATATCGTGGGGATGTCGTCGTCCTTGACCAGCGTGGTGGCGGACGAGGGGGTTCCAAGGTGATATGGCGAGGACCCGAAGCGGGCGATGCGCACGGTCAACTGACCGTCGCCTTCGTTCTTGTTGTCGGCCTCGGTGGTCAGGACCAGGGTTGCCTCCGACTCTCCATCTGCGAACACAACGGTGGTGTCGACAACTGAATCGTTGTTGAGGGAGGTGAGGACGATGGCTTCGGTCCGGTCGGTCATGATCTTCTTGTGCCCGCCGACGTACAGTCCGACCGTAATGGACCCGGAGGGATTGCCAAAGCGGGTGAAGCGGAAGGTGACGTCGTCTCCCTCGGTCACCTCGGAGTCGTCGGTATCTGCGGAGATCATCGGCAACTCGTCGTCCGTAACCGCCGGACTGACGGTGTGGGGCGTCCCCAGCAGGTAGCTGTCATCGTCGGGTTCCAGGATGGCGACGGTGACGGCGCCGGTGGCTTCCGTCACGCTGTCGTCCTCGGTTTCCAGCCGTAAGGTGGCGGACAGTTGGCCTTTGGGAATGGTTACGGAGGACTCCACCGGACCGCCATTGTCCGGCCCAAGAAGGGTCGAATCGGCAAGATAGCTCCCGGACTGGCTCAAGTTGTAATTGACCGTCAGAGCGGCCATCGAGTCCCCGACTTCCGAAGACCGGTTGACGGTGATGATTACGTCATCTCCCTCGGTGAAACCGGCGGCGGCGGTAACCGTGACCGTGGGGGGGCCATCGTCGTCGAGCAGGGTCGCCGTGGCGGTGCCGGCGCTGGAAGAGACAATGTAGTCGGCGTTGGCTTCGGGATCGGACATCTGGAATACCAGGGACCCATCTGCCTCGTCCGTGCTGTCCTCCATCGTGGCGATGTACACGCTCTTGGTCCGGTCACCGTCTGCAAAGACCACCCGGACTCCATGGTTTTCCAGGTGTTCCAACCCTTCGGAATTGGCGATGTCCAGCCAGTCCACCGACCCGCTCAGAGTGGCTTCGACGGTCAGCTGTCCCGAATCCGAAGAACGCCACAGGGTGAAGGTCACGTCGTCGCCTTCCAGCACGCCCGTTGTCCCATAGGGACGAAGCCAGGCGACACCGACCTCCACCGGGTCGTCGTTGTCGCGCACGATGGAGCTTACGAAAGGAGACCAACCGGGAACGTACTTGTGATGTCCCGTTATGGATAGCACCCGCAGGGTGACGGAGCCGTCGGCTTCGTGCAGCGTGTCATCTTGGGTGCCCACCAATACCCGCTTGCTGAGTTCCCCCGCCTCGAAGCTGACGGTTATAGTCGCCGGGGCGCTTTCGAACTCTTCCTCAAGTGGGGTGTCCGGGTCAGAGGCGCGGTAAATCCGGATGGTCCCATTCGTGAAACTTCCTTCTTCATCCACTGATACCGAGACGGGTATTGCTCCATTGTCCCGCGACCGGGTCAGCAGGAATTCCGCCGTGCCGCCTTCGGTGAAACCCGAAGTCACCAGCTCCACGTTCACCCTGGCAGGGTCTGCAGCGATGACGCTCAAGGGGGACCCGGCCTGGCGATTGCCGTTGCCAAAGGCATCCGTAACGGCGTCGGCGGGCAGGTCCACGGCAATCGGCCCTTCTGCCGACGGAACTATAATGACGTCCCACCTCGAGGAGGCGGGGTGCTGGTCCGCTGCCGGGAGTGGCGCTGGATCGTGGGCTTCGCCGTTGGTGATCCTGAAATCCGCGGACGCCAGGTCGTAGACAGGTTCGGTGAAGGTGAGAAGCACCGTGAACTGGCGGTCCGGATGAACGTAGAGTCCTCCGGAGTAGGTAATTTCCACCTCAGGGTATGTACCGTCCACGAGGTGGGCCGGAGCATGATGCGCCGGATGGCCAAGAGCCGCATCAGAGGAATCACCTGAGCTGGTGATGGTCCCCCCATAAAGGCTCAGGCTGTTGGCGACTACTTCGATACCGTCCGAGTCGTTGTCGCCCTCGACAACGGTGTAGGAGAACAGGAGTTGGGTTCCACTTGTATTTGTATAGTATGCCGACTTGACCTGACCACCAATGTTCAGGGTCACAAGGGGCTTGCCGGTAACGTCAACACCTTGGTCGAAAGTCAACCCAACTTCGATGGTATCGCCTGCCGCGTATCCGCCGTCCGTGCCCGGGTTGGAGGTGACGGCGACCGTGGAGACGGTCGGGGCGGTGGTCTGCGCATGAGCTACGGACAAGGAGACCAGGAACAGCGCGAGCAACACCAATAGGAACGCCGGTCTGGCCGCTGTCACCTTCTGGAAACGCAGCTGGCGAACTGCGACGCGGAGGAGGTCGCGCTTCGCCGGAGGTTTGGTGGCAGGGGTGATACTCGTCACGGAGCATCACCACAGGCGGGCGGGACTGCGCCCGGACTGGCGCCGGAGGGAGCCTGACGCGGCGGTGGGGCCATCCGGTCCGGAAAATCGGGGTGGGGGGTAGAGCTTATGGTCGCAACCGAATCAGAGCGGTTGCGACCGCAAAGGTTGTCCTCTATCACCTGCCTACCTCCCCGTCTTCGGCCTACGGCCGATCGAATGCCGAGCGAGAACCGACCTGCCAGCAGCAGGCACAGCATGGAAGTATACAACCCTTGTGTGACAATAACGTGCAAATCAACCCCACTACGGTGACAATTACCGTGCAATTTCTTGTCTCTAGCCAGCACTGCCTACGGCACCAGGGTGGAAGACGCCCAGGACCGCAGGATCGCCCCAGGCAACCTGCGGACGCCGCCCAAGGCGCTGTCGGCTCAGCATCGCAACAGTTGGCAGAAGCCGAAACGGAAGGTCAGCGTAATGCGCCACGGCATCGACTGGCTCAGGCGGTTGCTGCTCAAGGGACGCCTCTGGAACCGGGTCTGGCTCCTGCCTGAACCCTGGCCGGAACCGAAGCCCAACCTGCAGGTCACCCGCCATGTCCCTGCGTGACAACACCATACATACCCCTGTCAGGGGGGGAAGTTGGACCGGGAAGAGGCTCATCGTCGGCTACGGGGTCTTTCCTTGAGTCGCCGCATTCGTATTGAGACTAGTACCGCGTCCTGCTGAAACTGATGTATAGATATGCCGAAGCACGTCCGTGGCATGGGTGGTAGGGAATCTCCAGTCGGAGGTTGCCACAGCCTGATTTCGTTCGGTTATTTATCAAAAATAGCCGGACGCGGTACTAGGCCAGCCGCCTCCTCAAACATATAACCATCAGTTCGGGGCCGCCGGTAGAAGCAACGGCAGGATAAGGACCCTAACAAGCTGTGGTGTAACTTGCCATAGCGGGCCAAGTAGTAGCAACCCCAATAGGCGTAGGATAGGGGAGAGTAGGGTAGGATTTGGTTGGGAGGAGTTGTGGGCTAGAAATCTGGCCGGAAAGTGGCGGCAGCCGGGACAACGGCTATACTTGGGGTCAACAAGGATAGCGAGGGCTGAGAATGCTGGGAGAGCGATCGGACCAGAGGGGCCTTTGGGAAGCGGACCGGCTGTACCTGGACCACGTGGGGCGGGAAAGCTTCTACGGTCTGCTGGCCTCGCAGCGAGGCCGGCTGTTCCGAGACGCGGATTTCGCCGCGTTCTACTGCGCCGACAACGGCCGGGACAGCGTGCCGCCCAGCCTGCTGGCCACGGCCCTGCTGCTCCAGTCCCACGACAGGGTCAGTGATGCCGAGGCCAAGGCCCGGGCTGACTTCGACCTCCGCTGGAAGGTGGCCCTGGGCATTGAGATAGAAGATAGACCCTTCGCCAAGAGCACGCTGCAAGTGTTCCGCGCCCAGCTGATACTGCACGGCAAGGTGCGGGAGGTATTCGAGTCCGGCCTGCGCTTTGCCCGGGAGTCGGGCTACCTGAAAAGGCGGAGCATGAAGGTGGCGCTGGACACGACCAACATCCTGGGCCGGGGCGCGGTGAGGGATACCTACAACCTGCTGGCCGACGGGATGGTCAAGCTGATGCGGGCCTTGGCGGCAGTGGAGAAGATTGCCGTCGGAGATTGGGCCTGTTAGTAGCAAGTTAAAAATGGGCGAAAGTAACAAGATGGAACTGACCCACCCAGTAGTAGTGGCATCATCCGCAGACAGTCTGCGGAGGTGCATCAAACACATTGCTAAAGGTGGGAGAAGTGAAAGAGATCTACGAAATGAAAGGAGCGGGCCGTTCGATCCGGGGGATTGCCCAGGAGTTGGACGTGTCCCGCAACACGGTGCGCAGGTATCTGAAGTCTCCGGAGGCCATGTGGCCGAAGCTGCGGCCGCGGCGAGGGTCCAAGCTGGATCCTTATGCCGGGCACATCGACCGGAGGATGGCGGAAGGGTTGGAGAATTGCAGAGTTCTGTACCGGGAGGTTCGTGCCCTGGGTTACCAGGGGAGCTACTCGACGGTGGTGCAGTATGTCCGTCCCCGCCGCCAGCACAAACAGCCCGAAGCCACGATGCGGTTTGAGACGGCGCCCGGTGAGCAGGCCCAGGTGGACTGGGGCAGTCTGCCCTACATCGGCGGGGACGGGAAACGGCGCCGCGTCTGGGTGTTCGTGATGACCCTGGGATGGTCCCGAGCCTGCTATGTGGAACTGGTCCGCAAGGCGGACACCGCCGCCTTCATCCAGTGCCACGCCAACGCGTTCGAGTACCTGGGCGGCGTCCCCCAGCGGTGCCTCTACGACAATGCCAAGGTGGTTACCCTGGGCCGGGATGAAGAGAAGCGGCCCATCTGGAACCGGAGGATGCTGGACTTCGCCCTGCGGGTTGGTTTTGAGGCCAGGCTGTGCCAGCCCTACCGGGCGCAGACCAAGGGGAAAGTTGAAAGCGGGGTGAAGTACGTCCGGCGCAACATGTGGCCCAGCATCTCGTTCACCGACGACGCCGGCCTGAACCGCCATGCCCTGGAGTCGTGCGACGTCGTGGCAACGCCAGGGTGCATGGCACGACTCACCGAATCCCCGGGGAGATGCTGGTCGAGGAGCTGCCTCACCTGGGGAAGCTTCCCGACCGCGCCACCCTGGCGCCGTACCTCCGGGAAGACCGCAAGGTGGCTCGGGACGGCTTCGTCAGCTGGGAAGGCTCCCGCTACGGGGTTCACTGGAAATGGGTGGGAAAGACCGTTCAGGTGGGACAGCGGCTGGGCACGGTGGAGATCTGGTCAGGCAGCGAGCGCATCGCGGTTCATCCCCGGGCCCAGCAACCTGGTCAGCGCTTCATTGTGCCCGGTCAGTGGGCAGGGCTGCCCAAGGGAGACAACCGTCCCCGCCGGGAAGCCGTGGCGGTTCAGATCCCCGCCGGCGAGGTGGAGCGCCGCTCCCTAGACGTCTACGACCTGGCTGCCGCTGGAGGTGTCAGATGATCGCCCTGGAACAGGCGCGCAAGCACCTGGAGACCCTGGGACTGAAGCAGGCCGTCGAGGTCCTGGAGAACTCCCTGGACGTGGCCGCCAACAAGCAGCTGACCTACCCGGAGATGCTGGCTGATTTGCTGGGAGTGGAAGTGACCGCCCGTAGGGAGCGCTACCTCTCCACCAGGACCAAGCTGGCCCATCTTCCCTTCCAGCGCACCCTGGACCAGTTCGACTTCGCCTTCCAGCCCTCCATCGACAAGCGGCAAGTAAGAGAACTGGCCAACCCGGCCTTCGTCGCCGAGGTCAGCAACGTCCTCTTGCTAGGACCTCCCGGCGTGGGCAAGACCCATCTGGCAGTAGCCCTGGCCCTCAAGGCCATCGAGAACGGCCAGGGAGCCTACTTCGTCCGCGCCTACGACCTGATGGAGGACCTGAGGAAGGCGCGGATCGAGCACAACCTGGACCGTCGGATGCGGGTCTACCTGTCCCCCAAGGTCCTCATCGTGGACGAGTTCGGCATCTGGCCCTACGACCGGGAGGCGGCCACTGCCTTCTTCACCCTCGTGTCCGCCAGGTACGAACGGGGCAGCATCATCCTCACTTCCAACAAGGGATTCGGAGAATGGGGCGAACTCCTGGGCGACACCGTCATCGCCTCCGCTGTCCTAGACCGGCTGCTGCATCACAGCCACGTGCTGAACATCCGAGGGGAGAGCTTCCGGTTGCGGGAGAAACGCCAGGCGGGCCTGTTCCCGTCCCAACAACATCTGGCTGCCTCGCCGGAGGAGGCCGGCGACAAGTACGCCGACTGACCGAGTCACAGACCCGAACCAGGTGGGTCAGTTTCAAGTTGCTATAGCTGTCGTCACCAGAACGCGGGGCGCTCAATCCTGAACCAGGGGTCCCGTGGAACCAGAAGGTGGGTCAACTCCAACTTGCTACAAACTGGGCAATTCCAAGTTGCTATTGACAGCCGAGGCCCGGGGATTTGAGCGGTACCTCGCCTCCAGCATCAAGGGAGGGGCCGCCATCGACTGGTCTGACCGGCAGGCGCGGACGGCCCTGCTGGCCAGGATTGTGGCCGACGCGGACCGGCTCTTGGAGTTGTCGCGGCAGGCGCAGGGGGAATTGAGGGAGGAAAGCGCTGAGCGTCAGCAGATAGTGGCGGCGGAGTTGCTGCTCGAGAGCCTGCCCCCGGCCCCGAACGGGGGACGTGGAGCGGACCGATGACGGAGTGAGCCTCAGGGATGGGGTGAGCCGGGACCGGATGATGTCGGTGCATGACCCGGAGATGCGCCACGGCCACAAGAGCAGCAGCCGGCGGTTCGACTGGCACCAGGCGGCCATCGTGGTGGATACCGGCTCCCAGCTGATTACCGCCGTGGAGGTATTGCCCGGCAACGCTCCGGACAACCTGGGGGCGCTGGAATTGGTGGAGGCGAGTGAGGCCCACACCGGTGTGCCGATGGAGGAGGCCATGGGCGATGCCGCTTACGGCGACGGCGATACCAAGCAGGCCTTCACCGACGCGGGCCGCACCCTGATTGCCCGGGTGCCGGGGCGTCCCAACCGAACCCACTTTCCGAAAGAGGACTTCCATATTGACCTGGAGGCGGGTTCCTGCACCTGTCCGGCGGGGCAGGTTACCCGGACGACGGCGCCGGCGGGACGGCGCACCGGCCAAATGGGCCGGACTTACCGTTTGGAGGCCTTCCGCTTCGACGCGGCGGTCTGCGGGATATGCCCGCTGCGGTCCCAGTGCGTGGCGGCAAAACCGGGTACGGGACGAACGGTGCAACTGCACCCGCAGGAAGCGCTGTTACAGCAGGCCCGCGCCCTGCAGCAGAGCGAGGCCTTTGCCGAATACCGGCAGCGCCGGGTGGTGGTGGAGCGCCGGCTGACGCGGCTGGTCCAACTGGGAATCCGCCAGTCCCGCTACTTCGGCCGCATCAAAACCCGGTTCCAACTGCTCCTGCCCGCCACCGTGGCCAACCTGACCCTGGTGGCGGGCAAAGCCGGGTTGACGGGAGAAACTGGCTCCGGTCCCAGGGCCGGCAGCGCCCAGGTCGCTGGAATGGTCAACCCCGCCGCCGCATGGCTCGGTCAAATTTGGACCCTCACTTTGCTCGTGGCAGCCTTACTGACCAAATCCCTCTTCACGACAAGGGGTTTCCGTCGGGTTTCTAGGTGGGCCCGGCCGCCCTGGCCCTTGGCTTTGCTCAGGACGGCAGGGAGGGGAATCGAGGATGAATTGGGGTGATCCGCTGGGACTGGCGCGGCTGGGGCGTTCGGAGGGTTTCCGGTCCGCTGGCAGCACCAGCTTCGGCGGCGGATTATTGTCCTTGGTCTAGGAGGCAGACCCTCACGCTGTCAGGTAAAAACGAGGTGTTGTCATCCTGCTCTACGGGGAGTCGGGGTCTCCTGCGCCGCAACTGGGAGATGAAGTCTCCCACATTGACGGACAAGCGGTCAGTCAGGTCCTGGGAGACCATCGCCCGAAGCTCACCGTTGGTGAACCGCCGACCCGGGTGGCGTGCGTATATGCTCAGAAGGGCGAATGGGCCGCTTCGGATACCGGTTGAGGTGTCGCGTACGCGGAAGTCCTGTCTGGTCCACGTCCCGCCGGTCTTTAGGAACACGTCCCCTGCCACCCTGTCTACCAGCAGCCTGAAGTCTTGAAGCTGATCATCCTTGTTTGCGACGAGGCGCTCGTACTGTCTCCTCGTAATGCGAATCTCATAGCCGCTAAACACAGCGACGTAGTCGACATCTTCGGAACCTAATGGGGGGACAGACTCTAGCTGTAGAGCCACCCGTGCGACCCACGCAGGGGCATCCTGGTACTGCTGGCTGGGCGGGGAGCGTGGGGCGTCGTATTGCGGCGCCCGCGTCCACCTCAGGATCGCCCCTAACATGCTCCCGCCGACCACGACGATCAGGAAACCCGACCCGGTTAGCACGAATCCCACGAGGGCGGAGCGCCGATGCTGTTGGTACTCCTCAGGCGGATATCCCAAGTCGGCCCACTCGTATTCCCACGTCCAGATGAGGTTGCCCGACGGCGGCGCCTTCTCCACGACGTAGAGCATGAACATAGCCCCGATCGTAAGAATGAGGGCCACCAGTATCCATGCAAAAGCGCCGATGAACATGTACCGGGCCAAACTCGGATCGAGCTTCATCTCAGGGTCTCTGAGGGCGTGAGTGACGCACAGCGAACCAGCAATCAGTCCCGGTATCCCGATAAGACTCGGTTTATCTCCGTTATGGGCCAGAACGATCATCGGTGCGTATGTAAGAAACACAGGGGCGCATATGAGAACCGCGCCCCTACTAAACGGGCCCCAGCCTCCTCCAGTGAACCACGCCTGTCGTCGCCAGAGCCACCGGTAGAGCCCGTATCCCGCAACCGCCATGCCGGAGCTCAGGAGTGTGGATAGCACCAGTGGCAGCGGGTAGGCGGACACTGGTGCTAGGGTGAAGAAACCGTACAGGTCCATCCCCGTGTTCAGACAATAGAACAGGTAGAGGTTCGGCATCACCAGCAGGGAAACGAAGAGCACTCCACCTGGTCCTCCGGTGCCCTGCGTATCGGCCGAGGACTCTCGGGGGGCTTCAGCCCGACCTGCGTCGATGGAATTGAACTCGTCCATGGTCTCTCCTCCTGTGCGGGGAAGCCGCTCGGTCGCCGTAACCGGGTCGTGTACCACGGTCGTCCGAATCCCGGTCAAGGAGAGGAGATGAATCAGTCAGACGACTTGATGAGAGAAATCCAGGCCCTGCGGGACCGGCTGTTCGCAGTACAGTACGCTTAGGCCCGCCTACATCAGTCGCCTCGCGCCGTCCCACTATAATTGCCGCACGTCCAAGCCCTCCGGGGGTTCCGGCGCTACCTCAGCTTGTCCCCTGTCGTCGAAATGGGTGACGGCCCCATCATTTATGGTTCCCACCCTTGGGAAAGGACGCCCCCACTTCGTTGTTTCATCGCTCCGGTAAGTGGCGTAACCCGTTGGGGGGACCTGACAGGGGGTAGGTAGTTCATTTGGGACTTAACGCAGTTAAACATGAGACCACATAGTAGGGCAGGCTTGCTCAGATACAAAATCGCCTCCAAATACCCACTATCAGGCCCATTCAATCATTCCGGCGTAAGCCGGAATCCAGAGGTGGCGGGCCGCTCCGTAGCTATAATTTCGTTTTTACCTACCCTTGTCGGGGGTAAGGTGTAGACCTTAAGGTCGCAACCGAATCAGAGCGGTTGGGGCCGCCGAGGTTGTCCTCTATCACCTGTCTACCTCCCCGTCTTCGGGCTACGGCCGATCGAATCCCAAGCAGAAACCAACCTGCCAGCAGCAGGCCAATATGAAAGTCTACACCTCTTGTGTGACAATAACGTGCTAATCAACCCCTCTACGGTGGCAATTCCGGTGCAATTTCTTGCCTCTGGCCGGCATGATTGGCTATGCCGGGGCCAGTACAGCTTCCGGCGAAGCGGTGACGCTAGCGCTGCCGGATACCGGAGGACTGGTACGCCATCTGGAAGCTCGCACGCCTCCTAGAAGCGCGTCATGCCGCTGCGTAAGGTGGGAACCCACGCAGCGGCAGGGCTATACCGATTCGGCTCAGGGACTTGCATCTATGGTTATCGTCGCCGTTGCCAGAGTCCCCACGGATACCCGGTCCGACATGCCGACGAATCTGAGCCGGTAGGCCTGGTTGGCGTCGAACTCCTCGCCCACGGCGCTCATGACGACGGTCACGGTGAATTCGGTCTCGTCGGCGTAGAACTGTGCGCCCACGTACGGCGGCCCGCTGGGGATGTAGGCGGCGTACGCTAGGTAGATGTCGCCGCCGCCGCTGATAGATTCAGCGACGATTCCCACGTTGACGTACCGTTCCGGCGCGGCGGACAACTTGACGATTACATCCATCTGGGCATAGACACAGCATTTCTCCCGGGAGGTGATGGCCGCCTCGTAGTCGGACTGTGCGAAGGAGACCTGCACCGGGGGATCGTCGTCGTCGATCAGGTCGATACGGGTGGTCGTTGTTTCTCCGGTCGAGACCCGTTCCGGTAGCTCGCCGAAGCTGAGCTTCAGCCACTCGCCGTCGTCATCGACGGAGTCGTCGCGGGCCGCGACCCGGAAGGTCTGCTCGGTTTGCCCGGGCTTGAACGTGATGCTGGTCGGAATCGAGGTGTAGATGGTGTCGGCGCGGGTGGCCCCGCCCATCCACTCAACGTTGATGGGAATGTCCACCTCCCGTTCCACGTCGCGGTACCGACCCAGCCGGACGCGCACGGTGGCAGCCCTCCCATACTCGAAATCGCCCTCTGAGGCCTCCAGCTCGGCGTCCGCGAAACTGACCCAGAGCCGGCGGGGGGTCTGGAATATATTGGGGCGGTTGGTCACCGTGACCTCGGTGAAGTCGTTGTCGTGGAACCAGACCCTGGACTCGGTGTAGCCCCAGTAGTTCGTGGTCTCCTGGCTGACGAAGGGCGGCAAACTGCCGAAGGCCAGGTCCATGTATTCCCCGTCGTCATCCTGATCGTCGTCGGTGGCCCAGATCTCGATGGGGAAACTGGCGTAGGTCCGGTTGTCGGAGAGGTGCCCGTCGCCGTGCTCGCCGTACAGGCCCGGCCCGAAGGTAACGCTGGTGGTCACCGTCGAGTGGTCGGCCGCGCTCAGGCCGCCGCCGCGGGTGAAGGTGATCGGTATGGTGATCTCCCGGTCGGGGACCGGATGTACGCTGATCCGGGGCCAGGCGGGGTTCCCGTCCTCGGAAGCGTAGTAGTTGCGCGAGCCGAAGGAGACCTTCACGCTGTTCGGGTCGTCGTTATCGATGATGAGTATCGTTGCGCAGTCCTTGCCCGGAAGCGCGGCGTACGGCTCGGGCAGGTCGCCCAGGCAGAGGGTCAGGTTCTCGCCGTCGTCATCCAGCCTGTCGTCAACGGCCGTGATGTCGATCTGGTCCGTCGTGTCCCCCGCGTCGAAACGTACGTGTCTGAAGTAGGACGACCTGGCTCTGAAATCGGCCTTTGTGGCCCCGCCGGCAGGTGTGAGCGTGAAGGGGATGATCACGTGCTCGTCCCCGGGCGCCTCCGCCAGGGTGACGGTGACCTGGAGGGTGTCGCCCTCGTCGACCGTGTAGGCCGTTGCGCCAAGCGACACCTCGACCTTGTCGGACGGTATGCTGGTCTGCGCCTGGACCGTTCCCGTGGGCGCGCTGGTCAGCGTGTGGCGGTTGCCGTCGTCGTCGGTGAAGGTCACCTCGACCCGGACCCGCTTGTCCTCGTCTACGGAGGCGAGGCGGTAGAGCATACCGGTGGCGCCGGTGATGTCCGTGAAGACGCCGCCGTCCTGACGCTGCCACTGGTAGGTGAAGCCGGGAGCGTTCAGGCCGTCGATGTCGGCGATTGCCGACGTCACGGCGATGAGGCTGTGCCCCACCTCGGCCAGGCCGAAGATGGTGGGACTGCCGGTGGGCGGGTTGTTGGACTTGGGCTGGATGTTGCCCGAGCCCGGGAAGGCCGTGCTGGAGACGCTCTCCGCCTCTCCCCGGTCGTCCACGAAACTGACGACGACCTTGATCTTCAGGCCCTGGTCATCGTTAGTGAGCAGGTAGCTCTGCGAGGTCGCGCCGGTGATGTCGGCCTCGTCCACGCCGTCCACCCGCACCCACTGGTAGGAGAAGACGCGGTCGGTCAGTCCGTCGGCGTCATCGATGCCGGACGTCGACGCGGTCAACGTCTGGTCCACCTGGGAGGTGCCGGAGATCGTGGGCCGGCCCGTAGGCGCCCTGTTGGGGACCGCCGCCTGCCGGGTGACGGTGACGGTGTAGGTCCGGGTGGTCATGCCGTCCTCTGCGGTCACCTTGACCTTGAAGACGTTTGACCCCACGTTCAGGTCAAAGTCGAACACATCGGCGGTGCTGGCGTCGTAGTCGGCAAGCGTCGCGTCGCTGTCGTCCAGGTACTCGATGTCGGCGTTGCTGTCGTTCGCGGTAGGCTCCACCTTGATCCGGGAGACCGAGTTGGCCACCGTTGCGTTGTACTGGGTGGTGGCGGAGGCGAATGCCGGGTCGAGGGCGACGGCGTTGTTGCTCGCGTCATTCAGCGCCAGGGCGCTCAGCGTGGCGTCTGTGGACGCGGTCGCCGCCGTTGCAACCGTTCCCTTGATGGCGATCCGGGGGATTGAGATTCCAGAGGTTACGGTGCTCCATGTTCCACTGGTCAGCCTTGATCCGTTGTCGCCGATGCTCCAGCCCGGCGCAGAGCCGTTGTCTTCAGCGGTGGAGCTAGTCGTTGAAACAAATATGGTTCCGCTTCCGGACGCCCCTTCGATCACGATCCAGTAGGGTGTGCTGGGGTCCAGCCTGTAGTTGTCCGCGCCGAAATCAAGCTCGGTTCTCGTGGTTGGTATGGTGCCGGGATTGGTCAGGACCTTGAGGCTGGAGTCCGGCTGGCCGGAGGTGTCCGAGTAGATCGACACTTTCGGAATGCTTCCAGAGTTGGCGGACATACTCAGCCGCACTTGGCTGATGCTATATCCATCGGTCTCGTTGCCCGTGGTGAACTGGCCCGCTGCAGGGGGGTTCGCAGCATCAAGGCTGAAGCTCACGCTGGTAGATCGCCCAAGGTTGCTGACCAGAAAGTCCACCCGCGTGACCGTCACGGTATAGATCTCGGTGGTGGAACTGTCCTCGGCGGTCACCTTGACCTTGACGACGTTTGGACCCACGTCCAGGTCGAAGTCGAACGCCGCGGTGTTGGTGTCGGCGTCGGTCAGCGTCGCGTCGCTGTCGTCCAGGTACTCGATGTCGGCGTTGCTGTCGTTCGCGGTGGGCTCCACCTTGATTTGGGATACGGAGTTGGCGACCGTCGCGTTGTACGAGGTGGTGGCGGAGGCGAAGGCCGGGGAGAGGGCGACGGCGTTGTTGCTCGCGTCCTTCAGCGCCAGTGCGCTCAGGGTGGCGTCGGTGGACACCGCCGGGGCAACCGTTCCCCTGACGGCGATCAGGTGGATTCTCGTTGAGGTGCTCCATGTTCCACCGCTGCTCAGACCTGATCCGTCGTCGCCGATGCTCCAGCCCGCCGCGGAGCCGGTGTCTTCCGCGGTGTAGGTGCGCGTGAATGAAACGCACAAGGTTCCGCTTCCGGACGCCCGTTCGATCACGATCCAGTAGGATGTGCTGGGGTCCAGCTTATAGTTGTCCGCGCCGAAATCATGCTCGGTTCTCGTGGTTGTTACGGCGGGATTGGTCAGGATCTTGAGGCTGGAGCCCGGCTGGCCGGAGTTGTCCGAGTAGATCGACACTCTCGGAATGGTTCCAGATTCAGCGTCGATATTCAGCCGCACCTGGGTGATGAGATATCCATCGGTCTCGCTGCCCGTGGTGAACTGGGTCGCCAGACCGGTGTTCGGGGTACTAATGCATATGCCCGCGTTTGAATATTGCCCGAGGTTGCTGACGAGAAGGTCGGCTTCCGCGCGCCTGATCCTGACGGTGTAGGTCTCGGTGGTCGTGCTGTCCTCGGCGGTCACCTTGACCTTGACGACGTTTGGACCTACGTCCAGGTCGAAGTCGAACGCCGCGGTGCTGGTGTCGGCGTCGGTAAGCGTCGCGTCGCTGTCGTCCAGGTACTCGATGTCGGCGTTGCTGTCGTTCGCGGTGGGCGCCACCGTGATTTGTGAGACGGAGTTGGCCACGGTTGCGCTGTACGAGGTGGTGTCGGAGGCGAAGGACGGGCTGAGGGCGGCGACGGCGTTGTCGCTCGCGTCCCTCAGCGCCAGTGCGCTCAGCGTGGCGTCGTCGGACGCCGACGGGGTAACCACCGTTCTCCCGACGCCGATCTGGACGATTGCGGTGCCGACCGAATTGGTGCTCCATGTTCCACTGTCCAGGAATGATCCGTTGTCGCCGATGGTCCAGCCCGCTGTAGAGCCGGAGTCTTCAGCGGTGGATGCAGTGTATGCAAGGCCCACGACTCCGCTTCCTGATGCTCGTTCGACCACGATCCAGTAGGGTGTGCTGGGGTTCAGCTTGTAGTCGTCCGCGCCGAAATCACGGAAATCAATCTCTGCATTCCTGGTTGGTATGTCGCCGGGATTGGTCAGGACCTTGAGGCTGGAGCCCGGCTGGCCGGAGCTGTCCGAGTAGATCGACACTCTCGGAATGGTTCCAGAGGCAGCGTAGATATCCAGCCACACCTGGCTGATGAGATATCCATCGGTCTCGCTGCCCGTGGTGAACTGGGTCGCTTCACCGGAGCCCGTAGTAGTAATGGTGGCTAGCCCGTCAACGCTATCTTGCCCAAGGTTACTGACCAGGACGTCCGTTGCCTTTACCTTGTAGTGGAACCTGCTGGTGCCGTAGTCCTCTGCAAAATGGGTGCCAGTCTTGCTGGCAAGCCTGACCCTCACCGCGTTGTCCCCGTCCTGGAGGTCCAGGGTGAAGGGAGCGGCGAGTTCAGTGTTATCAGGCTCGCTTATGACTTGGATCCCATTCACGTGCACGTACACGTTGAACTGGTCTTTAATCACGTTGTGAAACCGAATTGTGGCGGTATTGCCGAACTGCGTGACGATACAGTCGTCATCGGTGATTTGGGCCGCGGTCCGGGCGGATTCGGCACGGCAATCGTCGCTCTTGGACAGTCGGTCGCCGTTCAATTCCCAGTACGGCAGAACGTTGACCCGGTAGAAGTGCTCTTCACTGCTGCTGCCGCCGGACCCGTCCTCATCTCCCCACAGGCGCATGAGGTTCCGACCGACCTGGAAGGTCAGTGTCGCTTCCGCGTCCGCGCCGACGAGATCGCTTGCATCGACGGCGTTGGATGCTGCGTCAACCGCCGCCTTGTCCCGGCCGATTTTGATGCCGAGGCGGTCATTGGAGTCCAGCGTGCCGTCCACGGCAAAAATGGCCGTCGTGGTGTCGATGTTGATCGTGCAATCGGCCGTGACATCTCCGATGGTATCTTCGAGGCAGTTCGAGTCGCCTGTATCCAGGTCTTGCCCGGCCAGGGTGAAGTCCTCGCCGGCTAACGCCCGGGCCGAGGTCGGCGGGTCATCCTCCTCGGGCGCCGCCGACGTGGTCAACGTCACCGGGTCCGACTGCGGGCCGAGCCCGCGGTCGTTGCGGCCCCTGACGGCGTAGACGTAAGTCATCTCGGCCTCAACGGTCGAGTCGGTGTAGCTGGCGCTCGTGCTGCCGGTGTCGTCGGTCAATACGGCCAGGTTGTCGGCGTCTTCGCCGCGCAGTACCTGGTAGCCCGTGATGCTGTCGTCGTCGGGGTTGTCCCAGGTCAGCAGGACGCTGTCGTGGCTGGCGGCGGTCAGCAGGCCCGCGGGCTTGGCCGGGGGAGCCGCCGGGGTCGTGACACTCACCGGGTCGGACTGCGGGCTGAGCCCGTGGGTGTTGCGGCCCCTGACGGCATAGACATAGGTCGTCTCGGCCTCAACGGTGTCGTCGGTGTAGCTGGTATCCGCGTCGCCGGTGTCGTCGGTCAGCACAGTCAGGTTGTCGGTGTCGGGGCCGCGCAGGACCTGGTAGCCGGTGATGCCGTCGTCGTCTGGGTTGTCCCAGGCCAGCAGGAGGCTGTCGTGGCTGGCAGCGGTGAGCAGGCCCGCGGGCTTGGCCGGCGGGCTGGTTGACGGGCCTTCGTTGGAATCGCCTTCGCCGTCTTGGGACAGCGTTGCGGAGATCGTGATCTCCACAGCGTCCGACCAGGGGCCGCTTTGCTCAAGATCGCCGTTGTCGTTAAAGTAGCGGGCGCGCACCCGCGCCTGGTATGCGGTTCCCTCCTCCAGGGCGGTCACCGTGTGAGACGTGCCGGTGGGGAAGGCGTTGCCGCCGTCGACGGTGTTGGCGTGCTTGTAGGAATGCCACTTGCCGTCGGACTTCTTCCAGGTGACGCGGTAGTCGTTGGGGGCCCGGCTGGGAGCGTCCCAGGCGATGACCAGCTCTCCCGGGTTGGGGCTGGTCAGCGTGACGCCGCCGACGTCCCGGTCATTCGCCTGGGCCTCTGCGGGCAGGCGAACGACGAGCAGCAGCACAGCGGCGACCAGCAGTACCGCCGCCACCGCTCTGAGGGCGATCTGTCCGGGCCTGGTTCCAACGATTTTCGCATTCTGCATTTGAAACCTCTCTCGTTCTTTGCGGCCATAGAGCCACTGCCTATTCGAATCCCAAACGAAACCTGACCTGCCAATGACAGGCCTGGACAAAAGTCTACAGCCTCTGTGTGACAATAACGTGTAAATCAACCCCTCTACGGTGACAATTGCCGTGCAATTTCTTGTCTCTGACTGGTACAATTGACCCGGCAATAGCCGGTTGGGCTCCGTTCAGCAGCCAGCCCCGCATCCAATGGCCGACCGTGGGCCGACCGTTCGAGGGAGGGAGAAGATGAAGGACATGGACGAGCGCGATAGAGAGATAAGAGCGCTGCGTGAGCGCCTGTCCCGGTTGAACGAGGCCAACCTTAGGATCAACGAAAGCCTCGACTTCGACACGGTGCTGCAGGGCGTTTTGGACAGCGCTCGCTCGCTGACGGGCGCGCTGTACGGCATCATTGTGCTCCTTGACGATTCGGCGGAGATACAGGACTTCCTGTCGTCGGGCCTCACTTCCGAACAGGCCCAAGGGGTATGGGACCTTTCGGAGGGCGTGAGGCTGTTCGAACACCTGGGCGAGTCTTCCGAGCCGCTGAGAGTGGATGACTTCCAAAGCCACGTGCGGGCCTTGGGCCTGCCCGAGTTCAACCCGCCCCTGCCGGTCAGTGGCTCCATGCCCCTGCTTGCGGCGCCGATCGTTCACCTGGGTGAGCACGTCGGCATCATCTTCATGGGAGATAGAGAGGGCGAGGGTGCGTTCACGCCCCAGGACGAGGAGACCTTTGTCATGTTCGCCGCCCAGGCTGCGCTGGTCATCGCCAACGCCCGCCGTCACCGGAGTGAGCAGCAGGCCAGGGCCAATCTCGAGACCCTGATCGACACCTCCCCCGTGGGCGTCGTCGTATTCGACGCCAGGACGGGCGCGCCGGTCTCCTTCAACCGGGAGGCCGGGAGGATCGTGGGCGTCCTGCAACCCCCAGGCCGACCGCCGGAGCAGCTCCTCGAGGTCCTGACCTTCCGGCGCGCCGACGGGAGGGAGATATCCCTGGAAGAGTTCCCGATGGCGCAGGTCCTGACCGGTGAGACGATCCGGGCCGAAGAGGTCGTCATCCAGGTGCCCGACGGTAGGTCCATCACGACACTGATCAACGCCACTCCCATCTATTCGGAAGGGGTAGGCGAGCTGGAATCCGTGGTCGTGACCATACAGGACATGACGCCCCTGGAGGAGATGGAACGGCTCAGGGCCGAGCTGCTCGGCGTGGTGAGCCACGAGCTGCGCACCCCTCTGGCCGCTATCAGGGGCTCGGCGACTACCATGCTGGACGACGAGTCGGCCCTGGACCCCGCCGAGATGCGCCAGTTCCACCGGATCATCGTCGATCAGGCCGACCGCATGCGCGCGCTGATAAACGACCTGCTCGACGTGGCCCGCATAGAGACGGGCACCCTGTCGATCTCCCCGGAAACCCTGGAGGCGGCCGTCCTGGTGGACGAGGCGAGGAACACGTTCCTGAGCGCCAGCGGCAGGAACAACGTCCTCATCGAAGTTCCTCCCGGACTGCCTCTCGTGATGGCGGACAGGCGTCGCATCGTTCAGGTGCTGGGTAACCTGCTGACCAACGCGGGGAGGCACTCCTCCGAGTCATCCGTCATACGGGTGTCCGCCGTCCGCCAGGGCGTCCACGTTGCGATATCCGTGGCCGACGAGGGCAGGGGCATCCCCGCCGACCGCATGGCGCACCTGTTCCGCAAGTTCTCCCGTATCGAGCCTGAGGACCAGGGAGGAGACACCGGCCTCGGACTGGCGGTCTGCAAGGGAATAGTGGAGGCTCACGGGGGACGCATCTGGGCCGAGAGCGAAGGGGTTGGGCTGGGCGCCCGGTTCACCTTCACGCTTCCCTCGGCCGAGGGGGCCGCGACCGCTGGCCCGGAGGCAATCTCCGGCCGCGCCGACCGCGCTCCGCGGCCGGGCAGAGACCTACATCGCATCCTGGTGGTGGACGACGACCCTCAGACGCTCAGGTACGTTCGGGACGCTCTCTCCGGGGCGGGCTACTCGCCCACGGTGACCGCCGACCCGGGGGAGGTCCCCCGCCTGATGGAGGACGAAGAGCCTCAGCTGGTCCTGTTGGACCTGATGCTGCCGGGGACCGATGGGATCATACTCATGAAGTCCATCCGGGAGATGGCCGACGTGCCGGTCATCTTCATCTCCGCGTACGGCCAGGATCAGGTCATCGCCAGGGCCTTCGACATGGGAGCGGCGGACTACGTCGTCAAGCCCTTCTCGCCGACCGAGCTCGCGGCGAGAATCCGGGCCGCCCTGCGCCGGCAGGCCGTGCCGGCCCTGAACGCGCCCAGCGAACCCTATCTCTTCGGCGACCTGAGCGTCGACTATGCTCAGCGCAGGGTGACCGTCGCCGGCGCTCCGGTCGACCTGACAGACATCGAGTACCGGATGCTGGCGGAGCTTTCGGCCAACGCCGGACGGATCATGACCCATGAGCAGCTGCTTCGACGAGTGTGGGGCCAGGACACGACAGGAGGCTCCGGCCCGGTGCGCGCCATCGTGAAGAGGCTGCGCCGCAAGCTGGGTGACGGCGCGGCCGACCCCACCTACATCTTCAACAAGCGGCGCGTCGGCTACTGGATGGAGCAGGGCGAGGGGTAGGAGCGGGGGGAGCCGTGACAGAGTTGAAAGCCGCGGACGGAGCCACCGCGCCGCTCCTTGCGTTCCTCCGCCCTGTCACGCCACAATGCTCAGGCTCCGGCCTCGGTAGGCTCACAGGCCGCCCAGCCACATTTCGAAGATAGTTCTGTCTATCGTCAAAACAGGCCCACCAAGCAAACTCCTTATATTTGGGCCTCCCAGCGAAAAGTTCGCAATTCGGTACACGTAGGCCCCCCTGATTATGGGTTAACATCGCAACAACAGGGCAAGGACTCCCCCAGGGATGGTCCCGAGGACGCTTTTTCAGGGGGGGCTGGATGAGAAACGGTCTAACACGCCCAGGGACGTCCGACGCCAGGAGAGACTGCCGGGTTGCATGCCTGGCTTCAAGGACGGCCTGCTGGACGCGGAGACCGGTTGTCCCGCGTGGGGAGGCCCTTGGCCCCAGGACGGCGATTGCCACTGGGAACTGGGTTGCCAGTCCGGATGCCCCGAGGGTTACACTCCAGGGGATCCTGAGGGGATCCTGATGTTCGCATTTTGGAGGCGATGGAATGAGCAAAAATAGCAAAAACCGCGAACGGGAGGCGTGGGCTGCGGCCGGGAAGCGATCTCGCCGGCTCCTGGTCGCCGGCCACGCCTTCCGGAGGGCCGCTAAGGCGGCCAGGAAGAGTGGGGAGTATGTCCTGGCGACAGCGGACGGGAAGGAAGCGGCCACCGCGCTGTTAAAGGCGGCGGTGCAGTGGCGCAACGAGGCCCGGCTGTACGCCACCGACCACGGGAAGCCACCCATGGACCGGCCGCCGGAGGGCCCCCTGGCGCTGGGAGGCCACCGAGGCCGAGGACCATGTCAGGATGCGGTTTCTGCGCGCGGCCCACAATTACACCCGGGCGAAGGCCTTGGGCTGGGATGCCAAGGCCAGCGGCGGCCAGCACCACCGAAACAGAAGAAGCGTAAACCGGAGGTGGCCTGAGGCAGAGTTGGCCGAAGTCCGCGGCGATCCGTTTGAGTGTAGGTAGGAAATGAAACTTCAAAGGAGGTCCACCATGCCAAGAACCTCGGTCATGGACACCCCGGTCCCGCCGGTGGGGCTCGTCGCTTGGTGTAACACCTGCCGGCATTGCGTTTCCGATGGTGCCGCTGGCCAGCGCTGCCCGACCGGTGATCCGGTCTGTTACTCGATACTGGTGAACCGTCGCGCCATGTTCTGCCCCCTGGGCAGTTGCCAAGAGAAGGATCTGGTTGTCCTGGCACCGGCGAGCCAGTCGGCAAGGGACGTTTGGCGGATCCACTTGATGGCAGAGCATGACATTTAGGCTTTCAGAGTGGGGGTTGTATGAACCAAGGAGGGCGCCATGCTGAAAGTTCTCATTTGTTGGTTGCTGGGCCACGATTGGTATGATTGCGGCGAAGATGAGTGGGGCTGCTCTCGCTGCGGGTATGACGACCCCAGCAACCGCAAGTAAGGAATTGTCAAAATCGTCCATTTCGGAAAGGAGGGCGCCATGAATAAATGCGAGTACTGCCAAAAACCGATCGACCATTTCAACGAGGATTATTTAGTCCTCTACCGGACCCGACGCGATGGGCAAACCGGTGCTAACTTGGAACCGACTAGGCACCTTCACGAGGCTTGCTACCAGTCTTGGGCCTCAGAGCATGTCGTCGATTTAGGGGTCAGGTAGCTTTCCAAAATTCCCATCTTCGGAGGGCCCGTAGCTCAGTTGAGAAACTTGCGAAACTCCCAAGAAGAGGGAGTGACGTTTCCCCATTAAGCTGACCGGACTCAGGCAGGTGTAACAGATTTGACGATAACTGCCAGGTCCCACCCTGAAGGACGAAGGCCGCGCAAACAGTCCAGGCCCCTGCACCCAGGCTTCTGACAACGGGTCAACTGCGTTATAAAATAGGGCCAGCCAATTTTAGTGCCACGGGAGAGCAGAAATGACAACGCAGGAAAAGAGTGAAACCCAGCCCCTGAGCTGGGAAGACTGCCCCGGAGTGGCGCGCAACCCCCGCCGGGTGGGCGGCGCTTGGACCTTCGGAAACACCCGGCTCCCCCTCTACATCGTCTTCCAGAACCTGGCTTCCGGCGCCACCATAGAGGAGGTCGCCCAGTGGTTCGAGGGCATCACCGAGCAGCAGGTCAAAGAGGTGCTGGCCCACCTGGCCCGTATGCTGGAACAGGACCGCGTCAGGGAGGAACCCCCCGAATGAAGATTCTCCTGGACCACAATACGCCCCACCAGCTTCGTGGTCTCCTCTCCGACCACGAGGTCCACACCGCTGCATACCTGGGCTGGAGCGAGTTTGAGAACGGCGAACTGCTGGAAGCAGCCGCGAGTCACGGCTACGACATACTCATCACCTGCGACCAGGGCATCAGCAACGAGCAGAACCTCAGCCGGTACGACGTCACCCTCATCACCATTATGAGCGGCGACTGGACCGTCATCCGCGAGAATATCGGCCTCATCCGACCCGCCCTTGAAACCGCAGTACGGGGAGAACCCAACCGGGTACGAATGATGCCAGGGGCCTGAGCCACCACCTCACCAAAGAAAGCCCTGGAGGCAGGGACCGAGGCCTACGCCTCGGGCATCTGGCCGGCGCTGCGCGCAGAAATGCAAGACTCACTCTGGACACGCCAGAAAAGAACGAGAGAGTTTCGCAATTTTCTATCAGTTGGCAGAGCAGCCGGCTTTTAACCGGCAGGTCGCTGGTTCGACCCCAGCCGGGCCCATCACTCCCCCCAAGCACCTAATTATGAAAAAGGGTCAGGCGATGGATGTAGGAACAACTACTAGGCAATCATGCCCCAACTGCGGCCAAGAGGTCAGGTTCTTAGATCGCGGCGTCTTGGTCTGCGATAACTGCGGTTGGCACCGGCGACCGGTGACGCCGACGCCGGTTACCGTCCCGCCTTGGTGGTTTCCGGCCTAACGGACTTTCCGAAATACCCAACTTTGGAGGGCCCGTAGCTCAGCTGGCAGAGCAGCCGGCTTTTAACCGGCAGGTCGCTGGTTCGAACCCATCCGGGCCCACCAGAACAGCTGTTCGTGCTATAAGATTGTTCCTATGCGTTTCTGTTACACGTCCGACGTTCCTGCTATGGTGATACTTACTCCGATTCCAATGCACGGCCTGGCCCGCACTAGTAGTCAGTCACGTTTGGAATCGAAGGTGCTACTGCGAAAGTGGCGAACTGTTTAGCATGGGACCATCGTTTCAGGTTGCCTTGCGGTAACTACTATTCCAAAATTGACTGAGTACTAGTATATTGAGCTTATGGAGTCTTCTGTCCAAGGCAAGCCCGTCGACAGAATGCTGAGGCAGTGATCTTCAGTGCCAGTGTCCGCCGCACTCGCCAGGAAGGTGGGACAGTCGAATTTATCCTGCCGGCATCATTACAACGAAGCACTGTGAGGAATTGGAGAAGAGGTTTCCGAAGCGGCGTGAGCGCAGAGTGCTGATTGGTTATCATGGCCCACTTTCGAGTCCTAGTCCTTCAGCTATTCGCTTCGCCGCCATACCGTGGGGTCGCAGAATACGAGGCGCCAAAGCGCAGAGTCGGAGCCGTACCCGAAGCCGCCGTCAGCGTCCTCCAGGATCCAGCGGCACTCAAAGTTACCCGGTGAGTCGTTCACGGTCGCCTGGCCCCTCGATAGCCAAATGGCCGGCGCGGTGTTCTGCAAGTCGGTCACTCGAAACTCTGATAAGGTAAAGCCCTCGAAGACACCGCGCAGTCGCCCAGCCATTTGTCCGAGCGTTGTCTCTCTTTTGTCGAGCCGCCTACTGGGTAGGTGCGCAAGAGCGCCGAAGTTGCACTCACGCCAGCCGGTCAGGAACTGAACGGTTAGTGTGTATATCTCGTGGTCTTTGAAGCTGACATCGGAAACTGACAGACGACTTGGTTTCCAGGTCTCCAACTCCTTCTTGATTTTCCTGTTTGTGGCCATCTGTCGAAGTACCTCCCGGAACGAGGTCTTGGGAGGCTCCGGCTGGCGGATCTTCTTGGTAGCCGTCGCCCAGTCGACGATTGCGAACAACATGTTCCAGGCTTTGGTGGCAACGACCACATTGTCGTATTGCGTGATCGAGCCGTGGACTATCCCATGGCGGTGCAACTCGTAGACCTCCTCGTCGACCCGCTTCTTGATGGTCTTGTCATATGCCTTCAGCGCATTCGTAAGCCCCAAGTGGTGACCAACCACGCTGTCCCAGGCTGTCATGTCGTCGGGGTCCCGAGAGGCAAGGCCGCGCCTTCTCTCCGGTTCGAAGTCGTTGACGAAACCGTCCATTACTGCGATGAGATGGAGTGCTGCGCTGTCGAACTGGTCTGCGAAGTAATGCTCGCGAGCTCGCTCGATCTGGTGGGAACGCTCTCGGAGCCCTTCAACACCGTAAAGCCAACGAGTCCAGAAGGTTAATTTGTCTGTCTCTCGATAAATCTCAATAAGTCCCTGTTCAGCCTCTTCGGGAGTGGTGGTCCGGTCGAGGATCGCTTCAACGTCTGATATGGGCAGCAGTTCGTGGAATATCCAGTTCAAGGGACCTAGCTGGTCGTAGAAGCGGTCGACAACAGCCACGAGGTGATTCAATTGATGTTCAATTTCGAGGAACTCTGAGCGCTGTTTCCGCGCTATAAATCGAGTCAGCAGTTTACCGCCCTGAATCTGACGGTCCATCTCCAGGTAGGATGGCAGGTCGCGCGCCGAACCATACGGTACGGCATGTTGGGCAGGTTTAATCGGAGTCATTGTGGAGGCCCTTTCTCATATGCATGATGGACTCTTGCACGTCTTTCGATACTTCATCAAGTTCCCGAGACACCGATGGGCTTTGGCCGATCTCTCTTTGCAGCGCCACCACGATCGGTTGCAGAGCGTCAATCGCACCGGCGCGTTCGATCAGGGCCAATGCCTCCGCCGGTTCAATCGTTGCAACATACTGGATCAGGACATGCACACTCCAGGTGGGAAGCAAGGTAAGACGCTGCTCTGCCATATCAAAGAGCAAGTTCTCGGCATCAGTCTTCCCGATAGTACCGCCCACGGTCGCCGCCAGTAGGCCCTTCATGACGATTGCTATTCCCCTCAATTTGCGGTCATTATCGTCTGTAGCGTTTTCGAGGAGCCTCAGAGCGGACTCGGCCTCGCAGATAGCTTCCTCGACCTTTCCAAACGTAAGCAATGTGAAGGCTCGAAAAACAATGCCAATGGGATGCGCCGAGACGTGGTCAACTTCTATGTGCATCTTGACTATTGCGTCTGCCATCTCGACGTCTACGCGTTGGTCACGGGCGAAATAGTTGACAGCAACTGTTCCAATAGCTTCGTCGTTCCGGCCCAGCTTCTTCAGCAGGCCGATCTTGCTCAACACCGCTGCGCCCTTGGCGACGGCCAAGTCGTCGCCTCCGACGTCGTCCGCCATACGGATAGCCTGTTCCAGATAGCCGAGCGCCTCCCCCAAGCGCTTCTCCGATTCCATGGTTTTCGCTTTCGCCAGCAGTGCGTATACCATGGGTTCAGCAAGGCCGGGTGTTTGGGCAGAACCAAATGCACCGATAACCGATTCCTGCGTCAACACATCGACGAGCAGGTCGCCCAACTCCGGTAGCGCCAGCAGGTGTAGGAACGCTGTGGACTGGATATCCAGCTGCCGCGGATCATCCCGGTCAAGGCCCTCGGCCATCCTAATGCCGATTTGCACCAGTTCGTTGGGAGAGTAATAGAGCGCCATAAAGCGCACCAGAGCGTCCACCACATGGCTTTCAGCGCCAGGACGCCGCAGCAAATAATAGATGTTGTACATCCTTTCGGCGACGTAGTACGTTCGGCGCCGTCTTGCTCCGTCCTCAAGCAACACAGCGCCGCGGTCCACCAACCGTCTAAGCTGCGCGCTGCACTTATTGACGTTCACGCGAGCTTGGGAGGCGACCTCTTTGGCCGTCGCCGGTTTCCACAATCTAGCCAGGGCTAGGTATACGCGTCGCTCTTGGGGAGGGAGAGCTTCGATATGGCTCCGAAAATACTCGGTATGTTCATCAACCAGATCGAAGAGATTGGTCATTAGGTCGTTGAAAGAGTACGTCTTGTCGAATCCGGCCACCACCGCGATGAGGCGCGGGTTCCCTCCGGTAAGGATTTGAAGCGGCCTTATTTGCTGACTTCCCTTAGGTTGTCCTGAAAGCGCCGACCAGAGGGTGTCACATTCCTCGGTTTCCAAGGCCTGCAGCGTCATCACCCGGAAGAGGTCATATAGCGCATGGTCGGGATGGTCAATCTCGTCAAACCGGCTAGTGGCGCTCCCAAGCAGGACTATCCGAGGCTCGGTCTGGAGTGTGTGGCGCAAGCGCCATCCGGCATCGCGATCCGCAATGTCGGCGAAGAGCATATTTAGGTTCTCTACCATCAGCAGCAGCCGCTTCTTATGTCGATCTGCAAAGTCCAGAATGGTCCCGAGGCAACGACCCGCTAGATCGCGGTCATCGGCCTTGGTCCGCAGGTCGTTGTAGGACAGTCTTAGATCGGCACGCTCAACTTCCGTGGCCTGCTCGGCCAGATGATTCAGGCATTCGAGCCAGAACTCTCCCACCGTCGCCACCTCGTAGCTCTCTTCGGCAAATACGATCGGGTAGAATCCCGACAGTCGGGCATCGCGGCGCACCTCTGCAGCCACCCGCAACAGCAGGTGAGTCTTCCCACTGCCCCGGGGACCGACTACCAGGGAGTGCGCATTAGCATTGCCTTCGCTGGCGTGCAGAGATTCTAGGAGAGACGCGAATTCGGCGTTCCTGACGCAGAACGACGCCACGATCTCATCGTCGCTGAGGAAACCGGGATTGTACTTCTTTGTGCCGACGACCATGCTGAGCCTCCCAATCCGACCTATCGATTGGTTATTGAGGTGAAACTCTGGCCGTGCCTGGCACGCCACCAGTCCTCAAGCAGACCGGACACGAAAACGTATCCGCCTTCGCTCTCTTCGAGATACCCGTCGTGTTGCAGGACGTACAACACAGTAGCCACGCTATCCTCATCACCCGTCTGGACCGCCTCGTCACGATAAAGTTCGATCACCCGGTAGGTCAGCAGTCCGCCGTTCACCACGGCCTCGGACAGAAGGCTCAGGGCCTCGGTATACGCTTCGTCTCCCAGCACCATGCGCAGCCGCTCCTCGTAGTGGACCAGGCCGGCCTGGCCCCTCACGCTGAGAAGGTCCCGTCGGTACACGCGTTCCACGTCGTCCAGGGTGGCCTCGTTCCGCTGGTCTCTGATGAGGTGCTCGTAGAGGAGGTGGAAAAACAGTTGCACATGATGCGGCACGCAGCAGCGTAGCCGACGACACATTTCCCGGCGTATCTCATCGGGAAGACTTGTCCCGTATCCCCGGGCCAACGCCGCTAGGCATTCCTCTGCAACGTCGTGAGACCAGGGTCGCAGGTCAAGCGTTGAATAGACATTCGCATGGGCGCTGAGTCTGGCTTGACTGAGGACCGGTTCCAGCCCAACGCTGCCCGATATGATCAAGCAGATCCTGCCTTGGTGGGTTTGGCAGCATTTCCTCAACCAACCCATGAAACCGTCCGTCGCCGCTAGGCGTTCAGGGGTGACGCGGTACTCGTGTCCCTTAAGCAGGCGGTTGACCAATATGGGCAACTCGTCGATGGCCAGCACGACCGGTCGATCATTGGCCGCCAAGGCCTCGAATATCTGATCGCCGATACGTTGCCAATTGCCGGAGTCCAAACCTGCTCGCAACCTCACGCGAAGCTCGGAGACGCCCAGCTCTTCAACATTGTCGCGGACGTCCCGAACACTGTTTCTCAGCCACGATGCCATCCGCCCGCGGAAGCCCTGAAGCGGCCGCGCCTGGGTAGCCAATTCGGCGACCGCGTCCGCAGGATCCATCGCCGCCTCCCAGTCAACGAATACCGTGTCGAACTCCCCATCTTCATCCAATCGGCGGAGCAGCTCTCGCACCAGGCTCGTCTTACCCATCCGGCGCTGCGCGGTTAGCAGCGTATGCGTACCGTTCTCAACCCGCTCCCGCAGCAACCGCAGTTCCGCCTCTCGGTCGAAGAACCGGTCTCCATCGACCCAGTTGCTGCTCATCCGTAGTGTTGTCATCTCTCTTCTTGTTCCAGTGGCTCCCTGTGTTGATCGAAGTATAGCATACCAACCAAAACGTTGGCAACAAAAATGTTGGTAACGAATGCGTTGACTGATGTAGAGGGCAGTGAGGAACTATTAGTGGAATGCTTCGTCCATCGGACTGAGTAGGATCCCATAGGGGCGCTCATTCGTGAGCGCCCCTATGGCCCCACCTAAATGGACTCCCTATAGCAGGATCTCCCACCGAAAAGTTCGCAATACGGTACACTTAGTACTACAGTTGCAGATACTGGCTGAGGTGTCTGAGGCGTCGCTGGTAGTGGCAGTGGCGGGCCCTGGCTTGATGGCGACGCCTCCATCGGGACCAGGCCACCACCGATTTGTTCAAAGGCATTGGGAGCCAGACCAACCGGTACAGTAGTCGGCGCACCTCGGGCACCGTCAACGGTATCAGGGCTTCATCCCATTCCTGCTTTCCCCCTTTTTACCGTCCTTTTTACCGTGGAAGCCTTCGTTGGCCTGTTGCCTGATTACCGCCAGGTAGGCGTGGGCCAGCATGGCCAGGGTTATGTGCCGGTACCAGCCTTCCCATTTCCGCACTTCATACTGGTCCAGCCCCACCTGTCCCTTGGCCTCCTCAAAGCATTCCTCGATGGTCCACCGGATTCCCGCCACTCGAACCAGGTCCGCCAGAGTTGTGTCCGCTGGACCGCAGCAGACGTAGTAGGCCAACTCTTCAGGATGGGCAATGCTGCGGCGGGCCAGCAGCCAGTACCCCTTCCCAGGCTCCCTCAGGGGACGTATCACCACCCTGGTCCAGTCGTAGACCCGGGGACCCTTGGCCCCGTCGCCCGCGCTGCACCGACTCCAATCGGATTCTGCCACCCCTGACACCAGTTGGTCCGCCCGTATCTGCCGTGGCCCCTGGCCCGTAAGGGCCCACAGCTTCTCACTGCTCTTGATGGCCAGCACATGGGGAATCTCTGCCCGCTCCAGCCACACTCGCAGGTTGCGGTCACTGCCGTATACTGCGTCTCCAGCGACCCACCGGAAGGGGACTCCTGATTCCACCGCCCGCTCCAGCATATCCAGAGCCAACTGCGGCTTGGTCCGAAAGGTAGCAGCCTCGGGTACCCCAGCCTCCCGACGGCGTTCCTCATCCTCCGCCCATACCTGGGGCAGGTACAGTTCCCGGTCCAGCAGGACTCTCCCCTGGACGGTGGCATAGGTGAGAAATACTCCTACCTGGCTGTTTTCAATCCGCCCCGCCGTCCCACTGTACTGCCGCTGCACTCCCACCGACTTGGTCCCCTTCTTCAGGAACCCAGTCTCGTCCACCACCAATACCCCGTCCTCTTGCCCCAGATGCTCCACAACGTAGTCCCTGAGGTCGTCGCGTACCAGGTCTGCATCCCACCGATAGCTGGACAGCAGCCTTTGCACTCCGTAGGGCGTGGCATCCCCCACCTGCTCCGCCAATTGCCACCCATTCTTGCGCTCTACCGGAGAAAGGAGTCCCTTCAGATACTCCAACGCCCGCCGGCGAGGTTCCGAACGGTGAAACCGTCCCGAAATGCACCCATGAACTCCCTCGATACCTTTGGCCCACCGTGTCACTTCCAACACTTCGTCCCGCTCCCTTCCCAACGCCTCACCTCACCCACTTCCTTTAGTAGCTCCATTCTACCAAGAGATATCTGCAACTGTAGTACTAGAATACCGCCCCCTGTATCCCCTGATGGGTGGCAGTCCGACGTGCTCCAGCACAAGTTGGGCGATCCTCATACCTGCTGACAGTTCAATTGGGATTGAACTGCTGCCAAACCGCGACTCGTCACTTGGCACTCCGAATTGATCGGGATCCGGGATGGGTGGTTCGAATACAAGGCGCTCTGCTGCGATCTCAGCCTTAATCTCTATGTCCGACCGGGCCATCAGTGGCTCACTTTCCCGTTGGCGCCGGCAGCCAGGGCCTTGAGATCTTCGATTTCAGCATAGAAGCTGGTGTGCCCGAAGTTGGTCGGCGGGAAGTCGAGCAGGACATGACCGTCCGCCTCGCCCAGGAGCGCGGCCCTCACCGTTTTTGCCTCCTCATCCACTATCCTGAGTGGAACGTAGGCTCCCCTTTTCTCCCTTCCCAGGAAGAATGAAACGTGGGCCTCTTCGGGGGTGGGGAAGGGGTCGTGGATTATTTCCTCGTAGGGAAGAAGCAGGTAGGCGATTTCTTCGTAGCGACGCAGCTTCGGTGCCGGCTGTACCGGCATGAGCGTTCCCCAGGTTCCGATTGATGTTTTCTCTGGCATGATTTTGTTGCCTTCTGACGTGTGGTCATCTTGAATTGTACCTGACGCAACCATAAGACAGTGCTTTGGGATACGTCAAGGTTCCCGGCGTCAGTATATGGCGCACGGCAACAGGGTTTTCGCAGGCCGGTCAGCGTCAGGTCCGGGGATTGTCAGCTGGCGGGATCCGGCACGGCTCCGGATAGTGTCCCTGTTCCAGCTTCTCGATATTCTCCAGCCACAGGCGGTTATCCCGCCGCTGGGCGGTGACCCTCACGTCCTGCAGGAACAGGGGCATTACGACGTCCTCCAGTCCCTTCCGGGACCAGTACCGGGCTGCCCCGGTGTTGCTTAGCCGTCTCCTCGAGCTTGTCCTCGTGCAGTTGGGCCCCGTCCTGGGTCTATTTGACCATGCGGGCCAGGTTGATGGATCCCAGGTTGCAGGACTTGTATGGCGCCAACGGGCTGATTTCCACAATTGTGCAGCAGCAGCCCGTTGCCCCCGAAGGCGTTGACGCCGGGCACCTGTACGTCGTAGACCTCCCGGCTTCCTGCCGGGCTCGTCGAGGTGACGCTTGCGCACCTGACCGGCAGGAGCGCCTCCGTGTTCAGGTCCTTGGCTGCCTTGACGGCCTGTTCCAGCGCCTCCTCGAGGTGTCCTTCCGGCCAGCTCAGCATTTGCTGGAACCATTGGTGTATTTCCGGGTCGTCGACTCTCTTCAAGACGCGGTCCAGCGTTACTGCCTTCCCTTTGTTATCCCTCCTGAGCAGGTCGGCAACGCCGGCTGCCGTCAGGCGGTCTTTGTCTTTTGTCTGTGGGTTGTCGTTATATTCCGCTATGGCCGCAGCGCTTTTTGTCAGGATGTCCTCCAGGCGGTTGCCCCATATGTGGTTGCGGTACTTTGCCTGGTCCACGGCCGCGGTGACTCTTTCCTTCCTACGTTCCGGGTTGCGTTGGGCCATTGCCTCCCGTTCGTTCATCTGGAGCCTGTCACCTACCTTTATGTCCCCGGCTGGTACCCAGCGGGGTCCCGTGCTCTCCACCAGTTTCACCCGGTGGTCGGGCGTGAGCGTGATGTGGCTGGTTGCCGAGCCGTTGTCAACTTCAATCTTTATCACTGGCCTGAAGCCGGTCTTGAAGAATCCCTTCCTGTCGCTCCACCAGGTTTTGCCGTCCACTATCAGCTGGCATTTCTTGCCTACCAGCTCGGTTATGGGCCGCGGCCCGTCAGCGGTCATCACCATGGTGTCGTCGGCTACGCACGGATTGGCGCTTTCGATACGGCCGAGCTGGGGGTTGACGGCGGGGTCGTTGAATGCCGTCATGTCGTGGCCATCGGCCTGGTTATCGTGATGGTAGCTGTATTCGCTGCTGTTCCTGGACATGGTGGTCGGTCCTCCTTCTCTTCGTCTGGTGGTTCTGTGTGCTGGAAGCGTCCTTCAGGGTTTTCCTGTATTGCCGGGGTCGTGTCTGCCCGTTGCGGTAATTGTGGTCCGTCCGTCGGGGCGGCGGTTTTGCCCTGGCGACGCCCTTTGGATCTCCGGCGGCGCATAACCTGGAAGAGGGTGCGCTCGTCTGCAATTTGGTCTGGGATCTGCGCTGCGCAGGGTTGTGGACTGGCGGTTGTTCCGCAGTGGCTCCAGGGTGGCGTCGTTGCCGGTTACGACCTTGGCCAACCGGGGGGCCAGGTTTTCCGAGCTGGGCGGGCTCGACGACCTGGGCTTGGAGGTATTCGGGGTGCAGCGGCCCTGCTTACGGAGCCGTCGGCCCGTATGGGTATCGTCGGGCAAGTTGAGAGGTGTTGAACGGGGCGGCGGCTGCGCTGCACCGGGCTGCGGCGGATATGCGCCACGTGGGCGCGGGAATTTCAGGAGAGCAGCTGGGTGGGCTGAAGGGAATTCCAAAGGAAGAGGCCCCGCCGCGGCGGGGCTTCATGGACCGGCTCAGGTCCCTGCGCAGCAAGTGGTGATTTTTCTTTCGCCTGGCGGGGGTGGTCGGGCTTCGTAAATTCGCCTTTGAGCCCCCGTCAGGTGATCATGTAGAATCGGCGTCGATTCCTGAGCTGTTGGATGTCCAGCGTGGCGTGTGGCCTACCGGTCAGGGCCCCTGGTTGTGGTTTACGCTGGTGGGTATTTGCACGAGACAATAGTATGCCTGGGCCTGCTTTTCCCTACCCTCCTGGTTTGGACGTCCACGTTCACTGGATGGCCGACCAGGTCATTCCAATTGACAGGAATGGCTTCTTCATCGACGGAAATGCGCACCATGATGGACTCATCACTGCCTGAGGGGACGAACTCTCCCCAGAGCCGGTCGGGCAGGATCCCCTGAAAGGTCCCTTCCCAGGAATCCTCACTCTCGCTGACGCTGCTTTCCATCAGGGAGGCTACTTGCCTGACTCCAATCTTATCTGCAAATCCGAAGGCATTTTCGCCTATGGCTACAGAACAGACCGCATCATGTTCAGCCAGAGTCGCCATGAAGCGCTTGAAGGAGGACAGGGCAGTTGTATTGAAGTCCACGAAGGCTTCGGCCGCCACCTCATCGTTCCCTGAGCTGGCGGCCGCCATGGCGGAAACCACGAGATGGAAGGCCTTGACAGTAGGTGAGACGCTGGCCATCAGCATGCCTTGAGGCTCGCCGGGTTCTATCTGGAATCCGAAAGAGCCGGGCACGAATCCTGTAAGCACTGGTTCCGCTTTCCGACCGCTCAGGGCGGTAAGAGTCCTCCCGAAATGCTGCAAGACTTCGCCGGCCATTACCATGTCAATGCTGCTGCTGTCTGCAACGGGGTACCCCGCTACTGCGACGACTCCCAGCCCCGATTCTGGTTCAACGCCGGCGTAGGTTGTCAGGCGCTCACTCAAACGGTGAAGGCGGTGCTCCAGGGGTTGTCTTAGTGCATTGCTTGCGCTGGGTGAAAGCCGGTCAATTGTATCTTCGAGTGCAGCCTTTTCGGCTACGAGATGCTGGTATTCGCGGAAGCTCATTCTTCATCCTCCCCGGTCAGCGTACCATCCAGGTAACTCGTGCAGTCTGTGTCCTCCTGTTCCTGGCACCCCAAGACCACGAACCCCTTGGCCCTCCCATCTCTAGTATGCGACCACCAATCACGCCAGTAGTTGTACGCAATCAATAGATCATTTTTCTTGTTGCCGGGTTTTCACACGGGGGCTGGCTTCCCGTTTGCGCTGGACATTTCCCGGACTGTATGTTCGTCATTTTCTTCCCCTCAGGGGGTTTTTGCAATCTTCCTGAAGAGATGAGCCCGGTGGATGTGTTTCCACAGGGCGCCTGAGTCTCCCCGTTGCCTGGTTGACCTTTCTTATGTGGGGCAGGCAAATGTCTGCCCTACGCAGTCGGTCTGGAGAGTCAGCCTTTGTCGTCGCCCGGAATATACGGCTCTTCGTCATCCGCGCTGTTGCCGGCGATAATGTCTATGACCCGTGGTCCTCGCAGGTGCCAGTGGGTTCCTACCTTTTCCAGGTCTCCCTCCAGTCCCAGGACCACCATTCCCTGGTGGGCGGTGATGGCCTTGTCGTAGTCCGATTGGTTGAGAACTGCGCTGATGTACTGGGGATGGCCTTCTATTGTGGCCCGGATGGTGATGGTCCCGTCGTCCTTTTCTTCCTGGCGTGCCAGGCGGACGACCCGTCCGAATATTCGTTGCTCGGGCCAGGGTCCGATTTCTCTGAAGCTGTGGGCGACCTGCTTCAGGACGGGGAGGTCATCGCTCAGGAAGGGGAGAATGGTCCTGCCGCCGGTTACGGGGCGACTGAGCGCCCAGGTAATGCTTACTTCGGTCCTGGGACGGGAGCCTATCAGTTGGGTCAGTGCCTCGCACAGGTTGGCGCTGACGCCTTGGTCTATGGCTCCCCTGAATGCTTCGGCTTTGCCGGCTACCGTGTCCTGGGTTGCCTTTCTGGCAGCTGAAAGGGTCTGCGAGAGGTGGAGGGTGAGCTTCCTTTCGCGAGGGTCCTCGTCATGGGGGCTTTCTGGATCGCCGGATTCCGGTGATCCAAGTTGGACGGCCGGTGGGATGATTGGGGGGAGCATGGTTACTACGAAGCTTCCCTCTTCCGTCTGGCCCAGCCTGACGGAGCGCAGGAAATTTGTGGCCTCCGGGCTCTGGCCCGGACGGAGTACCGGCCTTCTGTCATTCAGGGAACAGGCGCTGGACAGGAGCATGTTCCTGGCGCCGTTCACGAGTTCCACTGCTTCCTCGATGGGAATGCCGCCGTTGTCATGGTCCACCCTTACCCTGATCACGTCCCGGTCGGCGTGGGCCAGGTGTTTGAGTATGGATTCCGGGGACATGTCCTCGACTTGGGCGAGGATTTTCAGTATCTGGTCCAGGACCAGGGTGTAGTCGCCGATGTCCTTTGAGCGAGGCACTACGAGCTCCGGCAGTCCGTCTCCTGAGTAAACGTCGGAGTGGTCCCCGTATTCTTCGGTCTTTATCCAGTGGCGGGATCGGACATATGCGGAGAGGGCGCCCGGCGATACCTGGGCCAGGGTTCTGGAATCGAATTCCAAGGTGTTCATCAAAGCCTCCCTGCTCTTGACCTTTCCATGTGGTCCCTGAGGGAATCAACGTTGAAGACGTTGTCGGTTGGGATGTTTACGGTTATCGAGTTGCGGTCGGTTTCCGGCTCGTCCTTCAGGTCTTTCCAGTAGGCCTGGCGGCGCATGATCAAGCCGGTGTCGTTGATGGTCATCCAGTCGTTTTCTTCTTGGGGCATATCGAGCACCACCAAGAGCCGGGGGACTTGGGAGGGGAGTCTCAGCCAGTCATAGTGCTTGGTGAGCATGCGAAAACTGAATTGGAGTCGGTCGCCGGTCAGGTTTAGTGTTGTAGTTGCCTTCATCTGGAGGCCCAATTGGGGGCGCATCGTGCCTCCGGCCTGGATCAGGAGGTCGATGCCGGTCCGGTCCAGGTCATAGACGCTGGTGGTGTAGCCTGCTCTTGCTGCAACTGCGTGTGCGAATGCGGTGGAGATCCTCTCCTGGCGGTCCTCTTGGGTCAGGATTTCGTCGTTGGGTTTCAAATTGGCACCGTCTTGCCAGTTATTTGGGTTTTATAGGAGTCCTTCCCTGTTGCGTTGGTTTGTTCTTCTCTGTGGCTGGCGGGGGTTGACCAGTATTTCGCCGTCGGAAAGTACCATGCTGGATTATGCCTCAACTGCTATGGCTGCGAGGTCCTTTTCTGAAAGGCGCCATATGTATGTCCCCATGGATGTGGCCGGGAATACGATTACGCAGCTTCCTTCCTGATTCCCGGTGTACCAGCCGGAAACCAGGGTGGGTTCGTTGCTGATGATCAGTTTTGCCGGGACGCAGGCCTCGTATCTCTGTCCCTCGACCTCCACGGTGACTACGACTTCCAGCCCCAGGGGCATGGGAATGGCCTGGTCCATTCTGAGCAGGTATTCCCGGGGTTCTGCGATTTTTTCTGGCGCTTCCTTTTCTGATGCCAAGTCTGGCCTCCTTCGGGGTTTCTCTTGATCATTTTGGATGAGATTCCGGTATCCTCGGATTCCACTTCCAACCCGGATTATAGCGGGTGGACCATCCAGGGTGAAGGGCCATCTGTCATATATCCGCCCTGGGGATTTTGACGGTTCTCCGTGAAGAGTAGCGCCCCGGGGATGTGTTCCCACGGGGCGCCTGAGTCTTCCTGTCGCCTGGTTGACCTTTCTTGTGTGGGGCAGGCAAATGTCTGCCCTACGCAGTCGGTCTGGAGAGTCAGCCCTGGTCGTCGCCTGGAGTATGTGGCTCTTCGTCATCCGCGCTGTTGCCGGGAGCTGGAATAGGTGGCGTAACCGGTTCTGTTGTAAGAGTGTCTCTCAACTCTGCGCTGGTGATGTTGCTGTGGGAAATTTTGGTTCTCCTGGTTGCAGAGGTGGGGTAAACCCTTCTTCCCACCATGCCTTGCGAGCTATGCGCCTCAGCAGGCTACCGCCCTTATGGCCTGTAATGTTGGAGTGACCAGGTTCTCCCGGTTTGGGATCGAAGATGATGCCGAGACCCTCTTCTCGAAGTGTCTGTACTTGTGTGACCGCGAGGTACGGCTCCTGTCCCAGGGCGTGTACCTCAGCGGGTGTGGTCATTGAAAGCCTGTGTACTGATGTCTGTCCGTCACGGCCATCCTCCAAATATGCGTTTCCTGATGGCCTGGTGCGCCCGATGTTTTCGTCAAAAATATAGTCATTTTCGGGAACGCGCCTGACGACCAGTTCGCTCCCTGGAATGGGGGGGTCGTTTTCCGGCAAGTTCTACACCCTGTTTTGGACTTCAGTTGGTCCCAGTTTAATGATGTGGTCTCTGAATCTTGAGGTATGGAGCAGCCAGACCGGTTGGCCTGACTCTTCCTCATCCTCTTTCCCATTTCCCAGGTCCTCAAAGGACCATGTAGCGTTTCCATCGGGCGCCACGTAGAGTTCGAGGTCTACTCCGTTCCGGTGCCACTCGGCACAGACGCCGCCGTCCCACATTGGTCCTATGTCTGGGACCGGGCTGTCCGGCAGCATGGTGGTGGAGAGCGCCACCAGCAGGTGGGATACGGCCTCCGTGCTTGGCGCCCTGGCGCCCTCTTGCCAGTCTTCCTGGTCCCATGGAAGGGCAAGGATTCTTTCGATAGTTGGCCTCGCCCACAGGAATCTGCTGGGACCGGGGCTTCCTGCATCAGTCGCCGATTGGTCCGGTGAACTGCGCGGCGGCAAGCTTGGCAGGTGGAGCACCGCCTCGAAGGTTCCCACCAAGGCTGTTTCCATTGATTTTTCTTTGGTTGTCATTTCCCTTCTCCTTGGCCCATGTCGGTATAGAACAGCTGAGGGATTTATCCTTGGGGCTGTCGGGGCGCCGTGGTGGTGATTATAGCGGATTGAGACCCTTTGCTCAAAGTCTTGCTGTCGCCTTGTGCGGGGTGAATGGAAAGCCCCGGGGACGATGTGCCCTGGGGCTGGTTTATTTTAGCTCCGTCTTCCGGTTACGGGGGGCAGGTGAAGGCCTGCCGGAAGTAATCGTGCTGGCAGTACTGGGCCCACACGTCGCTGCCGGGCAGCGCGTTGAGTTGGAAGTTGCCTGGGGGGGCGGTCCTTGCTGAGTTGCCGGATGCCATGACGTGGCCCGGCAGGGGGAACCCCGGGTTGGGGGATCCCTGGACCGGGTGGAGCTTCAGGTGGGGGAACCCGGCGGTGTTGAAGGTGTTTTGCCCCTCGTCGTTCTTGGTCCTGACGACCAGCTCGGTCATCAGGTGTTCGTCCGGGACGATGGGCCCGGGGCCTCCCACCGGTTTGTCCTGGGCGCCACGCTGGTGGTTCCCTCGTCGAGGACGCCGGACTCGTGCACGGTGAGCCAGACCGGGCCGATCAGGCTGTGGTGCATCTAGTCGGTGTGCTGCCAGAATCGGTGGCTGTTTTCTGCCTGTGGGGCGAGATTAGTTTCTTGGTTCATCCAGGTGTATTGGTTCCATACCAACTCTATGTCGTCTTGCTGATTGGCTTCGGGAAGAATATCCCGCATGGTGGTTGCATCCTGGAAGCGGAGCAACCAGCGGTTGGGATCGTCGAAGGATTCCTACCGGTTCTGGAAGGCTATGACGAATCCCACGGTGTATGTTGTAAGTTCGTTCTTTCCATGAGGGACTTGGGAGCCGGGGTGTATTTCGGCATCCGGCCCGGCTAGGGGGAGTACTACCTCCTCCGCCTGCACCGGGTGCAGGTCCTGGTGCAGTTCCGGCTCCGGGCCCGGCGGCGGATGGAATGAAGGGTCAAATCCTATCTGGACTGCGATGGTCGGTCCGATCCTGCTCAGGACGTCGGGGTCGCGGAACCCTACATCAGCCGTCGCCATACAGTCTCTGGTACTGGACTGATGCTGGCAGCACGAAGGGTGGGCGTCCTATCTAACCAGGTAGGGTTCTCTTCCCCGCCGCTGGCACGTGTAGTGCGTGGCTTCGGGAAGTCCGGGAAGTCTCCTTGCATCTCTCCGTCGTAGAACACGACGTACCGGCCCCATTTGTCCGCTTCCAAGATGTTCTGACTTGCTTCGTAGGATGCGATGTTCCCCATCAGAGTTGCGACGTCGGCCATGATATTCCTCTATGCTGCTGGAGCTAGTTGTTCCTTTCGATTATATTGGAGCGTCTGGTGGAATTCTATCCTCGGCCCAGTTAAGACAATTGCAAAGCTACAAGACAGGCTTCTGCCAATTGGCTGCCAATTGGCGGAGTGCACGATTTGCAATCCTGAAAATCGTTGCAACTGGGATGTTCCCAGGCGAAAATAGTAGAAATAAGCAGGGGCTAATGCCCCCATCCGTATTCCAAAAGAATCACTTTCCGGCACAATTTCACCATAGCCAAGGCTGAACCGAAGACCAAGCCCAAGAAGGCTACAAAGTCGAAACCCAGAAAACTCAAGGCAAGGAAGCCCAGAACTCCTTCTCGTCCCGTCGAGGAGCAAATTGCAGCTCGTCGGGAATACGACCGAGCAAGAAACCGGATCCCTGAAAGACGGGAATACCATCGGCTTCAAGCACGAAAGGTAGGGCGGCAGCGAAAAGAGGCTGGACTGTGCAAGACTTGCCCCAATACGGCAATCCCTGGCCAGACTCGTTGCGAGGTATGCCGAGATAAGCACCGCGAGAACAATCAACTGTACGGTGCAAAGCGACGACAGCATGCCAAGAACCCAGCTTCCACAGCGCAGACAGGAGACCAGCCCACAGAGTCCGGAAAGAGATTGCCGTAGTCGCAGACTGTTGTCCCGGTCGAAACGCCGCTCCAGTCATCGTCAAAAGCCCGTTGGCGAAAGTCCCACCTGGTGGCCGGTACGACGATTACTAAACCAAAGCCACGGTGAAATGCGCAGAGAGCTGGGGTAAATTAGCGGTGTAACCAGATTGGCTTGCCGTGTTTTCAGGGAAGGGTTGGTGATGGGTGGGAGAGAAATGGAGGGGTATCTGGAACAGTGGCAGATGAATGCCAAGGACTTGCGCCGTCGGATGATCCTGGCGCCGACTCCCAGGGACCGGTAAAGGTAGTATGCCATGCTGCTGCTGGCCCAGGGTTGGACGGCAGCAGCTACTGCGGAGGCCTTGGAACGGGACCCGCATACCATAGGTCGATGCGTTGCTGCCTTTGGACAGGGAGGACCCAGGGCATTGATCTTCGAGCAGACCTGGGAGTTCCCCCCGGCCCTTGGCGAGACGCAACAGGCGAAGTTGAAGGCGGCGGTGCAGGAATTGCCGGAGCAGGCGGGCATCGAACTGGCCAACTTGACCCTTCGGCGGGTTCAGGAGGCAGGTGGTGCACCGGTGTGTATCGGAGCGGTTTGAGGTCAGCCTGAGCCGAAGCAGTTGCCTGAACTACCCCCGTCTGCACGGGGCAGGCTCTGCACCGCTTGAGATTTTCCGTCAAAGGTCCCAAGAAGCGTCTGGTCAAGGCTGATGAGACCAAGCGTGAGACCTTTGTGGCGGAGTAGGCTGCCCTGTGGGATGAGGCCCACGGACGGGAGCCAGGACATTCTTTGCCGACGCGGCCCACTTCCGGGCCGACGCCGGACTGCGGGGCAAGTGGGTGCTGAGGGGTAAGCCGGCGTTGGTGGAGTCCACCAGTCCGCGGTATGGGGAGAAGGCCAGCTACTACTCGGCGGTGTGCCTGGAGAGCGGGGAGGTGGGGTGGATGGAACTGGAGGGGAACAGCAACTCTGGGACATCGGCAGCCTTTCTGGAACAACTAAGGGAGAGGCACCCTGGGCCACTGAACGTGATCTGGGACAACGCGCCAGCGCACCGGGGCAAGGCGCTGAGGGAGTACCTGCGGACGCCGGGACTGGGGCTGCGGCTGGTGAATCTGCCAGGGTACAGCCCGGACTTCAACGGGGATGAGGCCATCTGGGGATGGGCGAGAGAGGCGGCGACGGGGAACCTTTGCCTGGGAAGCAGGGCGGCGGAGCAGGAGAGGGTCGGCGGCTTCCTCGCCGGATTGGCCAGCCGGAAAGATGAGGTGAGGCGCCGCTGCCGGACAGTCCTGCAATCAAGGGCCGAAGCACTCCTGAGAAACTCCCGGCCCGATTCCCAGAGCCCAACAAATGCACATCCCTCCTTGGCTTTGGTTTAGTATTGCAACGACGAGTTATCAGAAAGGACCCTTGAAGCTTCCCCTCAGACTACGGCCCGCTTATCCGGGGGAATCGCGCCCGTTCATTGCTACATACAAAATCCTCCCACGAATTACCCTGTCGAATAACCCGTCGTTGTAATACTAGCAGCCGTCCGAGAAACACGGGTATCAGGCCATTGGGGTATGATGTGGGTAGTTCAATAGCGAGGAGTCGGCGATGCAGGGCTATCGCACATGAAAATTGGCGAATTGGGAAAGCAAGTTTGCCAGGAAGCCATTGTCCCAACCGGCCCGTTTCAGCTTGCCCCGCATGGACCCCTTGCTGGGTTCCAGCCTTGCCAGATTCAACGCCAGTTTTCGCAGTAAGGCCAGATTCTCGGCGCAATGTCCCTTTCGGTTCCGGGCGTGGTCCTCGTTGAATACTATATCCAGGGACCAGTGCAGCCGGTTCTCAATGCCCCAATGACTGCGTACGATGTCATTGAACCGCTCTGGAGGGAAGGCCTGGCTCAGCAAATAGTAGCGACTTTCCACACTGGTTTGGCTCTCCCGATGTCGGCAGGCGGTGACCTTGCCCACCGCTTGCAACCCCGGCCAGTGGTGGCGCTCTTGCAGTCAGGCCAGAACAGTGGCTGGATGATCCAGCAACCGGGCCAAATGCGCTAAACTGGCCTAAAGGCTACGGAGTGGGCCGGGACGGAGAGAGCAATGCCGCTGCTGAACTACACCACCAAGGTACCCGCCGAGCGGACCGTTGGGGAAGTGATGAACATCCTGGCCCAGAAGGGGGCGCTGGAGATAATCACCATGTACGACGCCGAACGGCAGCCCTGCGGCCTGAAATGGCGGATGGAAACCCGCCACGGCCCGCTGGCCTACGCGTTGCCGGTCAACGTGGAAGCGGTGTTCGCCATCATGACCGAACAGCGGGTAATGATCACCAATCCCGCCGGACGCCGGGACCAGGCCCGGCGCACCGCCTGGCGGATCCTGAAGGACTGGATTCAGGCCCAGATGGCGTTGCTGGAGACCAACATGGTGGAGCTGGAAGAGATCTTCCTGCCCTACATGCTGTCGGGAGAGCAGACCCTGTACCAGGCGCTGCGGGCCAACCACTTCCGGGCTTTGCCCAGCGGAGCAGGGGAGCCACAGCGACCGGTTATAGAAGCCTGACCGGGCCCTGCGGTTGGCGGGAAAAGCCGTGGCGCCGGCCCTTGGGACCGGGCCCCCCGCCTGGAAAGCGGACCGCCAGGGGAGAACCGGCGCTGCGCCGTCAGGATAGTGGACTCGCCATTCCACAGCAGGCCGGGCAATGCCGCTGATTCTGCGGTGAATCCGTCACGGTGGCGCCGAAACCGTTCCTGTGGCGGATATCGAATGTATTCCGCTGGGCCGGCCAGACTATGCCGGGGCCGTCCGCGTCTCTCGGCTGAACCGCAAGGCCTCGGAGGCCCACCTGGGCGGGAGACGGACCGGCCAATGCCGCTGACCGGCATATGACACACGAACGAATTTGCGGGGTAGTGCCCAAATGGGTCTACGTCGTCAGCCGACAGAAACCATTTGTCCGTACCTGGACCAGCAATGGGCATTGCCCAATGGGCCGAAATCCTTGAGGCGCTTCAGCGTGGTGGTGAGCATCGGCAGGTTGCCGACGGCGCCGCGTTGCTGAAAAATGGCCTCGACCTTGTCGTCCCGGACCACGAAGAGCACCGGCCAATGGTCTCGGCGTCTCGGGGCCAGGTACCCGAGCAGCTTGGCTGCGATCCGGCTGGGAGCCTTGGCGCTCAGTTCATACTCGAAGTAGTGCCAGCCGGGGCCATAGGGGCTCTGCTCGAGCAGGATCATGGCATCGGGGAAAATACCGAACTTTTTGTCGATGTGCTCATGGGAGCGCCACCCGGCGGCCACCGGCCGACCGGCTTCAATGCAGGCCTGGGTCAGGGCCATAACGCCGTCCTCATGCGTCCGGGTGCTGACCCGGGATTCCCAGCCTTCAGCAAAACTGGCATATGCGGAATGGAAGAAATGAACGCCGTCGCGCTGTGCGATCAGGTCGATGCCACGGGAAGTCAGCCCGTGCCGATACCGGTTGCCGGCCTTGACCCTGGCCACGAACTTTTTTTCAGCGAGCCGGTTCAGAGCTAGGCGGGCGCGCTGAGCCCCGCCGGTTTCCCCGATGGCCGCCTCGCCCAGGGGCACAAACAGGCCGGGCCACTCGGCGACGAGCTCGAGCGCTTGGCCCATAATGCTGGCTCCAGGCTCGGTCCAGGGTGAACTGGCCAAGCGCTGGGCGAGTGACCAATTGCCCAGGTCTATCAGGCTGGCCGACTGGTGAATCCGGCCCCGGCTGGCCCTGGGCTGGGTCGCACCGGACCAGCTGCGGTCGGCCAGGCAAAAAACGCGGACATAATCCTGATATCCCCAGTCGACGGTTATCTGCCGGACCAGTTCCCGCTGCCAATGATCGGTGACCACAAAACAGACCAGGGCCGGCCAGGCCCTCTCCCGGAGCGACAGGTTCCGGATGTGTGAGGTAAGTTCTCCCATCCGCTTGTCGATGTTGCGGCGGGATTCCCACAGGCCGGACCACAGAAATGCGACCCAGCCGTCTGCATAGCGAACCGCGGCGTCCAGGCTGACCTGGTCCAGCCACTGAAACGCTTCGAACCGGCCCAGGCTGCTGAAAGCTCCGAGCAATCCATAAAAGTTTTCGACCAGCGGTAGCCGCTGCAATCGCCTGGCAATGCTGCCCTCCTGGTGAGCGCCCAACTGGATGTCGTTAAATAGAAGCGGGTCAAGGTCAGGCGGCCCCAGGCCGTCCACGTTGTCCAGAAAATAATTCCTGGTGAGCCGCCACCGGGCAGTCAATGGCTGGTAGCAACCGAGTTTTTGGCGGGTGGCATATCCCAGCCGTTCCAGCTCCAGCAGGAGATGGTAGGTGTTGCTGGTCCCAGTACCCCGGGCCACCGCGATGTTCTCGGCGCTGGCCAGGGGCAGTTGGTACAAAGTCGTGGCCAAGGCCTTGGCCGGTTCGGAAGGCACGGAAGGAGTAACCATCACGGCACCTCAAAAAGGTTTAGACCCATTATACAAGTCAACAACCGGTTTAACTTTGTCATTTTTGACCAATTGCGTAACACCGGTGTCAATAGCAAGTTAGGTTTGACCCTTTAGTAGCAAGTTGGGGTTGACCCACCAGGTTACCGCATTACGGTTCTGTCAATCCGGATAGTTGTCGCCAACCTCCTCAGGGGCAGGACGGAGTTGTTGCAGTGAAGGGAACAGTCCCGCTTGGCGCTTCTCCCTGAGCCGGTAGCTCTCGCCGCGGATGTTGAGCACGTGGCTGTGGTGCAGCAGCCGGTCGGAGTTCTCCCCACTCGCCGAAGCCCTTGTTGGAAGTTAGGATTATTGAGCCGCGTTCGTACCGGGCCGACACCAGAGTAAAGAAGGCGGTGGCCGACTCCCGGTCATAGGGCCAGATGCCGAACTCGTCCACCACCAGCACCTTTGGGGCCAGGTAGATGCGCATGCGGCGGTCCAGGTTGTGTTCGGCCCGAGCCTTCCTCAGGTCCTCCATCAGGTCGTAGGCGCGGACGAAGTAGGCCCCTTGTCCCCGCTCGATGGCCTGGAGAGCCAATGCCACGGCCAGGTGGGTCTTGCCCACCCCGGGTGGACCTAATAGGAGGACGTTGGTGGCTTCGGCGACGAAGGCCAGGTTGGCCAGTTCCTTGACCAGGCGCTGGTCGATGGAGGACTGGAAGCCAAAGTCGAACTGCTCCAGGGTGCGTTGGAAGGGCAGGTGGGCCATCCTGGTCTTGTTGGTAAGGTAGCGCTCCTTGCGGGCCGCCACCTCAGCGCCCAGCAACTGGGCCAGCACGTCGGCGTAGGTCAGCTGCTGGTTGGCCGCGGCGTCCAGGGTGTTGTCCAGGACCTGGACAGCCTGCTTGAGGCCCAGGGTCTCCAGGTGCTGACGGGCCTGTTTCAGGGCAAGCATCGTCATCGCACACCTCCGGCTACCAGTTCGTACACGTCCAGCGATCGGCGTTCCACCTCGCCCTGGGGGACCTGTACCGCCACTGCCTGCCTGGGCGTCCGATCATCCCCTCTGGGCAGTCACTCCCACTGGCCGGGCAGGGTGAAGCGCTGCCCGGCGCTCTGGGCCCTTGGATGAACAGCGATGCGCTGGTCACCCGCCCAGATCTCCACGGTGCCCGCCCGCTGGCCCACCTGCACCGTGGCTTCAGCCCATTTCCGGCGCACCCCATAGTGGGAGCCCTCCCAACTGACGAACCCGTCCCGGGCCACCCTCCTATCCTCCCTGAGGTAGGGAGCCAACTGACTCCGCTCCGGCAATTCCCCCAGGTGTGGCCGCTCCTCGGCCAGCATCTCCCTGGACACTCGTTGGGTAGTCCCGTGTACCCGCGCGTTGGCCACGCCGTCGCACCACTGCAGGGCCTGCCGGTTCAGATCGGCATCGTCGGTGAAGCGCAGGCTGGGCCACAGGTTGCCACGAACATACTTCACCCCGCTCTCCACCTTCCCCTTGGTCTGGGGCCTATAGGGCCGGCACAGGCGCAGCTCAAAGCCCACCCTTAAAGCGAAATCCAGCATCCGCCGGTTCCACTCCACCTGCCCCTCCGCGTCTCGGCCCAGGGTCACCACCTTGGCGTTGTCGTAGAGACAACTGCGGGGAATATGCCACCCAGGTACTCGAAGGCATTGACGTGGCACTGGATGAAGCTGGCCGTGTCCGCTCGGCGGACCGGTTCCACGTAACAGGCTCGGCTCCAGCCCAGGGTCATTACGAAGACCCAGAGCCGGCGGCGCTTGCCATCAACCCTCAGGCAGGACAGACTCCCCCAGTCCACTTGGGCCTGTTCCCCCGGAGCGGTCTCAAAGCACATCGTTGCCTCCGGCTGAAGCCTGCTGCGCCGGGGCCGCACATACTGAACCAATGTGGAGTAGCTGCCTGCGTAGCCCAAAGCCCGGATCTCCCGATCCAGTACCCGACAGTTGTCCAGCCCTTCCGCCATTCGCCGGTCGATATGTCCGGTATAGGGGTCCGGCTTCGACCCTCTGCGGGGTCTCGGCTTGGGCCGCATCGCCTCCGGCGACTTGAGATAGCGGCGAATCGTATTCCTGGATATGTCCAACTCCCGGGCAATCCCCCGTATGCCGCGCCCCGCTCCCTTCAACTCGTAAATCTCTTTCACGTCTCCCACCTTTAACATTCCCCCAGGCACCTCCAAGCGGTCTGCCCGGATGATGCCACTTATTTCAGGTGGGTCAATTCCAACTTGCTACTTTTGTGATTGCTCTATGATTGTGTCCGCATAAGTTGCTCAGGGAAAATGTCCGTCTATGCAGGACGTGACATTGAACCAAAGAGAGCAAGCCAGACTCCAGGTACTCAACAGCGTGTTGGAATATCAGCTGCCCACAACCCAGGCTGCCGAAGTTCTGGGGATCAGTGAACGCCAGGTCCGGCGAGTCCTGGCGGCCTACCGGAGGGAAGGGGCCGCCGCACTGGTCCACGGCAACCGAGGACGCCAGCCCCCGCACCGCGGTCAACGAAGACGTCGCCACCGCGGTGGTCATCCTGGCCAGCGAGAAATACGCCGGCTTCAACCACAGCCACCTGACCGAGGTGCTGGCGGAACGGGAGGGTATTCACCTGAGCCGCCAGACGGTAAGCCGTCTCCTCAACCGCCACGGTCTGCCCAGCGCCAGGCGGCACCGTCCCCCCAAGCACCGGGTCCGGCGGGAGCGAATGCCCCAGGAGGGCATGCTGCTGCAGATCGACGGCAGCCACCACCCCCTGGTTGGAAGAGCGGGGACCCAGGTTCGTATTGCTGCTGGCGGTGGATGATGCCACCGGCACGGTGGCGGGCGCCGTCTTCCAGCCCGAGGAGGACACCCGGGGCTACTTCCTGCTGATGGAAGGGATCATCCGTCGCTATGGGATCCCCCTGGCCCTCTATGGCGATCGCCACGGGGTCTTCAAGTTCAGCGGAAAGCCCCGCCACATCCAGCCGGTCCTGGAAGCCACCCACTTCAGCCGCGCCATGCAGGAACTGGGCATTGAGCAGGTCTTTGCCCGTTCGCCACAGGCCAAGGGTCGGGTGGAACGCATGGCGGGTACCTTCCAGGACCGGCTGGTCAGCGAACTCAGGCTGGTGGGCGCCACCACCATCGACCAGGCCAATGCCGTATTGCGGGAATTCCTGCCCCAATTCAACAAGCAGTTCCGTGTGCCTGCCCAGCAGCCTAAGGTAGCCTATAGTCCCCTGGACTCGTCTATCTTTCTGGAGCGGGTCCTCTGCTTCAAGCACACGCGCCAGGTGGCCAGGGACAACACCGTCAAGTTCCAGTGGCGCACCCTGCAGTTGCTTCCCAGCCAGGACCGGCCCAGTTATGCCGGGGCTAAGGTGGAGGTACTGGAGCAAAGCGGTGGCCAACTCATGGTCCGGTACGACGGGGAGGTGATCCCCCACCAGGAAGCGCCGCTCAGGCCCGGCGCCTTGAGAGCCTCCAACGGTGCCCTGGCGCCCACCCCGGAGCTGGCCCAGGTGGTCAGGAACCTGGCTCAGCACGGCCTCAGCAGATTGCAACTCCAGCGTCTGGCCGCCCTGGAAGCGGCCGTGCCCCAGCGTCAGGAGGACGTCGAACCCCTCAGGCCCGATACCCCACCGCCCAGGGAGGCTTCCCCGCGCAAGCAGGCCCTGTGGAAAGCCATCCACCACGCCAGGCTCCAGGGTGTCTCCCTCAGGGGCATCGCCAGGGAACCGGGTATTTCCAGAAACACGGTCAGGAAGTACGTGGACCTGCCAACTCCACCCGTCAACCGGACTCGCCGACGGGCCGCTTACTTGGCAATTCAGGACAAGACCAACGGACATTTTCCCTGAGCACTTATCCGGACATTTTCGCTGGACTTCGACACTACTTTTGCACACTTTAAGGCTGCTACTAACACCGGAGCCGGCGGTGGTATCCGGGGCAGGAAGGACCGGGCCGGCTTAAATAAACCAACTTCAAATGGGTTGCCGGTTCACCTGGGCGGGGTATTCGCCATCATTGCGGAGCCAGCGGTAAGTTCATCAACCCCAGGCGGTGCAGGGCTCCGGTGCAGGGCTCAGGCCGGGCGCACCGACCGGCCTCACCTCACCTCACCTCACCGGCTGGGGCCCGATGCCGGCCCCATCGCCACGCCGCCAGGAGTCCGGGCGCAACGCCCACCGCCCCGGGCTGCCGTGAAAGCGGCGGCGGGCTGTTCTGATTTTAGGCCCATTACGGCGGCGACAGGGCGGCGACAGGGCCGCACCACAAAAGTACCACCATTGACGTTGAAAACGTATCTAGTCTCTATAATAACCCCCCCAGGGTGGCCTGTCGGAAAGTCGATCAGCCAAAAAACTACCAAGGGCCGTTGCTGACGCCAGGTTGCCCTACCGCCTCCCGCCAGAATACTACCAAGTGTCGTTCCTGACGCCAGATAGCAATACCCCTGTATGAGCCAGAATACTACCAAGCCCCATTCCTGACGCCAAATTGTACTACCCCCCTGAATACCAAAATACTACCACGTACCGCTCTTAATGCCAGGTAGTACTACCCCTTCGGAAAGGGCCGGATTTGACCGAATCCGGCTGCTTTTTGTTCTAATTCCGGCCAATTTGTCGGCAATGTAGCCGATCATCCAGGGCTAGCTCAGCCGGTTTAAGGAGCGGCCAACTCCCCTTCGGTTATACTGACGCGTGATGGATCACTATTCACCACCGGGAGGGATCAGTATGACGCAAAGGTTGACCAAACTGGAGGCCGCGGCCAGGCTTGATGTATCACCTTCCACCATCGACCGGATGATCCAGCGCAACGAACTGACCATTGAGAAGGAACCCCGCGGCAGTCGGCATAAAGTGTGGGTGCTGCTGGAGGATGGTTCACCCGAAGAACCGGCTGCCGGTGCCGGTGACGCAGCAGATATTGCGGAGCTGGCGACTCTGCGAGAACGGGTGAGAAATCTGGAGGAACTGGATGCCTATCATCGGGAACAGCTGAAGGAGGCGGAGCTGAGGTTTCAGTTGCTGCTGCAACAGTTGGACACCAGCCAAAGGACGCTGGAATCGTTGACCCGGGCCTTGCCGGCCCCGGATGCAGTGAATAACACCGATACCCGCCGGAGCTGGTGGCCCTTTCGGAAGGGACCTGGCTGAAGGCCTGGCAGGATTAGTTGATGTCGGCCAGCATCGGCGTTTGACGGGAAGATGACCCGCGACTATGGCGATGGGCGAGAGCACCGGACCCAGGACCGGCAGGAGCCGCGCCCGAGCATCACTCTGTCAAAAACGTCTCCCCAAAATCCCTCCGGCGACCGAGTCCGGTTCGAGGCACCGATTGAAATATCCCTGACCGCCGGCAGCGCGGCGCTCCGGTCGTGAGCGGGGCCGGTTGGGGGATTCAACCCGGTTATGCGCGGCCGGCGCGAGCCGTCTGCGGCAGATGGTCTGCGTTGCCGAAATGGGTTGCAGCGCGCGTATTCACCCACGGAGCAGCGACGGTCGGTCTGCCGGGTGATTTCAGGGATTCGGCTTGAACTTCAGGCGTTCCGCAGTAACCGGTTTGCCGGCCGCAAGGCCGGCGTTCAATAGGACGAACTGGTTGTTATCCAGGGCCAAGCCGTGGGCCATCCCGGGGGCGAACGCCCTGCCCTTTATTTCATACAGCCCTTCCATCCCTTCACCCTTCGCCAATATTCCCTGAGGGAATCCTCGAAATCTCCGAAAACGGCTGGCGAGGCCCACACCGGCGGCGGCGCGCCCCGGCCCGGGAGCTGCGCTTCCGCCGCCAATTTCCGGCCGGTCGGCCTGCCCCGGGGCGCCGCCGAATGGGTCAGATATCGCCCCATTCATTCTCCCCGGCCAATTGGACTGACCGAATCGCTGGATAACGACATCCTAAGTCGGTCAAAAGCAACCTGCTATTGATCGCCGCAAGGACCATTGAGGCCAGCCCACCCCGGGGGCGAGGGGAGGCCCCCGGCCCTCCAGCACCGGTTCTGCAGCCCCAGCAGCCGGTGCGGGTTGGCGGGGCTTATCCTGCGCCCCCTCCGCAGACTGTCCGGTCCGCTCCCGCCGCTGCGCGCGGGTCAAAGCGAGTTCCCGCAACACCGGCGCCGCCCAGAGGGCCGGCCCCGGGTCGGAGCCTGGGGGGCGGGCGGGTGGCCCTCCCGCCGCGGCCAGCCGCCAGGGGGGATCGGCCCCCTCAGCAGGAGGGGGCCGGCCGGGGAGTAAAGCAAGCGGTAAAAAGGAGACAGTCAGCATGCAAATGTATCCCGAAGAATTCCCGCCGCACCGGCGGGGAGACCCGCTGCGGCGGGCCGAAGCCCGGGTCTTTGCCGCCCTGCAGGCCCTCGACCGGCCCGGTTTCGCCTACTACGAATGGCAGCGGGACAAGCAACATCGCCAACTGGACTTTGCCCTGTGGATTGAAGGAGTGGGCCGCTTCGGCCTGGAGGTGAAGGGGGGCTGGTACGTCCTGATCCGGGGGGTGTGGTATCTCAAGAACCGCCGGACCGGCCGGCTGGAGCCGCTGAGCGGCAGCCCGCTGGAGCAGGTGTCCGACGCCACCATGTCCCTCCACCAGGAGGTGACGGAAAAAGTCGGCGGCAGCGCCTTCTTCACCCCGACGCTGCTGTTCCCGGACCTGGCGCCGGACCCGGACATCGCCGCCCGGGCGGAGCGCAGCAAGGTGCACCTGATCTGGGGCCTGGAGCTGATGGCGGAGCGGCTGGCGGCCATCGCCGCTGCGGCGCAGGTGCTATACCCGCCCACCGCGGCGGAGATCCGGCAGGAGGTATTGGCGGTCAGCGACGGGCAGCTTGAGTACGCCCCGGGCGGCCCGGACCGATTGGCGGCGGCGGGGGATACCGCCCCGCGGGTCGTCCCGGCGGGGACCCGGCTGGCCCTGGCCGGGGGAATCATCCGCATCGAGCAGTTCCAGAAGCTGGTCATCCACCGGAAGTCCGGCCTGGAGCTCTATACCGTAGGGCCGGCGGAGTTGCGGGACTAGCCGGGCGGTATCCGGGGCCCGGCCCGGCCTTCTGCCGGGTCCGCGCCCGGCAGGTATCAGGCAACCGGAATCAAACAACAGGAGATGAAGACCATGTAGGCTAACTATCCCGATATGTCGGGAACGCGCCCCGCGCGCCGCGGAGACCAGGACCCGGACCGCAGCGCGCGGCAGGCTGAAGCGAGACGGGCTGAGCCGGGGAATACCCGGCAGCAGCCCGTTTTGGCGTTTTCGGACCTGCCGCGCGGCGGCATCAAGATCAAATCAACAAAATCAAATCAAGAGGTAAATGTAATGAGAATCGAACCAGAATTCCCGGCCAACCGGCGCGGCGTCGCCGCGTACGCCGGAGTCGAGCAGGCCTATGACCAGGTGGCGGCCAGCGCGGCGCCGGGGCAGGCCATCTACTACCCCGACGCCGGCCCGACCCAGCCGGACTTCCTGATCGCCCAGGAGGGCGTCGCTTTCACCTTCCTGAAGGTCACCACCGACCCGCACACGGTGGAGGATGACCGGTTGATGGTCAATCCGGGGAACGGACAGCCGGCGGTGTCCAGCCCGCTGGGGGCCACGGCGGCCAAATCGGTGGGGGTCAGCAAACAGGTAGCCAAGGAACTGGGCCTGAGCATCTTCGTGATCCCGGCGCTGGCCCTACTGAGCCAGACGGTGGAGCCTGCGGTCCAGGCCTGGGGAGAAAGACACAAGGTGAAGCTCCTGGACCAGGAGGACAATGTTGTCGACCGGATGGTCGAATGCGTCACATCGGGAGAGTTTGAGGTGTTCAGCCGGCCCACGGCGGCGGAGATCGAAGCGGTGGTGGAGTTCCTGCGGCCCGAGCCGGCGGCGGAAGAGGAGGCGGCCGCGGCGGCGGCGGTAGCCGTGCCGGCCGACGCTCCGGCCCCGGCTCCGACGGCCCTGGGCCTGTCGGCCCACAAGCTGGTCATTCACTCCATCACGGTCAACGTGTACAACACCGGAGCAGCGGCTACCAGCAGCGGGCTGGAACTGCCCGACGATAGGTAGGGGCGCCCGACCGTCCGGGTAACACCCGGGGCGGTCAATAACGCTCGGCGCCAGCCCGCCGCAAGGCCGCGCTGGCGCCGATTTATTTGCCGGCATTACATGAAGTAAATATATGCAGGTAAACCGGAGGCAACGGTTAACTAACAAATACCAGGCCGGTAGGCCGGAGGCGAGCCGATGCTGGCGCCAGGAACGCAGTACCCGATCAGCGAATATGCCGAGCTGTTTCCCGACCTGGCCCCGGACGACTACGGCAGGCTGGTGGCCAGCATTGGCGAGAACGGCCTGCTGGAACCGAGCGCCGTCCGGCGGCGCCAGGTCCTTGCCGCCGCCCTGCACCTGCAATACGTGGGCCGTCCTGCCCGCGGAGACCTGGATCAGATGACCGGACCGGTCCGATGGGATATTACTGTTCCAGCGCAATGGCGCCGACGCCCCGGACGAAGTCGCCATCCTGGACTATATCGTCGACGTCCACCCCGTCCGCGTCGGGGATGACGGCGAACTCGCCGGCGACCCCGACGTAGCCTTCCAAAATATTCTCCATCAGTTCCGCAACGTCGTCATAGTCGTCGAAAGCTTGTTCCGACCTCCGCCGGTTACTGAACAGAACCACCAGGTCCGTGGCAACCTCCTCCCGGTCCAGGTCGGCTCCGGCGTAAGCGACTCCAACGCCCCGGCAGCCTCTTACCGCGTCGCCGCAAGAGTCGCCGGCGAGAGCGAAAACCAATGGCGAGCGGCCCAATCGATCCAGGATGCGTTTCAGGTCGTTGTCCTCCGCCTCCGCCAGGGAACCGGAACCTCGGTCAAGATTCTTGATGATGTCCTTGAGCAACTCTGCCGAGTCGGAGGTGATGAGCGCCCCTTCAGCTTCGAGAAGGGCGTAATAGCTTTGGCCCTGCCACAGCTCGTACCCCTTGTATGAATCGGCCTCGAAGCCCTGGTCCTCCCAATCGTCGCGTAAATCGTCAAAAGCGAAGTCCCCCTGGAGCAAAATGGTGCCTTCCTGAAAGTCGGGGTTGACGGCAAAGCCGCTGAAGCTGCCGACCTGCGCCAGGTCTATTTCTTCAGTATTGAATTCGTCCTCGATAGTCTCCTGAAGCCCCTCCGCAAAGTCGTCGTAGTCGCCCGGGAAGTCATCCGGTTTCTCCCGGAGGGTTTGAGGGCTCAACAGGATTATAAACTGGGCATCCTCTGGAACCAGTTTCAGCAGGGAGCCGGCAGCGGCGGAGCCGCCGCCCAGCAGCTGCAGGACCGCCACTGCCGCAATGATGGCCAGCAGCGCGGCGCCGCCGATGGCGCCGCCGATGATGAACCGCTTGTTTCCGAAGTTAGAACCGCGCCGGGGAGCCGCGTCAGTGGCGGAGGGGACCCGCTGGGGCTGTTCCGGAGTTTCACCGGGAGTTTCGGGCGTTGTCATTTCCATACCTCCTCTATAATTGCGTTATTCCTGTATTCGGAACCGGCCTCGATGAGTCGGGGCGCCCGGGCTCCTGGGCGCCCCAGGAGCAGCTATGCAAATACCCGCTTGCAGCGTCAGATTGATTATTGCCGGCCCAGAGCCGGAGCTATACTGCCCGGGGAGGGGAGGCCGGCAACGCGCGCCGGTAGCAATAGGGTTCAAGGTCCTGGGAAGGTACGCTGGAGCCGGCCGGTTGCAGACCTGCGCCAGCTGCCGCCGGCAGCGTTGGCGGCGGCTGGCGACCTTCGCCTCAGCAGGCCGGCAGGTCCACCGCATCGAAATCGCGCAGCTTTCCTTGCAACTTATTGGTTACGCACCCGCTGAACTGGTTCCCCCCCAGGTACATCTCAAAAGAAGAGGAGTAGGACACCATGTTGATAGTGTAGCTGTAATCTATCTTCTCCAACCGGCGGGGTATCGGACCGGTCAATTGGTTGTCATTGAGAGACAGCCGGTCGAGGCGGGTTAAGTTGCCCAACTCCGGGGGTATCGCGCCGGTCAACCGGTTGCCACCAAGGTCCAGCCGTTTCAGGTTGGCTATATTGCCCAACTCCGGCGGTATCGTGCCGGTCAACCGGTTTCCGCCGAGGTCCAGTTCTCTCACCTTGGACAGGATGGCTAACTCGGGCGGTATCGCGCCGGTCAACTGGCCTTCACTGAGGTCCAGCGATTCCAGTTTGACCAGGTTGCCCAACTGGAACGGTATTTCACCGGTCAACCGGTTCCCACTGAGGTCCAGCCCTTTCAGGCTGGTCAGGTTGCCCAACTCGGCCGGTATCGCGCCGGTCAACTGGTTTTCACTGAGGTCCAGCGATTCCAGTTTGACCAGGTTGCCCAACTCCGGCGGTATTGTCCCGCTGAACTGGTTCGCCGGCTCAACCTGGTTTCCAGACAGATCAAAAATCAGGCCATCCCTTTGGCTAGGGTGATCGCTGAGCTGCAGCCGGTCCAGGTTGGTTAGGTTGCCCAACTCGCTCGGTATCGTACCGGTCAACTGGTTCCTGACCAAACTGAGCCCTCTCAGGTTGGTCAAGTTGCCCAACGCGGGCGGTATCGCCCCGGTCAACCGGTTCCCACTGAGGTCCAGCTGTGCCAGGTTGGTTAAGCTGCCCAACGCGGGCGGTATCGCCCCGCTGAACTGGTTCCCACTCAGGTCCAGCTGTGCCAGGTTGGTTAAGTTGCCCAATTCGGCCGGTATCGCCCCGTTGAACTGGTTCGCCGGCTCAACCTGGTTTCCGGACCGGTCAAAAATCAGGCCATCCCTCTGGCTTTGGTGGTCGCTGAGGGACAGCGAGTTCAGATTGGTTAGGTTGCCCAACTCGCTCGGTATCGCCCCGGTCAACCAGTTCCGGGCCAAACTGAGCTGTTTCAGGGCAGCCAGGTTGCCCAACTCGGCCGGTATCGCCCCGCTCAACTGGTTCCCGGAGAGGTTCAGTACTCTCAGGTAGGTTAAGTCGCCCAACTCGGCCGGTATCGCCCCACTCAACTGGTTCCCACGGAGATCCAGAACCACCAGGGCAGCCAAGTCGCCCAACTCCGGGGGTACCGGTCCGGCCAATTGGTTGCCATTAAGCTCCAGCCGGACGACCCGGCCGCGGTCGTCAAGAGTTACCCCGGCCAACTCCGCCAAGGTTGCATTCCGGTTCCGCCAGTTGTTGCTATTCTTCCAGTTCGACCCGCCGGTGGCATTGTAGATGGCCAGCAAAGCCGCCCGGTCGGCGTCAGCGCTGCCGGTGGGCGTCGGGGTGGGCGCCGGGGTGGGCGTATCCATAGCCATCGGGGCCGCCGCCGCCAGGGCCAGCGTGGGCGCTGCCGTAGCCGCTGCCATCGGGGCCGCGGGGGCCAGGGCCAGCGTAGGCGCCGCGGTAGGAACCCGCGCAGCAACCTTGGCCGCCGCGGTCAGGATTGAGGATTTGGCCGCCGGAGTGGATGCAGCAGATTGAGCGGCGGCTGGGGGAGTTGAAGGTCTATCCGGCCTATCGGACCGCTCCGGGGTAGCGGCTGCGCCGCCGCAGCCGGCCAGGGCAACTGCCAGCGCGCAACCCAGCGCCAACAGAACTAAACCCGCTTTGTATCTGGCCTTAGTTCCATAAACTCCAGGACGGGGTAAGGCTGAAATCAGGTTTGAAATAGGAGAAGGTCGCATCGAGGAACCCCCTTGCAAGTCAGGATGTGGCTACTTGCGACAGAAACCAATCCGTGCTTGTGCCTCACAAGGGGGCATGACGCCCCAGCCTGAAACTGGCACAAGCGATAGCTAGGAGATTAAGCTGTAGATTGGTTCTGTCGCACGGCCAATATATCCCGCAGCACCGGGGGTGTCAAACGGCTGGCCAGCCGTTTGACCGCCAGAATATTGGCCGGAGAGGCCTATTCAGGAGGATTAAACAAGCTGGCTCCGGCTATTGATACGACGCAACGCCGGGGCCAGCCAAAGGTGGCACCAGGCCGCGAGCTGGAGGCCCTCTTTGCGTTAGTCCTTTGGGTATAAATCTGGGCTATTGAGAGCTGCCATCCACCGGCGCGGGGGTGATGAACTCTTATCAAGGGAATACGCATCCAGCCGGAGCTGACCGAGCAGGACACCGGCAGCGTGGCCAGCAGAGAGTGCCCTGAAACCGGCGCCGGCAGCGCCGGTGGCCGAGCTCCGCCGGCGCCGGCCCGGTAAAGGGAAGGGGACTATTCCGTCGAGCGCCGCTCCCCGGTTTCAGGCCGGAGACCCGGCTTGAGCGGTATAGCAACGTACCAACAATGTCCCCTATCGCGCATCGAAACGACCTCGGTCAACACCGGTTTTCAGCGCCCTTTTCCACCCGTTGGCGGCGGCCAATGCCCACCAATGTAATGACGTCCGATCGGACCGACCCAGGTCCCCGCTCCAGAGCGCGGCCTCCTGGACGCCCCCTTATCGCCAGCCCCGGTGCAGCAGGCCCGGGCCGCCCGTCCGGAGGTCGAGCTGGCTACCTGAACCGGGCGGCGCCGGCGGCCGGCGAGACTTCCGGGCCCCGGCGGCTGGTCCCACCGCTCACTCCTGAAAGAGGGCCGCAGTTTGTCATCCCGCAGCGCGGCCCTTCGGCCCGCTCCGCCCCCAGGATGGGGAATCAACCGAGGGAAAGGCCCCCCGGCCGCGGCGGTGGTATCATAAAGCACCGGGACGGCGGGAGTTATCGCTTGACCCAGCTCGAACCCGGTCCGACCAATGGGGTCCACCCCAGTCAGCCCGGAACGCTTTGGGGGGAAGGTGACATCTTATGGCAAGACGGAGCAGCGGCAGCCGGGCCGGTAGCCGGGAGGAAGACCACTACGATAGCAACCAAGACGGACCGGATAATGACCCCACCCCGGGGCTGCTGGGCAATGGAAGCAGGGATGAAGAGCGCCGGATGGAGGGCAACGCTAGGGCGGTGAGCGCCGTCGCGATGGCACTGGAGACCTCCGAAGCTCGGGAGGACCGCTGGGAAGAGGGCGCGGTTGGCGAAATCAAGGAGGAAAGCGAAGAGGCGGACTGGGAAGCGGCGGCGGAGAGCCGGCCGGTTCTGGAGGATCCATTGCGGCTGTACCTGCGGGAAATCGGCCGGGGCGGCCTGCTGACCGCCCGGCAGGAGCGGGAACTGGCCCGCCAGCTGGAAGGGGAGCAACACCTGCTGGGTCTGGAGCGGGAACTGCTGGGCGAGGAATACTGCCAGAGCCTGGAGCAAGAGCCGGCGGAGCTACAGAGCCCGGGCTGGCTGCGCCAGCAACTCCGGCAGGAGTTCAACCAAAGCGGGCGGAACTGGGAGCTGACCGAAGCGCTGCTGCGCCGGCTGGCAAAGTCGATCCCCCTGATTGATGCGCTGTGCGACTGCCTGGAACTGCCCCGCAATCCGGCCCTGTCGCAGCTGAGCAACAACCCGACCCTGGGGGCCGCCATCGATGGGCGGTTGTCCGAGGCGCTGCTGGCCGGCCTGGCCGAGACCCTCCGCCTGGAGGGGGATGAAGTGTACCGGCAGGTAACCGCCCTGTCCCTGGACCGCTGGCTGCTCGGCCCGGACGGCGTTGACCTGCTACAGGACTGCACCCTGCTCCAGCTGGACGCTGCCTTCAGCGAAGTCGGGTCGCTGCCGGAACTGGCTGGCGATGAACCGCTGTTCCGGCGCCGGTTCAACCGGGTACAGGGGGAGGGGGAGCGGGCCCAGGCCCAGCTGACCGAGGCCAACCTGCGCCTGGTGGTCAGCATCGCCAAGAAATACATCGGGCGGGGCCTGGCCCTGCCGGACCTGATTCAGGAGGGCAACCTGGGCCTGCTGCGGGCGGTGGAGAAGTTTGACCACCGGAAGGGCTACAAGTTCAGCACCTACGCCACCTGGTGGATTCGCCAGGCGGTCGGCCGGGGTATCGCCGAACAGGCCCGGGCCATTCGCCTGCCGGTGCACCAGGTGGAGACCATCAACAAGCTGATCTGGCAGCAACGCCGGCTGCTTCAGGAGTACGGCCGAGAGCCGACGCCGGAGGAAATCGGAGCGGCGATGAAACTGCGCCCCGAGCAGGTCGAAGAACTGCGGGCAATGGTGCAGGAGCCGGTGTCCCTGGAGAGTCCGGTCGGCGCAGAAGGGGACGCTTACCTGGGGGACTTCGTGGCGGACCGCAACGCCCCCTCCCCGGCGGAGGCCGCCACCGCCCAACTGCTCCGGGAGCAGCTGTTCGAGGCGCTGGCCACCCTGCCGGAACGGGAGAGCCGGCTCTTGCAGTTGCGCTTTGGCCTGGTGGACGACCGCAGCCGCACCCTGGAAGAGGTGGGACGGGAGTTCGGCCTGACCCGGGAGCGGATCCGGCAGATTGAGGCTAAAGCCCTGCGCAAACTGCGCCATCCCAGCCGGGCCCGCCAACTAAAGGACTTCCTGGAGTGACCCCTGCCGGGAGTGGAGGCCAGCTGCCTGACCCGGGGCCGGGCGACCGCATTCCAATTTAGAGGGAGCGACCGGAGACTGACTCTGCGCCGGACTGGTTTGCATTAACCGGCACAGCGCAGGGAGGATGGAGACGCCTGAAAGGGTGGATTTCATAACCCAGAAAGACCTTCTATAATCCATCTAAGGATGCAGAGAGTACCCACTACAACCCGACCGAAAGGACAATAAAGTGACCGGTGCACACGCAACACCATGCACCCGCTGTGGGCGCAACAAGCCACCCTGGTTCGAACATTGCAGACAGTGCTATGCCGACCTCCAACTCCAGGGGATGACCCCGAACAGGTGCGACGAGCAGGACTGCAACGAAGTAATCGACGAGGAGCACTTCCTATGCCGGCGCCACTGGCAACAATTCATGGAGGGAGAAATAGCCGAATGTTTCCAATGCGGAGAGTTTAAACCGACGAGTTTCCCTCTATGCCGACGCTGCAACGCGGAGGCGCCCAAGGCCATCAGGCCAGCCGAGGAGTTACTGAACCGGAGCACGCCGATCTTCGGTCTCTCCCCCGGCAGATCGGCCGCAGGGTCAAAGCAGCGGCTGTTGCAGCGGGCCTGGGCGAAGGTTTCACAGGCCCCAGCGGCCGCGTGGGCATGGCCCAGGACCTGGCCAAGACCGGTGCCGAGCCTAAGTCCCCAAGGAGCCCAATCGGTCGCTTGCTGGGCGCTATCATGAGCCTGTTACAGTCTATTGCATTGCTATAGGAGTGCCTTCACGGACCGTACACGTAGTGAAAGGTCCTCACTCCCTGAATCCCGGTCAGCCAGGAAGTGGATTCTTCGCCTGGTCTGATGATGCGAAAGCAGCCAGGCAACTAGTGATGCAACGCTATTGGATTGATTGGTTGGGATATATGGTAGATTAGCAGAGAGAGGATAGGAGTCCAGGGGAACAGAATGGGCAGTGGGAGAGGACGTGAAGGTGAAGAAATACCGGGTGGAGTTGACGGAAGGGGAACTGAGGGGGCTGGTGTCCCAGGGGCGGGCGGCGCCTATAAGCAGACCCATGCCCGGATACTGCTACTGAGCGACGAGAACTGGGGGGAAGGTCCACTGAAGGACCTGGAGATAGCCTGGGTACTGCAGGTGGGACCGCCACGGTGGAACGGGTACGTCGCCGGTGTGTGGAAGCGGGGGTAGCGGCGGCCCTGAGTCGCCGCCAGCAGTTGAAGCGACGCCCGAAGCAACTGGATGGCCAGGGGGAGGCCCACTTGATAGCCCTGGCCGGCTCGACGCCAGCGGAGGGACGGGTCAGTTGGACGCTGCAATTGCTGGCTGATGGATTGGTGGAGCGGGAGATAGTGGAGCGCATCAGCCCGGATACGGTGGGTAGGACCTTGAAAAAAACCAGCTTAAGCCCCCGTTCTGCAACGGGGCAGGCTCTGGCTGAAGGAATGCTGGTGTATTCCGCCCCAGGCCAGCGCTCAGTTCGTGTGCGCCCTGGAGGACGTGCTGGAGGTCTATCATCGGGACTACGGGGAACAGGAGGTGCTGGTGTGCCTGGACGAGACCAGCAAGCAACTGGTGGGGGAGACCCGCCAACCCCGGCCACCCAGACCCGGTTCTCCCCTGACCTACGACTATGCGTACCGGCGTAATGGGGTGAGCAACCGGTTCATGCTGTATGCGCCCCTGGAGGGATGGTGCTGGGTGTCGGTCACCGAGCGGCACACCAGGAGGGACTGGGCGGAGGTGGTACGCAAACTGGTGGACGAGGACTTTCCCCACAAGGAGCGGATAGTGCTGGTGCTGGACAACCTCAACACCCATCATCCGGCATCCCTGTACGAAGCCTTCGAGCCGGCGGAGGCCCAGCGGCTAGCCCAGCGGCTGGGAATCCACTACACACCCAAGCATGGCAGTTGGCTGAACATGGCCGAGAGCGAACTGGGGGTGCTGGCCCGGCAGTGCCTGGACCGCCGGATACCCAGTCGGGAAGTCTTGGAACGGGAAACCGATGCGTGGCAGCAACGGCGCACCAGGAGGGCATCCGGGCAGACTGGCGCTTCACTACCCAGGACGCCCGCATCAAGCTTAAGTCCCTATACCCATCAATCCAATAGCGATAGACTACTAAACCAAAGCCAAGGTGAGATGTTCATTCGAAGGATACCCGGCGACCGGGGGAGGCCTGACTTCAATGTGCGGACGGGAGAGCTTTACTTGGCAGCGCTGGCCTGCCCTCATCATCTCAGAAATGTCGTCCCACCTTGGCTTTAGTTTAGGTCAGCCCCACTGCTTCAGCGGAGGCCAGGTCGGATATGGCGGCGTCCATACGCTCCAGGGTGTTGCGCAAATACCCCTTGGCCCGCTCACCCTCGTAGTTGCAGTAGCCCCCGGTGATGACCCAGAAGACAAGGATCTCCAGCATCGAAAGCCGGTAGTCATCCAAGCACTCTTCTAAGGGGTATCCGGTTACGCCATTTTCCTTCAGGATGGAGTGGTATACATGCAAAAGACCCAGCTCTTCTTTCTTTCGTTGGTCCGTAGGGAAGGCCTCGCTGACGAAGGTGGCAACATCATAGGCGCCCCGGCCTCGTCCGCAAAACTCCCAATCGATTACTGCCACTGATTGAAGGTCCCCGGATGTGGAGAAGAAACAATTGTCCGGTCGAAAATCCCCGTGAACAATCGTCCTGGGCGGCCTGGAGAGGTTGGCTTTTATTTTGTGAACCTCCGGCTCCAGACGGTCGCCCACCAGTCGAAGCCTTGGAGGCATTCCGTCTCCGGCCTTCTTCAAAAGAGACTCCCACGCGCCTGCGTACATCTCCTGGTACACACTGGCCTCGGCAGCCTTCAAGGGCATCCAGTCATAGCGGTCCAAGAGTGGGCTGTCCCACCAGGCAGCCTGGAACCTGGCCAACCGTCCAATGCACTGGCGCGCTTCATCCGGGGAGCAGCCGGCCACGCTGTCGCCCTGCCGGGCGTAGCCTATATCCTCCAATAGCAGAACAGTGTTCCCGTTTGCTGGGTCTATGCCGCAATAGTAGCTGCGAGGGGTCTGGAGAAGGGGAATGGATGCCAGTTCGCGGTAAAACCTTACCTCTCTCTTGTTCTGCCCCAGCCTGTCGAAAATCGTCTTCAGCAACGGGTCTGCAGATGGGAGCTTGACTATTATGGTCTGGGGAAGTTCCGCGGGATCAGAGTCGTAGTCGAGCCTCAGCCGATACAGCTGACTCATGAATCCCTTGCCCTCGGCAATGGCCTCGACCGAGTATCCGGTCACGGACGCGCCGGCCGGACTCCCACTGCCATTGAGGGCCCTGGTCAACCAGCCGGGCGTTATATCCTGGAGGCCATGGGGAATTCTCAGGCCGCTCATCTCAGTCCTGCAGCTGCCAAGTCGGCTCAAAGGGGCGGGGACCTTCCCCATCATCCGTCCTTGCGGGCGAAAAGGACGCAATGGTCCATGGGCTTGGGGTCCTTGAAGTACATCACTCCCCCCAGTTTCTCACTCTCTGCCGGAATTACTCTTAACCCCCGACCTGCCAGCTCACCAAGCACTTCGTCCACGTCGTAAAGCTGGAAGGTCCTATCCGCGCCGTAGTCCCTGTCGTAGACCGTGGCAATGCCGCTTCCGTACTTGAACATCAACTGGAGGACACCACCCGCTTTCAGGACTCTGGCAAATTCCGGCAGGGTCGTCCCCAGGGCGATATCCGGTTCGATGTGCTGGATGACCGCGTTACACAGGACAAAGTCGAAATAGGAATCCGGGTAGTCGAGAGGTTTACGCAGGTCTACAACCGACACCCTTTGGGCGATTTCGGGATGAAGCCTGCGGGCCTCCAGGATATTCTCTTCCACGGCGTCTATCCCGTAGACGTCGTATCCCTTCTGCCAGTAGAAGAAGACGTCCCGCGCGCCGGCGCCACAACCGGCGTCCAGCCCCCGACGCTCCGGAGGAACAAGCTCCTGGAGACGGTCGATAAGGGCCATATCGCCCGTCAAGCCCGGGTGGGAGACATCGCTGTAGACCGATTGAATGAAGTTGTGGCTCACCTCGGCGTAACGCTGGGCGTGACGCCGGTAAAAGGTCTCGGAGAAATCAGGGTTGCTACTCATTGCTAAACCGTCGTTCAACAGGTTGGAGAATCAGGCGCTAAACAGGTCGATGAACTGGCCGGTCATGAGCCTGGGCGCATGAGCCGCCAGGTACAGGGCTGCCTGGGCCATCTGTTCCCCGGTTATCCAGTCCGGGTCTCCATCAGGATGGAAAGCCCTTGCCATATCCGTATCCACCCAATCGGGATTGATGCCGTTGACGTTGATTCCATACGGACGGAGCGAGTGGGCAAGGGAGGCCGTGTAGCCTATGACGCCCCATTTTGAGGTCACGTAAGCTCCGTAATCGCCCTTCGGCTGCCTGCCGGATGACGACCCGATGTTGATGATAATACCCTGCTCCCTCTGCATCATGTGAGGAATGACCGCGCGGCAGACGAGATGCATTCCCCGCAGGTTGGTGTTCATCACTTCGTCCCACTGCTCCATGGTGGTCTCCCACACGGGAGTGTGATAAGTAATGACCCCGGCATTGTTGACGAGCAGGTCAATCCCGCCCCATTTCCCGACGACTTCCTCAGCTACGCTAAGTGCATCACCCTGATGGGTCACGTCCAGGATGAAGGCCTCTGCCTCGCCTCCGCCGGCGCGTATCTCGCCAACCACCTGGGCCAGACGGTCCGTGTTCCGTCCGGTGACGGCGGTCCGGGCTCCTTCGCTGGCGAAAGCCAGGGCAATGGCGCGTCCTATTCCTCGACCCGCGCCGGTGATCAACGCCGCCTTATCTTTCAGCAACATATGGCGCTTCGAACCTCCAAATAGGAACTGTCCCGACAACTTCTGGCGCCGGTGCATATTGCCCTGCAACTCAGGTTTGCCCATTATACGTAATGGGTAACGCGGTCAGCGGAGTTAGATTCGCAGTTCCAGTCGAGGTTTCAGCAGCCGATCCGGAACCTGAGTCTCTCGCATGAACCCGACCAGCATCCGGTGGAGTTCCCGGGCCAGGTCCATGTGCTTCTCGATTACGTTGTTGGCCTGGGTCGGGTCGTCATTCAGGTGGTACAGTTGCGACACACCCTCCAGGGGGCTGTATAGCAAACTCCAGCCACCCGAGGTAATGGTCGTCACCGGAGGTTCCGTGAGCGTACGGAGCAGGTTGTCTACGGAATGGACCGGGTCGCCCGGATTGGCAAAGGGCAGGCTGCTTACCACGTAGTCGCGTCCAGCGTGGGAAGGATCGCGCAAAGCTGGCGCAAGGGAACGGCCCTGTACAAAGTCCGGGACATCCATGCCCAACAGGTCGAGCACGGTAGGCATGACATCCACCGCGGAACTCAGGCCCCGGTACGCGCCGGGTGACACCCCAGGTAGGCGAATCAGCAGAGGCAGGTGAACGATCTCTTCAAAAAGCGGCGAATAACTCCACTGGGACCCTGGCTCGTCGTAGGGTCGCAGGGTCCCGTCCGGATACTTATCCGAACTCATCTTGCCGAATAGGCCGCCGTGCTCTCCGAAGTAGAAACCGTGGTCGGTGGTGAAAATGACCACCGTTTTGTCCGAGAGCCCCATGTTTTCCACCGACCTCAGCAGAAAGCCCACCCAGGTATCCACCATCGTGATTTCGCCGCAGTAGGTGGTATGCCCCTTGCGCATCTGTGACTCTTCGTATCCGGGGACGTCATGCCAGTTTCCATAGAGGGGCAGGACCAGTTCGCCGTCGTACTCCGGCAGGTAGAGCTCAGTATAGTAGGACGGCGCATCCCAGGGTTCGTGGGGGTCCCAGGTGTCGACATACAGGAAAAAGTCCTCTTTGTAGTGCCTTTCCAGCCAGTGCATGGCGCCCATGAAGGTCTGCGGCGCATTTCTGTCCGCTTCACTCCGCCACGCCGCACGGACATCCAGGGACTCATTGTGATAGCCGGGCTCAGGAATCAGCGACCACAAGCTGTCCTGTCCCCGGTTGAAGAAGAAGGACTGAAAGCCCCGGTCGTAGTTCATTCCATCCCTGAGATAATAGGGGGTGTCGACAGAAGCCGCCGTGTGAAAGCCGTGTCCGGCCAGAATCTCAGCCAAGGTGGTCACCCCGGAGGGAAGCGGCTCCCATCCCATGAAGGACATCGTCCAGCGGCCTGTTTGATGGTCAGCGCGGGTGGGCATGGTTGGGAAACCCGCGGAATAGTGGTTGTCGAATCGGGTTGACCGAGTTGCAAGGGCATCCAGGGAGGGTGTACGAATCCATGGATTGCCGTAGGCGCCGATGTGGTCTCGCCGAAAGGTGTCTGCAACTATCCAGATTACGTTTATACTGACACCCCCTGAGAATTACCCGAGAAAGTTTGCCAATAGAGAACGGGAGTTACCCTCCGTCTGCGGGAGTTGAGCAGACCCGGGCAGGCTGCGGGTCGGCCCTGTCGGACACGAGTGGGTGCCGGTCGCCGGATAGCCTGTGGCAGTGGCACCGGTGAGCATGGACAGTCGCACCAGCCAACCGTCGTTCCATTGGATAATACGAAGCTTGGGAAGTGTCGTCAATGGCCCAAGGTAGGAAAACCAGGACACAGTCATGGGGCTAACTGACAATTGGTCTCCCCATACGATAGCGGCAACAATGTGGAGGACTGACAGGAAGCAACGGCTATTCCGGTTATACTTGGTGGCCCCTCTCCTCCATGGCTTCAGTTTGTTGAAGGCCCGTTCAATCAAATTCCGGGTTCGGTACAGTTGCCGGTCCTATTTCCAGAGCTCCCGGCAATTGGACTTGGGCCGTATGACCGCTATCGTGCCTTGAGACTGGATAAATGCTAGCACCTGGTTGCTTTCGTACCCCTTGCCGGAAATTACCCAGCCAGCCCTAAACCAATACCAAGGTGGGATGTGCATTTCAGGATCTTGAAGACGACCGAAAGGACTCTACGACTCGTCATATCACCTTTGGTCACCAACCGGGGCGGCACCGACAGTGCAGTCCTGGGATATGTACATTTCACCTTGGCTTTAGTTTAGGTCTCCCGGCGGCGAATGAAGACAGACACCGGCACCCTCTACCCGAAATCGGGCTCCGACCATCGCCTCCCCTTGCCCCTCATCGCCCATTCCACTGCTGTAACGTCATCCCTTCAGTGGATTCGGGTTAAGGACCCACACAATTGAGTAAGAATGGCCTCAAGATTTCGTAGTTCGCACTCCCAAACTGCCAACATGCGCCAGCCATCTGCCTGGAGCGAGGCCACGCGCTGTCGATCGCGAACCGGTGGTCGCTCAAGCTTGGGTTTCCAATTCTCGCGGCTATCCAGCCCATTTTCTCCACCATCCAGAGTCCTGTTTTCGGGCATAGGTGATTACGGTTCTCGTAAATATAATCGTGAATATCAATGATATACAAAGCAAATCTTGGGTTTGCATTCATTATAGAAATAATATATTGACGTAGCTTTCTGTAAGTCGTAAATTACATCATGTCTCCACTAGGACCTGCGTCTGGCGGATCACCCGGCGGAGACGAGGAAATATCCACCAAGCTTTGATATTGCCTCCGGCTAATCGGGGCAAAGAGGAGGAAGTACAATGGCCTATGATTTGCTCATCAAGAACGGGCGCGTGGTTGACGGCTCCGGCGGGCCTTCCTTCCACGCAGATGTGGCGGTGCAAAATGGTAAGATCGTGGGGGTCGGCAAATTCACTGAATCGGCCACTCGCACTATCAACGCCGACGGCCGGGTTGTGGCCCCTGGGTTCATTGACCACCACACCCACTATGACCCCCAGGCGTTATGGGACCCCCTCTGCAATTATACGGTCCAGAACGGCAACACCACCGTGGTGGTGGGACAGTGCGGGCAGACGATCGCCCCAGCGCGGCCGGGGGACCAAGAGTGGTACCTGAAGTTTTTCGCGGATGCCGAGGCCATCCCTCTGAGCTCGCTACAGAACGGAGTAAACTTCACCTGGGGGTCCATCGCGGAGTACCTGGATGCCCTGGGCCAAAGGCGTGGAGTCAACGTGGGCGCCCTGGTCGGCCACTCTGGGGTAAGACGCTACGTTATGGGTGAGGCAGCCTCGGAGCGAGCCGAGGCCACTGCTGAGGAAATCGAGACCATGCAGCGTCTGGTACGAGAGGGTATGCTGGCTGGCGCGCTGGGGTTCAGCACCACACCCAAGGACCGGGATGATCCAGCCGGCGTCGCCGCCGAGGAAGAGCGATATATTCTGGGCAGCGTCCTCGGCGAGCTGGGCAGCGGCCTTTTCCAGGTTAGCGGCGGCTCCCCCGAGGGAGTCTACGCTTCGCATCGTACCGCCAAAGAATTATCCCGGAGGAACGGCCGTCCCGCCATTTACAACCTGGTGTCCCAGGAGCTAAACAACCCTGACGGATGGAAAGAGCATCTGCAGTGGTTGGAAGACTCCTTCAAGTCGGGGATCAGGGCCTATGGTTCCTGCATATCCATCACCGCCGGTCCGATCTTCAACCTGAGGCTGGGATTGGATGTTCCCCAGGACGAAGACCTGATCAGCCCGCATATCATGTTCGCGGGTATGCCTACCTGGGACTCGGTCATGGCCCAGCCTTCTCAGGAGCGGATGCGGGCTTTCCGGGACGCTGAGGTCCGCGGAGCGCTGAGCGCAGAGGCTGTGGAGGGCACTGTTGCCCAGGCATCGCCGGGGACGGACCGCCGGGGTAGTCCCCGGGGGTTCTTCAACCGGCGCTGGGACCTCGTCGAGGTCTTCATGGCCCACCAGGAGAGGAACCGGCAGTTTGAGGGCAAGAGCGTCGAGCAATTGGCTCAAGAGCAGGGCAAGGGGATTATGGAGGCCTTCTTGGACCTGTCCCTGGACGAGGACCTTGAGACCCACTTCCTATGCGTCGACCGCAACGTGGACGTTGACTCCCAGAGGCAGATACTCGGCTCGCCTTATACCGTTATCGGCACCACCGACGGCGGCGCACGGCCGGACACGATGGACCGCTACGAGTACAGCACCAATCTGCTGGGTTACTGGGTGCGGGAAAAGCAGATTATGTCCCTGGAAGATGCCGTCTACCGGCTGACCGGCAAGACCGCCCTGATGCACGAACTCCATGACCGCGGCTTCATCGCCCCAGGCAAGGCTGCCGACATAACCATCTTCGACGCTGACACCATCGCTTCCAAGCCCAGGGAGCCAGTGGATTATCCCCCGGCCGGTGCTAATGCCAAGCACGTGAAGCGGGGCGCTATCGGGATAGATTATGTGATTGTCAACGGTGAGGTGTTGCTGGAAGGTGGAGAGCACACTGGAGCGCTGCCCGGCCAGGTCCTACGGGGCCCCTTGTATCAAGCCGACCGCTAGGGCAGGAGTGACCCGCCGGGCGTAGATGTCCTAACCTTAGCTGGTGAGTCAGTCGCCAAGGTGATTGCCCTGGCCTGGTTCAACAAGGTTTTTGCCGGGTGCTGGGGGAAAGTCATCCCGTTAACCGGGATGGACGCTGGGCATAGCCGGGGCAGAAAGCAGACATGAGTCATCCCACATTTTGGGGAGGAGGATAGGTTAGCCAGAGGGCGCTGAGGGCGGCTCTTAATCTGGAGAGCGGTATCGCAGCTTGGCGGTACCGCTTTCTTGTCCTGTGGCACCAAGTTCGGAGCAGGTCCTGGACCAAAGCAGCGAGGTGTGGCGCTGGCAAGGAGAGCAAGAAGGCGTAGACCAGGCTGACCATGAGCAGGAGTTTGAGCCGGTTTTCCCAGAAACAGAGCCTGGGGTTCTCCATGGCCAGGTCCGTCTTGCGGGTCCGTTAGCACATCTCCGCCTGCGACCGGCGGGCAAAGGCCATCACCACCCGCCAGGCGTCATCCGTGGTCTTGATGGTCGCATTGGTCAGCAGATACTAAACCAAAGCGAAGGTGAAATACGCAGAAAGATGAGGTAGATTTGGTGGAAAGACCAGGTTAGCTTTGGGGGGTGAGAGAGGGGATGGTGAAGGGTGTGAGGAGGATAGAGGGGTTTCTTGAACAATGGGAAATGGGAGCCAAGGATGTCCACAGAAGGCTGATTCTGGCGCCGACGCCCCGGGAGCGGGAGCGGTGGTACGCCGTCTGGCTGCTGGCCCAAGGCTGGACCGCGTCGGCGGTGGCCACGGTGCTGGATCGGGACCCTCACACCATCGGGAGATGGGCGGCGGCCTTCGGTGAGGGTGGGCCCAGAGCACTGATATTCGAGCAGACCGGTGGTCCCCCCCCCCCCCCCGCCCTTGGCGAGGCGCAGCGGGAGGAGTTGAGGGCGGCGGTGCAGAAGCTGCCTGCCGAGGCGGGCCTGGACCTGGCCAACTGGACCCTTCGGCAGGCTCAGGAGGAAGGTGGTGCATCGGTTTGCCTGGGACCGCTTCGGCCTCAGCCTGTGCCGCAGCAGCAGCCTGACCTACCTGCACCGGCTGGGGTTTGCCTTCAAGCGTCCCAAGAAGCGGCTGCTGAAGGCGGATGAGGTCAAGCGGGAGGCCTTCGTGGCGGCGTACGCCGCCTTGCGAGAGGAGGCAGTAGGGAGCGGAGCCAAGATATTCTTCGCCGACGAGGCCCACTTCCGTGCCGATGTGGAGTTGCGGGGCCGGTGGGTGCTGCGGGGAGAGCCAGCCCTGGTGAACTCCAGCAGTCCGCGGTATGGCGAGAAAGCCAGCTACTATTCGGCGGTGTGTCTGGAGACGGGAGAGGTGGAATGGATGGAACTGGCGGGAAACAGCAACAGCGGAACCTCGGCAGCCTTGGACCAGTTGCGCAAGAAGCACTTTGGGCCGCTTCAGGTAATCTGGGATAATGCCTCAGCCCATCGGGGCGAGGCGGTGCGGGAGTATCTGCAGAGGCCTGGCCTGGGGCTGAGGCTGGTGAATCTGCCGGGCTACAGCCCAGACTTCAACGCCGATGCGGCCATCTGGGGATGGGCGCGAGAAGAGGCGACCGGGAACCTGTGTTTGGGAAGCAGAGCGGCGGTGCAAGAGAGGGTAGGCAGCTTCCTGGCCGGGCTGACCAGCCGGAAAGACGAAGTGAGACGGCGTTGCTGGACGGTTCTGCAATCAAGGGCCGAAGGGGTCCTGCGAGCCTCCCGCCCCGATCCCCGACTTCCGGCAAATGCACATCCCACCTTGGCTTTGGTTTAGTTGGCGCTGCCGGGCCGGTACTTGTCACCTTCCTCGCGGGTGATCCTGCCCGAAGCCATCAGCCACATCCGGGCAATTTCCGGTCCCATGAACTTGAAGGTGCGGCGCAGTTCCCGGGCCAGAGGAGGATACTCGTGGCCCTCCAGCGCTTCATAGAACCACCGGCAGAAGCCGCCGTGCGCGTCGCCGAGAGTCTGCGCCCGGCGGGCGTTTTCGATCACCGCCTCGATCTTAAGACGGTTGCGGACGATTCCGCCGTCCTGGCGCAATCGCTCCACATCATCGGGCCCGAGGGCAGCTACGGCGTCGATCTTCCAACCGGCAAACGCGTTTCGGAAGGCGTCCCGCTTGTCCAGGATCATCTTCCAGGTCAAGCCGGCCTGGAAGACCTGCAGGCTCATCACCTCGAACAGCACGTCATCGTCGGTGGCCCGACGGCCCCAGATTTCGTTGACATACCAGTCCCGCAGGGGGTCCGGCGGAGCATCGGGGTCGTGGATCGATTCGTGAGGCATCGGCATCTCCGTTGTTTTCTGGTCCAGGGTTCGGCCTGAAGGAGGGCCCTCACCCTGACCTTCTCTCTTTGGGCCAGTGAATTGACTGGATGTTCGCTGGCGGCGTGCGCAGGCGCCTGCGCGGTGTACTAGCGCGGCACGATGGGCAGGGTGACGTGGGACGGGTGGGCCGAGTCGTGCAGGATGGTCTGGAGGGCCGGCCTCAATTCGGTGTCGGCCGCGATGACCCCGCCGGTGTTGGGGTTACGGTCGAAGCGGGGGAAGTTGCTGCTGGACACCTCCAGCCGGACCTTGTGCCCCACCTTGAACACGTTGCTGGTGGCCCACAGGTCGATGGTGTAGCAGTAGGCCCGCCCCGGCTCCACCAGCGACGGGCTCGACATCGACTCCCGGTAGCGGGCCCTAATAATGCCGTCGGTCAGGTTGCGGGCGCAGCCGTCCTCGCAAACGTCCACCAGCTTGGCAGTGAAATCGGTGTCGGTGGCCGAAGTGGCGGCCCACAGCGTGACGGTGACCGGTCCGGTGACCTCCACGTCCCGATCCAACGTGGGGGTGGAGTACACCAGCACGTCGGGACGTGCTTCGATCTCGTTCTGGTCGAAGGCGCCGTTGGCGGCGAAGTACGGGTTGCAGCAGAGCGGTCCGCCTCGCGTCGGCACCGGGTTGGCCGGGTTGTAAAGGAAAATATCGGGCGGCTCGTCGGCCGGCGGCACCGGACTGAGGCCGCCGTCGCCGTGCAGAGTGTTGGAGTTGCCGCCGCTGTGCAGGTAGTAGCTGGTGGCCTGGGCGCGGGCCAGCGGCCACTCATTTTCGTCACGCCAGACGTCGTCTCCCATCACGAAGATCTTGACCGGCGGCTCATCCAGCAGCCCGGTATCCTGGCCATTCAGCCAGTGCCGGAACCAGCGCAGGTGAATCTCGTCGAGACCCAGGGCCATGGCGTCTGCGGCCACACCGAAGTAGTGGTCGCCGGCCATGCTGCCGCCCCGCGACCCGTGTTGCCAGGGTCCGATGATGAGCTTCTGGCCACGTCGGGCGTCCTCGGTGGCCCCCTTCTCCTGCATGCCCAGGAAGTTTCGGATGGTGCCTCCCAGGAAGATGTCGTACCAGCCGCCAATGTTCAGCGCCGGTACGTTGATTTTGGAATGCTGGTCCTCGATGCACAGCTTTTTCCAGTAGTCGTCGTAGCTGGGATGCTCCAACCAGTCGAAAAAGTAGTCGGCCAGACCGCCCTCGAGGTGGGGGAAGTCGTTCAGGGGTAGGTGCTTGAAGGCATCGCTCATGCCGTCGACGGCCTTGAGCAGCTCGGCGCTGCGCGCCTGCGGGATGCTCTTGATGGCCGAGTGGGTCTTGAAGTTGGCCAGGGTCAGCTGGAGCATGGTCCAGGAGACGTTGAAGCCAAGCTCGAAGGCGCCGCCCTGGTAAGTCCAGCCGTCGTGGTAGTTGGAGGCGGTGACGTTGGGCGCGATGGCGGCCAGGTGCGGCGGCTGGCTGGTGGCGCACAGCCACTGGGTCGCGCCAACGTAGGACGCCCCGATCATACCAACCCTGCCGCTGGACCATGGCTGGGAGGCAGCCCACTCCACGGTGTCGTAGCCGTCGTTGATGTCGTCGACAAAACAGTAGAACTCACCGCCCGAGGTGTAGCGCCCGCGGGTGTCCTGGATAACGAGGGCGAACCCGGCCCTGGCGGCCTTGATCGGGTCGAGCATCAGCGCCGACAGTGGCGATGTCTTATCGTAGGGAGTGCGCTGGAGGATCGTCGGGAACGGGCCCGGGCCATCGGGCCGGTACACGTCCGCGTAGAGCATGGTGCCGTCGCGCATCGTGGCGGGCTGGTTGGTTTCCACCCTGATCGAAATCGAATCGGGCATGGCTCATCCTCCCAAAATGATTAAACGCAGCAAGTACAAAGGCCACGGAGATACTGATTCAGGTTGCCGGAATTCTGCCTCCCCGCTGGATCAGATGAATCGTGGTATCACCCCCTCGGCGAAACGGTCCACCGTGCTGGACTCGAACTAGTAGTCAGTCAAACGAGAAATAGCAGTTTCTCCGGTTGGGGTTTGGATAAGTGAGAAATTGCCTTGGTTCGGTTACTTCCCAAGAACACCTTCTATTCCAAACATGACTGACTACTAGCATCACCTTCAGCCTAATGTAACATTAACTCCCGCTTTCCTGCCAACACCTGGCCACCGCGCCCTCACCCGGTGCCTGCGCCTCGCCTTCGGCGTACCTTGCCGTCATATACAATCCCATCCACCGGCCGGTCGTCAATAGCGAGAGCAGTTCAGCGCCAGTGGCCACAAGGTTCTTAGGCTCGCCCACGCGGACGAAGGCTCCGAGCAGCCCGCTGATTGATCGCAAGGTGGCTGGAAATTCCCACCACTTGTAGCTGAGGGGGTGGCTGGAAAACCCGGTTTATTTTGCCCCGGCAGGAAATTATATGTTGTTGTCCAGCGATTGTGTCCCCTTAAGAACCTGTCTCAGAAATGAATTCAGGAGCAGGAAGAATAGAAGCGGACCGGCAAGATTCGGCGACATGCCGTAGGCCACCAGTTTCAATCGGTTTGCGGAAGCGATGGGTAAGAGAGCCCGAATTCCTTCTGGGGTAGTTCAGGAAGCCAGTTGAAGCAGCCGTGGGCCCGTCGGAAAAGTAAAACGGCGAGATCGCCACTTCTGCCAGAGGACGCGCATGTTAAAGGCCGTGGCCAGGGCGGTCCACTCGGCCGCCACATTGGCAAGACCCCGCAGTAGGAACCTCCGTGCGTTTTGTTGCTCCTTGACGATACCGAAGACGGGCTCGACCAACTGTTTTCTCAGCTTGTACACGTCTTTCGCCTCGTCAGTGGACATCCAGGCTCGATGACGGTACAAGGCTTCGTCGTGAAGGCTGACCACCAGGGAACGGCCACGGACTCCGTCCTTGGTACACACGCCGAAGGCTGGGCACGACCGACATACAGGCGCAGAGCCTCTGTACCGCCGCGCCATCACCTTTCCGGAACGATGCACGCCGACGAATCGCAATGTCTGGCCTTGGGGACAGATATAGCTGTCGCTCTCCTGATCATAGGTGAAATTGTATCTGTGGTACGGGTGCTCTGCCGACCTCCGCCTTGGTGCCTGAGGCATGGCAACAACTTGTCCCCTGCGTGCACACTCCTCCAGGTTGAGGCCCGAGTGGTAACCCGCATCCGCCAACGTCATCCCCGCTTTCGATCCTGTCGTCTCCTCGGCCCGTTCAAGCATTGGCGTCAACTGGGCATAGTCATTTGGTTGGTCTACAAGGTCAACTGCGGTGATCAATATTGATCCCCCTCCCCCCTCCGGATCAAAGGGCGAGACCATGGCCTGGGCGTTGTAGGCGGGCAAGATGCCGTACCGGGTCTTCATCATCCGGGCGTCCCCGTCGGTCAGGTTGATGAATTTGGGATCTTCCACGCTGGCAAGTTCGTCCATGGCCTGCCTCACCCGATCTCTCAGGACCCTCTTCTCGGCCAATTCCTCCGGCAAATGGGCAGGCGCCGGTTCTTCCCCCGCTTCGTTCTGGGCCTCAAGGTCGAGTATCGCCTTCTCCACCCGCTCCAGGAGCTTGCCCAACCTCTTGGCGTCGTAGGTCCTCTCCCTGGCGGCGCTGGCGACCACCTTGGTTCCGTCCACAGCCTGCACCGTCAGGTCTACCAACTCCATGGCTATTGCCGTTCGCACCGTACGTTTGAACAAGCTTCTCATGGCCTGGCGGTGATCTTTGTAGAACCGCCACAGGGTATTGTGGTCCGGGTGTTGCCAGCCGGTAAGCCACAGGTAGGGTATCTGGTCCCGACAGGCCGCCTCCAGCTTCCGGCTGGAGCGTATTCCAGTCATGAAGCCATACAGCCACACGCACAACAACGCCCTGGGATGATAGGACGGAGCTCCCAGCGGGTCGCCTTCTATCGCCACGCCCAGTTCATTCCACCCCTCTCGGTCCAGGGCGTCAACAAACTCCGCCACAAACCGGGCCGGATGGTCCAACGGCAACAACTCGTCAAGAGAGGGTGGCAAAAGCCACATTTGTTCCCGGTCCATATCTCTTAGCGGCATCCCGTCGTCTCCTCTCCAAGAGTCGCTTTACAGTGTACACGCTTCGATCTAAGCTGACTTCTGAGACAGGTTCTTAAATGAAAAGCGAATATGTCACCCGGTTTAGTCGGCGGAGGTTGGTGATCCGGCCAGGGTCTCTGCTTTGGCACGCTCCTTGGCACTGAGTTTCTTTGTAGGCGGAGTCTCCGCCAAGGCGTACTTTCCGGCGGTGTTTCGGTCCATGCCCAACTTCCGGGCGATGGCCCGGAGGGAAAGCCCCTGCTCCCTGGCCTGTTGTACCGCCTCCCAGCGAGCCTGCTGGGTCTCCGTGGGCGTCCGGCGCAACTGGTGGCGAACTGGCTTTCTCTTTCCACCTCTGACCCGGGTGGCTACGTCTTCGTCGTTGGCCTCGTTGTTGTCGGACGATTCTGACGATTCAAGAGCGGCCAGGCGTTCCCGCTGAGCCTCGTTCAGATGGCTGTTGACCACCCCATCGGCGCCCTCCTGCTGTTCCGGGCCCGGGGAGCAGGCGCTGGCTGCGCCCCACAGCGCTGAGGAGGGCGGCGGTCCCTCCTGATAATCGACGGCCTCTCCCTGGTACCTGATCATCAGCTCCCCGTCGGCCCGTTCCAGGACGTCCACTCCTAGTCCGGCGTAGCTGGGCCGTTCCGCCCCTGGCAGCAGCTGCAGGACCCGCCAGTGGTACTTCACCGTGTTGTCCCGGGCCACCTTGCGGGTGTCCTTGATGCAGATGGTCTCGGTCAGAGACAGTTGGGCCGGCACCGGGCGGTAGGCCGTCTCGGGGTGCTCGGCCGGGACCGCGAAGCGGGCGTTGATCTTGGGCAGAAACTCCTGGAGGACCTCCTTGGCCTGGTCGATGGTGCTGGCTCCGGCCAGGCGCAGTTCGGTGACCAGCCGGTCCTGGAAAGTTTCCAGCATCCGCTCCACCCGTCCCTTGGCTTGGGGAGATAGTGCGAATATCTGCTGGATGCCCAGCTCCCGCATCACCCGGGCGAACTGGTGGGTGGTTTCAACAGGCACCGGCTTCTGACGAGCGTTGTACTTGAAGGCTGCGTGGCGGTCGCTGTAGAGGGCCAGGGGGATTGCCCACTGACGGATCAGGCCCTCCAGGAGCACCAGGTAGCCACGGGTGTCCTCGCTGGTGCGGAATACCGCCTGGGCCACGGTACCGGTGGCGTCGTCCACGGCGATGAGCAGCGTCAGTTTCGGTCCCCGGTCCTCCAGCCAGGGATGGTTGCTGCCGTCGATCTGCACCAGCATGCCCTCCTGGGGCATGCGCCGGCGCCGGAACCGGTGTTGCTGGGAGCGGCGGCGGCGAGGACTGCCGATGCCGGCCTTGGTCAGGATGCGGCGCACCGTGGGACGGCTCAGGTCGATGCTCTCGCGCTCCCGCAGCAGCTCGGTGAGATGAGTGTGGTTGGCCCCCGCATAACCGTTGCTGGCCAGCTTCACCACGGCGGCCGCCGCGGCTTCGGGCACGGCATTGTGGGGCCTCCGTCCCCGGTTCCCGTGGGCCAATGCGGCGGGACCGTCCCTGCGGTAGGCCGCCAGTAGGCGCTTGGTGTGGCGTTCACTGATTCCCATGATCTCGGCCGCCTGGGCGATGGGTAGGTGGTATTCCAGAACGCTGTTGAGTACCTGGATCCTTGCCTGATCTTGTTGATTCAATGTCAATTCCCTCATGGGATGACATTTTCGCTGACCAGTTAGTCGGTGACATAATCGTAGAACAACAACACCCAGGGGCTTCCTGCCCTGGGTGGGACTCCGCGAACCCCTGCGAAAGCACTTGCAGTCGGTCCTCCCCTTCCTCGAACGCCAGGGACGCGCCGACCGCTACCTTGCCCAGCTCAACGCGCTGACCAACGCCCTGCAAAACACCGAAGAACCAGCCCAGGACTCAGCAAGCTTCGACACCTGGTGCACCCGTTACCTGTCCCACGACCGCAGCCCCAAGCCCGAACTTCCCCACAAATCCACGCCCCGGGACGCACCGCTGTACGCCCAGGGCTACCTGGTTGAACGCCAGACCCTCCAGCCTCAGCGGCCCACCGCTGCCAGGAGACAACGACCTCTTTCAGTTCTGCTGGGACTACCACCAGGGCCGACTGCTCACCTGGAACATAGCAGGCAACGACCCTGGCCTCCCGCCAGGCGTACAACTGGGCATCAGAGACCGGAGAGCCGTCACAACCGCGGACCCCGCTGGCCGACCAGGGCCAACATCCTCCAAACCCGCATAGATCCTGCTAGAAACTCGGATGAAACCCCCGTTTGTTCCGCACACCCAACCGGTGTCATTTCCCTATTGCAGCCGGTGCGGATAAAACGTAACATACTCGCATGACCCTCTTCGGCTACATCCGGACCAGCCGGCACCTGCAGGAGGGCGTCGCCGGTATGGACCCCTTCAGCCAGGAACTTAGGCTCCGCGAAGCCGGCGTCCGGCGGGACCACGTCCACCGGGACATCGGCGTCTCCGGCGCCACCGGCACCGACCAGCGCCACGGCTGGCGCCGCCTGGACGGGCGCCTCTCCGGGGGCGATACCCTGGTGGTGGTCCGCATCGACCGGATCGGACGGCGGTGGTTGGACACCCTCCAGTGCGTCATCGCCCTGCGGGCCCGGGGGGTGAAGATCCGGTCCCTGGACGAGACGGAGGGCTGGACCCAGTTCCTGGAGCTGGAGCCCGACGATCCCCTGGCCTTCGTCGGCCACCAGATGGTCAGCATGGCGGCCTGGGTGGCGGACCAGGAGCGGGAGGTGGGACGCCGCCGCACCAGGGAGGGGCTGGCGGCGGCAAGAGCCCGGGGCCAGACCCTGGGACGGCGGCGCTCCCTCACCGACGACCAGGTGCAGTTGGCCAGGCGGGTGAAGGACGCCGGAGCGTCGGGGCGGAAGATCGCGCAGCTCCTGGAGGTCAACGAAAAGACGGTGCGCAACGCCCTGAAGGCGGAACCGTGGACATTGACGTGACGGCGGTTACGCGTACCAAATCAGGTGGAACTGAGACAGGGGGAACATGAGCAACAGAAACTCGCTGCTGGGCCGGTCCAAGGCCAGCGAGAAGCTGACCCGGGAGCAGCTCGCCGCCCTCGACAAGGCGACCGTACCTCCTGTACCTCTCGTACCCCCCACGCCGCCGAAGCAACCGGCGAAGCCGCCGGGGATGAAGGGCGGTGGTACGCAGCGGAAGGTCAAGAGGGACCTGCTGAAGTTTCGCTGGAGCATCGAGTGCCCTGACTGCGGTTTCAAAGTAGCCGGCAGCGGCGACCCCCAGCCCGGGCAGCGTCTCGCCAGGTGCGGCCGCTGCAAGGTTGCCCTCTTCCTGGCAGGAAAATAGCCTTTCAATCTCACTATGCAAGGGTGCAGGATTGCAGATGTGCACCGGTGCAAGTATGCAGATGCACAGCGCGAAAAAAGTCCGCCTCCGCTGCAGATCAAGCGGTCGAAGCCAGACGGGAACCACCAAGTTCAAACTTGCAGTCCCAGCACTTCGGGCAAGTCCACTTGACCCGCCGTGAAAGCCACCAATACCATTGCCTTAACCAAACTGACCGGGAGGTCAACGTCATGACCACGCCTGAAACACTGCTGCCAGAGGTCTCCGACCTGGTCCAGATTGAGCTCGCCAAATACCTTTCGGAAGCTTTCCCCATCGCCGAGGTAACTTCACAATTCCTGCCAGGCGCCAATGGGGAAGACTACCTGAGAACAACCGTGATCCTGGAAGATGGCCATCCCAAACTGGACCCACACATCCTCAACAAATTCACGCTGCACATTGACACGGTCTGCACGGAACGGGGCTTCTACCGCCCCACCATCGTCTACGCTGACAGAAGCGAGATCCCGGTTTGACCACGCCGGCCATTCAACCGCTGGCGCCAATCGACTGGAGACAACTCATAGCCACCGGCCGGGCAACCCTGATTCCCCAGCCGCCAGCCACTCAACCGGACCCAGCAGCAGTACGGAGAGCGATCAGCACTGCTTACTACGCTGCGTTCCACGCCCTTAGCGCCAACAACGCCGAAGTACTTGTCGGAGCGGCCAGTGACCAGCTAACAGCTGACGCCTGGATTCAGATATACCGTGGCCTCAACCACAACCAGGCCAGAGTCCAGCTGCAGCAGAATCGAGCCAGACTGTCGGTGGACGCCCAGGTCTTCGCCAAGCTCTTCGCCGACCTCCAGGACGAGCGCCACAGTGCCGATTACAATCCAGTGGCAACTTTCACCGCTGAGGCTGCGGCCAATTGGCTGGATAAAACCGAAGCATCCATAACTAACTTCCTTCAAACCAGTCGAAGCGAACGTGCCGCAATAGCCATACTAACCCTGATCAGAACTCGGTAAAGGCCCGGGGCATTGGAGTTGCACCGGCCAACGCATCAATGCTGGCTACCAGCAGGAGTCAACCCCTGACAACCAATGGGCCTGACCCAGCAGGGTTGGTACCCCCCTGCACGGGCAAATCATGCCGACTATCCCACTGAAATTGAGCGGTCCACATTTTCTGCGCTAACCGTCAAGGTGAAGGCGGGTCCCCACAACATCCAAAGTGCAACCGTGAGGAAGGGCAGGGCCGCCATCAAATCGGTGGACGTGGACTCCGGCATGAAGAAGGTCCAGGCCAGAGCGCTGCCCGAGGGGAACCCGGCTGCTGCCTATGCAGCAGCGCTCTGCGATAGCGGTCGCCGCAAGTACCAGTCGTTGCTGAATCGCGGGCCGGTGCAGCGAAACTGGCACAAACTCGCGCCGCCGACGCTTTATAGGACGATGGCAGATGGGGTATCATCAGTGTGCAATTGTGCAAGAGGCCCTATGCACAAGAGGCCCTAAATCAAGCACACCGGAGGTGCTCCATGCCGGTTGTTGCAATCGTGAACCAGAAGGGTGGCACTGGCAAAACCACCCTGGCGACCAATCTGGCATCGGTCCTGGCGGAAAAAGGGGCGGTCCTGCTCCTTGACGCCGATCCACAAGCCAGCTCCCAGAACTGGGCCGCCAGCGACTGGGCTTCCCCTGACGCCCTGGCCGTCAAGGGGGTGGGGAAGGGCAACCTGTTGGAGCAGGTCCGATCCATGACCCGCGACTATGACTGGGTCATCATTGATGGGCCCCCGGGAATCACCAGGACCAGCGCCGACGCCGTGCGGGCTGCTGACCTGGTGCTGATACCGGCAAAGCCCAGCCCGTTGGACGTGTGGGCCGCCGCGGACATCGTGGCGGCCGTACGAGCTCGTCAGAAAAGCACCAATGGAATCCCCAGGGCGGCTTTTGTCATAAATATGGCCCAACCGCGCACCCGCCTGGGCCGGCAGATTGACGCCGCGTTGGCCGAATTAGGCATTCCGGTGCTGCGGGCCCGCACCACCCAGCGCGTCGCCTATCCCAACGCGATAAATGATGGAAACTCGGTGGTCGATGGCCACGACCAGACCGCTCGTAACGAGATCCTCGCGATTCGCGGTGAACTGGAGGATTTGACCCATGGCAATTAGAAGCAATCCCAACCGCGGCAATCAGGGGGAGCGGGACGCATTCATAGACCAGGCGGCGGCAGCGGACACCACGCGCCTCCACTGCTTTATTCCGGCCGACCTGCACCATGAGCTGAAGGTCATGGCGCTGGAAGGACGGACCAACATGACCGCGCTGGTTATCGAGGCCCTGGAAAACTATGTGGGCAAGCAGCGGGCAACATGACCTATAATTCCCGTTAAAGGACACGTTAGGACTTTCGCCCATGTACACGCTCACCAGCTCGGGAACCGACTCCCACGGCACCGGCGTCGTAGTGACCACCGGCAAGGCCTGCGGCTACTTCGAGGAGCATTTCACCCAGTGCGGGCTGGACAAGGTCGGAAAGAAGTGCGACAGGTGCGGAAGATAACACTGCATGCCCAGAGTCCCCTTACCAGCATACTCTTCACGCTCCTGGCCCTGACAGGCTACTCGGAGCCAGCAAAGGCGGAGAACCCCGTGGACACTGCGATCCCAGAGCCGGTGGCAAAAGAACCACCGAAGCCGATCAACTAAGAAGCAACGGCGAAGGTTGGTTAAGGCCAGAGTAGAGGCCGCGATGACTAAGTACTGGGCAATGGCCCCAGCGGAACATTCAAATCATGGCAGAAAAGCTGCCCGATACAATGAATGCTGGTCGTTTGACCATACCCACGGCGTAATCGCCATCGGGTGGGACTTGGGAGAAGAACCCGATTCCCCAGAACATTTAGATTGGCTGTGGGAAGCATATGCTCGACCTGAATGGCGTAAGACCAACCATGGCTTGAAGATGCTACAAAAGTTTTGGTTCGAGGTGGACGCCACGGATATGGTCGTCGCCAAGGCCGGGCTATACCGGTATGTCGGCGTAGGAGAATTTCAAAGCAAACCTTTTTACGACCCCAGTGTTGAGGGACTTACGTGGGGTTGTTCCCTACGCAGAGTACTGTGGGAATCGAGAGCAGAGAAACGTAACTCCCCTGTTAGGTTTACAAGATCCACCCTTTATCCTCTGCGCCCCGACCAGTTTCGCCAGTTTCAATAATTCCGGGAAATTGCCGCACCAGAGGCCCCCTGGCTGGAATACATAAAGTAGAACTTTCGGCCACCGGCAAATAAACCGGGTTTTCCAGCCACCCCCTCAGCTACAGATGGGCTTAATTTACAGCCATGGCTGGAAACAGCCCTGTTTCCAGCCACCTTGCGATCAATCAGCGGGCTGCTCGGAGCCTTCGTCCGCGTGGGCGAGCCTAAGACCTTGTGGCCACTGGCGCTGAACCGCTCTCGCTATTGACGACCGGCCGGTGGATGGGATTGTATCTGACGGCAAGGTACACCGAAGGCGAGGCGCCGGCACCGGGTGAGGGCGCGGGGCCAGGTGTTGGCAGGAAAGCGGGAGTTAATGTTACATTAGGCTGAAGGCGATGCTGGTTCGAGTCCATCACGGCGGACCTGCACGTACCGAATTGCGAACTTTAAGGCGCCACAGTGGTATGTTTTGCCGCCGCCCTTGACACTCGGCCATGAACTACGCAACGAAATGGGAACATGGTACAATCCCAGCAAATCCCACACAAAGGGGGAGCCATGGGAGACGCGAAGAAATGCTCCACCAGGGCAACCGAGTTCGAAGATCCGGTCGAGGCAATCATGTTCTACATGGCCAAAAAAGGACTCAAAAAGCGGGACTTGTTACCGATGATTGGGAGTCGGTCCAAGGTTTCAGAAGTTCTTTCCGGCCATCGGGCACTGACGATGCCGATGGCACGGGCACTCCACCGGCACCTGGGTATACCGGCGGAGATCTTGCTGAAAGAGCCCGTAGTTCTCGGCGGGGACCCCGACAATGAAATTGACTGGCGGCGGTTCCCGTTACGGGAAATGACTAAACGAGGCTGGATTGAATCACGGAGTAACTGTCGACAGCACGCTGAAGAGCTGGTCAATGGGCTGATGCGCAAAGCGGGTTGCACAGAAGCCACAAATGCACTTTACCGCAAGACCGACCAGAACCGTGCCAACGCCAAGACTGATCCCTATGCCCTTAACGCCTGGTGCTGGCAAGTGCTGGCGCAAGCGAATGAAAGACGCTTGCCCGCCGATTACCAACCAAGAGATGACCAAGGTGAGTTGCTGAAACAGGTAGCGAAGCTCAGTCCCGCCATCGACGGCCCGCGGCAGGCTATTAGCTTTCTGGCCGAAAAAGGCATCGCCGTTGAGATAGTCCCGCACCTGCCCAGGACGCATCTGGATGGAGCTACCATGACCTCCGTGACAGGACGTCCGGTCATTGGCCTGACCCTGCGCTACGACCGCGTCGACAACTTCTGGTGGGTCCTTATGCACGAACTCGCCCACGTCACATTGCACCTGCCCGAAACCGACGAAACCTTCATCGACGACCTCAGTCTTGCAGGCACCGACGCCAGGGAGTCTAAGGCCGACCATTTCGCCTACGACTGCCTGATACCGGTTGACGTTTGGGAGGACAGCGGAGTCCTCCAAAATCCGTCGCCTATGACGGTGATGGCGCTATCTCAAGAAGTTGGCATCCATCCAGCCATCGTTGCCGGCCGGGCCCGGCGACAGCTGCAAAACTACCGGCTCCTCTCACAGTTCGTCGGCACCGGCGGGGTTCGTCATCTATTTTGGTACTAATTGGGAACAATGTACCTTGACATTAAACAATTATGTTTGAGAAAATGGAGGTATGACTAACGCCCAAAGGAGGTCCTGTGAAAGACGAAGCCGCTCTGAACGAGTTTTTAAAGAACGAAGTTAACCTGAACCAATCGAGGTATGACAATGCGCAGGAGCGGCTTAAGACTCTCAGAAGCCACCTGCGAGATAATTTGGAGGGCTTCGACGGAACCGAAATCCAGGGTTCTTACGCAACCCGGACTGTGATCAAGCCAGTTGCCGATAATGACGGCTATGACATTGACTTGATGGTTTACATCAAAGATGACGGTTCTGATCCAGCAGACCTTATCGACAGGGTGGAGGAATGCCTGTCAGAGCGAAAATTCTACGCGGATCACCGCGAGGTGATGACCCGGTGCGTCAAGGTGCAATACGCCAACCAGTTCAATATCGACGTAGTCCCTTGCGTGGAGCGCTCCGGGTCCAAGTGGATTTGCAACAAGAAAACAAACGAGTGGGAACCCACCGACGGAACAGGTCACAGGGAGTGGTATAACGATCAAAACAGCAAATCCAATGGGCATTTGAAAAGGGTGACCCGGTTATACAAGTTCCTCCGGGATTTCAAGAACACATTCACCGTTGCGTCAGTCGCTATGACGACATTGGCGGGAATGGCCGTTGAAAAGACGGACGCCGCGAATTTGAACACGCTGCCTAACGCCCTGGAAGCCATCTCAGAGTGGATCGACGAATACCTGCAAAGGCATCCGACGCCAAGTCTGCCCAATCCAGCCCTCCCAACAGAGACATTTGACCGACACTGGACGCAAGTTCAATACGACAACTTCTGCAGACGATTCCACCGCTACACCGAACAGATAAAGGAGGCGATCGCCTGCCAAGACCCAGACGAAAGTGAAAAACTCTGGCAAGCGATCTTCGGCCAGAATTATCACCGAAGCAACTCCGGCGGCGGCCAAAACAACAGCAACAGAGGCGGGACACCGCAGCGACCCAAGCCAACGCCAACCTCCCCTGGCCATGGCGGAACTGGTCAACCGGAACGCCTAGCCCCCTTACTTCCAGCACAGCGGACTTTCAGGCCTCCCAATCAATACGCGACAGCACAGAAACCGGCCGTCAGGGAGAGACACAACCTTACGCCACTCAACGCGCGAAGCATTGATTGGCTGGCTGCAAATCACCCGCACCTGCACTACAACGAAACTGAAGGCACAATCAAGGGTGCGCTCAGATTCACCGCACACTGGGACGAGGAATTCCGTGAACTAACGGTCAACCCTCGCTATCCCAAGAGCCAGCGAACAACGCTCATAACCGACGAGTACCAGGTCGAAATCCTGCTCAGGTACAAAACACGGTGGGTAGGACCGGAAAACGAGATACCACACCGATACCCACCCGTTTTCGGCGGCGGAGTGAGAGCCCAAGCCTTGGCCCTTCATCTCAATGTGCCACCATCAGACCTGCACATTTACCCAGGCGGTGAATTCTGCATTGGGTTCCGAACGGTGCCGCCGGGCAGACAGAACTTCGACCTGCCTGCGTTCATCGAAGAGGACTTGATAGCCTGGCTTTACCGTCTGTCCTACGTTGAGCAATTTGGATTGGAGCAAGCCAGGCAACGACTTTGGGCAGAGTACGATCATGGTCGCGGACCGCAACAGTATCTACAGCTGATAGACCGCATAGCTGCGTCCAAATGCTCGGACACCTATCCATGCCCCTGCAACAGCGGAAGGCCGTATGGCCAATGCCACAAGGCGGAAGTCGCACAGCTTACAAAGGACGGACTGATCAAGCAACAAGAAGGTAAGGGGTAGGTGAAGCATGAAACCTAAAAATATCCTCATCGTTGGCAGTGCAAGCAAGGACTGCGAGAACGAGAAAATCCTAAGAGCCTCCGAATTCGCCAGGGCGCTAACGAAGGAAATAATCGCGGAGGGCAACTCCGTCGCGGTTCTTGCTACGGAGGAACCCATCAAGACTGTAGGGAACCATTCGGTACCTTTGGTATTCGATTGGGAAGTCCTCCGAGCCGTAGACGACTGGGTGATGCGGACCGGGGGAAATGGAGGACGGCCGTTAGCCACCGTGTTCATGCGGACTGATGCCATGCAAACCAAGATCAACGAAGCCAACGGGAAACTAATCGGGAAACTTCAGGCACAGAATGCAATTGTAATCCACCACATTGAATCAGACCTTTACAGCGGCGGTGAATACAGGGATTGGCAGACAGAGTACTGCCATGCGATGATAGCAATCGGGGGCGGCAAAGGGACGTACCAAGTCGGCGACAAAATGCTGACGGCCGGCCGGCCTGTAATGCCAGTGGATATAAACCTGGGAGCATACAGCGAAGACGGGCAAGGTGCCCTGCAGCTTTTGTCGGAAATGAAAACCGACGAGAGGACATTTCTTCCCCGTAACTACAAACTGGTCTGCAGTCAGCTTTACGCACTATCCCTGGAGAACCCCTGTTGGTCGACCGAGCGAGTTGCCCACACCATAGCCAGGATTCTGGCGAATGAGCTCGAGGTTGAAGACTCTTCGGATCAGCGACCGCGGCTCCCATGGCCACGCAGGTTGTTAAGCGGCATATTGCCTGCAGCTCAAACCACTTATTACGGAGTGAAATCTGCAGAAGGGGTGGAGAATTTGTTCAAATGAGGCGTGCACCGGCCCGGTTGACTTGCGCACTCTGCTACTGGAAATGCCCGGAGGGGGTCAAAATCCGAAGGTTGGAATAGGCTGGACTGATCCGACAACGTAGTGGAAACCGCTGAAAAAGGAAAGGCCGGCCAATGATTAACCAACCGTCGCCCAGACCTCCACACAGCATAGAAGAGAAAGTGCTTTGAGCCGGCCAGAAAATGGACCATCGGAATCACCAGAACGCCTGAAGTTTCCCCTCAAACGAAACTACTGGGCCCGGTGACACAACCTCAACACCTTTGTTACTACGCGAGGTCGGCTCCGCAGCCTCACCCGGCACAGTGACCCAGGAGAGAATAAAGATCGGTCCTGCGGCCAGGACCAGACCTGAAAGTCCTACTCGCTTTGAAGAGTAAGTGCCCCTTGTTACCGGGATTATCTCCTCATCCACTGCGGGCGTCCCTCTAGAAGGCCTCAGGAGCAGAGTGCCAAACAGTTTCAAAAAAGTTTAGCCGATGACGACCCAATCCGATAAACCTGCGGACGCACAATAGACGGCTATAACACCCAATATATGAAAAGAAAGGAACGCCCCTTCATTCGAACGGACATTTAGGCCAAGCACTACTGCGACAAAACCAAATAAGACTGCCAAGAGAAGATGAGCTATTGACGATATTACGGTTTCTATGTCACCTCCAACGCAGGTGCATCTTCGCACTTCCGCCCCTCCTCCAATCGGCGGAATTAGCTTTACACTATTTGCCCAATCGCTATTGTAGGTAATTCCCTATAGAATTCCAATCTCCAAAAGGAAACGGGACCTGTGAAGAATATAGTAGTCTGTTGCGACGGCACGAGGGGTAAGTACGAGGCTGAGGACAAGAACACTAACGTAGTGCGACTGTTCGAGCGTCTTGGAAAGGACGGTAAGGGGGAAGGCGACGAAAGAGAACAAATCTCTTACTATGACCCTGGCGTCGGCACATACAGTCCCCTGAAGAGTGAACTGGGACGTAAAGTAGGCAATCTAGCGGTGTCTGCGTCCGGAACGTCGGTTACCGGTGTAGGGGTCAGGGGCAACGTGGTGGAAGCCTATAGGTACCTCATGGATTGTTACGAACCCGGGGACGAGGTGTACCTCTTTGGCTACAGCCGGGGTGCCCACACGGTTCGGGTACTGGCAGGCATGTTGCATAGGTGTGGCTTGCTCACCAAGGGAAGCGAGAACCTGATACCTTACATGACCCATGTCTATGACGAAAGGAAGCACAACGATATCGCTGCCGGGTTCAAGGGCGCCTTCTCCCGTCGGTGTAAGCCGCATTTCATCGGGGTTTGGGACACGGTCGCCTCGGTCGGATGGTTGCGGAGAGCCCAATTCTCCGACAACCGACTCAATGGCGATGTCACTTACGGATATCAGGCCCTATCCGTCGACGAGAGCAGGAATCACTTTCGCCCGTCTGTGTGGGAGGAGAACGCGGTGCCCGAAGGCCAGACCATAGAGCAAGTTTGGTTCCCAGGATGCCATGCCGACGTGGGCGGACAGGAGGCAGACAGGGGCATCTCAGACATTCCGCTGGAGTGGATGCTCCGGAATGCAAAGCAGAAGGGATTGAGACTGCGGAAGGACTGGCGGGCGTCTCTTCGTCCCGACCCAACGGGCGACATAACCCCGAACGGGTCATATTGGCATTTGCTAGGGGGAATGGCAGACCGACTCATCCCCGAAGGTGCCAAGATTCACCAAAGTGTATTGGACCGACTGAGTAATCCCGAAAACAACTACCATCCGACTAACCTCCCAAAGTCTTACTCAGCTTCAACCATTGAAGAAAGCTCTTAAGTTCCTTCTGCCCGCTCGCTAACCCTTTTGTTCCTATTCGTCCCCTTCATCACGCCCAGTGCGACTGTTAAGATCACGACTCGTAGTTGCAACTTCTTGCACCAACTGGCCAGCGACCGTCAGCAACCCGCCGATTCCCCCTCCAACTAAAGACCCCAGCACAACGTCCAGGGTTCCGACCGTCCCCTCTCCATCGTCTCGCCGCCCAATGAGCAGATAGCCAAACATGGCAGTCAATGTTGCCACTAATGTGGCCAGCCAGAGCGCGTTCACTCGGAGAATCGTTCGCCTCGCGCCACGAAGGTTAATCACATTCACACAAGGCTCAGTTACATGGGAAGAAAGGAGTACAGAGAACCTGACATGAACAGTTGGTAAAGAAACGATGCGCCTATACAGGCACTCCAGGGAGATCACCAGCCGCTCCGGGCCTCCGCCCTGCTTACGGGGGTACCGGCCACTCGCCGGGGTTCGGCCTCAGGATCACCGTATAACTCCAATTGGACTCTGATGCCGATTATCACGCATCGAAATGACCTCCGTCAACACCGGTTTTCAGCGCCTTTTTCACTCCCCGGGCGGTCGCGGTCACCAATCCTGGTCAATATAATGGTCTTCAATAGGACCGGCCAGGATCCTCACTCTAAGCCACTGCCTTCAGGACGTCTGCCCCTATCTTCTGTATCGGCACGCCCGATTCATCCCTTTTCTGGATGGAGTCAATGCCAATTCAAGATGGCCGACGATGCGTGTCCTGGCAATGGCGCCCACCGGCCTTCACGCCGGGAACAGATGGAGCCGTGCCGACTGATGGTCGAGGAAGGGGCGGACCTGCGCCAGATTGCCTGGGTGATGCAATTCCCACTAGCCACGGTCAAGAAGACCCTGGCCAAACAGGACAGACAGCAAATCACGGTGACGGCGCATCACCGCGATTTGCCTTTACTTGCGAGATGTGAACCTTTCTGATCTAGCTGCTTACAGCCTGGGCAAGATTCCCGCGACCAGCGGTGTGCTATCCAGCGCACTGCTATACTCCAGGAGCTAACAGAACCAGCCCAGTTGGGTATTCCATTTGTGGGTGCGCCCTGAATGAATCATTGGATGGATCGAAACGAGCACTTCAGCATTCTTGCCCTGGATGGGGGCGGCACCAGAGGAATCTACGCTGCCCAAATCCTGGCCAAGGTTGAACAGACGCTGGGAGTGAGGGCCAAAGACTGCTTTGACCTTATCGCCGGGACCAGCACCGGCTCGATTGTCGCCGGCGCAGCGGCAGCGGATATTCCGATGGCGGAAATTGTGCGGCTCTTTGAGAGGGAGTCTCCTCGTATATTCAGGAAGAAACGCTTCGTTTCAAAGTTTTCCATCCTCTTCTGTAGTAAGTATTCAAGGGCACCTTTGGAAAGGGTCTTGGAAGATTACCTGCCCGGAATAACCCTCGGCGAGGTATCCACCCCGCTGATGATACCCAGCGCCGACATATCCACCGACGGCGTACACGTCTTCAAGTCCCGCTTCCTGAATGATCTGGGGACGTCCTATACCAGAGACGGAGAGGTGCTGCTCAGGGATGCAATCCTGGCGTCCTGCGCTGCTCCCACCTACTTCGACCCGAAGGCCGTCGGACCGTATCTCTTGGTAGACGGCGGGCTCTGGGCCAACAACCCTTCAATTATTGCCTTGACCGAGGCTATATCCAAATTCGGGAAGCGGCCCGAAGAGGTCAAAGTGCTATCCATCGGGACCGGACACGCCAGGAATATGTACGCCAAGGGCGGTCGATGGGGACTCTTGACCGGATGGGGGAGGGAGAAGCTAATATCTTACAGTCTGGGCATCCAGTCCCAGGCTGCGACCAACGTGGCAAAGCTGATTCTGAAGGACGGGTACTTGAGATTGGACCCCGAAATAGATGCGTGGGAACTGGACGATACCGGGCACCTGGGCAACCTGAAGGCCCTGGCCGACCGGGACTTCACGCATCAATCCGAAGCAATTCTGAGCCAGACGAGGAAACCAGCCCCATGAACCACATAGAAGAATTCAACGATTTTATCCGCAGTGAGGTGAACCTTAACCCGAACCGGCTCAGGGAATTGCAGCGGAGGGTCAGGGCGGTGGACGAATTCCTGAGCCGGAACTTGAGGTCCTATGAAAAGTGCGAGAATCAAGGATCTCATGCCCTGGGGACGATAATCAGGCCGGTCAATGACGGGGAGTATGACTCCGACATTCTCCTTTACCTGACAAACGACCCCCACAAAGGTCCCAGGGACTACGTCGATTACGTCTTCACTTGCCTCAAACAGAATGAGAACTATGCAGATAAGGTGCAGCGGAAGACCCGGTGTGTTTCTGTAGATTTCGTCGGGGAGTTTAATCTGGACATCGTGCCTTGCATCACGCGGGGCAACCTGCAGGACATCTGCAACTACCGGACCAACAAGTTCGAACCCACGGACGGCACCGGATACCGGGAGTGGTTCAACGGCAAGACCGATGTCACCAACGGCCATCTAAAACCAACAACCCAGTTGCTCAAATATATCAGAGACCATAAGGGAAACTATGAAGTGCCTTCGATTCTCCTGACCACGTTCATTGGGCACAGCGTGCATTACAATGAGCGGGGCAAGCGGTTCAAAACCCTCTCCGACACCTTGAAGACCGTCTCAAACCGCATCAACTCTTTCCTGCAGGCTACACCCAATATGCCCAGGATGCGCAATCCGGCACGGCGCGGCGAGCGGTTTGAGCGGCATTGGGACCAGAAGCAATACCTGCACTTCCGGGAAATGTTCAACATTTACAATGGCCAGATCAACGGCGCCTTCAATGAGACCGACCGCCGGAGCAGTCTACGGAAGTGGCGAGCATTGTTCGGTGATAGATTCGGGTAGACCTCAGCTACCGCTCACTGCTTCGGTGAAGCCCTAATACTTGGCTAGGGCACGGCCTATTTCTTCCACGATGGGTTTGGAAGGCTTTTGGTCGTACTCGTCGTAGGCAACCCGGCCAGTCGCATGGTAACGGGTTTCTTGACTAAGTTCGTCGCCAAAAAGCGTACGATACGAAGATGTCATACCTGCTTCGCTTCCTTACAGTGACATTGGCCTGCCCTCAAGAACCGTTCCAGCTGGTATGAGAGACTGGACGATAGAACTGTGTCTCACAGTGGCACTCACCACCACTAAGCCCAGGCTGGAAAGCGCGTAAACCTAGCAGAGCTGCCTGGCCCGGGACTCCTGGGCGGTGCCTGCTCGTCGTGATATAGCCCTAAATTCTGGCCTTGTCCGGACTATACGTTTATAGAACACTCCGGCGCAAGCTGCAACTGTCACTTATAGAACAGTTCTACAAACGGGCGTTTACGGGACATGATGAAGCGCGAGGAGGTGTACTTGAAAGCCTACGCTGTTCGAGGGAAGCCAAGCGGGAATTGGGCGCCTACTTCAATTCTACGACACTACACGGCCCCGTCGGCCTTGGGCTACCGGACCCCGGCCGAAGTGTTCTGCTGGGACTCGGCTCCCCAGGATTCAATGTCTACTGAGCGGAGGCGGACAGCAGAACCAGTATCGGTATCATAGGCAGGGCGGCAGGACTCTCGATTAATTCCGCCTCAATTCTGTCCAATGAATGGGATCTTCCGCACATTTGATGAATAAGGCTCAACTCACCCCTGGGTAGTGAAGTCGCCAGAGCCAATGAGCCACTCGGTGACACGATGAAGAACCTGCTAACGTTGCAAATTGGTCTTGGCTCGGCCATAGTCCCCCCGCTTTCACCAACAGCGCGGAAGGTGCAATCAATGGGGTCCACCTCAGTCTAAGAGCAGTGAGATAGTTGCTATGAAGATACTTGTCACAATCAGGATAATTATTGATGACAAGAAACATCTCTGGGCTTTAACAAGGTTGCCTACATCCCGGTCAATCCTCTTGTTATTTTTCGAGTATGCAATGAAGAGGTCGGCAATGTGAAGTTTCTTATAATCAACAGAGTTCAGATACTGTCCCTCCAATAGGATCGAGGCTCCTGGGTAAGCTATGGACCCTACCCACAACACTTTAAGCGCATAAAATATGGTCACTGAGAATGCGCATTCGAGGAGAAAGTAGAACCCTAAGACGACAAATCGCGACCAGTCGGGCAACATTGCAGGAAAGTTAAGCAAGAATCCAGCAAGAGCAGTAAATACAACGGCCGCTATGCCACCTGCTCCGACTAGCAAAGCGGCCTTCCGCTCGACCTCGGTGTTACGGTCAAGTCCATTTCTGAAGAGAGTTCTGAGATAGTCAATGCTGAAATCGATATGCTCCGGGATGTTGTTGGTTAATAGTGGGACCAATTCTCTCGATGTTTTTGGGACGCTAGGGTTTAGTTTGTCCATAGCTACTAAAACCCCTTCGAAAGTCTTTCGGAGACCCAGCGGGCAGCGTGAAGAGAGGCGGACCAAACGTGAATCATTCCCTCATACCTACCATTTTCGACCATCGCATGAGAAGGTTATTCGACTTTTGAAATGGCTTCCTACACCCAACCGCGTTCAAGGAGTGTGGCTATTGTTCTTGTGTACGGGTCGCCGGTGTGGTTCTCCAGCCAGCCCCACTGTCCATTGGGATTGAGCTCAAGGAACACGTAGTCTCCGTCTGGAGTCTTCACCATATCGATTGTCCCAAAGGTGAGCCCATAAGTGGCCACCAAGTGTGCACATTTGTCTGACACGGACTTGGGGAGTACGTAGGGGCGAAAGCAAAGCGACCCTGACAATGCTCTCCTCCAATCGTGTAAAGCTTCAGTAACATCTTGAGAGTTAATTGACGCCGCAAACACCTGGTTGCCTATAACCGTCACCCTTAGTTCAAAATCTTTATTGATGTATTCTTGGAACAGCGTTGGCGCAAGCCGAATACTCTTACTAGCGGCGAGGTCACTATTAGTAACCGGCGTTGTGAAAATAATTTTTCTCTCGCCTTCATACTCGATGTCCCCGGAAAATAATGGCTTAGCTATTACCTGTCCATATTCGGCCTGAAACCTACCGACGGCTTCTGGGGAGTTTGAGATCAGCGTTCTCGGCACTCTGAACCCGAGTTCCTGGGCAACTTTGAGTTGTCTAGGCTTATAACTTGCGTAGTTGATAGCATCTGGCCGACTCATCCAAAAGCAACCGAGAGTTCTCCAGAGTCCCGACAACGCTTCTTCGGATTCTCGACGCGCAAACTTTCTGAGGCCGGAAGACCGCACTGTTTCAGATATGTCGGGGGCCGCGGGTCTGCGGTACCAAACGCTTTTCACCTCTCGCAGGGATAACTCCGTACGTGGCAGGCGTATGTATCCATCGACGCCATTTGGGTTCAGCTCCCACGCGATTTCCACTCTCTGCGGAAAATCCTCGGTGTTGAATCTAATATACGGTGTACCGCGCTTCTGAAACTCGAGGACGACTAAATCTGCTGTGATATCCGTCTTGTTCGTCACTATAAGGACGATGCCATTGGTATTCACAGTTTTCATATTAGGCCCTTGTCCTCCAAACCCCCAATTTAATGGCTAGCGCGAGTGTCTCGGTGAGGCTAAAGGTGGGAGGTCTGCGATTTTGGAATAGGGTTAATCACGATCCTGACCTTCCCCGCCTGTCCTTGTGAATGTCGTCGTTTCCAAAGCCAAATCACTGCTAGTTACCAGAGGCTGGTCTCCGACCACCCAAACACCTAAACTCTCGTTATAGCCGCCGGCGAGGGTCCATTGATAGCCGCGTTCTGCGAACATAGCCAGGAAAGGCATGGTTTCGTCAAACGCCTCTGGGTGAATATGGGATCCTTCGTCTTTATTAACTTCTGCCACTGCCTCCTCCTTTTGTGTTTATGGTATGACCCGGCCAACAGCCGGGCCATTGGCTACTACGCCACCCGGCAGAACTTCGCATACAATGCCGCCGCTCGTCCCCGGGACACCAGCGCTTTCAGTTCCTGCTGCTCCTCGGTGTTCAGCTTGACACGGTACTTCATGGCGGTCACCCCCATCCTCCCACATCCCAATTTTTTCTGCCGGTGCTGGGTAGATTACACCAGGTCCATCCTAATTTCAAAACTGTTGACTACTAGCCTGGTCCAGCGCTAGTTTCGCGCGTGACTAATTCAGCATCCAGCCCTCCAGTTGGCATCATTCTTTACGCACTGTCGTCCATGAGAGAACGCATTCTGGAAAACCATGTTCGTCACGCTTGGTTTTTCCTGGTGAGACCACTCGTCCTGAGTAGCGATATTCACCCTTCGCTTCTAATATTACAACGACGGATCAATTGGCGAGGTGATTACCGCAAGGAAATTAAGTCCGATACAGTGCCCTTGCCGTCTTTCCATCCTCGCCGATTCGTAGCTGGACAAGAACCGTCAGCTATATCATTCGGTAATCGGTCGTTGTAATACTAAGGAGCGTCGGCTCTTTTCCGTGGCTTTCACCGCGGCCAAGGCCTCGTTGGTTAACGGCCTGGCCTGCTTCTGTGATTTGCCGTGGGCCCGGGCGATGCTCGTCGTAACCCTTCTCACGCTCTCGTTGTCGGTGGAGTTGTCGAGGCCGGCGGCCCTGTGGAGCGCGGGCCAGGGCAGCCTTGTGTACGTGGGCAACGGGCCAGGTGTGGAGAACGGACCGGGCCGACGAGGATCCCCTGCAGCATCCCAACTGTACCCGATCATTCCAGCCCCACGTCGGCGAGGCGCCGCCGTCCCTGCTGGGGGGCCGACGAACCAGCGACCGGCGCCGGAAAATCCAGCGGCCGTAACCGACGAGGCGCCCCCCTGCCGGCGGTACAAGTGGATGTTGGCGAGACTGGTTACCAGGCCCTGGGCTATAATCTGCTAGCGGTGCAAGGCCGAGAACCAGTCGGGTTAACCACCCCTCCCCGGACCAAGAGGAGCTTCCACAATGCGTTTTCCGCTCCCGTTCCTTTCGCTTTTCCTCTGCCTGGCCCTGGGCTGCACAATCACGGTGGAGGTTACGCCCACACCGGCACCCACGCCAGTCCCGACAGTCCCGACACCCACGGCCACACCGGCACCTACTGCCACCCCGGTCTCCACGCCGGATACTGTGGCCACCATAGAAGTCGGGATCCGCGCCGCTCTTGCCGATATACCCGGAGTAACTGTCGGGCCCGCTTATACCCAAGCGCCCACTCCCACCCCGCTGCCTCCGACGGCGCCGCCCACACCCACGCTGGACATTCCGGGCCAATGGTTCACCAGGGCGGAGTTGAAGAGCAAATTCGGGGAGTTGGGGTATAGCTTCGAGGACTTGACCCGCGACGACGTCCGCCAGATTTCCAGGGGTGAAACGGTGCTGGAAGGCTACAGCGCAAGTATCGAGCTGGTCGGGCCGCCGGACAACATCACCGAGACCAGTTACTTGATGCCGGCGGAGGGACCTGGGATTCAAGGTAGTGGCTTGATACTTCTACATGGTTATCTCGATGTCCACTGGCCAGAGGACTGGACGGAACAATTTCAATGGTCAATGCAAGCCTTGAGCGGAACGGGCGGTACAGGTTGGAGGTCCAGGACCTTCGACGGGTTGACGTTAGACGTTGGAGACCGTCGTCTTTACCATGGTCATGTTATCTTCACGGTCAGACCGGAGAAGGGGAGTTAGACAGGAGACCAACATGGGTCACCCATACCAGCCGCAGGACGAAAACCAGCACCGGGGCCTGAGCCGGAACCAGAGAAATAGGAGAAAATTCCGCTACTCGGCTTCCAGGGCCATGAAAGCTTAAATCCGTGTATGGTTGACGATTATCGCAGCAATTGATTGGACAGTTTTGGAACGAAATTCGTCAGTGGCAAAGGGGTCATGGGTGGGTTCCTGACAAACATAAGTGGCATCCTGAAAGCCGGCAGGACTGAGGGCGGCGCAATCATCAGTGTCGGCAGCGGGTACTCCTCCAGAGTCTTGGAGTTTGGAGAGCGGAGTCCCTAAACCGAAGCCAAGGTGAAATGCGCAGACGCATGGGGTAAAGTTGTGAAGGAACCGAGGTAGCTGGTCTCAGAAATTGCGAGGGGTTGGTGATGGGGGTGAGGGAGATAGACCGGTCTCTGGAACAATGGCAGATGGAAGTCAAGGACTTGCGGCGGCGGTTGATTCTGGCTCCCAAACCCCGGGAGCGGGAGCGGTGGTACGCCATCCTGCTCCTGGCGCAGGGCTGGACCGCCTCGGCCACGGCGGAGGCACTGGAACGGGACCCGCACACCATCGGACGATGGGCGGCGGCCTTCGGCGAGGGAGGACCTGCGGCCCTGATATTCGAGCAGACCGGGGGTTCCCCCCGCCCTTGACCAAGCGCAGCAGGAGGAGTTGAAAGAGGCGGTGGAGCAACCGCCCGCCACATCTGGCATCGGACTGGCCAACTGGTATTGGAAGGTGGTGCGTCAGTTTGTCGCGGAGCGGTTCGGCATCGGGTTGAGCCGCAGCAGTTGTCTGAACTACCTGCACCGGCTGGGATTTGCCTTCAAGCGCCCCAAGAAGCGGCTGCTCAAGGCGGATGCGGCCAAGCGGGAGGCCTTCGTGGTGGAGTACGCCGCGCTGAGGGAGGAGGCCCAACGGACTGAAGCCAGGATATTCTTCGCTGATGCGGCCCACTTCCGTGCCGATGTGGAATTGCGGGGCAAGTGGGTGCTGCGGGGAGAGCCAGCCCTGGTGAACTCCAGCAGTCCGCGGTATGGCGAGAAAGCCAGCTACTATTCGGCGGTGTGTCTGGAGACGGGAGAGGTGGAATGGATGGAACTGGCGGGAAACAGCAACAGCGGAACCTCGGCAGCCTTTTTGGACCAGTTGCGCCAGCGACACGCTGGGCCGCTTCAGGTAATCTGGGATAATGCCTCAGCCCATCGTGGCGCGGCGGTGCGGGAGTATCTGCGCAGGCCTGGCCTGGGGCTGCGGCTGGTGAATCTGCCGGGCTACAGCCCAGACTTCAACGCCGCTGAAGCCATTTGGGGCTGGGCGCGGGAAGAGGCGACCGGGAACCTGTGCTTGGGAAGCAGCGCGGCGGTGCAAGAGAGGGTAGGCAGCTTCCTGTCCAGGCTGACCAGCCGGAAAGACGAGGTCAAGCGCCGCTGCCGCACCGTCCTGCAAGCAAGGGCCGAAGCCCTCCTGCGAGACTCCCAGCCTGATCCCCGACTTCCGGCAAATGCACATCCCACCTTGGCTTTGGTTTAGTACTGTTTCCAGATGGTCTTGTCGATACTGGAAATTCGCCTTCAACTCTGGATTCCCTATTACGCGGGAGTAACGGTCGGGTGAAACAGGTATCCCATATAAGGCATATTCAAATGGAAACGGTACTAGCTAAAACCCTGGGCGGTTACGGCGAAAGAGTCGAAGACCCGCAAGAGATAGTTCCGGCCATAGGACGGGCCAGGGAGGCAATGTCCAGCGGCGGTCCGGCATTGCTAGAATTCCTGACCAAGGAGGAAAATGCCCTTTCACGGTACCCTGCCCGCGCACCACGAGCGTTACCCTGACCTGAGTTCCAGGTTGGCACGGAGCGATCCCCTCTGCGGCAAGGCGCTCCGTGGCTTACCGTGGTTCTGTATGACGATGAATAATGCTCGCATAAGCTGGGGAAGGGCGAAATCGAACCTGAAGACGGGGGGATGATTGTTGACAGGCTTCCAGGGGCGGGCGTACTCTCCTCTCGTTTCATCGGATAAGGCCGGGACCGGTGGAAATGGAAAATCTCGATTCAAATCCCGCCGATCCAAGAAGTCTACAGTCAGAGGAGAAGAGCCTAATGTACGCAGTACCTGACGTCGATGAAGTGGTGGCCGTGGCCAAGGAGTTGGGGATTCACCTGAGTCCCGATGAGGCCGTTAAGTACCAGAAGTACCTGGTGGAACAGCTGGGACAGTTGGACACCTTCGTGCAGGCCCGGTTGGAGGAGCCCAAACCTCCGATGGTCTCTACCGCCCGCGAGCCCGGGTACCGGCCGAGCGCGGAAGAAGACCCGCTCGACGCCTGGATGTGGAAATGCCGAATCGAAGGGGCGGCCGAAGGTCTGCTTGCCGGCAAGACCGTCAGTTACAAGGACCACGTCGCCGTGGCAGGCATACCCATGAGCTTCGGCTCCTTCGCCCTCGAAGGCTTCATTCCCGACTTCGACGCAACTGTCGTCACCCGGGTGCTGAAGGAGGGGGGCACCATCATCGGCAAGAACGTCATGAACGGCCTGAGTGGAGGCTTCGGCACCGGCGGCGCCATCGGCGACTACGGCCGTCCCCTCAATCCCCACGACCACGATCACGTGACCGGCGGTTCGTCCTCGGGCTCCGCCGCGGCCGTGGCCGCCGGCGAGGTGGACATCTCCTTCGGCGGCGACCAGGGCGGCTCCATCCGTATCCCGGCGGCTTTCTCCGGCATCGTCGGACACAAGCCCACCTTCGGATTGCTGTCGCATTTCGGTATCAGCTTCGGCTCGGACCAGAGCATCGACTACACGGGTCCGTTGACCCGTACCGTGGAGGATGCGGCGGCTACCCTCCAGGCCACGGCGGGTTACGACCCTTACGATCCCCGCCAGACACGAGACGTCCCCACCAGCATTGACCTGCTCGGCCGGCTGGCCGACGGTGTGTCCGGGCTGCGCATCGGGGTGCTCCAGGAGGGCTTCGACGATGCCGAGGCCGATGTGCGCGACCTGGTGATGGCGGCGGTCGACGTCCTCGCAGAGGCAGGTGCCGACGTATCCCAGGTGTCCGTCCCGGAGCACCACACCATCCGCGCGGCCCAGGCCGCGCTCACGGGCGAAGGCGCCCTTGCCATTTTTAGAACTGGGTTCTTCGGCGCCTTCGCCCGGACCTACTACCCCGCCTCCGTCATCGCCGCCATTAACCAGCTGTGGGCCTCTCAGGCCGACGTGCTTGCGCCACGCAGCAAGCTGTCGCTCATCGCCGCCGAGTTGAGCCGGCGCAACTACCACGGCCGGGTGTACGCCAAGGCCCAGAATGTGCGTCCCACCTACATCAAAGCCTATGACGCCGTACTTGCTAACCTCGACGTGCTCGTGATGCCCACATGCATCATGACGGCGCCCAAGAACCAAACTCCGGGTAGCTACCTGGAGGCTGTGGAGGAGAACCTGGCGACGATGAACTCGAGCGGCTCTCGCAACACCCTGCCCTTCAACTACACCGGGCATCCAGCCCTCGCCCTTCCCGTGGGCAAGTCGTCAGCTGGTCTCCCAGTCAGCATGCAGCTGGTCGGCCGCTACTTCGACGACCCGCTCCTCATGAGGGCCGCCTACGCCTACCAGCAGTCAACCGATTGGGACAAGATCATCGGCGTCCAATCTTGATCGGGCTAATACCTGGCGAAGGGTCATATTCGTTACGTTACCGCATTTTATTGGGCTGTTAGGCCGCCATCGATCACTAGCTCGCTGCCCGTCATGAAAGATGACTCGTCGGATGCGAGGAACAGGGCACCGTATGCCACGTCTTCCGGCTGCCCCAACCTGCCGATAGGATGGCGGGATATGGTAATCTGCCGGGCCTGTTCGTCAGCTAACAGATTGGGTGCGGTCATAGGTGTCTCTATCACACCGGGGTGGATGGAGTTGGCGCGGATATTATCTTTGGCGTACTGGATTGCAGTGGACTTGGTAAGGAGCCGCACCGCCCCCTTGGAAGCGCCATAGGCAGCCGAGTAGCGGGTACCAATCAAGCCCGCAACGGAAGAAATGTTGACTATGGAGCCGCCCCCATTTTTGCGCATCTCGGGTATAGCGTACTTGGTTCCCAGGAAGACTCCCTTGGCGTTTATGCCCATGATTTCATCCCACAATTCGGAGGAGGTCTCTTCCACATTGGCTAACTTGAAAATTCCGGCATTGTTGACCAAAACATCAAGCTTGCCGAAGCGCTGAACTGCGGCCTCCACTGCCTCTTTCCAGTGGCCCTCGTTAACCACGTCCAGAGTGACAAAAAGGCATTCCCCGCCGGTCTCGCTTATCTCGGCGACCTTCATCTTCCAGAATGTCCCCGATTACGACTCTAAACTAAAGCCAAGGTGAAATACGCAGAAGCATGGGGTAGAGTTGTGGAAGACTGTGTTAGCCTGTCCTGGAGTGAGAGAGGGTATGGCGATGGGTGTGAGGGAAATGGAGCGGTTCCTGGAACAGTGGCAGATGGATGCCAGGAATTTGCGTCGGCGGCTGATTCTGTCGCCCACGCCCGGGGAGCGGGAACGGTGGCAGGCCCTCTGGCTGCTGGCCCAGGGGTGGACCGCATCGGCCACGGCGGAGGTCTTGGAACGGGACCCCCACACCATTGGCCGATGGGCAGCCGCCTTCGGAGAGGGAGGGCCCGCAGCCCTGATATTCGAGCAGACCGGGGGTTCCCCCCGCCCTTGACGAGGCGCAGCAGGCGGAGTTGAGAGGAGCAGTGCAGCAACCGCCCGACACGTCGGGCATGGGCTTGGCCAACTGGTATTGGAAGGTGGTCCGGCAGTTTGTCTCAGAACGGTTCGGCATCTGCCTGTGCCGCAGTGGCTGCCTGAACTATCTGCACCGGCTGGGATTCGTGCTCAAGCGCCCCAAGAAACGTCTGGTCAAGGCTGACGAGCAGAAGCGGGAGTCCTTCGTGGCGGAGTACGCCGCCCGGTGGGGCGAGGCGCACCGGGCCGGGGCCAGGATATTCTTCGCCGACGCGGCCCATTTCCGGGCTGACGCCGAGTTGCGGGGCAAGTGGATGCTCAAGGGAGAGCCGGCCTTGGTGGACTCCAGCAGCCCACGCTATGGCGAGAAGGCCAGCTACTATTCGGCGGTTTGTTTGGAGACCGGCGAGGTGGAGTGGATGGAGTTGGAGGGGAACAGCAACTCAGGAACATCGGCCGTGTTCCTGAGGCAATTGCTTGGGAGGCACGGCGGGAGGCTGAACGTGATCTGGGACAACGCTCCGGCACACCGGGGCGAGGCGGTTCGGGAGTACCTTCGGACGCCGGGCCTGGAGCTGCGGCTGATGAACCTGCCGGGTTACAGCCCAGACTTCAGCGCCGATGAGGCGATTTGGGGCTGGGTGAGGGAGGAAGCGACCGGGAATCTGTGCCTGGGGACCAAGTCCCTGGTGCAGGAAAGGGTCGGAAACTTTCTCGCCTCGCTGGCCAGCCGGAAAGAGGAGGTGAAACGGCGCTGCCGCACCGTCCTGCAATCAAGGGCCGAAGGGCTGCTGCGGGACTCCCAACCCCATGCTTCTGCGCATTTCACCTTGGCTTTGGTTTAGTACTACAGTCGCAGATAATGGTTAAGATGTTGGAGTCGGCGTTGGTAGTGGCAACGGCGGGCCCTGGCCTGGTGGCGTCGTCTCCAGCGGGACCAGGCTAACGACAATTCGGGCGATCCTCGGGGCTGCCAGATCAACCGGCATAGCAGGCGGCGCACCTCGGGAACCGTGAACGGTATCAGGCTTGCATCCAACCCGCGTCTCCCCCTTTTTGGCCTCTGGGCCGGTGTTAGCCTGTAGCCGGACTACCGCCAGATAGGCGTGGGCCAGCATGGCCAGGGTGACGTGCCGGTACCAGCCCTCCCATTTGCGCACTTCATACCGGTCCAGCCCTACCAGCCCTTTAGCTTCCTCAAAGCACTCTTCAATGGCCCACCTAATGCCTGCCACCTTCACCAGTTCTTCAGGGTGGTCTCCCTGGGGCCGTAGCAGACGTAATAGGCCCCAGCTCATCAGGCCGGGCTATGCTGCGGCGAACCAATAGCCAGTACCCCTTGCCTTGTTCCCACAAAGGCCGTATCGCCACCCAGGTCCAGTCGTAAATCCGGGGTCCCTTGGACCCGTCCCCAGCGCTCAGCCGCGCCCAATCCGATTCTTCCACCTGAGACGCCAACCGGTCTGCCCGCACTTGTCTGGGGCCTTCCTCAGTCCAGGCCCACAGCTTCTCGTCGCTCTTGACCGCCAGCACGTGGGGTATGTCTTGCTGCTCCAGCCACCGCCGCAGCCTGCGGTCGCTGCCGTACACCGTGTCTCCGGCAAACCACCGGAAGGGAACTCCCCCTTCTGCCGCCCGCTCCACCATTTTCTGGGCCAGTTGCCCCTTGGTCTGGAACCTTACCCCCTCCGGCACTCCCGCCTCCCGGCGCCGCTCCCAATCCTCCGACCATACCTGGGGCAAGGTACAACTCCCGATCCAGCAGGACCCTCCCCTGGCCGGTAGCATAGGTCAGAAATACCCCTATCTGGCAGTTCTCGATCCGACCCGCCGTCCCACTGTACTGACGCTGCACCCTCACCGACTTGGTTCCCTTCTTCAGGAATCCCGTCTCGTCCACCACCAGCACACCATCAGCGTCCCCTAGGCGCTCCATCACGTAGTCCCTGAGATCCTCCCGAACCAGCCCAGCGTCCCACACGTAGTTGTACAACAGGCGCTGCACTCCGCCGGGTGTGGCATCACCAGCCTGCTCCGCCAACTGCCACCCGTTCTTGCGCTCCACGGGGCTGATCAGCCCTCTCAGATAGGCCAGCGCCCGCCAGCGGGGTTCCGACCGGTAAAACCTTCCCCCAATTCGCCGATGGACTTCCTCAATGCCCCAGGCCCACCGGGCCGCCTCCAACACTTCAACCCTCTCCCCTGCCAAACCCTCACCTCACCCACAGCCTAAAGTAACCCCATTCTACTTGAAAATATCTGCGACTGTAGTATTAGACAGCCTGCAGGATATCCAAGCACGATCCTGGTATTTTGGGTGTACCTTTCCCCAGACGATGTAGCTGCCCGGAACGTGCGGCCGTCTGGACTTTGCCGGCATTTCTCGATTAACTCCAAGATGACAGGAAACGTTAGACCCGTGGCGGCCGGTTCCTGCAGGAATTGGTCGCCTGTGCCGCAACTCCAGGGAAGGGTGCCGACCTCGCATCTGGACTACCTTTCCCACGGCAGGCGACCAAAGTGTTCCAAAGGGATGCGAATTACCAAACCCACCGGGTCCAGGAATCCCTCAGGGCCACCCTCGTTTACCTTCCAGTAGCCTGTAATATCGCCCTTACTGGTAACAAAGGCCTCCACCGGAGTGCAATCGAGGCACAGGCTATCCGTGGCAGAGTCACAGCCGCGCTTTCCCAGGGGCAAGTAAACCAAAGCGCCCACGATGTCTACGCCGACTGTCTGGTTACCAAACTCCTCCGAGAGGCACACCACAAAGTCATAGCAGTCTATGGGGGAAGCACATAACTCCTCGTGTTCACCAGTTCTCAGCCCCAGGACGTCAGTTTTACTGTCATAGAAGACCCTCAAATTCCTGGCAGAGATAGTCCCATCATTTGGCCCGGGTGTCCATTTCTAGTTATGCAGGAATACTGGCGGCGCCGCCAACCCTACCACTGGCAACAGCCCCTTGCCAGCGCCGATGACCCGCCACCAGGCTGGAAAATGGATCTGGATAACCGCCCAACCGAGCGCCGCTTCCACATCCTCGGCCTCATTATTGCCGTCCAGGAACTAGGCGACCGCGCCCTCGGTGACATCCGGTGGGTCAGCCTCTACTATGCCCTGGGCTTCCTTCCCTGCGCGGGCCTGCGCAAACCCCTCCAAGAACACAGCCAGTCCCTTCTGCCCCGGCTGCAGGCAAAGGGGACCGCCGAAAAGTACGGGGAATTCCTCTACGGGTTGGCCACTGATCTGCATTAGATAACCGGCGCCAGTCCGCCGCCCTTGACCTTCGACAGTTGGGCCAGCCAGGTACTGCGGGAACGGAGTCCTGACGGCCTTGTGGAAACTGGGCTGCCAGGTCCGCCGCTGCCGGGCGACGCTCCCATCTAGGCCCAGGGTTACCTGGAGCAGCGCAGAGAATGCAGGACAACCGCCCACCGGCGCCGCTCGAAGAGGGGAGCAGCAGGTACCGTTGAGACTATCACCTGGGCCGAATCATGCCTTGGAAGGAGGCTGCCAACGACTCGAACCTGGGGCCTGAGTTCCAGCAGGCCCTGGCCGACCGGCGCTCCCTGAGACCGCGGCAGTAGTAAGAAACAGCGGGACCGCGCCCGGGCGAACTAGAATCACGAACCTTTGATACGGGGCTGCGCCCAGAAACACGGGGCGCCTGGTGTGGCGCCCGTCTGCCCCCGAAACGACTTGTCTTATGCGACGGGTTTGAAATCAAAATCGGAACAGGGGGGAAATATGAACTGCGACTAATTCAACTTTGACGGACATGACCCCTTTCATCAGGATGTCGCGGGTGAAGCCGCTGTCGTATTGGCTATGTTGGTAAACACCGACGTCCAGGCCGGCGACCGTACCGGCGTCTTTCGTACCCCAGAGAATACCTTGCTCTAGGAATCCTCTGAACAAGTCCCTGGCGATGTGGCATAGTATTGCAGAAGAGCCTGAGGCTGATGGGGGATGAGATTGTATGGACCAGCCCACCTTTGCCGACCTGGAATACCAGGGCAAGAAGCGCAAGACCCGCCGGGAACTGTTCCTGGAGCGGATGGAGGGATTGATTCCCTGGCAGTTGCTGGAGGACCGCATCCGCCCCTGCTACCCCAAGGCCGGAAGGGGGAGACAGCCCTACCCGCTGTCCGTCATGCTGAGAGTCCACTGCGTCCAGCTGTTCTACAAGCTGAGCGACCCGGGCATGGAGGACTTACTCTACGAGTCCGATCCGGTGCGGCGGTTCGTGGGGTTGAAGCTCTCAGGCCCCCTGCCCGACGAGACCACCATCCTGAATTTCCGGCATCTCCTGGAGAAACACAAGCTGGGGCAGGGTCTTCTGGCGGAGATCAACGCCCCCCTGGAATCCCAGGGACTGAAGCTCAGGGAGGGAACCATCGTGGACGCCACCATCATCGAGGCGCCGTCCTCCACCAAGAACCGTACCGGGGAGCGGGACCCGGAGATGCATCAGACCAAGAAGGGGAACCAGTGGCACTTCGGGATGAAGGCGCACATCGGGGTGGACTCCGGTACGGGCATGGTGCACAGCATGACGGCCAGGGCGGCCAACGCTCACGACGTTACACAGACGGGCAAACTGTTGCACGGGGGCGAGAGGGTGGTGTGGGGCGATGCCGGGTATCAGGGGGTGCCCAAGCGGGAGGAGAACCTGGGGCTGGCGGTGGAATGGCGGGTGGCGATGCGTCTGGGGAGTCGGCGTAAGCTGGAGCCTGGGAGCGAAGCGGCGCTAGCGGAGAAGGCGAAGGCGTCGGTGAGGGCCCAGGTGGAGCACCCATTCCTGAGGCTGAAGCGGCTGTTCGGATACGGCAAGGTTCGCTACCGGGGGCTGGCGAAGAACGCGGAGCGGCTGGCGCTGCTGTTCGGGCTGGGGAACCTGCTGACCGCGGAGGGTCAACTGGCGGCGTAGCACGCAATCACTGTGGGACAATGCCGGTCTCAGGTCTGCATCAAGCCTCGAACCGCCCAGTTGGGGAGGAAACCCAAGGGGCCGGGCGCCGACTGGTAGGCCCCAGACCGCGGTTCTCCCCTCTTTTGCAGCTCCGTCGTACACAGCCCAGACCAAAACTGCCTTGTTCAGAGGATTCCTAGCAGAGTAAATTAAATCTTACCGGGAGAATAAATTATGCCCAGACCCATTTCATTGGAAGATTTACAGGAACAGGAGAACCAGCCGATTTCAGTGGCCGACAGGATCCGGCGCTGGGAGCTCGCCAACCAACTGCACCAGTTCCACCGGCCGCAGGCGCCGGACACGCTGCCCCCCTGCCTGGAGATAATCACCCACAGGCCCGGGGAAGCCGGCAAGATAATAGCCGCGCACCGGTTGCTGTCCATCTACGAAAGGGGCGTCCCAGTGATTTCCGACGCCAGCCTGCTGTTTGGGGACCGGCTGCTTCCCCAGGAGCTCGGCGACTGGGGCGCGCACTTCGGTCCCGGCCAGGCTGGCTGCCTCGGCGACAGCTAGTACGGCGCCATCATGCCCCAGGTCCCCGATGGGCGCGGTGCGGGAACGCAGGATTTCGACCCCTCCACCGCGGCCTGGGAGCAGCGCCAGGACGAAGTTAAGAAGGAGCTGGAAAGACTGAAACGGGTGGTAAATCAAGGCTGCCACCTAGTCCTGGTGCTCACCCGCAGTCCCTTCCTTCCCCCCTGGCAGGTGATGGTCGATGCGCCGATGGTCTTGGTGGCAACCGCCGGGTTACCCCTGACCGGTTTGCCCAGGGCGCAGTACGTCACCACCAACCTTGAAGTGGAAGAGCTGACCGGCGGGAGCGCGGCGCTGGACCCTCCTACGCCCCACGTTTATGACCGGCTGACTCCGGAGATGCTGCAGGACGCCGTGACTCTTACATCGGTCTTCGACCACCGTCAGGAGACCGGAAAACTGTAGTGCCGGTGTGGCGCCGGTGCACCTCCAGGCCCCACACCAGGGACCGGAGGCCAGGCCGGCGCCGCCCCATGGCCCAGCCCTCATGACGCGTCAGGCCTGGCCTGACCGGGCCCGAAATGGTCCCCATACCTGTGTTATTCCGCTGTTTTCAGTTCAGCTACGCTGCAACCCGTTTTCTTTAATAGGGTTGGGACATGTCGTATTTCGCTGCTTTGTCAACATCTTGGGTTTCCAACATGCCGATCCAGGCCCAATTTAGCTTGGAAAACCAGCGCCTGGACGTTTTTAAGTGTTATTTTCTTGAGATACTTAGTGTTAATCTACTGTTTCAACGCTGTTTCATAAGTCGGGAGGTTGCGAGGGTGTAGATTGTTGGGATGAAGGTGGCCTCGAGCTTGGGAATGCCGCTTAGAGACATGGATCGGCAACGGATGTGGTACCGCCGCCCCTCGGCCATCTGTTGCCGTTGGACCATCCCGCTCGCTTTGTGGCCCAGTTTGTCGACGCTTCAGTTCATGAGGACTGGAGGGAACTCGGCGTGTAGATCGAGGGCGACCCTTTTGGAGCTCCCGCCTGTCATCCCCGAGCCCTGTTTAGCGCCTGGCTTTATGGGTTGATCAGGGATGTACGCTCCTGGCGGAAGCTGGCAGCGGCCTGCCCGACCAGATCCCTTATTGGTGGCTGACCGGCTGGCGGCACCCGGATCCCAAAGCCCTGTGGCGGTTCTACAAGGATTATCGCCAGGCAATGAGAAGTCCGTTCAAGCATACGGCGCAAACCGCAGTGGCGATGGAACTGGTAGATGTGGCACTGCAGGCGGTGGACCGAACCAGGGTGACGGCCTGTGCGGCCGGAGACAGGAGCTATGACGCCGAGGGTCTGAGTTGTCTGCCGGAGCGAGTGGAGAAGTCGATACTCGACCTTGAGGCACAGAACCAGGCGGTAGGGGAGACAGCGGCTTCCCGCCTGCCAGGGGAATTGGCCGACAAGAGGGTCCTGAGAAGATGGGTAAGGCAGGCGATGGACGATCTGACGAACCAGGAGGTCCTCAGGCTCGTCGACCTGACCGACATAGACGCCCGGATGATGAAACGCGTAAGGGCATTGTGCCCGGCCACAACGGTCAGGCAATGGTCTCACCCGTCGATCCAAACAAAGGAGCGGCAGGGGTGCTGACAACCGCAGTCAACCTGGCACCCGAATCCAATGGCTTGACTCCAATGCTCGAACTGGCCGAAGCAACGACCGGATCGAGAGCGGGGATGACGTTGGCCGATGCAGGGTATAACTCGGGGCGCAATCGGGAGGCGTGTGCTCGTCGGGATCAAGCCCTGGCCAAGCCTCACCCACCAAGGCGGAGGTCGGCAAAACACCCGTATCACAGGTGCCATTTCACCCATGATCAGGACAGCGACAGCTATATCTGCCCCCAGGGTCAGGCGCTGCGCTTCGTCGGCGTCCAACGTCCCGGAAAGGGGATGGCGCGGCGATACAAAGGCTCTGCGCCTGTCTGCCGGTCGTGTCCACCCTTCGGTCTTTGTACTAAAGACGGCATCCGTGGCCGCGGCCTGGTGGTAAGCGCCTGCGACGGGACCCTGTGCCGTCATCAAGCCTGCATGTCCACTGAGGATGCCAGCAAGGTGTAAAAACTGAGAAAGCAGCGGGTCGAGCCTGTCCTCGGCATCGCCAGGGAGCTACAGAACGCACGGAGGTGCCTGCTGCACGGCCTCGCCAATCTTGCCGCCGAGTGGACAGTGCTGGCCACGGCCTACAACCTGCGCACCCGCTGGCGGGCGTGGCGCGCTCGCCGCTTTACGTCCTCGCCCTGCCAGCGGCAGCTTCAACTGGACTCCTGAACTACCCGAACAGCAGCCTGCGGCCCCTTGCTCAGCCAGCCCACTAACCGACTGCCACCGGTGGACACGGGCGGATTGGCGCACCCTGTAGTCCACGCCTGCTCTTCCTGCCTTCAAGTCCTCTTCTGGGACAGGCTCTTATAGGGCCCTGCTAGCGGTTTGCTTCGTATGCCCTCCACAGCTCGCTCTCCTCCGCGAACTTGGCCGATTCTACGTCCGCCCAGTCCATCTTAGCCACAGGATCCATATCCACGAGCCACCAACCCAGGCCATTCATGTCGTGCCACGTGTCCATCCTCGCGTACAAATCAGCGGTATCGCCCGCAATGAACTGCTTGCGAGTTATCACCAGCACGTACCGCAACCGCAGCATATCGGCGGCCCGCCGGAAATTGCTGGCCGCCGTCTCGGTCAAGACTACTACCAGCAGGGGTACGACGAGCCTCTGCTCCCGCAGGTTCTTGTACTTTTTCAATTTATCAATCGCGGCGGGCACTCCCCGAGCGCTCTGTTCGTACTCGATAAAGACCACCAGGCAATGCTTCTCCCCCTTCCGCCGCCTGACCAGCGCGCCGTCCGCATTCACCCTCTTCTGTCCCACGGGCTTCTTGACAGTCACTCCCAGGCTTCAGAAGGCCTCGTTACCCTGTCGCCGGGCAGCCACCAGGATAGCGGCCAGACCCGCCGTGTGCGAGTGCTCCCTATTGCAGTGAGAGCTGTCCTCATCGGCAAAAATCTTCAACCTCCCCTTCACGAGGTCCCTTTTCACCCCCTCGGCCACCGCTAGGACTTCCCAGCCTTCCTCATCGGGGACAACCATGCCTTCGCGGACCTTCGCCACGCCAGCCTTTTCCATCCCTGCCACATATTCCCGCACCCGGGATTTCGGCATATCTACGAACTTCACCAGCTCGGCACAGGTAAGACCCGGAGCCGGCGCGACGCCGTCATAGAAGGTCCTCCACCGGTCCCGCCCATTAACCGCTCCCAGCGGTCCTCCCTCTTTCTCCAGTTCCGCCTTCAACTTCTCGGGTTCACCCAGTTGGAACCGGCGCGACAGCCCTACAGGATCCCTGCCGTCGCGGTCATTCAACCGTCGCCAGGGAAAATCGGCGTTGATCATGGGCTGGAGCACCCGGCCCTGCGCGTCCACGATGCAGGGAGAAAGCCATTGTCCCTGCAGAAACCTGCCCACTTGTGCGCCCACCACCGGATCGGATACGATGACCACAACCCCGGGGACGCACTCCTTGAACACCTCGCGGTCCACCCAGGGGGACACATCCAGAACGTCTGGCAACTTCCCGTCAAGACTCCGCAAACTGGCTTGGCCATGGTAGCTCCCCACCCACTTGAAGGGGAGGAAAATCTCGTGCCAATCCACTTTGTACCGGGCCACCCCGTCGATAGGGCCGGAACGCAGCCACCACAACTCCTGCAGTTCCGCCTGCCACCACTTGACCGGGACGATCTTCCCGAAGGGATTCGCCGCCCGGATCCTGATCTCCACACCCCCCACGGTATTCTGCTGCCAGAAGTTCGGCATTACCTCGTCCACCACCTCCACCAGTTGCAGCCGCCCTGCCTGATGCCGCAAACCATGCTCGCCGTTGTACCACTGGGGCGACACCCCCAGCTCATTTTCCGAAACAATCAGGCCGGCGAAGGTATGGGCGGAACGCTTCACCGCTCGGCGGGTCCGGCCCATGGTCACGGAAAAGGCGAGGCCCGCCCGCTCCCCCTCCCCGGCTGCTACCGCCTTCCTTTTGGCGTGGGTGCCGATATCCGCCCTCCGCAGAGCGTTGGCCACCGTTCTGGGATCCTCTCCGAGCGTGTCCCCGATCTCCCGCGCGCTCCCCAGCGGATGCTGGGCCAGGGCCCGGTGGATTTTTCGGGTCCTCCCGCTGGCTTTTGAAAGGTCCATGGCATATACCTCCATACTTGATAAAGTTAATTTACCGGAGGCGTCGCCGGGCACCTTTTATCTTTTTGTCCCAAAACGATTTTAAGCTGCAACAGCCGTCTGCCATCCCACAAATCAGTCCTTGAAAAGAGCCCGAGCGCATATTCTACAAGCTGAGTAATACGTCATACCGGCAAGAACAAGTCCCGCCTTTCAGCTACATTGTTTACTGACCAGCCGTCTGACTTCCCAGGCGCCGGCAGAGCCGTTCAGCGCCCGGCGGCTACTAACATTCGCAAAATATTTCCCGGACCGGAGATGACCGACTACGCCGTTGAAAGTCACCGAACCGGCGACCGGATGCCGACGGTGGTCCGCCAGGAACCCGCCCCAACTGCCGTCGACCTCTGCCAGGTCTTGGCAAAGGGGACCGTCAATTCAGCGCCTGGTCCTCACGACTCTCCCGCCGGGAGAGGTTGGAACGATCCATCGGACCTTTTTGGAATCGTCATCCACGAGAGTGAAAACTATGGCGAAGGTAGAAAGGAGCCCGCCGAATACGTGCTGGCTCAACCCGATGAAAGGCATTTTCCGGGTTGCCAGCGCGGCGGAAACCCGTGCTACGGCATCAGGGAAAGACGGACGGAGGTTTCACCGGAGCACTACGTTTACTCCCGGTATGCTGAATCCCCTTTTTTGGCCGGGCCTTCAAGGAGGCCCCGGTCTTCGGACGAGAACCCGGGACCGCGGAATGCTACCGCCATGACGGCGACATCGCTAATGAATGGGAATTTGCCACTGCCGACAGGCAACGTAAATCGCTCTCGCAAATGAGAGGTCTATTTCTTTTGGTCAGTCATGGTGGGCACGTAGGGAGGCAGCCACATAGACTATGTGGTTGCGGGACGAAATGCCTATGATCGCCCCTGGCAGTCTGGGACAGCCTCGCTACCCATCTTTTCGAACATCAACCCTGGAGACTGGTGAAGGAGATAGCCCAGTACCTGGTCCAATGCGATATCGGCTGCATTCTTGAGCGCAGGAGTGATCTGGTGGAAATAGACCAGTACTCCTGCTGCGGCTGAGATGTTGTGCTGACTAGGGCGTGTTTGCAAACCCTAAAAATATCCTCAATCAACTGGTTCAGGTAAGACCGCAGTATCACCGCCAAGCACGAAACGAGGGCCGATGGCTCTCCGTAAACGGTGAAATGGGGCTGATTCTACCCTGGGCCATAGTTTGCAAACACGCCCCAATCTGATATGGGACATTTCCGCAATGTGGGAAGTTCTGCCGGCGGACCGGGACGGGCTGCGGAAATTATCCGCGTGTTTTGCGGGTACGACCTGAACTATCCACCGCCTTGGACAGGCTCGCAGTTGCAGCCAACGATTGAAGGGCTATCCGGAACACAATGCAGCATGATCCATAATTAACGTTATAAGAACGGGTGAAGGCGTCCAAAGCCGACCTTGCGGATCCCCATCTTGCCGGTCCTACAGAAGTCTACCGCAACGCTCCCACCTGCCTTACAGGCGCTTACGTCCAGAAGGTAGGCCGCAGTTAACCAATTATGAGAAGCAAGACCAGGCGGACAGCGATTAGATTGGCCACCGTCTTACCGCTGTTGGCGGCAACTTTGTTGGTTGGGTGGTTGTGGTTCGGATGGGGCAGTACCGTCGCCAACCAAGCCATACTTAATTCGCTACCGCTACTGCCGGGAGTGGAAAAGTTCGGGAATAATCCACATCCTATCGAAAGGGACGAGATTTTCCTGATTCCACTCGACGGGTAGGAAATTCGGAGGACCTAACAAACGCCACTCGTAACCATCAAGGGCGACATTTTGGATTGCTACATTTCGGAATTGTCGACTGAAAGGCAATGGTGCCTAACAGCCCGTCCGAGGAACACTGTGGGTGAGGTGTTGGGGGTATGATGGAGGGAGCAACCAGAGAGGACATACGTCAATGGGCAAGACCTTCCGTTCCTACGACCCGGAACAGCAGTTGCTGCTGCCGGCGGCACTACAGGAGTGGCTGCCACCGGACCATCTGGCTTACTTCATCTCCGATGTGGTGGACCAACTGGACCTCTCATCCATCACTGCCCGTTACCAAGGCGAGCAGCGTGGAGGTCCGCCCTACCACCCCAGGATGATGGTCAAGGTGCTGCTCTACGGTTACTGCACCGGCGTGGCCTCCTCAAGGCGCATGGCCCAGCGGCTCCACGAGGACATCGCCTTCCGGGTACTGGCGGCCAACAACACCCCCGACTTCCGCACCATCTCCGACTTCCGCAAGGACCATCTGGAGGCGCTGGCCGACCTGTTCCTGCAGGTGCTGGAGCTGTGCCAGCGGGCAGGACTGGTGAAGCTGGGCCACGTGGCTCTGGACGGGACCAAGGTCCGGGCCAACGCCTCCAAGCACCAGGCCATGAGCTACCGGCGGATGCAGGAGAAGGAGGACCAGTTGGCGGCTGAGGTGGCGGAGTTACTCCGGCGGGCTGGGGAGGTGGATGAGGCGGAGGACCGCCGGTACGGCAAGGACCAGCGAGGGGACGAACTGCCGGAGGAACTGTCCTTCCGGGAGGGACGGCTGCGGAAGATACGGGAGGCCAAGGCGGCCTTGGAGGCTGAGGCTAAGGCCGAGGAGGAGCAGGCCAGAGCGGAGGGCAGGAAGCGCCCAGAGGAGCCCGATGAAAAAGCCCAGCGCAACTTCACCGACCCAGAGTCCCGGATCATGCCCGGCCCTGGGGGGCGGGACTTCCAGCAGTCCTACAACTGCCAGGCGGTGGTGGACAGCGCTCACCAGGTGATCGTGGCGGCTCGGGCCACCAACCTGACCTCGGACAAACCGCAGGCAGTGGCCATGGTGGAGGAGGCCGTCGGCAACCTGGGCAGGGTTCCCAAGGAGGTTTCCGCCGACGCTGGGTACTACTGGGCCAAAGCAGTGGATGACCTCTGCGCCCTGGGAGTGGATCCGTTCGTCGCCCCGGAGAAGACCCGCCACGGCACGAGACCGGAACCGGCGCCCCAGGGCCGCATACCCAAGGGACTGTCCGCCAGGGACCGGATGCGGCGCAAGCTGCGGACCAAGCGGGGGCGTCAGCGCTACGCCCTGCGGATGGGGACGGTGGAGCCGGTGTTCGGGCAGATCAAGCAGGGCCGTGGCTTCCGCCAGTTCCTGCTTCGGGGCCTGGAGAAGGTCAACGGAGAATGGAATCTGATCTGCACCGGCCACAACCTGCTGAAGCTGTTCCGGCATGGCGCCGGGCGTCCCGGCCAGGTGAAGAACAAGGGCCCCGCTCTGACCAACGGGAGGGTGGCCCGGCTTGCAACCGGCAAGTTCCTCTGGAAATTTTCGGCATTCACCAATTCGCACTGTCCCCGGATGGCTTCTCCAGCTAGCTCCGTCTAACCCGCAAACCAGCCCACAAAATCCTCGGACGGGCTGCTAGTAGGTCATCAGTATTGAATTGAAGGATAGAGGGACTTGAGCTTGATACGGGCGTCCTCGGTAGTGAAACGCCAGTCGGCACGGACCCTGTCGCGGTTGCGCTGGCTCTCCCAGGCCCAGGTCTCTTTCCTCAGCGTCTCTTGATCAGGAATCCGGCGATCCAAGCACTGCCGCGCCAGCACGGCAAGCTCTATCTCGGCCATATCCAGCCAACTGCCGTGCTTGGGCGTGTAGTGGATTTCCAGCCTCTCCGCGATGCGCCGCGCCTCCCCAGGCTCAAATGCCTCGTACAGGGATGACGGATGGTGGGTGTTCAGATTGTCCAGCACCAAGACTATCCGGTCCCTGTTTGGGTAGTCCAGGTCCACCCGTTGCCGCACCACCCGGGCCCAATCCATCTTGGTGCGCCGGTCCGTCACCTCCACCCGGCGCCACCCCTCCAAGGGCGCGAACAGCATGAACCGGTTGCTCACTCCGTTGCGCTGGTATTCGCAGTCGTAGGCCATGGCAACGCCGGGACGCGGTGGGAGGGGAGTGCGGGTCTCCTTCACCTGCTGTTTGCTGGTCTGGTCCAGGCATACCAGAACCTCGTTGTCGCCATAGGGGCGATGGTAGACCTCCAGCACGTCCTCCATAGCCTGCCCCGTACTGGATACGGGGGCGCAGACGAACTCGGCGTTGGCCTTGGGCGGGATGCACCAGCACTCCTTCAGCCAGGGCTTGCCCCGTTGCAGAACGGGGGCTTGAGTTGGTTTTTTCAGGGTCTGGCGCACCGTTTCGGCGCTGATGCTGTCCACTATCTCCCACTCCACCAGTCGGTCCGCCAGCAGTTGCAGCGTCCAGCCAGCCCGGCCCTCCGGCGGCTGGGAGCAGGCCATGGCCACCAAGTGGGCCTCCCTCTCGCCGTCCAGCTTTCTCGGACGGCGGTTGACCTGCGGCCTGCGGCCCAGAGCAGCCTCTACTCCCTCCTCGACACAGCGGCGGCGCACCCGTTCCACCGTGGCAGTGCCTATCTTCAGGGCCCGGGCTATATCCTCGTCCTTCATCGCCCCGCCCTCTTGAGCTTCATCGACAAGCAGCAGAATCCGAGCGTGGGTCTGCTTGTACGCCGCCCCCCGTCCCCGAGACACCATCCCCTTCAGTTCCGCCTGCTCCTCCCCACTCAGCTTGACCCGGTACTTCTTGGCTGGCATCCTCATCCTCCCAACATCACCTTGCCTTTTGACCTATACCCACAGCTTTACAACATCCTATGTATCAATTCAAAGCTGTTGTAATACTAAACTAAAGCCACGGTGGGATGTGCATTTGGCTGGGAGCTTTCCCGGAATGCTTCAGCCCTGGATTGCAGGACTGTCCGGCAGCGCCGTCTCACCTCGGCTTTGCGGTGGCTGAGTCCCGCCAGGAACCGGCCCACCCTATCTTGCACCGCCGCTCGGCTCCCCAGACACAGGTTGCCCGTGGCTTCCTCCCTGGCCCATCCCCAGCTGGCTTCATCACCGTTGAAGTCCGGACTGTAGCCCGGCAGATTCACCAACTGCAACTCCAGGCCTGGCGTCCGTAGGTATTCCCGCAACGCCTCCCCGCGATGGGCTGGAGCGTTGTCCCAGATCACCTTCAGGGGCCTGGGGTGTTTCTCCTTCAGTTGCTTCAGGAAGGCCACCGAGGTCGCAGCGTTGCTGTTTCCCTCCAGTTCCAGCCACACCACCTCGCCCGTCTCCAGACATACCGCCGAGTAGTAGCTGGCCTGCTCTCCGCACTTGGGACTGGTGGACTCCACCAACGCTGGCTCCCCCTTCAGTGTCCATTTGCCCCGCAACTCCGCGTCCGCTCGGAAGTGGGCCTCGTCAGCGAAGAATATCCGGGCTCCCGCCTCCTGGCACTCCTCCCACAAAGTGGCGTACTCTGCCACGAAGTCTGTTCGCTTCCCTTCATCCGCCTTCAGCAACCGCTTCTTCGGCCTCTTGTAAGCGAATCCCAGCCGGTGCAGCCACTTCAGGCAACCGCTGCGGCTGATGCTGATACCGTATCGTTCCCACCCAAACTGCCCCACCACCTTCCTCCTGAGCCTGCCGAAGGGTCCAGTTGGCCAGTTCCATACCCCAAGTGGTTGGCAATTGCTGCACCGCCTCTTTCAACTCCTCCTGTTGCGCCGGCTCAAGGGCGGGGGGGAACCCCCAGTCTGCTCGAAAATCAATGCCCTGGGGCCTCCTTCGCCAAAGGCCGCCGCCCACCGTCCTATGGTATGCGGGTCTCGCTCCAACATCTCCGCCGTGGCCGCCGCCGTCCATCCCTGGGCCAGCAAAAGGATGGCGTACCATCGCTCCCGCTCCCGGGGCCTGGGCGCCAGGATCACCCGACGCTGTATGTCCTTCACCCCCATCTCCCACTGTTCCAGCGACCAGTCAATCTCTCTGACTCCCATCATCCCCTCCAGCCCGTATTCTCTTTGACCTCGTACCCCCTCAAATTTACCCCAAACTTCTGCGCATTTCACCGTGGCTTTGGTTTAGAAGGTCCGGACTGCTTGGCCAGCGAGAACGGCACCTACCTGGTCCGCGATGGTATCAGATGACAGCGTTGCCGGGGTTGCCGGGGATCTACGCGTGGTCATGAAGTTGTGCCACTTCACACAGTTCCGCGATGTCGTTATGTCGGGATGGAGCTCCCACTGCAACACCTCACTTGGTGTTGCACTTCGTTAGTGAACCCAGGCAATGGCGGGTTAGGGTCGAGATTTCTCCATTGGAAAAAGATTTGCACGTGCCCCGGAACCCCAACCAAGACCTGCGTAAACCCGCACTAGGCGTGGTAGTACCAGGCAACAGTCCATCGGCCGCGGAATAGGCGGCGCCCTATCGAATGCAGAGATGCTGAGCCCCTTTTGAAACTGTTTCAGAATCTCTCACATCCACGCGAATCCATGCCCACTGCCACACCCATCGAGATTTGGACGTGCGACGAGGTTGGCCGCACGCGCCGGCCCCTGCTGCCTGAAGGAATCAGCGATGTCCTCAGTAGCAGCGCGGTCCATTTCGGCAAGGGCGCGACTACGGCTGGCACCGTAACGACGCCAACCGGATTCTGGTAATCAAATGAGCAACGGCGTTGTCGACAACGAGCAGAAGTCCCTCATGTTAAGCGCAGGCGAAGTGGTACAATTACTCGTCGGAGGCACCCATTGTCATGGGGCCACCGCCGACTCGTACGTGGCCCATATTGCTATTGCGGCATTCGCGGGCTAGGCGGTTTCCGGCATATGGTTTCAGGCATAAACCGGAGGTTAAAGTCATGGTGGTAAAACGCCCTACCGTCGAAGAGTTTTTCCGAATAGCGGAGGCCTACAATCTAAACCCGTCGCCGGCCGACGTCGAGTCCTTTATTGAGTTGAGCCAGCCTATCCTGGACTCGTATGCCCGGTTGGACCAGCTTACCGCGCCCAGCTTGCCGGTCAAATACCCGCGGTCCCCAGGGGCGCGACCCCAACCGGAAGACAACCCCTTGGGGGCATGGTACTGGCGTTGCGAAATAACCGGTCCTCAAGGCGGAATTCTCTCCGGCAAGACGGTAGCCATCAAGGATAACGTTTGCGTGGCAGGCGTTCCCATGATGAACGGCACCAGCGTTCTTGAAGGCTACGTTCCCGACGTGGACGCCACCATCGTCACCCGGATTCTGGACGCTGGCGGCTCCGTCAGGGGCAAGTCGGTGTGCGAAAGCTTGTGCTTCTCCGGTGGCAGCCATACGTCGGACACCGGGCCGGTCCGCAACCCCCATGACCACGCGCGCACTGCTGGAGGCTCCTCCAGCGGCAGCGCGGCGCTGGTCGCAGCGGGAGAGGTGGACATGGCCATCGGAGGCGACCAGGGGGGGTCGATCCGGATACCGGCCAGTTGGTGCGGCATCTACGGACTCAAGCCTACCTACGGGCTGGTTCCCTACACAGGGGTTTTCCCAATCGAACTAACGCTGGACCACACGGGGCCGATGGCGCGGACTGCCGGCGACGTGGCGCTGTTGCTGGAGGCGATCACCGGCCCCGACGGCCTGGATCCCAGGCAGAAGGCTGGACTTTCCGGGCAAGCTTATACCCAAGCGTTGACCGGAGACGTCACGGGGCTCCGCTTGGGCATCGTGCAAGAAGGGTTTAATTTGGGAGAGTCTGAAGCGGACGTGGACCAGGCGGTAGAGCGCGCGGCCCGCTCGTTCGACAGCATGGGCGCGCGGGTGGGAACGGTTTCCATACCTTGGCACTTGGACGGGATTCACATCTGGAGGGCCATCGCAGTGGAGGGGGCTACGATGTTGATGGTAGCTGGCAACAGCATGGGCACCAATTGGAAGGGCCATTACACCACCGGATTGCAGGCCGTATATGCCCACGGATGGCAGAGCCGGGCCGACGACCTGTCGGAAACCACCAAGCTGGTGGTCTTGATGGGACAATACATGCAGGACAGGTATCACGGCCACTACTACTCCAAGGCCCAGAACCTGGCCAGGGTGTTGACCGCCGCCTATGACCAAGCACTCAGCGAGTATGATCTGCTGGTGATGCCCACCCTGCCGATGAAGGCGACGGTTATCCCACCCGCCGATTGCAGCCGCCAGGAGTACACCGACCGGGCGCTGGAAATGATCCCCAACACCTGTCCCTTCGACGTAACCGGCCATCCGGCCATCTCGGCGCCGTGCGGAGTATCCGAGGGCCTTCCCATCGGCATGATGTTGATTGGGCGAATGGGGGATGACGCTACCGTTCTGCGCGCCGCCGACGCCTACGGACGGAACAATTAGAGCGCGACTACGGCAGGGCGGTGTCCCCATTTCCTTTAATATTCATCGTGGGCCGGTTGCCGGGAGCAGGTCAGACCGGCGAATTTCAGCAAGTCCATTACCAACGAGGTTCCTATGCCAGTTCCTAGAGTAATTTACCAACCCAAACCCGGCAGTCCTATTGACGTGGACCGGGAATTTTACGGGCGCCTGGGTCAAGATACGGAGACCCGAAGCCTGGTTGAACAGTTCGTAGTGCCGATACGTTCCGGCAAGGCCTGGCCGGTTCTGGCAGGCCAGATATGCCGCATCGTCGTGGTGGAGGGGGCTCAGGTGGCCGACTTCAACGCGTGGAACCTGAATAATCCCCGGGAACGGTTCTGGGCGGCCCGTACCAAGCAGTTGCACCAGGCCCACGTCACCACATTCGACCGGCTGTGGTCATGTCTCCCCTACCTGCGACCCATGCTTACCATCATCGGCGACACGGTGGACTATCCCTTGGACGAGGACGGCGCCGGATGTCATGACCTGCTCGGCACCCGCTGCGATCCATACGTTCACAAACTGCTGAACGGTGAGGACTTCGACTACTGCTGCCACTCAAACCTGGTGCGGGCAATCACTCCGTATCATCTAAACGAGAGCGACGTCCACGACGTGCTCAACATATTCCAAGTGACCGGGCTTACCCGGGACGACCGCTACTTTGTAAAGCCTTCGCCGGCGAAGCAGGGGGACTACTTCGAGTTCTTCGCCGAGATAGACCTGCTTTGCGCCATTTCTACCTGTCCCCACGGAGACCTGTCGGTCCAGGTGTGGGGAGAAGATGTCGGCGATCCCAGCGACACCTGCCACCCGCTCGGGGTCGAGATTTATCAACCTCGTCCGGGACTCCTGGATGGTTGGCAGTCGCCTCCAACTAACAATTATCGTGGCATTCACGGACTTGACCGTCCATGAGGTTCCGGTGGTCCGTATGTGGTGAGCCGGTCAAGTCATCAACCTGGGGTATAAGCCGGAGGAAAAGATGATAGTAGTAACGGGAGCGGCGGGTAGGTTGGGACGCAGGGTGGTGCAGTTGCTGGTGGACCAGAACAAGGAAGTCCTAGCGACGGACCAGTTGGCTGCCGATGACCTGCCGGCGGAGTTTGTGCGCTGCGATCTCGCGGACGCCAGGGCAGTGGAGGGTATTCTAAAGGGAGCGGAAGCAGTCGTTCACATGGGAGCTATCCCCGGGCCGCTGCGGGAAGACCCAAGGGTCATTTTCGATAATAACGTGGCCAGCACCTTCAACATCATGATGTCGGCGGCGGAGTTGGGTCTGCGGCGTGTAGTGTTTTCCTCCAGCGCCTTCGGCATGGGGTGGGCCCACGACGGGAACGCTTTCGTGCCGCTGTACCTGCCATTGGACGAGGAACACCCCATGATGCCTTTCGAGCCTTACGGCCTGTCCAAGCAGATTGGAGAGGATATCGGCAGAATGATCGCCCGCAATTCAGACACCACGGTGGTCAGCCTGCGGTTTACCAATGTGGCGCTTCCGGAAGTCCAGGCTGAGTTCCCCTGGCCGGCCCCTACGCCGGAGAATCCCCTGACACTGGTGATGTGGGCCTACGCCGACGCCAGGGACGTGGCCGAGGCCCACGTATTGGCGCTGGATGCAGAGATAGAAGAGTATGAAGCTTTCATGCTCGCCCAGCCTTCCAGTCGTTTCAATGAGCCTACGATTGACCTGGTCAAGAAAAACTTCGGCGACCGGGTGGAGATACGGGAAGGGCTGAGCCGCACCGCCAGCGTAATCAGTACGGAAAAGGCGCAGCGACTGCTGGGCTGGAGACCTCGTTACGACTGGAGGTAAAGGGCAGCGCTGAAGTGGCCCTGGTCGCCGGGGGCAGCGGTTTCCCGTGCAGGCTGCCCCTGAAGTCCTGGACCGCTGCCTCGCTGATGACGGGCAAGTCGCTGGAAAGGGTCGCAATGTTCAGGTCTGCCATAACTCAGCCCTCATACCCGCTTTTCGACTCCCCTGGAGCATCTCTGACAATGGCGGCCGCGCGCTCCAAACGCATCCAGACGGCGATCTTGTCCGCTTCGACCCTTGCCGGTCATAAGGCCTACGGGGGAACGCCGTCACTTGAACGTCCCCGATGACCGCCCGCCGGCCCGAAGTGCAGCCAGCCGCTGCCCGCTTCCCCCGCCTCTGTGGAGATGACCCGAGAGAAGGCCGGGTTCGTTACTACGCGGGGGCCGGAATAGGCGGGGGCCGGCGGTCTTGACAGGGTTTTCTGTTCCAGCCGGCCCGGGCAAGCAGCGCTTCAGGCGGTCTCAGTGTTGGCGATGCCTTCGAGCTGCAACTCTTGGATGGAGATTTCCCGCATGACGTATTTCTGGATTTTGCCCGTGACCGTCATCGGAAACTCGGACACGAACTTGACGTAGCGTGGCACCTTGTAATGGGCGATACGTCCCCGGCAGAAGTCTTTGACTTCCTCTTCGGTAGCCTCTTGGTCCGCCTTAAGCATCACCCAGGCCATTATCTCCTCGCCGAAACGCCGGTCCGGTACGCCGATAACCTGTACATCGGCCACCTTGGGGTTGGTGTACAGGAACTCCTCAATCTCCCGGGGGTAAACATTCTCCCCGCCGCGAATAATCATGTCCTTGAGTCTGCCGGTAATCCGGTAGTAACCGTCGGCGTCCACCGTGGCCAGGTCTCCCGTGTGCAGCCAGCCCGTGGCGTCAATGGCGGCGCCAGTTGCCTCGGGCATCTTGTAGTAACCCTTCATGTTCATAAAACTGCGGGCCCACAGCTCCCCCTGCGCGCCGGTGGGCATATCCCCTCCCGTCTCCGGGTCGGCAATCTTGACCTCAACGTGGGGTATCACCGGCCCTACAGTGGCCACGCGTCGCTCGATGGTATCGCCGGAGCTGGTCAGAGTAATTACCGGCGCCGCCTCGGTTAGACCATAGGCCACGGTCATCTCCCTGGCTCCCATGCGGTCGATGACCTGCCGCATGACCTCGATGGGACAGGGGGAGCCAGCCATAATGCCGGTACGTAGCGAACCCAAGTCAAATTGGTCGAAATCGGGATGCTCCAACTCGGCGATGAACATGGTGGGTACGCCGTGGAGGGCGGTACACCGCTCCTTCTCCACCGCAACCAGGGTCTTGCCGGGGTCAAAGTATTCCGAGGGAACCACCATGGCGGCGCCCCGGGTCACGCAGCCCAGGGTGCTGATGGATGAGCCGAAGCAGTGGTAGAAAGGCACGGGGATGCAGAGCCGGTCTTCCTCGGTAAAACCGAGGCCGTCCACCGCGTAAGTGGCGTTGGCCACCAGGTTGTGGTGGGTGAGCATCACACCCTTGGGGTTGCCGGTGGTCCCGGAGGTGTACATGATGCAGATTACGTCGTCCGGGTGACAATCGGCCTGGCGCTGGGCCAGGGCCGAGGGACTGATTTCCTCGCCGCGTTCCCGCATATCGCCCCACCCAAACATACCAGGGGGACATTCCCCGGCGGCTTCCCCGCCGCTGGCGTAGGGAGGGACGAAGATGACGTGGCGCAGGTACGGCAGCTTCTCGCAGTGCAACCGGCCCGGGGTCGCCTGGGCCAACTCCGGGGCTACCTCGTTCAGCATGGCAACGTAGTCCGAGGTGCGGAAGCTGCTAATCAGGACCAGGGCGACGGCGTCGGACTGATGGAGCAGGTATTCCAGTTCGTGGGTGCGATAGGCCGGGTTCACCGTGACCAGCACCGCCCCAATCTTGGCAGTGGCGAACTGGGCCACCACCCACTCCGGGTAGTTGGTGGCCCAGATGCCGACGTGGTCTCCCTTGTTGATGCCCAGAGCCATCAGGCCCCGGGCCACCCGGTCGCACTCGACTCGAAACCCCCGGTAGGTATAACGCACGTCCCAATCCACGTGGACCAGGGCGTCCCTGTCGCCGAATCGTTCCGCCTGCCGGTCCAGCAGGTCGCCGATGGTCATCTTCAAGTTGGTTGGGCTGGTCATAAGCTGCCCTCCATCGGTGATTTCAAAGTCACTATAGCCCTTCGGTCCGAACGGGGTCAATTGCGGGCGGAGTGTGGAGCAATGCTTGGGAGCAGGGGCGTCCAGCACCTCAGTAAAGCCATCAGGATGGGGCATACCTCCGCCTGGCGTAGGCGGAAGGCGACCTGCTCCGGAGTATACCGGAACTTTTTCATGGGACGATCCTCCTTCTCCGTTCAGTTTAGATCGGCCCACAAGACTCGCATTTCGGCTGGTCCAGTTTTCGGGGAGCAGATCAACGGTTTTATAAACCGACCTGACGCTATACGTCACGCCGGTTCAGCCCGCTCGAGTTTCGCAATTTTCTCCCTGCTGAGTGGACGAATGCCGCCGCCACAGCCCGTCCGCAAGTGTTAAAATCCCCGCGGAGACAGGCAACCAAAAACTGAATATTGGCCACTGGCGAGCGGCGGTTGGCCAACCGGAGGCGTCTTGGCAATAACAGAATTGGAAATCACCAAACGCACCAGTTTCGCGTCGGGCGAGAGCTTCGGCGAGGTGGGCGCGTATGAGCTGCTGGAAGGCACGGCCCACTACGCGGTGGACCCGTTGCAGGCCCGGAATCAGGGGATTACGGACCTGGACCTGGCGCCGCGCAATTCCGCTGGCCAGGTGGAGTTTTCGGCAGACTTCGCCATGCTCCAGCCGGTGAACATCGGCCGGGGCAACCGGCGCATCTTGTTCGACGTGGTGAACCGGGGCCGGAAGACCGCCCTGGGAATGAACAGCGTCCCCGCCGCTACCGACCCCACCGCACCCCTGGAAGCGGGCAACGGCTACCTGATGCGCCGGGGCTACACGGTGGTCTGGGGCGGCTGGCAGGCCGACGTGCCGTCCACGCCCGGACTCATCGGACTGCATGGGCCGGAAGCCGTCGGCCCCCAGGGGCCCCTGACTGGCAAGATTCTCTGCCAGTTCCAGTGCAACGAACCCACCCAGGTGTTCCTGCTGGCAGACCGGGAGCACCTGCCCAATCCTGCCGCCGACCCTGAAGAGGCGGAGGCCAGCCTAACGGTGCGAGACCTGCCCAACAGTCCTGCAACACCCGTTGACCGGAGCCGGTGGTCCTTCATCCGGGTCGAGGATGCGGACGTCGAACCGAACTACAACCACGTCTATATGCCCTCCGGGTTCGAGCCGGGGAAGATTTACCAGTTGGTTTATACTACAACGGGCAGCCGGATCGTCGGACTGGGGTTCGTCGCGATGCGGGACGTGGTCTCCTTCCTGAAATACGCCCTGGCCCCATTTGATGGGAGACGGGGGAACCCCTGCGCTGGGGCTATCGACTACGCCTACGCCATGGGCCGTTCCCAGAGCGGACGCTTCCTGCGCCAGTACATCCACGCGGGCAGCAACGAGGATGAAGAGGACCGGGTAGCCCTGGACGGGATCATCCCGCACGTGGCGGGCGGGATGCGCGGCGAGTTCAACCTGCGCTTCGGACAGCCTTCCAAGGACGTCTGCTACATCATACCAGAGCTGTTCCCCTTCACCGACACTCCCCAGAGGGACCCGGTGACCGGCGCCCAGGGTTCCCTGCTCGACGTCCTGGAGCAGCGGGGCAAGGCGCCCAGGATCATGTTCACCAACACCTCCGCCGAATACTGGCGTGGCGATGCGGCGCTGATCCATACCGACCTGGAGAGCCTGACCGACGCCGCGGAGTCGCCGTCGGTTCGCCGCTACCACTTCGCCGGTTGCCAGCACGGCTCCGGTGAGTTTCCTCCGTTAGAAGTCCGTACCAGTGACGGAATCAGAGGACAGCTTCCCTTCAACAGCGTGGACTACGCTCCCCTGTTGCGGGCTGCGCTGGACAACCTGGACCACTGGGTTAGCACGGGCGAAGAGCCTCCGGCCAGCCGTCATCCCCGCCTGAACGACGGCACGGCGGTGGAGTCCCATACGCTGCTGGCACGGTTCGCCCAACTCCCCGGCGTGCGGGTCCCGCCCCAGGCCACCAGGGCGATAAGGCTGGACTACGGCCCAGAGTTGCACCTGGGGCGCACCACCAGGTTGCCTGCCGACGAGGGGGCGGAGTTCCCGGCGCTGGTGGCCGATCTTGACGAGTCTTTCAACGAGCGGGGCGGCATCCGCCTGCCGGACCTGACCGTCCCGGTGGCCACCTACACCGGCTGGAACCTGCGCGATGAGAGCATCGGCAACCCCAACCTCTTTATTGGCATCACCGGCGGCCTGTCCGGCTGGACCCTTCCCCTGCCCGCTACCAAAGCCGAGCGCGAGGCCACCGGCGACCCCCGAGTGTCCATCGAGGAACGCTACGCCAGCCGAGAGGACTACCTGGAGCAGGTGACTCGAGCCGCGCTGGACCTGGTGGGCGAGGGCTACCTGCTGGAGGAAGACGTGGCCGAGGTGGTGGACCTGGCGGGGCGGAAGTACGACCACTTTGTGGGGGACGTCGGGGAGTGCTGAGTTTGCCTGAGGATTGGCGTAATGCAGGCGTGGCCATTGTAGTGCCTGTACCTATCCGCCGCAGTTCAGGCAGTATTCCCTGTCAGGCAGGATGATTGCGAAGTCCCCTTTAAACCGCTCATGGTGAGCTTGTCGAACCATCCCTTGATTCAGGGGCATCCTTCGACAGGCTCAGGATGAGCGGAAGGGCGTGGTAGTAAGGCCTGGTTAGTATGTTCTTTTTCAAATCCGGTGCAGACGGTATGGGGGTAACATGACAAAGGTACTGGTCGTGGTTTTCGACGGGCTTCAACCGGCACAGGTCACCGAAGGGCTGATGCCCAACCTGGCCGCCTTCGCCGCTTCGGGGGTAACTTTCGCCAACCACCATGCAGTTTACCCGACCGTGACCCGCGCCAACGCCTCCAGCATGGTCACGGGGCGCAACCCCGGCGGCCACGGACTGTCGGCCAACACCCTACTGATGCGCGATTACGACCCGGACCAGGCCATCCCCGCAATGGAGCCTCAGCTGGAACAAGTTGCCCAAAGGACCGGGCGAGTCCTGCTGTCCCAGACCCTGGCCGAGGCGCTTTCCCAACACGACCGGGAATACGTGGCCATCGGGTCGGTACCAGCGGCAACGCCTACCTGCACAACCCTACTGCCGAAGTCTGCGGCGGCGCCACCATCCACCCGGAGTTTACCCTTCCCCGCACCCTGTACGAGGACATCACCGCCCGCTTCGGCCCCTGGCCTGATGAAGGCCGTCCCAACACGGCCCGAATGGCCCACGCCGTGCGCATCCTGACCGAGTACATACTGCCAGAGCGGAATCCGTCAGTTGCTCTTATCTGGTCGTCGGAGCCGGACAAGTCCCAGCACGACGCCGGGGTTGGGTCGGAACTTTCCAACGCCGCCGTGGGCGAAGCCGACGCTCAGTTCGGCAATATCCTGCGCTGGCTCTCCGAGACCGGCAGGGCTGGAGAGACCAACGTGATGGTGGTCTCAGACCACGGCTACTCCACCATTGGTCAGGCCGTGAATGTTCAGGCATTGGCGCGGGAGGCTGGTTTCCCTCCCGGCGGCGAACCGGGCGGTATCGTGGTGGCCAACAACGGCGGCGCCGTCTTGTTCTACTCCAACCCCTGGGACCGGGATACCGTGGTGCGGCTGGCACGGTGGTTGATGGGCCAACCCTGGTGCGGGAATGTGACCGTTGGACAGAGAGTGGGCCGGGTCCAGGGTACGCTGCCGGCGTCCTTGGTGGGCAACGAAGGCGAGCGCGCCCCCGACGTCACCATGTCCTTCCGCTGGCGCGCCGAGGCCAACGACGCTGGATACACCGGGACGATTTACTCTTCGGGCGGAACTCCGGGACAGGGCCAGCACGGATCGATGGGCCGGTCGGAACTGCGCAACATCCTGTTCGCCCGTGGCCCCGGTTTCAAGGACGGCTTGAAGGTGGATACTCCCTCCGGCAATATCGACCTGACGCCGACCATCCTGAAACTGCTGGGTCTGCCCCCCGTAGAAGGTATGGAAGGCCGGGCCTTGGAAGAGGCGGTGGCCGGTGGCCCCGACCCCGCAGACGTGGACTGGTCTTCGGACTTATACAGCACTCAATGCCTGGTCGGAGACAGGATATACCGTCAGCAGATAAGCCTGTCCCGAGTCGGCGATACAGTGTATGTCGACGAAGGCACCAGCAGCCTGGGTCGCAGGTAGGCCACCGCGTTTCGGGAGTCATCGCCGGCTCAATGGGTGCAGCCGTGGAGTTCAAGGATATCCTGGTCCCCGACCCGGGCTCCGGCGATGCGCTGGTGCGAGTCAAGGCCTGCGGGGTGTGCCACACAGACCTGCACTGCCGGAAGGGAGCGATCAACGACGATTTCCCCTTCTTTTTGGGCATGAGGCGTCGGGTACGGTGGAGGCGATCGGTGACGGGGGTCGGCAACGTCTTCCCGGCGACTTTGTGATCATCGCCTAGCGCTCTCCATGCGGCGGGTGCCGGTCTTACCGGCGCGGGCGGCCTTGGTACTGCTTCGCCAGCCAAAGGAGGATTCGAGCCAGTGATGGGGAAGCCCGCCTCAGACAAATCCTAAGCCCAGATAAACCGACACGGTGATCTGCGAATGCACGGCCATGGAATGGCGCACTGAGGCTATATGAGAACCTCCCAACGAAGAGTTCGAAGTACAGTCTGCTTAGGACCACTTTTTTTGACCTAAGCGTACTGAATTCATAACTCTCCCCAGGTCGCCAGTCTTAAAGGGGAAGGTTCATAGCCGCAGAGAACGGTGCAGCCGAAGGGCCACAGCTGCAGGTGTAGTCCCACCGCCGAGTTAATGTTAGAGTGGGCAGGCGGCATTTATGCCCGAATCCTTAGCTATCTCTTTGCTTTCTCGAATTGCCTCTAGGCCCCATCGTCTATAATTCCTGCGGAAATAACTCCTACACCCGTGAGGCATATATGCGCTTTGGTTCCTTTGTCTTTCCTGTCAGCCATCATCCTGAGAACGATTCCGCAGTGATTGACAGCACGCTGGAAGAGATTCTGCTGGCCGAGGAAATTGGGATGCACTCGGTCTGGCTCACCGAGCATCATTTCGATGGCGCCGCGGCTCACGCCGACCCGCTGGTGTTGGGGGCCGCCGTTGCTGCCCGGACCGAACGCATTAAAATCGGCTTCGCAGTGGTCGAGTTGGCCTTTCACCATCCCGTCCGGCTCGCCGTTCAGACCGCACTGCTGGACAACCTGAGCCACGGCCGGCTCATCGTGGGCACAGGGCGCGGTTCCGCCTACAACCACTACGAATACCTGGGTTTTGGCATCACCATGGAAGACGGTTTAGCCCGGCTGGATGAAGCTGAAGAGTTGCTGGTGGCAACCTGGACCGGTGAGGACCTGCGACACCGTGGCGAGCATTGGGACGTGGAATTTCCGCTGCTTCGTCCCCGGCCGTTTCAGCGGCCGCACCCACCACTGGTGCGGGCGTGCATCAGCGAGGCTTCAACGATAAAGATGGCCGAAATTGGCCGGCCGGTAATGATCGGCATCCAGACGCTGGCCAATCTGCAATCGCGGTTGGAACGGTACCGCGCCGCCATGCTGGACGCCGGTTTTTCGGAAGCCGAAACAGAGGCTGCCCTGGACCAGTGCTGGGCCTCCCGGGACCTGTTCGTTGCCGAGAGTTACGATGAAGCGCTGGAAGTCGCCGCCGCCGGTTTCGAGCGGGAACGGACTCACTTCCGCCGGGCCCGGGAACTGTACAACCCCGGGGGTTTTCCGCCGCCGGACCCCAACCGTCCCATCCCGGCTGGCGAAGTTCTCGAGCACGCCTTTATCCTGGGCACGCCGTCCCAGGTGGCCGAGCAGGTGGCGGAAATGCGCGACATCGGCGTACGCAACCTGATGCTGAAGCTGAACACCGGAGAGATGGACCCCCGCCAGGTGCGAAAGTCCATGCGGCTTTTCGGGGAGAAGGTAATGCCGCTTTTCACTTAGCGCCGGCCGGCAATAGGTTGCGGAACAGCTTGTTTCACTGGTTACAAGAGCCAACAGCGGTCCTGTTGACACCTTTTCACAAGTCTGAGACGGTTCCCTCTCAGCGCATACGGATCCAAACTACCTAAAAATCACATCAGTCATCGCTTGCCAAACGTTTTTTGATGCTCTCTATATAATCACCTGTTTCGCCACGAAGCAAATAGACATTAGTTCGTGGTGAGTCCTGGTGTTCCCTCGGTAGTTTCTTGTATTCATCAATGAAATTGGCGTTGCATGGATGACACAATAGACCGCGAACGAAGCCGGTCTCTTTGTCGTGGTCTATCACTAATCCTCCATTTCCCCTGCTGGGTCTATGGTCATGACAAAAATAGCACTTGCCGCCTTGATCTTCGTATATCACCTGGTGGATTTCTGGGGTAATGCCATACTTATGCTTCAACTTGGATTTCCATACGCTGACTGCTTGCCTCTTTGGATGGCACTTCCTACAACGAGCACGTCCGGGAGGGAATGATGCCCTCTCAAACCACCGTTTACAGTCGTTGCATTGTTTACCGGAAAGTTCCAAGTTCTCAAGAAAGGTCATTTGGGTCATTGCTATTTGCCCTTTTTCAGATATTCGTTCATGTACGGCCAATCTTGGTGTTGGGGCGGAAATCTCTCGTAGCGAGGCAACAGCTTGAAATTACAATTCTTGCACAGAAATCCCCGTGGCATCCGCGTTATGTGGTCATGGTCCAGTTCCAGGTCTTCCAGCGACTGAGGGATTCCGCAGATAGCACACCTGCCCTTCTGCTCTGAATACAATCTATCCTCATCGAAGTCAGGTCCATATAGCTTCTGCCTGTGAGCTTGGCGGGCCTGAGTCCTCAGGATTGTCTTTTGTTCCGGGGATAGATTGGCCTTCTTGATTCGCTCATTCTCGCGTCGAAGGCGTCGCCTTCTTGCTCTCTGCTCAGGAGTGAAGTTGTGGTAGCGTTCTGACTGGTCCTCCACTTCGCAACTTTTGCAGACCGAGCGTCTGAGATTGGAGTGTAGTCCGAATTCACTGTACTGCTTTTCTTCATTACACTTGGTACATATCTTGGTATATCCTTTCAACTCCTTAGACCGCTGGCTTTGTTGCTTGCATTGTTCGCTACAGAATGTTGCTCTGGATCCTTTGTGCGAAATGTCGATATGGCATACCACACACGTCCTGGCAGGAGGTGTTGAGCAGGACACGCATTTTTTAGCCCTATGCCCCCTCTCAGATATATCAGCGTGACAATCCTCGCAGGTTCTACCTTCCGGGTTGTAACCCGTCTTTTCTCGATGCTTTTTCTTGGACCGTTCGCGGTATACCAGAAACTTTTCTGGGTTTCTCTCTTCCCATTCTTGGCGTGACTGCTTATATTCAGGCGTTTGTTGCTGGCTCTTGATACGCTCTAATACACTTGGGCGATTTTCCCAGTAGTAATTGTTGGCGCGTTCCTTCGTCCGGAGGTACGAGCAAGGTTCGCAACATTTCGCATCACGTCTTCGGTGCGAAATATCGACACCACAATCCAAGCAAAGATGCGCCTCTTGCGCCGCATCTGGAAACATATCTAGCTGTCTTACAATAGGCACTTCGCTTTGCATTGTTGTCTCCGTTCACCTGACACCGGTCTCCATACCAAACCTGAACCACCAGGACAAAGGTTGCTAAATTACTTCTCCCTGAAGACGTATGGTTCGCCAATGGCCCTTAATTGGGTTAGTATAGCGCAAATCTGATCGCCATCAGGTCGTCAGGGAGGATTGGAGCCAGCTCTAATGAAGCGAGTAATCATAGACACTGACCCCGGAATTGACGACGCCGCAGCGTTGCTGCTGGCCCTGGCCAGCCCGGAACTGGAGGTGGTTGCCGTTACCACGATATACGGCAACGCCTCCGTTGATGCCTGCACCGTCAATGCCCTGCGCCTGCTGAACATGGCCGGACGGGACGACATTCCGGTGTACAAGGGCGTGGGCAAGCCGCTGCTGCGTCCGGCAACCGAGGGTTGGGCTTCGCGTATTCACGGCTCCGATGGGCTTGGCGGAGTAACCGGAAACGGTGGCAACCATATCGGCTCAATTCCAGAAATAGGAGAAACACAAGGAACGACTGTCGCGTTGGCCGGTAAGCACGCTGCCTTAGCCATAGTCGAGACGGTGATGGCCACGCCAGGGGAAGTTACTATCCTGGCCCTGGGGCGTATGACCAACGTGGCTCTGGCGCTGGCCTTGGAGCCCGCGGTAGCGGGGGCGGTGCGGGAGATAGTGGTTATGGGAGGCGCGGTCACGGTACCTGGCAACGTGTCCCAGGTTGCTACAGCTAACTTGCACGAGGACCCGGAAGCGGCGGCCATGGTGTATCGCTCCGGCGCTTCCATCGTGCAGGTCGGCCTGGACGTCTGTAATCAGGTGACCATCAGTCCGGCCCAACTGGAGACCATTGGGGAGGCAGCCTCTCCGGCAACCCGACTGCTGGCCGAGGCCACCGCCTACCTGCGGGACGCCTATATCCGCACCGGGCGTATCGGGCCGGAAGAAGGGGTGCGTTTCAACGATATGCCCGCCGTGGGATACGCCGTCAACCCCGGACTGTTCACGGTCCACCCCGCCCTGGTGCGTATTGAAACCCAGAGTGAGCTTACTCGCGGCCAGACGGTGGCCGATTGGGAAGCGAGGGAAACCAATGCCAGCATCTGCCTGGAGGTTGACTCCCGCAGTCTAACTGCTCTCTTCACCGAGCGGCTGACCCGGGGGGCTCCGTAAAGGCTCGAGTCGGCTTATTCAAACCGGACCAATACGGATGCCAATGCTCTGCGGTAACATAAGGTAGAATCGACAATTGGGGGAAAACGGAAAATAGAGATGGACGGCGGCCAGGCCACCTGAGCCATCAAAATTAGCGTACTCTTTCGGAGGAAAGCAGGTGATGAGTTTAGAGGACATCGAACGCAGGCTTCGAGCCTTGGAAGACGTAGAGGAGATCAAGCGCCTCAAGGCCCGTTACTGCGCCTACTGCGACGACAACTATGACGCCGACAAAATCGCCAGCCTGTTCGTCGAAGACGCGATTTGGGACGGCGGCATCCGGGGCAAAGCCGAAGGGCGGGAGGGAATCCGCAACTTCTTCATCAACGCTTCAAAGAGGCTGCCCTTCGCCGTCCACATGGTGATGAACCCCATTATCGAGGTGAATGGGGACACCGCCACCGGCATCTGGTATCTGTTCCAACCGTGCACCTACGCTGACGGCGACCGGGCGGTATGGGGCTCGGCAAGGTACGACGAGGAGTACGTCAGGGTAAACGGAGTTTGGATGTTCCAACACCTGAAGCTAACGTCCCACTTCTGGACCCCCTTCGACGAAGGGTGGGTCAAGGCCCAATTCGTGTAAGGAGGCCGACTATGGGTCAGATGGACGGAATGGTAGCAATCGTCAGCGGCGCCAGCCGGGGACTGGGGCGGGCCATAGCAAAGGAGTACGCTAGGGAAGGCGCAAGCGTGGTCATTAGCGCCCGCAGCCAGTCCCCAACCGGCTTGGCTGGCACTCTCGAAGAGACGGTCACGGACATCAGGAACGCCGGCGGAGACGTCTTCGCCATCGACTGCGACGTAACCGATGAGTCTCAAGTCAATGAAATGGTCCGTCAAGCCATGGAACATTACGGCAAGATCGACGTGCTGTTCAACAACGCCGGCGCCATGGTGCTGGGGGAGTCGATCCTGGAAATTGACCCCGCCCGTTGGGATCAAATCATGCGAGTCAACGTAGGCGGCCCCTATCTTTGCAGCCGGACCGTGCTTCCGATAATGATGGAGCAGCGGAGGGGCAGCATCATTAACATTGGTTCCAGGATGGCGACCGACCCCAAGCAGGGCGGCGGCGTCCTCTACAGCGCCAGCAAAGCAGCGGTCCACATGTTCAGCCTCTGCCTGGCCGACGAAGTGAGGGACTACAACATCGCGGTCAACATCTTGAGCCCCGGCTCGCTGCGCAGTGAGGGCTCTGCGGCAATTCTATGGACGCAACGCGATTGGCATGAAAGGGTGGACCCCAGCGCCGTTGGCCCTTGCGCCGTGTACCTGGCCCTGCAGGACGCCAGCACCTTTACCGGGCAACTGGCGGCCCGCGCCGACTTCGGCACAACCTGGGGGCCGGGCGTTGAGGAGCGCTCTCCCTAATCCCAGGACGAAGCGGCAACTGGAAGAGTGCACACCATAGTCCCACCCGCTGGAGGAGGGCTGGACTGAGGGAGAGAATCTTCCGTGTCCTGCTGGAATGCTCGAACTGCACCTGCATATTGAGTTATTCCGGCATAGTCCGGGCCCACCGAAAGGCGGCCAGTGGAAAGGGCAGCCGGCCGCCGCTCTGATTCCTTACCCGGTCACATAACCGTTCTTCAAGTCCCATATCGTCGCGTCTTTGTCCCGGTTTTCCGGTTGGCCGTAACCGCCGCCGCCGGAGGAGAGGCAGACTATGTGGTCACCGGGATTCACGACTACGCCCACTTCTTTCGACCCCAACACCCGTTCTGCCTCGCCGGAAACGATCTTGTAGTGGTGCGGCAGACCGTCGGTCGCGCCGAACAGCCCGAAGGGTGGCACGATTACGCCGTCGCCCGCAGTGTTGAGCAGGGCGGGGCCTTCTCCTTCGTACACCAGGTCGCAAACCGCCCCCAGGCCCCCGCACCATGCGCCAACTCCTCCTGAATCGGGTCGCAGCTCATGGCGCTCGATGAAAAATGGGAACCGCTCTTCCGTTACTTCTATGCTGGGCGACCGTATTCCTCCGGCCACGTTAATCTCACCTACGTTGGACCACCCGTCGTAGCCGTAGGAGGCCCCACCGCCACCCCTGGCCAGGAAGAAGTGCCAGATGAACCTGCGCCCCGTCCTGGGGTCGAGCCCGGTGATGGCGTAACGCAAGCGGCGGGAAAACCCCGCGGAGACCGCAGCGGGAATGGCGGGGGCCAATGCCTTGAACACCGCCTCCACCACCTCCTCGGCGCAGTGATTGGTGCTCATGCATACCGGCGCAGGAGGGTTGGCGTTGACGATGAGTCCCCTTGGGGCGATTATCTGGACGGGCCGCATGGAACCCTCGTTTCGGGCCACGTCCATCGGCGCGAGGTACATGATCGCGGCGTGGGCCAGGGACCGGGTGTTGGCATAAGCGCTGTTGATGAACCCCTCAACCTGGGGACTCGACTCGCTGAGATCGATGGTCATGGAGTCGCCTTCAATGGTGACTTTCGCCCGAATCGGCACCAGCTTGCTTTCAAAACCGTCGTCGTCCACCAACGACTCCCCGTAGTACATACCGTCGGGCCAGTCAGAGATGAACTGACGTACCTGCCTCTCCGTGGCGGCCAGAATTTCGGCTACCACCGTCATCAACTGGTCGGGACCGTAGTCGGTGAGCAGGGATTGGATTCTCTGGGCGGCCAGCATTACCGAACCTATCTGCGCGTTAAGGTCGCCCAGGAAATTCTCCGGTTGCCGGACATTGGCCGACAGCATTTGCAGCAGATCGGTGCGCGGGACACCCTTATCGTAGAGCTTCAATGGAGGTATGCGGAGGCCCTCCTGAAATATCTCGTTGGCGCCGGGGTTATAACCTCCATGGGTGCCTCCTCCCACGTCGCTGTGATGCGCTCTGTTCACCCCGTAAAACAGCAGCCGTCCTTCGTAAAAAATGGGCCGGATGATAGTGATGTCTGGCAGGTGACTGCCCCCAAAATAAGGGTCGTTCAGAATAAAAAGGTCTCCCTCGTAGATGTCCTCCCCAAAGTAGTCCCGAACGGCGGCGCCGGCCACGGGAAGCGCGCTTATGTGTACGGGAATGCCTTCCCCCTGGGCAACCAGTTGGCAATCACCGTCCAGGATCGCAGTGGAAAAGTCCCGGCTGGAGTTGAGGATTTGGGACATGGCCGTGCGCAGCATCGCCTCAGTCATCTCCTGGGCGATGGACTCCAACCGATGCTCTACCACCGCCAGGGTAATGGGGTCGTCATGCGCGGTCCTGTCCTGAGCATCCACTTTGCCGGAATTGGGTACCGTGTCCTGCGTGACCGCAGGGGTCTCCAGGTTCACCCGTAACGCAATGCCACCCATGGAATCAACCGTGGCGTAGTCACCTGGCCACACCAGAATCGTGGTGAAATCCGACTCCAGGATCGCCGGGCCGGCGACTTCCGCCCCAGCCGGCAGGGAACCGGCAGCATAGGTTGGCGCCTGTTGCCATTCGCCCAAATAGACCCGGCGGTTGCCAGCGGGGCTGGCCGCCTTCTCGTCATCTTCTCGGTCTAGCTGGGCTATTCTGGGGAGCCTGCCGACTGCCGCCACCCGGAGAGTGACCAGCCGCACCTCCTGGTCCTGCTGGCTGTAAGAGTAAAGCTGCTGGTATCTTTGGTGGAAATTTGCCGTCAACAGGTCAAGGAATTCCAAGTCCGGTAGGTTGGGGTCAGGCAGCGGCACGGTGACTTCGTAGATTTGGTCCAGGTACCGCATATCGGCAGAGTAATGAATCTCCACCGCATCGCCGGCCACGCCCCGGGCAGAGAGCTTTTCCCGTCCCTGGCACCCCAGTTCGTCCAATATGGACCGGAGCTCATTCAGGTCCAGCCGGTCCAGGCTTACCGGATAGGACCGGAAGAAGTCGTACTTGATGTCGGTGTTCAACATGCCGTAGGCCGACAAAACCGGCGCCGACGCAGGTATGTACACCTTCTCAACCTGTAGTTGCCGGGCAACCTCCGAGGCATGGAGGCCCGAAGCCCCGCCAAATCCCATCATGGTGAATTCCCGCGGGTCCACACCTCGTTGCACCGACATCACTCTTATGCCTTCGGCGATGGTGGTGCAGACGACCTTGTACACGCCGTAGGCAGCCTCGACAATGGAAAGGCTGAGCGGCGCGGCCACGTTCTCAGCTAAAGACTGTTCGGCGGCAGCGGCGTTAAGAGTGGCCTTGCCTCCCAGAAAATTGCTCCCATCCAGGTACCCCAACACCAGGCTGGCATCGGTAACAGTGGGCTTTTCTCCACCCTTGCTATAGCACGCAGGGCCGGGTTCAGCCCCGGCGCTGTCCGGCCCGACATGGAGAATACCTCCCTTATCCACCCTGGCAATACTGCCCCCGCCGGCGCCCAGGGTGTGGATGTCTATCATTGGGGCGGCGATTTTCCATCCGGCCTCGAACTTCTCGTTGGTGATGTGGGGAACCCCGTTCTCGATCAGGGAAATGTCGGTGCTGGTGCCGCCCATGTCGAAGGCAATGACCTTGGGTTCCTCCAACAATTGCCCAATGTAGGCGGCGGCGCTGACGCCTCCCGCCGGGCCGGACAGGATTGCCCGCACCGCCATACGGCTGGAGTCCGCTATCGGAGCAACCCCGCCGTTGGACTGCATGATTAGCACGTCCCTCAATTGGGGGTATGCTTCGAACCGCTCATTCAGGCGTCGAAGATAGCGGCTGAACACCGGGCCGACGTAGGAGTTAATCACCGTGGTGCTCAGGCGGTCGAACTCCTTGATCTGGGGAATTACTTCGTGGGACAGGGAGGTGTACATGTCCGGAAAGCGGCGGCGTATGTTTTCCCAGGCCTGTTGCTCGTGGGAGGGGTTGAGGTATGAGAACAGGAAACAGACCGCTAACGCTTCTGCCCCCTCTTGAACCAGGTACTCGAGGCTTTCGACCAGCGCGTCCTCGTCCAGAGGCCGTACCACCAAACCGCTCGCGCGAACTCGTTCCGGCACACCTACCCGCAGGTAACGGGCCGCCAACGGCTCGACGGGCGTCATCCGCAGGTTGTATCGGTCCTCCTTCAATCCCTCTCGCATCTCCAGCAGGTCACGGAAACCATCGGTGGTGATGAGCCCCACCCTTGCCCCTTTCCGTTCTACCAGCGTATTGGTGGCGACAGTCGAACCGTGTATCACCAGGTCCGTGTCGCCCAATAACTGGTCCAGGGACAGGCCGTACGCGGCAGCGGCTTCCTGCAATCCGGTCATGACGCCTATCGAAGGATCTTCAGGCGTGGACTGGGTCTTGAAGAAGCGAGGCTGTCCCCCTTCACCAGCGACGACAAAGTCAGTAAAGGTACCTCCCACGTCTATCCCGATCTTGTACACCTGGGACCTCCTAAGCCTTTTGGCAACAAGTATGCCCTAATTGCGGTATTGTACGCTATGGCGGTGGGTGGCGGGAGATGCCGGGGCGGGGACGCGGAGGGCAGAACGGCTGCCATAATGCAGCTCCGGTGAGGGGGTGTAGGAGGAAGGGTTGGGAGGTTCTAACTCTTGTTTGATACTAATAGTCTGTAGACTAATTGTCATCAATGAGCCCATGATTGGTTATGGAGAAGAACCATCTGCTAAGGTTTGGGGAGAATCTTAGGCAGTTGAGATTCGCTCAGGGCATATCACAAGAGGCCTTAGCCCATTTGTCAGGCTTACACCGGACTTATACGGCAGCGTAGAGCGCGGCGAACGGAATGTCAGCCTGGTGAATATTGTCCGTCTGGCAAAGGCCCTAAGAGTGGATGTCGGTGGTCTATTGGATGGAATTGGTTGATTTGGGACTATCACCTTATACCGGGCTGAATGCAAATCAGTGGGAAGAAAAGACGAAGGAGCTCTTTGACAAACATCCGTTAAGTCTAGACGAAATAGTTAAGGTGGTACTTGGTTCGTGGGAAGGAATCCTCAACACACGATTGGGTACTGGAGGACACCAGATAGGGATTGATGTTTTTCCCAGTCCTCAAATAATGGCTTTCTTACTGCACGAATTAATTCCGCTAGAACTTGAGCATTTCTATCCTGGCGTCTGGCGGAGAGATAATGCAGTCAATGAGTAAAGATGTTGTTTATATTAAAGATGACGCTTTTTCCTTCGAAATCAAGGCCTCATCAAGTAGCACAGGGATATTTGGCAACAGAAGCTACGCTTAGCCTAGTCCGGTAGCAAAGAAGCACAAGGCAGGGTATTATCTCGCAGTAAATTTCGAGAAATTCATCGACGGGTCAATCAAACCAAGGATTCTGTGGATACGATTTGGGTGGTTGGACCACACAGATTGGATCGCTCAAAAGGCTGCCACCGGTCAACAAGCGCGACTTAGTGTTAACGCTCGAAATTACAAGTTCCTAGATTTGTACAAAGTTTAAATCAGTCGTTCTTGTCGCCAATCTTGTTCCATAGTTCTGATCACTCTTTCTAGTCGTTCAATCCCTATTTCAAGATATTCCTCTCTTATCTCGAAGCCGATCACATTGCGTCGGAGTCGAACCGCCACTTCAGCAGTGGTCCAAGAACCCATGAATGGGTCGAGAAGCAAATCCCCCTGGTTTGAGCAAGCCTTAACAATCCGCTCGATAACAGAGACAGGGAACTGGGCAGGATGTTTAGTTCGTTCAGGAGAGGCACGCTGTCCCGTTCTGCCTTGTCCTATAGTGACCTTTGGAAATTGCCAGACGTCAGTAGGGTTCTTTCCCAGTTGATTCACTCGCAATCGACCATTCTTTCGCTGGTTTGGAAACTTGACGTTTGGATCGCGTACCTCGTCAAGATTGAATGTATAGTGCCCTTCTGATTTTACAAGCCCGAGGAACTTTTCGTTCCTCGGGGAAAATATCGATTTTGTCGCCACTCCAGCACCGTAGTTCCAAACAACCTCTTGGAGCATATAAAAAGGTATCTTGTCCCAGAGTTAATAAGTGATAGGGACTGCTTTACCCTCTCCGGGCACTTCGGTGTATCCGAGGTTGAGCCAAAATGCGCCAGCTGGACTTGAAAGCCGATAAATCTCCCTTATCCATCGCTCGCTCCAATCAAGATACTCCGCTAACGGGGCGGGTGCTTCATATTCTTTCTCGATGTTGTAGGGAGGACTCGTGACGGTTAGGTCAACGAATGCACTTGGCAATTGTTGCAAGGCATCAAGAGCGTCGGCATGGTAGAGACAAACCCCATGCGAACTATACGCTGGCTTCCCGAGAATCGCTTCTACAGATCCCAACAGTGGACTAGAAGATAGATTCGCCAAGTTAACCTCTTCACTTTAGGCTTGCTACTTATAGTAATCATAAGGCTATATACAATGACAGTTGTAGAAGCCTGGGATTCGGTTCGATAAGATTCAAAATAGCCGCCCAAGGAGATTAGGAATGTTGAAATGGGGTAGCATACTCCCGCCAACCGTTGGGAGTGACTTCGATATGGGGAAGCTCGTTTTCGCCTGGTAACAGAAGCAGTGCAGGTGAGAAAATTAAAATCCCCTGCTTCACCAGCGTGCAAAGCAAGTCCTCTCCCTCTGAGCTACGCCCCCATTTGTGGCAGCGTCTATTTGATCACGGCCCGTCCCCTTTGTTCGACCGGCAGGGCAATCGCGCCTTAATTTGCGATAAGGCCCGCAGTAAACCGTAGAAAGAAGAATGTCACCCTGAGCGGAGCGAAGGGTCTAAAATCCTTCAATAAATACCCGACCAAGCGCCGAAAGAGGGTTGCCAGCCAGGACTTTAGATTCTTCACTCCGTTCAGAATGCCATTTCTAAGGGCAAGGCTGACAAGTTCGGATTAAGACGCGATTGCCCTGGTTCGACCGGCCCCTCATTCGACATTGAACCCGCGAGCGGGTATCATATTGCCCATTAATTTGGGCCCGTCTGTAGCGCCCGTTTCACCCTGTCTTCATAAGGAGATTCACATGCGAGGAGTCGCATAGTAGTACCGGTCGGGACTGCCTGGCCACCTTCGGAGGAGGCCTGCGTGGCGTGTCCGCCGACCTGGCATCCCTGGTAATCAAGGAATCTGTCGAGCGCAACGGCATCGACCCCGCCAAGCTGGACGACGTCATCCTGGGCTGCGGCTATCCCAGCGGCGAGAACCCGGCCATTGGGCGTTTGGTCGGCCTCAAGGCCGACCTGTGCACCACCCGTGCCGAGCACAACCTGGACCGGCCGGAAGGAATCTACCCGGCGCCCAGGGAGCTTGCCGTGGATGCGTTCGGCATCTGGCCCTACGACCGGAACGCCGCCACCGCCTTCTTCACCCCGGTGTCGGCCAGGTACGAGCAGGGCGCGTCATGCTGACCTCCTATAAGGGCTTCGGCGAATGGAGCGAGCTCCAGGACGACTCCATCATCGCCTCGGCGGTCCTAGATGCGCGATTAAAAGAACGAGCCCAAGGGAGGCAAGCTCCCATCGGCGAAACAAGATCAAATCTCCGTTGGCGTTGCCACGGGTTATATGCTGAGCGGTCTTGGTAGATATTGATCAGTCCGCAGAGTCTATTGACCGCATCTACCGCCCAATTCGTGGTTGCCGTTATACTCCTATGGCTTCGGCTCGGCCAACCTGACTGGAAGAGGCGCTGGCGCCGACCAATTCCCCGCTTCAGGTACCTCCGAACGACTCGTCTTCTCGGGGGAAAGGTTAGGTGAAGAAAGGAGAAATCATCCCTGATGTTTGAATCGGACACCCTTCGCAGAACAGCTCTGATTCTGGTGCTTGCCGGTCTGCTGTGGAACCTGGTAGAGGCCGGGGTTTCTTTATGGGCAGGCGTCCAGGCCGGGAGCGTGGCCATTCTGGCTTTCGGGCTGGACAGCATCGTCGAGCTTCTCGCCGGTGGTGTACTGGTGTGGCGGTTGAGGACAGAGGGAGACGAAATGGAGGCAGAGGCCGCCGAGAGAAGGGCACAGAGGCTGCTGGGGCTCAGCTTCTTTCTCTTGGCGGTATACGTTGTCCTCCATTCCGGGGCTAACTTGCTGGGATGGTTGCCTGAGCCGCAGCCGAGCCTTGTGGGCGTTGGGATCGTGGTTGCAAGCGCCGTCGTGATGGCTGGCCTCTACGTGGGCAAGATGCGCATCGCCACTCGGATGCAGTCCCGGTCGTTGAGAGCGGAGGCCATGGAAAGCCTGTTCTGCGATCTTCAGGACCTGACTATCCTAGTGGGACTCGGGCTCAACAGTTTGTTCTCCTGGTGGTGGGCCGATCCTGTATCAGCCCTGGTCCTGGTTCCCTTCTTCGTCAAGGAAGGCAGGGAGAACTTTTCGGGTCATGGGGAAGAGCATGAAGACCATGAACCCCGCGTCTGCTTTTGCGGCAGTTGTTTCTATGGCTTGCGAATCTGTCGGGCGGTATGTTGCCAAGCCTAATCTGGGATTATATGGTTGTCCTGCTCTTTGGTTCACCGGCACAGGCTTGAACTTAAACGCTTGGTGTGAAATAGGTGGTATTACCAAGCAAGCAAATCAGCAAAAGCCAGCGAAGGGCGGCCCAGTTGCCGGTTCAACCAGATACAGAAATTATGCAAGGCGGCTCTGGCCGCCACCCTGGTTTGAAAGCCGTCGAGTTGGTGCGGGCGCTCCCGGTCCAGCCCGAAGGCATGGTGGAGCTTGTCGAAGACGGTCTCCACCATCTGGCGTATCCCGGCCAGCCACCGGCGCAATTCCTTGGGCCAGGGATTCCTGCTGTTGCGCTTGGGTGGGCAGATTACCCAGGCTCCATAGCAGTCTCGCCACCGCTGTCCCGCCGCCTGGCCCGCAAAGCCTTTGTCCACTACATACCAACCCCGGGCGGGCTCCCCCAAAGTGGGCAGCCGGGGATGGGGGGTATGCCGGAAGGCGAAGAAGTCCTCGGCCAGGGTCTGGTCTTTGACGCTGGCTGGGGCAAAGCTGAAGCCGGTGATGACGCCCTGGGGATTGACCGAAAGCAGCAAGTGGAATCCTTCATACCAGCCCAAGCGATTGCTCCAGCCAATGTCAGCCTGCCCAGCCAGCCAACCGGCGCCCCGGCGTTTGGCCGACCTGGTGGGAACACCGGAACTGTCCAGGGCTTCGTAGAGGCAGCGCTGTCCTTGCAGCAAGTCCACCAGATGACGGGAGAAAGCCGCCTGGGTCCCGTAGTGACGCCGGGTCAGCCGGTTGAACTGGCTCCGGCGGGGGAGCGCCGGGAAAGCTGACCGAAGCCGGCTGGCGGCGTAACGGTAGAAGTCCCGTTCACTCCGGAAGCGTCCCCATTGACTGAAGATAACCAGGGTAACCACCTCGCTCCCGCTCAGAGAAGCCTTGGGGCCCGGGGTGCGCCCGTCCTGAGGTTGTTGTTTGCAAAAATCATCTGCCATGACATAGAGTACCGTGAGGAAGGTGTCCGTATCCATCATAGCGTAGCCTCTTTCTTGACTGGTTAGAAGCTAACTATCGGCTATGGACACCTTCCTTATCAAATGTTACTACAACGACGGTTTACCTGGTGCGTCCATTCTTGAGGCAGGCTTGTATCTGGCGAGACATCACCCGACCATCCAATCTCGCGTGACTGGGGACCACACAGGAAGCATCAGCCGTCCCTTTCTACAAACCGTCTTTGTAGTACTAGATAAGTATCGTTTAAGGCCATTGTAGCTGTAATACCAGTCTCAATAAAGAGGTCACTTCCGCCAACTCTGGCCCTCAGCCCCGCCAACTCCGTTTCCCGCTCCCACGATGACTCGGCTTCCCAGCGAAGTTGCACCAGCGGGGGGGCTGGCGACCCCGGCTTGTGGTACAATTCAACCGTTCCCAGCAATCATACGGGTAAGATTTATGGAGGAGAAAGCAGATGGCGTCCAACATAGTGTTATCCACCGAAGAATTTAACGTGGTGGGCACCACCCCCATTCGCCATGATGGCACGGATAAAGTAACTGGCCGCGCCCAGTACGGCGCGGACATCCGGCTGCCGGGGATGCTCTACGGAAAGATTCTGCGTAGCCCCCACGCCCACGCCCGCATCAAGTCCATCGACACCAGCAAGGCCGAGGCCCTGCCCGGCGTACACGCTGTGGTCACGTCGGCAGACTTCCCCACGGCTTCGGGCCGGGTGGTGGACTTGGGCGAAGGCGCCATGACCAACCCCAAGTTCCTCAGCAACAACTGCCTGGCCGAGGAGAAGGCCCTGTACAAGGGCCACGCCATTGCCGGAGTGGCCGCCGACAGCTTTCAGGAGGCAGAGGAAGCCTTGAAGCTCATCGAGGTGGAGTACGAGGTACTGACGCCGGTGGTGGACATCCTGGAAGCGATGAAGGAAGACACCACGCCGGTGCACGAGCGCCTGGCGAACCTGGCCACCGCCAACATCCGCCCCGGTGGTCTGCGGACCGACGAGGAAACCGGCAAAGTAACCAACATTGCCAACCACCTCACCTTTGAGATGGGCGACCTGGAACAGGGCTTCAATGACGCCGACATCATCGTCGAGCGCGACTTCCACACCAAGGCGGTGCACCAGGGGTACATCGAGCCCCACAGCGCCACCGCCCTGTGGAACAGCGATGGTATGCTCACCATCTGGTGCAGCAGCCAGGGCCAATTCAATGTCCGGGACCAGACGGCCAGCATCTTGGGTATGCCCGTCTCCCAGATTAAGGTCATTCCCCTGGAGATTGGCGGCGGCTTTGGCGGCAAGACCCTGGTATACCTGGAGCCGGTGGCAGCAGTCCTGTCACGCAAGACGGGCCGGGCCGTGAAGGTCTCCATGTCCCGCACCGAAGTTTTCGAGGGCACCGGCCCCACATCCGGTTCTTACATGAAGATGAAGATGGGAGTCACCAATGAAGGCCGCATCACCGCAGCCGATGCCGTCTTAGCCTACGAGGCGGGAGCCTACCCCGGCTCTCCAGTAAACCCGGGAATGCAGTGCATCTTCGGCTGCTACGACATCCCCAACGCCCGGGTGCAGGGCTACGACGTGGTGTTGAACCACCCCAAGACCGCCGCCTACCGGGCCCCGGGCTCGCCCGCCGCCGCCTTCGCCTGTGAGACCGTGGTGGACGAGATATGCGAGAAGCTGGGGATGGACGCCATAGACTTCCGAGTGCTCAACGGCTCCAAGGAGGGCACCCGTAGGCTGCCCGGCCCCATGTTTGGCCGCATCGGCTTCCTGGAAACGATGCAGGCCGCCAAGGAGCACGAGCACTGGTCCGCCTCCTTGGAAGGACCCAACCGGGGCCGGGGCATCGCCGGCGGCTTCTGGTTCAACGGCACCGGGGCATCCAGCGCCCTGGCCAGCGTCACCTCCGACGGCACCGTCACCCTGGTCGAGGGTTCGCCGGACATCGGCGGCACCCGGGCAGTGGCGGCCATGCACGTGGCCGAGGTGCTGGGCATAGCTGCCGAGGATGTCCGCCCCCAGGTGGGCGACACCAACTCCATCGGCTTCACTTCCATGACCGGCGGCAGCGGCGTGGCCTTCAAGACGGGCTGGGCCTGCTACGAGGCCGCCCAGGACATCAAACAGCAGATGATTGAGCGGGCCGCCCGTATCTGGGACATCTCCGCCGAAGACGTGGAGTACAAGGACGGGGTGATTTCCCACAAGTCCGAGCCGGAACTGCGCTTCACCTTTAAGGAACTGGCCGCCCGCCTCAACGGCACCGGCGGCCCCATCGCCGGACGGGCCAACGTTGACCCTCGCGGGGTCGGCGGCGCCTTCGCCGTCCACATGGTTGACGTGGAGGTGGACCCGGACACCGGCAAGGTAGACATCCTGCGCTACACCGCCCTGCAGGACGCCGGCAAGGCGGTGCACCCCGGCTACGTGGAAGGGCAGATACAAGGGGGCGCGGTACAGGGCATCGGTTGGGCCCTGAACGAAGAGTATTACTTCAGCGACCGGGGAGAGATGGCCAACTCCAGCTTCCTGGACTACCGGATGCCCACCAGCCTGGACCTGCCCATGATCGACACGGTAATCGTCGAAGTCGCCAATCCCGGCCACCCCTACGGAGTCCGTGGCGTGGGCGAGGTGCCCATTGTGCCTCCCATGGCCGCCATCGCCAACGCCATCCACAACGCCGTGGGCGTACGTATGAACCAGTTGCCCATGAACCCGGGCCGCGTCCTGGAAGCCCTCTGGGAGAAGGACGGGAACTAGCACCGGAGCAGACCAGTTGGCGGCCTGTTTCCCAACTAAACCAAAGCCACGGTGAAATGCGCAGAAGTTTGGGGTAAATTTGAGGGGGTACGAGGTCAAAGAGAATACGGGCTGGAGGGGATGATGGGAGTCAGAGAGATTGACTGGTCGCTGGAACAGTGGGAGATGGGGGTGAAGGACATACAGCGTCGGGTGATCCTGGCGCCCAGGCCCCGGGAGCGGGAGCGATGGTACGCCATCCTTTTGCTGGCCCAGGGATGGACGGCGGCGGCCACGGCGGAGATGTTGGAGCGAGACCCGCATACCATAGGACGGTGGGCGGCGGCCTTTGGCGAAGGAGGCCCCAGGGCATTGATTTTCGAGCAGACTGGGGGTTCCCCCCCGCCCTTGAGCCGGCGCAACAGGAGGAGTTGAAAGAGGCGGTGCAGCAATTGCCAACCACTTGGGGTATGGAACTGGCCAACTGGACCCTTCGGCAGGCTCAGGAGGAAGGTGGTGGGGCAGTTTGGGTGGGAACGATACGGTATCAGCATCAGCCGCAGCGGTTGCCTGAAGTGGCTGCACCGGCTGGGATTCGCTTACAAGAGGCCGAAGAAGCGGTTGCTGAAGGCGGATGAAGGGAAGCGAACAGACTTCGTGGCAGAGTACGCCACTTTGTGGGAGGAGTGCCAGGAGGCGGGAGCCCGGATATTCTTCGCTGACGAGGCCCACTTCCGAGCGGACGCGGAGTTGCGGGGCAAATGGACACTGAAGGGGGAGCCAGCGTTGGTGGAGTCCACCAGTCCCAAGTGCGGAGAGCAGGCCAGCTACTACTCGGCGGTATGTCTGGAGACGGGCGAGGTGGTGTGGCTGGAACTGGAGGGAAACAGCAACGCTGCGACCTCGGTGGCCTTCCTGAAGCAACTGAAGGAGAAACACCCCAGGCCCCTGAAGGTGATCTGGGACAACGCTCCAGCCCATCGCGGGGAGGCGTTGCGGGAATACCTACGGACGCCAGGCCTGGAGTTGCAGTTGGTGAATCTGCCGGGCTACAGTCCGGACTTCAACGGTGATGAAGCCAGCTGGGGATGGGCCAGGGAGGAAGCCACGGGCAACCTGTGTCTGGGGAGCCGAGCGGCGGTGCAAGATAGGGTGGGCCGGTTCCTGGCGGGACTCAGCCACCGCAAAGCCGAGGTGAGACGGCGCTGCCGGACAGTCCTGCAATCCAGGGCTGAAGCATTCCGGGAAAGCTCCCAGCCAAATGCACATCCCACCGTGGCTTTAGTTTAGACTACACCTATGCCAGCCCACCAAACTGGACTCGAACTGGCGTAAGGAATCCAAACCTGCCTCTTACTGTTAATCAAGACTATGGAGCATAGAGACCCGTGGGTTTAGGGCTTGCATGTTGAAGACAAGGACGGTGGCAGTGCCATTTCTCTTGGCCACGATTCCCCGTGCCAAGATGAACTGGTTTCCCAGTTGGTGCTGACGCCGTTAAAAGATCGGCAACCAGACGAATTGCCGTATATCTCCCGGCTCCCTGTCGATGGTCACGAGGACAGTGCCGAACTACTACCGGGAATGGTCGCGGGCCACCTGCCAGCCGGATACCTGGTCCACAGTCCCCTCCTGCTGGTGTTCGACGGCCGTAGTGGGCAGCACCCGGAAACCCGGGCCGGACGAATTTCCCAGGTTACAACTGGTTGGGATGTTCAACCCTGCGTACTCACCGGCCACCCTGTCAAAATCGGTGAAGCCGGGAACGCTGAGCATCCGCCCCGCGAGACAGCGAAGAGATTCTCAAGCGCCGCGGCCCAGAAGGACCCAAAACAAGGTAGGGCATAGGTGGAAAAGGCCCTTTTGCAATTTCAACAATAGTGATATAAAAAGTGATAACCGCCGTCGAAGGACGGCGGTTTTGTATCTAAAATTGCTATGTCTTGGAGCGGCAGATGGGATTCGAACCCACGACCCTCTCCTTGGCAAGGAGATGCTCTACCACTGAGCCACTGCCGCTGGTCTGTATATCCATTATATTAACCCGGCCCCCACTTGTCCATAGACCCGGCGGATGACTCAGGGCAATCGCGTTATAATTTCCCCTAATGTCATTCTGACGTAGCGGAGCGGAGGAAGAATCTAAAATCCTTCAGGGTGGACCTTTTCCGGATACCGGACAACCCTTGCTCCGAAAGATTCTGGATTCTTCGCTCCGCTCAGAATGACATCGGGGGTGGTTGCCCCTGCGCTAATCAAACAAGATAACGCTCCGCGCCACGTTGCCGCCCTTCATGTCCGCAAAGGCCTCGTTAATCTGCTCCAGCTTCATGTGCTGGGAGACCAGCTCGTCCAGCTTCAGCCGGCCCTGGAGGTAAAACTCGATGTAGCGGGGCATATCGGTGCGGAAACGGTTGGAACCCATGCTGCTGCCCTGGAGTTTGCGCTCCCGGCGCAGGAACCCGCCGGCGTCTATCTCAATCATAGTGCCTTCGGGAATCATCCCGATGATGGTGGCGGTGCCGCCGGGCCGGAGCATCTGGTAGCACTGCTCGGCGGTATCCTTCAGGCCGATGGCCTCAAAGGAATAGTCCACCCCGTCGTCGGTCAAGTCACGAATCTTCTGCACCACCTCGCCGCCGGAGGCGTCAATAACGTCGGTGGCGCCGAACTCCCGGGCCATGGTCAGCTTGGTTTCCACCGTGTCAATGGCGATGATGCGCAGGGCGCCGGCCAGGGCCGCACCCTGGATACAGTTAAGTCCCACGCCGCCGCAGCCGACCACCGCCACCGTGCTGCCCGGCTCCACCTGCGCGGTGTTCAAGACCGCTCCCAGGCCGGTGGTAGCGCCGCAGCCGATAAGGGCCAGCCGGTCAAAGGGTACGTCCTCCCGCACCTTGACGCAGGCGTTCTCGTGGACCAGCATCTGCTCGGCGTAGGAACCGAGTTGCGCCATTTGGGTCAGGGCCTGGCCGCTCTGCCGCAGCCGGGGCGGCTGGTCGGCGCTCCGTACCACGTTGGTACGAGTGCAGAGGACGGGTTGCCCCCGCAGGCAGAACTCGCAGTGGCCGCAAAAGACGGAGAGGCAGGTTATCACCGTGTCCCCCGGCTTGAGGTAAGTTACCTGCTCGCCCACCGCCTCCACCGTGCCGGCGGCTTCGTGGCCCAGGATGGCCGGCATCTGGATGCTGTAATTGCCCTCCACAAAATGCAGGTCGCTGTGGCAGACCCCGCTGGCCCCGGTGCGTAGCAGCACCTCCCGCGGGCCGGGGGCGTCAACCTGTACCTCTTCCACTTCCAGGGGCACGTTTACTTCGCGCAAAACGGCAGCCTTCATAGCATAGCCTCCTGTTCTTGTTTATCCACGAATGGACACGAATTTTCACGAATGGGAATTGGAATCCCTGTTTGGGTTCCGCAAAACGGAATTGGGCTGGACTGGGAGTATTTTAGCAGAAATGGGGTGGGGGTGGTTGCCCCCTTAGTTGACCTTGATTTACTGACACCACAGAGTCACAAACCATCGCCCCGTCTGCTACAATTCCTTCATTGACCGCTTAGGAGGTTTGGCCGTGGCAGAATCCACGCCTAACAAACTCTACTTCGGCGACAACCTGAACATCCTGCGAGAACACGTCGCCGACGAGAGCGTTGACCTGATTTACCTCGACCCACCCTTCAACTCTAATGCCACCTACAACGTCCTGTTTCAGGAAAAGAGCGGTGAGCAGTCGGCAGCCCAGATTACCGCTTTTGAGGACACCTGGCACTGGACTTTGGATTCGGAATACGCTTACCAGGATGTGGTTACCAACGGCCCGGCCAAAGTCGGGGAACTGGTGGCGGCATTGCGCTCTTTCCTGGGTCAGAACGATATGATGGCCTACCTGACTATGATGGCCCAACGGATGGTTGAACTGCACCGGGTCTTGAAACCCACCGGCAGCATATATTTGCATTGTGACCCGACTGCCAGCCATTATTTGAAACTGCTTTTGGATGCGGTGTTTATCCCTACTAACTTCCTTAATGAGATTGTTTGGAAACGGTCATCTGCACACAGCGATGCAAAGGCTTGTGGAAGCACACACGATACTATCTTAACCTATGCTAAAGACAGGTCAAAGTTCATTTGGAATAAGCAGTATCAAAGGTATGACCCCGAGTATATAAAGACCCATTATAGATTCAAGACCGAAAGCGGGCGTTCATACCGTACAGATAACTTGACGGCAACTGGTTTAAGCGGGGGCGGGTATGAATACGATTGGAATAGCGTATCACGTATATGGCGCTGTCCACGTGAGACTATGGAACGTTTAGATAACGAAGGGAGGATTCGCTACACCCGTAACGGAGTTGCGGAATACATACGTTACCTCGACGAAATGCCGGGTGTGCCGCTTCAAGATTTGTGGGTAGATATACCGCCAATTAACTCCCAAGCCCGTGAACGCCTGAACTACCCAACCCAAAAACCGGAGGCCTTGCTGGAGCGCATCATTAACGCCAGCAGCAATGAGGGCGACTTAGTTTTAGACCCCTTCTGCGGTTGCGGTACGGCAGTGGCAGTGGCCGAGCGGCTGAATCGGCGTTGGATTGGCATTGATATAACCCACTTGGCTATCTCGTTGATGAAAAGCCGCTTGCGGGACAGCTTTGGCGATGAATTGCGTCCCTATCAGATAATCGGTGTGCCCCAGGACACGGCCAGCGCCCAAGCCTTGGCGGTGGAAAGCGAACACGACGGACGCTATCAATTCGAGTGGTGGGCTTTGGGCTTGGTGGACGCCAGACCGGCTAATGACCGGAAGAAGGGCGCCGATTCCGGGGTTGACGGCTATATCAACTTCTTCGACGATAACAGCGGCAAACCCAAGCGCATCATCGTGCAGGTCAAGAGCGGCCACGTAAACCGCTCACAGATAGCCACCTTGAAGGGCGATATGGAGCGGGAAAAGGCCGAAATCGGGCTGTGCGTTACCCTGGCCCCTCCCACCGGCCCGATGCAACAGGACGCCATTGCAGCCGGCTTTTACGAGCCGGAACACTTCCCGGGCCAGCAGTTTCCCCGGGTGCAGATTCTTACCATCGAAGAACTGCTGTCCGGAGAGACCGCGCAATATCCCCGCTATGCCCCCCAAGCCACCTTCCGGCAGGCACCGCGGCAACGGAGGAGGCAGGGGCGACAAGCGGGGTTTTAGGGAACCTCTAATTAACCGTCATTCCGGCGAAAGCCGGAATCCAGAGCCCCGGCATAGGAAACATTGAACTAACCAGGGCATTTCCTGGATTCCGGCCTGCGCCGGAATGACGACTGCCCAGTATCCCAAATTAAGACGCGATTGCCCTGACCCCCGCCCCTTGCCAACCCGCGTAACACCCCCTACCATAATATCTATGCAACTCTGCGTATCTCTGGTTCTCTGCGTCTCTTTGTGAGAGCCTGGTCAAACTACCGGCAATCTGCCGGAAACCATAATTTACCGAAAATGTTCGGAAATGTTCGGAAAAATAATTTCTCTCCCCTCTCCCTGAGGGAGAGGGGCCGGGGGTGAGGGCGTCCGCTCACCCTGAGCCGGTCGAAGGACGGCAAACCCTCAATCGCTCGAAAATGGGTCAAAATGGGTCGGAAAATAAAAAAATTATGCCCACCCGACGGCGCCCGACAAGGCAACTCGATCACGCGATTGCCCTGCCCGGTTGTCTGCCCTCAAACGCACCCCCTCCCCAATATGCTACAATAAACCCCGGCTTCCCCCTTATTCTGCCCAGCGGGAGGGACCTTATGCCCAGTAGTCAGGTTAGGGTTGGCAACGTGGAGATTACTTCTCTGTCCGACGGTATTCTGGAGTTTGACCTGTGCAATTTCTTCCCCAACTACAAGTCGGATGAGGAGTGGCAGCCCTATATGCAGCACCTCACCGATGAGCATAAGGTACGCTTCAACCTGGCCTCCTATCTCATCCGCTCCGATGGACGCACCCTGCTGGTGGACACCGGAATGGGGGCACGGCCGGCCGACGCTCCCGAAACTCCCTGGGGCGAGTTGATGAACGACTTCCAGGCGCACGGCCTCCGCACCGACGAGGTGGATATGGTGGTGATGACCCACCTGCACCGGGACCACGTGGGCTGGAACCTGACGCCTCAGCAAGATGATGGTAGCAAGTTTGAGCCTACCTTTCCCCGCGCCCGCTATTGGCTGAGCGCCAAGGACTGGGCAGCCTGCCACGACCCGGAGGTTATGCCCTCCCGCTTTCCCAATGCGGTCACCACTGTCTGGCCCCTGGAGGACTTGGGCCTGATTGAGTTTATGGACGACGAATATACCCTGACCAGCGAACTCACCGCCGTTCCCACGCCGGGCCATACCCCAGGTCACATGAGCATCCGGATAAGCTCCCAGGGCGAACAGGCGATAATTCTCGGCGACGCCATCCACAACCAGGCCCAGGTGCACGAGACCCACTGGGTTTCCCGGGCTGATATGGACCCGGAGCAGACCCGCATCACCCGCCGCAACCTGATGGAGCAACTGGAGCAGGAGGGTATGCTGGGGATAATCGGCCACTTCCCCTACCCAGGGTTCGGCAAGGTGGTGCGCCTGGAAGGCCGCCGCTACTGGCAAGCCCTCTAAATTGGCAATTAGGAATTAGGAATTACGAATGAATGGTTGGCTAACGGGGAACCGCCCTTCGTAATTCCTAATTCTACATTCGTAATTGAATCAAAGGTGATATTCAATGAAATTTGGCCTCTTCCACTCGGTGCAGTTGCCCGACCCGTCCAAGCAGAACCAGTACTACCGCGATGCCTTGGAGCAGGTGCTTTGGGCCGAGCAGTTGGGTTACGATTCGGTCTGGATGACCGAGCACCACTTTTCCCGTCACGGCATCGTTTCCGCCTCCCTGTCGGTGCTGGCCTACCTGGCCGGGCTGACCAGCAGCATCCGCCTGGCCACCGCGGTCACCGTGCTGCCCTTCCACAACCCCATCCAGATTGCCGAGGAGGCCGCTACCGTGGACCTGCTGAGCAACGGACGGCTGGACCTGGGCGTGGGCCGGGGCTACCAGTGGGGCGAGTTCCACAAGTTCAACATCCCGATGGAGGAGGCTGACCGCCGCTTTCAGGAGTCCATCGGCGTGATGACCAAAGCCTGGACCACTACCGAACCCTTTGACCACCGGGGCGAGTTCTGGACTTTCAACGATATGACGGTGCATCCCAAGCCGGTGCAGACGCCCCATCCACCCCTGTGGGTGGCCGCCGCCAGCCCCGGCAGCATGGACCGCATTGCCCAGAGCGGCTGGAACCTGCTGGTGGGCCAGGGGCTGACCTTTGACCAGGTGGGGGAGCAGGTTGCCTACTTCAAGAGCGCCGTGGGCGAGGCCGGCGGCGACTACGACCCCTACCGGGTCAAGGTAGCTAGGGCGATGTACACCGCTCCCACCAAGGAACAGGCCCGCCGCGACGCCGAGGAACCCTTTATGTGGTTCAAGACCACCGGCGATGAGGTGGGCGCGCCCCCGGAACGGCGAGGGGAGTTGCTGCCGGAAAACTACCAGCAGTACCGTCGCCGCTTTGCCGCCGAAACCACCTTCAACTACGACGATATGGCGGAAAGGGTCATCCTCTTTGGCGACCCGGACCAGGTGGCCGAGCGGGTGGAACGGCTGCGGCAGTCCGGCGTGAAGGGCATCATCTTCTTCACCAACTACGGCGGCATCGAAAGCCAGAAGGTCAAAGACTCCCTGGAGCTATTCGCCACCGAGGTAATGCCCCACTTCCAGGATTAGGAGGGCTGCCCGGGTTATACATTTGGGGGCGTCCGGCAACGGGCGCCCTTGATTTTATTGAAGGCCGCCAGTCGAGATAAAGCGGTCAGGTGAAGAAATTCGTGCATATTCGTGTCCATTCGTGGCTAAACCGTTTTGCTCCGGTTGTCTCCCAAATAGGAAGAGTATGTTCGGCAATAATTCCAGGGAGGTGGCGCAGCCCTGCGCTGGAGATTGTCCTCTACCCGGTATTTACCTCCTTTACCTGCGGACCCGGGGGCTGGTTTTTGCCGGGGATGGGGCCGCCCTGGCTAATGCCGAGCGGGTTATTGGCCTGGAACAATCCCTGGCCTGTTCCGCGAACCGGCCTGGCAGGGGTGAAATCGTGTTAGCAAAGCTGAATCAACTTTGGATGAGCTGGTTTTGAAAACATAGATATGACTGTCATTGACCAGCCCGGCAAACTGGCCGCCGGCTAGCCAATCGCAGCCAAGAGAGGAACACCGCAGATACAAAAGCTGCCGCCGCCGGTTAAATGCCAGCGGCATACCTCGTCATCAGAGTCCTAAAACGGCGCCAACCACTCGATCCAGCCTACGGGAACACCCGCAGCATAATAAAAGGAAGGAACCCGGCATTTGCCATGCTCAACCAAAGCAGAAGGATCATCGTGGTCCAACGTCAAACCGGCCTCAGCCCTGAGGGAATCCGGAGCCGGGACTAACGGTAACCCTCCACCTGGATAACCCTGAAACCGCGGCCGAAACCGTGGTTTCCATCGGACTGTTGCTACTGAACTCTTCTCTCTTGCTGGTAATCCACCTAGCCGGCAGATAAGCTCGTCCTGCAGGACACATGAAACAACCGAGGCCAGCCAGGTCGGCCCAAATCAGGCGGCGCAAGATGGAAATAACAACTATAAGGAGAAAAGTCTCCTGCTTGAAGCTCTAATCTATCTGGGTATGGGTATACTCACAGGGGCCGGCACCCTGCAAATCACTAAAGTCGTAGCCGCCAAAGACTGCCAGCTAAGGTGATCTCCTACATATTCCTGGTAGTCAGTCATGTTTGGAGTTAAAAGGATAGAGCCGGTGCAGTATGGTTCAGGCGTCCTGGGTGTTGAGCTGCCAGTTGATGGTGGGCCGGGCGGCGTTGCGTTCCGCAACCAAGGCCTGGACTTCCCGCCGCAGTGCCGTCTCGTCGGGGAGTCGCTGCCTGAGGCAGGAGCGGGACAATATGCTGAACTCGATCTCCGCCAAGTTCAGCCAACTGCCGTGCTTGGGCGTGTAGTGAAATTGCAGCCGTTTGGTAATCCGCCGCGCCTCAGCCGCCGGGAATGTCTCGTACAGCGCGCCGCGCGATGGGTGTTCAGGTTGTCCAGGACCACCCGTACCAACTCGGCCGCCGGGAAGGCTTAATCCGCGCAGTTCAGAACGCCTCAGCCCGGTCAGCAAGGCAATCGGAACCAGGGAAAAGGATAGCTGGTGGTCCGCACAGCTTCCAAGACAGCCCGCACCCCTTCCCAGTCCAAAATGCGACCCTGATAACGCTGCGGCTTAGGCGGGTCCACTGCTTCCGCCACATTCCGCCTCAATAGATACAGGACACCGGTGAATGGCCGCGGCATTTCTGCTAGAATCGTCTGGGCGGCCAGCCCAACATCCTGGTTCGTGGAGGTAGATGATATGCCATCTTTTTGGGAAAAAGTTCAAGTAGAAGGCAAAGAAATGGATATATATGCCAGCGTCCCCTCCGGCTCGGGGCCTTTCCCGGCGGTTGTTGTTGCCCACCCGGCCAGTGGGGTAGGGGAGTTTACACAGAGCATCGCCGACCGCTTGGCGGGGGCAGGCTACGCCGCGGTAGCTCCCAATCGCTTTCACCGGGTAACGGAAGCGATGTTGGCTGGCGGGGGGGCTGCCGGTCAGTTCTTGAACGACCCGGAGACAGTATTGGATATGAACGCAACGGTGGAATTCTTGCGGAACCACCCGGCCATAGATGGCGAGCGAATTGGGGTCATTGGCTTCTGCTCCGGCGGGCGGATAGCCTGGCTGTCGGCGGCTACTAACCCTCACTACCGGGCGGTGGTGCCCTACTATGGGGGAAACATCATGGCTACCGTAGGGTCGGCTACCCAATCTCCCTTTGAACTGGCTGGGGGCATCAATTGCCCAATGCTCTTCCATTTTGGTGAGCTAGACACTAATCCTTCTCAGGACGACCTGGGGAAGCTGGCTGCCGAATTGACCAGATTGGGCAAGGAGCACCAATTTCGCACCTACCCTGGGGCGGGCCATGCTTTCCTGGACCGTACCGGCGCCAGATACCACGAAGAAGCGGCGGCCGCCTCGTGGCCGCAAACCCTGGAGTTCTTCGCCAGCCATTTGAAAGGGTAGGGTCAAACCCGGCAAGGGCCAAACTCAATCTCGACGAGAAAGGGGGAAGCAGCCCCAGACCCAAGGTCAATAAAGCCAGAGCGACGCCCCGTCGTTTCGGTCAATTGAATGACGGAGTGAACGATGGGGCGGTAAGTAATGGCGACGGCAAAGCAACCAGCCTTTCGACAAGCTAGGGTGCAAAGGCTCGGACGCTAAAGGTTTAGCTGCGGTGCCAGATAGGTCTTGTCCTTGACATAAATCTGCAAACGACACATCGCGGTATCGCAGACAATCAGGCGGTTGTTTTCCTGGTCGAAGGCGCAACCTACGGGCATCCGGAAGTATCTCTGAATCTCCGGGTTCTTGACCCGCAGGCGGGCATCCGCCATATCCGGGTTGGCGTCAACCGTCATTTGGGCCCACTTGGACAGATCGTGGGCGTCTCCCCGCAGCCAGGCTATGGGCTTCGCCTCCGGGTCAAAAATTACTACCCGCTCGTTCATCCAGTCGCAGACATACACATCGCCATCCTGGTCCACGGCCACTCCCGTGGGATGGTTGAGGGAGTTGGGGTCAATTCCGATATTGGCGACGGTGGCGTGGGCGTAGGGTGTGCTGCCGTCAAATGCCACCCCGGCCGGCTCCCCGGAGCCGAAGGTCAGCAGATAATCGCCATCGGCGCCGAACTTTTGGACCCGGTGATTGTTCCAGTCGGCCACATAGATGTTGCCTAGGTTGTCTGTGGCAACCCCGTAGGGCATATCCAACTCTCCCGCGCCACTTCCCTTCTTTCCAAACCCGCTTAGGTAACGGCCCTCCGGGGTGAACCTTTGGACCCGGCTGTTGAAGCTGTTGACGACTACAAGATTATCAGCGGGGTCGAAAGTCAGGCCGGCCGGCCCGTTAAGCTGACCGGGCTCGTCCCCGGCGTCGCCCCATGTTCCCAGCACCTTGCCATCCGGTGCGAAAATAGTAATCCGGTGCAGCCATTCGTCGGCGGTGTAAACGTTTCCCTCGGGGCCGACTGCCACCGCGCTCAAATATCCGAACTGGCCTGCTTGCTGGCCGCCCCGGCCAATGTCCAGAATGAAGTCATGGTCCACCGTCACTTTGGAGACGCGGCTGTTTCCTCCTCCTCGGTTAGCTACGAACAACACGCCGTCTCCGGCCAGACCCACGCCAATGGGCTGGGTGAATCCTGCCCCGATATTTTGCCTCATGCCAACATTGTGGCTGTACCGCCAGCAACGTCCGGCCCCGACTGTGATGAGCGCCATTTCCGCCTCCTCCCGGTCGATTTTGGCTGAATGTAAAGCCGGCTAAGCTCAGCCAAGCCTCTTCTTAGGTTAGCCGGGTTCCAGGCTATTGGCAGCCCAGAAAAGCTGCGCTGCCGATTAGCCCGAAGCCGGCTTGCGACAGTCCGCTGGATTGCCGGACTAGCAAAACTGGAATTCGGTGGTGGCGCCAATCAGAGCCAGCATTTCGCAAATACGGGTTCCGGCTTCGCCTTCGTTATTCCAGTCCAGGTTGCCATTGCCATTGGCGTGCTCCAGCAATTGCCGGCCGGTTTCCTCACTGAGTTCCAGGTAACCCACGGCCTCCAGAGAAGCGTCAATCAACTGCTCGGGGGTGGTAACACCTTCGGATTTGAAGTGGCCGATAATATCCCTTATGCCGGGTAAGCTGGTGTCGGCTACCCAGTCGGCCACAAAGTTGACCCGGGCCAGCAGAGAGCCGCTGTTGACCCACTCAGCGCCGGTCTGCCAGCCTTCGACGCTGGGCGGATTAAGCAGGTCCTGGCCCAGGTATCGAGGCTCATTGCCGATATCCCTGATTGTAGGCTCCGGGAACTTGTAGGCCCCTACCATCTTTAGAGTGCCGGCGATGACCTCTGTTGGACTCTTAATCCTGGCGTACCTGGCATTCTTGAAGAAGTCCGACTTCAACATGGTTTCCAGTACCGCTTTTATTTCGTACCCCGAATCCTGAAAGCTGGCAACCATGATATCAAGGGCAGCTTCGTCGCGAGCGGGTTCAATGGTCCAGGCGGGCACTTGGATTTCATCGGCGACGAAGAAGTTGTACAGGTGCCGGCATATAAAACGCGCCGTAGCCGGCTGTTCAACTATGATGTCAATAATGTCTTCGCCGTTGAACGCGCCCGTATGCCCAAGGAAGGTCTTTTCCGTATCATCGTGGTCTTCGGGAAGGTATTCAAACCGCCACGGAAACCGGCCCAGCGGGCGACGAGGCAATTTGGGCTGTATCGTCCAGCCGGTAAAGGCCCGGGAGGCTTCCCGTACATCAATCTCGGTGTAATTGCCGACGCCCATGGAGAAAAGTTCCAGCAGTTCCCTTCCCCAGTTCTCGTTGACGGCGTACCGGTGGTTCTCGTTGTTGTCCAACCAATAAATCATTGCCGGGTCCTTGGCCAACTCAACCAGCAGCCGTTTGTAGTTGCCCATACCGTAGCGGCGAAACAGTACAACCTGTTCCAGCATCTGGTTGCAGTTATCAATCTTGGAGTTGCCGGTGGCAAAGACTTGATGCCAGAAGAGGGCCATCTTTTCTTCCAGCGGGCGTTGGGTGTTGATCATGTGATAAAGCCAGTTGAACACGCCGGGACCGGTGCCGCCGCCGGGCATCATGCAGGCCGGTTGGTAGCGAAGGAGCAGCGCCGTATTGCCGGCCGGGTGGTCCGGCGGCGGGTTGAGCAGCTCATCAACCGTGGCCTCATACCCTAGAGCCGTGTAATGTTCCAACTCTTGGCGGGTGGCCCCGAATCCGGCCCGGCGTAACAAATGGGCTATCAGTGCGATGCTTGCTGGCTGAGACATTGGGCACCTCTTTTCGCTTAAGTTGGGGAGTGGATTGAGTGGGCCTCCTGATTGCGGGAGGTTAGGCGTAATGAATCAGTGGTGACTATGAAGGATAATAAGCCGTTTGCAATGTATATGTCAAACAAGGTTAGTAGTGTTTCGGTCTAATCACTATGCCGCTAGTGAGCTGATTGCGGGCGCATTTGAACCTTTTGGGCAGCATCCTTTCGAGCCAACCACACTGATTTCTCCAATCCGGCATATACCTCAAATGACCGGACGGCAGCGGGGCGGCGCTTCTATCCGAATTTTCCCGTTTGCCAAATCTACCAAGCTAAGTTAGACTGCACGACACAACTGACTTTATGTCGAAATTACATTAACATTGGCCGGAATATGCTATCTATTCGGAATTTCCTAGGTAGCCACTAATAGTGAAAGTTATGGAGGTTCAGTAATGCTGGTTAACTGGCTGGGCAGACCCAAAGCATCGGTAGTTATATCTCTTTTTGTGCTTTTAGTTCTTGGAGTGGCTTGTGGCTCATCGGCGCCGGTTGAACCTCAGGTTGTAAAAGAAGTGGTCGAAGTGGTCAAAGAGGTTCCGGTGGATCGGGAGGTAGTAAAAGAAGTAATCAAAGAGGTGACGGTAGAGAAGGAAGTGCCAGTGGAGGTGGCGAAAGAAATCACCGTTGAGAAGGAGGTACTCAAGGAAGTAATCGTCGTGGCAACCCCGACTCCGCATCCCTTGACCTTCCCTCCTCCCAAGGTGACTCCCGCCGGCACTCTAGTATCAGTAGGTCACTACTGGGGCTTCATGGGTGTGGATACCAATATCTCGGAAGACAGCTCCACGAAAATCTACTATAACGAGCTGTTCGAATACCCGATTGATCAGAACCTGGACGGAAGCCTCAAGCCGGGCTTTGTCACCAAATGGGAAGTATCCTCGGACTTCTTGACCTGGACTCTCACCATCCGTGACGGCGTGTTGTTCCACGATGGCACCCCATTGACCGCCGAAGACGCTGCTTGGGGTTGGAACCGCTCGATATCGCCCGACACCCTGGGCGGGTTCGGCCTGGAAGTCTCTCCGTTGCTGGATCCCGCCAGCGGCGGATTTAACTCTATTGGGGGCGCTGTTCAGTTCACCACCAAGGAACCGTCATCCACGATAATCATGAACTTTACGGCAGTGTCGCCTAGCCGTTCGACTATTTTCCCGCAATCCTACTTTGAGGAGCAGGGTGTGGGCGGCTTCACTGAAAATCCGATCGGCACCGGACCCTACAAGTTTGTGCGGCGTGTCCCGGGTCAATATATGGAGATGACCGCTTTCGAAGACCATTACGAGAAGTTCCCCGGGTATAAGGATTTGCAGATTTGGGACGTAGCCGAGCTTATAACTCGCATTGCATTGCTGAAGACCGGGGGAGCCGACCTGATATCTGCTTCGGTTCGCAACGTTGAGGAACTCCAGGAGAGCGGCTTCGATGTGCGTCAGGTGCCTGGCGCCAACGTATCCTGGATGTGGTACAACCATCACTGGAAAGGTGGCCATATCTTCAATAACAAGCAGGTCAGAGAAGCCCTATCCATCGCCATTGACCGGCAGGGCATTGGCGACGGTCTTTACGCCGGCCAGGCTGAGCCGATTTGCTGCGCTTATGCGGTGCCTGGAAATATCGGTTACCCCTCCAATGGGGTGCCGCATCCCTATGACCCGGACCGGGCCAAGCAGTTGCTGGCAGAAGCCGGATACGGAGATGGTTTCGAGGTCGAGGTATATACCTACGTAGGAGATGCCGACTTCGTTGACCTACCCGGATTGACTGAGGCGGTGGTCGGTTACCTGGAAGCTATTGGCATAAAGGCTACTGTAAAGGTGGTGGATGGCCAGGCATTCAAAGCAATTTTCTCCGGGTCTAACAAAGACCCGGAAGCGCTCAAGCAGAGTTTGGCCGATGAGCCGCCGTACGTTCTGGGCGTCCGTGGCAGCGACACCAGGTATCACACCTTCCGGACCAGCTATATCTGGCATCACTCCAAGGGCAAGTTTGGGTACAATCAAGACCCGAGTATAGCTGACGCGCTGTTGGACAAGGCCGCGGCCGCTTTTGACTTGAGAGACCAACACGAAGCCCTGGCCGAGTACCAGTTGCACATGAATCGGGAATACTGGCATGCGCCCCTGCTATCGGCGGTGGCCGTGTTTGCCGTGGACAAGAACAAGGTTGACACCTGGCATACCGTAAATGGGCGTCCCTTCGCGCACAACCACTGGTCTATTCGTCCCCCAAGGTAAGGCCTAAGTCAGCCAATTCGAAAGACTAAGACTCATAGTGCTGGCGGAGAGCGGCCTCTCCGCCAGCTTATTATGACCCCGGAAGGAGGTCCATGGTTGGCTACCTAGCAGGTCGTATCTTCCAGGCGTTCTTGGCCCTGTGGTTTATCGCCACTTTGGTTTTCATATTGTCCCGGGCTGCCGGTGACCCGGCCGAGTTATTTACGGCCAACCTAGCTGCGCCGGAGGCCGAACAGATGATGCGGCAAAGGTTGGGATTGGACCAGCCGTTCTACAAGCAGTATGTCATCTATATGGGCCAACTGGTCCGGGGGGACTTGGGCACTTCGGCCAGAAGCAACGTTACAGTTACCCAGATATTGAAAGAGCGGATGCCGGCCACTTTCTCACTGGCGTTGAGTTCTATCTCAATCGCAATTATTTTTTCTATTCCGTTGGGAGTACTAAGCGCTGTCTACCGGGACAGCCCGGTAGATTGGATCGCCAAAGTGGTGGCTTTTCTGGGTCAATCAATGCCCTCTTTCTGGTTGGGGCTGATGCTTATTCTGTTGTTTGCCGTAATTCTGGGATGGGTGTCACCTGCCGGTAAAGGGGGAATAGCATCGTATTTGCTGCCGGGGTTTACCTTGGGCTGGGCGGCGATGGCCGGTATCGTCCGCCTGATGCGCTCCAGTATGCTCGACGTGTTGGATAGTGACTACGTCACTATGGCCCGGGCCAAGGGCTTGCCGGAGATAATGGTTATGAGTAAGCACGCCCTCAGAAACGCATTGATCCCCGTAATCACTTATGCCAGTCTTATATTTGGCGCTTTTATGAACGGTTCGGTAGTGGTTGAATCGGTCTTCGCCTGGCCGGGCATAGGCCGCGTGGCGCTAAACAGTGTGTTGGGTAGGGACTTCCCGGTGGTGCAGGGGGTGGTGATAGTATTCGGCAGCTTCTTCATTATCATTAACCTCATTGTGGACATTCTCTACGCCGTGATTGACCCCCGCATTAAATACTCTTCCCGGTAGAGGAATTTCATGGCTGGAACCGATACTGACTTGTCTTTAGGATCCGTGGCGACAACCTGGCAGGAGCGGGTTGGGGCGGGTATGTCTGCCGTTCGGCGGGCGCCACTTATAACTTCTTCGGTACTTTTCATACTCCTGTGCTTTGCCATATTTGCTCCGGTTATTTCTCCGCATAGCCCAACTCAGATTGATGTTGGCAATTCCTTTAGCCCGCCGGCTTGGCACGAAGATGGAAGTTGGGGCAACTTCCTTGGCACTGATAAGCTGGGCCGAGATGTGCTAAGTCGCCTCATCTACGGCGCGCGTGTTTCCCTTACACTTTCTCTCTTGATCATTCTCATCGGTGGCGGCACTGGGACCTTCCTGGGAATATTATCCGGCTATCTTGGCAAGACAGCGGATGCAATACTCCAACGATTCGTGGAGTTGATATTGGCGCTGCCTACCATCCTGGTAGCCCTGGTGTTTGTATTCACCTTCGGCACCAGCTTTACCAGTGTGATGTTTGTCTTATCTCCTTTCCTGGCGGCTCGATTTATTCGCATTATCCGGGGTGAAACCCTGACCGTGCGGGAACGTGACTATGTGGCTATCGCCCAAGTGATTGGCTCCCCTACATACCGGATTCTATGGCGGCACATTCTTCCCAACGTCTTTAATACCGTAATTGTCCTGGCTACTCTTGAAGTGGGTCACTTAATCCTCCTGGAGTCTTCCCTGAGCTTCCTGGGTGTGGGGGTGCCCCCGCCAAATCCTGCGTGGGGCCTGATGGTGTCCGATGGCCGGGAGTTCATCACCAGCGCTTATTGGATAACCCTATTCCCCGGGCTGGCGATTCTGGCGACGGTACTGTCGCTGAACCTGTTTGGCGACTGGTTGAGGGATACTCTTGATCCCAGGCGCCGTCAGCTATGATGGTTGGAAACTCGGTACAGCATTTTTCCGCCAGAGCCGGCGGGGGGTTGTCATAAATTATGGATAGACCGTCTAGCAAAGATAATTCAACCCTTCTGCGAGTGGAGGGACTCAAGACTTACTTCTTCCAGCGCAGTGGGGTGCTGAAAGCGGTGGATGGGGTTAGTTTCACGGTCAAGGAAGGCGAAGTGGTTGGGTTAGTTGGGGAATCCGGTAGCGGCAAGTCCATCACTTGCCTCTCGCTAATGCGGTTGGTTCCCAGGCCAGCAGCTCGCATTGTGGAAGGGGAAGTCTGGTTCGGTGACCAGAACCTGCTGGAACTTACCGAGAACGAGATGCGGGAGTACCGGGGCCGCCGCATGGCTATGATTATGCAAGACCCACAAACCTCCCTCAATCCGGTCTTTACGATTGGCGATCAAGTTGCCGAGCCTGTAAAGCTGCATCTCAAAGAACGGGGGCGTCAGGCTCTGGACCGGGTGCTGGAAACCCTATACTCGGTGCGTATTCCCAGCCCAGAAACTCGACTAAAGCAATATCCCCATCAGTTCAGCGGTGGTATGCGACAGCGGGTGGTTGCGGCGATGGGTCTTTCTACCAACCCGGAACTACTCATTGCCGATGAGCCGACTACTTCTTTGGATGTCACGATTCAAGCCCAGTTCTTGGGTTTAATCCGCGAGTTGCAGAGGGAGCACCAGACCAGCGTTATCTGGGTAACACATGATTTGGGAATCGTAGCCCAGATGTGCGACCGGGTTAACGTCATGTACGCCGGGCGCATTGTAGAGAGTTCCGAAGTCCACAAGATATACAAGGCTCCCCAGCACCCTTACACCAGGGCCCTGCTGGATTCCGTTCCGGTTATGGGCAATCCCAGGCCCAAACTGTACCAGATTGACGGGCAACCGCCGGACCTGCGGAGTATCCCTTCAGGATGTCCCTTCTGGCCCCGGTGTCCTTCTGCAATGGACATCTGCAAAGAGCAATACCCTCCTCAAACTTCCCTCGGCGGCGATGATTTCGTACATTGCTGGCTGGCGGAGAAATAAATGGCTGTGTCTGAACCGATATTGGAAATTGAAAGCCTGGTCAAGCATTTTCCGGGGCCCGGCGGTTTTCTTCGGGGAAGCCCGGTCCTGGTTCGTGCCGTTGATGGTGTCAGCTTCAAGGTGCAGGAGGGAACGACCTTTGCCCTGGTCGGCGAGTCCGGGTGTGGTAAGACTACCGTAGCCAAGAATGTGCTGTTGCTGGAAAGACCCACTAGTGGGTCAGTCCGGTTTCAAGGTAAGGAGGTGAACCGTTTTAGCCGTCGGGAGCTTAGAGAGTACAAACGGGCGGTACAGGCGGTTTTCCAAGACCCTTACAGTTCCTTGAATCCTCGTATGCGGGTGCGGGAAATTATCGGGGAACCTTTGCAAGTGCACGAAGGATTAGGGGGTCAGTCTTTGAGAACGCGGGTGGGTGAACTGCTGGAGAACGTAGGGCTGAACCCGGTAACAGGTGGGTTTTTCCCACACCAGTTCAGCGGTGGCCAGAGGCAGCGAATCGCCATTGCCCGTGCTTTGGCATTGCAGCCCAAGCTGATTGTCCTGGACGAGCCGGTATCTGGTCTGGACGTGTCCATCCGCGCTCAGATATTGAACCTCCTGGTTGAGCTGCAAGAGAATTTCGGCTTGAGCTACTTGCTCATTTCCCACGACTTGGCAATTGTCGAGCACATGAGCCACCAGGTCGGGGTAATGTATGTGGGAAAACTGGTCGAATTGGCCCCAAAAGATAAATTATATGGTGATACGCGCCATCCCTACACTCAAGCTCTGATGTCCTCGGTGCCTCGACCCGATCCCGACATCCCCATGGGCGACACTATCCAAGGGGAGGTCGCCAGTCCCATCGCCCCGCCGTCGGGTTGCCGGTTTCATCCTCGTTGCCCTATTTATCAAGAGTCGGCCATTTGCCGAGAGCAGGATCCCGAGTGGCGTGAGGTGATGAACCAGCATTGGGCCGCCTGCCACAAAATCGGGAACCTCTGAACAACGAGGCTTGAGCCTGCTTTTGGCGCGTAGCCAGTGCTGTAGCCAGCGCTTCGGAAGGGTTTCCCGCCTTCCGATTTGGTGTTTATTGGGGTAGTTTTCAACTCTTTGGCCCTACTTTACTACGGCAGCTCGGAAATGGCCGGGTTTTACAATACCAACGCGGCGATGCCCAGCCTGCATTTCAGTTGGACCTGCATTTTTGGAGTGCTTTTCCTCGGGGAGTTGAGGGGTTGGTTCAAGCTGCTGGGGCTGGCCTATCCTTTGCTGACTCTCTGCGCCATCATCAACACCGGCAATCACTTCATCCTTGATGCCTCGGCTTGGGTATGGTCTCTATACTGCTTCCAGGTGATATAGAACCAGTAGAACAGGAACAGCCCAACGGATAGAACCGTCATAAACAGAACGCGCTTCAGGGAAATGTGGTAGCGCAATTCCGTGGGTATTCCCGCGCCAATGCTGCTTTCAATGCCCGGTGCAGTGAAAAGGGCAGCGCAAGCGCTGCAAAAACTTGGGGAAGACCGATATTCGGCACCGCAGTTAGGACAAAAGGGCATTTTCTCAACTTAGCGTAGATACTGTATATGACACTAACACCCTATAGATATAAAGCCATCCTCACTCCCCACCGGCCGGCGGTATCTGCCCCCAAAGGGGATGGCGGAAGGTGGAGCCAAGGGCCGGGTTCATCTATATCCAGTACATCCAGGTCAGATAAGGGGAAAATCACGTCCCATTCCTATCCTGCGGCCCGGCTGGGGGTGGTTCGTCAAAGGGTCGGCCTTCGCGCTGGGCGTCCTGCCACCGTTCATACCAGGCCTGCCATTGCCGGCCTTCTTCTTGGCGCGCCTGTTCCACGGCCAGTTCCGCGGCAATTCCCGCAGCCAGTTCCGCCTCCGCTCTCGCTTCCTCTGCCCGGTTTGCCGCTTGGCGTGCCTTTATAGCTTCTTCCACTGCTTCCTGTTCTTTCCGCTTGTCCCGCTCCCTCAGCCAATGGGCCAGCATTACGCCCTCCAAAATTACGTACGCGCTTGCCGCGATATTGAGGATATTTGCGGTCATTCCCCGCTGGACGGCCAAGATGGTCTGTACCGTGTTGTTTCCGGTCTGGTAAACTACCTCGTCCCAAATGGTCAGCCCGAGAAAAACCAGGTACTGGAAGACAAAGATGCCGCCGTACCAGCGTCCCAAATGGCCGGGGCTACCCCCAAGTGTCAGTAGTTTCCTATCGGGACACCTCAACGCCGGAGGGAATATCGGGACATTGCGTTAGGCCGGCGGTATCTGCCCCCAAAGGGGATGGCGGAAGGTGGGGCCGAGGGCCGGGTTCATATCTTCACGCCGGCGCGCGGGCGGCGGCGCTTCCAGCTCTGGCACTTGTTCCGCAGACCGCAGCCGGCGGTGAGCGGCCGCGGGCGTCTTGCGGGGCGGCAGGCGGTTCAGGTGGCGGGCCAGGGACTCCAGGCTGTTCAGGTTGTGCACCGGCAGAAAGTCGTCAATGTGGGGTAGGGCCGCCTGTATCCCCTGGGTCAAGGGTTGGTAGCGGGGCGACCCCAAGAGCGGGTTCAGCCAGATGAGCCGGTGGCAACTGCGCCGGAGCCGGGCCATTTCTTTGGACAGTAATTCCGGCTCGCCCCGGTCCCAGCCGTCGGAGATAATCAGGACCACCGGCCCACTACCCAACGTCCGCCGCGCCCAGGAATAGTTAAAGGTCTTGATGGCCTCGCCGATGCGGGTGCCGCCGGCCCAGTCCGGCACGGCCCGGGAAACCTCGTTCACCGCCTGGTCAATGCTACGGTAGTTAAGGTAGCGGGTGATGCGAGTGAGGCGGGTGGCGAACAGGAAGGCCTCAACCCGGCCCAGGTCGCCGGCGATGGTGTGGATGAAGTGGATCAGCAGCCGGGTATAGCGTTCCATTGAGCCGCTGACGTCGCAAATCAAAACCAGCGGGCGAGTCTTTTCCCGGGGTTGGCGGTGGGCAAGCTCCAACAATTCCCCGCCGTACTGAAGGTTGCGGCGGAAGGTCTGCCGCCAGTCCAGGGCGGCGCCATCACCGGATTGGGTATAGTGCGTTCTGCGAGTCTTGCGGCGGCCTAAATCCCAGGAAAGCTCAGCCATCATCGTCTTGGCCTGGGCGATTTCCGGGGGAGTGAAGTCGGCGAAGTCCTTCTCCCTTAGCACTTCCCGTGCGCTGTAGGTCTGGCTCATATCGATGCCGGGCTGGTCTTCCGGGGCGCTGCCGAGCAGGTCGCCGGCCTCCTCATCCACACCAGCCGGCGGGCCGATCTGGGGATTGCGGTAGCGGCGTTCCTCGCCCATGCTGCGCAGGTCGCGGGTGCTGATACCATGGGCCGGGCGGCGCCAGAAGATTTGGAAGGCGTCGTCGAAGGTGGGCAGGTCTTGCTTGCGGTGCACCAGCAGACAGCGGGCGGCGTGGCGGAAGTCCTGCTTGCGCCCGATATGCACCGACTCGGTGGCCCGCACCAGGTCCAGCATATTGCCGGAGCCGAAGTCCAGCCCCAGCCGGCGCAGCGTCTCCCCGAATAGCATCAGGTTGTGCAGGATGTGGCCGTCGTCGATGTCCTCGGACTGGCCGTCAGTAGTGGTTTCCAGGGTCATGCTGCTTCCTTATTGGGCATCCTTCGACAGGTTCAGGATGGGCGGTAAAACAAACTGGCGTGAGAAAACGAACTGACACGGTAAGACCAACTGGCACCGGAAAACCGGGATAAGGTCATTCCTCCATGATAATCCTGGTGGGCCACGGCATCAGCCCCCCCCGCCGCCGCCCCTTCCACCCCGGCGCGGCCCCCGGTTCTGGGAACGCTCCAGTATGTTCCGGACCGGCTCGCCCCGCACCAGTTCAATGTCGTCCTGGTACTTCAGCATAATGCCCAGGGTATCATCTATAACCTGCGCGTCCAACTCGGTCTGGTTCAGGGCCAGCAGCGCCGCCGTCCAGTCAATGGTCTCGGACACGCCGGGTATCTTGTAAAGTTCCGTCTCCCGCAGTTCCTGGATGAACCCGGTGACCTGCTCGGCCAGCCGCCGGGGAGCCTGGGGCATCCGGGCGCTGACGATTTGCATTTCCTTCTGGAAGTCGGGGTAGTCAATCCAGTAATAGAGGCAACGGCGTTTCAGGGCGTCGTGAACCTCCCGAGTGCGGTTGGAAGTTATGATGACGATGGGCGGGTGGGCCGCCCGGTAGGTTCCCAACTCCGGGATGGTTATCTGAAAGTCGGCCAGCAGTTCCAGCAGGAACCCCTCAAACTCCTCGTCGGCCCGGTCCAGCTCATCAATCAGCAGCACCGGCGACCGCTCCCTGCTTTCGTCAATGGCCTGGAGCAGGGGGCGCTTGATTAGAAAGCGGTCGCTGAACAGGTCGGCGGTGGCGGACGGGCGGTCCACCCCGCCAGCCGACTCCAGCAGCCGAATCTCCAGCATTTGGCGGGTGTGGTTCCACTCGTAAACGGCGTGGTTGATGTCCAGCCCCTCGTAGCACTGGAGCCGGATTAGCTCAGTATTCAGCCCCTGGCTCAGGGCGCGGGCGATTTCGGTCTTGCCCACCCCCGCCTCGCCTTCCAGAAAGAGAGGCCGTTGCAGGGTCAGGGCCAGGAAAATGGCGACGGCTAAGCCCCGGTCGGCCACATATTGCTGGTCGCGCAACAGGGTCTGCACTTGGTCTATGGATTCGGGAAGGGTGGCGGAAGTGGTCAAGGCAGGTTCTCCAATTATCCGAATAGGCGGGGATAGGAAGTGCGTTGGAGCGTTGGTTCGGGCTGTCCTCGCCGGCTATTGTATCCCATCGGCCCGGCTATTTCACCATTGGCCTTGACCCTCGGGTAAAGGTGGTCAGCGAATAGCCTAACCTCCGTTGGCCGGAAACTCTTCCAGGAAATAGGTCTGCGCCAACCGCCGGAGGGTGGCCCAATGGTCGCCCAGCGATTCCTTTTCGACGTCGGTAAGCTGGTTGTAGTATTTGCCCAACTTGGGGAAGTGCCACAGGGGGAAGACCCAGAACCCCGGCGAGTGGGAGCCGTCCTCCGGGGTTTCGGCGATGACGCCGCTGCTGCCCTTCAGTTCCCAGGACTTGAGGGGACGGCCCCGGTCGGCGATAGCCAGGGCTTCTACCCAAGAGGCTTCCCGCTCCGCTCCGGCGCAGTGCCGCAGCAGTTCCAGCAGGCGGCGGCGGCGCTCGGCATCATCGGCGGCCGGCCCGGCAAAGCGGTGGGTGTACCGGCTCTCCCAGTTATGGCCCAGGGCCGGCACCACCAGCCCGCCGTCGGAGGCGATGGACAGCATTGACCCCAGCCGAGACCATTCCAGCGCCTTCGCAACGGCTATTTCCTCGTGGGTTGCTCCCGTCTCTTCCGGGTCGGCGGCCAGGCCCAACTCTCCCGGCGTGACCGGGGCCAGCGGCAGACCTTCCAGTAGCCGGCGCAGAGCCTCCTGTTTGGCCGGGTTGCCGGTAGCGAGCAGGATGGGCGTATTATAGGTGGAATTGGTCATCGCAGCGTAACTATAGCAACAGAGCAGTACGGGGCTACAGGATGCGGGCGACGGCCCGGGCCGCCGCCCCGTCGCCATCCTTGAGCTTGATGGGCAAGGCCCACAACTCAAACTCCCGTCCCACCAGTTGGTCCAGGTTAATCAGGTTTTCAATTAGCGGTATGCCCTGACCCAGCAGCAGGCGGTGCACCGGAAAGTCGTGGATGGTGGATTGGGGCGTGGGCGGGTGCTTGTCGATGGGAAAGTCCACCGACACGGCGTTGACCCCGGCATCGGCCAGGTACTCGGCTCCCTCATTGCTTAGGTAGGGGCCTTGGGAGTAGAACCGGATGTCCCCGGATTCGGCGGCGGCCCAGCCGGTGAACAGCACCACGATTTTGTCCCGCACCGCCGCAGGGGTTCCCCCGGCATGCTGCAAGTCGGCTACCGACAGCGGCGTTAGCCCCTTCGCTACCTGTCGCAAGTCCAGAAGCAGGGCCGGCCCCATGTAGCGGTTCAGGGGCATATTCTCCACAGTCACCCCGTCGGGGTGGAAGTGGTAGGGTGCGTCAACGTGAGTGCCGATGTGGGTTGCCAGGGTCAGCTTGGTGTTGGAGCGGGCGTGGGACTCGTGGGTGTGTAGTGGTTCAGTGCAGACACCAATCAGGCCCGGCACCGGGATAACCCGGTCGCTGCCCAGGGTGAGGGTCAGGTCAATAAGTTCGGTCAAGTCACGCCTCCGTGTTCTATCCGCAATTGAGCCTGTCAGATTGTAAACTCAATCTCCAGCCAGCCTTCCGTAGTCCTGGATGTAGTCAATAGTAGCCCGGATTAACCCGGAAAAATGTAGCTGCCCCGCTCGGTTTTCAGCATTTGGCATCTGGTTAGCGATTATGGCTATGCCATTCTATCCCGCGCTTGTTCCCTTGGCGTGACACTCCGCTGCCGTTGGCCGACGGCTAAGGGGTGGCCGGAACTTTTACAACGGCTTCAATGGCCCGCTCCCATTCGTCCAGGTTGAAGAAGTGGGGGCCGGCGCCGCCCTGGTAGGCGACCTTGCCGTCAACGCCTACCAGGTAGAGACGTTCCGGCGCGGCGCCGTAGGCTTCATCAATGGCGTTGTTCATTTCTTCAATGATTATGGGCAGCCCGATATGCAGGTCCAGGCTGCACGTTTGGGCGACCTCCTCCCGCTCGGCGTAGCTCTGGTGCTGGCGAAAGAGGACGCCGTCCTGTAGGTTGCTGTCGGTCTGCCAGCCGTCGGTGGGGTGGGCCTCCTGAACGTAAACTACGAAGAACTCCACCCGGTCGCGGAACCGCTGGTAGATTTGGGTCATACGCTCAGCCTGAGCGCGGAAGGGGGGTCAAGTATAGCTGCCAAAGGCCAGGGCTACGGGCCGCCGTCCCTGAAAATCGGAGGGGCTTACCCGTTCCTCGGCGCCCAGCCGCTTCAGGGAAAAATCGGGGGCCGTTACGCCCACTTTTGGCCCGGTATCGTCCCGGACCTTTATTGTTTCCAGGGCCGTTCGGACGTTCTCCGGCAGTTCGTCTTGCCAGTTTTCCAGCAGTTCCCGCACGGTAATGCGCCGGCCGGCAGTATTACCTTTGGTGGACTCATTCATAGCGGTCTGGATTTCGGCGACGACCCGCCGGAGGTTTTGCCGGTCAGCGCCGCTCAACTGGCTGAGGACGCTGTCGCGCTGCGCCTTTTGCATCATTCACTCCCTGGTTCTACTTTTGGGATTGTTCGAATCTGGGCCGCTCTCGCTCCTGGCGATTGTCAGGATGATTCCGGCATCCGAATGTTGAGAAGAAGCGAATAACCCGACCTCACCCTTCGGCCACCCTCTCGGTATCCTGAATGTAGTCTATCGTTTCCCGGATGTCAGCTATCAGGTCGTCCTCCGGTTCGCAAACGCCGTCGTAGAAGCATCTGCCATGCAGCAGGTATTGACGCGTTGAGTAACGCAGGCGCAGGGTTTCCAAGGACGGGTCTTCCCTACGCAAGACGCGTAACCCGTGTATGGTTTGACCGGAAGTTCTGGGTTCTTGCCCGGTGCGGGACAGAATCAGGGCGTCGGTAGCTCGCTTGGTGGCGCACCAAGCCTTTTCCGCTGCATTACGGATTCGATCCTGGGTCAGCATTTCCAAAGCGTCGTCGTACAAGGCCCGGGCGTCGGCAAAAATGTAACTCACCCGTTCGGTTTCCAGCATTTGGCCTCTCTATGGTTGGGATATTCGCTAAACCACCTGCACTTCTACCGGGAAGACCATGTTGTTGCCGTAGCCCCGGCCGTCCCACTTGTTGGGGAACTCCAGCGGTTGGCTTTCGCCCAGGCTGTTGGTGGCTCGGGACATCAGCGTATAGCGGCCCGGGGCGGCGGGCTGCCAGCGGTATTGCCACCGATACCAGGCGTAGGAACTGCTGCGGGGGGCCAGCGTTGCCGGGTTCCAGGTGGCTCCGCCGTCGGTACTTATCTCCACCTTGACCACCTCTTCCTCTCCCGACCAGGCGGCGCCGGCCAGGGTATAGCCCCGGTTACTATCGTAGGGTATGACCTCGCCCGGGGCCGGGTTGGTGATGATGGACTTGACCTTCATCTTGGTGTGGTAGGTGTAGTAGCTGGAATCCTCCGGCCCGTTCTGAGTCATATACCTTTCGGTCTGGTAAAAGCCCTTGAACTCATGGTCCAGGACGTGGATGCCCACCAGCCACTTCACCGAGGTCATTCCGTACCAGCCGGGCACCAGCAGGCGTAGGGGGAAGCCGTGGTTGAGGGGCAGCGGCTCGCCATTCATTTCATAGGCCAACAGCGTATCCGGGTGGGTGGCCTTGACCAGGGGCAGGCTGCGCTCGTAGGTCACTTCGGGCGGGTCGCCGACAGTCTCGTCCGGGCCGTGGTCGGCGCCCTCAAACATTACCTCTACCGCAGAGGGTTTCACGCCGGCCCGGGCCAACAGATCGGACAGGGACACGCCGGCCCACTCCGCGTTGCCCATAATGCCGTGGCCCTTAATCTGCTCCATCACCGAGCCGGTGCGGGTGGCCCTGGCCCAGTAGTCGGGCACCGGGCTGTTGCCGCAGCACTCGAAAGTAACCTGGAAACGGCTTTTTGCCATTGCCAGCACTTCGTCAAATGACAGGCTCAGGGGATTTTCCACCGCGCCGTCCACCACCAGCCGGTAGGTAGCCAAGTCAATCTCCGGGCAATCGGTCCAGTGGTTGCGGATGTAAAATAGGTCGTTAGGTACGACCTCCTGCTGCAACGCCTCCGGGGGCGCGGCCCAGGTACGCAGCCCGGCGTTGGTAGGGATTAGCTGGGGCTTGGTTTCGGTACGCAGACTCTGAGTTGCCATTGTTGGCCTCCTGTTGATGGCTTTTGGGCAAGGGACGGGACTCTGCGAACCTTCGTATCTCTCCGTCTCCGTGTTCAATTAACCGCAGAGGCGCAGAGAGACGCAGAGGTTCGCAGAGTTACTCCAGATAGTCAGTAACCAAATCGGTGGTGGGGTAGGTGACCAGCAGCCGGACCGGAATCCAGAGCTTGTTGATTAGCTTGTGGGGGACGCCCGGCGGGGCAAACAGGGTGCAGCCGGCCCGCACTGTTTGCAGCTCGTCGCCGATTATCAACTGCACCGCCCCGGCGGTCACCATTATGGACATATCGGTTGGGTGAGTATGCAGCCGTCCCTCCCATCCGGGATGCAGTTCCACTTCCTTCACGGTCAGTGACACCGCACCCTGTTCCGGGGACACAAAGGTGCGCTCGGCCCGGTATTCCGCCGCCGGCGACATTCGTATGCTACTGTGTTCAATGATGGGCATTGGTTACCTCAATAGCCTATATTGCTGGCTTTAGCTTGATCGTTGCGGTCCTGGACGTAGGCTCGGAGAGTCTGTTCGACTAGCGCGAGCCAGGCGGTTCCTCCAATCTCCCCATCCTCTCCGGTCTGGGCTTTGAACCAGATTATCGTCTCCCGGTCCAGGTTGATGGTAACTTGTTCCATCAAGCCCGCCTTCCGTTCCCTGGCGCGCTCCGCCAATTCGGGAAAGAGCTGCTGGGTAGTCTTAGCGCTTGCCCAGTCCTCATCGCTCCACTCATAGGTGTCGGGATCCTCCGCGAGGTGGGCGGCTATTTCCGCTTCTTCGTCGGGAGTCGGCCGGGTTATCTTAACCTTGGACTTGTTCATATCGGGTTATTTCCCTCCCGTTGGCTTTCCTCAGGCGATGATGCGGGTATAGGCCCCTCTTGGCATCCAAACTACGTTGTACAGCCGATTATCAATCAGGGTGTAAGAGGAGTACCGAATTTCCCCCGCCCGCTCCTGCCGGTGGTGGATGGCCGTCGACCAGTCGGCCTGCTCCACAAGCATAAAGTCAATTCCCCGAATCCTGAGAGTTTCCTGCCGCTTGTTCTCGTCCCACTGGTAGGGAGGGAAAGGCGGTGATGTCATTTTCTTGGGCCTTCATGGATAACATTCAGGCTGACCCGATTATGCGGTATTGCCCCCACTACCCGGCGTACTTCTCGCCCAACGCCGTCTCCCAGCGCAAGTAGTTCATCATATCGGCGTAGTTCCGGTCCGGGCCGCTAGGCACCAGGTCGGTCGGCGGACTCATTACGCCGGACAGGCCGGTTTCCTCCGGCCGGCCGGCTTGTCGCCACGCCGCCATTCCCCCAGCCAATACCGATACATCGGAGTAGCCCAGGGCTTGCAGGGTGGCCGCGGCCAGGGTGGAGTTCTGCCCGTTGCCACAGGTAACCGTCACCGGGGTTTCCTTTGCAGGAACCAAGCCGCCGATTTGCAGTTCCAGCCAGCCCCGGGGCGCCCAACGCGCGTCGGGTACGTGGCCCCGGGCAAAGTCGGCGCTGGTATCCACGAAAATGACCGCCGCCGGGTTGGCTGCCCGTTCCTGCTTCAATTCCAGGTCCTGGGGAGAAACAGACCTTACCTGCCCTTGCGCCTCGGCCAGACCCAGGAAGGATTCCGCAGATGCGCCGGATTCCATTTCCTTTCCGGCGGCAGTCCAAGCGGTCACCCCGCCGGCTACTGCGTAAACCTCCTGGTGGCCCAACTGCCGGTACCAGGAGGCGGCGATGGTGGCGCGGGCTTTGCCGTCGCAGGCAAAGACGATGGGGCAGTTCTTGACCACCGCCACCTCGTCGGAACGCTGCACCGCCTGCCCGCCGGGGAACCACTGGAAACCGGGGATGTGACCGTTAGCGTATTCGGAGGCGGTACGCACGTCAACCAGGTAAACCGTCTCACTACTGGCACGCTCCAACATCGCTTCCAGCTCTGAAACATCCAGGTAGCGCACCCCGTCCTCGGCGGCCAGCCGGTTGGCGTAGGCTTCGGCGGCGGCCAGTCCCTGCGGGGATGGTTCGGGCAGGTCAACCCGGTCGGCGCCGGACTCCAGTTCGTAGCCGGCCAGCACCCAGCCGGAAGTGCCGTTCTTTAGTCCAAGGACGTTGGAGCGGCCCATCCGCTGCAAGACGCGGGTACCGATGATGCTGCGGGTGCGCCCGGCACAGTTGACGATGACGGTGGTGTCCGGGTCCAGGTCGGCGGTGATGTCGGTAATCCGCAGGGCCAATTCGCCGCCGGGGACGCTGCGCCCGCCGGGGATGCAGAACCGGCGGTATTCCTCCGGCGTGCGGGTATCCAGGATTACCAGCTTCTCGCCCTGCTCAATGCGGCGGTGCAGTTCGGTGGCGTCAATCTCCGGGACGTGGTGTACCACCTCCACTTTTTCGCCAAAGTCCTTGCTGGGCACGTTGACGCCCCACTCGGTAGGGAAGTCCTGGCTGACCCAGCCGTTGATGCCCCGAGCCAGGACGGAAACATGGGCATAGCCCAACCCTTCCAAGGTGGCGGCGGCCAGGGCAGCCCGGCGGCAGTCGTCGTCGCACAGGATGATGGGGGCGCCGGCATAGGGAATTGACTGGGCTAACCGGAACTCCAACTCCCGGCGGGGTATCAGGCTGGCGCCGGGGATGTGAGAACTGTTGTATTCCCCGGCCTCGCGAACATCAATCAGGGCAAAGGGAGAGTCGCCCTCCAGCAGGGCGTTAAGGGACTCGGCGGAAATTTCCTGGGGCATATCAATAACCTCCGGTTTAGCCGGTGGGGAGATTTTTCACACAGAGCCGCAGAGGGCGCGGAGATACGCAGAGACTCGCTGTGATTCTCGGTTATCGCTGCGTATCTGCGGTGCAAAAAATACGCGGGCTAACAGTTGTCGTACTTTTCCGTGGCAAAGGCGGTAATCTTGCCCGTTTCCAGGTTGTAGCGGCAACGATTCAGGCCGCGCAGGTCGTTGCCATAAACGTGGATTTCCACTGTTGGCTGGTCGGTAAAATTGTCCATCTGGTGAATCTCGTCCACTTCCGGGATAAGAAGAGTAACCTCCCCGGAGGTGAACTTGCCGGTGCGGTCCTTTTCCAGCCTGGCATAGCCGTCCACCGCGTGGTCGTCCACCCGGCGGAAACGGGTTTCGGTCAAATGGTTGCCCATCACGCCAATCATGCCCCAGGTGCCGTGGTCGTGGGGCGATGCGTGGTCACCCGGCCCCAGACCACCGAGGTTACCAGCAGGCCGCTCTCTCCCTGGTAAAGGGCATAGGAGCCGTGATTGCCTCGGTTCCCGTGGGCCGGGGCGCCCCGGCCTACGGGGACCAGATACTCGGCGGGGATGGCTTCCGGGTTGGCAATCAGCCGCTCCAGCAGAGAGGACCCCTGATCAAAGATTTTCTCCTGGTCGGGCTGCTCCTTGAGCATAGCTTCCACATCGTAGACAAACTCGTCCAGGGAATACTTTACGGCGGTCATAGTACGCCTCCTATGACAATTTCGACCCATAATTTGGAGATATGGCAGTTGTTGACCCGTAGCAATAACAGGTATGAAAGTAAGCCAATTATGGTAGGGGGTTAGAGGGATGTCAAGGTTGGGCGTATTGATGCTCGCTATGTCTCTATCCAATTTCAGAATACGGCTCCAACTGCTAAGAACCTACCATCCTGTCGTAGTCGGCATGACTGCCGATCCAGACCCAGATGAAGTCGCCACCGTCCTCAACCGCTATTGCACGGTAGGAAAGCCCGACTCGGACGGACCAAAATCTGCCCGCTTTCTTGAATTGCAGTGAGGGGTATCCAGGGTCTTCCTTGAGCCGCTCGAAATTACGTCTTGCGATTCTCTGCACTGGTTCGGGAAGCCTTCCAAAATAGGCCCAGAATTCGGGAGTCGTCCGATGCACTACAGGTCTGCGAGGGTGCCCTGTTGTTTAGCTTCCGTGGCTTCGGCTGCCAGGAAATCCAGCTTGCCGGCAGAAGAATCCGATTCAATCTGCCGGTCCCACTCCGCCTCGTCCAACTTATAAAGCCACTGTATCAATTCGTCGTACTCGGCTTCGGGAAGGTTTAGAATGGCCTGCTGGATTTCCGCGATGGTTGACATCATGTTGAACCCGCCTATCCCCTACCCCATCCCCTGCAAAACCGCCTGGGCGGTGACGCCGATGTCTGCCGGGGTGGGAATGATGTGGGCGCCGGCTGTGCGCATGGCGGCGATTTTGGCCTCGGCACGGGCGCTCTCCCCGGTGATTATGGCTCCCGCGTGGCCCATTCGCTTGCCGGCGGGCGCTGTGGCCCCCACGATGAGGGTACAGACCGGCTTGTTAATTTCCGCCTTGATGCAGGCGGCGGCCTCCTGCTCCATCGTCCCGCCAATTTCGCCGATAAACACAATCAGGTCCGTATCCGGGTCGTCGTTATACAGCCGCAGGACCTCGGCAAAGCTGGTGCCGATGATTGGGTCGCCGCCGATACCCACGCAACTGGATTGGCCGATGCCCAGGTTGGTAAGCTGGGACACTGCCTCATAGGTGAGGGTGCCGCTGCGGGAGACTACGCCAACCCGCCCCGGCAGATGGATGTTGCCGGGCATAATGCCCACCTTGCAGCGGGCGCCGGGGTTAATCATCCCCGGACAGTTGGGGCCGATGAGCCGCACCGGCTGGCGTTCGATGTAGCGAGCCACCTTTGCCATATCCTGTACCGGCACTCCCTCGGTGATACAGGCAATTAGGGGCACCCCGGCGTCGGCGGCCTCGACAATGGCGTCGGGAGCAAAGGGCGGCGGGACAAAAATCAGGGACACGTTGGCCCCGGTCTCCCGCACCGCCTCTTCCATTGAATCAAAGACCGGGACCTGTTCATCGAAAAGCTGCCCGCCCCGGCCGGGGGTGACTCCGGATACCACGTTAGTCCCGTAGGCCATACCGGCCCGGGCGTGAAAACTGCCCTCCCGCCCGGTAATGCCCTGGACGACGATACGGGATTCCTCGTTTAAGAGAATGCCCATTCAGTGTTGCTCCATATTTCCGGGAGTTTCGATGTTCACTTTGCTGTAAACTGGTATGCTTTTCCCAAACCGACCGTTTTACCCCAAGCAGTGTTGTCTCAGCTCCGCACTGGCCTGCGGGTTTAGTCTGGTTAAAGTCAGCGGAAGGCCTATTCTTTTCCGCGTATATTCGGAAAGTGTGTCTCGGGGAACCTGATATAACCATTCAACCCGATGCACATAGTCATGCTTGAGATAGCCATTCCAATATTCAGTAGGGGGGAATAGCTCCGCAGAAACCAAGAGAGACTGGAGTAAGCCGATGTGGCACATACTACTCCGAGGTTCGTATGTAGCGACGGCATCGCCCACTTCCATTTTTTCGTTGAATCTCTGGATTTCCGAGGCCCATGTTTGGAGAGTTCCTATTTTGGCGTCAGAATGAACTGATGCCAACCGCTCTACGATGCTATGTTTGGAGTCATCGTGTTTGATCGGGCCAATGCCCCACCCTATCGAAACAATTCCCCGCTCCAGGAAGCATCCGGCCAAAACGTTGCCGAACTCGGAGTGGACAACCCATATATCAGAACCTGGCAATTGTGTCTCGCTCATCCTGTTCACCTTCCTGTCACACCGAGCTCTGACCCAAGGAGATGGAACTTTTTGGGGTTTCCTATACCGCCCGTCGGATGGCCTCGGCGGCTTCGGTGAGGGTGTCGGCGAAGGTCACGTCGAGGGACGAGGCGCGCAGTATCTCCTTGCCCTCATCTACGTTGGTACCCAGCATCCGTACAATCAACGGCAGGGTGGAGCCTCGCCGCTCAAAGGCCAGGACGATGCCGCGGGCCGCGATGTCGCAGCGCAGGATGCCGCCGAATACGTTGACCAGCACCCGGTTGACCTTGGAGTCGGACAGGATGATGCTCACGGCGCTGGCTACCTTTTCGTCGTCAGCGCCGCCGCCCACGTCAAGGAAGTTGGCCGGAGCGGCCCCGGCGGCGTTGGTCACGTCCAGGGTCGCCATGGCCAGGCCGGCCCCGTTGACCAGGCAGCCGACGCTGCCCTCCAGGTTGACGTAGGCTATATCCTGGTCGGCGGCCTCCGCCTCCAGCATATCCTCCTGGGAGCGGTCGCGCAGTTCCCTCAAGTCGCCGTGCCGGAACAGGGAGTCGTCCTCCACGTCCAGCTTGGCGTCCAGGGCCACCACCCGGTCGTCCCCGGTTATGATCAAGGGGTTGATTTCCACCAGGGAGCAGTCGTTTTCGGTAAAGATGCGGTACAAGGCATTCAGCGCCTGGGCCGCCGGTCGCGCCTGGGCCGGCTCCAGTCCCAGCCGGGAAGTCAGCCGGCGGGTCTGGTAGGGCATCAACCCCAGCACCGGCTCAATCGGCTCGGTGTGGATGTCCTGGGGGTTGGTGGCGGCCACCTCCTCAATGTCCATTCCCCCGGCGGCGCTGACAATCATCACCGGCCCCCGGAAACCCCGGTCAATGGTCAGGGCCACGTAGAGCTCCCTTCGGATGTCGGCCAGTTCCTCGATCAACACCGAGTTTACTGGAACCCCCTGGGCGTCGGTCTGGTGGGTTACCAGGTTTTGCCCCAGGAAGGCTTGGGCGGTCTGCTCCGCCTCTTCCGGCGAGCGCACCACCTTGATGCCGCCGGCCTTACCCCGACCGCCGGCGTGGACCTGGGCTTTGACTACCGCCTGCCCGCCCAACTCCTCGGCGGCCTGGCGGGCTTCCTGGGGCGTGTTAGCCAGTATGCTCCGGGGCACCGCGATGCCGTAGCGAGCGAAAATCTCTTTGGCTTGATACTCGTGCAGCTTCATCTGTGCTCCCTGGTAAGGGTAATTCACCCCGGCGGCGATTCCGGTTGGAATAACCGCGGGCAATCTGTAGCGGTGGGTTTTGAATTCCCCTGCGTTGCCCGTTGGTGCGCCAGGGCGGGTTTTCAACGTTGAAAACCCGCCCCTACAGTTTTGCTGACCCTTCGACCGGCTCAGGGTGAGCGGGTTATTTCGGCGTACCCAGGAACTTAAACAGGTCTTCCTCGTCGGACAGGACGATGGTGTCCCGGTCACTGAAGATGGCCTGGTAGGCTTCCAGGCTGCGCTGGAAGGCGAAGAAGTCCGGGTCCTGGTTCAGGGCCTCCGCCAGGATGCTGATAGCCCGGGCCTCGCCCTCACCCCGTATCCGGTTGCTCTCCTGGTCTGCCGTAGCCAGGATGACCTCCCGGTCCTTGTTAGCCACCGCGCGAATCTTCAGGTCTTCCTCTTCACCTTCGGCCCGGAAACGGGTGGCAATCCGGTTACGTTCCGCCCGCATACGGGTATAGATGCTGGGGGTGACCGATGCGGGGAAGTCGGCCCGCTTGATTCTAACGTCGATAATCTCGATGCCGAAGTCCTGTTCCTGGGTGCGGCGCTTGACGCCGTCGAGCACCTCTTGCAGGATTGCAATCCGGGTAGCGCGGCCTTCAAAGAGGGGCAGGCCCTCCTCATCCTCCACCGGGTTGCCCAGTTCGTCCACGATAGGCTCGGCCCCGATAATCTCAAAGCGGTCGCGCAAAGCCACCCGGTCGCGCAGGGTTGAGGTTACAATGTCGCCCAACCGGCTGCTGGCGTTGATCTCAGTCTGGAGGGTCTTGCGGAACTTGACCGGGTCGATAATCCGGTAGCGGGAGTAGGAGTCGATAATCAGGTTCTGCTTTTCCTTGTCGGGCATCGATGCCGGGTCGGCGTCAATGCGCAGAATCCGCTTGTCAAAGGTGGCTACCGTGTCCACAAAGGGGGCCTTGAGGTACAGCCCGGGGGATATCCGGGTGTTAATCACCTCGTTAAAGCGCAGGATAATTACCTGCTGGGTTTCGTCCACGATGTAGAGGGACTGGCGCAGGACAATCAGTCCGATTACTACCAGCACCCCCAGGATAATCAAAGCTCTCATAAATACTCTCTACAAATCTCTTTAAGACCGGACCGGGTCGCCCACACCGGGTCGCCCAAAATGGTATCCGAAATGCCTGCTGGAACCGCCCAAGGCCGGGGCTGCCGGCCCATCCGTGTTGCCCATCCGTGTTGTCGGAGCCGGGGCGGGTTTCAAACCCGCCCCTACAGTTCCATGTTCTAGTTGTTGGTTCCCGTTATCGGCCTTGCCTTGAGCCGGTTTTAACTACAACCGTTGACCGTAGCCGGAATCATCCAGGACTAGGGCTGCGGCCCGATGGGCACCGGGGTCAGGCTCTCATTTTCGCCGAGAATCAACACCGACTCAACATCAGGGGAAATGATAATCTTGGTAACCCCGGGCAGAACCTGCTCCATTGCTTCCAGGTACAGCCGCTGGCGGGTCACTTCCTGGGACTTTTGATACTCGAAAAGGACGGACTTGAACCTTTCGGCTTCACCCTGGGCGCGGGCGATACGCGCCTGGCGGAATGCCTCCGCCCCCTCTTTAATCCGCTCGGCGTCACCCTGGGCCCTGGGGATAATGTCGGCCTCAAAAGCCCGGGCCTGGTTGATGCGGGTATCCCGTTCCTGACGGGCGCGCAGCACGTCGTCGAAAGCGTCCCGAACTTCCTCCGGGGCCTTCACATCCTGAAGCTGTACCGTCTCGATGTTGATACCGGTGTTGTAGCTGTCCAGGATTTCCTGCAAGCGTATCTTGGTTTGCTCTTCCACTTGTTCACGGTTGCGGACCAGCACGTCGTCAATGGAGCGTTGGCCCACCACCAGCCGCAAGGCCGCCTCGGCAGCGTCTTTCAGAGTGCGTCCGTCGGGCCGGCCGGTCTCGATGTTCCGACTCTCTTCGCCGGGGTCGTCCACCCGAAAGAGGAAGTTGTTAAGGCTCTTGATGTTGTACTGGACGGCCATCTGCACGTCAACGATGTTCAGGTCGCCGCTAATCATCAACGCTTCAGAAGGGAAGGGATTGGCGGCGTTGGCCGCGTTGCTGCGATAACCCAACTCCATACGCCGGGTCTCGGTGACCAGCACCACGTCCTTCTTGCCTACCGGAGCCGGCCACCACCAGTGGAGGCCTTCCTGGGTTACCGGGTTGCCCTGCACCGCGCCAAAGAGCCGCAGGGCTGCGTTTTCGCCGGGGCCGATGGTATAAACCCCGGTGCCGGCCCAGACAATTACGACCAGGGCCAGAATGCCAATGATGAACAGACCAATCCCGCCGCCGCCAAAGCGACCGGAAAACCGCCCCACTCCTTCTCGGAAACGGGCGGTTACCTGCTCAAAGTCCATTTCGGGCTGACGTTGTCCGCCAGGTGGGAACATAAAAAGCGTCCTTATATCAGGTTACCGTTATTCGGTTTGCCAGGGGGCCGGCCGTTAGCCTAATTTCCTGACCTCGCATCTTAGATTCTATCATCATTTGGCAAGGCTTGAACAACATTATGTGATTATCCCGGTTAATTGGGTTCAATCAACTTGCCGCCGGCTGGCCCGGCCCGGCCAGGGACGGGTATAATGCCCCGGTGATAAACTAGGACCGGTCGTTTAGTCAGGATAGTGAGAAACGGTTAACGCGGCGTATTGGGCCGGGCAATCGCGTTATAATTTCCCATGATGTCATTCTGACGTAGCGGAGCGGAGGAAGAATCTAAAATCCTTCCGGGTGGACCCTTTCCGGATACCGGACAACCCTTGCTCCGCAAGATTCTGGATTCTTCGCTCCGCTCAGAATGACATAGCGAGCAGAATGACAGTTGGCGAGGCCACTGTTGGTTAAATCGCGATTGCCCTGGCGTATTGGGCCGAGGATTGACACCGTGGAGGTTATAGATGCCCATAACAGAGAATGGACTGACCGTCAGCCCTGGACCGGATATGACGCGGATTCAGGTTACTTGTCCCCATCAGAGCGGCCTGATTTACGTGGTGCCGGCGGAGCGCAGTTGGGTCTGCTCCAGCGAGGAGGTTCCGGCCCATGCCTTGGCCGGGTTCTTCCGGGAACTGCTGGCCTTGCGGGACGAGCGGGTGGCGAAACTAATGCAACAATGGGGCATCTACTACCGCCAACTGCCCCTGGATGTGGAGGCGGAACCTGAACCTGAACCGGAGTCATAGAGCCGGCCACCCAGAGTTAACTGGCCGGCCGGTTCCGGTTAAAAATCAGGGGCGGGTTTGAAACCCGCCCCTAATGATGGCCTTGGGTATGGTGGGGATGGTATGGAAAGTCGTCCCGGTGAATCGGGAACTTTTCCCTCCGCTGCTGCGTCTTCAATTACACCTGCACCCAAACAACCAGGCAAGGAGTATTGAAGATGTCCACGAGATTTCGCCTTTGGGCCTTATTGGCGCTCATTATAGGAACCATTTCCGGTTCGGCCGCTCTCCAGACCGCCCAGGCCTGCGGCGGTTTCTTCTGCCAGAATACGCCGGTGGACCAGAACGCGGAACGCATTATTTTCGCCCACAACCGGGACGGCACTCTCTCCACCTACATCCAGATACAGTACACCGGTTCGGCCCCGGACTTTTCCTGGATACTGCCCCTGCCGGTTCCCATTGGGCCGGAGGACGTGGAGGTCCCCGAAGACGCGATGGCGGCCTTCACCGAACTTGAAGTCGCCACCGACCCCGTCTTCATTCCTCCGGAATTGCCCCAGTGCGCCGTGGCAGCGATTGAAAACAGGCCGACGTCGGTTCCGGTGGCGGCGGCGGAATCCATGTCGGTGGAGGTTTACGCCAGCGGGGAAGTCGGCCCCTACGGCTTCGACGTAGTTGGGTCCGGAGACCCGGATGCGCTCATCGGCTGGCTGAGGGACTACGAGTACCGGGTTACCGAACCGATGGAGCCTTTGATTGACCTGTACGTGAAGGAACAGTTTGTCTTTCTGGCCATGCGCCTGCTGCCCGATCAGGGCGCCCAGGACGTGCAGCCGGTCAAGGTTACCTACCCCGCGGAGAACCCCATGATTCCCCTGCGCCTGACCGCAGTAGCCGCCAACCCGGATATGGCGGTGATGGTCTGGATTTACGCCGACATTCCGGCAGTCCCGGCGAATTACGCCAACCTGGAAATCGCCGATACCGACCTGACCTTCTTCACCTTCGGCGGCAGCAACTACCGGCAACTGATGAGCGATGGTGCCGACGAATTTCGCGGGCAGGCCTTCGTCACCGAATATGCCGCCCCTTCCCGGGAGTTGGCAGTTGTGCACCCGTTGCTCCAGGAATTGCGGGATAGACACCCCTACGTCACCCGTCTCAACACGGTCATTTCGCCGGAGGAGATGACGGTTGACCCCATCTTCGATTACGACCCGCAGCGCAAGGACGTTTCCAACATCCGCGACCTGTCCGATATGACCGGCCTTTTTGACTGCGAGCGGCAGGAAGCCGCCGCCAGTCAGGTATCGACTTCCGCCAAGGTGGCGATTCCCGAAAAAACGGCGGAGGTTCCCGCCGCGGCCAGCACTTCCGCCGAAGAAAAGGAGCCCCCGACCGTCGTCGCCGCTTCTCCAAATGACGGGGCTGTTTCCGAGGGCAGCAAAACCGCCGGCCCAGCCGGGCCAGCCTCGTTGCCCGGGGGCGAAGGCTCGGCCCAGGATGTTTCCACCCCGGCGCCGCCTTGGCTGGCTTTGGTGGGAGCCGGCGCCATCGGCGCGGCGCTGGCCCTGTTGGTGGCGGGATTGATAGTGTGGGGAATAATGCGGGGACGTCGAGTAAAAAGCTAATGCGGACGTTTGCCCGCAACGATTTGCCCGCAACGGGACAGGCCATCAGCCTGGCGTGTTTCCCATCCCGGAACCGTATTACCGGCAAGGCAAGGTCAGACCCATAAGGAACCTCTGAATAAGTCCGTGACTCGTGATGTTTACACTTATCCGTCGTTCCTGCGCCCTACCCGTCGTTCCTGCGCAGGCAGGAACCTCGTCCACAACGTTTTAGGTTCCTGCCTGCGCAGGAACGACGGAAATATGGCTGTGCGTCTATTGCGATAGCCCTGGTGTTTCGGTCAGGGCCTTTTCATTTTCCAACCTGGGCAACCACAAGGGTTGCCCCTACAACAGGTTGAAGCTATCCGTCGTTCCTGCCTGCGCAGGAACGATGGGAATATGACTGTGCGTCTAATGCGATTGTCCTGTCGGCAAGCTGGCCTCCTTGACAAGTAACCCTGCCGAATGTTACAAGCGTACGATGATACGAAGCCGCCTTCTGCTTTTCCCTATCGCTGTTGCTGTATTGTAGATTGTGAACTCCCCTTCACCACAATCCGGTTCTGCCATAAATCCTGCCCCAGGATCCCCGTCGGCGGCCCGTCTGGAAGTCAAAGACTTGCAGACCTGGTTTTTTACCCGTCGCGGCGTGGTCAAGGCGGTGGACGGGGTCAGCTTTACCCTGGAACCCGGCGAAACCCTGGGCCTGGTCGGCGAGTCCGGTTCCGGCAAGAGCATTACCTGTTTGTCCATCCTCCGCCTGGTTCCCGAACCCGCTGGCCAGATTGTCGGCGGCGAGGTTTGGCTGGGCGACACCGACCTGCTCCAGTTGTCCCGCCACGAAATGGAGCAAGTCCGGGGCCGCCAGGTCTCGATGGTGCTCCAGGACCCGATGACCTCCCTAAACCCGGTCTTTAACGTGGAAAAACAGGTGGGCGAAGGCTCCAAGTATCATTTGGGCCTCCAGGGAACCGGCCTGAAAGACCGGGTGCAGCAGCTACTGCGCTGGGTGCGTATCCCGGCCCCGGAGGTGCGCGCCAACGACTACCCGCACCAGATGAGCGGCGGAATGCGCCAGCGCATCGTCGGCGCCATTGCCCTCTCCTCCGAACCCTCGGTGCTGATTGCCGACGAGCCGACTACTTCTTTGGACGTTACCATTCAGGCCCAGTACCTGCGGCTGCTCAAGGACTTGCAGGAAGAGCACCGATTTTCCATGATTTTCGTGACCCACGATTTTGGCATTGTGGCCCGGGTCTGCGACCGGGTGGCGGTGATGTACGCCGGCAAAATCGTGGAATTGGCCCCGACTCAGGAGCTTTTCAGCGCGCCCCGCCATCCCTACGCCAAGGCGCTTATCGGGTCCCTGCCCGACCCGGACCTGGAGGTGGAATGGCTGACCACCATCCCCGGCCAGCCGCCCTCCCTCTACGACCTGCCCCCGGGCTGTCCCTTTGCCCCCCGCTGCGCCGATGCAATGGACATCTGCCGCGAGCAGTACCCGCCCACCTTTGAGACCGGAGATGTAACGAGAGCGACGACAGGCGCGAGAACGGGAGCCGGTCAAGCCCAAAGTCCGCTTACGACGAGCTTGTCCAACCGCAGCCATACCGCAGCCTGCTGGCTTTACGGGGAGGCGGCAAAATGACCACCAACGCCAGTCCTGAGAATGCCCTGCTGGATGTCCGCCACGTGCGAAAATACTTTCCGGTGAACAAGGGAGTGCTGCTGCGCCGCCCGGTGGGGTGGATTAAGGCGGTGGACGACGTGGCCTTTTCCATTCCGCCGGGCCAGACCTTTGGACTGGTGGGGGAATCCGGTTGCGGCAAGTCCACCGTGGCCAAGCTCATCCTGCTGCTGGAATCCCTGACCGACGGGGAAATAATGTTCGAGGGCAAGTCGGTGGCCCAACTCAAGGGCGACGACCTCAAGGAGTACCGGGGCGCGGTGGGCGCCGTGTTCCAGGACCCGTTCAGTTCTCTCTCGCCCCGGATGCGGGTGATGGAAGTGGTCGGCGACCCCTTGATTGTCACCACCGATAGCCCCCGCCGTCAAATCGAGGAGCGGGTGGCCGAAGTGCTGGAGCAGGTGGGCCTAAGTGCCGCCAGCGCCTCCAACTACCCCCACGAGTTCAGCGGCGGCCAACGCCAGCGCATCGCCATCGCCCGCGCCTTGTCCGCCTCGCCCCGGTTGATGATTCTGGATGAGCCGGTTTCCGCGCTGGATGCCTCCATCCGCGCCCAGATTATCAACCTGCTCAAGTCCTTGCAGCAGGAGTTGGGCCTGAGCTACCTGCTCATTGCCCACGACTTGGGTACCGTCCGGTTCCTGAGCAATCATGTGGGCGTGATGTACTTGGGACAACTGGTAGAAAAGTCCACCTCGCGGGAGGTGTTCACCAACCCGCTGCATCCCTACACCCGCGCCCTGCTTTCCGCCGCCCTGCCGGTGCGCCCCGACATCAACCGGGAGGAAATAGTCATCTCCGGTGAAGTCCCCAGCCCGCTGGACCCGCCGGCCGGCTGCCGGTTCTATCCCCGCTGCCCGGTCGCTATGCCGGTCTGCGAAACGGTACAGCCCCTGCTGGCCGAGGCCGAAAAGGGCCACGAGGTAGCCTGTCACCTGTACCCCACCAGCCAACCGGGGTGAGTGAACGAAGAAGCCGCTACGTGAGAAAGTACATCTACGCCGACGAGTCCGGCGATTTTAAGTTCAGCAACCACCATCGCGTTAGTCGCTATTTCATACTGACGACCGTGCTGATTGATGACCATAACATTGAGCTGGCCATGCTCGATTTAAGGCGGGAATTGGTCTGGAACGGAACTAAGCTGCCCCGAGAGTTTCACGCCACTGAGGACAGCCAGTTGGTGCGGGACAAGGTGTTTGAAGTCCTGAACCGATATGACTTCAGGATAGATGCTACGGTGTTAAACAAGCGTAAAGCATACCCCGGTATAAGAAACAGCGAAGAGCAATTTTATCGGTATGCCTGCTTTTACCACATGAAGTACGTTGCCCCTAGGGTGGCATCAACTGACGACGAATTGCTTGTAATAGCAGCGTCCATCGGGACTAGACGAAAGCTGGATGATTTCCGCGCCGCTGTTGAGGGTGTGTTGAAGCTAACTTCACCAACTCAAGCAGTGCAGATTGATGCATGGCCGGCAGCCGTGGATCCTTGCCTGCAAGTCGCGGACTATTGCTGTTGGGCGATACAACGGAAGTGGGAGCGGGGCGACTGTCGTTCCTATGACCTGATTAAGGACAAAATACGGTCGGAGTATGATTTGTTTGCCAGAGGAACACGGTCTTATTACTAGAAGCAAAGAGGCGGGCTGGCTATCCGAGGATTTTCTTCTCGGAAGTTCCCAGGGGCCCTTGTCACCAGCCCTGATAACCGTTTCACGATACTACGTGGCGTCGGAATTGTCAATCATGAACCTTTGGGAGAAAATTGCGAAACTCGGGCCGGCGCAACCGGCACTACGAATAACGCCATTTAGGGGACAGAACCCGTAATCCCTCGCCGGCTTCCTGGAGCGGTGGAGACCTCGGTTGATTCGTTGGGTAAGGTTGCCAAAGTTGGGGCAGCAAGCCGGTAGCACCTGGCGCAGGTAAGAACTGCGCCAGACCCCAAATGTGTGACCGGCAGGTTACGCTACAAATGGACGGACTTCAGAGGCTTCCATAGCAAGCCTCCTTTCCTCCACCGCTCCAGGAAGCCGGCCAGGCCCGGCCCCCACGAAGGGTAGCCAACCCATCACTGACACTTGCCCATAGCGAAGGCATAGTTGGTCAGGTTATAATAAAAGAGGCTTAAATAACGAAGCCGCCAGCGGTATCAAGCACTGACGGCTTCTCCACCACAAGGAAGGACTGGTTCCAAGTGGCGTTGTCGGATTGTACCCATAGCGCAAAAGGTAGTCAAGCCCCTTTAGCACCAAAAAGCGGGTTAGGGTTCCTCGCCGCCCTGCTGAACGGCCTGGACGACGGCCCCCTGCTGGAAGTACTGCAAGCCTACCGCAGGACCGGGCGCCCCGGCTATCCCCCCAAAGCCATGCTTCGGTCGTATGTCGCCAAGTTCGTCCTGAACATCCGCTACAACAATCAACTGCTGGAGCGGTTGCGCGGCAGCCGGAAGCTCCGGGAAGTCTGCGGGTTCGGCAATGACGTGCCCAGCGAAAGCGCATTGAGCCGCTTCGTGGACCGGCTGGCGGACCACCAAGACCTGGTGGAGCAATGCCTGAACGCCCTTACGGGTGAAGTGCGGGAGCTGGCGCCCCCGGTCAAACATGGCAAAAAGGGCAAACCGGACCAACCCCTGCCTCCGCTGGGCGAAGTTCTCGCCATAGACTCCACCCTGTTCCTGACCTACAGCAACCCCAACCGCCGGGTAGTCAGCGATTCCGATGCCCGTTGGGGCGTGAAGCACAGCGCCAAAGCCAAAGATGGCGGTACGGAATGGGGGTTCGGCTACAAGAAGCACCTGATTTCCGATGCCACCCACGGCGTCCCTCTGGCCTTCATCATCACCCCGGCCAACGTCGGGGACTCTACGCAACTGCCCATTGTGGTCCAAAAGGCCCTGGACACCCACCCCTGGCTTCGACCCAAGTACCTGCTGGCCGACCGAGGGTACGACAGTCAAGTCAACCACCGATTCCTGCTGAAGCGGGGCATTACGCCGGTCATTCACATACGGAAGCCCACCGCAAAGGACGGGCTGCACGATGGCATCTACACGGCGTTGGGCGAGCCTACCTGCATGGGCAAGGTGCCAATGGACTACATTCGCGCGGACCCGGAAACCGGCTACCATCTATTCCGGTGCCGGGCCGAAGGTTGCCCCCTAAAGACGAAGGGCAGCAAAGCGATAATTCACTGCGACAGCGAAGTTTGGGAGGCGCCGGAAAACAACCCGCGAGTGCTGGGGCCATTGCCCAGGTTCTCCCCGGAGTGGAGGCGGCTTTACAAGCTGCGTATGTCCATTGAGCGGATTTTCCGCAGCTTCAAGCACAGCCGGGGTTTGGAAGGGCATTGCGTCCGGGGGCTGCGGAAAATCCTGCTCCACGCCACGTTGACGGTGCTGACCTTCCAGGCTACGGCCCTGGCCCGGCTTCGGGCCGGGGACGGGGAGCGGATGCGGCAGATGGCGGTGAAGGTGGCGTAAGCTTGTTGGTGGCGCATCCATCGTTTGCGCCTGTTTCCGTGAGGTGTATCTTATTTCTTCACATTACGTGGGCAATACCCCAATTCCTAAAGATTTTGCCATAACCGCTTACAACTCAAACTCGATTTGGTCGCCGTTGGCCCCCCCTAAAGTTGCTGCGCCTCTCTCCGGGGCCTCTGCCGGTTCCATCAGCTCTTGGATAAAAGTAGCAATGAACAATGGTCTAACGGTCTCATCTGACATTTCGTCTACTGTTTGGTCGCAGGTTATTCTGTATTTCTTTCCAGTGGTTCTGCCTTCTAGGTCAGGTCCATCTTTTCCGCTCCTGCCAGAACGTTTACCGTCCTCGTCGGTGACAATAGTCCAAGTCCTGTTGCTTACGTTTATCGCGTCCAACCGTCCCTCCAAAATAACTGTAGTCGTTTTAAGCCGACTGACCGTGGCTAATCTATCTGCTATTTTCCGGGCTTTCTCTTGGCTCATTCCGGCAATGCCGGATTTGCCAGACCTTCCAGCACTCCACTCAACCATTACGTCGGTGCCACTCGAAATTACCGCCTGAGAGATTCTTTGAAATTCCTTTAGGGTTTTAGAGTTATGGCGTTCGATTTCTTGGTTCGCAATCTCCGTGTCGAAATCCGTGTTGATAAATGTAGTCAATCGTTCAAACGCCGAAACTATATGATTCTCCCCAAACATATCTGTTTGTGCACGTGAGGCTAGTAATATCTCAAACGAACCGGGGACTGGTCCGGCAACCATGTTGAGTTGGTGAGCTTCTTGCTTCGCTGCTGGGTCCATTTGCAATACCAATTGCTTTAGATTTTCTGAAATCCGTCTGAAAAACTGTACGACAAACTGAAACGGCATTTCGTGTGCATCCGTCTCTTCTGTCCCGCTCACCTTTACTGCCACCGCTGGCCGACCGGTCTCTACTGAGAATCTGCTGGCTCTCGTTGATATGTCGGCACCACTAATGTAGTACCCTTGCCCTGGCAGGACATCGGCATCGGACATTGCGGAGGTTTGTTGGACTAAAGAAATTTCAGTTGAGTTAGTCCCTATTTCTGCTTGATACCAGACATCCTCTCCGTACGACAGCATTAGGTTTTGCAGATCAATGCGGCCGGCCTTGAACTCCGTCAAATAATTCTTGTCTACCGGAACAACGACGTATTGACACCCTGTTTCGAAATCATCGTCATGTAGCGCAATGTATTTGCGTCCCGTCTCATCTTCTGCTTCGAAGAGAAGCTCACATTCATAGTATTCAAGGGACTCTTTATGAATGATTTTCATGGCAAAGCCTTGCAGTTTGCTGCCGGGTCGAATTGCTTTGTTGGCCACCAAGTCTGATGTCCGTTTGGTTCCGGCGTTTCTAGCCTCCCATCTCCGGGCTGGATTGTTAGTTGTCCTATCTTTTTCCAGCGACCCTTTCTGTTATAAGGTCCATGGAATAGTTTTAGCGCCGCCTCATACGTCGTATACAGCGATATTCCAGCCTGGCGGCAATGACTACGCTCTATATGAAGATTGGGCCCTCCCATTCTCTTCACGTATGAATCGAAATCCTCGTCGCTAGGTTCAAATTCCTTCAGTAATCTGAATCTTGTTGTAGGCTCGTCTATCTGACGCGCTGTAGGCGGTGGGCAACCTAGGGGCAGGGGTTCCCGGTATTTCACGCTCTGCTCCGTCTATGAGTCGCTGTCCGTCCGAACTAGTGCCTCCATGGTGACCCTTGGCCTCCTCTTACTCTTCTGGTTAAATGTGCCCGGGCAAGAACATTAGCAAGTAGGCAGACCTGCGATGGCTCTTTTCTGCGAGACCGTTGGCTTGGAGTACCAGTTGCCACGGAGGTAAATCCCCTATTTGGGGCCGAGCAACGCCTCGCTTAAATGCAAAATCCGATTATGCGATATAGCCACACATTTGTCCATATGTGGAGGCCAATAGTAGAGAAGTGAAAAAGCCTCGTATCTGGACTGGGACTTAACACAAGACTAACATTCCCTTGAAATTTCGGTGGGAACCCTTGCCGTGTAGATTTTCTTCGCCCACCAACGCACTGCCCAGGCCGCCGCGAAGAAGAGCAGGGCGGCCATGACGAACAAGCCGACACGCCCCAAATACTCAATCAAGCCGTAGTCAGAATAGAGTTGAAACACCGCTTTGACCGCGACGAACACCGTCAAACCTCCCAACACCCCCAGCACCCAACAGAGCAACCGCAGGAACGTCAAGAACACAATGATGCTTTTTGACATAGCGAACCTCCCGTTAATGACTACTTTCTTAACCTGACCAGGGTTTTTAATTCTCGGCGCCACCGGAAACAGACAGCCACTCCAGGGAACGAACCAACGGGGCGCTGGCCTCCCGCCACACCATCCCAGCCAAGTCGGAGAATCCGCTTCCCGGCGCGGCTGCATAAGCACTCTGTACCTTGTCGCCCACATAAACCGTGTAAACCGTAAGCGCCACCGCCGCTATCAGCAGAAACAGGACTGCCTTTCCTGATTCCCTGCCGTGTCTTGCCGGGGGCCGATTCTTGTCGGAGCGAACCGAACCCGGCCGCGCTGGGCCGGAGGACGGCCTAATCCGAAGGTGAAATCTTCGGGCAACCCCTTCGTTGCAATCGAAGCAGGTGCAATTGGGAGGATGGTGCCTTTGCCGTTGCCTGACATAATCCCGGTCTTCGATGGGCATGATTCCCTCCTTCGACTAATACCATTCAAGCCCATTACGCCCGGTACTTCCAAGAATTATCTTGCCCTTGCTTCGTGCTCTGGCGTAAAACTTCCTCTCGCCTTCCTCGTCCGTGAAATAGAGTTTAGACCACTGGTAGGGGCCGTCAGGTATGGGATTTGCCTTGATATTCACGCTGCAAACCGTAATCGGGTGCCCGAGAAAGTCCGTATCCAACCGCCCAACTTTCCACTTCTTGCCCTCAGCGTCGAATATGTGAGAAACCTTATCGCCATTGGGAAGGTGACAACTTCCAGAGAGCGAGGCTACTTGGGTGCAGGCTACGGTCAGGAGGAACGCGACCAATAAGGCGGAGAACAGCTTTAACATAGCTACCTTACCTTTAGGCGAAGACGCAAAAAGTCCCCGCTGGCAGTTCTGGCAGCGGGGACTTGACACAAGTTCACCTGTGGGCTTACTATCGCTACGCTCTGAAGGAGTAGGGACAAAGCCCCCGCACGTTGGGGAAAATAAGGTCCTGAAATTAGACTGCCGTTACAGCCGGCAGTCTAATTGTTTTCAGACACTTTGATGTTCAGGGAGGCCGGGAAAGAGGAAACATAGCAGGAACCCCCTTGCTGGCAAGTTGCAGGTACTTGCTAGGGTTACCTACTACTGGCAGTTGAACCGCACAAGGGGGCATGAAAGGACCATGCCCCTTGCTCGGTGGTTCAACTTTTCTGACCCGTTATGGTGTAGTAACCCTAGCACGTAGAGACTATTGCTAATACGAGGGCTTGTCAACACCTGCCTCCCCGGTCAGCAACGATTTAAGTCGGACTTTCCGGGGGTTCGCCATTCCCTGAAGATTTCCCACGCCGCCGGAGCAACAGCGGCCAAGAAAAAGACCACACCCAAGAAGGCGACAGGATAGACATAAGCGTCGGGGTTGACCGCCTCACTATCAAGCCAGAACCATGCTGCAAAGACGGCCGCCAGCGTCCCCACTGTGCCGGACACCAACCCCACCCACTTCTCAAGCGAGGCGTCTTGCCGATGGGGTATCACCGTCAGAAAAAGAGCTACCGCCGCGATTAGGGCGAACACATCGGCCCGGATGCCCTCGGAAGTTCCTCCGGGTTCCAACTCGACAAAATCGGTCGGGTTTGCCTACCAGTTGACCCACATTAGCAGTAGAAACACCATCGCCAAGATGATTTTGCAGAATGGGAATAAGTTTGCCCTGCTGGTTCCTCCAGTAAATTAAGTTCTGAAAGTGCCGCGAATGCCGCCGTCCATCATCCGCGGCAGCAGGATTAGGCGAAAAACAGCAATATCAAAGCGACACAATGCAGACAGAAATTGGCTTGGCGGATGGCGTCTGGAGGAAGGGTGGGTGTCCATGCGTTAAGAAGACATCGCATACTTTACAACTCCTGCCGCAACCTCGGCCAGGGTCAGGAAAGTGGAGTTGCAAGAGTTAAACCGGCTCTATACAATATCCAAATGCTTTAGCTGACGGGCTGGGCATATCTAGGATAGGCTCTGGTGTGCAATCGCCAGAGCCTTCATCGTGAATCATAACATCCGGGTTTTTGGCCGGGAAGAGACGTACAAATCAAGGGGAAGCATCGTCGGTTTGACAGGTGAAGAGTAATTAGTTTGTGTTGGAATGCCAGTCGGCGGCGTCATGAATACCGACCCCCTGGCTGACAACGGTACCGAAACTGCTGGCTGGCAAGGCTGCCTCCAGGTCGATGGTGTGTCGCCCGAATTGGAAAGTCGATTAAAGGAGGCGTGGAGTGGGGTTGGCTGTCAAGAAGACCTTCCTCCTGCTGGCAGTCTCTACTTTGTGAAAGAACCCGAACCAGATTGTCGATAAGAAAGAGACTGGCCCCGGTGGTTTCACCGGGGCCTTCCTTTAACGAGTCCGCTTTACCTTGACCGTGCTTCGGACTGTCACGCGGACAGGCCGCCTCACGATGCGGGTGGTACGGGTGACGCTTATCCTTTTGGTAGCCATTCCGACCCTCCATCCCCACGATTGCCTGAGCAGGTGGGAGCGCAACCATGCTTGACCCTGGAACCGACATAGATTACTCTATGCTTGCCTTGGTTTCAGGAGTCCCTGCTCAGACGGGGGCCCAAAAAGACAGCCCCGCCTTTAACCCTGGCGGGGCTGTTGCATTTTGGCAAGTATATGTGATACGATAGCCACACTTAAACGACCACCGATAACCGTTTTTGAACCCTCAAGGTGTGCCCCGCCAAAGGTGCCTTGGGGGTTCTTTCCTTAAAACGAATGTACTATACTTGCACTAATATGTCAATTAGCTTTCCTCAGATATAACTACAAAAATCGGCCCCGGTGATTCACCGGGGCCAGGCAACTATTAGGTTCGTGGCTGGTTAGGAGTTGGTCGTGGCGCGGGACGCACGACTGGCTTTGATATAACCATAAAACCTCCCTTGGCCCCAGAGAGACCCAGGGAGTTTCGTTTGCTTTTAGGGGTTCCTTTCTCCTTGACAGCGTATCGCGTTGGTGGTTTAGTGTAAAAGAATCACGACTGCAACAGTGAGAGCGATAATGTCAGAAGTCCTGTATCATACCGAAAAAAGAGCTCAGGGTGCGTGATGTTATGACCGCCAACGCGTCCAGTGTTAATTTCGGTGATTGGGATGTGGAGAGCCTTCGCTTGAGCATTTTCCATTCCCCGGTAGAGGTGCCTCCCGGGCTGTGGGAACAACTCATGGGAGTCGCCCCCGAGAACGTGCAGACGCGGCCACGCGAACGCATTCGTCAAGAGCAAGGGGCTATGGACAACAACAGGTTACTTCTGGTAGCCCAGCATGGGCGCTTGGATTGGAACGTTCTCCCTAACCCTAACCCAAGTCGTGGTATAATAAGAGAAGCTCTCCCCACCCTGGAAGCCGCAGAGCAGACGATATCCAGGCTAACAGAGGCACTGAACCTCTCCTTGCGAGCAGTACTTCAAGTACAAAGATTGGCCTTTGGAGCCGGGCTTGTCCAACAGGCGTCCGACTTGTCAGAAGGGCTGACACAACTCTCAAAGTACCTGCCGCGCTTGGACTTGGAGAACCACGGGGGGTCTGACTTTGTTTACCAAGTCAACAAGCGTCGGAGGTCCCCCATTGCCCTTCACGTCCAGATCAATCGCCTGTCGAGATGGCAACTGGGAGAAATCCAAGGCGGTGCTTTCACAATAGGTCCATTACAACAACCACACTTTCAGACATCGGAGCGGACCTTCGTCAGCAAGTTGACCCTTGACATAAACACAGCTGCCGAAAACAACGCCATTAGCGCTGACACGATGCCACATCTCTTCAGGGAACTTGTACGTTTCTCTTGTGAGATCGCAATTGAAGGAGACATTCCATGACAACGAACACAGCAAATACCCCGACCTTACTAGAAGAGGGAGAGGAGGATATTGGCTTCGGTACTCCACACCCTCAAATGTTCTACAATATCGCCGGTCGGGAGGAATGGGAGCGTTTCCCCAATTCGCCCATTTGCAACATCGGATTCGCTGAGTTGGAGAATTGGTACTTTATAGTCCCCACGCCCGCTGGAACGGCCGATCATCGGCTCGAATTCATCCAATACGGCGAGGACTCGGACGCCCTGATTGTCGTCGGTTTCGGAGAATCCGAAACCGACCTCCCCAAGGACCATTGGGAAGCCGTTCTATTCCTGCGTAAAAATGGGCGTCCTATCCTTGCGGACAAGCTAATAGCAATGTTGCAGGTCGTGGAGGAGGATCCGGACGTGGGCACGGTCAGCATTGTTTCTTTAAGGGATATGGCCCGCATCATGGTGGATAATGGGGATTTCGCTGACCCTTCTATAAGCCCCGACGACCTCGGGATCGTGCATGCACAGTGGCGTATCTTCGGTAACGGACTCTTGGTCATAAGCTTCATAGGACATGAGGAAATTCTCGTAGTTGCTCAGGCCGACGGCGAGCCCCAAGAGGAGGACCTAGACATCAGTAAGCGGGGGCAGATGCAAGAGATTCTAAGGGAATACGGGCACCTTGTTCCCCTTCGCCACCGACTTAGTTGAAGGCGACCCGCTCCCAGACGGGGATGAAATCGCGAGGTACTGCTCGCCTGGCGTTTGGGAGAAAGAGACGCACGAACCGCAGGTCACAGCATTCATGAGAAAACCGGATGAAGATGACCTGTCAGTCAACCGCTTGCAATACTACCGAGGCCAGAGTAGATCAGGTGCGGTAGGTTGCATCCGGGACGAGATGGGCGCGTACTACGAACTCAAGAAGAGTGGGAATTTCGTAGTTTTCAGCGTGTCCGCAGCCAAAGCTGCCGCGTTGAATAAGGGTTGTGGGATAGATGTAATCTACACCCCCAAGACGTCTAAGCCTTCGCACTCCTCGATATTTGGCCTGCCCGAACCCGAAGACTACGAAGGTAAAGTCAGGGTAGCCACTGCTTTGGCTCGCCTAGTAAAACAGGACGACATCTACGAAGCCGTAGCGTCGTAAGCAACTACACTCACGCCCTTGCTCAAGCGGCTCCAGTTGGGGCCCATGGCCGCCACCCTTCCCGAGCGCATCGCCCTGGCCTGCCGAGACCAGCTGGGCTATGCGTCCTTCCTCGAGATCATCCTCAGCGACGAGGTCAACCGCCGCGCCGACCGCCGCTGTACTTCCGTAATCTGGTTACTGTCTTTAGCTCTCTTCGCCATTTCCGCAAGACTTCTTCGTGGTATGCCCGCGAGTCCCATCAGGGCAGTTTCCGCAATTATCCTGCAGCTAACTCCAGATTCCAGATAGTCCACATTGTTGAAATGCCGAATGGCTGTTTGGAAGGCAGCCAGGCACTCTTCAGGTACGTTTGTCTCCAAGCTTCCAGGCAGGAAATCCGGCAAGGTATCTGCTCCCTTAACCACCGTAGGAGGCTCTAGCAGATGTCCCCCTCTGGCCTCTCCGAAGGGAACGACTGTGGGTGTTGCTCTACCTGTATTTCTGTTGCGTCTCCAAGCTCCAACGGGTTGGAAATTGACAAGCTGGCGAATGATGTAATCCTGTTGCCAGTACCAATAAGGGTTCTTTGCCGATGACGCAATTCGTGACGGCTCGATAGCTATTCGTCAGGGGGTTGAGTTAGACGGAAGTTTCGCAATTTTCTCCTTTGGCGGGCCAGTGTATTCCAATAGGTGTCTAACCAACGCATTTGGAGTATTATTACCCGAAGAGTTTCCCCATTCCAAACCTACGAGGTAAAGGCATGAAAATATCCAAAGGACTGAATTTTTTATCCATCTACATAATGGTCACCCTGGTAGCCCTGCTGGCGGTAAGCTGCGGCAGCTCGGCAAACCCTACCGCCGTGCCGGCTCCTGCTACGGACGCCGCGGCGGCGGCTCCCTCAGCTCCGTCCGAACCGGCGGCGGGCGATAAGGCCCCGGCCGCGGAACCAATGACGCAGGCCGAGGCCGCCAAGGCCCCCGCCCAATCCAGCGCTCCGGTTCCCGCGGCGGCGGCCCAGCAGAAAGGCAGCATTACTACTCAACCTACCGCGGTCCCCGAACCGGCGGACTCCACGCGGATGCCCGAGGGTACGCTGACCTTATCCGAGTTCGATTTTGGCAATGAGTCCTGGCTCCCCTGGGAGGACGTCACGCAGCGTTTCTACTGGGAGCGGGTGATGGAAACCCTGCTGCTCCTCGACCCGGTAACCTGGGAGTTCAAACCCGGCCTGGCCGAGAAGTGGGATATTTCTTCCGACGGCCGGACGGTCACCTACAACCTGCAACAGGGCGTCCAGTTCCACGGCGATTACGGCGAGTTCACCGCCTCCGACGCCGCCTACAGCCTGGACCAGTGGCTCTACAACGAAGAGTCCACCCACCCCTCTGTGGCGGCCCAGTTGCAGTCCGAGCCGGAAGTCGTCGCCCTCGACACCTATACCGTCCAGGTGAACTACACCAAGTCTCCCTTCCTCACCGCCTTTATGGACCTCTCCTCCGGCAATAACGGCACCGGAATGATGTCCCGGGCCTACGTGGAGGAGGTGGGGCTGGATGTGGCGCGCCGCTCGGCCATCGGCACCGGCCCCTACGAGTTCGTCGAGCACAAGCTGGGCGAGTCTATGACCGTGGAGGCCACCGAGGGCCGGCACTGGCGTATCGTTCCCCAGTGGCAGACCATGAAGTTCCTGGTCACCCCGGAAGCCTCAACCCGTTTGGCTCAGATTTTGAGTAATGAAGTGGACATTGCCCTCCTGCCCGGTTCCTTCAAGCGCCAGACCGAGGCCGCCAACGTCCGCACCATCCTCAATCCCGGCGTGGCCGGCGTCTTTATCGTTCCGGTGGTTTACATCCCCGGCACTACCGGCATAGACGCCCCCGACCCGAACAACCCCAATGCCGACCCTCAGTTCCGCGAGGCGCTGAGCCTGGCCATCAACCGCCAGGAGCTGGCCGAGGTGGTATTCGCCGGTGGCGCCGTGCCCACCGGCATAACCGACCTGTCTCCCATCTCGCTGGGCTACGATGCCAAGTGGGAGGAGCCGGACCCCTATGACCCGGAACGGGCCAAGCAGTTGTTGGAAGAATCGGGCAAGGCCGGCATCTCCTTCGAGTTCCAGCAGCGGCCCCTGGGCGGCATCCCTGAAGGCCCCCAGTTGGCCGAGGCCATCGCCGGTATGTGGGAAGCCGTCGGCCTGGACGTGGACTTGAAGCTCAACCTCCAGGGCAGCGCCCACTCATCCCTCCGCCGCGCCCGTTCCCTGGAAGGCGACATCTGGTTGATGCGCCTGGGCCACCTGACCGATACTACCCGCCGGCTGATTTCCCAGTACCGCTGCACCCAGGAGCGGACGGCCCTCTTTGCCTGCAACCCGGAGTTGGAGGCGCTGACTCCCCAGATTCAAGCTTCCCTCAACCTGGAGGAAAAGGACAAACTCATCCACCAGGCTTATGAGATTATCCTCGGTGAGCGGACGGTTATTCCAGTAGTACAGACCGCCAGCCTCTACGCCATCGGCCCCCGGGTCGGTAGTTGGAAGCCCCGCATCGGCGAGCGGTTCACCACCGAACTGGAAAGCGTAGGCCATGCCCAGTAGGGTTACATCCACGAATGGACACGAATAACCACGAATGGCTATAAAACCTTCGTGATTATTCGTGGGGTCCCCAAAAAATCTAGCAATCCGGTAAACAAATGCGTAGATATATACTAACCCGGCTGCTCCAGGCTGTGGTCAGCATGGTTGCCCTCAGCCTGATTGTCTTCTTCCTGGCTCGCCTGACCGGCGACCCCCGGGACGTGCTGCTGGGCGACGACTATTCCCAAGAGCAGTGGGACAAGCTGGGTGAATTGTGGAGCCTGGACCAGCCGATATACATTCAGTACGCTATCTTTGTGCGCAACGCGGCAACCGGCAACTTCGGTGAGTCCATCTTCTGGAAGGAGCCGGCCGTGGAAATGCTGATTCGCCGCATACCGGCCACGGTGCAGCTTACCGTAACCGCTATGTCGCTCAGCGTCATCATTGCCATACCGATGGGGGTGCTGTCCGCCATCAAGCGGGATACCTGGCTGGACTACGTGGGCAAGTCTATTGCTATGCTGGGCCAATCGGTGCCTCCCTTCTGGCTGGGTATTATCCTCATCTGGGCCTTTGCCGTGACTTGGGGACTGCTGCCCACTTCAGGACGGGACGGGCCGCTTCACTACGTACTGCCCTCGGTTACCCTGGGTTGGTTCGTGGTGGCCGGCATTATGCGCATCACCCGCTCGGCCATGCTGGACGTGATGGACAGTGAATACATCAAGCTGGCCCGGGTCAAGGGCGTACCCGAAAACACAGTTATCTGGAGCCATGCCCTGCGCAACGCCGCCATTCCGGTGGTGACCTTCCTGGGTCTCATCCTGGGCAACTTCCTGACCGGCTTTGTGGTCGTGGAGACCATCTTTTCCTGGCCCGGCGTGGGGTTGCTGGCAATTCGGGGTATCCAGTCCAACGACTTCGCCATAGTGCAGACGGTAGTAATGTTTGGCGGCCTGCTCTTCATCACCATCAACTTTATGGTGGACATCCTGTACGGCTACCTGGACCCGCGTATCCGCTACGAGTAGAGGATTGGCGCAACCCACGAAGAGAGTCCGGGCAGCCGAGCATCATTGATTGAGGAGTGACCGGAGGTGTGCAACGGAAACGCAGGTTGGGGGTGTGGTGAGGGCGCCGGCCAGGGGAATCGGGGGAATCCGTCATTCTTGCGAAAGCAGGAACTTCGAATTCACTGACTATCCTGTCGGGCAGCAGCTTAAAGGATACTTTGAATAAGTCATTGAACACTAGCGCCTTCACCCGTCGTTCCTGCGCAGGCAGGAACCTAAAACGTTACGTACAGAGGTTCCTGCCTGCGCAGGAACGACGGATAAGTGTAAACATCACGAGTCACGGACTTATTCAGAGGTTTCTTAAACTGAACTTGGACCAATTGCGTCAAGCTATACGTTGCACTCTGGGGCTGGATGATTACATAGAAATTCTGAAAGGAAAGGATTGGATTTAGCCCACGGTTTCGGCCCACTTTCCAGCCTGTTGCAGAAGCTCGAATACCCAGGAGTCCATCCTGGGTATTTCCTTTTCGACGCCCGCCCCCTTCCTTGCCCCTCACCCGGCAACAGGTTATTATTAACCACGGCTTAAATAGCCAACGTCCCAAGAGGAATATCCCCTGTCCTTGACTATAAATATGATTTGCCCGTTGGAGGTGTGTCTTGGCTCAAGAGTATGACGTTATTGTGGTGGGCGCCGGTAATGCGGCCCTCAGCGCGGCCATTGCGGCCAGAGAAAACTGCGAGTCGGTCCTGGTGGTGGAAAAGGCGCCGGAGTATTTCCGCGGCGGCAATACCTACTTCACCGGCGGCATCATCCGCTTTGCCTTTGACGGCATTGACGACATCAAGGCCCTCATTCCCGATATGTCCGAGACGGAGGAGAACTCCATCGAGGTGGGCCAGTACACCGAGGATATGTACTACGACGATATGATGCGGGTCACCCACGGCTTGACCGACCCGGAGCTGGCCCAAATCCTGGTCAGCAACTCCCACCCCACGATGAAGTGGCTCCAGGAACACGGAGTACGTTTCGTCCTGTCCTTTGGCCGCCAGGCCTTCAGGGACGGCGACAAGTTCCGCTTCTGGGGCGGCCTGGTGCTGGAGGCAGTAGGCGCTGGCAAGGGCCTGTCCGACCAGCAATTCGACGTGGCCCAGCGCATGGGAATTGAGGTCCGCTACGCCACCCAGGGGACCAAGCTGCTCCAGGATGACAAGGGGCGGGTTAACGGCCTGCAAGTGCTGGGGCCGGACGGGTTTGAAGACATTGCCGCCCGGTCGGTGGTACTGGCCGCCGGCGGCTTCGAGGCCAACGCCGAGATGCGCTGCCGCTACTTGGGACCCGGCTGGGAGATGGTCAAAGTGCGGGGCATACCCTACAACACCGGCGACGGCATCCGCATGGCCTTGGACGTGGGCGCCCAATCCCACGGCCACTGGAGCAGCTGCCACGCCGTGGCCTGGGATATGAACGCTCCTCCCTTCGGCGACCGCACCATCACCGAGCTGTTCCAGAAACACTCTTACCCCTTCGGCATCATCACCAACATAAACGGTGAGCGGTTCCTTGACGAGGGGTATGACTTCCGCAACTACACCTATGTTACCTACGGGCGCGCCCTGTTGGACCAGCCCCAGGGTTTGGCCTTCCAGATTTTTGACGACAAGGTCAAGCATCTGCTGCGGGACGAGTACTGGATTCCCCAGGTGACCATGGCCCAGGCCGACACCATTGAGGAGTTGGCGGCCCGGCTGGACATTGACCCCGAGGGTCTAGCCAACACGGTGCAGGAGTATAACGCCGCGGTGCAAAAGGACACTCCTTACAACCCGACGGTCAAGGATGGCCGCCGCACCGAGGGGTTGGAGGTGGACAAGACCAACTGGGCGGAGACGCTAGACACGCCGCCCTACCTGGGCTTTGCGGTAACTACCGGCATCAGCTTCACCTTTGGCGGGGTCAAGATTAACAACCGTGGCCAGGTGGTAACCAACGCCCAGGAGCCGATACCCGGCCTGTACGCCGCCGGCGAGATGGTGGGCGGCCTCTTCTACTACAACTACCCCGGTGGCTCTGGCCTATCGGCGGGCATGGTCTTTGGCCGCCTGTCGGGCAACAGCGCCGGCCAAGACGCCAACCTGCTGAAGGACATTTAAGGCGATGAGGCGCGGCCCCGTTATTCCGATTTTGTCTGGAATGACGGGGCTGTTGGCAAACGCGAGCGGGACAGGCTCAGCAATTATCGAAAAGTATAGATGCTCGGTGCGAATTGACTAGCCCAATGCACAGGGAGAAATCAATGACGCAAAACGAAGAAAATCCCAACCTCGGCCAAGAAGAGAAAACCCCAGATAATCGCCGTACCAGACTCTTTGGGGACCGATTTCTCAAAAATGTTCGGGATACGGTGGATACTGTCAACCAAGAGCTACAATCTAATGAAACGATTTCCCAAGCTAGGGAATCGATCCGTCAAGGCCTTGATAATGCCGCCGGCGTTGCTTCCGAACAAACGCCCGGACTGGTCCAGGGAGTTCAGCGTACCGGCGATGTCTTGACCGGTTCAGATATTCGCAAGTTCGACGAGTTTACCGAAGCCGTAACCCGAGTTTGCGTCGGTTTGCACCGAGACAACGTCGAACTGAAAGAGCGGGTCGCGCACTTGGAGCAGCAGTTGGAAGAGTCAAACCGAGTCCAAGCCGAGTTGGCAATCCGACTGACGGCGCTGGAACAAAGGGGCAGTGAACCGGGAGACAATCAAGATACAGAATGAGGGTAACAACCGTGGGATACGAAGAATTAACTTCTTTTTCTCTCTCCTATCTTCAGGCAGCACGGGAAGATTTGATGGATTTGGCCAATGGCTACCAACGCCGCAGCGAGGGAGAGATTCTTGAACTGGCGGCGATGGCCGCCGACCTGTCCACCCACGACATCGTAAACCTGGGCTTGGAACCGGAACCAGACCGGCAAGTGTTGGAGGCGTTCCGCCGATTTACTAACCAAGAGGTAGAGACTCTCGTAGGGCGTAGCAGTGAAGAAATTGAGGAGATTGTCGATGAAGTCAAGGGTATATATTTCGAGGTGCTGGTACGGGACCGGCTGAACTCAGGAGAAACCTTGGGCGAATTGCAGTTGGAGCCGGGACAGTTTGCGCGATTGGCTGGCTCTACAGCTCAAAAGGGTTGGGACTTGGAAATTATTGACCGCAACGGTGAATCGTTGGAGCAGATTCAGCTTAAGGCGACCGAGTCAATGTCCTACGTGAAGGAAGCTCTAAGAAAATACCCGAATATACGTGTGGCTGTGCCTGAAGAAGTGGACAGCTCATCAGAGAATATTATCGGGACCAGTATATCCCACGATGAACTAAAGCAAACCACCGAACAGCAACTGGATGAACTGTCTGATGACACCATCGACAACGCTGTGGATGTTGCCGCTGAGTTTGCCATTGATATTATACCTGTGACTTCTGCTCTGTTCATCGGAATAACAGAGGGTAGGCGATGCCTAATGGGCCATGCCACGCTAAGGGAAACGATGCGTAGTGGTGGGAAGAGGTTGACCCGCGCTTCGGTCTACAACGTGATTGGAGCAGGCTTAACCGCAACCGGTTTGGGTGTAGCGGCAATTCCGGTAGTCATGGGGTTGCGGGTAGCCGAAACGCGACTAACCGGCCAGGTTAATCTGGCGGACGGATTGACTGCCCGAACATCAGAATTGAACCAACTATCAGGCTTAGATGGGTGAGGGATGGACGGCATGATTCAAGAGCTTGAAATCCACAATTTCAAGTCGATTAAAGATTTGACCTTGCCCTGCAAGCGGTTCAACATCTTTATTGGCGAACCCAACACCGGCAAGTCCAACATTTTGGAGGTGCTGGGGTTAGTTTCGTTTATCGGGGCGCGGCAGTTTGACCCGGAGGCGGAGTTGGGGGAGTTTGTGCGGCATGAACGGTTGTCTAACCTGTTCTACGATCAGGAAGTTGGTAAGAATATAAGCGTCAAGTGGGATGGTCTGCTCCTCTACATCTGCCACTACAATGGACTTTATCAAGGCATATGCGAAGGGGCGTTTCCCAACAATCCTGATATTGAGCCGGAAAGGGTAGTTGATTTCACTAGTTCAGGCAACATTTTCGATAGTTTTAATTTCTACAGACCAAACTTTGAGGAGTACAGAGGCTCCTTCACATACCCAAGCCGGATAAGATTCTACCGGAGGCCAGCAACCAGGGGATTTCTTCACTCTGAAAGTGACTACCTGTTGCCGCCATCGGGATGCAACCTAATCTCGCTCCTGGCTACTAATAAGGAACTTCGAGAAACTATAGGTTTGCCTTTCTCTTCACTAGGGTACCGATTGTGGCTCAGGCCACACGAAAACCAGATAGACCTGGCACAAGCATCGGATGACATTGTGGTTACTTCATTCCCATATTCATTGTCGTCAGAGACTCTCCAACGCACTACCTTTTACACGGCTGCCCTGGAAACCAACAAGAACTCGGTCATCGTTCTTGAAGAGCCGGAGGCGCATTCTTTTCCTGGGGAGACCAAGCTAATTGCCGAGCAAATTGCCTTGGACGAAAATGGCAACCAATACTTTGTCGTCACTCACAATCCCTATTTCCTGATGCCCTTGCTAAGCAAAGCTCCTAAGGACGATATAGCGATTAACATCGTCTACACCGAGGACGACTACCAAACTAAGGTGAAGGGATTAAAGCCGGAAGATTTGCCAGAACTGTTCGAACTGGACATTTTCGCCAACCTCAGTCGATACATTGAAGACTAATGCTGTACGTTGAGTGCCTCCCGGATGAGACCCTTGCTAGAAGGTTAACCGGATTACCCAAGAGGGAAATCATCCACCAATTGAAAGGTAAGTACGAGGTCCTCGAAAATTTAGCAACGCAATCAAACAGTACAGCAATGGTTGACGAAGACCCCAACACTAACCAACCAAGATACTTGGAACGTATGCAAGTTCGAGAGGACGACCTTTCTCAAGGGCTTCAACTGAGGGTGGACGATGGACGAGCCAACCGTGTGGTAGTTCTACGTCCTCGCCTAGAAGAATGGCTGGTTCAATCTGCTCATGACACCGGAATACAACTAAATGAACCTAGGTACAATTTGCCCGATGACGCCAAACAACTCAAAAAGGTAATCAACCGTGACCTCCGCAAACTCGAACGCTTGATTGACGACCTCATCACCGCCAACTCCTCCCGCATCCTAAAACTACAAGAACTTCTGACCAGCTAAGGAGGCCCGCCATGCCAACCACCACCGAAATGCAAACCCGCACTCACCTGGCCCGGCTTGAGGCGGAACGGCTGGCAACCTATTTGCGGGGGCTTTCGGCGGAGGGCTTGCAGCACTCTACCGCCTGCGACCGCTGGCAGGTGGCCGACGTGGCCGCGCACCTGGTCTGGATCGGCGAATTCTACGTTACTTTTATCACCCGCGCGTTGGCCGGTGACCTTGCCGCCCCGCCCGGGTCTCCCGGGGATGCCCGGTATGCCGAGTTGCCGCCCGGGGATTTTTACGACCTAAAGGCCACCGAGTACCGGGATTATATGGGCAATCAACTCTTGCCAACCTTTGCCCGTCGCTTTGAAGCGCTGAGTCAGGTTCTGGAGGGACTTGCCCCCGACGACTACGACAAGCCCTGCTTCTACCACTCCGGCAACCGCCCAGTGTGGACGCTGGCCGACCTAACGGTGCAGGAGTTGGCAGTCCACGCCTGGGATATTCAGTCCCACACCGAGCCGGGCACCCCCTTGTCCCCAGAGAGCCAACCGGTGCTGCTGGACCGGGTAGTGCAGCGGCCCCAACCTCCTATGCCCCTGGCAACCACCGCCACCGGGCCGGTGAGATTGCGGTTTGACCTGTCCGGCCCGGTCACCCGCGCCTATGACTTTACACTGGCCGCAGACGCCACCCGGCTGGAATTGGCGGGAGGTGCAGCGGCCTCGGCAACCCTGGCCTGTGACACCGAGACCTTTATCCTGATGCTGTACCGGCGGCTGGACATTGCCTCGGCAATAGACGGCGGTCGGATTACCGTGTCCGGCGACGCGGGGCTGGCCCGGGAGTTTGCCGCCGCTTTTTAATTACGAATTGGGAATTAGGAATTACGAAATGGAGAGTTAGTGGCTCGCAATTTTCAATTCGCAATCCTTGGAGGTAAATATGGATAGCCCGGCAGAACGGGTTGAGACACTACGGCAGGAGGTGTCGGACTTCAAGCAGCGCCTGGCCGCCTTGCCCCCGGACGCCTGGGAGCAGCCCAGCGCCTGCCAGGGCTGGACGGTGGCCGACGTGGTGGCTCACTTGGTGGGGCAGGACTTTGCCCTCCGCATAACCCGCGGCCTGCACGGGGATTTTTCTCCGCCGGAGGGTTCGCCGCCGGTCACCGAGCACGACGAAGACCAATTTGCCCGCAACATTTTCCAGCGGGCTTTTGCTACCCGTGAGCAGGTGGGCGACAAGCTGCTGGACACTTTGTTCCAACGGCTGGACGAGTCGGCGGAGGTGTTTTCCGGCATTGACCCGAAGCAACCGGAGCAGTGGGATACGCTGTGCTACTGGCCGCCGGGGCCGGAGCCGGTGCGGGTAATGCTCGATATGCGTATCAGCGAACTGTCCATGCACGCCTGGGATGTCTGTTCCCGGTTTGACCCCGACTACCGGCTGTCCGATGGGAGTGTGCGGGTGTTGATGGACACGGTGCCCCGGGCAGTGCGCCGGGCCTTCCGTCCCGACCCCAGCCTGACCAGTCCGCTGCGGTTCCGGTTTGGGATAGACCGGCCAGTGGTCACGGCTTACAACCTGATATTTTCCGCTGAAGGGGCGGTCCTTCGACAGGCTCAGGGTGAACGGGTTGGTGATGCGGATGAGCAGGATTCGCAGCAGGCCGACGTGACTTTCCGGTGTGACGGGGAAACCTACGTGATGGTGATGTACGGCCGGCTAACCCCAGACGACGCCCTGGCTTCGGGCCGGCTGACCTGGGAGGGTGACGAGGGATTGGCGCGGGGTTTCGGAGCGCGTTTTCAGGGCGGGTAGGGAGTTGAGGATACCTGCGGCTACCAGGGCTATCGCGTCAGATCCGGGTCCCGCTTTGTCGTCGTTCCTGCGAAAGCAGGAACCTCTGTCCGCAGGGTTTTAGGTTCCGGCCTTCGCAAGAATGACGGATAGCCTGCAATCCAAATGGGATAGCCCTGCGCAGCGACAGCCATCCCTTTTAACCCGGTTGGGTTTATGCTATAATTTGGTTTTCCGGCCAATTGCGCAGCGTTGCGCTCTATTGCGCAGCGCACGATCCCCCAACGCGCTACATAACAATTTTCGGAGATAATTTCGGTGAAAGTTACCAAGGAATCGTCCAGTCCAACGGAAATAATTCTGAGCATTGAAATGGACGCTGCGGACGAAGACCCGTACATTGACCGTTCCTACCGTCGAACTGTTGGCCGCCTCAATATCCCCGGTTTTCGCAAGGGCAAAGCTCCTCGCTCCATTGTGGAAAACTATGTTGGCCGCATCGCCCTGGTCCAGGAAGCCCTCGATTTTATGATTCCCGAAACCCTGAATCAGGCCCTCCAGGAAGAGGAACTCCAGGCCTTTGTCGAACCCCGCGTGGAGGTCACGGAACTGGAGCCGGTTTCCTTTACGGCCACCGTTCCCCTGGAACCGGCGGTTGACCTCGGCGACTTTCACAGCATCCGTCTGGAAAAAGAGCCGGTGGAAATCACCGACGAACAGATTGACCAGGTGCTGGAAAGGCTACAGACTGAATCGGCTCCTTGGGAACCGGTCAGCCGCCCGGTTCAGTTCGGCGACCTGCTGAACCTGAATGTTCAGGGCACTATGGCTGGCGAGCAGGTAGTGGACGACGAAGCCGTGGACTACATCCCCCGCCTGGAGAACGTCCTCCCCTTCCCCGGTTTTGCCCTTTACCTGGAAGATATGACTGAGGGGCAGTCCAAAGACTTTACCCTGACCGTGCCGGAGGAATATCCCCGGCCCGATTATGCCGGCAAGGACGTGGATTTTCAGGTGGAGGTTCTCTCCATCAAGGAAAAGCAACTGCCGGAGTTGGACGATGAGTTCGCCAAGGGCGTGGGCGAGGGGTTCGAGACGATGGAAGCCCTGCGCGCTCACGTAGTAGGGCGCATTACCGAGGAAGCTCAGTCCCAGGCCGATTATGAGTTCCAGGAACTTAGCCTGGCCTCCCTGCTGGAGAACGCTACCATCAACGCTTCCGATTTGCTGTTGGAGCGGGAAATCCAGAACCTTCAACAGGAACGGGAGCGAATGCTGCGCAACCAGCGTCTGGACCTGGACACCTATCTGAGCTATATAGGCAAGACGGAAGAGGAGTTTCAGGAGGAACTGCGCCCGGTAGCCGAGGACCGGCTGAACCGGATGCTGGTACTCCGCAAGCTGGCCCAGGAAGAGCAGATCGAGGTGGCCCCGGAGGAAGTCCAGGAAGAAGTTGACTCGATGGTGTCCTCCTCCTCTGAGGAAAATGCGGCTGCCATGCGTCGCGCCCTTAACTCCGAAGATACCCGCGAATCCATCCGTGCCTCCCTGCTTAACCGCAAGGTAATGGAGCGGTTGATGGAGATTTTCCAGGGCATAGAAGGCGCAGAAGACTTGGCAGAAACGACCGCGGAAACGGCCACAGAAATGACAGCAGAAACAGCGGCAGGGTCGGAAAGTGATGCCGACCAGTCAGCCGGGGAATCCGAGCCATCCTACCCATTGGAAGCATCGGATTCCGCCGCAGCGACCGAGGACACTACAGAGTCCGCGGCAACCGACTCCCCGACCAATCAAGCTGACCCGTCGGAAACGGACGGAAGTGATGAAGGAGCAAAACCCGATGCAGAATAACCCCTACGAATCGTCCATAGTGGTCCCCCAAGGCATCATACCGATGGTCATTGAGACCAGCCCCCGGGGGGAGCGGGCCTTTGACATCTACTCCCTGTTGCTCAGGGAGCGAATTATTTTCCTGGGAACCCCCATTATGGACCAGGTAGCCAACACCATAATTGCCCAATTGCTGTACCTGGAGCGGGAAGACCCCGACCGGGGCGTCAGTATTTACATCAACAGTCCCGGTGGCTCCATCACGGCCGGCCTGGCGATTTACGATACTATGCAGATGATTTCCCCGGAGGTTTCCACCGTTTGCGTGGGAATGGCGGCCAGCATGGCTACCGTCCTCCTCTCCGGCGGGACCAAGGGCAAGCGCTACTGCCTGCCCAACTCCACCGTGCATATGCACCAAGCCCAGAGCGGCACCCAAGGGTCGGCATCGGACATCCAGATTGCCGCCCGGGAGATTACCCGGCTCCAGGAACGGCTGCGCACCATCCTCTCCGAAAATACCGGCCAGACCTATGACCAGATAGCCCAGGACTCGGACCGGGACAATTACCTGACCCCGGAGCAAGCCAAGGACTATGGCTTGGTGGACGAGATTCTGGGCAGCCTGAAGGATGCCGCTGACGAGTCGGAGAAGGCCGCCTAGTAAGGCTGTTTAGTTGCAAGCAATTTTGAAATGGCAGTAGTGAACCGTGACTAGTACCAACGCCAGGGGTCCCCATGGCAGAGACGGGGGCAGAGACGGCGCCCGCCCGATTCAATGCTCTTTTTGCGGAAAGGGCCGGGCCCGCGCCGAATTGGTGCTGGCCGGGCAGGGACGAGCCTCGGTTTGCTACGACTGCATACGGGCGCTGGGCGAGTTGATTGAACCGGAAATCCCGGAAGCTCCCGCCCGGTCGCCGCGGGAAGGCCCTCTGGTTCCCCGGGAAATCTACGCCAACCTGGACGCCTACGTCATCGGTCAGGAACAGGCCAAAAAGACCCTCAGCGTGGCCGTCTATAACCATTTCAAGCGCATCTGGTCCGACGCCGGCGCGTCCGACGTGGAATTGCAGAAGGCCAACATCCTGCTGATGGGCCCTACCGGCTGCGGCAAAACCCTCTTGGCCGAAACCCTAGCCCGCACCCTGGCCGTTCCCTTCGCCGTCTGCGATGCCACCTCCCTTACCGAGTCCGGTTACGTGGGTGAGGATGTGGAGAATATCCTGTTGCGGCTCATCCAGGCTGCCGATTGGGATATTACCCGGGCCGAGCAGGGCATCATTTACATTGATGAGATGGACAAGATTGCCCGCAAAGAGGGAGTCAACCGCTCCATTACGCGGGATGTATCCGGCGAGGGTGTCCAGCAGGAATTGCTGAAAATCGTCGAGGGCTGCATCGCCAACGTGCCGCCCCAGGGTGGGCGCAAGCATCCCCAGCAAGAGTTTCTCCAGATTAACACCCGCAATATCCTCTTTATCTGCGGCGGCGCCTTTGAGGGCCTCAGTGACATAATATCCCGCCGCATCGCCACCCACGGCTCCCAACTGGGCTTTCTGGGCGGCAGCCGGAGCGGTAAAGCCGCCACCGAGGGCAACATCCTGGCCCAAGTTACGCCGGAAGACTTGCTGGAGTTTGGGTTCATACCGGAGATGGTGGGGCGGCTGCCAGTGGTGACCAGCTTGGACCACCTGGACCGGGAGGCCTTGATCCGGGTGCTGACCGAGCCGAAGAACGCCATCGTCAAGCAGTACCAGCACCTGTTCAGCATCGACGGCGTGGAGTTGGAGTTTACGCCCGGAGCGTTGGAAGCGGCGGCGGAACGGGCCTTGAACCACTATACCGGCGCCCGGTGTCTGCGTTACATTGTCGAGGAAACCCTGCTGGACGCGATGTACGAGATGCCCTCGCTGAAAAACATCACCCGCTGCCTGGTTGACCGGGACGCCATCGAGGGGCAAGGTTCCCCAACGCTGTTGACCCAAACCGGCGAAAAAATCTCCCTCTACCCGGAACTCCTGCAACAGTCCGCCTGACCCCCACCAACCCGCCTAACTCCCGCACCTAACCCCATTTCCGCACTGACCGCTTACCGCTTATGGTTTATCCACGAATAGTCACAAATGGTTTCCGGGTGGTCAGCCTTGACCGGCGCCTTTGATTTTCTTTGGCCGGTGTTGGCGGCATTCCCGGTAGGTGCCGGCGTTCCCCGCGTCAGTAAGATTACTCTGGTAGGGGCGGGTTCGAAATCCGCCCGGTTCTTATCTTAGACAATCTCTCTTCCACGGAACAACTCCCGGTATAACCGCAGATAGATAGTTGTGATACTTGGGTGGGTTTGAAACCCATACGTTCCAACTAATTGCCCGTGCAAGGGCTGGAACCCCGGGCAATCTTGTTTTGATGTCATTCTTCCTCCGCTCGAAATGACATTAGCGGGCAGGTCGCAGTTTAATTAGTTGGAACAGATGGGTTTCAAACCCGCCCCTACACTACGGTTGTGCCAACACCTCCTGCGCTCTCCGACCATTTCGCGCTCCAATCCAGGATGGCGGGGTAGGCCGATTTTAGCCAATTTTTGCGGTCAATATCGCTTGACTTATATTTGGCAGCGGCATAGAATCCGCCTACTATAAGTTGTATCCATTTCCCGGCAGGCTACAATATAGTGTATTTCTAAAAAAGTTTTAAGAAAAGTATTAGAAATCGGACAAGGAAATGCGGTGCCCTTATTGCGGCTCCTCCGATTCCAAAGTTACCGACTCAAGGAATGTAGAAAACGGCATCCGGCGCCGTCGGGAGTGCCAGGACTGCGGCCGGAGGTTCACTACCTATGAGCGGGTCAATGTTAACGCTCTGATGGTGACCAAGCGGGATAACCGCCGCGAAGAGTTCGACCGGGAAAAACTTGCCAGCGGCGTCCGTAAAGCCTGCGCCAAGCGCCCCGTTCCCGCTCACGCCATCGAAAGGATGGTCGAGGATATTGAGGGAGAACTCCAAGGACGGGGTGAGGTAGCCACCAGCGTTATCGGCGAGGCGGTGATGGAGCAGCTGAGAAACCTGGACCGGGTGGCTTACATCCGCTACGCCAGCGTGTACCGGGATTTTCAGGACATCGAGAGCTTTGAACAGGCGGTTAAGGATTTGCGGGAGGGCCGGGGTACCCAGCTTACCCTGCCGCACATAGAGCCGGGGCCGGGGCGGCGACGGCGCAGCAGTAGCGCCGGGGAGCAAAGGCAGCATTCCCGGCGGCCCAGGCCAGTCAATCCTGAACCCGGCGCTGAACCCGAATCGGACTCAAGTGCCTACTCAGACACCGAATCAGAAATCAGCCCAGGAAACGAGTAACCCAAGAGGCGCAACCGGAATCATAAAGGAGATTTTTCGATGACTACCAACGCCCAATACTCCGCCCTTACCCGGCTCTTGACCCACAACAACCGGGTCCATCAACTGGAAGACCTGCTGCTCCAAATGCCCGCTCCGATTGGGAAGGCAGGGAAGGCAAAGGTGGCCGCGGACTGGAACGAATCCCGGGCCTTTCGCGTCGAGTTAGACTCCGGAATTGAATCCAATCCCATCGCCGACCTGCAAGATGATATCGACAAGGAAGTACGGGCCAGCCTGGTAGCTTGCTGGTTCGCCATGCCCCGGGAGTTTGACGACTTGGAGGAGGCTTAACCGGTGCCGGCCGGCCAATAGTACGATAAACCGACCGGAGACCGACCGGCCCTAGAACCCGGAGCCGACCCCGAGCCGATAGGAAACCGGCCAGGATACCGGCCAAGATAGCGGCAACCAATCCAAAATCGGCAAAGAAAGTACGAGGAAAAGACGTTGAGTATAAACCGCACTGCAGAATATGTGGTCTTGTGGAAGAGCCACAAACGGGCGGAGTGGGCGGCAGTGGGGTTGGACAATCAGGCGGCGGCGCTGCGGCAGCAGTTAGCCCGGAATGATGCTAACGCTTTGCTTTCCTCACCCCCGGCAGCGTCAACCGGGGAGTATCTATCGACCGAAAAGTCGACCGGAACAACGACTGAAACGGCGGCGGAAACGACTATGAAAATGGCGGCGAAGGTCGCGACGAATATCGGGGCGGTGGCGGTGGCGCAGCGGGTTGCGCCGGATCTGGCCGCCCCGTCGGTCGATGTTTTGGCCGAGATTTCCGATGAATTGGAGTTTCTGGAAAATGAAAGCCGCCATATGTGGCAATTGAGCGCAGAGATAGGCGCCGAGTTGGCCCAGACCGAGGCTTTACTGACATTTGCCCAGCGACAAAAAGCCGAACAAATGTTAAAACAGTGGGAGGAATCAGGCGCCGGCTTATAAATGGCTAACCGGCCCGGATTCCGGTGTGGTGGCGGTAGCGTATCCTCTTGACCGCCTTCCAACTCATACCCTTAATGGTGCGGTAGAGCCGCAGGATATTTTAAGCGTCTTTTCGGGTGAGTTTACCCAATACCTTGGTGGGTGGGGAGATACAATAGCCCTTTAACCCTGCTCCAAGTGTGGGGAAAGCGCCGGAAAATGCTAAACACCTTTAAGCGGAGTCGTATATAATTCATGGGCGAGCAGATTAAATACCTAGTACAAGTCCAGTGTCAGCCGCTGCCGCAGGGGCAGGAAGGGCAAATCGTCCGGGAGCTGGGCCAAGAGTTGAGCGCAGGCTTTCCGGTTAAACAGTGCCGCAGCAACCGGGACGGGATGATTGTCGAACTGGTATCATCCCATCCGCTGGCCTATGGGGCCTTGAAAGACCTGGCCGACCTGATTGAGCAGAGCCTTTCCCGGCGGGGCGCGCAGCTTAAATCCGGCGTAATCAACCAGGCCGTCCCCGGTTTGGTCGGGGCGGCGGCCAGCGCCGTTATCCACGCTTTGGAGCGCCGGGCCGTGGCCCGACCGTTGCTAATCGGCTTGCTGGGGCGGTTCGCCGCACGAATTTTTGGCCCGGCCCGCCCGGTCCCGGTGCTGTATTTTCACTGGGGCCTCAGCCTGGACCTGATGCTGGCCGGGAAATTGAAGCGGACTCCCCAACTGGAACCGACCATCTAGTTAAATTAGCCGTCTAACTCTACGGAGACCCTAGCTGGTCAAGCTATACCCTTAAGGGTCAAGGGATACCCTAGAAAGGAGTGGTTCGTGTTACCGGCAAAATGAGCGGGGACATCCTCAGATACGAATGAGGATGTCCTCGCTCATTTTGCTTAAAATGCGTTCCCCAGACCCCTTGACTTTGTTATAATCCGCTACCACACGCCAAGTTCAATTTATATGAACTTCCTAAGATATTTGGTAGCTCTACAACTTGCATATACCATATCTGGCTTGAATACAGTTGAATTTTCTTAAATCCGTATGAGAGGGGTGAACAATAATTCGTATGGGAGGGGGTGGACAATGGTAACTACTCCAGGGCATTTAAGTATGTCCCCCAATCAGGTGAGACGCCGCATCCGGGACGCGGTGGACGCCGCCGGCATTGCAGCGCAAATTAACGGCCGCTCCACGGAGCTTACCGACAACTCGCAGGTGGTGCTGAAACGGCGCTACCTGTCCAAAGACCGGGAGGGCAACATCCTGGAAGACCCGGATGGAATGTTCCGCCGGGTGGCGCATAATCTCTCCCTGGCCGACCTTAATTACCAACCGGTCACGGAAATGGAACGGCAGGCCACCGAGGAAGAGTTCTACGACGTGATGCGGAGCCTGGAGTTTATGCCCAACTCGCCCACCCTGATGAACGCCGGGCGGGAATTGCAGCAGCTCTCTGCCTGCTTTGTCCTGCCGGTGGACGACTCGCTGGAATCGATTTTCACCCGGGTGCGGCAGACCGCCCTGATCCACAAGAGTGGCGGCGGCACCGGCTTTTCCTTCTCCCGCCTGCGCCCGGAGGGGGACGTGGTCGGCTCCACCGGGGGCGTGGCTTCCGGCCCGGTCAGCTTCATCAACGCCTTTGACGCCGCCACCGACGTGGTAAAGCAGGGCGGCACCCGCCGCGGCGCCAACATGGGTATCCTGAACGTCAACCATCCCGACGTTCTCCGTTTCATCCACGCCAAGGAGGACGGCGAACATCTGGTTAACTTCAACATCTCGGTGGCGGTCACCGAGGACTTTATGCGGCAGGTAGAGCAAGGCCAGGACTATGACCTGATCAACCCCCGCACCAACGAGGTAACCGGCCGGCTCAACGCCCGGGAGGTATTCAACCGCCTGACGGCAATGGCCTGGCAGACCGGCGATCCGGGCATCGTCTTTCTGGACCGGATAAACCGGGACAACCCCAACCCGCAACTGGGCTATATCGAGTCCACCAATCCTTGTGGCGAGCAGCCACTCCTCCCCTTTGAGTCCTGCAACTTGGGGTCGCTTAACGTGGCCCGTATGGTGCACTACACCGGCGACGACGTGCAGATGGACTGGAGCCGCCTGGCCCGGGCGGTCCGTACCGGCGTACACCTGCTGGACAACGTCATCGACATGAACAACTACCCCATCGAAGAAATCGAGGAAATGAGCAAGAAGACCCGGCGCATCGGCATGGGTATTATGGGCTTTTCCGACCTGCTGGTGCAGTTGGGCATCCGCTACGACTCGGAAGAGGCGCTGGAACTGGGCGCCGAGGTAATGCGCCGCATTCAGGAAGAGACCTACAAGGCGTCTATGGAGTTGGCGGAAAAGCGCGGCCCATTCCCGGCTTGGGAGGGCAGCATCTATAACAAACCCGGCCAGGTTCGCCGGATGCGTAACTCCGCCCCGGTGACCATCGCCCCCACCGGCACCATCAGCATCATCTCCGGCGCCTCCAGCGGTATTGAGCCGCTGTTCGCCCTCTCCTACGTCCGCAACGTAATGGACAACACCCGGCTGGTGGAGGGCAATCCCTACTTTGAGGCGGTGGCCCGGCACGAGGGCTTCTACTCCCCGGAACTGATGGAGCAGTTGGCCCAGACCGGCAGCCTCAGTCATCTTGAGGGCGAGTTGAACGTGCCGGAGTGGGTAAAGGACGTTTTCCGCACCTCTCACGACATCACCCCGGAGTGGCACGTTAGGATGCAGGCCGCTTTCCAGAAATATACCGACAACTCGGTGTCCAAGACCATCAACTTCCCCAGCGAGGCCACCATTGCCGACGTGGCCCAAGCCTACCTGCTGGCCTACGAGACCGGCTGCAAGGGCATCACGGTGTACCGGGACGGCAGCAAGGCGGGCCAGGTACTTAGCACTGGCGAAACGGGTTCAACATCCGAAACTGCGGCAGAGGCCGGCGCGCTGGCGGAACCTGTACCGGTGCACCGGGAGCCCCGGGAGCGGCCCCGCCAGATTCACGGCTTCACCGAGCGGGTACGCACCGGCCACGGCAATATGTACGTGACCATCAACTTTGAAGAGGACGGCTCGCCCTTCGAGGTTTTCAGCACCCTGGGCAAGGCTGGCGGCTGCGACTCGGCCCAACAGGAGGCCATCTCCCGCCTGGTGTCCCTGGCCCTGCGCTCCGGCATCAGCCCCCAGGCCGTGGTTTACCACCTGAAGGGAATAACCTGCTGCCCGGCCTGGGACCAGGGCACCTTGGTGCGCTCCGGCCCGGACGCGGTAGCCCTGGTCCTGGAGCGGTACATTACCGGCACAACCGAGGTCCCGGAGGCGGTGGAGCCGGAGTCGGTGCAGTTGCAGTTCACCGCCGAGCCGATGACGCCGAACGGAAGGGTCAACCGCAACGGCGGCGCGGCCTACCCGGCCAATATAGCCCGCAAATGCCCCGACTGCAACACGCCGGTAATCTTCCAGGAAGGCTGCCTGATGTGCATTTCGTGTGGTTGGAATAAGTGTGAGTAGGGGGGCTGAAAAGGGCACTCAACTTTCAAAGAGGAAAAGAAGTAGGGTTATCTGTTTGATTGAGCCAAGTTAGAGGATCTCGACGGGGACTTGGCAGACCTGACTTATTGCTCCTGACTAAGAATCAGGTGGGGTGTTGCAACACCCCACCTGATCCAACCCATCATCCTCACCAAGGGCTCCTGCTTTGGCTCAATCGGCTTTTGAACAATGGATTTCGACGCCTTGCGGACGACACTGAGATAAGAGAGAAATTGGGAATGAAAGTCGGAGTAGACGAGAGAGGCCTTGTAATTGAAGCATTTGCTACTCTGGCACACCGCAAAATGGATATGGTGAACTTTGTTCTGAAGCCAGCGGGAGTGCCAATGGAATTATACCGACCTATTTCCAATCAGCGAGATGAACTCACTGGCCGCCGAATAACCAAGAGGCAAACAGCACCATTGATTCTTGATGCCTTGGAGCAAAGGGACGACTATGCCGATATAGTCGGAAACATTATCGCAATCGCTGCTAGTTGGCAAAAATTTGAACTCTCCAACGACGAATATCAAGCACGAGCGGTTAAGGCCAAGGCTCAAGGAATCTTGGAAGGGCATCACCGGTTCGATACTGAAGAAGCTGCTCGTAAGGATGCTGCTAGGCAAGAACAAGAAAGGGAATATTTGTCGGCAAGGAAGCGGGAGCTGGAACTTCTTCTGGCCATGTTCGATGAATTTGCCCTCCCAGATCAAGATGCCCAGAAAAGAGGCTATCTTCTGCAGGACCTGCTGAACAGGCTCTTTGCAGCGTTTGAAATCCCCGTGCATGGAAGCTTCACGCGTAACGAGGGAGCTGAGCAGATTGATGGTGCATTCCACATTGATGGATGGTTTTACCTTACAGAGTGCCGCTGGCGTCAGGAACCTGCCAACGGGAGGGATCTCGACGGCTTCCAAGGGCAAATTTCAAGGTCGGGGAAACAAACTATGGGGCTATTCCTCTCCATCAATGGATGGTCAGGGAATGTCCCAGGGTTGCTCAAACAAAACACCCAGAAGTCGATTATCCTTATGCAGGGCTACGACCTGCGAGCGATTTTGTCCGAAGAAGTTGACCTGCGTGGCTATATCTCAGCCGCGGGAGCATACCTCAACTTAAAGGCGGAACCATATTTGGGGGTCAGAGAGTACCTGAAACAAGTAGCCTAAATCAGAAGATTGAGAATGGGTACAATCGAATTATAATGCTGGCCAAGTGAATTTTTCCTAGTCTCGACGTAGACGCCGGGTGATTTGTCAAGGTCGCCAGATCCGTCAACATTCGGGATGCCGGTATGAGTTAGTGTTCCTGGACAACACCGCAAGCTCAGATTCACGGGGCACAATTGTCCATGTAGCCAGCATAAGTCTGAACAGATATTCATCCCCCTGACCTCTGGTGGTGACATTCGCAGCCTTGAAAATTTGCAGCGAATGCTGAACGCCCGGGCGGATTAGGTTTCCGTCAAAACGGCGGTTATCAACAACCCCAGCCTGGTATCAGTAAGACTCCCCCAAGAGACGGGGGACCTCTTCTTTTCAGAAGCTGATGGGACAGGCTTTCCGGTTCCCGGATATCTGCACATTAGCCCCGTGCTATAATCACCCCAAACACTTACCTCAACTACCCAATCCATCCTCGGGAGCGGTGAACATTATGGTTGACTTGGACGTTCAGAAACCGGCCATTGCTATTACTATGGGCGACCCTTGCGGCATTGGGCCGGAGGTGGTGGTCAAGGCCCTAGCCGACCCGCGGGTCTATGCCTCCTGCCGTCCCCTGGTCATCGGCAACACCTATGCTATGCGCCAGGCTATGGAGGTTACCGGCCTGCCCCTCAACGTCAACGAGACCGACGACCCCACCGGGGCCGGGCGAGACCCGGCGACGGTGGATGTGGTGGACATCCACAACCTGAACCCGGAGGACATCACCGTCGGCCAAATCAGCATCCCCTGCGGCAAGGCGGCGATGGAGTGGGTGTCCAAGGCCGGGGAGTTGGCCCTGGCCGGTATCGTGGACGGGATAGCCACCGCGCCCCTGAACAAGGAGGCGGCCAGTCTGGCCGGGTTCCAGTCCATCGGCCACACCGAGCTATTGCAGGAACTGGCCGGCATCAAAATCATCGGCACTATGCTGATGTCCAAGAACCTGCGGGTGGTGCACCTGACCACCCACCGCTCCCTGCGGGTGGCCTGCGACTACGTGAAGAAAGACCGGATTCTCGATTTCCTGCAATTAACCCACGACAGCTTCGTCAAGTTTGGCTTCCCCAACCCCCGAATCGCGGCCGCTGGACTGAACCCCCACAACAGCGATGGTGGGCTGCTGGGCAACGAGGAGGCCGATGAGATTGCGCCGGCGGTAATCGCCGCCCAGGAACGGGGCATCAACGTGGTCGGCCCCATCCCGGCAGACAGCGTATTCCACCAGGCCATCCAGGGCCGCTACGACGCGGTGCTGGCGATGTTCCACGACCAGGGGCACATTCCGGTCAAGGTCTATGGCTTTGAGGAGAGCGTCACCGTCAACCTGGGGCTGCCCTTTGTCCGCACCTCGGTTGACCACGGCACCGCCTTCGACATCGCCGGCCAGGGAATCGCCCAGCACGTCAGTATGCTGGAGTCCATCCGGCTGGCGGTGGAACTGGCTAAGGGCAACGGGTTATCGGACTTTTAGGGTGGGAGGGTTCAATACCCACGCGAACTTTTGACGTGGATGGTTGACACTCTCCGACTTGTATATTAGACTAGCCTTAGTCGGCAGGGCCCCTGCTAGTTGGTCTGTTGGCTGGTAGTTAATATCAGTCAGCCGGCTCCATGCCCATATGCACATTTTGTACCTGGATGAATCCGGCACTCACAACGCCTGCTACTTTGTCGTAGCGGGCTTGGCTGTCTTTGAGCGGCGTACTTACTACTTGGCTAGAGAGCTAAACCAATTGCAGGCCCGCTACTTCCCGGATTCCACTGGACACATTCCTTTCCACGCTTCAGCCTTACACGCACCCGAAAGCCGTGTCCCTCCTCCATTTAATTCTTTGTCTAGTGAGCAAAGGCGCAGTCTGCTCAGAGATATCTATCAAGTCATCTCTGATTCAGATGTAAGAATATTTGCAGTCGCCATGGAAAAGGTCTCTATCTCGGAGAATCCGTATGAGAGGGGATTTGAGGAGATAATAATTCGCTTTGACCGGATGCTGGCAAGGATACATCGGGAAAGGGATGAGCAGCAAAGAGGGCTTATCGTAGTCGCCGAGTCAAGCTATCGGGAAAATCTGGAAATTCTAGCTAGAAGGATCGCCGAAGAGGGACATCGCTGGGGAGACATCCATAACCTAGCCGACATACCATATTTCGCTCCAGCCAACAATACGCGGTTGCTGCAACTGGCCGATTTCGTCTCTAATGCCGTATTCGGCAGGTATGAAAGCGGCTACGCTCGCTACTTTGACCAGATAGCGGCCAGATTTGACCAGGACCAGGAAGGAAGGCTTCACGGGTTGGTTCATGTAGCCGGCGACCGGCGTGATTGTTACTGCCTGGCCTGCCCCAATAGAAGGATACTTGGTCGCCCTTTCTCTGATGATATTCCGCTACAGGATTAGTCCGTTTCTTCCCCTTATCTCTCCTTTATCTTCGGTCAAGACTGAAGAATTATTTTCCTCTTTCCCATCTATTATCAACTCAAGTGATATAATGTCACCCGGCGACCTTCCTTATTAGCCGGTTGTACCTATCGTTTCCGGGGGTGAATGTCTTATGCGGTTAGCTTTTATCGGCGGGGGAACTATGGCCGAGGCCATTCTGGGCGGGGTGCTGGCCGCCGACCTGACTAAGCCCGGGGACGTTGCCATCGGTGAACCCGTACCCCAGCGGCGGGACTATCTGTCCGAGCGGTACGGGGTGCAGACTTATCCCGACAACCTGAAAACGGTCCAGGACGCCGACCTGGTAGTGCTGGCAATCAAGCCCCAGGACTTGCCTACCGTGTTCGGTCAACTGAGCGGCAAGCTGGAGACGGGACAGGCTGCCCTGTCCATCGTGGCCGGGGCCAAAATGTCCAGCCTGGCCCAGGGACTGAGCCACGACTCCATCATCCGCGTTATGCCCAACACGCCGGCCCAGATTGGCTGCGGTATGACCCTGTGGACCTGCTCGGAGCCGGTGGATATTGGGACGCGCGACCTTACCCGCTCGATGCTGGGCACGGTGGGCGAGGAAATCTACGTGAACGACGAGAAATACCTGGATATGGCTACGGCTTTGAGCGCCAGCGGGCCAGCCTATGTCTTCCTCTTTGTCGAGGCGCTGATTGACGCCGGGGTCTATGTGGGCCTGCCCCGGGATATGGCCCGCACCCTGGCCCTGCAAACCGTCTATGGCAGCGTCCGGTTGGTGATGGATACGGGCAAGCACCCGGGGGAACTCAAGGATATGGTAGTTTCGCCCGGCGGCACCACCGCCGAGGGACTACAGGCTTTGGAGCGCGGCGGCGTTCCGGCGGCCCTGGTGGACGCGGTAAACGCCGCCTACGAAAAGTCCATCAAGCTGGGACAGGGTTAAAGGAGGCGCCCCGGGTATGGCAGAACTGCTCAACTTGTTTTTCACCCTGATTTACCTGACGATACTGGCCCGGATAATCCTGACCCTGGTTTTGTCCTTTATGGCTAACGACCCGCCGCCGGCCTTGGTCAGCGTCACTCAGGTGCTTATCCAGGTAACCGAACCTATCCTGGCGCCCATCCGCCGGGTGCTGCCCAATTTCGGGATGCTGGACTTCAGCCCGATGGTAGCCATCTTGCTGCTCATATTTATCCAACGGCTCATTAACAGCGTCTTGTAGTCCGACTTTTCCTGATCGTCCCGGAGTTTTGCCGCCGCCGGGAAATGCGTCAAGCCGGGACCGGGCCGTGGTTGGGTTTTACCGGATATGCTGGATAAGTCGGAAGCAATCATCATCATTGATTTACTCGTGGGCGTGGTTGCTTGGGTGTAGGGCAATCGTGCCTTAACCGCCGGCGCCCCCGCCAACGGTCATTCCTCGCTCCGTTACGTTCCGTCAGGATGATACTTTGAGAAATTAGGACTCAACCGCCCTCACTTTCCCGCCGGGCGAAATATACAGGCCCTTCGCCCACTGCTATAATCCCGGCAATTCAATTATCGACTTGGGGGAGGTTGTTATGGCTGAAGCTCTGTCCAACATTATCGAATCATCCGAACCCACCGTTTTGGCTACCGGCTGCGGCCGCACCGAAGGGCCGCTCTGGCACCCGGAAGGCTACGTTACCTTCGTTGACCTGGAAGGCAGCCGCCTGCTGCGCTGGGACACCAACGGGGATCTAACGGTGGTGCGAGAAGGCACCGGCGAGGGCAACGGCTGCACCCTGGACCGGCAAGGCAACTTGATTATGTGCGAGGGCGCCGACCACCGGCGGGTGACCCGTATGGACGCCGGCGGCGCAGTCACCAGCGTCGCCGAACGGTGGGAGGGCAAGCGGTTCAGCAAGCCCAACGACGTCATCTGCCGCTCCGACGGCACCCTGTTCTTCACCGACCCGGAGTTGCGGCTGCCCGAGGAGCAGCGGGAAATCGGCTTTTCCGGCGTTTACCGCGTTGACCCTCAGGGCCAGCTTCACCTGGCGACCGACGAGTGCGAGTACCCCAACGGCTTGGCCTTGTCGCCTGATGAATCCGTCCTGTATGTGTCCATCAGCCGATTGGACGCCCGGTGTTTCCAGGAAGAAGCAGATGGCGCGGTTTGCGCCCACCGGAAAATCCGGGCCTTCGACGTGGCCGCCGACGGCGCCTTGAGCAACAACCGGGTCTTTTGCGATATGTCCTCCGCCGACCCCGGCGTACCCGACGGGATGAAGGTGGATACCGCCGGACGGGTGTTTTGCGTCGGGTCGGGAGGCTTCTGGATTATTGAACCCTCCGGGGAGGTAGCCGGAGTGGTGCGCACCAGCGAAGTGACCCGTAACCTGGCCTTTGGCGGCCCCGACAACCGCACCTTGTATATGACCCCCGGAGATTCGCTGTGGAAGATGGAGGTTAAGACGCCGGGGATTGGGGCTTTTTAGGGCCGGGTTGCCAACCTTCGGAAACTGGCCCCCGTAATTCTTGAAGTCTCCGGGGTGGCCCGTCCGTGGTGAGCCTGTCGAACCATAAGCGGCGACCCTTCGACAAGCTCAGGGAGAACGGTGATAATAAAAACCCTGGGACGAACTAACGGAGGAAACGACGTGACCATTTCGAGGGGAATTATTCAAACCATCGCCGGCACCGGGGATGCGGGGTATTCCGGCGATGGCGGACCGGCCACCGCCGCCACACTGCGCGAGCCGTTTATGTGTGACTTCGACCCGGCCGGCAATTTGGTATTCAGTGAGGCCCGGAATCATTGTGTCCGGCGCATTGACGCTCAGACCGGCGTAATCACCACGCTGGTTGGCGACGGCGAGGCGGGTTATTCCGGCGACGGCGGACCGGCGGCGCAGGCCCGGCTCAACGAACCTTACAGCCTTACGGTGGACAGCAACGGCGACATCTATATCGTTGACCGGCTCAACGCGGCGGTGCGCAAGGTTGACGCCTCCACTGGCAACATTTCCACCGTGGCCGGCACCGGCGAGCCGGGCTACGGCGGCGATGGCGGGCCAGGTCCCCTGGCCCAACTGCGGGAACCCAACGACTGTTTCCTGGACGGGCGGGGCGGGCTGCTCATCGCCGACATCCAGGACCAGCGGATTCGACGCTTGGACCTGAACACTGGCATTATCAACACCTTCGCCGGCAACGGCGAGAAGGTCCGGGCCGGTGACGGCTTGCCCGCCACTCAAGCGTCAATTCTGGGCGCCCGGGCGGTCTGCATGGACGGCAGCGGCAATACCTATATCGCCGAGCGGGAGGGTAACGGTGTCCGCAAGGTGGACGCCGGCGGCGCTATGTCCACCCTGGCCGGCACCGGGGAGCGGGGTTACACCGGCGACGGCGGCCCGGCCAGCGCCGCCACCTGGGGCGCGCCCAAGGCCATCCGCTGCAACGCGGCCGGCGATGTCATCGTGGTGGACACCGAGAACCACGCCATCCGCCGCATCAATGCCGCGGGCATCGTAACCACCATCGCCGGCGGCCATCTGGGCGGCGATGGCGACGGCGGCCCGGCCGTGGCGGCGGGACTGGAACGTCCTCACGGCTGTGGAATCGGCCCCGACGGGACGCTTTACATCGCCGACAGCAACAACCACCGGGTAAGGGCGGTGGGCCGGTAGTCGTACTTCACCAATTTTTTACAGGGCCTTATAGTTGTCATTCTGAGGAGCAGAGCGACGAAGAATCCAATGTCCTTATTTGCCGGCCATTTACCCGGCGCCAGTGGCGGTTTTAGCTGTGGGATCCGGGATTCTTCGCTCCGCTCAGAATGACATATATGGGGCGTCAGAATGAAATAGGCGGTGGATAACAACTACAAGACCCTGAGGGAATGGTTAACCGGTCATTGACGCTACCGTCCAAGGGTGGCTATCATTGAAAGTAGAACTGAAAAAGGGCCATCGGGTAAAATACCATTTATGAGGCGTGAACAACCAACAACTCAAACCGAGCATTGCAGGCTGATGTTGTGGTGTCCCCGGCAAAGCATTGCCGGCAAGCCGGCCGGAAACTCCGACCGGGCGCGGAGCGGTTAGCCGATGCCTCTGCCTCTGCTGCTCATCCCCCTGGCGGTGGCCGGCGGGTCTGCCCTGGTCCAGACCGTCTCCAAGCTCAGGACCCACAGCCGGCTGAACGGGCTGCAAGGCCAGTTGCAACGACTGGAATCCCAGCACCGGGACCAGATGCAACAGCATTACGACCGGCAGACCGAGCTATGCCTGCTGCTGGACCTCCTGGAACCGGAATTGCCGACCGCCCTGCGTGAGCCGGAACCGGCTGAAGCGACCGAAACACCGGTTCCCCGGTGGCGCCGTCTGCTTAAAAAACAGAAACGCACCCTGGCGGACGGTTCACCCCACACTCGCTCCGGCATCATCGGTCGCCACGCTGGGAGCTTCGCCGCCGGCACGGTCTGGCGGACGGTTTCTACGCCCGTAACGAACGTGGCGCAGCCCGTGGCCGCCCGGATATTGACCTTTGCGCCCCGGTTTGCCGCCACCGGCGCGGCAAGCAGTTCGATAGTAGCTTCGACCGCGCTGAGATTCGCCTTGAGCGCCGTCTCAGTGGTAGGCATAGTGCTGGGGCCGGCCCTGGCCGCCCTCTCTATCTTCCGGGAGGTCCAAAAGGTCAGAAAAGCGCGCCGGGAGTTGGACGCTACCCGCATTCAGCTACAGGAAGAACTGGCGCAGTACGCCGCTCAAACCCACCAACTGGAGCAGCAGGCGGCAACAATGCTAACACCGGAGACTGCTATTCAAACCCCAGTAGCCATCGGGTAACGGGGGTTTACGAATTTTTCCTCTGCAAGTGCCAAACCGCCTGAACCGGAATGCTACCTTGCCCTGGTCCGGTTTCCGGTTCCGGCCGGCGCTTCTAATCCGAAGAGGCCGAAAAGCTGGCTTGCGGTGAGAGAAGCGGCGAGGTCAATAGAAACGTCGTCCACCAGTTCGTCGAACAGCTCCTGTTTCTGCTCCAGTATCCGGTCAATGCGCTCCTCGATGGTATTGACGCACGAATACTTGAAAACGTGGACTGGGACGGTTTGTCCGTAACGGTGGCTGCGGTCTTCGGCTTGCCGTTCCACCGCCGGGTTCCACCATCGGTCCAGGTGAAATACATACGATGCTTCCTGTAGGTTCAGGCCGACGCCGCCGGCCCGCAGCGAAACGACCAGGGCCTTGTGTTGGTCATCCCGCCGGAACCGGGCGATTATCTCCCGCCTTTCCTCTTGGCTATGGGCGCCGGTAAAGGTCAGCGGGTCAAACTTGCGCAGGGCCGCCGCTATAGCGTCAACGCCAAATGCGGGGTTGGTGTACTGAGAGAAAACCAGCGCCCGGTTGCCCTCCGCGGTTAACGTCTCAATCCGGCTGCAAATATCATCGAACTTGCTGGATTGCCTGCTCTCCGGTTCAGCGTTGCATATCTGCTTCAAGCGGGTGATTAGCTCCAGCACATGCTGCACCCGAACATCCGTCCCCAGTTCCCGCAAATGCACGATTCCGTCCCGTTCCGCCCGGTCGTAGCTCTGCCGTTGCTTGGAATGCAGTTCAATATACAGCTTGCTCACCAACTTGGGCGGCAAGTCTTGCAGTACGTCGGATTTCTTGCGCCGCAGTTGCAACTCCCGGTGGCGCTGGCGCAACTCCGGCCCTGGAGCGTACCGCTTTGGCGGCTCCGTCTCAGCGTGGTCAACAAACTCCACGATAGAGGCCAACTCTTCCTCGCTATTCTCCAGTGGCGTACCGGTGAGCGCCCAGGAACGGCGTCGATGGAGTCCCTTGACCGCTTGGCTGGTTGGATTGGGATTCTTGATGCGCTGGGCTTCGTCGGCCACCACCACGTCCCAGGTTTTCCGGCCCAACGGCGACCGGGGGTTGTCGCTGAAATCCGACCTCAAGGTCTCATAACCGACGATTGCCACGTGGACCGGGCTGGCCCATTGCCAGGCTCGGTCCGCCGCCGCGCCCCGGATAATCATCGCGCGCAGGTCGGGGGCCCACTTCAGGAGTTCCTGTCGCCACTGGTCCAACACGCTGGCCGGCGCTACCACCAGGGCCGTTTCGATTTCGCCCCGCCGGAAGAGGACCCGCAGCGCGACAATTACCTGGAGGGTTTTACCCAACCCCATGTCATCGGCTAGGAGCAATCGCTCGCTCCCGATTAGGGCCTTTACGCCTTCTTGCTGGAAAGGCATCAGGTCGCCGGGCCAGTCAAGGACGGAATCGGGGCCGGGCAGGAGCCAGTCATAGCGGGGAGCCAGAACGCGCCGGAGCCGCTCGGCCAGTGTTTCGGCTAACGGGGTAGGGGTTCTTCCTGTGCCTCTCCCAGACGATGGCCGCTCTGCTCGCTCGGACGATGAGACCGCTGCCGGCGCCGGTGAATCATTCGGTTGGTCGAACCGTACCGTGGTTACCGGTGCGGGGAGACTGACCGGGCTTATGGGCAGCCGGGAGACCGGTTCCGGCGGGGATAAAACAAAAACCTGGACAGGGAGTTCGGCAGGGCTGGCTTCGGGGCCGGAGCGGCGGTCAGTTCCGGCCTCTTCACCCTTCCTCCGCGGGGAAATCAGATGGCGCAACCAGCCTAATCCAAACATTAGCCGTCGAAAGCCTCCTGGATTCCCAGTGCCGCCCGGTCGAAGGGTTCCAGGAGCAACTGCCGGGACTTCAGCAATTCCACCAGGTTGTCTAACGCCGGATCCGTGGCCGGCTGACCTTTTATCCATTGGAGGGATGCGGGCATGGAGAGATGCTGCGCTTCTTCCGCCGGGACAATCAGACACATCGGGACCTGAATGTCCAACTCTCCCGGGAACACCTCCGACGGCGCTTCGGCTGCCAGGGCAAGCAACAGGTCGGGCAAGTGAATGGCCGACTCCAGCAGGGCCTGGACTAATGCAGACACGGCGCGACTTCGCGCCAAGCCTGGGGGCCACAGGGAACCCGCAGGCAGTTCAACCCTGGTAAAGCTGAACTCCAGCGGATCGCCCCGCCTGGAAGTCACCAACAGGGCGCCCCGGACGCCTTTACCGTCCGGCTCATCAACAAATCGCAGGTAAGCGGCGACTCCGGAGGGTTCGTCTTGTATCAGGTTATGGAAGGGTATAGGCAATGTGACAACTCTAATTGGGATTGAAAGGAGCGCTGTCCTCTCGTACCGTGCGCGATTCGGAATCTTCGGAGTGGGCCTGCTCCAATGTCGTGTCTTCCTCGTAGCTGAAAGTCAACTCGGTTTCCTCGATTTCCGGTTCGGATTCGGGATACAGCCGGCGCAAGTCCCATTCGTTTATCCACCGCCGGACAAAGGTGCGGATTCTCCTGCGTACCCCCGGGCCGATTCCGTGTTCTATGTCGGGAGCTTCCCAGTTGTAGCCCTCTGAGTGAATCTTTCTCAGACGGGAATAAAGTTCGGAGAGCATCGCGTCGTCGGGTTCGGCCAGGTTTTGCACCCGGCGCTCGATGAGCTGCATCCCGGTTTCGGCCCGGGCCGCGGCGATGTTGTCTATATCCCGCTGTCTTGCTCTCAGGCGGGGCGCCGCCTTGTCCCGGTCTTCTTTCTGGTCAAGGACTACGGATGCAAAGTCGGCGGTAACCGTTCCCACCACAACCAGGCCGGGGTATTTTTCCTCCATCGCCTGGCCCATCCAGCGGGTTAGCTCGGCGTAAGATCGCGCTCTTTGCAAAACGCTATAGTTGGCTACCAGTTCGATTTCGTCCATCAGGACCACCCAGCCCCGGTAGCCGGCGGCCTTGATTAGTTCCAACAGAAACCTTAGCTTTTGCGGCGGCATATCTTTGGCCACCGGCGCCCGGAAGGGATAAGCCTGGGCCTGCCCGATATGCCTTAACCCATCGCGCACGCGCTTCAGTTGAATCCTTTCACCGGACCAGAACCAGGTTATCTCGTTCAGCAACTCGTGGTCGTCATAATTTTCATGGACTGCCAGGGTAGCGGGCAGAATCCGGTACAGCTCGTTGTTTTCCCGGTTGGCCCACTGGAAGAACTCGGCATAACCCGGAGAATCATAGTCCAGCTTTTGGGCAATTTCCTCCACCAGATGGCCGGTAATTCCCGGCGCCCTTCCGTTTTCAACCGCGGCCTTAAAGACCTTGTCCATATCGAACAGGGGCGTTTCCTTGCTGATGACGACCCGGCTGCACACGAAGTTCTGGGCCAGGGCCTGACTTTCCAGGTAGCCCAGCAGGTGCGACTTGCCGGCGCCGAAATCCCCGGCTACCAGCATCCCCAGGCTGGATTCGGGCATCTCCGTACCGTCGGAGGCGCGGGATAACAGGCTGTCGAACTCGCGCTCAACAACCGGCTGGTTGCATCCCAGGGCGGATACCGCGTCGCTATTGGGCACCCCGTTTCGTAGGGCTTCCAAGGCGCGGCGGTTTTTCAACTGTGTTGCGTTTGGACCCTCTGCCATTTACATTACTCCTACTGGTCAAGGACTACTTGCCCGTACTCCAACTGCGCGGTGTCGGAAAGGCGGACCAGGGTAGCCATCGGGTTGGCCTGGCTGCGGGCGCGCACTTCGTCGGCAATCCGGCCCCGGAGGGCTTGGTAAATGTTGTAGCCCTTGCCCCGGGGGTCTTCATCTACGAAGTCCTCGTTGGACAGCACGGCCATAAAAAGACCTTTCAGCCGGTCGGTGCCGTCGATGAGTTCCCGTAAAAGTTCGTAGTGGTCCATCACGGCGGCGCGGGAGTAGAACCGTTGGCCGTCCCTGGGGTTGCGTCGCAGGGTCACCCGCGAGTTGTCCAGAATGACTACGGTGCCGGAGTAGCCAACGAACCTTACCCAGTAGAGCAGTGATTCCAGGAAATGCCGGGCGTTGGTGCGGACAATGCTGTTGTAGATGGAATAGGCGCGGACGTTGGAAACCCGACGGCTGCGGCCGGTCAGCCAGTCTTCAAGGGGGACTGCCTCCAGATTGTTTCCGGCGCTGCCCATTTCGGTTAAGCACAGGTGAGTCATTGCAGATCGGAAATCCCTCGACATATTTCGATTCCGCGTAACGGAGTTAGGCAAAACCCGGCGCAGTTCCAGGGCTATCTGGTTTTCCTCAACGGCGTTAGCAGCGCTGATAGCCTCAAGTATCGGGGTTTCCTGCGCAGGGTCGATAGTATCGGTCCGGTAGGGAAGTCCCTCGCACAGCCGCAGCACCACCTGCCGGGCGAGCAGTCTCCAATCAAGCTGGGCAGCTACATTGAAGAATACGTCTTGGAGCATATGTACCCTGGTATCCGCGGCATCTACGCTAACTACCAAATAGTCGAGGTTGGCCGCCACATCCTGGAGCGTTTTCTTTACCAGCGGGGTTAGGCTGCCCTGTGCCGGCACGGCGAACTTGATTGCCGAACCGCCGTCATTCACGAAACCCTGAAGATACTCCCGTTCAATTACGCCCAACCATTCCTTGACGGTCAGTATATTCGTCATTGGCCGGCTCCGGTGAACTGAATCCCATAGTAAATGACGGTTTCCCCGTCCGGCCCAACGAATGAGATGGCGCCGCGGGCGCTTCTGGTGCCGGTGGATGCCGGGAAAGACACTCTGGCTACCGTTCCGTCTCTCCCCAATCTAACATCCCGGACACCGCTAGACTCCAGGCTGTACAAGTCCCGGGCGAAGTCCAACAGGCCGTATTCCCGCGCAGTGCCCGGCAGTCCGGTAAGTAATTCATAGATTCGGCTCAATTGAACTACCTGACCAACCTCGCCAAATGTGAGCCTCCCCGATGTGGGGCCTTCAGTCAAGGCACAATAAACCCGGTAGAGTGAATCCAGAAACTGTTGCGGTATGAACCGGGGCGGGCGATTCTGGAGGCTTTCCAACACCTCTACTACTCTGCTGGGACGGATGGCAGACATCTGCCTCCGGTTGATTTGCACTACCCGCTCGCCGGGCATTACCCGTACCACCGACGGGTGGGCAATCAACCTGCCGTCCCTATCGAAAACTTGCAGACCCTTCTTTTGCGCCTCTCCTTTGAGCTCCTCGGTGTACCCGTCCTCCAGGTATTCCCGTTCCGCTTCCTCGGTGAAAGGCCAGGCGTTGGCGGCGTTGGCCGCTTCCTGCCGAATCCGGTTGACGTTGGCGTCCAGCCTTTCACTTGTCCTTCTAATCGCCGCGATGTTGCCATCCTGGGAGGCCCGGCGCAATTGCCGGGCCAGCGTAGCAACGTCGCTGAGGGCCTTGAGCATCGAATCGGCTGCGTTCTCCGCTGCGGCAAAACCTTCTTCAAAAGTGGGCATCACTCCCCTCCCATCAGGTAAAGAAACTCTACTAAATGACTAATCCCCCAGCCTTCCACCGCCAGAGCGATTGGAATTATAGCATACTACAGCTTCCAGGCAGCGCAACACGTCCTAAATGGCAGAGCAATCGCATCTTAATTGGATATTTGGCATACAAATAGGTAATTCCCGCGCAAGTGGGGTATGCGCGGTAGGCCACAGCGCCCGGGGCATAGTCAATTGCCGTGTTAGAATAGAAGCCAAGACAACCGGCAGGAGCGGGATATGACAATGGAGAGCAACAGCTACACTCCGCGGACCATCAAGGCATCCGAGTTCAAAGCCAAATGCCTGAAGCTGATGGACGAGGTAGCGGAAACCGGCGAAGAAATAATAATCACCAAGGAGGGCAAGCCGATGGTGAAACTGACGCCCTGCCGGGAGAAAGAGATACCGGAATTCGGTCGTCACCGGGACCGCATAAGGATTGTTGGAGACATCGTTTCGCCCATGCCGGCGGAGTGGTTTGAGATTCCTGGCGAAGCGGAGGACAATCTCTTTTGATACTCTTGGATACTCATGTCTTACTCTGGCAGGAACGGGGCGACCGCAGGTTAGGCAATCAAACTCGCGACCTGGTACATCGGGCCTTGGAGGAACGCGCTGTTGCCGTTTCGGCCATTACCTTTTGGGAAGTTGCTATGCGAATTCAGAAAGGTCAACTCGAACTCGACTTTGACCTGTACGACTGGAGGGATGACCTGCTGGAGCACGGACTGGTCGAGATTCCCATTAACGGAGTAATTGCCGCCCGTGCCGGCCTGCTTGCCGACATCCACGGCGACCCGGCCGACCGGCTTATCGTTGCCACTGCCCTGGCCGGCCACCGGTTGGTAACCTCCGACGAGCGAATCCTGGCCCGGGGCGGTAACCTGGACCGGATGGATGCCAGGGAGTAGCGGTGGCCTGTGAAGCCAGGCAGGGCACAGCGCGGCTTATTACGACCTTTTAGCTGCCAAGAAAGCAGGGGAACAGGACGGCTAATGACCAGCAGACTCAAATACCCAAAGGCTGGCGACAGGTGGGCCTGGGGATGTGACAATTACCCAGGAAAAAATAAAACTGGTGGGTTACAATTGTTGGAAGAATCAACCGCCAACGTGTCGCTGATGGGGTGGGTGCGGGTGGCAGTGCAAAATTAGGTAGAGAGGTGACCACCCCCACCAAGCTCAACGAGTTCAGCCACTGGCTAGTCGCGGAAGAGGGGCATTACCTGTTCGCAGAGAAGTTTCAGTGACGCTACGGTCTTTTCTTGAGACATCAGGCCCCGATTGGTCAGCATCAGGTTCCTGATTCCGGCGTCGCGCATCTGGGCTAATTGTTCCGCCACCCGGTCCGGTCCTCCCACCACGTTTTCGGAGGCGTCCGGGTCCGGTGTTGCGGCGTATCCCTCGTGACCCATCGGCGGGGCCTGGCGTTCCATAGAATACTGAGCCGGGTTCCAGCGGGTGCGGTAGCCCTGCATTTTGGTGTAGGCGTCGTGCTGGGCGGGGAGAAACTCGTTCATTGCCTGCTCGTCCGTTTCGGCCAGGTGCATCTCTCGCCAAACCCAAATCTGGTCCAGATTGCGCTCGATGGCTTCCGGCTCGAAACCGGCCTCCGCCATGGCGTCCCGGTACAAACGGATGCTGGCGGCGGTGGAGTTGGTGGAGCGGCCCCGCAGGAGGATGGGACGCCCGATTCGTGCCATTGCTTTGATGGACGCATCGTTGATGCAGGCCCGGGCCAGGCGGGGATGGGGCTTCTGGTAGGGCCGGGGACGCACCGACGGGAATGATGCCTGGTAGTGCTTTCCCTTGAACTCCAGGTTGTCGGTAGTCCAGGCCTTGACCAGCAACTCCTCGGCCTCCTCCATCTGCTCCACCCCCAGGTCGGGGTTGGAGCCAAAGCCGATGTATTCGTAAGCATTGTAGTTGGAGCCTTTCGCCGTCCCTACAATCAAGCGCCCTTGGCACAGGTTGTCCAGCAGGGCGGTCTGGATGGCGACCCGCACCGGGTTGTGCAGGGGCAGTTCCAGGATGCCAAACCCCAGTTCAATCCTTTTGGTCTTGACCGCCAGCGCGCTGGCGAAGACCAGCGGGTCGCCATAGACACATTCGCCGGTGAAGTAATGTTCGGCGAGCCAAATGGCATCAAACCCCAACTCTTCAACCAGTTCCGCCTCCGCCAAACACTCCTGAATAGCCTCCGCGTCGCGGGAGTCGTCAAATTTCATTGGATAGAAAAAGTGACCGAAGCGCATTATGACTCCTGATGTTGGCGGACGTTTGGCTGGTGTCCGGGATTTCGCTGAATGTGGGCCAAGTATATAGTCGGCCCCGTAGGGATTCAACCACCCGACAACCCAGGGCCTATCGATTCTCAACGGGGTTGGCGGGATGCAGGGGGCAACCACAAGGGTTGCCCCTACGCCTAGGATGTTCTGTTTGGTAGGGGCTGCCCTTGTGGCAGCCCAGGGAGAAGAACCGAAAGACCCTTACCGACAACCCGCTCAATGTTGTTGGTTATGCAGCCGCCAAGTATAATGGCGGCGCGGGGACTGCGAAGCCTATCCTGCTGGAAGTTCTAGCTTAGAATGTTGGGGGAGGCAAATGACAACGTCATCGGGAGTTTTGCAAGGCAGAATCGCCATCGTGACCGGAGCGGCCAGTCCTATTGGCATGGGCCGTTCGATAACCACCGCCCTGGTGCAGGCCGGCGCCCGCGTCGCAATGCTGGACATTAACGAGGATTGGCTGGACCAAACGGCCAACGATATGCGGGAACTGGGCGGCGATGACGCCGTGCTGCCCATTATCGCCGACGTGACCGACCCGGAATCGGCGCGCCATGCGGTGGAGCGGACTATCGGCGAGATGGGCGGACTGCACATTCTGGTCAACAACGCCGGAATCAACCTGCGTTCCGGCGGGTTTACCGCTCCCGGCGAAACCGGCCGGAGAACCGACTTCTGGAACATTGAACCCTCCGGCTGGCTGCGGGTTATCGCCGTGAACCTGAGTGGGCCGTTCATAATGTCCCAGGCGGTTGCCGGTTATATGGTAGAGCAGGGATTCGGACGGATAATCAGTGTCACGACCAGTATGGATACCATGTGGCGCAAGGGCGGCGCGCCCTACGGCCCCTCCAAAGCCGGCCACGAAGCCCTGGTAGCCATAATGGCCCAAGACCTGGAGGGAACCGGCGTGACCGCCAACGTGCTTACGCCGGGCGGCGCGACCGCCACCAACATGGTGCTGCCGCCGGATGGAACCAGCGCCAACACCCTCATCCAGCCGGAAGTGATGCAATCCCCGGTGGTCTGGATTGCCTCCGACGCCGCCAGCCATTGGACCGGCCGGCGCATCATCGCCTACCACTGGGATGACGCCCTGCCCCTGGAGGAGCGGTTGGAGCGGTGCAGCGCCCCCGCCGCCTGGCCGCAACTGGGTATTCAAGCGGTCCATCCAGGCTGGTACGGGCAGGACTGAAACAGGCTGGTCCGGCGGTATCAACCCGTCGCTTCTCTGTACCTGCCTTCAGCCAGCCACTCCAGCACCTCGGCCAAGGGCAGCACGTCGGCGTATTTCTGGTTCATATCGAAGAGGTTGATGGCGTGGGTGGCCTCGTGCCGGTCAAACACGCACTCCTCTACCACAATCATCCGGTAACGGTTGGTGCAGCCGTCCACCACGCTGGCCCGGACGCAGCCGCTGGTGCTTTCGCCGCAGGTGATAAGGGTGTCTACTCCCAGGTGGTTGAGGTGTCCAATCAGGGGTGTGCCCCAGAAGGCGCTGGGCGAGGTCTTGTACAGGACTGCCTCGCCATCAACCGGGGCGACTTCATCAATAATGTCGAAACGCCGCCGCTCTCGGTCTAGTGTCGCCTCATCTTTAACATTGGGTTTGGCGCCGCCCCTGGTGTCCTTCTTTAACGCGCTCCACGACTCAACGCCGGAGTTGCTCAACCCGGTCAGGTGGACTACCGGAATGCCCGCCCGCCGCGCCGCCTCCAGCAAGGTCTGAATGTGGGGAATAGCGTCCCACGCCGCCAATCCGCAGCTGCCCGGCCAGTCCGCCACGGCCTCCAGCAGGGGTTGCGGCGCATCGCCGTACACCCAACGGTACAAATCTACCAACAGTAAAGCCGGCTTCTCGCCAAAGCCTATGGACTTGGGTCCGGTCATCGCCAGATGGGCGCGGTCCTGCGCCGTCAGGTAGGGTTCCCATACTCGTTCCGCCATTCGCCGCCTCCTGGTCAACAGTGGGTTGCCAAAGGTGATTGTCCAGAATCTAACACCGCGCTCAAGGGCCGTCAACGGCGGGGAAGCTGTCCCGTAGCGCCTAACCGGGCCAGTGTATTTGGATTGCGGGCTATCCGTCGTTCCAGCGAAAGCAGGAATCTCTGTCCTCAATGTTTTAGGTTCCTGCTTTCGCTGGAACGACGGGAAAAGGGCCTTTACCGTGACGTGCGATTACCTTGTAGAGCGTAACGCCAGGGATTGACAGCCGGACAACCGACAATCAGAATGAGGCATCCATAGCATCGACTAAACAGCAAGGAGGTCAAAGATGACACAAACAGCCTCTTACACCATGGAAAGTTTTCTGGACGACGTGAGAGATACTTTTGCGTCAACGAAGGACCCGCTGGCCCAAGCCAGCGCCGTAGCCGCAAACCTGAAAACCCTGTTGGACACGCCCGGTTGGCTGGAAGAGATGCTCGACCTGCCGGAAGAGGGCGGCTTTGGGCCGAAGAGCCTCTATTTGGAGGAAGAAGTCGGACATCCCGGCCCCGGTTTCTGGTTGATGGCCTCGGTGCAGAGGCCCGACCAGGATAACCTGCCCCACGACCACGGCAACGCCTGGGTGGTGTATGGCGTGTATGAAGGGGCCATTGAGCAGACCAAGTGGCGCTGGTTCTATCCCGGTGAGGGCGTGGACCAGCTCCAGATAAAGGAGACCGGTCAGTTCGTTCAGAAGGAAGGCGCCGTCGCTTTCTTCCTGCCCGGGGAGATTCACAACACCCGCAACGTAACGGGAGGCCGGGCCTTGGTCGTGCGCCTGGAATCGCAGAAACTGGACCGCATCACCCGCTACCAGTATAACCCCGAAGACACCACCATGCGGGTGATGGACCGGTAGTTCTCACCGGAGACTTGCGCCAACGCTTGGTTGGAGGTTCCCGGTATTTGATGCCATGTAGGGGCGGGTTTGAAACCCGCCCCGGCTCATTGCCATAACTCCCATTCCCGCACCATTTCCCTCGAAAGAAAGGGCGGGTTTCAAACCCGCCCCTACGCCCATCGAACATCGCTACCAGCGTACTTGACGTCACCGAAATACCAGACAACGGCCCGGTCAATCACACCGCATAACACGCCACCAAATGCCCCGGTGCCTTTTCCTCGGTGGGCGGGTGTGGGTTGTCACGGCAGAAGGTGGTGGCGATGGGACATCTATCGTAGAAGCGGCAGCGGGGCGGCGGGTCGATCGGCGCGGTCACGTCGCCCCGAATGTCCGGAGGCGCGCGCCGGTGCGCCGGGTCGGGAACCGGCACCGCCGACAGCAGCGCTTTGGTGTAGGGGTGGAGCGGGTTGCGCAGCAGTTCCTCGGTTTCCGCCAACTCTACTATTTTCCCCAGGTACATCACCGCAACCCGATGGCACATATAGCGAGCCACCGCCAGGTCGTGGGTGACGTACAAATAGGCAATCCCCAACTCCTGGGCCAGGTCTTGCATCAAGGTCATAATGCCGGTGCGGCTGGATACGTCCAGCATGGAGGTGGGTTCGTCAGCCACCACAAAGGATGGGCCGATAACCAGGGCGCGGGCAATTGCTACTCGCTGCCGCTGTCCTCCCGAAAGCTCGTGGGGGTGCCGGAACAAGAAGGTGGCCGGCGGGGTCAGGCCCACCAGGTTCAGGATGTCCGTAACCCGCTCCACCCGGTCCAGAACGTCGCCGATTCCCTGGACGGACAGGGGTTCGGCAATGGTGTCGTATATGGTGCGCCGGGGGTTCATTGATTCGTAGGGGTCCTGGAAAATCATCTGGGCCTGACGGCGAAAGGCCTTTAACTGTCGCCCCTTGATGCCGGACGCTTCTACCGGTACGGGCGGTACAGGCGGTACGGACCGGCTTCCCGTGTTGCCGCCGCCCACCGACGGGTCGAGGAAGCGAAAGAATATACCCCCTGCCGTCGGCTCCAGCAGCTTGACCAGCAACTTGCCGACGGTGGTCTTGCCGCAGCCCGACTCGCCCACCACGCCCAGGCTTTCCCCCCGGGCCAGTTGGAAAGAAACATCCTCCACGGCGTGAATGAAGCTGGAAGGCTTGCGGAACAGGTTTCGGGTAACCGGGAACCGTTTGGTCAGTCCTGCCACCGCCAGCAGAACATCACCATTGGCTTGGCTTTGTTCGGAAGTGTCCATATCCAGCCTATCTTGACGCATCATCTGGTCCGGTTTGTCCGGTGGCGGAGCTAGTGGGTAACAGACTTTCGTCCAGGGGATGCCAGCAGGCGGCCCACTGGCTGCCCCGGCTCACCTGGGGCGGGCGCTCTACCCGGCATACCTCGGTGGCGTAGGGACAGCGGGGATGGAAGGGACAGCCCGGCGGTGGGTCAATCAAGTTGGGCGGCTCGCCGGCGAGGATTGCCAGGGGACGTTTCTCACCGCTGACGCTGGGGAAGGAGGACATTAGCGCCTCGGTGTAGGGGTGAATCGGGGCGCGGAAGACGTCAGCCGTGTCCCCCAATTCCACCAGGCTGCCGGCGTACATTACGCCGATCCGGTCGGTGACTTCCGCCACCACCGCTATGTCGTGGCTGATGTAAATTATGCACATCTGGAGTTCTTCCTGGATAGCCTTCAACTCCCGCAAGATTCGGTCCTGCACAATTACGTCCAGGGCGGTGGTCGGCTCGTCGGCGATGATTACGGCGGGGTCGCAAGACAGGGCCATGGCGATGACCGCTCGCTGGCGCATACCCCCACTGAACTCGTGGGGGTATCGCTCCATCAGTTGCGGGTCCAGTCCCACCATACGAAACAGGCGGGCTACCCGTTCCCGGGCCTCGGCGATGGTGGCCTCGACGCCGTGAGTTTCAATGGCCTCGACCACCTGCTGCCCGACCTTATATACTGGGTCCAGGCTGTTCATTGCCGCTTGAAACACCATAGCGATGCGTCGCCAGCGGAAGCGCCGAATCTCCTCTTCAGACAGGGCCAGCAGGTCCTGGCCGTCAAGAAAGACCTGCCCTGCTACCAGCCGGGCGTTGTCGGGCAGCAGCCGCATCAGACAGTTGGCGACGGAGGTCTTGCCGCAGCCGGACTCGCCAACCAGACCCAGCGCCTGGCCCCGGGCCAACTCAAAGCTGACGTCGTGTACCGCCTTGACCTCGCCCTGCCGGGTCAGGTAGTTCAGGGTAAGGCCGGCCACTTTCAGGACCGGCTCAGTATTCACTACTGCCATACGCAGCGACTCGACAGATTAGTCATGCTGCCGCCTCAACCTGGGGTTTACCACTTCATCCAGGGCGCGGCCCCCCAGGTAAAACGCGCTGCACAGGAAGGTTATGGAGGCCCCGGCGGGAACGATGAGCCACCAATACCGGGTGCCGCCCAGCAGGTAGCCCCCGGTGTTGGCGGTGTGAATCATTATGCCCCAGCTCATTCGCAAGTCCAGCAGTCCCAGGAAGGACAGCACCGCCTCGGCAAAGATAGCCCCGGTAACGGTGAACATCATGTAGAGCAGGGACAGGGGCAGCAGGTTGGGGATGATGTGCACCAAAATGATGTGAAGCTGGCTGCCGCCGGCCACCCGCGCCGCCTCAATATAGGGCTTAACCTTGATGCTCAACGCCTGGGACTTGAGGATTATGGCGGTGCCGCCGAACCCGCCCAGCAGGCCAATAATCAGGGCCAGATAAAAGAGGTTCAGCTTGAAGAGGGCGCTCAATACAATCAGCAGGGAAATGCCCGGCAGCGCGATAATCAGGTCGGCCAGCCGCATAAAGAAGGCGTCCACCAGCCCGCCGTAGTAGGCGGCGACCGCGCCTACCGTGGTGGCGATGACCACCGTCACCAGGGCCGCCGTTATTCCCAGGATGAACTCGGAACGGGTGCTGGAAAGTAATTGGCTGAGCACGTCCCGACCCAGGGGGTCGGTGCCCAGGGGGTGCCTCCAGCTTGGCGGCGCCGGCTGCTCCAGCCGGTCGAAAGCGTACCCGGTAACCGGGTCGTAGGTATCGGCGTCCCATACCGTTGCCATAAGGATGGGGTGAGAAATCGCCATCAAGGCAAAAATGAGGATGGTCACCAGGGACAGCAGCCCGATACGGCTCTCCAGGAATATGTCCCAGCCATTCCTGAATGACCGCAGCGTCAGCCGCAGCCGGGCCCGGGCCAACTGGAACCGGCCCCGGCCCAACTCAATCTCCGGCGGTTCGGGCAAATCACCGGGAGACGACCCACCGGGAGACGACTCACCGGGAATCGTGGGGTGATTGGGTGGATAGTTGGGCGGCGGCGTAGTCACTGGTAACGTATCCTCGGGTCCAGGTAAACGTAGAGCACATCCACTATCATGTGGGCCAGTAGGGCAAACAGCCCGATGAAAACCATTGCGCCCATCACCAGGGGCAGGTCTTCGGAACGCACTGCCTGGAGCAGGGTCATTCCGGTGCCGGGCCAGGAAAAGACGCCTTCGATGATTACGCTGCCGTCTATCGCAAAAATCAGGCTGTAAACCAGGCTGGTAACCACCGGCAGCAGCGCATTGCGGGCGGCGTGTCGGTCTCGCACCAGTTTTTCCGGCAGCCCCTTGGCCCGCGCCGCCATCACGTAGTCCTCCCGCACCGTCTCCAGCATACTGTTCCGCGTCAGCAGCATCGTGCCGGCAAAGGATATGAGGGTGAGGGTAGCGATGGGCAGCACCATGTGTTTGAGGATGTCCAGCGCCAGCTCGCCGATGCCGGAGAAGGCCCAGACCACCGGAACGGCCAGCGAACCCACCAGGATAACCGGGGCAACCAATCTCCCCAGCCCGATGCGTCCGGCCCGGCGGAAAGCGAATAGTACCAGAAAGGCAAAGACGGTGAAGGCGGCGGCGGTGATGAGCATTAGGTTGAAGACATAATTGGCGCTGACCTCGGCGTTGCGCCAAATCAGCGGGTCCAGGAACTTGCCTACCGGAAGCCAGCCCAGCTTGAAGGCAAATATCCAAATCATCATCAGCGCAAAGGCGGGGGTGAACACGGTGAACAGGGTCGCTCCGGAGATGGTGGCGGTATATTCCAGCACCCCGCCCCGGCGCCAGGCGATGGCCTTGCCCAGGAAGAACCCGGTATAAAAGGATGCCACCGTAGCGGTAAGGAACAGCACTGCGGTACGGGGCACCCGCTCCGCCAAAACCTCGATGACCGGACGGGGGAAGTGGCCGAAGGAGACGCCGAAGTTGCCGGTAAAGGTGTTTTTCAGGTGGATGAGGTACTGCTGCCAGAGCGGTTTATCCAGGCCAAATGAAGCCCTGATTTTCTCTCTGGCATCGGGAGGCAGGTCAGGGTCAAGTACGTAGAAGGAGGCGTAGTCACCGGGTTGGGCCTGCACTAGGAAGAAAGTCAAGGTGACTATCATAAAGAGGGTGAGGGCGATTTGTCCCAAACGACGGAGCAAGTAGCCGGTCATTGGGCCTAACTCCTGATTTCAGCGGTCAGTAGGTTAGGAACCTGCCAAGGCAATGCCCTCACCCCCGGCCCCTCTCCCCCAGGGAGAGGGGTGAATCTGCTCCCTCTCCTTGGGGGAGAGGGGCCGGGGTGAGGGCCTGCCCCTTCCCCGCTACTTAAACTGGACAACGGTGGTCAGGCCGGAGGCGTTCTGGAGGCCGCCCAGCGTATCGGTATAGGGAAACTCAATCCGGTCGCTCCGGTAAGTCTCCACTATGGGCGTGGTAAACAGCGTCACGTAAGGCAGTTCGTCGGCCAGGAATTCCTGCAATTGGAAGACTTGCTGCCGCGCCGTTTCCAGGTCCGTTTCTGCGAGCAACTCGTCGGCCAGGCGGTCGAACTCCGGGTTGCTATAGCCGCCGGCGTTGTGTCCTTCCAGCTCGGAGTTGCGGCTGTGAAAGAAGGCTTCCAGGTAGTCGGGGTAGAGGGTGAGACCCCAGCCCAGAATCCACATATCAAAGTCCTGCCGGTCGAACACCTTGTCCACGATGAGGTTGAAGCCGGTCAGGTCGGCCCGCAGCGGGATGCCCACTTCGGTCAACCACCGTTCAATCCAGATGGCAAAGGTGGAGCGCAGGGGGTCGTAGCCGGCGCTGGGCGCCAGCATCTCCATCGCCGGGACCGGCTCGCCGTTGGGCATCTTCAGTCCCTCCCCTTGCTGCTCCACGAACCGGCCGTCTTCGCTGACCCGCGGCTCAGTTTCCCAGGTAAACCCGGCTCCCTTGAGCAACTCGACGGCTTGGGCTACCCGTTCCGCCCGGGTCAAGCCCTGCCCAATCAGCGGCACGTCGGCGTTATGCCAGGCCTTGTTGCCCTCGGGTACCATAGTGTAAACCGGAATGGCTACGCCCTGTAGCACCGTATTGGTCATGAACTCCTTGTCGATCAGGGTTGCCACCGCCTGCCGGAAAGCCTTGTTGTCCAGCGGCGCCTTGCGGACGTTGAAACCCAGATAGCGGACACCGGAGGACGAGTTTTCGATGGTAGTCAGGCCGTCCTCTCCCTGCAATTGCTCCTGCAATCCCTTGGACAGCCCCACGGGATTGAGCATAAAGTCAATGTCTCCCTTTTTCAGGGCGAGAACGGTGGTGTCCTGGCTGCCGTAAATCGAGTAGATGGCGCTGTCGGCGTAGGGGCCAACGGTGTATTCCAGCGCCTTGTCTCCGCCGGGTTCCCCGTAGGCGGTGAACTCATATACGCCCGGCTTGGACTCGACATAGGAGCCGTTGGCGTATTCGGTGACCACACTATCGCTGAAATAGTAGTCCGCGTTCCTGGTGTTTTCCGCGAAGGCGCCCCGCTCCCACTTGCCGAATTGGTAGCCGCCGGCTGAAGGCTCGTCTTGGGGAATATGGGAGTACAGTACCTTATGCTGCTCGGTAAGCTCCCCGGCTTGCCGGGCCTCCGCGACTACCGGCTCCCAATAGGCGCTGGAGAAGATGGGCATAAAGGCCAGGCCGAACTGCCAGCGGGCCAGGCCGGGCTTCTTCTTGAAGTATATCTTTAGCTTGTAGGGGTCGAGCGCCTCGGCATGGTCGAAGAACTCCGGGTCAACCGCACCGGGCCAGTTGCCGGTAAGCTCCAGGTCGTTGGCAGTCTGCGCGGTAAATACGAAATCCTCGGCGGTCACGTCATTCCCGTCGCTCCACTGGACACCCTGCTTCAGGTCCACCTCGGTAGTCCAATAGGTTTGACCAGCAATGGTTTCTTCCTGGAGCGGCGAGGGAAAATCGGCGGCCAGGGAGGGAACCCAGTCAAACCGCTGGTCGGAGTAGGAGTACAGGGTGGCCTTGCCGCCCAGAACGTACTGGTTCCAGATGGTAGTATCCGGCCCCATAAAGGCCCAGAAATTGGTGGTGGTCAAGTCTGCCGAAATGCCAATTTGGTAAACCTTTTCCGCATCGTCGGAACCCGCATCCGCTGCCGGGGGCGGCTGGGCGGAAAAGCTTTGCCGGGCAACCGTTTGGGGTGCGCTGGTCGGCGCCGTTGCCGGCGGTGGGCTGGTTTGGGGCGCCGTCGCTTGGGAAGTATCGGTTTGCGGGACGCTGGCTTGAGGGGCGGCTACCGGCCCGGGGGTAGGCGTAACCACCACCTCCCGGACTACCTCTACTTCTCTGGTACACCCCAACAGGACCAGCAGGGCCAGGATAAGGCCGAAACCGGCAAGCCATCGGATTGTGTACGCCATCAATGCCACCCCTTGCAGAAAGCAAAATCTACGTCTGAAAGTAACAGGAAAGCGTATGCAGGTCAAGAATTTGGTACGAATGTGGAAGTGTTTTCAGTTTCGTCTGCCGGTTGTCGTCCTCCTATGCTATTCTGCGTCCCCTGCTGTCATTCTGAGTAGAGCGAAGAATCTCAAGATGCACATTCGTATTTCCCTCGTTCCTTCTTTCGCAGGAACCTAAGGATACTCTGAATAAGTCATTGAACACTAGCGCCTTCACCCGTCGTTCCTGCGAAAGCAGGAACCTCTGTACGTAACGTTTTAGGTTCCTGCCGGCGCAGGAACGACGGATAAGTGTAAACATCACGAGTCACGGACTTATTCAGAGTTTCCCTAAAACATTGAGAACAGAGGTTCCTGCCTGCGCAGGAACGACGGGAAAGGGAGCCTGCCATCAAGTACGATAGACCTGGTTCGGCTAGCTGTCCCGGTTGACAACCTATAGGGGCTTTGATAGTATCACCGGGTCTGCCCGGTTCCGGGCGGCGCCGGCTTTTGTGCGCCGGTTGCCATCCGATTTGCCGGGGTGGATGCCTTACCCGTAACCGGAGGTATTGGCAATTGGCTTTTGTAAGTGGGTTGAGGTGCCGCGAATGCAGCCGGGAATACCCGGCGGAGGCCCTCAACGTCTGTGACTTCTGTTTCGGCCCTCTGGAGGTGGTGTATGACTACGCCACTATCTCCGAGGTGGTCAGCCGTGACCGTATCGCCGCCGGGCCGCTGAGTATCTGGCGTTACCATGACCTGCTGCCGGCCAGCGGCGAAGACCCGGTGGACATCATGGCCGGCTATACCCCCTTGCTCAAGGCCCGCAACCTGGGGGAAAAGCTGGGCTTGAACAACCTCTACATCAAGAACGACAGCGTCAACCCCTCCTACTCCTTCAAGGACCGGGTGGTTTCGGTGGCGGCCACCAAGGCGGTGGAGTTTGGGTTCGAGACCATCGCTTGCGCCTCTACCGGCAACCTGGCGTGCAGCGTTGCCGCCCACGCCGCCCGGGCCGGTATGCGCTCCGTGGTCTTTATTCCCTCCGACCTGGAGCGGGGCAAGGTCATCGGCGCCGCCGTGTACGGCCCCACAATGGTGGCGGTGGACGGCACTTATGACGAGGTTAACCGCCTGTGCAGCGAGGTTGGCGACAACTATCCTTGGGCTTTTGTCAACATCAATATGCGCCCCTACTACGCCGAGGGCAGCAAGACCCTGGGCTATGAAGTGGCGGAGCAATTGGGCTGGCGCATCCCCGACCATGTGGTTATTCCCTCCGCCTCCGGCGCGATGTTCACCAAAATCTGGAAGGGCTTTAACGAGTTGGCCTGCCTGGGCCTGCTGGAAGGTGTGGAGGCAATGCCCTTCGGCGTCGACCAGAACACGGTCCACCACCCGGCGATCACCACCCGGATGCACATGACCCAGGCCGAGGGCTGCGCGCCCATCGTCAATGCTTGGGACGCCGGCCAAACTCAGGTGCGCCCGGTGCGCCCCGACAGCATTGCCAAGTCCTTGGCTATCGGCAACCCAGCCGACGGCATCTACGCCCTGCGGGTCATCAAGGCTTCCGACGGCAGCGCCTACGCCGTGCCGGAGTCGGAGGTGGTCAATGGCATCAAGCTGCTGGCCGAGACCGAGGGCATCTTCACCGAGACCGCCGGCGGCGTAACCGTATCCGGCTTGAAGCACCTGGCGGAAAGCGGGGCCATCAAGCCCGACGAGCTTACTGTAGCCTACATCACCGGCAACGGGCTGAAAACCCAAGAGGCGGTGGAAAGCGTGGTTAACCCCCTGTTGATAAAGCCCACCATGAGCTCCTTTGAGGAAGCTCTGGAGGGCCGTCCGCTGGTGAGTCGGTAGTGGCGAATTGTAAATTGGGAATTAGGAACTACCAACTACCAACTGAAAACTCGGTGACATTCATTCGTAATTCCTAATTCGTAATTGAAAGGAATTGGTGTGATGGGTAGGCAGCGGGTAAAGTTTACCTTTGAGGGCGAACTGGTCAAAGAGCCGATAATCTATATGCTGGGCCGCGACTTTCACTTGGTCACCAACATCCGCCGGGCCGACGTGGGCGAGTCTCTGGGCTGGGTGGTGCTGGAACTGGACGGGGAGAAAGAGGAGATTGAACGGGGCTTGCAATGGGTAAGCTCCACCGGAGTCCGGGTTGACCCGGTGAGCGGGGATGTAATTCAAGGTTGAATTAAGGCAACGTTGAATTAGGGAAGGATTGACCCCCCGCAACTCTTGATTCTCAATTGTAATTCGTAATTGTCGAGGAGGATTCCCTCAGATGCCTGTCGTGGTTCGTATTCCCACGCCCCTGCGCCGTATGACCAATGGACAGGACAAGGTGGAGATGCAAGAGTCCACCCTGTCTAATATGATTGAAAACCTGGAAGCGTCCTACCCCGGTTTCAAGGAACGTCTGATTGACGAGAACGGGGAGTTGCGCTACTTCGTTAACATCTACCTCAACGGCGAAGATGTCCGCTTCCTGGAAGGTCTGGACACCGCCGCCGCCGCCGGCGACGAGATAAGCATCGTCCCCGCCGTGGCCGGGGGCTAACCCGGTTAGGTCAGGGCGGGGCCGCCGCGCCCCTTATATTATGGCTCCATAACCCGAAGTACGGGGTCTTTTCGCTTGCCGGTCAGATCGTGCCTGGCGAGTGACTTGGCCGTGGCATTACTTCCGGCACGGAAGCATGAAAGCGGCGCACCAAGCGTTGCTCATTCGCATCCAAGGGAATAAAGCTTTCATTACCGGCACCCCCGACAACTGTCATTCCTCGCTCCCCTCCACTCCGTCAGAATTACATTACGGGAAGTTAAGATGCGGTTGACCTGCATTCGCACCAATCCCCGGTCAAAGCCGTTTCCCTAGTAGTCAGTCATGTTTGGAATCGAAGGTGCTACTGCGAAGGTGGCGAACTGTTTAGCATGGGACCATCGTTTCAGGTTGCCTTGCGGTAACTACTATTCCAAAATTGACTGAGTACTAGTTAACGCAGAAGTTACGGTTAGTTAACACAAAGTTTACGCCGGTGATATTTCTCTGTAACACTTGGTAGGCAAAATGGCTTACATAAACTAAAGCGCAGGAGCGTGAGAGCCATGGAAGCCATTGTCGCCGGTGGAGCATTCATAGGTCTGTTCAGCCTCTGGGTACTGGTCCCCAAGATGTTGATAAAGAAGTAAGCGTCCCCTCGCAATTTTCTCTTTTCAATCAACGCATCCCATTGAAAGCATCCGGGGAGGGTAGCCTCCCCGGTCTTTTTTTGCCGATTTCTATAAACACAGATCGGGTGGCGCCGGCCCTCATTCCCTCCCCCATCGTCCCCGACCCCGCGCGCTCCCAGGAGCAGACAAGCCATCCCTGGATCTGGCTCTCCGAAGCAGCGCCCTGCCCCTTTCCCCAGATCAGACACACCGGTTTGCCACTACGCGACCACCCATACGCGACCACCCAATTGTAAGGGCAACCCTTGTGGTTGTCCTGGGGTAAGGGCCGGCGCCGAAGCAGCAGGCACGCCGGTATTCCCTAGTTAACCCGGGGGTTACGGTTAGTTAACACAAAGTTTACGCCAGTGATATTTCTCTGTAACACCTGCTCGGCAAAATGGCTTACATAAACTAAAGCGCAGGAGCGTGAGAGCCATGGAAGCCATTGTCGCCGGTGGAGCATTCGTAGGTCTGTTCAGCCTCTGGGTACTTCTTCCCAAAGTGCTGCTGAAGAAGTAAGCGTCCCCCCGCAATTTTCTCTTTTCAATCAGCGTTGTTCTGTTGAGCAGCCACGGGGAGGTTTCCCCTCCCCGGCAGTTAGCGGATTCTCCCTGAGCCTTGCTGTTCGCAGGGGATGTAACAAAAAGTTAACAAATTGGTAAATTGTTCGTAACACTAGCCCCCCATAATCACTGGCATACACTAAAACCGAGGAACGAAGGGAATATGGAAATCATAGTCGCCGGAGCCACGTTCGCAGGATTGTTCAGTATGTGGGTGCTATTGCCCAAGTTGCTCCTCAAGAAATAACGCGCTGTACCGACCATTATTGGTGCAGACGGTCAACCCAACCCGATTTGCCTAAAAAAGTCCATACTCCGAGAATTAAATTCCGGGTATGGGCTATTTCTATTCAAGGGTTGGACTCAATTCCATAAGAGGAGTCAAGTTTGCGGTTTTTCCGAAGGCTATGTGAACCGGCGCCCGGCCCCTTCGCCTTTCTCACCTAAAGGGGGAGTAGTAAGCAATGAACAGCGGAGATACAGCGTGGATATTGGCCTCCTCAGCCCTGGTGTTGCTGATGACCCCGGGTCTGGCCTTCTTTTACGGCGGCCTGGTCCGCAGCAAGAACGCCGCCGCGACTATAATGCACAGCCTGATGTGCATGGGCCTGGTGGGCGTGGTGTGGGTACTGTGGGGTTACAGCCTGGCTTTCGGCCCCGATCTGGGCGGTCTGGGCTTTGTCGGCGACCTGCAATGGTTCGGCCTGGTCGGGGTCAGCGCCTCGGAGGCCGGCCCATACGCGGACAACATTCCGCACCAGGCTTTTATGATATTCCAGGGTATGTTCGCCATCATCACCCCGGCGCTGATTACCGGCGCCTTTGCCGAGCGGATGAAGTTCAGCGCATTCATTATCTTCACCGTGCTGTGGGTAACTATCGTGTATGCTCCCCTGGCTCATTGGGTTTGGGGCGGTGGCTGGCTGGGCAGCCTGGGCGCGCTGGACTTTGCCGGCGGCACAGTGGTACACATCAATTCCGGCATCGCCGCCCTGGCCGCCGCGCTGATTATCGGCAAGCGCATCGGCTTTGGCGAACAGCCGATGCCGCCCCACAACGTCCCGATGATCGTCCTGGGGGCCGGGCTGCTCTGGTTTGGCTGGTTCGGTTTCAACGCCGGCAGCGCCCTGGCCGCCGATGGCGTAGCGGTTAACGCCTTTGTGGTTACCAATACCGCTGCTGCCGCCGCCGTGGTTTCCTGGGTAATTATGTCCTGGGTCTTCGGCAAAAAGCCCAGCATCATCGGCGCAGCCTCCGGCGCGGTGGCCGGGCTGGTAGCCATCACCCCCGCTGCCGGTTTCGTCGGGGCCATGCCGGCGATTATCATCGGCATCGGAGCCGGCGTTATCTGCTACGGAGCCATTGAACTGCTGCTCAAGCTGAAGGTTGACGACGCCCTGGCCGTCTGGGGTGTGCACGGCATGGGCGGCGCCTGGGGCGCGCTGGCTACCGGCCTCTTTGTCGGCATCGGCTTTGGCGAGGCTATTGAAATGGCGGCGCGAGTACAGCAAGTTGGTATCCAGATAGTCGGTATCGTCGCCACTGCTGCCTGGTCCTTTATCGTAACGGCCATAATCCTGCTGGCTATCAAGTACACTATCGGCCTGCGGGTGCCGAGTCATGAGGAGGAGGCCGGCCTGGACCTGTCCCAGCATAACGAGGGTGCTTATACCGGGTAATGGTGATTGACGGTGATTGACGCAGAGGCGGGTTTGAAACCCGCCCCGGGCCACAATGGTTCGGCAAGGCTCTCGTGAGCTTGTCGAACGGCTCACCACGAGCGGATACGGTAAGACGGTTGCGGATACGCTAGGACAGTTAGCGGATACGCGGCCAGTTGTAGATTCTTGATTTCGCCGGAACGACGGGAGAAGAGAATCTGCCGTTAGGTGCGATTCCCTTGGCCTGGAAAGAACCCCCGGTTATTCCCGGTAGAAATTTTGGGCTATAATATATAGCATTAAGTGTAGCAACGAAAATCTGGAAAAGTGAGGTTTGAGCTATGAGTGGTTTTTACAAAGCGGAATATATCTGGGTTGATGGACAAAAGCCCACGGCCAAGCTGCGCTCCAAAGGCAAAATTGTCCCGATGGGGGAAGAACCTCCCGTTTGGGGTTTCGATGGCTCCAGCACCAACCAGGCTCCGGGGGAAAACTCGGACTGCGTATTGAACCCGGTATTGGTGGTTCCCGACCCGGTGCGTGGCGGTGAAAACAAGCTGGTGATGTGTGAGGTGTTGCTCACCGATATGACACCGCATCCCACCAACACCCGGGCCGCCTGCGCGGCGGCGGCAGAAAAGTACGACCACCTGGATTTCTGGTTTGGCATTGAGCAGGAATATACCTTCTTTGATGGCATCAAGCCCCTGGGCTGGCCGGACAACGGCTTCCCGGCTCCCCAGGGTGGCTATTACTGCGGCGTGGGTTCCGACGAGGTTTTCGGTCGTCCGGTAGTGGAAAAGCACATGGATGCTTGCCTTAATGCCGGGCTGGCCATCGCCGGCATCAACGGGGAGGTAATGCCGGCCCAGTGGGAGTTTCAGATTGGCCCTATCGGCGCTCCTGCCGTCGGCGACCATATGTGGTTGGCCCGCTGGCTGCTCTACCGCATTGCCGAGGATATAGACATTGGCAACGGTATCGGCGCCGGCAAGGCCATCAGCGCCACCTTGGACCCCAAGCCGGTCAAGGGGGACTGGAACGGCGCCGGCGCCCATTGTAACTTTTCCACCAACCGGATGCGGGAGGACTATGACGCCTGCGTTGCGGCGGCGGAAGCTCTCGCTACCCGCCATGACCTGCACATCGCCAACTACGGGCACCGGATTGAAGAGCGTTTGACCGGCCAGCACGAGACCTGCTCCTACCGGGAGTTCCGCTACGGCGTGTCCGACCGGGGCGCTTCCGTCCGCATACCCTGGCAGGTGGCCCGGGACGGCAAGGGCTACATCGAAGACCGGCGGCCCAACGCCAACTGCGACCCCTATGTAGTGACCGGCCTCATCATTGAAACCGTGGGCGGCGCGGCTACAGCCTAATTGCGGAATTGGCGGTTAACGCAACGCCGTCCCTCCGGGGCGGCGTTTCCTTTCCGGGTGGGCCGGCTGGCACGCCCTCACCCCAGGCCCCTCTCCCTGGGGGAGAAGGGTGAAATTGCTCCCTCTCCTTCAGGGAGAGGGCCGGGGTGAGGGGAGCACCTTGGGGCAGGGTGGAAAGCAGGGACTTTCTTACTATCGGGCAATGGACTACAATAGCCGGAGAACCTTTACTGAAACCCGAGCTTGGAAAAGCTGTAATCCCTTACCTTGATTCCCTTTGCGTGGAGAGGCTGGCATGATGGATGATCAAACTGCTGAGCAGGAATATGTGCTGCGCAGCGCCAGAGACAACGACGTCAAGTTCGTCCGTCTCTGGTTCACCGACATTCTCGGCAACCTGAAAGGGTTTGCAATCAATGTGGACGACCTGGAAGATGCCATTGAGCGGGGAGTGGGCTTTGACGGCTCGGCCATCGAGGGGTACGCCCGAATCGATGAAAGCGATATGCGGGCTTTCCCCGACCCGACCACCTTCGCCGTGCTGCCCTGGCGTCCCCGGCAGAACGCCGTGGCGCGGATGTTCTGCGACATCCACACACCGGCCGGCGAGCCTTTCAGCGGCGACCCGCGCCGCGCCCTCAAGCGCAACCTGGAGCGCCTGGCCAAGCTGGGATACACCTATTACGTAGGCCCGGAGCTGGAGTTTTTTTACTTCAAGGACGCGGCTAACCCGGTGCCCCTGGACCAGGATGGTTACTTCGACCAGCTATCCAGCAATCCTACCGCCGACCTGCGTCGGGACACGGTGCTGAACCTTTCCGACCTGGGGATACCGGTCAAATACTCCCACCACGAGGGAGCGCACAGCCAGCACGAGATTGACCTGCAATACACCGACGCCCTGACCATGGCCGACAGCGTGATAACCGCCAAGCTGGCCATCAAGGAACTGGCCCAACTGCGCGGCTACTATGCTTCCTTTATGCCCAAGCCGTTCACCGCGATGAACGGCTCGGGGATGCACACCCACCAGTCGCTGTTCCACGGGGAGAGTAATGCCTTTTACGACCCGGAGGACGAGCATAAGCTGTCCATCATCGGCAAGCGATTCATCGCCGGCCTGATTCGCCACGCCTCGGAGATTACCTTGGTAACCAACCAGTGGGTCAATTCCTACAAGCGGCTGGTGCCGGGCTACGAAGCGCCGGTCTATATTTCCTGGGCGCACACCAACCGCTCCGACTTGGTGCGAGTACCGGCCTACAAGCCGGGCTACGAGACCTCGGTACGGATTGAATATCGCGCGCCGGACCCGGCCTGTAACCCTTACCTGGCTTTTAGCGTGATGCTGGCTGCTGGTCTCAAGGGTATTGAGGAGGAGTACCCGGTGCCGCCGCCGGTGGAGGGCAACGTGTTTGGGATGAACCGGGAGGAATTGGAGGCCCGGGGCATCAGGACCCTACCGGGCAGCCTGGGCGAGGCCATCGCTCTGGCCGAAAGCAGCGAGCTGCTGCGGGAGGCCCTGGGCGAGCATATCCTCAACAGTTTCATCCGCAACAAGCAGATTGAGTGGCAGCAATACCGCTCCACCGTTACCGACTACGAAGTGGGCCGCTACTTGCCGATGCTGTAGGCGCTACTCCGGTTATGCCGCTGGTTGCGTAGGGCTGGGTTTCAAACCATCTGTTCCAACTAATACGATTGCTCATCGCTAAAATGACTTAATCAGGAGCAGGGAAATCCACCGTTGCAATTCGCCGAGTTGCTCACTTTATAAAACTTGCACACCGGGTTAGTTATCTTAAAGACCCAATAACCTTCAGGGTTTCTTCCAGGGAAAGGTCGCTTATCACATGGGTATAGGTATCCGAGTCAGGGTTTACCCAAGCGACTTGAACCGCGACTTCCGACCCGCGATAGGATGTATGTCCCACCCAATAGCGGGCGTCGAGGGCGCCGGCCTCCTTCAGGTTGGGAAATTCCACCTCTTCACCTCCGCCATGCTGGTAGATGGTTCCTGCCAAGCCGTACTCGGCATTGGTACCCTTGATAAAGGTGATCCGCTCTGCTTGACCGCTCTCCAATTGGGGATATGTTTCAGACGAGCGCGTTAGGTGTAGAGTCCAGCCATTATAGTATTCCCCCCCTCCGCCGGAGGCTCCCATACTGCCAAATCTAAAGCCCGGCGGCAGATATGCCGGCATATATACATAGAAAGGGAGTTTCACCCGATACTCTGAGAAGGTGTAGTAGTCGTTGAACTCCTCCACTGACGAGGCGATGGCGTCCAGCAGGTCCAACCAGATGCGGGCGTAGGTATGGAGTCTCGCCTTTCCCTTTGGAGGGCCCAGCTCTTCAAAGTACAGTTGCGTCTCTTCAACCATTGCCTCCCTCTCGGCCTCGGTCATCATCCCCACGAATCGGTAGATCCTATCCACGCCGCCGTCGACATTTGCTACCAGGTTCCCTGGTTTCTCCATCTCCAGGTCCAGCTGGTCACGGAGGGGCAAAAACCAAATGTCCGGCGTGGCCGTGGGTTTGGGCTCCGTCGAAGAGGGTGGTTCAATGCCGGACAGGTTTTGCAGTACCTCCGGCACCTGGCCCCAGCAGGCGAGGGTGTGGTCGGTACGGATGCTGCAGGTGTAATTTTCGCCAGCACTAACGGAGAGGAACTCGCCTGTCGGGGGTTCGGCCTGGCCGGTAACTTCACCCTCATAGTCGGCATTGCTACCCCAACAGGCCACGGTGCCGTCCAACCGAACACCGCAGGCGTGGCCCCACCCGAGACTGACCGATTGAAACTTGCCTTCCGGTGGCGTCGTTACGCTATTGTAATCGGTGCCGGAGCAAGCTACCGTGCCATCGGTGCGTACGCCGCAGTAATAGTCGTTGGCGCTGAAACCTTGAACGCTGACCGATTGAAAAGTGCCGGGCAAGGCATGGGAAAGGCCCCAGCAGTCAAGGGTATCGTCTGGTCGAATACCGCAGGGCTGCCGCTGCCGCCGCCATAGAGAGAGCGGAAAGGTCCGGAGGAAGGGACACCGCGGCCGTACGTGCCAACGCTGCCCCAACAGACTACGGTATCGTCCATCTTGATGGCGCAGGCGTGTACGTAGTAGTCAGTCATGTTTGGAATCGAAGGTGCTACTGCGAAGGTGGCGAACTGTTTAGCATGGGACCATCGTTTCAGGTTGCCTTGCGGTAACTACTATTCCAAAATTGACTGAGTAGTAGCCTGCACTGACGGATTTGAAAGTGCCCTCCGGCGGGAATACGTTGCCCGAGTCGTGTCCGTCGCCGCCCCAGCAAGCCAGCTCGCCGTTGGTACGCACGCCACAGGCGAAACCCCTATATACGGCTCCGCCGACTACGACGGACTGGAAAGTTCCAACAGGGCTTCCGATACGCCCCCAGCAACCTACGGTTCCATCGGGCAAGAGCCAACACGCGCTGTCGTCGCCGGCGCTGAACGCGGCAACCTCCCTGGGCGTCGGGCCGACAAACGTCTCTTCATAAGGGTCCCAGCATACTGTCTTCCCATCCGGAACATTTCCGCAAGGATAGACCGAACCGTTATGGTCGTAGTAATGGACCCAATCAGAGCGCAATGCGGCCAGTAGGTTGTGCCATCATCCCCCGGGCAAACCGTGGCGCGATTGGGCAGCACACCGCAAATAATATTGGTCTGGAGTCCAAGGGTTTGGTAGCCCAAGTCCCGCCCCCAACAGGCGATAATTCTATCAATGCGGACTGCGCAGCTTTGGATATCGCCAGCGCTGACCGACAGAAACTGACCTTGTACCGGGGAAGTCGGCCCTTCGTAACCGGCCCCCCAGCATACCGCCAGGTTGTCGGTGGTCAGGCCACAGCTGTGCGCCCCGACGGCGCTGACTGACCGGAAAGTGCCGGGCGGCGGCGTAGCCTGTCCAGTATGCTCGGCGAAGTCCCCAGTAGATACGCGATTTTCTCCCCAGCACACCAGGGTGTCGTCAGCCTTGATGCCACAGGCGTGGGCCCCACCGGTACTGATGGACTTGAACACCCCGGCCGGAGACTCGGGTCTTCGGTGCGTGCTAGTCTCAAAACTGGCATTCCATACGATATGCCCCAGATACCCCAGCAGGATGCCGAGCCGTCGGTTTCTATTCCGCAGGTATAACCGTGGCGGGCGCTTATGGAAGTAAAAGTGGCTTCCGGAGGTTCAGTCTCACCTTCGCGACCATCTCCCCAACACAGCACTGTCCCGTTTGAGCGTAATCCGCAAGTATGCCTGTAGCCAGCAGCGACGGTGCTGAAGTCGTACTCGTTGCCTGATGCGTCAGACGCGGCGGCTGGCCCGGGTGTAGTGCCGAGTAGGACGGTGGTGGGCAACTCCGGAGTGGCGGCAGGAGTGAAGGCAGCACCGGTGGGTTGGGACGAGGGTATTACTGCCGGTTCCGGCGTAAGCGTGGTTTCAGCGCTCGCACTAGGCGCAGGAGTTGTGAGAACCGGCTCCAGCCGCGACACGGATTCGTCCGAGCCATTGTTGAAACAGCCAAGCAGGGCCAGGGTTACCAGGAGGGACAGGGAAATCAAGGTCAAGCGTACGGTGTAGGCTCCTTGGTCCGGCAGGGAAAGTAGGATGTGCCCCGGGGCAGATTGCCCAACTTTAGCATAAGCCGGGCAGGTTTTGGAGAGCAAAAAGGGACAAGAACGACGGTTCAGGCGGCGGCGGCGCCTACCCTGACCGGTTCTCCGCTTTGCACCGCTGGCAGATACTCCCTGGAGCGGGTGACTATCCGGGCCAGCAGCATGGCTCCTTGTCAGTGATGGAGTCAATTAGTTGGAACCGGCTTTGCACAAAAAATGTTTTTTAATCCGATTTTTTGTTCAGATGTGTTCAAAAGTCGGTGCTGACTTGATCTGGATACTGTTGGTAGAATCGGTCTCCATCGTAACGTACGGGGTATGCTTTTATATATAGCAATTTCTCTATGCAGGGTAACGGTCTGGGGCATAGCGATGCTGAACGGAAGCTATGCGAGGTTGGTCGATTTTCGTCTCGGTCGGCCAGCGTGGGGGCTCGGTCAGGGGACGGACTGGAGACATGGTTGCAGGTTTTCGACGAGGACCCCGGTCGGTCCCGGGTGAAGGGGAATTAGCCTATGCTTCGTCGTCGGCGCCGGTGGTCGGCTGACTGTCGGCCATTTCTTGCTTGGCTCGGGTATAGCCCAAGTTGCAGCAAGGGCAGCCTTCGACTGATCCCGGTTCCTGGGTCCAGGCGGATCTGCCGTCCAGGATGTAAGTGCCGCAGGCGGTCGTCACGGTGTCCGGGGCGAAGTGGGTGATGCTAAGGGCGCCGTTGTCGTCATAGTTGTACATTGACATTTCCTTGGGCATATCTAACCTTCCAATGGAGGAAATTGCAAGACTCTGGAGAGCCGGTGATCCTGAGCTCGCTGGGCTGGGCGTGTTGAGGGATGAATCGCCGGCGGTCAAGGGTGGTTGCGTTCTGCGGGGCGTGCGAGTTGGATCCGGTAAATAATTGGAGGCAATGGCGGGCCACGTCCGTGCTGATGCCTTGGTTAGGTTTCGGCTGGCCTGATGGCTGTAGATGTGGCAATGGGAACGTCGCGGGCATGGCCTTAGAATCCGGGTCGGTCTGCAGGTTTAGTTTTCGATGTCTGGGTCAAGGAATTGTGCTTCGCGGCGGTCTTGTTGGGCTTGTTCCAGGTTACCTAGCTGGTCATGGGCAGCGCTTCGGTTGGCATAGGCTATTGCCAAGTCTGGGTCTAATGATATGGCTTGGTCATAGCTGATGAGAGCCGCTGCGGGGCGGTCGGTTTGGAAATAAGCTACCCCAAGGTTGTTGTGAGCTAAGGCAAAGGCGGGGTTGATATTTAATGCTTCATTGAAGTCAATGATGGCTCTCTCCGGATAGCCCAGCTCCAGGTAGGAGAGGCCTCGGTTGTTATATGCCAGGTAGAGGTCTGGGTCAATAACTATGGCTCGGTTCAGGTCTTCTATGGAGTTCCTGTATTGGTTCATGTCGCGGTAGGCCAATCCCCGGTTGTTGTATGCAAGGGCTGAGTTTGGCTCTAAGTCGATAGCTCTGGTGTAATCGTCGATAGCTTCTGGGAGGTGATTTAGGTTGTGGTAGGCTCTGCCGCGGTAGATGTAGGTTATTGCGGTTTCCGGGTCGTTGTCGATTGTTGCTTGGTAAATATCTATCGCTGCTCTGTAATATCCTGAGTTCAGGAGGTTGATGGCTTCACCGATGTTGACCAGGCTTGCTCGGAGCGCGTTACGCTGCCTGACGAATCCGTGTAGGTCGTTGTAAATGGTAGTTCTGGATATGCCGTGGTGTTGGCGTAGGTAATTAAGGGTTATTCGTTTGATGCGATGTGGGATGGTGAGATTATCAACTGACTATCTGGAATATGTCCCTGGGGTGGTTCTACAAAAACGCTTTTTTGTGCAGTTACTCTGTTGGCTGGGGATAGAGGCTTGCTTATCTGCTCCGCGTAGGTGGATTTGTCTAATAGTATCAGGCGTCCGTCCTTTTCGTATTCGCTGTCGCAGGCGAAGAAGAGGGCGATCAGATAGTCTTCGGTGAAGTCAATGAGGTTGGTTTTTCCTTGGTAATGTTGTAGCGCGTGGCGGATTTCTTCGTCGGTATCGTTTCCGAGGCTGTGCTTTCGGGCGTTGTCGGTCTCCAGGTCTTGGATTTGTTCTATCCCGAGTTCCTGTAGGATGTGTTGGTCTTGGTAGTCCCGGTAGAGACTGGAGGAGACCCGGCGGTTGTGTTTGTTCTCGCCGCGATAGATGTATTGGCGGTCAGCTGAACAGCGGGCTATCCGGTTGGTTAGTTCTAATACTGATTCGACTTCGTGGTTGGGCCTGGTCATTTTCCTATGCTCCGTGGAATATCATAGCTTCAGCTAAAAGTCGTGCGATGGTGGGACTGTCAAGCTAATCCTTTTCTTTTTTGTGAGCATTCTGTGGTTGGCATACTGCTGCTCCTGCTCCAATCGCAAGGGTGGCTGTGGGCTTGTTTTTCTCGTACTGCTTTTTGCGTATTAGGGGGTTGGTGCTGTATCCCTTTCCGGTAGGTTTACGGCCGGGACGGTAGGGATAGTCGTAGCCAGTTGACTTGGGCATTTTTAATCTCCTCTGTCTTGGCCCTTTGGATTGTTTCTTCTTCCTATGCTATCACGGTTGTTTGCTGGCCGCAATTTTCGGCACTTTGGTAGGAAGTCAGGTCCTGGATCTGGCTGGCTGCTGCAGGTTCTGGGGACCGTTGGGCCCGGGGGCGTAGCGACCACCTGGTTCCAGGCATCGAGGTTGGGATGGGTCCCTTCCTCAGGAGAGCAATGGGGGTCGGCAATGTCAGAAGTAGCGGGAGCTATGCGAGGTTCGGCTGGGTCGGCCAGCGGGGTCCGCGGTTGTGACGGCTCTCCGGTCTCTGATACCAAGTTGTACGCCTGGCGGGAGTCCAGGGTCGTTGCCTGCTATGTTCCAGGTGAGGAGGCGGCCCTGGTGATAGTCCCAGCAGAACTGCTGCAGGTCCTTATCCCTTGGAAGTGCTGGGTGCTGGGGCTGGAGGGTCTGGCGTTCATCAAGGTATCCTTGGGCGTAGACCGGGACCCCCTGGCGTCTGCCCTGCAACACCAGGTCGGCTTTGAACAGGTCGTCGTCCTCTTCCTGTTTGATGTCTCCTCTCTCCATAGCCTGCCGGCAGATATTGCTCAGGACCTGGGCATATTCGGGGCCGGGGTCGTCCAGCCCCGTTGCAGGACGGTGGCGTCTTGAACGTCTGGTTACCTGGCGAGAAGCCTGGGCGCGAGCCGCTCTTCTTCCTGTTCATAGTCTCTGCCCGCGAGCTGGCCCATCCGGCCGTGGATCATTCTCTGTTGATTACCTGCTGAAAGCCTTGGAGTTTCCTGTTTGGTTAGTGGTTTGCTGGCCTTAGCTGAATGTTGGGAAAGGATATAGCCGGAAGCGGGTTTCGGTGTCGTCCATGGTTTGCTTCATGCTGGAGCATAGCTCTTGTGCGCTAACCAGCATCTGGAGTAGGTTGTTCACCGATTCCTTTGCTTCTGGGGAATCTTTCTCTTGGATGTTCAGTACTGCCTGGAACTGGGCTGTGTTCCTTAACAGTTGCAGGTTTTTCTCCCGGGCTTGGCCCCCCAGGTTCTCTAGCCTGGGCTGCATCTCGTAAATGATGGTGTTCCGGGCGTAGATCACCTTGGAGGTGTCCTCTATCTGTCTGATAGTTTTGCGCTCCCGGTTGCCGGCTACCTTTGCTCCGATGGCTACCTGGATGGGCAGGCTGATGGCCAGCCCGATCCCGCCTAGTAGGTCATCAGTATTGAATTGAGGGATAGAGGGACTTGAGCTTGATACGGGCGTCCTCGGTAGTGAAACGCCAGTCGGCACGGACCCTGTCGCGGTTGCGCTGGCTCTCCCAGGCCCAGGTCTCTTTCCTCAGCGTCTCTTGATCAGGAATCCGGCGGTCCAAGCACTGCCTCGCCAGCACTGCAAGCTCTATCTCGGCCATATCCAGCCAACTGCCGTGCTTGGGCGTGTAGTGGATTTCCAGCCGTTCCGCTATGCGCCGCGCCTCCGCAGGCTCAAATGCCTCGTACAGGGATGACGGATGGTGGGTGTTCAGATTGTCCATCACCAAGACTATCCGGTCCCTGTCTGGGTAGTCCACGTCCACCAGTTGCCGCACCACCCGGGCCCAATCCAACTTGGTGCGCCGGTCCGTCACCTCCACCCGGCGCCACCCCTCCAAGGGCGCGAACAGCATGAACAGGTTGCTCACTCCGTTGCGCTCGTATTCGCAGTCGTAGGCCATGGCAACGCCGGGACGCAGTGGGAGGGGAGTGCGGGTCTCCTTCACCTGCTGTTTGCTGGTCTCGTCCAGGCACACCAGAACCTCGTTGTCGCCATACCGGCGATGGTAGACCTCCAGCACGTCCTCCATGGCGCAGACGAACTCGGCGTTGGCCTTGGGCGGGATGCACCAGCACTCCTTCAGCCAGGGCTTGAGTTGGTTTTTTTCAGGGTCTGGCGCACCGTTTCGGCGCTGATGGTGTCCACTATCTCCCACTCCGCCAGTCGGTCCGCCAGCAGTTGCAGCGTCCAGCCAGCCCGGCCCTCCGGCGGCTGGGAGCAGGCCATGGCCACCAAGTGGGCCTCACTCTCGCCGTCCAGCTTTCTCGGACGGCGGTTGACCTGCGGCCTGCGGCCCAGAGCAGCCTCTACTCCCTCCTCGACACAGCGGCGGCGCACCCGTTCCACCGTGGCACTGCCTATCTTCAGGGCCCGGGCTATATCCTCGTCCTTCATCGCCCCGCCCTCTTGAGCTTCATCGACAAGCAGCAGAATCCGAGCGTGGGTCTGCTTGTACGCCGCCCCCCGTCCCCGAGACACCATCCCCTTCAGTTCCGCCTGCTCCTCCCCACTCAGCTTGACCCGGTACTTCTTGGCTGGCATCCTCATCCTCCCAACATCACCTTGCCTTTTGACCTATACCCACAACTTTACAACATCCTATGTATCAATTCAAAGCTGTTGGACTACTAAACCAAAGCTAAGGTGAAATGCGCAGATGGTGGGGGGCACACGGCGGAGCCGGTCATTCTCCAAGTACGGATGAGAGGGATTCGCCGGCGCAACCCAGCTGATCAGCATCGCCACTTAAATGTACATCCCACCTTGGCTTTAGTTTAGGACTGCCGGCGCGGCTCTCATGCCAAGTCCGGTTATTCCAGAGATGCCGAGGCGCCCGAGCCAGGCCGCGGTGGCGGCCGTGAATGCGGCGCCCGACAGAGAGGATATTGCAATTCCGGTTCCTGCCGTTCCGAAGAGACCTACCAAGGTCCAGGCCGTCGCTGGGGCTCCTATTAACGCCGCCAGGCTAGGGAGAGACCCTGAGACGGTCTTTGCTGCGTCTGCGGGCGCTGCTGGGTCCTTTGGCAGGTCTGTGGGCTTGAACCAGCCCCAGGATAGGTTTCCCTGGGGGTCGATGGTTAATGCGCCCGATTCGATTACGGCCGTTTTGGCCTCGTTCCATGCCAGGTCCATTTCCTCGAACTTGGAACAGGCGTTGACTGCGGCGTGGTTGAATTGGTCAAGGCGATTTTCGTAATTTTTGTTTTTCTCTTGGAAATTATTCTCGGCGTCCTTTTGCTTGGTGGTCGCGCTGATGCCGATGGAGGCGGCGGCCCCTAGATTTCTCAGAAATCCCATTATTCCTCAATTCTCCTTTCTACAATGTACTCGTCCTGCTGGAGCGTTATCTCCTGTTTGACCGACTGGTAGAAGGCCCCAGGGACGGTTTTGGACCGGTTGATTGGTCTTTCGGGGATGTCGGAGGTGTCGATCTGGTCGTCCGGCAGGTTTTCCAACGCATCCAGCTGTGCCTCTTGCTCTTCGGTCAATTTTGGCATATTGCTTCTTATAGTCCCTTAGGGAATGCTATGGGCATTCTAAACCAAAGCCAAGGTGAAATGCGCAGATAGTGGAGGTCAAGCAGCGGTGACGGATCATTCTCCAAGTACAGATGAGAGGGCTTCTCTGGCGCAGCCAAGCCAATCTTCATCGCCCCTCGAATGTACATCCCACCTTGGCTTTAGTTTAGTACTACAGTTGCACTACTGGCACCAGTAGTGACAGCCGTCGTTGGTAGTGACATCGCCGGGCTTGGGCTTGATGTCGTCGTCTCCACCAAGACCACGACAATATGCAGTCAGCAGGCTGGTCTGCCCTCCATACAAGGCGGGTGAGCAGACGGCGCACCTCGGGGACTGTCATGGGAATCAGGCTTTCATCCAAGCCGGGACAGCCCCCCTTTTCTTGGAACATCCTTGCGCCGACGCCTGATGTCTGATTACCGTCAGGTAGGCGTGGGCCAGCATCACCAGAGCCTGCCCCGTGCTGCGACACGGGGGTGATCTGCCGCTACCAGCCATCCCACCGGCGCACTTCGTACTGCTCCAGCCCCACCGGTCCCTTGGCCTCCTCAAAGCACTCCGCTATGGCCCACCGGGTCCCGGCCACCCTCACCAATTCCTCCAAGCTAGTCCCCGCCGGGCCGTAGCACACGCAGTAGGCCAACTCTTCAGGCTGGGCCACGCTGCGCCGGGCCAGCAGCCAGTACCCCCGGTCAGGCTCTCTCAGGGGCCGGATCTCCACCAAGGCCCAGTCGTAGACCCGGGGACCCTTGGCGCCGTCTCCCCCGCTGCATCTGTTCCAGTCAGACTCGTCAACCGGCGACGCCAGCCAGTCCGCCCGCACCTGGAGGGGTCCCTTGTTCGTCCAAGCCCACAGCTTCTCGTTGCTCTTGATGGCCAGAACCTGGGGAATCCCTGCCCCCTCCAGCCACCGCCGCAGGTTGCGGTCGCTGCCGTAGACCGCGTCACCGGCAACCCAGCAGCCGAAGGGGACTCCCGATTCCAGCGCCCGCTCCAGCATCCGCTGGGCCAGCCGGGGCTTGGTCCGAAAACCAACATCTTCCGGCACTCCGGCCTCCCAGCGCCGTTCCCAGTCCTCCGCCCACACCTGGGGCAGATACAGTTCACGCTCCAGCAGGGTTCTCCCCTTGGCCGAGGCGTCGGCCAGGAATACCCCAATCTGACTGTTTTCAATCCGGCCCGCCGTGCCGCTGTACTGACGCTGCTCCCCGACGGACTTGTTCCCCTTCTTGAGAAACCCAGTCTCCTCCACCACTAAAACCGCGTTAGCGTCGGCCAGGTGCCCCACAACGTAACCAGCCAGGTCGTCACCAACCAGGTCGGCGTCCCACCGGTAGCTGGACAGCAGGCGCCGCACCCCCTAGGGAGTGGCGTCGCCCGCCCTCTCGGCCAGTTGCCAGCCGTTCTTGCCTTCCACCGGACTGAGCAGTCCCCGCAGGTAGTCCAGCCCCCGCCGCCGCGGCTCAGGACGCCGGAACCGTCCCGCAACACACTGGTATACCGGTTCAATGCCCTCCGCCCACCGGGCCACTTCCCCAACCTCATCCCGGTACGCTGCCACCGCCACACCGCTTCATCATATGTTGGCCTATTCTACATCATTAATCTGCAACTGTAGTACTAAGGGCGTCGGCGTACCATTCCACGTTCTGGCGTGATCCGGCAAAGACGAGGTTAGGCTTGCCCCTCAGGCGAGAGAACAGATGCTTTGTAACTTCCCGCTTGGCTGAGTCGTCCTCTGATTCCGTGTCATCTCCGTCGGTATAGCTACGAATCTGAACTCTGAGCTCGACTCCACTTGCACCGCTTTCAAGAATATCCACTGCCTCGGGATTTCCCGGGCGCAGATATTCCCTAACCGCTTCCATGTCGCTCAATGTGGCAGACAGGCCCACTCGCCTGATCTGTCGGCCGACAGCGTGCTCCAGGCGGCTGAGGAGGGACCGTAGGTGTACGCCCCTTTCGTTGTCCAGCAGCGCATGGAGTTCATCTATGATGATGGCGCGGGTGCCCATGAACAGGGAAGGAATCTGAAGGCCCCTGAGGACGAACATGGCCTCCAGGGATTCCGGGGTGATCAGCAGTATCCCTTTCGGGTTGGCCCGGGCGCGGGACTTCACGCCCTGCGAAATATCCCCGTGCCAAGGGTAGACTGGAAGGTCCGTTTGCTTGCAGAGATCTTCCATTCGTCCCAACTGGTCGTTTATGAGCGCCTTGAGAGGGGCCACGTAGACCAGATCGAATCCACCCTCTCCTGGTGCGGCCAGCACGGAGGATATAAGCGGAAGAAATGCCGCCTCGGTCTTACCTCCTGCCGTGGGAGCTGCGATGATCAAGTCACTTTCCCCGTCCAGAAGGGTGAATATCGCGCGCTCTTGAATGTCGTGCAACTCTCCCCAACCCTTGTCCCAGATCCAGCGTCGGACGGGCTCGGCGAGCCTGTCGAATGCGGCGGATGGGGATGTGCTAGAGCTTGAAGGATGCGAGTTCATCGTCCTCGTCCATTTCGACCATATCGGTGTCCAGATCCCCGTCGTCTTCGGGCTTCACAGACCCCACCATATCGTGCCAGTGGGCGCCCGAATTCTGCTCCAGCACAGAGAGCATGTTCACGAATTCCTTGACGGTGTTCCTGGGGGTCCTGAAGTACGCGTCTCCAATCCTTGTGGAACAGTGGATCATGAATGAGGTGAGCGCTTCATCCGGCACCTGGTTGTCTTCATCCTGTATCACTTGGCGGATATTCCTAAGCAGGACAAACATATCCTCAGGTGTGAGATTGGCAAGCCGTATGACCGGACCTGACAGGTCAATCATGCCGTCCCGTGCGAAAGTGTTTTCTGACAGGCAGGACTGAAGAGCTGCGTAGCTGTACAGACCTCGTCGGGTATCCATCAGAAATTCCGGAATCCCTCCCATCAGAAACCCGATATGTTGTGCGGTGCCCTGGAGCACGTCGTTCAGGATGCGGAGAATCTGCTCGTAGTTGGAATGCCGCGCCTGGGCCGAGACAAGCTTGTACAGGTTGACCATCTCGTCGAGAGAAACCACGACTCCCTGATAGCCCGCCTCCCTGGCAAAACCGGCCATCAGTTTTAGTTGGTCGTATAGGTTGGCGTCATCGATGATTGTGCGTACACCGAGGTCTCTGCGGGCCTCGGTCCTGGTGGAATACTCCCCCCGAAGCCACCTCAGCGCCGCTGATTTGAGATCCGCATTGCCGGCGTCATACCCTTCCCAATACCGGGAAATTACGGTGGCGAAATCATACCCTCCGACCATTTCCTGGAGGTGCGCCAGCTTCTCACGGATAACGCTGTTGGCATCCCGTCCCGTTTTCTCGGCCGTGCTCACGGCTTCAGTGACAAACCGCTCCACCACCAATGGCATTGCCCCTCCGTCCTGCCTGCTGAGAGTGGATGTATTCCGGGCCATCTCGGCATAGAGAGAACGAGCCTGCCCGCCTGTTGCGTGGAGACGGCGGTCCGGGGAAATGTCCGCCGACAGCACGACCATCCTCTTTTCCATGGCTATCTGTCTGACCAAATTCAGAAAGAAAGTCTTCCCGGACCCGTACTCTCCAATTATGAACCTGATGGTGGAGCCGCCTTCAGCTATACGGTCAATGTCCTTTATCAGTTCCTCGATTTCCCGGCTGCGGCCGACCTGGATGTGCTGCAGTCCTATTCTCGGAACAACACCGGCGCTGAGAGCGCGGACGATGGCATCCCGCTCGCGGGTTCTTATCTTTGGTCTCTCCACTGTACTTACTCCGCCATAGCCAGGATTTCGTCCTTGATTTCTATATTGATCATATATCCATCATCTTCCACGATTAGCAAGTCGCGGAAACGCTCGTGGGACCACTCATTCACTGTTTCCATGGCACCATCCGGCAGGAGCCGGAACTGACGGGCCAGCTTGCGGTATTCCTCCTCGCCCCAGTGGGGGCGTGAGATTAGTTCACCAAGAAAGGCCGCGTGCTTTTCGTCCAGACCGCCGAACTCGTTTTCAGCTTGACCAAGCTCCTCGGCGGGTTCCTCCTCTCGTTCCTCGTCCTGGAAGATCTCACTCAGTAGGGCGCTGACACGTGCGGTGTTAGTCATCACGGCAGCGACTCTGTCTGCGTCGAGACTCAACGGGTTTTCGGGGTCAGGACGTGGTGGTATGGCAAAGCCGGGTTGGCCTTCCGCGGGAGGAATTACAGTCACGGGATCATCAGCCGAAGACAGGCTGTGGAGCGCAGAGTAAATTCCGTCCGTCTTCAGGCCTATCGCCGAGTAGAGTCGTTCAAGAGCAGCTACCTCCCTTCCACTGATTACTCCGTCGGAGGCCGCAATTGAAAGGGCAATCTGGCCCATCTCGTGGGAGGTCTCACAGGGAGCATTACGGAGATGTCTTCGCAGCAGAGACAGGTACGGCCTCACCGCCATCATCCATCTCAGATTCGCTTTAAGACGGGAGCGTTCTCCCTCTGGCAAATCAGGATCACGGTTAATGGCGGCGGCCAGAGCGTTGGATTCCGATTCACTGACCGATTCATCGGCTTGGGCCACGAAACTCCCTATGGCAACCGAAACAAGGAGGCTCTTGTACTTGCCGCTGACGGCCTCCAGGCGAGTAACCCCCTCCGGTAGGTGAACAGGACGACAGGCTCTCCCCGTTTCGGGGACCGGAGTGCAAATCTAGGATCGGGCGCCAAACCTACCGACAGACGGGCCAAGGCGTCGGCAGCGTCGGTTAACTGCCGCTTTCCTATGCTCTCGGGGGCTGCTCCTTCGAGGGGTTCGACCACCGCTTCCACGGGACACAGGCCTCCGGCACCGATAATTTCCCCGGCCCATTCACGAAGGCTGTCCATCTCAGAGCTGGGGAATACCTCCCACAGACGCTCGGGCAACAGTGCGTGTGCTTCTATCGTCCCTCTTCCATTGGGATTTCGTCCCAGGAACCGGCTGTATTTGTCCAAGGAGTCAGTAGCCTCTTCGACCAGATTTCTTGCGGCATTCAAGGGCTGGGTGATGCGGGATATGTCGGGCACGGCGCCGATGTGTTCCTCGAGACCGACTTCAAAGTCCGACGAGGCGGATTGGTATTGCGCACGGAGGGTCCGCTTGGGTAGGGGGATCTTCATGCCGGCAGGATATCGTTCGGCAAAGAGGATGCGGAAAATGGCCTGGAATTCAGGAAATGCGCGAGATGCTGCTGTCCTGAGGGCGTAGTCCGGATGGGCGCAGTACCAACTCAACGCCCAGTCGGCGTTCAGGGGCAGGCCGTCACCAGCCCTGCGACCCAGGGCGACGCGGAGGCCAAGAGGCAATTCGTACCCTGCGGTCCAGAATATTGGCTTCAGCTCTTCGTCAGATGCCAGGGACACCTTAGCTGCGTCAAGAAAAGACTCAAAGTATCGACGGACGGACCTGTGGTCTCCGTAGATCTGGAGCAGTCTGTCGACCTCGTCAATTATGATGCGACGCTCGTGCGGACCCGATGAGTCAATGAAAAAGCGTCTTTCCAGCCCATAGAAGTAGAGGAAAACATGGCCGACTCCGTAACGTCGGTCCGAACGGCCGGTGGCTAACCAGTCAAGGTACGCCGCCCGGGCACTTGGGCCGATTTCACTGTAGCTAGGCCAGTATGGCATGCCATCCCCGGAAATATCAGGTCCGGAGGCGGCGACCGGAAGAGTCGGAACGATAGTGGGTTTCCATGTCGCGGACAAGGCTCCTTGGCGCAGGTCCGGTCCCAGATAGACCATCCCGCTGATGTTGCGTCCGGCCACTACCGCTGATTGTTCGTAATTCACCCATTTCAGTGTAGTAACGGCAGGAGTGCTGGTGTCCTCCTGATAGGAGCGTATGACTTCGCGTGTGCCGGTGGAAACCGGCTTTTGCAAGGTAGAACTCGGCGCTGCTAAGGGGGGACTGTCACGCGCCCTCCTCCGTTGGCGGACGGCTCTGCCGGCCCTGGCATCGCCACTCAGTCCATTTAGCCATTGTTGAAGTATTCGAAAAATATTCAATCTGCCTCCAGAATCGACTGCCTTCCGCCTTAGTTTGGGAGCAGGACTCTCGCCTAGCTACTTGTCAGATTTTCCGGGTCAACCTCAGATTCCAAGGCCCCCAAATCACTCAACACTTTGTCCAATCGATTGGCGAGCAGGTCGATATTCGTGGCGCGAACGGCAGGGATCTACGGGCCCTGTGCGTGTTTTGGTTCTGACATTCAACCGAACGTTGCGAGCATAAATTAATCAGTTAGCCACGGAGCACGTTGAGGTACCTGATGAACTCGATCTCACGGTTGAGACTTTCGGGAGGTGGGCACTAAGTCTCGTTGGAGAACGCAGGGTCCTCGATAGCGATGGCAGCACTACAATAAGCCCTCTATTGACCGAGATGGGCTTACCACCTAGAAACCTAGGCTATTTCCTGGATGAGGTCAAATACCTACAGGGAAGATTTCCGAAACACCAACTTGACCGGTACCTTGAAACTACCCGCTCTGGTCGTGGAAGAGCCCAGGTGTTCCACGGGAACTCCGCGACAGGCTCTTGACCAATGTGGTTCAATCTTACGAAGCCTGGAAAGCGAAGCGAAACAATGTAGACTGGAATGACATTGCGCTTGAGGCCGCCGGAGCGCCTTGCCAAGGTTACGATACAGTAATTGTAGATGAATCCCAGGACCTCTCTGCCAACCAGGTTCGTGCTATCTTGGCACACTTGAGTGAAGACCATGTAACTACTTTCGTGATTGATGCAGTGCAGCGGATCTATCCTCAAGGATTTCAATGGAATGAAGTGGGGATCGATATGCGCCGGGGGCTCGTATTCACGTTGGAACACAACTATCGAAACACCGTGGAGATCGCGCGGCTCGCTTCCTCCCTCGTTCGGGGGTTACCATCAGACCCTGATGGTGTGTTGCCGGACGAAGAGGCTTGCCATGAACGCGGCCCTCGTCCCGAAGTAATCGTAGGAAAATTTAGCGAACAGATCGACTATATGTTCTGGCAGATGACCGCGAGATAGAGATCTGAGAATCCCAGCTCATACAAGGGTAACCCCTAACCCCATCGCCAGCCGCGCCCCTGCCGTAACTTGAAGCACACTGCGGAGCTACGTGGTCTTGCGTAGTTTGGTGGGCCTAAGTGGATGGTAGGTGGTACTGTCTTCGAGATGTGGTTGGGGGCTCTGTGACCTCCCAGGCGGGCCTATCTTGACGATAGACCGAACCGTCTTCGAGATGTGGCTGGGAAGCCTGTTAGCCTACCAAGCTCCACTCTCCAAGATTATGAAGGTCGGTATGGGTAGATGCAACGCCCATGCCTCTTAACGATGGAACTGTAGAACTCTAAACCCGGATGGCCCAGGTGGCGCCCGAAGGGCGGTCTCGTTGAATCCAAGCAGTCCCGGCGGCCTGGGGGCGAGCTGGGTCATCTCCTGGATGACGGCAGGGAAGCGCGGGCGCGGCAGTAGGAGTGACAGTGATGAGGGCCAGTATCCCGCCAAGAAGGGAGAGTTCTCGGCCTACCGCGACCGCACGACGAACCGTGCTCCCATTCGGCCAAGCGACCACAGGAGGGTGGTGGCGAACCAGGTGCAGAGAATAGCCGCTCCGACTCGGATAGGGTACAGCAACGCCCACGTCAGCGTCATCCTTCCATACAGCGGTCCGTAGACGGGTAGTGCGTACCTGACCTCCCCGCCGATGGCTACCGGCGCAAGATCACCAGCCTCCGCAAATGCCGCGGGTCCGATCAGGACCATTTCCGCTTGGTCTGCCTCGTACATCATGACGGCGACGACCATAACAGACAGGACGCCAACGCCGAGGCCCAGGGCCGAGCCTGCCAGCCTGCCGAGCCGACCATGCCGCCAACCCAATGCCAGCCCGGCCACCGGCCCGGTGAGGAGGGCAGCCGCGAGGAGAACAACAAGGGCCACCAGCTTGATTTCGTTGATCGGTTCGATCCAGAGCATCACCATCCGCTATCCTCCGTCGATGCACCAGCGGTCCATCTACTGGCGGAACACCATCTGGCAAATATCGGCCAGTCCGGACTTAGCTCAAGAGGGCCATGAGGGTATGTTGCATTTTATCCGTAACATCCTCAATCCGGGATTCCCCAGATCAAACCACCTTTCCTGGATATAGCTCCCGCGGGGATACCGCCAAATATAATGCCGCATTCCAAGGGCGTCAAATGCGGTCTGATGCGGCCTGATTCACTCAAAGTCCCCGCTTTCATTGGGCAACCACTGTACTGCCAAGCGTAAAAGCCCCAAACCGCTGGTCTACGCCCAAGTCTCGCCCTTGGGAAGCCCTTTTGCCCTGTGCGACCCCGTAACCGTAACCAATCCCGACGCTCCTAAAGTGGACTAGCCAGGAGCCAGCCTAAGACGACCAATTCGTTCCAGTATCCCGCCTAGCATTTCCCGGCTCACGAGCACCTCAGCAAGCTGAAACACCAGCCTTCCGGCATGGCGCACCAACCGTCCTCCAGTCTTGATCATCCTGGTCTGCAGACTGGTCAACGACCAGTGCTTCATTGCCTCCGGTAAGGCTAGCCTTCTCATGAAGTTGCCCAAGTTGTAAGCCAGTACGAACAACTCCAGCCTGACCTGATTGGCCACGAACTTGTGGCAGGACAACCTGGTCCAGTTCAGGGCGTACTTGCCTTCTTTTATCCATTGCTCCGCCGTCCCTCGGCCATTGTAAAAGCGGACTATCCCGATGTTTGGATAGCTCAGATTGGTGACGATGAAGCCCGCTCTGGGAAACAGTTCTCCCTGGTGCCACTCCACCTTAGAGACCACTCTCCGAGCAACGTTCCAGCTCTGGGCCTGGTAGACGAAGTCATGATAGGAGACGATGGGCTTTGGGGAAAGCCACTCCGTAGGCCGTATTAGCCGGTGCGCTATCTCCCGCTGCAGCACCTGGTTGGACCGCAGCCTGATGGCGTAGCCGATGTTTCTTGCTTCCAGATACGCGTATATCTCCGGCTTGGCGAAGGCGGCGTCAGCACGAAACAGCAGCTTGACCGCTGCTATGCTCGCGGGCTGGACATGTTGAATGGCGCCTACCACTTCCTTGACCTACTCCCTAAGGGGCGCGATGAGGCTGGTTTGCCTCACCCTACGGCGTGGGTGTGTCGACATGACAAATACAACGACTAATCGCAAAATCGGGGCTGAAGTCAATTTTCTTTGCGGCTCCCGGCTAGGAGCAGGGGGTAGTCCGGGGGTCCGTGTCAGATCTCGTGCCTGTGCCTAACCAGGACTCTCCACCTCCGGGACTACGGTCCCCAGAGCGTGGGGCTCACACTCCTCCTCCATCCGCACTGGCATGCCATCCTCCACAGCATCTCGAAGTGAGTGACTTACGGGCGGTCCGTGTCGAGGGCGTTTGCGTCCATACCCGTGCGGTCCACCTCGGTTGTATATTCCCGGAAGGACTGGCCGCCCCTTAATCCTGCTCAGTAATGCTTGGTTTTGTCCAGCAGTAGCGTGCCGGTGCCCAGTAGTCCGTTGTATGAGGGCTCGATCTGGGTCTGTTCGTGGTAGTCATTCCAGGTAGCTATGAGGACCAGGCGGAGCTCACCCCGAGCCCGATACTACAGTTTCCAGTTGTCGTCGTAGCGTCCTTCTGTCAGGAAGGGGTCCGATCGGTTCGCCGTCCAAATAGTCCAGCAGCCAGCCCCAATACTGATCGAAGCGAGGACTGACTGTGATAAATCCGTCGTCCGAAAGGATGGACTGCTCATAACCTTCGGGGTCTATCATGGGGTCAACCCAGGACCAATCCATCTCGGCCGCACGCGGATCGTCGAATGGCAAGGGCCAGAGTGTCCTGTAGGTGAAGCGGTCTTTGGCGTCAGGATACAGAACGCTCGGGGCGAATGATGTAACCAAGGGTTTACCATCGACATAGAAATAGGTCTCAGGATACCGCTCTACATATTGCTCGTAGAGGTGATCCCAAATAGCCTGGGCGGTACTTTCACTGACGAAAACTGGTGCATCGATGCCTCAACCGGGATCATCCACATGTCCACTATCCGCTGCACGATGGCGTCCAGCTTGCCCATGAAATATCCGGAGACCAGTCCGACCATAGCGCCGACACCGGTCCCAACCATCACCGCCAGGAAGCCAACCATCATCGAGATCCGGGCGCCATGGACCACTCGGGAGAAAACGTCGCGGCCGAACTGGTCGGTGCCGAAGAAGAAGTCCAGGTTTGGAGCCACTCTCACGTTCTCGTAGTTTTGCTCTTGATAGGTGTAGGGTGCAATCAGCGGAGCGAAGAGCGCCAATAGGATCATGAAAAGCACTATCGAAAACCCAACGGTGCCCAGGGGTTTATGCCCCAGGTAATAACGAATGTACTGGAACATGTTAGGCCGCCGCCTAGCTTGCTCCGCCCGTACCTGCGCCTGAATGGTCTCGGCGCTCTGAGTTTCAAAGGGAGTAGCCATCTCTTTAACCCCTCGTTAGGATCCGGCTCCGCCCGACCGTCGAACTTCAAAAGCCACCAGGTTGCCCCAGCGACACGCTAACCAGAAATTGAACTCTAGGTATACCTAATCCTGGGATCCAGCCAGGCGTACATGATATCCACCACCAGGTTAGCCAGGAGCACCACCATAGCGATAAACATCACTACGGCCTGAATTACCGGGTAGTCTCGTGCCGCCACCGCCTGGATGAACAGCTTCCCGATCCCCGGGATGTTGAAGATCTGCTCCAGGATTATCTGGCCGCTCATCAAGAAGACTACCTCAAATCCGGCCAGGGTGGTCACCGGCAATAGGGCGTTGGGTAGAACATGAACGAACAACACCCTGCGCCGGTCCACTCCCTTGGAATCGGCGGTCCGGACATAGTCCTCCCGCAGCACCTCCAGCACCGAAGAGCGGGTCATGCGCAATATCTCGGCGGCACTGCGTATTCCGGTTAAAAAGGCCGGTAATAAAAGTACGGAGATGTTGCGCACCGGGTCATCCCATAGGGATGTGTACTCGATCGGAGGGATCCAGGCGAATAGGACTATTAGCGTCGTGATGACCATCAGGGCTAGCCAGAAACCGGGCATGGCCTGCATCGCCATGCTGGAGCCCCTCAACGCATAGTCAATCCAGGTGTCCTGCCTTACCGCGGCGATGACTCCGGTCACGATGCCCAAAGACATGGAGAGCAGCACCGCCAAGAGCCCCAGCTCAAAGCTAACGAAGATTCGGGGCGCCATGCGGTCCAGCACCGGCCTGCGGTTGTTCCAGGAAGTCCCGAAGTCGCCTTTGAAGAAGTTACTCAGCCAGCGGGCGTACTGGACCGGATACGCCCCGTCCAGCCCCAGTTTAGTTCGGACCTTGTCAAGGTCCTCCTGGGTATAGCTCGCCCCCGCCTCTTCCTCCGAAAGCAGCAAGGTAGTGGCGTAGTCGCCGGGGATGGTGTGGAGCATTACAAAAATGACAACGGAAACGCCAAAGGCGGTGGGAATAAAAAGAAGTAGCCGCTTTATCAGATAGGTCCTCATTAACTGCTCCTCCCCCGGCCTCTTCCAAGAATCTCTTCTAAACTATTACCAAAGTGAAACCCGCATACTCGGCATAGCATTTAGTAACTACCTAAAAATGTCACCCCGAGCCCTTCGGCGTTGCTCAGGATAAACTCCGCGAGGGGGTCTAAAGTCCTTGTGTACAGTGGCCCGACTCCATTGACTATGATGAATCTGTAGTGTTGACTCATGAGGTTGTGGTGGCTCAGGATTTTAGATTGCTCGGTCGCTTCGCTCCCTCGGAATGACAGATACAGTTTTGAGATAAATTCTTGATGTAGATTCCGCCTTGGCTTGAGTTTAGTTCCAAAGTCTAGTTGGCTGGAATTGTCCTGCCCCAACCCTCTCCCCGCGGGGAGAGGGTTGCCAGGAGGCCGCCAATGCTCCTCAATCCCTGGACAGGTCCGACTGAGTCGAGACTCTCGACCTACGGTCGGAGCTCAGGATAGGCTGCTCCAAACGTGAACGGGTTTGGCGAACAAGAGCTAGCCCAGGGATTTACCAGCGAGCCACCCATTGTTTCCTTTGGGTGGCTCGCTCATTTTGTGCTCTATCGCGGATTACTCCCCACCGGGAACGCCGGTGGTCTGACCCCGGTTCCCTTTATCGTCCAGGTGGGCCGGGTCGATCCACATGTGCCAAAACCTCCGCATACCGGCTTCAGCAGCGGCTGGGAAATGGGCATAACCCCTTACCTCGGGCCAGAAGGCCACTGCCTCCTGCTCCCACAAATAGGGGATAGTCCAGTACTCCGACATGACACGCAACTGGATTTGGTCACCGAGTGCCTTACGCGCCTGCGGGTCGATAGTGCCACTTAACTCTGCGAACCACGCCTCCACTTTTTCGTCACATGCCGTCCCAGGAGTATTATAGTTGTCTAGGGAGGGACAGCTGTAGTAGTGACTCAACCCAACGAACGGGTCGTCGACTCCGCTGACGCCACCGGTGGTTCCCAAAAAGTCACCCCATCCGCCGGTCTGCGTCTGCCTTTCATAGGCTACCGTCTCTACCTGGTCGAAGTCAGTCTTGATACCCAACAACCGTAGCTGCTCTTGGGCAAAAATAGCGCGGCCCACTCTCTGCTGGTCGCTCTCCACGGTTAGGAGGTAGACCTTATCGAAGTCGAAGTTTTCTTCGTTAAGGATCTGGATAGCCTCCGCCCGCTGGGCATCCATATCGGCAGGTTCGCACCAACCAGGGATGGCACAGGCGTCCGCCTGGTCCAACGCCCAGGGGCTGCCGGGGGGCATTAAACCTAATCCATAGGAGCCGTGGCCGCCCAGGGTCACGGCGATGCCGGCGACATTGTCAAATCCCATTTTGATGGCCTGGCGCACCCTCACGTTGTCAAAGGGCGCCTTACGCTGGTTCGGCCATATATTTTCCGAGCTTCTGGTGGCCCGGATCACGGTCATCATCTGGTCGTGGTCCACGTAGGCATCGTACTGGCCGAAGTTACGTACCCAGTGCCAGTCGGTCTGGTGGGCCAGCTGGGCCGCCTGCTGTGCCCCCTCGTCCAGGATGCCGAATATCACCAGCTCGTCCACGTAGGGTACCCCTTCGAGGAAGTAGTCGGGGTTCTTCTCGAAGCGTTGGAAATCACTCGCCCCTACCTCCTGCCCCTCCGCCCAAATGAAGGGGCCGGTGCCCACCGAGACGTCCTGGAACATGGCATCCTCGCCGCCTTCCAGGAACCATTCCTTGTTGAAGATCACGGCTGCCGATTCACCGAAGGCGAGCAGAGGAACGGCTGATGCTCTGTTGAACCCGAACCTCAGGGTGAAGTCATCTAGGCACGCAAGCGCGCCCAAATCAGCGTAATCAAGTTTGCTCTTCATATAGGAGAGGGTGATACCCTCTCCGGTGAACATGATTTCGTAGCTAAACCTGGCATCTTCACAGATGAAGTCGGCGCCGTTATGCCACTTGACCCCCTCGCGGAGGAAGAAGGTAACGCCTTTGAGGTCGTCATCGATGGTCCAGCCCAAGGCCAGGTCCGGGATAAGCGGAGCGGCGGAATCGTAAGGATTGTTCGTTATGAGTTGGTCGTGGGCGGGCGACCGGAATCTGGTAGCAGCGCCGGTATTGGCTCCCCATATGTTGGCGTGCTCCAGGGGGTCCTCGTAGTTAATCCGGAGGGTGCCACCATATACCGGCTGACCATAGAACCCCGTGTCCGGCGTCCAGAATGACTCAAAGCTAGGCGCAACCTTGGCTCCGGCCGTTGCAAGTGCCACGTCCTCCGGTAGTGCAGCCTGCGGCGCCGCAGTGGGCACGGCTGGTTGCTTGGCCTGGGGCTGGGTGTCCGCCGGTGCGGGTGCGGCCGGCTGCTCGGCCTGGGTGTCCGCCGGTGCCGTTGTAGCTGCTGGCGCCGTTGTTGGGGCTGGCTCAGCAGCCGACCTGCAAGCTACCGCGAATAACAGGGTGAACAGGAGCAAGGTAAATACGATTGAAGTCGGATTCCTCATCCAGTGACTCATCAGTACTTGTCCTCCTTTTTATCGGGTATTAGGGTTCTTTCCGTTAAACAAATGGTGGTCCCTCTTGATACTGCCCAAAACCTTCAATATCTCTCCTCCCATGTTTGAAGACTTGTAATGAGAAGGTGCCCTGGTATTTCTTCGGCGACCCTCCGAAGGTTTATCCTTATTGACGGAATGGGTAGGTGCTCGAGTAAGCAGTGCTCGGCACCTTAGGGCGGGAACAAAATAGAAAAGGCACCCTGTAACTGGATCCGGCCGACCAAAAAAGGCTCAGCACCGGGTCCGGGACTAGAGTGCCCCTGGCAGTTGGTGTTAAAATACCAATGGGGCGTGCCACAATCACGTTCCTGCGGTAGGCCTCAGGTGCATGTTTTTAGCGAACGGACCACCTGGGGCCTATTTCTAAACCAAAGCCAAGGTGAAATGTACATATCGCTAGACCGCACTGTCTGTGGCGACCCGGTTGGGGCCCAAAGATGATATGAGGAGCTGTGGAGTCCTTTCGGTCGTCTTCAAGACCCCGAAATGCACATCCCACCTTGGTATCGGTTTAGGAACTTTGCATTTCGTTGTCTCCCCCTCCGGACGCAGGCTAATATAACGTACTAACATTGGCGGCGTCAACCTCCTGCCAAGGAATGATGTGTAGGTGCATATTTTCCTGCTGCATATAATCCGACGATTGCTGACCTAACTTATCCCGTGAACCGTCGAATAGAGCGAGAGGAAAACGGTCGATTATTTGGGGCCGGTTAATAGCAAAAAGGGATACGGGGTAGTCGTCCTCAAACGCTACCCCGATTTTTAATTCACTCACCGGAGCAGGTAACCTCGCTTCGACCTTTTCCTTTTATCCTTACTGCCAGGTGGTCGGCCCAATCGTTTGCCCTGGGCTTTGGCCCTGGCGAGCCCTTCTTTGGTGCGCTCAACAATTAGGGCTTTTTCAAATTCCGCTACCGCCGCCAACACCCCTAATAGAAGCTTGCCTGTAGAGGTAGCCGTTCAGTTTCATTGCGGGACGCTGGTCCGGCGGGAACGAGTCGGCCCAAGCCTTACGCCTGGGGGCGGATCACGGTCTATTTTGCGTCGGTTGCTGCTGGTCGCTGATGCTGCTGATGTTTGGCGTCGGCGCAGGCAACATCGGCTGGATGCTCGTGCTGGGGTCTGTTATGGCGGTGGAGAAGAATATGCCCTGGGGACGCCGGCTCAGCAAACCTCTGGGGATTACCCTGATCGCTTGCGGAGCGGTCGTGGTCCTGGGCTACGACTCCTGGCCAGGTTAGGAGTTCCCTCCGTAATCTAACCAATGGGTAGAATTTTATTGGAGAATCGTGGGTTTAACCTGGCTGGCAATTGACCTACGCCTTCAATATATCTCCCTTAGACGACACCTGCTCCATCAAAGGCCGCATATCACAGGTATTAGAGGCGGGCGTGGCCAGCACCAGGCGGGCTTCGAGACCTGGCACCGGCTCATTCGGTGATGGGCCGTGAGACGATCCACAGACTTACACTCGTGTATAGCACCATTAGCAATAGCATAGGCAGCTGGCTTTTCAACACCAGGGTCCGGTCTTCATAAAGCGCCATGGCTCGCAGATGGGCCAGGTAGACCGCCACCATGTGACCCACTACTATCACCGCTACCGAGAAAACCCAGAGGAACTTGGCGCCGATGATACCGATGTCTATCATGTATTCACTGGTGCCAAAAAGGTTCCACTCAAAGCCGAAGGGATCGGAAATTAACGGTATTATTTGCTGCCCTTGTATCAGCAGCAAACCGAGAAAATGGGCATAGTTGTAGGCGAGAGCAATGGGTATGAGGGAAAAGGCGAAGGCTGCCACCAGCTTAGCTGCCGACGGTCTCCTCCTACCCACTGCCCGGAACATCCATTTTGTGAAGAACCAGTAGACTCCGGCAAAAGCCAGGGGAACAGCAACCAACCCCAGCGTGTCGGCTATTACCGCTCCGTTCAGAAACTTGTAGCTCAAGCTGGGGAAACTAAAGATGAAAAAGGTCTGTACCACAATCCATTCTGGAGTGGCGCTGAGTCCGTCGAAGGTGACCGAGGCCAGCAGCAATATCACCATGGCAACCACGCTGGGAGGTACTACCCCTGTGTTGTTCAGCCCCACCGCGGGAGGCCGCAGATTTAACTGGGGATTCTGCGCGTACCCGGCGCACTCGTAACAGTCGACGCAGGAGCCATTCTGCAGGCAGTTGCCGCTGTAACAGTCCCGACAGACCAACGGTTCAACGACCCGAACCTCGGTGATGGAAAATCGGGAAATGAACCCAAACACCACCGAGAAGACCTCTCCGAGCCGCAGCCATTGATGTTTGCCGAATATGAACATTCCCAGCCAGGTGATCACTGAGTAGAAAATGATCAGCTGGCTCAGGCTCTTGGGGACGGCGCTTTCGGAGAAGGCACTTTCCAACCAGGCAAACACAAAGAAAAGCGCCACCGCTGGCCACATGCCCCATCCAACCGGGTAATTGACCCCCAGAGTCATTTCCTGGTCGGGCCAAAACTGGCGGTAAAGGCCCTCCAGCCAGCCGTAAATGATTTTCCAGGGGTTTAGCAGTGCCCATAGGTTCCCCAGCAACGCCACTGTGAAAGCCGTACCCACCCACCAGATCACCCAGACAAAGGTCGGCGCGAAATTGTCCACCGGCCGCTGGTCTCCGAATAACCCGGTGGCGATTGCCAGGAAGAACAGAAACACCGAAAGAACCTTGATCGGGAGCAGGAAGGGACTGCTCGAAACAGTGCGTACCGGAGAGAAGCGAAACAAATTGAGCCGTGGGTAGGAGAACTCCCGGCGCTCTCCGCGGACGAAAAGCCCGATCACAACGAAGGAGAGAACCACCGCCGCGGCACCCCCAAAGGCGAAGAACCCTAGAGGCAGGGGCAGATCGTAGCGCTCACCGAAACCGTGGGCATAAACCGGCCTGGCCGCCAGGCCGAGCCCCACTGCCAGGGTGAAAGGGATTAAAAGTCGGGGTTTCATGTCGGGAGGTTCCCCAGAATCCAGACTCAGACTCGGGGGTTACCGGGGCCGCACCTCCAGGAAGCCGATATCCACATCCTCTCCCTCATTGTGATTATCCTGGTGAGAACCCCCATCGGATTCCGGTGCCCCACTCTGCCCAGCAGTGTTAGGCTCTGGTGTTTCTCCGTCGTGGCTCTGGTGCTCCTCCTCGGCGGCATGAAAGGTGATGCGAAATCTGCCGGTGGCGTCGGCCACGAAGACCATTTCGATAACCTGCCCGGCCTCCAAGTCCTTTTCAATGTCGTAACCGTGAAGGTGAATTTCGCCTGGTCTGTCTGGCTCAATCTTCAGCGTGACGGTGTCTCTTTGGCCAACCCGAATGGTCTCAGGACTTAGCTTGTCGCCCTCCAGTTTGACCGCGATTTTCAGCTGTTCCGGCCCGCCGCCGCATGCCGTCACTGCGATGAGAGTCACGGCAAGGGAGGCCCAAATGGTAAAGAGACTGAACTTGTTCAATGCGGACATTTTTGTTCCAGGTCATTGATATCCCTCTAACGCGTTGGCTCATTCGGCTGTCTTGTCGCCCCGGCCCTTTACCTTGTCCCAGCTGAAGATACCCACCGCGATTATGACGAACACCAGAGCTGCTATTAGGAGCCAATTTTGGTTGGTACCACCTTCCCGTACATCCAGATTCAGCTGGATGGATTCCTGCCCCATTTCGGAATCCACGTCCACCGTTACCGCCCAATTACCGACCATATCGAAGGGTAGGTCCATTTCAAAGAATTGGGGAGTGAAATTGTTTAGCGCGGGCGTTGGACCCAAGTCGGTAGCGCCCTCGGGGCCGGTTGCGGATACCGAGACGTTGGCCTGGGTGATTATGGCTTCATCGGCCAGGGAGCGGATCAAAATGCTGATGTGAGTATTGAACTGGACGGCCTGGCCGGGAATTATGCTGACATCGATGCGGTAAGGCCCCTGCTCCTGAGACGAAACCAGGGTGGCCCGTCCATTGGCTTCGGCCGTTGCTGGGCTGAGGGGCAGGAAGAACAAGAAAGAGAGAGCCAGCAGGCTTAGAGACGGTACCAACTGGCGGGTACGTGAAAGGAAGGTCAGTGGCCGCAACTTCGCTTCAGAACCATGACGAATTATGATTATATTCTAGCACGAAACCGCCGGCGCAATTGGTTCCAGGAGCGATTTTCCGCTTAAATTGAATCATCCCCAGGCGGCTAATAAGAACGGAGCTCAGCTGCATCATCTCAACAAGTGATGGGAGGGGTTTGGTGAGCTCCGTCTCTTAGGTTGTCAAAACCGGTGGAGCGGCGACTCTCCAAAAAAGGGGTCGTTAGTTTGTAGGGTTGGTTGAGGGGAGATTTAGATACGGGTAGCAGTCTCAGCGGCTACCCGTTTTTTTGTTCGGGAAAGTCGTTAGAGGAGTTGGTTGGATGGGGTCACCAGCGGGCAAAGAAATCCCCCCTGGTGGTCCACTGAAACAACTGGAAAGATGTCTAGTCTTAACCCCCTTAGGAGGTACTGCTACCAACGTCTCTCCTAACCTTCTGCCGCAGCGCATCAACGTATCCTGTACCCTCTCCCCAAACAATATTCCTAGTCACGTTTCCTTTGTTGGGAGCGACCAATAGTGCCGCAGCAGCCCCTACAAGTGCACCCGCGAGCAATCCCCGGAATAAACCATTCGCCATCCTTTGCCCTCCTTTCCATGGGTTGATGCCAGTATAGGCTGCACTAGTCCCGACGGCAAACCGGGGGATAGGCACGTATGGGTATGAGGGAACCGCCTCGAAGGGAAACTTGCCCACCCAATTGCAGGCCCTAGTGGATGTGAACAAGATTACGCCTGATCTAAAGGATTGGGCGGATCAAGCCAGAATTGGAGGCAAGTTGGCGGCTCATGGCACAGGAGGGGATGAATGGGGACAGCCCGATAAAGATTGGGGGGATTCCCAAGACGCAAAAGAGGTCATCGACTTCTGCACAAGCTTTTTTGAATATGCCTTTGTTATGAAAGCACGGCTCGACAAACTGAGGGGTCAGACTTAGCCTCATGCCCAACCTCCCCTTGCATCCCTGTAATGCACCGACCAGAAACAGGCGACCGCGAGAAAGCCATGACCCTGCTGGACGAGTCCCTGGCCATCTCCAGCGAGCTGGGCATGAGGCCCCTGATGGAGCGATTGCTGTCCCGGCGGGACATGTTAAGGGCGTAGGAAGATTCGGAAAGAATACTCTTGGCTAAGGGCTAAAAGGAGCAGGGAAATGGTAGTAGTTGTAGACACTCACTGTCATGCCTCACCTTATTGGTACGCCCCGGTCGAATCCCTCTTGGATGAAATGATCCGGGCGGGAGTGGACAAGGCGACATTGGTCCAGATCGGCGGGATTTACGACAACTCCTACTTTATCGAATGTATGCGCCGATTTCCGGGGCGGTTCTCGGTAATTGGGATGGTTGATACCGACCGACCGAACGCGACAGAAAGGCTGGAGGAGTGGGTCAAAGAAGGCATGGAGGGAATTCGCTTGGGTCCTGCAACCCGCTCGCCGGGCAGCGACCCGTTGGCCATCTGGCGCAAAGGCGCCGAGCTGGGCATACCGGTCAGTTGCCAGGGGTCCGATGTGGACCAGTTCGGTTCTGCGGAATTCGAGAGGGTAATTCAGGAACTCCCTAACCTTAACATCGTCATCGAGCACCTAGGCGGCGGACAGGATACGACGCCTCCTCACGAAAAGTACCGAAAGGTCCTGGCGCTGGCTCGATATCCGAACACCTTTATGAAGATTCCTGGCCTGGGCGAGCTGTGCTCCCGGCCCATGCCCTTCCGCCAGCCCTTCCCCTTCGAGACGTACCGCCGCTGATCGAGATGGCCATCGATGCCTTTGGGCCGCACCGGCTGATGTGGGGCAGCAACTACCCGCCAGTGGCCAGACGTGGCGAAGGTTACCGCAACTCCCTTTGGTGGACCAGGGAACGAGTCCCCTTCAAGACAGAAGAGGATGAGGAGTGGGTGTTCGGAAAGACCGCTACCACTCTGTGGAAGTTTCCTGGTTAGGCGAACTAGTGGTCAGTCATGTTTGGAATCGAAGGTGCTACTGCGAAGGTGGCGAACTGTTTAGCATGGGACCATCGTTTCAGGTTGCCTTACGGTAACTACTATTCCAAAATTGACTGAGTACTAGTACCGTTTCAAGTTAATCTTGATGGATAGATATGTTGGAGTTTACTGCGGGCGTCCTGGGTGGAAAACCTCCAGTCTATGACAGTGCCGGCGTCGTTGCGTTCGCTTTCCAGAGCGGTTAGCTCCCGTCTCAGCAACGCTTCATTGCCGATCCGGCGGCGGTTCAGACACGCCCTGCTGAAGATGCTCAGTTCGATCTCCGCCATATTCAGCCAGCTTCCGTGAATCGGAGTGTAGTGAAACTCCAGCCCTTTGGCTATGCGACGCGCCTCGGAGGGTTCAAATGCTTCGTAGAGCGAGCCCAGCTTGTGGGTGTTGAGATTGTCCAACACCAGCCGGATCACGGTGGCCTCAGGATATGCTTCATCCACCAGCCACTTCATCTGGTGAGCGAAGTCCACGGCAGTGCGGCGCCCGGTCACTTCGACATGTCTCCATCCACCCTTCGGTTCGCAGAACATGAACCGGTTCCGGGTCCCGTTTCGCTGGTACTCAGTGTCATAGCGTTCCACCCGTCCGGGGGCGGCCTCACATCCCCGAGCAACTGCTTGGAGGACTCGTCAAAACACACCACCGGACGCTCCCGGTCATACTCTTCGTGGTACAGAGCCTGCCCCGTACTGGATACGGGGTCCAGCACGTCCTCCATCCGGGCCACGAACTCCCCGCTCAGCTTGGGGATGCACCACTCTTTCCTCTTCCACGGCTTGAGTTCGTTTTTTTGAGTATCTGGCGCACCGTTTCCAGGGAGATGCTCCCGGCGAACTCCATCTCCACCACCTGGTCCGCCAGCAGATGGAGCGTCCAGTTTACATATCCTTCGGGTGGACTGCTGCACGCGACGGCAACCAGAGCCTGCCCCGTACTGGATACGGGGTGCGCTTCCTGTCTGCCATTCAGCTTGCGCTCCCGGCCGGGCCGTGGCCGGTCGTTGATTGCGGCTTCCAGCCCCTCTTCGACGAACCGTCTCCGCGTTCTGGCAACAGTAGCCGCGCTCATTGAAACCGCCACTGCCGCCGCCCGGTCTGACAGTCCTTCGTCAGCCTTCAACAGCGCAAGGGCCCGCTTTAGCGTGCGGGCTAACGGCTTGCCCCGGCGGGATACCTCAACCAGAGTGGAGCGTTGGGATGGTGTTAGTTCGACTTTGTATTTGATGGCAGGCATTTCCGGGTACAGCCTCCTTAGAAGATCATACCCAAGCCTACTCAATATCCCAACCTATAGCAAGACTTTATGGGAGCGGTACTAGTACCGTTTCCAGATGGTCTTGTCGATACTGGAAAGTCACCTCCAACTCCGGATTCCCGCTTGCGCGGGAATGACGGGCAGGTGAAACGGGTATCCGGTATAAGGCATATTCAAGTGGAAACGGCACTAGTGGTCAGTCATGTTTGGAATCGAAGGTGCTACTGCGAAGGTGGCGAACTGTTTAGCATGGGACCATCGTTTCAGGTTGCCTTACGGTAACTACTATTCCAAAATTGACTGAGTACTAGTTTGGGTCACTCTCTCCATAGGTGGATCGGCCAGAATTTTTGGAATTCTGTTATTTCCTAGTTGGTTCCGTTCTGTTTTAGTGTATTGACCTTTGGGTATCTTACCACGCATAATCCCCTTGCCACAGCTTATATCTCACCAGAGCGCCCTCTTCAAGGTTGGGGTGCGGGCCATTGTGCCCCCTTGTTTGGCGCTCAGTGGGATATGGCAAGCTGTGGCAGGTTAGCCCAATCCTAGCCGCAAGGGGGTTCCCATTTTGCCCATCCGTTTGCCCGTTGTTATCGCCCTTCTAACCCTTCTTACCTTGGCCTGTATGTCCCCTTCCCCAACAGCCCCGCCCACCCCGAACATTCCCGCAACAGTCGAAGCCCTGGTCATCGAGGCCCTCCCCACGTCCGCACCAACATCAACTCCGGTTCCGACACCGACACCGACACCGACGCCCCTGCCCACCGCCACCCCAGCGCCCACGCCCACGAACACGCCGGTTCCGACCGCCACCCCAACTCCGACTCCCACGCCCACCGCAACGCCAGTTCCGACACCGACACCGACCGCCACCCCTACACCAACTCCAACCGCGACTCCACCGCCGACGCCGACGGCCATTCCAACGTCCACGCCCCGGCCCACACCCACGTCCACACCCTGGCCCACATCCACACCCCGGCCTACTGCCACCTGGATGGGCGCTGGAAATTGGCAACGGGACACGCTTATAGAAGAAATGATGCTGGAGATTATGCGGGAAGAAGGGGTGCCGGGTAATGCCAGGATCGTCATACTCCACCCGGAACCAACGTCCCGATACAGTGCTATCTATATATCTCTGGCCTGCTTGAGTGAGACACCCGTTGCCTATCTGGTCCCATACGAAGAAGAACTGATTCCAGCCTGGGTAGATAGCTACGCCATCGGGATGTGGGACATTAAAAAGGGAGAATGGATAGCAGGGACTCGGTTGACCTACAGGAACCCATCCATAACGGACGACGGAGCGGGCATATACACTTACAACAGGGTCCAAATGCGTCAACTTCTCAGCACCCTTGATGTTGCCCGCCGCAACCTGAATGTGAATCGGGGATTTCTCGCCGGCATGGCTTCGACGCGGGACACCAACATCACGGGCCTATGGGGGTGGTATGACGTTGTAGGGATTGAAGAAGCTCTGGCCTACCTGGGCTGCTTTGACGACTTGCGGTGAACCGCAATCTGCCCATTCCACCGAGGGGGCCGGTTTTACCCGGCTCCCTGCCATTCCATCATCCCCGCCACTTCCGCCACCCGGCCCAACCGACATAGCCCAGGAACAGCGACCAAATGCCCATCATCAGCAATTCAGTCTGCGGCGTGGTGTCCGTGTCGGTGAGCAACCCCCAAACTTCCATGACCCCCGCCAGTCCGGTTGAGACTATAACTAACCTGATAAGCCAGTGCTTCCAGTAAAAGAGAACATCGGCTTCGGTCCCGCCCGGCACCACTTTGGCGCACCGGGCAATGAGCCAAGGTTTGAGAGTCAGCATGAGGGGGCTGGTGGCGTAAAGGGTGAATGTGATGAGGATGGCGGCGAGTATGTCGTTGTTGGTTGCATCGAACATAACTTTCTTCCTTCGCTGGCCATTCTCCCCCGCAAAGGAAGGCCCGCAACTTTCGTTTAAGTTTGAAAGCGGCGGGCAGTTGACACCAGAAACTTTAACCGGGCATAATCCGGGTGTGTAGTCAGTGCCCGCAGCACTATACATGGTTCCCTGCAAGTCCCAGCGTTTGCGGCGCTGGGATTTGCACATTCTATCTATCCTCTATCTCGCACCTCCTCTCATTGAGTCTGCTACAATCTTACTCGACATAAGTGAAATCCGGGAAGAGCGGGAGGCTATGTAGTGGCCGAATTTACCGAAACCACCACCGTTAGTATTGCTTGCCCGGCCTGCCACTCCAACCACGTAGTCAAGATGGGCAAGCAGAACGACCAGCAGCGTTACCTCTGCCGGGGCTGCGGCAAGGCGTTCCGGGCTAACGGGATGCCCACCGGCCGGCGGGTTCCGGCGGAGCAGATGGGTATGGCCGTCAGGATGTTCTACAGCGGAATGTCTTATAAGCAGATTGCCGAGTCGATGGCGGACGCCTTCAACATTCCCGAACCTTCCAAATCCAGCATCTACGATTGGGTTCTGGACTACACGGATAAGGCCGTCAAGACCATGCGGAACCCGCAGTTCAAGGCCCAGGTGGGCGATTCCTGGGTGGCCGATGAAATGCAGGTGCAGGTGGGCGGCGAGAAATACTGGAACTGGAATGTAATGGATGAAGATACCCGCTACATCCTGGCTACGCACCTGAGCAAGCAGCGGAATCTGGCGGCGGCCACCGCCGTTATGCGGAAGGCGTCATTGGCCGCCGCCGCACCGCCCAAGACCATCAAGACGGACCGGCTGGCGTCCTATCCGGGGGCCATAGACAAGGTGTTTCCTGAAACGAAGCACGTCCAGTCGGACGGCATCCGCGCCTTGGTGAACAACAACCTGTCGGAGCGGTGCAGGGAACCTTCCGGCAGCGCACCAAGACGTTGCGCGGACTGGACAGCCGGGAAACGGGGCAACGCTATCTGGACGGCTGGGCGCTGACCTACAACCTGTTCCGGGGACACGAAAGCATTGACGACCGGACGCCGGGGGAGGCCGCCAAAGTGAAGAGTCCCTACGCAGAGTGGGCGGACGTGGTGCGGCAGGGGAGCGGGGTCGTGGAGACGGTGCCGGTGCCGGCGCCGGAGGCCAAGCCCCCAAAAGTTCGCAAGGCCCCACGGAACATCGTGGAAGTGTCGGAGATTCAGGAAGTAGGCACGGCTGACCCGCCCCGGCGAGTCCAGGGTCAACAGGAGAGGGTCAGGATAGCGGGGCCGAGGCCGCCGGCGCGCCGGAGTGCGGGCCGGGTGTTTCAGTCAGCCGCCGGCAAGGGCAAGCCGGTGCAACGGGCGGCTTGGCTCAAGAAGGGGGAAGTCCGGGGCCGGCTGTAGGCCGCCTTACGATTCATCGGGGCCGTGTTGACCTCTACGTTTCTTATCCAGTGCCTCGTGGCCGGTCCAAGTCAGGCGTTCCAAGGTGGCGAACCTGCGCCCTTCGGGAGTGGACGTTGCCGCCCCAGCGACCAGGTAGCCCGCCTCTACCGACAACCCCACGTGGTAATGGACTTGCTCTTCACTGTACCCGTCAATTTCCGGCAGGGGAATCGGGTCGTCATCGTGACGCCGTTCCAGATGTTCCAGCAGTTTGTAAATCAGCTTCATCTTTCGCTGCATAGCCGAGACCTCACAGGGATTCTTACCTTCCCCCATTATAACATTTCAGTCCGGGGCCGGTACTGACGAATTTGGCATTTGTGATACACTAAAACAGAATGGAACCTCCTAGTTTAGGGTCTTGCACTTGGGGGTTGGTTGTGCCATTATCAATCCATAGGTCTGAAATAGCTGATGGAAGAGTCCCGGCTAGATGGAGCAATAGCTCCAGAGGCCGGGACTCCTCTTTTTATGTCGGCGCCAGTTTTGACAGCCAGTTAAGGCTGGCGGGCGGGGCCTTACAGGAGAATACGGGGATCAAAAATTTATAAGGAGAATGTTCGGAGAATCGGGCTTTTTGCTGGTCAGCTAGACCCGATTTTGGTACAATTGTTCTAACAATTTCATAGGGACTTGGGACCGTTAGAGTTGGAGCTCCAGCGGCCCCGGACCCCGAACAGAACCACCCCGAACGTGCAATTCAAAAGTGGTATTCGTAAATGATACATCAGTTGCTGGTGCGCTGCAACCGTGCAACATTTTTCAGCAATGGCTGGCTTCGCTTGACCGCGATGAGATTCAGTCGTTGCTTGCAGTCAGCGGGTCTGCAGGTGGTCTTATGACTGAGGTCATAGTGACCCCGGAGTATGACCTGGATGCTCTGCAGGCGTTAGTTGATGAGCTGTGGCCTCCTCCTTTGCCTGGGCCGCGCCCTAAAGGGCGACCTCAGTCCAGTAGACTTCCTGTAGTGTGTGCCATTTTGAGGGTTTGTGACCCTCAGGATGGTGTCGTGTTGAATCTGTCGGAGGAATTCCGTAAGTTGCAACAAGATGGGGATTACAGGAAGAAGTGCGGCTTCGCCGGCGACAAACTTCCTTCTCGGAGTGTATTCGTAAAGTCTTATCAGATGATGCTTGGAAACTGGGCTCGTTTTCGCGCTTGCATGGTTTCTGACCCAGCTAGTTCGATTTGTGGAGGCAGTCACGGGATTGCAGAAGCTGTTTTGCAACGTCTGGGTTGGGATGGCCATAGCCCGCCGCAGTTCAGCGTGGCTGGTAACGATCAGAGTTCTTCCGCACCTAGTCGGGTTTATGGTCATGGTCGAGCTAAATCGAGCGGCTTGCTTTCCGTTCCGGTTGCTGATTCGGTTTCCCCAAATGGGAAGGATTCTGGTGAACCGGTGGAGGTCACGGTTTATGCGCGGAATTGGCGCCTATATAACCAGGCACAAACAAATGAAGGCCAAGACTTTCTGGCTCTGCTGGGTGGACTTGCTGACTTGATAAATCTGGAGGAGGCTCGGTTTCTACCGGCTGGCGGTTGGGGGAGGCCGCGGCTTCCTTTGGGTACATTGATATTTGCGTTGGTGTGTAAAGCATATTTTGGTTTTTCAGCCCGGCGCTTGCACTCGCAGCTGGAGATAGCTGGTCGCCTGGGTTATCTTAGGGAGTTGCCGGCTGATTGGCGTGGAGCTGACGGCGCCACCGTATTGAACTCTCCTAGTGAGGCTATGGAGTGCCGGATTCCGAAATTTAATACAGTCAATTGTTACATTCGGAGCAGTTGGTTGAGCAAGGTCTTGCTCGATTTAATTACAGTTAGTGCCCTCCCACTACGTGGAGTCGAAAATGATTTTGCGGTGGACGGAACGGGTTGGAGCTGCCATCAACATGAGAGGTGGAGTGACTATCGGTTGAAAAGTGAGTCCGAGCGACACGGCTGGGTCAAGCTGCATTTAGTCACTGGTGTTAAGACTAACATTGTTGCCGCTGCTGTCGTGTCGTCTAGTTCCCGGCATGATAATGTGTTTTTTCCAGGGCTGGTGTCCAAGACGTTCAAGCACTTTAATGTGCGTAATGTTACTGCAGATAGGGCTTACTTGAGCCGCTTCAATTTCGAGCTGGCTCGTCAATTAGGTGGCAAACTTCTTGTCGAGTTTAAGTCTAATACCGTGCCTGCGAGGGATGACGGTTCGGCCTGGTCAGAGGCTTGGCAGTATTTCAGGGAGGAACTTGGTCTGTTCAAAGAGGAGTACCACTTGCGTAGCAATGTGGAATCAACCAATGGGGCTTTGAAGGCAAAATTTCCGGCTAAGCTGCGATCTAAGTCGTTTGTGGGTCATTTTAATGAGCTTCTCTGCAAACTGATTGCTTATAATATTGTGGCAGTGTCTCGTGAGGTGAGGATGCGCGGCATAATGCCAGACTACCCGGCTGAGATTGGTCTCCTTGATGGACCAATCCGGGCATTGGTGGAGGAGACGAGGCATGCGGAGGGTGGGCGTGCGGAGGCCTAGACGGCCTATCCTGCAGGCGATTTTTGTTCAAGATCTGTTCAAAAATGTTCAAAAATCGATTTTTTGTGCAAAGCCGTTGGAACCATTGGTTTCAAACCCGCCCCTACATTGTTATTGGGCGAGTAAGGTGGATACGTCGTTATTGGGCGAGTAAGGTGGATACGTCGATTAAAGTCTCGGCCAAGCGGCATCGTGTATCCAATACTGGGTGTTTTTTGGTGAGGGCTATCGCAGGTGATGGCATATTCCCTTTTCCCGTCGTTCCTGCGAAAGCAGGAACCTAAAATGTTGCGGACAGAGGTTCCTGCCTGCGCAGGAACGACGGGTAGCTTTCAATCCGAGTGCGATAGCCCTGTTTTTTGGTGAGGATCAGCCGGCCCAACGCGGAATGGGACGCAACGGGGCTGCTGTTGCAGAGGCCATGCTAACGGGTAGTCTGCCAAGGCTGGCGGGCAAAGCGGCGGCCCAAGCCCCGCTCGATCTCACGCCATTTCCGTTCTTCCTCCGCCGTGATGAAGGTTACCGACTCTCCGGAGCGTCCCATGCGGCCCGTCCGTCCGACGCGGTGGGTGAACATCTGCTCCGAGTCCGGCAGGTCATAGTTGATAACCTGGCCAATAGCCTCGAAGTCCAGGCCTCTGGCGGCCACGTTCGTTGCCACCAAGATAGACGCTGCGCCGGAACGGAAGTCCTTCATTACCCGTTCACGGGCGTTTTGGCTGAGGTTTCCCTGGAGCGCCCCGACCGGGTAGCCCAGGGAATCGAGTTGACTTGCCAGTTTTTTGACGCCGTGCTTGGTCTTGCCAAAGACGATAACCGGCGTATCGTCTCGCCGGTCCAACAGGGTTCGGAGGGCCGCCATTTTGTCATTCTTCTGGATGGTATAGACCAGGTGATCCACGCTGGGCGGCGCTTGCATACCCGCGTCCACCGCCACTGTTACCGGCTGACGCAGGTGCTTCGCGGCGGTCTGGGCCACCCATTCCGGCATAGTTGCGGACAGGAGCGCCGTTTGCCGTTGTTGGGGCGTCCGGCCTATGATGGCTTCGACGTCGGGGGCGAATCCCCTATCCAGCATTTCGTCCGCTTCATCCAGCACCAGAAATCGCACCGAACTCAAGTCCAGTGTCCCCTGCCGTAAATGGTCCAGCGTCCGGCCCGGAGTGCCGATGATGACTTGGGGACGGTTCCTCAACTTTCCGTACTCCGGCTTCAGAGACCGGCCGCCATACAGCATCGCCACGCGGATTTGCTGTGCGGAAGCCAGGGCTTCTACCACGCCGGCCACCTGGATCGCCAGTTCGCGGGTAGGCGCCAGCACCAACGCCTGGACTTCCCGGACCGCCGGCTCGCACCGCTCAATCATAGGCACGGCGTAGGCCAGCGTCTTTCCTGACCCGGTACGGGCCTGGCCAATCAAGTCTCGTCCTGCCAGCAGATGCGGGATGGCCTTTTCTTGAATTGGTGTGGGCCTTGATATGTTCATCCGGGAAATCGCTTCCTTGCTAGCGGATTTCAAGGGCATTTCGGAAAATGGCGTGCCACCGACCAGGGCGCTGTCAACGGGTTGTTTGGTTGCAATGAATGACCTGGCCGAACTGGCCCTGGCCGTCGCGACAATTCCGTCGCGGTGGGCCTTGAAGCAGGGGCGGCAATACACCGGCTTGCCCTGATTTGGTCGGAAGGGGAGGGTCGTAGGTAGGCCGCAGTCATTGCAAACGGTTTGGTGCTGGGTACGTTGGGGCTGGATACGGTTGGTTGGGCGCACACGGGTTGACGGGTAAGCATAAGTCATAGGAAAACGGACTCCCAAATGTAAAATGGCAACACGGGTGAATCAGCGGGGAGGTGAACAAGAAGCAAGGGAGGAGGGGCGGTCCGTTCTTGTGTCAAACCGTGGCGCGCTAATCAAGGGTGTGTCTGCATTATAACCCATTATGACAGAAACCGATACGCCGGAGATATGTCCAGTCAGGGCCTTTTCATTCTCCGTATGTCCAGGCTGAATCCCGTTCGCCCTGAGCTTGTCGAAGGGCTTACCATGAACAGACTAACGCGATGGTTGTTGCAATCTAAACCGTGGCCTCTCCCAGCCCACCGTAATCTGCCGGCTGCGCCTCGTCCGGCCCCGGCCAGGGCGGCAGGGTGACGCAGAGGAAGCGGAGTTCGGCCCTATTGTCCGGGTCTGGGTCGGCGCGGAACTGGAACCGCCAGCCTACCGGAATAGCCAGGGCGTCACCGGGCTGCACCGGCAGGGCCGCAACTCCGGTCGGATCGCCAGGGTCGTCAACGTCCGGTGGGCAGCGCCAGACCTGCCCGGTTCCTTCCAGGATGTACCAAATCTCCTCGACAGTACGGTGATACACCGGCCGGGAAACCTGGCCCGGCGGCAGGACGACCTCAACCATACTGGCGCCCTCGGCCCCGTGCCGCTGGTCGATGAGCAGCCGTATCTCCGAGCCGTCCGGCGCAATAACGTCCGCCGCCGGGGAGCGGTGGCCTAAGGGTGGTGTTGGTGGGTGTGATTGATGGGTCATGGGTTGTCTTTGCTGGGTGGGCCGCCCCTCACCCCCGGCCCCTCTCCCAAGAGGAGAGGGGTGATAACGCTCCCTCTCCTCCTGGGAGAGGGTTGGGGTGAGGGCGATGGCCTAACCGGAAACCTGTGGCTTCCGGCCCTTGCGGTCCAGGAAGTCCTTGAAGCCCTCTTCCACGGTGAGGCCGCGGAACCGGCCCTGCCGGGAATTGACCTCGTTCCAGAACTGTTCCTCCATCGGCTTGCCGGTGTGCTCGAAGAGCATCTTCTTGATGTTGGCTACCCCCTCGGACCGGTTCTTGGCGATGCCGGCGGCAATCTCCACCGCCTGGTCAATCAACTCTTCCTTGGGGACCAGGTGGTTGAGCAGGCCGATGCGGTAGGCTTCCTCGGCGAAAACCTCCCGGCCGCTGTAGAGCAGTTCCTTGGCCCGGGGCCAGCCGATAAGGTTAGGGAGGCTCCAGGTGGCGTTCATCTGGCCGTAGTTGACCGCCAGAAAGCGGAAGCTGGACTTTTCGCAGCCAATCAGGAAGTCCATCGAGGTTGCCATAACCGTGCCGCCGCCGTAGCAGAGGCCGTTGATGGCGCCGATGATGGGCTTGGAACTGCTGGCCAGGTGCCAGGTATATTCGGCTCGCTCAGCGGCGGATGCGTCTCGCTCCTCTTCGGACCGCTCCCGGTTCTCGTGAATGTCCGCGCCGGCGGAAAAGGCCCGCTCCCCGGCGCCGGTGATGACGAGGGCCCCCACGTCCTCATCCTCTTCCATATTGGTCAAGGCTTCGTCCACTTCCCGCACCAGTTGAATGTTCAGGGCGTTCAGCACCTCGGGCCGGTTGAGGGTAATGATGGCGACCCGCTGCACCTGGTCAATGTTGATGGTCTCGTAGCTCATACTGGCGTTTCTCCTATTTCCCATGCCATCGCCCCGGCGGGATGACCGGGGTGGCAAGGTGTGTTTCTGTTGGAGTAATAATAAACTCAATTGCAGGGGGAAGTAAAGGAAGGGGAGGAGCGGCCAAGGCAATCGGGCCTTAATTCCAGGAATCCCGGCGGTGTCATTGTGGGTGCAACGGAGTGGAGCGAAGAATCCCAATTCTTTCTACAAATAATTCTGAAGGCTAGAGAAATGACTGCTGTCGGGAGTTGGGTTTCTTCACTCCGTTCAGAATGACCGAGGGAACTCATAATGACCGGGTACAAAGTAGCGAAGAAAAGGCAGTTGGTGGATTGAGGAGCTACCGGAAGTCAAGACGCGATTGCCCGTAAATGTTCAGAGTTGGGGAGGCGTCTGCGCCCCTATACCGTCATTCCGGCGAAAGCCGGAATCCAGGAATCCTTGCCCTCTGGAGCGCCAATTCCTGCTTGGCCTCTCTGGATTCCGGCCTGCGCCGGAATGACGGTTTAAGGTGGGAACAACTCCTCAAGACTGAACAGTTACGATTGCCCTGGTCCGGTTGCTAAAGCTATACGCCGTAGGTATGCTTTAGGCAGGATTAAACTGTTTCGCCGTTAAACATTTTCAACTCCCTGGAGTGAAAATCTATGGCATTATCCGGTGCTATCCCCCACCACCTCGCCAAGTTTGCCTTGGAACAAAGTTCCTACGACGCCCTGCCGGCTAACGTGGTAACCATAGCTAAAGAAATGATGGTCAACGCCGCGGCGGTCGGGTTGGCCGGCGCCGCTCAGCAGGACGGGCATACCGTTACCAGGTTTGTGCAGGATATGGGGGGCAACGGCAAATGCACTATCATCGGCAAGGGGCTGCGCACCTCTCCGGTCTATGCGGCTTTGGCGAACGGGGTGATGATTCACCTGCTGGACTTTGACGATGAGGTGATTCCCAACCGCAGCCACCCGGCCAGCGTCATCTTTCCGGTGGTTATGGCGCTGGGCGAGATGAACGGAATCGCCGGGCCGGAGGTACTGGCCGCCTTTGTCCTGGGCTGCGAGTTGACTTCCAAGTTGGGTGTTGCTTTGGCGGAGGATGGCAGGTTGGCCGGGGCTATTGGGGCTGCTGCTGCTGCCGGGCGTCTGCTGGGACTAAACTCGGACCAGTTGGCGCAGGCGGTGGGGCTGGCTTGCGTTGGTTCCCAAATATCCGCTCGTGGTGAGCCTGTCGAAGGACGAGGTGGTTCGACAGGCTCACCACGAGCGGATAATCCGATGGTAAGCTCACCACGAACGGATATTTTCGGGCAGTCAGTGGCCGGCTTGTCCGGGCCGGGCCGGGCTTACGGACAAGGGCGGGCGGCGATGAACGGGATAATGGCGGCTATGCTGGTCAAGCAGGGTTTGGGCAATCCCGCCGGGTTGTCCGGCATATTCTCCCGTTGGGACGATAGCAGGATGGCGGACTTTTTGGCCCGTTTGGGCCAGCCTTACGATATTATCAGGCCCGGCGTTTCCCTGAAGCTCTATCCTTGCGCGTCCCAGGCCCACACCGCCATTGACGCCGCCCTGCAACTGGCGCAGCAATACCGGGTTGCCCCGGAGCAGGTGGCGGCGGTTAAGGTGGGGGTGACGGCGGCGGCGCTGGAATCACTGCCCTTTTCTACCCCGGCCAACGGCTGGGAGGCCAGGTTTTGCCTCAGCTACATTGTGGCGGTTGCGTTGGCCTACGGCCAACCCCTGATTGATAATTTCACTGATGCGGCGGTGCAGGACTCCCGGGTGCGTCAGCTGATGGACCTGGTAACCGTCACGGCCACCGAAACGGCCTCCCGGTCAATTCCCAACCCCTGCTCGGTAGTCATTACCCTCAACGATGGCCGTCAAATCCGCCACCGGGTAGAGTTCGCTCGCGGCCAGCCGGAACTGCCCCTGTCCCCGGAAGAGTTGGACGCCAAGTTCCTCTACTGCTCCCGCTACATCCTGCCCCCGGACCACATTGAAGAGGCGGTGACCCGGCTCCGGGACCTGGAAAACATCGAAAACACCACCGGACTGTTCTCCGTGCTGGGCGGGTGATTCCAATTAGGAATTAGGAATTAAGAATTGGGGAACCGGGGCTTTGAGACCTGGCAAGCAACCCCCTAATATCCTGTTAATCCATGTAAATAATTGGGGAATTATATGCTTATTTGCCCACGTTTCTTGCCAACCCGGACTGCAGCGCTAAGCGTCCATGACCCGGTTGACGAGAGCGTAATCTCCAACGAGTGGCCCCCGCCAAGCGTCCCGGCGCTATCCCCTTGCGCCGCGCCGCGCCTTATCCGCTCTATATCGTGCACGCCGTTGATTTCGCTTGGCTGGGTAGGTTAAGGGCGCCAACAGTTCAACGCCCGGTTTGAGGGTGATTCATCTAGCCACGGTAACACCTCCTCTTATTCGCCAAAAAGAAGGCGGTTCGGGAACTAGCAATCACCGGGAACGGGCCGGTATAATGCCAGAGACCGATACCTTACCGCTTGCTCTTTGGCGGGTTCGGTTCTTGGCGCTCCCGGTTCATGCCAGAGGCGTCGTTTTGTTGTTGCATTATTTGCGTCCTCTAACCTCTAGTCACCCCCCTAGTTGGTCTGCTAAATACCCCCGCCAGACAATAGCGTGTTCCCTACAATGAGTACGATTCGGCACAGGACGGGGCCGCCTCCGCGCGCCCTTTTCGGCTCATAGTAGGGTTTAGCTATTGTCTGGCAGCAAGGCTCAATCCGGTGCCGAGAGGGGGGTCCTTATGAAAAAACTTATCCCTATTGTCTTGTTATCCCTGATTTACTTGATGTTATTGCCAGCTTGCGCCAACACCCAACCCATACCGTCCCACACTCCGACCCACACTCCGGTTCCGACCGCTACGTTGCCGTTACCCACCGCCGTGCCGTTGCCTACCGCTACTTTGGCTATCCCGGCTATCCCGGCTATCCCGCCCAAAGCGGTAGCCATTCCTACGTCTGCGGAGTGCTTGGCTCCGGGCCAGCAAACAAATTCGGATTCCCCCGAAGCTACTCCCGTATGCGCCCCTTACTTGGATACCGGCGAGGACAATCCGTATCGGGGTACGGGAGCCTCTTACAGCGGCCACCCCGGTATGACTGACGAGGAGTGGGAGGATAGCGGGATTGGCGATACGAATGAAATCGACCCCAATCCCTATCGCGGTACAGGGTCAAGCTATCGGGGGCATCCCGGAATAACAAATGAGAAGCGGGGGGACGAATAAGGAATCGCTTACCGCTCAGGGCTATCGCATTAGGCCGAAGAACGAAAACCCGTCTTTCCTGCGCAGGCAGGAACCTCTGTCCTCAACGTTTTAGGTTCCTGCCTGCGCAGGAAAGACGGGTGAAGGGCCTTTACCGTCACGTGCGATTGCCTTGGCTTACCGCTCCCTATGCGGTACGACGGCGGGTAAATAAGTATATAATTCCCAATAAATTGGGAGGAATGTAATGAAGGCAGTACGCGCCCATGAAATTGGCGGCCCGGAAGTTCTCAAGTATGAGGATATTCCCGACCTGGCCCCCGGCCCAGACCAGGCTTTGGTGGACATCCGGGCCATCGGCGTCAACTACACCGACGTTTCCAGCCGCAAGGGGACTAACCCGCCGGCCAGCCTGCCCTGGACGCCGGGCCGGGAAGCCGCCGGCATCGTCAAGGCCATCGGCGAGAATGTGACTGAAGTGGCAGTGGGCGACCGGGTAGGCTATGCCATGTTCACCGGTTCCTACGCCGAGGAAGCGGTGGTTCCTTCCCATCTGCTGGTGCCGCTGGCGGAGGACACGGACTTTGCCACCGGCGCCGCAACCCTGCTCCAGGCAATGACCGCCCACTTCCTGACCTTTGGCATCACCGAGGTAAAGCCGGGTGACCGGGCGCTGGTCCACGCCGGCGCCGGCGGTGTCGGCCTGCTGCTAATCCAGATGTTGAAACGGGCCGGCGCCTATGTCTTTACCACCGTTTCCACCGAGGACAAGGCCGACCTGGCTCGCGAGGCCGGGGCGGACGCTGCCATCCTCTACACCCAGCAGGACTTTGAGGAGGAGATAAACCGGGCCACCGGGGGCGAGGGCCTGCGGGTGGTTTACGATGCGGTGGGGCAGACCACTTTCCACAAGAGTGTCAACTGCCTGGGCCGTCGGGGCTACATGGTCTTCTACGGCCAGGCCAGCGGTCCGGTTGGCGACATAGACTCAGGAATACTACGCAACGGCTCCCGGTTCCTCACCCGCCCGTCTCTGGGTGACTATACCGCTACCCGGGATGAGTTGCTGTACCGGGCCAACGAGGTGCTGGACTGGGTGAACACCGGCGAGTTAAAGCTGCGCGTCGGCCTAACCCTATCCCTGTCCGAGGCGGTTGAGGCGCACCGGCAACTGGAGGGCCGTCAAACCACCGGCAAGATACTGCTGCTGCCTGGTTAATACTCGATCAGTCATTCCGGGCTTAAACCGTCATTCCGGCGCAGGCCGGAATCCAGAGACGCCAAGCATTCATCGGCGTTCAAGAGGGCAAGCACTCCTGGATTCCGGCTTTCGCCGGAATGACGGTACAGAGAAGCAGACAGTTCACCAAATCCGACCGGTTACCTGGTTAACCGCCGGCCTGCAATCCGACCGGTGCGGCTACCGTCGTTGCCGCGGCGGGTTGGCTCCTTTTGATTTCAAAGTGACTGTCCGTGGGATGCGAAAGGGTGGAAAGGGGTGGCCGCTCTACCGGCCCGGCTGCTCCCGGCCAAAGTCTTCCAGATCCAGGTCGTTGATGAAGTCGGTAAAGGCGGACAACCGGCGCAGTTCCTCTTCCTTGACCTCGGTGGTCTGCTCCACATTTTCCCGTTCCGGCGTTATCGGCTTGCCCGTTTCCTTGTCCAGCAGGATGCCGGCCTTGTCCATTACCGATTCCTCGGCGAAAATGGGCACTTGGGCGCGTACTGCCAGGGCCATAGCGTCGCTGGGGCGGGAGTCAATCTCTTTGGTATCCCCGTTGACTTCAATGACTATCTTGGCGTAAAAGGTGTCGTTGTGCAGGTCGCTGACCAGGATATGGTTGACCGACCCGCCCAGCGTATCTATAACCGTCCGCAGCAGGTCGTGGGTCAACGGGCGGGGAACGCTCAAGTCCTGGAGCTTCACCGCAATGGCATCGGCCTCCGCCGGGCCAATCCAAATAGGTAAGTAGCGGTCGGAGTCCTTTTCCTTCAGGATGACAACCCGTTGGTAGTTCATCGGGCTAACTCTGATGCTGTCGATGGACATACTAAGCATTTCCGCCGCCTCCGTGTGTTACCCTGTTCCAGTAGAATTATTATGACCGATGGGGAAAATATGTCAACCGGGAAGACGGGCCGTTACGCCCCTTTATCCGGCGCCAACCCTCACCCCCGTCTGTTCCGACTAATTCGGCTGGCTCAACCGGGAAGCCAGCTATCCGTCGTTCCTGCGGAGGCAGGAACCTCTGTTCTCAAGGTTTTAGGCTCCTGCTTGCGCCGGAACGATGAGTAAGAGTCAGCCTAGGGGTAAAACGCTTGCCGGGCGATTCATTAGCTTTGTAGGTCCAATTGGTTGGAACCAATGCCCTCACCCCCCGACCCCTCTCCACGAGGGAGCTTACAGGGGTAGGTATTCGGCATTTCAGATAGGAGTTACCTGGTGGTATGTCATCCTGAGCGCAGCGAAGGATCTAAGGATACTCTGAATAAGTCATTGAACACTAGCGCCTTCACCCGTCGTTCCTGCGAAAGCCGGAACCTCTGTACGTAACGTTTTAGGTTCCTGCCTGCACAGGAACGACGGATAAGTGTAAACATCACGAGTCACGGACTTATTCAGAGGTTTCCTAAAATGCCCGGATGCTGCCTCCTTCCGGTTCCGGTAAAGTCTCTTCTGGCAGAAGTTTGGATTCTTCACTCTGTTCAGAATGACATAGGAGTTACGCAGTTGGGAGCAATTTTGTAGCTGCGTTAGCTCACGCTCAAGGGTAATTTCATATCCAAGTGCGTAAGTCCTGTGACATTCTAACTGCGTAACTTCTTCGCTAAATACCTACCCCTATAAGCTCTCCCCTGGGGAGAGGGCCGGAGGTGAGGGGAACATTGGCGGTAAAATACTCAAAACTCACCCGTTTTTTCACTGGAAAGTCGAGATAAGGCGTGGATTATAATGGCACCCATCAGTAATATGCGTGTGGTTGGAGGCAAAGCCAAAGGCCGTCGCCTCAAGGGAGCGGTGATACCGGGAGTGCGCCCTACCTCCGAGCGAGCCAGGGCCGCTATCTTCAATGTTCTCCCCCCGTGGCTTTGCCAGGACACTCGTGTCCTCGACCTGTTCGCCGGCACCGGCAGCCTGGGCATTGAGGCGCTCAGCCGGGGAGCGGCTTGGGTCGACTTTGTGGAGCGCAACCGCCGCCAGTGTCTGGTGCTTCAGGCCAACCTGGAGGCAACCGGATTCAGCGGCCAAGCCGCCGCTCACTGTGCCGATGTTAGTCGCATCCTGAAGAACCTGGCCGGGCCTTACCAGTTGGTGTTGTTGGACCCGCCCTACAAAATGGAAGAACTGAGCGAGTTTCTGGAATCCCTGGCCGCGACGCCGGGGCTGGTGAGCGAAGCAGGAATGGTGGTGGCGGGCCACTCGCGGCACGTCAGCCTGGAAAGGGAATATGGCCCCTTGCGCCTCTATTCCCACCGCCGCTACGGGGACAACTTGGTTGACTTTTTTCAAAGAGGAGGTAATGAATGATAACCGCTCTCTACCCGGGGAGCTTTGATCCGGTAACGCTGGGTCATGTAGATGTGGCAACCCGGGCGGCTGCCCTCTTCGAGAAGGTGATAATTGCGGTTTACGCCACCCCCTCCAAGAACCTGCTGTTTTCCACCGACGAACGGGTTGACTTATTCAACAACGCCGTCCGGGATATGCCCAACGTGGAAGTTCTTCCCTTTGAAGGGTTGGTGGTCCGCTTTGCCCAGGAGATAGGCGCTGCCGTAATTGTGCGGGGGCTGAGAAGCGGGTCGGACTTTGAGTATGAGTATGAGATGGCTTTCATGAACCGGAAACTGGCCCCGGACGTGGATATGGTCTCATTCATGACCTCGCAGGAACATATGTTTGTCAGTTCCAGCTTGTTGAAGGAAGTGGCCCGCCTCGGCGGCGACATCACCGGGATGGTGCCGCCCCTGGTAGCCGATGCAGTCTATGCCAAATTTGGAATGCCGGCCCCGTAAGCGGAGAGCCGGAGAAAGGGGGACATCATAGATATTATAAACGTCATCGATCGATTGGAAATCCTGATTGACAACAGCAAGGTTATGCCCATCACCGGCAGCCTGATGGTGGACAAATCCAAGCTGATTGAACTGGTGGACCAACTCCGGCTGGGCATCCCCCAAGAGGTCAGGGCCGCCGAGGAGGTGTTGTCCCAGAAGGACCAGATTATGAACAACGCGATGGCCGACGCCCGGCGCGCCAAGGCGAAGGCCGAGGACGAGTTCAGCAAGAAACTGACTCAGTCGGAACTCCAGCGCAAGGCTGACCAGATTCTGGAGGACGCCCAAGAGCGGGCCGCCCGCATCCTGCACCTGGCCGAAGCGGAAGCCGAGTCCCGCCGCACCGAGGCCGATGCCTACGCCCTGCGCAGCCTGCGCGCCCTGGAACGGGAAGTGAACAGTATCAGCGGCTCGGTCCGCAAGGGCATTGATATGCTGGCCGGCAGCACCCTGGCCGGCGCCGCAATGAGCAACGGCAACGGCTACATGAACGAAGACTAAACAGCAATCTTACCCGTCTTCAGCACGGGACGCCCACGGTAAGTGAAAAATGTGGGGACAGGTTTCAAACCTGTCCCTTTTCTGTTCCTAGAAATACCCGCCTTGTTTCGGCGGGCCTCACGTCCACTCTGGACTTCGTCTAGGCTAGGGATCTGTATGTTGGGCCTAGTCCGGTTCCAGTTCGTTTTCGTCGATGGGGTGCCAGTAGATTTCGCCGGCATCTACCTGGTCGGCCACGCTTTGGTCGTTCCGAACACTGGCAACGGCGGCATAGGCAGGATGATTGGTGAACTCTGCCAGAAGCCGGGCGTTCCGGAGGGCGCGGGTAGTTTCCCGCTCGTCGGCAGTGAAAGAGACCTCCACTGTGATGTAGTGCGTGTCGTTTCCGTCCGTTGCCTCGATAACCAGGTCGGCGCGGCGGAAGCTGCGCAGTTCGTTGGTGGGAACCCGGCCGGCGGCTCTTTGTGCCATCTCGGTCAACTCGGCCTTAGTGAGAATTCTAACGTACTGTAAGCCTATATCCTGGGCGACACCGGCGGCGTCATCAATAACGACATCCCGAGCGTAATGTCCTTTAACTTTGCCGACGTCGTCCGACATTATTTGCACTTGCCGGCGTAAAGCGACTGCGGACTCCATTAGTCCTTTGCTGGTTTCATCTAGCCGGTCAATGGACGAATGTAGGCCGCGGGTGGTTTCCCTCAATTCTTCAATGGACGAATTCAGCCGGCGGTTGACCTCTTGCTGTTCCCGGTGTTCTTCCCGCAATCCCTCAAAGGACGCATCCCGCCGTCGGTTGTCTTCTCGAAGTTCCCGGTTCATTTCCCGCAGTTCCTCAAGGAACGCATCCCGCCGTCGGTTCTCTTCGCTCAGTTCTTCAAGGGACGCATCGTGCCGTTGATTGGCTTCTCTTAGTTCCCGGTTGATTTCTTTCTGCTCTAGGTTAGATTCCCTAAGTTCCCGGTTGGTTTCCTGCTGTTCCGCCACGAACAAATCTATCCGGTCGGTTAAGGCGTCAAACCGTGCCGGCAGTTGCAGCAACTCGTCGCCCAGTATTTTGGCGCGTACTGCTTCTCGCCATTGGGAGTTGTCGGAGAGAGCGTTCAGGAAGTCGTCCTGGTTGTTGATGGTGGTCATCGCCGTTCCCCGTTATACCAGTCCAGAATCTCGCTGCCGGTCATAAATACGACCCCCTCAAACCGGCTGATGTAGTCGAAAATCATCTCGTAATATTTTATCCGATGCGGTACCCCAGTGATATAGGGGTGGGTGGAGATGCACAGCACCCGCGCGCTTTCTGCCCCTTCCTCGTACAGCGTATCAAACTGGTCCCTGGCCCGGTCAAACAACTCCGGCGAGCGGTGGTGCTGGATGAGGTAAATGGGTATGTCGTTAAGCTCCACCGTGTAAGGCACCGAGACCAGGCTGCCGCTCTTAACCTTCATTGGGTAGGGCTGGTCGTCGTTGCACCAGTCACAAACGTACTCGATGCCCTCTTCGGCCAGGATATCCGGGGTGTCAAAGGTCTCGGCCAGTCCCGGCCCCATCCAGCCCCGGGGCGCCGTCCCGCTGAAGTCGCGAATGGTGTCAATGGTGCGGCGGATGGCGGCGCGCTCGTCCGGCTCCCGATTGATCACCCGTTGGATGTAGCTGTGGCCCATCAACTCCCAGCCGGAATCCAGACTTTCCTGGACCAGTTGGGGATAGCTGTTGCAGACCGAGGCGTTCAGGCTGACCGTGGCCCGGATGCTGCGCCGGTCCAATGCCCGTTTCATCCGCCAGAAGCCGGCCCGCAACCCATAGTCGAACCAGGCGAAATTGGGAATGTCGGGGATGACCTCTACCCCCTGGGGCGTGGGCAGCACAGTGCGGGCCATCGGCTCGTTGATGTCCCACTCCTCCACGTTGATTACTACCCATACTGCCACCCGGGCATTGCCGGGCAGCTTCAGGGGCGGACGGTGAAAAATCGGTGAAAAATCGGCGCGGGGATTGGCCATCATTCCTCCAAGTTCCACCTGCCGGGGCGGACTTCGCCCCGGCAGGTCGCTCATCGACTTTGCAGCACGGCCTGGGGCCGGCTTACAAGCAGGGCTATCGCATTAGGCAAAAGAACGAAAACCCGTCGTTCCCGCGAAAGCAGGAACCTCTGCCCCTGACGCTGCTAGATTCCTGCTTTCGCAGGAATGACGGATTCCCCGATTCCAAATGCAATTGCCCTGAGCTTACAAGCCCATTGTCTGGACACCCAACCGGGCCAAGTCTTCGTCCTCCTGTGAACTGAGGCCGCTGACGCCGATGGCGCCCAGCACGGCGCCGCTGCCCGGGTGTAATGCCACCACTGCGCCCTGGGCCGAGACCAGGTTGGGGTTGCCCATATCGGCGACAGTGCGGCCCTGGCTTTGCAGCCGCTCGGCATAAACCGCCGAGTCCTGGCCGGACATAGCCGAGGTATAGGCCTTGCGGACGGCGAAGGTCTGGGGATTGGTCCGGCAGCCGTCCATCCGGGCATAGCTGAGCAGATTTCCGCCGTCGTCAACGATGGCAATAGCCACCGGGCGGTGCGGTTCCTGGGTTGCCTTATCCAGCATAGCGTCCATCGCCTTGCGGGTCTGTTCCAGGCTGAGCATCGGCTTGTCATACATAGCGCTCTCCCGTTTGCTGGTTTTAAGTAATTCTCGGCTAATTCTACACGGGGCGTTAAAGGGTGACAAGGGAACCGGATTGACCCATAATGGAGGCAAAGTAGATAAGCTTCGGGTTGCTTCAATACCTCTAGTCAACAGTCAACTATCGGTTATCGGTTTGCGGCGCTTTTCGAGGCTGGCCCAGCGGGGGCGGATATTTCCGGGAACAAACCGCCTTCGGTCTACGTCATAACAGGGCAGAGGTTAAACGCAGTCAGCCATACTGCTGGCCCAATTGGAGAGGCGGAGGGGAGGTAGGTAGCGATGATTTTCGGAAAGAAAGCTGGGTTCCTGACGAGTCTGCTGTTGCTGGCGGTCGCGCTGGTGGCCTGTGGGGCGGCCAGTGAGCCATCTATGGCAGCGCCGGCGCAGCCACAGTCTTTTTTACGTGAAGTTGAGGTTGCAAAGGAAGTAGTACTGCCGACCCCCGCCCCCGTCCCTGCCTCCGCTACGACCACCCAGGAATCGGCGGCCTTTGCGGCGGATGAAGAAAATTCGGCCCAAAGGGTACAGGTGTCCTTTGAGCAGGTGAACCAAGCGGTACAGAACCGCATAATCGTGCGCACCGTTACTATGTCGCTGGTCGTTTCCGACGTGCTCGAGTCCGTTGACCGGATAGGTGCGGTAGCGAGGGACTTTGACGGGTGGGTGGTAAGTTCCGACCGAAACACCGGACATGACGCTTTCGTAGCGATCCGGGTGCCGGCTCAGTTGCTGGACCAAGTTATCCTGCAACTACGGCAGATCGCCACAAAGGTTGAATACGAGGCCACCAGTAGCCAGGACGTTACCGACGAGTACGTCGATACCGAGTCCCGGCTTAGAAGCCTGGAGGCTACTGAGCAGTCCCTCCTGGAATTGCTTGGCCGGGCGGGTTCGGTGAAGGATGCGCTGGAAGTCCGGCAATCCCTGGCCGAGCTTCAGGTGGAAATTGAATCGATGAAGGGCCGAATACGTTTCCTGCAGGAGACTTCGGCCTTCTCCCTGGTAAACGTCAACCTGAAACTTTCGCCGGCGACCATGCCGGTCGATGCCGGACTCGACCAGACCTTCAGCGTGGGCCAGGCTGCCCGGTTCCGAGCCAGCTTTGCGCCACCGCCGGGCCTGGATGAGTTTACCTTTACCTGGGACTTTGGCGATGGGACGGAGCAAGTGACCGGCTCGGGCACCGCCCCCACGCCGGACGGAGCCGGTCGGGTCACCGCCACGGTGAATCACGTCTATGCGGATGACCGCGACTCGCCCTTCATCGTCCAGTTGGACCTGACGGGCCGGGGCGATACCCTCTGGGCGGAAGGGTCGGATACCTTAATCGCCACTGTCACCAAGATTCCTACCATTGAAGTATTCACCCGGGAATTTCAGGAGGTCGAAGAAGGTCAGGAAGCGGAATACGTCGGTTCCTTTACCAGGCCCGAGGGGCTGTGGGACCTCCAGCACCGGTGGGACTTTGGGGACGGCTCCCCGGTGGTTACGGGCGTTCCCGAAGCGGACGCCACCCGCGCCGCAGTAAATCACGTCTTCAGCGACTATCGTTCCAGGCCCTATGAAGTAACCCTCACCGTGACCGCCCAGAGCCAGGCGGGCGAGGTCAAAGGCTCCAGTTCCTCTACCGTGCGGGTAACCGAGTCCAAAGGCCTGATAATCGGGGGTTGGAGCGCTGGCGCCACCGGCAAGACGGCGATACGGACCCTGTCCGTTGTGGCCCAAGTCTTCGGGACGCTAATCATCTGGTTGGCAATTTTCAGCCCGGTCTGGTTAATCCTGGGCGGAATCGTTTATCTGATAATTCGACTCCGCCGCCGTATGCGGCGGAGGAATCCCTCTTATGGAGGGATTCCCGAGGAAAGACCGCAGGAAGCTGCTACGCCGGAAGGTACATAGGAGCTGCGCCGGGACGCCCGCCGGACGCGGGGAAAGCCGGCCAGGGAAGCCGGCCCGGCCCTACCGGCGGGCTTGGGCGGTGTTGCCCCCATATTGGAGGGCCTCTACAATGCCAATGCCAATGCCAATTGACCATACCGCCCGTTTGCCAAGGCTAACCGGCTTGAAGGAATTAATCGATGCTGGCACATGGAATAGGAAATTCAGCGGCCCCGTTGCCGTGGGTCCAGTATGTCTCGAACAGCATCGCCGAACACGTTAAGCCCGAACACGGCAATACTGATAGCCACACCTGGCCAGATGACCATCCAGGGGGCCTCATGGCGGTACTGCTGAGCTATTCCGGTCAGCATTGTGCCCAATGATGCGTTAGGTTCCTGTATGCCAATTCCCAGGAAGCTCAGTGTGGACTCGGTCAAGATAGCGGTGCCCAATTCAGCAGTTGCCATTACGATCCATGGCGAAACGGTGTTGGGGAGAATGTGGCGAATTATTAACCTCGCTTCGCTCACCCCTATAGCCCTGGCTGAATCGATGTACCCGCGCTCCCGTATGCTGAGGGTCACGGATCTGGTTACCCGGGATATGTTGGGTGACTGTACCAAGGCAATGGCAAATATAAATGTGCCCAAAGATGTGCCCAGCGCCGTGACCACCACGATTGCCATGATAATAGTGGGGAACGCCATCAATATGTCCACAATCCGCTGGACTAACAGATCAATTACACCGCCGCGATATCCGACGAATATCCCAATTAGCCCGCCGCCTATGGAAGCGATGGTGATGGCAGAGAACCCCACCAGCATGGACACCCGAGTCCCGTGCAACAAACGGCTGAAGATGTCCCGGCCGAACTGGTCGGTGCCCATCCAGTAGGTGGAGTTGGAATTTACCAGGCGGTCCTCGTAGTGGGGTTCGATCGGGTCGAAGTTCTGCAGTACCCCGGCGAATACCGCAATCGACAGCATCAACACTACCAGAACACCCCCAAATGTCCCCAGCGGCTTACGGCGTACCGTTCTTACGGACCAGGTAAGGCCACTGGTCTTCTTGGGACGATACTCAAGGGATGCTTCTTGCGGGCCTACTGTCCCTGGATTCATCAATGACACTCGCTATCAGTCAAGACGTGCAAACGGAGGCGATTGCTAATACGGAAAATGCTAATTAGTTACCCTCACCCTGGGGTCGAGTATCACATAGGTCAGGTCCACCAGCAGATTGATCACGCTGGCGAAGATTACGGACACCAGGATCAAGAACTGGACCGTAGGGTAGTCTCGCGCCGCGACCGAACCAACCAGCAGCCGACCCAATCCGGGCAGGTTGAACACTACCTCCACCACAACCACGCCATTAAAGAGGCCGATTAGACTTATCCCGTATATCGTTGCCACCGGCATAAACGAATTCTTAAGCGCGTGCCTCATGATAACCACGCTCTCGCGCAAACCCTTGGCGTAGGCAGTACGGATGTAATCCTCGTCCAGTATGTCCAACATGGAAGACCTTACCATCCTGGCGCAAACGGCAATGCTCCGAATGGAACCGATGAACGCCGGCAACAAGAATTGCTGCAGGTTGGTTAAGGGATCCCTGGTGAAAGGGACGTACACCAACGGATTGGTGTAGTCAAGCCAGAATAGCAATGCCAGGATTACCATGATTCCGATCCAGAACACTGGGATCGCCAGCCCGCCAACGGCCACGATGCGGACCACATAATCCAACCAGGTGTCCTGACGGACTGCGGTGATGGTGCCTAGCACGATTGAGAAGACTATGATGAATGTCAGGCTGAGGACGGTCAACTCAGCGGTCACCGGGAAAGCCCGGCCAAAATCGGAGATCACCGGCGTCTGGCGCACCAGGCTTATGCCCGGGTCCAGTCGCGCAACATCCCAAACCCACTTCAAGTACTGTTCGTGAATGGGCAGGTGCAGGCCAAACTGTTCCCGCATGGCCTGTATTTCTTCCAGGGTCAACCCTAACTCCGCCTGAGCCAGCAGAGCGGAAACCGGGTCGCCCGGAATGACCCGCATGATAAAGAAAATGAGTATGCTGGAACCCACAACGGCCATAACCGCGAGCCCCAGTCGCTTGACCAAATACGTCTTCATCGCCTACTACCCCATGCTTAGGAATCGTTAGGCAGGGATTCAACAATTACTGCTACGTGAAAAATGGACGGTAAAACTGGCCGGCCGGGCCGCCACGGGGGCACGGTACAGCGGGTCACCGATATTTAGGAAATCTCATTCGCCCATAAGTAACTGTGCCACGCAGCAGACGAAATGCGCCCTCGGGACATTGTGGACTGAACACTACCATAGCCTTTGACGGAAACGATGTCCGGCTTTTTGCCATGAAGTGTAAGCTCAGTTCCGACAAAAACGAGGGGCCTCATGTAGAATTACCTGAGGCCCCGGATAGTGTATTGCCCTACGTTCTACTTTGGGGAGAGCCAGACGTGGTTTGCATTGGTGTTATCCGGTGAGAAGGCAAGGAATGGATCGTAGTCCTGAACTCTCTTATTGTATGCGTGGAACCTTCCTCTCCACCACATTGGTACCGAGCCTCCTTGCACATCCCAAAACACGCGGGCCATTTCCTGGATTATGGCTATTCGTTCTTCCTTGGTTTCGGCGTTCCGCTGGTCTTCATACAATTGGTCAATCCTCGGGTGGCTCATCGCAGCAAAGTTCCTGGAGCCGCCGGTTACGTATTGGTTCTGAAGTTGCAGGTCCGGCTCCACCGGGCCGCCGAAACCCCGGATCATGATGTTGAAATCATGAGCAATCTCGCGTTCTTCGGTGACCGCATCTTCCTGGATGTCCATGACGCCGCCGGTTATTCCGATCTTGGAAAGCTGCTGAATCAGCAACGTTGCTCCCTCTATGTTTTCCGATCGGTTCTCGGTGAGCATCAATATTTCCTGAGTGAAGTCATATCCGGTCTCTTCAGTGTACTCGGCAAGCAGACGGCGCGCTTCTTCAAGCTCCGCATCCTTGTCTTCGGCAAAGCCGGGGAGTTGCTTCACTTCTTCTATCGGTAGTGCGTAGGGACTGCCGGGTGGATAAAGGATGCCGTATGGAGATCCGAATCCCCTCTCGCTGATATCCCCGACCAGGTTACGGTCCATGCCCAGGCTAACCGCCCTGCGCACTCGGAAGTCGTTCCAGGGCTCTCGCAGCTCGTTCATTTGGACGTCCCAGTGAGACACATCACCCAACACCAGCTTGGTCACCATGTGGTCCATTTCCTGAAGCTGCACATATAGGGATGCGTTCAGGTTGGGGTAGGCAATGTCCACCTGTTCGGTCTTGAGGGCGGCCAATCTGGTGGCCTCTTCCACCATAATCAGAACCTCGATTCCGTCCAGGTAGGGCAGGCTGCTGTCAGCCCAGTAACTCGGGTTGCGGGTGAGGGAGTAGCGGGCGCCGGTTTCGTAATCTTCTGGAATGAATGCTCCACTACCGACCAACTCACTGTAGTCACGGATCAGAGGCTGAGGCAGGGCTTCGGTGGCAGCCTTGTTGAACATGGGGAAGTTGGTCAGCGCCACCGCCGCCAGGAATCCCTGAGACTTGGTGCTGGTATGCACCGTTATGGCATTCTCACTGATTGCAACATCGCTTACGTCCTCGTAGTAAGTTCCAACCGGCCGTGCCCGGCCAATGGTCAGTCCTTCCGGCGGGTTTTTCACCCGATCGAAATTGAACTTAATATCTGCTGTGGTAATCGCCTCGCCATTTTGCCATTTGGCGTTCGGGTCCAGATTGAAGGTCCAGTCCGCAGTGCCATTGTCGTTTAATGTTACGTCCCAGCTCTCTGCGATGTCGGGCGCGATCTCTCCAGGACTGCCCAGTTCCTCAGTGAGAAGGAAGTTCAACGCAGGTACGGCAATCCAGAACTCTCGGGAGCTTGCCCCTCTCGGAGTGTGAAGATCCACCCCGGTAGGATCCAGATGCAGCTGAACTCTTAGTGTGCCGCCATATTTGTCTCCGGTGGGTTGAGCTGGGGAATCGGGTACGCTGGTGGGTGCGGCAACGGGAACTGGACTGTCGCCAGTTGGCGCCTGAGCGGGCGCCGGTGTGGGTTCTTGAGCAGTACCGCAGGCGACAACCGCCACCAACGCAATCATGCCAGCTAATAACCTTAGTTTTAACATAGAACACCTCCGATTTCAGGCTCATTACCTAGATGGGGTTCATTGGCGGGGCAACCGTATTCTAAGAATACCCTGAATAGGCCAGCAACTTACGAGAGGTTTATATCTACGAACTAGGATTTAGAGGACTCGTTCAGAGCATTCAGCTCGTCTTTCCGGTGACTGATCTTCCCACCCCTTCTTACTATACCACCTAAACGGCACAATGCTTTTACGGCATCTGCTTGCCTAACATTACGCAGAGGAGGTATTTAACCTGCCGCCCCAAGTATCACGGTCACGACCTCCACTAACACAACATTGCTTGGTGGGGAGAAGTTTGTACGCAATGCTAACGTCGTTCTGGCATTGTGGGCAATTGCCCTTGAGAATGTCAAGCCTAATATCCTTAGGCCAGGGCAATCGCGCTTTAATCAACAGTGGCCTGGCCAACGGTCATTCTGCGCTCTAGGTCATTCTGAGCGGAGCGAAGAATCCAGAATCTTTCGGAGCAAGGGTTGTCCGGTATACGGAAAGGGTCCACCCTGAAGGATTTTAGATTCTTCCTCCGCTCCGTCAGAATGACATTATAGGAAATTATAACGCGATTGCCCTGATCCTTAGGCCTATTTCTTCGCTGCTATAATTCTGTCATCGCCATGCTGTCAACTATCGTTGACCCTTCCTTGCCCGCCCTACTACAATGCCACCACTAATTGCGTAGAAGTTGGGCGCGCCGGCGGTTTTCTGCCGGACTGCAACGTATAAGGACACATAAGGAGTTAATCATGGAAACTATCGGCTTTATCGGCCTGGGCAATATGGGCGGCGGGATGTCGCTGAACATCCAGCGGGCCGGCTATCCCCTGGTGGTCTATGACCTGCGGGAAGAGGCAGCCCGGCCTTTGCTGGAGGGCGGCGCTCGGCTGGCCAATACTCCGGCGGAGGTTTCCGAGCTTAGTGATATTACCTTTACCTCCCTGCCCGGCCCCAAGGAAGTGGAGGCGGTGGCCCTGGGCGATGCCGGGGTGCTGGAGGGCATCCGGCCCGGCTGCGTCTATGTTGACCTGTCCTCCAGCCGCCCGACCCTCATCCGGGAGATTGAGCCGGTGTTCCGGCGCAAGGGCGCCTACGTCCTGGACGCCCCGGTTAGCGGCGGCAAGACCGGCGCGGCCAGCGGCAACCTGGCGGTTATGGTCGGCGGCGACCGGGAGATTTACGAGCGCATCAAGCCGGTACTGGACTCCTTCGGGAATAATGTGTTCTATGCCGGGGAAATCGGCGCCGGTTCCATCTGCAAGCTGGTGCATAACATGGTCGGCCACAGCGTCCGGCAGGCCATCGCCGAGGGGTTGACCCTGGGCGTCAAGGCCGGGGTGGAGCCGGAGGCCCTGTGGGAAGGTATGCGCCGGGGTTCCCTGGGCCGGATGCGCATCCTGCACGAGGGGCTGGTGCGCACCATGTTCCGCGGCGAGTTCGACCCGGCCAGCTTTGCCCTGGAACTGGCTCACAAGGACATCTCCCTGGCTACCGAACTGGCCCGAGAATACAGCGTACCGATGCCAATGGCTACCCTGGCCGAGCAGGTGGCGATACAGGCCATCAATCGGGGCTGGAAAGACCGGGACAGCAGCGTAACCGTGCTGCTGCAGGAAGAACAGGCCGGCGTCGAAGTACGCGCCCCCCACATTGACCCGGCCAAGTCGGCCCGCTTCATTTCCACGCACCCAGACGAGGAGTAAACTCAATCCCACGATTTACGAAGAACCGGACGCCCGGATTCTACCGGTCAGACAGCGAATGAGCGAATGAGAATGAAGTCCGGGCGTCAAAACCTGTCCGAGGAGATTCTTTGAGCCTACTTTACCTTTGGGTGGCCCTGTCTAGTGCCAGCATCCTGGGGTTTGTCACCGTCCTGGACAAGCGTTTAGCTTCCTACAATATGCCCAGCCTTCCTGCCTTCTACGCCGGGGTATCCGTCTCCCTTCTGGCCTACGGTACCATCGCCCTGGTCGTCACCGGAATTCCCTCCGACGTGTCAATAAAGGCGCTGGCCTACGGGGCAGTTTCCGGCCTGTGCTGGGGCGGCGCGCTGGCGATGATGTTCTGGGGCTATAAGCTGGAGGAGGTTTCCCGCTGTTCAGCCATTATTCATACCTTTCCGGTCTTCGTCGCCGTAATGGGTGTGGCCTTTCTGGGAGAGACCCTTTCGGTGGGGCAGTGGGTGGGCATCTTCACGGTGGTAGGCGGAGCCTTCCTGATTTCCATTTGGGGGTCCCGAGGCGGAATTGTCATTCGCTTCAACCGGGCCTTGCCCATATTGATCTGCGCCAGCATCCTGACCGCCCTGGGCCTGGTTCTGGGCAAGCAGGCGCTGGCAGAACTGCCGGTGTGGTTGGTCTTTTCCATGCGCAACTATGGCATGGGCATCGTCTTTCTCACCTTGTGGAAGCCCGGCGCCTGGGGCGAGCTGTTCAGGTCAATGCGTGACTGGCGCACCGCTTTGCTGTTGCTCTTGGCCGAGTTTGCCCTGGCTCCTTTCGCGGTTTGGCTGAATGTGGCCGCCATAAGCCTGGGGCCGGTATCCCTGGTTTCCACCGCGACCGCCACCCGCCCCCTGTTCGTATTCGGCTTCAGTACATTGCTGAGCACCCGGTTGCTGCCTATGCTGGAGGAGCCGTTGGAGTTAAAGACCCTTTCGGTAAAGTTCGTGGCAGTAGGGATGGTGTTGGGCGGAATTGTAATGCTGACCCTGTTATAGGGTTCTACGGTTTCCCCCAAGAACCGGTCCGTTCCCTTACTGCAAGTGAGGGAACATCGCCAAGGGCGTGGCGGCCAGCAGCCCGGCGTCAATGGGCAGGGTTACGCCGCTAATCCAGCGGGACTCGTCGCTGGCGAGGAATACGTTGGCCCAGGCAATATCCCAGGCGCTGCCCTCGGTGCCTAGCGGCCCGGCCCGGCGGCGCAGGTCGCGCATCTCCTCGGACATCCGGCCGGCTACCATCGGTGTGTAAAGATGCCCCGGCGCCAGGCAGTTCACCCGTATATTGTCCCGCCCCAGATGCACCGCCATTGAGGCAGTCATTCCGATAATGCCGCTCTTGGAGGCGGCGTAGGGTATGCTGGCGGCGCCGCTGCCGGCCCGCAGGCCGACGATGGAGGATACGTTGATGATGGAGCCGCCGCCCGATTCAATCATCTTGGGCGCGACGTACTTGATGGTCAGCATCATGCTCTTGAGGTTCACGTCCAGCACCCGGTCCCAGACCTCCTCCTCCACGGTGGTAGGGGAGCCGGGGCCGCTGATGCCCACGTTGTTGAAAAGGACGTGCAGCGCGCCATAGCGTTCCACCGCGGCGTCGGCCAGCGCCGCGCAGTCAGATGCGTTGGTAACATCGGCCCGAAACACCGACGCCGTGCCGCCCTCAGCCTCAATCTCGGCCAGGGTTTCCTCGGCGGCGGCCACTTCCCGGTCCACCAGCAGCACCTTGGCTCCCTCCCGCGCAAAGAGGATTGACGTAGCCTTGCCGGTGCCGACGCCCGGCCCGCTGGAGCCGGCCCCGGTAACAATGGCAACCTTCCCTTCCAGTCTTAGCCGTCCCGGCGGCAATTGCATGGTGTGGCCTCCTTGTCTGTTTAATTTATATGGATGGACGGGATATACAGGATTTTGTTGGTCGATAGGCGATGATTCCTTCGCATAAGTAAAAAATAATCCTGTCCATCCTGTCCATCCATGTTTGAATCCCGCACCTTCGTGGATTATGTAAGCGGCACTATTCCGGCAGCCTCAACTGCACCCCGGACTTTTCTTCCTGGAGTTTGGATACGGCGTCCGAGTCTTCAGGTCCCCAGCCCCGGAGCATGGCCTCCACGTGCCGCTGGTCAACCAGGTTGGACAGGTCCATGGGAATGCCGTACTCCCGGCCCAGGTCGGTGCCCAGGCGCACGTCCTTGGCGGCCAGGGCGGTGGCAAAGCCCGGCTCAAAGTTGCCCTTGAACAGGTAGCGGGGGAACTTTTCGACCAGGCGCCGGTTGCCGCCGGAGCTGTTGGCAATCACGTCGGCCAGCACCGCCAAATCCACGCCGGCCTTCACTCCCAGGGTTAGCACCTCGGTCAACAGCACCCCGATGCCCATACTCAGCGTATTGTTGCAAATCTTGCAGACCATTCCGTTGCCGATGGGGCCGCAATAGACCACGTGGCTGCCGATGGCGTCCAGGGTGGGCTTCATCCGGTTGAACATCGCCTCGTCGCCGCCGACCATCACCGCCAGAGTAGCCGCCGCCGCGCCGTAAACGCCGCCGCTGACCGGCGCGTCCAGCACGTTGACGCCCCGCTCGGCGCAGATGTCGTGGATGCGGCGTATCGTGGTTGGGGAGTTGGTGGACAAGTCCATATAGACATCGCCGGCGGTGGCTCCTGCCATGATGCCGTTTTCACCCAGCACCACCGCCTCAACGTCCCGCGGTACGGGAAGGGAGGTCAGCACCACATCGCTGCCGGGCACGCAGTCTTTGGGCGTGTCGGCCCACTCGGCGCCCAGCTCCAGCAGGTTGGTAGCCGCCTCCCGCCGCAGGTCGTGGACGGTAAGCTGGTGGCCCGCCTTGATGAGGTTGCCGGCCATGGGGTTGCCCATATTGCCGAGGCCGATAAATCCTACTTTCATTGTTACTGCTCCTTGGCTTGGGGTGATTGTTCAAGTACTACGGCGGCGATTATAACATTGGGGTGTAGGTTGGGCTATGGAAGACAGGGTTTGCCTCGGTGCTATCACATTAGGTCGAAGAACGAAAACCCGTCGTTCCTGCGAAAGCAGGAACCTCTGTTCTCAAGGTTTTATGTTCCTGCCTGCGCAGGAACGACGGATAGTGCCCGGTTTGGTTCATACGATAGCCCCGGGATTTCCCCTTATTGCGTAATGAGAGAATCAACACTCGAAAGGGAAGCGTTTGCTATAAAGGAATGCAAGGTTCTTTTACTTTCGCCGCTGCGCAATTACTCCCGTTCGCCCTGAGCTTGTCGAACCGGCAGTTATCGCACCGGCCCACCCAGGGGCGACCGCGGTTCAATGCTTTCCAGGAAGATGCCGCAGCCCGGTTGTTGTTCCAGTGTCCCCTGGTTGAGCAGGGGCTTTCCCCGCAGCAAAGTCATCCAGGGGCGGCCCTGCACCTGCCAGCCCTCGAACAGGGAATAGCCGGCGTTGCTGTAGTGTTCCCGGGAGGTGATTACCCGGTCGCCCCTGGGGTCCAGAATCAGCAGATCAGCGTCGGAACCTACCTGAATTACGCCCTTGCGAGGGTAGAGGCCGAAGATACGGGCGGGGTTCTCCGCCATCACCCGGGCCAGCCACCAGATAGGCAGGCCCCGCTTGACCACCCCCTCGCTGTACATCAGCGGCACGATAGTCTCCACCCCCGGCGAACCAAAAGGCACCGACCGGCCTTCGGCATCCACGAAGATGTTGTCCCAGCCCACCTGTTTCAACTCCTGGGGGTAGGGAGCGTGGTCGCTGGCGGTGATGGAGATATGCCCCTGCTCCAGCCCGCGCCATAGGGCATCCTGGTCCGGCCCGTCCGCCGGGCGCAGGGGCGGGCCAATCTTGGCTAATGGGCCGTACTGGGCCATCTCGGCGTCGGACAACAGCAGGTACTGGGGACAGGACTCGGTCCAGATGCGCTGCCCCAGGGCTTGGGCTTGCTTGATCCGCTCCAGACCCAATTGGGTGCTGAGATGCACCACGTAGGTTGGGCAGTTGGTGGCTGCGGCCATTTTAACCGCCCGGTTGATGGCCTCCTCCTCGGCCCAGTCAGGGCAAGCCAACGGGAAGTCGGTGGGGTGGGTATGCCCCTCGGCCAGCAGCTTGTTCTCCAGGTACTCGATGATGTTGCCGCTCTCACAGTGGAGTTGGAGTACGCCGCCGCCCCGGGCCACCATTTCCATCGCCTGGCAGATATAGTCGTCGTCGCACATCCGGTAGGGCCGCTTCTTGTAGGTCATAAACATCTTGTAGGACTTGACGCCCATTTCCAAAGCCTGGGGCAGGCTGTTCAGGATGTTGGGCCGGTTTTGCAGAATGAAGTGGAAGCCGAAGTCGGTGAGGGCAGTCCGCTCGATTTCCTCGCGGGAGCGGTTGATTGCTTCGGGCAGGGTTTCATCGCCCTCCAGGTTGTAGGTGCCGAAAGGGACCAGGGTGGTCAGGCCGGCATGGGCGGCGGCCAGCGACCCCAGGGCATAGTTGTCGTGGCCGTCCAGGTGGACGTGGCAGTCAATCAGCCCCGGCAGGACGTACATACCCGAAGCGTCAATATAGTTATCAGCAGGGGGCAGCAGGTTCTCCGGCCCAATGGCGGCAATCTTCTCGCCGTCAATGGCGATAGACGCCGCATAAACCTGGGATGAGGTAACAATCTGCCCCCCCACGACGATAGTATCCACGTGCCGGTCGTTCCGAGTTGAGGTCATGGGACGCCTCCTTGTGGGTTAATTGGATTGGGCAGCCAATTGTCTTGACTCGCACATTCGGTCCTCGAAATCCGCTAAGGAACTGTTGAAACCCGGAACGCAGCTTGGGGTCACCCTCGAAATATATCCTTTTCCACGTCCCTGAAGGATAGAAGTCCGTTGATTTTTATGGACTTGAGCAGCATCGCGCGCCTCGCTTTCGCAGTGTGAGTATGGCCCTGCCCCGGTGGTTATGAGCCATTATAGCTTATTGACTTATCGGATTGAGGGATTGAAAATGCCTAACTTGATGCGGGTGGCAGAAGTTGTCAACAATGCGGCATTGTTGCCCTGGCTTGGGACAGCGCCGGGGGTGATTAAGTCTTTCTGGTCTTGCCTGGCGACCCTGGCCCTGGTGCCTTTCAATGACGGCCTGTTGCTGATGCTTACCGTGGCATTGCTGGGGTTGTTCCTCTACCCGGACCAGCCGATTGTTACCGCCGCCGTGTTCGACGTGGTAGGGCGAGAGGTAGCTTCAACCGGGCTGGGCGCGGTGAGCTTCGCGGCGTTCTTGATGTCGGCGGTCTCTCCCCTCATTGCCGGGGCCATCTACGAGGCCGCCGGGTTCAATGCGGTGGTCTATTACATCGCCGCCCTGTTCGCCCTGGCCGCCCTGATCTTTGCGGTACTACCCCTGCCCCGACGGGCGGAGGCTGAACCCGGCTAGTTGGCAAACGGGTTTTGCCCGCCGGCCGGGGCTGATGCGCCGTCAATATCAGGTATTGTACCTATCAGCAGGCTCGTAACCCCTGGCAAAATACCGGAGGCTGGTTTCAACATTGAGGAGGCGTGGTCGTGGAGTTGGCTCAACTTATCGCCAACGCACCATGGCGGGAGGCGGTAACGCACCGGGAAACCTGGCCCCACGAGTATGTCCTTCCCAGTAAGGATGGGCAGCAGGAATTGCTGGCGGCGGCCCGGTTCCGAACTTACCAGATTGTCACCGGCAACCCGGATACGGTGATTAAGAAGCTGAAGCACGTCATTGACATAGTGGACCCCAGCTCTCTGGTACTGTGGGGGCGGGAAGGCCCGATGTCCCACGACACGGCGGTGCGCTGTATTGACCTGCTGGGGCAGGAGGTTATTCCGGCGATTAAGGAGTATGAGTCGCAACAGGGGAGGTAGGGGGGGTGGTTGGTGGGGGGAAGAGCCTTTCAACGCTTGCTGGAATAAGCCAGGAACTGGCAAGAAAAATTAGGCAGCAAGGCTTGGATTAGTGGGCTTGTATTTGTCTGTATTGTCCGAACAATGCTGCCTTACTTCATCCATCCACCGCTCATACCAGTACCAAACGTTGGCGATCGTGACTCCATAACCCTTGCTTGGATTCTTTGCATCTAAAGTTTTCCATAATTGGGTATGCTGGTATGGTCCAAAGCCCTTGTAACCTTCCTCTTTCATTTGAGCTATCACATGTTTGGCCAAGTACTTTGGCTTTTCAACATCCTTTTGTACCCAGTATTGCTTGTCGACTTCCTTGGCTAACTCGGAGTCAGCACTAATGAATTCAATGGCGCGGTCTGCTTGACCGCGATTGTTCGCAAGCTTGGGAATGAATATAGTACGGTATGAGAAGGAAGGAGAATCAAAATCCGAGTCTTCTAGCGAAGCATCAAACTCTTGGACGTATTTTGCGACATTGGACGGTAAAGGCGAAGGTGCTTCGTCAGGTTTGTTAGGGGATCTGAGGTCGCGAAATTGAAGAGTGAATGCTGCGTTATCACCGAGGGAATACTTGTCGTCGAACAATAAACAGATGTATCTCTCGTAGTTCAGGCAACATGCCAAATAACGCCCCGAGAATTGTTCATCTACGCCTGCGGACTTATGGTGTTCGATTTCGTTTCGCAGTCCTATAAAAAAGCGGAGGTTCTGCTTGGTTGGCCCATCTAGAGGGCAGCCATCATCATTAAGACATCGATTGAGTTCCCAGTACTTGAACGCCTTCCCCGCAGTCTTTTCAAACTTTCGCCGCTTTGAGACTTGAGTGTAGTACCTGTATTCAATTCTTTCACGCCGATAATAGGCGTGCAGGAGGTAAGTCCAAGCAATTGTCATTAGGACTATGAAAGATTCGGTCTTAAAGGTGGCCAATGGGTTATTGAAGGTCTGAACGGCGTTAAGAGCCGCCTCTCGCGACTGGAATAGCAACTCCCTTTGTATAGTCGGCCCACGTTTACCAGTCATTTTTAGTTTCTCCTGTTCTTCTCTTGGGGAGGTGGAAGCAGATTACACAATATTTCTTAATATTTTAGTATGTCTTCTCAGTTGATGCTCCCCTGGATAGGGGGGTTACCTAGTGAATCAGGTCAACTTTTGGTATATCCTTCAGGCCTTGAGTTTTTTGAATAGACACTTCTGGGAAGAAGCGCCTCGCTACTGTCTCCAACTCATCAACCCCCCACATCTAGCCGGTACTGCACCCCATGCTCCAAAATGTGAGCAGTAATCTGCTCATTAGCGTATTTGGTGGCCTCAAACAAGTCCACCAATTCGCCGGCGGTGTTCACGTACAGCAAACCGTTATCGGCATTGTGTTCTCTCAACTGCTCAAGAGTTAGTTTATTCCGCTTGATGCCGTTGCAAGTGCGGTGCAGCAGCGCAAGGTTGTAGAGTTCGTCATCGCCCTGGGTTCCCTCGGCGGCGCGGCGGGCGCGAATATGGTCAACTTCCAACAGGGTGTCGTCTAGTGTTCCGTTAGGACGCCGGGGTTCATAGCCGCAACCCCAGCATACCGGACCAAATTGCTTAATCAACAGCTTCTTGGCATCCTCTTTGGATATGCGCCCCGACCAACTGGCTGATTGAGTGCTTCCTCTCCCTTGTCTTCTGCCATGTTGAAGATAGTAAAAAGGCGCGGGGTCTAGGTCAGTACGTATAGGAAGTTGGTCCGGGCCGATGGTGTGAGATTTCGCCTCTTGCAGTTCTGTCTGGTGTTCGCCCAATACTGCACGGGTGCTGTCCGTCATGTCGCTCAGGGCGTAACCGTTCAGGTAAAAGCGTCGCTTGAGCATCGTCCAGGAACGGTAGGCCATATCACAGGCAATCCACCGGCGGCCCAACCTTTCAGCGGCAACGGCCGTGGTGGCGCAGCCTGCAAAGATGTCCAGCACAATGTCGCCGGGGTTACTGCTGGCCTTAATGATTCTTTCGTAGAGAGCCAGGGGCTTTTGGGTGGCGTATCCCGTGCGCTCATTGCCGGAGACTCTTGTAATGTCCCCCCACAGGTTATTTATCTTCGCTCCTAAGCTAACTTCTGTCGGACGAATGATTGAAGGCCGTCCGTTGTCTGACCAGGATACCAATCCAGCTTCATCTAAAGCATTAAGTCTTTCGTGGGGGTTAGAGATCTGCAAGTAACCGGGAATGCGGTTTGCATCTACCCATTTAGCGAGAGGATTATTACGGGGCACCGCCCAATGCCGCCCGTAGTCAGTTGGATTGTATCCCTTCCAAGGTTCACCAGATAAACCGTTTCGTGTTTCAGCAGCAGTTAAATCGCCAAGTGTGAAGTCGGCATCGGCGTCGGTTTGACGGTCTTGGTAAGTGTTCTGCCAAAGATAATCATCCGACTTGACGTAAAATAAAATGGTGTCTGTTACGTTACCCCAATGGCGCCCATCCGAACGGCCACGAGTTCTTTCCCAAGTGATTTGGTTCTGATAATTCTCCGCGCCAAATACAGCGTCCAGTAGCATCCTCAAATAACTATTAGCGTGGCTATCACAATGAACGTAGATGCTGCCGGTTTCTTTCAGTACCCGGTGGCATTCGATAAGTCGAACCGCCATAAAGCAGATATACGCCGCTTCGTTTTCTGTGGCGCAGGCTTCAACAGCCTGAATAACTGAGAAGACCTTGGGGTAATCATCTTCAATCCGGGCTTTCCAGTAAGGATGAACATCCTCATCCTAATTCCAAACGTCCTTGACCCGGGTCTGGCCGATACCCTCGTTATGCTGAACTCCGTGCCTCCGGGCCAGAGCAACTTCCTCGTCAAACTCGGCCTGACTGATGGCCGGCTTTGGCCGGTTGATAAAAGTCTCGTTGGCGGCAAACGGCGGGTCAATGGCAATCAAGTCGATGCACTCGTTATTCAGTGAGCGCAGGAAGGGCAGGTTATCCATTATGGCAAGGGTGCGGTTGGCAACATTTAGTTCGGACATAACACTAACCTTCCCTTAAATTGCATAACAATAGCAACAGAATAGGTTATTGCCAGTTTTATTACAAGGTAGAAAGGCAGGTCAAAGGGTAAGTGTCACCTCCCCTATTGACGCAACCCCCGCCTTTATTCATACTTGCCACGTACCGTACCCCGCCAAAATTTTTGTGGAGGTAAATGTCCTATGACCACCGTAGGAAGCGGAGAATATACTTACGAACTCATTGAGAGTTGGGCCAAACTGCCTGAGGGGGAGACTTTTGGCATGGTCAGCGCCTGCGCCACCGACTCCCAGGGCCGGGTCTATGCCTTCCAGCGCAAAGAGCCGCCCATCGTTATTTTCGACACCGAGGGCAACTATGTCGGTTCTTGGGGGCTGGACGCCATCAGCAACCCCCACGGCATCTTTATTAAGGACGACATCGTTTACATCACCGACCGGGAGGACTCGGTCTGCCTGCGCTATACCCTGGACGGCAAGCCGTTGCAGGTAATCGGTGAGCGGGGCGTCCACTCCGACACCGGCTGCGAGGTTGCTGGCGAGCTTTGCCCCCGCTCGGCCGGCCCCTTCAACTACCCGGCGGAACTGGTGCCCGGCGCCGGCGGAGATATGTATGTGGCCGACGGCTACCGGAACGCCCGGGTGCACCGCTTTGCCGCCAACGGCGAGCTAAAATCCTCCTGGGGTGAGCCGGGGAAGGACGCGCCCAACCAGTTCCACCTGGTCCACAGCATGATAGTGGGCGCCGACGGCCTGCTCTATGTATGTGATCGTGAGAACAACCGGATCCAGATCTTCAACGCCGACGGCGAGTACCAGGGTATGTGGACGGACGTGCTGCGGCCCATGGACATTTCCCAGGACGACAACGGCGTCTTCTGCATCAGCGAGGGCGGCCGGGACGCGCGGCAGGGCTGGACCGAGGACACCGACTCCCGTATTAGCCTGATGAACAACTCCGGTGAACTACTGGCCCGCTGGGTAATCCGCGGCGGACACGGCAGTTGGATTGCCCCCAACGGCGACATCTACGTTGGCGTCCCCGACGGCGTGGGTGTGGACAAGTACGAGCGCCAGAGTTAATCCCAAAGAGGATAACCGGCTGGTAAAAAGAGGGGAGCGGTTTTTTACCGCTCCCCTTTATTTTGGTGCGTAAGTGAACCCTGAAAGCACTATCTTATTTGAGGAAGAAAGCGATGATGATGGCGATGAACCCGGCCATCATGGTTCCGATAATGCTTATCCACATTTGAGTCATTCTGGTTTGCATTGCGCCCATTTCTGCCCGCAAGCGGGTTTCCACGTCCCGCATTTCCGAGCGTAGCCTGGTCTCCGATTCTTGCATTTCCGAGCGTAGCCTAGTCTCCGATTCTTGCATTTCCGACCGCAGGCGGGTCTCTGACTCCTGTATATTGACGACCAACTGGCGCAGGTCCCGGCGGATTTCGCTCTGTTCCACCGCGATTCGTTCCAGTATCCCTTCCATTCGGTCAACTCTGGGGTCTGTCGTTGCCATTGCCTTAATCCCCCACTGCCGGCGTCAGCCAATACCTACTTCAGGGTTATTAAAATAGCTGGCGCCGGGGAGCTTACCCGGCGCCTGAAGAATCATCCACGTTTATTTCGGGTGGCGACCCGGAGCGGACTCGAACCGCCGATCTCTGCCTTGACAGGGCAGTATGTTAGCCAACTACACCACCGGGCCACCCGTTTGCGGTGACGCAACTAAACGTCACCTTTTGAGTTTATGACTTTTCCCGCTGGCGTGTCAAGATGCCCTGGGCCAATCAACTCCGCCGAAGACCTGCCTCCGGCTAATCCGCCGGATACTGCAAAATGGGATTTGTCACCGGGGCGGGTAGTAGATTATATTACGGACTGATAAAGCTGGGAGTTCTGTAATGGGAGAAACGCAATGACAACTAACGAAAGCAACCTGCCCCGTCCGCTGGAGGGTCTGCGCGTCCTGGATGCTACGCACATCGTAGCCGGCCCCTTCTGCGCCATGATTCTGGCCGATATGGGCGCCGAGGTAATCAAGATTGAGCGTACCAGGGTGGGGGAAAGGGCGCGCCATAACGAACCCTTTGTTCAGGGGCCGGACGACCAACAGGTCAGCGCCCGTTTTCTGGCCATCAACCGCAACAAGAAGAGCATCACCCTGGATTTGCGCGACCCCAGAGGCAAGCAAATCTTCGAGAATATGGTCAAGGTGTCCGACGTGCTGTTGGATAACTGGGGACCGGGGGCCTTGCGCCGGCTTGACCTGGGGTTCGACCGGCTGCGGGAGCTGAATCCGGGACTGGTCTATGCCAGCATCACCGGCTTTGGCGACAGTGACGGACTGCGCGGCCCCTACTCCGACTGGCCGGCCAACAACCCCTGCGTCCAGGGCATGGGCGGTTGGATGGAGATTACCGGCGCACCGGACGGCCCGCCTCAAATGGTGGGCGATAACATCGGCGATTCGGTGCCGGGCGTCTGGACCGCCCTGGGCATAATGATGGCCCTGGAAACCCGCCGCAAGACGGGACGCGGCCAACACCTGGATATGGCAATGTACGACTGTATGGTGGCCCATACCACCAGCACGATGCCCTTTTACCAGGCCAACGGGCAGGTCACTACCCGCGCTCGGGAAAACATGATAACCGCCCAGTTGGTACTGAAAGCCCAGGACGGCTACGCGGTGCTGGCCGGTTCCGGCGGTGGCGGCGGCAAGTGGGAGGGCCTGTGGCGGTTGGTGGGCCGGGAAGACCTGATTGCCGATCCCCGCTATTTGGGCCAGGGCATCAGCGGCGAGTTCTACTTTGACTATATCGTGCCAGCCATTGAAGAGTGGTCTCAGCACGTACCCAAGCTGGAGATAGCTCGGCAGTTAATCGAGCTAGGTTTTTCCATGGGCGTGGTGCAGGACGCCGCCGATTTGGACCAATGCCCACACCTCGAAGCCCGCAAAATGTTCGTGGAGAGTGGCGATTCTCTGGGCGGCCCCTTCCGCACAGTAAACAATCCTATCAAGCTGACTGAATCGCCGGACACGGCAGCAGCAGCCCCGCCCCTGCTGGGCGAGCACAACCGGGAAATCCTGTGCAGCATCGGCGGCCTCAGCCCGGAGGAGTTGCAAAGGTTGCAAGAAGAAGGAGTGGTGTAAACTGGAACCGGGTTAGTCAGCCGGACGAAACCCTTGGTAACCGGTGGATTCTGGACCGGTCAATGGCACATAGGGGGCTGATGCCTAGAGGAGACTACAAACGCGGTGAAGCTGCCCACTTGGGCCGGGAGATTTACGTCAAGGACATTAAGCCCTTGATGAAGGAAGAAGACATCGGAAAATTTGTGGCCATAGATGTGGACACCGGGGACTATGAGATGGACGTTCGGGTTGCCGACGCGCTGCACCGATTAAAGGTTCGCCATCCCGACTCGGCCCTTACTGCTCAGAGAGTGGGTTATCGTACTCCTTTCAGCTTCGTTCCCCGAAGACCCGACGATGTTTAGAGGAAGAGTAAACCCTCGGTTGGAGGCGCTGGCACCGGTGGATTTGATAGCCAGTGATGGCCAAATTTATACCGTCGAGGTGGTACTTGACACCGGCTTTGACGGAGACTTGAGCCTGCCAGGGGATATTATCAGTCGCATGGGGTTTCCCTTATACGATGACTATGTATCAAATCTTGCCGATGGCCGGGAGGTAATGCTGTCCGGCTATGATGGTCAAGTCCTGTGGCATGGTAGGCGTCGCGGCGTTCTGGTGCTGGAAGCTGAGGGCTATCCTCTCTTGGGCATGAACCTGCTTTGGCGCAACCGGATTACCATAGACAACTATGCCAACGGCGATGTAGTAATAGAAGAGTTGGGTTGATAAGGAAATGTTGAAAGGAGAAAGAAGAGACCAGAAGCTCAACCGCCGAGTGGAAAAGAAGCGTCGGAAGAGTAACAGGAAGGCGTTACAGGTGATCATAGACGCAGCCGCCAAGCGCCACAAAAAACCAATAACCAATATGGGCCGGCGAACCGGTTGAGTAATTCCGCTATACTCTGTAAGATAAGCTGGTTACAGCGTTCAGCACGTAATAGTAACTGATAGGAGCATCTCCCCTTGTTCCAAGCCCCCAGAGGCACTGCCGATCTGTTGCCTGAAGAGCAGAAGTATCGCCGTTATATCGAGTCCAAAGCGGTGGCCCTGGCCCGCAGCTATGGCTTTGGCCGCATTGACAGCCCGATTTTTGAAGATGCCGGGCTTTTTGTCCGTTCGGTGGGCGAAGGTACGGACATTGTCGAAAAAGAAATGTACACCTTTGAGGACCGGGGTGGCGACACCGTAACCCTCCGGCCCGAGGGTACGGCTCCGGTCTGCCGCGCTTATCTGGAACATGGGATGCACAACCTGCCGCAGCCGGTGCGGATGTACTACTTCTGTCCGGTGTTCCGTTACGAGCGTCCCCAGGCCGGCCGGTTCCGGCAACACCACCAGTTCGGCGTTGAGGTTTTGGGCGACGCCAACCCAGCGGTGGACGCCGAGGTTATCGAGTTGGCCTGGCGGCTGATGCACTCCCTGGGACTGACCGACATTCAACTCTTTGTCAACAGCATCGGTGACCGGGAAAGCCGCCCTCAATACGTTGCCGAGCTTAAAGCCTACTACGCCAACCAATATGCGAACCTGTGCGCCGACTGCCGCAGCCGCCTGGAGCGCAACCCCCTGCGTTTGCTGGACTGCAAGGTGGAAACCTGCCGCTCCCTGGGAGAGGCCGCGCCCCGCTCCGTGGACCATCTGGACCCGGACAGCCTGGAGCACTGGAACAAGCTGCAAGAGTACCTGATGGCAATGGATATTCCCTTTCAGGTTGACCACCGCCTGGTGCGCGGGCTGGACTACTACACCCGCACCGTGTTTGAGATTCAGCCCTTGGAAGCCGGCGGCCAGTCCACTATCTGCGGTGGGGGCCGCTACGACGGATTGATTGAACAACTGGGCGGGCGGCCTACCCCCGGAATCGGCTTCGGTTCCGGGTTGGAGCGGCTTACACTGAACCTGAAACGCAGCGGGGTGGAAGTCCCCGATGAGCCGTCCCCCGCTTACTTGGTTGCCAACGTAGGCGAAGCGGCCCGCCAGCCGGCCCTGGAACTGGCCTCCCGCATTCGCCGGGCCGGAGTCGGCGCAATCCTGAGCAGCGGCTCCCGTGCCTTGCGGGGACAGATGCGCCAGGCGAATGCGCTGGGTATTCCCTACGTGGTAATCCTGGGCGACGACGAGATAAGCCGGGGCGAGGTGGTTATCCGGGATATGACAACATCCACCCAGGAAACCCGGTCTTTGTCCGAGTTTCTGGAATCATTGGGCGCTGGCCTAAATTAACCACTCCGGTTCCGATGGCGTACTTTCTCCCGACTACCCCTACAGTTCCCCCGCGTCCAAGAGTTCGACGGCACTTCCCCCGTTTATGCGACCCGGTGTGCCTGGGAATGCTGTTGGCTCTTTTATGTTTGTCGTTAATGGTGACGGCCTGTGCCGGGGATACGGTAGAACCTCTCCCCAATACCGATAGCTCTGAAATATCGGCAAGCCCGGAAACCGAGCCGGGGTTGCTTGGCGTTGCTCCGGTTAACCGGGGAGCGCCACCGCCGGCAGTCAATGACCTGGCCGGCGGAATCGGGCAGGCATCGTCCGCCACGGTTACCCAGCGAAGAGTAAGTCGTGCTTCCGTGACTCCTACCCCCGAACCCACCACTCCGGAGACGGTGGTTGTGACGCCCAGCCCGGAACCCACTCCAGCCCCGACTATCGCGTCTACCAAGGTGCCCGTTCCCATTCCAACTCCTGCTTCGGTAATTCGTGTCTTCCTACCTACACCCATTCCGACACACTTGCTGACACCGACACCAACTCTGACCCCTACCCCTACGCCGACCCTGACGCCCACACCGACCCTGACCCCAACCCCTACTCCCTTGCCAGAGCTAACCGTGATGATTGAACTGACTGCCGAGCGGGACACGGTTTCCGTAGGGCAGCAGTTTCGGGTGTGGGTGCGGGCGAAGGCCGAGCTTACCAACGGGGTGGATGCGGTGCAGGTTTACCTGGAGTTTGCACCCGACGAGTTGGAAGTCATTGCCTTTACTGCCGGCGCCCGTCTGGAATATCTATTGCAGGAGAATATGGATAATTCCGCCGGACGGATTGATTTTGCCGTCGGTACGCTGGGGGATTCGGTCCGGTCACCTTTCATCCTGGCGACCATTACCTTTCGAGCCAAGTCACCCACCGGGCCGCAAGGGACTTACATCAGGTTTTCGCCGCTTGATGCGCCGCGGCAGACCAAGGCGGTTGCTGGTGGAGCCAACATCACCGGGGATTTGGACGAGGCTCACGTAGTAGTGCAGTAATCCCCGGATTCTCAGCATAGATAAACCCCAAGCGGATTTTCAATTAGTGACAGTTGCCTATTGACTATTCGGGCGACTTATAAGAACATATGTGCAATCAAGCCGCCGGTTTTAGAACGGTTTTGGAACACTCACTCTCACGGCGGCACTTGCAGGAGTATTTTTTTATGATAGAAGAAATGGCGCAGGGAATGAACATTTACTACCGGGGATATGTCATCCACGAGGATGTCCGGTCCATTTGCTATACCATTTACGACCGCCGACCCGACCGGGTGGAATTGGCTACGTCCGGCACGGCCCGCCAGGCGATGCAGTGGGTCGATTCCCGTATCAACATCGAGGAGAAGTTGCGGGACACCCAAGTTTCCCTTCAGGAACTGCTCTCGCTGGCCCGTGCTTCAGTGGTAGCCTAACGTTGTCCTGCCAGGAATCCGTCCTGCCTCCGGCCCACCCGTTGCCGGGAAAGAGTCTTGGTGAATTGCCGCCTCTCCAAAGGCGGCAATCTTTATTTCCCGAAACAAACTTTTCCATTTACTTGCGTAGGTTGCCTGGCCTATAATAGAAAAATAATGATAGTAAATCGCATATAGGGTTAGTGGATAGGAAGGTGTTATGCAAGTATTGTCGAAGAAATGGGTGGCCTCGTTCGGGTTGTTGGCGGTCCTGGCGCTGGTGGCAATGGGTTGCGCCGGTGTGGCCGCGCCAGTTGAGGTCGTTAGAGAGGTGCCGGTGGACCGGGAGGTCATCAAAGAGGTGCCGGTGGACCGAGAGGTTATTAAAGAGGTGCCGGTAGAGGTCGTTAAGGAAGTCCCGGTGGACCGAGAGGTTATCAAAGAGGTGCCGGTGGAGGTCGTTAAGGAAGTCCCGGTCGAGGTTGTCGCCACTCCAACCCCTGCGCCGGTAATGGCGGAAATGGAACCCTTCGTAATTGGGGCGATGGACGCGGTTACCGGTCCCGGCGAAAGCTATGGCACTGTAATCGTTCAAGCCAAGCAGATGGCCGTGGACGAGATAAACGCTGCCGGCGGGATAAATGGACGTCCCCTGAGGCTTATAGTTGAAGACTCGAAATGCAGCGGTCAGGACGGAATTACTGCCTATAAGAAGCTGACCGATGTGGACGGAGTAAAAATCATCCTCGGCACCACTTGCAGCGGCGCAATGCTGGGGGCCGCCCCCCTGGCCGAAGCGGACGGCGTGGTAATGTTCTCCGCGTCGGCAACCAACCCCGACATCGCCGACGCTGGCGACTACATCTTCCGGACTGCCATCAACGACAGTAAACTCGGCATCGATACCGGCAATGTGCTATGGGCAGACGGTATCCGCAACCTGGCTACCATAACCGAGTCCACCGACTACGCTGAGGGTGTGCGGCGAACCACCGTTGCCCAGTTTGAAAAACGAGGCGGCACGGTCGTCGCTGAGGAGCGGTACGCTTCCGACGTTACCGACTTCAGGAGCCAGTTGACCAAGCTGGTCGGCAAGAACCCGGACGGTCTTCACCTGGCCGCCCAGTCGGAGTTTAGCGGCGGCACTATCGTCAAGCAGGCCCGGGAGTTGGGCTACGATGGCCCGATTTACTCGGAAATCGTACCTACCGGGGCCACCGCCCTGGAGATTGCCGGCGATGCCGCCACCGGCCTGACGGCCATCATCCCCAGCCCGAACCTGGACAGCAGCAAAGGCCAGGAGTTCCTGACCAGCTTCAAGACTCGCTATGGCTTCGTTACCCTGCCCTGGTTCCTCGGCTCGGCCTACGATGATGTTTACATCGCCGCCGAGTGTCTCAAGCAGACCGGTGACGACCAGGATGCAGACGGATTCAGGGACTGTTTGTACGACATTACCTGGAGCGGGGCCATCGGGGATGAATACACATTCGATGAAAAGGGTGAGGTTGTCGGCCTTGCCAATACGGTCGTACAAGTACTGCCGCTCGCCGAGAGAACAGAGGAAAACCAGAGCTACAAAGTTCTGGGCGCCGCGCCTACCGAATAGGACCTGACGCACTACCTGATCCTCCGTGGGGTTGGCCTATGTAATATCAGCTGACCCTACTGGTATCATCGTCTGATAGAAACGTCCAATGTAGATTGTAAATAAGGTCCGGTGAATAGGAAGGTGTTATGCGAGTATTCTTGAAGAAGTGGGCGGTCTCCTTTGGGCTGTTGCCGGTCCTGGCGTTGGTTGCGATGGCCTGTACCGGGGGGCAGTCGGGAGACGACACTTTCAAGATGGGGGTGATGGAATCACTCACCGGCCCTGGCGAAACCTATGGCACCGTGGCGCAGCAGGCCAAGCAGATGGCAGTGGATGAGATTAATGCTGCCGGCGGCATCAACGGGAAGATGCTGGAGCTGGTCATTGAAGACTCGAAGTGCAATGCTCAGGATGCGATTACCGCCTACAATAAGCTAACCGACGTGGACGGGGTAAAGATTATCCTCGGCACCTCTTGCAGCGGCGCAATGCTCGGGGCCGCGCCCCTGGCCGAAGCGGAAGGCGTAATCCTCTTCTCCGGGTTGGCAACCAACCCGGACATTGCCAACGCCGGGGACTATATCTTCAGGACTGCCATGAGTGACGCCCAACTTGGCATCGATACCGGCAACGTGATGTGGGCTGACGGCATCCGCAACCTGGCTACCATAACCGAGTCCACCGACTACGCGAGGGCGTGCGGCGCACCTCGGTTGAACAGTTTGAGAAACGGGGCGGTCAGGTGGTAGCCGAGGAGCGGTACGCCTCCGACGTTACCGACTTCAGGAGCCAGTTGACCAAGCTGATTAGCGCGAACCCGGACGGTTTGCACATCGCCGCCCAGGCCGAGTTTTCCGGCGGCACCGTGGTGAAGCAGGCGCGGGAGTTGGGCTATACCGGCCCTATATATTCCGACGTCGTGGTAGTTGGGACGACGGCCCTGGAAATCGCCGGTGATGCCGCTACCGGCGTGAAAGCTATAATAGCTGACCTGGACCCGGCCAACGCCAAGGGCCAGCAAGTGCTTGCTAACTTCAAGAGTCGCTACGACTACATTACTTTGCCGTGGTTCCTCGGCTCGGCTTACGACGATGTTTACATCGCCGCCGAGTGTCTCAAGATGACGGACGATGACCAGGACGCGGACGGATTCAGGGACTGTATGTACGATGTGACCTGGAGCGGGGCCATCGGCGACAACTACACCTTCGACCCGAATGGCGAGGTCGTCGGGCTTGCTAACGTCGTGGTACAGGTGCTGCCGTTGAGTGAGAGAACCGAGGAAAATCAGGGCTACAAGGTCCTGGGCGCTGCGCCGACCGAATAGCGCCTTGACCTACTAACTACCCTGGTGGGGTTGGTCCGTGTCACTTGGGCCAACCCCACCGGCATTATTGGCAAACAACGGGGAATCTTCCGCGCTACGCCGGGTCATTGAAAGCGAACTCGGCAGTGTGGCGGGGCCGGTTTAGTCTCCGTTGAACCAGTAGGCCAACATCTTTGAAATGAGGATTAACCGGGAGCTTTCTTGACCCCGGCCGTCATTCCGGCGAAAGCCGGAATCCAGAAAGGTCAGCGGCAAGCCAGCGTTCAAGGGGGCAAGGATTCCTGGATTCCGGCCTGCGCCGGAATGACGGGAATAAGTGGCGTTAGCCATCAATTCAACACTGTTGTAATACCAGGTTGTTGTGCGGGGTTCACTTGGATAGATATATCGCCGACCACGGCAAGCTCTTGGCGATGGTACTGACCACTGTTGTTGTGGCTTACATCGGATGGAAAATCACCCAGTCCCCCGACCAGGCCCTGCAATTTGCCTTCAACGGCCTGTCCGTCGGCGCGGTGTACGCCTTGCTGGCGATGGGGTTCACCATCGTTTACAGCACCGTTTGGTTCTTTGACCTCTATTATGGTGCCGCCGCAGCCATTGGCGCGTACGGCGTTTTCTACCTGCGGTCTCAAGAGGCTTTGGGTGGGCGGTACCAGGTTAACACTCCCTACGTCAACGTGTTATTTGCCGCCGTAGTTGCGGGGGTAGTAGCGTGGACGCTCCACACCGCTTTCTACCGCCGGTTGCAGTCCCGTTTCAGCCCGACCTTCCTGCGCGTTGCCAATGGCGCGTTATCGGCGGGCGCGGGAGTGTACACCGGAGTCGTGCTTACCTATCCCAAAGAAATGCACCTCATCCTCAGTCCCGCTGCCGGCGTGGCAGTGGCGTTGGCGTCAGTATGGATACTGCGGACACTTCATCGGCGCTTTTTCGGCAATACGGGCCTCCGGCCATTCCTGGCAGTAGCCGCCGTCGGCTCTGCGGTGCTGGGCGCATACTGCGGGCTGCTGGTTGCCGGCGCCCCGGGCGCCAAGCTGTACCTGAGCTGGGCGGTGTCCTGCCTGCTGGCGGGCGCCGTTGGCCTGGCCCTGTACCGTGGCTTGTATATGTATATGCGGCAGCGGGCCAGGTCGCCCCTGATAATGATCGTCGCCTCCCTGGGCATCCTGCTGGCGATTACCGCCTTAACCACCATAGTCTTTCGAAGCGTGCCCCGACCACTGCCGGAGCCTTTTGGCAACGATCCCTGGACCATCGGCAGCGCCAATATCAAGGGGTTCAACATCTTCACTATCGGAGTGGCCCTGGCCGGCTTCCTGGCCCTGCTGGCCCTGCTCAAAAAGACTCCCTTTGGCCGAGCGGTAAGGGCTATCGGCGACGACGAGGAAGTGTCGAAGGTGGTGGGGATAAACACGACGGCCGTCATTGCGATAGTATTCTTTATCGGGGCGGTCTTTGCGGCGTTGGCCGGTGTGTTAAGCGGCCACGATACCGCCATACAACCCCGGATGGGACTACTGCTGTTGCTCAAGGGTTGGATTGCCTCGGTGGTGGGCGGAATCGGCAACCTGTATGGCGCAATCGCTGGCGGGTTTATTCTGGGTATGCTGGAGCAATTCGGTATTTGGGACCTGGCCGGCGAATGGAAGGACGTTATATCCTTTGGCGTCCTGATTCTTTTCCTGTCTTTCTGGCCGCTGGGACTCTTGCCAAGGAAGTAATATTGTGCTGACGAGACCGCCCGGTTTGGGACACCTGGTAGAACTGGCGCGCGACCCACGGCAGGCCCTGCGGCTTGCCAGGGGCAATTTCCAGTTGTGGGCTAACCTGCTCATAATTTCCTGGGCTGTGGCTTTTATGCTATGGCAGGGCTTCGGATTCACCATTACTTTGGGCACCGTCTTTGCTATTTGGGCCATCCTGTCGGTCAGCCTGAACTTGGTCGTAGGCTTTACCGGCCTGCTGTCCATCGGACACATTGGCTTCTTCGGCATTGGCGCCTACTCAATGGCTATCCTCACTTCGGACGCGGCCTACGAGCAACTGCGTACCGAAGCGATACCCACCCTGGGCTGGCCCTTCTTCGCTGCCCTGCCGGTCAGTGTGGTCTTGGCCGGCCTGGTTGCCTTAGTTGTTGGAGTCGTGTTCAACCGCTTTCGAGACGACATTTACGTCTTGGTTTCCTTTGGCCTCGCTATCATATCCTTTAACGTCTTCCTGAATGGGCGCGGCCTGACCAGAGGGGCCTTTGGCGTCCACGAAATAGCCAGGCCGGAAATCGGCAGCTGGGTGTTTGACGGCGACCTGGAGTTCCTGGCCCTGGTGTTGGCATTTATGGCGGTGGTGTACCTGATTTCCTGGTTTATCGTAACCTCTTCCTTCGGGCGAGTCCTTACCGCAATCCGGGAAGATGAACAAGCCACGGAGGTGTTTGGCTACCGGGTTACCCGTTACAAGCTCGCTATCTGGGTCATTTCGGCGATGATGTCGGGGCTTGCCGGCGGCCTGTTCGCCAGTTGGACCACCTTCATTGACCCCAATTCCTTCATCCTGCTGGAATCAATTCTGCTGGTGTCAATCGTCATTCTGGGCGGCTTGGCTACCATCTGGGGCTCCTTGCTGGGTGCGATGAGCTTCGTCCTGCTGGAGGAGGGTATGCGCTTTTTACCCTTCCTGCCTAACGAGTACGTGGGACAGGCCCGGCAGGTAGTGTTGGGAATCCTTTTGGTGTTGCTCATGCTATTCCGGCCGCAAGGCCTGGTGGGGAAGTTCAGGCTATGACTGCTAATCCAACTAATCCAGCTAATGACGGCGATTACTACATTCTGGAAACGGTAGAAATCTCGAAACACTTCGGCGCCGTGGCGGCGGTGGACGAGCTGAGCATTGTAATTCCCCGGGAGGGAATGACCAGCATTGTCGGCCCCAACGGGTCGGGAAAATCCACTTTGGTGAACCTGCTGAGCGGGACATTGCCCCTCGACGGGGGGATGGTTATTTTTGACGGCGTTAGCCTCAAGATAGTAAAGGCTCACGAGACGCCGGCCCATGGCATCACCCGCACCTTTCAAGACGTGAGGCTTTTCGACCAGATAAGCGTTTGGGATAACATCATGGTCGTCTTGACCAATCGCAGCCTCTTTGCGGCGATGCTGGAGCGCACCAAGCCGCGCCACCGGGAGAAGACACAGCGGATACTGGAGAGTGTCGGGATGTGGGAGAAGCGATCCTCCCTGGCGATGGAACTTTCCTACGGCCAACGTAAGCTGCTGGAAATCGGCCGCGCCATGGCCCTGGACGTGAGTATCTATCTGTTCGACGAACCCTTCGCCGGCCTCTTTCCGCAAATGCTGGAAAGGGTCAAAGACATAATGAAGGGAATGCGGGACGAAGGCCGTACCATCATCTTTATCTCGCACAATATGGACATAGTGCGGGAGATGTCGGACCACATAATCGTGTTGGACAGCGGCAAGCTACTCACCGCCGGGGAAGTAGAAGACTCCCTTAATCGTGAAGAGGTGATCTCGGCCTACTTGGGCGCGTAGTCTCTTTGCCGGATGCATTTCCCTCTCTTTGACGACGCCCGCGGCGGTCATTCTGAGCGAAACGGAGTGGAGCGAAGAAGCCCAACGGTGGCCCATCAAGGCGTTGAATCATGGCGGATGGTTCAAGGCTGGCGCACTTGCAGGCTATCGTATTAGGCCAAAGAACGAAAACCCGTCGTTCCTGCGAAAGCAGGAACCTCTGTCCACAACGTTTTAGGTTCCTGCCTGCGCAGGAACGACGGGTGAAGGGCCTTTACCGTCACGTGCGATAACCCTGGGCGCACTTGGGGAAATGAAGACGGGTTGCCGTGAAGGATCGGGATTCTTCACTCCGTTCAGAAGGGCAGCTAACGGAATTGATTGGTTGGAACTGCTGCCAGGGATTGCCCGGCTATAGCCGAAGTTATAGTGGTAGTGAAACGGGGACAGGAATGAAAGAAGACCCAACGGGACAAGCCAATGCCGTTATGGACTCTGACACTGCCGGTGGCGGTGGCGGGATGATCCTGGAGTTGCAGGACGTATCGGTGCATTTCGGGGCCGTGGTAGCCCTGGACCGGGTGTCTTTGGGGGTGCAGCGGGGCGAACTGGCGGCGGTTATGGGACCCAACGGCGCCGGGAAATCCACCGTCCTGAAAGCCATAATGGGGCTGGCCCCGGTGGTCGGCGGGACGGTTTACTGGCGCCGGAAACCGCTAGCCGTGGCAACCCACCAAATTGTGAAAGAGGGAATCGCTTTCGTTCCACAAGGCCGGCGCGTGTTTACCCACCTCTCCGTAGCCGAGAACCTGGAGATGGGCTGCCTGTACTTGAACGATAAGGCGGAACAGGAGCGGCGGATGGATGCGGTGATGGAACTCTTCCCGGTGTTGCATCAGAAGCGACGTGACCTGGCCAGCCAGATGTCGGGAGGTCAGCAGCAGATGTTAGCCCTGGGCCGGGGCATGATGGCCGGGCCGGAGGTGCTGCTGCTCGATGAGCCTACGCTGGGTCTGGCCCCTATCGTGGTGAAAGAGGTCTTCCAAAAAGTCGCGGAAATCAACCAAAGGCTGAACACGACCATCTTTGTCGTTGAGCACAACATCAAAGGAGTTCTGGACATCGCCAACCGGGCTTACGTGCTGGACAAGGGTCGGGTGGTGCATAGCGGCACCCCGCAATCGGTAGGAGAAACCAACATCCTTACCGATGTTTTCCTGGGTCGGGTCAACCCTGAAGAACCGGAAGATGGAGAGTAGGGGAGTCGAAATGGCGTCCCCCTCACCCCCGGCCCCTCTCTCCCAGGGAGAAGGGTGAACTTACTCCCTCTCCTTTGGGGAGAGGGCCGGGGTGAGGGGGGCGTGGGTGAACGAACCGCCGGAGATTAAAACGCAATAGTCCCTGACTTGTCCCCTAGGACGATTGCAAAGTGGTTTAAGTTACCCACTCCGCTCACCCTGAGCTTGTCGAAGGGCCAGGCGGTATGGTTCGACAAGCTCACCATGAGCGGACTTTCAGGGACTTTGCAATCATCCTGACCTGCCCTCTAATCTACAGGCCAACCTTAACCTGAGCGTGACGTGCTTTGCTTTCCCGTAACGTAGTGGACCTCAGCCACTCGATACATCCCGGCATACCCCGCTGGCCGGGTGATCCTCCGGTGGAGTTTCAGGCGGTGGCCGAGTTGGAAAAGGACGGGGTTTTCCTGCGCCGATTCTCCCTGGGCGAACACGGCGGCACCCACATCAATGCGCCGTCCGGCTTTCACCCCGGCGGTGTAGGCATTGACGCTTACCCCGCATCGTCCCTGGTAGCCCCGGCGGTGGTTATCGACGTGCGGGAAGAAGCCCAGGCCAACCCCGACCACCTGCTTACGATGACCAAATTGCTGACCTGGGAGCGTCAGTACGGAGCCGTGCCGGCCGGCAGCGTGGCGCTGCTGTTCACCGGCTGGCAGGAAAAGTGGAGCAATCCGGCGGCGTATCTGGGCAAAACCGATGGGGGATATGGGGGAGGACTGCATTTCCCCGGTTTCGGCGTACAGGCGGTGGGAGTGCTGCTGACCCAACGGGGCGTTGCCGGGCTTGGCATTGATACCCATGGCGTTGACGGTGGGCAGGACGCTACCTTTTCGGTAAACCGCAGGGTGCTGGAGCAACCACGAATCGTCCTGGAAAACCTGGCTAACCTGGACCAACTGCCTCCTACCGGCGCAACCCTGGTCATCGGGGCGCTGCGCCTGCAAGGAGGCAGTGGGTCGCCGGTCTCGGTCTTGGCTTTTGTTCCCTGATTTGCCACTGGGCCGGCGGTGGCCGATTATCCCGGCTGAACATTCGTGCCTCTTCGTGGTCATTCGTGGCTAAACCGTAAGAGGCTAGAGCTTGGCTACTCCGGCGCGGGCGCAATCCTCATCCTGCTGGCTGGAGCCGCCGCCAACGCCACAGGCCCCCTCAATCTCTCCGTTGCGGATGATAGGCACCGCGCCCTGGCCCATTATCATCGCTCCTCCCGAGGCGGCGTTAATGCCCCGGGGCGTCGGCTGGTCGGCCCGGTCTTGCAAGTCTCCGCTGGGCCGGCCAAAGGCTGCTGAAGCCACGGCCTTGCCCTGACAGCCGTAGGAGCTGGCCCAGATTGCCCCGTCCATGCGCTGCATCGCGATGGGCCGTCCGCCGGCATCGCAGACCGCGGCGCTGATTTTGATGTTGAATTCGGCGGCTTGAGCCAGCGCCCCCTCAATTATCCGGTTTGCTTCTTCCAGAGTTATTGCCATGTTGCACCTCTTTAGTAAAGATGTCTAATTGTAGTCTATCGCTTTTCTGTTGCCAACCAAGCTGAGGGTAGAGACAGGGCAATCGCATTAGGCCAAAGAACGAAAACCCGTCGTTCCTGCGAAAGCAGGAACCTCTGCCCCTGACGCTACTAGATTCCTGCTTTCGCAGGAACGACGGGTAGGGGGCAGGAATGACGGATTCCCCCGATTCCAAATGCGATTACCCCGGTGCTGGAGCGCATTATGCTGCCGCGTAGCCCCGTTCCCGGCCTACGGTGGTTGTGCGCAGCCGCTTTTGGGATTCCAGGTCGCGGATGGCTTTTCTTACCTGCGGGTCGCCGTGGCGGCGAAATCGGTTCATCACCTTGCGGTCAGTTTGGGGGCGGACGCAGTATTCCCAGATGCTTTCGGCCAGGTCATCCCCGGCGGCGGGCAGGGGTTTTAGAGTGGTTATCAGGGTATGGCCCGGGTTGCCGTCAACCGCCTCGCCTGTCCGGTAGGAGAGAAGTCCGGCCTGGCTCTGCCGTTCCAGATAGTTGCGGAGGCCGGTACGCAGCCGGCCGCCCTGCCCACTGGAGCCGTAGCCATGCACCACCTCCAGCGACACGCCGCCGTTGGGATGGGCGTGTGCCGCCGCGTTGTAAAAGTCCCGAAACTCGGCCAGGGCCTCGGCCCAGGTCTTACCGTGTAAGTCCAGAGTTGGGGAGGGCATTAGCGGTTACTTTGCTCCGTACTTTTCCCGATGCCGGCTCAGCCGACTTTACTCGGGCAGGTCTTCCAGAGAAGGCAAGTCCTCCAATGGAACTTGGTCTTGTGCCGGTGGTTGCATCAGCAAACTCAAGCGCCGCCGTTGTTCCCGGTTTAATGACTCCGAAGAAAGAGGCCGGGGAGCAGAGTTTCTTATCATTTCCAGCTTGTCGACCATTTCTTTAGCGGCATTGATACCGGCCTGAACTTGGGTGGTTCCCAAGTCGTATTCGAAGAAGTTATCATGCAGCGCTTTTACTGCCAGGTAGCCGGTACTCAGTTCCGGAGCGTTTCATTCCTCATGTAACTGCTCCAAGATTAACCCCACCCGGTAGTGGTTGTAGTGGTTCCAGCCCCGCAGTTCACCATAGGACTTGGCGGCCTGGGACACGGCTCCATAGGCCTTTTCCGAGGCCTGCACCGTGTCACCATTGTCCAATTGTTCTTGGGCGTGCTTCAGCAATCGCTGGCTCAGCAGGAAATAACGGTCGGACTTCCGGTGGCGGCGTTGTTCAGTTTCCGAGTTGGGGGTGGGCGTTGTCACGGGCTGTTTTCCTCCGTTTCGCCTGGATTAGGTCAATAATAGCAGATTTACAATTGGTGCGGTGAACTGGGGAATGTATTTCGGGACAATCGCGCTTTATTCAACAGTACCTCAGCCAGCTGTCATTCCGAGCGGAGGAAGAATGACAGCATTGGGATATTAGAACGTGACTGCCCTGTCTGCCCGGCAGGGCAATCGCGCTTTAATCACCAGTGGCCTCGCGAACGGTCATTCTGAGCGGAGCGAAGAATCCAGAATCTTTCGGAGCAAGGGTTGCCCGGTATCCGGAAAGGGTCCACCCTGAAGGATTTTAGATTCTTCCTCCGCTCCGCTAGGTCAGAATGACATTATGGGAAATTAGAACGCGATTGACCTGCCGGGTTGCCGGGCAGATTTACCTGGGTGAGCGTGGTGGCCCGGTCTGCTATAATAACCCCAAGGCAAACCGCTCCGGTTAGCTATTGCCGGGAGGATATGCAATGGCCGAGTTTTCCCGGGCGATGCTGGCCTACCTGATTCGCGAGGGCTTTGATATGTCCTCCGCTACCAAACTCTCCGGTTGGGACTGGGGATTGCCCCATGCCCACGTCAACCCGTTGACCTTCCTGGACCCGGAGGGTGAGTTGACCATCCTGCCCCTGTTTGTCAACTGCTACGGCGAGGAGGCCGGCGACGGCTACCCGCCCCGGCCCACGGCCAAACGGTGCTACGAGTTGGGCCAGGCCATTCGCCGCTTCCTGGACAACAGGGCCGAGCGGGTAGCGATAATTGGCTCCTCCAGTTGGTCCCACAGCTTCCTGACCCACAAGTTCAACCGCTCCCAGTTCGACACCGAGTTCGACCGTAACAACCTTGAGTTGCTGAAAGAGGGCAAGGGCAGCAAGATAGCCGAGCTGACCCAGGAGGAAATCCAGCAGTCGGGCGACCACGAGTTCCTCAACTGGCTGGTGCCTCTGGGCGTGGTCGGTGACCGCCCGGCCCACATCGTTGACCACCTGGAGGAACAGTCGCAGATTTCCTTCAAGGTATCTGCCATCTGGGAATAACATCGGGCGCCGGTTCACCCTCACCCCCCGGCCCCCTCGCCCCCGCGAGATAGGGTTGGGGGTAGGGGGTTATGTAAGGGCGGGTTCGAAACCCGCCCTGGTCTGCAAAGTATCCTACTGAGAAGGAGGAGGGCAATGCTAAAGACCGGATTGAAGACTGTTGGCATAGACCATACGGTGTTGCACGTCAGCGACTTGGCGCGTTCCAAGAGTTTTTATATGGACCTGCTGGGGCTAACCGTCAACCACGAGTCATCCTGGCAGGCCTTTCTGTGGTGCGGCGACCAGATGGTAGTGCTGTTCGAGGCGCCCCAGGGAACCCCGGTTAAGGCGGGCATCGAGCTTAATCACATGGCTCTGCGCCTTGAGTCTGGCGCCTATGAAGAGGTGAAGGCGCACCTGGAACAAAATGGCTGTACGGTTACCGGACGCCCCGGCGACGACCGGTGCATTTACTTTAATGACCCGGACGGCCACCGCCTGCAACTGCTCCTGCCCGGCGAGGACTAACCCGCACAGTGATGCCCCCGACCCCATACCGGCCGATTGGCGATTCGCGTAGGGGCGGGTTTCAAACCCGCCCCGGAATATAGAGGGAACAATGACGGAACAGGATTGGCCGATACTGAGAGCGCAGCCCCGCAGCTTCTTCAAGGCTCCCCTGTGCGCCAACCTGGACGAGCTTGACGCCGACGTGGCCTTTATCGGTATGCCCTTCGACCAGGGGACGTTAGGACGCCCCGGCGCCCGCTACGGCCCTGACGCCATCCGGGACGCGCCCCGGGCCTACTCCTACACTGACCCATTTGGGCGTCAGCAGCAGGCAGAGGGTTTCTTCAACATCGAGGCAGGCGACGAGTTGCTGCGGGGCGTCACCATGGCCGACTGCGGCAACATCACCACCATACCCTCGAACGTCCACCGCAACTTTGACAAGCTGACCGAGGCGGTGGGAAGGGTGGTGGAGCGTGGCTCATTTCCGGTGGTGGTGGGCGGCGACCACGCCATCACCTACCCGGTGGTACGAGGGTTGAGCCGTTACGAGCCGCTGAACATTGTCCACTTCGACGCTCACCTGGACTACAGCCACGACTATCAGGGCGAGCTGTACACCCACGGCAGCCCCATCCGCCGCTGTCGGGAGTTGTCCTTTGTTAGTCACATAACGTCAGTGGGCATCCGTACCGCCCGCCGGCAGCCCTATGAGGATTCGCAAAGGGACGGCAGCCTGATTATCACCACTGGCGGTTTTCGCGCTCTGGGGCCGCAGGGCGTGGTGGACCAAATACCCCGGGGCGAGAACCTGTATATTACGCTGGACATTGATGTGATGGACCCCAGCCAGGCCCCGGGCACCGGCACCCCGGAGATTGGCGGCCTCTTCTACCGGGAGATGCGGGACTGCCTGGTAGCTCTGGTGGCCAACAGTAATCTCATAGCCTTCGATCTGGTGGAGGTTGCGCCGCCCTACGACTCCTCGGAGTTGACCAGCCAACTGGGAGCGGCTTTTATAATTGACATCCTGGCGGCCCGGTTTCCTTCCCGGTAGGCGGGGATGTTGATTAAAATATGGACGAACCGGATACAAAGGATTTATTGAAAGAAATTATCCTGTATATCCGGTCCATCCAGGTAAGTTAAAAGGGAAATAATATGCTCCCGTTATTCGGCGAAGGGAAAATCTTCATTGGCGTAATCCATCTGCCGCCCTTGCCTGGCTCGCCGCGCTGGGGCGGTAACTTGGCGCACGTCCTGGAGCAGGCGGAGCGAGAGGCGGCCATACTTACCGAGGGCGGGGCCAACGGGATTATCGTGGAAAACTTTGGCGACGCTCCTTTCCGTATCGGGCGGGTGGAACCGGAGACGGTGGCGGCAATGACCCGGGCTGTTGACCTCGTATGCCGGACCACGCTCCTGCCGGTGGGGGTCAATATGCTGCGCAGCGACGCCCTATCCGCCCTGGCCGTTGCGGTGGCCGCCGGCGCCCGCTTCATCCGGGTCAACATCCACTACGGTACAATGGCCGCCGATGAGGGACTGGTGACCGGCGAAGCCTTTGAGACGCTGCGCCGCCGCCGCTTAATGAACGCTGGCGATGTGGCCATCCTGGCCGATGTGCTGGTCAAACACGCCGTGCCGCTGGGCGACCCCGACCTGGGGCTGATAGCACGGGAGACGGCCTACCGGGGCCTGGCTGACGGCTTGATAGTCACCGGCCCGGTAACCGGCCTCCCCGCCGAGTCCGACGACGTGGCAGCGGTGCGCCAGGCTGTCCCCGACCGGCTGCTCCTGGTGGGCAGCGGGGTGGACGCCACCAACGCCGCCCAATTCCTGACCCACGCCGACGGCGCAATAGTAGGCACCAGCCTGAAAGAGGACGGGGTTATTACTAACCCGGTGGATTTGGGACGGGTGAGGGCTGTGGCGGCGGCGTTTGGGGCGGTGGGGTAGGGAACCTGTTACGGGTCTGTCGGCGGAGTCGGTCGTATTCTGACTACGGAAAAATGGCCTCGCCAGTCAACCTCGTTGTTCAGAATGCCGACCATAAAGGCGACCTGAGTCGGCGGTGACATATCCTGCAGCCGAAAGAGGATAACACCGCAATCAGCCTGCGCACCCTCCGAAAAGACCAGATTGCCATAGTCTTGCTTGTCGGAGGTAATTAGTACACGTTCTTCCCTTACTGCTATAGATAGTACAACTTCATCTCGCAACGAAGGACTGTCTTCGGCAATGAAGGCCATGTCATGCCCGGCATTTCGCAACTGCTCCACCACCAAGCCCGGCACGTTTTCATCTGCGAGGAATCGGGTCAAGATAGAATTTACTCAGCCTGAGGGAGCAGGTTCTTGCGGGAGTGGTCCTGATGAGAATGATAGGGGCACAGCTCGGTGTCCCAGTCGGCGAAGGCGACCATGCTATGGGCGTCAGCATAGCTGAAACAGGCTTGTATTCCCTCAGAGGTCAGACGAGGGTAATTCTGAAGCATTTCGGCCTCGGTCCACCCATTATGCCTTAGCTCCAAGACAAGCTCTACCGAGATACGTGTCCCTTTAATGGTGGGCCGGCCGGCCATTATGCGCGGGTCCTTGACGATTATTCCTTGCCAGTCCATTTTGTCCTGCTCGTGTTTACTATCTGCTTACAACGTAACACTCGCAGCAATTGTGGTCAACTGAAGCGAGGTCCTGGCATCTTACCATTAGCTCCCACCCAGCGCCGTCACCACCTCCGCCGCGCTGGCTATGGTGGCTTGGCGGGGGAAAACCTTTTCCATCAGGAAGTCGTGAACTTCCGGATCCCGGTCGGCGCAGCCGTCCTCTACCACCACCAGCCGGTAGTCGGCATCGGCGGCGTAGCGCACTGTGGAGAGGATGACTCCGCTAGTGGCGTGGCCCATCAGGACCAGGGTGTCAATTCCCTGGGCGCCCAGTATCATTGCCAGGTCGGTGCCGTAGAAGGCGTTAACCCGGTGCTTCACCACCACCGGCTCTCCCTCTTGGGGCAGCACCGAGGGATGAATCAGGGACACCGGGTCAGTCGGCGGCGTCTGGCCGGAGCCTTTGCGGAGGCTGAAGGTCTGGTTCCGGTCGGAAATTTCAGGGTAGCCCGGTCGGAAGTTCACCACGATATAGGCTACGAAAACCCCGGCGGCCCGGGCGGCGGCCAGCACCTCTTGCGCCCGCTCAAAAGTGTGCCGCTCCTGCACCATCGGGTTCTCGCCCATGCCCTCTGAGTGAAAGTCGGCTACCAGCAGTACGGTCTTGCTTTTATCCAGCGTAATTTCAGCCATAGTCTGTACCTCCTTGTCGCTGCGCCTAATCAAGTGGATTAAAGTTCAGCTTAAAGGGAGTGTAGAGATGCTTCCTGAACCTGTCAATTTGACCTTTGAAACCTCTGAATAAGTCCGTGACTCGTGATGTTTACACTTATCCGTCGTTCCTGCGCGGGCAGGAACCTAAAACGTTACGTACAGAGGTTTCTGCTTTCGCAGGAACGACGGGTGAAGGCGCTAGTGTTAAATGACTTATTCAGAGTATCCCTTTATCCATTTAGCCGGGTGATTGGGTGACTGATGCCCTGATGCCTCGCGGTTGCTTACTCCACCGCCTCGGTGTAACCTCTCCCTGCATAGGCCAAGCCATATTCTCCTCCCGGAGGTAACTCGCCATGCCTACCATCAAAGCCGACACCGTTATTCGCAACGCCAACATCATTACCATTGACTCCCGGCAGCCCCGCGCCACCGCCCTGGCCATACTGCACGGGCGGTTTGCCGCGGTGGGTGGCGCCGACGACGTGACAGATTGGGTGGGGCCGGATACCCGGACGCTGGACCTGGCCGGCAAGACCGTTCTGCCTGGCTTTATTGACGCCCATATCCACGTCCTGAGCAGCGGCATCCGCCACGTTATGGCTGCCGACTGCGGCCAGTCCTCCATCGCCGCAATCCAGACCGAACTGCGGCAACAGGCCGCTACTACTCCCGCCGGCCAGTGGGTGCAGGGGTTCAAGTTCGACGATACCAAGACGGCGGAGAACCGCTTTCTCTACCACGCCGACCTGGACGCGGTCAGCGCTGAGCATCCCATCCTGGTCTCCCACCGGGCCGGCCACGTTTACTATATGAACAGCAAGGGCCTGGAGCTGGCCGGGTTCACCCGTGATACGCTCGACCCGCCGGGCGGGCGTTTCGGGCGAGACTCCGCTACCGGCGACCTGGACGGGGTGGTCTATGAACGGGCGATTGAGCCGGTACGGTTGTTGATTCCGGTGGAAACGCCGGAAATCCGGCGCCAGGGTCTCCGGACAATCTGCGAAATGCTGAACCGGGCCGGCATCACCAGCGTCCACGATGCCCGGGTTAGCGCTGATGAGTTCGCCACCTACCAGGAGGGCCGGGATAACGGCGACTTGTCCCTGCGGGTCTATGCCTTGATGTATCACCCCCACTTTCCGGCCCTGCGGGACGCCGGCCTGACTTCCGGCCTCGGTGACGACCGACTGCGTATCGGCGGCATCAAGATGGTGGCCGACGGGGCCATCGCCGCCCGTACTGCCTATATGTCCGCCCCGTATGAGGGCAGTTGCTGCGACCACGGCATTTTGGCGATGGACGCCGACGAGATAAACGAGCGGGTGATGGAGATGCACCGGGCCGGGTTTCAGGTGTGTATCCACGCCAACGGGGACAGCGCCATTGATCTGGTGGTGTCGGCCTACGAGCGGGCGCAGGCGGCCCACCCGCGGCCCGATCCCCGCCACCGCATTGAGCATTGTACCCTGGTCAACCCGGACCTGCTGCGCCGGATGAAGGCTATTGACTGCATCGCCACCCCCTTTTGCACCTACGTTTACTACCACGGGGAGAAGATGCCCTTCTACGGCGAGGAGCGGCTGCGCTGGATGTTCGCCCAACGCTCCTTCCTGGACTACGGCATTGTGTCCACCGGCGCCACCGACTACCCGCCCGGCCCCTTTGAGCCGTTAATGGGCATCCAAAGCTGCGTAACCCGCACCGACAGCCAGGGCCGGCTCTGGGGCGAAAACCAGAAAATCACGGTGGAGGAGGCCCTGCGTATCTACACCCTGAACGGAGCCTACGCCGGCTTCGAGGAAAACATCAAAGGCTCCATCGAGCCGGGCAAGCTGGCCGACCTGGTAGTGCTGGGCGCCGACCCAACGCAGGTTGACCCGCTGACTATTAAGGACATTCCGGTGGAGCAAACGATTGTGGGGGGAGAGACGGTTTACGGGGGGTAGCATCCCTTGTGGTCTATGGGAGTAATCTCTGGTGTAGGGACGGGCTTGTAACCCAACCTTGCGGTCTGATGCTACTCTTCCTCTTGAAGATGTATAATTGGAAGCAAGGTGACCGTCGTGCCTGACGCAGAGGACTGATATTGAAACTGCCTAACGCGGAACAGGCCGTGGTTGATCGGGAAAAGATTACGGACTATTTGTTGTCATTGACCAGTCCCGACGGCTGGGGCAAAGCCCGGTCCTTTACTAGTACCGTTTCCACTTGAATATGCCTTATACCGGATACCCGTTTCACCTGCCCGTCATTCCCGCGCAAGCGGGAATCCGGAGTTGGAGGTGACTTTCCAGTATCGACAAGACCATCTGGAAACGGTACTAGACGCGGTTTTACCGTAGGACAGTGGGAAGTGTTTGCGGAAGCTCTGAAAGCTCAGGGTGCAGCCTATGAGGTTGCCGAGATTCGGGAGACGGACCAGGCATACGTTACTCCGTAGTTGGGTCTATCCAAACGCCCGATGGAAGTGATCCCCGTATCAGAACCGTTTGGCAAATAGTCCGAGGAAGCTCCATCCCCCGTTTAATCACCGCCCACCCGCGCAGGAGGTGAAATGTTTAAGGAACATACCGGCATAACCCTTACCGCTCCCATCCCGCTGGAAAGTATTTTTGACGTTCCTCCCGATAGTCTGTTGCTAAAGGACGGCAACCCGGAGGACGGATTGTTGCCGGGCGACGTCGGTATAATCGTGGATATCCATCCCGAGAGGAAGTCCTTCCTGGTAGAGTTCCTGGAACCTAACGGTTACACGGCAGCCCTGGCAGACGTTCTGGAATCGCAAGCGCGCCTAACCACCGATGCGGATAGGGTTGCCTACCGCTTTAGGAAAGAGCGCTTGCCGGACCCGGGGCTTACCCGGGGCGACACCGGGCCGGCAGCGCATATATTGGAGCAAGGCGCCGCCATAACCCTGACCGACTCTATCCCTCTGGAATACATTTACGCGGTTCCTGCCACCAGCCCTTTGCGGGATGCCGCTAACCCGGAGGACGGGCTGCGGCCCGGCGATGTGGGCTGCATCGTGCATATCTATCCATGGGAGAACGACCTGCTGGCGGAGTTTTTTGCAGTGGACGGCAGCACGGTGGCCGTTACCGACGTTTGGGTTTCTCAGGTTCGCCCGGCCACTGATGAAGACCGGGTCAAGTACCGTTTCGGAAAGAAGGCTACAGTCTGATGCCGGTTTGCCTCTATGGCTGAACCGCCACGGCAGTTGCGCCCGGCACTTTGGCCGGGCGCAACTTTTATAGTTGGGATGCCGCTCTCCCTAATCTGCCGGGGTCGCCACCTTTGCCGGGGCCTTGAACTGGGGCATTACCTCTTTGCCGAACCATTCCAACTGTTCCAGGACTACCTTTTGCGGGGTGCCAACTACCGAGCCTACGTTTATCTGGGTCAGGCCCGGATAGCGCTCCTGTAGGGTGTTAATCTTTTCCGCCACCAGTTCCGGTGGGCCGCACAGCCAGGAACCGGCGCGCACTCCGTCCCGGATGGTGGGGAGACCGGCTTGGCGCGCCCGGGACGGGTCGCCCAAGTCCCTAATCTGTTCTTCGGTAAGCCCCCGGACAAAGCCCAGCGGCCCGAACATCTTCATATTCTCTTCGGCGAACAAGGTCGCCTCGTTGATGGCCTGCTCCTCGGTGTCGGCCAGTTGGATTGAGAGGCCGATAATCAGGTCGCCGCCCAGTTCCGTTTCCTTGCCAGAGCGGGCCAGGGTTTCCTGCCAGGCTTGCACCACCCCGTCGGTGGCGCCACCGGCGGCGGCCCCGCCACCAATCATACCCTTGATGCCGTACTTGACCATAAAGTCCATAGCCCGTTGGCTGGCGCTGACCAGGGGTTGGTAGCACTCCACCGGCAAGTAACGGGGCCGGGGCACCAGGGTTATTTCCTTCAGGTCATAGCCCCGGTAGGGGACTTCCGGCGGGATGGTGTAGTGCTTGCCCCGGTGGGAGAAGGAGCGTTCGTTGAAGGCCTTGAACATTACCTCCACCTGCTCTTCGAACAGTTCCCGGTTGGCGTCCTGGTCAATAATCGGCGCGTCGAAGGTCTCCACCTCCCGGCTGTGGTAGCCGCGTCCTACGCCGAAAACCACCCGTCCGTCGGTCAGGATGTCGGCGGTGGCATAGTCCTCGGCCAGCCGCAGCGGGTTCCACATCGGGGCGATGTTGAAACCGCAGCCGATTTTCAGCGTCTTGGTCAGGTGGGCCAGGTGGACGGCGAAGAGCAGCAGGTTGGGGATGCACTCGTACCCCTCCCGCTGGAAGTGGTGCTCGGCCATCCAGAAAGTTTCGTAGTCCAACCGGTCCATCACGCCGGCGATGGCTTCGGCCTTGTCAAAGACGGTAGCCAGGTGCTCATCGGACAGCCAGCGGTCGTTGGCTGGGGTTGCGTCCAGCCCGATGTCGTCGAAATCCACGTGCCCGGCGAACAGGCTGCCAAACTTGGTAATCATTCAGACCCCTCCGCGAATAAAGGTTTGGGGTTGCCGTTCCTAGCCTATCATACAAGATAACGGCGGCTAAGGCTATCGCATTTGGATTGTGGGCTATCCGTCGTTCCTGCGAAAGCAGGAACCTAAACCCTTGCCGATAGAGGTTCCTGCTTTCGCAGGAACGACGGGAAAAGGACGTTTGCCGTCAAGTGCGATAGCCCTGCGTCTCTTTGTGAAAAACAGTCCTGCTACCGCAAGGCCCGGAAGAACTCCCGCATATCCCGCACCAGTAAGTCCGGCTCCTCCAGGGCAGCAAAGTGGCCGCCGCTGGGCATCTCGGTCCACCGCTGCACGTTGTAGGAACGCTCGGCCCATTCCCGGGGCGGGTGGCTCAAATCTACGGGAAAGAGCGCCACGGCGCAGGGCACTTGAATTCGCTCTCCCGGCTGGAAAGTCCAGGGGTTGTGCTGGGACTCGTAGTAGAGACGGGTGGAAGAGCCGATGGTTTGGGTGGCCCAGTAGATGGTGATGTTGGTCAGCAACTCGTCCTTGGTGAAGCGGGCCTCCACGTCGCCGCCGCAATCGCTCCAGGTGCGAAACTTCTCCACAATCCAGGCGGCCAGTCCGGTCGGCGAATCGTTCAGGCCGTAGGACAGGGTTTGCGGCTTGGTTCCCTGAATGTGGGAGTAGCCCCCCTCGGCCTGCCGCCACTGCTCCCGTTCTTCCAGCAAGGCCAGCTCCCGCTCCGACAGGGGCCGCGCGCCCTCGGCCAGGTCCGGCGACATGGCCGCGCCGGAAACGGCGGTAACGTGGATGCCGGCCACCTGCTCCGGGTAGGCGAAGCCGAGGCGGGCGGTTACGCCGGCGCCCCAGTCCCCGCCCTGGGCGACAAAGCGTTGGTAGCCCAGGTTCTCGGTCATCAGCTTGGCCCAGAAATCGGCGATGCGGGAGACGCTCATGCCCGGCTCCTGGGCCGGGTCGGAGAACCCGTAGCCGGGCATGGACGGGACGATTACGTCAAAGGAGTCCGCCGGGTCGCCGCCGTGAGCCGCCGGGTCGGTGAGGCGGGGGATGACCTTCAGCATTTCAAAGAAGGTGCTGGGCCAGCCGTGGGTGATGATTAAGGGCAGGGGGTCCGGCCCCTTGCCCGGTTCGTGGATGAAGTGGATGCCCAGACCGTCCACGCGGGTCTGGAAGTGGGCAAAGGAGTTGATGAAGGCTTCCTGCGCCCGCCAGTCAAAGCCGGTACGCCAGTATTCTACCAGTTCCTTGACATAAGCCAAGTTGGAGCCGTAACCCCAATCGGAGCCGGGAATCTCGTCGGGCCAACGGGTGCGGGCCAGCCGTTCCCGTAAATCTTCCAAGACCGAATCGGGGATGTGCACCTGGAAAGGGTTAACGTCCATCTTAACACCGCCGCTGCGCTGGATTGGGGGCTACTTTGAAGATTATACGGCAAAATGAGGAGTTGAGGTGAGGCTTTCGTCCTTATTGGCAGTACGATTGCAGTGTCACAGTAAAGAGAGGCCACGTTTTCCCGTCGTTCCTGCGAAGGCAGGAACCATTGCCCATAACATCTTCAGGTTCCTGCCTTCGCAGGAACGACGGACAGCTTGTATTCTTGACGGGGTGCCAAGCCCTACTGAAAATAGTCGGCCAGGGCCAGCACCATGTTGCCCATGTGGGGGTGTTCCGGTTCCACGTCCACGGCAATACCCGCCTCCCGCAGCCGCCGGCTGCACACCGGGCCAACCGAGACTACTACCGCGCCGGAAGAGGCGTTGGTTCCTCCCGGTCTTTCCGGGCGGTGACCCAGGCTGGCGCGCAAGGACGCTTCCTTGCCCGCCTTGCCGGCGATGGTCAGCAGGTTGCCCACCTGGGGCTGGCTGGTAAAGGCGATGGCGTTAATCTTGCCCTGGGTCAGGTCGTCAATCATTGCCAGCACCGGGGTTTCGTCCTCGGGCAGCCCCCAAGTGTAGAGGGTGACTTCCCGCACCTCGGCGCCCCGTTCCTGTAAGTGCTGCACCAGGGGCCGGTTGGGGCCGCCGTAGTGCTGTAGGGCCACCACCTTACCGGACAAGTCCCACTCTTGCAGTGAGTTAATCAGGTCGGCGGTAGTAAAAGGCTCCGGGGGCATTACGTCAATGTGGATTTTGTGCTGCCGCAGCACCCGCGCCGGCTTGGGGCTGCGAGCGATGACGGTAAGCTGGTCCAGGGACTGGATGAACTCCTGCTCCCGGCCCATCGCGGCGGCGGTGGTGACCAGGGCCTGGGTGCCCACGCCGGTAAGCAAGGCCACCGCGTCGATCCGTCCCTCGCAGGCATCTGTGATTAGTTGCTGCACCTCCGGGCTGTCCTTGAGGTACACCTCTTGCAGCACCGGCGCGGGGTAGGGGACACCGCCGTGCCGCTCGATTAACCCGGCCATTTCCGAGGTCATACGGGCTTCCACAAAGGCGATGGTCTTGCCGTCTAAAGAGGCCAAATTATACTTCCTGTCCCCCTCACCCCCGGCCCCTCTCCCCGGGGAGAGGGCCGGGGTGAGGGTTAGACGGCGCACTCGCCTTCGCCCCGTTCCAGCACGTAGTTGTTGGTGCGTTCCCAGTCAACGTACAGGTCGCCGCCGACTTCGCCGCCGGTGGCGTCCTGGGCCGATTGTTGCGCGGCGGCGGCCACTCCGGTCAATTCCTCCACGCCCACCCGGTCCAGGAAGCCGTTGAAGCTCTCCCCGTCCTGGCGGTTGTCCTTGTAGTAAGTGGCGATTTCGCGAACCAGGCTGGGCGCCAGCTTGGCCGGAACTTTTACCTTGGGGATGCGGGTTCCGATGCGGGAGTCCTCCACCCGGTTGTCGCCGTAGTTGCCGCCCAGGAACAGCTCATAGGCCGGTATCTGGCTGCCGTCCGGCCCCTTGATGGCGGCGCCGTGGAAGCCGATATTGGCGATGTGGTGCAGGCCGCAGCCGTTGGGGCAGCCGCTCATCTTGATGCGTATATTCCTGACCCCTTCATCCTTGAGCAGCCCGTCCCAGGAACCCAACTCCTCCCGGATGGCCTTGGCCAGGCCCATTGAAGAGGTAATGCCCAGCTTGCAGCTATCGGTTCCGGGGCAGGATACCACGTTGGTGATGGTGTGGGCGCCCGGCTCGTTCAGGTCAATGGCTCCCAGGGCTTCCCAGACCTGATGCAAGGAACCTTCCGGCACCCAGCGCAGGGCCAGGTTCTGCTCCTGGGTGGCGTTGGCGCGGCCGCCGGTGTAGCGGCGCACGATGTCGGCCAGCCCCCGGAACTGGTCTGGGGATATGTCCCCCCGGACCGGCTTGACGTAAACGATGTTGTAGCCGGCCTGCTTCTGGGCGACGACGTTAGTCTCCTGCCAGTAGTTATACTCGCCGCCGCCGTTGTGGCCGTTGCCGGAAACCTCGGCGGTAATAGCCGGCAGTTCCGGCGGCGTTTCCCGGTAGATTTCCTCGTCGGCCATCAGCGGCTGCGGGTCAATGGGGCCAATCTGGGCCAGTTCCGTCTCCACCAGTTGGCGGAACTCATCCAGGCCGATGCGGTCAATCAGCACCTTGAGCCGAGCCATCATCCGGTTCTTGCGGAGGGATACCGCCTGGTCAAAGACGGTCCAGACCGCCAGGGCCAGCCGCAGGTAGTCCGCTTCGGGCAGGAACTCATACAGGGGCTTGGCCAGGCGGGGCATTATGGAAGTGCCGCCGCCCACGAAAACCTTGAAGCCGCGCTTCAGTTCGCCATCCACCTCTTTCAGTTGGGAAACGTAGGTCAGGTCCTGGATGGCGGCGGCTACCGTGTCTCGGCTGTCGATGCCGGTGAAGGCGGTCTTAAACTTGCGGGGAAATGCTTGAGTGATGGGATGGCGTACCCCGAACCGGACGTAGGCGGTCAGATAGGGCGTGGGGTCGAAGATTTCTGCGGCGTCCACGCCGGCGGTGGGCGACCCGACCACGTTGCGGACGGTGTTGCCGCAGGCTTCCCGGCTGGTCAGGCCCACCTTGCCCAACAGCCGCAGCACGTCGGGACACTCGGGCAGGGGTATGTGGTGAAACTGGATATTCTCCCGGGTGGTGATGTGCCCCTTGCCCAGAGGCGCATAATGCTCGGCCACTTCGCCCAGGGCGTCCAGGGCGTCGGCGTTGAGGATGCCTCCGGGGATTTTAACCCGAATCATCTGCACGTCGGCCTGCCGCTGACCGTACACTCCTTGCCGGAGGCGGAAGGGGGTGAACACAGCGTTGTCCTGCTCGCCGGCCTGGAAGCGGGCCGATTCCGCCTCGAAACGCTGAACCTCATCCTCCATAAAAGGCACAATTCCCGGGGCGGACGCGGCTAGTTCAAGGCTCTTGCGATGGATTTCCTCTTGGGTCGGCGCCGAAGAATGTTCGGTCTTGCTGGTCAATTGGGCCTCCTGTAACTTTGGACGGATTCAGGTAATTCGTTGGGCGGATTCGGGCGTTCTAGGCCGGTCTATAGATGAGTCGTAAGCTGATTTCGGTTCGGGACTTGGACAAAATAAAACCCACCAAGCATCAAAAAACTTGGTGGGCGCTAGGGTGTCTGTTCAGACGTGAAGACTTACCCGCTCCCTATGAGGGCGGACAGGTACAGAAGCAGCAGCAAAGGTTAATTACTATCATTGGGTAGTAGTCTAGTCCCGGTTTCGGCTCTTGTCAACAGTTTTTGATAGTAAATGCGGGTTTTCATTCCAAGACGTGATACAACGCTTTTGCGGTTGGGCAGTCTAGCCGGTTGGTTTGGCTGCCTGCTCAATAGTCTCAGCCAACCACGCGTTGAGGCTCTTGCCCTCGGTGCGGGCGGCTACCGTAGCTGCCCGGTGAACCTCCGGTCTTAGCCGTAGGGGAATCCTTCCTGAGAAAGGCTTGTCCGGTGTCCTGCCTTTTTCTGCACACACGGCTAGATAGTCGTCTATGGAGAATTGGAATTCCTTGTTCAGCTGTTCAACGGATGTGGCCTCGAAGAAAATCACGTCAAGGGTATCCACGACCTCGCCGTGCATAACGCCGGCCCCGTGATCGTAGATAACGGCTGCCCGGTAGCCTTTGTATTGCATCATGGTTCTATTCCTGCCTTTCCGAAGAATATCTGAGTAGTTAGGTGTATAGTTGACTTAACGAGACGAGAGGGTAACCTTTGAGGAAATACATTTACGCAGACGAAGCGGGCAATTTTGACTTCAGCCGTGATCGGGGAGCAAGCCACTACTTTATACTGACTACCGTGCTGATTGATGACCACGGCATTGAAAGCGAGTTTCTCAACTTAAGGCGGGAATTGGTGTGGGAGGGAACTAATTTACCCGAAGCGTTTCATGCTACGACAGACGCCCAGTCCATTCGGGATAGGGTGTTCGAACTCCTGAGTAAGTATGATTTTAGAGTCGACGCTACTGTAGTGGAGAAAACCAAGGCTATTCCACGTATTAGGCAAACCGAGGAGACGTTCTACAAGTATGCTTGGTTTTACCACATGAAGTACGTTGCTCCCCGAGTGGCCTCCAAGCCCGACGAATTGATGGTAATAGCTGCATCCATCGGTACCAAACGAAAGTTGAGGGATTTTCGTTATGCTGTCGAGGATGTAATGGCGCAAACCTCGCCAACTCGAGTTATGCGAGTTGATATGTGGCCTGCGGCAGTGGATCCGTGCCTGCAAGTTGCGGACTATTGCTGCTGGGCGATACAGAGAAAGTGGGAGGGAAATGATAGTCGTTCCTATGACCTTATAAAGAGCAAGATACGTTCAGAATATAACCTTTTTGGGGGAGGAACAACTTCATACTACTAAAAGAAAATGAGCTGACTATCCGAAGTTTATACCTCGGAAGAGCCCAGGGGCTCTTGTCGCCAACTCTCTTTAAGCAGAATCAGTGTATGACATCCCGACTAGGGTGTCAATAACCAAATGTTCAATTGGTAGCGTTGCGTTTTAGGCGGGTTGGCCTTTTGGCCACGATATATTCATTGCCGTGGGCATTGAAAATAGCCCGTCTCTCTGAACGAAACCACCTAAATTGTAACGCTACCCCGAACGTAGGGTGTTTTACCCCACCATCTGCACAATTCCCAGGTACACGCCTTGGGGGTCTTTCAGGAAGGCGAAACGCACGTTTTGCATTTCCAGCATCGGCACAACCACCTCGGCGCCCATGCTTTGCGCTTTTTCCTGGCTGGCGGCGCAGTCGTCAACGCAGAAATAGACTGACCAGTTGGGCGGCACCTCGCCCCATTCCGGTCTGATTTGCATCATCCCGCCAACCTGGTTATCCCCGCTGGTGAACATATTGTATTGCTCGGCGTATTGTTCCGCGTATTCCGCTCCCTCGGGCCCGGGTTGATGAGTGTTGCGACCCCAGCCGAATACGTCGGCGTAGAACTTGGCGGCGGCCGCGGTGTCATTGGTATATAGTTCGTTCCAGCCCAGGGCGCCCGGTGCGTAGATTAGCTCGGCGCCGATGTGTTCTTTGGCCTGCCACATACCAAAGACCGCGCCGGTTGAGTCCTGCACCATTGCCATACGACCGGCTTCGAAAACATCAGCAGGCCCCATCAATACCGTGCCGCCGGCCGCCGCGGCCTGCTTGGCGCCGGCATCCGCATCCGTCACGGCGATGTAGCTGGTCCAATTAGGCGGTATGCCCTGCTCCAGCATACCGGAGTCCATCTGGTAAAGACCGCAAACATTCTTGCCGTCCTTCTGCATCATTGAATAGACCATTTCCGTGCCTTCGATTGGATTGTCCATAGAAGTCCAGCCCAATAGTTGGCAATAAAAATCCTTGGAGCCGGCGGCATCGGTGGTAGCCAGGTCAGCCCAGCAAAAGGTTCCGGGCTTATGGCTGCTTTCTTCGGGCATAATGTAAAAATAACTCCTGTGAAAAATTGAGAACGCCTGTGCTGATGGTAGCGTCGCCCGGCCAAACCGTCAACCGGGAAGTGTCAGTAACCCAGGGCTAACGCACGTGATGGCAGATTCCCCTTTCCCGTCGTTCCTGCGAAAGCAGGAACCTAAAATGTTGCGGACAGAGATTCCTGCTTTCGCAGGAACGACGGGTTTTCGTTCTTTGACCTAATGCGATAGCCCTGGTCAGTAACCGGAGAGAAGAACCGGACGGTTTTCCGGGGCGCAGTCCGCCAAAGGCCCAGCGGCATTTTGCCGGGGCCAATGGTCAGACTACCCGGCAGGCAAGCCGACCGCGATTATACCGGCAGCCGGGCGATTGTAAGACGCCGGGGCTTATAGTTGCCTATGTGGGAGTTTACCGGATTTCCGGTAATCAGGAAGATGACTCGCTCGGCGATGTTGGTAGCCTGGTCTCGGTCGTGGTCAGCCCTTGCCATCCCCAGGCTCCTTATTTACCTGTATTTACTTGTCGTTTAGCCGAACCGCCCGGTGATATAGGCCTCGGTCCGTTCGTCCCTGGGGTTGGTGAATATCTGGCGGGTTTCTCCGTACTCAATCAACTCGCTGATTTTGTCCTCCCGGGGCGTGAGGAAGGCGGTAGAGTCGGAAACCCGGGCCGCTTGCTGCATATTGTGCGTCACAATGACTATGGAGTATTCCTGGGAAAGCTCCCGCATTAATTCCTCGATGGCCAGGGTGGAAATGGGGTCCAGGGCGGAACAAGGCTCGTCCATCAGGATTATGCGCGGCTCCACGGCCAGGGCGCGGGCGATGCAGAGGCGCTGCTGCTGCCCGCCGGAAAGAGAGAGGGCGCTCTCCTTGAGCCGGTCTTTTACCTCGTCCCACAGGGCGGCGCGGCGGATGGACTGTTCCACCAGCCCCGGCAGGTCGCCCTTGAAACCGTTGACCCGGGGGCCGAAGGCCACGTTGTCGAAGATGGACTTGGGGAAGGGGTTGGGCCGTTGGAAGACCATGCCAATCTGATAGCGTATCTCCGTCGGGTCCACGTCGTCGTCGTAAAGGTCCTGGCCGTCAAACAGCACCTGGCCCGACATATGAAAGCTGGGAATCAGGTCGTTCATCCGGTTAAAGCAGCGCAGCAGGGTGCTCTTGCCGGACCCGGAGGGGCCGATGATGGCGGTTATCTTGTTGGCCGTCATATCCATGTTGACGTCGGCAATCACCTCGGTCGGGCCGTAGTAAACACACAGGTCGGTAGTTCGTAAAATCGGAGTGGCTTCTACCACCAAGGCTATCCCTCCATCCGTTTTTGGAATTTGTTGCGCAGCAGGACCGCCACGGCGTTCATCGTGAGCAGCAGTACTAACAGTACGATGATGCCAGCCGCCGCCGCCTCGTGGAAACCCTCTTGGGGGCGGGACACCCAGTTGAATATCTGGATGGGCAGCACGGTAAAGCGGCTCATCGGGCCGTCCGGGGCGAAAGGCACAAAGGTCAGGGCGCCCATAACAATCAGCGGGGCCGTTTCCCCGATGGCCCGGCTTACGGCCAGAATCACCCCGGTAAGGATGCCGGAGAAGGCTTGGGGCAGTACCAGGTGCCAAATGGCCTGCCAGCGGGTGGCGCCCAGGGCATAGCCGCCTTCCCGGATGGATGGAGGGACGGCCCGGATCGCCTCCTCCGCTGCTATGATGACGATGGGCAGCACCAGCAAGCCCAGGGTTAGGGAGCCGGCCAGGACGCTCTTGCCCAGCGCCAGGTAGCGCACAAAGATTTCCAGCCCCAGGATGCCGTAAACGATGGAAGGCACCCCGGCCAGGTTGGCAATGTTTATCTGGATTATCCGGGCAAGCCAGTTGCGGGCCGCGTACTCTTCCAGGTAGATGGCTGCGCCTACGCCAAAGGTAAAGGCCAATATGCCGGCCAGGGCCACCACGTAGATGCTGCCCAGCAGGGCCGCCCGAATCCCGGCCTGTTCCGGGTGGCGGGAGGGAAAGCTGGTAATGAAGGACCAGTTAACCCGGGTCAGCCCTTCGGAGAGGATGTTGATGAGCAGCGCCGCCAGCATTCCCAGGCCGATGAGAATGGCGATGAGGCACAGGGCATGGAAAATATGCCCTTCTATCTTGCGGCGTTTCATCCGCCGCCGGAACTCTCCCTGGCTGATGATTGCCATTATTCGTACACCTCCCGGAACCGGCGGACAATAAACTGGCTGAGCAGGTTCATTCCCAGCGTTATGACGAAGAGGCTCAAGCCCACCGCGAAAATCGTCTTGAACTCCAGGGTGCCGGTGGGGGTGTCGCCCAGGCTGACCTGCACGATGTAGGCAGTCATCGTTTCGATGGGGACAAAGGGGTTGAAGGTGAAATTAGGGTTCTGACCGGCGGCCACCGTAACAATCATGGTCTCGCCGATGGCCCGGGACATTGCCAGGATGAAGGCGGCTACGATGCCGGACAGGGCCGCCGGAATCACCACCCGGGTGGACACCTCCAGCTTGGTGCTGCCCAGGGCGTAGGCTCCTTCCCGCAGGGAGCGGGGCACCGCCCGCATGGCGTCCTCGCTCAAGCTGGAAACCATGGGTAGAATCATTATGCCCATAACTATGGATGCGCTGAGGCCGTTAAAGACGGATATGTTATCCGAAATGCCCCGCAGGATGGGGGTTACGAAGAGCAGGGCAAAGTAGCCGTAAACCACCGTCGGGATTCCCGCCAGCACCTCCAGAATCGGCTTCAGGATTCTACGGGCCACATCGGGGGCGTACTCGCTGAGGTATATTGCGCTGAGCAACCCCAGGGGTAGCGCCACAAACATCGCGCCTACCGAAGTAAGCAGGGTGCCGGTGACCAGGGGCAGGATACCGAAATGCTTGGAGGCAAACAGCGGCGTCCACCTGGTACCGGTCAGGAACTCGAAAATGGAAACTTCCTGGAAGAAGAGGGCCGCTTCGAAAATGAGGACGGATACGATGCCAATGGTGGTGAAGATGGATACGATACTGCAAAGGAAGAGGATGAGCTGGATAATCCGTTCCGGCAGGTACTTTTTCCACTTGCCGGAAAAGTCGGCCCCCAATCCGACCGCCAATATGGTGGCGGACACGGCGCGATAGAAGACAGTGCCCGGTTTGGACAAGGCAATTCACCCCTGTAGTTTAAGGCCGCTGCCTTGCCGGTGAAAGCGAGACAGATTAAAGTCAATCTCCGGCTATCCCAGGTACTGCGCAGTGTCGCCGGGAATCCGCTTACTCTTGGTACGAATGCTCGCAGTCAGCATACGGAACGGGGACATACATTCACATTAAAGCGCCACCGTGCAACAGGATAATGCAGCCCGATTCGGTTAACAATCTATTTTCTAACAGTAATCGTTTAATGTTTGGTTTAAGTTTCGTTAAAGATTTGTTTACGGGCTAGGGGAGGCCGGCCGCCGGTGTTCCGCCCATTTTTTTGCTCATCCACGAATGGACACGAATAGGCACGAAGGTGCGTTGGTAAAACTGCAATGCAGGGGCGTGTTTCTAACCCGCCTAGTCTCATCTTTGGCAGCCTCTTTCCCGCGGGGCAACTCCCGGCTTATCCGTAGATAGAGAACAGTGATGCCGGAGCGGGAACACCAACACATACCGGGGATGACCGCAAAACAGGCCGTACCGCCCTTTCTTCCTATGCCTTATAATGATGGGCAATTGATGCAGTGTTTGCCGGCGCATCCCGGTTAAGCGCTCCGGCGCGACACCACAATACTCCGGCGTAGTTGAGAGTTAACTTGGCAGACGAAGCCGAAAAGGACCGAGAAATAACCATACCTATTGAGGGTATGACCTGTGTCGCCTGTGTGACGCACGTTGAGCGCGCCTTGCGGGAAGCGCCCGGAGTGCTCGCTGCCTCGGTCAACCTGGGGACGGAGCGGGCGGCGGTGCGACTGGCCCCCGGAGAAATCCCCCTGGAGCGGCTGCTGCAAGGGTTGCAGGGGGCCGTGGCCGGTGCCGGCTATGGCATCGCCACCGCCAAGGCTACCCTTAATATAGGGGGTATGACCTGCACCGCTTGCGTCAGCCACGTAGAGGGAGCGCTCAAGGATGTTCCCGGCGTCGTGGCTGCTTCCGTCAATTTAGCTATGGAAAAGGCTACGGTAAGCTATGTGCCGGGACTGGCCGGCTTCGCTGATTTTCGCCGGTCTGTCGAGGACTACGGTTATCAAGTCACGGATGCGGCCGGTGATGGACGGGGTTCCGCCGCAGAGCTGGAACGGCTGTCCCGGTCTTCGGAAATCCGCTACTTTCGCAACCGCTGCGCCTTTGCGATCGCTGTAGGTATCCTGCTGCTGTTAGGCTCCTTCCACGCCTTGCCCTGGGCGCCGGCCCTGATGCGCCTGGAGTACCAGTTATTGGAGTACCAGTCTTTCCCGGTGTGGCCGTGGGCGCTGTGGGTTCTGGCGACGCCGGTGCAATTCTGGGCCGGTTGGCCCTTCTATACCTCCGGCCTGGCGGCAGTCCGTCACGGCACGGCCAATATGCACACCCTGGTGGCCCTGGGGTCGTCGGTGGCCTATGGCTACAGTGCGGTGGTGGTTATCCTCGGCGTTTTGGCCCCGCAGCTGCTGGCCCGCGGCGGTGTTGGGAATGGCGTATTTTTCGACACGGCGGCGCTTATCATCGGCCTGATTCTGCTGGGCCGCTTCCTCGAGGCCCGCGCTCGCGGCCAGACTTCCGAGGCCATCCGGCGGTTAATCGGCCTCCAGCCCAACACCGCTCGGGTTATCCGGGACGGACAGGAGGTGTCAGTGCCGGTGGCGGAGTTGGTAGTGGGTGACGTTGCCGTGGTGCGTCCGGGCGAGAAAATACCTGTGGACGGCGAGATAATCGAGGGAAGTTCCGTTGTAGATGAATCCATGCTTACCGGCGAAAGTATGCCGGTGGACAAGCTGCCAGGCCAGCCGGTTTATGGCGCCACCCTGAACCGCACCGGCTTCTTCCGGCTGCGGGCGACCCGGGTCGGTCAGGATACCGCCCTGGCCCAGATTATTCGCCTGGTGGAGGAAGCCCAGGGTTCCAAGGCTCCCATCCAGCGGCTGGCCGACCGGGTGGCGTCCGTTTTCGTGCCGGCGGTCAGCGGCGTTGCCCTGGCTGCCTTTTTCTTTTGGCTGTTGCTGGGGCCGGAGCCGGCGTTGACCTACGCCGTGCTGACCCTGGTGGCGGTATTGATTATTGCTTGCCCCTGCGCCCTGGGGCTGGCTACCCCCACGGCCATTATAGTAGGCGCTGGAAAGGGAGCGGAGCGGGGTGTCCTGATTCGCAGCGCCCAAGCCCTGGAAACCGCCCACCGGGTAACCACAGTGGTCCTAGACAAGACCGGCACCCTGACCGAAGGCCGTCCGGTGGTTACCGACGTGGTTCCTGCCAATGAAACCGAAGGGCAAGCCAACACAGCAACAGAAGAGTTGCTCCGGCTGGCCGCCACCGTAGAGCAAGGCTCCGAGCATCCCCTGGCCCAGGCCATCGTCCGGGAGGCCGAGGAGCGGGGCTTAATTCTGGGTCAGGTTACCGACTTTGTGGCTTTACCCGGTCAGGGGGTGACCGCTGCGGTGGAAGGAGGCCCGGTCTTGCTGGGTAATCCTTCCCTGATGCAGGCCCGGGGTATCTCGCTTGAAGGACTGGCCGAATCGGTGGAGCGACTGGCCGATGCGGGCAAGACGCCGGTAATCCTGGCCGCTGGCGACACGGCGCTGGGTATTATCGCCGTGGCCGATACCCTGAAGCCCTCCTCCCGATCGGGCGTGGCCGAGTTGCAGCGGATGGGGCTGGAAGTAGTGATGCTTACCGGCGACAACCGGCGCACCGCCCGCTACATCGCCGGCCGGCTGGGCATTGCGCAGGTAGAGGCGGAAACCATGCCGCCGGACAAGGTAGAGGTTGTCCGGCGGCTTCAGGCCGAGGGAAAGACGGTAGCGATGGTGGGCGACGGCATCAACGATGCTCCGGCCCTGGTGCAGGCCGACGTGGGTATGGCGATGGGCGCCGGGACCGACGTTGCAATGGAGTCCGCGGACATTACCCTGATGGGCAGCGAAGTTGGCGGCGTCATTACCGCCCTGAACCTGAGCCGTCAGACCCTGCGGGCCATCAAACAAAACCTGTTCTGGGCCTTCTTCTACAACGTCCTGCTGATTCCGGTAGCCGCCGGCATTCTTTACCCGGTGTTTGCCCTGGCCGGCGGCGTACCGGCGGGGCTGGAGTTCTTCTTCGGGGAGCAGGGGTTCCTCAACCCGGTGCTGGCTGCCCTGGCCATGGCCTTCAGCTCAGTAACGGTGGTGACCAACTCTCTGCGGTTAAAAGGAGCGGGGGTTTAGGGGGCAGGCATATTTTAGCCAGGTCTTTTACGTTCGGCCCATAGGGCAAAGGAATCCTCTCTGGAGGGAGCGCATGAAATAAACTCTTCGAACTCTCTGGAAGTCAGCAGCAGCGGCTTTTTCAGCCAATCAATCTGCTGCCGGTCCAGGTCGCCCCGCCAGGAATGGGACATCTTTGGGCCTAAATATCTTCTTCCCTGGTAATCAAAATAAAAGAAGACGTGATGCCCAGCCCGGTCCTCTACAGCATCTAATTTCCTCAACAATACTTGCCGAACAGTACGGACATCCACCTAATCACTTTCCTCTAACCAAGAGGATGTTCAATTTACCGAGTGTATCAACAAGCTCATCCGATAGCTGGCTCTCTTGCTTTTGCCTTCGCAAGGACTCATACAAATCCACCAGGGAAACCAGCAAGTCTTCAATAGCGCCTTGTTTCGTATCGCCGTGTCCATACTCGTCCAACCATGAATTAGTGGCGATTACATACTTTTCGGTACATTCCAGGTCAACGCCCAGGTCTAACGCCAGTTTCCATTCCGAATCACCGATAAAAGTCCCGGCGCTTATTCTCGCTGATTCTCTACCGGGAGAAAAAACGGAATCAAAAGCAATATCTGACATTTCTTGCCTCTTAATTGTTGGCGCTTAGAACGTCTCATCCGGTCCGCGCAGTAGCTCTCTCGATGGTTTCCGACAGCCAGGCGTTGAGGCTTTTGCCCTCGGCGCGCGCGGCCGCTGTAGCTGCCCGGTGTACATCCGGTCTTACCCGAAGCGGAATTCTGCCGGAGAAAGGTTTGTCCGGCACCTTGCCCCTTTCGGTGCAGAACTTCAGGTACTCGTCAATAGAGTCTTCAAAAGCGCTGCGCAGTTCCGCAACCGACTGCCCTTGAAAGGTGATGACATCTCGAGTATCTACCACCTCGCCATGAAAGATTCCAGCTTCGTAGTCAAAAGCAACAACTCCGCGATAACCTTTATACTCCATCATGGCTGCTCCTGGTTAATTCCTGCTTCGACCAGGAATCTTCGTATTGAAGCTACGGTTCCTTTGTCCGTATTTTGGCTGGGATGGGGTCGGTGGAATATCGCTCTGGTATCGTTTAGATCAACTGCCAGCCTCGAACCTGCTCGCTCCTCGATATAAGCTCCGCAGGCCAACAGCAATGATTCAATATCATCCCAACGAATGCCCGATTGCGACGGACGTCGAAATATCGCTGCCAGTGTCCTGCGGTGTCTTCTTCTCACACGTTGATTATATCATTGGATGATATGAATAACTAATTACCCGCCTCACCCTCCGGAGAGAAAGCACTATCCACGCCAGGTTTCCTACCCCTATCGCCGCCGCTACTATCCAGAGCAGGGTGCCGATGGCTGGGTTAGCGGCGAGACCGATGCCCAGGCCAAGGGTATAAATGATGAACGCCACCACAAAAATGGCGATGTGCAGGATGAGCATCAACGCAGTTTTCATTCCCCTCCCTTCATCCCTTGACCGGTACTTGCCTGGCGGCGCGGGCTGTATCCCGCAGGGCCGCGCCTAGACGTTAGCCCCGCAGCACCGCTTGTACTTCTTGCCGCTGTTGCAGGGACACTTGGCGTTGCGGCCTATTTTTGCGCCGCCGGAGACGGCCTGGCGGCCATTGCCCAGAACCGCCTGCATTGGGCTGGCCTTGGCCGAATCCGCTGGCCGCCGCCCGCCCGGCGCCTGGTTGGAGCCGTTAGCGGGACGCTGGGCAACCGTGACGTGGAATAGAGAATGCACCACGTCCACCTGCATCCGGTGCAGTAGTTCCTGGAAGGTCTTGTGGCCCTCGGTACGGTACATCACCAGCGGGTCCCGCTGCCCGTAGGCGTGAAGGCCAATTCCGGTGCGCAGGTTCTCCATCGTCGTCAGGTGGCTAACCCAGTGCAGGTCAATGGCCCGCAGCAGCAGCAGACGTTCCAGCGTCCGCATTTGCTCCGAACCCAACTCCGACTCCCGGGCCTCATAGACCGTTTCGGCGTATTCCCATAGTTTCTGGGTTATCTCTTCGTGCTTCCAGCGGTATAGCTGCTCCTCTTCGGACAGGTCTGGCGGCAGCGGGCAAATCAGCATCAGCTCGGAGATGAACCCGGTGGCGTCCCAGTTATCGGCGTGGCGATCGGGCAGGTGTTTGCGAATCAGGTCGGCGAACTCCTGGCGGAGCATCTCGACAATCTTTTCCCGCAGGTTGTCGCCGTTCAGAATCCGCTCCCGGTCGGCGTAAATGACCTCCCGCTGAGTATTCAGCACGTCGTCAAAATTCAGCAAGTGCTTGCGGATGTCAAAGTGGTAGCCTTCCACCTTGACCTGGGAGCTGCTGATCGACTTGGTTATCAGCTTGTTCTCGATGGGGGTGTCCTCATCTATCCCGGTCCAGCTCATCACCGACTTGATGCGGTCGCCGCCGAACCGTTGCATCAACTCGTCCTCCAAGGCCACGTAAAACTGGGAACTGCCCGGGTCTCCCTGGCGGCCGGAGCGGCCCCGTAGCTGGTTGTCGATGCGCCGGGCGTCGTGGTGTTCGGTGCCGACGACGTGCAGGCCGCCCAGTTCGACGACTTTGGCGTGCTCTTCGGCCCAGCCGGGGGCGCCGGTGTTGCTGCCGCCCAAGACGATGTCGGTGCCGCGCCCGGCCATATTGGTGGACACGGTAACCGCGCCCAGTTTCCCGGCCTGGGCCACTATCGTAGCCTCGTGTTCATGGTTCTTGGCGTTTAGCACCTGATTGGGGACGCCCTGCCGCTTCAGCCGCTCGCTCAATTCTTCCGAGGCTTCTACGGAGGCGGTGCCTACCAGCACCGGGCGGCCCGATTCGTGGGCCGCTACGATGTCATCCGCCACCGACCGCCACTTGGATTCGGCGGTCTGGAAAACCAGGTCCGCCACGTCATCCCGTACCATTGGTACGTTGGTAGGGATTACCGACACTTCCAGCCCGTAAATCTTGTAGAACTCATCGGCTTCGGTAGCTGCCGTACCGGTCATGCCGGCCAGCTTCCGGTACATTCGGAAGTAGTTTTGCAGGGTGATGGTGGCGTAGGTGACGCTCTCCCGCTGGATTTTCAGCCCTTCCTTGGCCTCTACCGCCTGGTGCAGCCCGTCGGACCAACGGCGCCCGAACTGGAGCCGCCCGGTGAATTCGTCAACGATGACTACTTCCCCGTCCCGGATCACATAGTCCTTGTCCCGGGTCTTCTGGATATTGGCGGTCAAAGCGTTTTCAATGTAATGCACCAGGTGATAGTTCTCCGGGTCGTACAGGTTATCAACCCTGGTCCACCGCTCCATATTCCCGATTCCCTCCTGGCTCAAGGAGATGGCCTGGGTCCGTTCGTCAATGGAGTAGTCCTCCACCGGGTCCAGGCGGGGCACCAGCTTGGCGAAGGTGTAGTAGTGCTGCACCGGCTCATCCGCCGGCCCGCTGATTATCAGCGGCGTCCGCGCCTCGTCAATCAGGATGTTGTCCACCTCGTCAACGATGGCGAAGTTGCGCTCCCCCTGTACCCGGTGGGAGGGTTCGATCGCCATATTGTCCCGCAGGTAGTCAAAGCCGAACTCGTTGTTGGTTCCATAGAGGACATCGGCCTGGTAGGCTTCGGCCCGGCTGACCTGGCGCAGGAACTTCATCCCGTTGGGCGCGTCGGTGACCTCTGGGTCGTACCGGAAAGCCAAGTCGTGCTGTAGGCAGCCGACGGTCAAGCCCAGGTTGTGGTAGATCGGCCCCATCCAAACCGGGTCGCGGCGGGCCAGGTAATCGTTGACCGTCACCACGTGCACCCCCTGGCCGGCCAGCGCATTCAGATAGACCGGCAGGGTAGCCACCAGGGTCTTGCCCTCGCCGGTTTTCATTTCGGCAATCTGGCCCCGGTGCAGCACCACGCCGCCGATAAGCTGCACGTCATAATGGCGCTGACCCAGCTGGCGGCGACCCACTTCCCGCACAACGGCAAAGGCTTCCGGCAGCAGGTCGTCCAGTGTTTCGCCCCGGGCCAGCCGATCGCGGAATTGGCCGGTCATATCCAGCAACTGGACATCGGACAGGCCCTGCATTCGATTCTCCAGGGCGTTAATCGCCGGCACTACAGCCTGGCCGATTTTGTCCACCGCTTTTTCACTGGGGTCGCCAATAAACTTACGCAGCAGAGTAACCATGTTCAGACACCGCCTTCAGGAAATACGCTCCAATAGGGGAGCGTCATAATTTACGGGATGAATTGCCGGAGCGTAGCCGGGGACAAAATCGAGTTGGCGCCGTCCCCCTTACCGGTCGCCGGGGGTCTGCCTTGTTACCTGTCGCCGGGGGTGTGCCACTTATGCCCCGGCGGGGTGCCCCGGCGGCGGCCCGCTCCAATTATTATATATACCCGATCTATTTGTAACTTATTGTAACTCAATAGCCGGGGGGTTGCACCTTTGCCCCGCTCTGTTACCTGTCGCCGGGGGGTGTGCCCCTTTTGCCCCGGCGTGGCCCCGGAGTCTTTTGGGTCGCTCTTGGCCTATCCCCCAATAATACCCAGAAGAAAAGGCCCCCGGAAAATCCGGGGGCCTTGTTAATTGCGGGGTCCGGGTTGCAGGGAGGAGGAGGGTTGGCTACTTGTCATAGCTGTAGTACCGGACTCCCGCAAAGGGCATCGAATAGTTCCAGGAAGCGGTTACCGGGGCAGGCTTCTGCGCCTGTTCCGCCTCTACCTCGGCGGCTTCCACTATCTCGGCCACTTGCCGGTTCACCTGGTCCTCCAAAACTTGATGGGAGATTTCTACCTTTTGTCGCAGTCGAAGAGTCACCATAAATTCACCTCCTATTCAACGAACAATTGTAGAATCTTTGGCGCGGTGGGCCTGTTGATGTTGCTATATCAGCAATTATATACCTTGATATGAGCTATGTCAATGGTTGTCAAAGGCAATATCATATATTCAATGTCGTCTTTTAACTCAATAGAGGAAGGTTTAGCAACGGTGAATGTCTGGTGTAAACGAGGACTATCGGGTAAGCGATAGAAGATATAAAATATACCGCCGGCCGACAAGAGGAAAGCTCCCCGGTTGGATGTAGGGGAGCTTTCTTTAAGGAATACCTGGCCGGCTCGGGGACGGAGGGGCGCTTATCGCCCAGCGCTTTACCACCGATTACCCGATGATGCTGGTGCTGTCCAGCTCCAGCTCAATCTGGTGGGCCTTGGCCAGCTCCTGCTGGACGCGCTGCTGCTGGGACAGGGCCGGGCCGGAGACCCAGAGGTAAGCGAGGATGATGTCCCGGGCAATCCGCTCCAGGATATTGGACGGTTCGGTGGTAGTTTGGGTGGTTTCTTGTTCAATCATTGTTTTTCTTCTCCTGCCGTTCTTCGGCTTCTATATTTCTATCTTTCGCTCGTTCGATGGCGGTTAAAGCATCAGGCTTTCGTACCTGCTGTTGCGAGCCTCGGCCAGTTTCCGGCTGGATCGTTCCCGGGCCGACATACTCGGCCCGGCCAGCCAGTCATTGGCGACTTCCAGGTTTCGGGCGATTCGGCTGAACGGCCCGTCGTGGTTGTGGTCCAGGTTCACTTGTACGTGGATGTGTGCGTTCATTTCTTGCCTCCTTTTCCCCGGGAGTTCCAGCGGGTCCTGGCCGGCGGCTAAAGCGCCTCGGGGCCGAACTTGCCGTTGCGGGCTTCGGCCAAGGCCCGGTTAACCCGTTCCTGCTCGGACAAGGCCGGCCCGGCCAGCCAGTCGTAGGCTGCTCCCAGGTCTCGGGCGATCCGGTTGAACAGCCCGTCGTGGTTGTGGTCGAGGTGTATGTGGATGTGTGCGTTCATTCCTTGCCTCCTTTTCTTCACCAATCTGATGATACTGATTGGCCTTTACTATTGAATATAATAATATACCCTCAGCAATATCTTGTCAAGCAATAATGCAAGCAATTTATTATTGCTTTATTAAATGCAAGCATCGAACTTTTAGGGGGAGTTAACCGGAGATAAAGAGGAGGGCAACCTGAAGCCGTGCAGCCGGTGTCGCACAGAAACGTAAGGGCGGGTCTCAAACCCGCCCAGTCTTTCCAAACAACGGTCATCCCCCTCAATAGTTAATACCCGGGCGCTAAACGGCTCAGGAACCGCTACCAATCACCCACGCCGGCCAGGGCCTCCCGGAAGCGCGCAATGGCCTCGATGTGGTCTTCTACGCCGCTCAAGCCGCCGCGCCGGGCCTCCACCGTGATGCTGACTGCGCCCAGGGCCTGCCACCCTTTGGCCTCGTCCACCCAGTCCTCCGCCTCTTTGTTGTCGATGCGGATGCGTCCCTCGATGCCCACCGCGGACCGGTCCCGCCCGGCGGCCTGAATATACTCTCGCAGCTTGCCGATGGCTTCCCGCCCCGGTTCGTCCGGCGGAAAGTTGGGAAACCAGCCGTCGGAGATGGCGGCGATCCGGCGCAGCACCGGCTCCGGCGGCAGCGGGCTGGCGCTGCTGCCCGCCCCCAGCCAGACCGGAATAGGCCGTTGCACCGGCAGCGGGTTCAGGCCGGCATGAGTGACCCGGTGCCACCGGCCCTCAAAGTTCACGACTTCCTGCGTCCACAGGGCGCGCAGCAGAGCAATCTGTTCCTCGCTGCGCCGCCCCCGGTCTCGGAAGTTCCGGTTAAGCGCCTCATATTCCACATGGTTCCAGCCCACGCCGATGCCCAGCCGCAGCCGGCCGCCGCTCAGCACGTCCACCGCCGCCGCCTGCTTGGCGACCAGCGCGGTGGCCCGCTGGGGCAGTATCAGGATGCCGCTGGTCAACCCGATCCGCTCGGTAATGGCCGCCAGGTATCCCATCAGGGTAAAGGACTCGTGGATGACGCTCCGGTGGGTGTAGTAGGAGTCGGTCACGTGGGAGTGATAATCGGGGTCGGCTCCCAGGACGTGATCGGCGATGAAAAGGTGAGAGTAGCCCAATTCCTCGGCGGCTTGGGCATACTCGCGAATGGCCCCGGGGTCCGACCCGATTTCGGTCTGCGGAAAAATGGCTCCGATTTGCATAGCGCTCTCCTGAGTCAAAAGGATTCAAACATTGATGGACAAGACATACAGGGTAATTGAGAATTAAGAACTGCGATTCAGGAGTCAGGCCAGAGTTGGCAATTGATAATTCCCAATCATTCTGTATATCCGGTTAATCCATATCAGGTAAAGTTGATTTCACCGCCGCCGGTACTCGTCCCCACAGTCCCCGATAATTGCCAGCAAGTCCCGGCTCTGCCCGGTCACGGCCCCAATGGCCTCCGCATCCGCTGCGTCCAGCGCAAACTCAAACACCCGGGCGTTATCCTGCCGGTGTTCGCTCACCCCCAGGCGCGCGCCGACAATAACTCCCGCCACCGCCGGGCAGTCCAGAATGTAGCGGGAGGCCACGTTGGCGATGCTGACCCCGTGCTTGTCGGCGACGGCCTTCAGGCCGGCTAACAGCTCTTGGAACAAGGCCCAGCCACCCCAAACGTCAATCATCTGCTTGTACTTGCCCAGGCTGGCGGTGCTGCCGCTTCCAAAAGGGGCAGCCCCGCCCGGTTCCGGCTGGCCCAGGTAGCTTTCCGACAGCAGCCCGCCGCAGAACGTCCCGTAAGTCAGCAGGTGGATGTTATTTTCGGCGCAGAATTGGGCCATCTTTTGCCCCGGCCGCAGGTCAACCAGGGAATACTGGACCTGGTTGGAGACAATCTTGATGCCGTGGTCAACGATGATTTTTAGGCGCTCCGTGTCGAAATTGGTCAGCGCCAGGTGGCGAATCTTACCGGCGTCCCGCAAGTCGCTCAGGTGGCCCAGGGCTTCCAGGTAGCGGTCGTCCCGGTATTCCCACCAGTGGAACTGCAGCGAGTCCAATGCGTCAACGTCCATCCGCCGCAGGGACAGGTCCACGTTGTTCTCTACAATCTGCCGGGTCATTGGACCCGGCCGGGGCACCCACTTGGTGAAGGCCTGAATGCCGGACAGGGCCTCCGCGCCGCGGCCCGCGGCCAGTTGCCGCCGGAACTCGCCGATAAAGTCCTCCGCCGGGCCGTAATGGTCGGCCAGGTCCCAGGTGGTAAACCCGGCGTCCAGGTAGTCGAACATACTCCGCACTGCCGCCGCGGGGTCAATGCGGCCGTGGGCGCCGGACACCTGCCACATCCCGTTCAGCAGCCGGCAGATGGTCAGGTCCGGGGCGAATTGGAAGACGCTAGCCTCAATGGGACTCATTTGATTACCCCTTTCTCCATTTTGGGACTAATTATATAACAATACCATGCCGCACTCTGCGTTCTCTGCGTCTCTGTGTTAAATTACTTGGCAGAAGAACCAAGGCAGAAGAACCAACATCAGGAGGAAACAGTAATGGCATCGGAAAAGATTCGCCTGGGCATTATCGGGGCCAACGTCCATCTGGGCTGGGCGCCCCGCTCCCACCTGCCCGCCGTCGTCGCCAGCCCGGAGTTTGAGCTTACCGCCGTTTGCACCACCCGAATGGAGAGCGCCGAAGAGTCGGCGAAATTGTTCGGGGCGCGGCTGGCCTTCGACAACTACCAGGACCTGATAGCTCACCCGGACATTGACGCCGTGGCCGTGGTGCTGCGGGTTCCCTCCCACTACGAGCCGACGGTAGCCGCTCTTAACGCCGGCAAGCACGTTTATACCGAGTGGCCCCTGGGCCAGTCCACCGCCCAGGCCCAGGAGATGGCCGACCTGGCCCGGGCCAAGGGAGTGCGCAATATGGTGGGGCTGCAAGCCCGCAACGCGCCGGCCATTCTGTATATGAAAGAACTGGTGGCCGAGGGCTACGTCGGCGATGTGCTGTCCTGTCACCTCAGCCTGGTTCGGGGCGGCTCTCTGGAGCGTCACTCCACCCGCACCTGGCAACGGGATAACGAACTGGGGGCGCATACCCTGACCATCGCCGCCGGCCACAGCATTGACGCTCTCCGCTACGTTGTCGGCGATTTCAGCCACGTATCCTCGGTGGTGTCCACCCAGGCCGGCGAGTGGCTGGAAACGGACACCGGCCAGCGGCTCCCGGTGACCTCGCCGGACAACATTCTGGTCAGCGGCCGGCTGCAGAACGGCGGTGTGGCCTCGACCCACGTAGCCAGCAACCCCTGGAGCGGCAGCGGCCTGCGCATGGAAATCTACGGCATGGAGGGAACCCTGGTAGCCTCCTCCGAGGATTCGCCCCAGCTTGGCGACGTAACCCTGCAAGGTGTTCAGGGCCGGGGCGACTTGCAACCTCTGGAGATACCGGGCCGCTTCACCTACGTGCTGGAAGGAATGCCCCAGGGCGAGCCGTTCAACGTGGGCCAGATGTATTACCAGTTCGGCCAGGCCATCCGCTCCGGCCAGGACTGCCAGCCCGACTTTGACACGGCGGTAGAACTACACCACTTTGTAGATGCCATCCGTCAAGCCTCCGACGAGGGACGGGAAGTGGCGGTAGGGTAGGACAGGTTGCTTTCTAATGCACTTCCTCTCCGTTGGATTTTAGACGAGGACTGGATACCCTCTTTTGATATAATCGGAGATGAAGGGCTGGAATGGCGTGGGTACATTAAGGACCGCTATGGAATATAGCGCTTGCGCCGGTTGCAAATACTAGGCCAGCCAGCAGAAAAATGAGACTTTGGGGCCGGAGCCCTATTAATAATCCAAAGACCGATTGGAGGTTCTTAACAATGGTTTACGACTTTCGACAATATACTTTCAGACCCGGGGCTATTCCCGACTATATGAAGGCGGTTGAAGAGCTGTCCATTCCCATACGGGCCAAGTACGGGGTAAAGCTGGCTGGCTGGTACTACAGTGAAGTCGGCGAGCTGAACCAGGTAGTCCACATCTGGGGCTACCGGGACTATGAGCATTTTGACGAGGCCAGGGCGCAGGTGGCCCAGGACCCGGACTGGACCGGCAAGTACCTGCCGGCGGTACGCGGCCTGATTGTAAAGCAAAAGACTTGGCTCATGCTCTCGCCCGACTTTGCCCCGCAGCCGGCGTAAGGGTGCGCTCGCGCCGTATTTGAGGCAGGTTCCGTATTTGAGACAGAGATCAAGGGCGGAAAGGTTGTTCTTGGCAAGGTCTTTCCCACAAAGGGGCACGGAGACGCAGAGGCACACAGAGATTCTCCGTGAAACTCCCCTTCTCGGCGCCTCTTTGTGAAGAATTGGTTTACCATACCCAATTTGCCGGGGCTTTGTCGTGTGGATGCATTTGCTTGAATATCTTACCGGCCCGACCCGTCATTCCGGCGAAAGCCGGAATCCAGGGCGCCTTGCCGTAGGAGACGTTGGCCTACGCAGGACCTTTCCTGGATTCCGGCCGGCGCCGGAATGACGGCGGTCAAGTTGCTCAGGTTAAGTTATTCGTTCACCGATCCGTAAAGGCGGTCAGAGACCCGTACCGGGAAGCACATTGATGGAAGTACGTTAATGAAAGTTTACGTCGCCAGTTCCTGGCGCAATGAGATTTACCCGGAGGTGCTGGCGGCGCTACGCAGCGCGGGCCATGACGTTTATGACTTCCGCCACCAGAGTGTTTCCTGGGAAAGTTTTGATTGGAATGTCACCGAGGGAGTGAAATCCGGCGAGCTTTTCGACGTCCTGCACCACCCCGTTGTCCGCTCCCGGTTCCAGCGGGATATGGATGCCCTGAAAGGCTGCGATGCCGTGGTTTGTGTCCTGCCTTGCGGGCGCTCGGCCCACCTGGAACTGGGTTATGGCATCGGCACTGGCAAGCGCACCGTTCTCCTCTGGCACGACGGCGACGAGCCGGACATAATGCACAACGCCGTTGATGCCATCGTGTTTACCGTGGCCGACATTTCCAAAGCCCTGGATGGAACGGGTTAAGCAACCTCTGGACAACCCTTCCACGAGCCGACGTAACCGATAAATCCGGCTGATACTGGAAACAGCTTGCAATGAATGCCACCAACGCCGGTTCTCATACCGGAGACGATGCCGGGCTTGATGTAGTTACCGGCGCTTTCGGCTACACGGGCCGGTACATTGCTCACCGGTTGCTGGACTTGGGCCGCTCGGTACGCACTCTGACCGGGCGTGTCGGCGAAGACCCTTTCGGTGGGCGAGTCGAGGCTTTCCCCTTTAACTTCGACCGGACGGATGCCCTGGCCGAGAGCCTGCGCGGGGCGGACACCCTTTACAATACCTACTGGGTCCGTTTCTCCAGCGGGAATATCACCTTTGACCGGGCGGTGGAGAACTCCTGTACTCTCATCCGGGCGGCGGAAAAGGCCGGCATCCGGCGGCTGGTGCATATCAGTATCACTAATCCCTCGGTTGATTCGCCGCTGCCCTACTTCCGGGGCAAGGGTCTGGTGGAGCAGGCCATTCGGGAATCGGCCTTGTCCTACGCCATAGTCCGGCCGGCCCTGGTATTTGGCGAAGGAGACGTTCTGCTCAACAACATCGCTTGGCTGCTGCGGCGCTTCCCGGTGTTCACCGTCGCCGGCAGTGGCCAATACCGGGCGCAGCCGGTGTACGTTGATGACCTGGCGGAGTTGGCCGTCGCTGCCGGGCCGGGCCAGGACAATACCACTTTTGACGCCGTTGGCCCCGAAACCTACACCTTTGACGAACTGGTGCGGTTGCTGGCCCAGCGGGTGGGAAGCCGGGCCAGGATTATTCACGTCCCGCCGGCCCTAGCCCTGAATCTGGGACGGCTGGTCGGCTGCCTGGTGCGGGACGTGGTGCTGACCCGGGAGGAGATAGACGGCCTGGCCGCCAACCTGCTAATCTCCGCCGACCCGCCGCGGGCCGCCACCCGCTTCAGCGAATGGCTGGGGCAAAGCGGGGATACGCTGGGCCGGGCCTACGCTTCCGAATTAGGCCGGCACTACCGGGGTCGGGGTTAACACCAAGACGCAGAGAAATCAGAGGCACACGGAGACTCTGCGTATCTCTGTGTGAAAATCCCGGTTAAACAGTATAGGGATAGAATATGTCACTTCAGGACCGGGTAGCAATCGTAACCGGCTCCAGCCGGGGCATCGGCAAGGCTATGGCTTTGGGTTTGGCCCGGGCCGGGGCCAGTATCGTGGTGGCCGCCCGCTCGGAGACGGAGCGTACCCTGGCCCCCGGCACCATTTACGCCACCGCCGCCGAGGTTGAGGCGTTGGGCAGCAAGGCCCTGCCCGTCCGCTGCAACGTGCGAGAGGAGGAGAGCATCAATGCTATGGTGCAGCAGGCGCTGGACGCCTTTGGGCGCATTGATGTGCTGGTCAATAACGCCGGTGTCGGCACCTACCGCCCCTTCCTGGCGTCCACCCTGCGGGAGTGGGACCTGGTGCTGGACATTAACCTGCGGGCTACGTATATCGGCTGCCGGGCAGTGGCGCCGGCGATGGTGGAACAGGGCGGGGGCAGCATCATCAACATATCCTCCCACGCCGCCGCCAATATCTTCTCCTCCACCCTGAGCGCTGACGCAGAAGAGAGCATCGCGATGCTGGGCCAAGCCTATGGAGTAGCCAAGGCCGCCGTGGAACGGCTAACCTGGGGCCTGTCTGCCGAGTTGGGCCAATACAACATCGCGGTAAATGCGCTGAAACCCCTGCGCCCGGTACTGACCGAGGGCTTCCAGGCGCAGCGGCCCGACGCTGACTTTTCCACCTGGGCTACCCCGGAGGATATGGTCAAGGCGGCGACCTTCCTGGCCCAACAGGACGCCCACGGCCTCAGCGGCGCCATAGTAACCGCCGAGGAACTGGTACAGCGGTTGGGTTTGTAGAGTGGGAAGGCCGCGCTACCGAATAGGGGAGGGTGGTTCGACAAGCTCACCATGAGCGGACTTTGCAATAAGCGGACTTTGCGAGCGACCTAATCGGGTTAATGCCGTACTTGGCTATCCCGGTTATCTGTTAGGTTTATGAGCGACAAACATCGGGGCAGGTCTAAAACCTGCCCCGACACATTTTGCTCTTGACTGCTGGAAACCTGAGAGGGTCTTACTCCTCTTCAGTCACCTGGCTGGTTGCCAAATTGCTTTCCAGTTCTTCCTGATTGTTGCTCCGGCGGAGATTCCGTACCCGCTCCCGGGCGGTGCCGACATAGCCTTCGGCCCGTTCCCGGGCCGGGCCGAGATAGCCTTCGGCGCGCTCCCGGGCCGTGCCCAAGTACTCCCCGGCGCGTTCGCGGACAATTTGGCGGGTCTCGCTACCGGGCTTGGGGGCCAAGAGCAACCCAAGCGCCGCCCCGACCAGAGCGCCTGCGAACAATCCGGTAACAAACTTGTCCAGTCCATTGTCTGCCATAATGTTCCCTCCTTGCGAGGACAGCATTCATAGCTGTCCAGTTTAGTTAACGTAATACAACTTATTCAATTATACATCATCCCGTAGCTTGAGGCAAAAGCTAAAAATAACGGGTTAGCATCGCTTTTAGGGATTTACCGGGACTTTTACAGGTCTGGCCTCCCTTTTCCTACCTTCCATCCGCCACCAAACTGCCCGAAAAACGAAGGAGGAACAGGTGTCAACTGACACCCGCCTCTTTCGTTGAAGCTATTACTCTCGGTACAATGTCCCCCATTGAAATCGGCAGTTTACATTCCTTTGTTTGCGGAGGTTGAGATAACGGCATGGCCTACGACGAAGAACTGGCGGCGAGGGTTCGGGGAGTCCTGAGGGCGACAGAAGGGGTCAGCGAAAGAAAGATGTTCGGCGGGTTGGCCTTTATGCTTAACGGCAATATGTGCTGTGGCGTGGACCAGACCAACCTGATGCTGCGGGTAGGGCCGGAGCGGTACGATGAGACGTTGGCTAAACCCCACGCCGGCCTGTTCGACTTTACGGGCCGCCCGATGCGCGGGTTTGTGTACGTGAGTCAGGAAGGGTTTGGGACTCCTGACACGCTGCAAGAGTGGGTTGGAATGGCGGTGGACTTTGCCGGGTCGCTGCCGCCTAAATAAGAGTCTCCGTTATCAACCCTTATTTGCCCGCCGGCAGGGCAATCGCGCTTTAATCACTAGCACCCCCAGCGCCCCTGCCAACTGTCATTCCGAGCGGAGCGAGGAATCCAAAATCCTTCTCAACAAGGGTAGTCCGCTATCCGCAAAGTCCAACCTGATGGATTTTGGATTCTTCCTCCGCTCCGCTCCGTCAGAATGACATCACGGGAAATTAAAACGCTATAGCCCTGTGCCCGCCGGCAGCGTTCCATTTCAGGTGGTTTGGTTATAGGATGGGGTGAAGAGAAACGTAGGGAGGTGAGCGATCGTGGGACTGTTATACGAATTGGAGACCTGAATGGAGCGGGAAATCCCGGCCCGGCGGCAAGGGACAGTGCGTCCGGTTCATTGCCGAAGACTGGCAACTTTAGGAAACCTCTGAAGAAGTCCGTACTTGTGCCGTTCACCCCTACCCGTCGTTCCTGCGAAAGCAGGAATCTCGGTCCCCAACGTTTTAGGTTCCTGCCGGCGCAGGAACGATGGGTGAAGGCACTAGAGCTTAATGACTTATTCAGAGTATCCTTAGATTTGGGTACTGGTTGAAGGTTATAATTCACCGGACGGGCGGAGTCCCATCAGGTGATGCAATGACAAATTGGGAGAAATGCCCCGCAGTTGAGCGGGAACCGGAGAAGGACAGCGGAGCCTGGGTATTTCGCAGTACACGGGCGCCGGTGGCAGCGTTGTTTGAGAACCTTAAGGACGGCGCGGTGGTGGCCCAGTTCCTCAAGTGGTTTCCTGGAGTCGAGGTCTGAAAGGCAGAGTCAGTCCTCGACTATGCAGCGAACTCGCCAGCGGATTCGGCTCGGTCGTGAAGGTAAGTCCAGTGCAACAGAATCCATTAACCGCAGCGTTAAACGGGGTGCGGGTTGTTGAGTGGAGCAGCCTGGTTTCCGCTCCCTTTTGCGGCAAAGTCCTGGCCGAATTGGGCGCCGAGGTTATCAAGGTGGAGCCGCCCGGCGTAGGCGAGGAAGGACGCTACCGAGGCCCCTTCCCCGACGGAAACCCTCACCCGGAGCGCAGCGGGCTTTTCCTCTTTGCCAACCTGAACAAGCGCGGCATTACCCTCAACTTGCAATCCGGCGAGGGCCGGCAGTTATTAGAGCGGTTGCTGGAGTCCGCCGATGTTTTCCTGGAGAACCAACCCCTGGCCCTGGTGGAGGAACTGGGGCTGGATTACGAATCTCTCAAGGAACAACATCCCCGCCTCATCGTCACCTCCATATCCCCCTACGGGCGCAGCGGGCCATATCGGGGCTACCAAGGGACTGACCTGACTGCCAACGCGATGAGCGGGCTGAGCTTTGGCACCGGCCACCCCCACCGGGAGCCGCTGACCACGCCACTGCACCAGGCCAGCTACCTGGCCGGCGTCGGCGCCGCCTTTGCCAGCATCGTAGCCCTGCTGGGCCGGGACCTGACCGGAAAAGGGCAGGCGGTGGACGTGGCTGAGGCCCAGGTCATCGGGACGCTGCTGACCGGCTACCACCTGCCTACCTACATCTACCGGGGCGTGGCCGGCTGGCGTTCCGGCAACCGGATGCGGTTGGGCCTGTTCCCCAACTGCGTCCTGCCCTGCAAGGACGGCTATATCTGCATTGACGCCCCACAGATTGAACAGTACCGGCGGTTCCTGGACCTGCTGGGAGAACAGGACTGGATGGAAGACCCCCGCTACCGCGACCGGCGGGCGATGAGCGACCAATACCCGGAAGAGGCGGAGTCGCTGATTGCCCCCTGGTTTATGGAGCGTACCAAGCAGGAGATACTGGAAGCCTGCCTGGAACACCGCATACCCTGCGTGCCGGTGCAGACTTTTGACGAGGCGCTGACCGACCCCCAACTGAACGCCAGGGACTACTTCCAGCCGATGGGACATACCGAGGCGGGAGGCTACAATTATCCCGGCCCTCCCTACCGGCTGTCCGGCACCCCGGCCAGACTGATGCGCTCGGCGCCTACTTTGGGCCAGCATAACCGGGAGGTCCTGGGCGGCGAGCTGGGGTTGGACGCGTCGGAGATTGCGAAATTGGAGCAGGAAAGGATAGTCTAGGGGGACGGTGCAAGCATATCGCATCTGGGCTTGGGGCTGTCCGTCGTTCCTGCGAAGGCAGGAACCTTTCTGCCCGGCACCCAGGGCGCCAAGGCTATCGCATTATGCCAAAGAACGAAAACCCGTCGTTCCTGCGAAAGCAGGAACCTCGGTTCTCAAGGTTTTAGGTTCCTGCCTTCGCAGGAACGACGGAAATATGACTGTGCGTCTAATACGATAGTCTTGGGAGAGGGCCGGACGGGGTTTGGCGGGAAGGGTCGGGATTCTTCACTGCGTTCAGAATGGCAGAACTGGGGAATTGCGCCCGGAATAACAACCAGCAACTATGACGAGCGATTGGCGCTCCTGGCGCTCAATCGAGGTTTGGCGAATTATGCAATCCAACTCTGACTCACCTGCCAACACCGGCGTTTTGCCCCTGTCCCGCTACCGGATAGTGGACTTTGGCACTGCCTGGGCCGGGCCGATGGCGACGCAATTGCTGGCCGACCTGGGAGCCGAGGTTATCAAGGTGGAAAGCCGGGCGCGGCTGGACGGGCTGCGGCTGGGCCGCCCCATTGTCGGCGACGACATCGCCGGCGGTGACCGGGGCCTGTGGCCGGAGTTGCAGCCGGTATTCCACGGCATTAACCGCAACAAGCTGAGCGTCACCCTGAACCTGAAAACCGCCGAGGGACTGGAGTTGGTCCGGGAACTCTTGGCCCGCAGCGACGTGGCCCTGAACAATTACTCCCCCGGCGTACTGCAACGGCTGGGGCTGGACTATCCGGAACTGTGCAAGCTCCACCCGGACATCATCCTGGTGTCAATGCCAGCCCTGGGCGAGACCGGGCCGCTGCGGGATGTGCTGGCTTACGCCCCCATCATTCAAGCCCTGTCCGGGCTGATGAGCGTGGTGGGCTATGCCGGGGATGAACAACTGGTGGGGGAACTGCAAGCGCCCTGGAGCGACGTGGTTGCGGCGATTCACGCCGCCCTGGCGATGGTAGCGGCCCTGCGCCACCGCAACAATACCGGCCGGGGTCAGTTTATAGAGGTGGCCCAACTGGAGGCCACCACCTCTATGCTGGGAGAGGCGTTGCTGGACTACCAGATGACCGGCGAAGTTCCCCGGCCCCGGGGCAACTACGATCCGGCCTTCGCACCCCACAACAACTACCCCTGCCGCAACTCGGAAACCGGGGCCGACCGCTGGGTGGCAATAGCGGTGGGCAGCGCGGTGGAGTGGCAGTCCTTTTGCGCCGCCCTGGGCCACCCGGACTGGGCCGCAGCCGCCCGGTTTGCCAACTTAACGGGAAGGCTGGAGCATATAGCCGAGTTGGACGTTCATGTAGCGGAATGGACGAAACAGCGCACGGCCCAGGAAGTTACCGACCTGCTGCAAGCGCACGGCGTGGCAGCGATGCCGGTAATGAACATTGAGGACCAGTTTCTTGACCCCCACTTGCAGGAACGGCAGGCCTACCTGGACGTGGAACATCCCCACGTAGGAGCAGAGTGGCTGTACGGAATGCCCTGGCTGTTGGGGGATACGCCGGGCGGCATCCGCGCCCCGGCCCCGCTGCTGGGCCAGCACAACGAGTATGTCTTTCAACAACTTCTGGGCCTCTCAGCCGCGGAAGTGGGGCGACTGGAGGAACGGCAGGTTATATACTAGTGGTGCGAAATCTTTGTAATGATGGGTAGTTTGGTTGGTGGCATTACGTGGACAAGCATCAGACTGAGAACCCGGCTGGAAAAGCAATCCATCATTTCAAAGTAGTTGGACTACTAGCCGGGGCCAGGAAGTGGAAAGGGTGTGAGGGAAGATTCCTTGTGCGTTGGTTTGTCCTCTCTCACCCCCTCCCCTCTTCTCTAGAGAAAGGAACGGGGGTGAGTCACTGTTGTCCAACCGTCCAGGGTTACGGTGTCCACCGTCTGGTCGCTCCCTTAGTCCAACGCAACACGGATACGAATGTTGTATTTGCTCAACGCGTCGGCCATAAAGAAGGACTTGAAAGCGTCATATTCAGCTTGGGGCAGAAAAGTATCCTGCAACTGAATAAATGCTATAGGGCGGGTCGCAGAGGTGAAACCGACATCAAGCAGGTCCTCATTATTGTCGGTCAATACTTCCTGCCAAGCTCCGCCCACGGGTTGAAACTCAACCACGAAGTCCCAACCGCTACCTTCTACAGTCCAATCCGGAATGATGGCAGAAGAGTTATAGATACGTATGCGGAGGCGCTTATGCCAGTTAACAACACCTTGAGAACTGGTAAGAGTATGCTCTTCAACCCACATACTGAAGAAGGGTATGTCAGTAACAGACTGGCCTACAACGTTAGGAATCAACGGCCCGTTAATGCCAAACATCCCCCGCTGAGTTGCTGTATCAACACCAGTAAAGGCCGAGACGGCGTTCAGGGCAGCGCCATTGAAGTCAGTCAGGGTATGAATGGAACCATAAGACCGATCAAGGTAGTCTATAGGCTCGCCATGACCGGGAAGCGCGGAGAAGTTCAGCGATTGCTGCACCGTGACGGTCACATCGTCGGTGCCGCTGAGGGACCCGTCGCTGACGGTCAGCCGGAAGGTCAATGTCGCGGCGCTGGAGGGTGCGGTGAAGTAGGCAGTGGCACTGGCGGCGTTGCTGAGGGTCACGGCGGGCGTGCCGATTTGAGTCCAGGAGTAGGTCAGGGTCTCTCCAGAGTCCGGGTCACTGCCGGAACCGATGAGGAAAACTCTATCGCCGGTATCCACCGTCTGGTTACCGCCCGCGTTAGCCGTGGGAGCGCGGTTGGCGACCACCGTGATAGTCACGTCGTCGGAGGCGCTGACGCTTCGCTCGTCGGTGACGGTCAGCCGGAAGACCAACTCGCCAGGTGTAGTGGGGGCGGTGAAGGTGGCAGAGTTCGCTGAAGGGCTAAGCGTCACCGTGGTGCCGCTAACCTGGCTCCAGTGGTAGGTCACCTCCTCGTCCGGGTCGTGCGATCTGCCGGTGCCGATGAGCCTGACGCTCCCGCCGGTCCTCCCCGTTTGGTCAAAACCGGCGTTGACTGTGGGAGGGGGTTGCTGGGCGGCAGCGGCGCGGCCGCGCGGGTGACCCGTACGGTGTAGGTCTGCATCGTCGTACCGTCCTGCGCCGTCACTACTACGGTGATATCTGTTGTCTCTCCTGCAGTCAGGCTGATTGGGGCGCTGGGCGAGCCGCTGGTTACGGCGACGTTGTTCACCGTCACCGTGGCGTTGGCTTGCTTCACTGTCGGCGTAACCTGCAAGCTGGCGACGGCGTTGTCTGCGCTGGCCTCATATGATTCCGTGGCTGCGGTGAAGGCCGGAACCAGGGTGACTGAGGGTTGTGATGCCCAGGGCGCTCAAGGTGGCGTCGCTGCTCGGCTGTGGAGGTGGAGCCAACGGTGTTCCCACTTCGGTTACCCAGTCGCTATTTCCCTCGAAATTTTTACCGGAGTCGCGATAAACGGCGCGCAGGCGCACCTCGTAAGCGCCGGGTTCAAGGACGCTAATGGACCCGTCGGAACTCACAGTTATGGCCGGAGTGCTGGGAAGCCAAGCCGTTGAGCCCTGCTTGCGGTATTGGTATTCGTGAAAATCATTGCGGCTGTCGAACCCGCTGGGGTTAGTCCAGGTGAGTCTTAATTCGCCAGCCGTCGCGGTGGCGCTGACCCGGAGGTTTTGCGGCTCGGCGTAATCCACCGGGGTGGGTGTCACAGTCGGGGTGGGAGCAGGAGCGACGCTGGCCAGGTCCACCAGGATGTCCACCACATCATAAGCGCTATCGGCCACGCTCAAGCACCTACCCACGATGTCCGGGTCCTGGGTGGTAGCCCTGATGACCGTGGCTACGTTGTCGCCCCCGGGCGCCCTCAGTTGCCGGCTGGTGGAAGCAACCAGGTCTCCGACGCCAATAGCCCGGCCGGAGAGGGCCTTGGCTACCCCCTGCACCACGATGGGAACAAACCCTTCTGCAGTAGCAGCTTCTTCTCCTACCTGCATACCCTCAGGGGTATGAACAATGCCAATCACCCGCTGCTCATGGCTGGCATTCGACTTATAGACCCTGGGAAGGTGCGGTGACGCGGCCTGTTGCCGGATGACCGCTACGTCACCGGCGTGGAGGGTCTCTCCCGCCTGGAAGTAGTCGTCTATGATGACGCGACGGCCGGAAAAGCCTTCGCTGGTTAAGACTGGTATGCCCATGTTTTCTTCACTCCTTCTAGTGATTTTAGGTTGAATCCCGAAAGTAATGCCGAGTTCCGATTCTACCAAGGACGCTCTCATCGCGTAGACGCGTTGGCGACTCCCAGAAGTTTCCTGGTAAAATACAATGGCTGACATACGGAACAACCCGGGCTTTTCCTGGAATAAAACCGGAGCGTCGGAGTCGCCTTCACTGATTGACCCGAGAGGGAACTCCATAACCACGACTCCGGACCAGCCATACGCACGGAGCGATTGGGTAGCCGGGTCATAATAGGAGAAGAGTCGCGTCTTCCCATTGGTATCAATTACCCGACCTGTTCTCACCCTTGCACTCGACCCAACCACCGTGAGTTCCATACCTTGTTCCGGTTCCTTCACGCCGGGTATGATGACGCCCATGTCATGAGTTGGGTTGTGAATCCCATAGGAGACTTCTACTCCGTCGTCGGGCTTAATAATGGCCACGTCTAGCGTGTTGCCGATACCTGCCTTTAGGGGAACCCAATCGAGCATTGTTCCCACCCGGTTTTGAGTATCACTCGGTACTAATGGCCACGGTTGATGCATAATTGTGTCGGGGTCAGGGGGAAAGAGATTCTCATCCATAACGTGCAGGTTGGTGACCAACACCGTTTTTCGTCCTGAATGACGGATGGCTGCCCCGGTCAAGGTTCCGCCGTTCACCCTAACGCCGGCCAAGAGGGGCCGATGTTTGTCAAATGGTTGGCTCATTAGATGTTCCTCCTTTGGTTTGACTTCAGTAGCATTCTTAATGCTGTGGGAAAAATTGTGGATATAAAGTCTCTGGCGCTACTATGAATTGGACCAGGACTCCCTCCAAGGTTGCCGGCATCCGGTCAGCTTCCGGTAAGTCTTCATCCGGGACCTTCTCGCTGACCCATATCTGGATGCCCATCGTTTCAGTGTAGTCACCGTTTTCCTGGCAGAGGAGTGTGATGTCGATATCGTAGAAATTGGGCTGATGCACAATCAGATCTACATGGCGTTGCGCTATTGGAAGAATTCGGCTTGTTACTTCCTCCCTCATTTGCTCCCGCTCAGCTTCGGTGAACGCAGGCCTTTCCCTGAATTCTGCTGCTTTCATATTTTCTAAATACAAAACTCTGGGAATTCTTACCTCGTCAGTGTCTCGGTTCCCCTCATCCCTTTCGCAGCCAGCAACCGAGAGCGCCAGCAAGGCCCCCACCAGGAACCAGGTCATCAGCTTTAGCGTCCCGGTTTGAATCTTCATTTCTCCTCCTCTCACAAAAACTGACGATTAATGAGCACAGCGCCAATGACCATAAATATATTAAGAACTAATGTTCTTTAGCCTGTCAAGCCTTTTCCAGGGCAATTTTCGCGTTCAGGCTACCAAAGTCCCCGGCGAATGTCATTTAAGATAATCCGTACCGGTTCAACCACCCCTCACCAAAGTCATCGCAATCTGTTAAAGTATCCAAGTCAACATTCTGCGGGGCCTGGGCCTTTCCGGGATGGGCGCGGACTGCCGGCCGCCAGCCGCTTCCTCTTTCCCCTGCGCCTTTCGAGGGATCTGCTTGAGTTCACTATTAGCCGGGTTGTTAAGCTGACCCGTGAGTAAGTCAACGTCCAATCAAACTTCCCGGCAGGGGTTCTTCAGGTGGCCGCCCAGGATATTCTACGGTTGGTGGATTGTCCTGGTCAGCCTGATTGCCGACGGTATCAAGCAGGGCAGCTTCAACCGGGGCTTCACCGTTTACGTCATCCCCATTCAAAACGACTTGGGCCTGAGTGCGGCGGCTATTGGCTGGGCTGACACACTGGGCCGGTTGATGGGCGGCATCCAGGGACCCATCGTCGGCTACTTGACCGACCGCCTTGGCCCCGGGGTAATGCTGGCCTTTGGCGGCATCACCTCCGGGTTGGGTTTCATCCTGCTCTCCTACACCGGCAACTATTTTTTCTTCCTGCTGGTTTTCGTCGGCCTGATGTCGGTGGGCTTCCGATCCGGCTATAACAACGCCTCCATCTCCGCGATTAACAACTGGTTCCGGCGGCGGCGGGGACTGGCTATGTCCCTGGTATCGGTCGGTCATGGGTTGGGGGGCGCCATTGCCCCGGTCGCCGGCCTGATGGTGCTGACCATTGGCTGGCAGGCCGCGGTACGCATCTCCGGCATCGTAATCATTCTGGTAATCGTCCCGCTCTCCTTTCTCATCAAGCGGTCGCCGGAGACCATGGGCCTGCTGCCCGACGGAGACCAACCGGCGCCGGCAGGCTCTCAACCCTCCCGCCGAGAGGAAACCGCTGGAGGCGCCGCATCCGGGCGCGCCGGCAGACCTGGAACCAACCGGAGACCGAACATTGGGCAGGAGACCGACTTTACCGCCAAAGAGGCGATGCGTACACCCTCCTACTGGTTGTTGGTGCTGGCCACCGGCTTGCGCAATACGGCCCATTCCGGCCTGTCCTTTCTGTTGGCCCCGGTGATGGTTTGGTTCCTGCAAGAAGGGGGCCGTGAGCAGACAGAGAGTTTGCAGATTGCGGCCTTCTATGTGGGCCTGGTCGCCACCGCAACCATATTGTTCCATCCGCTGGTGGGATGGCTGGGCGACCGGTTCTCCAAGAAAAGGCTGAGCGCCATTTGCATGGCCTCCGGGGCAATCTCCTTGACTCTGCTGTTCAACGCCAACGGCAACCTGCTGCAATTGGCCGGCTTTGCCTTACTGCTGGCGCTGTCGGAGAGCGCCAATTCGCTGAACTGGGCTATGATGGGAGAGTTCTTTGGGCGCAGAAGTTTCGCCACCCTGCGGGGCTGGCAGCACCTGCCGGACCAACTGATGTCGATGTGGACGGCGGTATGGATGGGTCTGATATATGACTACACCGGCAGCTATTACTGGGCGTTCTTTCCTTTGATTGCCCTGTTCGGCCTGTCCTCGCTGACCTTTCTGTTCCTACCCTTTCCCCGTCCTCCCGCCCGGCTAAGAACCCGGGTTGAAAACCGGGCCGCCGGTCCCGGGTTAACCGATTGATTGTTCATTCTACAACCCTGCCGTAGAATAACGTCACACGAAAACAGGAGCAGACTCTCTTTGGCGACCTCAATTGCCACAGACAAGACGAAAAAGCGCCTGGCCGACCTGTTGAACCAGGACCTGGCCTTTCGTGGCGGCGACAAGCCCCACCCGCTGCACTCAATCCATGCCTTCGCCGCCAAGTTCCCCGCTCAGCTGCCCCGTCACTTTATTGAAGGCTTATCCAGTCCCGGCGAAGTAGTCCTCGACCCAATGGCCGGCTCCGGGTCAACGCTGGTTGAGGGTTGGCTGCTGTCCCGCAAGGGAGTCGGCGTGGACCTGGACCCGCTGGCGTTGAAGCTGTGCCGGGCCAAGACCGCCCGGGTAAATCCGGCCAGCCTGGAAGAAGCGGGCCAGCGGGCGCTGGAAACGGCTGGACGGCGGGAAGAGCAGGGCGACCCCCTGGAATCTTTCCGGGGCAGTAACGATGCTGCGACCAATAAGTTCATTGACTACTGGTTCCTGCCGGAAACGCAGCAGGAATTGGCGGCCCTTACGATGGCCGTCGCGGAAGAGGAAGACCCGCGGTTAAGAAATGTCCTTGAGGTGGTGCTTTCCTCCGTCATAGTCACCAAATCGGGCGGCGTATCTATGGCCCGTGACCTGGCCCACTCCCGGCCCCACCGGGTAGCCGACAAGACGCCGCGCCGCCCCTTCAGGATGTTTGAGACTCAGTTGAGACAAGCGGTAAGAGCTTTTGCGGAAGCTCAGGAACTCCCGGCGGATGGTGGCGTGTTCCTGGCCGGCGATTCCCGAAGCCTGCCCTTGGCCGACGGTTCGGTTGACTTGATTGTAACCTCGCCACCCTACGCCAATGCTATAGACTATATGCGCGCCCACAAGTTTTCCCTGGTCTGGCTGGGAGAGTCCATAGCCAACCTCAGCGACCTGCGCGGCAAGTACATCGGCGCCGAGAGGCAGGATACAGGGGAAGTTCCGACCCTGCCAACCGTGGCGCAACAGGCGATTGCCAGCCTGTCAGAAATAGACCGTCAGAAATCCCGCGTCCTCTCCAAATACCTGCGGGAAATGAGCCTAGCCATCGCAGAAATGTACCGGGTAATCCGCTCCGGCCGCGCGGTAGTAATCGTTGTTGGCCCCTCCACCATGCGGGGTCAGCACATTGCAACGCAGGACTACCTGGCCGCCATTGCCGAAAAGGTAGGCTTCGAGGTGGTGGACGTAACTATGCGGGCTTTAGACCGGGATCGGCGGATGATGCCAGCCCGGTGGGGCAATAGGGGGGATGGCGATAATGAGGGTATTGAGTTGAGGTTGTATGAGGAGTTTGTGATTGGGCTGGTTAAGGTATAATAGCGTCAGGTCCAAAACTTGTTTGCCGTAGAGAAGGACAGAAGTATGTTAGAGCAATATCCTGTTTCCGACCTGCTTACCTGGATGGATGAACGTACGCTTATCCTCAATGCAGAGTTTCAGCGACGTTCCGTGTGGCCTCCTGCGGCAAAAACCTACCTCATCGACACCATCTTGCGAAATCGTCCAATGCCCAACATCTACGTCAGAACAAAGACTAACTTGAAAACACGCCGGAACTACCGCGAGGTAGTTGACGGTCAACAAAGGCTCCGTGCCATCCACGACTTTGCCAATGGCGATTTCGCTCTGATGGGCAAAAATGCCGGTGAACACGCCGGAATGCGCTATGAGGATTTGGACGAAGAGGCGAAGGAGACTTTTCTTACCTATCGCGTTGGAGTTGATCAACTCTTTAACGCGACAGATTCTGAAGTCCTAGACGTTTTTCATCGAATAAACGCCTATGGCTTGAGCTTAAATCGCCAGGAACTCCGCCATGGCAAGTACCAATACGGGGCATTTCGCAACACCGTGGTTGATAGCTCAAAGCGATGGACCTACTTGTGGGATACTCTCCAAATTGTAGGAATTCGAGAGCGAGTGCGGATGGCAGATGACGAGCTTATAGCTCAAATGATGGGCGTGATTCTGGAAGGAGTGCGGGATGGAGGCCAGACTGCAATTGAAAGGTTGTACAAGAAATACGACGAGAAAATCCCGCCACACACCTCTCGTAAACTGGATGGCGCCATACAGAGGATATTGGACGACTTGGCATTTATAGTGGAAACTCCTCTGGCAAGAGGCCCGCATTTCCTAATGCTATTTGGCGCCGTTGCCCATGCGATATATGGCATCCCGGAGGGAGACATTGGCCCGGAGGAAATGCCGGTCAGAGATGAGGACGTCCTATTGGACATCATGATGGCTCAGGCTAATCTGGGCATATTGTCGGACGTAATACTAGCGGATGAGAGCGAAGTACCGGAACGGTTTTTTGCGTTTAAGTACGCCTCGGCAGGAACCACTCAACGGATTAGAAGTAGAAAGCCGCGCTTCCTTACTCTGTATAAGGCTCTATTGCCGGAGCCTATATAATGCTATGGCAATACGTAAGCTCGGCAGCATATACGCCCGGTTCTACTATCGGACTGACCAAATTGCGGAGATATTTCGGACGCCCCTGCCTTCAAATTCCCAGGAATCGCAAAGCTGCCAGCCCATGCACCAGGCCGGTGAAGTTCAGCTTATCAATCGATTGCTGGTTCTTTGGGGAGAATACTGCTGGAACCTCGTCATCATCTCTGCGCTTGGCGACGCCTTGACCATACAGGGAACATTACTATCTCCTTCTACGGGTGTCAGAGGATTTTCGGATATCAGAGCCAAGCTTGGAGTTAACTTCGGTGCTGGTCCGCGGACGAAATGGGACGAACCTCAATGGGCGCTTCAGTGCGCAAACGCCTTAAGCCCTACCAACATGAACCAAATCGGCCTGGGGTTGACGGGAGTTTCAGTTGACAGTTTGAAATCCGTTAGAAACTTCTTGGTACACCCTAATGAGCGTACCAGAAACATTTACCAGAACTTGGCTCAAGCATTGGGCTACCACGGGATCGGGCCGAAAACACTACTCAACAGTAACTTAGGAATGGGCAGCACGGTACTTGAATCATGGATAGCTGATTTTCAGAATGCCGCCCGCAACTCCGCCTTGTAAAACCACCTTAATCTAGTTAAAACAATATATGGAGAAACAACATGGTACTTGAATCAGGCGCTATAACTCAGGAAGGTATTGAACGACTGCGGGCCCGGCTGGGCAGTTATAACCGGCCGCGGCAGTACGGGGTGGGCTTGTTTAACGAGGAAGCCTCGCGCAGCGCCATCCGCCACTTTTGCCAGGGCATCGGCGACAGCAACCCGCTCTATTGGGACATTAGCTACGGGCAGCAGAGCAAATTCGGGACAATCATCGCTCCTCCCTGCTTCCTCTACAGCGTTTACTGGTGCTCCGGGCGCACCGGCGGGCTGCCCGGCGTCCACGGGTTCCACGCCGGCAACGACTGGGAATGGTATCGCCCCATCTATATGGACGACAAGATTTCCGTCCAGGAACAATTTACCGGGCTGGAGGAAAAGGAAAGCGAGTTCGCCGGCAAGATTCTTATCCAGTCTAGCGTTAGCCACTACTTCAACCAGCGGGGCGAAGTCCTGGGCAAGACCAGGGGCTGGCAGATTCGGGCCGAGCGAACCGCCGCCCGGGAACGGCAGAAGTACACTTTTGAACCCTACCAGTATTCCCGGGACGAAATCCTTGCCATCCAGCAAGCAGTGCTGGGTGAGGAGATTCGGGGCAGCAATCCCCGCTGGTGGGAGGACGTTCAGGTGGGCGATGCGCTTCAGCCGATGGTCAAGGGGCCGATGAGCCACGGCGACATCACCGCCTTTGTCGCCGGCTGCATCGGCGGCATTTCCCACGGTATTCAATTGCGAGAGATGCAGCGTCATCCTTCCTGGGGATTTACCGACCCCAACACCGGCGCCCAGGAAGCCATAATCCGCGTCCACGACATCCAGGAGGCCGCCGAGAGCGCCGGACTGCCCGGCGCCTATGACTACGGCTGCCAACGCTGCTGCTGGATGGGCCATCTGCTGACCAACTGGATGGGCGACGACGGTTTCCTGAAGAAGATGTACGTGGAACTGCGCCGGTTCAACGTGGTGGGCGATACTACATGGTGCAAGGGCACGGTTACCGGCAAGCGGGAGGAAAACGGCGAAAAATTGGTTGACCTGGAGATCTGGGGAGAGAACCAGCGCCAGCAGGTAACCACCAAAGGCACCGCCACAATCCGCTTGCCTTCCAAGGATGCCGGGTGGTAGGGGCCCTTCGTTGCGCAAACCATATGATGCAAATGCGGGGTTCGAGTTCTAATGAGCCAGAGCTTGGGAAGCGCCTGTTAGGGGTCAAACCTCAGTGCCCATTGGGACGGTTGTTGGATTTAAGGCTTAGCACTCTGCCCATTGAGGCGATTAACTTTTCCGCTTGGGCGGGGTCGCGCAGCTCTATCACCCGCAAATGAGGATAATCTCCGTTGTCCAGAATCCGCCGGTAGTTTCGCCGTAGACGTCGGTAGCTGTATATCACCCACAGGATAATGGATTCCCGGCTAAAGAAGGATTTCCTGAAACTTTCCCGGTTGCCGGAAAACAGCTCTTCCTGGGTCGCTGCCCGCTTGACGGTTCGACAGAGCGCGCGCCACAGTACTACCCGGAAGGGATAGTTGAGCCATATGATGGTCGTCCCTCGCGCCCAAACAATATCCCGTACGCGGCTGTAGTTTCCGTCAATCACCCACCGCTCCCCTGCCACAACTTCACTTACCATTTGCCGGAATTCGTCCGTAGGACGAGGTTGCCATGCGGGTTTCCAGTGGATGGCGTCTAACTCTATGCAGGGTGCTCTCAGAGTTCGGGATAGCTGCCGAGTCAAGGTTGTCTTGCCCGAGCAACTTGTCCCGATAATTATCAACCTCTCCTTCGCCCCGCCAGTAGCCCCATCAGCCATTCCAATGCAGGAAGATTGCTCCATAAGACATCTTGAATCAGGACTTTGGGGACGAGGCCATCTTCCCCATCCAAGGGGAAGTAACCAGGTTAGCACTTTGTCAGGACGCAGAAAGCCTGGCCAATGTGGCACGCCATACCGAAGGGTCGCCGATGCACACAGCCTAGTAGGTCATCAGTATTGAATTGAGGGATAGAGGGACTTGAGCTTGATACGGGCGTCCTCGGTAGTGAAACGCCAGTCGGCACGGACCCTGTCGCGGTTGCGCTGGCTCTCCCAGGCCCAGGTCTCTTTCCTCAGCGTCTCTTGATCAGGAATCCGGCGGTCCAAGCACTGCCTCGCCAGCACTGCAAGCTCTATCTCGGCCATATCCAGCCAACTGCCGTGCTTGGGCGTGTAGTGGATTTCCAGCCGTTCCGCTATGCGCCGCGCCTCCGCAGGCTCAAATGCCTCGTACAGGGATGACGGATGGTGGGTGTTCAGATTGTCCATCACCAAGACTATCCGGTCCCTGTCTGGGTAGTCCACGTCCACCAGTTGCCGCACCACCCGGGCCCAATCCAACTTGGTGCGCCGGTCCGTCACCTCCACCCGGCGCCACCCCTCCAAGGGCGCGAACAGCATGAACAGGTTGCTCACTCCGTTGCGCTCGTATTCGCAGTCGTAGGCCATGGCAACGCCGGGACGCAGTGGGAGGGGAGTGCGGGTCTCCTTCACCTGCTGTTTGCTGGTCTCGTCCAGGCACACCAGAACCTCGTTGTCGCCATACCGGCGATGGTAGACCTCCAGCACGTCCTCCATGGCGCAGACGAACTCGGCGTTGGCCTTGGGCGGGATGCACCAGCACTCCTTCAGCCAGGGCTTGAGTTGGTTTTTTTCAGGGTCTGGCGCACCGTTTCGGCGCTGATGGTGTCCACTATCTCCCACTCCGCCAGTCGGTCCGCCAGCAGTTGCAGCGTCCAGCCAGCCCGGCCCTCCGGCGGCTGGGAGCAGGCCATGGCCACCAAGTGGGCCTCACTCTCGCCGTCCAGCTTTCTCGGACGGCGGTTGACCTGCGGCCTGCGGCCCAGAGCAGCCTCTACTCCCTCCTCGACACAGCGGCGGCGCACCCGTTCCACCGTGGCACTGCCTATCTTCAGGGCCCGGGCTATATCCTCGTCCTTCATCGCCCCGCCCTCTTGAGCTTCATCGACAAGCAGCAGAATCCGAGCGTGGGTCTGCTTGTACGCCGCCCCCCGTCCCCGAGACACCATCCCCTTCAGTTCCGCCTGCTCCTCCCCACTCAGCTTGACCCGGTACTTCTTGGCTGGCATCCTCATCCTCCCAACATCACCTTGCCTTTTGACCTATACCCACAACTTTACAACATCCTATGTATCAATTCAAAGCTGTTGGACTACTAGTCAACGCCAACGTTTTCCAGGAGAAGCGCCAGCATCGTCAGACGATCCTCGTCCGACCAGAATAACTTACCTCCGATCATCTCAATCTTCTCCGGAGTCATTTGGTAGCGGGCAAGGGCCTCAGGTCCTTGCCAAGCCCGTCCCTCCGGGCGCAAATCCCACTGAATATCTTCCATAACTCTCTGCCTCACGGTAAATCCCTTACAAGCCAAACCGCTCCGCCGCGCGGGCAAAACCATCCATTGCCCCTTCCAACACCCAGTCGTCGACACAGTAAGAAATACGGAAATAGCCTGGTGTGCCGAACCCCCTTCCGGGGACTACCAGCACGTTCCATTCCTGTAGAGCGTCCACAAAGGCTGCGTCATCGGGCAGGGGTGACTGGGGGAACAGGTAGAATGCCCCTTGAGGCTTGGTCATGGTGTAACCCATCTCGGTGAGTTGGGAATAGAGAAAGTCCCGCTTGCGCTGGTATTCTGCCACGTCCACGCTTATCCCCTGCAAGCTGCGTACCAGGTGCTGCATCAAGGCCGGGGCGTTAACAAACCCCAGAGTGCGGGTACAAAAAATCATCCCGTCCACCAACTCACCCTTGTTGGGGTAGTCCGGGTGCACCGCGATGTAGCCGATACGCTCCCCGGGCAGGCCCAGGTCCTTGGCGTGGGAGTTGACTACGATGGTCCGGTCGTAGTGGGGAAACACCTGCGGATAGGCCAAGCCGTCGTAGATGAGGTGGCGATAAGGCTCGTCGCTGATGATGTAGATTTCCGTACCCAGTTCCGCCTGCTTGCGATTCAGCAGTTGGGCTAGTTCCACTACCTGGTCGGCGGAGTAAATCACTCCTGACGGGTTGTTGGGAGAGTTGAGAATCAGGCCGCGGGTGCGGGGAGTAATCGCCGCCTCAATTGCCCCCAGGTCCAGTTGGAAGGCCTCGGTGGTAGGGACAATAACCGGCGCCCCATTATGGTTGTCAACGTAGTAAACATACTCCCCAAAGAAAGGGGACAGTATTATGACTTCATCACCCGGGTTCAAGGTGGCCCGCAGCGTCACGTTGATTGCCCCGGCCGCGCCGCAGCTCATAACGACGTCGCCGCCGGAAAAGGGCAGCCCGGTCTCCGCGGTCAGGGTTTGGGCCACGGAGTTGCGTGTTTCCGGGTAACCGGCGTTGGGCATATAGCGGTGCATACCTTTGGCCGGATTCCGGGCCAGGCGCAGCAACGCTTCATTGAACTGCTCCGGCGGTTCCACCACCGGGTTGCCCAGGGAGAGGTCAAAGACTTTGTCGTCGCCGTATTGGGACTTGAGGGCGATGCCCACCTCGAACATTCGACGAATCCAACCGCCCTCGACCATAGCCCGGCGGACGTTGTGGGAAATAGTCATGCTGCCTCAACTGTAAGGTTATGTTAGGCCAAAGAATACTCCCGCATCGATGTTTGGTAAAGGGGATTAGGGCAAAAACGCTTTAATCACCAACGCCCCCGCCAACTGTTTTCCCAAGCCGGCAAGTGTCATTCCGAGCGGAGCTACGAATCCAAGTTCCTTCGGGCGAAGGGTTATCCGGTTTCCCGCAACGATGAACGACACCCAAGGCGAGTTCAGAAAGCCTGCTGGTTGGTAGTGGTAGGCCATCCTCCCCTACACATACCGCTCAAACCACTCCAGCGTTCGCGCCAGGTATTCCTCCCGCAACTTGGGGTGGCCCTGGCGGGGGAAGGAGTGAGAGCAGCCGGGGAACCGCACCATTTCTACGGTCTTGCCCAGCCGCTTCAACTGCACAAAGTAAGCCTCGCTCTGGGAGATGGGGCAGCGGGCATCCGACTCGCCGTGCAGCAGCAGCACCGGCGCTTCCACCTGCGGGGCATAGGTCAGCGGCGAGTGCTCCACCAGGGTCTGAAAGGCAGCAACCGGGGAGCCGCCCCACTGCACCTCCCCAAAGCTCACGCCAATGTCCGAGGTGCCGTACATACTCACCAGGTCAATGCAGGGCGCGCCGACCACCGCCGCCCGGAACCGCCGGTTATGCCCCACAATCCAGCTAGCCATAAACCCGCCGTAGCTGTAGCCGTGCACCCCCAGCCGGGCCTGGTCCACGTAGGATCGGGCCGCCACTTCGTCCACCGCCGCCATCAAGTCCAGGTAATCCTCGCCGCCCCAGTCCTCCAGCACCGTCGTCATAAAGTCGTCGCCGTAGGTGGAGGAACCCCGGGGATTCACCGCCAGGGTCAGGTAGCCGTTGCTGGCTAGTAACTGCTGAAGCGGCACAAAGGAGTCATAGAAAGCGCCGTTGGGGCCGCCGTGTATTTCCAACACCAGCGGGTATTGGCGGGCCGGGTCAAAATCAGTCGGGAAATACAGCCGGCACTCGATTTCCAGCCCGCCCCGGTGAACGCTAAACTTTTCCTGCCGGGCCGGGGGGTGTTCCCGCAGGTAGTCCCGGTTGTAGCGGGTCAACTGTTGGATGGTTTGGGATGCCAGGTCGATCAGTCGCAGGTCGGCGGGGGAATCGGGGGAATTTGCCACCGTTGTCGCCCGCTTGCCCTTGCCGTCCAGGGTCAAGGCTGCGCTCTGCATTCCGCCGCCGGCCAACTTCTTGACCTCTCCACCGGCAGCGGACACTTCCATTAAGAAGGACTCGCCGCGGGTTTCTCCCAGGAACATTATGCGGTCATCGTCGTACCAGCGCAGTTCCGGCGTGGGGCTGATGGCCGGTACGCCCAGGCAGGGACGTACGCTGTCGTCGGTCAATTGGTGGGGTGGTTGCCCCGGCTCCAGGACGTAGAGCCAGCTTTGCCACAGGCCCAGCCCATTGCGAGCAGGGGAGCCGGCAGCCAGTAGCCGTTGCCCGTCGGGGGACCAGGCCAGCGCGCCCACACTGTCCAACCCCTCAGACCATAGCTCCGGGGCGTCGGATTCGCCAACTGCGTCATCGGCAGCCACCACGTAAGCCTCGGACGAGGAACGGGTGTCCCGGTCGTCCCGACGGCCGGTAACGAACGCAATCCTTTTCCCGTCGGGCGACCACGCTGGCAGCAGGTCGTCCCAATCGCCATCGGTAAGTTGGCGGGTAATCCCGTCCGCCGCATCAATGACAAACAGGTGGAAATGGGCGTCGCCCCGCCAGCCCAGGCCGTCGTAGCGGTACTTGATGCGCCGGGCAACGCTGACCCGGGGCCGGCCGGCGTCTGCGCCGTTGGCCTCCGGCGCGTCCGGGTCCACGTCGGCACTATAGACCAACCGCCGGGAGTCCGGCGCCCAGGCCAAGTCAATAACGTTGCCCAACGAGTGGGTAAGCTGCCGGGCCTCGCCGCCGCCAACGCCGATGAGCCAGATTTGTCGCCGTCCGGCATCGTTGGCCCGCAAAAAGGCCAGGGTTTGACCGTCGGGGGAAAACCTGGGCAACCCGTCCCGAACCCCTTGGGTGAACTCTTCTGCATCCGGGATATCCGATTGGCCTGGACTTTCCAGGTCCAGCATCATAATACGGGAACGGCTTTCCAGCGACTCCGGTTCTACCCAGGAATAGGTAAAGGCCAGCCGGGAGCCGTCCGGGGACAGGGCTGGGTCGGCTACGGCTTTCAGTTGGCGGACCATTTCGGGGGTCATTGGACTGCCCATGTTTGCACCTCCTGACCGGTTGGGGGGCAGGGACCGGAGTGAAAAAGAATAGAGGGCCTTTCGACCCTCTATTTACGGTTCAGCGTCAAGTTTCTATTGGGTTGGACTGGGAAAACTTGGCAGGAGCGGGAGGATTCGAACCCCCGACCACTGGTTTTGGAGACCAGCGCTCTGACCAGACTGAGCTACGCTCCTGCAATAACGGTTAAGGATGGTATGGTACCCCTGGAGGGACTCGAACCCCCGACGCGCGACTTAGGACGCCGCCGCTCTATCCTCTGAGCTACAGGGGCAGGTTGGTGGAGATAGGGGGGCTCGAACCCCCAACCTCGGCATTGCGAACGCCGCGCTCTCCCAATTGAGCTATATCCCCGGGCCTGAAGCCTCAACACTTTGGGGGAAACATCCCCGGTACCTACTAGAATGGTAAAACTCCCGGCTAATCCCTGTCAAGTGCCGGCGTCCTTCGGAACAGTTACCGTCCTTCCTGCAGGGCAATCGCATTAGGCCAAAGAACGAAAACCCGTCGTTCCTGCGAAAGCAGGAACCTCTGCCCCTGACGCCACTACATTCCTGTGAAAGCAGGAATGACGGATTTCCCCGATTCCAAATGCGATTGCCCTGGTTGTCCGGTAAGAATGATAGTAGGCGGAGGTGCTGGTAATTAAAGCGCGATTGCCCTGCGTCCCCGACGCGCCGCTTGACCGAGTATCCGCCTTAACCCTGAAGGCGCCTAACCTCAGCTTCCAGTTCCCGGATTCGCTCCTCGGCGGCCAGACGTTCCTCAACCTCCTCGTCGAAAGTCCGCAGGTAGCGCTGCGCCGACGGGTCGTGCCAGCGCAACTGCCCCTCTTCCCAGCAAAGGTCCAGTCCCAGGGTAGCGCTGTGCCCCCAGTGGCGGCCCTCTTCCACCTGCACAATTTCTATGGGCCGGTATGTGCCGTCAACCAACCTGTCCCCGGCCAGGGGCGCGCCGTAATAGTGCCCTCCCGTCGGATTGAAGCGCCAGCACTCGGGAATTTCGTAGGCCGCGTAGTTGTCCCGTTTTCCCGTCACATCGTTCCGCCAGGTGTGCAAGGAGGCTACCTCCAGCACAAAGTCCGGCGGTTTGCCCCGCTCTTCTATAGAATAGCCCCGGTCGTCTATGATGCGACCCATGGCCAGGCCAAAGGCGATAATCAGGTCGGGAACGCGCAGCCCTTGGTGCTGGCGGGTATTCCAGCCGACGGGAACCTCTCCCAAAACAAGGGTGGTATCGGGCGCGCCAAAGTGCCTGGCCAGCGCAGCCAGATGGGCCGGCCGGTGAAGGTATATGGGATTCTGCATATCACCCCTGGGCGGGAACACCGGAAATTGGTTGGGCGAGTCGTCAGTCACCCCGGTAAGCGGAGTTCCGGGAAAGGGTTTGCTGGTCATAGCGAGCCTCGTAGTAGCTAGTACTACAGTCGCAGATAATTCTTGGTAGAATGGAGCTACTTCAGGAAGTGGGAGAGGTAAGGTGGTGGCAACGGACAAGGACGAGGTGGCAGAGGTGGCCCGGTGGGCCAGGGGCATTGCGGGAGTGCATGGGTGTATTACGGGACGGTTTCACCGTTCGGAACCGAGGCGACGGGCGCTGGAGTATCTGAAGGGACTGCTTTCACCGGTAGAGCGCAAGAACGGGTGGCCGCTGGCGGAGCCGGCGGGCGACGCCACGCCCGACGGGGTGCAGCGGCTGCTGTCCAGCTACGTCTGGGATGCCGACCTGGTACGCGACGACCTGAGCAGCTACGTGGTGGAGCATTTGGGTGAAACTGATGGGGTGCTGGTGGTGGACGAGACCGGTTTCTTGAAGAAGGGGACCAAGTCGGTGGGGGTGCAACGGCAGTACAGCGGGACGGTGGGGCGGATTGAAAACTGCCAGATAGGAGTTTTTCTGACCTATGCCACCGCCCAGGGCAGGGTCCTGCTGGACCGGGAACTGTACCGGCCCCAGGGGTGGGCCGATGCTGCGGAACGCCGGCGGGAGGCGGCGGTCCCCGAGGAGGTTGTCTTCCGGACCAAGCCGCAACTGGCCCGGGAGCTGCTGGAGCGAGCGGTGGAAGCGGGAGTTCCCTTCCGCTGGGGTCAGTGCAGCGCTGGCAACGGGGCCAAGGGTCCTCGAGTGTATGACTGGACCCGGGTGGTGATCCGGCCCTTGCGGGAACCTGGCCAGGGCTACTGGCTTTTGGCCCGCCGCCGCCTGGCCCAGCCTGAAGAGTTGGCCTATTACGTCTGCTTCGGTCCAGCGGACACAACCCTGGAGGACCTGGTGCGGGTGGCGGGGACCCGGTGGACCATCGAGGAGTGCTTTGAGGAGGCCAAGGGACCGGTGGGGCTGGACCAGTATGAAGTGCGCAAATGGGAGGGCTGGTACCGGCACATCATCCCCGTGTCGCAGCACGGGGCAGGCTCTGGCCATGCTGGCCCAGGCCTACCTGGCGGTGGTTCGGCAAAAAGCCAACGTATGTTTTAACGGAAAAAAGAGGGAGAACCGGAGTGGGATGAAGCCCTGATACCACTGACGGTTCCCGAGGTGCGCCGCCTGCTGTACCGGTTGATCTGGCGGCCCATGCCTTTGAACAAATCGGTGCTGGCCTGGTCCCGGTGGAGACGGCGCCATCAAGCCAGGGCCCGCCGCTGCCACTACCAGCGCCGCCGCCAACACCTCAGTCAATATCTGCGGCTGTAGTATTAGGCTGAAAGAACTCAACCGGCTCCGCAGGTGAAGGGGACCCCAGTTCTTTCGGCCTGTGAAGTATCTCCACTCCTGAAACACCAGTCGGCAACATAGAACCCCTAGCGCAGGTCTGGAAACCTGTGTTGGTAGAAGTACCCGAGCTGCCTCATGCCCGGCTGTTGGAGCGGCCACAGCACGATTATACTACTTCCGGTCAGACATTAACGGCTTTCCCTCTCTTCTGTGTCGCTTCCGGCTGTGGGTAATCCCTCCCATCCATCAGCCGGTCCAAAAGGTGGATATGCACCGGCTCCAGCAGCTTGAACCGGATTGCCGCGTCTTCACCCTACAGGTGGGCTACCATTCCGCCGCCACAGTGGTATGTTTTGTCGGTAGTGACTCAGTTTGCCCTATTTTTGAAGGTGCTTTTCAATCAAACTGAGTCACTACCGTTTTGTCGCCGCCGTTTACACGTGTAAACGGCGGCGGTAAAGTGGGCCACTTGGGCGGCTTGAACGTCGACATTGCGGCGTTTGAAAATCGTACCGTCCGACGTCTTCTATAAGGTTGATTATCAGCCTGTGGAAGGTGAGATGGATGAATCCAGTGAGCCTGTCTCAAAAGTCCGAACTGCCTACGGTATGCGCCACCATCTTTAGATATTGGTGGTGTATTCGACCCATCATGACTATGTTAGAACTTTCTGAAAGCCATTAGTACGCTTTTCGCTGCCTTTAAGAGTTCTGAGACAGGCTCCAGTGGAGATGTACGTTCAGGTGCGGCGGGCCTGCATGGTGGAAGGCATGAGCGTCCCGGAAGCCTCCCGGGTGTTCGGCCTGCATCGAGACACGGTGCGCAAGATGCTGGCCTACTCGGTGCCGCCGGGCTAACGGCCGCCAGGACCCGCGTTGCTCTGGGCCTAGCCGCCTGCCAGCGGGGGATGTCCGTGGGTTTCACCACCGCCGCTGCCCTGGTCCACGAGATGATGGAGGCCAGGGACGAGAAGCGGCTGCTGAATCTACAGCGACAACTATCCCGACTGAATTTGCTGACCATAGACGAACTGGGCTTCGTGCCCCTTTCCCGCACCGGGGCGGAACTGCTCTTCGAAGTCTTCAGCCAGCGCTACGAGTGCGGCTCCATCCTGGTCACCACCAACCTGCCTTCAATGAGTGGACCGAGGTGTTCGGTTCGGAGAGGCTCACCTGAGTGCTGCTGGACAGGCTCACCCACCATGTCCACATCCTGGAGATGAACGGCGAGAGCTACCAGCTCAAGCACAGTCGGGAGAACACCACCTCGCAAGCTCCAGACGAGCCGGACGACGCATAACGAACCGTCAACGCTGCCCCTTCCTGTTCCCGTGACGTCGCCACCCTGACTAATTTACTGCAGACAGTCATCAGGCCAGCGGCACACGGTTACTCCGCCACAGTAGCATATTTTGCCGACGCTCTTGACTAGCCCCGTGCAAAAATAATCCCCTCTCCGACTAGAGAAGGGATTTGGCACCAAAACCGCAAAAAGGGAAGGCATCAAGAGGATACGAAATACGTACCAGTTATCATCTGGCCGCTATAATTCCTAAGACCACGCCCGCAATTGCACCGGCAGCCGCACCTAGAAAGAAGCCCAACACCGCGCTCATTTGCTCAACCCCCCTGTCGTCCGCGCATACGATTCTGGGGTCACAATCCTCATGGAAAGGGCTTTCCGGCTATATTTCTAGCGCAGCACGGCGGCGTCAATGCGCGCCATCAGCGCCGGGTCCAAGGGAACCGCCGCCTCCGCTGCGATACAGTCCTGAAGCTCCTCACGGTTCTTGACGCCCAGCACCACTGTCGACACGCCGTCCATGGACAGGGCGTAGCAGTGGGCCAGGTACGCTGCCGAGTGGCCCACCTCCGCCGCGATGGCACGGAAGTGAGCCGCCCGGGCGTAGTCCGCCAAATCCGGGTGCCCCTCGGGCAGGGGCCGGTCGATGGCGTCCGTCAGCGCTCCGGCCTGCACAGCCCGTATGCCCATGACGGCGACGCCATTGGCGTTGGCCGCCGCTATGATGTCCCGCGGGCGCGCCGGGCCGCCCCCCTGTAGTAGGCCGCCGGCCGAGTCCAGCAGGTTGGTGATGCACTGGATGAAGTCCGGCCGTGGGCCGTGGGTCAACAGGTGAATGAGGGCGTCGGCGTGGCTGATGCCCGTAAGGCCCCAGTGGCCGATGCGCCCTTCCGCAATGAGCCGCTCGAAGGCCGGCGCCACCGCCTCCGCCACGGTTGTGATGGTAGTAAGTCGGTCGCTACCATCATCGCCTAGCGTGACGGCGTTGTGCAAGAACATGACGTCCACCCGCTCCAGCTTCATCCGCGCCAGGCTGCCTTCCAGGCTGGCGGACAGAAGGTCGTAGACCAGCTCCGGCGGCGTCGCGCCAACGCGGCACTTGGTGGTGACCCGTATGCCCGCGGGCAGCGCGCCCCCAAAGGCTTCGCCAATGACGGACTCGGCCTCCCCGTTGCCGTAAGAGGGCGCCAGGTCCAGCACCTCGATGCCGGACTCGACCGCCTCCCGCACGGTGGCGACGCACTCCTCTCGGGTCGTGGCGCCCCAGACCTGCCCGAGGCCGCCTCCACCCAGGGTCAGGGCGCTGGTCGCGCCTAATTTGCCGAACGGTCGTTGACGCATACCTGATCCTCCGTGTTTCTTAATGACGGTGCTCTAGCTGAAGGCGCGAGCCAGGCGATTGTCGAAGACACCGCGCCTTGGGTAGCATACTCCTACGGCGGTCCTGTGTTAAGCGGCGATTGCTCTGGGTCTCAGCCCTCACCCCCGGCCCCTCTCCCTGGGGAGAGCTTATAGAGGTAGGTATTTAGAAACTACCTCAAAACTGCCTTTGCTCTTGGCGGCGCCCTTCGACAAGCTCAGGGTGAGCGGAATCCAAAGTTCGTTCCGCTCACGGTGAGCTTGTCGAAGGGCGTTTTGAGATAGTTTCTTAGCACAGAAGTTACGCAGTTAGTAGGTCATTCTGAACGGAGTGAAGCATCCAAACTCCGGCCAGCAGAGACTTTACCGGAACCGGCAGGAGGCAGCAGCCGGGGATTTTAGATCTTTCGCTGCGCTCAGGATGACATACCACTAGGGCGCTCAGGATGACATACCACTAGGTAACTCCTAACTGAAATGCCGAATACCTACCCTTGTCAGCCTCGGGGAGAGGGGAGGATTATCAGCAATACAGAGATTATGATAGAGAAGTGTCACAGGGGCTGTCCAGGCGCGGGTGTCAGCAGGGCAATCACGTCTTTACCCGTCATTCCGGCGAAAGCCGGAAGGTGGAGGGTTGGTATGACGATGCCTCAAGTATCCCAAATTAGGACGCGATTGCCCAGGCGCGGGTGTCAGCAGTTGTTCTTGCGGAGGGAGGACCCTCTGTTCTCAAGGTTTCAGGTTCCTGCCGGCTCAGGAACGACGGAAATATGGTTGAGTGTCTAATGGGATAGCCCTGGGGTGTCAGGGTTGACGGTGCAGACTTGAAGGGGTGGATTGGGTCTGATACGTCGTTCCGGCGCCGGGAGGAACCACTGTCCCGAACCAGGGCGGGTTTGAAACCCGCCCCTACAACACCCCCGTCATTCCGGCTCAAGACAGGAGAACTTCTTAAGACTGCACAGTTATCCGGAATTTCCTTCAGTTGACACCGATTACTTCCCTCAATACACTGCTGCATATCCTATTACATTTCTCACAGACAGGACTTAAACGGTTTGTGGCTAGCTACTGAAGAGGTTCTGGCACCCATCGCCACCGGCGCCGGCATTCTTGGCACCGGCGGCGGCGGCAATCCTTACATAGGAGAGTTGCGGGCCCGCCAGGCCATTGAAAAGTGGGGCCCGGTCACGGTGCTGTCCCCGGAGGAACTGCCCGAGGAAGCCAGGGTGGTCTGCGTGGGCGGCATCGGGGCTCCCACCGTGGGCATCGAAAAGGTGCGGGACCTCCAGTCGTACCACGCCCTGCGTGCCATTGAGGACTATACCGGCGAAAAGGCCACTGCCCTGATTTCCAATGAAATCGGCGGCAGCAACTCCGTGGAAGTCCTCATCCCCGCAGCCATGACCGGCCTGCCGGTGGTGGATGCCGACGGCATGGGCCGGGCCTTCCCGGAGTTTCAAATGAAGACCTTCTTTGTTTATGGCGCGCCCTGCTGCCCCATGGCAATTGCCGACGAGAAGGGCAACTCCGTGATCATCCGGGAAACCGTGACGCCGCTCTGGGCCGAAAGACTGGCCCGGGCCATCACCATTCAGATGGGTTGCGTCGCCTGTTACGCCGTCGCTCCCATGACCGCCGAGCAAGTGCGCCGCACCGCCGTTCCCAACACGCTGTCTCTGGCCCGGGACTTGGGAAATGCCGTGCTGCAAGCCCGCAGCGAGGGACAGAACCCCTTGGACGCCATTCTCGCCACCTGCCCCGGCCAGACCCTCTTCACCGGAAAAGTGGTTGACCTGGAACGTCGCACTACCGCCGGGTTCGCCCGGGGGACCGTGATTATTGACGGCCTGGACTCCTTCAGCGGGCAGCGAATGGTGATCGACTTTCAGAATGAGAACCTGATAGCGCGGCGAGATGAGGCAATTGTCTGCACCGTACCTGATCTGATTTGCACGGTGGCGACCGACACGGGTGAGCCGGTGACCACCGAATTGCTGCGGTACGGCCTGAGGGTCACCATACTGGGCCTTCCCGCCCCGGCCCTGTGGACGACGCCGGAAGGCCTGAACGCCGCCGGTCCAGGCCACTTTGGGTACGAAACCGAATATATTCCTCTGAAAGTGTGACGCAGGCGTTATGTTCCTTGGCGTAGATGTAGGGGGCACCAATACCGACGCCGTCCTCATGGACGGGCCGCAACTCGTCGGCGCCGCCAAGATGCCCACCACCGGGGACGTTACCTCCGGCATTGTGAGCGCCGTCTCCGAGCTACTGAAGCAGCTGCCCGCCGGCCGCCGAGTCGAAGCCGTAATGGTGGGCACTACCCACTTCACCAACGCCCTGCTGGAGCAAAAGGACCTGTCCCCCACGGCCATCATCCGGCTGGCGTTGCCGGCGACCCAACTGCTGCCTCCGCTGGTTGATTGGCCTGCCGGGTTGAAGGGGGCCATTGGTGGTTTCACCTGCATGGTGGAAGGCGGGCATGAGTTCGACGGACGGGAGATTTCGCCGCTGGACCGGAAGGGACTTCGGGAGGCCGTTGGTGAACTTCGACGGCAGGGCGCCCGGGCAATAGCAATTTCCGGCGTGTTCTCCCCGGTGGAGCCATCCCACGAAAGGGAGGCTGCCGCGCTGGTCCTGGAAGAGGCACCCGGTATGCGGGTATGCCTCTCCCACGAAAACGGGCGCATGGGCCTGCTGGAGCGGGAGAATGCCGCTGTGCTGAACGCTTGCCTGGGCGATGTAGCGCTGCTGACCATCCAGGGAATAGAGGAAGCCCTTAAAGCTCTGGGCATTGACGCTCACCTTTTCATGAGCCAGAACGACGGAACGCTGATGGACGTCGATTTCGCCGCCCGGTTTCCGGCGCTGACCATCTCCTCCGGCCCCACCAACAGTATGCGGGGCGCGGCGTACCTGTCCGGGGTGACCGACGGCATCGTGGTGGACGTTGGCGGTACTTCCACCGACGTCGGCGCGCTGGTCAGGGGTTTTCCCAGGGAGTCCGCCGTTGCCGTCAACTTGGCGGGGGTCCGCACCAATCTCCGCAGCCCCGACATGGTGTCCATTGCGCTGGGCGGCGGCACGAAGGTGGAAAGAGAGCCGTGGCAACTGGGCCCGGAGAGCGTCGGCTACCGGCTCCCCCAGGAAGCATTGGTCTTCGGCGGAAACACCCTCACCGCCACCGACCTGGCCGTTGCCGCCGGCAGGGCCGACGTGGGCGACCGGCGGTTGGTGACCGGAGTGGAAACGACACTGGTGGAGCGAGGCATGGCGGAGATACTGGAACGGGTCGAGCTGGCGGTGGACCGGGTCAAGCTCAGCCGGGACGACGTGCCGGTGGTGCTGGTGGGCGGCGGCAGCATCTTGCTGGGCGACACGCTGGCCGGAGCGTCCCGGGTGCTGAGGCCGGAACACGCCGGCGTGGCCAACGCCATTGGCGCGGCGATCGCCCAAGTCGGCGGGCAGGTGGAGCGGGTATATTCGCTGGACGGCATGGGGCGGGAAGAGGCGATCGCGGATTGCTCGGCGGCGGCCATCGGCCGGGCCGCGGCGGCCGGCGCCGACCCAGCTTCCATCGAAATTGTGGACGTGGAGGAGGTGCCCCTGACCTATGTTCCCAGCAACGCCACGCGAGTGCGGGTGAAGGCCGTCGGCAGCCTGGCTTTGGGGGCCTCGAGTCACGACAGGGAGCCGGAACGGCCCAGCCAAAGGCCAGGACAATGACGGTCGGGGGAGTTAGGTCCCGACTATGGGGACCGGAGTGATTGGGCTATTCCGGTGGAGTATTACTTTGGAGACCATTTGCAGTGGATGACGGTGCTGAACCGCTTTGCCAGTTCCCCGGGAAACACTGTCGGTGTTAAAGCGGCTGTGCTAGGGGAAAGCAGAGCCAATTTGTTGGAAAAGAGGAGTGCTGTCAAGGGCGGTGGGAGGTGTACCGCTGGGGTGTCGCTGTTCAGCATAAATGTCACTTGGTTAGGCTGCCATGGTATCAGATGCTGACGTCGTTGGACCGGCCCAAGGTCGCCGCGTTGGAGGCCCCCAGAGCCCAGGTATTTCTTGATGGTGGCTCGGTGGATTCCCAGCTCCCGCTCGATCGCTCTAAGGGACATACCCTTGCGCCGGGCTTTCTGAATCGCCTTCCACCTCTCCCTCTGAAGGAAGGTCGGCTTGCGGGTGGGGGTGGATTTGGGCTTGCCGGCGGCGGCCGCGCTGTCAGTGTTGCCCCCTTGATCCCTCTCGTCCTCTGCCCTTGAGTCCAGGGGTTCGAGAGTCGTGGTCCAGCGTTCGCCCAAGCCGTGGGCAACAGAGGGTGGTACAGGAACATTGACGGAACGCCCGTGGCCGTTTCGGAGGAATACCGGGCTGGGCGGCGCCTCCTGGGCAGGGACGATGCGGCCTTCATGCCGCACCGACAACCGGCCGTCCAGTCCTTCCAGGACCTCCACAGCCGCCCCGGCATAGCTGGGGTGTTCCGCACCTGGCAGCAACTGAAGGGTGTGAAGCTGGAACCTCACCGTGTTGTCCTTGGCGACCCTTCTCTTGTGCTTGAAGCACAGGGTCTGTTCCAGGCACAGCTCCGGGTCCAGAGGCCGGAATGCCGGCTCGGGGTGTAGCGGGGGAACACCGAAGCGCTGGTTGAATCGTGGCAGGAACTGCTTCAGCACCCTGTTGGCTTCCAGAATGCTGCCCGCGTTTGCCCGCCGGAGTTCGGTGACCAGCCGGTCCTGAAACGTTCCGGCCGCGCGCTCCACACGACCCTTCCCCTGAGGGGACCGGGCGAAGATCATCTGAATCCCCAGTTGGTCCATGGCCCGGCTGAACTGGGTCGGCATGCCAGGGAGGCCGGAGCCGGGTGTGTGTCTGAAGACACCGTGCCGGTCGGTGTACAGGGCTACGGGTATGCCGCGACGCTCTATCAGGCTCTGGATCAGCAGGAAGTAGCTGTGGCGTCCTCCTGCTGGCAGAAGAGGGCGTCGACCACCGTCCCGGTGGCATCGTCAACCGCGATCAGCAGAGTGAACGGCGGTGCCTGGTTCCCCAACCACGGGTGATGACTGCCGTCCATCTGGATCAGCATACCCTCCCGGGGCATACGCTTGCGGCGCACCCGGTGTTTGGGCGGACGCCTTTTCCGTGGACTGCTCAGTCCGGCGTTGACCAGAATACGCCGAAGGGTGGACCTGCCAATGTCGATGCGCTCCCGTTCACTCAGCAACTCGCTGAGATGGGTGTGGTTGGCCCCTGCGTACCTGGTACGAGCCAAACGAACTACAGCAGTTGCAACTGGCTCGGGGGTTGCGTTGGGCGCCCTGCGACCCCGATGACCGTGGGCAACGGCAGCAGCGCCCTCCTCCCGGTAAGCCGCCAGAATACGCCTGGTGTGGCGTGGGCTGACACCCATCAGCGTCGCTGCCTGGTCCAGTGTCATATGCTCCGCCAGCAGGCTGTTCAAAACCTGAAGTCTCGCCTGTTCTTTGGGGGTCAAAGTCACATTCTCCATAAAGGGAATGTGACATTTATGCTGGTCGGTTAACCAGGACCATTTTGCTGAACGTCAACACCCCATTGGCCCAACTTCCCGCCGCCCTTGACAACCCTGGTTAATCTTCGGCTCCCTGGCCTGAAGTTCTTGGTTTCTATAATACTCAGCGGCGTTGGTCCAGGCATTGACGTTGAGCTTGGCTAATCTGGTCGCCCCGTGCGGCGCAGCTGGCGCGGAATTATCCTGTTCAACTTCTGATGCTGACCGATACGTTAAGGACCGAGGGCGCCTCTGGACGTGGATCGCCGCACTAGTCGGCCAGGACCTGGATGGCGCCTGATGAGCAGGCCAGTCGGAACGCCGAGGCGAAAGTTGTGCAAGAGAACATCGGCCTTGGCGATGAGCTTTTGGACGACCTCTTTTCCCTCGGGGGTCTGAAGGTCAACCTGGATCCCTTCCTTGCCAGCGTAGGGATGCGCCTCGGCGTCACAGCACCCCGCTGGCGTCTCCTGACACACTACATCGTGGGAAAGTGCCCGGGAATGCGCACAGATGTGGAAGCGCGCAGGCCCCTACAAGTTTATTGAGGGTTCCTCGTAATCCTTTAGCTTGTTGTAGATTTGAAGGCGGTGATGGTAGGACTCCAAAACTATGATCCGGTCGTCGGCGTCAACATTGACAGCCACCGGTCGCCGGAACCGCCATTCAGGCTCCAGATCTGTCCGCCGCCTGGCTTTGATGATATCCGGATTGGCGTCGATGTAGGTCTGGGCCCATGGCGAAGGCCCTTGGGCGTCACCGACCAGCGCCGTAATATATTGGCCGGAGGCGGCGTAGATCTGGACGCGGTGGTTCCCCCAGTCAGTTACATATACATCCCCATCTGAGTCCACAGCTACACCGGACGGCCCTTTGAGGGAGCCCACCCCGGTGCTGGAGCATTCGAACTTAACGAGCAACTCTCCAGTAGGGGCGAATTTCTGCACCCGGTTATTTCCCCAATCCGCGACGTAGACGTTGTCCTGACGGTCAATGCAGATGCCCCATGGCATCTCCAGATCTCCGTCACCGCCACCTCGCTTCCCGAACTTGGACTGAAACTCACCGATCTGGCTGAAACTCTGCACCCGGTGATTCAAACTGTCCACCACCCAAATGGCTCCCTGGGAATCGAAAGCAATTCCTGACGGTCCGTTTAGCTGCCCGTCTTCGCTGCCGGACCTGCCCCAGTGATACCGATAAGCACCCTCTTCATCGTACATGGTTATCCGGTTGACATACTCGTCCGAAACGAACACTCGTCCGTGACGGTCCAAATCAATTGACCGGGGCCAAACAAAGCGCCCATTTTCCGCGCCGAGGGAGCCGAACTGGCCATGAAACTCGTGGTCGAAGTTGATCTTACTGATACGCTGACCCAATTGTTCCACGCCGCGGCTCAACACATAAATTCGACCGTTCGATCCCAGGACGAAATCTTGGGGAGCCCAAAATCCCCGGCCTGACTGACTGTACATGCCTATGCAGTAGCTGTAGTCATACACCCGGCCGGCGGCGACGGTGGTCAGCATATACGCTCTCCCGTGAACGAATTTGGGATCCTAAAGCTACACGAAGGACATTTGCTCGAAGTGTCCACCGACGATAGGTACTGGGTCGAGTCCCAACCACTTTTCCGCCAAAGTGGAGTAGAAGCCACGGAAATCGTAGTTGGGCGCCAGGTCTCCCTGAGTGAGATCCCCCGGTTTCAACGACGGATAGGTCCCGTACATTCCACCATTCACCCGTTCGCCGATGGCGAACGCTACCCCAGCCGCTCCGTGGTCGGTACCAGTGCCATTATCGCGGACGCGGCGTCCAAACTCGCTGAACAACATAATAACCACCTCGTCTGAGGCGTCGTGCTCACGCAGGTCGGCGAAGAAGTCGTGTATGGCAGCGGAAACGTCCATCCAAAGTTTGGTATGTGATCCCATCTGGTCATAGTGGGTGTCGAAGGACCCGTAGGGCGTGTAAAAGACCTGGGTACCCAGGCCGGCCAGATGCACCTGGGCCACGTCTCTGAGGCGCCTCGCGATGGGACTATTGGCATACTCTACGTTTGAAGAATAGGTTTCGGGAGCAACCCGGATGATGTCGGCTCCTCTCAACGCATCCCGTCCTGCCTGTCCCAGATATTCCATGGTCGGTCCGGTGCCGATGGCGGGAGCGTACATGCGGGCAAAGCTCTCCAATAACTGGATCCGATCCTGCTCGGACGCGATTCCCGGATTTGATGAGAGCACACCGTATGTAGGAAGGTGGTTGACAGAAGTAACAGGAACCCCCTTCATGGTTAGCGCCCGAGGCAAACCCTGGCCTAAGCTCACTCCCTTTAGCACGTTCTCGCCGCCAGGATCCAAGTCCCGGATGACCTTGGCGAGCCAGCCGTTAATCCCGATGGAATCCGGCTCGCAGGTATGCCAGATGTCCATGGCACGAAAGTGCGAACGGGGTGAATTTTCAAATCCGATTCCGTGAATGATTGCCATGTTGCCCTTGTCGTAGATATCTTTCAACGGCTCCGTATCAGACCGGAATGCCAGTTGGTCGTCTATGGGCAGTAATTGGTCTTCAGCGATATGAACTTTGGGCCGGTTATCCCAATACAGAGGATTGCTATAAGGAACGATCGTATTGAGGTAATCGTTGGCCCCGGTTAGCTCTAGCACGACCAGCACGGGGTCTTTATGGGTTGATGCCATTTTCATATCCTTCTACATTAGTTGTATGCACTTGCCTAGGCAAACTGATATTCTCGTGAGGCGGCGATCAAGGTCAATATCTTGCTCACATTCCGCAATGTAGCCCTGAGTTCTTCTCTAGTGCTCCAGGCTAGATCGCCACATTTTTCGGCATGGACAATCAATTCAGAGTGGGTCGCCTCACTGACTTCCAACGGTCCCATCGCATCAAGACAAGCTGCCACTATCGCCTGGGGGGAATGATCCCCATGCACATTCACCAACACCCGTTTGATGATAGCCTGCACGCCGGGTAGTGAGATGTCTCCGAATATCCTAGAGGCAAAATTCACCCGGCGCATCAAAACGCCGGGGTCGATCCATTCGGAGCCTGTGTGCCAACCCTCCACGCTGGGAGGATTGAGAAGCTCCTGTCCCTGCCAATTGCACTCCAACGCCAGATTGTTGAATCCTGGCTTGAAGCCGTTATAGTTGCCCGCCATACGCACAGTGCCAACGATCAATTCAGCCGGGCTTTTCACCCGGGCGAAGCGGGCATGCTTGAAGAACTCTGAGTTGAACAATGCTCGTAAAATAGACCGAATGTCGCCACGGGATTCATTGTAGGCATCCACCAACAACTCGATGGCTTCAGGATCAATGGGTGGTGTAATGTTCCAACTGGCGACATGGGGCTCGTCGGCGACGAAGAATCTGTAGAGGTGGCGGGCCAGGAACCGGGCCGCAGCCGGCTGATCCACAATAATGTCCACGATGTCTTCGCCATTGAAGTTCCCGGTATACTCCAGGAAGGTCTTCTCCCGATCGTCGTGGTCCTCAGGTTTGTACTCGAATTGCCAGTGGAAACGACCGTAGGGATTACGGGGAATCTTGGGGGCAATGGTCCATCCGGTAAAGGCCCTGGCTGCTTCCCTGATATCATCCTCTGAGTAGTTTCCGACTCCGAGGGAGAAAAGCTCCAACAGTTCCCGCCCCCAGTTTTCATTTATGGCGCCGTCACGATTTCCGTGGTTGTCCAACCAGAAGATCATGGCTGGTGACTTTGCAACCTCTACCAGCAGGTCACGGTAAGTACCCAATCCGTATTCACGGAAGATGGCAATCTGGCGAGTCAGCTCCGGTGGATTGTCCACCTTGGAGTTACTGGTGGCGAACAACTGATGCCAGAAGAGGGCCATCTTCTCTTCCAGAGGCCGTTTGGTGTTGATCATCCGGAAAACCCAATTGGCCTGATTAATTGGCGGCGCCCCGGCTCCCTCATAACCCGGGAAGAACCGGTACAGCAGTTCGTCGTCTATGGCCGGCTGCCGCTCTGGATACAGAAGCTCCTCGACCACGGCTTCGTAGCCTTTGGAGACACGCTCCTCCAGTTCCTCACGGGGATCACCGAAGCCCGCGCGTCTCATCAAGTGGGCCATCAATTGAATGTCATCTTGGTGGGGCATTTCCACCTCTCCGTTTATCGAGCCCAAAACACTAAGCTAGGCGCCCATTCACAACATAATAGGATTGGCCAAACCGAATGTCAACGAAAGAGACGATGTCCCTTCCACGCACGACAACCTCGAAAGGTTACTGCACAGATTCCGAGAACCCGACTCCCCTACACTGACCACGATCCGCTCGATAGTCGAACGATTGAGCGCGGACTTGGCGTTCCAGCGCGGCGACTACCCGTCGGCGCTGGAGCACATCGCAAATGCTGTAGGGTCATTTTTCAATTCTGATGAGTATCCACAGCCGAGTTTCTTCCCAACTCTTGGTGGTTGGCGGGTGCCGGAATGAGTGGACCGGGCGGAAGAACTGGCTAAAGGCTATGTGGCCCATTTGCGTGAAAGTCGGGGAGGAGACGTCGACTGGCCGGCGGTGATCACCTGCTGCGAAAGATTAGAGACACTATATTCGGATGATCGGTGGCCGGTCGTCAATCACCCGCCCCACATTGCACACGAAGGTACAGATTTCTGGCACGAAACGATAGGCTGGCTGCACGCCCAATTGGCCCCAGACCAGTTGCGAGGCTGGTACGAGGAACGGATTCGACGCGCGGCCGAGTCACGACCGTCCCGATATATCTTCGCTGACGGTATCTGGGCCAAGCTGTCGGAAAAAGCCCGCAACGAACTAATCACCGCCGATTCCACCTGGATGGCTGACGGGTCGGAAAACAGGCTCGCCACGATCCTCAATCCAGTCCAATCGGCCACCGAAGATACGCTCTATCATTTGTTCTGGGTACCTATCATAACTGGGCGCGGGGCCGCGACGAAGAATACAGGTGGCTCTCAAGTCTACTTGGGAATCGCAATTTCCCAGGGCTGACCGACTACCTGCGGGTCCTTTCCAGCCCGACGGGTATGACCTATTTCCTGGTACAGCCGGGCGATCAGGGCCGCGTCGCTACTGCCCTTCTGCTCTTGCCCGTTGCTGAACACGCCGGCGGCTCCCGCGCTCAGGGCTTTTTCCCAGGCCTGAATCTGGCTGGGATGGGCCTGGTACCTGGGCCAGGTACCTGCCCGCCAGTCGGGCCACCGCATCCTCCCCCTTCACCGCCTCCAGGGCCTGCCCCTGCGAAGGCAGGGGGCCACCTTGGCCTTGAACGCAGGGCTGTGCTTTCTCCGTCCTTTGGACATTTCCCACTCCTCCCTGGCAGCAACCGCTGCCCTCAGTTCAGGAGCAGGACTCTCGCCTAGCTACCTGTCCAGTTTTCCGGGTCCACCTCACCCCTTCGCAGCCTTCAGGACCCGGGACATCATTCACTTGCCGGTGTTGCGGCCAGTGACGTGTGCCTGGTTACTCAACCGGCCTGTTGTGAACACGGAGTGCCCCGTGGAAGTGCGAGCGACGCTTAATCCAGTCGCCTTATGTTCGGCATACCGAGCGCGGCGATGAAACTGACTGCACTCAGTATAGCGCCGTTGATCAGCAGAGCTCTCGGAGCTCCTACGACTCCCGCCAGCGCTCCGACACCCACGTGGCCTACCGGGGCGAATCCGATGCTCAGCACCCAGGAACCCATGGCGCGCCCCCGTTCCTCGTCGGACACAAGCTCTTGCATTAGAGTCTTGTAGAGGGTATCGACGGCCATGGCGCAGGCGTTGACGAACAACAATACACCCAGGAAGGAGTAGATGTTGCCGGACAGTGAGAACGCCATCAGTCCCCCGCCAAAACCCATGGCCGTTGCAAACATCATCAGTCCCTTCTTCCCGGAAGTCCCGAGCCCGGCCAACAGCCATAGCCCCAGCAGACCTCCGGTCTGGCGCACTGCGGTCATGATGCCCAGTCCCGTCGGTCCGACGTGAACTACCTCCTTGGCAAAAACCGGCAGCAGGGTCATATGGGTAAAACCGAGTACCTCCGTGGCTGCGGTCAGGAACATGAGGGCCAGCAAAAAGCGACGGCTACGGACCAGGCTGACATAGCCCGTCAAATTCCTCAGTACCGATGTGGGGGGCAAAAGGGCCGAGCGCCCCGGGTTGCTGAGCGCCAGGGTTGCTACAGCGGCACACAGATAGCAGACCCCAGCCGCCACGAATTGCCAGCCAACTCCCGCAACCTCAATCAACGCCCCGGAAGCGAGGGACCCAACGATGCCACCGCCTTGCATGGCCATCGCTCCGAGAGCCAGTCCGTTCAGAGAAAGTCCGGAGCCCACGATGTCAAAGGTATAAGTCTGCCGAACCGTAATGGTGAAGGCCATCATGCTGCCAAGTGCGCCCACCAGCGCGATCACGACCCAGACATTGGCCAGACCTCCCAGAAGCAGCAACAGGGCCATCACCAATGCGGCTGCAGAAGCCCCCAGGTTGCCGATTCGCAGCAGCAATCGCCGCTCCCAGCGATCGGTGATCGCCCCGGACAATATACCGAACAGGAAAAAGGGCAACATCCGGGCTGCGGCTCCCACGCCCACCATCAACTCCGAACCGGTAAGCTCGAAAATAAGCCACCCCACCGAAACCTGCTCCATCCCTGTGGCCAGAGAGTAGAGGAGCGTAGATGCCCACAGCAGGCGGAAGTCCCTGATGCGCAGGGAGGCTGCCCAGTTCCCTATACCTGTACCTATCATTAGCCGATGATACACCCATTCCAGCGCGACTCCTAATGCGGTACTAATGGTTCGTTTCCAACCAGACTTTGGGCTCGTGTCAGGCCATCCGGGCCTAAATGGTAGCTCTGGCGAGCTTTCGTACAATATTTGTAGTGATCGACCAGTCCCCGCACAGGCCTGAAATTCCCTGACGGAGACACGGCGCTAAAGTGGTATCATTGGCGTGGCCTTATTCGGGAAAGGAGGAATTGACGTGCCATTTGGAAATAACGACTGGCTGGCCCTGACGGACGAAAGTACCATCGAGCCTGCAATCCCTATTTGCGACCCGCATCACCATTTCTGGGATCAACGGCTACAGAGTATTCCCTACCAGCGATACCTGCTGCACGAGTTGATGGGTGACCTGTCCTCCGGGCACAATGTCCGGTCAACAGTTTTTGTAGAAGCCCGGTCGATGTATCGGGCCTCTGGGCCGGAGGAGTTGCGGCCGGTTGGAGAGGTGGAGTTTGTACAAGGTCTGGCCGCGGCCAGCGCCAGTGGCATCTACGGCGAGGTAAGAGCTGCGGCGACCATAGTAGGTCACGCCGACCTGAAGTTGGGCGAGGGAGTGGCCCCGGTGTTGGAGACCCTGCAGGCAGCCAGTCCCAACCGCTTCAAGGGCATCCGCCACAATGTTACCTGGAGCCCGGACCCGTCCATCGAAGATCGGGAAACCCAGGGAATCATGGCCAACGACTCCTTCAGGGCCGGCGCCCGGGTTTTGGCTGGAATGGGGCTGTCGTTGGACGTCATGCTTTCCTTTCCGCAATTGAACGAGTTGGCCGAATTGGCCCGGGCGTTGCCAGACTTGTCCATTGTCCTTAACCATATGGGCGGGGTCAGCAGGACGGGAATCTACGCGGGCCGGGACGACGAAGTCATCCCAGTGTGGCGGGACGGCATCCGCGCCGTGTCCCAATGTCCCAATGTTGTCTGCAAGCTTGGGGGAATGGGAATGCCCCGCTGGGGGTTCGGCTGGCACGCCCGGGATATTCCCATAGGCTCTGAGGAGCTTTCCGAGTCCATGGCGCCGTGGATGAACTACTGTATCGAACAATTTGGGCCGGAACGCTGTATGTTTGAGAGCAACTTCCCGCCGGACAAAGTTTCCTTTTCCTACAACGTGATGTACAACGCATTCAAGCTCCTCTCGCAGGGCTACAGTCCTGACGCGCGGGCCAACCTGTTCCACGACTCAGCGGTTCGGGCATACCGTATTGCAACGTAAAGCGGAGCGCTTTGAACAAGTCACTGAGGGCTTGTGCCCGGACAAGTGACTTGGCGGTCCCGCTTGCCCCCTAATGCGGCTGAGGGGGGCTACATTTCCCCTATGCAGCGCGTATGGGAAACACCCTGGACGTGTAAAAGGCGACGCTAAAGTGGACCACCTGGGCCGGCGAATGCCCTGGAACGGCACGCTCAAAATCCCCAATGTGGAACCCAGGTTCTGCAAGGCCAAAGCCGACCTACGCGCAAAACCCAGCGGGAGTAAGATAGGGCCATGGGACACAAGAAAAGACCCGATAAAGATCTACACATGGAAGCAAGCGATCCCTTCCGGAGTCCCACCGAACTGATGGGCACCGAAGGAAGCATGAGACGTATGTTCGTAGTGCACTTCAACTGCCCCCTCTGCGGACTGGAACACAGCTGTGAAATGTACCTGACCTTGGAAGCGCGGAACGAAGACGAGATGATGGAAAAGGCCCTGCAGACCTTGAGCAGAGACGACGTCAAGGTGAACAGCCTGGCGCCCTTTGCGAAAGAATACCACCAGCAAGAAGGAGATTACCTGGAACGAGCAATGGCTTATGCCAGACAGGGAGTTCGACACCCCTTCAGGGTAAACTCGGTGGCAATGACCGACGAGGAGAGTTATACCTGCGAACTGTGTCAGTTGAAATTCGAGACCATCGGCGCCTGGCGGCGTCACGACGGGAGGGACCCCATGAGCGGCAATAAATTAGCCAGTGAACAAGGCGTTGCCCTGTGCCAAAACGGAAGATAGAAGCAGTCCCGAAACAAGGGTGCAACCGACGGATAGCAAGTTCGAGAGCATGAACGACAATCCCGACAGTGCCGGCGGTATGTCCGAGGAGACTCCCCACGATCCCAGCGACCTCTGGACGACGGAAGCAAACCCCGTAACCGGCGAACTAACCATCGCCAACCCCGAGGACGACCCTTGGGACTCAGACCACCTTCTCCACCTGCCGAACGGCTCCAGACCTGTAAACCCCGGACCAGATCTGCTGGAGATCTACCTGGCCATGGTAATCGGAGAGAGGTCCAAGGATCGGGACTTCAGCGACAAGGAAGCACTGGACCGGTGCAAGGCAGACGTCCAAACCGCCATAACCTACGTCCTGGGCTGGATCGAGGCGGGAGGGCCGCCAGGGTTGGAAGACGAAATGAAGCACCGGCTGACAATGATCGGGATAAGGGGAATGCGCACCCGGCAGAGTCGGGGTATACTGGGACTGACAGTCACCAAGTCGTGAGAAAGCGTGGTATTTGAGATGCAGCCATTGAGCGATATCCGAGTGCTCGCCGTGACGGTATTCCTGGCGGGCCCGTACCTCAGCATGAACCTGGCACGTTTGGGAGCCGAGGTCATCAAGGTGGAAATACCGGAGCGCGGAGACCCAGTCCGGGGCAACGGGCCATTTGCAGGGCCGGAGGGCATCCACAACACCCCCCAGACAAAACAGGATATTGCCACCCGGTTCCTGAAACGCACCCAGGGGGTGAAGAGCGTCACCCTGAACCTGAGAGACCCCAAGGGACGGGAGATGTTCCTCGACATGGCCCGCAAGTCCGACATTGTCCTGGAGAACCTGGCCCCCGGGTCGATGCGCCGGTTGGGGTTGGGATATGACGACGTATCCGTGGTCAATCCGGGCATCATCTACTGCTCCATCGCCGGTTACGGCCAGACGGGCCCCTATGCCGACCGCCCGGCCCACGACCCACAGATCCAGGGCATGAGCGGTTTGATGGACATTAACGGCGACGCCGACGGGCCCCCCACCAAAGTGGGGTTTTACATCGGCGACCTGGTAACGCCCCTGTTCGCCGCCTACTCCATCATGGGAGCGTTGCGGGAAAAGGAGCGGACGGGAAATGGGCAACATCTGGACGTTTCCATGATGGATACCCTCGCGGCCCTGATGTTCATGGAAAACCTGGAGGAGGACGTGCAACAGGGCAATCCCCTGCGTACCGGCAACACCAGCCGGGGCGGTCCCACCGGTCTGTACCACGCCTCCGACGCCGACCTGATCATCACCGCCGCCAGCGACGACCAGTGGCGGCGGTTGTGCGAAGCGTTGTCCGCCCCGGAACTCTTTGAGGACCAGCGCTTCACCGACTACACTTCCCGGTCCATCAATGTTGGCGATGCCCGAGACGAAGTCCAGAAGCGCGTCGGCAAGATGACGCAGGCCGAAATTCTGGCACGGCTGGAGGAGTCCGACGTCCCATGCGGCCCGGTCCGAACCGTGCCGGACATCATTGCCGACCCTCACTTCTACAAAAGAGGGACGCTCCAGCCCATGCGCCACGGGACCATGAATGCCCCGGTGCCCGGCGGGATAGCGTCCGGGTTCCCGGTAGTGTTCTCGGACGGGCCGCTGCCCACATTGCCCGGCGCGCCGACATTAGGGATGCACAACGGAGAGATTTACGGGAAGCTTCTGGACCTTGACGAGTCGGACCTGGAAGGGTTGTACTCCGGCGGCGTGATCTAAACCAAAGCCAGGATGGAATGTACTTAGGAATGACCTACCGGGGAAAGACTGTCATTCTGAGTGAAGCGAAGAATCTGAAATCCTTGCTTGAGGAAACTTTCCAAACCTTTAGAATTTTAGATTCTTCACTCCGTTCAGAATGACAGTTTGGCGGTTAGACGTCCTGATCGGAGGCCTCCCTGCCCAATGTGGAAATGCACATCCCACCTTGGCTTTAATTTAGTAGTTCAACACCATTGAAATAATGGGTTGGTGGTTACCCGTCATTCCGGCCTTGAGCCGGAATGACCATACAGGTTTAGCAGCCGCTTTCGTTTGAGCAACCGGTAACCCGTCCAAACAACCTATCTGGGAGGCTCACATGAGGTTCAAGGCCAAACCGCTGCGGTCGGTGATGTTCGTTCCCGGCAACCGGGAAGACTGGATGCGCAAGGCCCACCAGTACGGCCCGGACGCCCTGATCCTGGACCTGGAAGACTCGGTGCCCGAGGATGAAAAGGAGAAGGCCCGCTCCCTGGTGGCCGGCATGGTCGACGAGCTGAGTTCGGCCGGACAGACCCTTTTCGTCCGCGTCAACCGGCTGGAAACCGGACTGACCGGGTTTGACCTGGAAGCTGTGACCAGCCCCCATCTTTACGGCATTCTGCTTCCCAAGGTGGAGCGTCCTGAGGACGTGGTTGAGGTGGACACTCTCCTCAGATTCTTCGAACGCAAGGCAGGAATGGCCATAGGGTCGATCTGCATCGATCCGGCCCTGGAAACGGCCCACGGCATCCGGCAGGCTTACGACATCGCCATGGCCTCGGACCGGGTGGCCCACATGGGCGGAAGCGGCGGCAAGGGCGGTGACACCGCGCGCTCCATCGGATTCCAGTGGACGCCGGAAGGAATGGAGACCCTGTTCATCAAGTCCAAGGTGCTGGTAGATTCCCGTTCCGCCGGAATCGAATTTCCCATCAGCGGGGGTTGGTTCGACATCCACGACCTGGACGGCCTGCGCGGCCTGGCCAATCAATTGAAGCAACTGGGATATACCGGAATGAACCTCATCCACCCGTCCCACGTCCCGGTGGTCAACGACGTGTTCACCCCCAGCCCCGAGCAGATCGCCCATTGGAAGGGTCTGCTGAAAGCCATGGAGGAACAGAGGCAGGCCGGCAGCGCGGTGGTAACCTACGCCGGCGACATGGTGGACATCGCCCACGAGGAAACCGCCCGGACCATGCTGGAGATGGTCCGCCAGTGGGGAATCAACACCGAGGCAGCAGCGGAGTAACGATTACGACAGGCAAAGGGGCCGCAGCAACAACCATTACCAGAGGGCTGCGACCAGCGAGCAACAACCGGACCCATATTCCGAGTACCAACACCTCGCGGTGGAGCGCAACGATGGCGTCGCCCTCCTGACCATGAACCGCCCCGAGGCAGTGAACGCCACCAACGCCCAGGGAATCCATGTCGTCCAGACGCTGCTCCGGCGTCCAGCTCGCCTCGGGCGGCAGCGGCCCCCGCCGGTCGCCCGCCACCAGAATCTCGCGGCCCCGGGCGTCCTGTTCCCGCCTCATGGCGTGCCAGTCGCCAGCCCATCAGTGGCCCGCCAGAAACATTGCAGCGTCAGGTGAGCGTGAATGTCGATACTGCGCAAATTGGTCTACTGCGAACCGAAGATCAGGAATTGTCTTACTGCCGCTGCCTGGGGTGTTTGGCCAGAAAATCGTCCGCAATCTCCTCAAACGTTGCAAAGCGCACGCCGTCGTGAGAGCGGATGTATTCCGTGATGCGCTCCAGCATCAGCAGCACCTGCGGCCGGCCGCTCACGTCCGGGTGGATAGTTATGGGGAACACCGCCTCGTCGTATTCCCGGTACAACCAATCGAACTGGTCCCGCCACATCGATTCAATGTCCCTGGGATTTACGAACCCGTGGCTGTTGGGCGACTTCTTGATGAACAGCATCGGCGGCAGGTCGTCCAGATACCAGTTGGCCGGTATCTCTACCAGGTCGGTCTCCTCACCACGCTCCAGGGCGTGCATCCAGTAGTCTGCCGGCATAGCATAGTCAATCTTGGTCCAGCGGTCGCCCACGCGGACATAGTAGCACTCAAAATCGCGGTGCATCAGGCTGTGGTCATACTTGATACCGTGCTTCAGCAGCAGTTCGTTGGTAACGTGGCTGAACTCCCACCATGGCGCGACGTAGCCCCGTGGTCGTTGCCCCGAGACCTCGGTAATCAGATCGATGCAGCGCAGCAGCACCGCCTCCTCCTGCTCCGGCGACATGGCGATGGGATTCTCGTGGGAGTAGCCGTGCATTCCGACCTCATGCCCTTGCTCCACAATCATCCGGCATTCGTCCGGAAAGGTCTCGATGGAGTGGCCAGGGATGAACCAGCTGGCCTTGATGTCCAGTCGTTCAAAGAGTTTCAGCAGCCGGGGCGTTCCCACTTCCCCGGCGAACAGGCCGCGGGAAATATCGTCAGGTGAGTCCTCCCCACCATAGGAACCCAGCCAACCGCCAACTGCGTCCAGGTCAACCCCAAACGCGCACAGAATTCGTTTGTCGGTCATCTCAAATCTCCTCGCGGCGTCCCGTTGCCAATGCTCGCCTCATCATACACCCGCGCCTTTCCGCGCTACAATTGCCCCGTCTCGTAAAGGTAACCTCGCGCCGGTGTCGCGAGCGAACTGACGGAACCCAGGACCGTGTAATTTATGTGGAAACCGTAGGATTCATCGGCCTGGGCAACACGGGCGGCGGTATGTCCGCCAACATCCAGTGCGCCGGCTACCCCATGATTGTGTAAGGCCTTCGCGAAGAAGCCGGTCTCGTCCACCACCAGAGGCGCCCCAGCATCGGCTAGATGCTCCACCACGTACCCCGCCAGATCGTCGCGAACCAGGCCGGCATCCTAATGGTAGGTGGAAAGCAGCCGCCCGTTAATCTGCGGATGTCGTCCTAGCCGTCCCTCTTCCGGAGAAGCCTGGATAAAGAAGTCCCCTGGATTCCCAGTACAACGAGGGTCCAGGGGACTTTTGCTTGCAGCAGAACGGTTCCCAACGAAGCCTTGGCCGCGCTGGCCGGTTACTTCATAAATTTCGCCGCCGAGGGCACCGGCTGGGGGTCGCCCATGGGGTCCCGTTCGTCCTCCTTGGTCTGGACCTCAATCTGCAGCCTTATGCCGTTCGGGTCGTTGAAGTAGAAGGTCTTGCCCCAATGCCTTTCGATGACATCGGTAACTTCAACGCTGTTGTCCTTCAGCAGTTGCAGCGCTTCGTTGAACTCCTCCTCGGTGGCGACCGGGATAGCGAAGTGGTTCAGGTACTGGTTGCTGGTCTTGGACAGGTCCTCATCGGTCTCGAAGAAAGCGAAGGCGTTGCCTCCGCCAATCTCGACGTTATAGTGCCGTCCTCCGCTGGGGGTGCGCATGGTCCGGGCTATCTTCATTCCCAGGATGCCGCAATAGAACTGGACCGTAGCTTCCATGTCGTTGGTGTTGACGCCCACGTGGTCAATGTTGGTTGTCTTGAACATGATACCGCCTCCTGCTGGTGTGGAGTTGGCTACATATTACCAGAGGGGCGCTGGCGCCGGTAGGCTTGGCTGCCCAGCCTCATTGTCCAGAAAGTCTTACAATCATAAAGAAGATCAGGTAGGCTTGAGTAAAATCCTTTAGTGAGGCCGTACCTGATATGCCTGTCTCCAAATACAAAGTCGAACTGACCCAATCCGAACGCTCCGCGCTGATTGAAACATCCGGCCGTGGCAAGCCGTTAGCCCGCACGGTAAAGCGGGGCCTTGCGCTGTTGAAAGCTGACGCAGGACGCGCAGACCGCGAGGTAGCGGCGGCGGTTTCGCTCAGCGCCGCCACCGTTGCCAGAGTGCGGAGACGGTTCGCCGAGGCGGGAGTGGAAGCCGCAATCAACGACCGGCCACGGCCAGGCCGGGGGCGCAAGCTGAACGGCAGACAGGAAGCGGACCCCGTATCCAGTACGGGGCAGGCTCTGTACCACGAAGCCTACGACCCAGAGCGTCCGGTGGTGTGTTTCGACGAGACCTCCAGGCAGTTGGTCGAGGAGGTGCGGCCACCCATCAAAGCCAAGCCCGGACGGGTGGAACGCTATGACACCGAGTACCAGCGAAACGGGACCCGGAACCGGTTCCTGTTCTGTGAACCGAAGGGTGGGTGGAGGCACGTCGAAGTGACCGGGCGTCGCACTGCGGTGGACTTCGCTCACCAGATGCGCTGTCTGGTTGAGGAGGCGTACCCCCACGCCAGGGTCGTCCGGTTGGTGTTGGACAATCTCAATACCCACAAGTTGGGCTCGCTCTACGAAGCATTTGCGCCGTCCGAGGCGCGTCGTATAGCCAAGCGTCTGGAGTTTCACCACACACCCAATCACGGAAGCTGGCTGAATCCTGTCCTGAGCTTGCCGAAGGGATGGCCGAGATCGAGTTGAGCGTCTTCAGCAGACAGTGTCTGAACCGCTGGGTCGGCGGTGAAGTGTTGCTGCGGCAGGAGGTCGCCGCGCTCGAACGCGAGCGCAACGATGCTGGCGCCGTCATCGACTGGCGGTTCTCCACTCAGGACGCCCGCAGTAAACTCCAACATATATATCCATCAGGATTAAATTGAAACGGTACTAATGGAGGGCCCATTTTCTGGCCTGAGCGGGGATTTGGGGATGTTCCTCTTCCCCACTTCAAGATGCTTTTACGAGGTATACCGGCCGTATGTCTTGTCCAGGCCAAACTGAGGCCGACTCCGTGAAGTCTGCTGGTGGGTACGGCGCCCGGGAGTCCAGCCTATATGGGTGTCGGCGGCAGTGTTCAACGGCTATTGGCTCTCTTTTGAATGTCGGCGCATCTTTCCATGAGGTCGTTGAACTGCTCTCCATCGTCAAGGAGCATCCCGTCGCTGAGCATCCTGTCGTAGTCGTCGGCCAGGACCCGATAGGCCGGACCCTCCGGCACCAGTTGTAAGTCGCCGGATACCGCTGCCTCATAGTCAACCCAATCCCCTTCCACATCCTTCTCCCTGAAGAACATAGACTTGTGGCGAGCTACCGCGAGCGCGAGGGCACTGTCTGCCAAAGCTTTATCGGCATAACCGGCATCGTCCAGCCGGGCCAGGTCGTACCAGTGCCGGGATAGGCGCTCTCCCCGGCTTCTCTGCTGGCGACAGAAGACATGAACGGCGGTAGCCTTTTCCCAGAACGTCCGCTCGGCCATCATGACGAAGGGGCGGGCCGAAGGAAACACGACATCCCGCAGGTATGGGGCGGCGTCGCATTCGGTCAAACGCTCCTCGCGAGGCTCTCCGGTCGAGTGCGCGCCGAATTCCAACATTACCTCCGGCCTCACGAAGCTGTAGTCTCCGAACAGCGGGGGGTAGTTCACAAATAAACAGTCATCTTCAACACGAAGTTGAGCGGACAGACCTGCCTCGGCCATGCCTGCCTCGATTGTTGGCAAGGCAGAGACTTGCACCCATCTCAGCAGACGGCCTCTTATTTCCCTTGTCCACCGCCGCTCCTGGCTTCGTGTCGCTGGAAGAACATCTTCAGCGCTATCGGCCACAAGATCCGGGGCTATGGTCCGGATATCATAAGTGATGTCCAGGTCCTCGGAAAACCGGCGGATGGCGCGGTACGCCTTGGCCAGGGACGTGCCTCCCTTGAAGGTCAGGTCTCCGCCGAATGGCGCTTCAACCAGAACTGCCAGGGTCTGGATAACCCAGAAGTCCTTTTCCAGCAGGTAGGCACGGCGTCCGCTGAGACCGGCCGCGACTTCCAGGGCGTCCCGCCGGTCCTCCGTGGAAAGCGACAGAAACGGCACTTCAGCCACTGGACACCATGGCGCTTACCGGTTCGGCGATCCAGGCCGGCATCATGGCCCGCGACGCGGCCAATTCGTCCAGGTCTTCGGGGGAAAGTTTCCGTCCAATCACACCGAGGCTCTCCTCAACCTCCTGGGGCCCCAGCCACGCCAGGGCGCGAACGGCGTCACCAGCCAAGCGGTGTGGCGCTACAAGCTGCCACCTTGGGGCGTGGCGCAGGTCTACCGTTACCTTACCGAGATTAAGCTTGCGGCTGGGGCCAGAAGTCAGGTACACAGACCGCACCGGTACCTGGGTAGTGAGTCCGAGGGTGTTTGCCGCAGCACCACCGCAGGGTACAATCGCCTCGCCCCACAACGTCTCCAGGGAGGCTATTACCTTTTCTACGGCCGGGGGATGCAGGCCGAAGCGGGTTTCTATCGGCCGGACGTAAACGCCCTGACAGACTCGGCTGAGTCGCCCGCTTCGGGCGAGGCGCGACAACGCCTGATCCACCGCAGCCCTGCTTCCCAGGTGAAGCAGGGTGTTGGGGCACAACAAAGCACCCTCGGGAGACGCGGCAGAGTGCTCCATGATCAGGCTTGGCAGGCTTGGCATATCGTATATCCGATGTTAGAATGTCAGAAATATAACATTATGTCTGACTATTGGCAAGAAGGGACGCTACAAGGGCGTCGTTTCTCTGCATTGACCGAGATAAACCAATCCACTTTAATATCTGGGTTCATCCGTTGCTTTTCCCAGGCAGTAAGTGGTTCGTCGTAGGTGGATTAACTTGAATGCCAACAGGTACGTTGACCAGATACTACGCAAGTACGAAGTAGAAAAGGGACCCGGCACGGCTGTATACGAAGCCGGAGAACGTATCAGAGGCTTGATCCAGAGATGGTATTCCTCACGGCTGGTGAGAGTGCACAACTCCGGTTCCTTTGCCAAAGGCACTTCTATCAGGGGCGGGACAGACCTTGACCTGTTCATATCCCTGAAACCCAGGTCGGGAAAGTCCCTGAATCCCTGAAAAGGATGTTCGAAGGCCTTCACCGGTACGCTCATGAGGAAGGGTTGAGGCCCCGCCGTCAAAATGTATCGATCGGAGTGGAAGTAAACGGCGTGAAGGTGGACCTGGTGCCGGCCCGGCAGCATACCGGCAAGAGCGACCATAGCTTGTATCTCAACAGACGGCAGGGATGGACCAAGACCAACGTGGAGAATCACATTACGCTGGTCAGGAGCTCCGGCAGGGGCGCGACCATCCGAGCCGCCAAGATATGGCGGTCAAACCGCGGCCTGCATTTCCCCTCGTTTTACCTTGAGCTTGCGGTATTGCGGGCGCTTCGGGGGCAGGGTAAACGGGGCACTGCGGACGAGTTAAATAGGGTACTGGAGTTCCTGGCGGCTGATTTCTCCAGTGTCAAGTTCGTTGACCCGGCGAACGGCGACAACATCATCTCTTCAGACTTGTCCGCAGGCGAAAAGCAGAACCTTGCCAAACAAGCCAGGGCTTCATTGGGCAAGGTCCGTGACGGCCAGTGGAAACTAAACTAAAGCCAAGGTGGGATGTACATTTAAGTGGCGATGATGATCAGCTGGGTTGCGCCGGTGAATCCCTCTCATCCGTACTTGGAGAATGACCCGGCTCCGTCGTTTGACCGCAACATCTGCGCATTTCACCTTGGCTTTAGTTTAGTAGTGTGGTGATTCCATGAGTACGGCAAACGGTCGCAACCGGATAGACCTGAACCACTTATTCCAAAGTACCCACCAAAGGATGGTTGCCGAATTAACGGGTATAAGGGAAGCGGTGGACCACGGGGGGACTCTCGGCGATGAAACGGAACTGGCGTGGAGGGAGTTCCTCGCCCGAACTCTCCCTAACCGCTATCAGGTCTGCGATGGATTCGTGGTCGATGCGGACGGGCAACGAAGCGACCAGATGGACGCCATCGTGTTCGACAGGCAATACTCCCCGCCGTTGTTCATGGGAGGCAACGTCCAATACGTCCCCGCGGAGGCAGTTTATGCGGTGTTTGAGGTGAAGCAACGGGTCGACAGCAGGAACCTGCGTCTCGCTTGTGCCAAGGCCGCCTCGGTGAGGTCCCTGCGGCGAACCAGCGCGTTAATCCCTTCGGCCGACGGCACATTAGGTCCAAAACCACCCCATAGAATCCTCAGCGGAATCCTGGCGCTGTCGAACTCGTACACCGACAACTTTGGGGAAGCTCTGGGGAAAATGATGGTGCGGATCTCCGAAGAGCAACAGCTTGACCTGGGATGCGCACTTAACCATGGCTCGTTTCTGGTCAAGTACCGCAATGCCAAGGTCGAATGCATTGAATCTAGCCCACCCTCGACGTCCCTCGTTAGTTTCTTGTTCCAATTGTTGTCAGCGCTTCAGTCTATTGGGACCGTGCCGGCGATTGATTATTCTGAATATATAAAGGCGATTTCGCTGCCTCCGGAACGTCCCAGCAACGGCCGGTGAACCTACAACCGGGCAGAGTCGGTTCCGCTTGCTATTGGGACATAGCTGTTTCGGGGTGCCCCTTTCAGCTTGAAGTTTTTAGCGTCTAGCTCCTTATACCCTATAAGTAAAGGGAACCTCTGATCCCATGGCATTGATACACGCTATTCGGACTGCTCGGCGCGCCAGATGGTTTGGCGCGAGACGCCAAAGGTTCTCGCTACTGCGGATTGGGATTGCCCGCTGCGGCGCAACAGCCGGACGGCCGCCGTCTGCTCGGGGGTCAAAGCCCTGGGCCGTCCCGGGAACCGGCCTTCCTCAGCTGCCCGCCGGAGCCCACCGCAATGCGGCGTTTGATCGACTCCAACTCCGCCTGGGCCGCCCAGGCCATCACTCTCAGGATTATCTCACCCATCATCTGCTCGACCTCGGTGGGGTGGGCGCTGAGCGGATGGAGCCAGGACTCGGCCGGAGCCAGCGAAGCAATGCCCACTCCGCGCCGGTGCAGCGACTCCACGACGCCCACCAGGTCCAGGCGGTTGCGGCTGATCCGGTCCAAGGCGGCCACGGTGACGGTATCGCCGCGGATTAGCTTAGCGTCAAGCCCGGTCCACCCCGGGCGGTCGCTGACCAGGACTGAACCGGAGACTCCCACATCCTGAAAAATATTGGTCGGCTCGATCCCTGCATCTGCCAGAGCCTGGAGTTGGGTTTCGGGGTGCATTCCGGCCAGGCCGTCAACGGCGGCCCGGGAGGTGCGGAGATAACCGTAAATCATCGGTTTTCACCCTGCCCAAAAATACGGGGGTTTTGTTACAGCGGGACCCATGCCCAAAACCCCCAGTTTAGGGCAGGGTAACAAAAACACCTGTTTTTGTTACACCTTAAACGCTTGGTGTGAATTGTAGGACCGTCATTTGATGAGGAAGGCGCCCATAGCCGATAGTTAGCTTCCAACCCGTCAAGAAAGAGGCTACGCTATGGTGGATACGGACACCTTCCTCACGGAACTCTACGTTATGGCCGATGACTTTTGCAAATCCCAACCCCCGGCCCGTTGCCCAGCCGGCCCCAAGCCTTCCCTGACCGTCAGCGAGGTGGTTACCCTGGTGGTCTTCAGCCAGTGGGCCCGCTTCCGCAGTGAAAGGGACTTCTACCGTTACGCCGTCAGCCGCCTGCGCCCGGCTTTCCCCACTCTCCCCCGCCGCAGCCAGTTCAACCGGCTGACCCGGCGCTGTTACGGCACCCTGGCGGCCTTCTCCCGCCACCTGACGGACCTGCTGCAAGGACAGCGTTGCCTCTACGAAGCCCTGGACAGTTCCGGCGTTCCCACCAGGTCCGCCAAACGCCGCGGCGCCGGCTGGCTGCCCGGGCAGGCTGATATTGGCTGGAGCAACCGTCTGGGCTGGTATGAGGGCTTCCGGTTGCTGCTTTCCGTCAACCCTCAGGGCGTCATCACCGGATTCAGCTTTGGAGCAGCCAGCGTCAAGGACCAGGCTCTGGCCGGGGACTTCTTCACCTTCCGGCATACTCCCCATCCCAGGCTGCCCACCCTGGGCGCGCCGGCCCGGGGCTGGTATTTGGCGGACAAGGGCTTTGAGGGCCGGGAGTTGCGCCGGCGGTGGCAGAACTGCTATGGCGCCCGGATAATCTCTCCGCCCAAGCGCAACAGCAGGAACCCCTGGCCCAAGAGATTGCGCCAGTGGCTGGCCGGGATACGCCAGATAGTAGAGACGGTCTTCGGCAGGCTGCATCATGACTTCGGGCTGGACCGGGAACGCCCGCACCAACTGGAGGGCTTTCAAACCAGGCTGGCGGCCAGGGCCCGTCCTGCATAATTTCTGCATCTGGTTGAACCGGCAACTGGGCCGCCCGTCCCTGGCCTTTGCCGACTTGCTGGGCTGGTAACACCACCTATTTCACACCAAGCGTTGAAGTAGGAGGGGATCCGACTGAAAGACTGTGCCAATGTGAGGAAGGCCAAGGAAGAACTGGGCGGTGGGCGCCTGCTTCAGGTTCCCCGACAGTGCCCGTTGGCCCCAGCAGGGTTTGGGCTGCCGGACTCTAGTACTCAGTCAATTTTGGAATAGTAGTTACCGCAAGGCAACCTGAAACGATGGTCCCATGCTAAACAGTTCGCCACCTTCGCAGTAGCACCTTCGATTCCAAACGTGACTGACTACTAAACTAAAGCCAAGGTGGGATGTACATTTAAGTGGCGATGATGATCAGCTGGGTTGCGCCGGTGAATCCCTCTCCCATCAAGGGAGAGGGGGGGACTTTGGGGACACCCGCCCGGTGTGCCAGGGGGCGGCGGGCTACCGGACCGGGGGCCACATTATCCAGCCCCGGCGCCCGGTGTTGCGCAGTCGCAGCAGGTGTCCCTGGCCGGTGGTGACGTATAGGCTGCTCTGGTCGGCGTCGCCGAAGCAGCAGTTGGTGGGGCCGTCCACGCCCACCGGCATGGGATAGGTCTCCAGCACCCGGCCCTGGGGAGTCCAGACGTATATCATGGGGCCGGGGCCGCTGAGAAAGTTCCCGGCGGCGCCCACGATGTTCCCCTCCGAGTCCAGGCACATGCCGTCAATGCCGCGCTGGGGACCCCGGTGGTCCTGGCCGAACTGGTGCAGCACGGTGTACTGGCCCAAGGAGCCGTCGTCATTGATGGGGTAGGAGCGCAATTCCCGCACCCCGTCGGGGGAGGGGTCGGTCTGGATAATGTACAGGCTGCGCTCGTCGGGCGAGACCAGCAGCCCGTTGGTGCCGGTGGTATCGAAGGTCATCCGCTGGCAGGTATAGCTGCCGTCGGGCTGGGGGTCGGCCCGCAGGATGTCCCGGTTCATGTTCTCCTGCTGCTCGCTGGGGTCGATGTTTCCCGCGTTCCAGGGATTGCTGAACCAGATGCGCCCCCTCCGGTCTATGGCCAGGTCGTTTGGGGTGTTCAGGCGCTGACCGTCAAGCCGGTCAACGATGGTCGTGGTGCCATCGTCAGGCTCGAACCGGACGATGGAGCGGCCACCGGAGCAGCAACCGTAGAGGCGGCCATCGGCGTCGAAGGCCAGGCCGTTGGTGTGGTTGGTGTTCTCGCGGTAGATGCTGCACTCGCCGGTCTCTGGGTCATAGGCCATGATGCGGCTGGCCGGAATGTAGGTGAACAGAAGCCGCTGGCCGGCCCAGGCCGGCCCCTCGGTCAAACGGCTGAATGGTCCCGCGACTTGCTCCCATTGCAGTGCCATGCTCTCCTCCTGTGTTTAGTCGATTCTCAGTAGACTAACCCTCGGGTGTTGATGGATGAAAGGTATTCTGTGCGTCTTTCCGGCGGGCGCCGGGATCCAGGAATCGGCGTGAGCAATACTTTTCCGCTGCCGGCCTCCGTCGGGCTTCCCGAGAGTTTGTGTTAATATACACCCATACTAACCGCCCGTGGCGGAAAATGGAGGTGTTTCGAATGGCAACAATGATTGACGGTGAGTCTTACCTCGGACGTGTTATGGTCCGGCCGCTCAGCAAGCAGGGCGACGTCACTATGTACCTGTGGCCCCTGCGCTGTTTGAGGAGCAAGATGGGTGGTCCTACCTTTGGTGTCGACGTCAGGGGTGTGGAAATTATCCGCTTCGACCCGCATGGAGCCCGTGGCCACTGGCACAAGGGCGGCTACGACAAGCTTGGCGCCGGCGGCTCCCACGTTGACTTCCCAGAGGGCGTGGTGGAAAGCGAAGCCCAGATCGAGTGGGCCCTGAATCAGCTCCGCGAGCAGACCGGCAACTACCTGTCCGAGGCTGGATATGCTGAGGCCGCTGCCAACCTGGACCCGGAAATGCTTGGCTCCGCTGCCGACGCCGTCACGGCTCACCTGGAATCCCAAGGCGACCTGAGGGCTGACGCCATCGCCAGGGACCTCATCTCCGCATAAACTTGGGAGATATTCCGTTCAATTGCGGGGGCGAGTGGTAACTTGCCCCCGCAATTCCTAAGTCGACCGGTCCGTGATGGGTGGGCCCGCTATTGGCGTCGAAGCTGGTGCCGGCCCTCCGGTAGATGGCTCTCAGCCCCATGATGCGCACCTGCCGTTGCACCCGCTTCCGGCTTACCCGTATCCCCCTCCTCTCCAGCTATGCCCGCACCCGTCATCAACAAAACGCCAATTGGGAAACCTTGATGCCTCCTGTAAATTTTGGGTTGCGTCCGTAACGACTTCAGGGTCTGTCGACGCCCAGATAAAGCACATCTTCAGTGATAGTTCTGCCAGATACCCGACTGCGTGGACCTTCCTGTGCTGGCGCAGACGATTTACTTTACGTTGTATTGCTTGGGTGAATGCATCCATCTGTCCGCCCTTGGAGTTGCCTTCGTCATAGACCAGCGTGAGTCTGCCTTGGCGGAGCGGAGCTTGGACGATCTGAATAAACTGGCCATAGTCCACATGGGTGCAGCGATTCCTAGGTGTCCTTTCCCCCAAGCCGGTATCGGGGTCCAGAAACAGATGCTCTCGGCACACTAAGGCGGCCTCAAGCAGTGCGTGCGGGTTCGCGCTATCGCCGCCGTCCACTATGTCTACGCCAATAGCCGTAGCGTAGCGGTTGAGGAAGTCGGGAACTTGCGGTTCTGCCTCTCTATTGCCATACCACATCGGATGAGCGGCCCACCTCACATTCGGGGCCAGCCATTCCATAATCTGCCTTTTTGCTATGTCACGGGCTTCGCCAAAGAATCTCTGGTGCATCAGCCTATAACTCCATCCTTACACCAAGGCCGAAGAAAGATGTGAATTTGCCGGGTGCTGAGAAACTGGGCCTCGGTATCGACACGGTAGCACCGTGACCCCCCGTTTAGTTGCGATAGTCACGCTAGGCCAGGGAGAAGAACTCCATGACCGGGCCGAAGGCCTCGGGTTCTGTCAGGGTGGGCGCATGACCCACGCCGGGCACCTCCACCATGCGACAGTCCTGCATCTCCGCCACCATGCGCTGGGCTATCTCCGGCGACAGCAGGTCGCTGGTCCCGCCCCGTACCAGCAGCACCGGGCCGGGGATGCGCCGGGCCAGGTTCCAGGACGCTTCCGGGTCGGGACGGCGGGGGTCGGCGCGGACCGCCGGGTCCATCTTCCAGGTGTAGCCGCCGCCGGGCCGGGCCTTTACCGTATGACCGGCGGTGACCCGCTGGTCGGCGTCGCTGAGCGACCTGAAGCCAACCCGTTGCTCGCAGTGCCAGGCTATCACCTCTTCCATTGTCTCAAAGGAGGTGACCGCATCCCGGGTGCTGGTGGCGATGCGGTTGCCGCCCCGGGGGTCAATCTCGGGGCCGATGTCGTTCAGTACCGTGCGCTCCACCCGGTCGGGGTAGGTCCCGGCGTAGGTCAGGGAGATACGGCCACCCATGGAGGTGCCGACCAGCGACATTCGCTCGAATCCCAGGGCCTGTCGCAGCCCTTCCAGGTCAGCGACGTAGGCGTCGTTGGAGTAGTTGGCGTCAGCTGCCCAATCGCTGTCGCCCCGGCCGCGGACATCCACGGATATGACGTGGTAGCGGGGCACGAAGTGGGGGGCCAGATTGTCGAAGGCGTGGGCGTTGCCGCTGAGGCCGTGGACCATGATTACCGGCGGCGCGCCGGCCTCGCCCCACTCCAGGTAGTGCAGGTTGAGGCCGCCGACCCGGACGAAACGGTCTACTGCTTTGGTGGTTCCTGTAGTCATGGGACCCTCCTTAATAAGGAATTGGTACTCTCCCCTTTTTAGTGTGAGAGTTGGACCGGGGCAGGGAGAAACTGTCTCAGAACCTGCTGGGCGCTATCTCGTCATTCTCGCGAAGACGGGAATTCCGGCAGCTTGACCAGGGGAAAGTCAGCATACGCCAGGAATTCCTGGATTCCGGCCTCCGCCGGAATGACGGGTCGGCGCCAAGCCAAGCCGGGCAATTCCCGAATTCGATTGTCCTATGATCTAGTAGTCGGTCATGTTTGAAATAGCAGGATAATTTTCACGGGTGACAGTCAGTTTCCTAAACCTTGCTTCTTGTCGTTAATCAGGGTCATTAGGACAGTGATATTCACGAACATTAGGACACCCTGAGCGCCGTTGATTTGAACTTGTATCAGGTTTCAGCTGAGAGGTCAATCACCTCCCTTGTCGTCCAGCAGTTTCCGGTGGGGCGATAGTTTCTCCCGGTAGCAGGCCCCCTCGATGACGATCTGGTAGCTGAAAGTGGCCAGCCGGTCCACGGCGCTGTTGCCGAGGATGGGGTCATCGAAGAGGCTGAGCCATTCCTCCACAGCCTGGTTGCTGGTGATGACGCAGCTGGAGACCCGATGGCGACTGATGATCAGCTCGTAAAGGTGGGCGGACTGCTGTCCGGTGAGCCGGTAGAGGCCCGGATCGGCCAGGATGAGCAGACCTCGTTATATCGACCTGTTGACGAGTCGCCTCTCCGGAGTACTCTCGGAGTTGGCTTCGCTATGAGTGATCAGGGGTCACTCAGCCGGCCAGAGCCTTCTTCACCGTGGCCGGCGAGCACTGCATCACCCGGGCGATGTGCCGCAGCCCCGCACCCTGCTCCGTCATCCGGCGACACTGCGCCACCTGCTCCGGGCTCAGGGCCGGCGGGCGTCCCAGCCGCTTCCCGCCGGCCCGGGCCTGGTCCAGGCCCAGCTTGATGCGCTCGCTGGTCGAGTCCACCTGGTAAGCCCCCTGCGCCAGCATGGACCGGCGGCAAAACTTGGCCGCGGCGCTGCCGTCGCCGGTGTCGATGTTCTCCCGCAGGGCCACGATGCCAATGTTCCGCTCGGTGAGGTCGGCCTGGATGCGCACTCCGTCTTCGAAGTTCCGGCTCAACCGGTCCAGGAAGGCCACCGCCAGGGTGTCGCCGGGCCGGAGACGGGACATCAGTTCCTGCCAGCCGGTGCGCCGCAGGGTGCGGCCAGTGGCGATGTCGGAAAAGATCAGGTCTTCACGGATGCCGTGGTCGGCCAGCAGGCGGAGTTGGGTCTCCAGGTTCCCGGCCTCGTCGTCGGACTTGCTGACCCGGGCGTAGCCATAGGTGACGGGGAGCAGGGTCATGAGAATCAAGCCGCCAGCGCGGGCCAGCGTCCTCCTGCGGGAAGTGTTCAGAAAACGGGCGTTTTTGAACACCCTGCCCTTGGCTCCCTCGCCAGCTTTGGCCAAGTGTTCAACAATAGCAACCGTTCAACAACTGCGTCAAGGGTTTGTTGAACACCTGTGCCGGGTGCTGAGACACCCCAACTGGGCCCGCTTTTCGAAAGGGACTTCAGTATTGACTTGGAGGAGGGTTCCTGCACCTATCCGGCGAGGCAGGTCACTCGGACAATACGAAGAGCCGGGACCCGGACCGACCCCACTTGCGAACTCATACACTAAAGGCATACAGGTGCGATGGAGCGGTCTGCGGGGTATGCCCGCTGCGGTCCCAGTGCGTCGCCGGGTCATCGGGGTTGGGACGAACTGTGCAACTGCACCCGCAGGAGGCTTTATTGCAGCAGGCCCGCTCCCTGCAGCAGAGTGAGGCCTTCGCCGGGTACCGGCAGCGGCGGGTGGTGGTGGAGCACCCGCTGGCGCGTCTGGTCCAACTGGGAATCCGCCACGCACGCTACTTCGGCCGCGTCAAAACCAGGTTCCAGCTGTGCTTGGCTGCCACCGTGGCCAACCTGACCCTGGTGGCCTCCAAAGCCGGTCTGCCAGAAGATACCGGCGGCGCTTCCAAAGTCGGCAGTGCCCTCCGTGCCGGGACCATCCATTCCACCGTTGATTTCATCCCTGCACGGCTCTGCCAGATCTGGGCACTACCCTTGCTTACTTCGGCCTCATCGCCGAAACTCATCTCCCCGAACAGGGCTTTCCGGCCGGATATCTAGAGCTACTGCTCGTGGAGAAAGTTTGGTATGTCTGGCAACGTTTTTCCTTCCCTTGACCAACTAAACCTGTCTGTCAATTCCTGCAGGACCTGGAACCCACTCTTTCCACCAGGTTGGAAGCCACCCATCGGGATAAGGTTCGTTCCGTCCAACTCCCAGTTTTGGTGATCCACGGGGAAGAGGACTCTCTGGCGCCGGTTGAACAAGCGGTAGAGATGTTCACGACTTTGTTTCTCCAAACAAACGGTTGTTGACCTACCAGGAGCCGGGCATAACAACCTCCTGCATCTGGGGCTCCGGGAATATTTCAAGGCCATCCGCGGTTTTATCGCCGGGAACTCAACACAATGAATTACTCCTACACGACTCCTGGACCATTAGGAGTAAATGCCAGGAACTGATTCTAAATCGATGGGATGGGAAAGCCCAGCTGGCTGTTTTTCCCTAATCGTATTGAGAAAATTGTTCCCTGGTGATAACTACAGGTAAACTACCACCATCGGTCGGTTAGAACCTTTTAAAAACGGAGCCGTTGGAGGTATGTGACATGGACAGTTTGAAGGACGGCCGCGATTGTAGGGATAGGGGAAACCCTCTACAACAGGGAATCGGGAAGGACGGAGCTGAGCATGGTCGTTTAACATGACTGGCTTAGGCGACTTGCTTTCTACACGATAACAGAAAAAGTCCCGCAGGAATTGTTGAAGGCGTGATATCGACCCTCCCCCGTCTCCACCGCGAATATTGGAAAATTATCGGGGTCGCATGTATCAGGCTGCCAAGCGTACATATTCGACTGATAATGTCTCTACTCGGCTGACCCTTAAGCAAAGCGCCAAAGAAGTCACCTCAACTCCCCGTCTAAAGTCCGCCTAGACAGCGGACACCCCGCTGAAAGCCCCTCCCCCATCTCCACCGCTCATATGTAGTAACAACGGTACTACTTCCTCTTGAGTTTCACACGCCTCTAGAATCTTATCCGTCCGGGCCAGGATTGTGAGGCGTATTTGCCTGGGTGTTCGGCAGAAACCTTATCCCACGCAGGAGCGAAAGAGGATTGACAAGCACCGAAGACCGGCACTAAGCTCCAACTACCCTGTTCGGAACCTGCTGGTCGGCCGATATGGAGAATGCCGGTTTATAATTGGAGAAATCCCGGAACGTCCTATCCTCAGCGGAATCAGTTAAAACTGGGAAATCCTATGTTAGAAGACGAAGCATTTAAGGAGGGCCCATGAAATATGACGTTGTTATCGTCGGTGGGGGAGCAGCTGGATCGGTGTTGGCCAGCAGATTGGCTGAAAACGCGAATACCTCAGTTCTGTTGCTGGAAGCCGGAACAGATTACCCTGATCCAGACTATCTTCCGGACGAGATAAAGTTCGGCTACACAAGTTTTGCGGAATCCCCAGACTCGGAACATAACTGGGCCCTGAGGGGAACTATCACGGAAGAGCAAGGGGAGATCCACGTAGCGCAGGGCAAGGTGATCGGAGGAGGGTCTTCCATCAACGGTCAGGCAATGCAAAGGGGGTTACCTGAAGATTTCGACTCCTGGTCCGGTATGGGCAACGATGAATGGTCTTATGACAAGGTACTGCCTTACTTTAGAAAATCTGAGCACGATCTCGACATTCGGGATGATTTTCATGGAACCGACGGACCGATGCCAGTAAGGCGTCGTCAATCCGGGCCCTGGACAGACATCCAAAAGGCCTTCCACGCAGCCTGTCTGGAGGCGGGTTATGGGGCAGTAGAGGATACCAATGGCCCGAACCCCTCGGGCGTTGGCGTGTGGCCCTCGAACAACCTGGACGGCTGGAGGATGAGCGCTGCCATCACTCACCTGAATCCCATGCGCCACTGTCTTAACCTTACGGTGAGGGGCGGGGTTTTCGTCAGGAAGGTATTGATCGAGGACCTAAAGGCCGTCGGAGTGGAGGTAGAAAGCGGAGGCGAGATTTTCAACGTTGAAGCAGACCGGGTTGTGTTGAGCGCCGGGGCTATCAAGTCGCCCCACCTGCTTATGCTATCGGGAATCGGCCCCAATGACCAACTTCAACAATTTGGGATACCTCTCGTTCATGAGCTTCCCGGAGTGGGACAGAACCTGTTTAACCACCTGAGCGCCCAGATTACCTATAAAGTCAAAGACGGAATGACCCTGACTGGTGATGCCGATGCGGCGCGCTTTTCTTTGCACTACACCTCCCACGGGTCCAGCGAAGCCAATGATATGTTGCTGAGGTCCACCCCAATGGTTGACGAACGGCCGGAGCGCGTCCCCGGTTTCCGGACCAAGTACCTGAATGGTGAAGTTCCCCCGGACCGGGTGGCGCGAATCTCGTGCACGCTCGGGCTACCCGAAGGCACAGGATACGTCAGGCTTGCGTCTGCCGACCCCTCAGTTCAGCCGACCTTTAACTACCGCTATCTTCAGCATCCAGACGACATTCGTCGGGTGCGGGAAGGCGTGCGAATGGCGGCTGGATTCCTTGAATCCAATGCGTATAAAGACGTGGCCGATTACCGGCTTCACCCAACGGATGACATTCTGGCCAACGACGACGCTTTGGACCTCTATATACGCCAAACCGTTGGAACAGCCAGGCATGTGTCCGGCACATGCAAGATGGGCCCGGATTCAGACCCTATGGCGGTTGTTGATCAATACTGCAACGTCAAGGGAGTAAAAGGGTTGTCGGTGGTTGATGCGTCGGTGATGCCGCGGATTTCAAGGTCAGGTGGCAGCCATGCAACGGTTGTCATGATAGGGGAGCGTGCCGTCGACTTGATTGCGTCGGCTTAACCCTGCCTTACCGCTGTCTGAATTCTATGGTCTAAGACGGAGGGTTCGTAACGACTGCTTCATCATGTTAAGCTTGGCCGTCACTTCCCAGATAGTCGGCCATGGCAAGAGCGCCGGGAATCGAGTCACTGGGATGACCACCCACACCAATATCGTTATAGTCCAGATACCGCACCATCACTGAATTGGCAAAACCAGCCATATCCGGTGAGCTGTTATCCTTGGCGCCCAATATGCGGAATTACCAAGTGCTCGTGACGGTTCTGCCCATCTGAGTAGCAATCTTAGCTGGCTAGGACAGGTAGCCCCCCATAGCACAAGCTAGAAATCTGGCCGGAAAGTGGCTTCATCCGGGCGAGCAGCTATACTTGAGGCATCAAGAAATAGCGGGGGCGGAGTATGCTGGGAGAGCGTTCGGACCAGAGGGGCCCTTGGGAAGCGGACCGGTTGTACCTGGACCACGTGGGGCGGGACACCTTCTACGGTCTGCTGGCATCGCTGCGGGGCCGGCTGTTCCGGGACGCCGAGTTCGCCGAGTTCTACTGCCCGGACAACGGCCGGGACAGCGTGCCGCCCAGCCTGCTGGCGACGGCGCTGCTGCTTCAAACCCACGACAAGGTGAGCGAGGCCAAGGCCCGGGCTGACTTTGACCTCCGCTGGAAAGTAGCGTTGAGGATTGAGGCGGAAGACAGGCCCTTCGCCAAGAGCACGCTGCAGGTGTTCCGCGCCTAGCTGATCCTGCACGACAAGGTGGGGGAGGTATTCGAGTCCAGTCTGAGACTGGCCCGGGAGTCGGGGTATCTGAAAGGGCGCGGCATGAAGGTGGCGCTGGACACGACCAACATCCTGGGCCGGGGCGCGGTGAAGGACACCACAACCTGTTGGCCGACGGGATCGTCAAACTGCTGCGGGCGCTGGCGGCGGTGGAGCAAGCTCCGGTCAGGGAATGGGCCCAGGCCCGGGAATATGAGAGATACCTGGGTTCCAGCGTGAAGGGCGAAGCGGCCATCGACTGGAGCGACAAACGGGCGCAGAAGGCCCTGCTGGGGCTGCTATTGCTCCAGGACGTGGCACGCACTGATGACGGAGTGAGTCTCAAGGATGGGGTGAGCCGGGACCGCATGATGTCGGTGCACGATCCGGAGCTGCGCCACGGCCACCAGAGCAGCAGCCGGCGGTTCGACGGGCATAAGGGCGGCGATTGGGGTGGACACCGGCTCCCAGCTGATTACCGCCGTGACGGTACTGCCCGGCAACGCTCCAGACAACCTGGGGGCGCTGGAACTGGTGGAACAGAGTGAGGCCAACCCCGGCGTGCCGGTGGCGGAGGCCATGGGCGACGCCGCTTACGGCGACGGCGGTACCCGTCAGACCTTCGCCGACGCGGGCCGCACCCTGATTGCCCGAGTGCCGGGCCGCCCGAATCGGTCTCACTTCCCCAAGGAGGACTTTCGGATTGACCTGGAGTCGGGTTCCTGCACCGGTCCGGCGGGGCAGGTTACCCGGACGATGGCGCCGGCGGGACGGCGCACCGGCCAAACGGGTCGGACTTACCGTTTGGAGGCCTTCCGATTCGACGCGGCGGTCTGCGGGGTATGCCCCTTGCGGCTCCAGTGCCTGGCGGCAAAACCGGGTACGGGACGAACGGTGCAACTGCACCCGCAGGAAGCGCTGTTGCAGCAGGCCCGTGCCCTGCAGCAGAGTGAAGCCTTTGCCGAGTACCGGCAGCGCCGGGTGGTGGTGGAGCGCCGGCTGGCGCGGCTGGTCCAACTGGGGATCCGCCAGTCCCGCTACTTCGGCCGTGCCAAAACCCGGTTCCAGCTGTACCTGGCGGCCACGGTGGCCAACCTGACCCTGGTGGCGGGCAAAGCCGGGTTGACCGGAGAAACCGGCTCCGGTCCCACCTGCGCCGGCAGCGCCCAGGTCGCTGGAATGGTCAACCCCGCCGCCAATGCCGCCACCGCCTGGCTCGGGCAATTTTGGACCCTCTCCCTGCTCGTATTGGCCTTACTGACCAAATCCCTCTTCCCAATAAGGGGTTTCCGTCCGAGTTTCTAGGCCGGAACCTGGCGGTCATGGCCGGGGCGAGGGAGTAGGGCCGTGGGTCGGCAGCGGTGGGTCTACCGCCTGGAGCCGCCCCGATTCCCCGAGGAATTTCCCCAGCAGTTGGAGAGGTTCAAAGTAGCCTCGGGGCTTTCCTGGCGGGGCTTGGCCCGGGAACTCTGCATCGACGTGCGCTTGGTGAAGCGTTGGCGGAAGGGAGCCAGGCCCGATTCTACCAACCTGATCGCCCTGTTCAACCTGGCCGCCCGCATGGGCCTGCTGCATTTATTGCTTCCGGCGGTCGGGGAATCCTTAGCCTGGTCAGAGCAAGAATGCTGGCGAGCAAGCCAAGACTCACACCAAATGTGCCTCTGTCAGCGAGGGTGCGGAAGAAGATACGAGCCCTGCCGCTGAGCCTACTTTCTTGACTGACCTGAGATCCTTAGCGCGGGTCATGTTAGATTCAAAGCCTACCAAAACCTAGGGATCTGGCCAAAGAATGAGACCAAGTTTTTAATCCCGTTGCTGCAAGCGTCGACTGTATCACCAAAGATTCGTGCATCAACGAACGGTGATTCTTCACCCATTGCGGCGATGGACTCCCGAATCTCTTCCAAGACCTGACTTCTTTCCTCGTGTAGGTAAAAATAACGGCCTAATGGTGCCCAATTCCCATAAATACTGGCCCCATGATGCATAAACCCGAGGGCCAATAATATCTTTAGTTTGGTATACGCCAATGTGAATTGAGTTTCATTAGGAGTTAAGTCCTTGGTGTACTCTCGGATTACGCCATGAATCCACTCACTCATTGGAATTCGTGAGCGCTCCAAACCGGGCAATGATTTCGCGAGTGTTTCAGCATCTCCTGGTAGGCAACGGACCACCAGACTTAGAAAAGCAGGTACACGTTGTCTGTTTACGTCTTGGATAAGAACTGAGAATAAGCGGCCCAGAAATTCAAGTCGGCCAGCCTCAACACTTTGAACGCGCAACGCGAACGACTCGCCACTAGGATAGGCAGCTTTGGCGGAAAAATCCTCTCCAGAGACCCTCTCTACGGTCTTCCTAACGGCGTCATCTACTAGGCAGTGTCGTCAAAATAATTTAGTCCAGATGACCATTGCACGGATTTGGCAGATAGCCAGGAAGGACGTGGCGTTCTTGGCATAGCGGGTTGCTACTCCCCGCCATTGTTTGAAATCCAGGACCGCGTTTTCCACCAGATGGCGCAGCTTATACAGGTAATGGTCGTAAGCCCGGGGTTCCTTGCGGTTGCTCTTTGGCGGTATCACCGGCTCCATTCCCTGGGCCAGGGCCTCGGCTACTATGGCGTCGGTGTCGTAAGCTCGGTCGGCCAACAGGTATTGCGCCGCTATGTCGGCAATCAGGTTAGAGGCCTGGGTACAGTCGGCAACCGTACCCTCGGTCAGGCTCAAGCGCACCGGCATACCATGGGCGTCCACCGCCAGATGCAGTTTGCTGTTCAGCCCCCTTTTGTGCGTCCCACGGCTTGATTGCCCCCAACCGCTCCGGTCCCATGAGGATGCAGCTTGATATGGGTGGAGTCGATCATCAACCATTCCAAGTCGGGACCCAAGTCCGGGTCATCGATTACTTGGTCCAGCAAGTCGGCCCAGATGCCCCGGTCTCGCCAGCGACAGAAGCGGCGATGGGTGTTCTTCCAGTCCCCATAGTCCGGTGGCAGGTCCCGCCAGGGCGCCCCAGTACGCAAGTTCCAAAATACCGCGTCCAGAAACAGGCGGTTGTCCCGGGCGGGCCGCCCCCTTTTGCCGGCTCTCCCAGGCAGATGGGGCTGCAAACGGTCCCAAACCTGGTCCGTAATGTCGTGCCGTCGATGCGCTGGCGTCATACCTCCACCCCCCACTCTCATCCCTTTTTCACCAATTTACCACCTTTACCCTATTTTGACGACACCCCCTAGGTCGGCGAGTTGGATGCGATACCTGGGTTCGGACAGGTATCGCTTCATGGCTGCCACGGTAGCTTCGGTCGACAATGGGTGAGGCCTCGAAAACTCTTCGACAGCCTCGACGTATTCTCGAAGGGTTTGAAAGAAATTATCGGCGCCGTCTATCGACACGACATCTGCGTCCCGATGTCTAATCAACCGCATGGCCTCTTTCCCAGGCTGACCCCGCACCGCCCAGTAGGTTACAAACCGGCGCGAGGGACAGCGGTATATGCTATTGCGCAAAGCCTGGTCCCACTCCGCCGACCAACCGCACACTATCAAACCGAACTCATCAAGAACTTGGTCGAGTAAGCTGTCGAACTCCGGGGGATAAGTTTGAAGCTCGGACGGCGTATTTCGGATGCGAGTGTCGAGGTAGTCTCCGTGGAGCTTAACGACACAACACTGAGTATGGATAAGAGGCAAAGCCCCAAGAATCTGGTCGCGCGAACTCAAGACGGTGGGTTCGACTCCGGCCTCACGCAAGGCGTTTTCAATTAGGTGGTCGAAGTTGGTGGTGAGGATAACCCTGATGTAGCCCTGAACTGCCAGAGCCGCGATGGCGCGATGAGCCTCGGTGGCCTGTTTACGCCCTTCCTCGCGCTCCTGTTCGTCGGGTTCAAAGTAGCCACGCAGCAACTGTTGCCGCTCTGCTGGTGTTCTGGTCAACTGGTCAAGCAGGTCCGAGTATTCTGGTTCCTTCCCGTATTTCTCCTGATACCAGGATTCAGGCGTGGGGTCAGGATTGTCGCCATGAACGTTGGCAAGCTTTCGGACCAGATCGAGTGTTATCTCCCAACCGGTAGGAATTCCCGACGCCCGTGATAGGCCGGACCCCAGAAGCAGAGCATAGACGCCACGATTGCTTTGACCTGAAAACGCCAGAGCGTGAACTGGATCAATCATTTTTCCCCTAGCTCAAAGGTTGCCCGCGGCATAACGCGCTTGGATAGTCCTGCGTCCCCGTGTAGGGTTAGAGTGCGGGAGTGTTGGGTCGCTCGTTCAATTCTAGCAGTGAATTGCTTCATTAGTCGGTAAAGGCTGGGCGCGGTTCCCACACACCGGGCCTATGCCAGGCCGCGCCCAGCGGCTCGAACTTCTCCAAGGCGGCGCGGTGGGATACCCACAAGGTCACCCTCACCTGGGCCCTCCTCATCGCGTCGCCCGCCACCCGGAGGAAATGGCCGGCTGCCAAGTCGTCGTCGAAGACCACCAGCACCAGGGGAACGACGCCGTGGTCGTCCAGGGGCCGGTTGGCGGCGAAGTAGCGCAGGTAGGGTGCGATGCGGGCCGCCATCGTAACCGGCCGCACCGCCCGCCGCTCCCACTCCAGGAAGAAGGGCCGCTCCTTCCCCTCCCGCTTCAGGACGCCGAAGGCGTCGGGACGCACCGAGTGAAGGCGGTCGTCGTGGCGGAAGAAGCGGGAGGCCCGCCGGGGCGGGTCAAACTGCACGGCTTGCCGACCCTGAGACCGGGCTTGATTTGCCAGCACCGCCAGGAACCAGTGGACGGCCTGGGTGTGGTCCAGGTTGCGCAGCAACTGGCGGCTGCGGGAGCCGTGTCCGCGTCGTCTCCATCACCGAGCAAGCCGACGACACCCCCACCGGCAAGCTCCTTGAGGCCATCATCGAGAGCGTGGACGAGTTCTACAGTGAGAATTTGGACACGGATATCGAAGTAATCACTGCAACAAATCTGACCAAGAAATACTCCGACCTGGTCGCAGTGGACTCGATCGACTTTTCAGTCAGCAAGGGCGAATGCTTCGGCTTGCTTGGACCCAACGGCGCCGGCAAGACCAGCATCATGAAGATGGCCTGCTGCGTGTCGCCTGTCACTTCAGGGGACCTATTCGTCCAGGGCAAGAACGTGATGCGCGACAAACGGGCCGTGAAGTCGGTCCTTGGCGTCGTGTCCCAGGCGGACAGCCTGGACCCCGGGCTGAACGTGATGCAGAACCTACTGGCTTACGCCCGGTTTTTTGACCTGCCTGGCAAGCAGGCAAGCGAACGCGCATGGGCGGCCCTGGACCTGTTTCAACTTCGGGAAAAGGCATACCAGTCAACTGACGAGCTCTCGGGAGGCATGAGGCGGCGTTTGCTGATCGGCAGGGCGTTGCTCCATGACCCCAGCATACTAATCCTGGATGAACCGACTACCGGCTTGGACCCTCAGTCCCGTCACCTGGTGTGGGACCGGCTGCTACAGTTAAAGCAACAGGGAATCACTATGCTGCTGACCACCCATTACATGGACGAGGCCGCCTATCTTTGCGACCGCCTCATCGTGATGGATTTGGGTAAGATACTCGCCGAAGGGACCCCGCTGGAGCTGGTTCGGGCATACGCTGGGGAACAGGTGGTGCAGGTGCAGTTACCGTCGTGGCAGAGAGCGCATTTGGAGGAGGAGTTGGAAACCCAGGAACTGGACTTCGAAGGCGCGGGGGAATCACTGTTGGTCTTCGGCGACCTTGACCGGCTATCCAGGGCTGAATCAGCCTGGGCCGGCCACCCGGCAGTCCGGCGTCCTGCCAACCTGGAGGACGTGTTCCTCCGGTTGACTGGCAGGGGGCTCAGAGACCAATGAGCGCAATCGCAAAGTCAGTACGAGCCAGCTTTATCTGGCGCGGTTTCCGCGTCTGGCAGCGAAACCGGGACGCCGTGATTCGAGGATGGAAGGTGGAATTCGGGGGCATCGTCATCGAGCCCTTCGTAGTGCTCACGGCCATTGGATTCGGACTCGGAGCTTACGTGGGAGACATTGGCGACCTCAGCTACGCCGAGTACCTGGCCCCCGGCCTGATCGCCAGCTACGCCATGTTCCACGCGACTTTCGACTCGGCCTATGGGGCGTACCTGCGCATGGACAGCCATCATGTGTATGAAGCCATGCTGTTCACGCCGATAGGTCCGTCAGACATCGTACTGGGAGAGGCGATGTGGGGCGCCACTAGGGCGGCTATCTCGGGCGCGGTGGTGTTGGGCGCCGCGGCCTGCTTTGGCCTGATAAGCTCGCCCCTGGCCGTGCTGGCCATCCCCTGCGCCTATCTGATTGGCCTTACGGTGGCTTCCATTGCTCTGATTTTGACGGCCACTGCCAGCACCATAGGCGCGATGAACAACTTCTTCACCGTGTTCATAATCCCAATGTTCTATGTGCGCGGAGTCTTCTTTCCCCTGGACCACGTGCCGCACACAGTCAAGATGCTCTCCTGGGCATTGCCCCTGACCCCCGCCGCGGCCCTGACGAGGGGGACTGGTATCGGGCGACCTCACGTGGTTAATGGTGCTGTGGGCGCTCCAACTGTTGGCTATTTCGGTTGTGGCCCTCTGCGTGGCGTCCTTCTTCATGCACCGCCGCCTCATCAAGTGACTGCCAGCGTCGTGGCCACCTGCTTGTAGTCTTCCAGTCTGGGGAGCAGCAGTGGCAGGTCGACACCAACTCTGCGATATTCTTCGATCCGTTCCTTGCACCGCTCAGGCGGACCGACGACGTAGAACGAGTCCACCATGTCGTCGCTTATGAGGCTGACCGCGTCCCGCCCACCGTCCTGATTAACCGACTCCCGGAGCGCGGGCAGTATGGACGGATCATAGCCGCCCTTCTCCAGCAGAATCTCACCGACGTGGGGTTCGTCCAGCAGCCGCACTACCCGCGACTTGAGGCTTTCCAACATACCCGCGGGGTCGTCGGTCGGGCGCACCACTAACATACAAGCGATGTCCACGTCGGCAGGGTCACGCCCCGTCTCACGTGCGGCCCTCCGCACTTCGTCCACGGCGTAGCTGATGTAGGTTGTGGGAGTATAGGCGTTTAGCAGCACGCCATCTGCGACCGCGCCCGCCAGCCGCAGCGCCCTGGGACCTATTGCCGCGAGATAGATTGGGAGCCGGTCTTGTACGGGCAAGGTCGCAAGCCCCACGTTGGCCAGATTGAATTGGCCTCCTTCGGAAGTTACAGGACTGCCCGACAGCAGGGTGCGCACGGTCTCAACCGTCTCTTTGAGGCTGGCACGGGGGTCGCGGTACGGTATCCCCATCCGGTCCTGGACCACCCAACTGTCGCTCCTGCCAAGGCCAAGCAAGAACCTCCCCCCGGAGATGCGGTCGAGGGTGGCCGCCGACATTGCGGTCAGCGCCGGATTTCGCGTAAAGGGGTTGACCACGCCCACGCCCAGCTTAATATCATGGGTCGCGGCGGCCAGAAAACCCAGCATGGAGAAGGTCTCCTCGTGGAAATACCGCTCGGTGACCCACAAGGACTCGTAGCCGCAGCGTTCGGCAGTCTCGGCGTACTCCTTCAGCTCCCCGCCGCTGTCTATGCCGTGGTAGAGCACGATCCCTTGCCTGGCCATAGCCCCGCCTCCCTTCTCCTAGCCTCCGCCGCCGGCGTCGAACTGGAGCAGGATGCCGTCGGGGTCGTAAACGTAGAAGCTGGTCAACTCTCCCCGGGCATTGAGCCAGGACTCCAGCGGTCCGGCGAACTCTACGCCTTTAGAGGACAGGTCGTCAGCCAGGCCTTTCAGGTCGGAGACCGAGATCGAAAAATGGCTAAGGCCGATTTGGTCCAGCTTGATGGGGTCCCCGTCGGCGTCTTCGCCGGGGTGGGTCGTCATGGTAATGGTGGGGCAGTTCTCACCTTCGCCGATGACCAAACGCACCTGGCGGCGCGTCTGCCGTGAGTGCTTATACACGTGAGGGAGGCCGCCGGTAGTGGTGTCTTGAATCCGGTCGTACCCCACGGTCATACCCAGGATATCCCGGTAGAAGCCCAATGACCGGTCGATGTCCGCCACGCAAATGGCGATGTGGGAGACTCCGGTTGCGTCCATGCCTACTTCACCTCCGTCTTTGTTGATAGCCAGCAGTCTAGCCGTTGCCTGGCACGGCGATTCCGGCGACTTTCATCTGGATGCGGTACAGGCAACCGAAGGTTGTGACGAACAAGGTCTTCCAGTCGTCCCCGCCCCAACCCACGTTGGTAGTCTGCGCCCCGGTGTGGATTGTCCCCAGATGGTTGCCCGCCGGGTCTATGATCCACACGCCGCCGGGCCCGCTGCTGTAGACGTTGCCTTCGACGTCCACCTTCATTCCGTCGGGGCCATAAGGGGTGATGGGGACGGGCGCGATAAGCTGGCAGAACACCCGGTCGCTGGCCAGGTTCAACATCCCGTTTGGGTTCACGTCGAACGCTCTGATCCTTCCGCCGCGATAATCGGCGATGTAGAGGATGCTTTCGTCAGGCGAGAAAACCAGGCCGTTTGGAAAGGCAAAGTCCGACACCAATAGCGAAATCGTACCCAGGTCCGCAGACACTCGGTAGACGCCGGAGTATGTCAGCAGAAATTCCGGGGCCGGCGCTCCGGGGTTTGTAAAGTAGATGCTGCCGTCCGACGACCTTACCACCACATCGTTGGGCCGGTTCAATGGCATACCCTGGAAGCTGTTGGCCACCACCGTGATGCTGCCGTCCGGCTCCATCCGCGTCACCCTCCCCGCGCCGCCTTCACAGAGAATCATCCTGCCCTGGAGGTCCCTGGTCAGTCCGTTGGCGTTGTTGGTCGATTCTTGCAACAGGGTGATGCCGCTGCCGGGAGTCCACTGCCGTCGTTTGTTGCCCCTTACTTCGCTAAAAATAAGGTGCCCCGCTTCGTGCCACCAGAGAGGCCCTTCGGCAACCTCGTAGCCGTTGCCCAGCTCCTCCAATTCCTGGTCGGCTGATACCAACCTGTCCAACTCCGGTGATAGCCGTTCGATTGGCACGGACAACCTCCTCGTCTGATTTGTTGCGCTCAGTCGCTCTTGAATCAGTCCAGGACCGGCGGCTATTGGGCCGTTAGCCCGCCGTCGATTACCAACTCGCTTCCCGTCATGAAGGACGACTCGTCGCTGGCCAGGAATAAGACCCCGTAGGCAACGTCTTCCGGTACTCCCAGCCTGCCGATGGGGTGCCGGGCCAGGTTCATCTCCCGTCCTTCTTCGTCGGCCAGCATGGACTCGGTCATGGCGGTGATGATGACACCGGGATGCACGGAGTTGGCGCGTATACCTTCCCTGGCGTACTGAATGGCAGTCGCCTTCGTGAACAGACGAACAGCTCCTTTTGACGCACCGTAGGCTGAGGTGGTCCCGCCGACCAGTCCAGCCACCGACGAGATGTTAATGATAGAGCCGCCGCCCGCCTTGCGCATCTCAGGGATGGCCGCTTTGGTGCCCAGGAACACTCCCTTGGCGTTCACGTCCAGGGTCCGGTCCCATTGGTCCTCGGTCAGGGTCTCGATGAGGACCCGCTCGCCATCCGGCCCGCGAGGGCTGCCGATACCGGCGTTGTTCACCAAAACGTCCAACTTGCCGAAACGGCCAACGGCGGTCTCCACGGCCTGCTGCCAGTCTACTTCGCTGGTGACGTCCAACCGGACGTAAACACACTCGCCGCCGCCCTCGTTGATTTCAGCCTCCACCTGTTGCCCTTCGGCATCGAGGATGTCTCCGATGACAACTTTAGCCCCTTCCCCGGCAAACATCCTGGCTTCGACTGCGCCCTGTCCTCTCGCGCCTCCGCTGATCAGCGCAACTTTTCCTTCCAGTCTTGGCATGTCTATCCCCCTTGGCGTCGGTTGCGTGACGGTCCGCCCGATTCGGGAACGGCTAGGAATAGTCCCATGAGCGGATCCGTTGCGGTGTCACTTTTATGTAAACTGCGTCCTTTCGAGGCTCGGTGGGAAGCTCCTGCTCAGGGACACCGCGTAGTTTCGCGGCTTCCCGGGCAAAGTACAGGGCATCGGAGGGCTCGGAATGCACCGTTGCGGTGCCCTGGATCATCAAGCCCTTGATGTCCCCCCTCGATTTGCCGCTCTCCAGTAGCAGGCTCACCTTCGGGTTGTCCTGGATGTTCTTGAGCTTTCTGGTATTGCCCCGGACTCCCATTACGATGTCCTCACCCAGCCGAAAGTAGCCCAGCGGCACGGTGTGGGGATACCCGTCTGGCCCAATGGTGGTCAACGCAATCCAGCCAGGCTTGCTGTCCAGAAATTCGTGGGACTCCTGAATGGTCAAATTTCGAGGCATCGCCGCCACCTCTCGCGGTAAACCGCTCGTTCAATTAGCGGGGTCGAGCTAACAGGTGGGATGTCAGAACGCGCGGGGTGGAAACACACGGCGGTACACGCCGGGTGAACCCGAAGCGTGACCGTAGGTACCTCCGATGTATTCGTGCATCGCGTCCTGGCCGCGCTGGTTTTCCCATGCCAGGGTCTCGGGTACCTTCTCGTGTTCGAACTCATACATGGTCAGGTACTTGGGCCAACCTTCGACGGACTGATACCGGCGGACCTGCATACATCCCGGGATCTTCAGGTTGCCCGGCGTCCGCACGTTATCGTAGTAGTAGTTGTACTTGTCCTCGATCTCCGGCGGCACGTCCATGCGTCCGATCTGGAGCGCGGGCGCCATTCCACGGCCCAACGTATGCGGGTCGCTTTCGGCGGGATAGATCTGAGTGTATACGTTACGGACCATCCCTCCCGCGGCCATGAGGGGCGACACCCGCTTCGACCAGTCGGTTGGGTTGGCCCGCTGGCGCAGATATTCATCCGACTGCAGGGCTTCCGCCGATTCGAGTTCGTAAACGGCCAGGTATCTGGGCCCGCCCCGCAGGGCTTCATAACGGGCCCCATCCAGGAATCCAGGGTTGCTCAGCCGCTCGGGCAAGTGCTCCTGGTTGTACCAGGCGTTGAAATCGGCGTCATGCTCGACGGCCACATCCGTGTAGACCACCATGATAGCGGTACCCTTCTTCTCGACCACGATGCGTACCTCCCCCAAGGAATAGCTTGGTGCAGGCCCATTAAAGCACAGATCACTGCTGCCTGACCATCCCGGATTTGCCAAACTCCGGGCGAAGTGTTATTAATCTGCTCGACCAGCAATGCAACTTAGTGAACAGGTGAGAAGATATGCCAAGAGCAACCATCAACATTGGAGACGCGGCGGGACAGGCAGCCACTAATGCTACCTGGAAATACGCCATTGGTTTTGTGCCCGGTCAGGAAAACGAGGGGCTGGTAGCCAACGGAGAGGGCAGCCCGTGCCGGTTACCCGGCTACGACGACTCCGGTTGGGAAACGTGCCAGGACCTGTCTGTGGGGATCTCCAGCGGCTTTACCTTCGCCTGGTACCGTACCACCATCACCATCCCGGAGACGGTCAACGGCCGCCCCACCAACGGGATGCGCGTCCAGTTTGAGACCTGCGTCGACGACTACGGCGAAATCTGGATCGACGGCGAATGCAACCGCGACAGGGGTACCGTTCAGGGATTCAACGTTGCTCAACGGGTCCAGGTTTCCAGCGACGCCACCCCCGGCGCTCAACACACGATCGCCATATTGGCGGCCAACGGCCCGCTGGCCGCGCCGTTTGGGACCGTGTTCGTCCGCTTTGCCAACCTTGGCTTCGAGTGGACCGGGTCCTGAGACCGGGGACTCTTGGTTACCTAACGGCGACCTCACGGCTCTGGTCCGAGGCCTCCTGGATAGAGTCGATGAACCGGTGCAGCCGGACGGCCTCGTCGAAGTCCGGCTGACACCCTTCGCCCTCGCGGATGCCGCGGCTGAACTGGTAGTACATCTGGCCCACGTTGTACGCCGCGCCGTGGGGCATTCCTTCGAGCACGAAGGTGTATTGGGGCGGAATCGGCAGGTCTTCCAGTTGGTCGCTGCCCTGCGCCCCCTGCAGCCGGACTCGGTCGTGGTTGGGGGACTCGCCGGACGATGCGATCAGTGTCCCCTCCCGCCCGTATATCTCCATTCGGTAGCCGCTGCCGGCAAAGGGGTTACTGGCGATATGCACCGGTGCCACGCCTCCCGAGGCGAGCTTGCCGCTAACCAGAATGTTGTCTGGAGAGGTGACGTCCACCATCTGGTCGGTATCGACCTCGTACCACTGGGACGCCTGAGTGCTAACCACCGATGACACCTGGCTGAAGTCGCCAACTACAAACCGCAGCGCGTCGAGCAGGCCGGCTTCGGGGTCGGCATTGTCACCAAGCTGGACGACAGCTTTTCCCACTCCATAGAGGTTGGCAACGATCCCACAATCTGGCGAGTCCTCAAGCCCATCAAGGACGTGGTCCAGGAAGTCCAGCAGATGAAGGACCGGTTCGGCGTGCGCAAGGTCTTCTTCATAGACTCAGGCTTCAACGTTCCCATGCCTCACGCCAAGGCGCTCTGCCGGACGCTGATCGAGGAAGACCTGAAGGTCCGCTGGAACAGCTACCTGGCCCCCGTGCCCGACGCCTGCGATGAAGAGGTCCTGAGCCTGATGAAACAGGCGGGATCAGGACTCGTGATTATGAAAGGCATCGCCGGGGAGAGCTGGACGACGGGCCGCTGGATGCGCGGCTTGAGCCGCTCAATCACATCTGCCAACGATGCGACGCCACAGGCTTGAACTACGTCATATCCCAGAACTTCGGCGAGCCCGGTGAGACGGCCGAGACGGTGGAGGCCAAGTTGGAATTCCTCAAGGGAATCCGGCCCGCCCTGGCCAATCTGCGCGTGGGAGTCCGCGTCCGCCCCGGTACGCCGGCAGCGCAGGTCGCCCTCGCGGAAGGTATGATTACCGACGAAAGCGACCTGATCAAGCCGACTTTCTACCTGGACGGCTCAGTCCGGGACTGGATCGTAGAACGGCTCCAAGCCGAAGTTGACGCCAACCCCAGGTGGAACCTCCTCCAGGGGACCAAACCAACTAAACTGGAAGAAGCGGCTCGTGCGGTTCCGGGGGTAGCTCGACCAGTATCTCGTCACCGGGGGCGACTTCACCTCCGGTGACGACGATGCCCATGATCCCGGCTTTCCGGATGAGGTTTCCGTCTTCGTCATGGCCCAATACTGAATCGAGCAACCTTGGCTGAATCTTGTTTAGTTGCGCACAGGGATTCCGTAGCCCGGTGATTTCCACCACGGCGTCCCGGATACGAAGCAACGCGCCGGTCGGAAGACCCAACAGGTCCACGCCGCCCGTGGTAATGTTCTCGCCCATTTGGCCGTGGGAGACGTCAAACCCGGCCTCTCTCAGTTCGGCGTACAGTTCTGAATGGATCAGATGCACCTGCCGCAGGTTGGGCTGGTCCGGGTTTCGGGCGACCCGTGAGCGATGTTTGACCGTTGTTCCGGCGTGGGCGTCACCCTCTACCCCTAGACCGGCAAGCAGCCGTACCTGTTCCTGGTTCGGCTTGATCAGGCTATGAGTCGGACTACAGTTTACCGAGATAACCTCTCCGTTCATCCATTCGCTCCTTGAAGATGTTGGTCCAGAAAGTCGGCGACAGCCGGGTAGGCGCGCAGCTTGTTGGCCAACCGGACCATGCCGTGTCCCTCATCTTCGAAACGCAGGTATTCAACCGGAACATTGTACTCCCGAAGCTCGGCCACCAGCGCCTCCGCCACGCTTATGTTTACCCTGGGGTCGTTGGCCCCATGGACAACGACCATTGGGACCCGGATCTTCTCCACGTGATTGATGGGCGAAATGGAGCGCAAAAAGTCTCCGTCTTCCTCGATGGTGCCGTACTCGATCTCCCTGAGCTTGCGTCCCTGGGGTTCAGTGCGCTCCAGGTGCATGATGAAGTCCGCAACACCTCTCTCGTTCACCGCCGCGGCCCACGAGTCCGGGTAGGTGGTCACCGCGGACAGGACCATGAACCCGCCGTAGGACGGCCCCATAACTGCGATGCGCTCAGGGTGCGCCCAACCAGAGGACCGGAGCCAGGAGTTGGCCGCTTCCAGGTCGGCGACGCTGTCCATCCGCTTGCGCACGTCGTCCAAATGGTTATAGGTCCGGCCGTAGCCCGTGCTGCCCCGGACGTTGGTCGCCAGCACCACGTAACCCCGGTTGGCGAAGTACTGGAGCACCGGCTCGAACACCTGCCGTGTCTGCGCCGACGGACCCCCGTGGACCTGTACGATGGCGGCGTGGCTGCTGTCGGGTTTCGCGTTCCGGGGAGCGTACAGGATGCCCGATATCTCCAGACCGTCCAGCGCTGGGAACCTCACGACCTGTGATTCGACCAAGGCGTCCTCGCCCAGGCCCACTCGCGGCGACTGGGTAACCTGCTGCAAACGCCGCTGCCTCAGATCGTAGCTCCAGATGTCGGACGTGGCCTGGGAACTGTTCAGGGCGAATGCGAACCTGCGCCCGTGGGGTGCCCAGGTGAGGCCCGAAACCGCGCCGAGGGGGAGACCCGGTATCGGGTACTCTTCCGCCGAACGAAGGTCCCGCAAAGTGATTTCAGAGGCGCCGTCAACGTTCTTGGAATAGACCATCCGACGCTTGTTGGGAGACAGGGCCGCGCTTTCCACGTCCCAGTCCGAAACCAAGTCGAACTCCAGGTTGCCGTCCCGCAGGTCCAACCTTGCCAGTCCCAGGAATTCCTGGGACTGGTCAGTACGCAGGTAGAGAGTCCGGCCATTGGCCGAAAAGCCCGCCGGGTGATATGCCGCCTCGCCGTCGTGCGGCGTGAGATGCACGGCGTCACCGCTCGCCGCGTCTACCATGTAAAGGTCCGTGCTCTCGGAACGCGCTCCTTGCTGGACGATCAGCCGCGTGCCATCGGGCGTCCAGGAAACAGGCTCGGCGGACTCTTCCCCCGAATAGACCAGTCTGGGAGCGTCCCCGTCCAGTGCCTGAATATATACGTCGAACCGTCTCCGCTCCATCGCGTTTGACGCAAAGGAGAAGGAGTCGCTATCAGGCGACCATTGCCCGAACCGGTGGGAAACGTCTGGGTCAAAGGTAAATGGCCGGACGCCACCTCCTTCGGGGTTGCACACAAGGAGCTGCCAATGCTCGTCGCCTCCGTGGTCCCGGTCGAAGGCCACGTGTTGGCCGGAAGGCGAGAAAACCACCTGGCCGGTCCTTTCCCTGGCCAGGCTGAGTGGATGGGGCCAACCACCCGACGCCGGTACCACCCAGGGTAAGGGTATCCCGGTTAGGTTGCTCACGAAAGCGATCCGTTGCCCGTCGGGGCTGTAAGACGGCGCGGAGGCCGAACGGACGTTCAGGTACTGTTCGATTTCGTAAGCCATCCGTTGCACCTCGCAATCGGCGGTGATGAGGCAGCCCATGAAAGCGGGCCGGCGTGCCGGAAGGGTATCTTTCGATGCTCCAGGTGTCAATCTAGAAGCGCCGAGCCGCCGGGGTTGCCCGATCCCGCTTCAGTGAGTAGGATATAGGTTAATCGAACGTGACAATGCAATACAGGGGACAGGAGTCGGCGTTGCGAAATCCCACGGACCGCCAGCACCCAACGGAACACTGGACTACCATCGGCGAACTCCGGGTCCGGTACCTGGACTGGGGCGGCGACGGCGAACCGGTCATACTCATGCACGGACTCGCGTCCTCGGCCCACTGGTATGAGCTCGTCGCCAGCCATTTGCGCCACAAATACCGGCTCTTCGCCGCCGATGCCAGAGGCCACGGCCAGACCACCCAGGCCATAGGCGGGTACGATTGGCAGACTCTGTCAGCCGACGGCGTGGGACTTATGGACCATCTCGGCGTGTCGCGCGCTGCCGTCTTCGGACACTCTTGGGGAGCAACCGTAGCCCTCAACGTGGCCGCCCGTTTCCCGGACCGCATAGCCGCCCTGGGACTGATCGACGGCGGCGCGGGTAGACGAGGCGGTCCCCGGGAACCGTGGGAGGTCGTCAAGGCCAGGGTCCGGCCCAGGGACGTGACGGGGAACAGAGAGCAATTCTTGGACCGCCTGCGCCACCAGCTGTCTTTTTGCTGGAACGACCAGATCGAACGCATCGTCCAGACCATGGTGTATGAGGACCAGGAAGGACAGATTCAGGACATCTTGCGCCCCGAAAATCACCTACAGGTAATGCACGCTATGTGGGAGGAGCCGGCCTCCGAGCTCTATTCCAGGATTACCTGCCCGACGGTTATTATCCCGGCGGGCCCGACACCTGAACGCGCGGATAGCGAGCGGGCCAGGCAGAAGCAGGCTGGCGTCGACGCCGCCGGAAAGGCCATCCCGCGATGCCGGGTGTGCTGGATACCTGAGACCGTTCACGACATCGGCTACCATAAGCCCGAGGAATTGGCCCAGGTTATGGACGAGTTTCTTTCGGGCCTTGGCTGACCGTCAGTATAGTGACAGGCCCCGCTCAACCCTCCCCGGCAAGCGTCGGGGTCCAGATTCGTCTCAGAGGAGCATCGATGATCATGGCAGATGCCAAGCAAACGCTCTCCAACCGGCTTACCAAACTCCACCGGCGGATGGAAGAGGCCCAGGTGGACGCCTATCTTGTGCTCTCCTCCGATGCCCACCTGAACGAGTATGTGCCCGAATATACGCGTCGCCGGACGGCCATCACCGGGTTCCGGGGCTCCGCCGGCGACGTCCTGGTCTGCCCGGATGGGAGCCATCTGTTCGTAGACTCCCGTTACCACATTCAGGCGGACGACGAGGTCGACCACGACAATTTCCGTGTCCACAAGCTCGGGCTGGCTGAGGAAAAGTCCCTCAGCCAGTGGTTGACCGAGATGGAAAAGGAACGGGGCAGCATACGCGTGGGATTCGACCCCTTAGTGGTCTCGATGCAGGCCCACTCCGTGTACCAGGCTGCCTTAAAATCTCCAGATTCCGCCCTGGTGCCGGTCAACGACAACCTGGTGGACGCCGTATGGGATGAGCAACCGCCGCCGCCAGCCAATCCCATATATCAGTTGCCGGACGACCTCACCGGTTGCGGCGTCGCCGAGAAGCTGTCCGACATCCGCAAAGAGATGGAGGATGCGGGAGCCACTCTGCTCGTGCTGACCAAGCTGGACGAGACCGCATGGGTAACGAACCTCCGGGGCACGGATATCGCCTACAATCCCGTGTTCGAGGGCTATTTGGTCATTGACCGGGAGCGTGCCACCTGCTTCACTCGAGTTTCGCCTCCCGCGGACGTGACAGATGCCCTGGCCTCGTTAATCGACTTTGAACCCTACGGCGCCTACGCCGACGCGATGAAGCGTTACGGCGTGGAAGCCTCGGGCCTGGTCTGGCTGGATCCCAGCGGGACCACGATGGGTACCAGGTTGATGCTCCACGAAGACCAGAAGCTGCGCGAGAAGCCCAATCCGACAGTGGCGCTAAAGGCAATCAAGAACGAAACGGAGATTGCCGCCTCCCGAAACTCCCACCGGCACGCCGCCGCCGCCAAAATCCGCAGCTTCAAGCGCCTGCAGGACTCGATCAAGGCGGGCGAGACGGTCAGCGAGGACGGTTACAGCCGGATATTGTACGAAGAGTACTCCAGCGAGGAAGGTTTCTACGACCTAAGCTTCACCACCATCGCCGCTGCCGGAGCCAACGGGGCGATCGTCCACTACGCCGACGCCAGCCCCGACGTTCCGCTCCGCGACGGTGAGCTGTTCCTGGTTGACTCCGGCGTACAGCTAATGGGCGGCACTACCGACGATACGCGCACGGTGATCGTCGGCGAACCGTCGGAACGCCAGAAAGAAGTCTACACCCTGGTCTTGCGAGGCCATATCAACCTTGCGATGCAGAAATTCCCCGAGGGAACCGGAGGGATTGCCCTGGACGCCCTGGCGCGCACGTTCCTCTGGAACGCCGGACTCGACTACGGGCACGGAACAGGCCACGGCGTCGGCGCCTTTCTGAACGTCCACGAAGGACCCCAGCGAATCACACCGAGGGGGGCCGACGAGCCGTTCAAGATCGGGATGATTGTCTCCAACGAACCCGGCTACTACGAGGCGGGATGGGGCGGCGTGCGCTTGGAAAACCTGTACGTTGTCGCCCCCGACGAGGAGATGCCCGGGCATCCCGACGGCCGGAAGTGGCTACGGATGGAAGCGCTGACCCTGATTCCCTTCGACAAGGGACTCATTGACTGGGACCAGCTTTCCAGTGGGGAACGCGAGTGGCTGGAAGGATACCACCGGCAGGTATGGGACACCATCGCTCCCATGCTAAGGGACGGGGATCGGGAGTGGTTGCGGGAGGCTTGCCAGACCCCCTAACGGGGAGGCGCCTCCCACCTTACGCCCGTGTAGCCGAAACCTACCCGTTCTCCGCGAAGTCCAGCATCCGCCGGTTCCACTCGGTAAGGCCCTCCTAAACTAAAGCCAAGGTGGGGTGTACGTTCGCGGGCCGAAAAGATTGGCTTGGTTCTGCCAGTGAGGCCATCTAATCCGCCCTTGGAGAATGATCCAGCCGGGCCGCTTGCCCTCCACCATCTGCGCATTTGGCTTTGGTTTAGGACGCCTCGCGGACCCGGCGCTCGGTGTCCTTGATCGGTGGGAAATAGGCTTCATTCACAGCATTGGCAGAAGCGTCCAGCCCTGGGTACAGGCTTTCGCGGGTGATATTGAAAAGCAACAGTTCCTTCAGGATATCCCCTTTATGTTTTGCCGGCACTTTCAGCGAATGGTGATCGTAAACCGGGATGTCCTTGTTCCAATCCAGCACTTCACTTTGCTCAAATCGTTCGTGGAAAGCTGAAATTAGGAATGCGCCAGACTGCGCACGGATACGGTCGAATATCTGTCGAGGCTCTACGACGAAGACCCGATAGAAGTCCCTCGGGTCGATTCGATCCTCGAAGTACGGTTTCTCTTGGCTTATGAATTGGTTTAGCCGGAGCTTGGCGCGTGAGTACTTGTCTGCCGTCTCTATCTTTTCTTCTAGAGCAATATCCTCAGCCTTTTTCCCCAAGAGAAGATTTTGCTCGGCAACTCGGAGCCTGGCGAAGTTGGCAATGACGCTGATCGTATCGCTATCGAAAGGCTTAACCAACTCCTTGGGGACGGCGAAGATATGAAGTCGGCCGTTTTCCTTCTTACTCGCGGCCTTGCTTTCAGAAGTCGCCGCCTCGTCCTCAGAACGGGAGCTCGCATGGAAGAGCGCAACAAGGGGGTTGCTGGTGATGTCGAGCAGCCGGGTCTTGAGGCCATAGTGACGTGCGAGCACCCATTGATCGAGGGCCGAAGCCAAACCTCTGAAGTCCTCCGGGCGGCGGGACATGAGCTCACGTAACATCTCGCCCTCTTCCTTCCGAGACGACCCCTCGGCCGACCGAAAAACAGAGGGGCGCAACTCGTAAGGCTTGGCGTCATCCCACCTGTTGTCCCCTCGGAAGTAGAGTGCATAGTCATCGGCAGGATATTGTTCAGCCAAGAACCGGCCAAGCTTCGTCAGGGAGCCTACGTCGGGCACACTCTTAAACTTCGACTCTAATGTTTCGAGTTGCTCGTTCCTTCCATTGGAGCAGGGGTAGAGCTTGGCCTTCCAAGGTTGGGTACCAGACAAGTTGGCACCGAACAATTCCGTGGAAAAAACTCACCGTCGCGCAGATTAGCTCCCATGAGATCGGCCTCAACGAGATGAGCGTCATTGAGTCGCGCACCTTGGAGGTTGGCACCTCTGAGGTCGGCACGGAAGAGATTGGCTTCTTGGAGGAGAGCATCTTGAAGAAGACTGCCTTGGAGGAAGGCAAATTGGAGGACCGCACGTTCTAATTTCGCATTGAATAGGGTGGTGCCTTGGAGTCTGGCTGACTCTAGGTTAGCATTTCGGAGGTCTGCTTTCGCTAGTAAGGCGTCTTGTAAGTTGGCATGGTAGAGGGGAATACACCCACCTTCAAGTTTGTCGACTTTTTGAAACTCTTCATAGATCCTCGCACCCATCAGGTTTGGCTCGAAGTCCTCTTTATCACGTTGGCGGTTCCAAGAATCTACGCCGGATAACAGGAGTTCGAGGTGTCTGGGATCTGGGTTGAACAACTTGACTCTGATGTGGGTTGAATTCTCCCCTATGTACGTGTAGCTATCCATGGATGGGAGTTCAGCCACCTACTTAAATAGGATTAAGGTGGACTAGCCGAAGCATCCCTGCCCCACCTCTAACCTAATGATACCAGTGCCTGTTTAAAACAGCGACCTGGGGTTCCACCTCATGGCTGGGACCAGCGTGCGGAGGAGGTGTTGGGGGGATGCACCGCACAGCGGCCCTCCAAAGAGGACTAAGCTAAAGCCAAGGTATGCGTATTTCACCTTGGCTTTAGTTTAGTCCCGGCCCAGGGTCACGACCTTGGCGTTGTTATACAGGCAGAGACGGCACCCCGCCCAGGTAGTCAAAGGCGTGGACGTGGCACTGGATGAATCTGGCCGTGTCCGCTCTCCGGACGAACTCCACGTAGATGGAACGGGGCCAGCTGAGCACCATCACGAAGGCCCAGACCCGTCGCTTCCTGCCCTTTTCGTCCAGGTAGCTGAAGTTCCCCCAGTCCACCTTGGGTGCTCCTTGTTCTGGGGTCGGTTTGCTGTTACAAACCAGTATCCCAGATGCACAGGAGCACCTTCTTGCCGCTTCAGAATGCTGGCCCGACCCTCTCCTTCGGTGGATTCGGGTTTAGCCGGAAACTACGTCTTCCCCGGTTGAGGTAGTCGAGATTGATCTTGACGGGCACGCCTTTTCGGTTCGCTCCGTCAGTCCCAAGGTATCGCGGACGGGGAATATGGTAGCGACGGCATTGCCCGTGTCGCTGGACAAGCCCTTCCCGTGGGAGGTGGTTTTTTCCTCGGCAACACCGAACTGAGCCTGAACCTTTGCACAGTGATAGCGGGTCTATCGGGGTTTGGTGATGACTAATCTTTTAGATATTCAGGCGGAACGTTTCAGCTCCGTGTATCTTCTATGACTTGGAGATATACGTATGCGCCGGTAAAGCATGTAGCGTCTTCACAGTGGCCGCCGACAATTGCGCCTGAAGGCCGTGCAGCGGCGATGTGTATGTGAACCTGTACTCCACCATCCTCCAAGGGTTGAATGTAACCTTCTGCACTTACCAACTCAAGAATTTCGTCGATTGTTTCCCTCTCATGCTCTCTTTCGCGGTTGCAAAGATTACGACGTTTTAATTGGCTCAGGCTTCCTATACAGGAGATTACAGCGGCTTCACGGATGCCTTCTGAATGAGCCAGGGATTCGAGGCCTTCCATAAGTGATTCCCCCGCTTCAAGGCGGCGGTATACGACGCGAGATGTCTTGGTATCCCAGTTTTTTATAGCCATGCGTCCTCCTAGCTGATGTGTGAGGCCATTATTATACACCCTTGGAACTTTGGACGGCTATAGCGGGGTTTCTCGCCTGGGCTATGTCCCGCTCGGATTCGGAGTCCCGACCTAGTGATGCAACGCTATTGGATTGATTGGTTGGGATATATGGTAGATTAGCAGAGAGAGGATAGGAGTCCAGGGGAACAGAATGGGGCAGTGGGAGAGGACGTGAAGGTGAAGAAATACCGGGTGGAGCTGACGGAAGGGGACCGAGGGGAACTGAGGGGGCTGGTGTCCCAGGGGCGGGCGGCGTCCTACAAGCAGACCCATGCCCGGATACTGCTACTGAGCGACGAGAACTGGGGGGAAGGTCCACTGAAGGATCTGGAGATAGCCTGGGTACTGCAGGTGGGTACCGCCACGGTGGAACGGGTACGTCGCCGCTGTGTGGAAGCTTTGGTCGGCGAGCGCAACGCGGCCCGAATCATCATCAACTGGCGCTTCACTACCCACTACCCAGCATGCCCGGGTAAAACTCCATCGCCTCTATCCCTTCGATTCCAAACATGACTGACTACTAGCGCCGTTGACAGATGTGCACTTGGGGTATGCGCGAAATCGGTCTGGGAGGTCCGCGTTACTCTGCGAACCATGCTCTGATAGCCCCGCGGGAATCAACGTCTGGGCCCCATCAATTCTCTCCCAAAGTCGAATTGAACGGGTCGCAGGGCAGCAACTTTGTAAAGCCCAGGTCATGGGACTCGACAGACCACAGGCTTTGCGGGATACAGCCTACGAACTTATTTTTGGCTCCGCTCTGCGGGAATCCCATGACATAAACGGTAGTGGTGCCTACACTCAAATATTTCAGATTACTGAGGTTGCCCAACGTCGGTGGTATCCTGCCACTCAGTGAATTTTCACCAAGGTCCAGATGCTCAAGTTGAGCGAGGTTACCTAACGTCGGTGGTATCGTGCCTGTCAATGAACTGTCTCTAAGGTTCAGATGCTCAAGCATGGAGAGGTTACCCAACTCCGGTGGTATTGTACGTGTCCTTGGGTCATTGGACCCTGTATATGAACCGCCGTCAAGGGCAGGGTTGGTCGACGGCACTCCCCCCATGCGAGTCGAAGTAAGCAGATTGTTGCGGCTGAGATCCAAGTGTCTAAGTCCGGAGAGGTTCCCGAGTTCTGGTGGTATTCCTTCCGACAGATTGTTGCCGCTGAGGTTCAGGTGCTCAAGACTGGCGAGGTCGCTCAACTCCGGTGGTATTCTTCCGTAAAGGCCGATGTAACCCAGGTCCAGATGCTTAAGTCGAGCAAGCTTGCCCAACTCCGGAGGTATCCCTCCAATCAGACCATGATTCGTACCCAGGTCCAGATGCTCAAGTTCCTCAAGGTTGCCCACCTCCGGTGGTATCACTCCGTCCAGTCCGTTGTCACCCAGCCTCAACTCGGTGACCCGTCCATTGCTGTCAACAGTAACGCCATACCATTTCCCAAGGGGCGTGTTGGTAAGCCACTTGCTGTCCTTGTCCCATTCCTCACCGACCGTGGCATTGTAAATCGCAAGCAACGCAGACTCATCAGGAGTGTCCGGGATGAAGGGCTCAGAGCAAGCCGAAAAGGCAGGTAGGGCTACTGTGATCAGCAGCAGGCAGACCCAATATGGGAAGTTCTTGTTGAGCCGGGTCACCGATGACGCTGTCGACAGTGCATCTCTTAGCTTTTTCTTTGGCTGGTGCATTGAAGGCACACCTCGTTTTTAAGCGGTATTTCCTCTTGATCCGGCCGAATACCGGCTCAACCATCTCCATCCGAGGGGCGTAGTCCTTTCCTACTGGAGCTAAGCTGAATTTGAGGCCAAGAACACTGAGTCAGTGTTAGTGCGGCTACTAAACTAAAGCCAAGGTGAAATGTACATATCGCTAGACCGCACTATCGGTGCCCACCCAGTTGGGGCCTAAAGGTGATATGCGGTGCCGTGGAGTCCTTTCGGTCATCGCCAAGCTCCCCGAAATGCACATCCCACCTTGGTATTGGTTTAGCTAGGTGATCTTACATATGATGCAGACCTGTGGAATGTACAAAGTCGAGCTAAGGAAGAGCACGGCGAACTCAAGCCGTGCTCTTCGGTAAACCGGTAGAAATGGTCTGGGAAGCCTGCGGCCGGGCTGGACGAACCAGCCCATGCCTTCCCAGTGGCCGCGCAGGAAGGCTATCTGGCCTCCGTGGACGATGTTGTCAAAGACCAGGACACCCATGATGGTCTCTTTCGGCTCGGGGTCCGAACCGGGCCTCAGGCTCATGGTGGCGCTCAACTCCTCGTCGGTTACGGAGGACATATAGTCCCGGCAGCAGGCCTTCATGGCCGCATAGTACCCTACCAGGACGTCTTTGGAGGGAAGCGGCCACGCGGCCACGCGCGCCGCGTCCCAGCCTTGGCCGGTCGTCTCCGGGTCGTCGCTCAGGCCGAATTTCTCGCACCAACCGTCCTCTATCCATATCTGAGGCTTGCCTTGGAACCTGGTATTCATGAAGACGTCCACCACCCGGCTCATGTGGAAGAGGAGCCAACCGATGGAATTGTCGCTGTCGGCTATCCGGCGTGCCAGTGTCTCATCACTCAGCCCGTCTATGGCGCGGTCTACCATACCCCAGTTACGTTCCAGCGCATTTGATACTCCGGCGGAAACAGCCATGATTACTCTCCAAAAGTTTTGTTAGTTTGGGGTTGCCGGGCTAATTGTAACAGCCCCAAAACCGGAATGGTAAGGTAGCGCCGACGATCAAAAAGAGACCTGCTACTGATCTGCGGCTGTAGTACTAGTGAGACTTGAGTGGGTTGAGCCATTATACTCCGGTACCGCCCCGGCAGTGTCGCCGCCGGGTGGCTTTCAACCTGACCTAATCCCGCAGCGGGGGCAAAACCCCGGTAATCCAGGGAATCAAGTCGCGCAGCACCTCAAAGGGGATTTCGTGGCCCATATTATATTCCCGGTATTCCGGCTGGTAACCTTCTTCCTCCAGAAAGGCGCGGGTGGTCCGGGCGGCGTCCACCGCTATCTGACGGTCGCCGGTTCCGTGGGCCACAAAGATGGGCTGACTTCGACTTTCCGGCAGCCGGGGTTTCAGGATGGACGGGTCAAATACCGCCGCGCTCAGGGCGACCAGCCCGGCAAAGGTGTCCGGCCGGCCCAGCCCGCAGCGGTAGGTCATGGATCCACCCTGGGAGAAACCCAACAGGACTGCCTTGCCGGGCGTGGTGTTCAGTTTCTCGAATATCTCATCGAAGAAATCGGTCAGCAATGCCTCGGAACTCGCTCGGGCCGCCTCTACCTCTTCCGGCGTCGCCACGTTCTGGCGGGGCATCCAGCCATAACCCACGTGACCGCCGCCGAAATCGAAGGGAATGGGAGCGTTGGGGCAGGCGTAAACGTAGCCCTTGTCCTCAATTGCCGGAGCCAGGCTGGCCAGGTCGCCCATGTGCGCCCCGAATCCGTGCAGCATTATCACCAGAGGATAGCTTACCGCCGGATTGTAGTCGTCGGGAGTAACCGTGATAAAGTTCAAGCTTCGGCCCTCGTGCTGTTCACCCTTCATCCTTAGCGCTCCTTTGTGCTTGCTGTTTCGTTCCCATCCTACCACCCCTTTGCCGGATAACCAAACCCGTTCTACGCATAACCCTCATCAAATCCGGCGCGGAAGGGAGTGGTGATGTGATCCCCCAGCCGGCGGGCCGTTTGTTGCAGTCCCTCCGCAACAAAGCGCAAGTCCCGGGCTAGAATGTCTTCCCGGGAAACCCTCGCTAATCTTTGTCGGTACTGCTCCAGGAACCGGCTTATTTCCGGCCCGCCCAAGCTCGCACCGGAGAAAAGGCCGGAGAATAGTCGGAACTCCGGCGTGGTTCGGACCAGGTTATAAACTTCCTCCGGTTCCAGGTTGGGGTGGTTGTCCAGCAACACCGACACGCCAAAGTCAATCAGGCGGCAGCCGTCCCCGGCAGCGTTGTTGGTAGCAGCGTTGGCCTGATTTGCATACCCAGCGAGGACTATCAGGTGCGAACGCCCCTCCGGGTCGGACAGAGTAGCATCGTTGTAGTAAACTTGCCGGGTGTGCGGGCGGGCCAGCATCCCGCCCAAATCGCGCCCAATCCGGTAAATGGTTTCCTCGGCAACCGTTTCTTGAGGCAGGCCGGTAAAGAATAGGCCGGGGACAAACTCCTCGGTGATGAAACCCTCCAGGGATGGCTGCTGTTGCGGCCCGACCCGCTCCTCGCCGGCGATTTGGGCGATGGTTCCCTCCCGGCGGCTTTGCAGCGGCTTGACCACCAATCCGTGGCCTTCGTCAAACCGGAGGATGGCCACCCGTCCCCGGGTGCGACCGTCAAACGCCAGTGTTGGCCGCTGTCCGTCGCCGTAAATCCGCTCATACACTCCGGGGAAGAGGCCGTAGATGGAATAGGTGGGCAACAGTGGGTCTCCGGCCAGCTTGCCGAAAAGCTTTGGGTCGGTATCAGCGTCGTCCTCGTCCCCGGCCAGACACCAAAAGGGCGCCAGGTGGGGAGGACAGCGACCCTCGGCCACCGCTGCCGCCGTCTCCCGAACCGACTCTGCATCCAGCGTTCTGAGTCCGGCGATGATGGCCCGCAACCGCTCCAGTTCTTTGTTGGTGTAGCTTGCGGCGATGTTGGATTCTCCTGGCAAGAAATTAGCTCCCTCCTCCCGCGGGAGAGGGCGGGTTAAGGGTGAAGAGGATACTATGGAGGATAACCTCTAAACCTCTCCCACCGAGAAATTACTATCCCCGTCCCAGGCCAGCCGCCACACCTTGACCACTGCGGCGGTATCCAGCGGGCCGTAAATGTGGGGGTAAATCTCCCCGGAGCGGCTTGGCTCTGAAACGACCGGGTAGCGCAGTTGCGCCGTATCCACCTCCAGCGCCAGCAGGTCCGCCCGGCCGGAGTACAGCCGGTCTGCCACCCGGAGCATCTGTTCCTCATCTTGTGAACAGTGGACGAAACCCTCATCGGCCAAACTGTCGGGCCGGAATTGGCCGGCGTCCTGGGCTGTTTCCCAGTCCCTTTCGGTTATCAGGTGGTAGATAATAGCCATTTCTATCCCTCAAATGCCGCTGGAATCGGCCCGGTTTTAGCGGCGGCCCATTCCGTGCAGGGTAGCATACGTTTGTCGGGCAAAGCAAAGCCGCCCGAATGTGTCGGGCGGCTCATCGTAGTCTTTAGGAACGGTTCAGGTTGCCGGAAATGGAGCTACGGCGGCAGCTACTTTTGCTCCAGCAGGAAGGCTACCAAGGCATCCACGTCAGCGTCGGTCAGGCCCGCCGTTATCGCCGTTAACATCAGGCCGGGGGTGGCTCGCTCCACGCCTTCGGCAATGAACACTTCCGGCTCCCGGATCGACTCCCTGATGTATTCTGCGGCGGAAACACCCGGCTTGCGGTTGGCGGCATCAGTACCGATATGGGTTTGGTCGGGGCCAAGCATCCCCACCGCTTCAGGCATTCCTTCGATGGTATGGCAGGTCACGCAGGGAGTGGCAGCGCCTTCGCCCGCCCCGGTAATGAATATCTGCCGTCCGGCGGCGGCCAGTCCACCGCTGGCGGGCGCCGCTGCCGGCGTCGCCGGTTCGGTGACGGGAGATTCTGTCGCGGGTGGTTCCTCGGTAGGAGGCGCCTCTGTCTCTGGCGTTACGTGCCCTTTATCTTCCAGGCAGCCGCCCTCGTGATGGTCCAGTGTGCAGGGTTTGGCGTTGGCCTCAGCCCAGGCGCGCGGCGACGGGGTGAGGGTGCCGAACAGGCCCACCAGGGAAAAAACCACCGCAAAGCCTAGCGCCAGGCCGCCCAGGAATATCCAGGTCAGCAGCCGGTTGTCGAACTTCAGGTGCATATAGAAGAAGATAACCGCGGCGAACTTGATGGCGGACAGGATGGCCAAAGGCGCAATAGTCCAGCCCTGCCCTCGAAAGTTCTCGGGCACAATTATCATAAACTCAATGATAGTTATGGCAAACAGGAATATGGCGATTGCCACATACTGCTTGAATGTGGGGTGACGCGGGGTATGCGCTTCCGGGCTGCTCATTCACCAATCTCCTTAGGAAAGGAAACCGAGGATGGACGGGTCAATGGATATAGTGGCCGAGGGGCCGGTGTCGAACCCGCCAATCAGGTAAACCAAAGTGAAAATTACAATCCAGACAATATCAACGAAGTGCCAGTAGAGGCCGCACAATTCCACGTCCAGCGCGGTGCGCGGCCCCAACCGCCCCTTGCGGGCGATGAAGAACAGGCCCAGCAGCCAGACGATACCCAAGGTTACGTGGGCGCCGTGGAAGCCGGTCAGGGTAAAGAAGGTCGAACCGAACAGGTTGGTGCCGATATGCAGCCCTTCCATCCGGAAGGCGTTGAACTCATACACCTGGAAACCGATGAATATGGAGCCGAGGAAGGCCGTCGCCAGCAGCCAGAGTTGAATCCCCCTCTGGTTGTTCGCGTTGGTTGCGGCCAGGGCCTGCACCATCGCAAAGCTGCTGCAGAGCAGGACGAAGGTGCTGATGGTGGTTACCGGCACGTCAATGATGTCCACCGGGTAAGGGCCGACCAGGCTCTGCCCGCGGTACACCATATAGGTCGCAATCAGTGAGCCGAAGAACAGGCAGTCCGAGGAGAGGAATACCCACATCAACAGCTTCCGGTGATTTATGCCGGTAGTAGTGGGCTCCTCAGCGTGTTCGGCCCCCGGCTGGGCGTGATGGCTTGGTTCCACTTGGTGGGCCAACTCTACCCCTCCTCTACTCCTCTAGGTTTGGTTCAGCAGGATTTTCCACCGTTCCGCCGCAGTAGGGGCAGAACCGGAATGCCGATGACAATTGATTGCCGCAATTGGAGCAAAGCAACCGAACCGTGTGGGGCGCCGCAGTGGTACGTTCCATGACCGCCACCGCCGCCGCGTGTTGCGGTGACGCTAGATGTTCCTCCCCGTGGTGTTCCTCCCCAGGATGTTCCGCCGCTGCCGGTTCATTGGCCCAGCCGATGATCCCGATGAAGACGATAAAGCCGCCGAGGATGGGTATGGGGAACCGGATAACGGGCCAGCCGACATCAACCAGCATACCCGAGGCCAGGACTAAAGCCCCAATGGCGGTTACCAGCGGCCAGTAGGAAGGGCTGGGCATATGGATCGTGCTGGGGTCCACCAAGGCTTCCGGCTCGGTTATCGGCTGCCCTTCCGCCGCGGCCCGACGTTTCATAATCCAGTATTGGTCCTGTCCCTCCACCTGGGGAATCTCGGCGAAGTTGTAGACCGGCGGCGGGGAGGCTATGCTCCACTCCAGCCCCGGCGCGTCCCAGGGGTCGTGACCGGCGTCGGGCTGCTTGCGCAGGCTGATAACCAGGTTCCACATGAAAAGCAGTGTCCCGAGGAAGATTACCAGGTAACCCAGCGAGGCCAGCATATTTAGCTCGCCCCAACCGAACTCGCTGGCATAGGTGTAAATCCGCCGGGGCATTCCGTTCAGACCCAGGTAGTGCATCGGGAAGAAGGTAACGTTCATCCCAATGAAGTATAGCCAGAAGTGCCACTTGCCGAGGCCGTCGTGCAGCAGCTTGCCGGTCAGCTTGGGGAACCAGTAATAAACGCCGGCGAAGATGCCGAACAGCGAGCCTCCGAACAGCACGTAGTGAATATGGGCGACGATGTAGTAGGTATCCTGCTGCTGGTTGTCCGACGGGGCCACGGCATGGGATACGCCGCTCAACCCGCCCACGATAAACAGGGCCACAAACCCCAGGGCGAACAGCATCGCCGTCTTGAGGTCTATTGAACCGCCCCACAGGGTGCCAATCCAGTTAAAGATTTTCACCCCGGTGGGCACCGCAATCAGCATGGTCGTAATGGTAAATACGGATACGGCCACCGGCCCCAGCCCTACGGTGAACATATGGTGGCTCCAGACCGCCCAGCCCATGATGCCGATGACGATGCCGGAGAAGACCACTACCGGATAGCCAAAGAGGGGTTTCCGTGAGAAGGTGGGCAGCACCTCCGATACGATGCCCATCGCCGGCAGAATGAGGATGTAAACCTCGGGATGGCCGAACACCCAGAACAGATGCTGCCACATTATCGGGTCTCCGCCGCCATCGGGGACGAAGAAGTTGGTCCCGAAGTTGCGGTCAAAGGTCAACTCAATCAGCCCTACCGTGATGACCGGGAAGGCCAGCACCAGCAATATAGAGGTGACTAGGGTCATCCAGACGAACAGGGGCATCCGCATCAAGCTCATACCCGGCGCCCGCATATTGACGATGGTGACGATGAAGTTGAAGGCGGCGGCCAGGGAGGAAACGCCCAGTATCTGCAAGCCCAAGGCCCAATAGTCCAGGCCGGCGTTGGCGCTGAAGGGCTTTTCCGTAAGGTTGGCGTAGGAGAACCAACCGGCATCCGGCGCCTGGTTGGTCAAAAAGCTGGCGTTCAGCAGCAGCCCGCCAAAAAGGAACACCCAATAACTGAAGGCGTTAAGCCGGGGGAAAGCTACGTCCCGCGCGCCGATGGCTAATGGAATCACAAAGTTGAAGAAGCTGGCGCTCAGCGGCATGATGACCAGGAAGATCATAGTCGTCCCGTGCATCGTGAACATCTGGTTAAAGGTGTCCGGGTTAATCATGGAGTTATCGGGGACGGCCAGTTGCAGGCGGATAATGCCCGCCTCAATACCGCCAAACAAGAGGAAGATGAAAGCCGTCGTCCCGTACAGGACGCCGATCCTCTTGTGGTCAACCGTCGTAATCCAACTCCACAGCCCGTACTGACTGGCCGGCCGGGAAATTACATCGGTTAATGTGGCCATTAACTGCCTCCACTGCTCCGTTCCGCTAACTGCCGCTCACCCTGAACTAACTCGCTTACGACAAGTTTATCCGCTTATGGTGAGCCTGTCGAACCACCCACCCGGTTGCTCACGCTGAACTTTTCCGTTCATGGTGAGCTTGTCGAACCACGCAGGGTCAATCTCCGTCATCCCTGCTAAAGTCCGTCATTCCCGCTTTCGCGGGAATCCACCTTTTCCAATAACCAGTTTACTTCAAGCTAAGCAGATATTCCAATAAGGAGGAAAGGTCTTCCTCGCTCAGGTTTACCCGTCCGTCCGCCGTCTGGTAAATGCTGGCCCGTTCCGCCATATAGTTGCCCGGCTTGATGTCGTCGGGGTTGCGCAGCCACTGGCGCAGATTGTCCCGGTTAACATCAGCAAGGCCGGCGGCGAACCGCTCCCGGGTCGCCAGGTCAGTCAGGTTCGGCCCCGGGGCAATGCCGGTTTCGGTGGTCATAAAGCCCTGTACCCGTCCTGCTACCACCTGGGGCAAGTCGGAGCCGGTCGCGGTGTGGCAGACCACGCAGCCGCCGGTGCTGTTGAACACCTGCTGGCCGGCCTGGGCCTTGGCGGTCAGTACCGGCGCCTCGCCGAAGCCCTCCGCCCAGGCCAGATAGTCCTCTTTGGGAAGCACCTGCACCAGGAACTTCATCTGGGCGTGGGCCGTGCCGCAGAACTCCGCGCACTGGCCGTAGAAAGTGCCTGTCTCGTCGGCCTGGAACCACAAATAGTTGTTCCGGGTGGGGACGACGTCCACTTTGCCGGCCAGTTTGGGAATCCAGAAACTGTGGATAACATCGTCACTGCGCAGGTTTACCTGGATGGCCTTGTCCACCGGCACTCGCAGTTCGTTGGCGGTGGTTATGTATTTCCCGTTGCCGTCCGCGTCGGGATACTCAAATTCCCACCACCACTGGTGTCCGACCGCCGTAACCTCCAGCGTATCGGCGCCCTTCGGCGGCTGGTCCAACTCGAAGAGGGTGAATACCGACCAGATTCCCAAGGCTAAAATGAGTATCGTGGGAATAACCGTCCAGGTTATTTCCAGAACGGTATGGCCGTGGGTCTGCGGGGGTAGCTCATCCTGGCCGGGGCGGCGGCGAAACTTGATGATGGCGTAAAGCAGTATTCCTTCGACCAGAATGAATACCGCGACCATTACCCAGAGTAGGACGTTGAAAAGAAGCAACTGTTTTTCGGCTACCGGTCCGGCGGTGCCGAAAGTGGACTGTTTAGCATCGGGGGCGCAGGCCATAACCAGGAATAAAAAGGCTAATAGCCCCAGTAACGCCAGATGCCGACTTCGGAAGGGTCTCCACTTGGACATAATTGCGGTCTTACCTTTGTTATCCCTGGCCGGTGGGGTCAGGGAATCTGCGCCTCGCAAGGGCAAAAGCCCCATCTGACAACTCCCCTTTTTGCTGCGCTGCCGATTGATTTGCCTATTGAATCGCCGAGTATGTGCAAAATTTCACTAATGACAGACATTACCACAGCCCCCTAATCCCTGTCAACGGAATTGAAGGGGAAAACCGGGGGCAGCATCCAGAAATTGCATTTGGGAATTTCAGCCCCACGCCCTATCCTCTTCCTCTCCTTGAAAGCGGGTATGCCCCGATAGAACTGCCCGATAGAAACGCTTGCTTGATAGAGCCGGTAGGACCGGTGCAGGATGAGGTTAGCGTCAGGAGAAGAGTTCCCCGACCGCCATTCGCCAACCGGGGATGACTTCTCCGCCGTCAATGGTATCGTTCTCCGTCAAGATAACCGGGTCTTGCGAGGGGCGGCGCACCGTGGCGGTGCGGTTACGCGGGTTCACCAGAACGACCATCGCCGCACCTGCCGCCAGCCAGTCATCGACCTTCTCCTCAACCTCCGTATAACGGTCGCCGGGCGAGATGACCTCAACGGCCAGGTCGGGGGCGCCGGGCCAAAAGCCGGCTACTTCCCCTACTGCGTCCACCCGCTCGCGCCGCACGAAAGCGGCGTCCGGGGCGCGAACGTGGTCCGGGTCGGCGCCGATAAGGAATCCGGTCCCGGCGGCGTAAACCTTGCCTAGATTATTCGCCTTAACATAGTTAAACAATGCTGCTGCCACTTTTGCAGCCAACTTCCCGTGTTGCGCTCCTGCCAGCAGCCTTTTTCTCAGTTCTCCTCGCACCAGTTCGTAGCGACGGTCGTCGTCCGGCATATCCAGGAGTTCCTGGGCGGTTACCAGGGCGCTCTTTGCAACCATAATCGCGCTCCCGCTGGGTTAAGTTGTGTACCCGGAGGTCAGGATACCGGGCCTAATAGTACATTCCTTGCTGTGTTCCTGTAATTCTCCCTGCCCAATTTTCGCCGGGCCATCGCATTTGGACTGGGCGCTCCCGTAGTTTTGACCTGCGTCGGGATGGTGATTGCTGGGAACGCTGGCGGCCCAAATGCAACTGTCCTGCTGGATTACGCCGGTGGATTCCTGCGAAAACGGGAACGACGGATGAGAGGCTTTATGGTGGAACAATTGATCCTTTGCCGGGTTCCCTGCTAAAGTTGCCCTAGCCGGAGTCACAGCGATGCTAAACGCCACAAGCCTCAAAAAGGCGGCGATGGCCCGGTGAGGTAGATAAAAATGGCCGACTTCGTCCAGACAACAAACGAAGAAGACTCTCCTACAATTCTGCGCCGCTTGGAACGCGTAGAAGGCAAAGTTGAGCGGCTGGAAATCCGAATGGACCGACTAGAGGCCCGGCTGGCCCGGCTGGAAAGCAAAGTGGATGAGCTGGGAAGGAAAGTGGACGCGCTAGGAGGCAGAATGGACCGGCTAGAGGGCCGTTTCAGTAATGTTGAAGGGGATATATACGAGAACAAGGCCCGGCGACGCGCAGTCGGCCTTGTAATGCGATACTTGGACCTGCCTAACCCCGTCATGATTTTGTCCCAGGATAGTGGCAATGTCTCTCTGAACAACCGTATTCAGGCAGCTATCAGAGCCAACAAAATTACCCTGGAACAGTGGGATGAACTGCAAGAGGCGGATATTATTGTCGCCGGCGAGGATGGCCGCTATGTTTTGATAGAAGCCTCTATGACCGCCGGCGACAGCGACGTTATTCGCGCTGCCAATCGTGCGGTAATGCTGGCTGCCGTTACCAATACCGAGGTCATACCGGCCGTCGTTGCGGCAAATATATACGAACCGCAGCGCACTCTGGCTGACGAAAAAAACGTTATGCTATTCTCAATGCAACGCTAATCTGAACGGTATTCTTACCGCGTCACGCCTACCACCCGGTAGCGCCGCCCACCATCACGGCCACGAATAGCAACCCCAGGTAGAGCAGGGAGAAGAGGTAAAGTTTGCGGGCATTGGCCCGGCTTTCGTCCTGCTTCAGCCGCCAGGCCAGCCAGATGAAGCTGCCGCCCAGAGTCACCGCCGTTGCCGTGTAAACCCAGGCCACTGCATCGGTCAGCGCGAACATCAGGGTCAGCCCTACCAGGACCAGGGAGTAGAGAAAGATGGTGGAAACGGTGAAGTTCCGGGTGGATACCACCGGCAGCATCGGCACGCCAGCCAGTTCGTAGTCTCGCTGAATCAGCAGGGACAAGGCCCAGAAATGGGGGGGCGTCCAGAAGAAAACAATGGCGAAAAGGTACACCGCCGGCAAGTCCACCGTTCCGGTCACCGCCGCCCAGCCTACCATTGGGGGAATGGAGCCGGCGGCCCCGCCGATGACGATGTTCTGGGGGGTGCTCCGTTTCAGCCACATGGTATAGACCAGCACGTAGAACAGGGTGGCGCCCAAAGTCAACCCGGCGGCCAGCAGGTTCACCCCCACCGCCAGCACGGCAAAGGCCGCCACGTTCAGCACAATGCCGAAGGCCAGCGCCTTATTGGGGGAGATGCGATTGCTGGCTACCGGACGCTGCCGGGTGCGCTGCATCAGCCCGTCAATGTCCCGATCGTAGTGGTGGTTCAGGGCGTTGGCTCCGCCGGAGGCCAGGGCGCCGCCCAGCCAGACCAGGGCCATCAGGGTCAGGGAGGGTACGCCGCCGCCGGCCGGTTCCTGGTAGCCCTGGGCCAGGAACATCCCCCCGGCGGCGGTCACCAGCAGCAGCATAATGATGGGCGGCTTGGTCAAGGTGATGTAATCGTTGACCACGGCCACCCAGGGATGGGGCTGCCGATGGGGTTGCCGGTGGGACTGCCGGATTTCCGGGGTTTCGCCCGGCTTTTCCAATGCTTGTTCCCCATCCGCCGCGGGCTGCGGTTCAGTCATAGTCATTAACCGGTCTCTCCCTGGTGCCGCTCGCTGTAATTTCCGAGTTAACAAATCCTGAGTCGGTAATAAATCCGCTTCCTGGCCGGCAGAAAAATTCTTGGCTGGTGAAAAATACGCTCATGGTGAGCCGGTCGAACCACTGGCCGGCCGTTCCCGGCTCAACAGGGCCAAGGCCGCCATTATTCCCCAAACCGCCGTAGCCAGCGCGATGTGGTATGCCCTCAACTCTACCGGAAAGTTTGTCCAGATTGCAAATGCTCCTACCATTATCTGCATCAAGAACAGAATCCCTCCGGCCATTGACAGCCCGATGATGGCCCCGCTATCCCGGAAAAAGCGCCCCACTCCAACCAAATATCCTCGATACAGGGTATAGAGGACCAGTATCCCTACGGCGCCGGCTACTACCCGGTGCAGCATATGAATCGCTTGCAGCTGGGCGGCGGGCAGGCTGAACCCCTGGCAAAGGGGCCAGTCCGGACAGGCAGCCAAAGCCCCGGGGGTAGCCGTAACATAAGCCCCGGACAGCAGCAGCAAGTAAGTGGAAATAGCCGCGCTGGCCGCCAGCCGGGGAAAGCGGTTCGGCTTGGCAGCAAGATTAGGGGCCGGTCGGTCGGCGGCAGCCGGAGTGGGTGATGCCGTGGCAAAACCCGCCCGCTCAGTCGGGTCAGCAATAGAAAAGGAACGGGGGGCCGGGGCAGTGTCCTGCACCCGGTAGGCCGAGACCAGTACCAGAATCAGGCAGCCCAGCAGAGCTTGGGCCAGGGCCAGGTGGGCCGCTACGATATGCCCGGGCAGTTCGGTCAATACCGTTACGCCGCCCAGCCCGCCTTGCGCCAGCAGCAGAATCACCGCCACCGTGGCGGGAATCACCACCGACCGCACCCGCCGGTAACGCAGCCAGGCGATGGCGCAGGTAATCAGTATCAGCGGCCCGACGATGGCCGAGGCCACTAGCCGGTGACTGTACTCGATGATGTCCGCGGTGGTCAGGGGCGGGATGATACTGCCGTCGCACAGGGGCCATTCGCCGCCGCAGCCCAAGCCGGAGCCGGTAACCCGAACCACGCCGCCCAGGACAATGAGGGCAAAGGTCGAAATCACCGAGGCCAGGGCAAAGTTCCGCAGCCAGCCGTGTCCCCGGACTTGCCGGGCCAGAGCGCCGCCGGACCCTCGCCGGCCGGAAAAACTGTCCGAACCGTCCGAATTATCAGAATCCTCGAAATTGCCGGTTCCTGCCGTTGTCATTGGGTGGGTGAAAAATCTCCCGGAAGAGTTTGTGATATAATTCTCAATGTTATCATGTCTGAGGCAATCCGGGTAGAAGGTTTGGTCAAGCGGTTCGGCTCCTTTACGGCGGTGGATGATGTTTCCTTCGACGTGACGGCAGGCGAGATTTTCGGTATCCTCGGCCCCAACGGCGCCGGCAAGACCACCACCCTGGAAATTATCGAGGGCCTGCAAAAACCCTCGGCGGGCCGGGTCAGCGTCCTCGGCCTGGACACGCAGCGGGAGTCCAACCGGATTAAGGCCCGCATCGGCGTGCAACTCCAGTCCTCGGCCTACTTTAACTACCTCTCCCTGCGCGAAATCCTCAGTCTTTTGGGCAGCTTCTACCCTAAACGTATGCCTCCCGAAGAACTCCTGGAGCAGGTGGGCCTGGCCGATAAAGGAGGAAGCCGGGTCAACCAGCTTTCCATCGGCCAGCAGCAGCGCTTTACCGTGGCCGCCAGCCTGGTCAACGACCCGGAGTTGGTGATTCTGGACGAGCCGACCACTGGTCTCGACCCCCAGGCCCGGCATAACCTCTGGGCCTTAATCCGGGAGATTCACCGCCGGGGCGTTACCGTGGTGCTGACCACCCACTATATGGAAGAGGCCGAGATTCTGTGCCAGCGATTAGCCATAATGGACCACGGCAGGATTGTCGCCATCGACACCCCGGACAACCTGATTAGCCGGATTGAAACTACCTACACCGTCAAGCTGGTCAGCCCCATCCCGCTCACCGAGAAGCAGGCCAAGTCGTTGGAGCGGAAGGCTACCCTCATGCCGGTTAGCCACCCCACGGAGACTCAACCGTCGGAACCACCGGAACTGCCGGAACCACCGGAACTGCCAGACGGCCATCCCTACCTGCTCCGCCTGGACAAAACACCGGAGGCATTGAACGACGTGCTGGACGGTATCGTGCGGAGCGGCATCAGCCTCAAGCACCTGGAGGTCTTGCCGGCCACCCTGGAGGATGTTTTTCTGGAACTCACTGGCAACGAACTACGCGATTAGTCAGGATTAGTCGAGTTTAACTATGTTGGCCCTCACCGTCGCCAATCTGAAGATGCTGGCCCGCAACCGGCAGACCACCTTTTGGGCGTTGTTTTTCCCCTTGATTCTGGTGGTGGTATTCGGCCTGTTCGACCTGACGTCCGTCGGCGCCTCCAGCCTGGCGGTTGTTGATCAGGCCGGGACGCCGGACTCCCGGCGTCTGGCCGTAGCCCTGGAGGACATTTCAGTCCTGCAACTACAGGACGCGCCGGAAAACGCGGACACCGCCCGGCAGTTGGTTGCCGATGGTGAACTGGACTATCTGGTAATCATCCCGTTCGGCTTTTCCGCCGCCGCTCCCGGTGGACCGGTTACCCCGGTCGCCCCGGTTAAGATGGTGATGAACGCCGAAAACGAGGACCGCAATCAGCTAATCCAGGGAATCATCCAACGGATTTCTGACCGTATTGTCCTGGGCGAGGCCGCCGGAAAGCCCCCCGCTACCCTGGTTGCCGAGCGGCTGGAAACCCGGCAGGTATCCTATTTCGACTTGGTGCTGCTGGGACTGGTGGGCATGGGCATAATGTCCAACGCCATCATCTCAGTGGCCGCGAGAATCAGCAATTACCGCAACCTGTCCATCCTCAAGCGGATGCTGGTCACTCCCCTGCCAATCTGGAAGTTCTTTGCCGCCGAGGTGGCCGCCCAACTGGCGCTGGCCCTGGTGCAGGCCGCCATCATCCTGGCGGTGGGCGTGTTTGTCTTCAAGGCCCAGCTAAACGGCAACGTCCTGTACCTGCTGCCGGTGGTGGTGCTGGGCAGCCTCATTTTCCTGAACATCGGCTTCATCGTCTCGGCTTGGGCCAACAGCCCGGCGTCTGCCTCCGGCATGGGCAATGCCATTGCCTTCCCGATGATGTTCTTTGCCGGCACCTTCTTCTCCACCGCGACCCTGCCCTGGCTGCTGCCTTATGCCGCTGACGCCCTGCCCCTGGCCCCGATGCTGGAGGCGTTGCGAGCCATCGCCATCCACGAGGTTACCCTGTGGCAGGTGTGGCCCCAACTGGCAATTCTGGCCGGCTGGGTGGCTGGAACCTCCCTGGTAGCCATCCGCGTATTCCGGTTCAGCTAACCGGCTTGAATCACCCGGCCCGAACCACTGGCCGAAGTCGCCGCTGACCCCCAAGTATGCAGGTAGAGTGTTGGGGTAGTAAGAGTGTTGGGGTAGTATGGGTAAGATTCCGTGCATCGCCGCCGCAACCCTGGCTGTTCTGGGCCTGCTGCTGTTAATCGGGTGCGACGAAGATGGCTCCCGGCAGGTTCGGGGCCAGGTAGTAGAGGTGGGCGCCCGCAACTTTACGGAGTTGGAAACCCTGCGTATCCGCGACTCGGAAGGACGGGAGTACCTCTTTACCACCGAGGAGTTCATCGGTTTCACTCCCTCCCACGTCAGGGAGCATCAGTTATTGGGCCAATCCCTGCTGGTAACTTACGAAAAGAGGGGTGACACCCTGGTGGCCGTGGCTTTGGAGGATTGAAGGATTGAATGTCCAATCCCTCACCCCCGGCCCCTCTCCCCGAGGGAGAGGGAGTTTTTGCCTCCCTCTCTCACCGGGAGAGGGCAGGGGTCAGGGCTATCGCACATGATGGCAGATTCCCCTTTCCGGTCGTTCCTGCGAAAGCAGGAACCTCTGTCCGCAACATTTTAGGGATACCTGAATAAGTCATTGAACACTAGCGCCTTCACCCGTCGTTCCTGCGAAAGCAGGAACCTCTGTCCGCAACATTTTAGGGATACTCTGAATAAGTCATTGAACACTAGCGCCTTCACCCGTCGTTCCTGCGAAAGCAGGAACCTCTGTACGTAACGTTTTAGGTTCCTGCCTGCGCAGGAACGACGGATAAGTGTAAACATCACGAGTCACAGACTTATTCAGAGGTTTCTTAAGTTCCTGCTTTCGCAGGAACGACGGACAGCTTTCAATCCTGGCGCGATAGCCCTGGGGCTGGGGTGAGGGGGCCTAAAGCGTATCCTGCAACGCCGCTTCTATTTCTTCCTCCGGCGTAAACTGCTCGAACTTGGCGCTTATCCGGCCGGTCTGGTCCACCACAAAAGTCCACGGCTCGGTGGGCAGGCCCCACTCGTCCACCGCCGGCACCCGCTTGGCGGAAAAGCGGTCTCCCTGAATCAGGTGAGGGTCGGCGAAGACCTCGACGTGGATAAAGTTGGCCTGGCTCCGGTAGCGTTCCTTTAACCGGCCCAAGGTTTCCAACTGCGGGCCGCAGGTGGCGCTGACGCAAAAGGCCGGCGTGGAGAAGAGGACTACCAGCGGTTTCCCCGATTCCAGCGCCTCGTGAACCGAAAGTTGGTAAAGCTCCGGGTCGGGGTTCGGGGCGCTGGTGATGGTGGACAGGTTGTCCACCGCCCCGGCGGTGGGCGTTACGCTGGGAGGAGCCTGCGCGCCGATGGCCGGCGTAACTTGAGATTTGGTTACTCGGACTGCGGTGGTGGCCTCAATCAACGTCCCGTCTGCGGTGGTGGCGGTTACCTGCAACTCCCACAGGCCGGGGTTGTCCCGGGTTGCCTCGCCGGCCACGTCAAACTCCATAGTGGTGACGAAAACCCCGCGATTGCTGCCCTCCGGGGGCCAGGGGAGGAACTGTGCGGTGACGTTCTTGCGCTCTACTGCCTCGGTGGTCCCGGGCGCGGTGTAGAGGGCGCGCACCTGAGCTTCGGCGGCGCGTACCGGGGCGTTGTCCCGGGTCACCAACCCGAAGACCAGCCGGTTAGACCCCATCGCCAAGTCCGAACTGACCATAATTGCGCTGTATTCCGGCCCGCCCGGCGGCGGAGTAGGTTCGCCGGCCCTTCCGGGTGCAAAACAGGCAACCGCGGCCAACAACAATACCCCGGCAATTGTAATGGCAGCAAGGGGAAAGCGCATCACTTAACGCAGAGCGCAATCAGGTGGTCAATTCTCTGTTCTATTTCCAGGCCGGAGATTATTTGCGAAATGCCTTCCAGCTTTTCCCGAGGCCAGGGCAGGTCGTCAAACAGCGCGCGAACCCGCCGGGTTTCGGTAGCCAGGTTCCATTCCAGCTCATCGCCCCGGTACTCTCCCTGGTATTCGGTGCCGCCGGACATAGATACGGTAATGCGGGGGGCGAAGGCCGGCCGGTCACGGTGCCCGTTGACTTCCACCAATTTCATCAACTGCATTACCGCCGCTTCCTCAGTCGAGGACTCATCCCCGGGGTCTATGCGGGTCCTCAAGGGGGGGTAGCTGCCATTGACGCAGGTATAGGCGGTGAAGTAGTGGGTGCTGCCTACTGCCGGCGCTTCGGCGCTGCGGGCCGGGTTGGGGAAGGCCGGCGACGGATACAGCGTTTCCAGCCAGTTCATATCCACGGTGATTTTCTCAATCTCCGCGATGGGCAGGTTGTGGGCCGACCTTATATCGGACATCAGCTCGATTACCGGGCAGTTGTAACCCGCCGTGGGGTAGAGCTTGGGCGTAACGTGCAGCAGTTCCCAACGCTCTCCCAATCCTTCAACCACGCTTTCCAGCGAAACGTGGTCCGGTCCGCTGAACACATAGGACAAGTCGCCCCGGTTATTGCCGGTAAAGGCATTGTAAAAGCCGGCGTCGCCCTCCAGGGCGGTTTCGGAGCCGCGGACCTGCTCCCGGGCCAGCATGGCGGCCATGATCCCGTTGCGGGTAGCGTTGGGTTCGTGAAACAGCATCTCCCGGCCTCCGACCCGGGCGCCCTCCGTAGTTCCGCCGGTAAAGGTGCAGGCCAGGGCCAGCGCGGTAACCAACTGGTCCACGTTCAGGCGCATCAACTTGCCGGTAGTAACCGCGGCTCCCAACGTGCCATACACCGGGCTGGAGCGAAACCCCCGGGCCTGGGTGGAGGGGATGAAGTCGCCGGCAATCCGGGCCTCCACTTCATAGCCGGCGGCCAGGGCGGTTATAAGCTCGCGCCCGGTGCGCCGTTCCAATTCTACCGTAGCCAACGCCGCCGGAATCACGCACGGGCCGGGGTGAATCAACATCCGGTAGGAATCGGACTGGTTGGTGGCGTGCATCAGCTTGCTATTGGCAAAGGCGGCGCCATACCGAGTTGCCCGGGTTCCATCCACCAGGATGGTCGCCCCATCGGGCCTAGTCTCCTCTTCCTTGACCAACTCAATGGACGACTTGCCATGATCGGTTTCCGCGCCCAGGAAAGAAACGACCAGAGCGTGGAGCAGGGATGCCTTAATTTTATCCGGCACCTCCGGGGGCAGCATATCGTATTGCAGGGAATCAACGAAACGGGCAAGAGTGCGGCTCAGGGAGTCGGGCATAGTGTTTATCCTCATTGTCATTGTTGGTTTATGCAGGTGGAGCCGTCCTTTTTATTACCCCGTCTGCTGCTCTTTCTCCTTGTGAAGGACGGCGTCCAAGAAGGGTTTTAGCTCAGTTTGCGCCGAGTGCATTATAAATCCCACTGGACAGTCTTCATCTAACGGATCGTAAAATACCACCAAGTTCGGTGTAACCGAGAAGCCAACTCCCAGTTGTTTCTGCGTACACACCGACAAGGTGCCAGTGTCTGGCTCATATTCCACTATGAGTGGCGGACAAATCTCTACCCTACGTTTTACAGTTGGCTCTGCCACGGTCTCCCTCCGTATCGTTTTTCCATTCTTCTATCTGGATAAGCCGTGTGGAATGTGCCATCTTCCTCCAGAACTACCACAATCCAATAGTGGAATCCTCCGGCCCTTCCCACTAGCACTGTCCTGATTATGCCATTTTCCCGCAAGCTGTCCCATTGGTCGTAAGGCTCCTCTATAATACCCGCAACCCATTCGGGGCGAATATCGGGGTGTCTTTCCTGATAGGTTGCTCCATGCGGGGTTTTGGGCAATGCGTCATATTCGCGGCGTAGCCGAAGTACCTCACGGGAAACGCCGCTCCTATGCTCCATCGCAAAATCCTGCTCGGGTCAAGTCAGCACACGTCAGCGCCCCGGACCGACTGTCTGTGTCAAGTATATCATTGTCCTAACGATTATCTTTTATCGGTTCAGGTTCTGGGCAAAGTCCAGCCACACCCGGGCACAGGGCACCGGCAAAACGTGCTGGACGAATCCGTAAACTCCGGGGAAAACCACCCGCCGCCCGTTGGGGAACAGGTCGGCGGCATCCCGAAAGTCGCCCAGCACTTCCTCCCGCAAGCTGGCCGCCGCCAGGATTAAGGTCGGGGTCTTGACCGCAGGCAGCAGGGGGCGCAGGTCGCCGGCGGCGTTGCGCTGGAACCCGCCAACCACGTGGGCCGGCGTAGCCGCCATCTGCGCCGCGTACCAGCGGGTATATTCCGGCGGGACGATTTGCGGGTCGAGCCGCCGGCCGATGGTGTTCTCCACCCAGGCCCCGACTCCTTCCCGTTCAATCAGGTCTGCGCTCTCCCCGTGGTGGGGGTCGTCGAAGCTGGTGGGCGAGGTGCAGGCGGTAAGGGAGAGCAGCCGTTCCTGGTGCAGCGTGGCAAATCGCATCGCAATGGAACCGCCCACCGTTTCGCCAATCAGGTGCACCCGCTCCAGGTCCAGCTTGTCCATGAACTCCAGTAGGTCGTTGGCAAAGTTATCCACCGACCAGGGGTAGCCCGGCTCTGGCACGGAGGACTGGCCCATACCCCGCATATCAAACCGCACTACCCGGTAGTGGCGGGCGATGATAGGCGCCCAGGCATACCAAAGTTTGTGGCTCTTCGCCATTCCGTGATGCAGGACGACCGTTTCCGGCTCATCCCAGGGGTCGGTAAAGTCATCTACTTTATAGAATAGTTCGGCGCCGTCATCCAATTTTACTAGCATAACCCCTCGGCCTCTTTAAACGTATTGACCCCTTCAGTTAGATCCATGCCGGCTAGACCCGGCTAGGTGGAAATCCCTTCCTCGCTGAAGACGGAGCGGGCGATGCGCATGGCGGTACGGGTGTTGAAGTAGCCGCCGTAGAGGGTTAGCTGAACGAACACTTCCATAATTTCAGCGGGAGTCATACCTACCCGTAGTGCGCCGGAAATGCGTCGCCGCAACTGACGGTCGTAGTGTCCCATAACCGTCATCGCCACCAGCGCGCACATGGAGCGGTCCTTGGCGTCCAGGTGGGGCCGGGTAAAAATAGCGCCCCAGTTATATTCGTTAATCAGCCGCTCCAACTGCATCTCTTCCGAATCCGGGTCTTCCGTATGGTAAACCGAAATATCGCCCATGTGTTCTTCGTGGGTCTTGACTCCCAGTTGGTGCAGGTCGTCTTCCGGCAGGTGGGTGTCGTAAACCAGGGTGGGAGTGAACTGGATGCCCCGCTCGTCGAAAATATCCTGGGCGATTTCCAAAGCGGTTTCCACCGAAGGCACACCCACGTAGAAGGTCATCTGAATGAAAATCTCGATGACCTGGGCCGGGGTCAAACCCACGTTCAGGGCGCGTTCAATGTGGCGGCGGAGCAGGGGCAACTGACGCAGGGCCATCAGCGCCGACACGGTGCAGATGCAGCGCTGTTTAACGTCCAGCCCGGGCCGGGGCCAGATCAACCCGAACAGGGCCTCGTCTATGATGCGTTTCAAGTCGGGAGCCAACCGGTCAATGCCGGGCAGGGTGAAATGGCTGGGGTCCCCTGCCGCCATCGTTGTGCGCATAGCCTGGCCTTGCTCAAACCTTTCTTCCAGTGAAGACATACCAGCTCCTTGTAGTTAATTCATTACTACCTGATTGATTACGCGACTATTAGGGGCCGCCCGACTATTATATTGCCTGACCCGGCGGGTTAACAGTCCTTAATTTAGCAACCTAGCAAAATCGCATTGGACTCGGTGTACGTTGCCGTCGTTCCTGCGAAGGCAGGAACCTCTGCCCGTCCCACTTTAGGTTCCTGCTTTCGCAGGAACGACGGACAGTTCGTAATGACGGCTTCCCGCGGGAAATCCGTGTCGGCTTTCGCCATTGGCTCATGCTTGGGCCATTATCTCCGTGGCGAACCAGTCCAGCCGTTCCAGGGCCTGGTTCAGGTCGCTGCCCCGGATGTCAAAGATTATATGGCTTACTCCCACGTCCGCATAAGTCTGGACATCCTGGAGCAATTGCTCCGGTGAGCCGGAAAAACGGCGGCGCGGGCCGCTGGCGCTGGCGTCGTTGCTGACGTCATACAGCGGAGCTTTCATCGAGATTTCCAGTTCCGCCGGGTCGCGGCCGGCGTTTTCCGCGTACCGATGCAAAATTGCTACGTTCTGGGCCAATTCCTCCGGCTCCAGCGGCGCGGCGGGAATGGCCCCGACGGGATGCCAGCCATTGCCCAGTTCGGCGGCCCGGCGCATGGCCCGGCGGCTCTGTCCCCCAACCCAGATGGGCGGATGGGGCTTCTGCACCGGCTTGGGCAGGAAGTGAATGTCGGAGAACTGGCAATACTTGCCGGCAAAGGTCGGGTTTTCGCTGGTCCACAACTCCTTGAAGGCTTGCAGGTACTCGTTGGTGACTGCGCCCCGTTCCGCAAAAGGCGGGGCATCCAGCGCCTCAAACTCCTCTTCCATCCAGCCCACGCCGACGCCCAGGGTTAGACGGCCCTGGGACAGCACGTCCAGCGTCGCCAGGATTTTGGCGGCCAGCAGCGGGTTCCGGTAGGGAACAATCATCACGCTGGGCACCAGGCGAATGTTCCGGGTGATGCCGGCCAGAAAGGTCAGCAGAGTAAGCTGCTCCATATACTCGGCGGCGTTACCCCCGTGAAACCGGCCGTCGGCGGTGTAGGGATAGGTAGAGTTGACCTCCCGAGGCACCAGGATATGGTCGCCGGCCACCATGCAATGGAAACCCAGTTCGTCGCCCCGCCGGGCAATGGCGGCCAGCGGCTCCGGCTGGGCCGTCGGGCCACTGTTGGGCAGATAGAATCCGAACCGCATAGCGCCTCCCTATCCGTCAACGATTTTACGAGTAACTATTGTGGCCCTCAACTATAAACCGATAAATAAACAGTGTCCAACCGGCCCCGGTTAACATCAGGGTCATTTAATTCGCAGCTCCTCTCCTATGTCATTCTGAGCGGAGCGAAGAATCCCAAATGCTTTAGCGAAAACCGCCGCTGGCCCCGGGCAAATGGTCGGCAATTAAGGATTTGGATTCTGCGTTGCTCCGCTCCTCAGAATGACAACTAGAAGACCCTGCGGTTAACACTTTGCTACACCGCTTGCCTTTTCTGCGGGGCAAAAGGGTTGGGATGGCGGGGCGCAATGTCGGAAATTACGTAAACAGGCCCGGCCTATAAACAAGCCGGGCGTATCCGTGTAACTCGCAGTGGCTATGCCAATTCCCCCCGCATGTTGCGGCGGGCATAGCCCTGGCTCACTAATCGGTGGAGCTAATCTCGAAGTGCTTGACCCAGTATTCGCCCCGGTAGAGGTGTTCCATCTCCCGGGCCACGTTCTGCCGGAACTCCCCGATCTCATAATTGCGGAGGTCATCCAGCGTATCCCAAATGCTGACGCTGATGCCCTCGTCCGGGTCTTCGGTGCCGCGCAGCAGTTGGCGTTCCTTCAGGCCCTGAATGTTGCCGGTCGAGCCAGCCAACCGCTCGTGGTAGTGCCGCTCGTACTCTTCCCAACTGCCGGGACGTAATTTACCCCAAACCATTCGTATGAACATTGAAATATCTCCTGAAGCCCTCAATTTTGTCGCCGGTCAATTGTGGCCCGGCCTGACTCTATAATAACACTTTACGGCGGCTTTTGACCTGCGGCTGCGGGGCGGTCACCGGGCAATCGCATTCGCTGGAAGCAGACTTCCGTACCCTGGGGCTCCCACAAAGGAACCCCAGGCGACCACAAGGGTTGTCCCCACAGGTTAGTGGTTGGCGTAGAGGCAGGTTTCAAACCTACCCACACCCCTCAGGCCAGCACCCGGTAGCGGTAGCGGGAGGAGAGCAAATCTCCCTCGGCAAAGCGGCTGAAGCGCAGGGGCGTCAGGTCAATGGAGGACGCCCGGCCCTCCAGGATTAGCTCGGCCATGGCCTGCCCGATGGCCGGGGCCAGTTTGAACCCGTGGCCGCTGAACCCCACCGCGCAGAACAACCCTTCCACACCCGGTACCCGGTCCAGGATAGGGTGCCAGTCCGGGGTGGTCGTAAACAGTCCCGACCAGCCGCCCCGGTAGTAGGACTCGCTCATCCCCGGCATCCGGCGGATGAGTCGCTCCAGCGCGCTGGCCGCATCCGGTGGGTCAATGCCCTCATTGTAGTTATCCAGTTCCACCTCATCCTCGCCGAAACCCACCATAGTCAAGGTGGGGCTTTCCGGTCGGAAGGAAAAGGATTGGGCGATGTCGCCGACGATGGGATGTTCGGGCAGCCGGTCGGCGGGGCGGGTAGCCAGGGCAACCTGATGTCGCACTGGGAACAAAGGCAGGTCAACGCCGGTGCCGCCCATTAGCGCGTTGGCCCAGGGCCCGGCGGCCACCACCGCCACCGGCGTTGCCACGCGGCCTTGCTCGGTAACCACTGCCTGCACCCGTCCGCCGGAGATTTCGATGCCGGCGGCGGCCACTCGTATAGCTACTTCGGCGCCCAACTCCCTGGCCCGGGCGGCGTAGGAAGTGGTTGCCAGGTAAGGGTTTGCATAACCCGACTCCGGTTCCCAGGCCAGCCCCTCCCCTTCGTAGGTCTCCAGCATAGGAGCCAGTTCCCGCAGTTCGGCGGCGGTCACCAGGCCGGCGTTGATGCCCAACTCCTGCTGCATAGCAATGTTAAGCTCCAGGCTGGGCCGGTCAATGTCCTCCACTACTACCAGGTAGCCGGTCTTGACGAAACCGGCGTCGCCGCCCACCCGGTCGTCAAAGTTGGCATAGACCTGGAGGCTGTTCCAGGCCAGGGCGGCGGTTATGGGGTTGGAGTAATGCATCCGGCAAATGGCCTGGGATCGGCCGGTGGAACCGGCGCCAAGCACCTCCCGCTCCAGCAGCAGGGCGCGGGTAGCGCCCTTCCGGGCCAGGTGGTAAAGCATACTGCAACCCATTATCCCGCCGCCGATGATAACGATGTCCGCGGTTTCTCTCATCTGTTTTCAAGCTCCGGTAGGCTGATGGCCGGGCCGGGAATCGTGGCTGGCATTGCCCGGGTTAGTGTAGGGCTATTAACGACAAGGCAGTCGCGCTTTAATTTCCTGCAAAGTCATTCTTCCTACGCTCGGAATGATATAGGAGTTACGCAGTTGGGAGCAATTTTGTAGCTGCGTTAGCTAACGCTCAAGGATAATTTCATATCCAAGTGCGTAAGTCCTATGACAGTTGGCCGAGGCACAGGCGATTAAAGCGAGATTGCTCTGAGATTAACGAACAACCCCCGGCTTAACACCGGGGGCCGCTGGGGTTTTACACCGAATATATTGCCGGCTGTGGCCGGAGCGTCCGTCGTCTGTGTTGACGGCGTTCCGGTTAGGCCGGGCAGGATTTAGCGATAGTTGCTGTCCCGCGTAGCGCTGAAGCAATCGCTGCAATAAACGGGCCGGTCACCCCGGGGCCGGAAAGGGACCATGGTGTCAACGCCGCATTGGGCGCAGACCGCCGGGTGCATTTCCCGAGGCCCGCCATCAAAAGAACGCTGGTTCTTCCGAGACTGACGACACTCCGGGCAACGCCGAGGCTCATTGGTGAACCCCCGGGAATTGAAGAACTCCTGTTCTCCTACGGTAAAGGTGAAATCCGCTGCGCATTCCACGCAGGATAGAGTTTTATCAGACAGTGCCAACTGCCGACCTCCATGATTTTTATTTGGCCTGGTCGAGGTCATCCGGCGTCAGCACATCCAACCAACGACCCACGGGGAACAACCTTAACTCATACCGATTGTCATTATAACAGATTGCGCCCCCGGTTGGAATATGCAACGCGTCTAAAATTAGAATCCGGTCAATAACGACCGGATTCGGGAATTATCTGTCTTGAAATGAGGCGAAAGGCACGATAATGCGCCGGATAATGCGAATGGATAAGGGCTAAATCCCGGCAGCCGGCGCTCGGGTAGCCATTTCCCGGTCCAACAGCAACAGGTCGCTGCTGTTGTCGCCGATCATTTTCAATTTAGCCACAACGTCCCCGGTGGTCTTCTCCTCTTCAATCTGCTCGGTGATGAAGACCTGCAAATGCACCTGCGTGGGGTAGTCTCGCTCCTCAATTGTCAACTCGTAGAGCCGGTCAATCAGTTGGCTTACCTCCCGCTCGTGGGCCAGGGTGCTTTGCATCACGTCCAGCACCGACCCGAATTCCAGGATGGGCTGCTTTATGGGGTGGAGGGCCACCCGCCCCTCCCGGTCTTGGACAAAATCGAACAAGTTCATCGCGTGGGCGTACTCTTCCTGACTCTGCACCCGCAGCCAGTGGGCAAAGCCGGGCAGGTCCAGGGACTCGCAGTAAGCCGACATAGAGAGGTAGAGATATGAGGCATAGAACTCCTCATTTATATGCCGATTCAGCGCCTCTTGAACCCGCTCGTTCAGGGCCATATTGCTCCTTTCCAGCTAGCAACGTAACGATAAACTGTTCCCACAGGTTATTACATCGGGCAGCATAATTCAATTGCCCCGGATGACGTTAACCGGGTCTTTTAGTTGTCATTCTGAGGAGCGGAACGACGAAGAATCCAAAGTCCTTATTTGTCGACCATTTGCCCAGCGCCACGGGGTTTTGGCGGCAAGATTTGGGATTCTTCGCTCCGCTCAGAATGACAGCAAAAGGCTGACAATTAAATGACCTTGGCCCCTGGTCTTGGATATTGGACTAGCCCGGGGTTTGGTGTTATGGTAGGCCGACATCCAGGAGGCGAAAATGACGCAAGCGCAGCAGGGCAACACGGTCAAGGTACACTACACCGGACGGTTGGACGATGGCAGTGTGTTTGATTCCTCAGTTGGTGGGGAACCCCTGGAGTTTACCATCGGCGGAGGGCAGATGATTCCGGGGTTCGAGCAGGGCGTAGTTGGTATGGAACTGGGCGAGTCCCGGACGGTCATCATCGCTGCCGACCAGGCTTACGGCATCTACCGGCCCGAGGGGGTAATTGACGTGGCCCGCTCGGAGATTCCCCCGTCGATTCCGCTGGAAGTGGGTCTGCAGTTGCAAGCCAGCGGGCCTGACGGCCGGCCGGTGCAGATGACCGTCCTTGAGCTGTCCGATGACGTGGTAAAGATGGACGGCAACCACCCGCTGGCCGGCCAAGACCTGACCTTTGAGATGGAAGTGGTGGAGATACGGCAGATCTAGACAGAAGGGGAAAGATTGGTCGATGCTAGCGAAGAAGGTGATAGTCCATCGGTTGGGGGATGGGGGGCGCATGAAGGCGTAGACAAGGGAGGCAGACGTCTACTTGGTTAGACTTTATGGAGAAACTTCTCTACGCCCGAATTAGACGTGTGGTTTGATAAGTCTTTCAAACATCGGGGTCTAAGAGACTTCCATACAGGACGAAGTTCGCGGCGAGTCGCACCGGAGCATATCAGCCGGCTGAGGCGCATTCTTACTGCGTTAGATCGAAGCAGTAATCCTCAGGGCATGGACCTGCCAGGATTCGGGCTTCATCCTTTGTCCGGGCAACTCTCCGGCCACTGGGCCGTTTCAGTATCAGGCAACGTACGGGTCACATTTGGGTTTGAAGATGGCAACGCTGTCAATGTGGATTATACCGATTACCATTAGGAGATATTCGCGATGCCCATGCACGATCCTTGTCATCCCGGGGAAATAATCAAGTACGAGTGCCTGGAGCCTTTGGGACTTACAATTACTCGGGCAGCAAAGGGACTTGGAGTAAGCCGGCAGAAGTTTTCGGATCTGGTAAATGGCAAAGCCAGCGTTTCCGCCGATATGGCCATCCGACTTTCCCTGGCCTTCGGTTCCACTCCTGAAACCTGGCTGGGAATGCAGATCGCCTATGACCTGTGGCAGGCGCGAAACTTACCGGATTATATTGAAGTGGAAAAATTCGCAGTTGCCGGCCAGCTATGAAAGGTGGCCTGCTGACCCGATGAGACCAAGACTTTAATTCCAATTCCAGGAGCGATATCTATGCCCGAAAGAAGCCCCAGGTTGGAAGGGAAAGTAGCCATCGTTACCGGAGCCGGCTCCAGCGGGCCGGGGGTGGGCAATGGCAAGGCTGCCGCGGTGCTCTTTGCCCGCGAGGGAGCCAAGGTGCTGCTGGTGGATGCGGTGCAGGCCCGGGCCGAGGAGACCCTGGCGATGATTAAGGAGGAGGGCGGTGAGGCCGACGTTTTCGAGGGAAACGTCACCAACGCCGACGACTGTCGCCGCATGGTGGACGCCGCTATAGACCGCTACGGCCGGCTGGACGTGCTGGACAACAACGTGGGCATCTCCCGCCGGGGGTCGGTGCTGGAAATTAGCGAGGAGGACTGGGACTTTGTGATGGCGGTCAACGTCAAGAGCATCGTTCTGTGCAGCAAATTCGCCATCCCCCGGATGATTGAGAATGGTGGCGGCTCCATCATCAACATCTCCTCCATCGCCGGAATGCGCGCCCACAGCAGTACGCCCTACACCACCTCCAAGGCGGCGGTGCAGGGGCTAACTATGTCAATGGCCGCCGACCACGGGCCGGAGGGCATCCGGGTCAACTGCATTGCGCCGGGGCTGGTCTATTCGCCGATGGTGGCGCCCCGGATGGACTCGGACCTGCGGGAAATCCGCAAGAATGCCGCCCCGCTGCGCACCGAGGGCGATTCCTGGGACATCGGCTACGCTGCCCTCTTTCTGGCTAGTGACGAATCCCGCTGGGTCAACGGGGTTCTTCTACCGGTGGACGCCGGGTTGACCTCGGTAACCCCGGTCACCTACCAGACTCTGTCCCAGCAGCAATACGCCCGTCCCGGCTAATTTTCAATTACGAATTAGGAATTACGAATGCGATTGAAGCCTGCCGGTTTTCAATTCTTAATTTGTAATTGACCCCGCCGGTAGCCAACCGGGGGCGTGGATGTTAACATTTTGGAGCTATGCCGCCGCACGCCGCCTTACATAACAGCCGGTACGGCAACCAACCTATTTCAGATAAACAAGGAGCGACAAATGAGAATTGCCCGGTATGAAGCACACGGAGATATACATTATGGCGCAGTCGAAGGGGATAATGTGACCGCGATTAGCGGCAGCATCTTCGGTGATTACACCCTGACCGACCATGTTCATAAACTCTCCGACGTCAAGCTGTTGGCCCCGGTAGTCCCCGGAAAAATTATAGCCATGGGGCTGAACTATACCAGCCACATCGGCGACCGGGCGGCCCCGGAGTACCCCATGATTTTCCACAAGACGCCCACCAGCGTCATCGGCCCCGAAGACACCATCATCCGTCCCAAAGAGGTGCAGCGGCTGGACGCCGAGGGCGAGTTGGTGGCGATAATGAAGGATACCTGCCGCTATGTTGCCAAGGAAGACGCTCTGAACCACGTCTTGGGCTACACCTGTGGCAACGACGTCAGCGCCCGGGACTGGCAGCGCCAAGACCGGAACGACAACAACTCGGACTGGTGGCGGGCCAAATCGGCGGACACCTTCTCGCCGATGGGGCCTTGGATTGAGACCGACCTGGACCCCCACGCCCAGCACTTGCGGACCCGGGTCAACGGCAATGAGGAGCAGAACGAGTCCACCGCCCACCTGATTTTCGACGTGCCGACGATGATTGAGTTCATCACCCGCTACATTACCCTGGACGCGGGTGACTGCATCTACACCGGCACCCCGGGTACTACCAGTAACATGGACGACGGCTCCATCTGCGAAATTGACATCAGCGGCGTCGGAGTACTGCGCAACACGGTTAAACTGGAAAGCTAACCGAATCGGTGGGTAAAGTAAGGCCATAGCCCCGTCCCCTCTCCCGCAAGGAGAGGGGTTTTATTGCCTCCCTCTCCCCGTGGGAGAGGGTTGGGGTGAGGGCGGAAACCCCCTACTCCGTAATTGGCCGGGAAATTATCCACAGGCTTACCACGGTATAAATCACCATCAACGCCAACATCGGTAATTGGCTGCGCAAGGCCAACTGCCGGTCCTGGTAAACCGCCCCGGCCCGCAGGTGGGCCAGGTACACCGCAATGATGTGCCCCGCCAAGATTGACGCCAGCGCGAAGAACCACACAAACCGGGCATTGGTTATCGCTATGTTCACCGTGTAGCCGGCGGTGCCGAACAGGTCCAACCCCGCGCCAAAGGGGTCGGAGGCCAGCGGTATTATCAGTTGTCCCTGGATGAGCAGGAAACCCAGGTAGTGGGCGAAGTGGTAGGCCAGGGCAATCGGCACCAGGGAAAATACGAAAGCCGTCATCAGTTCCGCTGCCGTTGGGCCGCCGCCCCCGGCCCGCTCTACCATCCACCGCATCAGCGCGGAAAAGCCCCAGTAAATCGCCGCAAAAGCCAGGGGAAAACCCAACATCCCCAGGGTGTTGGCGATGACCAGGCCGTTGAAGTATTGGGAGGTCAGCCCCGGGGTCTGGGTCAGGAAGAAACCCAGCGCTGCCGCCCACTCCGGCGTGTCGCTGAAGCCGTCGAAGGTAACCGTAGCCAGCACCAGCAGCACCAGCGCCGTCATCCCGGTGGTTAACCCGGTCGTAACTCCGGTGACATTCAGGCCGATGGCTGGCGGGCGCAGGTTAAACTCCCGGTCTCCGGCATACTCAAAACACTCATAGCAATCTACGCAGGCAAATCCGTCGCCCGCCGCTCCGCACTGCGGCCCGTCGCACTCCCGGCATACCTCAGCATCAATGGCCCGCACCTCGGTAATGGAAAAGCGGGTAAGAAAGCCGTAGATTACCGAAAATGCCTCGCCATGCCGTAGCCATTGGCGCCGGCCAAAGAGGTACATCCCGCCCAGGGTGACGATGCTGTAGGCAATAATCAGCCAGCCCAGCAGAGCCGGGGATGCGCTTTCCGGCAGGGCATTCTCCACCCAGACAAAGGCGAAGAAAAGGAACACCGAAGGCCAGACGCCCAGCTTCTCCGGGTAGTCCCAGCCCAGGCCCAACTCCCACTCCGCCTCGCTCGGACGTAAGCGGTGGTACAGGGCCTCGGCCAGAGAGTAGAGCGTGTTCCAGGGGTTGACCACTGCCCAGAGGTTGCCCAGCAGGGATACCACAAAGCCCATGCCCACCCACCAGACAATCCAGACAAAGGTGGGGGTCAGGTTGTTCACCGGCCGCTCCGACCCGAAAAGCCCGGTTGCAATCACCAGCAGAAAGAGGAACAGGGAGGTCCATTGCAGCAGCCACGCCACCGGCCCACTGAGCAAGACCCGCACCGGAGCATAACGGAACAGGTTAAAACGGGGATAGCCGCCGCCGGAAGATTCGGCCCGCACAAAGAGACCGATGACGACAAAGGAAAGAATGACCGCCACCGCGGCGCCCACGGCAAAGTAGCTCAAGGGCAGGGGCAGGTCATACCGCTCGCCAAACCCGTGGGCGAAAACCGGGGTTGTGGGCAAGACCAGGGCCAGCAGCGCCGCCAAAGCCAGGAAGGGAAGGAGTAGTCTCGAAAGGAACATAGAACCGCCGTGAATAGGTTTGCCGGGCTGTTATTTTACCACTTTTACTACCTTTCAATTCAAGCTATTTGATAATATAATGCAGCAAAGCATCCTTGCTGAAATCAAGTCACGCGGCAGATACGGGAGAGAAAGAATGGAATTGTCTGATGCCGCAGCCTACACCGCTATAGCCGGCGTAGTATTTACTTTCCTCGTTATGGTGGCCAGCGTGATTTATCGCATCGGCCGGCTGACTCAATCCGTGGATGATGTCAAAAGCACCATGCTGCTGTACAAGGAATCGCTGCAAGAACAGATGGAACATCACCGGGCAACCTTGGCACTGCAAATGCAGTCTTTGGAGGAGCGGATGAATCACAACCACGAAATACTGCGCGCCGACATCCAGCGGCTGTTCGACGCGATGGCCTCCCTTACCCAGGATACCGACGGAAACATCATATTCCGGGTGCCGCCGTCCGGTCCCCAAGCCGAACCCGAAAGCGCCCCAGCCGATTAGCCCCGATTTTCCCGGATTAGGAGGTAGTTGTTGATATGGCAAAATTCCTCACCACATCAGGCATTTCATACCGGCTTGAAGAAATCATTAAGAACGCCAATGAGCGCCTTGTAATCATAAGCCCGTACCTCAGGGTTAATCAGCGTATCAAGGACCTCCTTGAGGATAAGAACCGCATGAAGCTGGATATCCGTGTAATCTACGGGAAAAACGAGCTACGTCCAGAAGAAAGTAACTGGCTCGAATCGCTGACTTCGATCAGGACAAGTTTTTGCCAAAATCTTCATGCAAAATGCTATTTGAATGAGAATGAAGCGCTCCTGACCTCGATGAATCTGTATGCGTTCTCGCAGGCCAACAACGACGAAATGGGTATAATCGTACACCGGGAGGATGATCATCAACTTTACGGAGATATTAAGGAAGAGGCACAGCGACTTGTGAGGATAAGCGAAGAGATTCGGGTGACGGTCGCAAGGGTCGAGGCTACTGAAAACGATAAGGCAGATTCAGTAGCAACAGAAACTCGACCACAGCCCCGTCCGGTCTTGGCGACGCCAGAGAATGGTTTCTGTATTCGATGCAAAGCTGAAATACCAGCCAACCCGACCCGTCCTTACTGTCAACGCTGCTTCACGAGTTGGAACCGGTACAAGAACGAAGAGTACGAAGAAAAGCATTGCCACATTTGTGGAAACGAGCATACGGCGACCCTGCTCAAACCTTTGTGTTCCGCCTGTTATCGGAAATATAAGGATGTTTTCGAGTTCGCAGTCAGCTAGGATTGCTCGGTATGGAGAGGCCAGCTAACACAAAGTAGCTGGCTTTGGTGTTTATGAATAGTACCCCCAATCATCCCCCCCTCCGCGTGCTGTTTCTGACCCCCTACTTTCGGCCCTACCTGGGCGGAATCGAACGGGCCATTGAACGGCTCTCTTTCCAACTGCTGGACTCCCCGGACGTGGAGGCGGTGGGTGTTCTTACCACCAAGTACGCCTTTCCCCGGATTTGCCACCCGGACTGGGCCGACCGTGAGCAGACCCCGGAGGGCATCAGTATCTTCCGGCTTTCCGGCTTTCCCCGGCCCTCCCTGCCCATCTATTCGGTGCCCTTGGTCTGGTTCCCGCCGGGGCAGGTGCGCCAGTACCTGGACGAGTTCAACCCCGATGTTATTCACTTTGTCGGCGACGGTTGGTTCTGGGGCCACTTCTGGAGCTGGTACTGGCGGAAACGGCGGGCCAGGTTCGTCTTCACCCCCTCTTATCATACCTTGCCGGCGATTCGCTCCTGGTTGAAGCCGATCAATCGCTTCATCTGCCGCGCCGTTGACCACGTAGTAACCCTGACCCGGCAGGAGTCCGAGCAGGTGCGCCGGGACTACCGGGCCAGCCCGGACAAGGTGATAGTTATTGGCTGGGGTGCGACTCCCCTGGATTCAGATGTTTCCGGCGCAACGAGCATCTCCGTTGCGCCTCAGACTGACAATGCGGACGACACTCCGGTTAATATCCTGTGCGTCGGGAGGCTGAGCCGGCATAAGGGGCAGGAATGGCTGCTGGATACCTACCGGCAGGCTCGGCCTCAGTTTCGGCGTCCCGCCCGACTGATTCTGGTGGGGCGGGATGAGGACGCCGAAGACGAGTTGCGGGCCGCAGTACGGGCTGCCGGGCTGGACGATGAGGTGAACTTTACCGGCGAACTGGACGATGACGAATTGGCCGATTGGTACGTTCGGGCCGATTTCTTTGCCCTCTTTTCCCAGTATGAAGCCTTTGGCTTGGTCTATTTCGAGGCGATGCTGTGCGGGCAGCCGGTGCTGACCCACGATGTGGGAGCCAACCGGGAACTGCTGACCCAGGGCGCGGTGGTTGTCCCCCGCTTTGACCGGGCCGCCGCCGCCGCCGAGTTGGTCCGCCTGGTCAACGATGACGACCACCGCAGACAGTTGGGTGCAGCCGGCCGGGAGTATGCCCTGAGCGAGTTTACCTGGTCGGCGGTGGCCGAAAAATACCTTGCCGTGTATCGCGGCCGGACGGGAGGCAACGGTTAATGGAACGTCGAGAACTGGAAGAACGAGCTGAAAAGATTCTGCTGACCAACTTGCGCCGCGGGGTGGCCGACTGGAACGGCAAGGAGTTCAGCTTTGTAGTGCCCTCCCTCACCGGCTACCCTTTCCAGTGGTTTTGGGATTCCTGCTTCCACGCCATTGCCCTGACCCACCTGGATAAAGAGCAGGCCAAGGCCGAAATAACCACGCTGCTGAGCGGGGCGCAACCTGACGGGTTTATCCCCCACATCATCTTCTGGGAGATGGACAAGCAGCCCGACTTTCTCGCCCGCAACATCGTGGGGATGACCTCTCCCTACTACAGCGCCACCATTCAGCCGCCCATTATTGCCTATGCGGTGGAGCGGGTTTACCGGGCCACCGGCGATACCGACTTCCGTGACGCCGCCCTGCCCATCCTGACCGCCTTCTACCGCTGGCTGCGCTACCACCGGGACCCGGACGAGGACGGGCTAATCGCCGTTATCCAGCCGGAAGAGGCCGGCACCGACTGCTCGCCCAAGTACGATGATGCTCTGGGTCTGGAGGAATTGAGCAACCAGGGGTTTATCGCCGCTCTGCGGGAGGTTTACGCCGCCTACGAACCGATGCGGGGCGACGACCGGCGTATCCTGGCGGCGGACATCTTTCATTTCGAGGATGTCCTGGTCAACTCCATCTACGCCTTTGGTATGCGTTCCCTGGCCCGGCTCTTGGGTGATGCTCCTGAAGCGGAGGAGTTTCGGCGAGAGGCGGACAAGACCCGGGACGCCCTGTTAGCCAAGTGCTGGGACGAAGAGGCGGGGGCTTTTTTTGACCTGTGCGGGGTGGCGGAAGAGCCGGTGAAGGTGGTCACTATCAGTTCGCTAATGCCGCTGATTCTCGACGACCTGCCCCGGAACATCGTGGAGCGTCTGGTTAATGATTGGGTGAGCAACCCGGAACACTTCTGGCTGCCCTTCCCGCTGCCCTCGGTGCCCGCTTCCGACCCCAAGTTCATGCCGGGCAACCCGCGGGGGTTCATCTGGCGGGGGCCTAGTTGGGTCAATACCAACTGGTTCCTGTCCCATGCCCTGCGGGGACACGGCTACCCGGAATTGGCCGACACCATCGTCGCCAAAACCCATGAAGCGGTGGAACTGTCCGGCTTTCGGGAGTATTACCAACCCTACACCGGCGAGGGTCTGGGCGCCCGGGATTTCGGCTGGACTACTTTGATACTGGATATGTAGGGGCAGAGGCTGGATGAAAATGGGGGTAAAGACGGCTTACCTTCCTCCCCAGTTTCTTGCGACCATTGCCAGCTTTGAGTCGAAGGTTATCAGGGGTATGTTCAGTTCCCTGGACACGTAGAGATAGCTGGCGTCATACGCTGTGAGGCCGGTTGCTACGGCCAAATTGACTACCTGCGAATAATCTACATCCATCCAGCGGATTTCCATTTGCAGGAACAGTCGCAAAGCTTCTTGTATAGCCTGGCTTTGATGCGGAGATTCCTCGAGCTTCTTGCAGGCTATGCTGGACATCTCATAGCCCACCAGATTTGGCGCAAACAAATCGTTGCTGGAGATGAGCCGATATGCCTCTTGATAGCGGCGTTCCTTAAAGAACGCCGCACCTAGAACGGAGGCGTCAATGACCCTATCAGGCATCTCTCAGCTTGCGAATTATTTCGGTGGAATCGCTGCTTGTTGCCAAGGGCAACTGGTCCAGCAACTCCAGGGCTTCAGTCACGGACAGTTTCCTCGGTTCTTCTACCGGGTTTCTTTCCGGCGTGGCCTCGGTAAACACGGATTGGGATACCGGCGATAAGGCGTTTCTCTCTTCAAATTGCTCATCAACCATAACTGCTCCCCCTCACCCCCGAAAAAGGCGCATAACCCGGTTCACCGCCGATATCGGCTCGGCTTCGGCTGGGGCGTCATTTGCACCGGCATCTTCGGCGCCGTCCTCAGAGTCGGAATCGGTTGGGCCGGGGTCAGCCGCACTAACGGCAACGGCTTCGATACCATCGTCCCCACCATTACCATTTTCTCCGTCTTCGGGCCCTTCCTCCGCAACCTCAACCAACATTGGCAAACTGTCGGCCTCGTCCGCACTGGAATAGCCGTTTCCTGCCCTTGCAGTTGCAGCCTCGGTCGGGGTGTCACTATCGGCAGCCTCGGCCTCGGCTCCCCACAGGCTTTTGACCGCCTGCTCCACCAGGGGATGGGAGCGGTTGAGGTTAAAGGTACGGCGGCGGCGGGTACGGCCCGTTTCCTGATCCCGGTCGGAATGCCAGTCCCGCACGAACACATCTTTGCTGCTGAGGGCGCGCACCAGCCGGGTGACGTAGGTGCGGGAGAAAACCCGTCCGCCCCAGCGATGGGTAATCTCGGTGTGTTCAGCATTCAGACCTTCCCGCAGGGCGTCGCAGATCTCCCCAATCAGGAAGTTGAAGGCTACGTGGCTGACCCCTTCCCGGTGTTCCAGGGTATCGGCCATAATTATCAGGTCGGTTAACCGGCGTCCGTCCAACCCGTCGCCGGGGCCGTCGGGCAATTCCAGTTGGGCCAGAGTCTCCTCCAACACCCGTTCCAACTCCGGGCTTAGCGGCGGCAGCGGGTCCGGCGAGGTTTCTACCGGCTCTGAAGAATCTGGCGACGCTGCGGCGTCAAGTTCAGCACTTTCGGTAGCGGCAACGCCGTCAACATTGAAATCAGCGCGCCCGCCGCCGGCTTCAGCGGATGCAGCGGGTTCATCGCTTTCTGCCGGCCGGTCGGCCTCTTCGACGGCTGCTGCGTCGTCGCCTTGACTGGCAGCAGGTTCCGTAACACCGACGGGAATTACCTCTTCTTCGGCAGCCACCGATTCAATTGAACTACTGCTGCCCTGAGAGTCGGGCAGCGCTTCCTGGGGAATCGGCTCATCGGCCATAATGACCCAGTCCACCAAGCCAACGGTGACCAGCTTGATGTTCCCCTCCTCGGTGGTGCGGAGCATCAGCTTCTTGAAACCGGAAAAGCCCAGCTTCTTCTCGTCAAAACCGGGAACGCGGCGCATAATGCGTTGCTTCAGGGAGGTAAGGAGGGGCGTGCGGCCGGCCTGTCGCTCAGCGCGCACGATGTCCTCAATAACCCGTATGACCTCGGAAAGCTGCTGCGATTGTTGCTGGCGTCCGCCGGCATTGCTCGACCGGGAAGAAGCGCGGGCGCTTTCCACCGGGGTAGGCTCGTGATGCGTCTCCGGGTCAACGTCGGTGTCGTAGAGAATTAGCCCATCCACCTGGTCGGCCAGGCGGCGGGAGGTGCTCCAAGAAACGCCAATGATAATGGCCCGTTTGCCGATCGCCCGCAACGAGTTGATGACGTGGATAAAATCCGAGTCGCCGGAGACCAGCACATAGATGCCGATGTTGGGGTAGGAGTGGGCGCATTCGATACAGTCCGCGGTCATCTTGACGTCCACGCTGTTCTTGACCCGGGTGGTGCGGGCGGTCAGGGATGAAGTGCCGCCCAAGGGCAGACGGGTAGGAACATAGACCGGCTCGATACCGGCGGCGTAGAGCGCGGGAGGGTCGTTGATGAACTGGCTGGCCCCTTTCAATTCGGGTGACCGGGTAACCCAGTCGGCGTAAGCCTTGGCGATCACCACCCGGCCGTGGTTGGCAACCTCCTCCTTGAGGGCGGTTACGTTGGGGGTGCGATTGCCGACGGCCAGACTGATTTTGAAGTTTTCCCAATCTATGAAAAGGGCTACATCATCGCCGGATTGGGGGTATCCGTTTACGTTTATAATAAGCTCAAATCTCCTGTTGGCGCCTTCGGGATGCCAATACGTAGAGTTTAATCATCCAGTTTAACATAGTCAACAATCAAGCGCGCCGGTATTGTAAAAATCGTAAATGTTCAGTGTCGAAGTGTCCGTCGTTCCTGCGCAGGCAGGAACCTCGAATTGCGGTTAGCGAGGTTCCTGCTTTCGCAGGAACGACGGGCTTTCTTGCCCTGGCGAATCCCCTCAACTCTGAACTGTTACTAAAAATCAGGTCAAAACCAGAACCCCCCGGTTGCTATCACATCCCGCCGGCAGGTCTATTGCATTAGGATGAGAAGCGATCCGTCGTTCCTGCGAAAGCAGGAACCTCTGTCCGCAACGTTCCAGGTTCCTGCTTTCGCAGGAACGACGGGAAAAGAGAGTCTGCCGTTATGTGCGGTAGCCCTGCCCGCTACCACACATAGGATATACGCCTCGCGGCCAACCTGATACGATCCTGATACGATACGGGAGTTGGCGGGAACCAGCGCCGGCGAGATTACAATTGGCAAAGGTCTAACTCGTTGGTCTGCTGGCAACCATCGACCGGGCCGTTAATCCAAATCCCAAAGAGTGAATAGAATGTTCGTACGCTGCCGGCCCTTCCTGCTCATATTCGTCCTTGCGCTGATTCTTCCGGCCCTGCTCATAGCCTGCGGCTCCGAAGCGCCGACGGAGCGGCCGGCCTCCGACCGGGCCACGGCGGTACCCGAGGCCACGGCCGCTTCCGAATTGACGTCAGCGCCAATTACCGCTCCCGCCGCTCAGGAAAAGCCGCCCGCAACTACCGGCGCTCCTGCCTTGGCGGATGCCCCATCGGCTGCCACGGCCACGCCCCTGCCGACCTTCACGCCACCGCCAACGGCCACGCCCGTGCCAACGCCAATGGCCCCGGCCCCGTCCGTGCCCCAGTTGGCGCAGCCCTCTCCCGAAACGGACCGAGAAGCGCTTTTCGCCTTCTACAAGGCCACGGATGGCGAAAACTGGATACAACCGCAACTGGCTGAGCGACGCGCCAATCGGCGAGTGGGAGGGAGTCACCACCGCCGCCAATGGCCGCGTCACCGGACTGGACCTCCAAGAGAACCAGTTGAGCGGGGAGCTACCACCGGAGTTGGGCAACCTCACCAATCTGACACGTCTGTACCTCCACGAGAACCAGTTGAGTGGGTGCATACCCGGCAGCCTACAAGATCGGTTGGATATGCGGTATTCAGACCTGGGTGGTCTGCCGTTCTGCTGAGGCGCCGGCGCGCCCCGCAATGGTCCCGGCCCAAATAGCGCCGTTGCGGGGTAGTCCTTCTGGAAAGAAACGCTGCCCGGCCGGTTATTGGGCCGGCCCGGCTGCAGCAGCCCTCATGTCGCCTCCGGAGTTCGGGACGGGCGGTTGGGGTCTCCTCCACCTTAAACCGTCATTCCGGCGCAGGCCGGAGTCCAGCGACGCCAAGTAGGAATTTGCGTTCCAGGAGGCAAGGATTCCTGGATTCCGGCTTTCGCCGAAATGACGGGAGAGGGCCGGAATGACGGTATAGAGGCGCAGACGGCTCACCACATCTGAACAGTTACCATCCAGTCTCGGCCCAGTTTCGGCATTGTAGCCGCTTGTCCCTCTATGCTATGATAGCTACATCCTTAAACACTTGGTTTCGTTTGATTTGCTTCCCCTCTCGTCATTGGCCTACCTGTCACTCCGTCTTTCAGTAATTTCCCTTTTGGTTTTGGTGATTATGGGGGCCTTTGGCTATGCCCCGGTTTCGGCCAACGGGCGCGCTACTTTGGTATCCTCCCAAGAGCAGGGGCCTTACCTGGTGGAAGTGTCCATCCTGCCCGGTCGGGCGGTGGTCAATAATACCCATCTAAGCGTCCGCATTTTATCCCAGCGCAGCGCAGAGTCTTTGACCGATGTTGTGGTAAGCATTTCGGCTACCGGACCGGAAACGGCCACCGACTTCGGGCCGATACCGGCGGACAACAGCGTACAGCCCCAGTTTTTTGAGACCACCCTGCCCTTTGACACCCCCGGAGACTGGCAGGTGAGCATCAACGTGAACTCGGACTTGGGTGAGGAAGTCATTCAAGTGCCGTTGAACGTGCAGGCCGGCGGGCAGATTAACCTGATTCTGGTAGCCGCAGCAGCGGTGGCGGTACTGGCCTTGGGTATTTGGACTTATGACCGGATACGGGCCGGGTTGCGCCGGCGCCGGTCGGCCAAATAGTCAACATCCCCAGCCGAGAGGCTGAGCATGGCTAACCGCCCCCGGCAAGCGGCGCTGGTAAATGATGGCGCAGTTGTTTCGTCCTTGCATAATTGTGACGTTGTATGCCCTGTTGCTGCCTGTTTTTGGGCCGCTGCTGGACCATCATTTTGTCGAGTGGCAACACAACCACGCCCACGTCTATTTTAATGGCGCGTTAGGGGAAAGCAGGCCGGGCCATGACCACGTTTATGAAACCTCCCGCAGCCACGACCATATCCTATGGTCAGGAACTCCGGACGAAAAGTCCCGGCCCGACGGCGTGGCCTATCTCACTTCCTACGACGGCGCCGGAACCGGGCTGATTTACGCGCCCTCCGGCCCGGCAACCGAATCCCTGTGTTTCCCGGATCCGGGGGACTGCTGGTTGTTTTTAGGGTACACCTCCCGGGACGCGCCACCCTCAGGCGCCTTTACCGCCCCGCCCCGCAAACCGCCTCGAGTATAGCTCCTGTGACTCACCAACCCGGCCCGCCGGCCTTTCCGGTATTCCCTCTTTAATGAATGGGGATGTCGGTACGGCGTTGCTTTCCGCTGATACATCGTTAGGCCGGGCAAAATCCCACCTATTCAGCCAATTGACCAGGAGCTATTATGCAGTCTATTTACAGACATAAACTATTCCTTACCCTATACGTCCTGTTCCCCTTGCTGCTGTTGGTAGCGGCCTGCAGCCCCAGCGCCAGCAGCAATGCACCGGAGGAAGTCTCAGTTGCGGTCAAGTTTACCAACGACAGGCTCACCCCGGATACGGTACAGGTGAAACAGGGCGACACGGTTACCCTAAGACTGGATACCGACCGGCCCGGCGCCTTCCACCTCCACGGCTATGACTTGGAACGAGCGGCGACGGTTGGGACGGTGACCGACTTTCAGTTTGTTGCCGACGCCACTGGCCGGTTTCGCATCACCTTCCACGGGTCAGATGATGAAACGGACAATCCGGGCCATGACAGCGCCGCGCCGGACTCCGGTGGCACCGACACCGCCGGCCAGGGTCACCACGGCGGCGGCACTAAAAGCCAGGAAGTTGGCGGCCACGACGAACAGGAAAGCGCAACAGAAGAATTAGCAGAATTGGAAGTAGGCTTTCTGGAAGTGCTGCCCCGGTAACTGCGGTTCAGGGCCGGAAAACGGATGGCTTACGCAGGTATGCCGGTGCAGATGAAAAAATCTACGCCGGCATAGTCTGTTTCCTGGCACGGTTCAGCGGAACCGATAAGGGCGGGAGACGGGGAATGCCGCCCCGCCGACTCCTTTAGACTAAGGCGGGCTACCGCGGGATGGCCGGCGCCCGTTCCTCCATAGGACGCCGGCCTTGCTCAAGACGCTGGTATTCTATGGCGCTGGTTAGCTGTTCGAGGCGGCGTATCATGCTTCTACGTCCTCGCCAACGTAGGGCGGTTCGCTCTCATTGGCCAGCGTAGCTTCCAGTTTGCTTACCAAGTCCGCCGCACTGTTTATGACTTGCTGGACTTGCAGCGTGTCAAGTCGTGGTGATAGAAGGTAACAGTTCAGAGTTGAGGGGATTCCCAGGGTAAGAAAGCCCGTCGTTCCTGCGCAGGCAGGAACCTCGCTAACCGCAATTCGAGATTCCTGCCTGCGCAGGAACGACGGACACTTCGACACTGAACAGTTACGATAGAAATTGTAGTGGTCCTCTCTTACCGAGCGGTAAAGCGTTGCTATTAAGCCGTCTCCTTGCTCCATAGCGAGGACGGTTGTTAGCCGATCCAGCCTCCAGTCGGCATTGTTGAACCACCGGCGCTTTTCAGCAACGGCCTTAACGGCATGGGCTACCGCGCCCCAAGCCTCTTCCGAGGCTTGCAATGGGTCTTGGCGGTCCAGTTCTTCTTGCGCCTGCCGAAGCAGACGCTTGCTTATTTCCAGGTTGCGCGCCGATTCTTCGTCCGTCGACGGGCTCGGGGCGGTGTCAAGGGGCATATCATTGGTGGGAGCCTCCGTGTGAGGTCCCTATTCCAGCATAGTCGGTTAAGCCAAAACTTTTCCCCGACCGGGGAAAAATGGACTGGGGGCCGCTCCCTAACCCTCCAAAGCCTCTTCCAGCCCATTGCTCCAGGCGGCAGCGATGTCTGACACCGGCAGGTCGGCGTAGTTACCCAGCCGGAAGTTGGGGCCGCCGGTCTGCCCCAGTTCCAGCAAAGGCACGTTCAACTCGGCGGCCATACTTGCCAGGCGGGGGCGCTGTTCCGGGGTCAGGGATACGACGATGCGGGACTGCCGCTCTCCGAACAGGGCCGCATCCCAGCGGCGGGGTTGCCGCGCCAGGGCCGGGCCACCCCGGAAACCGACTCCGCTGAGGATGGAACCCTCGGCCAAGGCCACCGCCAACCCGCCGTCGGAGCAGTCATGGGCCGAGACGATAACATCTTCCCTGATGGCCCGGCGGCACAACTCCTGCACCCGACCCTCCAGGGTCAGGTTGATGGCCGGCCGGCCGGCCACCCGCCCGTGCACCGTTTGCAGGTACTCGCTACCGGCGAGGTCGGAGGCCCGGGGCCGCAGCCCGTCCTGCCCCAGCAGGAATACCATCAAACCCTCCTCCGGGAAGGCCGATTGGGTGTGCCGGGTAGTGTCTTCCAGCAAACCCAACCCGCCCAGGATAGGAGTGGGGTAGATGGCTTGGCCTTGAGATTCGTTGTAAAGGCTGACGTTGCCGCTGACCACCGGAACCCCCAGCGTCCTGCAGGCCCGGGCTATGCCCCGGACGCACCATTCCAACTGGTAATAGATCTCCGGCCGCTCCGGGTTGCCAAAATTCAAGCAGTCGGTCAAGGCCAGCGGCTCGGCGCCGGAGCAGGCCAGGTTACGGCAAACCTCGGCCACCGCAATCTGGCCACCCCGGTAGGGGTCCAGATAGCAGTAACGGCCGTTGCCGTCAATGCTCAGGGCGATGGCCTTGCCGGTTCCCTTGATGCGCAGCACGGCGGCATCGCTGCCTGGCCCGACCACCGTGTTGGTCTGGACCTGATGGTCATAGCGACGATAGACGCTGTGCTTGCCGGTGACGTTGGGCGCGGCCAGCAGGGTAAGCAGCGTATCTGCCGGACTCTGCCGGGGCAGGGGAACATCGGCCAGAATAAGCCGCTGCCGTGCCAACTGTTCGGCGGAGGGCTTGCCTTGCAGCCGGTAGCGGGGGGCTTCGGTCAAGGGCTTGATCGGCAGTTGGGCGATGGGTTGGTCGCCGTCCAGGATATGCGCCTGCGGCTCTTGGATAACCTGCCCAATCTCGCGGCAGGGAACGTCCCACTTCTGAAACACCTGACGCACCCGCTCCACGTGTTCCGGCGGCGTCACCAGCAGCATCCGCTCCTGCGACTCGGATAGCATCACCTCGTAGCCGGTCATCCCCGGCTCCCGGCGGTGCACTTGGGCAATGTCCAGAATTATGCCCCGTCCGCCCCGGTAGGCGGATTCAATAGCCGCGCTGGTCAGCCCGGCGGCGCCCAGGTCCTGAATGCCGCTGACGCAGCCGGTATCCAGCGCCTCCAAACAAGACTCGATGAGGACTTTCTCCAGGAAAGGGTTACCCACCTGCACCGTGGGGCGAAGTTCCTGCTCCTCCTCAAAGGTGCGGGAGGCCAGGCCGGAGGCGCCATGAATCCCATCCCGCCCGGTATCGGCGCCCACCAGGAGCAGGACGCTGCCGGTCTGGCCGGCGGCAGCGGAGGCCAGTTTATCGGCGGATACCAGGCCGACGCACATAGCGTTTATCAGGGGATTATGCGAATAGGACTCGTCAAAGTATATCTCGCCGGCCACGTCGGGAACGCCGATGCAGTTGCCGTACCAGGAGATACCCTCCACCACACCGCGAAACAGGTGGCGGTTGTGAGCCGAATTTTGAGACGAATCCAAGGGGCCAAAGCGGAGGGAGTTGAGCAAGGCGATGGGGCGGGCGCCCATGGCGAGGATGTCGCGGACGATGCCGCCGACTCCGGTGGCCGCCCCTTGCAGCGGCTCCACTGCCGAAGGATGGTTATGGGACTCTACCTTGAATACCACCGCCAAGCCGTCGCCAATGTCCACCGCCCCGGCGTTTTCGGCCCCCGATTGGGACAATACCCGGGGGGAACGGCTGGGGAAGAAGCGGAGCAAGGGACGGGAGTGTTTATAGCCGCAATGCTCGCTCCATAAGGCGCCGAACATCCCCAACTCAACCGGATTAGGTTCACGATCCAACCGGTCGAGAATCAGCTCATACTCGGCTTGGCTGAGGGCAATTTCGTCCAGGGTTTCTTTGCTGACGGGCATACAAGCCTATTTAGGGTCAATCGAGGAGGTTCAATGTGTTCTTAATTTCTCCGGGTTTTTAATCGAGGCCATTTACGCATCGAAGGCCCGTGTTATGTGTCCTTCGTCATTATCCCTGGTGTTTATCCGGGGTGTTATCGACGGAAGGCAAACTTACATCCGGGGGCAGCAACCCTTGTTCAATGAGGCGTTCGGCCCAGGCTTCCCATTCTTTATCCCTTTCAATTCGGCCTTCAGCCAGGCCTTCGGCGAGCCCTTCAGCCAAGCCTTCAGCCAGCCCTGCGGCCCGGCTTTCCTCCCGGATACGCTTGCGCTCTTCACGCATTTCATGCAGTTTCTCAATGCCTCTGAGCAGTACTGTCATAAATATATTCCCTCCTAAAATTGCGATGAAGATAATTACAATCAGCCCGCCGCTAATATCACCCAACTCGCTCAGGAAGGTGATAGTTCCCTGGGCCCATTGTTGCAGCGGCCCATCTTGGGGCGCAAAAATCTTAAATAATAGAAGAAATACTCCAGTGCCGGCTGCCAGGCCAAAGGAGATTGTTACCCATAGCTCTAAACGCCGCCAGTCCATTGTCCTCCATTATAGTATATTTGGTTGGGGCCTTCACCTACAGCCCTTCCATAACTTTTCTTCTGACGGGTACCGGCCTATATTCATAATTACCGCAACAGGAATTACCCCTGAGTGGGCAACCCCGCCCCTTCCGGGAAACCCAGCATCAGGTTCAGGTTTTGGATGGCGGCGCCGCAAGCTCCCTTACCCAGGTTGTCCAGCAGGGCGATTAGCAGTACGTGACCGGAGGGATGGGCCGCTACGTGCAGTTGAATCCGGTTGCTGTCGTTGCAGGCCTCCGGGTTGAAACTCCGCTCATCCAGCGCCCCCGGCTCGGGCAGCCGGGCAACCTCGACGAACTCCTCACCCTGGTAGCGCTCATACAGGGCTTCCCAGACCTTTTCGCCGGCGGTTTCCGGGGCCAGCCCCGGCTCAAGCAATGAGGAATGGACCGGCACTTGCACCCGCATACCGCAGCGGAAAGGGCCGACTGCGGGCACAAACTGCGGTTCGGCGCTTACACCGGCATACTTCATCATCTCCGGTATGTGCTTGTGCCGCTGGTACAGGGCATAAGGGGCTTCATAGGGCAGCCCGGCCAGGCCAGTATTGGGGTCTTCCCACTTGCTTATCAGCCCGTTGCCGCCGCCGGAATAGCCAGACAGGGCGTTGATGGAGAGGGGCGCGTCCTCGGCCAGCAGCCCGGCGTCAATCAGGGGCCGAACCAAGAGGATAAAGCCGGTGGGGTAGCAGCCGGGATTGGATACCTGCTTGGCCCGGCCGATGGTTTCCCGCTGCCCCGGCTCCAGTTCGGGCAGCCCGTAGGCCCAGCCGTCGGCGACCCGGTGGGCGGTGCTGGCGTCAATCAAGCGGGTGTCCGACTCCTGCACCCACTCGGCCACCTCCAGGGCGGCGTCATCAGGTAGGCAAAGAATCGCCACGTCGGACTCCAGGACCTGGCCGCGCCGGTCTTCCGGGTTGCGGCGCAGTTCTTGCGGGAGGGTCAGCAACTCCACATCCTCCCGCCCCGCCATCCACTGGTGAATACGGAGGCCGGTAGTGCCGGTGTGGCCGTCAATAAAAACCTTGGGCAGCATAATCAACCCCTGCTATTATTGTTGCGAGTTTGGTTGCTCAAGTTTAATGGCAATGGGACGACGGGCGCAACGCTAGAACTGCATCGCCTGATAATGTTTTGAGACGAAACAGTCGCAAATCAGAGGGAGAATGCACGAGCGGCGAGATTAGCGCACTGCATCAATCACCGACTCAAAAATCAGGTTCCCGTCCTCGCTGCCCAAAAGAGCCTCGCAACTGCGTTCCGGGTGGGGCATCATTCCCAGCACGTTGCCGGTTTCGTTGATGATTCCGGCGATGTTGCGGGCCGAGCCGTTGGGGTTGGCGGCGCCGGTGACGGCCCCGGAGGGTTCACAGTAGCGGAAAAGGACCTGGCCGTTGGCTTCCAGCCGGTCAAGGGTGGCCGCGTCGGCGTAGTAGTTACCCTCGCCGTGGGAAACCGGTACCCGCAGGGCCTGCCCCGGCTGGCAGCGGCGGGTAAAGGCAGTATCGGTACGCTCGGTACGCAGGTTGGCCCACTGGCAGCGATACTCCAGATGTTCGTTGCGCATCAGGACGCCGGGGAGCAGGCCGGACTCGCACAAGACCTGAAAGCCGTTGCAGATGCCTACCACCAGCCCGCCGTCTGCGGCAAACTTGTTGAGGGCGGTCATTACCGGGGAGAAGCGGGCGATGGCCCCGGCCCGTAAGTAGTCGCCGTAGGAAAATCCGCCGGGGAGAATCACGCAGTCGTAGCCGGCCAGGCTCTCCTCCCGGTGCCAAACGTAATCGGCCTCCTGCCCCAGGATGTTCGCCACCTGGTAATAGCAGTCGGTATCGCTCCAGGTACCGGGGAAAACTACGATGCCAAAGCGCATATTCGGTTCTCGAAATTCAGGTGATTAGCTGCCGTGCAAGCTACGGGGCCGGGATGCCGGCCAGTTCGTTATTAGCTGCCGGAGTTAGCTGCCGGACTCCAGGAAACGGGTTACTATCGCGTTGACCTGGGTGCCGTCGGCCTTGCCCTGGACCTGGGGCATCAACCGGCCCATAACCTTGCCCTTGTCGCGAATCGTCTCCGCCCCCACCTGGCTGATAACGTCCTGCACCAGTTGGGTCAGTTCCGCATCGCTCAGCTGGGGCGGCAGATACTCCTCCAGCACCACCAGGTCGGCGGACTCCTTCGCCACCAGGTCCTGACGGTTGCCCTGCTCGAATATGCGGATGCTGTCCCGCCGGTCCTTAACCTGGCGGACGATTACGTCGGTAATGCCGGCGTCATCCAGGGTAGCGCGCTGGTCAATCTCCACTCGATTGATGGCGCTCTTGAGGAAACGAAGAGCATCCAGGCGAGTCTGGTTACGGCTACGCATCGCCGCCGTAATATCGGCTTCCAGTCTTTCTCGGATAGACATAAGACCACCACCATAAGCGCCGGCTACGACAGGAGTAGGAACGGAGGTAAGGGGAATAATCGGGAATGCGGGCCGGCGCGTTTCAGAAGGTTCAACTAAAGTAGAGCCGATTATATTGGTGTGGGGGATAGGGTGTCAATTGAGAGAAGTGAAGGTAAATGTTCAGTGTCGAAGTGTCCGTCGTTCCTGCGCAGGCAGGAACCTCGAATTGCGGTTAGCGAGGTTCCTGCTTTCGCAGGAACGACGGGCTTTCTTGCCCTGGCGAATCCCCTCAACTCTGAACTGTTACGAGTGAAGGCATCGGGCCCGTTCTGTCGTCCACTACCGGGCAAGCACCAAGCCGGCCTCTACCGATTGTTCCGCCCACCCTTACTTGACAGTCGGCCTACTGGTTACTAGTATAAATACAGCTATAGCGCGCCCGGCTTGAGCTTGCCCGGGTCCTTCCGGGGATTGGCGGGACGCCGCCCGCTCTGGGGATTAGTCCAGTGGTAGGACGCCTGACTCTGGATCAGGAAGCGGAGGTTCGAACCCTCCATCCCCAGCCACCGCATCTCCTGAAACACCTCTTTCTGTTAACTGGCCGGACTTTTATATCCCAAGACGCTTATTGTTTAAGGAGGCACACCTATGCAGCTAGGCGCTATTTTCCCGCAGACCGAGATTGGGGCCGACCCGGGGGCCGTGCGCGACTTTGCCCAGGCCGCCGAATCCTTGGGCTACGAGCATTTGTTGGTGTTTGACCACGTTTTGGGCGCCGACGCCAGCCAGCGGGCGGAATGGAACCGTCCCTACAGCCACAGGGACTCATTCCACGAACCCTTCGTCCTCTTTGGCTACCTGGCCGCCCTGACCGAGAAAATCCAGATGACCACCGGCATCCTGATTCTGCCCCAGCGGCAGACCGCCTTGGTCGCCAAGCAGGCCGCCGCGGTGGACGTGCTTACCGGTGGACGCCTCCGGCTGGGCATCGGCGTCGGCTGGAACGACGTTGAGTATGAGGCGTTGGGCGAAAGTTTCCGCAACCGGGGGCGCCGTTGTGAGGAACAGATTGAACTGCTGCGCGCCCTCTGGACCCAGGAAGTGGTCAGTTTTGAGGGACGCTACCACCGGGTCACCCACGCCGGCATCAATCCCATGCCGGTGCAGCGGCCCATCCCCATCTGGTTCGGTGGCGGCGCCGACCGGGTGGTAGAGCGTATCGGACGCTTGGGCGACGGTTGGTTTCCCCAGTTCCAGCCCGACAGCGCCGGGCAGGAGCGGATCGCCGAGATGCGGGAGCAGGCCCGGAAGTCCGGGCGGGACCCGTCCGCTATTGGTATTGAGGGCCGGCTGAGTATTGCCGGCGGCGACCCCGATTCCTGGGGCCGGGACGCCGCTGCCTGGGCCGAGGCCGGCGCCACCCACCTCTCGATAAACACTATGCGCGCCGGGTTGGATGGGCCGGACGCCCATATCAAGGCTATCGAAGAATTCAAGCAAGCCGTCTCCAGTTAACTACCCTCACCCCGGCCCTCTCCCTGGAGGAGAAGGAGTTTCTATTACCTTTTCTTACCCAGGGAGAAGGCCGGGGTAAGGGCTGGACGGCATGAAGGGCAGCTATGCGTTGATTATCCGGTTGAACCGGGCGAAGCGGTTGACCGTCGGCCGGTTGGGGGAGTTTAACTTTCCCGCCGGCCATTATCTTTACCTGGGCAGCGCGCTGAACGGGCTGGAAAGCCGGGTGAGCCGTCACCTGCGCCGAGACAAAAAGCTCCACTGGCACGTCGACTACCTCACGGCGGTAGCCGGGGTTTGTCAGGTCTGGTGGGTTGGTGATGGAGTGCGTCGGGAGTGCCTATGGGCGCAGGAGGCTTTGGAAAGAGGGGCAACGGTGATAGCGCCGGGCTTCGGCTCCTCCGACTGCCGCTGCCCAACCCACCTGCTCTACGTGGAGGACTGGCCGGGGGTGGGACGGTTGCGGCCGGCGCTTATGGGCGGGCCGCCCGGCGACTGTCCCCAGGGTATCTATACGCCATCGGCAACGGAAAACTCCCAAAGCCTGAAGCTTTGGGAAGGATTATGAGCTTCTAAGCCTCGTACAATTCTCCGCCACGCCTCGGCGAATCTGGATTCCAATATACGCCAGCTATACTAATCGTTGCTGTGTTGAGGAAAGTGTAGCTCATCCAGAATTCACCGATACTGGTCCCAAAGGTTCCCGGGCTGTACGGGTAGAAGTCCAGAGCTACTTTGGAAACACCGTCCGGATAAGGGTCTCTGAGGAGGTCGTCAAGAGCCCAAAAGAACTCGATCCGCTCAGATATGCTCAACGATTGTAAGAAGGTCCTAGACGAGCTTGAGATTACAGCATCAAAGGTCGACAAGAGTCCTGCGAACCTCCTCGAGTGAGAAATAACGGCCAGCGGCCAGATCCGACAGCCCTTGTTCGGTTAACTCTCTGAATTTGGCGTCGCTAGCCATTTTGGAGGCGAGGGAGTTACTTTCACTATCTTCTGTGCCGGGTTGGCCGGAAGGCGTCATTTCTTTTATCACCGTTTCAAAGTAGGCACGCAGCTTTTGATGTGTAATTGGGCAGCTATCCGGGGTATCGTTCCAAGGCGGTTCTGTATGTGTCATATTCCTGAGCTCCCAAGCGGATAGGGAGCCATAAATTTCAATCACGTCATCAAGTATGCCGCTGACTTCGGAATTGAAAATCCCTGGATCCAAGGCTCGTTTTGGCGGTGGTATTGGAGTGTTTCTGAAACGTCTATACTCCCGCCACAGTGCGGGGACTACCGGGCCGTGTTGCCAGTGCTCTATGTCCTCGGAAAATAAAGGTCTTCGGAGCTTGACAAGGGCAAATCCTTGGGCATAGTAGCAAAGCTTCTGCATTTTCAGATGGGTGATCCGTTCAGCAGTTTCCGCCTCATCTTGCTTTGCCAGAAAATAATGGGCTATCTCTGTTACATTCAGAATTCTCATAGCATCACCAATTTACGCTAGATATTTCCCTACTCCCCCAACCACCGCTTGAATCTCTGCCAGGGGGAAGGCCCTTGAGACTCTACCGAGCGGCCGCGCCAGTACTTATCCCGGTTTGCCTGGCGGGGACGGACAAAAAAGAGCAGGTAGGCGGCGGCTAGGCCCAGCAGTCCGGCCCAGACCATCCATCGGACCGGCGGCAGCAAGACTCCGATCAGGAGAATTACCAAGGCGGCCAGGGCAACCTTCCCCGGAGTAACTGCCAGCCAGCGGGAACGTGGGCCGGTACGGTCACTATCCCGATTCCGGTCGTCGGGCAACGACAAGGGCAAGTCATCAATGATCGGCTGCGAGTTGCGGGGCGGTACAGCCGGCCCTTCTTCCTCGATGCCTTTCAGTATCTCTTCGATTTCGTCCTGGTACTTCTCAGGCATAACTCCCCGCGTCCTCCATCGAGACTGGGTGAGGGACTCAACGGCTGGGCTGGAAAAACCTCGGTGTCAGGAACCAATTATACAAGACAATCCCGGCAAGGGGGAAGTGACAGCCTGCAATTGTCCAGCATAGTTGTCCGCAAACCATTTTCTTAGCTGCCAAGTCCGTGCAAGGTGTCCGGGTCAGGATGCTTGTTACCCCTCCAGGGCCAGGGGGAGACCCTGCTGCCGGGCGATTTGCAGGCATTGGGGGCAGCAGTCCGCCTCGGTGGACGTGGGCGCCGTCCAGATGTTCTCGCTTTCCAGACCGCAAAGGAACACCGGCACCGTTTCCTCGATGCCCACGTCAACCACGTAGTGGACCTGGCCGGTCCTGGCCTCGGTGGGCCACCACCAGACGGGCATCTGCTGGGCCATCTCGTGATAGCGGGACTTGTCATCGTCCAGCCACCCCTCTTCGGGCAGTTCGACCAGCCAGGAGCGGCCCCGGGAACCGCCTTCCCGGTGCGCCTGCAACCGCCCCTCCCGGATATACCGCCGGATTTCAGCCTGGGACAGGTTCAGCCGGTATGATGCTTCCTGAATAGTTACGCTTTCCATTCCACCAGTGCCTCCGGTTTGCCCGTTTAACCTACCTGGATATACAGGATACACCGGATCATTTACCTCGTAAATATATCCGGTGTATCCATTTTTGACTCTGCATCCTCGTCGCGGCAGCCGGGCAAAAGGTGAGGCCAACAGCACCTTTCGGTATAGCTGCTGGCCTCGATCGGTCCAGTAATTCGCCTCGGTTAGCCTAGCCTGGGTTTGACCGGGCCGGGCTGGGACTTGGACTAGATGTAGTCGGCGTCCTCGTCCATCATACCGACGTTATCGGTGGCCTGGAACAGGGAGCGAACGATGTCGTTCTTCAGTTCCGCCAACATCTCGTCGGAGACATCTCCGCCGGCGGCCTTAGCCTTGTCCTTGAACTGGTCGAAGGCCCACTCGTCGGAACCACCGTGAGGCATGGCAAAGAAACCGGCATCGAAGACCGGCATTTCGCCGGGGCCGAAGTAGCCCTTGCCTTCCAACTCGTACCCTTCCAAGTCATGGGTTCCCTTGCCCAGCACCTGGCCGGTCTCGGCATAGTGCTCCATGACGTTCTTCAGGCCGTACTTCTGGATGGGGCAGACCTTCATGCAGATACCGCAGCCGAGGTAGCGAGCCATGACCGGGCGGCAGCGCTTGAAGTAGAGCTTGTTCTTCTCAATTCCCCGCCACCAGATCTTGTCGCGCATCAGGGCGCGGCCCGGGCAGCGGTTCACGCAGACCTGGCAAACCTGGCAGAAAGCGTGGATGCCATAGTCCACTGGGGAGTCATAGGTGACGTTGGCGTCGGTGGTCAGGCCCACCAGACGGCAGCGGGAGCCGACATGGGGGGTCAACAGGTAGCCGCAAGCGCCCAACTGTCCCGTGCCGGCAGCCACGTGCAGGGGGATGTAAGGGCCGGCCGAGTCGCCGGAACCCATTACCTGCGCATGATAGCCCAGGGAGCGGACGTAGTTGCCCAGTTCCAACGCCGCCGCGCCCTCGGTGCGGTAGGTGCTGGAGTGGACGATCTCGGCGTCAACGCTGGGGATGGTCTGGGTCGGCTCGAAGTCCTGCTCATAAGCCAGAGCGACAAAGTGGGGATAATAGGTGGTGCTGCCCTTCTTGCTCTGGAAGGTGTAGCGATGGTCAAAAGCGGCGATGCCGACTTCGACAAAGCCCAGTTCCCGGGCCTTGGTCTTAATCAACTCGCTGATGTCCTCGCCGGTGGGTTCGGCAGTGGGTTCCAACTCGGCGGTCATCCGGCAGGCCATAATCAGGGGCCGGTTGAGCTTTTCGTGTTCCTTGCGGATTTCCCGCATCTCGACGTGCTGGTCCCGCAGGTTGTTGGCCCAGTCCCGGGAGGCGCGCTCGGTGATGTTGATGGTTTCCAGGGGATATTCCCGGGCGTACCAGTCAACTTCCCGCTGCGTCATGGGGATACCGGGGACGGTCTCCAATTCCTCGGGGATGGGGATGGTTACCTCGGATTCGCCCAGGTTACGGCCCGGACGAGTGACCTCATGCCCAATCTTTAGCATAATTCTCCTCCTCCCTAATTTGGCTCTATAGGGACATATTTTCCCGGTAAAGATAATCCTTAAAGATATAATTGTCAACACTATTGAGAGACGAGAATTGCCATTGTGAATAATGCCAAGTTTATTGGCGGTTATTGGTCTTCCATGCAAATACAGTTACGAAAAGCGTAGGATAGGGCCGGTTACCGTTCCCGGCGGTTGAGGAGGTCGCCGGCACAAAAAGGGACCTCTACAATCTTTACACCCGGCTGAGATAACCGGATTTCCCCATGATGTCATCCTGACGGAGCGGAGCGGAGGAAGAATCCAAAATCCTTCGGGTTAGAATTGCCGATACCGGGCGACCCTTGCTCCGGAAGATTCTGGATTCCTCGCTCCGCGAGGAATGACAGTTGGCGGCCCAGAAGACAGTTGGCGAGGACGCCATTGATTAGGATGCGATTGCCCGGCGGATTCGTGGGCAAATTGACTTTTCAGCTTGCCGGTGTTAGTATGCTGTGCGTTTGGTGAACGGGATGGCATGGTGGGCTGTTGCCCTCCGCCTGACCGGATTGGGCTGGTACATCGCCCTCTGCGTGGTGGCGGGCATTCTAATCGGTATCGGATTGGATAAGGTTACCGGACTTTCGCCGCTGTTTACCTTGATCGGCGTTGTCCTGGGTAGCGTGGCTGCCTTCTGGGGCGTTTACAAGATGATTTTGCCGGTGCTTTACGGCTCCCGGCATTCGGAAACTACCAAGCAAGGGAGAGACAAATAGTGCCTTCAGGTGCTGCTGCAAAAAGGTTAATGCTGCTGGCCGCCGTGGTTATGGCAGCATTGTTAATTGTAGGTTTTGTAGTCGGTGCCGTCGGGTCCAAGATGTTTGGGGGAGGGGAGCCTTTCCTGGACCAACCGGCGATTCACCTTCCTCCTCAACCGATATTTCCCTTTTCCGCCGTCGCCAAGAGTCTGGGTGTGAGCGCTGACGCGGAGCATGACGCCGGCGATGCTAAGGAAGAAACTCAGGCAGCCGGCGACCATCCGCCGGCTGCGGAGGCCGCAGAACACGGCGAAGGCGACGCTGCGGAAGAACATCATTTCTCTCCCTTGGGCGCAACCGAGTTCGCTATTACTAATACCTTGCTATCCGCCTGGATAGCCAGCATCGCCATTATCCTCTTCTTTGTCCTGGGGGCGCGAAGGCGCAGCATGGTGCCCGGCCGGTTCCAGGGGGTGGTGGAGAGCGTGATCGAGGCGGTACTGAATTTCGCCGCCGGGGTGCTGGGGGCGGAAATGGCCCGTAAAGCCTTCCCGGTCGTAGCCACCATCTTTTTCTTCGTCCTGTTCAATGCCTGGATTGCCCTCTTCCTGGTGCCTCTGTATCAGGCGGTGGGTTTTGGCGCCGGCGATTGGTGGAATACCAAAATCCAGGTACACCTGGTCCGCCCGGCCGGCACCGACCTGAATATGCCCCTGGCCCTGGCCCTGATTTCCTTCGTATTTGTCGAGTATTGGGGTATTCGCACCCTGGGGTTGGGCTACTTCAAGAAATTCTTTGCTTTTGGAAACCTGCTCCGAGGACGCCCCAGCGGGTTGATTGACGCCTTCGTGGGTATCCTGGAGCTAATCAGCGAAATGGTGCGGGTGGTCAGTTTTACCTTCCGGCTTTTCGGCAACATGACCGCCGGGGAAATCTTGGTCGTGATGATTACCTTCCTGGTGCCCTTCGCAGCCAACATCTTCGTGTTTGGACTGGAGTTGCTGGTGGGCTTAGTCCAGGCGGTAATCTTCGCCGGGCTGACCTTGGTATTCCTGTCGCTGGCCGTCCACCATGAGGAACATTAGCTTTGCAATAATATATAGATTCCCGCTAATATTATAGATTCCCGCCGGCCTGGAAATGACGGGGATTCAACAATCCGACTCTACCAAATTAACCGAGGGCAGTCGCCCGGAGACACTAACACAAAATGGAGGGCTCGCAGAAATGGACCTACTACCAATTCTTCTGGCGCTTGAGGCAGAGGCAGCCAAATTGCTGGGAGCCGGCCTGGCCATCGGGATCGGCGTAATCGGCCCGGGCATCGGGATCGGCATCCTGGGGGCCGGCGCGATGGGCGCCATCGGACGCAACCCGGAGGCGGCCGGCGCCATCACCACCAATATGATTCTGGCCATTGCCTTCGCTGAAGCCTTGGGAATCTACTCCCTTATCGTAGCGGTAATCCTGTTATTCGTGGTCTAGCGCTATGGGTCTGACTGAATTAGGAATCAACCTGCCCCTCTTGATCGCCTACTTGGTTACTTTCGTCATCCTGTTGGCGATACTGTACCAGTTCGCCTACAAGCCGCTGATGGCGGCGATGGACCAGCGTACGGAGCGCATCCAGGAAGGGCTGTCCGCCGCCGACCGGGCGAGGGAAGAGGCCGCCAGCTCCCAGGCAGCTATCGAGGAGCAGTTGAACGAAGCCCGGCGGGAAGGTCAACGCTTGATGGACCTGGCCCGGGAGGCATCCCAGCGTTACCGGGAAGGCGAGATGGAACGGGCCCGACAGGAGGCGGAAGCCTTTGCGGAGCGGGCGCGGGCCGATATACAACGGGAAAGGGACGCCGCTCTCGAAGAACTGCGGGCCAGCTTCGGCGATCTGGCAATCACCGCCGCCGAGCGGGTCATCGAGCGTTCCCTGGACCGGCAAGCCCACGAAGAGCTTATCACCCAGGTCCTGGAAGAGGGTGAGAGCTTGCGGCGAGGTTAGGTAACCGATGGCGAAACAGGTGGGAGGCCGCCGCTATGCTCAGGCCCTGTTTGAGTTGGCGGTGCAGCAGGACCGGACCGATGAATGGTCTGCGGACCTGGGCCAGCTGGCCGAGGTGATGCAGGATACCGAGTTCAACCCCTTTCTCAAACACGCCGAGGTGCCGTTGGAACGGAAGATTGCGGCCCTGGCTACGGTGCTGCCGGAAATTGACCCAATGGTAAGGAACTTGGGGAGTCTGCTGGTTACCCGGGGCGCGGTGGATACCGCCGGGGACGTGGTTATCGGTTACAACCGGTTGCTTGATGAACGCTTGGGCCGTCAACAGATAGAGGTAACCTCGGCGGTGGCCCTGGAAGCGGCGGAGTTGGAACGCATCCGGCAGTTTGTGACCAACTTGATACAGAAAGAAGTAGTGGTGACCACCCGGGTGGATGAATCCATCCTGGGCGGCATCATTATCCAGGTTGGCGACCGGCTTCTGGACGGAAGCACCCGTTCCAAGCTGGAAGGGTTGCGTAAGCAAATACGTTCGGAGGCCGCGCTGCGGTAGCTCCGGCCAGTCTTGGCGACCAGGGCAGCCACGAGGGTCGTCCTTACAAATAACGGCAGCCGGCTTCTTTACACAATAGCGGCGCCCAAATCGGACAAAGGAGAATCCCCAATGGCGATTAGGGGTCAGGAAATCGTTTCTTTAATCCGGCGCCAGATTGAGGAATTTGGCGGCGATTTAAGCCTGGTGGACGTAGGTACGGTGGTGCAGGTGGGCGATGGTATCGCCAGCATCCAGGGCCTGCAAGGGGTCCGCTCCAACGAGTTGCTGGACTTTGGCAATGGCGTCCTGGGGTTGGCCCTGAATCTGGAATCCGACTTGGTAGGCGCAGCTATTTTAGGTGACCCCACCGTGGTTAAGGAGGGACACCAGGTACGTTCTACCGGCCAGATTATCGAGATTCCGGTGGGCGATGCGCTGATTGGCCGGGTGGTTGACCCGATGGGTCGCCCACTGGACGGCAAAGGCCCCATCAACACCAGCGCCACCCGCGCGGTGGAACAGGTGGCCCCCAACGTGGTGGTGCGTCAGTCGGTGGATACGCCGGTGCAGACGGGCATCAAAGCTATTGACGCCATGATTCCCATCGGCCGGGGCCAGCGAGAACTCATCATCGGCGACCGTTCCACCGGCAAGACCGCCATCGCGCTGGATACGATAATCAACCAGCGGGGCGGCGACCTGATTTGCGTTTACGTAGCCATCGGCCAGAAGCAGGGCAAGGTGGCCCAGGTGGTGGGGATTCTGGAAGAGAATGACGCCATGGGCCACACCATCGTGGTAAACGCCGGCGCCTCCGATTCGGCCCCCTTACAGTTCATTGCGCCCTATGCCGGCTGCGCCATGGCCGAGGAGTTCATGGCCCAGGGCAAGGATGTGTTGGTAGTCTATGACGACCTGACCAAGCACGCTTGGGCTTACCGCCAGATGTCCCTGTTGCTGCGCCGGCCGGCCGGCCGCGAGGCCTATCCCGGTGACGTTTTCTATCTGCACAGCCGCTTGCTGGAACGGGCCGCCAAGCTCGATGCGGAACACGGCGGTGGCTCCATTACTGCGCTGCCCATTATTGAAACCCAGGCCGGCGACGTTTCAGCCTATATTCCCACCAACGTAATTTCCATTACCGACGGCCAGATTTACCTGGAGCCGGAGTTGTTCAACATCGGAGTGCGCCCGGCGGTAAATGTGGGTTTGTCGGTATCCCGGGTGGGCGGCGCCGCCCAGACCCGGGCCATCCGCCAAGTGGCGGGACGGTTGCGGCTGGACCTGGCTCAGTACCGGGAACTGGCCAGTTTTGCCCAGTTCGGCACTTCCGACCTCGACCCGACGACCCGCGCTCAGTTGGCCCGGGGCCAGCTTTCCACCGAGGTGCTAAAGCAACGCCAGTACCAGCCCCTACGCTTGGATCAGGAAGTGATGATTCTCTTTTCGGTGAACGTCGGCCTGACCGACGACGTGCCGCTGGAACGCTGCGCCGCCTTTGAGGAACAGCTTTTGAGCTACCTGGGCAGCACCCACCCGGAAATCGGACAGAGCATCGCCGCGAGCGGCAGCCTGCCCGAGGATGTAACGGCGCAACTCACCGAGGCCATCAACAATTTCAAGGCTACCTTTAGCTAAATCCCTCACCCCCGGCCCCTCTCCCCCAGGGAGAGGGGTGATTAAAGCTCCCTCTCCCCTCGGGAGAGGTCAGGGGTGAGGGCACACTTTCAGGAAGAACAGGATGCCAAGCGTAAGGGACATACGGCGGCGAATCCGCAGCGTGGAAAACACCGGTAAGGTAACCAACGCAATGTCGTTGATTGCCGCCTCCAAGATGCGCCGCGCCCAGAACTCGGTGCTGCAAGGGCGGCCCTACGCCGAGAAGATATACGAAGTTATCGCCCACTTGGCGGCCCAGCCGGCGGAGGATGGCGGCGCGCTGCATCCCTTGTTGGAAATGAGGCCAATCCGCCGGATTGGCTTGCTGGCGATCACCCCGGACCGGGGACTGGCCGGGGGTATGCACTCCACGGTCAACCGGCGGGTGGCCCAGTTTATCCTGGCCCAGTCCGTACCCACCCGCAGTATTGCCGTGGGCCGTAAGGGAAGGGACTTTATGGCGCGCTACGGGCAAGACCTGCTGGCGGTCTTCGCCGACCTGGGCGACCGCCCGGTAGTCGCCGATACGATTCCCATTTCCCGGCTGCTGATTGACAATTTCCTGAACGGAGAAATGGACGAGGTTTACCTGGTCTATACCAGGTTTATCTCCACTATGTCCCAGGAGCCGGTGGTGCAAAAGCTGTTGCCGGTGACGCCGGCTACTCTGTCCGGCTCCGACCGTTCCGGCTACATCTACGAGCCGGACTCGCTGACCGTGCTGGGTTCATTGCTGCCCCAGTTCGTGGATATGGAAGTTTACCACGCCTTGCTGGAGTCCATTGCCAGCGAACAGTCGGCCCGGATGGTGTCGATGCGTAACGCTACGGATAACGCCAAGTCCCTGGCCGGCGACCTGACCCTGGTGATGAACAAGCTGCGCCAGGACAGCATTACCAACGAGCTTTTGGACCTGATCGGCGGGCAGATTGCCGCCGAGGGGTAGGACTCGGTAGTCATACCCCAACCGGAGCGCTGTCGCTACCGACGAGAAAACTAGCTAGTCTAGCTTGGTGGGCGGGCAAGGTTGCCCTTGAAGGGTAAGACTCCGTCCCAGACCGCAAAACCTGAGGCCACTGGAGGTCAAGGATATGCCCGGAAGAATTGTCCAGGTGATTGGAACTGTGGTGGACGTGGAGTTTCCGCCGGACCAATTGCCCAACCTGTTCGACGCCCTGGACCTGGATAACAACGGCGAAAAGCTGGTGTTGGAAGTCCAGCAGCACATCGGCAACAACTGGGCTCGCTGTCTGGCCCTGGGTTCCACCGACGGCCTGGCCCGGGGAACCGAGGTTAACGACACCGGCGACAAGGTGTTGGTCCCGGTGGGGCCGGAAACCCTGGGGCGGTTGTTCGACGTAACCGGCACCCCATTGGACAATCTGGGCGCGGTGGAGTCAGGGCAGCGGTGGCCGATTCACCGGAACGCTCCCGCATTTGACGACCAGAACCCGGACATTGAGATTCTGGAGACGGGCATCAAGGTCTTTGACCTTATTACCCCCTTCCCCAAGGGTGGCAAGGTGGGCGCCTACGGTGGGGCCGGTGTGGGCAAGACCGTAATCATTCAGGAGCTTATCCGCAACATCGGCGCTGTTCACCAGGGGGTATCCGTCTTCGCTGGCGTGGGCGAGCGCTCCCGGGAAGGCAACGACCTCTGGCACGAAATGCAGGATTCCGGCGTGTTGGACAGCACCGTGCTGGTGTTCGGCCAGATGAACGAGACCCCCGGCGTGCGCGCCCGTATCGGCCTCACCGGGTTGACGATGGCCGAGTATTTCCGGGAAGAACAACACCAGGACGTGCTGCTCTTCATTGACAACATTTACCGCTACATTCTGGCCGGCATGGAAGTGTCCGCCCTGCTGGGCCGGATGCCCTCAGCGGTAGGTTACCAGCCCACCCTGAGCACCGAGATGGGCGCGCTTCAGGAGCGGATTACCTCTACCAAGTCCGGTTCCATTACTTCCTTCCAGGCCATCTACGTGCCGGCGGACGACTACACCGACCCCGGAATCGTAACCACCTTCGGCCACCTGGACGCCGTGGTATCCCTGGAGCGGTCGCTGGCGGCCCAGGGCTTGTACCCGGCGGTGGACCCGCTGGCTTCCTTCGCCCGCATTCTGGAGCCGCGTATCGTCGGTGACGAGCATTACCAGGCGGCCCGGGGGGTGCAGCAGGTATTGCAGCGTTACCGGGACTTGCAGGACATTATTGCCATCTTGGGCATTGAAGAGCTTTCCGAGGAAGACCGGCAGACGGTGTTCCGCGCCCGCAAGATTCAGCGTTTCCTGACCCAACCCTTCTTCGTCGCTGAGACCTTCACCAACCAGCCGGGCAAGTATGTGCCGGTGCGGGAGACGGTGCGCGGCTTCGTAGAAATCCTGGAAGGCAAACACGACGACCTGCCGGAGCAGGCCTTCTATATGGTAGGCTCCATCGACGAGGCTATCGAAAAGGCGGAACAGATGCAGGCCGGGGCACCGGCCTGACATTTGCCGGTTGACAGTCCTGTAATTGAATCCGATAATATTGAACAAATGTTCCGGTGTTTGGTATGCCTCAATGTGGATCTTTCCATTCCTATGAACTCACTCCGGTCTCCAATCGCGATTATCGACTGAAGTTACCCACGGGTGGGTTGGGAAACCTCTCAGACATACTCGTAAGGTCCGGGCTGGTTACTTCAATATCACACAATTCCGGCATAAGTTTCTTTGACCTGACAAGTACTACTTTTACTTTGCAGGGAGTCCAGGAGACTGATACCCTATGCAGATTTCTGGACCTTCTTAAGGACAAAATCATAGTTGACTTGTCTCCGCAATTGGACGAGTGCTATGCAATGGGGCCATACAGTGTTTTTGAAGGCGAACAGAGAACTAACTCGCCCTGGGGGGATTTGGTAAACCGTGCTAAGTATCGGAATGATCGGCCTGCACTTGCACAATTACTGGCCGGTGTTGAGGAATTCATAGAGCAACATCTGCCTATCCGAACGGTTAATGCTGTTGTATCCGCACCAAAGAGCGATAACAACACCCCTGACTTAGCTGGTATGTGGGCTCAAGAAATTGCAAACAGGCGGGGCTGGCAGAGACCGATCGCACATAAGACGAATACAAGTATCGGGCCACAGAAGAACGTGGATGGATCAGAAACAGAGGATGAGTTAATATCTCGGATAGCCAATAGCGTAAATGTGATACAGGCAATTCCGGGATCTCAGGTTCTTATCTTGGATGACACTATTCGTTCCGGCGGCACCCTTAAAGAAATTGCACGAGCGTTGCGGGTTGCTGGTGCTGTAGCGGTGTACGGAATATCTGCCGCTAAAGACGCCAAGTTTACTCAGGGAGGGGTGGATCTTAATAAGGAGTTGTGGGGATGAACAAGAATTATATCGCCATTCCCTCAGACGACCTTCGGTATCCTGAAGAACTCAAAAGTCTGTTGAGCAATGCAACCCTTTACGCTACTGGCAACATTGACTTGCTGGGTCAGCCCGCCGTAGGCATCTGTGGGTCGAGAAATGCTTCTCCTGAAGCTCTGGAATGGGCATTCAAATTCGGCCAGGAAGCCGTACAACGAGGACTGCTGGTCATCAGTGGATATGCCAAAGGAATTGATCGGCAAGCCCACAAAGGGGCATTAGAAGCAGGCGGTAGTACTATAGCGGTCCTCCCGGAGGGAATCGAAGGTTTTGCTATCCGGCGAGGCTTGGTAAATCTTTTGCAAATAGATAGCAACTTCTTGGCTCTTTCGATGTTCGAGCCAGGCGCGCCCTGGAAGTCGTGGCGGGCAATGACCAGGAATAAATTGATTGTTGGCTTGTCGGCCGGTTTGTTCGTGGTAGAAGCGAGGGAAACAGGTGGAACCATCAACGCAGCAATGGAGTGTGTGAAGCAACGGAAACCTCTTTGGGCCGTGGCCTATTCCAAGCTTACGCCGGAAAGAGGTGGCAATGATCTATTGCTCCAAGACGCGGCAATACCCCTCAAGAAAATGGGAGACGTAAAGACTGCTCTGGACTATGCATCGTCCAAGTCTCCAGAAGAAGTCAAGCAACTGGCATTAGGAATGGTAGGAGTTTGATATGGCCCCGATGCGACTGGAAATTATTACCGCCGAGCGGGAAGTTTACGCCGACGATGTGGACATCGTGGTGGCCCCGGGTATTGAGGGACAATTGGGTATCCTCCCCCACCATGCGCCGTTGATGACCGCCTTGCAGCCTGGGGAAATCCTGATACGCAAGGACGGTGAACCTTCATATCTGGCGGTTACCGGCGGATTTATGGAGGTAATGGCGAACAAGGTAACCATCCTGGCCGAAGCCTGCGAGTATTCCGAGGAAATCAACGAAGAACGGGCCCAAGCAGCGATGGAGCGGGCGCGGGAACGGATGCAAAACCGTACCACCGACCTGGAGTTGGAACGAGCCGCAATTTCTATGCGCCGGGCGCAGGTGCGCTTGAACATCGCAAGGCGGCGCCCCCGGGGCGATATGCGCAATACTATAGGAGGCCAGCAGGGTTAGGTCTCATTTTCTTGAAGGGCTTGAATACCCAAATAGGGAAACGGGCGCTGGCTATATACCAGCGCCCGTTATTCATTCGGGTTTAGCCGGGGCTTTAATCGTGGCTCTCGCCGGTGCCGTTGGTCAGGTAGTAAGTCATTGACTGAAGCGAAAGCACCGGGTCGATATTGCGGACGTTTACGCTGGGCGGCACCTGGGGGGTAATCGGGGCATAGTTCAGGACCGCCCGGATGCCGCACGCCACCACCCGATCAATCACCGCCTGGGTATGGGTAGTAGGCACCGCCACAATAGCGATACTCACCCCATTCCGTTTAACCACGTCGGCCAGTTGGTCCACCGGCATAACCGTCAGTCCGCCTACCTGCTGCCCGACCACCGCCGGGTTGTCGTCGAAGGCGGCTACCAACTGAAACCCGTCGGGGGTGAAGCCGGGATAGTTGAGGATAGCGCGCCCCAAGCGGCCTACGCCGACTACGGCCACGTTCCAGCTAACGGTTAGGCCAAGAATCTGTTTCAACTCATCTAGCAGGTGTTGTACCCGGTAGCCCCGGCCCTGCTTGCCGAACCGGCCAAAATAGCTGAGGTCTTTGCGGATTTGCGCCGGAGTGATTTGCAGCTTTTCACCCAACTGCTGGGAGTTGGCTACCTGCACACCCTCGGCCAGGAGTTGGCTAAGGGTACGGACATATTGGGGCAGCCGGCCAACGACCACCTCGGGAACTTCGTTTCGCCCCATTTCATCCTGGGGAAAGTTATCCGGCATAGCAACTGGCCCTCTTCGACCGTAGCGTTACGACGAAGGTTTAAGGTGAAGGATTGCGATTTGAAGCGGCTCAGCAATTACAGGGAATACGATAGCGTTTATGGTGTCCAGCCGGGCTATCGCATTAGGCCGAAGAACGAAAACCTGTCGTTCCTGCGCAGGCAGGAACCTCTGCCCCTGACGTCACTGGATTCCTGCTTTCGCAGGAATGACGGATTCCCCCGATTCCACATACGGTTGCCCGGTGGTATCCTGAACCAGACCCATAATCACGCAATTATGGTCTATAATCTATATTGTAGCCGGCAGTGCGTCAAGACCGTCCGGTAATCAGGCAGAGCTATCGCATTAGGCCAAAGAACGAAAACCCGTCGTTCCTGCCTTCGCAGTAACCGCTGTTCTCAAGGTTTTAGGTTCCTGCCTGCGCAGGAACGACGGAAATATGACTGTGCGTCTTATGCGATAACCCTGGGCCAGAAATCGGGGCGCTTGGGCTGTTCCCTAATCGCCAATTTTAGATCTGTGGGGGAAGTAATTGCATATCGGAGCCTGTCGCTTAACCTTGCACCTGCCCGACTCCCAAAGTTTGAAGAGCCGGCGACAGGTGGCCCGTTCCCTGACCGCACGAATACGGAACAAGTTCAACGTGGCGGTGGCGGAGGATGCGGACGATGACCTGTGGCAGCGGCTGACGCTGCTGGTATGCGCTACCAGCAACGAGGTTGCCCACGCCAACGAAATGCTGTCCCAAGTAGTATCATTCGTGGAAGAAACACGCCCGGACCTGGAGTTGTTGGATTATACGGTGGAGATAATATCCGGGGTGTAAGGTCGGGGGCGAGGACGCAGAAAGAACGGGCCAGGGAAAGATGTGGGGGCTGGTTTCAAACCAGCCCCGCATTTACGAATGTGCCGATGCAGTACACAGTATCCGGGATAATCCACTCCTAATGGCCTACCGGCAGGCCGGTGCGGTCGGCAATGGCCTGCATCAGGTCTTGCAGGTCCGGGAATATATGGGCGTTGGGCTCGTGGCGGTGCTCGGCTACCAAGTCGCCGTCAATAATAACGTCAAACTTGCCGTGAGGGCCGGGAGTGAGCTTGAAGGCCGAAATCTTTTCACCGGCCCGGCTCAGGGCTTCACCTGCCATCCAGGCAGCTCGCAGGGCATGGCCTCAATCCTGGCAGTAGAGAATCTCCAGTTCCAGCTTGCTTTCGGTTGCCATTTCCCACCTCCCCAAAGATTAAAGTGTAGGGGCATAATAGAGGGACGACCCCGCTATGTCAATTACTGGTGGCTGGGCAAACAAGGCAATCGCATTTGGATTGCAGGCTGTCCGTCGTTCCTCGAAGGCAGGAACCTCTGTTCTCAAGATTTTAGGTTCCTGCCTTCGCAGGAACGACGAAATTATGGACCAAATTATGACTGTTTGTCTAATGCGATAGTCCTGGCTGGGCAAATGGCAGCTTTTTGCTGACCAGGGCCGGACACCCTAAGATTCATTTGCGGCAAGGGAAGCCAACGATGCCAGATAATCATCAAGAGAAGTCCAGAATTCTGCGTCGGCCCAGCTAAAACCGTCGTTGTGTCCCGCGCCGCCCCACAAGTGAAAACTCTTGGGATGATTGGCTGCCTTGAACAGTCGCCGGCCCTGTTCCACCGGGACTATCTCATCCTTATCGCTGTGGATGAGCAGCAGAGGACTGTGGACGTTGCCAATGCGGGCCAGGGTGTTAAAGCGGTTGCCGGCGAGCCAGTGCATCGGCAGCCAGGTATGAACGGCGCGGGCCATATCGCTGATGCTGGTTAGGGGAGACACCAGAATTATCCCGTAAGGCTGCCAGGCCTCCGGCGGTGCGGCAGCCAGTTCCACCGCAACCACGGTCCCCAGGGAACGCCCGAAGAATACTACCCGCTCCGGGTCAACATCAGAGCGGGAGCGCAGGTAATTTAAGGCAGCCCGGGCGTCCCGGTAAACTCCCGACTCCGAGGGCCGGCCCTCACTGCGTCCGTAGCCCCGGTAGTCGAAGATGAACACATTGACGCCGAGCCATCGGTTAAGCAGGGCCAGATCCTCGACCCGGTGGCTGAGATTGCCCCCGTTGCCGTGAAACCAGAGGAAGGTAATCTCGCTGGCTGGACCGGAAGGTTCCCCGGATCCCGGTCGGGCCGGGACATACCAACCGTTTAGCGTCACTCCGTCACCGGTAACGAAATAAACGTCCTCAAAATCCAGGCCGACGCTGGTCGGGTTGCGTTCAATCTCGGCGGTGGGAAAGAAGACAAACCACCGGTCTAACGGATCGGTCCAACTCATTGCCACTACTGCCAAAAGCAACAGGATTGCCAGGACTCCGGACCGCCAAAAGAGTCTGGCCATAATCGGAAGGGAACCATCGCCTAGGCGCGGTTGCCGGCAGCGACGACGTTAACCGGATGGCCGGCAGCAAATCCTTCCAGGTTTTCGATGGACATTTCCAGGCCGCGCATAGTGCCGTTATAAGCCATGCTGCCGGCGTGGGGTGACAGTACCACGTTGTCCAACTCAGTAAAAGGATGGCCGGCGGGCAGCGGTTCGGCCTCAAAAACGTCCAAGCCAGCGCCGGCGATCATGCCATCTTGCAATGCTTCCAGCAACGCCGCCTCATCCACTACCGCGCCCCGGGCCACGTTGACCAGGATGGCGGTGGGCTTCATCAGGGCCAACCGTTCCCGCCCGATAAACCCCTGAGTTTGTGGGGTCAAGGCCACGTGCAGCGACACCACGTCGGACCGGCGCAGGAGTTCCTCCAACTCCAGAAACTCTACACCGTACTCCGCCGCCCGTTGGGGTGTGGGATTAAAGGTCCAGGCGATGACCTTCATCCCGATGCCCTGGCCCAACTGAATCATCCGGCGGCCAATGGCGCCGGTTCCCACCACGCCCAGGGTCTTGTTGTATAACTCATCAATAAAGCCCGCAGTCCATCCACCCGCCCGAATACGGCGGTCATTACTCACGATTTGGCGGGATACGGCCAGGGCCAGGGTCAGCGCGTGTTCCGACACGTAGGGAGCGCCGTAGCCGGGGGTGTTGGCAACGGTGATGTCTAACTCCGCGGCGGCAGCCAGGTCCACATGGTCAACCCCAGTGCCCCAGACGGACAGCAGCTTCAGGTGAGGACAGGCGACCAGGACGTCGCGGGGGAACTGCACCGACGACCGGATGTTGATAACGACGTCGGCGTCCTTGATGCGGTCAATGGTATCCGCCTCGCTGCCGGGACGGGTAACGTGCCACTCCACCCGCTCGGCCAGGGCACGGGCGCGGGCTTCCAGCGGAGTGCCGGCCAGCACCGGCGGCTCATCGTCGGGGATTACCAGCAGGGAGAAAGGTTTGGCGTTGGGCATAGGGGTTTCACCTAAGCAGGGCAATTTCCAGAGCGTCTTTCACTTCCGGTTAGTCCACTTCTTGTTGTCCGGCCCTGGCCTGCAAATGCTCCGGGATTATCACCCGGCCCCGGCCAAAGGGAGGCGGGTTGGGCCGGGCGGTAATGCCCGTTAGAGGCAGGCCGGAATTGACCACTTGGAAGTGTTGCCCCCGGCATTGAAAATCCTCGGTCTGCCCGGAGGCCAACTTCTTCTCGATTTCCCCAATTTTCCGCACTGTCTGACTGTCGAGAAGTTGGTTGCCGCAGCGCAGGCATACATCAGCAGGAACGGTAATTGTAGCAACATTGTCTCCCCCCCGCAGCAACAGCTCTTCGTCCTTACGAAACATTTTCCCTTGGCAAAAGACGCACTGGTCAGAAAACATCATACTTGCCGCCTCCTCTCTATCCAGTTAACCCACCGATTAGGGTCGGGCCGATAAACGGTGATCATTGCTGCCTGTTGCTCCTCTTGATTATATCCTCAAACGCTGTGAATCGGACCTCCGCCAGGTGAGCGTCCGTAGATTAAACAACTCGGCAAAGGTTTGTCATCCGGGTAATTCTCGATGATTTCGCCATGGATAACGGCGAAGTTAATCTCATCTTCAGTCAGCCCGTCAGCTTTAGCCTCAAGCCTGCCATGTCGAGTATAGCGCCACCGCCCAGCCTCTATAGCCTCAATAATATCATACAGGTTCACCCCGCCCCCTAATCCCCCAAACTCTCCGCTAAAATCTCCAGCACATCCTTGGCTTCCTTGTCGCCGTCCTTGCCTTTGGCCTGGATGCCCTCGGTCATCATTTGGAGGCAGAAGGGGCAGGATACGCCCACGGTATCGGCGTTGGTTTCCAGGAAGTGGTCGGTGCGGGCGTGGTTTATTCGCTCGCCCTGGCTTTCCTCAATCCACATATGGCCGCCGCCGGCGCCGCAGCAGAAACCCCGCTCCCGGCAACGGGGCGTCATTTCTACCAGCCGCAGCCCGGGAATGGAGCGGGCGATGTTGCGGGGCTGGTCGTAGATGCCATTGTGCCGGCCCAGGAAGCAGGAGTCGTGATAGGCCAGGTTGACGTTCATCATCTTGATGGGCTTAACCCGGCCCTGTTGAATCAACTCGTCCACGAACTGGCTGTAGTGCAGCACCTCATACTCGCCGCCGAACTGGGGATACTCGTTGCGCATGGTGTTGAAACAGTGGGGGCAGATGGTGACTATCTTCTTGACGTTATAGCCGTTCAGTGTTTCGATATTCTGCCCGGCCAGCATCTGGAACAGGTACTCGTTGCCCATCCGCCGGGCCGGGTCGCCGGTGCAGGTCTCCTCGTCGCCCAGGATGGCAAAGTCCACGCCCGCCGACTTGAGCACCTTAACCATAGAGCGAGCGGTGCCCTGGCTGCGCTGCTCCAGGGCAGCGGTGCAGCCCACCCAGAAGAGGATTTCCGCGTCCGGCTTTTCGGCCAGGGTAGGCACCTCCAGCCCCTCGGCCCAGTCGGTGCGGGAGAACTGGGTTCCCCGCCAGGGGTGGCCCCGCTGTTCCATGCTGAGCAGGGCGTTCATCCCCGTCTCGGGGATTTTTGACTCTTCCAGCACCAGGTTGCGGCGCAGGTCCATGATGGTGGGGATATGCTCCACCACCACCGGACACTCCTCCATACAAGCGCCGCAGGACACGCAATCCCAAATCATCTGCTCCGGGATGGCATGGTCAATGATTGGAGTTGGTTCTACGTGCTCCGGGTCGCGCGGCCCTTGGTGTCCGATGGTCAGCATATGCTCTTTCAGGTTTTCCACGATGTGCATGGGAGACAGTATCTTGCCGGTGGTGTTGGCTGGGCAGGCGTCGGTGCAGCGTCCGCAGACGGCGCAGGCGTAGCCGTCCAGCAACTGTTTCCAGGTGAAGTCCTGTACCCTTCCGGCGCCGAACCGCTCGGCGTTTTCCAAGTCTATGGGCGCCATTGTTCCCCGGGGTTCCAGGGAGCGGAAGTAGGCGTTCAACGGCGCGCCAATCATGTGAATGTGCTTCGAGGTAGGTACGTAAATGCCAAAACCCAAGATGATAGCCAAGTGCAGCCACCAAAAGATGGCATGGAGAGATTCGGCCGCCCCGGCGCTCAAGCCAATTGCGGAAAAGGCATTGCCCAGGACGCCGCCCACGATGACTGCCGCCTCCGGCCCAGTTCCGCCGCCGGCCACGTAGCAGGCGTGGACCAGCAGGGTAGCCACCATCAGGGCGGCGGTGAGGGTTACTACGATTACTGCGTCCAGGCTGCGGGTTAAGTCAAAGCTCAGGCGGTAGGGTTTGGCCGCCCAGCGCCGCAGCAAGGCCCAGGCCAGCACGGCCAGAATCAGCACGGCGTAGAGGTCCAGGTAGATGCTGTAAACTTTGACTCCGGTGGCGCTCAGCAGGGTTTCCGGGAAAGGATGCCACAGGGAAGCAATGAAGATGAATATCAGGTAGCTGAGGGAGAAGGACAGGAATCCCCAGAAGACAAAGGCGTGGCCCAGCCCAGCCAGGTCAATGCCCCGGCTGCGGGCGTCCACCGAGCCAACCCGCTGCAAGACCTTGCGCTGGCCCAGCACAATGCTGACCGCGCCGGCAAACCGCTCCCAGGGCCGGTCAAAGCGGGCCACGCTCCGGCCCTGCCGGATCAGGTGAATAACGCGCCGGTAAGCTAGATAACCGGCCAGAGTCTGGGAAATAATCAGCGCCAGATAAACGCCAACCCAGACGGGTAAAACTCCGAAAATATCTCCCGGTGGCACCATTTTTAGGACTCCGTTAGGCGTAGATTTGCGCTTGTTCAGGGCAGGGGATAGTGTAACATACGGAGTAAGTTATATATGTAGCAGGAGTTGCAGAAATGACTGTCCCAACTTTGGACGAACTTCATCGGCCAGTCTTGGAAATTACCGGCAGCGCTGACCAACGCCTGACGCGCAAGCAAATCCTCGAAGAATTGATTTCAGTCTTTTCTTTGACTGACTCCGACATTCAAGAGATGGTGCCCTCAGGCGCGCAATCTCGTATTGAAAACCGAACGAACTGGGCAATGACTGATCTGAAAAAAGCAGGGTTGATTGATAACCCGCAACGTAACCAATGGGAGATTACCTCAGATGGACGCTCTTATTTGGGAGGACACCCGGGAACAATAAAGTTTGCTGAATTGCAATCGCTTTGGTCCGAGTCATCAGAAATTGAGAAAGTTGAAGCCTCCAGCTCTGTCGATATTAGTACAAATACTCCTGACGAAATAATGGACAGGAGTTTTCAACTGCTACAAAGTCAATTGACCGACGAAGTCTTGGACAGTGTGAAGGGAGTATCTCCAGAAAGCTTTGAACGTTTGGTAAACCGGTTGCTAGCTCACATGGGCTATGGCGAAATAGACCGGGAAACTGGACACAGTGGAGATCAGGGGATAGACGGCATTCTTAACCAGGATACTCTAGGTCTGGAAAAGGTCTATGTCCAAGCCAAAAGATACACCACCGGGCAAGTTGGTGAACCGGATATCCGAAACTTTTCCGGCAGCTTGGTCGCCAAGGGAGCGACTAAAGGGGTATTTATTACTACCACCAGCTTCGGCACGTCTGCCCGCCAGACTGCCCAAACGATTTCAATGGGGAACCAATTCATCCGCCTCATCGACGGTAAGGAACTGGCCGAATTGATGATTACTCATGGCGTCGGGGTGGTTACAGAAATCACCTATGAGGTTAAGAAGCTGGACGCCAACTATTTTGCGTCGGAACTTGCGCTCATCTCTGACCTGGGCCGGGCAGAATCGCACCGGCAAGTCCCTAGTTTGGAAGAATTGCTGGCGCAGGTGCCCCTCGACAACCATCCGTCGGAATTGGATTTCGGTTCCCCTCAAGGTAAAGAGGTATGGTAGCGCACGGAGGAACGTCGGGCGATTACATCCCAGATCGTGGAGACATCATTTGGCTGAACTTTACTCCCCAAGCTGGGCACGAACAGGCCGGACACCGGCCGGCTCTGGTTCTAAGTCCCAAATCCTATAATGAAAAAACTGGTATGGCAGTATGTTGTCCTATCACATCAAGGATTCGGGATTATCCCTTTCATGTGCTGCTTCCCGCAGAGGGCGCCATCACCGGGGTTCTAATGGTTGATCAGATTAAGAGCCTGGACTGGCAAGCGCGTGGAGCCCGCTTTGAGTGCCACTGCCCGGCGGAAGTAATTGAGGAAGTCTTGCACATAGTCAATCTTATCTTGAATTAGTCCCCCAAATTTCCCAGCCTGTCCGTAATCACACTCAATCAGCACGACAACAAGAGAGGCGAGTTTCAAATCCGACCCTACCATTTTCCTCCAGATTTCGTTTCACTCCCTGGATAATCCAGCAAACCTTGCCCGTAAATGTAAAAATCATCCCGCTCTTTCCCTTACGCTCTCTTATGTAGTAAATTAGACACACTATGCAGAATCATTCCGAAATCCCTAACCTCCCCGTCCCCCGCCTGACTCCCCGGATCTTTACTGCCTTTCGTCCTCACTGGCGACGGGTGGCGTTGGTAGGGCTGCTGATTATGGTCACCGCCGGGTTAGGCGTGGTCAACCCAGTGCTGATTCGAGTGGTCTTCGACTCGGCGCTCTTCCCGAAATCGGGCGGGCCGGACCTGGATTTGCTGTGGCTGCTGGGCGGGATAATGGCCGGAATCACCGTGATTACCGGCGGCCTGGGCATTGTCCAGACCTATTTAACTAACATGGTGGGCCAGCGGGTGATGCGCGACCTGCGGGACACGCTGTACCGGCACCTGCAAAGTCTGTCCCTGGGCTTTTTCACCGGCACCCGCACTGGCGAAATCCAGTCCCGGGTAACCAACGACGTGGGCGGCGTCCAGCGGGTGGTGACCAACACCGTCTCTGATGTGCTTTCCAACTGCGTCATCCTGATTAGCACCCTGATAGCTATGCTGGTGCTGTCCTGGGAGCTGACCATAGTGGCGGTGGGAACGGCGCCGTTCTTCTTCCTGCTCAGCAAAATGGTGGGCGCCAAGCGACGGGCAGTGGCGGCGGAAACCCAGCAGTCCACCGCCGAGATGACGGCGATAACCCAGGAAACCCTGTCCATCTCCGGCATTATGCTAGCCAAGCTGTTTGGGCGGCAGAGCCGGGAGATTGAGCGGTTCCACCAGGAGAACCAGAAACTTTCCGACCTGGTAATCCGGCAGCAGATGACCGGGCAGTCCTTCTTTACCCTGATGCAGATTTTCTTTTCCGTGTCCCCGGTGGTCATCTACCTGCTGGCCGGCTACCTGCTGGCCGGCGGCGGCGCCAACCAGTTATCCGCGGGCACCATTGTAGCTTTCACCACCCTCCAGAGCCGGCTCTACTTCCCCATCGGGCGGCTACTGGAAGTGTCGGTAGAGTTGCAGGCGTCCCTGGCCCTGTTCGAGCGCATCTTTGGCTACCTGGACATCCGGCCTGAAATCGTGGATGCGCCGGATGCTATTGAGCTGCCGCCGGAGAAGGTTGCCGGGGCCGTCAAGTTCCACTCGGTGCGGGTCAATTACGCTGCCCACCAAGAGGTAGTTCCTCCGGCATCCCGGTCCGGTCAAGCCCCGGCAGAGGAAACTGAAACTGCCGATGACCTGGAAACCCGTTGGGCGTTGGACGGCGTAAGTTTCGACATCCGGCCCGGCCAGCTTGCCGCCTTTGTCGGTCCCAGCGGCGCCGGCAAGACCACCATTTCTTACCTGATACCCCGGCTGTATGACGCCACCGAGGGCAGTATCAGCATTGACGGCATTGACGTGCGGCGGATAAAGCTGGCTTCCTTGGCCGGCCTCATCGGCTACGTTACCCAGGAGAGCTACCTGTTCCACGCCACCATCCGGGACAACATCCTTTACGGGAACCCCCGGGCCACTCAGCAGCAGATAGAGTCTGCTGCGCGGGCTGCCTATATCCACGACCGCATTGTTGAGTTCCCGGAGGGGTATGACACGGTGGTCGGCGAGCGGGGTTACCGGCTGTCCGGCGGCGAGCGGCAACGGCTGTCCATTGCCCGGGTAGTCCTGCACCAGCCGCGGCTGCTGATACTGGACGAAGCAACGTCGGCCCTGGATACGGCCAGCGAGCGTTACGTCCAATCGGCCCTTGAGCCGTTGATGCGGGGGCGCACCACCGTTGCCATCGCCCACCGGCTGTCCACCATTATCGCCGCCGACGTAATCTACGTGATAGACCACGGGCATGTCGTGGAACATGGCTCCCATATCGAACTGCTGGCTCAAGGCGGCCTCTACGCCAGCTTGTACGAGGAGCAATTCGAGGGCGGCAAGGTGGAGTGCTACTGCGAGGACGGAGTGGTGATGACCGACGGGAATATAGTTTATTCCGAGGCCGGGGTTTTAGTGTAGAATCTTTTCACACAGAGACGCAGAGGAAGCGGAGGTTCATAGAGTTTTACATGGTCTCTGTGTATCTCTGATTCTCAGCGTCTCTGTGTGAAAACTACCCCTTAACCCGAATCCACCGAACGGGGTGGTAGAGATGGCGGAGCAGGGGATAAGGGACCTGGAGGAGCGACTGTCCCGGCAGATTTTGGATCTTTGGCGTCGGTAAATGGCCTGCGGTGGTCGTGTCGAGCCACTCACTGAGGGACAGGACACAGCAGGAGAAGCTCGCTGGCCGGTCTGGCGCGAGGTGTTGGGGGATCGTCGGTTGGCTGGTGGGTAAGGGTGAGGTCAGCACGCCGAGTGCCGGCGACGACGTCAGGAGGGGAGTGGCAGGGCTCGCAAACGGGCCAGGGCACTACCGAACTGACTTTCCCAGGGCCATTGTTGGGGCAGATGCAGGGTGAGGCGGCGTGCCTTGTGGGTGAGCCGTCCGGCCATAGAGAAGAAGCGTCGCCGGAGGGTCTTGGTGGTCACCAGTTGCTCACCGAGACCGATGCGGGCGGTCCAGCGGGCCAGGTTGTGGGCCATCACCTGGACGGCCAGCCAGGCGGCGTTGGCGGCGAAACGGCCGGACGGGAGATGATTGAGTCCCACGCCGTACTTGAGGTCTCGGATGGCATTCTCGACCTCGGCATGGCGGCGATGGTCGGTCTCCAGCTCCAGGGTATCCCCGTCCCGGTCGGTGATGAAGCCGTGATAGCTGTAGCTGGCGAAGAGGGCCAGTTGGGACCCGGGCGCGGGCTTCACCCGCCGGACGATGAGCCGCACCGGCGCGGCATCGGGCTTGCTCCCGAAGGGAATGTAAGCGGTCTCGGCCACGGCGGCGGCGCCGTCCATCCAGTAAGGGATGGGCGTCCAGTCCGCCTCCGGTATGGCTTCAATGAGATTGCGCAGGCTGGCACGCTGGCGGATGGTGATGGAGAAGCGGACCTTCATCTTGCGGCAGAGGGCGACCACGGCGTGGGTGTAGAAGCCGCTGTCGGCCCGCACCGTGAGTTGTCCTTTGGCCCCGGCGTGGCGCACCCGTCCCACCGTCTCCCGCAGGAAGTGGGCGGCGCCCCGAGCGGTGTTGGCCCGCCCCTCGCGCAGACGGGCCATCAGGACGTCGCCGGTGCCGGCCCCAGTAGTCCAGGTCCGGCCAGCAGCGGGTGATAGCCTCGCTTGCCAGTGTAGCCATGGTGTCGCGCCCCCTCCTTGGCCAGCCCGAAGGTCTCGCAGATGGTGGAGTCCAGGTCGATGGTCAGCGGCCCGTCGCCGGGTCCACCACCGGCGGCCCAAGCCCGGGCCAGCAGCTCCCGGCTCACCCGGTCCAGCTGGCGGACATGGCCCCACCGGAAGCTACGCAGGAACGTCTCCAGAGCCTGCCCTCGCGAAAGCGGGGGGTGGAGGGCGCTTTGACCATGCACCTCAGCACCGAGGAGGTCCGCCCCGAACGCAGCGCATCGGCGTCGTCAATACAGTCGCCGCCCGCCAGCGCCGAGGCCACCAGCGTCAGCATCTTGTCTCCCGCGTTCGCCCGCCCCGGCGCATCCCCGAGGTCGAGGTGACGGTCAACGAGTTCACGCAGGCCCACGTGCTGGGCCAGAGTGGCCGGAAGGAGCAGCCCGGCATTGTTGACCAGGCGGTGGTCGTCGAAGGCGATTTGGATGCGGTCGGGGTGCTCAAGTGGTAGCATCTGTTGGGTGCTCCTTGTTTCTGGTCGGTTTCCTCTCTCGAAAACCATTATCCCAGATGCAAAGGAGCACTTTCTTACCCCTTCACCACGCCGCGACGCTCATCTCTTCGGTGGATTGGGACTAAAGCTTGAGGCCATGTTGCTTTCCCTTACTTTCTTGCCGACCCCAGATGGGGTCATCGTGACCCTGTCTCAGGTCTTTGCATGGCGGGATGCTGCGGCCCTGTCTTTCCTCTCACGTCAGGGCCAGGGCAGGAGGTCTTCGACACGCCCTACTTGTGGACTGTACCCTCGGGGCAATCTTGGGGAGCCGCCTCCATTCTTTCCAAGGCATCTGAGATCCTTGCCCAAGGGTCGAATCAGTCCCCATACTTCGTCCGCCCGATGTTGCAGCACGTCGTTGTCGGTGCTGCCCCATGCAACCACGACCAGGTCAGCTTTGGAGACAGCCTCGTAAATCACCCGGTCATTCTTCGGTCCCACGAGATCACAGCCCCGCCGGGATGCTTCGAGCAGTTGGGGTTTCCTGCCAGCCCGGAGTGAGAACAGGTTAACTTCTGTGCAAGTCCCGTAGCCCCACTTTGCAGCATGAAGGCAGCAATAGTTCCGGGTAGGGTGCTTCCTTCCTTCATCTCCTACAATGGTTGCCGGATTGCGCATGAGGAACACCACCTCGCCGAGGTCATGAATCTCGCCGATGTCCAACCCATCAACCTGCAGGCTATAGCGGTGGCAACCGGGTATCTTCGGATATTCTGTGATAATCATGGTTCAACTCCTCGGTCGTCGAGGGTGATTTGTACCCGGTCGGCGTGGTGGCATCCATTGGGTGCTCCTTGTTCTGGGGTCGGTTTATGTCACAAACCATTATCCCAGATACACAGGAACGCCTCCTTGCCGCTTCAGACCCTGACCCGACGCCCTCCTTCGGTGGATTCAGGCTTAACCTGTGGTATTACTTCCTTGCCCATTAACTCAATCTGGCGCAGGGTCGCTTCCTGGGACATTCCCGGCCACTGCATTCGGAAAATCAGGTAGTTGACGCCTAGCTCCCGTTCGTAGCGTTGGATTTCTCCGACCACATCCTCCGGTGAACCCAGCAGGAAGCGGTCGCGGGCCAGGTCCTGGTAAGGGACGGAAAAGCTCTCTTCACCGGGGAGGGCCTTGTCCTGACCCCACGCGGCGTAGGCGGCGTACTTGGGGCCAAGGTAGGGCTCGCTTTCCACGTAGGCCGTTTCCCGGTCCTGGGCCACGTACAACTCCCGCATCATGGGCAGCGCCTCCGGGATGGGCTGTCTGGCTCGTTGCAGGGCGGCCTGGTAACCTTCCCACTGGCCGGCTACCATCTCCATTGTGGCGTGGGGGTTGACCAGCCATGGGTAGCCCCAGCGGGCGGCGCGGCGGATGGCGACGTCGTTGTTGGCGGCGACCCAGATCGGCGGATGGGGCTGCTGCACCGGACGGGTGGAGGGCGAAATCCTGGGAACCCGGTAATACTGGCCCTCAAACTCCACTTCTTCCTGTGTCCAGAGGAGTTTCATCACTTCCAGGGCTTCCCGCAGGCGGGACACCCGTTCACCGCGCTCAACGCCAAAGGCGGCATATTCTTCGTCCCGGTAGCCCAGGCCCACGCCGAAGATAAAGCGGCCGCCGCAGATGGCGTCCATTGTGGCAACGCTTTCGGCCAATTCGACCGGGTTATGCAGCGGCACCAGCACCACTGTGGCGGCCACCTCCATTTCCCCGGCCTCCGCCGCCAACCGGGCCAGCAGCGGAAAGCTGGAACTCATCTGGTAGGGAGCGGCCAAATAGTGCTGGCCGGTGCAAATCAAATCGAACCCGGCATCCCGGGCGGCCCTTACCTGCTCGGCGCTTTCCTCAATTTTCCGGGGCATAGACTCGCCGGGTAGGTACTGGTTGGTGACAAAAAATCCTAATTTCATTGCCGTTCCTGTTTGGCCCTGAGGGCTGAATATGCAGTGTTACCTGCGGGATTCCGGCCCGTATTCTAAACCCAAACTTTCCGGGGTACAATCGAAATTGCTTAACATAATATCCTTAACTGACCTCCAGGGCCTTTTCATTCTCTGGGAAAGTCCCCTCTCCCTCTGGGAGAGGGTTAGGGTGAGGGCGTTCCCCCCGTAGAAAATTGTTGTTGCTGACAGAGATTTCCCCCTCACCCCTGCCCTCTCCCTCAAGGGAGAAGGAGAATGAAAAGACCCTCAACTGACCTCGTTTTAGGCTAGACCCCCGGACCGGACTGTTGTAAAATTGCAACTCGACATAACGTATCATTTCTAAACTATCCACCAAACTAACAGGGGAGAACAGGATGAAAATTGCCAGATTCCGTACCGGCAGAAGAGTAGCTTACGGCGTGGTATTGAACGACGAAATAGCGGAAATACGGGGAAGCATCTACACCAAGTTCCGTATAACCGATACCCGCTTCCCTCTTCCGGAGGTAAGACTTCTGCCGCCTACGGATGCCGGGGAATTATGGGGGCCGGGCCTGAACTTCATGGACCATCTGGAGTATGCCGGCTCGGTTTTCGGGCAGGAGGCCATGCCCGTTCCCCAAAAGCCCCAACCCTGGCGCAAGGGCCGGAATGCTATGACCGGCACCGAAGACCCGATAATCATTCCCAAAGACACCGCCGGCGAGGTGCATTACGAGGGGGAGGCAGTGGCCGTAATCGGCAAGAACTGCCGGCGTATCCCACCGGAGCGGGCCTCCCAATTCATCCTGGGCTACACCTGCGGCAATGATGTCAGCGAGCGGGCCTGGCAAAAGGATGACTGGACTTTCTGGCGGGCCAAGGGCGCTGACACCTTCGCGCCGGTCGGCCCCTGGATAGAAACGGAACTGGACCCGCAAGGGCTGGACTTGCTGGTGCGGCTAAACGGGGAGGAGGTGCAGCGGTGCAATACCCGGGATATGCTGTTCGCCTTCGCGGAGATTGTCAGCTACATCAGCCAACAGGTGACGCTGCGACCCGGCGACCTGGTCTTTTCCGGGGCCACCGGCGTAACCCGCGCCATCACGCCGGGGGACACGGTTGAAGTAGATATTCCGGGCATCGGCGTCCTCCGCAACCCGGTGGTTGCCGAGTTTGACGCCGGGGGTGAGGCGCGAATTAGAAATTAAGAATTGGGAATTGAGGCCGGGAGTTAATGGACAATTCTTAATTTCTAATTTTTAATTCTAAATTAGAAGGTCAGCAGCTTTTGCAGGGTCTTTTCCCCGCGGCGGGGGCCAACTACGGCCAGCCGCAGCTTATCCGGGTCAAGGAGCCTCTCGGCTACGCGGGTTACGTCTTCGCCAGTAACCTCGTCAATCTTCTGCACCGTGTCGTCCACCGTGACGACGTGGCCCAGCAGCAGCTCTTGAGCGCCCATCCAAGCGGCTACGGAACGGGTATCTTCCATCCGCAGCAACAGGCGGCCCTTGGCAAACTCCTTGACCTTGTTCAATTCCGCCTGAGGCACTGGGCGACGCATTCCGGCCAGTTCTCCCATTACTGCCTGCACCACCTCCCGGGTTTTCCTCGGCTCAACGCCGCAGTAGATTACCAACGAACCGCAATCTCTGAAGTGGTTCAGCGAACTGGCAACGTCATAGGCCAGACCCTGCTCTTCCCGCAGGTTCAGGAACAGCCGGCTGCTCATCCCGTCGCCCAGCACGCCGTTAAGGATAGCCAGGGCGTGGCGGTCGGGGTCGGTCAGGGAAATGCCGGGCAGGCCGAGGCAGATGTGGGCCTGGTCTGAGCGTTTCTGTTCCACCCGGGCCACCGGACCGGCTCCCGCTGCGCCCTGGTTGGCGTAGTAGTCGGCCACCGGCTGCCAGTCCAGGGATGGCCGGGGTTTCCAGTCCTCCGTCGCCTGCCGGATTAGTTCCACCACCTCGTTATGGTCAACATTTCCGGAAACGGCTACCACAGTGTTGGCCGGGTTGTATTGCTGGAGCATATACTCCCGCACGTCCTCGACCCGGATGTTGTTGACCGAGTCGGGGGTGCCGCCCACGTCCCGGCCCATCGCCTGCTCCGGCCACAGGATTTCGTCAATCAGCAGGTCAACCCGGTGGGAGGGGTAATCGTAGGTCATCCGCAACTCTTCCTGGATAACCTCCCGCTCCTTTTCCATCTCATCCGGGTCCAGCAAAGGGTTAAGCAGCATATCCAGCAGAACGGCAAAGGCCTGGTGAAAGTGGAGCCGGGCCACCTTGCACCAGAAGATGGTCATTTCCCGGTCGGTGCTGGCGTTCATCACCCCGCCTACGCCCTCGATAGCCTCGCTGACCTGGCGGGCGGTGGGCCAGCTTTCGGTGCCCTTGAAGGGCAGGTGTTCCAGAAAGTGGGAGAGGCCGGCCAACTCGTCGGGTTCGTAGCGGGAACCGGCGCCCACGGTAATGGTCATGGCAACGGAAGTGGAGTGGGGCATAGCAGCGGTCAGCACCCGGAGTTGGTTATCGAGGACAGTGCGTTGGTACATCATCACCTCAATCAGGAATTAACAATTACGAATTAGGAATTACGAATTGAACAAAGACCGACCCATATTTGCAGAATGTGACCAGACTTTGACAATTCGTAATTGTTAATTCCTAATTCGTAATTGACCATTACTCGGTTTCCAGCCAGTCTATATCGCCGAACAGGGCATCCGAGTGGGTCTTGGAGGTAAAGACCTGGTAGCGGCGGCGGGCCTCGCCGATGGTGGTGTCCACTTCGCCGTGGCCGGCATAGACCGCCACGTCATCGGGCAGGGTCAGCAGTTGGCGGCTGATGCTGTCCAGGATTTGGCGCAGGGCCTCCGGGCTGCGGGACTTGCCGGGGCCGCCGGGGAACAGGGTGTCGCCGGAAAAGAGGTGCTTGCCCACCAGAAAGCAGGTAGCCCCTTCGGTGTGGCCGGGGGTGTACAACGCCTGCGCTTGCAGGTTGCCAAAGCTGATGGTGTCGCCGTCATTCAAGACCGTTTCCGGCGCCCGGGGCAAGCCGTCCACGTCGTTAGCGTGAACCGCCACCGGAGCCGGAACCGCGCCGGTGATTTCGGCGAAGCCCAGCAGGTGGTCCTGGTGCTTGTGAGTAATCAGGATGGCCTTAATCTGAACGTCGCCGATGGCGTTGAGGAGTTTTTCCGGCTCGGCGGGGGTATCAATAATTATGCCTTCGTTGGTTTCCGGGCAAATTACGATGTAGCCGTTGTTGTTGTAGGGCCCCATGTTGATTTTGGCAATGCGAACTTCGTCGTCGTAATGCAGAGTCATAACAAACCTCTAAATATCTTCGCAGCGAATTATGGTTTAACTTCGGGTATTCTATCAAATGCTGACGATGGTTACTACCGGGGGATGGGTGCGGGATTAGGCAGTCGTATCTTGCTCATAAGTGAGTCTTGGGCCGCCCCTCACCCCAACCCTCTCCCAAAGGCGAGAGAGCAATTTCACCCTTCTCCCTGGGGGAGAGGGGCCGGGGGTGAGGGGGCGGCCCTGCGAGAGTGGTCAGGCAATCGCATTATGGGAGTGCCCTGCCGAGTCCGGTTGGCTGCCAGGCGTCGGTGCGGACAAAATTCAATTTTCCCGCTCATTTCCGCTCATTTCCGTTCACTTAACCGGTTCCTGGGGCAGGGCATTCCGGGGAGTTTGCTCACCGCAGCGGCCCGGAGCTTTTTGGATGCTTCTGCTTCTTGGTGACGCATGGATATTAGGGTAGGCGGGGGTTACACGGCTTGGCAAGGGGAAAGGGTCAGCCGATGCAGCGTCTTTTCATTCTCTGGGAAAGCCCCCTCTCCCTCTGCGAGAGGGTTAGGGTGAGGGCGTTCCTCCCTAGGGAATCGTTGTTGCTGACAGAGGTTTCCCCCTCACCCCGGCCCTCTCCCTCAAGGGAGAGGGAGAATGAAAGACCCTCCCGGAGCGGTCAGTCTTTCCACCGCCCGGTAAAATTGTGCTACACTCTTGGCAGTTTCCGCTTTTCGGACATACTGAGTCGGTTTACGTTCGTGGGAAATAGACCGGCAAACCCAGTCCCGCAGCAGATTCCCAATCAATCCCGCCGTATGCGCCGGGCCAGACCGATAGATCCGCCAGACCCATAGACCAGACCCATAGACCCGCAGGAGGTTGCCAAATGCAAAGCAGCGAAGTCCGCCTCACCGAGCTTTCCCACTGCGCCGGTTGAGCCGCCAAGATTAGCCTGGAGGACCTGGTCCAGGTCCTGAGCAAAATCCCGATGCTGACCCACCCCGACCTGCTGGTGGGCACCGAGACCGGGGATGACGCCGCCGTCTATCGCCTGAACGACAGTACGGCCCTGATAATGACGGTGGACTTCTTCCCCCCGATAACCGATGACCCCTATGAGTTTGGCGTCATCGCCGCCGCCAACGCCCTCAGCGACGTTTACGCTATGGGCGGCAAGCCCCTGGTGGCCCTGAACATCGTCGGCTTTCCCGCCGCTTTGGATAAGGACATTCTTGGAGAGATTATGCGCGGCGGTTATGCCAAGACCGCCGAGGCGGAATGTCTCATCGTCGGCGGCCACACGGTGGACGATCCGGAACCCAAGTACGGCCTCTCCGTCGTCGGCATCGTCGAGCCGGGCCGGCAGGTTACCAACGCCGGCGCTCAGCCGGGGGATGTGCTGGTTTTGACCAAGCCAATCGGCACCGGCATCATCACCACCGCCGGCAAGCAGGGACGGGTTGATCCCGACGTGCTGCAAGGGGCGGTCACTACTATGGCTACCCTGAACCGGTCGGCATCCGAGGCGATGACCAGGGTCGGTGTCCACGCCTGCACCGACGTTACCGGGTTTGGCCTGATGGGCCACCTTAAATCCATGGTGAAGGGCAGTGGGGTTTGCGCTCAGGTTCAATTGGGCGATGTGCCAATACTCCCCGGTGTTTGGGAACTGCTGGAGCAGGGCATCGCTCCCGGCGGCACCAGCCGCAACCGGGACAGCGTAGCGGACAACGTGCAGTGGCATCCCGACCTGTCCGACAATGACCAACTCTTGCTTTGCGACGCCCAGACCTCCGGCGGACTCCTGATTTCCGTGGCCGGGGACAAACTGGATTCGCTGCTGGCGGAACTTAAAACAGAAGGAACTTTGGCCGCCGCGGTGGTCGGTCGGATTGTGGATGGGCCGCCGGGTCAAATCCAGGCAAATCCGTAACGCCGGCAGCCCCAAAGCAACCCCTCACCCCGGCCCTCTCCCTAAATGAGAGGGAGCAATTTCACCCCTCGCCTTTGGGAGAGGGGCCGGGGGTGAGGGGTTGGCCCGAGGCGCAATATCGGCGGTTTGACACCTTCAAGGCCGGGAGATAATATGAGCGGCGGTACTGCCCGGATTACCGAGTCTCTGAACAGGTGGTTGAGTAAATTGGAACCGCAATTTGGATTGAAACGTCCCGACCAGGTTAAGGAAGCTCCCAACCAGGGGGAACGCGTTCCCCCCGGCCAGTTCCTCAGCAAAAAGTTCCCCGTCCTCACCTATGGCTCCACCCCCAAGGTGGACTTGGCAGCTTGGTCTATGCGGGTTTTCGGCGTGGTGGAACGGGAAATCACCCTGGACTGGCAGCAGTTTACCAGTTTGGATTGGGTAGTCCTGAACGCTGATTTCCATTGCGTTACCCAATGGAGCGCACTGGATAACACCTGGGAGGGTGTGCCCTTCTCCACCTTGGTCGAACTGGCCGGCGTCAGGCCCCAGGCCCGTTTTGTCCTGGCCCACTGCTACGGCGGCTACACTACCAACCTGCCCCTGGACCTGGCGATGGAAGAAGGTTTCCTGGCCCACCGCCACAACGGCAGCGAGTTGGGCAAGGACCACGGCTGGCCCCTGCGCCTGATTGTACCCAGCCGCTACGCTTGGAAGAGCGCCAAGTGGGTTAACGGCATTGAACTGCTGACCGAGGACTCCCCGGGGTTCTGGGAGCAGCGCGGCTATAGCAACAACGCTGATCCGTGGAAAGAGGAACGCTTCTGGCCCGAACTGACCCGTTAAGTGGATTGGCTTGTTCCGAATAACCGATATTTGGTAAGTACGAACTGCCCCGGCCAAATAGCCGGGGCAGTTTCTTTGGCTTTGGAATTGAACGGCAATGCTGTATTATTCAGCAAGGTCTTAATTTGCCGTCTTATCTACTGCTTTGAGGAATGAACAATGGAAAATGCTGCTGATAATTCACCGCCTGGACCACTGGGCAGCTCAACTCGTGAAATAAATGTGTTCCGCCGTCTGGAGCGGCACATACAGGGCAAGACGATTAGCGGGCTGATGGCCTTGTTCCCCTTACTGGTCACCATCATAGTGCTGGGTTTTATCATCCGCTATGCCGATGGTGTAGTGCGCCCGTTCACGGAGAAAATACCCTGGGAAATACCCGGCATCGGCAGCCTCGATTTTGACGGCGTCGGTTTAATCGTGTTGGCTATTCTTTTCTACCTGTCAGGTGTGGTTGTCTCCAGACGGTTCGGCCGGCGCAGCTTTGACTTGACGAATAAACTGCTTAACGGCACACCCGTCGTCGGAGCCATTTACGGCCTTACTCAAACGGTTGCGGCGGTTATGTCTTCCCAGTATCGGTTCAGCCGGGTAGTCTTCATCGAGTGGCCGCGGGAAGGCATGATTGCAATGGGATTTGTGACGGGCCGGGCCGTCTCTCCTATGACTGGCGAGTCTCTGGTCGTCGTTTACGTCCCTACAGTGCCCAACCCCACTTCTGGCAATATGGCCCTGATTATTGAGGATGATGTGCTGGAGACGGACATCACCGTTGAGGATGCGATGAAGATGGTATTTTCCGGGGGTATCGTCCTGCCCGATTCGATGGCCTTTGCCCGGGTTCCCCGGGAGCGCGGCCTTCATGAGTTTCTGGACCGGTTCGACGCCAGTTCAGATTGACGCCAGTTCAGATTAAGGAAGGTTGGGTGGTAAGAGGTTTGGCGAGAGCCTCACGGCTGCTCTTGGCGTCCTGCTCAGTGGCCCCAGGGCAATCGCATTAGACACACAGTCATATTTCCGTCGTTCCTGCGCAGGCAGGAACCTCTGTCCGCAACGTTTTAGGTTCCTGCCTGCGCAGGAACGACGGCTAGTGCTCGTTTTGGTTCACGCGATAGCCCTGTCAGTGGCCCTTAATTGATGTGGGCAGTGTAACGAACCGGCCCCGAGGAACAAACCCGATAGATTTCCTCGGGGCCGGCGTCCGGGTTTTTCAGAGTTACTCAGCCGGCCTTTACGCCGCCTGTCGTTCCAGGTCGAACAAGACCGGGTCCGCCACCGGCTTGACCGGCGCAGCGTTGGCCCTCAGGGTGGTTTCCAACACCGGCAAGTCCCTGGTGAAACCGCACTGCAAGCAGTTGAAATAACGACCGTAAATATCCGTCGCCAGATACAAATCCCCCTGGCACTTGGGGCAGCCCTTAAACTTTATCATCGCCGGTAACCTCCTTGTCGATTCGGGCGACGCTTGTCACTAATCAGGTCATCATTGATAGAATGGCAATATAATAAACCTTGACACGAGTTGTGTCAAGCAGTATTATATTTCCTGTAGCGTGGCAGTGAATTTGACATTGTAATATTCCCGGGAGGAAGCTGTAATGTACGAACGATTCCGGATTAGGGTGGATACGCAAAGGGAGGATAACCCGGAGGCTGCTTCTTTCCAAGTGCCGCCGCGCCCGGAAGCCGCCGACCTGGAGCCGGCCGCTCCCCAGCAGCAGTCCCCGGAGGCACACGCCAACGGCCGGGACAACGTCGAGCTGGGCGCTGAAGTAGAAGGCGTTTACATTATCAGCGTCGCCGCCCGTATCCTGGATATGCACCCCCAAACCCTGCGTAAGTACGAAAGGCTGGGCTTGATTAACCCCGGTCGCACCGTTGGGATGCTTCGGCTTTATTCCCGCGAGGACATCCGAAAAGTCCTGCTAATCAGGCACTTGATGGAAAACCTGGGGCTAAACTTGGCTGGGGTGGAGTTTGCCCTCAACTTGGTGGATAATCTGCACGGCTTCAAGCGTTACCTGAAATCCGCCGCCGAGGGTACGCCTGTGGAGCCGGTGATTGACCCGGCAATGGCCCAACTTTTCCGAAATCTCAACCTTCCGTCGGAAGAATAACCCTTTTAAGGTGAGTATTTTATGACCAACGGCCACAATGAAAGCGAATTCCCGGAACTCTCGCCTCAAGGATCCCCGGAGGAAGAGTCGGACAATTTCGACAACCTTTCCCCGGAGGAACAGGTAGCTATCCTGCGCAGTGACCTGGAAGAAGTGAGGCAAGCGGCACTGCAAACCAAGGAGCAAGTGCAGCGCGCCCAGGCCGACTTGGCCAATTTCCGCAAGCGCACTGAAGAAGAGCAAATCGCTTTGCGTCAGGAGGCCAACCGCCGGCTGATTATCAATCTGCTGCCGGTGATTGACGAGCTGGAGTTGGCGATTAACCATATCGGTGACAGCGATCCCGCTGATTCTTGGGTGGAAGGCGTTAAGCTGATTCACCGCAAGGCTTACGGCCTCTTGGAGGCTGAGGGTTTGTCCCGAATAGAAGCAGTAGGGGTTCAGTTCGACCCATTGCAGCACGAGGCGGTCGGTGTGGTGGAATCCGACGAACAACCCTCCGGTTATGTAGTGGAAGCGGTCCGCAATGGCTACCGCCTGCGCGACCGGGTTATCCAGGCTGCCCAGGTAGTGGTAGCTCGCTAGTATTACCCCACCCGGCCTCCTTGCCGGTAAGGCCAGACCTGGGTGTCTGCCCTGGGCCGGGGGAGCAGCATCACCCCTCTCCCCCCGGGAGAGGGGCCGGGGGTGAGGGCAACCCCAAAGTTTAATTGAAAATGAGAAAACGAAGCAAGGAGTAAAGAAATGCCAAAAGTCCTGGGAATAGATTTGGGTACGACCAACTCGGTAGCTGCGGTCATTGACGCCGGCGAGCCGGTGGTGGTGGAAAACTCCGAAGGCGGTCGCCTGACCCCCTCCGTGGTTGCCGTAAATGCCCGGAGCGAAGAAAGATACGTTGGTCAGGTTGCCAAGCGGCAGTCGGTGACCAACCCGGAAAACACTATTTTTTCCGTCAAGCGGCTGATGGGCCGCAAGTTCGGCGACCAGGAAGTCCAGGGCGCATTGGGCAAGCTGCCCTACAAAGTGGTTCAGGCTTCCAACGGCGACGCCCATGTGGAAATGTCCGGGAAGGCCTATGCTCCTCCTCAGATTTCATCCTTTGTCCTCCAGAAAATCCGTCAGGACGCCGAGGCCAAGCTGGGCGAAAAGATTAGCCAGGCGGTGATTACCGTCCCGGCGTACTTTAACGATGCCCAGCGCCAGGCCACCAAGGACGCCGGGACTATCGCCGGCCTGGACGTGCTTCGTATTATCAACGAGCCTACCGCCTCTTCCCTTGCCTATGGTCTGGATAAAAAGCAAGAGGATGTCACCATCGCCGTGTTCGACTTGGGCGGCGGTACCTTTGACATCACCATTCTCCAGATGGGCGACGGCGTATTTGAGGTCAAGTCCACCAACGGGGATACCTTCTTGGGCGGCGATGACTTTGACCAGAGAATCCTGGAATGGCTAATCCAGGAGTTCCGGCAGGAAACCGGCATCGACCTGAGCAGCGACCGCATGGCCTTGCAGCGCCTCCGGGATGCGGCGGAGCGGGCCAAGATTGAGCTTTCCAGCACTCTGGAAACGGAGATAAACCTGCCCTTCATTACCGCCGACGCCAGCGGCCCCCAGCATTTGGTCAAGACCCTCAGCCGGGCCCGGCTGGAGCAGTTGGTCAACAGCTTGATTGACCGCGCCGAAGCCCCCTGCCGCCAGGCTCTCTCCGATTCGGGCCTGCCTTCCGGGGAGATTGACGATGTAATCCTGGTCGGCGGAATGACCCGTATGCCGGCGGTCCAGGAAAAGGTCAAGGCCATCTTTGGCCAGGAACCCAGCCGGTCGGTAAACCCGGACGAAGCGGTAGCCCTGGGCGCCGCCATCCAGGCCGGGGTGCTGGGCGGCGAGGTCAGCGACATCGTCCTGCTGGACGTTACCCCGCTGACCCTGGGCTTGGAAACGCTGGGCAGCGTGTTGACTACGCTGATTCCCCGTAATACCACCATCCCCACCAAGAAAACCGAAACCTTTACCACCGCCGCCGATGGCCAGACCAGCGTGGATATTCACGTCTTGCAGGGGGAGCGGCCCATGGCGGCGGACAACAAGTCCATCGGCCGGTTTATCCTGGATGGCGTGCTGCCCGCGCCCCGGGGCGTGCCCCAGGTTGACGTTACCTTTGACATCGACGCCAACGGCATTCTCAGCGTTTCGGCCCAGGACAAGGGCACCGGTAAGGAGCAGCGAATCGTTATCCAACCCAGTTCCGGCATCTCCAAGGATGATATAGCACAGATGGTGGATGACGCCAAGTCTCACGAGGAAGAGGACCAGCGGCGTCGGGTCGAAGTGGAGACCCGCAACCAGGCCGATTCGCTGGTTTACAGCACCGAAAAGCTCCTGGCGGACAACGCCGACAAAGTTCCGGCGGAACTGAAGGAAGAGGTCGAAGGCAAGATTGCCATCCTGAAGACCGCCATTGCCGCCAACAACGTGGCCGAGATGCAGACCGCCATGACCGATCTGAACAACTCGATGCAGAAGCTGGGCCAGGCCGTTTACGGTCAGCAGACTGGTGGCCCCCCTCCCGGCGCGGAGGATATGGGCGGGGATGAACCGGGCGGAGATACAGTGGAAGGCGAGTTCCGTGAAGTCTAGATTTGGTTATAACTTCGGTTACGGCAGGCTGGCGATTCTGTTATAATGTGCCTGAAGGTAGCATAAAGCGTCGCTGGCTCGGACTCAGAGCAGACGCAATTTCGGAGAGGGAGTATGAGTGTACCAGAAAGCGCAGACCAAGAGGTGTTGGGCAACGAGAATACCTTTGCTAACGAGGATACCTTTATTATTGAAGGGGTTGAGCAATCGCTGACGCCGCTTCAGTACCATTACCTCAGTTTGTTGCAGCGACTGGTCGCCCTCAAGAACACTTACCAGACCGACCCGGATTATGAAGCGTGGCTGATGACTGCCATCAAGAAGTCCATCTATTCCACTCTGCGCGACTGCATTGAGGCCAATGTAGGCGACTCGGCTAAGGGCTTTTTGGGGCAAGAGCATCAGGTCAACTAAGCGGCGACGGTAACGAGTAAAAAGAGGGGCCAGCTCATTTAGGGCTGGCCCCATTATTTTGCCACGGCGGCCATTTACTTTTGCACTGCCGGTTGCCTACGACCGCTTACCAGGGGGAGAAGGGTTCGTAAAGCTGACACGAAGTTAAGCCCTCCGGGCAGGTAATGTCCAACAGTACCAGGGACACATATATTAAGAAGGAAATGCCGCTAACCCAGACAATTTTACTGACCATTTCCCGAATACTAACCTCCTTTCCCATTTTCTACGCCGTCCCAAATTCGTTGCACCTGACGACTAAACCAGAACACGCCACCAAGAACAAAGGTGTGAAACAACGCGATGAAAACAGCGAACCGCCCCAACTCCCACAACTGAATTTTACCCGCTTCCCACTCCTTCCATGTCTCTTGCAGGTTAAAGAATAGGGAATTATATACTTTACTACCCAACATACCTGAATTCCTGGGTGCTGGCGGTCATAAACAAAGCTGGTGGGTAATTAAGTATATAATTCCCAAATAATAGAAGTACCTCCATTACTAAGCAAGTGGATGCGCCTAATAAGGAACGCGACAATCTCAGCCACCGCAACTGACGTGCCAGCCACTGCCTCCACTCCTGTATCATGCGTTTTATAGTATAGACGGGCTGATTCGTCAGGAATCCAACCGGAGCGGGATTCACTTCTCTATAACTCTTGCTACATTGCATCACCCCAACCCATGCCGCCCTAAAACCTCTTTCTTCAAGGCCGCCACCCGGTCCTCCACGTACTGGCGCGCTTCCTGTCGCACGTTGGCCGGCAGGTCTAACGCTATGTCGTCCCGCAGATTCGGTGCGGCGTATTGGCCGGCCAGGGCGTCTGGTATCCGATCCGGCCAGTCCACCCCCAACATAACCCCGTAGGCCAGGGACCAGCACCGGGCCACCGCGCCCACATCGTAACCCCCGCCACCCAGGGCCAGCCAGGGAATCCCCAGCCGGGCAAACTCCCGGATGACTTCCACGTACCCCCGGGAGGTCAATTGTAGGTGAGTAATCGGGTCGGTGTGGTAGCTGTCGATGCCCAACTGGGTCACCAGCATATCTGGCGCAAAGGCCCGCAGCAGAGGCGGAACCACCTCCCGAAAAGCCCATAGGTAAAGCTCATCCTCGGTGTAGGGGAAGAGGGGTATGTTCACCGAGTAGCCCGCTCCGTCCCCGGCGCCGCTTTCCGAAACGAATCCCGTCCCCGGAAAGAGGTACTGCCCCGATTCGTGAATCGAGATAGTCAGCACCCGGTCATCCTGGTAGAAAACGTCCTGCACCCCGTCTCCATGATGAGCGTCCACGTCCACGTAGGCCACCCGCATTCCGCGTTCCAGGAAATACTGGATCGCAATGGCCGGGTCGTTGAAGATGCAGAAGCCGGAGGCGTGAGTCGGGGCGGCGTGATGCAGTCCGCCGGCAATCGAGAAAGCCACGTCAACCCGGCCCCCGGCCACCAGTTCGGCAGCCACCAGGGTAGCTCCCGAACTCAACGAAGCCGCGTCGTACATCCCCGGGTAGATCGGGTTGTCGCCCCGGTCGCTGAAGCCGAACTGCTCCGGGCGCAGCGTCGAGCTAATAGTTGACTGGCCGGCGCTGAGGCTGCGCACCGCCGCAACGTACTCCGGGGTATGCACCCACTCCAGTTCCTCCTCGGTGGCGGTGCGAGGGTTAATCAGCCGGGAGGCTTCCCCGTCGAAAGCTCCATAGGCTTCCAGCAGCTCATAGGTATAGCGCAGGCGCACCGGCCGCATCGGATGGTCCGACCGGAGTACGTGCTGGGAAAGAGCATCATCGTAAACAAAGGCGGCTTTAGGCATCAATGCACCTCGTGCTATTCGTGGCCGGCGGTCTTAACCGTCCCGGTATCATTGCCATTGAACAAGAACGGCAAGCCGTTCCTGCTGCCCAACAGTTTAACGCAGGATAGGCCGTGTCGCATTATCCGGGTGTCCAGCTTCTTTATCCCCTCTACAGGACGATTGCAAAGTCCGTTTGCCCTGAGCTTGTCGAAGGGTCTCCGTGAATGGTTCGACAAGCTCACCACGAACGGGTTTGGTGCTTGGCGCGGACTTTGCAATCGTCCTGATCCCCTCTACCTTCCCTATGTTATACTCAACCATCTCCAGCCGGCGCCTGCCGTCAGTCTTCTGTGGATGGTGACTGAGTGCCCGACCCGGTAAATGCGGTTACAAATGGTGACGTTACTGGCATCATCCTGGCGGGAGGACGCAGCCGGCGCTTGGGTCGGGACAAGGCGGTGGAACCTTTGGGCGGCCAGTCCCTAATCCGCCGGGTTATCGAAAGGGTTGAGGCGGTGACGGCTGACATTGTGGTGGTGGTGGCCGATGCGGTCCGGGGCAATGACTTGCCGTTGGATGTCCGGCGCCGGGTTGTTTGGGACGTTTATCCTGGCAAAGGTTCCCTGGGCGGCATTTTTTCCGGCCTTTCCGCCGCTAAAAGTGATTGGGGCCTGGTGGTGGCCTGCGATATGCCCTTCCTTAACCGGCAACTGCTGGAATATATGCTGTCCCGGCGAGAGGATTTTGACGCGGTGGTCCCACTGCCCGGCGCCTACCCGGAGCCGACCCATGCCCTCTATTCCAAAGCCTGCTTGCCCTACATTCAGGCCAGGCTGCGGGCCAACGACCTGAAAATCTCCCGCTTCTACCACGAGGTGCAGGTTAATTACCTGACTGAAGAGGCGATCACCCGCTACGACCCGGAACTGCGGAGTTTCTTTAACATAAACTCACCGGATGACCTGGCCGAGGCGCTCACTCTAGCGGCGGCGGAAACAATCTGACCGGTAAGATTATTGCAACGCCGCCGGGGAAATTTCACTCAATAGGTATTGGTAAAGTCTGACCGGAAGCTGACCATGACAGGAAGGGATAACACAGTCCGAATAGTCGGGATGATTGGTGTAACCCGGGAACCGGAGGCCACCGCCGGCGCCACCCTTAGCGTCTTTGGCGGCGGTATTAACCCCGGCGCCGAGGTTCCCGCCGGCGTTGACGGCGATTACATCCTGGAGTTTGCCCGCGTCCACGAGGAGAGCGGGTTCGACATGGTGCTCACCGGCTACTCCTCCAGCACCCCGGACGGCTTTGAGGTGGCCGGCTATGCCGCCGCGTACACTACCCGGCTCGGCTACTTGATCGCCCACCGGCCCGGCTTTGTCGCTCCTACCCTGGCGGCGCGCAAGGCGGCAACCCTTGACCAGCTTACCGGCGGGCGCATCGCCCTGCACATCATTTCCGGGGGCAGCGACGCCGAACAGGAACGGGACGGCGATTTTCTGGACCATGATGCCCGCTACCGCCGCACCGACGAGTATATGGACATATTGCGCCGGGTTTGGACGGCCCGGGAGCCTTTTGACTATGCCTGCGAGTTCTACCGGCTCAAAGGAGCCAGCAGCCAGGTGCAATGCTGGCAGCAGCCCCATCTGCCCCTGTTCTTTGGCGGGGCCTCGGATATTGCCCTGGCGGTGGGCAGCCGGCGGGCCGACGTATTTGCTCTGTGGGGCGAACCCCGCGCATCCATCAAGGAGCGCATCGGCGACCTCCGGCGGCGGGCCGGGAAGTGGGGACGGGACATCCGGTTCAGCCTCTCCGTCCGGCCCATTTTGGGAGATACCGAGAAACTGGCCTGGCAACGGGCCGGGGAGATACTGGACCGAGTTCAAGAGGCAACCAGGGGAAAAATCGGCCCCGGCGAATCGGCCCGACCCCAATCGGTTGGTTCCCGCCGGCTGCTGGACTTTGCCGCCCAGGGAGACCGGCACGACGAGCGGTTATGGATGCCCGTCGCAGCGGCCAGTGGCGCGGCCGGCAGCACTACCTGTCTGGTCGGTACTGCCGAGCAGGTGGCCGACTCCCTGTTGGCCTACTACGACCTGGGCTGCACCACCTTCATTATCCGGGGTTTCGACCCGCTCAACGACGCCCGGGAATACGGCCGGGAGCTAATCCCCCGGCTGCGGGCTGCGGTGGCCGGGCGGGCCAGGGTCTTTTAATTGTCGGAGAAAGTCCCCCCTCCCTTGACGGGAAGGGTTAGGGTGAGGGTGTACCCGGCAAGAGTTTCCCCCTCGCCCCAGCACTCCCCCTTGACGGGAGAGGGTTAGGGTGTACCCGGCAAGAGTTTCCCCCTCACCCCAGCACTCCCCCTTGGCGGGAGAGGGAGAATTAAAATACCCTGCTGGGCGGGCCGATTGCCTGGATTAACGGGATATACAAGTTCAGCTCATATCAACTGTTTCTTCTCTGTCCCGTACATCCGGTCTAGCCAGCTGAAATTAGTCTCCCAGAGCCACCACGATGTAATACCTGGGGTCTTCGCTGATTACCCGGGTGATATGCCCCTCCCCGGTCAGGTCCTCGGCCAATAGCACGTCGCCGGCGCCTACCTGCCGCTTGGTGCCGTCGCTCACCTCCACTTCGGCCACGCCGGACAGGGTAATGGTGTACTGGCGGCGGGGGGCGCAGTGCCACTCCAGCAGGTAGCCTGGCTGGGCAATGCGGATGGTCATACCGTTGGCGTCCTCCATTGGCGTACCTTCGCCGTAAGCCCCTTCGGTATCTACAAAAGACTGGAACGGCGGGGCCAAGTCCTCAAGGTGGGACTTGCCGTCCTCGCCGGTATAGACTCGCACAAAATTAGGCATAATCGCTCCTTGTATTCCTATTTGGGTCAGTCGGCCCGGTCACCGGGCCGGCTCTGCTACCGCTGAGCGTTAGACCTCCCTATTCTCTATACCCTTACCCCGCCCGTCAAGTTTGGGCCCTTTGCGTACCAGGGTCTTTTAATTCTCCCTCTCCCTTGGCGGGAGAGGGCTGGGGTGAGGGGGAACTCTTGCCGGGTACACCCTAACCCTAACCCTCTACCGTCAAGGGAGAGGGGATTTTCTCCGACAACTAAAAGACCCTGGGTTGCATACCAGGGAGATTGCAAAGTCGTGGAAGGGACATTACCCGCTCATCCTGAGCCTGTCGAAGGACTCACCCACTGGATAAGAGAGCGTGGTTCGACAAGGCTCTCGTGAGCTTGTCGAACGGCTCACCATAAACGGGTTTTGTTGTTGATATGGGCTTTGCGATAGCCTTGGGCAGGGCAATCGCGTCTTAACCCGTCATTCCGGCGAAAGCCGGAATCCAGAGCGCCTTGCCATAGGGAACATTGACCTACCCATAACATTTCCTGGATTTCGGCCTGCGCCGGAATGACGATGCGCCAAGTGTCCCAAATTAAGACGCGATTGCCCTGTAGCCTTGGGGTACATACTGCAATGGTCTAATGCCACAATGTTACAATAGGCATCCCGGTAATTGGCCGGGGCCTTTGGGAAAGAGACGTGGAGCAGCTCAGCAATGGACTTTTTTGTTACCTACAATGCCGCTGACCAACGCTGGGCCGAGTGGATTGGCGTCCGGCTGGAGGAGGCGGGCTACTCGGTGGAACTTCAGTCGTGGGACTACTGGGCGCGTTCCAGCTTTGTCCTGGAAATGTTTGCCGTGAGCGCCATCGCCGAATCCACCATTGCCGTCCTCTCCCCGGACTTCTTGGCCGATAACCTGGACCGACCGGAGTGGGCCGCCGCCTATGCTCAGGACCCCACCGGGTCGGAGGGCATTCTGATTCCGGTCCGGGTGCAGGACTGTGACGTAATGGCTATGTTGCCCAATACGCCGTTTATTGACCTGGTGGGGCCGGAGGATGACGCGGCGGCGGCTCTGCTGGCTGGAATCAAGGAACGGCAGAAGTAACATCAGGGCGATCGCATTGAGATTGCAGGCTGTCCGTCGTTCCTGCGGAGGCAGGAACCTCTGTCCTCAAGGTTTAGGGATACTCTGAATAAGTCATTGAACACTAGCGCCTTCACCCGTCGTTCCTGCGAAAGCAGGAACCTCTGTACGTAACATTTTAGGTTCCTGCCTGCGCAGGAACGACGGATAAGTGTAAACATCACGAGTCACGGACTTATTCAGAGGTTTCTTAGGTTCCTGCCTTAGCAGGAACGACGGACAAGGCACATTTGTCCTCAAGTGCAATAGCCTTGGGGATAACATAATGTAGGGGGCGGGTTTGAAGCCCGCCCCCTGCCTGTGTCGGTCTGAGAGGGGTTAATCAGCCGGGACGTTGGCAAATTCCTGGGCGGCGGCCTCGGCGATTTCCTCTCCGCTCATATCCCGGATGTGGGTAGCCAGGGCCCATTGGTGACCGTAGGGGTCGCATACCTGGCCGTAGCGGTCACCCCAAAAAGCATCCATCGGCTCCATTACCGATTCGCAGCCGGCGTCCAACGCCTGCCGGTACAGCGCGTCCACATCCTCGGAATAAATATGGATCGTTACCGTCGTGCCATTGCCGGTAGTGGGAGAAAAGACGCCGGGGCAACTCATTTCCGGCGGAAACTCATCGGTTACCATCACCAAAGAATCGCCCAGCTTCAACAGCCCGTGGGCGATCAGGTCAGAGCCGGGCATACCGAACCGGCAGAGTTCAATGGCGCCGAAGGCCCGGGTGTAAAAGTCCATCGCCGCGCCGGCGTTCTTGATAATCAGGTTCGGGGTCACCGAGTGGAACCCCTGGGGTATGGGAGAAGCGGTACTCATAGAATACTCCTGGAAAATATAATTTAGGACGGCGGACTGGCGCCGTCTATCAACTATTTTATCCAGGAGCGCGGGAACTTTCCCCTACCAACTGTCAGTAAAATAGGGCAAGTTTATGCGAGAGAGACCAGATAATTAAAGTCCCGGGGTATTCCCGGCAGGGTCTTTTAATTGTCGGAGAAAGTCCCCTCTCCCTTGACGGGAGAGGGTTAGGGTGAGGGTGTCCCGGCAAGAGTTTTCCCCTCTCCCTTGACGGGAGAGGGTTAGGGTGAGGGTGTCCCGGCAAGAGTTTTCCCCTCTCCCTTGACGGGAGAGGGTTAGGGTGAGGGTGTACCCGGCAAGAGTTTTCCCCTCTCCCTTGACGGGAGAGGGTTAGGGTGAGGGTGTACCCGGCAAGAGTTTCCCCCTCACCCCAACACTCCCCCGTCAAGGGAGAGGGAGAATTGAAAGTCCCGGGTATTCCCGGTAGGTGTTGGTGTTCCCCGCATCAATGAGGCTACCACCCGTTACTTCCTGATTCTCTTGAAGTACCTTTCGGCGCAGGGCGATTGCGTTTTAACCCGTCATTCCGGCGAAAGCCGGAATCCAGAGCACCTTGCCAGATAGAACATTGACCTACTCCGGGCATTTCCTGGATTCCGGCCTGCGCCGGAATGACGATGCCCCAAGTGTCCCAAATTAAGACGCGATTGCCCTGCCTTTCGGCGGCTATTTAGCTCTGCGGCTGTTCTTGCTCCAGTCTCCGCCGCTCCCGGGCACTAATGGCCCGTATCACTTCATCAGCCCCCATGCGTCCCACCGGACCGGAAGCGTACATCGCGCCCAAAACTACCCCGCCGCGGCCCAGGAGAAACTCCGATGGTTGAATGTATCCGCCGTGGTGGTCTTCAGTCCACCAGGCGCCGATTTTGTCGCCGTCTCCCTGGGTTGCGCCATAGGCCACCGGAAAAGTGAGGCCATTGCCCGCTACCTCGGTGGCTTGTTCCAGGTTGTCAACACTGACGGCGTAGATGGTAGCTTCCATAGCTTCCAACTCGGCCTTCTTTTCTTCCCAAGCGGCCAACTGCCGCATACAATAGGGTCACCAATGGCCCCGGTAGAACAACACTGCCGCATAGCGTCCCGGCAAGTCGTCAGGAATGCGTACCTGTCCGCCGCCCACCAGGCTCAAGGTCAGAGCCGGGAAGCGGTCTCCCTGCTGCAACTTCTCCATCATCAATCCTCCTTTTCCCGGGTAAGAAAAAGCAACTTTAGCCTTTCAGACGACCAGGGCCGTTATTTGCCCGGCGGATAAACCCCGGAAACTCGGTGTATCTCAGCCGGCCCGTCAAACCAGTCCTGGCAGGTCTCCCGCCACTTGATGAAGTGGGGCTGCTGGGTATGGGACTGAAGGGCTGCTTCGTCCACGTATTCTTCCATCAGGTAGATTCGGTTGGGGTTTTCGGAATCCTCCAGCACGTCAAAGCGCAGGCAGCCCGGCTCATTATTCACCGAGCCATCGGCGTCCTCCAGCATAGACACCATGAACTGTTCCTTGAACCCCGGCTTGATGTTGATAGTGGCAACAATTCCGTACATTTGCGTTTCTCCTTCTGGGGTTTCCCCTCAGCCTAATCCCCCACCGCGGCCGGTGCGGCGTTGCTGCCGACACGCTCGGGCCACCAGCGGTCGTCGTACTCGCTCCACAGGTCCTTGACCGCCGGCATTACCTCCCGGGCGAACAATTCGGTGTTCTTCAACGTCAGTTCCTTGGGCATAGTGCCGATTTGCAGCAGACACATCAAATGCCCGACCCGGAGCAACTTGGCGGCTTCGGTCAGCTTTTCCCTCACCGTAGCCGGACTGCCGGCGATGACGTGGCCCTGTTCTACATAGTCGGCCCAGCCTAGCTCGCTGGCCGCCTTTTGCGCCTCTTCCCCAATCTGGGGCCGCAGGGACTCGCGCACTGATTTCAGGGAGCGATAGCCGGGGGACTCGGCAAAGGGGGCGTGAATCCGCAGCATTTTCTGGTAGAAATACTTGACGTGCTCCTCGTACTCTTCCTGGGCCGATTCGTCGGTCTCGGAAACGCAGACCAGTTGCAGGAAACCTAGCCGGTAGGGGTTATCGTCAATGCCCCGTTCCGCCACCCGGTTCCAGAACCCGTCAACCACCCGCTTGCCCCGCAGGTAGCCGAAATAGCTCAGGTAGCAGTAAACGTAATCCCGGTCCAGCACCCAGTCCCAGGTTTCCAGGCTGCCGCTGCCCGGAATCCAGACCGGCGGGTGGGGCTGCTGCAAGGGCCGGGGCCAGATGCTGACATAGCGCAGTTGGTTATACTTTCCGTTGAAAATGAACGGCTCCCGTTCCGACCAGGCCCGCATTATCAGGTCGTGGGCCTCGGTGTGCTTTTCCCGCAGGGTGATGGGCGTCTGCCCGTAGGAAAAGGTGGTGTCCATTGAGGTGCCCACCGGAAAACCGGATACCAGCCGGCCCCCGCTCATCAAGTCCAGCATCGCCATCTCCTCGGCCACCCGCAGGGGCGGCTGGTACAAGGCCAGGCTGTTGCCCAGCACAATAAGCGCGGCCCGGGAGGTGGTGCGGGCCAGGATTGATGCGACGAGATTGGGCGAGGGCATCAGTCCGTAGGCGTTATTGTGATGCTCGTTGACGCATACCCCGTCAAACCCCATAGCGTCGGCGTATTGCAGTTCTTCCAGGTAATCGTTGTAATGCTGCTGGCCCAGTTCCGGGTCAAAGTTCTCGTTGGGCAGGTCCACCCAGGCGCTATGGTGCCGGGACTCAAAGTCCGGCGCCAAGCCCTGGTAGGGCATCAGGTGAAAGAAGGAGATTTTCATTGCGTTTGGCCTCGTTAACGGACGGCTGGTTGAGAATGGGCTTGGGGCCGACTTGGAAATTGGGGGAATGATAGCACATTTTGCAGAGGACGGGGCAACCTGCCCGGGCCGGGGTCCAAGGCTATCGTACTTGGACTATAGGATTATACGCTTTCCGTCATTCCTGCGCCGACCGGAACCTGCAACCAGGTTGACCGTCGTTCCTGCGCCGGCAGGAACCTCTGCCCTCAAGGTTTTAGGGCCTGTTGACACAAATCGTAGCTATTCCCAATGTAATGTCACCCTGAGCGGAGGGAAGAATCTAAACTCCTCCAACTGAGACCTTTTTACCAACGCCGAACAACCCCCACCCCGACTCTCTCTCTCCAAAGGAGAAGGAGCAGTTTCTCCCCTCTCCCCCAGGGAGAGGGGCCGGGGGTGAGGGCGTCCCCAGGGCAAACGCATTCTAACATTGGGAAAACCCGTCATTCCTGCGCTGGCCGGAACCTGCAACCAGGTTGACCGTCGTTCCTGCGCCGGCCGGAACCTATGCCCTCAAGGTTTTAGGGCCTGTTGACACAAATCGTAGCTATTCCCAATGTAATGTCACCCTGAGCGGAGCAAGGAGCAGTTTCTCCCCTCTCCCCCAGGGAGAGGGGCCGGGGGTGAGGGCGTCCCCAGGGCAAACGCATTCTAACATTGGGAAAACCCGTCGTTCCTGCGTAGGCAGGAACCTGAAACCTTGAGCGCAGCGGTTCCCACCTCCCCAGCAACGACGGTCTAGCCCCCTTTCGTAATTCCTAATTCCCAATTCGTAATTCCTAATTCCTAACTGCCACCCCCCCTTGACACCCCCACCTCTCCCCTTTATAATAGCACTAATGTTCTCTACCACTCCCCAAGAACCTGACCCGGAACCCAATCCTCCCTCCCTGGCCGACATCGTCCGCCAGGAGACCGAGGACGGACGCCTCATCGTCCGCTTCCTGGTTGACCTGATGCAGGGCCGCCTGGAGCAGGCCGAGCCTTGCCACCGCCTCGACGCCGCCCGCCAACTCCTCGGCCTCGGCCTGCTCGAAGCTCAGACCTTCATCGACGCCAACACCGCCCCTGCCCGGCGGCGTAGCCCCGCGGCCTTCTCCCCCTGCTTGGCCCCCGCCGCCCTCCGCCACGAGCTGGCCGCCCTGGTCCGGGAAGAGACCCAGGACGGACGCGCCACCGTCCGCTTCCTGGTTGACGTAATGCAGGGCAGTCTGGCCGGCTTCAAACCCCATCACCGCCTCTGCGCCGCCAAAGAACTGCTCCGCCGCGGCTTCGACTCCCCCGAAGCCGCCCCCGCCGGTGACTATGCCGAAGCCGCCGAAGCCGAGGCCCCGCTCGACCCGGCCCAAGACACCGACCGGCAGTACCGCTACGCTGGCTACCCCGCCGGCTACAACCGCTACCAGCAGGAACCCGGCCCCTTCGACCCCGTATTCGACAACTACGATGCCGATGACTACTACTTCGACTGCTACGGCGTTTACGCCATGCGCTACCTCCTCGGCGGAGCGGAGGCCCACCAGTCCGCCGTCAAAGCCGTCTTTAACTACCGCTGCCATATCTCCCAAGCCGCCGGCCGCGACTTCTTAACTGAATCCGACCCCGAAGACTCTCCCGAGCTGGTCCCCGCCGACGCCCCGCTGCCCCAGGACATCTACGGCTTCAAGGCCCTGCTCTGGATTTTCAACACCCCCGCCGCCGTCCGGGTCGCCGCCAAAGCCGCCGCCGAATACCACCGCCAGCAATCCGCCTTAGCTGGCCGCCACCCCGGCCCGGCCCCCGAGTACGCTCCGCAAACCCCATCCCAAGAGCCGCTGCCCGAGGACGACCATCCCCCCGATGACTGTCCGCCCCCGCAGTCGGGGTGGGAGTGGGAACCGGAGCCGGAGTCGAAACCCGCCCCGCCCCGGCCCACGATGCTGGAGGAGATTAGGGCCCGTCGCCGCCGTAGGGAGGAAGACTACTACCCCGATGCCCTGCCCGCCTACTCCAGCGTCACCATCCCCCTATTCCCTTGAGGCCAGAGTCCCTTCCCCCTCGACGCAGGGTCTTTTAACTGTCGGAGAAAGTCCCCTCTCCCTTGACGGGAGAGGGTTAGGGTGAGGGTGTACCCGGCAAGGGAGAGGGAGAATTAAAAGACCCGGTTAACCGCCCCAGGGCCTTTGCATTCTCGGCAAAGTCCCCTCTCCCTCTGGGAGAGGGTTAGGGTGAGGGCGTTCCCGGCAAGGGAGAGGGAGAATTAAAAGACCCGGTTAACCGCCCCAGGGCCTTTGCATTCTCGGCAAAGTCCCCTCTCCCTCTGGGAGAGGGTTAGGGTGAGGGCGTTCCCGGCAAGGGAGAGGGAGAATTAAAAGACCCGGTTAACCGCCCCAGGGCCTTTTCATTCCCGGCAAAGTCCCCTCTCCCTCTGGGAGAGGGTTAGGGTGAGGGCGTTCCCGGCAAGGGAGAGGGTTAGGGTGAGGGCGTTCCCCCGTAGAAAATTGTTGTTGCTGCCAGAGGTTTCCCCCTCACCCCGGCCCTCTCCCTCTCCCTTGAGGGAGAGGGAGAATGAAAAGGCCCTGGAATTAGCCCAGGAAACCCTTGACCGCCGTGATAAAGTCAGCCGGGTTGTCCTCAAAGACCATGTGCCCGGCCTGCTGAATCTCCACCAGTTCCGCGTTGGGCAGGGTTTCCAGCATCCGCTGCGCCACGTCGGGGCTGAGGATGTCCGTTTCCGCGCCCCGGACGATGAGGCTGGGACAGGTGATGTTGAGCAGGGAGGGCCACAGGTCATCGGAGGGCGGGACCGTGTTGTTGCGCCGCTGCTCCCGGATTAGCAGGTCATACTTCCAGCCCACCTTGCCGTTGGGCAGTTCTTTGGTGGAATACTGCACCCGCCGCCGCATCACCGCCTCGGACGAGAAGCGGTTCTGGTTGTTCATATATTCAAAGACCGCCTCAAAGGAGTCAAACTCCTCCGGCACCGACCGGATTTCGTCGGAAATGCGCTGGCTGCCCCGGCTGTCCAGAGCGGGGCCAATGTCCACGACGACCAGCTTCTCCAGCTTCTCCGGGTACTTGCCGCCAAAGGACATACTGTTCCGCCCGCCCATGGAATGGCCTACCAGGATGAACTTGTCCAGGTCCAACGCCTGACAGAACCCGGCCAGATCGGCGACGTAGGCGTTGGTGGTGTAGTCTCCGTCCCTGGCCCAATCGCTGTCGCCCCGGCCGCGCTGGTCCAGGGCCAGTATGTGGTAATCTTCGCAAAGCGCCGCCGAAACGTCATCCCAGGAATGGGCGTGGCCCCGGAGTCCGTGCACCAGCAGCATTACCGGCTTGCCCACCGCTCCCCAGTCCAGGTAGTGCAAGGTATGTCCGTTGGCGGTTGCCGTCTTATCTTGAGGTTGAACCTGAGTCGTCATAGTATTTCCCTCCGCTCGCAGTATGGTCAGATCGTGGGTTGCTATTTGGTCAAGTCTATCATATCGAGGGATTTGGCGTACCTCGTAGGACGATTGCAAAGTCCGTTCACCCTGAGCTTGTCGAAGGGCCAGGCGGTATGGTTCGACAAGCTCACCACGAACGGGTTTGGTGCTTGGCGCGGACTTTGCAATCGTCCTACGTACTTCGGAAATCTGTTTAATCACACCCAAGCGGGTGTTATGCTTATGGGGCAAGGGGTTTGAGGAGAAAATACATGGGTCGAACCGAAGTGAACGCAGTCATCATCGGTCCACAGTCCGAGCGGGAGTTCACGTTCTTGGTTGACACGGGGTCAACATTCGTTGGATTGCCTGAGGACGCCATAGAGGACTTGGGGTTGCTCCGGATTCCCGGAGGGAGGAGGCGCGTCCGTACAGCCACGGGGATTGTGGAAAGAGATACCTTCTATGCTTTAGGGCGGTTGGAGGACCAGGGGTTTGGCGCCATGATTATGGCAGCACCCATTCCGCTGATTGGCTACGAACTGCTGGAGAATATGCGGTTCAGGGTGAACCCGGTTACCCAAAGCCTGGAACGGGTCGGGGACGATGAATTTGGACCGCCCTACCAGCTTTAGGTGAGTTCGACTTTAGCTTGTATGGATGGGCAGGATAGACGGGACATAGAAAATAGGCCCAATCCCGTATATCCTGCCCATCCATGTTTGAATTCCCCTACCGTCCCTGCCAGCGGGGCTTGCGCTTTTCGGCAAAGGTCTGGGGTTCCCCTGTTGCCTCCTAGTTTACCCCACGGGAAGGTTGGCCCGGCGGCATGGATAGCAAGCGGCTCCCGCTTAAAACCCTACCGAGTCGCTTGCTTCTCTCTTTGCTTGACCCACTGGCGCGCCGCAAACCGTATCGGCAGCGTAACCAACCGGAAGAGCAACATGAATAAGATTCCCAACGAGACCGCTATATCGGAGGCGAAGCTGCCCCTGCGGGCTTGTTCCCGGCGATAGTCTGATTCTGCCCTCCAGTACTTGGGGTCGTTTGGCGGGGGTATTGTCGGCATTACCACGGCATCACCTCCAAGCAATTCCGGCTTCTTGGAGTGTATCGGTTCAGCGGGTGGTTGTATATGATGCACAGTCAGGGAATGACTCACCACTGTTGTTCAAGTGTCAGGGCAATCGCGTCTTAACCCGTCATTCCGGCGAAAGCCGGAATCCAGCACGGTATCCAGCCAGTGACCAGGTTATTACCTCAGGATTTCCTGGATTCCGGCCTGCGCCGGAATGACGGTGGTCAAGTTGCCCAGGTTTAGTTCTTCGTTCACGTATCAGTAATCGCAACCCGGGGATTTTCTGCTGTAGCGCATGGGAATGTCCTGGGAACTGAGGGGCTAATCGGTTTGAATATACTTGGAGTAGATTTCAGCGGGGCGCAGAGCGACCGGAACACCTGGCTGGCCCAGGGCTTCCTAAAGGGTGACCGCTTGTCCCTGAAGTGTTGCCGTCGGGTGAGCCGCGACGAACTGGCCGGCATCCTGGCAGAAAGCTCCGGGCCGACGGTGGCCGCCCTGGATTTTCCTTTTGCTCCGCCACAGGAGTTTGCCCACTTCTGGCAGCCTACCGCAACAACAATGCCCGACCTGTGGGCCTCTGCCGCGGAGTTAGAGTTGCCCGACTTCGTTGCCCTGCGGGATGAGTTTGTGGCCCGAAGTGGTGAGTTGAAACGCGCCTGCGACCCGCCGGAAAGTTTCTCCTGCCTGCATAAGGCCAACCCCAATATGGTCCCGATGACCTTTCGGGGGATGCAACTGCTCCACCGGCTCTGGACGGGCGATACCGCTAACCCCATGACAGTGCCGCCGCTACCCACCCCTTCACGGCTTGGGCCGGAACCGGCTACGGCGCTATTGGAGGTCATGCCTGGCGCTGCGCTGCGCCGGCTGGGGCTGCCCTACAAGGGTTACAAGAACGGCGCCAGGGCTGACGAGTTGCGGCGGCAAATTCTGGAAGAACTGCCGGGCCGGGCGGCGCCGGTCGTAGTTGACCTGACCGGGATGCGAAACCTTTGCCTGGCTAATCACGACAGGCTGGATGCGGTGGTCGCTGCCATTGCCGCCTCCCTCTGGGCCATAGACCCAACCCGTTTCCCGCAACCCCCCGCGGAAGGGCAGCCCGGCTATGTTCCGGCGGTCTTGTTAGAAGGCTGGCTGTATGCGCCCGAGATTCAAGCAGCCCAAGACCCGGGCATTTCGTAGGTAACGCCCAAGGTTCAGATATTCGTGGTCATTTGCCAATAATCGTTCGTGCCTCTGCGTGTTCATTCGTGGATTACAAGCTAAGAAACCTCTGAATAAGTCCGTGACTCGTGATGTTCACACTTATCCGTCGTTCCTGCGCAGGCAGGAACCTGAAACGTTACGTACAGAGGTTCCTGCTTTCGCAGGAACGACGGGTGAAGGCGCTAGTGTTCAATGACTTATTCAGAGTATCCCTAAAAGCCGCAGGGAGTCCAGGGCTTTTGGTGCACGGCAAACATCCGGTCGGCGCGGAGCAAAGACCCCGGGGTATGCTCATCGACCAGGCCGGCCTGGGCCAGGGTGCTGAAAGTTACGGCTCCCAAGTAGGTTGAGGCCAAAGCAGCGACTGTAATTGTCAAGTCCGGCGCGGAGCCGGTGGCGCGGCAGGCGGCCCCTTCGGTATCCCCTTCCAACTCGAACCGCCCGGCGTTCCAGGGACATACTTCGTCCCGTACCTCCAACACCAAGTTGCCGCTCTCCAGGTAACGGCGGAGCGGTAGGGCGGCGTTTACGTCCACCAGGCGCAGCCATAGCCCATCCCGAGTCCCCCGTTGCAGCCGCCGCGGGTCGGCCAGCAGCCACGGCAGCGGGTCGTCCACCGGACGCCTTTCCGCCTCGGCGCAGGTAACCAGGTCGGTATCAAAGCAGAACCGCCACAAGGCGGTGTACGCCTCTCGGGTCGCTGCCATCAACTCGTTGACGATGACGGTGTTGCCGCTGGTGCGGTACTTGGCGTAGCCTTCCATCTTCCCGCCGTCAAAGTAGCCCACGTAAAACAGGCCGCCCCGTCCACCTTGCCGGTGTTCCGGGGCTTGGGCTTCCCGTGCCCAGAGGTGCGGCGATTTCTGGAACACGCCGGGGCGGTCCAGGGTACTCCGCCGGAAAACCTCGGGCAGCACGTTTCCAATATCTGCCGGGTCGATAAAGGCGAAACTGCCGGGACATTCATGGGGTCGAGCGTAGCCGTTATACTGACGTTCAATGCTCCATTCCTCGCGCAGCGACCCGATGCCGTAGCCGAAGCGGCCATAGATGACGCTTTCCGAGGCAAACAGCCCGGCCAAAGGTTCGCCCCGCCGGTGGATGTCTTTAAGCTGATGCTGCATCATCGTGGTCATTATCCCGCGCCGCCGGTGGGTGGGCTGCACGGCGATGTTGGCCACCCCGGCAATGACCGCCGTAGCACCGGGGATGGACATTTCCAGATGGTGCGAGTGGGCGCCGCCGACAATGTTTCCCTGGTCCAATACGGCGATGGAACGGTCCAGGTCGAAATGGGGTCGCAGCACCTCCGGGTCAACAGTCAAGCGGTTGCCATAAGCCCGCGCCTCAACCCGCACCCATTGGCCGAACTCGTCATTGGTAACCGTCCTCAATTCCAGCATCGAGTTTACTCTCCCCGGCAATGAATCAATGCCACCAAATATAGCGGTTAACCGGCCATTACGCCATATCCCCCATTTTACTGCACAGGATTTTTCATTGTGTATTTAATCCCGGATACCCACGGTTAACTGGCATTTCGAGGGGAACGCTGATGCGATAGCCCCGGAATCTCCTCCGTCAGGGTCCTTTACATTGTCCAACCAGGGCAATCACCAGGGCATTAGTTCCAACTAATTTGCCTCTAACGGTTTAACCACGAATGGACACGAATAGGCACGAATGTTTATCCGGGGGAACTGATGGCTGGGCCGCAGATAAAATGAGGAAACATTTATCAATTGTCTATCTGTAGTGGCGAACCTGGGTGCAAACCTGGGATGAGGGCGTGCATTTGTTGGAACAAATGCCACAAGGGTTGCCCCTACCGGGTAACGTACAACTTGGCGTAGAGGCGGCAATCACAGGGATTGCCACCCCTGCCGTTTGTCCAGGTTGACCGGGCAAAGAAAGTTCTGCTACAATAAATTATCTTAGTGAGTCTGTCTGTTTTAGCTAGGCAGTGTATTGATACTGAGTACCATGAATATCCCGCTTACTGCACGCCCTGACATCATGACCACTCTCGAAAATCGAGGCTATCGTTCTACTGCTCCCAGACGCGCTATTATTCGTATCCTGGAAGGGAAGCAGGAAGGATTTACCGCTGAGGAGATTGGCAGTGAGTTGCCAGGGGTGGGCCGGGCAACCATCTTCCGGACGATCAAGCTCCTAATGAAGGCCGGCATTATCTGCCGGCTGAACCTCATGGATGGCGCCCCCAAGTACAGCTTGTCCAGCATTGAGCACCACCATCACACCATCTGCGTCAGATGCGGTAATGTCGGCGAGTTCCGCGCCGCTACGGTTGAACGCCTGATTCATGCCTTGGGCAGCGACATCCCCGGCAACGTCGTCGGCCACCGCATTGAACTCTACGTCATCTGCGACCGCTGCATTCAAGGCGAGGGAAGCTAAACTTCACATAACCTGCCAAGTTCTTCGGCTCCCCGACAAGTGATACTGATTCTCAATATTTAGCCGCTGATTTACTCAGCCAAAATTGAAGGAGATTAGAATAATATGATACTGAGTACCATTTTACATCCGGCAAACCTGGTTAAGGCTCTTCTCTTGACCCTCGCGCTGCTCTTCTCCCTGGCCGGTTGCGCCAGCAGCGCCGGCAGCTCGGTCAGTGTGGTTACCACCACCAACATCCTGGCCGACTGGGCCGAGAACGTCGGTGGGGGCCACGTAGAGGTGTTCAGCCTGGTGCCGGCGGGAGCTGACCCCCACGGATTCCAACCGGGCGCGCAGGACGTTGCCAGGGTTGCCGACGCCGACCTGGTGCTGAGCGTCGGGCTGGGCCTGGAAGAGTCCTGGCTTAAAGAACTGTTGCAAAACGCAGCAAGGGACCCGGCAACCATCGTGGAATTGGGCGAAGCCATCACGCCGATAGAGTTCGCCGAATCTCATTCTGAAGAAGTCGAGATAATCGAAGAGGTCAGCCACGTCGTTCACGAGGTGGAAGCGGGGGAGATTAGCCCGGAAGTTGGCCTGGAGGAGATTAAGGAGGTTCTCGCCGTCGCCGAGGGCTCGGAAGAAGGCGGAAGTCCTATCGATGAACACGGCGATGAACACGGCGATGCGGACGAGCTGCCGGATATGGCGCTCGCCATAATCGAACAGGTCGAAGACGGGGAAATGGAAGCCGGCGCAGCAATTGCGGCAATCGAAGCCGCGGTTGGAGAAGGTGAGGAGGAGCACGAGGGACACGGCCACGGCATCTACGACCCTCACTTCTGGTTTGACCCGCTGCGCGTACAGGTTGCCGTCAATGACATCGCTGAGCGTCTTTCTGCCCTGGACCCGGAACGGGCCGACACCTATCAGGCCAACGCTACCGCCTACAACGCGCAACTCGGTGAATTGAATCTCTGGACGGAGCAACAGGTCAAGACGGTCCCGGAAGAACACCGGTTGCTGGTGACTTCCCACGACAGCCTCGGGTACTTCGCCAACCGGTACGGGTTTGAGGTGGTCGGCGTCATTCTGTCAATCACCACCGAGGTGGAACCGTCGGCGGAAGACCTGACGCACCTGATCGAAGAGGTCAAGGAACTCGGCGTCCCGGCAGTGTTCGGCGAAACTACAGTGAGCGAGCGCCTGGCCACTGCCGTAGCAACGGAATCCGGCGTAAAGCTCGTCCGACTCTACTCCGGCTCCCTCGGCCTCGCCGGCAGTGGAGCCGAGACGTACATTGAGATGATGCGGACCAATGTTACACGCATAACTGAGGCGATGCGGTAGCGGCCTGTTTCCGGCCAAGGCTATCGCATTAGACGCACAGTCATATTTCCGTCGTTCCTGCGAAGGCAGGAACCTAAAACCTTGAGAACAGAGGTTCCTGCCTTCGCAGGAACGACGGATAACCTGAAATCCAAATGCAATTGCCCTGAGGGGTTGGTGAATATGGCTACCGGACCGGCTGTAACTGTCGATAATGTGACCGTCGAACGCGACGGCTACCGGGCCCTGTACGAAGTCACCTTCAGCGTTGGCGAGGGTACGCTGGTGGGTGTTGTCGGCCCGAACGGGGCGGGCAAGAGTACGCTGTTCGATGCCATTGCGGGAGTCTTGCCGATTACGGAGGGCGCGGTGGACCTGCACGGAGCCGATGCCCGTAACGGCGCCCTGGCCTACGTCCCCCAGCGCGACAGTATGAACTGGCGTTTCCCGGCTACCGTCCACGATGTGGTTATGATGGGGCGCTACTGTCACATCGGCTGGTTCCGCAGGGCCGGCAAGCGAGACCGGGAGCTGGTCCAACACTGCCTGGAGCGGGTCGGGTTGTGGGAGCGGCGGTCGTCCCTAGTAACCGAACTTTCCGGCGGCCAGCGCCAGCGGGTTTTCATCGCCCGGGCGCTGGCCCAGGAAGCGAACATCATCCTGCTGGACGAAGCATTCAGCGGCGTTGACGTGGGCGCTCAGGAAGGTATCATTGCAGTGCTCCAATCCCTGCGTGACGAGGGCCGGGCGGTGATGCTGGCCACCCACGACCTGACCAACCTCGCCGAGCGTTTCGACCAGGTGCTCTGCATTAACCGGCACGTTTGCGCCTTCGGCCCGCCTGATGATGCGTTCACTTCCGAGGTGTTGGAGGAGCTTTACGGCTCCCACGGAATCGACTTCGTCCGAAACCACAGCGCCCACGTGGGACATTCCCACGGGGGGCACTAACCATGCTTGACTATATCATCGGGCCGTTCCAGTACGGCTTTATGGTGCGGGCGTTGATTGCCTCCATGCTGGTCGGGATAATGTGCCCGGTCATCGGCGCCTACGTCATTACCCGCGGGCGAGCCTTCATGGGCGATGCTCTCGCCCACTCGGTCCTGCCCGGGATGGCCCTCGGATTCCTGCTATGGACAACCTTCCCGGCCTTCGCAGTTGTGACCAGCAAGACCTTGGCGTTCTTCGCCGCCGTGCCTTCGGGAATCGCCATCGCCCTGTTGATGGGCTACCTCACCCGGCGTACCGGCATCAGCGACGATACCTCCATCGGCATCGTCTTCGCCGGTATGTTCGCGTTGGGTCTGGTGATGCTTTCGACAGACGCCGTAGTCAATGTCAGCATTGAGGACTTGTTGCTCGGGCAGGTGCTCGGCGTAACCCAAACGGAGGTTCTCGTCTCGCTGGGGCTGACGGCGCTGGTGGTGGTCGGCATCTATACGTTTCACCGGCAGCTGGTTTACACCACCTTCGACCCGGTAGGGGCAACGGTAATCGGAATCAGGACGGGCCTGGTCGAATACGTGCTCCTCACCCTCCTTGCCCTGGTTATCGTCATCGGCATCCAGGCCGCCGGAATTGTCCTGGTGATGGCTATGCTCATCACGCCCGCGGCGACTGCTTATCTGCTCGCCAGGCGGTTTGTGGGAGTAATGCTCATCGGGGCGCTCATCGGGGTAATCTCGGCGGTAGCCGGGCTGTATCTATCCTTTCACGCCGACCTGCCCTCTGGCCCGGCCATGGCTCTGGTCGCAACTGCTATATTCGGGGCGGCCGCTTTGGTGAAAAGGAGGTGGAGTGTGAGAAGAGAAGAGTGATGAGCAATGGGCCGTTTAGCTCGGCTCTCACTAATCACCGGACTTTTAGCGCCGCTCCTTCGCTTTCACTGACCGCAGTCATAGTCGGTTACCCACCGTCATCGGGAACCAACTCGACGATTGACCGGACGGTGCGGTCCGGCTTAACCGGACTGTGCTCCGGCAAGCCGGTTCCCTGCCCGTCAACCCACACGCCGTAGATGCCAACGGCTTGGGCGCCGCCCACATCGTTCAGCAAGTTATCGCCAACCATCCACGTTTCCGCCGGAAGGACATTCATCTGTTCTAGGGTATGGCGGAATACCCGCTGGTCCGGCTTGGAGACGCCAAATTCCCCGGCAATCAAGACGAACTCAAACAGAGGCTCCAGTTCGGCACGCTCTACCTTTGCTCTCTGCTCTTGTGCGTTCCCATTGGTAATCAAAGCTAATCTGAATCCCTCCTGCCGCAGCCGGCGCAAGGTATCCAACGCGCCGGGAATAAGCTCGACGGTAGCCGATTTCAGCGCCATGTAGGAATCTACCACTTCACTAACTAACGCCGCATCTTCAATACCCAGCCGGGCAAGGGCCAACGAAAAGATTTCCTGCCGAGCGGCCCTCAAGTCAAGTCCACGCTGTCGGTTGTGCTCCGGGTCGTTCCAGAACCACACGCGTATCTCCCGAATTTCGGCAAGCAAGTTACCCGCTTCCAACCCCAGCGTTTCAATACGGGATGCAAAGCTGCGGCAGACTTGCTCCCAGCTTCTATCTGATACTGCATAGTCGTCCAGGATGGTATCGTCCATATCGAAGAAGATAGCCTTGGGTAGTTGCACGGTCAGTTTTCCTCCAACTCGGCAGGTAAGGACTCAAAGGATTCAGTGGTTGCCGGGGCCGGGATTAGCCCGCCGGCATCACCCGAGGGCAGCGATTTCCTGGGCCAACTGCATCAATGCTGCATCGGCGCCATTGTTGCCTAGCAGAGACAGTCCTACGGGCAGGCCGTCAACTTCGGCCAGGGGCAGGGATAATTGCGGCCGGCCGGTATTGCCGGCGATGGAGGTCAACGCGCTGTTGCGCAGCCGCAACGTATGCCGCTCCGAAACCGCCTGTCCGGTAAGCGGCGCTGGGCCGACGGTGGTGGGCAAACATACCACGGTATCTTCGTCCTGGAAAACCTCGTTCATTCGGGCGATTATCGCTTCTCGCCCGGCCTGAGCCTCAACGACCTCGGCATCGGTTACCGCCCGCGCCGAAACGTACCGGTCGGACACCTCAAAGCTGAACGCCGGATTAACCTGGTCAATCCAATCGCGAATAGACTCCCACGCTTCCCGGCTCTGTAACACCTGCTGGTGTCCCGACCACTCGGTAAGGCTGGTGGGGGACAACCTGGCGGAGGAAACCGAAGCAAAGTGTGGGCTAATGGCATCTACCACCGCCGCTAAAGAAGTTCTTACCTCCGGTGCAGCCAATTCAAAGGCGTCTTCAGCGATGAGCAGGCGGCGCGGGGGTGATGAAGAACTCTCTGGCGACAGTAACACCGGCCCCATCTTGGCAAAGGTCTCGGCGTCCCGGGCAAACCAACCGATGGTGTCATAGCTGGGCGCCTGGAGCAGCATACCGTCCCTGGGGATACGGCCGTGCGTGGGGCGCAAGCCAAACAGTCCGCAGAAGCTAGCCGGGACCCGGACAGAACCCCCGGTATCCGAGCCCAGCGCAAAATCGACCAGCCCGCCCGCTACCGCAGATGCCGAACCGCTGGAGGAACCGCCCGGCACCCGCTCCGGCGCGCGGGGGTTTATCGGCGTCCCGTAGTGGACGTTCTCGCCGAAGATGCCCCGGGTCAGTTCGTCGGTGATGGTCTTGCCGGCCATAGCAGCCCCGGCGTCCACCAACTGCTGGATGACCCAGGCGTTGGCCTCCGCCGGCTGATGGGTGGCTTTCCAGGCCGGGTTGCCGCACCCGGTAATGTGACCGGCCACGTCAAATATATCCTTGGCGGCGAAAGCTAGTCCGGCCAGCGGACCGGCCCCACCCGGCAGGTAGGCGTCGCTGTCCTTACAAAATGCGTTGAGGCTGTCTTCGATGGGGTGCGGATTTTGCAGCATAACAATATCCCTAGACTACTTTAGCTTGCCTTTGCCTGCCGCCATTTGGGGAGGACAACCAGGCAAAGAAAAGGCCCGGAATACGGGCCATCGGAAACAATTGGGGGTAACTCTGGGCGGGCTTGGCGGCCTAGCGGCGTTGGCGGCGGCGACGGCGGGCGGCGCGCTGGGCGGCCAACCGCTCTTTCTGCGCCTTGGAGCGGAAGAAACGCCGGTCCTTCAACTCTCGCAAGATCCCGGCGTGCTGGACTGAGGCACGAAAACGGTTTACCAGACTCTCCGGGCTTTCCCCTTCCCGTGGTGTTACAAAAGCCATTCAATTCTCCTTTTCGCTTCGCTCAGGATAAGTTACGGGTAATGTACCACAGGGGCAAAGACAGGGCAAGCCAGGCGATTACCCAAAGGGACCAGAGGCTAACCGTCGGTGGTCCGTGCTACGAGCCTCACCGAATCCATGAATTCCGGAGTAAATTGATACCTTTCGTCCACCTCTCGGAGCAGGTCTGCGTGGGGGTTTGCACCGTGAAATAATCGGACCACTACCGCTTCTGATTGGGCCGCAGCGATTGCTGGGATGAAATCACTATCTCCAGCCACTATGACGGCCTCTTGAATGACTCTTTTGGCGGCCAATTGTACCAGGTCAACGCTAAGCAGTATGTCCTCCTGCTTCTGTTCGAATACTGAGTTGCCCGTTGCATCTTCCCCGCGGTAAGCCAGTCGCCCAAGCCGGACCTTATATCTGGGCAATAGCTCAAGGATATTAAATAATCGCCTTTGGCTGGCGTACCTCTCCCGTTGTTCTTGGGTTGGGGGATTCCCTTGATACGCGGGGGAGTTGTAATAGTAAGTCCTCAAAATCTCCGCTCCGCCGGCCAAAGATTCGGACAATTTCTGAAAATCTATGCGACCGCCGGGAAATTCCTCCTGAAGGACTTTAACGAGATAAGCGCCATCAATGAAAATTGCGACTCGGTTGGGCAATATGCCTCCATAATTAAGGAAACGGCATGGACGTCTCCATGCCGTATAACAGGGTATTAACCTGGAGTGCGCTCTTCACGGACACCAGGGAGTATATTGCTATTATTCTAGCGAGTTGCTGGTGATTCGTCAATTCGGGTCTTGTCTCCAGGGCAATCGCGTCTTAATTTGGGACACTTGGCGCATCGTCATTCCGGCGCAGGCCGAAATCCAGGAAATGTTATGGGTAGGTCAATGTTCCCTATGGCAAGGCGCTCTGGATTCCGGCTTTCGCCGGAATGACGGGTTAAGACGCGATTGCCCTGGTCTTGTCTCAGGATGTCAACATTTTGGGATACAGACCTTACTTCCGAAGATGCAGCCCATTGGTCCATCAATGTAAGCAAATATGCCTTATCTGCCAATCTGCAAGTCGGAACGATGTCGTTCTCCGGTAGATTTTCAAGGGTATCTAACCGCTTTAACCCTTCACCAACGCCCCATCGGCCATTTCCACCCTGCGGCTGCACATACCGGCCAAGGACAGGTCGTGGGTAGCGGTTATTACGGTTACTCTTCGCTCCCGGGCAATGTCCCGCAAGATGGTGGCGATGGAAATTCCGGTCGCGCTGTCCAGTTCGCCGGTAGGTTCATCGGCGAACAGCACCGCCGGACCGGTTACCAGGGCGCGGGCGATTGCTACCCGCTGCTGCTCGCCACCGGAAAGTTCGTAGGGGCGGTGGCCGGTCCGGGAACCCAAGCCCACCAATTCCAGAGCCTCGGCGGCCCGCTGCCTTCGCTCCCGCCAACCCAACCCGCCAATGTGCAGGGGCAATTCCACATTTTCCCAGGCGGACAGCAGGGGAATCAGGCCGAAGGACTGGAACACAAACGCAATTCTGGTGCGGCGCAGTTCCACCAACTGCGACTCAGAAAACTCGGCCAGGCTCCTGTGGGTTCCATCGACTTCGATAGTGGCCACGCCGGATGTCGCCTGGTCCAGTCCGGCCAGCAGGTTAAGCAAGGTGGTCTTGCCGGAGCCGGAGCGTCCGGTAACCGCCAGGAACTCGCCGGGTTGAATGTCCAGGTCAACCCCGTTAACGGCGGTCACTGCCTGGTCGCCGGAGCCAAATACCCGAGTCAGGCCCCGGGCACTTATTATTGTAGGACCGGGAATGCCCGGTTCAATGCCGGGCCGGGGGGATGCCGACGGTAGATCGGGTCGCATTGCGCCTATTGGGCTGGAAGAGGCGCCGGGGGTAGGCTGGTACGCTGCCATCGTTCTCCTTATCTAATCACCAGCTTGCAGGTACGCCGGAACCTGTTCTGGACAAAGGCCGAGCTGCCTGGCAAATGCCGTCTATACCACTATTCCGGTTCATCCACCGGAGCGGGACGCCGGAATACATCGTACCGGGAACTCTCCTCAGCCAGCGGTTCAGGGGAAGCCGGAACGGCCCCTGTTGGTGGACCGGGGGCCGCCGGGTTGCCGGCGGGTTTAATGGTGACCTGTCCTTCTACCAGTTCCGCCGCCGCCAGACCGGAAAGGCCGCTCCGCCGCATTTGCTCCACGTATTCGTGGGGCAGTTGCAGGCGGCCCACCCGGTCCACCACCAGGTATTCCCGCTGCACCGTGTCGCCCGACCGGCGGAAGGTGGATTGCAGGAAACTCTCTGAACTGATGCGCCCGTCCCGGATGTGTACCACCCGGTTGGTATATTGGGCCACGCCGGGATAGTGAGTCACCACCACAACAGTAACGCCAAAAGCCCGGTTCATTTCCCGCATCAACTCAAAGATTTGCCCGGCCATCTGAGTATCCAGTTCTCCGGTGGGTTCATCGGCCAGCAGTAGGGGCGGCCGGTTGGCCATGGCCACGCCGATGGCTACCCGCTGCTGCTCCCCGCCGGAAAGCTGGGATGGGAAGCGGCGGGCCTTGTCCTCCATGTGCAGGGCGGCCAGCAACTCTTCGCTCCGTTGGCGACGACGGGCGCGGTTTACCCGGGCGATGGCCAAGGGTAGCTCGATGTTGTCCCGGACGTTGAGGTATGGCACCAGGTTGCGGGAGGTGGACTGCCAGACAAAGCCCACCTCCTGACGCCGGTAAAGCACCAGTTCCCGGTCGGAGATATTAAGCAAGTCCCGGTCTCCCACCCGCACCTGGCCGGCGGAGGGACGTTCCAGCCCGGCCAGAATGTTAAGCAGGGTGGTCTTGCCGCTGCCGCTGGCGCCGACAATAGCCATAACTTCGCCGGGGGCGATTTCCAGGTCAACGCCCCGCAGAGCCACCACTTCCAGGTCGGCGGGTTTGAAAATCTTGAAAAGGTCTCTGCATTCCACGTAAGGAGCAACGCGGCTTTCCCCGGGAAAAACGTCGGCTATTATGGAATCCTGCATCACAATTCTCCGGCGGGAATTATCTATTCATATATGGATATGACCACGAGATAATCGGGGTTTAATGGCTATTATCGGTCAGTTCGTAATTCGCAGTCCTCAATTACGCCGCTTCACCGGCGCGAAGCACCTGCTGCACCTCCAGCCGGGCGGTGAACCAGGCCAGCCATACCACGTTGCCCGCTGCCACGGCGGCCAGGGCCAGGTAGGCCACCAGTAGGGTGAGCCAGTTGGTTTGGAGTACCATCGGCGGCGTCACGCGCACTCCCCCCTCGGATACCTCCAGCACCGGCAGCAGGGCCGCGCCAATTTGCTGGCCGGCCCAGGTGCCCAACCCGACGCCACAAACCAGCATCAGCAGCAGGTTGAACCATACCATACCATTGAGCTGGCGCGCCGAGGAACCGAGAGTGCGCAGCAGGGCGAACTCGGTGCGTCGTTCGCCAGTGTCAATGTAAGAGAACAGTACCACGCCGGAGGCGCTGGCTAACACCAGGGCCAGAAACATCAGGGCCAGCAGTCCGCCCCAACTGGCATTTGCCAGAGGCTGCTCCACCCGCCGCAGAACTTCCTCGTCGGCCCGCAGGTAATCCTTGACCTGGAGGCCCCGCTGCTCCAACTCTCCGGTGAGCAGGGACGCGGCCCGGCCCGGTTCTCCGGTGGCGGCCCATAACTCGTTAGGCCCGCCGCCGAGCCGCCGGCCGTGGCGGTTGGCATGGAGAATAAAGGTTTCCAGGTCCAACACCACAAAGGGCTGCCGCCGGGGGTCTAGAGTAGGGAAATAGTCGGCCACCGCCACCACCTCGATGGGCAAAGCAAAACTGGCAACGCTGACCTTCAGGACATCGCCTGGCTCGGCGTCGGCCAAGGTCAGGACTTCGGGGGACACGATAGCGGGAATGGGAACAGCAGGACTGCCCGGGCGGATGCCCCGCAGGCCCACGCCACCCGGCGCCCAACTGAAGGCGGCCGACCGCTGCCCGGTGACCCGGACTACCGACTCGCTGCTTTCCAACACATAAAGGCCGGGCCGAGTATAGTCCTCAACAACCTGCCAACCCTGCAAGTTCCTAAAATCGGATATTACATCCTCGCCGGCCGGAGTAATCACCGCAATTTCATCGATGAACAAAATGCCTGGCTCGTTGAGGCCAAAGCTGCTGGATATGTGAATGTTTACCAGGGTAAAGGGCGCCCTCAACTCCTCCGGATCCGTATCCCTCCCGCGGCTAGGGGCAGGAGTGAGTTCACCGGAAATCTGCTGCCAGCCCCGGTTTTGCGGGTCTCCTAATAGGGAATCGAAATAGTAGCCCTCGGCGTCCCGCAGCCTGGCCCGCAGGGTTAACCGGGCGCCGGGCTGCCCCGGATTGACCCACATCGACAGCCCGGTGGCATCCGGCGGCAGTTCAATTCCATCGCTCCCCTCTCCGGTGGTGGGCTTTAGCCGGGCGGTAAGTTGTTCCAGAGATTGGTCGCCGGCAAAATCGGGGCGGAACCAGGCGGCTTGGGCAAAATCGTCCGTATCTATTGCCAGTATCGAGAGCCGCGCGCTGCTGAAACCTTGGGTCAGCAGGTTGCCGCTAACCCGCGAGGCTTCGGCGATGTTGAGGGTAGTCCCAGCCGCATCCGTCTGGCCCGCCGCTCCGTCCGGCCCATTCAAGTCGTCCAGTCCGATAGACGTTACCGGAATCTGATCGCCGTTATGTTGAATCCACAGGTCGGTCCCCACCTGATACCTGGCCCGGTCCTCCTGGCTCCGTTCCAGGGTGGAGCTGAAGGCGCTGCCGATGACGCCCAAAGCAGTGGACAGCATTAGCAGCACGACCAGGCTGCCCAGGGCGATCGGGTCGCGGCCGGCTCGCCGCAAGCCCTGGACCAGCCAGACCGCTCCCACCGGCTCGGCAAGCCGGGACAGCAGGGCAACGGCCAACGGAAAGAAACGCAATACGATTAACCCGAGGGCCAGCAGTCCCAGCACCGGCCCCAGCAGCAGGGTAAAGTCAATTTCCAACTCCCCGCTCCCTACGGGCCGCAGCAGGAAGGTGTCACGGCTCTGGATTTGCCACCAAATCAGGCCGATGAAGGCCAGCAGCAGAAAATCCAGGTAATAACGATGCAGCAGGGGAGCGCGGGGCGGTCTGGCGCCGGCCTGTCGAAACTCTACAATTCCCTGGCGGGCCGCCACCAGCGTAGCCAGGGTAAGCACCACTACCGACAGGATGGCGCCGCCAGCCCCCAAGAGAAATGCTTGGGACGACAGGGCGATGAGCGCGCGGTTCCCCTCAATGTCGAACAAGAGACTGCCCAGCGTTCCGGCTACCGGCGACGCGAGCAGGGTTCCGACCACCACCGCCGGAATCGCCAGCAGCAACCCCTCTACCAGCACCATCAAGCCTATCTGCAAAGTGGTGGCCCCCCGGCTTTTCAGCATGGCGATTTCGGCGCTGCGAGAACGCACGGTCAGAGCGGATACCAGGGCCAGGTAATAGGCCAGGATGCCGATTACCAGAAACACCATCAGAAACAGCGGTATCCGGGAGAGGGTAAGCTGTTCCGAATAGCGGTCCAACAGCCGTTCCAGCTTGATGCCGACGGTGGAGTTATCCAGGTTGGCGTAGATGTCGTTCCGTGTCGTCCAGATTGCTGACTTGAGGTAGTCCACCTCGCCGGCCCCCACGCTCAGCCGGTCCAGGTCGTAAATCCAGGTCACGTTGGAGTAGATGCCGGGGTAATTGAAGGCGATCTGCTCCAGAATGGCCGCTTCGGTGGTAAACAAGGGAACCGTAGCCCAATCGCCATTGTGGTTGCTGAAGTTATGCTGCCGCCCGTGCCAGAAGTCATCATCGGGAGCGACCCGCTGGAAGATGCCCACAATCCTGACCCGGCTGGTTTTATGCTCCAGCGACCCGGTCGCTGGCATCACGTCCCACTCATCGCCCAACTTCAGGTCAACCAGTTCCGCCCCCGTGACCTCGACGACAACTTCCAGTACCTCCCCCGCAGTCCCCGTCGGCTCACCCGGCCAGCGTCCCTCTACCAGATCGCTGCGCTCCGGCATAAAGAGGCCGGTCATATATTGGATGCGGCCCCGGGGGCGGGAGTCCTGCGGCAGGTCAAACCGGGAGTCGCCACTGAAGAAAAAGGTGGAGGTTTCCAGCAGCCGACCCTGCCCTTCCAGGTAGGGGCTAAAGATAGGAGTGACCCGCTCGTCGACAAAGTTTATCCCGGACTGATAGACGGAGGTGCGCTGGCTGGCAATGGAAGGCTCTTCCAGGTTCTGGTAAGTGCGTACCCAGAAGTTGACCTCCTCCGCATCGGCCTCTTGCAGGGCGCGGCGCAATGCAGCCTCGGCCAGCAGGTCGGAGAAGACCACGCTGCTGGACAGCAGGGCCACGGACAGCAGGATGCCGAGGAACAGCACCAGTTCCAGCCGCCAGGCCGCCGAAATCCTCCGCCGGGCTATGATGTAGGCCAGATGCAGAAAGGACATACTTCCTCGGTTGACCAGCCTGCCGGGATTAAAGTGGACTTACCTTACTCCCCGGTGCGCAGTATATCAGAGGGACGGAGACGGCCCACGGCCACCGCCGCCAGGAAAATCGCCAATAGCGCAGCGACGAGCAAGTTCAGAATCACCAGGCCGATCAGCCACTCCTGCACCGTCAATACCATCGGGGGAATTACCGTGCGGCCCCCGGTGGTCTGCCCCAGGAACCCCAAAGTCCAGCGGCTCAGGTAATAACCGATTACGGCCCCGGATACCAGGCCCACCGCCGCTACCAACAGCCTTTCCAGGAACAGGACGCCGATTAGCTGCCCAAGGGAAAAGCCCAGGGCGCGGGCCACGGTTAACTCCACCCGCCCGGTGCGGATGGCGACGACGGCATGAGCGCCCAACGCCAGGGTCACGACTATCGTCAGGGCCGCCAAACCCATTAAGGTCAGCCCGTTCCAGCCGCCGCCGGCCAACGGGTTCCGCTCGGCCCGGTCCACCAAGGCGGCCCGGTCTCGGATGGTGGCGGAAACGGAGGTCGCTTCCCGCACCGACTCGACAATCTGCTGGCGGTCGGCGCCTTCTTCCAGGGCAATCCAGTACTCCTGGGGCGGCAATGGAATCCCCCGGGGTATCCGTTTGGTATAGTCTTCAAAAGACTTGAGAGCCATTACCAGGAAAGGCCGGTCATCCGTAGTAATAGTCGGGAAGTAGTCGGCCTTATCCTGGATAACTACCGGAACCAGTTGGGTGCCGATGTCAACGCGTACCGCCCTTCCGGCGGGCAGGCCGGGGCCGCCAATGGCTGCCAGCGGAAAGGCGCCGGGCGGTATCAATAACCCCCTCGGCGCTTGCAGGATCGGGTCTTCCCAGGCATAGGCCAAGCCGTTGCCGCCGTTGCGCCCGGCCTGGCGGCTCACCCTTATGGCGTCGGCGGTTCCGCCGTCATGGGGCAGAACGACCCAGCGTCCCTGCTCCTCAAAGTCCTCAATAATCAGGCCGTCCGCAGTATCGGAAGAATCGGGGGAACCAGGTGAACCGGAGGGGACGGGCTTTACCGTTATATCGTCCAGGTATATCTCTCCCGGTGGCATCCGGTAGAGGGACTTGCCCACCAAGTAAACCGAAACCACGCTGAAGGGCAAGTCCAGCCAGGTCTTATCGTGCGGTACGGGCGCTTCAAAGTAAGTCCAGCCCGGCCGGCTGCGGTTAACCGGGCCGGGCTCCACTTGCTCTGACCGGCCCAGGCCCACCCCGGCCAGTTGCCCGACCAGTTCAATAGGGCCCAGGTCCAGGTTGAAGTGACTCCCGTCCGCGTCGGCCATGCGGAGCCACAGCTGTAGGGTTTGATTGACGATGCTGTCGGTCAAAGCATCGGTATTTACCCAGATGCCCGCGCTCTCGGCGCTTTCCGGGATGGGTACGCCGGAGGCCAGATTGCCGCTCAGGTCGGGCAGCCGGGACTGACCCCGGCGCAGGGGAGTCAGCAGTTCGGAAAGGGTTTTGCCCGGCGGTGAAAAGTCCTCCCGGAACCAGGCCACCTCCGGGAAGGTGGCCGGGTCAATCGCCAACAGGGTGGCGGATGAGCCGGGCAAGGCGTCCAGCAGGGATACCGACTCCCGCTTTACTGGGCTGAAGGCGCGGACGGCGGGTAGTGACACCAAATTATCCGCTGTATCGCCGCTGGGGGCAACGACGTTTACCACCATATCGCCGCCGACCCGGTACAGAGCCTGCTCCCGCTGGCTGCGCGACAGGGTTGATTGGAAGGACGCCCCGAATATGCCCAGGGCGGCGGCCAGCATTACTATAACGGTCAAGGAGCCATAGGGGAGCGGGTCGCGGGCTACCCGGGATAAGGCAAAAGATACCCAGGCCGAGGCCAGCCGGCGGGCTACCCTGGCGCAGACCCGCACCGCCAGGGGCAGCGCCCGAAAGACCAGGAAAGCCGCCGCCAGCAGGGCCAACGCCGGGGCCACCAGCAAGCTGAGGTCAAGTTCCGCATCTCCGGTTCTGGTCGCTAGAGACTGCTCCAGAAACCCGCCCCGCCTTTCCACCTGCCACCAGACCAGGGCCAGCACGACAATTGCCAGCAGGTCAACGTAATAACGCTGCAAAAAGGGAACCGACGGCGGCCTGGCCCGCTCCCGAAGAAAATCCAGCAGCTTCAGTCGGGTCAGGTTGGCGTTGGAAGCCAGCAAGACCGCCAGGCTCATCAGGCCGCCCACCCCGGCCATCAGGAACATATCCGGGGCCAGACCCAGCGGCAGACCATCCCGGCCGCCCAGCGGGTTGATGGTGGGCAGCAGCAACGTGCGGAAAATCAGCAGCGCCAGGAAAGGGCCGATTGCGGTAGTCAGCAAGACCAGCAGCGCCTCGCCCAGGGTGATGACCCCGCCTACCTGAAACATACCGGCGCCCCGGCTGCGCAGCAATGCCGCCTCTTCACTGCGGGTGTGGGCCAACAGCCCGGTAACCAGGGCCAGAAAGTAGAGGATTACCACCACTACCATTGAAATGAAGAGGTAGATAGGAACCCGGGCCCGGGTCAACGCCCGCTGGTAGCTGGCCAGCAGCCCGGTATCCCGGCTGTTCTCCAGCCGGGTCAGGATTAACGACCGGGGCAGCCGCTTGTTGATGTCCGTTTCCAGGCCGCTGACCGCATCCCGGGTCGGCTGCACCAAGTCGGCGTTCAAGACGTCGGTATCCAGGTACAAGTACCAGCCGTAGTCACCGACCAGAGTGGGATAGCGGGCGCCCAGCCCATCGAAGAACAGGGATTCCGGGACGTAAAGAGGCATCAGGATTACGTCTCCCGCTTCTTGGGGAGAGAAATAGGAGGGGAAACCCATCCAGTATTCCTCGTCGGGGTCGATTGGTTCGGCCAACCCCACGACGGTAATCTTCACCTGCTCGATATAGTCGGTCCGATAGGGCAGGATTACGGCCTCGGAGCCGACCTCCCAGAACATTACCGACGCCGTCTTTTCACCGACCACCACCTCCAGGGCTAGGCGGCCGTGGTCGTCCTGCGGCTCGGCGGAAGGCCAGCGTCCCTCAATCAGGCGGGAATGTTGCTCAAAGTCGGTCAGAAAGAAGGGCCGGCCGGCCGGTGCGCCGAGTGCCCGGGAAGGTGAGAAGGGTTCATTTACCAGGGATAGGTTGGGTTGGACCCGGCCAAAGCGTTGGACATCCCGCAGCATAAACCCCAGCCGGGTTTGGGCGATTTCCTCTACGGCGGCGCGCAAATTGACGTAGTCTGCCGGACCCAAGGGCCGGTTCTGGGCGATAATGTGAGTGTTCAGGCTTACCGGGTCAACCGAGGCCAGGCTGTGGCGCAGGCCGCCCTCGGCCAGGGCGCGGGAGTAGATGGCGCCAACCGACAGCAAGGTCACTGCGGCCAGTACGCCAACCCCGGTAATCGCCAACAGAACCCACGACGACCGAAGTCGCCGGGGTAGCAGCCAGAACAGTGCGCCAATCCAACTCATTCTTTACCCGGCAAATGCCTGGTTCGGGGTACTTGATTTGGGATATTTGGTTGAGCTTAACCGAACCCGCTCCGCCCGGTCCAGGTTACGCCTGCCGCTCGTCGCTTTTACGGGCAGCCTCCAGCCGGTCCTGCTCCTGCTCCCGTTGATACCACATAATCATAACGATTCCGGCGGCGACAATGCTCATCATATCACCGATTACCCAGAGAAACAGGCCGCCCAACTGCTGGTCGGTAATCGCATCCAGGACAAAAGGCTGCTCCACCTCGGCATAAGAGGCGTAGAGCAGGCCGCGGGAGAAGGTTATTCCCGCGCCCAGCACCGTGTTGGGCAGGACAATCAGGCCCAGGTAAAGTACGCGCAGCCCGTAGTGCAGGCGGGAACGGTGGGGCTTGGGGTCAATAACCAGCCACCAGAACAGGAAGCCGGAGAATAGCATGGTGGCGTGCATCACCTGGTGGACGTATTCGTTGCGTACCGCCGTGTCGTGCAGCAGGGGAATCTGCCAGAGATAAAGGGCGCTCAGGAATATCAGGACGGCGGCCACCGGGTTGGTCAAACGGTGATAGGCCCTTCGTACCCGAGGGTTCCTTACTACGGTACGGACGCCGCCCTGCAACAGCCACAGGGGAAGGCCCCGCAGCATCGGGGTGAGCGGCGCTCCCAAAAGCACCAGCAGCGGCCCCACCATCCGAATCATCAAGTGCTGTATCTGGTGAATAAAGAAGTAATGCTCGGCCAGAGGGTCTAAGGGGGATTGCAGGGCCAGGAAAATAACGAACAGGCCGGAAAAGAAGGAAATCTTGTGCCAGACAGTAACGGGATGGCTGGGCCGGTCCCACTTGCCCAGCCCATTGACATAAAAGTATGCCACCAGAAACAGGGCCAGCGTGGGCAAGGGGTTATCGGTGTTCCAGGCGGCCCACAGGTTATCCCCGGGAGCAACACCGCCGTGGGCGTAAGCTGTCGAAGTTCCGACCAGGAAATGCCAGACCCCAGCCACTGCCAGGGCCAGCAGGAGCCACCGTTTCAGAGAGGAGGTCGGGAGTGGAGAGCGGGACTGCTGCCGGGAAGATTGCATAGACCTTTCCCCGCGCAGCAGCAGGAACCTTTTCCAGGGGTGAGTGAAGGAAATGCGGGTCATCCGGTTAAGCGGCATTGCTAGTTTCCTGATTAAGTTGCCGGCGCCGTTGGGAGCGGCGGATACTCCAGACAACGTAAATCGCCCCGCAAAGTAGGAAAACCGACATACCGGCAAATACCACCGAGCCGACCCAGTACTGGCGCGGCTTCGGGATGGTTACCGTGCCAACCCCGGTCTCCACCTGCCCCAGGGGGCCGTCCACTTCCACGCTCAAATCCCACTGGCCGGGGTAGTCCAACCGCATCCGCGCCACCCGGTATATCTCGGGACGTGTCGGCACCGGCAATGCCGTGGCCCACCCCTCTTCGCCGGAGCCGCTGTGCCGGTTGTGGATGACCACCCGGGCATCGTACACCGGGGCCTCGGTTACTGCGTTCAGCACGGCCACGCTGACCGAAGCGGCGCCCAGCGACAGTTTGGAAGCCTCCGCTTCCACGCATAGTTTATAACCGCCGACAACCACGTTGCGGTCAATCCGCACCGGGCCGGCAATGTCGTCCTGCTGGCAGGCCGCCTGGGCCAGAACAATGTCCTCGTCGGGGTCGAACAGGAGGCAAAGGGCCGCGATGGCTAGGAAGACCGGAAAGAATTTAAGGCAGCGCAATCTGACTATCCCCGGCAATAAATTTAAGTGCGCCTATCCAGTGTACCAAATTTATTGCCTTTCCGTTGCCTGCTGTCATTCGGAATTCTTTCACCGCGACGACTCTCCGCGTATCTCCGCTTCTCCGTTTCTCTTTGTGAAAAAAACCCTGCCGCTCTAAATCTGGAAAGTCTTCTTCCACACCCCCGGCGAACCTTCGGCATGGGTCATCATCGGGCGAATGCGCGGCGTCGAGGGGTCAATATCCCGTTGCGCCTCCCACTCGGCGCTTTCGGAAACCCGCTCGTGCTCAAACTCGTAAACGGTGGCGTACAGCGGCGTTCCCCGTACCGACTTGTAGCGGCGGCCCCGGATGACGCCGGGCACTTTTTCATAGTTGGGCACGTAGATGCCGCTGTACCAGTTGTTCCATTCCTCCTCGTTTTCCGGCCCAATGTCCATCCGGCCGATTTGCAGGGCCGGGGCCATGTCGCTGCCGGCGATTTCCGGGTTCAACTCGGTAGGATGAATCATCTGATAGACGTTGCTAATCAAGGTGGTGGCGATGGCCGGCCCGGAGGCCCGATTGACCCACTCGGAGCGGGGCGGACGGTTCTTGAACGCCTCGGATTCCACCACCGCCGGGCTTTCCAGTTCGTAGCAGGCCAGGTGTTTGGGGCCGCTCTTGACCGCCTCATAGCGGGCGGCATTCAGTATGCCGGGGATAGCCAGCAACTCCGGGATATGTTCCTCGTTGTACCAAGCGTTGAAGTCGGCTTCCTTATCCGCGGGCACGTCGGCCCATACCATCAATAGCCCGGTGCCTTTCTTGTTGGGCATAATACGCCTCCTTAAATTAAACCCTGCCCAGGTTATGGCAGCTGTAGGGGTAGGTAACCATCTGTTCCAACTAATTGTGTTGAGACCCTTTGGCTAATGTCATTCCAAGCGGAGGAAGAATCATATGGAAACAAGACCGCCTTGGGGCCCGTCCCCTTGCGCGGGCAATTAGTTGAAACTGATGGTTTCAAACCCGTCACTACAGCCATATTACCTCTTACAGCTAGACCTTCAACTCATACTTATAGCCCCGGGCGGTGCCGGCTTCCGGCAGGGCGGGCTGTTCCTTGGCCCGGTAGCGATAGTCGGGGTCGTCGTCAACCTTGGGGCCGATGGTGTTGCGCAGGATACCGATGCCCTCGACCTCATGCTCCACCACGTCGCCGGGTTGGAGGAACCGGGCCTCATAGCCCTTGCGGATGGCCTCGCCGATGGAGCCGCCGCCAACGGTGCCGCAGCCCAGCACGTCGCCGGGGGCGATGCGGCTGTCTCGGGAGGCCCGCTCCACCATTGCGCCCCAGGTGTGGTAGGAGAGTCCGCCGTCGCTGTCCTCCACCCAGGGGTCGCCGTTGACCCGGGCGGAACACTTGACGTAGAGCCGTCCGTCCCGCAGGTACGAGGCCAGTTCGTCGGTGGTTACCAGGCAGGGGCCGATGGAAGATGCGGCGTCTTTGCCCTTGGCCGGGCCAAGTCCAACGGCGCTCTCGTCCCGTTGCAAGTCGCGGCAACTCCAGTCGTTGAAGATACAGAAGCCGGCGATGTAATCCAGGGCGTCAGCCTCGGCAACATTGGTGCCTTCCTTGCCGATGATGCAGGCAATTTCCAGTTCGTAGTCCAGCATCTCCGACGCCGATGGGAAGGGTATGCTGTCCTCCGGGCCGTAAACGCAGAGGGGGTTGGAAAAGTAGAAAATGGGCATTCGATACCAGGCTTCCTCCCGCTCCCGGCTGCCCTGCTGAGTAGCGTGTTCCTCGAAAATCATAAAGTCGCGAATGGTTGGGGGCCGCAGCACCGGGGACTGAATACGCACGTCCTCCAGGGCAAAGACCGGGGCGGCGGTATTGCCGCCACTCAGGGCGGCGCGCACCCGTTCTATGGGCGATTCGCCCAGCTCCAACAGAGCTTGAACGTCCCGCAGCGGTTGGGAAGCGCCCAGCAAAGCGGTAACGTCAACCACGCTGTCGTCTTGCAGGACGCCGCAACGGGGTCCGGTTCCGGTGTTATAGGTAACCAGCTTCATTTCTTGTCCTCCATGCGCAGGGCAATCTGCGCCTGCGGGATTTTGGCGCCATTTGACCGCAATGCAGGGGCCTTGAGCCTTGCAAGGTAATATACCACAGCAGCGGAGCGGGCAGGAATCTATGCCCCGCGCCCAGGGCCGACCCTTGGGTCTGTCCCTACTGCCGGCGGTTTCGTAGGGGCGCGCCTGGGTGTCATTTGTTCCGACAAACCAACCTGCGACCTCCGGTTAATGTCATTCCGAGCGGAGTGAGGAATCCAAGACGCTTTGGGACAAGGGATCTACGGTTTCGCAAAGTATCTCCTCTTGACCATTTTGGATTCTTCCGGCGCTCCGCTCCGTTAGAATGACATAAGACCACGATTGCACCTGGGTGTGTGACCTGGAATGGGGCAGTCTCCCTCAACAAAACACGATTACCCTGAAAGATAACCCCAATAGTTGCGCCCCAGCAGGGTTGCCTTTAATATAGCTGGCAAGGGCTGCATATCGGGTTACTCTATCGGATAGGAGGTTGGAGACATGGCAGAACTAACTCTGGCTTACCGGGTAAGAAGCTACAGTACCGGCACCCCGGGTCGCGCTATCTGCAACGCCCGCAGCCACCACTTTGTGGCCGACGGCTCCGGCGGCGAGGCAGTCGGCGCCGGTGAACTCTTCCTCTCCGGCATTACCGCCTGCGCCGTAAACATGGTTGAACGCATCGCCGGCAGCGAGGAGATTCCGGTTAACTGGATGGACGTCAGCGTGGAAGCCTATCGAGACCCGGACCGAGCATCGATTGCGAATGAGGGCAACGTGTCCGTGTACGATGACATCAAGGTGCACTTCCAGATTTGGGGTGTGGACGACGACCAGGGCCAGTACCTCGTGGACCAGTGGAAACGGCGTTGACCCCTCTACGGTTCGGTCGCCGTGGCGACCCCCAGCACCAGTGTAACCGCCGAGATTTACGCTAACTCGCACAATTAACCGGAACCGGCGGTTCTATTCGTCCCGGTTCACCCACATATCGGTTACCGGTCAGCAGGGGTACAACGGCCCTTGAAAGCGCGTCGCTGTACCCCTCCCACGATATTTCCCCTCCCAACGTGGCACATCCCGGCCGACTCTCCGAATTCGGCAATAAAACTTCCGCAATAGCCAACTTTATGTTATGCTCCATTCAGTGTACCTCGCTTCCTGTTGGAAGCGCAGGCTAATAGCTCCGGTTCGGCTTTTTGCTTTAATTTTCGTCCGTCGGGGCTATCGTTTCCTATCCTATTTTCTAATCATCTTAAATGTCCAGCGTTGCCTGTTGCCATACTTGGGATTACCAGAGCCGGCTTGAGTGGTGGTGGGGGTTGAGGAGAGTCAGTCGGTTGTACTAAACCCGCTATGGGACAATGAGCAAGGAAAATAAATCCGGTGCCGGCAAGCGTTGGAAAGGGGGTATTTCAGTGTTAGACGTATGGACCCTCAGAATAATGGGCGCCGGTGGCTTTGGCGTCTTGGGGTGGCGTCTCGGGCCTTATGTACCGGAATTTTCTTCAGACGGAAAACAGATTATCCCTTGGGGTATCGTCCTGGCCCTGGTCGGCCTGCCCATCGGCGCCTTGGTCACGCCCTACCTGATTCTCCGGCCCTGGCGCAGCAGTATCAACTATATCAACTCCATTCCGGGGTCAACCCTGCTGTCCGCTTCTCTTGGCGCGCTGCTTGGCTTGGTCTTCGCCGCCCTGATCTCTATTCCCTTCTATACCATTAACGGCTGGATGGCTTGGGGCGTGCCTATCGCGGTCAGCGTTACCCTGGGCATGACCGGCCTGCTGCTCGGCGGATTGCGCGGTCGGGACGTGCAGGCGGTTTTCCCAGCCCTCGAGCATAACAACAACCACACCAACGGCGTAGCCCAGGAAGGCCGCAACGGTAAAATCCTGGTGGACACCAGCGTTATTATTGACGGCCGCATCGCCGACCTGACCTGCACCGGCTTTCTGGAAGGGACCCTGGTAGTTCCCCGCTTTATCCTTGACGAACTTAGGCACATCGCCGACTCCAGCGACCCCCTCCGCCGCAACCGGGGCCGCCGGGGACTGGAAGTCCTGGGCCGCCTCCGCCGCGACGAGAAGGTTACCCTGGACGTGTTGGACGTGGGTATCACCAACGGCGACGAGGTGGACTCGATGCTGGTGCAGATGGCCCGTTCGATGAAGGCGCCCATCCTCACCACCGACTACAACCTCAACCGGGTGGCCGAGTTTCAGGGCGTCCAGGTACTTAACGTCAACGAACTGGCTAACGCCCTCAAGTCTATCGTCCTCCCCGGCGAGGAAATGCGGGTCAACATCGTGCAGGAGGGCAAAGAGTTAGGCCAGGGCGTGGCCTACCTGGACGACGGCACGATGGTGGTGGTAGAGGGCGGCAAGCGGTACATCAACGCCTTCCACGACGTGACCGTAACCCGGGTGTTGCAGACCGCCGCCGGCCGTATTATCTTCGCCCAGTCCAAGAACCACTAGCCGGAGGCGCGCCGGGTTCACACAGAGACGCAGAGAACTAGAGGGACACGGAGATTCCCTGCGTATCTCTGTGACCTCTGTGTCTCTGTGTGAAAAACCTCCCCCAAATCACTTTCCAGGACACTCCAAGAATGGAAACCCAAAGCATCGGGGCAATCGTCGTGGCCGCCGGCAGCAGTTCCCGCATGGAGGGGGTGGACAAGACCTTCGCCCCACTGTTGGGCCAACCCCTTATCACCCACACCCTCGACTGCTTCGAGCAATTTCCTCCCATATCCGAGATTGTGCTGGTGCTGGCCGCCCACTCCGTGGAGCTAGGCCGGACTCTGGTACGCGACCGCCAATACCGTAAAGTCTCCCAGGTCTGCGCCGGCGGCACCCGTCGCCAAGACTCGGTGCGCGCCGGGCTGGAGGCCCTGCAACCCTGCGACTGGGTAATGGTCCACGACGGCGCCCGCCCCGGCCTGGACGCAGCCCTGCTGCAACGGGGCCTGGACACGGTAACCGGCTCGGAATACGGCTCAGAAACCGAAGCCGCTATCGCCGGCGTGCCGGTCAAGGACACCATCAAGGTCGTATCCGAGGAGGGAGACGTAACCGCCACGCCGCCCCGGGAAACCCTCTGGGCCGCCCAAACCCCGCAGATATTTTCCTACACCCTGCTGCAACAAGCCCACGCCCAATTCACCGGCGAAGCCACCGACGACGCCATGATGGTGGAAAGTCTGGGCCACAAGGTGCGAATGTTCCTCGGCTCGTATGAGAACTTGAAAGTAACTACGCCGGAGGATTTGGTGGTGGTGGAGGCGGTGCTGGGGGGGCGGTTAATCTGACATGGACGGACAGTATATACAAGATAAGGGTAGTACATCCTGACCATCCATGTAGGAATTAACCCTGATACAGAGGAATGATGACCGACTACCGCACCGGCATCGGCTTTGACTCCCACGCCCTTGGCCCTGACCGGCGTTTGGTGCTGGGCGGGGTGGAGGTTCCTCACGACCGGGGGTTGATGGGCCACAGCGATGGGGACGTGCTGGTCCATGCCATTATGGACGCCCTGCTGGGCGCGGCCAACCTGGGTGACAAGGGACAGCATTTCCCCTCCGGCGATGACCGCTACAAGGACATTTCCAGCCTGCTGCTGCTGGCCCAAGTGGGCGATTTGCTAACCGCCAATGGTTGGCGTGTATCTAACCTAGATGCTACAATGTTGGCGCAGCAGCCCCGGCTGGGGCCGTTCATCCCGGAAATGAAAGAAAAGACCGGCGCCGCCCTCTCCCTGCCGGTTGAGCGGTTGAGTATCAAGGTCACCACCACCGACTACCTGGGGTTTGTGGGTCGGGAAGAGGGCATCGCCGCCGTGGCGGTGGCGTCCATTTACCGGCAACGGTAATCTGCTCATGGTGAGCTTGTCGAACCATCAACCGGCAACCCTTCGACAAGCTCAGGGTGAGCGGAGAAATTGACGCAGGCCCTCACCCCCGGCCCCTCTCCCCCGAGGAGAGGGGGGATAATGCTCTCTCTCCTTCTGGGAGAGGGCTGGGGTGAGGGGAATAACTTAATAATGGCGAAGCTATGAGGCTATACAATACCCTTTCCGGCCAGGAACTGGACTTCGTTCCTGCCGACGGCAAAACCGTAAAGATGTACGTCTGTGGGGTGACGCCCTACTCGTCCACCCACGTCGGCCACGCCCTCAGCTACGTCGTTTTCGACACCCTCCGCCGCTACCTGGAACACCAGGGCTACCAGGTCAAGCACATCCAGAACTTTACCGATGTGGACGACAAGATAATCCAGCGGGCGCAGGAAGCCGGCATCAGCGAGAATGAACTCACCGAGCGGTACATTGAGGACTTCTTCCACACGATGGATGCCCTCAATGTTCGCCGCGCCGACATCTACCCCCGGGCGACCCAGGAAATTGCGGCCATCCTGGCTACTATTCAGGACTTGGTGGACAAGGAGTTTGCCTACCCAGCCGGCGGCGACGTTTACTTCCGGGTTAACCGCAAGGAGGACTACGGCAAGCTCAGCCATCGCACGCTGGAGGGGATGATTGCCGGCGCCCGGGTGCAGGTGGACGAAGACAAGGAACACCCGATGGACTTTGTCCTTTGGAAGGGCGCCAAACCCGGCGAACCCTCTTGGGATAGTCCCTGGGGGCCGGGCCGGCCCGGCTGGCATATCGAATGCACCGCGATGTCCCTGCGCTACCTGGACTACCCCCTGGACATTCACGGCGGCGGCCAGGACCTGATTTTCCCCCACCACGAGAACGAAATCGCCCAGAGCGAGGCGCATACTGGCATTATGCCCTTTGCTCGCCACTGGGTACACAACGGCCTGCTCCAGTTGGGCGAGGACAAAATGAGCAAGTCCCTGGGCAATCTGGTATCGGTAGAAGAGGCTCTGGAACGGTGCAGCGCCGACGCCCTGCGCATCTACTTCCTCAGTTCCCACTACCGCAGCCCGCTTCAGTACAGCGACGAGGGCGCCGATGCCATGGAGCGCAGCCTGGACCGCTTCCACCATGCCCTGCGGCCGGATACCGTGCCCGATACCGGGGACTCCAGCGCAAAAACTCTGGACCCAACCCCCTTCCGGGAACGCTTCCTGGCGGCAATGGACGACGACCTGAACACGCCGCAGGCCATCGCCGCCCTCTTTGACCTGGCCCGGGAAATCAACCGGGCTCGGGACTCCGGTCTGGGCACTGCCCCGGCCCAGGAAACCCTGCGCGAATTGGGTGGCATCCTGGGGTTAACCTTTGCCGGCCGGCCGGCCGGCGACGCCGAGTTGGCCGCCCAGCCCTTCATCGACCTGCTGGTCAGCATCCGCGCCGAGTTGCGTCAGGCCAAGCAGTATGCCCTGGCTGACCGCATCCGCGACGACCTGGCGGCTCGGGGCGTTGTCCTGGAAGATACCCCGCAAGGCACCCTCTGGCAGTACCAACGGCCCGCCTGACCGTGTTTTCACATATATGACTCAGTTATCCGTCGTTCCTGCGAAGGCAGGAACCTAAAAGGGTGGGTACAGAGGTTCCTGCCTTCGCAGGAACGACGGACAAGGTCTCATTGTTTCAGGTTTCCTCGATTGCTCGAAAAAAGTAGGGGCGGGTATCAACCCCGCCCCTTTTTTGGGATGCGCCGTATCTGGTGTCCCTACAGGACTTCTTTCTTAAAAATCGCCCGGTCCAAGGCATACTTGCCGGCGCCCAGAATGCCAATGATGCCGGCGATGGCAAACCAGAGGATGGTTACCTCGCCGCCGTGAGCGCCGAAGGCCGAGCCTGCATCACCCGGAGGATTGGGGAAAATGTGCGGCCAACCACTGCCGGCGTGCACCATAAAGTAGGCAACAATCGTCATTACCACCAACGCGCCGGCTCCCAGCCGGGTGAGAAATCCGAAGGCAATGAGCAGGGCGGCGATGACCTCCACCCAGCCGGCAATGTCAACCCACGGGTCCAGTGGGTGGTCTGCCGGGAAGCCCCAAAGGAAAGCCTTCTGTATCCCGTGCAGTATCACTATGAACGCGAAAATCAGCCGGAACAGCAGGTAGAACTCATCCTTGTACTTGAGGAAAAAGCTCCCAAATATGGGATTTTCCCCAGGTTCACGAGTCCCAACAGCCATAACCCCCCCTTCACAGTTATTTCTTTTCCGTCCCCGCCTTCGTGTTAACAGTATATTAACAATGGTGGCAATTTACTTGGGAACACGCCCGGATGTCAAGGCATTCCGCTACCAGTTGCCCAGGGTCTTTTAGTTGTCATTCTGAACGCAGCGGAGCGGAGTGAAGAATCCCAAATCCTGCATTAAAAAGCGGTATGCGGGTCAGAGGAAAGGTTTACCGGCGAGGACTTTGGATTCTTCATCGCGGAGTTTATCCTGAGCTTGCCGAAGGGCTCCTCAGAATGACATGAAAATTAAAAACCCTGGGCCTCTTCCCTGCCTTGACACTCCTTCCTCTGCCAACCTATACTCGTTTAACACAATTGAAAACACTAAAGGCTGGGATGGAGAATAGTAGGCTTCCAGCGGGGCCCAGAGAGCCGGGTTAGGTGTGAGCCGGCGCCAGGCGCAGAAGCACGAATGGACTCCGGAGCCGCCGGCTGAACGGCAGGGCAGCGTACCTTTGGGTAATCGCTTCTTCCGCTAGGCCGAGCCGGGTGGGCGCCGTTACCGGCCTACGGCACCGGGGCAGTGCAGACGATTCGCCCCCTTTGCCGAGCGAGATGTTGGCCTGCTTTCGTCTGTGCTTTGAAATGGGCCGATAATGAGGGTGGTATCGCGAGAAAAGCTCGTCCCTTTGGGGGCGGGCTTTTTGATTTGTGCAATCGTGGCTAGTTGTAATTGAACCGGGTGTAGAGTGATATGACGATGTACAATCCGTCGCTGGAAGAGGTAAAGGCTCTGGCGCAGTCGGGGAGCGGCAACCTGGTTCCGGTTTACCGCTCGATCAACGCCGACCTGGAAACGCCGGTGTCCGCTTATATGAAAGTCGCCCGGCCTCCTTATTCTTTCCTGTTGGAAAGCGTGACCGGCGGGGAGCAGTTGGGCCGTTACAGCTTTATCGGCACCGAACCCTACCGGGTGGTCAAGACCGGTCGGGATGAGGAACGGGGGGAGCTGGACCCGTTGGTTCCGGTGCAGGAGGAGATGGACCAGTACCGGCTCATTCCCGTGGCGGATCTGCCCCGTTTTCACGGCGGGGGAGTCGGTTACCTGGCCTATGACTCCATCCGCTACTTTGAGCCGCGGGTGCCGCCCATGCCGGCCGACCCGCAGGGTTTGCCGGAGTCGGTCTTTATGTTCGCCGATACCCTCTTGGTGTTCGACCACCTGCGCCACGACATCAAGGTGGTCAGCCATGTTCGCCTGGACGGGGATGTAGGGCAGGCCTATGGCGAAGCCACCGCGAAGATTGATGAGTTGGTTCGGCGCCTCTCCCATCCGTTGGAACTGCCGTCGGACCTGCTGGCGCCCCGGCCGGTTCTGGGGGAGCCGCCCCCAGTAAGTTCCAACTTCACGCAACCGCAATACGAGGAAGCGGTAGGTAAGTGCGTGGACTATATCTATGCCGGGGACGTTATTCAGGTAGTGAACTCCCAGCGGTTTTCCCGCCCAACCGACGCCCATCCCTTCCAGGTCTATCGCGCCTTGCGCAGCGTCAATCCGTCCCCCTATATGTACTACCTGAATCTGGATGACTTTTACATCATCGGCGCCGCTATCGAAACGGTGGCTAAGGTGGAAGATGGCATTGTGGCGACCCATCCCATTGCCGGAACCCGTCCTCGGGGCAAGACTCCGGAAGAGGACCTGGCCTTGGAGGCGGAACTGAAGAACAGCGAAAAGCAGCGGGCCGAACACATAATGCTGGTGGACCTGGGCCGCAACGACATCGGACGGGTCAGCGTCCCGGGCACGGTGAACGTCACCCAGTTGATGGACGTGGAGCGGTTCTCCCACGTGATGCACCTGGTATCCCACGTGGAGGGTCGGTTGAAGCCGGAGCTTACCCCCTATGACGCCCTGCGCTCCTGCTTCCCGGCCGGCACTGTGTCCGGCGCGCCCAAAATCCGGGCAATGGAGATAATAGCCGAGCTTGAAGGGGAGAAGCGCGGCCCCTACGGCGGCGCCGTCGGCTACTTCAGCTATTCCGGCAACATGGACACTGCCCTGGTCCTGCGCACCGGCATCTACAAGGACGGGATGATGTACATCCAGGCCGGCGGCGGCGTGGTGGCGGACAGCGTGGCCGAGGACGAATACATGGAAACCCGGCATAAGTCCGGCGCGCTGCTGCGGGCCATTGACCTGGCAGAAGGACGGGAGTAATTATCAATTGCGAATTGGGAATTACGAATTAGGCCCAGTAGGAGGCAGGGGATTCAATATATCCTGTTTATCAATGTAAGTTAAGGAGGCAAGTTTGTGCTCAAGTCAATGTTTCACACTGGGTTTGTGGTCAAGGATATTGACCGGACGATAGACTTCTACACCAACGTGATGGGCCTCAAGTTAGTAGGTCGCACCGAGCGGCAGGGCGACTTTGCCTGCAAGCTGCTGGCTTTTCCCGATGCCCACATCAAGGGCGCCTTCGTGGAGCTGGGCGACGGCCATCAACTGGAGCTTATCCAGTATATTAACCCTCCGGTAGGCGACGGACACTTGCACCGCAACGACGCCGGCGCGTCCCATCTGGCTTTCTTCGTCGAGAACATTGGTGAGTTCTATGCCGACAAGTCCCAACGGGGCCTGACCTTCAACAGCGACCCGGCCGCGCTGTACGATGATGACGGCAAGCTGCTTCGCAAGGCTCTCTACGCTCAAGACCCGGATGGCAACTGGCTGGAATTCGTGGAGCTTTACTAATGCTTTTGATGATCGACAACTACGACAGCTTTACCTACAACCTCTACCAGTACCTGTCGGAACTGGGCGCCGAGGTGGTCACGGTGCGCAACGACAAGATTACGGTGGCAGAGATTGAGGACATGGCCCCGGAAGGCATCGTCGTCTCTCCCGGGCCGTGCACTCCCCGGGAAGCCGGTGTGTCCAACGACGTAATCCGACACTTTGGCGCCAAGCTGCCGGTGCTGGGCGTCTGCCTGGGCCACCAGTGCCTGGGCGAGGTTTATGGTGGCACCGTGGGCCGGGCCGGAGAAATCCGCCACGGCAAGACCTCAATGATTCATCATACCGGGCAAGGCGTCCTGGCCGGGCTGCCCAACCCCTTTGAGGGCATCCGCTATCACTCCCTGGTGGTCTATCCCGAATCCCTGCCCGACAGCCTGGAGGTAACCGCCTGGACCGACGATGGCCTGATAATGGGCCTGCGCCACAAGGAACACCCGGTTGAGGGAGTGCAGTTCCACCCGGAATCCATAATGACGCCGGTGGGCCACGACCTGCTGCGCAACTTTTTGCGGCAGGTGGATGAGTTTCACCGGGGCGAGACGACCGCCGTCAACGGGTAGGCCGGAGTAAAGTGGTACTAAAGCCACGCCAATAGGTGAGAGCGATGCAGGACGAATTGCGGGACAGACTGGGCGTTTCCGAAGCGCAAATTGCTGAGTTCTGCCAACGCTGGCAACTTACGGAGCTGTCAGTGTTCGGCTCCGTCTTGCGGGACGACTTTCGCCCCGACAGCGATATTGATTTGCTGGTGGGATATGCGCCGGATGTCCGTCGCAGGTTAGTTGACCATGCTCGGATGGAGGAGGAACTGGCCGAGATGCTGGGCAGGAAGATTGACCTGTGCAGTAAACTTGGTGTGGAACATAGCCGGAATTGGATTATTCGCAACAATATTCTGGATTCCGCCGAGCCAATTTATGAATTCCGATGAACGAGCTCTTGTAGATATTGCGTTGACCGCAATTTATATACCGGATATCGTCAGCGGCAAGACCAAGAAGGATCTGTTTGATGATATAGGAATGCAAGCCGCGCTAAAGTACAAAATCGGAGTCATAGGGGAGGCGGTCAAACGCCTATCGAAGACCTTTAGAGATATGCATCCGTCTATCCCCTGGAAAAAAATCGCAGGTATGCGCGACTATGTCGATCACGAATATGACAATATCGACCTTGATATTGTTTGGCACGTTGTAAAGAATGATGTCCCAACCCTGCTCCAATACATCGAACCCCTATTGCCCAAAGAGGAGTAAACCATGCCCACCATTGCCGAACAGATGAGTTCCTGGACCGTTGCCCTGCACTACAGCCACTTGCCCGCCGAGGTGACTCACCTGGCCAAGCGGATGATTATTGACACCATCGGGTGCGCTATCGGCGCTTATACCAGCGAACCGAGCAAAATCGCCCGCGACCTGGCCGCCACGGTTACCAGCGCCCAACCCTGCACTGTCATCGGCAGCGGCCAGGCTACCAGCCCCGACCTGGCGACCTTCGCCAATGGGGTGATGATTCGCTACCTGGACTACAATGACGGCTATACCAGCCAGGAGTCGGGCCACCCCAGCGACAGCATTGCCGCCGTCCTGGCCGCCACGGAAATGGCCGGCTTGGGCGGGCGGCGGGCCATCACCGCCACCGTGGCCGCCTACGAGGCCTTTTGCCGTCTGGGTGACGCCGCCACCCTGCGTTACCGGGGCTATGACCACGTTACCAACGGCTGCATCGCCAGCATCCTGGGCGCCACCCGCTCCCTGGGCCTGTCCGAGGAGCAGACCCACCAGGCCCTGAACTTGGGCATCGCGCCCAACATTGCCCTGGGCCAGACCCGGGGCGGCGTCCTGTCCCACTGGAAGGGCTGCGCCTACGCCAACGCCAGCCGCAACGCCGTCTTTGCCACCATGCTGGCCCAGCGGGGGCTGACCGGCCCGGCGCCCATATTTGAGGGAGAACACGGCTTCTTCCGCGCCGTCACCCAGGAACCTTACACGCTGGAAACCTTTGGTGGCGGGGATATTCCCTACAAGATTACCGAGTGCAGCATCAAGCGTTTCCCCTTGGGCCAGTATTCTCAAACGGTGGTGCAGGCGGCCCTGGAGGCGCGGGAAAAGATGCCCGCCGTAGTGGTGGATGAGATCGCTGAGGTGAACATCCGTACGCTGCAAAAGGCGATTGACATAATGGCCGGCGACGAGGAAAAGTGGGATCCCAAGAGCCGGGAGACCGCCGACCACAGTATGCCCTACACCACTGCGGTGGCCTTGACCTACGGGCAGGTGCACCAGAGTCACTTTGCCGAGCAGTATTACCGCAGCCGGCAACTGCTGGACTTGACCGGGCGGGTAAAAGTGGCGGCGTCGGCAGAGGCCGACCGCCGCGCCCCGGAAGCGATGTTATGCGACGTTGAGGTAGTCACCAAGTCGGGCGAGCGTTACACCGCTGAAGTCCCCTACCACAAGGGCCACTACAAGAACCCCATGACCGACGCCGAGGTGGAGGCCAAGTTCCGCTCTCTGGCCCAGGACCTGCTATCTCCGGCCCAAACCGACGCCCTGCTGGAAAAGCTCTGGAACCTGGAGCAGGTGGAGGATATTGGGGAGGTTATCAGGCTGACACGGATTTAGGGAGCCAAGAAGCCAGAGACAGAAATGTAGGGGCGGGTTTCACAACCCGCCCTTGCTGTTTGTTAGACCTTTTCCAGTTCCGCCAACAACTCGTCCAGGCAGCCCTCATCGCCTAGAGCCATGCGTTTAGCCTTTTGATGAATTTCACGTAACTTATAGTAAGTGACTCCATCAGCAACTCTGTCGGCGTATATTTCCTTGATTAGTTGACCGGTTCCGTCGAAGATACGGAACCGTACAAAGTCATTGATTAGCGCTTGACGAGGCAGTGCTATCGACACTCCTAGTTTGCCAACGACTGCCAAAAAGGTATTCTCTGTTACCGTAGGTTGCCAACCAATCTTGTTCTGGTTGGTCCGTTCCAGCAATTTATCAACGATTTCAGCGATTTCAGCCATACGTTATACCCTATCAATTTTCTGAAGAATGTAAAGAGATGGATATTTCCCTCAGTTGGGACAGAATCTCGTTCAATATTCTGTTTAACTCAGGGAGTTCTGTCAAGTCAGATTGTATTAGGCTGGCCGTATCCACTCTTTCTTCAATTTCCTGAATTTGCAGGATGGCTGCTCTCAAGGTCTCTTGAATTTCCTGGCTAGGGTCAGGGTGCCAAGTGGAAATGTCAGCCAAAGAAACTTGTAGGATATGGTAGTACTCAAGGCTGATATCCCATCTACGGTCTCGGTGTAAATCCTTTAGCCGTTGCAATGCCGCTGTTGCTCGACTCAACTCAATGGTGACAAGCGTACGGTTCATGCCAGTACGGGTTTCTATCTTGGCTTCCTCGGCAGCATCCCTGGCTTTCTCGGCGCGCTGGGCTGCTAACAAGGCTGCGGTCAAACCGATAAAGGAAAGAATGGCGCCAATCAGACCGATAAGCCCGCCCCGGTCGTTTAAGAAATCCAACATTGTCCGACTATTTTACACGCTATCGGGTTCAACTTGTAGCCCCATAAAGTGGGCTACTCCCCCACAACCTCCGAGTGAAACCCCGAATGGTCCTCAAAGGCTCCTTCCAGTGGGTAGATTTGCTTGTACACGCCCCTGGCTCGCTCCTTGATTACTTCGTTGGCGCGGCGGTGCAGGTCGGTTAGGCGAGCCCGCTGCTCCTGGTACATTTCGCTCTGTAGCGGGCTGGCGTCCTCCAGCTCCCAGATGCAGAGAAAATTGAGCATCCCCTCACCCTCTTCCAGCTTGAACCGACGGGCGCTGATGTAGCCGGGAATCTCCAACCGCTCCAGCAGGTGCTCTTCGTCGTACCAGCGGTTAAACTCCTCCTCGTGTTCCGGGTCCACCTGCATCATCACCACCATGATGGTGCCGCCGATGTGTTGTGTTGAATACTTACTGTTCCGGTCGTCCATCGGTTGCCGTACCTCCCTCAGCTGGGTTAGGGTTATTGTAACTTAATTCGCTCCCCGGTGTGAAAAACCTCGCGCTGGGGTATAATGCTGGGCGGCAAGAAAGCTCAGGCGAGAAAGTTTGACCGACAAGGAGCACCCTACTATGGCCGACCGATTTGCCGGCGTCCACTGGATGCTGGCTACCCCCTTCAAGGAAGATGAAGAACTGGACCTGGCTTCCATCAGCAACCTGATGGAAAAGGCGTACCAATCCGGCTGCGAGGGCGTGGTTGCCCTCGGTGTCACCGGGGAGTCGGCCCGGTTGACCGATGCGGAACGGCGTGCGGTGGCTAAAGAGGTGATTTCCCACGCCAACGGGATGCCGGTCACTCTGGGCACCACGGCGGCGGGCACCAGCGCAACAGTAGCCTACAGCCGGGAGGCCCAGGAACTGGGTGCGGCGGCGGTGATGGTTTCCGCGCCAGCGATGGGCAAGCCCAACCCGGACTCCCTCTTTACCCATTACCGCCGGATTGCCGACGCCGTTGATCTGCCCATCGTGGTGCAGGACTACCCGCAGACCTCCGGGGTTCACATGGCGCCGGCCTTTATCGCCCGGCTCTTTGAGGAAATACCCAACGTCCATTACCTGAAGTTGGAAGACCCGCCGACTCCGACCAAGATTACCGCCATCCGCAGCCTGGCCGGCGATGACCTGGCGATTTTCGGTGGCCTGGGCGGGATGTACCTGCTGGACGAGTTGGCCCGGGGTTCCGCCGGAGCCATGACCGGGTTTGCTTACCCGGAGGTGCTGGTGGCGATTTGCCGGGCTATGGCCGAGGGTGACAAGAAGCAGGCCGAGGAGGTGTTCTACCGACACCTGCCCCTCTTGCTGTTCGAGTTTCAGGAGGGCATTGGTGTCGCCATAAGGAAATACGCCTTGCAGCAACGGGGGCTGATTTCCTGCCCCCGGGTGCGGCACCCCGGCCCGCAGATTACCGAGGAAACACGGCAGGAGTTTCACCAATTAGTGGAAACGATGGGGTTGTAGCCGGAGTCTTTAGGGTTATCAGGTTAGTGCCGGGGCAGGTCTGAAACCTGCCCCGGCACTTTTTACATTTGCATCTTCTTTTCGCCGGACAGGTAGGCTTCCGGCTCACGCTGGAAAGCGCGGTTGCAGCCGGGGCCGCAAAAATAGTAGGTCTGGCCGTTGTAATCGTAGGCGCCGCCGGGCGGTTTCCGGGTGTCCACCTGCATATCGCAGACCGGGTCGGTCTCCCGGTGGCCGCCCCGATTGAACAAGGGAATCCTCATTGCTGCCTCCTTATCTCTTCTGCCACCGGCGGGCGGCGCTTATGGTGTTACTACACTGGTTACCGCGCTCAACCGGGGCGGGACTTCCACCCCGGCCGGCAGGTCAACCTTGATGGTAATGGGATACCGGATGATGCCGCGTTCAGTGCTGGGGTCCTGGGCTACCTGGGTTACTTTTCCGGTCAATTCCTGGCCGGGCAGGGAGTCAATGGTCACTCTGACGGCAGCGCCGGCGCTGACGAACCGGACTTGGGTGGCATCCACCAAGCCATCAACTACTACCTCCTGGGGGTCGAGCAACTCCATGACCCGGGAATGCTTGTTCACCCGGTCATCCACTTCAACGTTGAGCAGGAAAACCACCGCGTCGAAGGGAGCGCGCAATAATGTTTCCTCCATCTCCTCCCGGATATCGTCCATTCGCTCAAAGGCCAGGGTAATCCCGGCTTCGATAGACTCGATTTGCGCCAATTCCAGCGCGTCAGGTTGCTGGTACAGTTTATCTATCTCGGCCAACCGGGTGGCTATTTCCTTTTCGCGCAGGGGCACTGCTTTCCGGTCGGGGCCGTCCTCAATCAGGTCTTTGACATCCCTTTCCGCGAATTCCAATCCGGTTTCGGCTAGTTCCACCGCCAGCGTCAATTGGCGTATGATTAGCCGGTCCGGGCCTTCCAGTTCTTCGCTGAGGAACTTCTCGGCCTGAGCCAGGACAACTATGGCCAGGTCCACTTGCGCTTGCAGTTGGTCCAATATAAGCAGGTCTGGCCCCTTCTCGAATTCTGCCAAGTCATCCCTGGCCTGGGTCAGGTTCAACTCGGCCACGGTTACGTTGGATTCCAGTTCTTCAAGTCGAAAAACGTCCGGGCCTTCTTCCAATTCGGCCAGGTCATCTTTGGCTTGGGTCAGGTTCAACTCGGCTACCGTTATGTTGGATTCCAGTTCCTGGAGCTGGAGCGGGTCGGGGCCTTCTTCCAACTCGGCCAGGTCATCTTTGGCCTGGGTCAAGTTGGACTCGGCCAACTCCACCGCCGCCTGGAGGCTGCGCAGTTTCGCCACATCTACCGGCTTGTTGTCAGCTTCCAGGTCGCGGATTGGCGAGCGCAGGAATTGAGTGAGGGGTTTCTCGGCGGCGTCCAGGGCATCATCCGCTGCGCCTACCAGGGTGCGGGCGCGGATGATAAGCCGGTCGTGCTCGGTGATAAAGTCATCCAGCCGGTCTTTGGACAAGTCCAGGGCGAGTTCCGCTTCGGTTACCCGGTCCCGCGCCCGCACTGAGTCGTCGCCCAGGTTTTCCTGGTAGTCATCCAGTCGGTCTTTAGCCAAGTCCAGGGCCAGTTCCGCCTCGGTTACCCGGTCCCGCGCCCGGACCGTGTTGTCTCCCAAATCTTCCTTGTAATCGTCCAGCCGTTCCATCGCCTGGTCCAGGGCCAACTTGGCGTCGGCTTTGGCCTGGAATGCCTGGGCCAATACCTGTTCGTGGTTGGCGTCCAGGTCTCGGACCACCTCGGCCAAATCATCCTGCGCGGTTTCCAAGGCCGACTTTGCCCGGTCCCGGTTATCCATCGCCGCAGTAAGGGCATCGGCGTGATTCCGGTCGATGTCTTCAAAGAAGTCATCGGCTTGGGTGTTGGCATACTCCAGCCGGGCTACGGTTTCCTCGCGCTGGACAGCGGTTACAGGCTCATAGTCGTAGCCCAGGTTGATTCTCTGGATGGTATCCCGAGCCTCCGCCACTTGATAACGGAGTCGGACCAGTTCCTCTTCCAGAACAGGAAAGTGGTCGGTATTCAGCCGGGCCAGAATTTGCCCCTCGGTAACCCAGTCTCCTTGAGAAACCAGGATTTCCTCCACTTCTCCGGCCCGCTCAAAGGTAAGCTCGGCCCGCCGGGGGAACGCCAGCCGGCTGGTGACCGAGATTTCGGCTGGGCCGGGCTGGGTCTGGGGCGATCCGTTTGGAGGAGTTGTCGGCGCTGCGCTGCTCCCCGGAGGCGGCAGCGCAGTTCCACCGAACAGGCTGTTAGTTCCGTAGGCGATGGAACCGACCAGGAGCAGTAAAGCTGCCAGGCCGATGAGGCCGCCGAGGCGCCAGGGTTTAAGATTCTTTAGCCGTTTAGTTATCGGGCCCACAATCTAATACCTCTAATCGAATAATCCGGTAACTGAATAATCCGGGGAAGCGCTGTTGCCCTCGGAGCTTAAATCGGAGCTTAAAGTCTTGCGTGGTGCTTGGGATTAACCTTCATCGCGAAGGCTGCGAATTGGCCCCGCCCCCCGCTGTCGCCGGAACAGGGACCTGACGGTTCCCGGCAGCCGGGGTATGGACCAGTGCATCAGGGTGTAGATTACCGGCACCACTAGGAGGGTCAGGGCGGTGGAGCTGATTAGGCCGCCGATAACCACGGTCGCCAGTTCCGCCCCGATGATGCCTCCGCCGTCGTCACTGGACAGGGCCAGGGGAAGGAGGGCAAAGGTAGTAGTAAAGGCAGTCATCAAGATAGGCCGGATGCGGACACTGCCGCCCTCGATCAGGGCCTCCTGCACTCCCACGCCCTCTTCCCTGAGTTGCTCGACAAAGGTTATCAGCACGATGGCGTTGGTAACCACGATACCGATGAGGAGCAGGAATCCCATCATCGCCGACAGGCTCAGGCTGCGGTCGGTAATCGCCAGGGCGGCCAGCGCGCCCACGATGGCCAAAGGCAGGCTCAAGACGATAATCAAGGGATTGCGCAGCGAACCCAGGCTGGCCACCATAACCAGATACACCAGCAGGATACCTACCGCCATGGCAATAAAGACTTGCTGGAACCCTTCGGCGATTTGCTGGAATATGCCGCCGGTCTTTATTTCAACTCCCGGCGGTAACTGCATGGCGTCAACTACGGCTTGCACCTGGTTTCCCACCGCCTGCGTGTCTCTGGCGATGATGGTGCCGGTAATGCTGGCAGAGCGTTCGCCGTCGAACCGGCTGACCGTGACCGGGCCTTGCTCGATGGTAATATCGCTAATGGAACCCAGCTTGACCAGGCCCAGCGGCCCCAGGATGCTCAGGTTCTTGAGCTTCTCAATGTCATCCACATCCTCCGGTTCTCCCCGCACTACTACGTCCAGGGTTATATTTTCCAGGTCAACCTCGCTGACCTCCTGGCCCACGATAAACTGGTTAATTTGGAGGGCTACGGCCAGAGCAGTCAGCCCGAACTCGGCAGCTTCCTCCGGGTGGACGTTAACATTTATTTCGTCCCGGGCGGCGGTAACGTCGCTTTCCAGGTTGATAATCCCGTCAATCTTGGCTAGTTCCGCCTCCAGCTCCCGGGCTACCTGGGCGAGGGTAGTGAAGTTCGGCCCAACGATATTGACTTCCAGTTCATCGTTGGCTGGCCCATTGGCAACCTCGGTAAGGGAAATTGTAGTCCCTGCCGGCGCGTCCGGCAGTTGCGCGCGGATCCGGTCGGCAATATCCAGCGGCGCATCTTCGTCCACCCGGATGGTGAACCCGGCCAGGTGCAGGTTGCCGCCGGTCCCTCCCCCCGCCCCCAGGCCGAAGTCGGAACTGGCCCGGCCTATCGTAACCTGGTAGAGGGTAAGGTGGCCGTCATCCACAAAACGCTGCAAGACCTCCTCTACCTCTTCCACTTGCCGGAAGGTCTTCCCCACATCGGTGCCGGGCTGCAACTTTACGTCCATCAGCAGGTACTCCGGCGTTCCTGCCGGGAAGAAGGTAATCGGTATGACATTCAGCAGGGCCAGGCTTCCGGCGGTGATGACTGTCGCCAGAAGGAGGGAAAGCGCCTTGTGGCTGATCGACCAGGCCAGCACCGGAGCATAAAGCCGTTGCAGCAGGGTTCGCCGGTCTCGGGCCGCAGCGTCGTCTCCCACCTCCGGCAAATCGCCCCGGCGCAGCAGTATTACCGCCAGCACCGGCACCGCGGTCAAGGCTACGAAGGTGGAGGCCAACAGGGCAAAGCTGACCGAAACGGCGAAGGGGGTAAAAAATTCGCCCACCAGACCCTGAATAAAGGCCAGGGGTATGAATACGACAACGGTGGTCAGGGTAGAGGATACGATGGCGGCGCCAACCTCGCGAGTGCCGATAATGGCGGCTTCCATCCGCTCGACGCCTAGATGAATATGCCGGTAGATGTTTTCCAGCACCACGATGCTGTCATCCACCACCCGGCCCACGGCAATAGCCAGTCCCGCCAGGCTCATAAAGTTCAGTGTTATGTCGGTCAGACTCATCAAGAGGATGCCGGTTAGTACGCTCAGCGGTATTGATATGCCAATGATGATGGTAGGTCGGAGTGTAAGGAACAGCCCCCGCAGCAAAGTAGGCCGGAAGCTGATGAGGAAAATAAAGACGGCGCTGATGGCGAACAGGAAGCCGAAAAAGCCCTCCCGTAGCAGGTCGGAAAGGGTCTCTTCTACTTGCGGCCCTTGATTGACCATTATCAGCAGTCGGACATCCGGGGGCACGTCCAAATCTTCCATTATATCGGTGACTGCCCGGGTTACGTTAACGGTGTTCGCTTCCGGGTCTTTGACTACCGTGATGCTCAACGCCGGCTTGCCGTTGGCCCGGGATATTCCCTTGGCTTTGGCCGTGCCCAGTTCCACCTCAGCTACGTCGGAAAGCAGGACCCGCCGTTGGCCCCGCAAGTCGGACGGCGGCGTTCCGGCCAGGATTTCTTCCGGCAGTACCACCCGCTCGTAGCCGACGGTAAGGTTGCGAATCTCCTCCAGCGAACCCAATTCGTGAGTAGTGCGTACCGGAAAGTTAATCTCGTTATTGACGATGTTCCCGGCGGGAAAACCAATGTTGTTGCTGCGGATCGCGTCGGTTACCTGGAGCATGGACAGGCCCAGGTCCTCCAGCTTGTCGGTGTTGACCGTGACCGTTACCTGTTCATCCACCTGGCCCAGCACATTTACTTCGGAAACGCCTTCAACCCCCTCAAATCGGGGAATCACCGTGTCCTCCAGAATACGCTGCATCGAAGCAATATCCCGGTCGCCGATGGCGACCATCTCCAGAACCGGGAAGGTGTCATTGCTGATACGAGTGACCGTGGGGTTCTCTACTCCGTCAGGAAACTGGATGCTGTTGATGTTGCTCTCGATAGTTCGCTTGGCCTCGACGATGTCTTCACCGAAGTTAAAAGTGGCTACCACCACCGAAAAGTTCTCCTGGGAGGTGGACTGTAGCTCTTTAAGCCCGGACATACCGGAGATAGCATCTTCTATCGGCTCGCTCACCTCCCGGGACACGGTTTCCGGGTCTGCGGACGGATAAAGGGTGGTAATGAAGAGGTTGGGAAACTCAATGCTGGGGAACAGCTCCCGGTCTAACTGGTTATAAACTATCACCCCCCCGACCATAATCATTAACATTACCAGTATTGTCACGGAGCTGCGTTTTAAGGCTAATCCGGTGAGAAACGTCAAGGGTTGGCCTCCGAGAGATTAAGAAATGAAATATAACGTCGGGACAAATCCCCGGCCGGCGCCGCCGTCCCCGCCGTCCCCGCCGTCCCCGGATTGTACTGCCGCGCCCGCAGAGGCAAGACTTACCTCTCATAATGGAAGGGGAATAAACGAAAGCTGAAACCGGCGCAAGGCGGATTTCCTGCGGGGAGGGCTGATATGGAATGTCGGTTGAACCATCGGCAGCAGGCGATAATCATACTTTGGGGTAGAGCATTTGGGCGGCACGGTTGATTAGCCCGACGGCATGAACCACTTCCTTCAATTCTGACGCGTCCAGTTGGTCGGCCAACTCGACAATTTTGCGGCGGCCAATGCTCCAGAACTGTTCCATCGTTTCCCGGCCCAGGGGCGTAAGTTCGCAAACTACCACCCGCCGGTCTGCGGAGCCGGGCAGCCGGGCCACCAGTTGCTTGTCCACCAGCCGGTCAATGATGCTGGTGGCGGAGGACATAATGCAGCCCAGGTAGCTGGCAATGTTGCCCATCCGCTCCTGACCCTGGTACAGCAGAGCCAGGACGCGGATTTGCGATATGGTCAGGTCCAGTTCTACCCAGCCTTCGGAGGGGGTGCAGTGCATGGACTGGTTTATCTGCTCAACCAGTTCTACGAACTGCTCGGTAAGCTGTTCCCGACTGTCGCCAATTGAAAATTCGGACATGACGCTCATATATTTGCAAATCTTATAATAATTCTGCTGATTAGAAATATATTTGTCAATACGCCCCGGTCAGCAAACCGGAGCCTTTCGATTATCACCCTGCTTTAGTCCCCAAAGCCATTTCAGTCACGGAATCCGGTCATTCCGAGTGGAGCGAGGAATCCAGAATCCTTATCCTTCGGAGCAAAGTTTGTGCGGCGGTTGCAAAGGGTTCAGCCTGAAGGATTTTGGATTCTTCGTCCGCTTCGCTCCCTCAGAATGACAACTACTGATGCGTGAATGAATATCTAAACTATCCCATCCCAGCATTGCCGCCAAACCCGTCATTCCGGCGGAAGCCGGAATCCAGCAATGCTACGGGGAAGGAACGCAGCCGGTGGCGAACGCTTCTGGATTCCGGCTTCCGCCGGAATGACGGGGGGACACCAGGGTTTAGCAATCAATTCACGCATCAGTAAAACAGCCAGGCCAGTAAACCCCTATCGGCCGACCGGGCTTGCCGCGTCCGGTTCTGTTAAACTGGAACCGATACGCCGGCGCCGAAAACCTGCGGGGCCGCAATCCGGGAACGGGAACATCAGGCAGCGGCCACGGCCACGACCACCAAAGCTAACCCGCAGATGGCGTTTTATATGGAGAGCAGTAATGAAATTTGCCTTGTTTACGCATATACCCTGGCCGGAGGGGACAAATCCCGGCCAGGTAATTGAAGAGGCTACCGAGCAGGTACGCCTAGCCGAGGAACTGGGATTCCATAGCGCCTGGTTTGCTGAGCATCACTTTTCCCGCTACGGCATCGGATCTTCCTCGTTGGTGCTGGTCAGCAGCATCGCCGCCCGCACCAAGACCATCCGCTTGGGCACTGCCGTACTGGTGCCGCCGCTGCATCATCCGGTGCAGCTGGCCGAGGATACGGCAACCCTGGACGTGGTGAGCGGGGGCCGGCTGGACGTGGGTTTTGGCCGGGGCACCGCCGGCTACGAATATGCCGGCTATAACGTGGATCAGGGGGAAAGCCAAGAACGATTTCAGGAAACCATCGGCATCGTTCAAGGCTTGTGGACTACGCCGGATTACAGCTATGCAGGCAAGTATTTTAGCGTGAACCAGGCCAACCTGGTGCCGCCGCCGACTCAGCAACCCCATCCGCCCATCTACATTGCCGCCACCCGCACCCTTACCACGCTGGAGTACGTGGTATCCACCGGCCATTCCCTGATTAGCGGGGTGGTGCTGGACCATAAAGACGCGCTGGACTTATGCACCCGTTTCGTGAAAATGTCCAGCGAGGTCGGGTTTGATAATCCGATGTCCGGGATTCCCTTCTTCCGCTATCTTCACGTAGCGGAGACGGAGGAGCAGGCAAGGAGCAACGCCGAACCGGCCCTGGCCTGGACGATGGATATGACCGACTGGCGGCGTACCTTCCGCACCGGCAGCGAGGTCAACCAACGGCTGGACGATTTCCGCCGGACCCGCACCCAAATGCCGCCAAGCTACGACTATCTTGCCGAAAACCGGGCCGTCATCGGCACGCCGGAGCAGTGCGTCGCCAAAATCCGGGAGTTTCAGGAACCGGGCATTGAATACTTTGGCTGCAACTTCGACTTTGGCGGGATGGAACAGGGCAAGGTGCTGCGGTCAATGGAATTGTTTGCCAAAGAAGTAATGCCCCACTTTGACTAACAGCGCAGGAGATACTTTGATGTTCCCCTCTTCCCACCCAAGCCCAGACGGGCATCCGGTAGTCCAGAAAGTGGCGCAGTTGGCCCGGGAGCGGTTTGCCGGTCGCGCCGCCCGCTATGATACCTACTCTGCCTTCCCCTTTGAGAACTACCGGGACTTGCACGATGCCGGTCTGCTGGGTCTGACCGTGCCGGCGGAATACGGCGGCTCAGGCATTGACCCGGTTACCTACGTCCTGTGCCTGCTGGAGATGGCCAAGGGCTGCCCGTCCACCGCCCTCACCTTCAATATGCACGCCAACGTAATCATCAACATCAACCAGTTGGCGAACGATGAGCAAAAAAACCGTTACTTCAGCGAGGTGCTGGACGAGGGCAAACTCTTCGCCACCGTGATGAGCGAACCGGATTCCAGCTTCCGGGACCGGTTCGTCCTGCGTACCGCCTTCAAGCCCAGCGCCGACGGGAGTTACCAAGTGAGCGGGGTCAAGCACTTTTGCTCCCTGGGCGACGCTGCCGACCGCTATTTCGTGACGGGCTTAAAGGAGGGAACCACGTCGGCCCAGGACGGCATTATGGCGGCGCTGGTTCCCCGCAGCGAGGCGGGCATTACCCTGGAGCGACGCTGGAATGCCGCCGGTATGCGCGGCACTACCAGCCACAGTATCCGCTACGACACGCAGGTAGGCGTTCAGGATATTGTGGGGGAACCGGGCGAGCTTTTGACCATTGAACTCTCCGGGTTTGCCCTGGGTTACGCCGCCACCTATCTGGGGGTGGCCGAGGCTGCCTACGACTTTATTCTGGAATACGCCAAGGCCAGGACCATTGCCCCGTCCACCGAACCAATGTCCCACAACCCGCTGGTGCAGCGTTCCCTCGGGGAAATGGCGGTCCAACTTCGGGCGGCCAAGCTGATGCTCTGCGAGGCAGCAACCATACGAATGTCCGGTGACCGGACGGCAATGTCCCTGGCGACCAACCAGGCTAAATACCTAGCTGCCGAGGCCGGAGTGCGGGTTACCGAACAGGCGATGCGACTGGCCGGGGGCAGCGGCTTTCTGAAGGATATGCCCCTGGAGCGGTGGCACCGGGACGCCCTGGCCGGGCCGGTAATGCCGCCCTCCAACGACCGCTGCCTGGAAATAATTGGCCGGATGGTCTGCGGCCTCCGCGCCGCCACGCTGGAGTTTCAATAGGCGCTCGGTTTGCCATAAGGGCGAAGGGGTGTAATTGTCCCCCTCTCCCCTAGGGAGAGGGCCGCGGTGAGGGAGAACCTCACCAAAGAAACAGCCCCCGCCAACATCGGCGGGGGCTGAAGGGTTTAACCTGAATTGATTGCCGCCCGCTCCGGAGTAGCGGGGCGGGGTTAAGGCTAATTGAAAACCAGTTCCTTGTTGCGGCGGGTCTGGTCGCCCATCAGGGCCAAGCCAACCGCCGGGTCATCCTGGTTGTTGCAGAAGAACTCAATCCGGTTGCCGTCCGGATCCATGAAGTAAACGCTGGAAGTCATACCGTGGTCGGTGTTGTGGTCCATGGTGACGCCCTTGTCCTTCAGGGTTTCGTAAACCTCTTTCAGGTCTGCGAAGTCGGCAACCTGGACGGCGAAGTGGTTCAGGCCCAGCTGTCCGGCGGTGACCGGAAGGGCATCCACGGGGGCCTTGAACAGGGCCAGGTCGTGGTGAATCTTGCCGCAGGTCAGGAAAGTTCCCATTTCAGACTCCCGGGAAATCTCAAACCCCAGGATTTCGGTGTAGAACTTGGTGGACGCTTCCACGTCCCGTACATTGAGGACCAAATGTCCTACGCGCATGGGTTTTGCCATGACTCTTCCTCCTTAACGCTGGGCGGAAATAGTACCGGAATTGGGGAGATTATCGAAGAACATTCCTTCCCGCCTTATTTGGTATAACTATACGCCGGTTCCCCCCAATTGCCAAGAGGAAAACGAAAAAGCAGGGCAATCGCGCTTTAATCAGCAGTGGCCTCGCCAACGGTCATTCTGCTCGCTATGTCATTCTGAGCGGAGCGAAGAATCCAGAATCTTTCGGAGCAAGGGTTGTCCGGTATCCGGCAAGGGTCCACCCTGAAGGATTTTGGATTCTTCCTCCGCTCCGTTCCGTCAGAATGACATTGAGGGAAATTAAAACGCAATTGCTTTCCATTGCCCTCGTCGGGACAGTCGTTGACACCAACCGGGGCGCGGCATACACTCAATTTAGCCGGGTTGCGAAAAGCCGCCCGGCCATTTCCCCCAAGTATGAGGGCCGGGAAGGAAATCATAGCTATGCCGATTGATGAGGTATCCGTAGTGCGGATGTGCGGAGCCTGCCGCTCCGAGATAGAGACCATCACCGTAAAGAAGGACAATATGCGCCTCTTTGTGGATGATGAGGTTTGGTGCGAGGGCTGCCAGTGCAATCAGCCGGAAGTCCGCGACATCGCCGGACGCCAGGCGCTAATCAGAACTGAGCAGCAGGATTACCCGGAAAGCCCCACCTCCGGCCCGCCGCGCCTGGTACGGTGATGGCACGGTAATAGTAAGTCAGGTTTGGAAGTGGGCCAGGTAGGAATGATCGCCAGGCAGATGCCAAAGGTGAATCGTGATACCTTAATTTTCAGTTTTGGAGGCCGCCGGTATGCCTATTGTTGATACCCATTGCCATGCTACTCCCTACTGGTTTGAGCCGGTGGAAATCCTGCTGGACCAGATGACTCGCAACGATGTTGACCACGCCGTGCTAATTCAGATAAACGGGGTTTACGACAATTCCTATCTGGTGGAGTGCCTGCGCCGGTTCCCGGGCCGCTTTTCCGGCGCGTGCATCGTGGACATTAGCAGCCCCGACGCCCCGGACCGGCTGGCCGAGTGGGCGGAGCAGGGAATTGAGGCCGTGCGGCTCAACGCGGCCAATCGCTCGCCGGGCGATGACCCGCTGGCGATCTGGCGCAAGGCCGACGAGTTGGGCCTCATCGTTAGCTGCGCCGGCCAGGTGGGAGAGTTCGGTTCCCCGGGCTTTGAGAACATCATCAAGGAGCTACCCAACCTCAAGGTGATTATCGAGCATCTGGGCGGCGGCGGTCGGGACTCCGAGCCTTACGACGCCTACCGCAAAATGCTTACCCTGGCCCAATACCCCAACACTTATATGAAGATACCGGGTCTTGGTGAAATCTGCGCCCGTCCCACGCCCTTTGTCCAGCCCTTCCCCTTTGCCGGCAACGTGCCGCCGCTGGTGGAAATGGCGGTGGCGGCCTTCGGCGCGCAGCGGTTGATGTGGGGCAGTGACTTTCCGCCGGTGGCCTTCCGGGAGGGCTACCGCAACGCCCTCCGCTGGCCGATGGAGCACGTATCCTATGCCAGCGATGCGGATAAGGAGTGGATTTTCGGCGGGACAGCCGCTTCCCTGTTTCGCTTTGGGAGATAACCACCCGTTGGCCCCAGGGTTAAGTTCACACCGAGGTGCAGAGAACCCGGAGCTACCCAGAGATTAGTTGAACCGGTTCATCGCCAGGGTGATGTTATCTTCCAGCAGGCAGTCCACCGCCTCGGCTACCTGCTTGACCACGCTGGCGATTTCCGGCCCTTCCGCATCGGAAAAGCGGTTCAGGACGTGGGATACCTGTCCGCCGCGCAGGTCCGGGTGGCCAATGCCTACCCGGATTCGGGCAAAGTCCGGTGTCCTTAGTTCGTTGATAATGGAGCGGATGCCGTTGTGGCCCGCCGGGCTGCCCCCGGGACGGATACGCAACTTGCCCACCGGCAAGTCCATCTCGTCATACACCACCACTAGGTCGGCGGGTTTGGCCCCGAAGCGGGTCAGCAGGTAGGCAACGCCTTCGCCGCTGTTGTTCATAAAGGTGCGGGGTTTGGCGAGGACTACCTCCTGCTCCAGGTGGTGGCCCCGCCCCAGCACCGCCTTGGCCCGCCGTTCCGACAGCCTGATTCCCCATTGGCGAGCCATCAGGTCAACGCAGCGGAAGCCCACGTTGTGCCGGGTGTGGCGGTAGCGGTCGCCGGGGTTGCCTAGTCCAACTATTATTTTCATTCGTGCCTATTCGTGTCCATTCGTAGATAAACCAAATTTCTGTGTCTTGGGGTGAGTCGGTTCCGGACTGTGTTCACTTTGCCTTGGCCGCTGCCTAAAGCAAGGTATCCTGGGTTCCGTTCTCCGGCTCTGCCAGGGCAGCGGACGGGTCGCTCAGCAGTTGGAGAAAGTTCGTTTCATCCAGCACCTTGGTCCCCAGCCGGTTGGCAGTGTCCAGCTTGGCGCCGGGCGATTCGCCGGCCACCAAGTAGCGGGTCTTGCGCGTTACCGAAGAGGTCGCGCTGCCGCCCAGTGCCTTGATTTTGGTTTCCGCCTCCCGACGGGTCATGGCGGACAGGGCGCCGGTGACCACAAAGGACAGGCCGTGCCAGGGCAAATCGCTGGGGTTGACGATTTCCAGTTCGTGGTGCAGCTTGACCCCCGCCTCCCTCAGCTTTTCGATAACCGCCCGGTTGCCTTTCACCTGGAAGTAACCGTAGATGCTTTCGGCAATCTTGGGGCCGATGCCGGGTATCTCGGTCAATTCTTCCTGGCTGGCCCGGGCCAGTTGGTCAACGCTGGCGTAGCGTTGGGTCAGCAGTTCGGCCACCTCAGTACCGACGTGGGTGATGCCCAGGGCGAAGAGAATGCGGGGCAGGGGGCGAGTCTTGCTGGCCTCGATGTTGTCCATAATCTTGGTAGCCAGCAACTCCCCCATCCGTTCCAGACCCATCAGCTTGTCCTTTTCCAGAAAATACAGGTCAGCCACGCTGCTGACAAAACCCTGGTCAATGAAGATGCGGCACCACTGCTCCCCCAGGCCGTCCATATCCATTGCGCCCCGGCTGACGAAGTGCTTGAGCAGCTCAAAGAATTGGGCCGGACAGGAGGCATTGGGGCAGCGGTGCATTGCCTCTCCCTCTGGCTTGACTATCGCCGTGCCGCACTCCGGACAATTTTCCGGCATTCGGAACTCTACCTCGTCGCCGGTGCGCCGGTCCACTATCGGCCCAACTATATGCGGAATTACGTCGCCGGCTCGCTCCACGGTTACCCAATCGCCGATTCTAATGCCCTTGCGCCGGATGTCCTCTTCATTGTGCAGGGAGGCGTGGCGGACGGTAGCGCCACTGACAATCACTGGCTCCAGGATGGCCTGGGGGTTGAGGCTGCCGGTACGCCCCACGTTGATGTTGATTTCCAGCAATTTGGTAACGCCCCGCTCCGCCGGGAACTTGTAGGCAATGGCCCAGCGGGGTTCCCGCCCCACTACGCCCAGGGAGTTCTGGTAGTTGAAGGGGTTAACTTTGATAACCACGCCGTCCACCTCGTAGAGCAGGTCGTGACGCCGTTCCAGCCATTCCCGGTAGTAGTCGTTGACCTCTGCCAGGGTGTGGCACAGCCGGTTGTTGGGGTTGGTGCGAAAGCCCAGCGACCCCAGCCATTCCAGTGTTTCCCAATGGTCGGACGGGTGGGAGGACTCACCGGCGTCGCCGAGGGCATAGACCCAGATTTGCATATTGCGGGAGGCGGTGACCTTGGGGTCAAGTTGGCGGATGGTGCCGGCGCCGGAGTTGCGCGGGTTGGCAAAAAGAAGTTCTCCCCGCTCCGCTCGCTCCTCGTTCAGACGGCGAAAGCTGTCCACCGGCATATAGACCTCGCCCCGCACCTCCAGGTAGGGCGGCGGGCTGCCCTGGAGGGTCAGGGGAATGGAGCGGATAGTGCGCAGGTTATAGGTTACGTTTTCGCCGACGTAGCCGTTGCCCCGGGTGGCTCCCTGGACCAGGACGCCGTCTTCGTAGATAAGGCTCACCGCCAGGCCGTCAATCTTCAACTCGCAGGTCATAGAGAAATCGGCGTCGTCCAGCAGGTTCTTCACCCGCTTGTACCAGGCTTCCAGCGATTCCGAGTCAAAGGCGTTGCCCAGGCTGAGCATAGTATGGCGGTGCTCCACCTGCACAAAGCCCTCCGCCGGTTCGCCGCCAATCCGGTGAGTTGGCGAGTCCGGGGTGACCAACTCCGGGTGTTCCTCCTCCAGTTGCCGCAGTTCCTGGAGCAGCCGGTCATAGTCGTAATCGCTAATCACCGGATCGTCCAGCACGTAGTAGCGGTAATTGTGGTAGTTAAGCTCCCGGCGCAATTCGGCTACTCGTTGGACGATACTGTCGTCTGCCATAGCTGGCACTCCCGCGGGTAAGTCTTTCCCTAAAGTATAATATTTTCTGGTCTTGGAACAATAGCCGACTGTCATACAGGTTTGGCACGGTTCGGGGGATGCGGCGTCTGTGCGAGCAGGCCACTGTCCCCAGGGCAGCCACAAGGACTGCCCCCACGCCAAGTCATGGGGGGCGCACTGGTTCGTGATTCGGGTCCGTGCCGAGAGTTTACTGCTTTCGCAGGAACGACAAATAGCTCGCGGTTCCCAGGCGATAACGCTGCGCTGTCGCGACTCCTTCCTTGTGCAAAGTAACCAATTGGTATATTCTCCACCTATGAGAAGCTAGTTGTTGGGACTTTGGCGTGGCTCGCCCACGGTGACTGGAATACCTCTGGAGGACGAAACCAGGGCAAGAGCCTGTCACTCCTATGAAAACCACCGCCCTCAACCCTGGCAAGTTATCCTTACGGTTACGGCCCAAAGCGATGCCGGGGAGGTCAGGGGTTCCAGCCCCTTTCAGGTAGTCGTGAATGAGGCTAAGGGTCTGGTTATCGCCGGTTGGAGCGCGGGCAATACGGTCAGGATGGCAACAGGGGCTTTGTCCGGCATGGCTCAGGCAGTGGGCAGCCTGCTAGTTTGGCTGGCGATTTTCAGCCCGGTCTGCCTGGCGCTGATAGGTATCACCGATGGCATTATCCGCCTCCGACGCCGTCTCCGACGAGATAATCCACCGGGTAGCGGAACTACTCAGTACTACTCAAGGTTGGCCCCGCAGGAAGCGATGCAGCCTCTGGAAGAAATCGAGTCGGTAGATGCCCCGGATGAGCAGCAGGAATAACAGTAATTCGGCCGGTTCGGACCGGAGCCGGTCGGCGGTAGTTACGTCCGATAACTGAACCAAGGAGAGTTTTTCGTGACCACCCAAACACCCGAAGAAGCCCGCAGCCAGATTGTCAACCTGGTCAAGGATTTTGTTCGCCGGGAGGTGGAGCCGGTTGCTGCCCAGTTGGACCGGGACGACACGGTTCCCCTGGACTTGATTGACAAGATGAAAGAACTGGGGCTTTTCGGCATTACGGTGCCTGAAGAGTATGGCGGCATGGGGCTGGACTATACCACCTTCGCCCTCATTTTCGAGGAAATGAGCAAGTCTTTTATGAGCATCACCGGGGCCATCGGCACCCACCACATAATGACCTACGTGCTGACTCACTACGGCACCGAGGAGCAGAAGCGTCATTTCCTGCCCGACCTGGCTTCCGGTCGCAAGCGGGGCGGCCTGGCCCTCACCGAGCCGGGCGGGGGAACCGACGTGGCTAACTTGCAGGTTACCGCTGACAAGGATGGCGAGGAATATGTCATCAACGGCAGTAAAATGTTCATCACCAATGGACGCTATGGCGATACTTTCTGCCTGCTGGCCCGTACCGATCGGACTGCCGTGCCGAACCACCGGGGCATCAGCGCTTTTATCGTGGAAAAGGGCGGTGACGGCTTCAAGGTAGGCCGGGACCTGGAGAAGCTGGGTTACCGGGGACTGGATACCTGCGAGCTGATATTCGAGGACTACCGCATCCCCGCCGAAAATCTGGTGGGGATGGAGGAAAGCAAGGGTTTCGGCCAAGTAATGAGCGGCCTGGAAACCGGGCGGATAAACGTAGCGGCCCGCGCCGTGGGTGTAGCTCAGGCCGCCTTTGAGGCAGCAATCCGTTATTCGCAGCAGCGGGAAACCTTCGGCGTTCCCATCTCCCAGCACCAGGCCATCCAGCTCAAGCTGGCCGATATGGCAACTAAAATCCAAGCGGCGCGGCTGCTGACCTATGATGCCGCCGCAAAGAAGGATTCCGGGGCGCGGGTGGACCTGGAAACGGGAATGGCCAAGCTGTTCGCCAGCGAAATCTGCGGCGAAGTGACGATGGATGCCATGCGGATTCACGGCGGTTACGGCTACATCAAGGAATCGCCGGTGGAGCGTTACTACCGGGACGCTCCGCTAATGATTATCGGCGAAGGCACCAACGAAATCCTGCGCCTGGTCATCGCCCGCCAGTTGCTCCGCCGCCCCGAATACCAGGTATAGGGCGGCGGACACCGGGGCTAGTCAGGGTCAGGTTTCCTTCCCCCTACTCCATACGTGCCGGGTTAAACACCAGCCAGTTGGCTACCGGGCCATCGCTGCGGCTCCATTCGTGGGCCGTAAAGGGCGGTATCAGGATGGCGTCTCCCTCGGACACGGTGTATTCCTGGCCGTCGCAGGTCAGGATGCAACTGCCCTCCAGGAAGTAGGCCAGGTGTTCCCAAGCGTGGGTATGGTCAGGGCTGACCTCGCCGGCGGCCATGCCCCGGTGGGCCAGGGTGTAGTTGGCCGCGCCGTCCGCGGCGGTAAGTACCGGACGGGCCGCGCCGGTGCTGGTATCCAGGTCGGCCAGGTTCTTGATAACCGGCGGCTCCCCGGTGCCCTCGCCGCCGTTGTTGTTGGCTCCGCCACTCTGGGAGGCCAGCAGCGGGTTAACTTCAATGCGCTGGATTTCCCCTTCGCCGCCGTTGTTCAAGGTGTAATGGTCCACGTTGCCCGGTATGAAAATGGCGTCGCCGGCCTTGACCGGGTATTCCACACCGTCGCAGAACAGGGTTCCCGACCCTTTAATCATAAAGACTTCGTGCTCCCAGGGGTGGATGTGGTGGCTGCTGGTTTCACCAGGCAGGATGTGGGAGTAACTGAGGGTAGTGGTAGGCGGGTTGTCGTCCAGGGAGACAAGCCGGGCCGCCGGGCCGGGCGGGTTGAAGAAGTTGCGATAGTTTCTGATTATAGGTTCCACGGTGGACCTCCGAAAGCTGAAAGATGGTGTTAAGGCTTGGACGGCCCGACTGGTTCAATGCTTCAGGCCGTCCAGGTTGTATTACTTTTGGCTGGTTGCCGGTACTTCGCCCCCTGCCGGCGGCAGAATGTCGTCCACGTTTAGCGTAATATCGGGCAGGGCCTGTGGGGTAATGGTGTCTCCCCGGTGAAGAATTAGGGATTGCTGGTAGCCTTGCGCGCCGGGTTCACGATAGACTTCTATGCAGTCGGCGACTAGGTTGATTAGCCAGGTTTCTATGATGACGGCGCGGGCGTAGAGGGAAACTTTTACGTTCCGGTCGTAAATTATGCTGCTGTCGCTTACTTCAATAAGCAACAGGATGTCCGCCGGGCCGGGGTGGGCATTGCGGTAGTTATCCGCCCGCAATCGGAGGATGGATATGTCCGGTTGGGGTTCGGAACCGTCATCGAGGCGGACCGGGTCCTGGATTCCTACCGAAAAACGCGCTCCAATGTAATCGCGAAAAGTCTGATTTACGTCCTTGACACTGCTTGAATGGTGGCTGCCGATGGGGGGCATTTCTACAATCCTTCCGTCAATGAGTTCCACCCGGTCGTCCTCGTGGAGAATGCCAACTTTGGCCATCAGATAGTATTCGTCAACCGTGAACTTGCGGGTTGAATCGATAGCTATAGGTATAGGCACTGCTGCCTGCGTTGTCATCGCAACACCCTTACAGAAGTCATTTGGGCAACCGATGGCCTGATGTTAAACTACCCGGCCTCTTTATACAAGGATATACCTGGACATACCCGTCAGCCTGCTCAGTTGACGCTCCTATGGGCCTGTGCTACTATCCGAACCAGATAAGATAGTCCCAACCGGATAAAGTATCTCTTTTCGCTCTCTACTTGGCCCGAAACTGGTTAGGTAGAAGGCCCCCTCAGGATACAGAGTCAGGATGAACTTTCGTCAGCGGATTAACCGCGTATCCCCCGACCGGGAAACCGTAGTCACTATCGGCGTATTTGATGGGGTTCACCGGGGCCATTCCCACCTGCTGCGAAGGCTAATCGAACTGGCCGAACCCCACTATCAGCCGGCGGTGCTTACCTTTTCCAACCATCCCGTGACCGTCCTCCAGCCCGGTCGCCAGGTGGCTTTTATCACCACGCCGGAGCAAAAGGCCGGGTTGCTGCAAGCACTCGGACTCGAACTGGTGGTTTCCCTGGATTTCACCACCGAGTTTGCCCAGTTGACCGCCCGGGAGTTTGTCACCGTGCTGGTGGACGACCTGCGGATGAAGGGACTGGTTATCGGGCCAGACTTTGCCCTGGGCCGAAACCGGGAAGGCAATGTTGACCTGCTGCAAGCCCTGGGCCAGGAAATGGGCTTTTGGGTGGAAACCCTGGAACCGATGCTGCTGGACGGTGTGCTGGTCAAGAGTCGCGTCATTCGTCAGGCAATAGCCGATGGAGAGGTGGCGGCAGCGGCCCGGCTGCTGGGCCGGGAGTATTCCCTGACCGGAAAAGTGGTTGCCGGCGACCGTCGTGGCCGGGAGCTGGGCTTTCCCACGGCCAACGTCGATGCAGCGCGGCAAATGGCTTGGCCCGGCGATGGCATCTACGCTACTTGGGCAGTTATTGACGGGATGCGTCGTCCTTCCGCCACCAGCATCGGGGTGCGGCCCACCTTTGGCCTTACCGAGCGTTTGGTGGAGGTATATATACTGGACTTTGACGGCGATTTGTACGGGCAAGACCTGGAGGTACAATTCGTTGACAAACTGCGCGGCCAGGAAACCTTCCCCAACCTTGAGGCCCTGATCGACCAGATAAACCGGGACGTGGCTAATACCCGTATGGCCCTGTCCATTGGCGGAGGCTCCCATGTCGCTTAGCCCAGCGGACATAAAGCGGATCACCGAGCGGGGTGTCAGCAACATTATCGTTCGCGAGGAGTTCATCAGCCTGCTCCGGTCCGGGCGCAAGCTGCGGCTCAAGATGGGCTTTGACCCCAGCCGGCCGGATATTCACCTGGGCCACGTCGTAGGACTCCGCAAACTCCGCCAGTTGCAGGACTTGGGCCATCAGGTAATTCTCATTGTCGGGGACTGGACTGCCCAAATTGGTGACCCCAGCGGCCAGTCCGCCACTCGCCCCATGCTGTCCCATGAGGATGTTATGGAGAACGCTCAATCCTACCTCCGACAGTTCTTTAAGGTGGTGGATCGGGACCGGGCACAGGTAGTCTATCAAAGTGAATGGTTTGGCAAGTTTTCCCTGGCTGATGTCATCGGGTTGACCGGGCGGTTCACTGTTGCCCAATTCCTGGAGCGGGACGATTTCGCTAAGCGGTTTGCTGAACACCGGCCGATCGCCATTACTGAACTGCTGTACCCGCTGCTCCAGGCTTACGATTCGGTAGCGATTGAATCCGATGTGGAGTTTGGCGGCACCGACCAGATGTTCAACCTGTTGGTGGGTCGGGAACTCCAGGGGATGCAGGACCAGCGTCCCCAACAATGTTTCCTGATGCCGATTCTGGTGGGCACCGACGGCGTCCAGAAAATGAGCAAGAGCCTGGACAATTATGTGGGTGTGGAAGAACCCCCGGATGATATGTTCGGCAAAATAATGTCTCTGCCGGACAATCTGATTATCTCCTATTTTGAGTACCTGACCGATGCCCCGGATGATGAACTGTCCGAGATGTCCCGGAACATATCCGATGAGACGGTCAACCCGATGGACTTGAAGAAGCGGTTGGCCGGAGAGATTACCGCCTACTTCCACGACGGGGTGGTTGCAGTTGCTGCTCGGGAACGGTTTGAGCGGGTGGTGCAGCAGCGGGCTTTGCCGGAGGATATGCCGGTTATTTCGTTGGCTTCCATCACCGGCCCTCGTTGGAGCAACGCTTTGGTCGCCGCCGGGCTGGTCTCCAGTGTCAGCGACGGCAAGCGGATGATTAGTCAGGGCGCAGTAGAGCTTTTCCCCCCGGACGGCCCTTCCCACCGCCTGGCCGGGGACGCTCAGTACGAACCGCCGGAACCGGGCACTGCCATCAAGGTGGGCCGCCGCCGCTTCGCATCGCTGCAGGGATGATTTGTCCGGCACACATATCACAAATTATCAAAGGGCAACCGATGTTCCTTTTGTGCACCTCAGTTGAAGTGGACATTAAAATATAGGTGCTGCTAGAATAGTATTTTACCCGGGATGGAGCAGTAGCCGTGGCTGATCAACCCCTGTTAGCTGAAGATATACTCTCTTCTCCGGCTTTCCGGAGAGACCTGAGGTCATTTCTGGACCTGTCGGTAGAAACATTGCTGCATATTTCCGACATTGGGAACAGGTTAGCGAGATTCGCTGGGGACTCCCAGGCCCAAAGCTTGAACAATCAGTTCAATGTCCCCGTGGGTAAAGCAATGCGAGACCTACGCGTCGCTGAGTATTTGTATGGCCGTGTTGCCGAAACTGGGTTGGAAGTTGATAGTGCAGTTGAAGAGATCGTTTCTTTTGCAGCGACGCTGGACCGTCCCGTTGAAATTGCCGACGAGAAGAGAAGGGCGTTCGAAGCAATTTTGTCCTTCAATCAAGAGCACGACATAGCGAGCGCCAATGCTAGGTCTTTGCGTGGTGTACCGCATTTCGTAGATGCCAACGGTTCTTGGACTATTAGGCCAGTACGTAACCGGGCAAGAGAAATCGTCAAAGTCCCTGTGGTCACAATGAGCATTTCTTGGCACGACAGTTCTGGGAATGACCACGAAGCTTTCTTTTACATGTCTGAAAGGGATTTGGACAGAATAAGCGAAAGCCTGAGTTCTCTTGCCGATAGTCGCAGAGACATTGAAGAGATCCTGTAACCTTTGTCGACCGTAAGAGACGACACGTTTCGGTGAGCCTGCATGGATTTCGGAGATGTCATTGGATTAGCTGCCTTGGTGTTGTCCTGTCTAGCGCTTTGGCTTGGCTGGAGGTCTGATCAGACCTCCAGAAAGGCCATTGACGAGCTAAAGGTATTGCATCAGCGTGAATCCGACAGGGTTGAGAAATTCATTGACTATCTAATGAAGCAAGGAGGAGACGACTAATGGACACCGCCGTCAATCTTCTCGCTGGCCTTCTCGTGGCCGCCATTTTAGTCTTGGCTGTGTTTCGAATCCGAGAGCAGAATAAGATTAGAGACGCGACCAGGGATGTGGGGGTTTCACACGAAAGATTTTTGAACCTAATGGATCAGTTGGAAAGCCTGACTCACCGGAAGGGGTCCCGCGATTCTAGGGTAAACTCCGTATCTGACAATCGAACGTTTGCCGGAGTTATCAATTTGGGAAATGAGAGGTTTGTTGACTTGCCTCATTGGCATTGGAGTAGGAAACCCGAAGAAAACGTGCGTTCGGCGTTCATTTGCTACATTCACAGTAATCATTTTGGTCATGTCGAACTATATGACTCCCACTTGGAATATATCTGGCTGCAAGAGGACGAGGCCGCGGATGAGCTAACAGTAGCCGTTTAACTTGTCCCGCACCTCTTGGCTTGCCTCTGGTGCCTCCTGCCGAACTGGAAGCGAGCAGAGCTAAAACCCGGAGGTATCCCTTGTTTTCTACCGAAGAACTGGAACGGCTGCGGCGTCAGGGGCAACTCTGGCGGGAGAAAAACTCCGCCAACCCGCAACGTAAGACTGCGTACAAGACTCTGTCCCAGATTCCGGTCGCGCCGGTTTACACCCCGGAAGACCTGGCCGAGTCGGATTATTTGCAGGATGTCGGGCTGCCCGGCGAGTTCCCCTACTTGCGGGGGGTGCATCCCGGTGGCTATCGTGACCGGCTGTGGACGATGCGGATGTTCGCCGGTTTCGGCCTGCCTGAGGAGACCAACGAGCGGTTTCGGTTCCTGCTGGAAAACGGGCAAACCGGCCTGAGCGCAGCCTTTGATATGCCCACCCTCTACGGCTATGACACGGATGACCCCCGGGCAGCCGGAGAGTTCGGTAAGTGCGGCGTGGCGGTATCCTCTCTGGCCGATATGGAAACCCTGTTCGAGGGCATACCCCTGGACCAGGTCACGACTTCTATGACTATCAACAGCCCGGCGGCCATCATCTGGGCAATGTATATCGTGGTGGCCGAAAAACAGGGCGTCCCCCTGGACAAAATCGGCGGTACTTTGCAGAACGATATTCTCAAGGAGTATCTGGCCCAGAACGAGTATATCTTTCCCCCGGAACCGTCGATGCGGCTGGTGGTGGACACTGTGGAGTTTGCCGCCAAATATATGCCCCGCTGGAATCCAATCAGCATCAGCGGCTACCACATCCGGGAAGCCGGCTCTACGGCGGTGCAGGAACTGGCCTTTACCCTGGCCGACGGCTTTGAGTACGTGCGGCGCTGCCTGGACCGGGGTCTCGCGGTCGATGATTTTGCTCCCCGGCTCAGTTTTTTCTTTAATGCCCACAACGATTTCTTTGAGGAAGTTGCCAAATACCGCGCCGCCCGCCGTATCTGGGCCAGGGAGATGCAGGACACTTTCAAGGCGGCAAACCCTCGTTCCGGTTGGCTGCGCTTCCACGCCCAGACCTCCGGGGCATCCCTTACGGCCCAGCAGCCGGAAAATAACGTGGTTCGCGTATCTTTGCAAGCGCTGGCCGCGGTAATGGGTGGCTGCCAGTCCCTGCACACCAACGGCAAGGATGAGGCATGGGCGTTGCCCTCGGAGCAGGCGGCTTTGCAGGCCCTGCGCACTCAACAGATTATCGCGCACGAAACCGGCGTCACCGACACTGTTGACCCGCTGGGCGGCAGCTATTACCTGGAGTCATTGACCAACCGGATTGAGCAAGAGGCATACGATTACTTCCGCCGGATTGAGGACGCCGGCGGCGTAATACCGGCCCTGGAGTCCGGCTTCTTTCAGCGGGAAATTGCCGATGCCGCCTATGTGTACCAGCGGGAAGAGGACCGGAGGGAGCGCATAACCGTCGGCGTCAACGACTACCAGACCGATGAGAAGTTGAGCATACCGCTGCTGCGGGTGGACCGGGAGGGGGAAGAGCAACAGGTGAAGCGCCTGAACCACCTGCGCCAAACCCGGGACAACCGGGAAGTCGCTACCAAACTCCAGGCCCTGGAACAGGCGGCGCGGGGTTCGGCTAACCTGATGCCGCCCCTGCTGGAGGCAGTACGGGCCTATGCCACCCTGGGCGAGATGATGGGTGTTTTCCGGGAAGTTTTCGGTGAGTACCAGCCGCGCTGGGGGTTTTAGCGCCGCCGCTTGGTAGTACAATGTTGAGGAATTACCACTCTTGTCTTGGGCTGCGAAGCTTAGCTAAAGGTGGGTGTATATGGCGACTCAAAAACCTAAAGTCCGGTTCACCTACGAAGATTATTGTCAACTGCCCGACGATAAGCGGTACGAGTTAATTGACGGGGAGTTTTATGAAATGGCGCCATCGCCCAGTGCTGTTCACCAGTGGTCTTCATTCGCTCTGGCCCGTCTGCTGGCCGACTTTGTTGATCGGCTCGCTTTGGGTGTGGTTTACATGGCTCCTTTTGACGTAATCCTCTCCGAAAACGACACGCTGCAACCCGACATTCTCTTTGTGAAGGAAGAACGCCAGAGCATCATTACGCACCGGGCCTGCGAGGGTGCGCCGGATTTGGTAATAGAGGTGCTGTTTCCCTCGACATCCCAACGCGACTTGGGAATAAAGCGGGAGCGGTACGCCCGGTTTGGTGCCCAGGAGTATTGGCTGGTTAACCCGGTTGCGCGCTCCATTGAAGTTCTGGTTCTGCGGGAAGGCGTGTATTTCTCCTTGGGTGTATATGCCGGGGAAATGTCGCCGGAGTCCCCAGTGCTACCGGCTTGGGCTTTCCGGTGCAAGCGATATTCCCGTAGAACGGATCTGGTATCAACTGGTGATAGCCACATCCAACTGTAAATTGGCATCAGGTAAAGCAGCAGGGGGCGGGTTTTCAACCCGCCCCTCATTTATCCTCCTCAGCCTTGACCTGACTCCGTAACGGCCTAAACCCGGTCTTCCTCCCGCGCCCGCTTGGTTTCCTCAATAACCCGCTGCTCGATGTTGGGCGGAACCGGCTCGTAGTGGTCAATCTCCAGTTGGTAGCTGCCCCGTCCCTGGGTCAGGGAGCGCATATCCTGGGCATACCGCTGTACCTCGGACAGAGGCACCTCGGCTTCCACCACGGTGTAGTTGTCCGCTGGCGTCATTCCCAGGATGCGGCCCCGCTTGCCGTTGAGGTCGCTCATAATGTCGCCGGTATAGGTGTCGGGCACGTTAACCGTCAGTTTGACAATCGGCTCCAGCAGGATTGGGTTGGCCGCTGCCATGCCCTTCTTGAAGGCTTGGGTACCGGCTATCTCAAATGACATACCCGACGAGTCCACGGGGTGAAAGCTGCCGTCGTAAATGACCGTCTTCAAGTCCACCACCGGGAAACCGGCCAGGATGCCCTCTTCCATAGACTTGACCACGCCCTTTTCCACCGCGGGTATATACTCGCGGGGCACCCGACCGCCGACGACTTCCGAGCCGAACTGGAAACCGTTATCCCGTTCCATTGGCTCCAGCCGCAGCAGGACGTGGCCGAACTGGCCGTGGCCGCCGGACTGCTTCTTGTGACGGTACTCGGTGTTGGTGACCCGGGTGATGGTCTCCTTGTAGGCAACCTTGGGCATACGCAGGAGCAACTCGGCGCCGAACTTGCGCTTTATCCGGTCTATTGCCACCTCAATCTGGGCGTCTCCCAAGCCGGTGAGGAGGCTGTCGCCGGTGTCCACGTCCCGTGAATAATGCAGGCTGGGGTCCTCTTCCACGATACGGGCCAGGGAGGTGGACATTTTGTCCAGGTCGGCCTTGGTTGCCGGCGCAACGGCCACGCTGTAGTAGCCGTGGGGGAACTTAATAGGGTTAAAGGATACCTGATGGTCTCGAACGCACAGGGTATCATTGGTAACCGTGGCGGCCAGCTTGCCGATGGCCCCAATGTCTCCGGCCATTACCTCGGAAATGTTTTCCTGGGACTTGCCCTGGGGCAGGTAAAGCTGCCCGATGCGTTCCGACTGGTTGCGGGCGTTGTTCCAGACCTCGGAGTTGCTGTTGATCGTGCCTCGATAGACCCTAAACAGGGACAGCTTGCCGACGAAGGGGTCGGCGGTGGTCTTAAATACAAAGGCGGCCAACGGCCCGGCGGGGTCAACGTCAAACTCGACGGCTTGCCCGGTGGAGTCGGTCAACTCCGGTCGGATGCCTTCCTCTGGCGACGGGAAAAACTCCTGTATGGTCTCCAGGTATTCAGCCACGCCGATGTTCTGGGTCGCCGAACTGGCCAGGATAGGAACCAGGTCGCCGGACAGAATGGCTGCTTTTGCCCCGGCGACAATCTCCGCATCGGTGAGTTCTTCGCCTTCCAGGAACTTGTCGGCGAGTTCATCGTCGCTCTCGGCTACCGCCTCGATCAGCCGCTCCCGGGCCATTTCGAACTCGTCAGCCACCTCAGCCGGTATGTCCGCCGGCGGATGTACCACGCTGACCACGCCCTTGAAGTCCTGGGCGTCGCCGATGGGTAGTTGGAATGGCACACACTTGCTGCCAAAAGAGCCCTGAATGTCGGCTACGGTGCGGGAGAAACTGGCGTTTTCCCGGTCCATCTTGTTTACCAACAGCAGCCGGGGCAGGCCCAGAGCCTCACACTGGTTCCAGGAACGTTCTGTGCCTACGTCCACACCGGAGGGGGCGGGCAACAGAATGGTTGCGCTCTCCACTACTCGCAGGGCGCTTACCACCTCTCCGAAGAAGTCGTCATAGCCCGGCGTGTCCAGAAAGTTCATTTTGTGCTGGTCCAAACTGCACGATATAAGGGTGGTCTGGATGCTGCCGCCCCGTTTCACTTCCTCCGGTTCATAGTCGGAAACGGTATTTCCATCCTCCACTCGACCGATGCGAGTGACCGCCTTGGTGTTGAACAGGAGGGTTTCGCATAGCGATGTTTTGCCGGCGCCGCTGTGCGACAGCAACGCCACATTCCTCAAATTGCCGGCATCTATCTTGGGCATAGACTATTCTTCCCCCTTCACTTTATAGTCCACGACGCTGAGCATAACAAAAGTAGCTGCTGGGGTGACCTGCGGGACTGACCCGAACATAGCTGAAGCAGGTGCGTCGGGGCGCCTTATGCTGGGTTAATTCTATATAATTTTAACCATTTAGCGCAACCACGTTGCTATTACGAACCGAAAATTACGAATTAAGAATAAGCTAAAGTATGTTCACCGGCCAGTAATGAATATAACAACTTCTAATTCGTAATTGTTAATTCCTAATTCGTAATTTGACCAGAGGCTGCCAGCGGCGATAAGTGCCAACGCGCCACAGCCACTCCGCCGGGCCAAAGCGGAAATGACTGAGCCATGCCTGTGACCACCACAATTGCACCCCCCAAACTGCCAACGCAAAAAGCAGGATTCCGGTCCGGTTTATCGCAACATTGTCCAGCAGAACGGCCAAGACCAAGATGCTCAGGATGGTTTGGGTTAGGTAGTTGGTCAAGGCCATGCGGCCGGCCGCGCGGAGTCGCCGCTTCAGCCAATTGTCCGCGCCGCGATTCCAAAGAACGATGAGGCTCATATAGCCCAGGGATGCGGGAATGGTGCCCAGATTGTTCGGGGCGCTGCCGACGAAGGCCACTTCTTTGGAAAAGTCGTTTATCGCTACAAAGATGACCCCCAGCGCCGCGAGGGGCAGGCCAATGAAAAGTCCGACTATTGCGGTCGTACCGTAAGTTTTGGCCGACATCGCACCGTTCATAAATCCGAGCCGGTACAGCCCGGCGCCCATCAATATCATTCCCAGCGCGCGCAGCAAGTAATTGAACACCAGCCCCAGCCCAATGAACTCCTCTATGTCCGCTCCGGGTTTCGTCCATATTCCGACCAATGGGGCGTCAGTCCGGTTGGCAATAGACTGCATCCAAAAGTCGTTGGCAATGGGTAGCAGGAAAAGAACGGCGCCGAGGGCGATCAGCCCCTTGGCCGGCAGTTTTCGCAGGGCGAGCAAGATGACGGAGGCAATGGCGTAAACCATCAGTACGTCGCCTTCCCACAGTAAAAAGTGCAGGATGCCGATGCCCAACAGCAACCCGTTGCGCCAGAGGTTCAAGAGTACCGCCCGGCTGCCCCGGGCCGCCGCCCGTTCAATGAACAGCATCACCCCGGCGCCGAAGAGTAATGAAAAGAGGCCCATAAACTTCTGGTCAACGAAAATCTCGCCGAAAATGCCTACTGCCCAGTCCAGCCAGGTCTCCGACCCTCCGGCGCTAATGTTCCAGTAGGGAACCTGCCCGAACTTGAAGCTGACGGCGTTCATCAGCAGGATACCCAGCACCGCTATGCCTCGGATAAGGTCAAGGCTGGTTATCCGGTCAGAGTCCGATACCGGTCCGGAAGTGTCCGCCGGAGATACATCCCTCATTCAGAAACACTCCGCAGCGACCAATTTATATAGGTGAACAGGATACATCGGATAAAGGGAAAATTATCTTGCGTATCCTTTCCAGGTATGTTGGCATTCTTCCAATGTATGGTATAGTTGCCGAACAAACTGAAGGTTAAAGGATGGACGCTATGCCGCAGAAAGAGATAATCACCTGCCCCCAGATTGCCCCGGGCGCCAATCCCCTGTCCCAGGCCACCCGCTTCGGAGACCTGGTATTTGTCCAGGGCTGCACCGGTCGCCACCCCATCAGCGGAGAATCCGGGGCCGACATCCGGGAGCAGACCCGCTACGCTCTGGAGCGGATAAAGATGATTCTGGAGGAAGCGGGTACCTCCATGGACAATGTGCTGACCAACACTTGCTACGTGACCAAGTCGGAGGACTTGCCGGGCTTTAATGAGGTTTACGCCGAGTTTTTCCCGCAAGATTACCCGGCTCGCACGGCAATAATCGTCAACTTTGGGGCGGCCGGCAACCTGGTGGAGGTAACCAGCACCGCCTGCATCCCCAGCTAGTTCTCCAGTGCCGGCTGGTGCATAGGCGGATTCGGGAACTCCGTAATGACGTCGTAGGGGCGGGTTTCAAACCCGCCCTGGCGAAGCCTAACCCAGCTTTCGGTAAACGATGTGGGAGCGGTTGGAGGTGTGGGGTCGAATCATCGGCGCCCAGTCGCCGGTGTCCGAGGCGGCAATCCAGCCTTCGGTAAACGGCACCTCCGGCGAGTCTATCTCATAGACCGCGGCGTAGCGGGCCACACCCGCAATGTCCGTAGATTCCAGCTTGTAGCGGGTGCAACTGTGTACGCCCGGCGCTTTGACGATGTTGGGAATATGCTGAGTGTCGTAGATACGATTAAAGTCCGCCTCCAGCTCCTCGGGAATGTCCATCTGCACCAGGTAAATGTAATCGGCCATCAACTGCACCTCTCTGTTTTCTCATTATGAGAATACCATACTTGGCCGCTTGACCAACCAGTGGCAACAGCGATATAATCAGTACCTCAGCGACCGGCAGCGAGCCGCTCCTTCAGCGGCTCCTCTCTTCGGAGGCCGGGCGCTCCTTTTCTGTTTGCTGATTCGGCTATCCAGTCAAAAAGCGATGGGTGACGGGATAGCTGACCAAAATATGGCCGACCCCAAACCGGGGCCGGCCATAAACTCTCTGAACCTATGCTGAATCTTAATCGGCTAATAGGTCAAATCCGACTCTACTCCGTCCGGCAATTCCACTGCCAGGGCTTGGAGGCTGTGAGCCAGGCCGTGGTAGTAGGCCACTACTACCAGCACGTCCACGATGCCGGAATCACCGATCAGGGAGCGCAGGCTCTCGAAGCTGGCGTCGGAGACGTGGTGCTGGCGCAGCAGTTCCAGGACAAACTGGACTACGGCGGTGTCATTGGGATCCAAGCCCACCGGGGCGCGGAACTCCCGGATGGCGGCGATGATGTCGTCGCTCAAGTCCGCTTCTTTAGCGCCCCGCTGGTTCACCGTCCAGACGTAATGACCGCCGGCTTCCCGGGCCGCAGTGAGAATTGCCAAGGCCTTGACTCGCTTGTCCAGGGGCGTCTCAAATCGGACGTACCCGCCCAAGCCGGCATAACTGCCCGCCGCCTGAGGGTTGTTCAGCAGTGCGGCGTAGTTGCGCTGCACTCCGCCCCGGCTGCTCTGGATGTCATCCCAAACCGCCTGGCCGGCGGCGTCCATATTTTCTCTGGTAGCGAAAGGGACTCTTGCCATTTATATATTCCTCCTTATTTCGGGAGCCAACGGAAAATTCTTTTTCGGCTCTTTACATTGGGCGGAGGCTCGTTAAAAGCTACACCCTTTTTCTTTGCTTCCAGCATACGCCGGTACCAGGACTCCCAAAGGGCGTGAGATTCCCTGCGGCTTTCTTCATAAGCCTCACTATATCCCTCGGACCATTCCTTGGAGTGAGCGCTGCCGGGTGGCGGCTCATTGAAGATTTCTCCTCTGCCTTCTACCGCCAGCCGACGTCGGTTCCAAGATTCCCAAAGAGCTTGGTTTTCCATGAAGCCCCTTTGGTACGACCCTTCCCGCTCTTTATTCAACCCTGATAAAAGCCGCGATTCCAACTCCACGCGCTGGTTGTGCGCTTTAGCAAGAGCCATTAGCACCATGATCCCTCCATGCCTACCCGGAAGTTCCGTTTTGCCGATTGGATTTAGGCGGCGGTTCGTCGAAAGCCTCTCCCCGCTTCTCCGCTTCCTCCCGACGCTGGTTCCAGGTCAGCCAAAGGACTTCGTTTTCCTGACGACCTTCTTGGCGGCCTTCCTCACGCCCCTCCTCACGGCCTTCTTCCAGAGCCTCGCGGCGTCTCCGCTGTCTAATCCACTCTCCCAATACCACGTTGCCCACCTCCACTATAATAACTGAGCCTACCAGGGAAGCGCCCCCGGCTTGCACTATTTCCGCGGTGGCGATACGCTGGATTTCCAGCCATCCGCTGGCTCCGACTTTGGCTGAAGCAACCAGTGTATTGGCTACAGTTAGATAAATCGTGCCAACGCTAAACAAGACAAGGAACCAGCGGATAGCGTAGGCGGGTACGCTAAGTACACCGAAACGCTCTTCGCTATCTGGGCCAGTCATCTCCGTTGGCTAGTCCGCCGCCTGCGGCACGTTCTCGCCGTTCTTTTCCCACAGGGCTTCCAGGATGGCGCCGGGAGACATAGGCAGCCGCTCCATCCGTACCCCGATGGCGTCGTGGATGGCGTTGGCGACGGCAGCCATGGGCGGCACTATCGGCACTTCGCCGACGCCCCGGGCCCCGTAGGGGTGCCCCGGATTGGCTACTTCCACAATCACCGTGTCAATCATCGGCAGGTCCAGGCTGATCGGCATACGGTAATCGAGGAAACTGGAGTTGACCATCTGGCCGTCCTGGTTGAAGTAGTACTCTTCGTTCAAGGCCCAGCCGATGCCCTGGACTACGCCGCCCTGCATCTGCCCCTCAACGTAGCTGGGGTGAATGGCTTTGCCGGCGTCCTGGACGGTGGTGTAGCGGAGGATGTCCACCTTGCCGGTGTCCGGGTCCACCTCTACGTCAACGATGTGGGTGGAGAAGGCTCCGCCGGCGCCCCGGGGGTCAACGCTAACCTGGCTGGAGATTGGGCCACCGCTGCCGTTAAGCTGGGCAGCCAGTTCCTTGAAGGTCATTTTCAGGTCGGAGTCGGACTTGTGCTGGAAAACGCCGCCGTTCAGTTCCACATCCTCGGCGGAAACTTCCCAGATGGTGGCGGCCCGGTCAATCATTTGCCGCTTGATGTCTTGGGCGCATTCGTAGGCAGCCCAGCCGCTGGCGAAAGTAGTCCGGCTGCCGCCGGTGAGGAAGGTGTAGCCTACTGAATCGGTGTCGGCCACGCTGGGGCGTACATCCTCGGCAGGAATGCCCAGCACTTCGGCGGCCTGCATTGCAATGGAGGCGCGGGTGCCGCCGATGTCGGTGGAACCCTCGACCAAGCTGATGGTGCCGTCGGCGCTGACGCCGATGCTGCAACTGGACTGCATCCCGATGTTGAACCAGAAACCGGTAGCGATTCCCCGGCCCTGGTTGGGGCCGGTCAGTGGGGTATTGTAATGCTCGGTGGCCTTGGCGGCCTCCACGCACTCAATGTTGCCGATAACCGGGAACTCCGGGCCATCCACCCGCCGGGTGCCTTCTTTGGATGCGTTGCGCAGGCGGAACTCCGCCGGATCCATTCCGATCGCCCGTGCGACTTCGTCCATTACCTGCTCCCCGCCAAAGGCGGCTATGGGCGCGCCGGGGGCGCGGTAAGGGGCTACCTTGGGCTTGTTCACCAGCACGTCGTAACCCTCGGCGCGGACGTTTTCGATGTCGTAAGGGGCAAACATACACTGGGCGCCCATGGTCACCGGCGAGCCGGGGAAAGCGCCCGCCTCCATGGCCAAGGTAGAGTCGGCGGCGGTAATTTTACCGTCCTTGGTGACTCCCACCTTCACCCGCATCGCGGAGCCGGAGGTGGGGCCGGTGCTCTCGAACACGTCGGTGCGGGACATCAGCAGCTTTACCGGCTGGCCGGTCTTCTTGGACAGGATGGCAGCCATCGGCTCCAGGTAAACCGGAATCTTGCCGCCGAAGCCGCCGCCGATTTCCATTGGCACGACTTTGACCTGAGAGACGGGCAGGTCGAGAATCTGGGCCAGGGAATCCCGGGCGCTGAACGCTCCCTGGGTGCTGGTCCAGACGGTCAGCTTGCCGTCGGCGTTCCACAGGGCCGCGGCGTTCTGCGGTTCGATGTAGCCCTGGTGCACCGTAGTGGTCTGGAACTCCCGCTCCACCACCACGTCCGCCTCGGCAAAACCCTTGTCCAGGTCGCCCAATTCGTACTTGAAATGGGTGGCGATGTTGCTGAGCTTATCGGTGCGCTCACCAAGTTCCGTGGTGGTCATATCCTCGATTACCAGGGGAGCGTCGTCCTTCATTGCCTGGGTGACGTTGATGACCGGCGGCAGGACTTCGTACTCTACCTCAATCAACCCAATGGCGATTTCGGCGACGTGGGGGTTGACGGCGGCAACGGCGGCCACGGCGTGGCCCCGGTACAGGGCCTTATCCTGGGCCAGGATATTCTCGCTGGAGAAGCGCATTCCCCGTCCCGGGTTTTCCATGCCGGCAACGGGCAGGTCTTTGCCGGTTATCACTGCTTTGACGCCGGGGTAGGCTTCGGCCTTGCTGGTGTCAATGGACTTGATGCGGGCATGGGCGTGGGGACTGCGCAGCACCTTGCCTTGCAGCAGCCCGGCCATCTGAAAATCGCCGCCATATTTGGCCCGACCGGTCACCTTGTCGGTGCCGTCGTGACGGACCGGACGGGTGCCGACCACGTTGTATTCCGTATTTGACAGTACGATATTGGACATAGCCAACCCTCTCAATTGCGGTGTTTGTAGATTCCAGACTCAACCGGGCCATTGTACCATACCCACCCGGCAGTTTCTAACCCGCATTAGGTATAAACATGGATGGACAGGATACGGAGGATAATTTCAGTTACGAATTGTTGAACCCCACGGTTATTTTCCGGTATTCCATAATCCTGTGTATTCTGTTCATCCATGTGAATTGGGGTAAACTGTCCTTACTCTGAAACTTGATAAGGGAAACTCGACTGATGAATTTGCAGGATGGCTATGCCGTAGTTGACCTGGAGACTACCGGCCTGGATTGCTGGACCGACCTGATTGTCGAAATAGGTGTTGCCGTGGCCCTGCCGGGGCAAGCCCCGGTTACCGACTCCGTTCTGGTCAAAATAGATCGGCCCTTGCCCAAGCTGATAACCAACCTGACCGGCATAACCGACCGGGACCTGGCGGTCCGGGGAGTGTCTATTGATGATGCCCTGGCCTGGTTTGTCGAGCGCATCGGACGGCTTCCGCTGGTGGGCCACAACATCATCCGGTTTGACCGGGCCTTTTTACTGGAGGCGGCGCGGGTTCACCGCCGGACGGTGGAGGAGGGACAGTATCCGGTGCGGGTGATCGACGAGGTGGATGACCTACCGGCCGGCAGGTTTATTGACACTATGGGACTGTACCGGGGTCACAAGTTGGGCAACTACCCAACGCCGGGGGAAAGCCACCGGGACTACGTGCAGCGGATACTGGACTTGCGGGCGCCGGGCCTGCGCTATAGCCTCTCGGCGGCCTGCGAAGAGTTTGGCATCTCTACCGCCCGAGTCCGCGCCCACCGCGCCGCCGGCGACGTAGTGCAGACGCAAAAGGTCTTTGAGAAGCTGTTGGAGTTGAATGCGCCGGGGTGAGGGGGGAGCGACTAGATAACACCGTACTCGGATGTGTCGTTGCAAAACCCTCTCTGAGTAACTCTGCGGTTATACAGACATGAGTAACGTCGTCTTTCTAATGCAAGGGCATGAATGTACTGACAGGCTGTCGTTGACAGGGCCGGCCAAGTCATCCATACTTCCCTAATCAAGCTCAAGGCAACTGGAGATGAGGAGTAAATATGCCGCAAATCCCACGTTGGAGGTTGGAGCCGGAACCGGTTTGGATCTCTTGTAAGTCTGTTAAGAAACTCCCGCAGTTCAAAGAGGTAATTGTACAGTTTGACGCTAACGGAGAAGAGTTCACTTCCTTCGTCCCAGAAAAGTTCGTTAATGTCGAGAAAAAGTGGCTTTGGGGGGTGATTATCGCGGAATTTGATGGGGGCATTCTGGTCGACATCCCCGCCGAAACATTTACCTCAGGTCCCCGCATTGCGGTAATGGATTCGGAAAAGAACTCTGTGTTGGTTTCTGCCAAGCATGATTCTTAGCGACCGAGAGATTTGGATGGAGATAGGAAGCGGTCGCTTGGCCTTTACTCCCGAAATTGAACCTCTTCAAGTGGGCCCATCTGCGCTTGACTTGCGGCTTGGCAATGAGTTCACTACCTTTAAACCTCCTGAACCGGGGGTTGAGACCATTATTGACCTGGCGAAAGTTGGCAATGTGGAGAACGCGCTTCTGGCTTATGGAGAATCAAGAACTCTTTCCAATGATGATTCATTTATCTTAAGGCCGGGTCAATTCGTTTTAACCTACACCCTGGAATACATAAAAATGCCCGATTACCTGGCCGCTCGGGTGGAGGGCCGTAGTCCTCTGGCGCGGCTGGGAGTATCAATTCATTAGACAGCCCCGACGGTTCACGCTACCTTTGAGGGCCAATTGCGGCTGGAAATATCCCACAACGGCCCTTATTCATGCCGACTGCGCCCGGGGCAGAGAATTTGCCAACTCATTATTGAAAGGCTGGGCAGCCCATCCCAAAGCAGCCTCAACAGCTTGTTCCAGCATCAAGGTCAACAGTAGAGTCAGTTTGCGTTCAGGCCGTCGCTTGCTCTTTCCCGAAAGCAATTGCACTTCAAGATGGCGGATACCCCAAATCCGATTACTCCTACTTTCTTTTCTCGTCATCCCAGCCCACAGAGTCACCGGGGTAGATAATTACTTCCCCAATTTGCCAACAACCTTCCCTTGTGCTTAAAATGGCACCTTAAGCAACTTGTTGCTTGTATTCAGTTTGCATTTAAAGGGTAATGAGATGGTTGAAAACACCGGCAGTATTGAAGCATTACTTCAGGAAGACCGCACCTTTCCGCCACCGGAGGAGTTTGTCCGGCAGGCCAACATCAACGACCCTAACGTCTATGCAGAAGCCCGCAAAGACCCGGAGGCTTTTTGGGCTAGGTTCGCCGGCGAACTGGATTGGTTCCAGACCTGGGATAAGGTGCTGGAATGGAATCCTCCCTACGCCAAGTGGTTCCTGGGCGGCAAGCTCAATGCCTCTTATAATTGTATAGACCGGCACCTCTCCTCGGCCCGCCGCAACAAGGCCGCCATTATTTGGGAGGGCGAACCGGGCGACCGGCAGGTCTATACCTACTGGGACCTGCATCGAGAGGTCTGCCGTTTTGCCAACGGACTCAAGAGCCTGGGCGTCCAAAAGGGCGACCGGGTTACCATTTACTTGCCGATGGTCCCCGAGCTACCTATTTCGATGCTGGCCTGCGCCCGTATCGGCGCAGCCCACAGCGTCATCTTTGGCGGGTTCAGTGCCGACTCTATCCGCGACCGCCTCGACGACTCTCAGTCTAAGGTGATGATTACCGCCGACGGAGGCTACCGGAGGGGCGGCATCGTGCAACTTAAGCAGAATGCCGACGAATCCTTGGAAGGCGATACTCCGGTAGAGAAAGTCGTGGTGGTACGGCGCACCGGCCATGCTGATGACAAGATGGTGGACGGGCGGGATGTCTGGTGGCACGACCTGGTGGCCGACCAGCCCCTGACCTGTGAGCCAGAGCCGATGGACAGCGAAGATATGCTCTATATGCTCTACACCAGCGGCACTACCGGCAAACCCAAGGGCATTGTCCACTCCACCGGCGGCTATCTGACCGGCACCTACGCCACCACCAAATGGATTTTCGACCTGAAAGAGGATGACGTTTACTGGTGCACCGCCGATATTGGCTGGGTGACCGGACACAGCTATATCGTTTATGGCCCCCTGGCTAACGGCGCCACCTCGGTAATGTACGAGGGTTCGCCGGACTACCCGGACCGGGACCGCTTCTGGGCTATCGTGGAAAAGTACGGCTGCACCATTGTTTACACGGCTCCGACGGCCATCCGCACCTTTATGCGCTGGGGCGAGGAGTACCCTAACCGGCACGATATGTCCACCTTGCGCCTGCTGGGTTCGGTGGGTGAGCCGATTAACCCGGAGGCCTGGGTTTGGTACTGGCAGCACATCGGCGGGGGCCGCTGCCCGGTGGTGGATACCTGGTGGCAGACCGAGACCGGTTCGATTTTGATTAGCCCATTGCCAGGTATAACTACCCTCAAGCCCGGCTCGGCCACGCAGCCCTTCCCTGGTATCGATGCCGAGATTCTGGATGAGGCAGGCAACCCGGTCGGCCCCGGCGGTGGCGGCTACCTGACCATCAAGCGGCCCTGGCCCTCTATGCTGCGGGGCATCTACGGCGACCCGGAGCGGTTCGTAGAGCAGTACTGGTCCCGCTACCCGGATATCTACTTCACCTCTGACGGGGCCAAACTGGATGAGGACGGCTACTTCTGGCTGCTGGGCCGGGTGGACGACGTGATTAACGTATCCGCCCACCGCATCAGCACTATGGAGGTGGAAAGCGCCCTGGTGGACAATTCCAAGGTTGCCGAGGCGGCCTGCATTGGCAAGTCCCACGAAATCAAGGGCCAGGCTATTGTGGCCTTCGTGACCATCAAGGACCAGGTCACCGCCTCCGACGAACTGATAACCGAGCTTAAGGCTCACGTCGTCACCAAGATCGGCCCGATGGCCCGCCCTGACGACATCTACTTTGCCGCCGAACTGCCCAAGACCCGCAGCGGTAAAATAATGCGCCGCCTGCTCCGTGACGTGGCGGAGGGCCGCGCTCTGGGTGACACCACTACCCTGGCCGACCCGGCGGTGGTGGAGTCCCTGAAAGAGCAATACGGCGACGAGGAGTAAAGAACGGGAAGAGCTACGCGCGTTTTCAGGCCGCTGCCAAAAGCGCGCTTAGCCCGTGCTATAATGAAACGAATAGAGCATATAGTCGAAAGTTACTGGATTGGCTACTATATCGTTTTCGCCGCCGGCGTAGCCATCCCCCTGTACCGGCATAACTGGACACTGGCCCAATGGGACGACGTAGATTTACTGGGCGATGTCTTCAGCACAGCAGGCGGTGAAGCACTGCTGGTAGTAATAATTGTAGAGGTACTGGGGCGCATGGTGCTGTTAATCCCCAAAACGGTAAAAGCAATACTGGAAAAGGGCCGTGAGGAAGAGCGCAGACGCATACTCGAGGCTTACCGAGATGCCGTTGCACGGGGAGACATTGGTGGCGGCCCGGAGATTGAGGAAGTGCTATTTGGCGCCGTTGGCAAGAAGCGCCCGGATTCCAAATAGATTGTAGAGATTACCTCTTCACCTAAACTACCCGTGAGCCACGTATGTATCGGTACATAGTCCCCTCGCTGATAGCCCTGTCAACCTTGTTCTTGCTGGGAATTATCGGGATTATTGTTTGGCAGGACTATCAATGGCATGGCAGCTTTTCGGCAGGCCGCGCTTTAGGTTCTGCCGGCGGGCGGCTTGCTGAAATCCCTTCATTAGCGGTCGGATCGCTTCGGTCCGACGAGCCTTTACCGGCCAACTCCCCGACCAAACCGGATGCAATGCTTGGCCCGGGGGAAACCGCCCCACAAGCCGCCCCCGTTCCCCCAACGAGTTCCCCCGAAGAACTATTCTCGTTACGCCAGTTCATGCTAGAGCTTATCAACACCGACCGCGCCCGGTACGGCCTTGCCCCTCTAATCTTAGGGGACAACCCAGCAGCCCAATGGCACGCCGATGATATGATGCGCCACAACTACCGCTCCCACTGGGATACTGACGGGCTGGCGCCGTATATGCGTTATACCCTGGCCGGAGGGCATAACCGGGAACTGCAAAACGTCTCCGGCCCGGATGTGTTGACTCACAAACTCGAAGGTCGAGGCGAGTCGCCTGGTGAGTTGCTGACTAGAACTCAGGAAATCCTTATGGCCGGCCTGGATCATCGGGCCAACATCCTCAACCGGTGGCACCGCAAGGTTAACTTGGGAATCGCCTGTAACGACTCTACCTGCTGGGTGGTGCAGCAGTTTGAGAGCGACCACCTCCGATTTAGCGACTTGCCCAGTCTGTCTGGGGGTATGCTCAGCTTTGCCGGTGAGTTGGATGGCGGGCTGGAGTTCGACAGCGCTGCCGTCTGGTATCACCAACCATTCCGGCCGTTGACCCTGGGTCAGCTCGACGCCACCTATTCCTACGGCAACGGCCAGTACCCGGCTACCTTTTTACGCCCGCGGTCGGCGAATAACCGTTACTACCCGGATTCAGTGTCCACCTACGGTTGGACGTCAGGCATTGACCCCTACACCCTCGAACCCGGCTTGGCCCGAATTGACGCGCCGCCCCTGCGGGTGGATGTGGCCCAAAGCCGCGCCGTTCCCTGGACTAACGCCAACCTTTGGGAGGTATCCGGTTCGGTCTTCCGGGTGGAGGCGGACGTTGCGCTCATCCTGGAAGCCTCCGGCCCCGGTGTCTATACGGTGCAAATCTGGGCTAAAGCCGGGGAGGAACGGGTGGCGGTGACCAACTATTCTATTTTTGTGGATTAGTTGGATTCTCAGCTGAAATAACCCCTATTTGTTGTTGCTTTGACGGTAGCATTATGCTACTATCAAGGAGGTACATTAGCCGATTGAAATAGGGATCGCAGGTATTAGAGAGTGAGAGATAGAGTTATGAGTAAGCAGTTTAGCAAAAAAATAATCCAAGGGGGAAACCATGGTACCTTATTATGACCTGAACATTATGACCTGAACCAAATTAAGAGACTAATACGCGAAAAACAGTACAGAATTACTATATCAGCTTTACAAAGTGCACACTTAATGGGTTTTTACGAGGATGATATTTGCGATTGTATCCTGAATTTTCTAGCCGAAACTTATTTCTACAAGTCTATGCCGTCTGAAAATTGTCCGGGGCTTTGGCAGGATGTCTACAAAATAAACTATCAGGGAACCAGGGTGTACCTCAAGTTGCAAATTAGCTTTGCTGGTCGCACTGTGGTTATATCATTCAAGGATGACACGAGCCGGATATAGCTAAACTCTATAAACCTTGCTCCTATATACCCGCAGTTGGCAACGAGATTGTCCAAAACATAGCGGGATCGGAGGTATTTCTAAGTGATGACAGAAATTTGTGATGTCTGCGGTCGGGAAGGCTCTCGTTTGGTACAGCGACCGTTTGACAGCTTATATAACCAAATGCCCATCCGCCTGGAATCGGTGGAGATGTACGAGTGTGAGCGTTGCGGAGAAAGCGTTTTTACTCCTGAACAGGCCCGGGAAGTCGATCGGCAGGTTAAATCTCTGGCCCGAGAGCGGTTGAACCTACTCTCCCCCGAAACGATTGTCGGCATTCGGAAACGCTGCAACCTTTCGCAGGAAGAGTTGGAACACCTCTTCGGCCTCGGCAAGAAGGTTGTCATAAGGTGGGAGAAAGGCCGGGTGTTGCAGAGCAAAACCGCCGACGTCCTGCTCCGGCTTATGGACCGAAACCCTGATATAATAGAGGACATTCGGAAGATTCACGCTTAGCGGGAGTCGCCCAGGGAATTGCCTGCCATGCAATACGAAACCGTCATCGGTTTGGAAGTTCACGTTCAGTTGCAAACGCGGAGCAAGATGTTTTGCGGCTGCCCGGCAGATTACCAGTATGCTCCGGCCAACAGCCGGGTCTGTCCAGTGTGCCTGGGTCTGCCCGGCACTTTGCCGGTTATTAACCGCAAAGCGGTGGAATATACCATCATGACCGGCCTGGCCCTGGGCTGCCGCATACCGGGCTACTCCAAGTTCGACCGCAAGAACTATCCCTATCCTGACTTGATGAAGGGCTACCAGGTTTCGCAGTTTGACCTGCCCCTGGCCGAGGACGGCGTTCTGGAAATTGACCTGGACGGGACTGCCAAGTCCATTGGCGTCATGCGGGTGCATCTGGAAGAGGATGCCGCCAAACTTCAGCACTTCCCCGATGCCGCCGGCGAGTCCTACAGTCTGGTGGACGTTAACCGGGCCGGCGTCCCCTTGATGGAGGTAGTCAGCGCGCCGGATATGCGCTCCCCGGAAGAGGCCCGCGCCTACTTGATGACCTTGCACTCAATAATGCAGTACCTGGGCGTTTCGTCGGCCCAGATGCAGGATGGCAACTTTCGCTGCGATGCCAACGTGAGCATCCGGCCCCAAGGCAGCGCAGAGTTCGGCACCCGCACCGAAGTCAAGAATATGAACAGCTTCCGGTCGGTCTATCTGGCCTTGAACTATGAGGTGGAACGGCAACGGCGTGTCCTGGAGGACGGCGGACGCATTATCCAGGAGACCCGTGGCTGGATTGAGGAGCGGGGCGTTACCGTCTCCCAACGCAGCAAAGAGGAAGCCCACGATTACCGCTATTTCCCGGAGCCGGATTTACCACCCTTAAAGGTGGATTCAACCTGGGTTGAAGAGATACGCCGGAGCCTGCCGGAACTGGCTGGGCAGCGCAAGGCCCGTTTTGTCGAGCAGTACGGACTGCCGCTTTATGACGCCGACTTGCTCACCGGCTCTCGTCCCTTGGCCGATTATTTTGAGGAAGTGGTGGCCCGGCGTCCTGCATCCGGTACCGAAATGCCGACTTTTGCCAAGAATGTCAGCAACTGGATGTTGGGAGACCTGAGCCGGTTGATGAACCTGGAAAACCTGGAAATAACCGGGGTCAAGGTAACGCCAGCCCACTTGGCGGAGTTGCTGGGGCTGATTGATTCGGGAACCCTCAGCGGTACCCTTGCCAAGACGGTGCTGGAAGAGGCTTTCGCCAGCGGCGAGGAACCAGTTAAAATAGTCAAGGAAAAGGGCTACAGCCAAATTAACGACTCATCCGTAGTCGAATCTGCGGTGGCCCAGGCACTGGCCGACAACCCGAAAGCGGTGGCCGATTACGTCAATGGCAAGGATACAGCGGCCCGTTTCCTGGTAGGCCAGGTAATGAAAATAACCCGCGGCCAGGCCAAACCGGAATTGGCTCTGGAACTGGTGCAGGCCGCCCTGGATTCGATTAGGGATTCAAACATTGATACACAGGATTGACCGGATAAGGAAATGTATAGGAAAGGGGGAAAATATCCTGTATATCCTGTCCATCCATGTTAGTTAGAGGTAAAAGCTAGGTAATGATATACCTTAACATCGCCCAGATTCTGGTATCCGTAGTGCTGGTGCTGATTATCCTGAGCCAGGTCAAAGAGGGAGGCAGCGGTCTGTTCGGCAGCGCCCAGTCCACCGTCCGCACCCGTCGCGGGCTGGAAAAGACCCTGTTCCAGCTAACCATCGCCCTGTCGGTGGTTTTCATCCTGGTATCCATCGTCAGTGTACAGCTATTCTCAGGGTAAGCCGGCTTACTGGACTTGCCTGTGGCCGGGCTGAAACGCCGCTATGACTACCGCCGGACGTAACGCTCCCCCTATAGGCTCCCCCGTAGTCCTGACCACTGATTTCGGCCTGAGCGATGCCTTTGTGGGGGTAATGAAGGGAGTCATCCTCAACATCAACCCCCGGGCCAACGTCATTGACTTGACCCACGATATTCAGCCGCAGAACATTAGGCAGGCGTCCTTTGTCCTGGGCGTCAACTACCCCTATTTCCCGCCGCACACCATTCACGTCGCCGTGGTTGACCCTGGAGTAGGCACAGAACGGCGCGCCCTGCTGCTGGTAACCCCGACGGCCCGGTTTGTGGCCCCGGACAACGGCCTGCTCAGTCACGTCCTGAAAGATTACCTGGATTCGCCGCCAGTGCGCTCAGGTATATCCGGTACCTCCGGTCAACTCCGCCGCATCCCCGTGCCGCCGGGGTTGACGGCCTATGCGCTGACCAACCTGCGCTACCGGCTTAACCCGGTGAGCAACACCTTTCATGGTCGGGACGTGTTTGCGCCCGCCGCGGCTCATCTGTCCCGCGGCGTCTCCCCGCAAAGGCTGGGTGGTCGGGTTGAAGACGTGGTCTGGCTGCCTCTGCCCGAACCAACCCGCGCCGGCGATGCAGTGGCAGGAGAAGTTATCTATACCGACCGGTTCGGAAACCTGATTACCAACATCCGCTCCGCGGACCTCAAAGAGGGCGTGTCGGTGGTGGTGGCAATAGGTTCCCGTCGCATTGCGGGCTTGAGCCGGACTTTCCACGACCCGCATACTGCCCAGCCTGACTCGCTCCCCCTGGTAGCCCTGATCGGCAGCAACGGTTATCTCGAAATAGCCGTCCGGGACGGGAACGCCGCCCAGGTTTTGGGCCTCGGCCCGGGTGCGCCGGTATCGGTCAGCTACAACCTCTAGCTCCGTCGACGGCTATTGACATCCCTTGCCCTCGTGCTACTATGGGAAAAATTGTGCTATCCGGGCTTTATCCGGGCAGCTTGGCATTATTGGCGAAACTGGGGGAATTATGGAAATTGACCGGAATATGTTGCTTTACCTGTATCGGACGATGACGACTATCCGGCACTTCGAGGAACGGGGTATTCCCGAAACGGGACAGCGGGGGATGTCCGGCTCGGTCCACTCCTCGGCCGGCCAGGAGGCGGTGCCTACCGGTGTCTGCGCCAACCTGACCGTGGACGACTATATCGGCAGCACCCACCGGGGCCACGGCCACTGCATCGCCAAAGGCGTTGACCCCAAGCTGATGATGGCTGAGCTTTTCGGGCGGGTCACCGGCCCCAACAAAGGCAAGGGCGGCTCAATGCACATCGCCGATATGAGCAAGGGGATGCTGGGAACCAACGGCGTGGTGGCCGCCAGCGTACCCCTGGCCGTCGGCGCGGCCCTCACCTCCAAGCTGCGCCACCTGGGCCGGGTGGCCGTGGCTTTCTTCGGCGACGGCGGGGCCAACCAGGGAGTCCTCCACGAGTGTATGAACCTGGCATCGGTCTGGAAACTGCCGGTTATTTTCTGCTGCGAAAACAACGGCTATGCCGAGTCCACCCCGGTGGAATACGCCCTTTCTACCGCCCGGGTGGTTGACCGTGCCCCGGGGTACGATATGCCGGGCATCCACGTGGACGGTATGGATGTGTTTGATGTTCTCGAGGCCGCCGAGCAGGCGGTGCTGCGGGCGCGGGCCGGGGAAGGCCCCTCCTTACTGGAGTGCCGCACCTACCGCTACTACGGCCACACTGTCTTTGACAATCCCCTGAGCTATCGCACCCAGGAAGAGCAGGACTACTGGCGGGCCCGCGACCCGCTGAAGCTGTTCCGGGAGAAGGTGGCGCCGGGCGGCTTGGTATCCACCGAAGAACTGGACTTTATGGACCTGGAGGCCCAGGAACTGATGGAAGAAGCCATCCGCTTCGCCGACGAAAGCCCGTTGCCTGAGCTGAGGGAAATCTACGAGGACGTTTACGTTGATTATCCCGTTGATATGATGCACCGGGGCATAAACCTGGAAGTTTAGTCCAGTCTGCCCGCTCACCCTGACCCTTCTCCCCGGGAGAGGGCCAACACACGGAGGAATGTTGCCATGACCACCGCCATGACGCCCACCACTACCCGGGAACTGCGCTACCGCGAAGCCATTAACGAAGCCCTGCGCCAGGAAATGGAGCGGGACGAGACGGTCATCATTATGGGCGAGGAAATCGCCGGGGGCGCCGGCCGGGAACACCTGGGCATCGTGGACGCCTGGGGTGGCCCCTTCCGTACCACGGTGGGCCTGATTCAGCAGTTCGGCAATCAGCGGGTGCTGGATACTCCCCTGTCCGAAGCCGCCTTTGTCGGTACGGCTATCGGCGCCGCTTCCACCGGGATGCGCGCCGTGGCCGAGTTGATGTTCGTTGACTTTGTCGGCGTCTGTATGGACCAACTGCTGAACAATGCCGCCAAGATGCGCTATATGTTCGGCGGTCAGGTCACGGTGCCTTTTACCATGCTGACCCGCATCGGCGCCGGCTTCGGTAGCGCCGCCCAACATTCCGAGTCCTTCTACTCCATATTCAGCCACATCCCCGGTCTCAAGGGCGTGGTGCCATCTGACCCCTACACCGCCAAGGGCCTGCTCATTTCCGCCATCCGGGACGACGACCCGGTGGTTTACTTTGAGCATAAGGGATTGTACGGCAACACCGGCCCGGTGCCGGAAGAACCCTACGCCATTCCCCTGGGCAAGGCGCGCACCGTCCGCTCCGGCTCGGACATCACCCTGGTCGGCATATCCCGCATGACCTGGGTTGCCACCGAGGCAGCGGAGGAGTTGGCGAAGAACGGGGTTAACGCCGAGGTAGTGGACTTGCTCAGCGTGTCGCCCATTGACTACGACCTGATTATAGACTCGGTGCGGCGCACCCACCGCCTGGTGGTGGTGGACGAGGACACGCCGGTATGCAGCCTGGCCTCGGACATTTGCGCCCGGGTGGCCGAGGAAGCCTTTGACTACTTGGACGCTCCCCCGTCCCGGGTCACCGCGCCCCACACCCCGGTCCCCTACAGTCGCCCCCTGGAGGACGCCTACCTGCCCAACGCAGCGCGGGTAATTAAGACGGTGCAGAGGTTGATGGCGCGGGTTTAGGTATCAGGACAACATAACATTTCTCGACATGTAGGGGCGGGTTTCAAACCCGCCCTACTTTTCAGGGTCTTTTCATTATCTGCGATTGGCCCGTTTCCGTCATTCCGGCGAAAGCCGGAATCCAGAGTTCCATGAGGCCCGGACTTCCTGGATTCCGGCCTGCGCCGGAATGACGGGATGGATTTCAGAAAATGAAAAGCCCCCGCCTGCTTTTTGCCGGTCTTGCGCCTTCCGGTGGTAAGCGCGATAATCGCGCGCGTTTTGACTTCCGATAATAACAACAATTACCCCCCCCCCCCCCGACTCTCCGGGGTGGAAAACCCAAACTTCCGCGTTTGGGTCGGCGGGTCGGCACGGGCATGACTCCTCGCGCTTCTACGCCGGCCGGCTTTACGCTGACCAGCCGGCAGAACGCCGGGTTGCGTATGTAGAAAACCCCCTACCCTACGGCGTCGCCAATACCATCCTGCCCGCCTCGGCAGAGCAGATGGACGCCCTGCCCGATTGCAGCGTCCACCTGATGGTAACCTCTCCACCCTACAACGTGGGGAAGGAATATGACGAAGACCTGACCCTGGCCGAATACCGTCACTTCCTCCGCACGGTGATGGGGGAAGTCCACCGCGTCCTGGTGCCGGGCGGGCGGGTCTGCTTCAATATCGCTAACCTGGGCCGACGTCCCTACCTGCCCTTGCACCGCTACATCATTGAAGACTTGCAGGAACTGGGCTTCCTGATGCGGGGCGAAATTATCTGGGATAAGGCGGCCAGCGCTGCATCCTCCACCGCCTGGGGCAGTTGGAAGTCTCCCACCAACCCCACGCTGCGGGATGTCCACGAATACATCCTTGTTCTCTGCAAGGACACCTGGCGGCGTCCCAAGCTCCCCAACCGCCAAGCCACCATCAGCCGGGATGACTTTCTGAAATGCACCAAGAGTATCTGGCAGTTCCCGGCGGCCTCAGCCCGGCGCATCGGCCACCCCGCCCCCTTCCCTGAAGAACTGCCCCGCCGCTGCATCGAGCTTTACACCTACTCCGACGAGGTGGTGCTGGACCCCTTTATGGGCAGCGGCACCACCGCTCTGGCCGCGCTGAACACGGGACGCCGGTTTGTGGGCTATGAGGTTTCTGAGGAATATCGAACTTTGGCCCAGCGAAGGCTGTCTGCGGAGACGCAGCCGATGCTGCTCTATACCCGCACTGGGTCCGATGGCCACGTAGTCGCGGAGGTGAGGGATGCCGTCTATTCAGTATGACGAAGTAGCCCAAGCCAACTATCAGCAGATCGGCAACCGGGAGTTAACTAACGGGCGGTTACAAAATTACTTCAATAGCTGCTTTCAACAGGCTATTGACGCAGCTGACTGCTATCCGGCTTGGGCTTGCGTGGCTTGTATTGGCGGCGGAACTACTACCGCAGCCTTTGGCAATATGCCCTCGAAATGCCCGGCCTGCGAATCCGGCAGGGTGTTTGAGGTAGCCACCTTTCAAGGCCGGTCGTCAATAGTTGGAAAGGTCTTTGAAAGCGCGGTGCGCTATCTCTTGTCCACCAAATTTGAGCTGCCAGCAGTGTTTACACCGGGCAATACCAACACCCACGACTTGGAGGTTACGCCGCGGGTTGCCATTGAAACTAAAGGCTCACCCCGCTATGTCCAAAACCCGGACGATACAGTTACTACCATTTACAGGCCTGGATTGGAACGCTCCGACACTTGGAAAAAAGCTCAAGCTAATGCCTTAAAGTTCCGGCGCCAAAACAAGACCGCTCCCTTTTACATCGTATCCAATGCCGTACCTACCGACTTGGTGGGCTACCGCAGCGATGAGATTACCGGCATATTCAATATAGCCCAAGCCAACCGCCTCAACTCCCTGGTTGAGGAGATAAGGGCGGTGATTTAGCGTTGGGATTCAAACATGGAGGAACAGGATATACAAGATACATGAGAAGAAGTATATCCTGTTCCTCCATGTTAATTCCCTCACCCCCCAGCAAACTCCGTCGTCACCACCTTCTCATACGCTTGCCGTTCTTTGACCATTCCGGCAGCCACCAGGATGTCTTGCAGCCCCTCGTATTGCGAGCGGCCCAGGTGGGGGTTGGTGGGCCAGGTTTGCTGGCTTTGGTAGCGGGCTATGGAGCGGGTTATCAGTTCCGGGTCGGTGTCGGGGAAGAAGGGGGTGACGGCATCGGAAACCTGCGCCGGTTCGGCAGCGGCTAGCCAAGTCAGGGCTTTGCTATAGCCGGCCACGAACCGCTGCACCACCTCGGGGCGGGTTTCCAGAAAGGCGTTGGTGGCAGCGAAGGAACTGTAGGCGATGTGTCCGTTGACCTGCCCCAGGGCCAGGGACAAGTGACCTACTCCCTCGGCCAGCAGTTGTTCCGCCGCCGGTTCCGGCAGGTGGATGTAGTCGGCCCGGCCAGCTCGGAAGGCGGCCACCGCATCGTCAAGACCCAGCCCTGGCAGCAGGATCAAGTCCTCTACTGAGACGCCGTTGTTGCGAAGGGCGTACTGGAAGGAAGCCCAGGGCATCGGAGAAAAGCCCACCGGGATGATCGTAACGCCGGCAAAGTCGGCCCATTGAAAGTTCTCCAACGGCTGCCGGCCCAGGACGAAAAACCCGTCCCGGCTGTTTATCTCGGCAAAGTGGCGGGGTACCGTCTCCCCGCCCCAATCGGCGGCGATGATGGAACGCATAATGCCGCTCTGCACAATGTCCGCCGCCCGGTTATTCAGGGCGCTCAAGGGATGAGGGAATTGGGCCGGGCAGGTGGCAAACTCCACGTCCAGCCCCTCCGTTTCCAGATAGCCGCCGGCAACAGTGACGTAAATCGGCGTGTAAAAGACGGTGCGAAAGGTCTCCATCAACCGCAAGGGGTAGCGTCCACTGGTCAAAACTTATCTCTCCGTTCAGCAAGTTCTTGGCAAGTTCAATTTCTTCAAATTGGCGCTGGTAGGGAACTCGGCAAAAAATGCCGGGGCGCACGACGGTACGCCCCGGATCTGTTTTCCGGCCGCTGGTTGGCGCCGGGCCGCTCTACCCCTCCGGCTGGAGGAAGGACAGCAGGGCGCCGATGAAGGCTTCCGGGTCCTCTATCTGGGGGATGTGGCCCAAGCCGGGCAGGATAGTTTTTGAGGCGTTGACGATGTTGTTATGCAGCAGTTCCTCGCCGTCCCGCAGCATATCCTTTTCCCCGTACATTACCAGGGTGGAGGACGCCTTAATCAGGGGCAGCCGGGACATAATGTCATAATAGGAAAGGGACTGGTGCAGGTTGCGCACCCACTCGCCGGCCTGTTCCCGGGTCTGGTTGGTGGCGTCCACCCATTCCTGCTGCGGGTCGGCAAAGGTGGCCCGCTCCTTCAGCTGTTCCAGGGTGCGCGGCTGGGCGTGGCCGTTCTCGTCATAGTCGCCGGCGGTATCGGCGACCCGCTGGTTGCCGCCCCAGGGGTTCCACAGGGGGCAGCCCACCAGGGCCAGTTTGTCCACCCGCTCCGGGTGGCTGGCCGCCATTTCCGTGGCCAGGCAGGCCCCTACCGAGTTGCCGACGTAGTGGCCGCGATGGATGTTGAGTAACTGGCAGGCGTCGTCCAGGGCCTGGGCGTAGTCGGGAATATTGAAGTGGCGGGTTGGCTTATCCGAGTCGCCGTGGCCCAGCATATCAAAAGCGTAACAGGTGTAATGCTGGCTCAGCGAGTCTATTACCGTGTGCCAGGCCCAAGTGGAGGTTCCGAGGGGGTGCAGCATCACCAGGGGAAAACCGGCCCCTTGCCTTACATAATGCATTTCGCCTTCGCGGGTTGGGACACTGTCGGTCAAGTCCCTGCGGACAAACATAGGCCCTCCTTATATCGTGGCGGCGGTGTTTACCTTATCCTACCTACCGGCATTAACTCTGTCAATTTTGTTGACCGGCAAGGCTATCGCATTAGACGCACATTCATATTTCCGTCGTTCCTGCGCAGGCAGGAACCTCTGTTCTCAAGGTTTTAGGTTCCTGCCTGCGCAGGAACGACGGGTTTTCGTTCTTTGGCCTAATGCGATAACCCTGGGTTGACCGGCCCGTCTGGTTTCTTGCCGTTATTTCCCTCATCCCCGCCCCTCTTTCCAAGGAGAAGGGTGGCGTTCTCCCTCTCCCGCCGGGAAAGGGTTGGGGTGATAGGGCGCCCCCGGATTTACCTGTAGATTGGGAAGGGATTGCCCTGTATGCAAGACAAGCCCCGGTTGCTTTTGCCGGGGTTATGTGGCACGATGAATACAGCCTCATACGCGCACTCCCGCAGGTGGGATGCAATTTATACGCCGGTCCAGACTACTCCCAGCCGGGGGAGCGTAGCCTCTGCCTTAACGTAAACGGAATAACGCCGTGCCGGGTTACGTTGCAGCGTCCCGTCTTTCCCTTTCCGCGGCGGCCCAGGGTAGTTAAGGAAGGTGCTTATGTGGACCAAGCAAGACTTGCAGCAGTTGGTGCAGCGGCAGATAGGCGACTACCGATTTATCATTGTCTCCAATCGCCAGCCCTACATCCATAACCTGGTGGAAGGCGAACCCCAGTATGTAACTTCCGTCGGTGGTCTCACCAGCGCCCTCGACCCCTTGATGCAAGCCTGCGGTGGGACTTGGATTGCCTACGGCGGCGGAAAGGGCGACCCGTACATCGTTGACCGGGATAACCGGGTAATGGTCCCCCCCGATGACCCTTCGTATGCCCTGCGGCTGGTCTGGCTCACTGAGCAGGAGGAGCAGGGTTACTACTACGGCTTTTCCAATGAAGCTCTCTGGCCCTTGTGCCACAATGCTTACACCGAGCCGGTCTTCGACTTGCGAGACTGGGAAACCTACCAGGCGGTCAACCATAAGTTTGCCGACATGGTCCTGGATGAGGTAGGCGACCAGCCGGCCGTCGTCCTGACCCAGGACTATCACCTGGCCCTGTTGCCCCAGTATATCCGCGAGGCTTCCCCCGAAATCATCACCGGCCAGTTTTGGCATATTCCCTGGCCCCATGCCGAGATTTTCCGCATCTGTCCCTGGCAGGGGGAGCTGCTGGAAGGTTTGCTGGGCAACAACCTGCTGGGATTTCACATCGGCGACCATTGCAATAACTTTATGGATACGGCGGCCCGTACCTTGCCGGTGCAGGCGGACACCGAATATAACCGCATTGAGTACCGGGGCGAAACTACTCTGGTGCGGCCTTTCCCCATCAGTATCGACTTTGACGACCTCTGCCAATTCTCCGAGAGTGAAGAGGTAGAGCAGGAGATGGAGCGGCTACAGGATGAATGGGGATTGGGCGGCAAGCTGATTGGCTTGGGCATTGACCGGGTGGACTACACCAAGGGAATACCCCACCGCTTTCGGGCCGTTGGGCGGTTCCTGGAAAAGTACCCGGAATACCAGGGCAAGCTGACTTTTGTCCAGGCCGGGGTGTTGAGCCGCAGCGACATCGATGCCTACCAGCAGCTTTCGGAACAGATTGACCAGCTGCTGGCGGAGATTAACGGTCGCTTTGCCCGGGACGGCTGGCAGCCGATAATCTATATGCCCAACGACCTGCCCGCCGTCACGTTGATGGCTTTGCGCCGTTTGTCCCGGTTCTGTATCGTCAGTTCACTGCACGACGGAATGAACCTGGTAGCCAAAGAGTTCGTCGCCAGCCGCTTTGACCATGACGGCGTTCTGATTCTCAGCCCCTTTACCGGCGCGGCCCTGGAGCTTACCCAGGCCCTCATCGTCAACCCCTACGCTACCGAAGAACTGGCCGAGGCGATACGGGATGCGGTGACTATGCCGGAACACGAGCGCCAATATCGTATGTTGCATATGCGGGCCATCGTGCGGGAAAACAACATCTACAAGTGGGCGGCCCGCCTTTTGGTGGAGTTGATGCAGTGCGCCCGCGGTTCCGCTTCGGGCCGTTCCAAGTATGCCTCCACCTCTGCCCGGTGACCGGGTGATTGCAGATTGCGGGCCAGCGCCAGCCCGTTCGTGGTGGGCCTGTCGAATTATGACCGGAGGGCCCTTCGACAAGTTCAGGGTGAACGGAGAGGCAGCCAGCTTAATCAGGTCAAACCGAGTAAATGACAACCAATGCCCCACCTGCTTAATGTTTGGCCCCGGGTCAGCCGCCAACTGGCAACCGCCAGCCGGGTATTATTGTTGCTGGACTATGACGGCACCCTTTCCCCTATTGCCAGCCGGCCCGACCTGGCCGTGCTCCCCCCCGAAACCCGCGAGTTTATACGCTCTATTCACTGCCGGGAATCATACATCCTGGGCATCGTCAGCGGCCGGGGACTGGCCGACGCAGCGGCAATGGTGGACCTTCCGGGGTTGATTTATGCCGGCAACCACGGGCTGGAAATACAGGGGCCAGGGCTGGACTTTGTCCACCCGGAGGCGGAGCAGTTAAGGCCGGAACTTGACGCTATTCTCGTGGCCCTGAGTGAGCGACTGTCTGGCATTGCCGGCGTATTCGTCGAGGGCAAGGGTTTGACCCTGAGCGTCCATTACCGGCTTACTCCCGAGGCGCTACTGCCCCAAGTCCACTCCGTTTTTGATGCCGTGTTGGCCGAAATAGAGGATGGCGACCGGGTGCGGATTACCCGGGGCAAGGAAATTCTGGAGGTACGGCCCAATGTTGCGTGGGACAAGGGTCGGGCCATCGCTAAAATAGCGGCGACCTTTCCGCCGGATACATTGGCGGTTTTCTTCGGAGATGACCTAACCGACGAGGACGGGTTTGCGACAGTTCACGAGTTGAACGGCATTTCCGTATTTGTCGGGACCGCCCGCCAGCCGACCCGCGCCCTCTACCGGCTGGACTCTCCCAAAGAGGTGGCGGAAACCCTGGAACTGATTGCAGGGTTGTAACCTGCGCCGGCATCCCCTCACCCCAGCCCTCCCCCCAGGGAGAGGGAGTTTTTGTCACCCCTCGCCTTATGGGAGAGGGGCCGGGGGTGAGGGCGTTCTACCTTACCCCTCTGCTTCTACCTTTATCAGCTTTTCCAGGCGGCGCTGGAAACGGGGTACGGGTTGGAAGCTGGCTCCCAGGAAGGAGGTCAGGATTTCTTTGGACAGGTCCAGGCCGATGATGCGGGCGCCCAGGCAAATCACGTTCATAGCGTCGTGTTCCACCCCTTGGTGGCTGCTGTAGGTGTCGTGGCAAAGCCCGGCGCGCACCCCGGCAACCTTGTTGGCGGTAATGCTGGCCCCCACGCCGCTGCCACAGACGATTATGCCCCGTTCCGCATTCCCGGCCTGCACCGACCGGGCCACCACTGCGGCAAAGTCCGGGTAGTCATCCTCGGGGTCCAGGTCATGGGCGCCCAGGTCATTGACCTGGTGGCCGCAGGACTCCAGCCAAGGCTTCAGTAGTTCTTTAAGGGGAAATCCGGCGTGGTCGGCGCCTACCGCGATGCGCATTTCACAAGACTCCGAGCTTTGTTTCTTCAATAATTGTCCCCAGCATACCGGCAACCGGCAGGATTAGGCAAGGCATTGATAGATGGTTAACCATAATTGTTACGGGATTCACAAGCGCTGACCAGTATGCTAGAATGCCCTTGCTCACCGGTTTACGAGGGACACAGCCCACCCCCATTGGCAAGCGAATAGCGGATTGGGGAAATAGGGGCAGCCGTCCCGGGAGAACAGAAAAGTAGATGATCAAAGCTATATTTTTTGACTTCTACAACACCTTGGTGCGGTTCTGGCCGCCCTTGGACCAGATTCAGCAGGCCTCCTGCCGCGAACTGGGATTTAACATATCCACCGAAGGCATTAACTTTGGCTACTCGGTGGCCGATGTTTACTTCAACCACGAAAATGAAATCAACCCTCTGGCCGAGCGCAGCGAAGCGGATCGTTTGGCCTTCTTTTCCCGCTATGAGCAAATTTTGCTGGAAAACGCCGGTCTGTCCGCCTCTCTGGACCTGGCTCGACAAATCTGGCAAATTGCCATCAGCGTCCCCAAGGACTTCATTCCCTTTGACGATACCCTGGAAGCGCTGGAGCGGTTGAGCGGCCAGGGCTACCGGCTGGGGGTCATCTCCAACTTGCGGCGGGATATGGACCAGCTTTGCCTCAACCTGGGCCTGGCTCCCTACCTGGAGTTTTGCATTACCGCTGCTGATGCCGGGGTTGAAAAACCGGACCCGGCTATCTTTACCGCGGCACTGGAGCGGGTGTCGGTAAAACCTTGTGAGGCGATTCACGTCGGAGACCAGCCCCGTTCCGATGCAGTAGGCGCCCGCGCCGTCGGCATTCATCCCGTCCTACTGGACCGGGGTGGCTGGCAGGACAACGTAAAGGATTGCGTCCGAATATCCAACCTTGCCGAGTTGGATGGGCTGCTGGCCGGCGCTCCCAACTCGCTTAAACCGGACCTGTCCGAACGTACCGCAATGCCCTACTATTCCGGGGAGCAGGCCGCCGAGTAGCCATCAAGTTCGGAAACCGACTTTTACCGGCTACTTTACCGGTCAACTCCCGGCAGTCCCGAATTTGCAAGTCACCCCAACTCACCTCAACTTACCCCAAGGCAGGAGGCAAGTTATGACCGAACCGGCACAGCAACCGGCCAACGGCAATGACTCTATAGACCCCAACATTGCCACCGACCCGGTACGGGTTATCGTCTGGTACGACTATATTTGACCTTGGTGCTACGTCGGCCTGGAGCGCGTCGACAAGCTGAGCCAGGACTACAACATTGCCGTGGAAGGACGGGCGTACCTGTTGCGGCCCGACACTCCCAAGGAGGGTTTGCTGCGCCAGCAACGTTCCGGTGAAACGGAAGATGAACTGAGCGAGCCAATCCGCTCCCAGGTTCGTGAGGCTAACCTGATTATGCGCCCGCCCCAGGTTACACCCAACACGATGTATGCGCTGGAAGCCACCGAATACGCCCAGCAGCACGGCAAGTTTATGGAGTTTCACCACGCCGCCTATAAGGCCTATTGGGAAGACCACCAGGACCTGGGTCAGCTTGCAGTGCTGTCCGACGTGGCCCGGTCGGTGGGGCTGGACGCCGACGAGTTGATGGAACGCTTGGAGAGCCATCAATACTCGGCCCAAGTGATGGAGCAGTACCAGGAAGCCTTGCAGTACGGTATCCGGGGCATCCCCACTTTTGTTGTGGGCAACCTCCTGTTCACCGGCGCCCATCCCTACGACATTTTCAAGTCGGCGATGAGCCAGTACCTGAATTCGGAGTAGCCCGACCGGGTGAGATAATGTTTCGGTACATCGGGGCCGGCTTCAAGCCGGCCCCGATATTTTTGGTATGGGGCCTCTCCCCGGAATCAATACTCCGGACCCGGGGCAAACCCAAGCAGTCTGCTCCTGCTAATTGCCATACAAAGCTAATGAATCGCCCCCAATATTTTGTCCGTAGCCTGACCCAAACTCGTCGTTCCTGCGAAGGCAGGAACCTAAACCCTTGAGGCCAGCGGTTCCTGCCTTCGCAGGAACAACGAATGGTCTGCTTTAGAAACTAGCAATCGCATTAGTTGGAACAGGTGAGACCCAAGCGCTCCCCTACGAATTAGCCCACGGTAGGGGCAGGTCTATGTGTCTGCCTTGGGGTGGGTCAGTCTTGCCTCCACCAAGTGCGATTGTCAGGGAAATCCTGGTATTTTCAGTTGTACCCACCCGCCCTTTGTGGTAACATCTAAATAGAGATTGTTACAGAATTCACGAACTTTCATTCACTGACCAACCGCTCTCCTGAGGTGGATGGGGCCAAGGAGCCCGAGTGATGGATGGGCTGAAGCAACGAATCAGAAAGGCCGTCCAGAATCAACCTCAACCTACCGTTACCATCCTCTCGTCATTGCTGGCCGTCGAGGATGAGCTTGGCTACATCCCCAAAGAGGCCGTGGACCAGGTGGCCGCCCTCAACCGGGCTACCATCAATGACGTTTGGGCGGTAGTCTCTTTCTACCCCAACTTTCGCACTGCACCCCCCTGTGAGCGTCGCGTTGAGGTTTGCTGGGGGCCGTCCTGCCACCTGGTCGGGGCGATGCCGGTCATTGCCGCCGTGCTGGAGGCTGCCGGTCTGCCGGGAGAGGGGGACACCCCGGACGGCAAGTTGTCGGTGCGCTACAACACTTGCCTGGGGGCCTGCGCCCAAGCCCCGGTAATGTCCGTGGACCATCACCTGATTGGACGCCTTTCGCCGGAACAGGCCGGCAGCTATGTTGCCGAGGCCAGGGCCGGTTCCCACGCCCATTCCCACCCCGGCGCCGATTCCGGCTCCTACTTTGTCGCCGATGATAGTTAGGGGGATGAAGGGTATGGGACTGATGCTGCGGCAACGGACAACCTGCGATGAATCGGCCCCCTTGAGGGAAGATTAGTATGGCCCCCGCCTTTCAGGAAATCCAGGTTCAGGCCGAGCAACGCTGGCGGTCGCTGACAGCCGGCGGTAAACCCTGGATTCGGGTCGGCGCCGCGCTGTGCGGTCAGGCTGCCGGAGCCGATGCGGTGGTATATGCCCTGGAGGAATCCCTGAAAGAGAAAGGGACGGATGCCCTGGTCAGTCGGGTTGGGTGCTTGGGCCTGTGTTTTGCGGAGCCGCTGGTGGACGTACAACTGCCCGGCCAACCCCGGGTTTTCTACGCCAACGTCACCCCGGAACAGGCCGAGGAAATAGTCGAGTCCCACGTAGTGCAAGGCATCCCGGTTGAGCCCTGGGTTATCGGCTGTCTTGGCGGTGGGGAAAGTGACGGCGCTTATGTCAATCTGCCCGACTTGGACGACCACCCCATGCGGGCCAGGGAGCAGCGTATTGCCCTGCGCAACGCCGGCCACATAGATCCCGCGGACATTTACCAGTATGTTGCCAACGGCGGCTACCACGCCCTGCATCAAGCCCTGACCGAAATGACCGCCGCCGAGGTGCTGGAGCAGGTGAGGGTTTCCGGCCTGCGCGGTCGGGGCGGCGCCGCCTTTCCCGCCGGAACCAAATGGGGGTTCTTGGCCGGTTCCAGCGCCCCGACCAAGTATGTTCTCTGCAACTGCGAAGAAGGCGACCCCGGCGCCTTTAACGACAAGGGCATCCTGGAAAGCGACCCCCACACGGTTGTGGAGGGCATTCTCCTGGCCGGCTACGCTACCGGCGCCAATTACGGTTACATCTTTATCCGTCACGGCCACGACGGCCCCATTGAGCGGACCCGCGCCGCCATCGACCAGGCCTATAAATTGAGCCTGCTGGGGGAAAATATCCTGGATTCCGGTTTCAGCTTCGACTTGGAAGTAGCCTTGACCGGAGACTCCTATGTTTCCGGGGAGGAAACCGCCCTGATGGAAGCCATTGAGGGCAGCCGGGCCATGCCCCGCTACCGGCCGCCTTTCCCGGCGGCGGTTGGCGTTTTCGGCAAACCCACCAACATCAACAACGTCAAGACCCTGGCCTACGTGCCGGAGATTATCACCCGGGGTGGTGCGTGGTTCGCCGATATCGGCCACGAGCGCAGTACCGGCACCGTTATTCTCTGCTTGACTGGCACCCTGAACTACACCGGTATGGTGGAGCTGCCCATGGGCATCAACTTGCAAGATGTCCTTTATGAGATTGGCGGGGGTATTCCGGGCGGCAAGAAGCTGAAGTTTATCCAGACCGGCGGCCCCCTGGGTGGCGTACTAAGCGCCGCTGCCACCGACCTGACGCTGGATTTTGAGGTGTTCCGCAACGCTGGCGCCATTCTTGGCTCCGGGGGGATCATTGCCGCCGACGAGGATACTTGCGTGGTGGACCTGACCCGGGTGCTTATCGCCTTTTGCCAGTATGAATCCTGCGGCAAGTGTTTCCCCTGTCGTATGGGGATGAGCCACTTGCTGGAGGTGCTGGAGCGCATTTCCCGGCTGGAAGGCACCTCGGAAGACTTGGCCCTGATGCGCACCATCGGCGAAAATATGCAGGCCGGCTCCCTGTGCGGCCATGGTCAGTTGGGCTTCAACCCGGTGTCCTCGGCGCTGCGCTATTTCGCCGCTGAGTTTGAGACCCATATAACCGAGCGGCGCTGCCCCACCGGGCGCTGCCAAATCCCTCATTTTTCGCCCCGGCTCAGCCGGAGATAGTTCGGGAACGAACCAACCAGGAGGCCGGAGAGGATTTAATGTCCGACGACATTACAATCGCCATTGACGGCGTGGAGATAAAGACCCAACCCGGCAAGATGGTACTTGAAGCGGCGATAGATGCCGGCATTTATGTCCCCTACCTGTGCTACCACCCGGGAATGAAACCCTTTGCCGCCTGCCGGATGTGCGTCGTTTCTGTGGAGGGAGGACGGGGCTATCCTGCCTCCTGTACCCTGCCGGTAGCGGACGGGATGCGAATTCGCAGCGAGTCTCAGGATGTTAACGAACTGCGCCGCTCCGTAATGCAGATGCTCATTGCCGAACACCCCAACGGTTGTCTCACCTGCCACCGCATTGACATCTGCGGCCCCAATGACGTTTGCCTCCGGCACGTGTCGGTCAATGACCGCTGCGTCACCTGCCCCAAGAACGAACGCTGCGAGTTCAAGGACACCGTGCGTTACCTGGGTATGGAACTGGAATCGCCCCTCAATTACACCTACAAGCAGATTCCTCTGGAGATCAGCGACCCCTTCTACGACCGGGACTATAATCTGTGTATCGCCTGCGGCCGCTGCGTCCGGGCCTGCGAGGAAATCCGCGGCGATGATGCTATCTGCTTTACCGAGCGGTCGGGCAAGGCATTGGTCGGCACCTCTTTCGGCGCATCTCTGCTGGAATCGGGCTGCGAGTTTTGTGGGGCCTGTATTGATGTTTGTCCGGTGGGCGCGTTGGTGGAAAGGGACCATAAATGGGAAAAACCCCGCACGGTAGAACGCACGGTCTGCCCGCATTGTCCGGTGGGCTGCCAGCTTAACCTGGAGTTGAACGGCGCTGGCGAACTCATCCGGGTGGTGCCGGAATATAACTCCCCGGCCAACCGCGGGCAGGCTTGCTTCAAGGGCAAGTTCGGCCTGGAGTTCGTCAACAGCCGCGACCGGCTGCAACGGCCCCTGATTCGTCGAGACGGGGTGTTGGTGGAAGCCACCTGGGAGGAAGCCCTGGATCACGTGGCCGGTCGGCTGGCCGATTACAAGGGCGAGTCCTTTGCCCTGCTGGCGTCACCCAATGGCACCAATGAGGAACTCTACCTGGCCCAGAAGTTTGCCCGGGTGGCGATGAACTCCAACAACGTGGATCTGACTTCCAATGTTCAGCCGGAACTAACGCCGGCTTTGGAGCAGGCGCTAGGCTACGGGGCCGCTACCAATCCGGTTTGGGACCTGGAGCAAGCCGGCAGCATTCTGGTATTCAACTGCAACCTCACCGAGGATAACAACGTAGTCGGCGTACCCATCAAGCGTGCGGTGAAGAACGGGGCCAACCTGGTGGTTATTGACCCCCGCGAGGTCGAGTTGACCCGCTATGCCAATTGCTGGCTACGGCCGGCGCCGGGAACCGAATTATTCCTGCTGGGCGGCATCCTGCGGGAATTGTTGGACCAGGGCCTGGATAACAAGGAATGGGTGGAGGAGCATTGCGAAGACCCGGCCACCCTGCTCTATTACCTGCACAACCTGGACCTGGACGAGATAGCAGTCGTTACCCAGGTGTCTCGGGCAAGTATAGCCGAGGCGGCTCGACTGTTCGGCGAGGCTGGCAACTCCGCTATCTGTTATGCGCTGGATAACATCCCGCCCGACTTACAGCGGGACTGTGTTAGCGCGCTGGTTGACCTGGCCCTGCTGACCGGCAACGTGGGCAAGCCCGGCGCGGGTATCTACCCCATGCGCCAGGGGGCTAACGAGCAGGGGGCATGGGATGTGGGTTGCTTCCCCAACCGGCTGCCCGGACGCGGAGCGCGCCGCAATGAACGGGCGCGCCGGGAACTGGAGGAATTATTGGAATGTTCGCTGCCCTCCGGCCGGGGGCTGGGAGTTGCGGACAGCCTTTCCGCCGCCAGGGATGGACGGGTCAAGGCGATGCTGCTAATTGGCGACAGCCCTAACCTGGTCAACGGACGCCTGGGCGACGGTCTGGCCGGCTTGCGGAAGCTCGATTTTCTGGTGGTGATGGATACTTTCTTGAGTCCTCCGGCCCAGTTGGCTGAGGTAGTCCTGCCCCGCGCCACCTTTGCTGAAAAGGATGGAGCCTATACCAACCTGGAGCGGCGCATTCAGCGAATTCGGCCGGTGTTCCGGCCCCGAAAGGGTGAAGCCAAATCCGAGCAATGGCTCCTCTGCCAACTGGCGCAGCGGCTGGACGCCAAAGGTTTCGATTACCCGTCTGCCGGGGCGGTTATGGACGAAATGGGCCGCGTTGTGCCGGCCTATGCCGGAGTATCCTATGATCGGCTGGAAGCGGAATCTGCCCTGGTCCTGCGTAGTGGGTTGGAGAGTTCCATGTCTAGTCCCGCGCCCACCCAGATGCTCTACACCGGACGGGAATACCGGGGTATCCAGTGGCCGTTATCCAGGGACTCCGGGGCCGGTACTCCGGTCTTGTACCTTGATGGCTTCCCGTCCGGTAAAGCCGACCTTATCGCTCCTCAATTCCGCGCTCCGCAGGACCGGCTGGATGAAGAGTATCCAGCCTGGTTTGTTCCGGGGCGGGTACTGCTTCAACAGGACCAGGATACACAAGTGGAAATTGAAGCGGTAGGAAACCGGAACCGGATTATCCGGGACGAATTGGTGGACCTGAACCCGTTCGACGCGGCGGCCTGGTCTATCGCCGCGGGTGATATGGTAGAGGTGCAGACCCGGCAGGGCCGTTGTGCCGGTTTGGCTCGGTTGGACGCTGCGATTCCCAACGGAGTAGTGGCGGTGACCGGCCTGTTCGGACAACTGGCTATCGACCTCCAGGCTTCAGAGGAGCCGGACCCGATGAGCAAGGCGCCGGGGTTGGATATTCTCCCGGCTCGGGTGGTTAAAGTAGCAACGGACTGACCACCAGCCCTTTCCCGGGGCTGCTATGCTTTGGCCGGGTTGCAGCGCATTGGTTTTAACCGGCCTGAAATACGCCTGAATAAAAAGCGTTGTTCAATTATAATTAAATGATATTAACCAGGAGAAGGAAATGGCAACCAGCGAGATGCGGGACGCAGCACCGGATACAGTAGATACCCTTCCCTATTACCGTACCGACCGCCTGCCCCAGGCCCGGTTGGTGTCGCGCCAGGACATTAGCGAAGACCTGATGGTCATTAAGCTGGAACCCCAGGACGGCCACTTTGACTTCAAGCCCGGCCAGTATTGCACCCTGGGCAAAGAGGGAGTTGAACGGGCTTACTCCATTGTGTCCGCGCCCCACGAGCCGCTGCTGGAGATTTTTGTAGAGCTTGTGCCCGACGGGGAACTGACTCCCAAAATGTGGGACCTCCAGCAGGGGGAAACCATGTCCATCCGCCCCCGCGCCAAGGGCATTTTTACCCTGAACGAAAAGGTGCATCATCACCTGATGCTGGCTACCGTAACCGGCGTTGGCCCCTACTTGAGCATCATCCGGGAATATCTGTACCAGGGCGGCCAGGGCCACTATTTCTACGTCCTGCTGGGAGCGAGCTACCAGGATGAGCTAACTTACGATGCGGAACTGGCAGAACTGGCCGCAAGCCACCCGGAATGTGTCAGGTTCGTCGCTGCAGTAAGCCGCCCCGATGAGCCGCGCAACGCCGGCTGGACCGGTGCAAGGGGCCGGCTAAACCACCTAACCGAGCGTTACCTTGCCGAGTTCAACTTGCCCAAAGACGACGCCATGGTTTACACCTGTGGACACCCGGGCATGATAGCCGCCGTAAAGGAATTGGTCACGCCCCAGGGCTGGCAGTTCCGGGAAGAACGCTTCTGGAAGGAATAAGCTCCACCGCCGACCGGGTATTCCCGGTATGTGCCGGTGTCCCCGCGCCAATGAGACTACTTTCGTAGGGGCGGGTTTCAAACCCGCCCTGTTTTCGTCTTGGATAATCTCTTTCCCACGGAATAACTCTCAGCATAACCGTAGATATAGAATGGCGATGTCCCGGCGGGTTTCAAACCCAATTGTTCCAACTGATTGGTATTACAGGCGCTTTGCCCGTAGGTTGACTCATACCCGTCGTTCCTGCGAAGGCAGGAACCTCTGGCCGCGAGGTTTTAGGTTCCTGCCTTCGCAGGAACGACGGGAGAGATTGTTTGGCTATCAGTAACCGTATTAGTTGGAACAGATGGTTTCAAACCCTCCCCTACATCCTAATCCCCGACACCGAGATTACCGCTTCAATTACTCCTTTATCCTACCCCCTCGTTAGAGTAAAATGGCAACATATCCAGCCCGACTTGCGGGGTAATAGTGACGCCGGTACGCCGTCAGTACCTCAAGATTAAGAACGCCTACCCGGACGCTCTGGTGCTGTTCCGGTTGGGCGATTTTTACGAAACTTTCGACGATGACGCCCATCTGGCGTCGCGGGAACTGGAAATTACCCTCACCTCCCGCAGCTTGGGCAAGAACCTCCGAATACCCATGGCCGGCGTACCGGCTCATTCCCTAGAATCCTATCTGGCCCGTCTGATCAAAAAGGGCCACAAAGTCGCTATTTGTGAGCAGCTAACTGACCCGGCTGCCTCCAAAGGGTTGGTGGAGCGAGACGTCGTGCGGGTGGTCACTCCCGGCACCGTCTTGGAGTCCTCCCTGCTGGACCAGAACGCCAACAATTACCTGGCCGCCGTGGTGGAAGACGGCCCTTCGGTAGGGCTGGCCTACGTGGACATTACCACCGGCGAGTTTGCCGCTACCCAACTGGACCTGGAGCGGCTGCTGCCGGAACTGCAACGCATTGCCCCGGCGGAAATCCTCATCCCTGCCGGCGATGCCTTGCCCGGCTGGGTCGGCGCCGGCAACGCCGCCAACTCAAGCTATGTTGACCCGGACAACGACGGCTCCAATCCCTCCGGCTATCCCCTGACCAACCTTAACCCGGCCACCTTTGACCTGGACCTGGCCGGGGATGCGCTACTGTCCCACTACGAGATTCGCTCCCTGGAGGCCTTTGGCTGTGAGAATCTGCCCCTGGCGGTGCGGGCTGCCGGGGCCATCGTGGACTATCTGGGTCAGACCTACAAGGCCGCTAAACCCCGGCTGGCATCGCTTAATGTTTACTTCACCGGCACCTACATGGTCCTGGATGCCCAGACCCGGCGCAACCTGGAACTGTTTCAGGCCGGACGGCGGGAGAGCAAACAGTTTTCCCTGTTGGCCGCTCTGGATGTTACCCGAACCCCCATGGGCGGCCGGCTCCTGCGCCGGTGGTTAGGGCAGCCTTTATTGCAACTGGAGGAGTTGGAACGACGGCTGGACGCGGTGGAGCATTTCTTTGCCGATGCCTTCCGGCGCAGCGACTCCCGGTCAGCTCTGTCCAACATCGCTGACCTGGAGCGTATCTTGGGCCGGGTGCAGGCCGGAACGGTGGCGCCCCGGGAATTGATTGCACTGAAAACCGGCATTGAAGCCTCGGCCCAACTTGCCGCAACCGTGGCGGGAGAAGATGCCGGCCGGGTGGACTGGCTGCTGAAGCAATTGGCGCCGGTCCCGGCGGTGGCCGCTCTGATTGACGAGGCCATCGCCCCGGAGCCGGAGGGCAGCGTGGGTGAGGGAAACATTATTCGCGAGGGATTCTCCCCGGAACAGGACCAGTTGAAAACCGCCTCTCGCGATGCCCGGGGCTTTATTGCCGGCCTGGAGACTCGCGAGCGGGAGCGCACCGGCATCCGCAACCTGCGGGTGGGTTACAACCAGGTATTTGGCTACTACATTGAGGTGAGCAAGGCCAATTTGGGCCAGGTGCCCGATGATTACATCCGCCGTCAAACCCTGGCTAACGGCGAGCGGTACATCGTGCCGGAACTCAAGGAGTACGAGTCATTAGTCCTCAACGCCCGGGAGCGGATTCAGGAAATGGAGCGTTCTCTGTTCCGGCAGGTGTGTATCCAGGTCGGTAACTACGCCGACGCCATTGGCCGGCTGGCCGCCGGGATTGCGAGCCTGGATGTGTTCTCTGCCTTGGCCGAAGTGTCGGTGCAGCATGGTTACGTCCGGCCCCGGCTGAATTTGGGCAATGTCATCAGCATCAAGGACGGGCGGCACCCGGTAGTAGAACGGACGCTGGGAACCGGCGCTTACGTTCCCAACGACTTGCAGCTTTCCAACGACGACGCCCGGATTATCGTCTTGACCGGCCCCAACATGGCCGGCAAGTCAACCTACATCCGGCAGGCGGCGATAATTGTCCTGATGGCCCAAATCGGCAGTTTTGTCCCGGCTGCCGAAGCCCAAATCGGCCTGGTTGACCGGATTTTTACCCGGGTGGGGTTGCAGGACGATTTGACCACCGGCCAGTCCACCTTTATGGTAGAAATGCTGGAGACGGCGGCGATTCTAAACCAGGCTACCCCCCGTTCCCTGGTTATCCTGGACGAAATTGGCCGGGGCACCAGCACTTATGACGGCCTTTCCATCGCCCGGTCGGTCATTGAACACCTGCACAATGACCCGCGTCTGGGCTGCAAATCCCTGTTCGCCACCCACTACCATGAGCTAACCGAACTGGCCCAGACCCTGCCCGGCGTACGCAACTTCAGTGTTGCCGTCACCGAGGAGGAGGGCCGGGTGGTCTTCCTGCACCGGATCGTGTCCGGCGGCGCCGACCGCAGCTACGGCGTCCACGTGGCCCAACTGGCCGGCCTGCCCCGGGCGGTGGTCAACCGGGCCTGGGAGGTACTGGAAGAACTGGAAAGGCCGGGAGTTTCCGGCAAAACTGCTTCCAGGAACCGCCGTTCCGACCCCTCCGCCTTGCAAATGCCCCTGTTCCAGCCAGAGCAGCCGTTGGTAGATGCGATGCTGGCCCTGGACATCCCCAATCTCACGCCCCTGGAAGCCATTAACAAGCTGTATGAACTTCAGGAAAAGGCTCGCAAGTCGGGTAACGGGTCCGGTTAACCGCGGGTTTGGTCCAGGTCTTGGGCCCCTCTTCTCGGAGGGAGGGAAGAGGAGACAGGGGTGAGGGCAATAATTTCATCGACATCGGTATGGCTTAACCCTTTCGGTATCCCTATCGTTGTCGCTAGAATAACTTCAATCGCCAAAATCAGGGCGCAGGGCCGGGAATGGACGAAATAGACGGCGCGCCCGGAGGTTTGCATGAGTGACAAAGCGACATTTTACTGGTGGCCCCGTTGATCCTCCTGCCGCAAGGTAAGAGAGTTGCTCTTACAAAGGGGGCTGGACCTGGAAGAACGGGATTTCTTCAAAGAACCCTTCAGCGAGGCGGAGATTAACGAGCTGGCCGCCCTGGCGCCCCTGTCCGATCTGTTTGCCTGGCGCAGCCCCAGCCTGAAGAAGCTGGGCCTGGCCGGCCAGGAACTTCCCGACGCCGAACTGCTCAAACTTATGCTTCAGGAGCCGCGCCTCATCCGCCGTCCGGTAACCCGTCTGGGCGATAAACTCCTGATTGGCTCCAACCAGAAGGTTCTGGAACAGGCTTTGGCCGACGCCGAGTAGGGCCGGTTGCCGACACGGGTCTTGCCGCCCAATGTTCCCTGTTGGCAATGGGCGTAGGGCAACTACAAGGGCATCTGTTCCAACTAACTGTCGGTATAAATGGCCGAAGCCGGAGGGCCGAGCGTTAGGAATGGAAGCTATCCGTCGTTCCTGCGAAGGCAGGAACCTCTGCTCGCAAGGTCTTTAGGTTCCTGCCTTCGTAGGAACGACGGGAAAGAGAACCTCCGTATAATGCCTTTGCCTTGTTCCAGATACGAAGCAGGTTAATCAGTTGGAGCAGATGCCACAAGAGTTGTTCCTAGGCCCGGATGGCTTGGTTGGCAGGGGTATCCCTTGTGGTTGCCTTGGGATGAGAATCGGAAAGCATCGATAATTGTCAATGTTAATCTTGTTTACATATTATCTTTTGTGATAGTCTTTAGGCACCATAACTGCCAGGGGGACTGACGTCGGACGATGAAGATATTTTTCGATGTGGACTACACCATCCTGGGATTGGATGACACCCTGCGCCCGGGTACCAAGGAAACCTTCCAGAAACTTCTGGACGACGACCACGAAATCTATATTTGGTCTGGTATGGGCGAGCGTTGGGAAGTTATCGAGAAGCACGAACTTGACCCGTTCATTAGCGGGGTTTATGAAAAACCCACCCATCACTTTCACGAGCGGCTGGAGGAGTTGAAGATTCCTTTTGAGCCGGAGTTTGTGATTGATGACTACCCGGAAGTGGTAGCCGCTTTCGGCGGGGCCTGGGTTCCCCCCTACTTCTTCGCTCGAAACGTGGACCAGCAAATGGACCGTATCTATCAAATCGTCTGCGATTTCGCCAAGGAAGGCACCTCCGAGGACAAGCAGTATCGCGCCAAGGGAACCGTTCTGCCCCTCTTTTAACCCAGTGGCCGGTACAACCGGGGCTGACCGGTGTTTGGCTGGCCCACCCGTCGGGTTACGCCGTGACCCGACGTCAGGAATAGTCCTATGCCTATCAAACTATTATCCCCGGAAGTCGCTGCCCAGATTGCTGCCGGGGAGGTGGTGGAGCGTCCCGTGTCGGTGGTCAAGGAGTTGGTGGAAAACTCCATTGACGCCGGCGCCTCTCGCATTACCGTGGAAATCAGGGGTGGGGGCATTGAGCAGGTTCGAGTCACCGATGACGGTTCCGGCATCCCCGCCGCCGAAGCGTCCCTCGCCTTTCAACACCACGCCACCAGCAAGCTCGACACTTCCGAAGAACTGGACGCCATCGCCACCCTGGGTTTCCGGGGCGAGGCCGTTCCCAGCATTGCCGCCGTCTCCCGTATGACTATGACCACTCGTCCCGCGTCGGCTGACCTGGGCCACTCAATTGAGTTTGCCTGGGGGCGTCCGGTGCGGGACGGCGTACAGGGCTGCCCCCCGGGGACTTCAGTGGTGGTGGCCGACTTGTTCGGCAACCTGCCGGCCCGCCGCAAGTTCCTCAAGTCCGCCACCGCCGAGACCGGGCGCATCCACGACCTGATTGCTCGCTATGCCCTGGCCTACCCGGAAATCGCTTTCAGCCTTGCCGTGGGGGAGCGGCAGGCCCTGTCCACTCCCGGCAGTGGGCGGGCCGCCGAGGCGGTGCTGGGGGTGTACGGGGCCGAGGTAGCCGCAGCGCTGCTGGAGATTTCGGGAGAAGATCCGGAAACCGGCTACCGAGTGGAGGGATTCGCCGGCGCGCCCAGCCTGCACCGGGCCAACCGCACCTATATGACCTTTTTCGTCAACCGCCGCTGGATTCAGAGCCGGATGCTGACCTTTGCGCTGGAAGAGGCGTACCACGGTCTGCTGCCGGAGAAGCGCTATCCCCTGGCTGCGCTCAACGTGGTCTTGCCCTATGACGAAGTGGACGTTAACTCCCACCCCGCCAAACGGGAGGTACGCTTTCACCAGGACGGCAAGGTCTATTCTACCCTGCAACGGGCGGTACGGTCGGCTCTGGTTGCCACTGCCCCGGTTCCCAATATGGGGGCTGACCTGAGCGGGTCTGGCCGGGGAGCGGCCTCTCCCTCCTTTAACGCCCCCAACGGGACACCCGGATTTTTTCGCAGCCCCTTTGATTCTCGCCCCTTCACCCGCTCCTTCAATCAGAGCCTTTCCGGGGCGGGCGGCGCTGCTGCTGACAGTGATGCCGGTATCGCTGGCGCTGGACCGCCGGATGCAGCCCTTACGCCTCAACAGGCATTGCCGGCCCTGCGGGTGGTGGGCCAGGTGCGGCTGACCTATATCGTGGCGGAAAGCCCGGATGGGATGTATCTGGTGGACCAGCACGCGGCCCACGAGCGGGTAGTATTTGACCGCATTGTCCGCCGCGCCGCCCAGCGGGAAGTCCAGTCGCAGTCGTTGCTGGCCCCGGTTACGGTGGAGTTAACCCCGGGGCAGTTGGCTACGCTGGAGTCCCACCGGGAGTTTTTAGCGGCTTACGGGTATGAGTTGGAGCATTTCGGAGAGCGCAGCTATCTGGTGCGGGCGGTGCCGGCTATTCTTACCACCCAGGACCCGGGCAAGTCGTTACTGGATGTGCTGGATTTGGTGGCCTTTGAGGGGCTGTTGCGGGAGCGGGAGGACATACTGGCCGCCTCGGTTGCTTGCCACAGTGCCATCCGCGCCGGACAGTCAATGACCGATGCGGAAATGCGCGCCTTGCTGGAGCAACTGGAGGTTACGGATAACCCTCACACTTGCCCCCACGGTCGCCCCACGCTGATTCATTTCAGTTCCTACCACATGGAGCGGGAGTTCGGGCGGAGATAGACTGACAACCCCTTTTTGCCGCTGGACTGCTTCAAGGAGTGGCCTGCTATAGCAAGGACGTCGGCGGCTAATTGCGGCGACGGGGGTCGTGGCGCGGGTTTTGGGCCGGGTGGAAAATGGAATCGGGGCCGGGAAAATCCTGGGTTGTTGAGGAGGAAGACGGGTTCCGGCCAAACTTAATTAGTCCGGCGGATACGCCGGCCAAGGCAGCGACGCCAATACCCAATTTGGTCAGAAAACTGCGGCGGCTCTCCCCAGTCTTGGTAGCTTCAGTTCTCTCTTGCAGCACAAGGCACTCCATCTAATTCAGTTAAAAGGAACGGGCCGGCGGCTTTTGGCTTGCGCTCGGCAGCATCCCGTAAAGTTCAGGTTTGCCCGGATATTATATCAGCCCCCAAAAGACAATGCACCCGTAAATGTGGGGCCAAGCAGGGCTATCGCATTTGGAATCGGGGGAATCCGTCATTCCTGCGAAAGCAGGAATCTAGTGGCGTCAGGGGTAGAGGTTCCTGCCTGCGCAAGAATGACGGCTAGGGCCCGTTCTGGTTCATGCAATAGTCCTGTGAGGCCAGGGCAACCGCATCTTAATTCATAACGGTGCACCTGCTTGATTTCCACCGTTTTGGATGGTCGGAAGGCTCCCTAATCCCCAGTTTGCCACAGCACCCCCGCCCAGCTAAAATACATCTGCAACAACCCAAAGATTCATCCCGCCGGTCAACCCCGCGAGGACCGCTATGAACCGCAAGCCGACCCCAAAATTGACCTCCACTAAGGTCAAGGGCCAATTCCCCGACTTCCCACCCCGAGATGATATGAACAACCCGCTCTATCTTTACCGACCGGGCTACATCACCACGCTGCACCGCCACTTCGGTTCCCTGGATTCCACCCTGGTGCTCAGCGAAGTACCCTTGGGCTGGCGACCCAGCCAGCGACGGGACACCCTGATACCCGACCTGCTGGTAGCCTTCGAGGTGGACACCGCGGCAATAATCGCGCAGAAAGGCTACGCCATCGAGGAACAGGGCAAAGCGCCGGACTTCGTGCTGGAAGTGGCCTCGGCCAGCACCGGCTTCCAGGACGAGGAACGCAAACGTCATGGCTATGCGGCCTACGGGGTGGGGGAATACTGGCGCTTTGACCCCTCTGGGGGAAGGTACCACCGGCAGTCTCTGGCCGGGGACACCCTGGTCGACGGCATCTACCGGCCCATTGACATTCACTGGACGGACGAGACTTGCTACTGGGGGCGCAGCGCGGTGCTGAACCTGAGCTTATGTTGGGAGGAAGGGCAACTCCGCTGGTGGGACCCGGTGGCGGAACTTTACCTGGAGACCCACGACGAGGAAGCGGAAGCCCGCATCGCCGAACGCCAAGGCCGCATCGCCGAACGCCAAAGCCGCATGGCCGCTGAAGTCCGGGCTGACAGCGCCGAAGCCCGGGTCCGGGAACTGGAAGCGGAACTCCGGCACCGCGAAGTCTGCTGACCACCTCTCCGTCGGGGAAAAGGCTCCAAGCCGGCTGGAGGTAGGGCGGACAACTTGCCGTAAGTCCTGCGCAGTTAAGACGCGATTGGCCTGATTTCAGACCGGAATTACGCCCCACCCAAATCTCCCAGCACCATATCCGCTACCTGACGGCCCATGCGTACCGAGTAGTTGGTGCCCCGGTCTTCCGGGTATATTTGGGTAGTGTTTGCCAGGTAGAGCTTGCCGATGGGGGTCCGGTGGTCGGGTATCTGTTGGCTGTAGTTGACGCCGATTATTGGCTGCGCTCCGTCCACCTTGTGGTGGTAGTATTCCCTAATCCAGGAACGGTCGAACTGCGGGTTGATTTTTTGTAGGTGGGGGATGAACTCCTCCAGCAACTCCGCGTCGCTCTTTTGGTAAAGGTCGCTTTCCCGGGTGGTGTAGTTGGTCAGGTAAACAATGTGCCGCCCTCCGTAGAGGGACGGGTCAATCATATTGGTATGCTCAATTAAGCCGACGAAAGGCAAGCTCCGGTCGGCGATGTTCAACCAATACTTGTCGGACAGGGGCCGGTCCAGGGTCAGAATCACCAGCACCGCCGACAGATAACGCACGTTGACCAGCTTGTCCAGATAGTCCTGAGGGAGCGTCGGAACCAGCCGGGTGAATACATAGGACGGTGTGGTGGCGATGACAGCGTCGTATTCCCGGACTTTCGCTTCTTGCCCGGAAAGCTGCACCTCCAGGCCGGTGGCGATACCCTCTTCCACCACCACCCGGTTGACCCGAGCCGAAATGTGGACCGTCCCGCCCTGTTGGACTATGCGCTGTTCTAGCCGGTCAAAAACCTCGCCGAAACTGCCCATGGGGTAACCCAGCCGCTCCTTTTGCAGGGCCTTGCCGCGAGAGGCCACGCGCAGGTAGATTTTGCCCCACAGCCAGGCCATGCTTATCTGGTCGTAATACTCGCCGAACTTTCCCCGCAGCATTGGTTCCCAGATGGTGCGATAGGTCTCTGCGCCCAGATGTTGGGTAAGCCAGTCCTGGGCGGTGACGCCCTCGAACTTTTGCCAGTTGCGGGTTTTTTGCAGCGCAAAGGTCCACAGCCCCAGCCGGAGCCGCTGAATCAGGGAAAGAGGCTTGAACCGCAGCAGGTCAAGGGGCGTGGCAAAGTCCCAGATGCGGCCGCTGTGGTACAGGCCGACCTTGGATTCCAGCCAGGCGAGCCGGTCGCCCAGCCCCAACTCGTGAATCAACTCGGTCATGGCGGTGTCGCTGACGAAGAGGTGATGGTAGCCCCGCTCCAACTGCCCGCCGCCCACCTCAAAAGTTGAAGCCTGCCCGCCCAGGAAGGGGGCGACCTCGAAAACCTCGGCGTAGTGCCCCTGCCTGGTCAGCGCATAGGCTGCGGCCAGTCCCGCCGCGCCGCCGCCGATAATTCCTACTCTCATATTTTATCTTCCCTGGCGCTGCTTACCGGGTTGCCGCCTTCGCCGGTTGGCTCGTCTCCTTCGGTTAACTGCCTAAAGGAAAGGTTATTCTTCCACATCAGAACGAATCCCGCCAGGTTTACCGGCAGCCACAGGGCGACCAGATGGGTTACTAAAGCATAGCTGGCCGCCACCGAACTATCTACTCCCAGGCCGGCCAGGGTTTGTTGGGCAATCAGCTCGAAGGGGCCAATGCCGCCGATGGATACGGGAAATCCGGTTGCCAAGTTGGAAGTGGCGGTCACCAGCACAATAGCCAACAGGAAGGCCCAGAGAGAATTGAAGTAGTCGTTGATGCCAAAGGAGTAGGCGATGGTGAGGTACACCGCGCACTCGGCGGCCCACACCGGCAGGGAACGGAAAGCTACTACCGCGTGTTGTTTCGGCGACCGGAGGATACTCAGGCCCAGGATGAAACTGCGGGCTATTTCCCGGGCCTTGGGGCGCAGACGTGAGGGCAACAGGGCCAGCGACCAGTCAATCACCCGGAAGGCCCCGGAATTCACGGCCAAAAGGGTGACAACAACCAGCCCGGCCAGGAAAATCACCCCGGTTGCCCCGGATATAACCAGGGCGGTCATCCGGTAGGCGCTGCCGGCGCTGCCAAACTCGCCCAACAGCAACAGGAGCAGGGCCGAGGCCACGCCCAGAGTCACCAGGGTCAGCCCGTCGTAGATGCGCTCTACGCCGATGGTCGCCAGGGCGGTGCTGCTGCTGAACTGCTCCCGTTGGGCCAGGTAATAAGCCCGGACCAACTCGCCGATGCGGGCCGGCATCACGTTGTTGGCGGCGTAGCCGATTATCACCACCGGGTAGAGCCGCCCGGCGGGAATGCTGCGCAGGGGAGACAGCAGGTAGCGCCAGCGGAAGGAGCGGAAATATACCCCGGCAAAGTAGATGATGACGGCGGGTACAACGTAAAGATAATTGGCTTCCCGCAGGGCGTTGACTAAGTCTTCCCGGTCAATTGACCAGACCAGAAACACCAGGAAAAGCACGCTAACCCCGACGCCGAGCCAGAGCCGCCAGTTGTTGATGGTCAAGAAGTCCGTCCTGCGCGTAAGTTTGGAGTCGTACCTGCCGGCTATTTGGCCTGGTGTACCCCCGAATTGAAGCCCGCCGAGTCCCGGGGCAAGTAAGTATAATACTCTGAAGTGAACCAGTCGGAATCAAGCCGGCGGTAAAGTAGATAATTCAGGGCTTCGTACCAGTATTTCCGTTCGCTTGCCGCATCTCTGAAGAAAGCCAGATCCTTGGTGAACTCTTCTTGAAACTCTTCGGTCTGCCGGTTCTCGCCGGGGCGGCGGTAGGTCTCCGGAAACCATAACAGGTTACGCCGGGGGCCGGTCTGCCGGTAGTCGGGCAACTTCCCGGCTCCGGTGGCCCGGTGGTGGGCGGCCAGCAGCAGCCCGGCGGCTTCTACATCTCCCTCTACCGCACTGCACCCTCCCTCGCCTTTTTCATCCCGGAAACAGGCAAAGTGGAGCAGCCCGGCTTCCTTTTCATGCCGCACGTACCATTGAAAGGGATACCACAGGTCATAGTCCACTTGCACCGGGGACGATAACACCGAGGAATCGGCATCAGCAAAGAGATTATTGCTTAACTCTTGGTGGGTTTCCAGCAAATTGACGCTGCCCTGAGCGTAAACCAGGATTTCTCGTTTAGAATCGTCATAAGTATAAGCGGCCTGGAAAGCGGTCCAGGCGGTGAACCCCAGCAGCAGGCCGGCAATCCCCAAGCCGACCAGCGCCAGGCCGGGTTCGGAGCCGGCGCGCCGCACCAGCCAAGCTGAAGAAACGGACAGCAGGGCCGTGCCAACCAGGACGCCAATCCGGGTCAGGGTCAGGGAAGTTTCTGTATTGACATAGGACAGGGCCAAGTAGAGGGCGCCGGCCAAAGTCAACGGCGGGGCCAACAACAACAAGAGTTGTCCTTTTTCCGTGATTCGTTGCCAGGGCGCCTGCTCGACCAACTCCCCCAACAGTTTACCGGCCAGAAATATAAAAGGTAGGGTGATGTTGACCAGCAGCCAGGGCATCTTTTCGCTGGCTACGGTGTAGGCCAGTAAATTGACCCCGGCCCAGAAAGCCAGGGCCATGCCCAGCCGGTCACGCCGTTTCACGAATACAACGGCCCCGATGAGGCCAAAGATGACCGGCAGGAACTCGTAAACCGACAGGCCGACGAAGTAGTAATACCAGGGTTGGTTGCCCCGGGCCACGTCCTGCTGGGCAATCCAGTATCCCATCCCCTGCCACACCCCGCTGAAAATCCCGGCGAAATTGGTGAAAATAGTAGTGTAGAGGGTTACCCAGATGAGATAAAAGATGGCGGCGCAGGCCAGCCAGACCCCGCCTTTCCAGTGCAGGCCCAGGGCCAGGGAAACCAGGCCGGTAAATGTCAGTACCCCGGCGGCGGCGATAAAGTTCAAGGGAACGGCATTACCGCTGCTGGCTACCTGGATGCCGTCCGGCAGCGCCTTTAGCAGCAGGGCGTCCACTTTCACCACCGGAAGGAAGAGGACGGTGTAGAAAACCGTTATCAGGAAAGGCGCCAGTAACAGGGGCAGGCTTTTCCGCCAGGGGTAGCGCAGGTAGATAAAAGCGGCGAGGCAGGTTAAAGAAATGCCGCCGGCCATTAGCAAGTCCGGGGTTCCACCCAGAGGACGAAGCACCGCCAGCGCAGAGGCGCCTACCATCGCCACCGGAATGCCGGCTCCGGCCAGCCACCTCTGCCAACTACCGGAGTATTTCCAGGCGATGGCCAGGCAGACACCAATGAACAGGAGCAGGACCAGCCCGTGCATCAAAACCGGCGTATCAAACAGGGGCAGTTGCACGAAGGGGGCATCCCAGTGGGGCGCGCCCACAATACCGTTGGTTACGCCATCCCGGTTTACCAGGGTCAGCCCTAAACTCTCCGCTGCCCTCGTCGCAGTATCCTCGCCGAACAATACTCCGACGGCGTAGAACAGGCCCTTTTGCGCCAACTCGACTCCCGCCGACCATTGGGGCAGGGTCAGCGTAATCAGCAGTACCAGGAACCCGCCCGGCCCGGTCAGCCGAGCCGGGTTGAGGCGGCGCAGAGTTCGGACACTCCAGGCCGGCGCGGCTTTCAATCGGGACAAAGTTGGGTTCATCGACCTCGGAGTTGGGCCGGACAACTCGCCGGCTGGGGCGGAACTTTCGCCTCTAGCGGGCCGGAACGCCGCGTAGGGCAGGGCCATCAAGAAGGCCAGCGTGCCAAAAATTAAGGTTATGATGTAGGCCGTTTCCTTGGTGGCAAAGGCAATAGCCAGCACTGCCGCGGCCAGGTAAAGGTAACGGTTCTTGCTTTGATGGATATACCGCCACATCAGGATGAACAGGGATGTAGCCAGAAAGGCCATGATGATGTCGTTCCGGCCAAACCGGCTGAAATAGAGCAAGGATGGGGAGATGGTGAGCAACACCCCAGTCAGCAAGGCGCCGGCTCGGCCCAGATGTTCCCGCAGAAAGTAGGGCAGAGCTACTAAAGCCGTTCCAAGCAGCGCATAGGCCAGCCGGGCGGTAAAATCGGTGTCGCCCAACAGCTTCAGGAAGAGGGCGACTAGCTCAATTTGGAACGGCCCGTGCATCCAGGGAGAATGGAAGTAGTCTTCAAAGTTGGAAAGCTGCCAGGAATAGTAGAGGTGGATGGCCTCGTCATAGTGCATAACGCGCCCGCTCAGTTCCCACAGGCGCAGTCCCAAAGCGGTCAGCAAAAGGGCAAGGAACCCGGTTTGATACCGGCCCCGCCGGCTTTTGGTCAAATACAACCAGGCCCGGCCCACCCAGGACTGGCTGAACGGCGGCGTAACCGGCGGCGTCTCCACCGCCGGCCAGTCATCCTGTCCTGGCATTGTTATAGGTTCATTCATCCGGCCAAAAGCCTGCTGCTCTCTCGTAGATGATTACGCCGTCTTGTTCAAAGGTGGTTTTCAGTAAACCGCCCCGATTGGGCAATTGACTGATGCCGTACTTGGCCCGCTCGCGGTTCCCGAAATAGATGTACCGGACATTATACTCGGTCAACAGTTGGCGCACCGTATCCGGGTCATCGCTCTGATAGATTTGGGCCACAGCTTCTTCCCTACCCTCGAAAATGACGCCGGTTCCCCGCCATTGCAGTTCGTGGCCCTGCCACCCCAGCACAGTGGGCCGCCCGGTGGCGGCGGAAACCCGGCCGTAGTCCGAATAATCATCGCCCACCGCTTCAACTATCCGCCCTGCGGCGGCTTCGTCCCGCAGCCACGCAATGGCGGCATACTCTCCCGGCTCGCGGTCTCGGACGTAGTCCAGCCCGTTCAGGGTATTATCCTTGAGGGTGTGGTGTTCCCGGAGCAGTCCGGTGCGGTCCAGGGCTGCCCCTACCGGATAGTAGAGGGCGACCACCAGCAGGAAGGCCACGCCGCCCAGCCAGGCGTAACTACCGAGCCGTCCCCAGTTAGTCCCTTGCTTGGCAAATGTAATCAGGCGGGAGGAGCAGTAGTATAGTCCAAAACCGCCCACAATCCCCAGCAGCAGCCAGGCCTGGTAATAGACCTTGAACACGGTATTCATCCGGTTGCCGAAGAAGTCGGCCAGGTGGAATAACTCTGCCCCCACCAGCAAATAGGCGGCGGCGGCCAGCAGCAGCAAGGGAAAGGCCAGTATTGGCTCCCGATCCCATCCGGCCCGCTGCAAGGCGCAGAACCCGGCCAGCCCGGCGACCGCCAACCCTGGCAGGGTCGCCAGAACCCTCATACCGATCCGTTGCGGAACGGCCTCCATCCCCTGGGTTATTACTCCCCAAGTCAATGCCAACCCGACCCACAGCAGGAGCGGAGCCAAAGCTATAACCAAGACCATGACAATCGCCGGGCCGTCTGATGGAGTGGGCCTGGGCAGCCCCCATAGTTGGCGTAGCAGAAACCCCAACCCCAATAGCAGGGGCAGGCCCATTACCAGGAAGAAATGTAACGGTCGGGTGCCCGGGCTCAAGGTGGGCAGGATGCCGGAAACTTGGGTGCTCAAGTCCAGATAAAAGGGCAGGAATAGCAGTACCGCCGCTAACAGTATCGGCCCCAGCATTAACCCGGTATTCAGGAAGGCTTTGCCCAAGGCGCGTTTGCCGCTGTGGATGGGCAATTCGTCCGGCGGGCCGGTAGCGGATAACTCGCCGGCGTAGGCTTTCACCAACAGCAATACACCGAAAATTGCGGCGTACACCGGAAAGTCCCAGGAGTTTATAAAGGCCAGCGCGCCCAAGGACAAGGCGATTGCCCCGGCTTGCCAGGGGTGGCGCAGCAGCCAGCTCGGCCCCGGCCGATCCGGCGCAGCGTACAGGTTCAGCCCCAGCGAAAGGACCAGCAACAGGAAGGGCAGACTCAAGACGTGGGAGTGCAGGTCGCCCAGGATGAAGCTGAAAAAGGGAAACTCGGTAATGGTATAGTCCAGGCTCTGCCCAACCTCGAGGGTGTCAATCACCCGGGTGGCCCGCCACCACCACCAGTTGGCGCCGGGAAAAATACCGGAGGAGTCGCCGGCCCCGCCGCTCTCCAGACCCTTGATGCCCACCCATTCCCAGAATCCGCCGCCGCCCCAGCCGCGGAGATGGATAAACTCCATACCCCCTTCCAGGTTGCCCATTACCGTAATCAGCGCCGGGGCGGCCAGCCCGAAGCCCACCGCCGCCTTAAATCCGCCACCGGACAGGCGTATCAGGTTGTAGGTCAGGCCAAAGGCGGCCATGCCCACCAGCGCCGGAACCAGCGCCAGCGCCAGGTTGTAGCCGATGTTGGAAGAAATGCCGGCCAACTGCATTGGCAGGGCCATAATAAAATGGCCGAAGTAGTAATAGCTGATGGAGTGGCCGGCCAGCCAGGGATCTTCAGGGGGAAAGAATTGGCTTTGCAGAATGGCGTTCAGGAAGGCAAAGTCCATCGGCTTTTCGGTGTGGTTGATGCCCGGAAACTCGGAAATCAGCAGGCACCAGGCCAGGAACAGAACTAGAAACACGCCCTCGACAACGGCGATGACCCGCCATTGGGTGGTCACAAAGGACTCCAGTTCCGGCCAACGCCGATAATAGAGCCAGCCGAAAACCGCCGCGCCCAACAGCATGATACCTACTATGGTTATCGGGGAGTTAAGGACGGCTTGGGTGAGGCCCAGCAGCCAGAGCAGATAGGCGGCCAGCAGCATCGCCAGGGGCTTGGTCAAGGAGTAGCCCCGGTCGGGCAGCCGCCCAAACAGGACAAAGGCCAGCGGAAAGGCCACCAAGCCCATCAACTCAATAACCAGCAGCCAGATTACCAGGTCAAGCACGGGCTACCTCTGGAAGTGGTCGGAATGGGTTGACCAACCGGGTGCGGGCAAAGAAAAGAGGGAGGAAGTTGTCATAACCTACCCCGACTGGAGTGACGAAGAGCCGGGCGAACCGCTCAGGAGGTAGGGGCCAACAAAGAATCCACGAACTGACCGGCGTCAAAGGGGGCCAGGTCGTCCAGCGATTCCCCGGTGCCAATGAAGAGGATGGGCACCTGCAACTCTTGCTTGATTGCCAGGACGATTCCACCTCTAGCCGTGCCATCCAGTTTAGCCAGGAATATGCCGGTGCAGCCCACCGCTTCCTTAAACGCTTGGGCTTGGGCCAGCCCGTTAAGGCCGGTGGTGGCGTCCAAGGTCAGGATAACCTGGTGAGGGGCCGCCGAGTCCAGCCGATTTATGACCCGCCGGACCTTCTTCAACTCCTCCATCAGGTTGGAGCGGGTATGCAACCGCCCCGCCGTATCCACAATCAGGACGTCGGCGCCCCGGGCCTTGCTGGCCTGGTAAGCATCATAAGCCACGGCTCCCGGGTCGGAGCCGTGCTGGTGGCTGATTACTTCTACTCCCGCCCGATCGCCGAGGATTTCCAACTGCTCCTCCGCTGCGGCGCGGAAGGTGTCCGCCGCGCCGAGGATGACCTTTTTGCCCTCCTTGTTGAAGTGGTGGGCCAGCTTGGCGATGCTGGTGGTCTTGCCCACGCCGTTAACCCCTACCATCAATATGACGTAGGGAGTTGAATCGGTAGGGTTATCCAGCCAGGCATCCGGGGAGGCGCCGGCCTCCAGGTTCCGGGCGAGACTTTCCTTTAACCTGGCAAAGGCCGTATCCGCGTCCTCTATCCGCTCTGCCTGCACCTGGGCCTTAAGGTCTTCGATGATGCGCAGAGAGGTTTCCACGCCCACGTCGGCGGAAATCAGGATTTCTTCAAGCTCTTCCCAAACCCCTTCATCCAGGTCAGAGGAGCGGAGAACATTGAGAATACGCCCGAACCAGCGTTCCCGGCTGCGCTTGACTCCCTCGGTGGTTCGTTCTTTGTTGGCTTCTCGGTCGCGTTGGAAGAATGAGAGCATAATGTGGCGCGGTCCCTGTCCTTATATTTTCGGGCGTTGGTATTGCGGGATTGTGTCTGGCTTTGAGTTTTGGCAAACGAGGGCGTACCGGTTTTGGAGGGTGTATCTGTTTTTTGTACTGCTTCTCTGGTCTCCGGCGATATTTGGTGAGAGGCTTCATATTGGGCCAGAGCTTCTTGGGCGGCGGCGCGTTCAGCGTCTGCTTTTTTGCTACCCATGCCCTGGGCCAGGACCTTGTCGTCCACCAGAACCGCCACGGTGAAACGCGGCTGGTGGTCGGGACCGTCAATGGATACCACCTGGTAGCGGGGTGTGGAAATCCCCTGGCCCTGGAGGGTTTCCTGAAGCTGGGACTTGGGGTTTTCCGGCGTCTTCCCCTGACGGCAATAGTCGGATAACTCCGGTTCCAGTGCGCTGAGGATAAACCGGCGGGCCGCTTCATACCCCTGGTCCAGGTACACCGCCGCCACCACCGACTCGAAGACCTCTTCCAGGATGGACTCTCGCTGCTGGCCGCCGGAACCTTTCTCTCCCTTGCCCAGGGAAAGGTAGTCCCCCAATGACAGACGCCGGGCCACCTTGGCCAAGCTGGGGCGACAGACCAGGGCCGACCGGCCTTTGGTCAGTTCTCCCTCGGTTACCCGAGGCAGGTTGTGGTAAAGCTCGGTGGAAATTACCAGTTCAAGGACGGCGTCGCCCAGAAACTCCATTCTTTCATAGGAGTCCAGACTGGAGCCACCCTGTTCGTTGAGAAAGGAGCGATGGACCAGGGCCTGTTTCAGCAGGCCCCGGTCCTTGAAGCGCAATCCGAGGGACGATTCCAGTGATTCCGGTTCTTTAATTGCCAAGGCAAATCCTGGAGCGTCTCCCTAGATGATGCCGTGAGGCCACGGCGGCGACGGGCGCTTGACCTCTCCCACATACTGGGCATCGGTAATCACCCGGGTCAGGGATTCGTAAATATCCCCGGCCTGTTCAGCGGGAGGAATGTGCATCTTCACAAAGGCAGTACTACCGTTGGGGAATATGTAAGTAGGTACGCCAAAGGCGCCGTACTCCTCTACGGCAGTGGTGTGGCTTTCCCCAATCTCCCGCAGCAGGTCGGGGTCGGCCAGGTCTTCCCGGAAGCGAGCCATATCAATCCCGGAGATGGCGACCGCTTCTTCCATAACCTCCGGTTCGGTCAGGCTTTTCCGCTCTTCGTGGCGCAGTTTCAGCAGAGCAATGAAGAATGACTCAAAGGCCTCCTCGCCCTGCCGTTTGGCAGCCAGCCCGGCCCGGTGGGCCAGAAGGGTGTTGTCGGTGCCATCAACGGCGCCCGGCTGTTCCCAAAACTTGATTTCCCCTCCCTTGTTGTCACTGTTCACCTGTTCTAGGGAGAAGGGCTGCCAGTCCACGTTCACTTCTTGTCCAGTGGTTTCTCGTACGTTCGCCAGCCACATGGCAGCGTTATATACGTAGGGTCAACGGAAGTCGTAATAGGTTCGGAAATCCGCTTCGGCCATAGCGTCACCTCCTGTTTAATTGTTTCGATTTTAGCATATTCGCCCCCGGTAATCCAACCCGGCTATTCAACAGTAACTGTTCAGTGTCGAAGTGTCCGTCGTTCCTGCCTGCGCAGGAACGACGGGCTTTCTTACCCTGGGGAATCCCCTCAACTCTGAACTGTTACATTCAACACTGTGCTTGTCACTACTTTATTTGCCGGCGCCGGCCCGTTAATCCCGGCCATTATGCTATAATGAAAGGCAGAATGAGGCTACCCACGGATAACCTTCAACCGATAAATCTCACCCCGGAAGCTATCGAAAACTGCCTCGATAGCGTCAACCTCTCCTTGCTGACTGCATTGCGTGTTCTTACCCGTGACCGGTCCCTGCCGGTGTACCTGGTAGGTGGGCCGGTACGGGATTTCCTTTTGGGCCACCCGGTCAAGGACCTGGATTTTGCGGTGGAAGGAGATGCGCCGGCGTTGGCCCGGCGGCTGGCCGGGCAGCTTGGCGGACAGGTAATTGTCCATCGCCGCTTTGGCACCGCTACGGTGGTCCGGGATGGGGTCCGGGACGGGGCCAGGGTTGACCTGGTTACCGCCCGCCGGGAAGTGTACCCCCGGCCCGGCGCCCTGCCCCTGGTTTCCCCCGGCTCGATCCGTGACGACCTGGCCCGCCGGGACTTTTCGGTCAATGCCCTGGCCTTGTCTCTGGCAGAGGAGCAGCCCCGTCTGCTGGACTTGCATTCCGGGACGGCTGACCTGAACCGCCGGCTTATCCGCACTCTGCACCCGGAGAGCTTTGCCGACGATCCGACCCGGCTGCTGCGGGCAGTCCGGTATGAGCAGCGGCTGGGCTTTCAGTTAGAGCCAGACACGGAGGCCCAAGTCCACGTTGCCGTGGCCCAAGGTTGTCTGGATACGGTCAGCGGCGACCGGCTGCGCCACGAGTTGGAGCGAATTCTGGACGAGGAACAGCCGGGCAAGGTTTTGATGCGGGCGGTGGAGTTGGGCATTTTGCCGGCGATCCATCCCGCCCTGTCCCGTCAGGACTGCTTGACCCGATGGGACGAGGCAATCGCACAAATTGCACCCGAAGGCGATGTTCAACCCCTGGCCTGGTTGGCGGCTCTGGCCTATCCCCTGTCGCTGGGCGACGGGGAGGGAGTGATTCGCCGGTTAAATATGCCCAATTCCTGGGCGCAGATGGCGCGGGACGCCGTGGAAATACGGGAACTGGAAAGTGAGATAGCCGACCCGGCGCAGTCGAAGTCGCAGCTTTGCCGGCTGCTGGACGGGAGAGAACCGCCGGCGATTCGGGTAGCTGCCGGACTGACTGATTCGCCGTCGATGCGCAGGAATCTGCTTCGTTACTTGAACGAAATACGTCAGGTTGCCCCGATACTCAACGGCCGGGACCTGCTGGCGATAGGCGTCCCCCCCGGCCCGCCGGTGGGCAAGGCGTTGGCCCAACTGCGCGCCGCCCGATTGGATGGGCGCGTCAATAATGAAGTTGAGGAACGGGAGTGGGTTCGGGAGTATGTGCGAACGGAAGCCAAAGGAGATTGGTGACGCCCATGGCCGATGATTTTGACCGGGAATTGGACCGGGAGTCCTGCGTTATCTGTGACGGCGCCCTGGACGGCGTTCACCAGACCGCTTGCCAGATGTGCGGCGGCAAGTTCCACCAACCCTGGAGCCAGGATAGCGATATTCCCCAATGTGGCCGCATTTCCAGCCACGAGGAAGCCCTGGCTATTGTGTTTCTCTGCAACGATTGTTATGAAGGCCGGCGGCCCTGATAACTTGGCCTGGCCTACTCGGCGCCGGACTTTATATCGGATCGTATCTCGCCGGTTAGTTTAAGGAGACGTCAGGTTATGAAGGCAGTTTATATTGAGGCCCACGGCGGGCCGGAAGTCCTCAATTACGGGGAGCGTCCCGAACCGGAAATCGGGGCCGGCGAGGTCAAGGTACAGGTAAGGGCCTCCGCCCTGAACCGTCTGGACCTTTACACCCGCGCCGGTGGCCGGGGGCTGCGCCGGGAGTTTCCGCCGCCGCTGATTCTGGGCGGTGACTGTGCCGGCGACGTGGTGCAGGTGGGCGATGGAGTGAGCGGCCTTCAGGCCGGCGACCGGGTGGTTATCAACCCCCGGGTAAGTTGTAACCAGTGTCCGGCCTGTATGTCGGGCCGGGACGACCTTTGCCCCACTCCCCGGTTTATGGGCAGCGCTGCCGATGGCAGCTACGCCGAGCTAATCGCCGTTCCCGCCGTCAACGCTCATCCCATAGCCGATACCGTTTCCTACGAGGACGCCGCTGCCGTTCCTACCACTTTCCTTCCGGTGTGGAATATGATGGTGCGCCGCGCCCAGCTACAACCCTGGGAGACGGTGCTGGTGCTGTCGGCCTCCGCCGGCGTGGGCACCGCCGCCATCCAGGTAGCCAAAAACGTGGTGGGAGCGCGGGTTATCGCTACCACCAGCACCGAGGAAAAGGCGGTCAAGGCCCGGGAGTTGGGCGCCGACGCGGTAATCAACTACAAGGAAGAGGACATAACCGAGCGAGTCAAGGCGCTGACCGGCGGCGTCGGGGTGGACGTGCTGGTGGACCATGTGGGTGCTGATTTCTTCACCGGGGCTTTCAACTCCCTGCGTCCCGGTGGCCGCTACACTATTTGCGGGGCCACCACCGGGCTGCGGGCCGAATTGCACCTGGGCCTGCTGTTTACCCGGCAGATAGAGATTTACGGTACGTTTATGGGCAGCAAAGAGGATATGCGACAGATTGTAGCAATGCTGAACCGGGGCGTCATCCACCCGGCTATCCACCAGGTCTTCCCCCTGTCCGAGGCTACCGCCGCCCACGAAACGATGGAGGAAGCCAATTTCTTTGGCAAGCTGTTGTTGCGGCCGTGATACAATTACGGTAGGGCAGAGCCGGGCTGAAGTGGAGCTTTATTTATGACTACCGAAATGGTTAGTGATGAACTTATCCAGCGGGTGGTGGACAAACTGGTGGCGGAATATGCGCCCCAGCAGGTTATCCTTTTTGGCTCTTACGCCTACGGGACGCCGGACCGGGACAGCGACATAGACTTGCTGATTATCAAAGACACCGATGAGCCGTTCATTGAGCGGGTGGTGCAGGTGTGCAAAGCAACCCGGGGTATGTACAAAGGGATTCCTTTTGACCCCATAGTACTGACTCCTGAGGAGTTAGATGGCAGACTTCGTAAGGGAGACCATTTCTTTCAGGACATTGTGAAGAAGGGGCGAGTTATGTATGCTCGGTGAAGAGTCCGCGTATCCGATGGACTGGTTTGTAATTGCGGAACGGGACCTCCGCTGGGTAAGCCGGGCCTTGGATGAAGACGATCCTGGAATCGCCGGATTCTTTCTACAGCAAGCTCTGGAGAAGTCCTTAAAAGCCTTCCTGTTGCATCACGGATGGTCATTGCGGCGTATCCACGACCTTAAAGCGCTCCTTGACGAGGCCGTTCAATATGCTCCGGATTTGGAAGGCTACCGCTCCCTCTGCGAGCGGGTCACCACCTACTACCTGATTGAATGGTATCCCTATGCTATGCACGTCGGACTTACCCAGGTAGAGATAGCCAATGGCTTGAGGAGTGCCAGGGAATTGGTGGCTAAAGTGGGGGAGTCATTGCCGGATAGCCTGCTTACCCATCCGCATCCCGTGAAACAAGAACTGCCCGGCGTAACCGGCGTATTGTCCAAAATGCTCACGGAATAACTCGGCCCACCTGGGCAACTCCCAAGAATTAGGAGGCTTTTGGCCGGGGAAATACCACTCGACCAAGGCCCGACCAATCCACCGGTCTATTGGAAATGCTTCCAGCTTATCCAGGGAAAAGAGGGCAACGCAGTCGGCAATCTTGTGGCCGATGCCCGAACACTCCAGCAGCCGATTCTTGGCCGAGTCGTAAGGCATTTGCAGCAAAGCATCCAAGTCCAGGGAACCTTCCGATACTTCTATGGCGGCCCGGTATATGTTAGGGGCGCGCTTTAGCCCTAGTTTTAACTTCCTTAGCGCTTCCTCTCCTGCCGCAATTATCTGGATAGGCGTTGGAAAGGTATGGCGCTCCTCGTTATCCAGGTTTATGGGGTCGCCGAAAGTCTTGGACAGTCCTTCTACAATCGCGCTGATTCGGGGGACGTTATTATTGGCCGAGCAGATGTAGGCTACCAGACACTCCCGGGGTTCCTGGCGCAGTAAACGCATTCCTGGATACCTGCTGACCATCTCGGCCACTCGTGGGTCCCGGCAAATGTTGGCGTGAATGGCGTTGGTGTCATCGTCCAGCCGGAAGTAGCTTTCCAGCAGAGGCCCTGCTATTTCTCCGGGCTGGTTGCTGCGGAACTCTATGCCATCAGGAATTTGCCGAATCTTGATGAAGCAACCCCGAATAACGCCTGAGTACCAACCGCCTCCAGTTTCTCGCCACCGAAAGGCTTGGCCCCCCAGGGCAATCGCGTCTTAATTTGGGACACTTGGCGCATCGTCATTCCGGCGCAGGCCGAAATCCAGGAAATGTTATGGGTAGGTCAATGTTCCCTATGGCAAGGCGCTCTGGATTCCGGCTTTCGCCGGAATGACGGGTTAAGACGCGATTGCCCTGCTTAGCCCCCCAGCAGGCTGGCATTCAGGTCTATGGGTGGGTCAACAAAGAGCTGACCTGCTTCGCGCTCATGCCGAATCATCTGCGCCACCCCGTTTCTTCTCCAGCCTTCTGCCGTGGAACAGGTACTGTTGGGCGTAGCCGGCGTAGCGGCCAAAGTAGTCCTGGGCCCAGGTCAGCAGTTCCCGGTCCCGGGGTGGCTTTTCGCCGGGGAAGTACCACTCGCCCAACGCCCGGCGCACCCAGACGTCGATGGGGAAGGCTTCCAGCTTGTCCAGGGAGAAGACGGCGATGCAGTCGGCGATTTTGTTGCCGATGCCGTAACACTCCATCAGCCGCTCCTTGGCCGGGGCGTAGGGCATTCGCGCCAGGGCGTTCAGGTCCAGCGAACCCTCCACTACTTCCCGGGTGGCCCGGTCAACGTAGGGGGCGCGAAAACCCAGCCCCAACCTTCGCAGTTCCCCCTCGCCGGCTTCTACCAATTCGGCGGGTGTGGGGAAGGAATGGCGCACCTCGCCGTTCAGCTCAATGGGGCTTCCGAAGGCCTCCGCCATTTTTTCCATTACCTGGTGAATGCGCTGAATGTTGGAGTTGGCGGAGCAGATGTAGGCTACCAGGCACTCCCAGGGTTCCTGGCGCAAGATGCGCAGGCCGGGGTAGAGCTTCACCATTTCCGCTACCCGTTGGTCGCGGCAAATGTCGGCGTGAATGCGGCCCAGGTCGTCGTCCAGCCGGAAGTAACTCTGCAGCAGGGGGATAACCGACGCTTCGGGCCAAGGGGCGGAGTAGAACTCCAGCCGCTCCGGGGTTAGCTGGCGTATTCTGATGAAATTGCCCCGCAACACGCCGGAGTACCAGGTTTCTGCCGTCCGCTCTTCGACAGGCTCAGAATGAGCGAGGTGGTGGGGGACATTATCACGGCTCTCTTCCGTTTTTTCCTGACGCCAGCGGTGAGCCTGGCCCCCCATCAGGTTAGCTTGCAGGTCAATGGGACGGTCAACGGCCAGTTCCACGGGTTAGCTTCTTTCCTCCCGTGATTCCACCCACTGCGCGGCCAGTGTGCCAACGCTGGCCAGGTTGACCGGCAGGCGGGTGCATTCGGGTATGGAATCAGTGAAGGCCCGCCCGTAATTCCGTCCGGTAATTCGCCGGTCCAGCACCACGATTACGCCACTGTCGCCCTTGTTGCGTATCAGCCGGCCCATGCCCTGGCGGAACCGCAGCACCGCTTGAGGGATGGAGAAGTCATTGAAGGCATTTTCGTACTGGTCGGAGCGGGCCTTTACTATCGGGTCGGTGGGCACCTGGAAGGGCAGGCGGGTAATCACCAGGGCCTTCAGGACGCCGCTGGGGAAGTCCACCCCCTCCCAGAAGCTGCTGGTGCCCAACAGGACACTCCTGGGGTTGTCGATGAAGCGACGGGTAATCTGCTGGGGCGAACCGTCGATACTCTGGGCCAGCACATCAATGCCGTCGTTCGCCAGCCGGTTGCGAATCCGGTTGGCGACGTTACGCAGGGCGGAGTAGGAGGTGAACAGGGCCATTGTCCGGCCTGACAGGGAGTGGCCCAGGTCAATCAGCGCCTGCGACATAGCCTCGACATAGCCTTCGGTCTGCGGTTGGGGCATATCCTCGGGAACCATCAAGAGGGCAGCCTTGCGGTAATCGAATGGCGAGCCAACCAGCAGTTCGGCGCTGTCCGCAGGCAGGCCCAACCGCCGCCGGGCGTAGTCGAAATTCCCCTGGGCGCTGAGAGTGGCACTGGTCAAGACTACGCTTTCCTTCTTGGCGAAGAGCTTTTCCTGGAGAATAGGGCCGACCTCCAGGGGCGCGGAATTGAGGTTAACCTCGCCTTTTTGCTGGTCGCGGTGCATCCAGTGGATGTTTTCCGGGTCTGCCTTGCTGAGGACGGCGGAAAGCCGTTCCCTGAGTTGTTCCAGGTTATCCTGAAGGCTGGCCGATTCCCCGGCCAGGGCCGGTACGTCCGGCGCCTGGGCGGCGGCCGGTGGCTCGGCCGGCTTGGGGAAGGTGGTATCCTCCAGGAACTTTTGTAGGGCGGCTAACTCTTGGATAGTGCGGTTCAACCCCACGTCCACGTTTTCCCAGGCCACCGTCAGGTCGGCCCAACTTCGGTGGCTGCGGGCTGGCAGGGTTATCAACAGGTCGTCGCCGTTGTTGGCGCTGTTGCCCTGGGCGTTGAAGAATCGCTCGGCAGCCGACCACATATCGTTCCAGTTGCCCCGGAGCCGCGGCAGCATTTCCTCCACCGAGCCGGCTGCCCGTTCGCCGTTCTGTCGGACGGCGGCCTGAAGGCCCGGAGCGTTAAGGGCCAGCCGAACTTCATGGAGGAGCCGGTTCAGGGTATCGGTTTCTTCGCCCAGCCGGTCAGGGGATAGCTGGAAGCCAAACTGGCGGGTGGCTTCGTCTTCCAGGTTATGGGCCTCGTCAATAATCAGGTGCTGGTAATCGGGGATGATGCCTCCGCCCAGGGCCAGGTCCGACAGCAGCAGGGCGTGATTGACCACCACAATATGGGCTTGGTCGGCCCGCTCCCGGGCGCTGCGCAGGAAGCAAGGTTCGCCGGCGTTCCGTATAGCCGGGCAGCGATTCTTGTCGCCGGCGGAAATTTTGCTCCACTGGAAGGCGTCCCGTCCCGACAGGTTTAGCTCTCCCCGGTCTCCCCTAACGGTGTCTTGCAGCCAGACCGCTGTTTTGCTGAGCACCCGTGCCTCGTCTGAAGTCAGATTGTCGCTTTGAACCAGGCGGCGCCAGCGACGCAGGCACAAGTAGTTAGCGCGCCCCTTTAGTGGGGTGGCCTTGACCAACCCCCGGTCAACCACCTCGGCCCCCTCCAGTACCTCAATCAGGGCGGGGATGTCCTTGCGTATCAACTGTTCCTGCAAGTTGATGGTATTGGTAGAAATTACCACCCGCTGCCCTTGGGCGGCGGCAAAGAGGGCTGCCGGCAGCAGGTAGGCGATGGACTTGCCCACGCCGGTGCCGCCCTCCACAATGAGGTGCCGGCCCTGGTAGATGGCCTCAGCTACCGACTGTAGCATTTGGGACTGCTCCGGCCGCCGCTCAAACCCCGGAAAGGTTTTGGCAAAGGGACCGGTTGGCCCCATCAGGCCGGCAATTTTATTCTCATCGAGGTCCTTTAGGTTGCTGTCGTCGCGCCGGCGTTCCGGGTTCCCCAGTCGGGCGGCCAGGTTGCTCAGGTCCAAGCCGGACAGTCCAAATACGGAAGCGCCGTTATCTTCCCCTGCTGCCTCCCTGTACCCGGTGTCATAGTACCCGGTGTCATACTCCGTTTCCACCCCGGCCAGCAGGTTGGCGACTCCCCACCGGCTGCGGGCGGCCAGGCTGTGTACATAGTCCAGCAGTCCCGGGTGCAACTCTCCCGCCCGCCGCAGCAGGGTAAGGAAAAGCTGGCGGGTGGCGTCGGCGTCGTCAATCGCCCGGTGCGCGTTGTGATGCGCAATGCCGAACTGTTTGGCGAGATATACCAGGTTGTATTCCGGGTTGCGGGGCAGGAGAAATGATGCCAGGTCCCAGGTATCGTAGCCGGGATTTGCCAGGGGCAGCCCGTGAGTTTCCAGAAAGCGGAGGTCGAAGGAAATGTTATGCCCGATGATGGGGTGCCCTTCCAGGAAGGTCTCCAGGTCTTGGCTTACGGAGGAGAAGAAGGGCGCCCGGCTTACTTGTTCGGGCCGGATGCCGGTCAGCCGTTGGACAAAGTCGGGGATGCCCCGGCCAGGGTTAACAAAAGTGTCAAAGGTCCCGACCACCTGGTCGCCCTGAAACTTGACCGCGCCAATCTGGATTATCTTGTCCCGGTCGGCGTCAAGTCCGGTCGTTTCCAGGTCCAGGGAGACGTAAGCCTGGGCCAGGGAGGGCATTGTCAGGGGGCGTTGTCCGAGGGACATATCAGCAGACCTTTCTGTAGCGCGTGGCCCGGTAAGACCGGGGCACAGATAAGTGAAACTCTCTTCTTAACCCGTTCTCCCTGCACCTGTTGAAGGGTGGTTCGACCAGCTCACCACGAACGGGGCTATTAAATACAACGGACGGGATTATTGAGGTGGCGGACATCTTGCCTTACCCGGTGTAGGGCCTTAGTTGCCCGGAGCGCAGCCCTACCGCCGGGAAAAACTTGCCGGAGTGCAGCGCTTTCAGGAACTCCGCTTCGGTATGGATTTCGTCGGGAAAGGCGGTAACGTAGCGGCCCAGCCCGTGGGTCGAATGGGCGTCGCTGCCGCCGGTTACCGGCATCCGCAGCAGGCTGGCTACTTCCATTGCGAAGCCGTTTTCCTCGTCCGCCGTCCCCCCGTTGACCACCTCAATGGCGTTGGCCAGCTTGAAAACCGGGTGTTCCAGGGCATCCTCGGGAATCGTGGGCAGGGGTTCGTTGGGCAGGGAGCGGTAGAGATAAGGGCGCCCCCGCATATGCTTGCCCAACACGCCGCGGAAGGGATGGGCGCTGACTACGAACCCGCCTTCGGCCCGGGCCGTGCGGCAGAGTTCCGCGGCCTGGTAAAAACCGGACTGGTACCGGTCCAGGCCAAAGGCCAGCATATGGCCCATATCGGTATCGGCTTCCATCGCCCGAACCAAAACTACGTTGTGGCGGCTGGCGAATCGCTCAAACTCGTGCCGGTCCCAGGGGCCGCTGTGTTCGGTAATGCAAAGGCCCCGGAGTCCCAACCGTTCCGCTTCCAGAATCAGGTCTTCGGGCGAAAGGTTGCTGTCGGCGCTTCCCTTGGTGGTGTGTATATGCAGGTCAAATATGCGAGCCATGTGGCCCCGATTGTATCCGGGCCGGCCGAGGTAGTCAATGCTTGATTGTCAGTTGTACCGGGCAATCGCGCGTGATGGTAGATTCCCCTTTCCCGTCGTTCCTGCGAAAGCAGAAACTTAAGGATACTCTGAATAAGTCATTAAGCTCTAGTGCCTTCACCCGTCGTTCCTGCGCCGGCAGGAACCTAAAGGGTTGTGGACCGAGGTTCCTGCTTTCGCAGGAACGACGGATAGCTTTCAATCCTAGTGCGATAGCCCTGGATTCGGTGCCCGTAGGAATAGCGTTTTACTGTTGCTTGTGCTACGATTCAGGTACGATTTGGCAGAAGATTGCCCAGGGGTATTGATTACGTGGGCAAATAGCTATAGAATCTATATTCGTTTGATTTGGGATTCAGGGGAGCATCCCCGCTAATGAAGAGGAGGGCAGGTGATTGAATGTACTAGGTCTGCACCTTTTGTTGGAACTCAAGGAGTGTAATCCCGAGCTTCTTGATAATCTTGACTACGTCCGAAACGCTCTAATCCGCGCCGCCGAAGGCGTGGGGGCGCATATTGTCGGGGAATCTTTCCACCAGTTCAGTCCTCAAGGGGTAACCGGCATCCTGTCTATTGCCGAGTCCCATATATCAATCCACACCTGGCCGGAACATTGCTACGCCGCCGCGGACATCTTTACCTGCGGCTCCTCCTTTCAACCCAGGGAGGCGGCCCAGGTGCTCATTGAACGGTTTGAGTCCAATGCCCCGGAAATAACCGAGGTTGAGCGTGGGCTGCTGGCTCAGCCGGCAACTATCTAATTTACGGCTAATCTACGGCAGCTAAAGGGACGGACGCCGCGGTGACAATGGACGAAATATCCGGCAAGTGGCTCCTGGAAACGGTCTATCCCGACTTGGCGGTGATGCTCCGGGTCCAGAAAGTCCTGTATTCCGGCAGGACCGACTATCAGCACGTCGAAGTGCTGGAGTCCAAGCTATACGGGCGCAGTCTGGTGTTGGACGGGAAAACTCAATCCACGGAGCGGGACGAGCATATTTACCACCAGGCCCTGGTGCAGCCGGCTATGCTGATGCACCCCAACCCAGTCAATGTCTTTATCGGCGGTGGCGGCGAGGGCGGCACCTTGCGGGAAGTAATCTCCCATCGGTCGGTAGAACGGGCGGTGATGCTTGACCTGGACCGGGAAGTAGTAGAACTATGCCGCGAACATTTGCCCCAGCATCACCAGGGGAGTTTTGATGACCCCAGGGTCACGTTATTGTATCAGGACGCGCGGGGCTACCTGGAGAACACGGACGAACGGTTCGACGTGATGGTGATGGACCTGGTTGACCCGATGGAGGGGGGCCCGGCCTACCTGCTCTACACCCAGGAGTATTACGCCGCCGTCAAGTCCCGGCTAAAACCGGGCGGCATTATGGTCACCCAGTCGGGGCCGGCCGGCCTGCTGAGCCACCAGGAATGTTTCACCACTATCTACCGCACCCTGTCCACCATTTTCGCCCATAGCGGCCTTTATCAGGTGCACATACCGGCCTTCCAAACCCTGTGGGGCTTTACCCTGGCCTCTGACTCACCCCTGCCGACCCTGGATGCTGCCGAGGTTGACCGGTTGATAGCGGAACGGCTGGGCCGAGAGTTGGAGTTTTACGACGGGGAGAGCCACCTGAGTATGTTCAACCTGCCCAAGTTCCTCCGCACCGGCGTCACGGCGGAAACCCGCATCAACCGGGACGACAACCCGGTCTTTATGACCTGATTTCCTGTCTTCTAGGGATACTCTGAATAAGTCATTGAACACTAGCGCCTTCACCCGTCGTTCCTGCGAAAGCAGGAACCTCTGTACGTAACGTTTTAGGTTCCTGCCGGCGCAGGAACGACGGATAAGTGTAAACATCACGAGTCACGGACTTATTCAGAGGTTTCTTAGGTTCCTGCCGGCGCAGGAACGACGGGTGAAGGCACTAGAGCTTATGACTTATTCAGAGTATCCCTAAACCTACCCCGCCGCCTCGGCCAGTTCTGGGAACCCGTCCAAAGGCAGCGCCTCCCCGGTGGCCTCGTAGTGGTCAACCAGGGCGCGGATGGCGTCGGGCACCGGGCGGGTAGTCTCGGATTTCGGGTAGAAACCGACGTACACCGTCTCGATTGTGGTCAACAACCGGTCGGAACCCTCCGGGTAAATCTCCACCTTCAGGGTCAGGCTGGTGTTGCCGATGCGGGCGACCCGCGCAAATAGCTCCAGCTCCTCATCCACCCGCGCCGGCGCCTTGAACTCCAGGTCGGCTTTGACCACCGCGCTGTCAAAGTAACCCCGCTGGGCAATTCGGTAAATGGAAAATCCCAGGTTGCGGAAATACTCGGCCTGAGCAATCTCCAAATAGCCCATATAGGCCCCGTTAAACACGATGCCTTGGGCGTCGCACTCCATCCAGCGCACCCGTATTGTGGTGGAAAACTTGAACTCGGACTTGGGCATATTTTTCAGCCGGCAGGTTGGGCTGGCGGCGGCGCAGCATTTGGAGAATAGTCCGGGCCGGAGTTGGAGTTGGAGCCGGAGCCGCTCCCGTAGCCCAGGCCGGCCAGGTATTCCCGGTCGGCGGCAGTCAAGTCGGTGGCCTCCAGCAGGTCGGGACGGCGGGCCAGGGTACGCCGCAAAGACTCCTGACGGCGCCAGCGGTCAATTTGGGCGTGGTTGCCGGAGCGGAGAATCTCCGGCGCCTCCATCCCCCGGAACTCCGCCGGGCGGGTATAGAGGGGATGCTGGAGCAGTCCGGAAGTGATGGAGTCCTCCTGCACGTTCTCCGCCGAACCCACCACCTCAGGAATGAACCGGGACACGGCGTCAATCACCACCATCGCCGCCAACTCCCCGCCGGTCAGCACGTAATCCCCGATGCTAATGTCGTGGGTTGCCAGGTGTGACCTGACCCGTTCGTCCACCCCGGCATAGTGGCCGCAAATCAAGACCAGGCCCGGCGCATGGGCCAACTCCAGCACCATTTCCTGGTTCAGCATCCTGCCCTGGGGAGACAACAGTATGACGGGAACGGCAGCCCGTTCCTTCAGTGGGTAGGCTACCAAGGCAGCCTCGGCGGCCTCAAATATCGGCTCCGGCTTGAGCACCATGCCATGGCCGCCGCCAAACTGGTAATCGTCGGCAGTGCCGTGCGCGTCGTGGGTGTAGGAGCGAATGTCGGTAATCTGAACGGACAACAGGTCGCGCTGGACGGCCCGGCCCAGCATACTGTGCTGGACCGGCCCGTCAAATGCTTCGGGGAAGAGGGTTAAGACGTGAAAGCGCACACATCGTCAATTACGAATTACGAATTATAAATTACGAAAGGAGGTTTGAGAGGTTTTAATTCGTAATTCGTAATTCCTAATTCGTAATTGCCACCGGCTCGCGGACCGGCAATTTGTCCACCACGGTCTCGCCGCCCTTCATCACCAGTTTGATACTGTCGGGCTGGCGGAGCGCTTCGATGTTGTGGAGCGGGTCGCCGTCGATTACCAGCAGGTCGGCGTACTTGCCCCTGGTCACCGTTCCGATGTCCTGGTCCAGGCCGACGCACTCGGCGGCCCAGCCGGTGCAAGCCTGGATGGCCTGCATATTGGGCATACCCCGTTCCACCATAATCTGCACTTCCCGGGCGTTGTCCCCGTGGACGTAACCGCCGGCGTCGGTGCCGGCTACTACCTTGACCCCGGCGGCCAGGGCCTGGTGTAGCGTCTCCCGGTGAATGTCCATCAAAGCCCGGGAGCGGGCCTGCATATGGGGCGCGCTGAGGGTGGCGTGAAACTCGTAAATCTCAAAGGTAGGCACCAGGAAGATACCCTGGCCGGCCATCATCTTGAGCAAGTCCGGGTCCTCGGCGAGGTAGCAGCCGTGTTCGATGGAGTGAGCGCCGGCCTCGACGCACATTCGCAGGCCCGGCCCGCCCACGGCATGGCACATAGTCCGTCGGCCCAAGGCTTGGGCTTCATCAATCAGGGCGCGTACTTCCGAGGGGCCAAAGGCAATGTCCAGCGGGCCGTGACCAGGGCGAGAACTGGCCCCGCCGGTGGTGGCGAACTTGATAACATCGGCGCCCACGCGGGCCATTTCCCGGACCTTGGCCCGCACCGGGTCGTCCCCGTCGGCCACGCCGGAGGGTATCATCGGGTCATCATGGGGGTAGCATTGGCCGGAGGGAGTTACCTTGTCGGCCAACCCGCCGGTGGGGGAAATAATGGCAACCGATAACACCAGCCGCGGCCCCGGGTAAAGCCCCTGTTCTATCGCTTGCTTGAAGCCGGCGTCCAGCCCGCCGCCGTCCCGGACGCAGGTATAACCGGCGGCTAAAGTGTCTTCCAGCACCTTGGCGGTGCGCAGATGTTGCAGGGAAAGGGGCTCGTGGTAGCCCAGCCGGCTGGGCAGGCCGTAGTCTTTGGAGGCCAAGTGGTCGTGGCAGTCAATCATTCCGGGCATCAGCGTCATGCCGGCCAGGTCCACTACCTCAGTGTTGGGGGGCAGGATGACCGCCTCCCTGGGGCCGGTTTCCACGATGCGCTCGCCATCAATCAGGACCGTGGCATCGTTGACCACCGGGCCGCCGGTTCCGTCTATAAGATTGGCTCCGACCAAGGCTTTCATAAACTTACCTCCTGCGCCGGTTTTGCTGTGATGCTAAAGAAGCGCACTCTCCTTGTCAAGGTTGCACCGTTGGCGGGTCAGGGCGATTGCAAAGTCCAGGTCAGTAACAAAACCCCGCATGGTGAGCCGGTAGTACTACCTTGTCCTTTGGTCTGACTCCCGATTTGCTCATAACTTGAAGCGAAATTATAGGTACAAGTCCGGAGCCTATGTCGTAACCTGCATATTACTGAGGGTGGGACATTCCTCGCCGAGGCCGCCCGGCTGCGGCGGGGTATGTCATCGGAGGTGATGGTATGAGTTCTTTTCCGTGGATTTTACGGGTTCGTCCAGAGCTGAGTCCGGTAAGGGTTGTCTTATTGGCGCTTGCCCTTGTCTTGAGCCTGGGTTGCTCCGCTCTCCCTTTACCAGGCGGGGGCAACCCGATTGTCTTTGTTTCCGACTCGGATGGAGACCCGGAGATTTTCCTGCTGGACCCGGAGAGCGGCGAAACTGTGCGGCTGACCAACAACCGGAATCCGGACCTTGCCCCTCGATGGTCGCCCGACGGTGATAATATAGTTTATACCTCCTACGAATCTGGCGACGCCGAGTTGAATTTGTTGGACAAGAAGGGCGCCCAACTGACCCGGTTAACCAACAACCCCGGCTTTGACGGGTCACCCCTCTGGCGCCCAGAGCCGATAAATGACCAGGAAAGGCTGGTGTTTGTTTCAGAGCGGGAAGAGGAAGGGGAGTTGGTAACCGAAATCTATTCCATAAACTCCGATGGTACTGACCTGGCCCGCGTTACCATTAACACCAATGACGATCTGCTGGGTGACTGGTCTCCTGATGGTGAGTGGGTTGTCTTTTATAACGAAGACCCCGGGGAAGATCGGGGTCTGTGGCTGCGCAACCCGACGGGGGTGAACCTGGTTCGCCTGACCGAGGGGGAGGACTCCCAGCCGGTTTGGTCCCCCGATGGCCGCTACCTCGCCTTTGTCCGGCAGCAAGGGGACGTCGCCGACATATACCTGGCCAGCAGATTGAAGGATGGTACCTGGAGCGACGGGGTAGAGGAGGCGCGGCTGACTTCCGGAGCGGCGGATGATCATTCGCCGGCGTGGCGCCCGGACAGCAAAACCCTGGCCTTTGTCTCCAACCGGGATGGCAACCCGGAAATATACAAGATGCAGGCTGACGGCGCCAACCAGCAGCGTCTGACCAGCAACAGCGCCGACGACCTGTCCCCGGTCTGGTCGCCCGACGGCAAGCAACTGGCTTTTGTCACTTACTTGTACGGCACGGCGGATATTCTGGTGATGAACGCTGACGGCAGCAACCAGCGCCGGCTGACCAACAATGAGTATGAAGATACCAACCCGGACTGGTAGGGAACTATCCGCAAACCAGCAGAGTAATTGCAAGTCGACAATCCCGCCGTCGTCCACCCGCTGGAGACCAGGGAACTATCCGCAAACCAGCAGAGTAATTGCAAGGGTTGCCCTTGCCGGTTGTTGATTGACTCAGGGACGGATTTCAACCCAGGGTCTTTAGCTGTCATCCACTCGCTATGTCATTCTGAGCGTGACAGAGTGGAGCGAAGAATGACAGCTTAAAGACTTTGGCGCCGGCCGGCTTTTCGACAAGCTCAAGGCCAAGTGCTACACTCCATTTCAAGGGCCGGTTGGAGTTGGCAAATCAAAGGCCGGGTTCCCGTGTATCGGGTGAGCGCAGCGTGGATTACCGGGATATAGCCCCTATAATGGGCCGCTTGTGGTCGCCATTGGCCGCCGTCACCAGCCAGTGGCAGGGCAAGGCCAATGCCCAGATTGCCGTAGCCATTGCCGCCGCCTCCATCGTACCTGACCGACCCCGGGTGCTGGTGCAGATATACAAGGAAAACTACAGTCACGACCTCATTTACCGGAGCCGGGCTTTTGCCCTCAACTTTCTGCGCCAGGACCAGCTTCAGCTAATCAAGGATTTCGTTTTTGTATCCGGCGCCGACCGGGACAAATTGGCCGGCGTAGAGTATGCGGCCAAGGTCACCGGCAGCCCGGTGTTGCAAGACTGCCTGGGCTACCTGGACTGCCGGGTGGTCAACGCGATGGACGGCGGCGATATGACGTGCTTTCTGGCCGAGGTTTTGGACGGCTATTTTGACCCCGATGCAGAACCACTGACTTGGCGGGAGGCCCGGCGGCTGATACCGGCGGAATGGAACGAGGAATGGGCGGTGAAAATCGGCGCAAACATCGCGGTTTCCCGGCAGCGAATGGAGCAGATTGATTACACATCCTGGAAACCACCTGAAGAACCATACTGAAGAACCATAGAGGATATTTGCCGGGCGAGGCTATAGGGGACTAACTATGAGCGAAATAGAAGACGTTATCGTAAAAATCCACGGCACACCGCACAAGTCGGTGCTGGTGGTCGCAGGAGCGGGCAGCAGCGCCATGTCCTGGTTGCTGGGCGTATCCGGCGCGTCCCGTACCCTGTTGGAGACGCGGGTTCCTTACGGGCGTTTTTCAATGATTGACCTGGTGGGTCAGGAACCGGAGCAGTACGTTTCTCCCCAAAACGCCCGGGATATGGCCCGCGCCGCCTACCGCCGGGGGCTGTCCCTCCGCGAAGACGATTCGCCCGTTGTGGGTGTGTCCTGCACCGCCACTATCGCCACCGACCGGCCCAAGCGGGGTGACCACCGGGCTTGCATCGCGGTTTGGGACGACGCCCGGGTTACTACCTGCAACCTGACCCTGGACAAGGGCAAGCGGGACCGGGTCGGCGAGGAGGAGGTAGTCAGCCGCTTGGTTATTCAGGCTATGGCTGAGGCCTTTGGCGTTGAGGCCGACTTGGTATTGGGTCTGACCGAAGTAGAACATCCTGAGCTATTGACGGTGGACCACCCCGGCCCGGTGCAGCGTCTCCTGTCCGGTGAGGTTAATACCGTACTGGTGCAGCCGGATGGTCGAATGACAACTGATGAGGCGGCGCCGCCAAGACCGGTGGCCGTTCTGCCCGGCTCCTTCAGCCCCCTGCACTTCGGCCACGAGGAACTGGCCCGGATTGCCGGGGAAATGCTCGGCTTGGACGTGGTGTACGAGCTGTCGGTATTGAACGTGGACAAGCCGCCTTTGGAGGAAGGGGAGATAATGCGGCGGATTGGCGGGTTTGCCGGCAAGGGCGCCGTGGCCTTGACCCGCGCCCCAACCTTCCGAAGAAAGTCAGACCGGTTTCCCGGCAGCGTTTTCGTCATCGGCTGGGATACCCTTATTCGCCTGATTGACCCCAATTATTATGGCGGGGAGGAATCCGCCATGCTGACTGCCCTGGCCGAAATCTGGGCCTTGGGCTGCCGGTTCCTGGTAGCCGGACGGGAGAGCGGTGGCGATTTTCACACCCTGGAAGAGGTAGCCGTTCCCGAGGGATTCCGGCCCCTGTTTCAAGCCATACCGGAGGCGCAGTTTCGGGCCGACATATCTTCTACGGAGTTGAGGGAGCGGGGTGGGTTATGCGGGTAATTACAGCTTGATTTCTGAAACCCCGGCTAGTGTCGAAAGAGTCCGCCCGCCGTTCCCGGGAATGGCGGGCGGACTTTATTGCGCTGGGTCAGCTATCTGCAATGATACATTTTGGGTAGCGGCAAGGCCGGGTTAACCCGCCGCAACCCAGTCCACGACCCGTTCTCCGATCATAAGAGCCGTGGGGTGGAGGCCACCCGACCGGGGAATTCGCGGCACTATCGAGGCATCAGCCACCCACAACCCTTGCACTCCCTTGACCCGGCCATATTGGTCAACCACTGTCATCGGGTCTGAATCAGGCCCCATCTTGCAGGTCCCGGATACGTGCCTGGCGGTTCCCACGGTTTGGCGTATCCAGAGGTTTAACGCGTCGTCGTCGGCCAGAATGTCGTCCGTCGGGCTGATTCGGTGGTCAAGCACATCTCTATACTGGTCGGATTCCAGAAGTCTTGCTCCGAACCGTATGCCTTCCCGCACCCGGCGAATGTCGTCGGGATGCTGGAGATAGCGATAGTTGAAGGTCGGCTGTACGTCGGGGTCAGCAGAGGCCAACCGGACGTAGCCTGACCCCTCGGGCAACCCGAGCGTACAGGATATGCGCGCCGCCCGCTCCGGTGGCACGTCGCCGGTCCGGTATCGGGTGCGTACACCGGGGACGCGCTCCTCTCGCTCGTCAACGACGGTGCTGGTTCTTAGCAGCATATCGTTGACTTCCTTTGACCCGTCGGAGGTGTAATGGAGGCTGAAGTGCGGCGCGTCCAAATCGGTAGCGAGGGACATCCCATCCTTGACCTTGAAGCTGACGTGGACGCTGAGGTGGTTCCACAAGCTCTGTCCTACCCCGGGGAGTTCCTTAATCAGGGGTATCCCAAATTGCTCAAGCTGGTCCTTGGGGCCGATTCCCGAAAGCATAAGCAGTTGGGGCGACCGGATAGACCCGGCGCTCAGGACGATACGGTCTGCTTCCAGGGTGAAAACCTCGCCCCCGCTTTGGGCTTCCACGCCGACGGCCCTTTGACCCTCGAACAATATCTTCTGGACGTAAACTCCGCCCCGCACCGTAAGGTTAAGGCGGTGGCGCATCGGACTGAGATGCGTTATAGCGGCGCTCATTCGCATACCGCCCAGGTTGTTGGTCGGAGATACGCCAACGCCAGCGGGGTTGGGGCCGTTGGTATCTTCGACAACGCCGAACCCCTCCTGCAAACAAGCGGCATGGAAAGCCTTTTGGATGTCGGGCCAAGCCCCTGCCTGCCGGCGTCTTACCGGCATCGGCCCTTCCGTGCCATGGAAATCGTCCTGAATGTCAAGGTCACGCTCCATTTTCCGGTAGAAAGGCAGCACCTTGTCATAAGACCATTCGTCGTTGCCGAGGGAAGACCAGGAGTCAAAATCCTCGGGCAGTCCTCGCTGCATCGCCTGCCCGTTGATGGACGACCCACCTCCAATCACCTTGCCCTGCGCTACGTGAATTTCCCCTTGCTCCTCGGTGATAGTTCCCCGCAAGGCCCAATTATGTTCCGAGTCGGGGGATTCCGCGTATCTAGTATGGCCGAACTTAATTTCGTCCGGCAGGTTCTCTGGGTCCGGGTAATCATTCCCCGCTTCCAACAACAGAACGGAAGTATTCGGGTCTTCGGCCAATCTGCTGGCCAAAACCGAGCCGGCCGCCCCGCCGCCGATGATAATAACGTCGTATTTCATTGACCCTCCATGAGTTTCTGATTCCCAAGTCAAACTGGTTGCAATGCAGGACATTATAGCGCAAAAAAACTATGCCGGCTTCCCAGCGGAGCCGGGGTTCAGGGCAATCGCGTTTTGGTCACCGGGGCAGATCAACCACAAGGGTTGCCGCTACCGGGTTTAGTGTTTCGACCACCTAAAGTGCAACGCTACCGCAGTTGCAGGGCAATTGCATTGTTGAGTACCTACCAACCGTCGTTCCTGCGAAGGCAGGAACCTAAATCCTTGAGGCCAGAGGTTCCTGCCTTCGCAGGAACGACGCGAAAAGCGAGCCTTAACATAATGCGATTGCCCTGCGCAGTTGCCAGGGCAATCGCGCTTTAACCAACAGTGGCCTCGCCAACGGTCATTCTGCGCTCTAGGTCATTCTGAGCGGAGCGAAGAATCCAGAATCTTTCGGAGCAAGGGTTGTCCGGTATCCGGCAAGGGTCCACCCTGAAGGATTTTAGATTCTTCCTCCGCTCCGCTACGTCAGAATGACATTATGGGAAATTATAACGCGATTGCCCTGCCGCAGTTGCCCGGTCAATTGACACCCATCCGACCCGATGATACTATTGTCTAGCTATTTTCAGGCGGGTTTCTCCCGCTGGATGTTGAACATTGCCAGCCTTTGACCCTAACGTATTTGCCGGCAACTGGACGATGGTTGCCCTTTCCGCCATTGTAGCGGTGGTGGCTATTGGCGGAATGTTCGCCGCCTCCCGCATCCTGTCCTCCCGCCGTCCCTCCGCAGTCAAGCTCTCCACTTACGAGTGCGGCATTGAGCCGGCCCGTTATTCCTGGTCCAACATCAACCTGCGCTTCTACATTTTTGCCATCCTGTTCCTTATCTTCGATGTGGAAGCGGTCTTTCTCTTTCCCTGGGCCGTCGTCTTTCTGGAGCAGAGAGACCTGGGCAACTCTATACCTTTCTACGCGATGATGATGTTTCTGGGCATACTTTTCTTCGCCATCATCTACGGTTGGAAAAAAGGGGTTCTCGAATGGCAGAAATAATCCTCGGACCCGGTAACCAACCGGCCCCCAGCCTCCTTAGCCAAGCCACTGCCGGCAAGGTTCCGGGAGTGATTACCACCTCCACCGAGCAGTTGTTCGGCATGGCCCGCAAGTCCTCCCTGTGGATGTTAAGCTTCGGCTTGGCCTGCTGCGCCATTGAGATGATTTCCACCTATATGGCCCACCACGACTTTGACCGGTTCGGCGTGGTCACCTGGCCCTCGCCTCGGCAGTCGGACGTGATGATTGTGGCCGGCACGGTGGTCAAGAAGATGGCCGAGCCAATCCGCCTGCTCTACGAACAGATGCCGGACCCCAAGTGGGTTATCGCAATGGGCAGTTGCGCCACCAACGGCGGCCCCTACTACCGCTCCTACTCCGTGGTGATGGGTGTTGACCACATTATCCCGGTGGACGTTTACGTCCCCGGCTGCCCGCCCCGCCCGGAAGCCCTCTTGTTCGGTATCCTCAAGCTCCAGGAAAAAATTATGCAGGACGCCAGGAACAGTGGCGGCAAATAGGCATACTACACCTAATGCCGGGCATGGCAGTGAAGCCGAGTCCGAGGCGCCCGATTATTCCATCCTGACCGAGTCCGGGCGGGATGCGCTGGCGGTGGCCGAGGAGCTCTTCCGTGACTTCAACCCCCAACCGGGATTGCTGGCGGACTTGCCCCAGGTAACGGTGGAGCCGGCAGGCATTGACCGGGTCTGCCAACTGGCCAAAAACGACCCTAAGCTGGCCCTCAAGATGTTGCTTTGCCTTTCCTGCGTGGACTACGAGGATCATTTCCAGTTGGTCTATTTCCTGCATTCGCTGGATAATGAGCAGACCCTGGTTATCAAGGCCAACGTGCCTTATGCTAACCCCCGCTTGCCCTCGGTGTCCGGCGTGTGGGCCGCCGCCGAGTGGTACGAGCGAGAGGCCCGCGACCTGTTTGGCGTGGATTTTGACGGTAGCTCGGATGCGGCCCCGCTGTTGCTCTATGAGGGTTTTGAGGGTTTTCCGGGCCGCAAAGAGTTTCCATTCTACGAATACCGGGAGTTTTAGCCTCGATGGAATTGACCGAACCGACCGTCTTGACCGCCCGGGTGCAATGGGACGACGGACGCTATGTCGCTACCGTTGACGGCCTGACCCTGAAGGCGGAAGGGGATACGGTGGACGAAGCGCAGGACGAGTTGATTAACCTGATGCGCAACTGGATTGAAATACAGGACGGCAAGAGCGCCCTGGAGGAAACTCTGGCCGAGGCCGGATTCCCGGGAGTGGAAGAGGACACCGAGTTGCAGCTGGAGTTTGTGGAGTTCGTGCTTCAACCGCTATATTGAGCTACTTCAATGGTCATTAAGTCATTGAGCAGGGCAATTTGGACAAGATTGTTTATCAGATAGAGGAGTCCCTGGAAGGCGGCAACTGCCTGGCATATTGCCCGGAGTTGGTGATTACCGGCTTTGGCGACACCCCGGAGGGCGCCCGCGATTCCCTCCGCTCCGAAATCGCCGCCTATCTGGAAGACTGCGAAGATCTGGGCATTCTGGACGACGTGCTGATTGACGCCGGGTTTTACGACAATGATGAAGTCTGGATGAGCAGCCTGGTTACGCCGCCCCGGGAGCCGAAAATTACATTTCTCTAGGATTTAGCTGTCCTACTTCCCTTACGATTGGGAAAATAGCCGAAAATAGCAAGCGAATCGATATAGCAAGTAATCGATATAGAAAGCAAATGGTAGAAAACCGCACTGAACTTAACGCCAACCTCCCGGCCAATGCCGAACCCGTTGAGATGCTTCTCAATATGGGGCCGCAGCACCCGTCCACCCACGGGGTTTTCCGTATGGTGCTGTGGGTTGACGGGGAAAAAATCGTGGACGTAGAACCCCACATCGGCTACCTGCACCGGGGTTCGGAAAAGCTGTGCGAGGGTGAGCAGTATCATCAGGTAATCACCCTCTTTGACCGGCTGGACTATGTTGCCAACTTCAACAACGAACTGGTCTATTGCCAGGCGGTGGAAAAGTTGATGGGCCTGACCGTGCCGGAGCGGGCCGAGTATGTGCGGGTTATCCTCTGCGAACTGAACCGCATCGCCAGCCACCTCCTCTACGTTGGCACTATCGGCCTGGACGCCGGGGCGATGACCCCCACGATGTTCGCTTTCCGTGGCCGGGAGCGGATTCAATCCCTCTTTGAGGCGGTTTCCGGCGCCCGGATGATGCACAACTACTTCCGCATCGGTGGTCTGAAAGAGGAACTGCCGGACAACTTTGAGCAGCTTATCCGGGACTTGCTGCCCCTGCTCCAGGAGGATGTGGAGGAAAGCGATAAAATCCTGACCTTTAATGAGATTTTCCTCTCCCGCCTCAAGGACGTGGGGACGATCAGCGCCGATGATGCGATAGATTTCGGCTTTACCGGCCCCTGCCTGCGCGGCTGCGGGGTCGAGTATGACGTGCGCAAGGCCCAACCCTACTCGGTCTATGACCGTTTCGACTTTGACGTTCCGGTGGGGCTGGACGGTGATTGCTGGGACCGGCACTGGGTGCGCGTGCAGGAAATGTACGAGTCCCTGAAGATAATCGAGCAGGCTTTGGCGCAGATGCCCGCCGGCAGCGTGGTCTCGTCTTTGGGCCGCCGCCTTATTCGCCCTCCGGCCGGGGAGGTTTACGTGCGGGCGGAGAACCCCCGCGGCGAGATTGGCGTTTACCTGGTCAGCAACGGGACCGACCGGCCCTACCGCCTCAAGGTGCGGCCCCCCTCTTTCTGCAACCTCTCGGCCATCAAGCACTTGCTCAAGGATTCCTGGATTGCCGACTCGGTAGTAATCCTCGGCTCGCTGGACATCGTGCTGGGGGAGGTGGATCGCTGATGTCGTTAATGCCGACGCTGCCCTTCCTGGCGGTCAGCCTTTACGATGTGGTCTGGATGGTGGTGGGACTGCTGGCGCTGTTCACCGTTCTGTCCGTCGTGGTGCTTTCCCTGACTTGGCTGGAGCGCAAGTTTCTGGGCCGGTTGCAGTTAAGGTTGGGGCCGACCCGCACGGGGCCAATGGGCCTGATGCAGCCGATTGCCGACGCCGTTAAGCTGATTCTGAAAGAGGATATAGTTCCTGATTCCTCCGACCGGGTTATCTTCTGGGTGGCCCCGGTCATTGTGGTTCTCTCCGCTTTTATGATTTGGGTCACCATTCCGGGGAGCGAAGACCTGGTGTTGCGTAACTTGGAGTTGGGGTTGTTTTACATCACCGCCTTTGCCGTTGTTGGCATCCTGGGCTTGGTGCTGGCCGGTTGGGGTTCGGCCAACAAGTACGGCGTCCTGGGCGGCTTGCGGTCGGCGGCCCAGCTTATCAGCTATGAAATCCCGGTGATTATGGTGGTGGTCTCGGTGGGGATGCTGGCCCAATCGCTGGACTTGCGGGTGATTGTCGCCAACCAGGCCCAGATTCCTTATGCGTTTATCCTGCCCCTGGGCTTGGTGGTGTTCTTCATCGCCGGTCTGGCCGAGGTAGGGCGCACTCCATTTGACATCTACCACGCCGAATCGGAGGTAGTGGGCGGGCCATTCGTGGAATACAGCGGTGCCCACTGGTCGGTATTCTTCCTGGCCGAATACATTAACACCTTTGCCGTTGCCGCCCTGGTAACCCTGCTATTCCTGGGGGGTTGGTCCTGGCCCTGGCAGTCTGAAGCGCTGGGTCGGTTACCATCATTGCCTGAATTGGCCTGGGTGGGCAATTTGCTGAGCGTGATATGGTTCCTGATTAAGGTTTATGCGGTTATACTGGTAGTGTTCTGGATACGTGGGACCTTCCCCCGGCTCCGCATTGACCAATTGATGGCCTTTGCCTGGAAGGTGATGGTTCCCCTGTCCTTCTATTCTATAATTATCACGGCCATCTACCTGTTTTACGACTGGCCGGCCTGGACTCTTACCCTGATGTCCCTGGCCGGGTTGGCAGTGGTAGGTTACCTGGTTTACCGGCGGATGATGGCCCCGGTGCGGCGGGTGGCCGACGTCAAGGCCCGGCAAGCGGCTCAAATGGCCCAACGGCGCGCCGCTCGAGAAACTGCAACACAGGCTACAACCCCACAGGCTACTGGGAGTGTGAGCAATGCTGAATAGCGTTAAAGGGATGTTGTTGACCCTGGCCTCCACCTTCACCGGGTTGCGCCATCCGGTTACTCGCCAATACCCCACCGTCCCGACGCCGGTGCAACCCCGGTTTATGGGCTTTCCGGCGTTGACTTGGGATAACGAAGTAGGCGAACCTTACTGCACCGGCTGTATGGTCTGCATCCGCAACTGCCCGACTCAATGTATGTCGGCCAGTATGAAGGACAATCCTCTGAACGCGGAGGGCCAAAGCTCCCGCCGGAAGATAATCGACTACTTTGAGATTAACCTGAATCGGTGTATATTGTGCGGGATTTGCGTTGAGGTGTGTAACTTCGATGCCATCGTGATGAGCCACGAACACGAAATGAGCACCTATGAGCGCAACGGCGACCGGGTGGCCCTGCCGGCCTTGCTGAATATCGGGCAGAAGTACCAAGTGGAAACGGGTTGGATTCCTCCCACGGTTCTGGCCAAGGCCAAGAAGGACGCCGAGGACGCGGCCAAGGCTGCCGAGGCAGAGAAAGTGGCGGTTGCCGCCGAAATTGGAAATGAGGCTGACTAGCTACTTGATGGATAGTCAAACTTTGGCGATGCAGCCAAATAGCCGGACCAAATAGTCAGAATCGGAGCGAAGAGCCATTCCGAAACGTGAAGATGAACGAAACTTGAACCTGGCGGGCAAGCACCCGGCCTATTGCACCTGCCAGAATTGTACTGACAAGTTTCTCAAGAAGCGGAAGATAAAACCCGGACGGCGGGCAACGGCTACTCAGGAGAATGTGAAGCCGCATCCGGCCTCCTGCGACTGCGCCACCTGCCGGCTGTTGAGTTCCGTTGGAGACTTGCCCGGATTGGACCGGGTACGCCGGTCTCCCCGGCACAAGAGCGGGCTGTTGGGCCGATTACTTGGGAAGTTCCGGCCATAAGCTGCCGGTCGTGAGATAAGAGACAGGCTTGTAACTATGAAAATGGGTTATTACAGCAACGGGTTAGCACTCCGATTGACCGAAACCCTGACCGGAACCCGCCGGGGCCGCCAAGAGGGCGGCTCCTTCTTTGGCGAGGGGCGCTAACCGTGTCCTGGTTCCTGTTTGGCATACTGGCGGTATTCACCCTGGGCGGTGGCCTGGGCGTGGTAGTTACCCGCAACGTGGTGCACGCCGCCCTGTTCCTGTTGGTCTCCCTGGTGGCCGTGGCCGGGGTTTACCTGATACTCTTTGCCGAGTTTCTGGCCTTGGTGCAGGTGTTAATCTACGGCGGGGCCATTATCATCGTGCTGCTTTTTGCCATTATGCTGACCCGCACCGCCGAGTACCCGCATATCTCCGACAACCGGCAGTGGCCGTTGGCCGCCGTGGCTGCCGCCGCGGTGGGCGTGGTGCTGGGCGCTGCATTCTGGGTCAATGGCGTAACCGAGTCGGCGCCTAACAGTCCTGCTTTCAGCGATTTGGCTAACTCCCTCTTTACCCGGTGGGCCATTCCTTTTGAAGTGGCGTCTCTGGTATTGTTGGTTGCCTTGATTGGGGCCATAATCATTGCCCGTACCGGGGAGGACAGTCGGTAACTTATGGTTCCTTTGGTTGCTTTCCAGCTATTAAGCGCAGCCCTGTTTGTAATCGGGCTATACGGGGTTTTGGCCCGGCGCAGCGCGGTGCTGATTGTAATGTCCATTGAGTTGATGCTGAACGCGGTTAACATCAACCTGATTGCCGCCGCCTCCCATCTGGCGGGAACGGGTGAAGGGCTGGGCCGATTTGTTAACTTCGACGGGCAAATTATCGCCATATTTATCATCACCGTCGCCGCTGCCGAGGTGGGGTTGGCAATGGCGATTATTCTGCGAATGTACCGCAACCGCGCCACGGTCAACGTGGACGAAATAGACCTGATGCGATGGTAAGGATGCAGTCTCCCGTTACGCAACATAATTTGCGAGTTATATCTCTCCCAGCCGAGTCGAAAACCGGGTCGGAGGTCAGGGCTTAGTATGGAATGGGCCTGGCTAATCCCGGTATTCAGCTTTGCCGCGGTCCCGCTGATTATCCTGTTTGGCAAGTACCTGCCGGGCAAGGGTTCACCGCTGGCGATCCTGGCGATTGCCGGCGGGTTTATCCTCTTCTGGGTTGCCCTGTTCAGTTTCATGGGGGCGTCTGCCGATACCGAGGGCTGCCACACCGCCGAGGACACCGGCGCCCTGACTTGTTCCTATCAGCGCACTTGGTTCGAGGCCGGATTCCCGGGGACGGAAAACGACGTTGACGAGCGGGTGCGCCTGACCTGGGGCATTATCGTTGACCCGCTGGCCCTGGCGATGCTGGGTTTGGCTACCTTTGTCGCCCTGATGGTGCAGATTTATTCGCTGGGTTATATGCGCGGCGATTCCCGCTTTGACTGGTATTTTGCCTTCCACGCCCTGTTTATCGCCGCGATGCTTACCTTGGTGCTGGCCGACAACTTCCTGCTATTGTACGTGGCCTGGGAGTTAGTGGGTCTCTGTTCCTATCTGCTTATCGGATTCTGGTTTGAGCAGCCCGGCCCACGAGAGGCGGCCAAGAAAGCCTTTATTGTCACCCGCATCGGCGACGTGGGGTTGCTTATCGGCATCCTGCTGCTGTGGCGGGAGGTGGGCAGTTTCAGCATGGCCGACGCTTTTGCCGCCGCTCACAGCGGGGCGATGAGCGAGGGTGTGGTTACAGTTGCCGCCCTGCTGCTGTTCCTGGGGGCGATGGGCAAGTCGGCCCAATTCCCCTTCCACGTCTGGCTGCCCGACGCCATGGAAGGCCCCACGCCGGTCAGCGCGCTGATTCACGCCGCTACGATGGTCGCGGCCGGGGTTTACCTGGTGGCCCGCGCCTTCCCCATCTTTGCCGCCTCCGAGTATGCCCTGATGGTGGTGGCGATTATCGGCCTGATTACCGCCCTGGGGGCGGCTACTATTGCACTGGTGGCTACCGACCTGAAGCGCATCCTGGCCTATTCCACCATTAGCCACCTGGGGTTGATGATGCTGTCCCTGGGGGCGTTCGGCTACACCGCCGCCATCTTCCACCTGCTGGCCCACGGCTTTTCCAAGGCCCTGCTTTTCCTGGGCGCCGGCAGTGTGATGCACAGCACCGAGGAACTGGATGTGCGCAACATGGGCGGTCTGCGCAAGGTGATGCCGGTAACCGCTGTCCTCTTCTCCATCGGCGCCCTGTCCCTGGGCGGCATACCCATTCTGGCCGGGTTCTGGAGCAAGGACGAAATACTGGTTGCGGTCAACGGCCACCTGCCCCCGATTTTCATTGTTCTGACCCTGCTGACTGCCCTGCTCAGCGCGCTTTACATGGCCCGCGCCATGTTCGTGGTGTTCTACGGGCGGTTTGCCGAGCAGCACGAACACGCCCACGACGCCCCGCCGACGATGGCGATAACTATGGCCCTGCTGGGCGTGTTGGCCCTGTTTTTCGGGTTTATGGCCTTTAACTGGCCGGGCGCCTACGACGGCATCGGCACTTTCCTCTTCTTTGAACACCCGGAGGATTTCCATTTCACCTGGTGGCTGGGCATCCTTTCTACCGTCCTGGCCGTGGCCGCCTTTGGGTACGCTTACCTGGCCTACGTGAGAAGGAGCGTTCCCCTGGAGGGAGTTAGGGGGCGTTTCGCCGGCCTGCTCAAGATTGTGGAGAACAAGTACTACATAGATGAACTTTACCAGTGGGGCGTTGACCGGGTGATGCTGAGCTTGTCCGGCTTTGTCGCCTGGACTGACCGGGCGCTGGTAAATGACGTGGGCATCAACGGCCCGGCCAACGTCGTCAGGCGGTTGGGCGTTGCGCTGCGGCTCCACGTCACCGGCTTTGTTTACAGCTATGCCCTGGCAATGGCGTTGGGCCTGATTGGGCTGGCTATCTTCTGGTGGATTCGGTCCACCTAACCGAGTGCCGATTAGCTGATGAGCAATTTTGACCACGTAGCATTGTTGCTGACCATTCTGGTGCCGCTGGCCGGCGCCGTGTTGAGTATGTTCCTGCCCCGGGGCCGGTCCAATGATGCGTGGTATTTTGCCATCTTTGTGTCCGCCATTACCCTGGCGCTGTCCATTATCCTTTTCCTCCAGTATGATTTTTCCGCCGGCGGCTACCAATTTGTCCGCACTTATGAGTGGCTGGACGCCCCGCTGAACATTGATTTTTCCCTGGCGATGGACGGCATTGCCGCTCCGCTGGTGCTGCTCAATGGCATCGTCCTTTTTGGCGCGGTGCTGATTTCCCAGACCATCAAGCACCGGACGCGGGACTTCTTTGTTCTGCTATTGGCCCTGGGTTCCGGCGTTTTCGGCGTCTTTGTGGTGCAGGACCTCTTCTTCCTCTTCTTCTTCTATGAACTGGCGGTGCTGCCGATGTACCTGCTGATTGGGGTTTGGGGCAGCAGCACCAACTTTGAGAGCAGCAAAGCTAGATTGTGGGGCATCCCTGCTGCCTTTGACCTGGGAAACTTCAATCGCCCCAAGGAATATGGAGCGATGAAGCTGATGCTGGTCCTGGTGGCGGGCAGTGTCCTCGTCTGGATTGGTATATTGGCCCTTTACGTGGCCGCCGCCCAAGTCGGCTCCCCAACCTTTTCCATTGAGAAGCTGGGAGAACTCTCCCAGGCCGGTCATTTCAGTCACGGCTTTCAGAACTGGGTCTTCCCCCTGTTTATGATTGGGTTTGGCGTACTGGCCGGTCTGTGGCCTTTCCATACCTGGTCGCCCGACGGCCATGTAGCCGCCCCCACCGGCGTCAGTATGCTCCACGCCGGGGTGCTGATGAAACTGGGCGCTTTCGGTATTATCCGGGTGGGGATGGTGATTTTGCCCGAGGGCGCTACTGCCTGGATGCCGGTGCTGATTATCTTGGGCACGGTTAACGTCATCTACGGCGCAATATCCGCTATGTCCCAGCGTGACTTGAAGTACATTGTTGGCTACTCCAGCGTCAGCCACATGGGTTACGTGCTGATGGGCATTGCCACCCTGCACCCGGTAGGGCTGACCGGGGCGGTCTTGCAGATGTTCTCCCACGGTGTTATGACGGCCCTGATGTTCGCCATGGTCGGGGCCATTTATGAGCGCACCCACATCCGGGACATTACCGTCTTGAACGGACTGATGAAGCGGATGGGGGTTACCAGTTTCTGCTTTGCCGTGGCCGGCCTGGCCTCCCTGGGTTTGCCGGGGTTGAGTGGGTTTGTGGCCGAGTTTATGGTATTCACCGGGGCCTTTCGCACCTACCTGCCCCTGGCGGTGCTGGCCGTAATCGGCGCGGCATTGACGGCGGTTTACATCCTGCGGTTGCTGGCTCGAACCTTCTTCGGGGAGGCCGATCCGCAGTGGGAGGGTCTTACTGATGCCAGCCCGGTGGAAAAGACGGTAGGCGCCGCCTTTGTTCTGATACTATTGTTTGTCGGAGTGTGGCCCGCCCCCTTCACCCGGGTAATCAACGTGGGCGTGGAATCGGTGTTGCGGTTGTTCTAGGGATTTTCCGACCAGGTCATTTCAACCCAGAGACGCAGAGTCAGCGAGACACACAGAGATAATATGCCGGGTTTAACCGATAATCTTTATTTGCTGACGCCGGAGTTTGCCCTGGCTGGGCTGGCTTTCCTGGTGTTCATCGTTGACCTGCTGCTGCCGGAGGACCGGAAACACCTGCTGGGCCTGTTGTCGGTGGTGGGGCTGTTGGGGATGATCGTCCTGTCCCTGATGCTGCTCCCCGGCAAGGAGGCAGCCCTGTACGGCGGCCTGCTGGCCGTTGACGGCTACTCCCTCTTCTTCAAGGTATTTTTCCTGGCAATTGGCGTGTTTATCATTCTCAGCTCCATTGACTACGTTAAGCTGCACCTGACCCATCCCGGCGAGTTTTACGGCCTGCTCCTCTTTTCCATCCTGGGAATGAACCTGATGGCTATGTCGCGGGAGTTATTGACGGCCTACATTTCGCTGGAGTTGCTCAGTTTTAGCTTGTACGTGATGGTGGCCTACGCCCTGGGCAGTCCCAAGTCCAACGAGGGCAGCCTTAAATACATCATTATCGGCGCCTTCTCCTCGGCCATCCTGCTCTACGGCGTCAGCATGGTTTACAGTACCTTGGGGGTGACCCGGTTCGAGGAAATCAGGGTGGCCCTGTCCACCGTCACTGAGGTTAGTCCGGCTTTGTGGGCCGGCCTGGCCCTGATTGTAGTGGGGCTGGGCTTCAAGCTGGCGGCGGTGCCCTTCCATATGTGGGCGCCGGACGCCTACGAGGGCGCGCCCCTGCCGGTTACCGCTTACCTGGCAATTGCATCCAAAGCGGCGGCCTTTGCCCTGGTGCTGCGCCTGCTGTCCGAGGCATTTGTGCCGGCTGCTGACCGCTGGGACCAATGGCAGATAATCATTGCAGTGCTGTCGGCCATTACTATGCTGGTGGGCAATCTGGTGGCTCTCGCCCAACGCAACCTGAAACGGCTGATGGCCTACTCCAGCATCGGCCACGTGGGGTATATTCTGGCTGGCGCTGCTGTCCTCTCGACGGATTCCCTGCTGGGCGCCAACGGGATAATTTTCTACTTGGTGGGTTACTCCATAACCAGCATGGTGGTGTTCGCCGCCCTGATTGCCTTTTTCAACGCCACCGGGCAGGAGGAGATACCGGACCTGGCCGGGTTGGCCGACCGGCAGCCTTTCCTGGCGATGGCAATTGCGGTCAGTATGTTCTCCCTGAGCGGGCTGCCCATCTTTGTCGGGTTTACCATGAAGTTTTACCTGTTCACCGCGGTAGCGAATGAGGGTTTCCTATGGCTGGCGGCATTGGCGATTTTCACCAGCCTTATCTCTCTCTACTACTACCTTCAAGTCATCCGGCAAATGTATATCCAGCCGGCGCTGGCCGCGCCCGGCCCGGTTTCGGAACCAGATTCCGACGCTGGTGAGGCTGAATCTGGACCGGACGACCATACCCATACCCCGTCGCACCATGAGCCGGCTGAGGACTACGAACCCTTGCCCCGTCCCTCGGCGCTGCTGTTGACCGTGATTGCCCTGGGGTTGGTGGCTACGGTTGCGTTGGGGGTTTACCCCGCGCCGTTGTTGGAATTGATCGAAGGGGCCAGCGCGGCGATTCTGCCCGGCGGGTAGGGTGGTACGACCGGCACAATCCAGGACGGTTGGAGGGACAGCGGCAAGTGACACCGGAAGAGAGAGGCCGTAAAGTAGAATCCTACGGAAATGCCTATGCCGAACTGGCCGAGGCTCTGCAGCAATTCCCGCCGGAGATGTGGCATTACCGGGATGAGCATGGTTGCTGGAGCATTCACGAACACATCCTGCACATCGCTGACAGCGAGGCTAACAGTTATATCCGGTGCCGCCGGTTAATCGCAGAACCGGGGGAGACGTTGATGGCCTACGACGAAAACCGTTGGGCTGTCGAATTGGATTACCATCAAAGGGATACGGAAGACGCTATCCAACTGTTCCACTGCCTGCGTCAGCAGAGTTATGCCCTCATCAAATCCCTGCCGGAATCGGTCTGGTCAAATACCGCCTATCATCCGGAGAACGGAAACATGACCCTGGATGATTGGCTGGACGTTTACGAAAGGCATATCACCGAGCACGTCGGCTATATGCAGGAAAACTACGCAGCTTGGGTCAAGGAAAGGAACAAAACCTGACCCAGCCACAACAGGCTGAGGCGATAAGGACGAAATGATTATTTCAGTTATCGGCAGCAGCGCCGCCAAGCCGGAACATCTGGCCCTGGCTGAGGGAGTAGGGCGGGAACTGGCCCGGCGCAACATTATGGTGGCTTGCGGCGGGATGACGGGCGTGATGGAGGCGGTCTGCCGGGGCGCCAAGGCGGAGGGCGGAACTACCATCGGCATCCTGCCCGGCCGGCGGGGTTCACCCCATAACCTTCACATTGATATACCCATATTTACCACTTTGGGCTACGCCCGGAACATTATAGTCGTCCATACCGGCGAGGCTTGCATCGCCGTGGGGGGCGCTTTTGGCACCCTGTCGGAAATCGCCTATGCTCTGGACGCCAGGATTCCCGTCATCGGCCTCAGCACCTGGCCGCTTACCGTCAAGGGTGACGGCGATCCGATAACGGAAGGTATAGTCCCGGCCAGCGACCCGGCGGACGCAGTGGACCGGGCCGTTGCTGCCATTCAGGCTTTGGCTTCTTAATCCACGAAGGGACACGAAGAAGCGCGAATGGGGATTAGTTTCAGTGAAGGGTTCTTGGTGAACTCAAACATCTTTCAATCACAGGACAGTGAGAAGAGTCACCCAGCAACGCAAATTTCTACCAACCACTAAGGGTACTCTGAATAAGTCATTAAGCTCTAGTGCCTTCACCCGTCGTTCCTGCGCCGGCAGGAACCTAGAACGTTGTGGACGGAGATTCCTGCTTTCGCAGGAACGACTGGTAGGGGGTGAACAGCGCAAGTACGGACTTATTCAGAGGTTTCCCAACAGAATCTATTCGTGCCTGTTTGTGTCTTTTCGTGGATTAAAGGAAATCGGAGGCAACTATAGCTTATGACCGGCCAAGACGCCACCGCCGTTATTGCTGAAATCCGAGGCCGTGAGGTGCTGGATTCCCGAGGCAACCCTACTGTGGAGGCCGAGGTTCGGCTGTCCAATGGAGTTAAGGCCCACGCCGCCGTACCGTCGGGGGCCAGCACCGGCAGCTATGAGGCCCTGGAATTAAGGGACAAGGATGCGGCCCGGTTTGGCGGGGCCGGCGTCCGGCAGGCGGTGGCTAACGTCAACAACGTTATCAGCCCGGCTCTGGCCGGAATGTCCCCTTTTGACCAGTCGGCCATAGACCAGGCCATGCTTGACCGGGACGGCACCCCCGACAAGAGCAGCCTGGGCGCCAACGCCATCCTGGCCGTGTCGATGGCAACCGCGCGGGTTGCGTCCCTGGCCCATCCCGACGCGGGCGGGGAGCTCTGGCGCTACCTGGCCCTGAGTAATGGGGGTGACCGGGTCAGCCTGCCGGCGCCGATGTTCAACATCCTCAACGGAGGCCGTCACGCCTCCAACTCCGCCGACATCCAGGAGTTTATGGTGTCCCCGGCGGGCGTCCCCACCTTTTCCGATGCGCTGCGCGCCGGTGCGGAGATCTACCAGTCCCTGAAAAACCTGCTGCGGGCCGGCGGACATAACCTTAATGTCGGCGACGAGGGCGGTTTCGCGCCCTCTCTGCCCTCCAACCGGGACGCGATTGAGGTAGTGCTCCGGGCTATCGAGACCGCCGGTTATACCCCCGGCAAAGAGGTATTCCTGACTTTGGACGTGGCGGCCTCGGAACTTTACGACAAGGGACAGGGCTGTTATGTGCTGGAGCGGGAGGGAACCATGTTGTCCGCCGCCGAACTGGTGGAACTGTACGCGGAGTGGCAGCAAGCCTATCCCATAGTCAGCATCGAGGACGGGCTGGACGAAGACGACTGGGAGGGGTGGGCCGAGTTGAGCCGCCGCCTCGGTGATTCGACCCAATTGGTGGGGGACGACCTGTTCGTCACCAACATATCCCGTATCCAGCGGGGCATCGACAGCGGGGCGGGCAACTCGGTATTGCTAAAACCCAACCAGATTGGTACTCTTACTGAAACTTGGCAGGCGCTAAGTATGACCCGTAACGCCGGTTGGGGGGCGGTGATGAGCCACCGTTCCGGCGAAACCGAGGATACTACCATCGCCGACCTGGCGGTGGCGTGGAACGTGGGACAAATCAAGACCGGCGCTCCGGCCCGTTCCGAGCGCGTAGCCAAGTATAATCGGTTGCTCCGAATCGAAGCCGACCTGAGAGCTGAAATGGGAGCCGAGGCCGAATATGCAGGAAACAGAGCCTACGCCCACCTTACAAAAGTCTAACTATTTTCTGACCTGGCGGATATTTCGCTACTTGGCGATTCAGGGAAGCCGTGGACTGGTGCGTCTGATCTGGTGGTTGTTGGTGCAGAGTGTGCGGGTTGTCATTGGGCTGGGCCGGTTGATGGCCTCACCTACTCCCGCTCAATTCAACCGGGCCAGGTTGGGAGCGTACGGCTGGCTTTTCTGGAGAAGATAGTTCCGGAATTGAGGCGAAAGTTAGGGCTAAACGGGTCTCCCGCTGATTTGGCCGGGAGAATCGTTGTCGGCTGGCGCCTATGGGTGAGAGAGGGTCGAGGATTGTTGCTTAACCCCCCCTGGAAAGTTAACTGCTGGATTTATGGAGAAGTAGATAATGACAACTCGGATTGGAGTTAACGGCTTTGGCAGAATCGGCCGGCTGGTCACCCGGGCTACCCTGGAACGATACCCCGACACGCTGGAGGTTGCGGCGGTCAACGACCTGACCGACGACAAGACCAACGCGCACCTGTTCAAGTACGACACCAGCTACGGAGTGTATCCCGGACAGGTGGAAGCCAACAACGGGGACTTGCTGATTGACGGCCGCAGCATCAAAGTATTCTCCGAGCGGGACCCGGCCCAAATCCCCTGGTCGGAAATGGGCGTTGACCTGGTGGTAGAATCCACCGGCATTTTTACCGACGGGGAAAGGGCCGCCGGGCATCTCCAGGGCGGGGCCAGCAAGGTCATTATCTCCGCCCCGGCTACCAACGTGGACCTGACCATGGTTATGGGGGTCAACGACAGCGTTTACGACAAGGAAAAGCACAACATCGTATCCAACGCCTCCTGCACCACCAACTGCTTTGCTCCGATGGTCAAGGTGCTGCACGAAGCCTTTGGCATTGAGCACGGGTTGATGTCCACGATCCACTCCTACACCAATGACCAGGCAATCCTGGACCAGCGCCACTCCGACCTGCGCCGGGCGCGGGCGGCGGCGATGAACATTATCCCCACCAGCACCGGAGCGGCCCGGGCGGTGGGCCTGGTATTGCCGGAACTGAACGGAAAGCTCCACGGCATCGCCTTCCGGGTTCCTACCGCCACCGGCTCCGTAACCGACTTTGTGGTTGACTTGGGCCGGAGCGTGACGGTGGAAGAGGTAAACCAGGCTTTTCAGGCCGCCGCCGCGGGCGCCCTCAAGGGAATCCTGGAATATACGGAAGACCCGATTGTCAGTTCCGACGTGCGGGGCAACCCCCATAGCTGTGTCTTCGACGCCCTCTCCACCATCGTGATGGAGGGCAATATGGTCAAGATTATGGGCTGGTACGACAACGAATGGGGCTACTCCTGCCGCACCGCCGACCTCTGCTCCTTTATGAGCAGCCAGGGCATATAACCTTATTTCAGCTTCACGTAGTAAGCCGGCTCACAAACAGGCGAGGAGCGAACACTGCCGGATGGTATGTATTCCCTCTTCGCCGTTTTTGGCTCCCCGCTTTATCCCCGGCAATTTGCTCCCGGCAATTAGTAAAGGCGGGCCGGTCAGTCCCGGCTTATCCTGTGGCCCGTTTGGCGGGAGGTAGCCAGTGCGCCGCGTGAACCGTATAAGGTTACCCCATATTTCCTGGCCGCTGGTCCTGCTTGCGCTGATTCTGGTAACCGCCCTCGGATTGCGACTGCATGGGATTGACTGGGATTCCGGTTACGGCTTTCACCCGGACGAGCGTTCCCTGTATATGCGGGCCGGCTGTATCTATGACCTGCTGACCGAAAGGCCCGGGTACGAGTCTTGTCTTGCTGACTACCCTGAAACCCAGCCGGGCATTCCCGGCCTCCGGGTTTTCCTGGACTTTGACCGCAGTCCGCTGAATCCGCATTGGTTCCCGCTGGGCAGCGTTCTCCTCTACATCCTGGTGCTGTTCCGTTCGGTAATCGAACTGTTTACCGATATTAGCGCTCTGGATATGCGCTATGTCGGGCGCGCCCTGTCTGCTCTGGCCGATGTGGGGTCGGTGTTTCTGGTGTACCTGCTGGGCCGCCGCATCTACAGCCGGGGCTATGGCCCCTGGGTGGGATTGCTGGCGGCGGCCTTGACCGCATTAGCCGTAATCCACGTTCAGAACAGCCACTTTTTCCGGCCCGAGACTTTTTCCGCCTTTATGGTGCTGGGCGTCTTTTGGGCCCTGCTGCAAGTGATGGAAAGGCGCCGTCTGCTGGATTCATTGCTGCTGGGTCTGGTACTGGGGTTGGCCCTAGCCCCCAAGGTGAGCATTCTGTTAATCGGGTTGCCGGCGCTGCTGGTTTATGGCTTTCGGCTTTGGGATGGAAGGAATATCCGCTGGTCCCGGCAAAGTCGGGATGGGGGGGAGCAGGTAATCCTCCACGCTTTGGCGGCAGGAACGGTGGCCCTGGCGGTATTCTTCATGGTAACGCCCTATGGCCTGCTGAACCTCTCCAACTTCATCGGAGAGCAGGCGGCCCAGACTGAAATGGCCCGCAACGCCGGGCTGTGGCCCTTTACCATCCAGTATGTTGATACCCCGGCCTTCCTGTATCAATTCCACCAGACGGCGGTCTGGGGCCTGGGTCTGCCCCTGGGTCTGTTCGCCTGGGCCGGAGTAGTCTTCACCGCTGTCTTGGTCTGGCGGGGAACGGATACCTTCCGCGCCGACCTGCTGCTGGCAGCGTGGGTAATTCCCGGCATCCTGTTTCTGGAGACTTTTGAGGTCAGGTTCCAGCGTTATTACTTTGTCCTGATACCCTTTATGATTCTGCTGGGCGCTCGGTTTCTCTTGTGGCTGCCTTTCTATTTTGTTGACCAGGTCAGAAGCAGCGTCCGGCGAGGCGGGCTGGCTCGGTCCCTCCAAGGAGTATTTCCCGGAGCATTATGGGTTCAGCGGGCCTGGGGTTACCTGTGGCACAGCCCGCAGGGAGGTCAGCTTCTGGCGGCGCTGGCGTGGACGCCCCTGGCGCTGGTGGTGGTCGCCACCGCCTTTTATTCCCTGGCTTTTCAGCAAGTTTACGCTAATCCCCATCCGGCGGTAGCGGCGTCTCAGTGGATAAACGATAACCTGCCTCGCGGCACGGCCATAGTCAGCGATAACCACTGGGATGAGTTCGTACCCGAACTGTACTCTTATGACGTCTGGCAGTTCCCGGCCTATGAACCGGATAATGTGGCGAAAATGGCGGTGCTGGGCAAGCAACTGGCCGATGCGGAGTACTTGGTCTTTTACAGCCACCGGCCCTACGTCAGTGTCGCCCGTGACCCGGAGCGGTTCCCCTTCAGCATCAATTACTACCGGCAGCTTTTCGGCGGGGAGTTGGGCTACCGGCTGGACCGGACCTTTACCTCCTACCCGAGTTTGGCCGGCATCGCCTTCGTGGACGACCCCTTGAGTGGGACCGGCCTGCCTCGCCCAGAGCCGGTAACCGAGGTCTCCGCCCCGCAGCTTACCCTGAACCTGGGCTACGCCGATGACAACGTGGTGGGTTATGACCATCCCCGGGTGTTGCTCTTCCGCAACGTGGAGCGGCTGCCGGCGGAGACGCTGCTGGCCCAACTGGTCTCGGCCCCGATGTCCCCGCCGGCCGGCCTGAAGCTGTCCGAGGAGGCGAAGCTGCGACAGCAGGAGGGCGGCACCTGGTCGGAACTGTTCGACCGGGAGGGCTGGGCCAACCGCCATCCCGTACTATCGGTGGTGGCCTGGCTGCTGGTGGTGGAGCTGATTTACCTGGCCGCCTTGCCCCTCGCCTTGTTCCTGTTCCGCCCCCTGGCCGACCGGGGGTTGGTGCTGGGCCGCATTCTGGGACTGCTGGGCGCCGGCTACATTGCCTGGCTTATCGTCAGCCTGGGCTGGGTGGAGTTCTCCCGAATCGCCATTGGTGTGGGCATATTGGGAGTGGCGCTGCTGTCCGGACTGGCATTTTGGGCGCGCTGGCGAGAGATGACCGACTTTTTGGTCAGGAAATGGCGACTGCTGCTGACCGTCGAAGCGCTGTTCCTGCTGGCTTTCCTGGCCTTCGTTGCCATCCGGGCCTTGAACCCGGACTTGTGGCATCCCTACCGGGGTGGAGAAAAGCCGATGGAACTGGCCTATTTCAATGCTATTGTCCGTTCCACGCTGCTGCCGCCCTATGACCCCTGGTTCGCCGGCGGTTATCTGAACTACTACTACTGGGGCTACTTCATCCTGGCTTTGCCCACCCGGCTGCTTGGCATCATTCCAACAGTGGCCTTCAATCTGGCGGTGCCCTTGTTCTTTGCCTTGACCGTCACCGGAGCCTTTTCCATTGTGTACAACCTGGCCGAGGGAGTCCGCCGCTCCTACCGGCCGGCCCTTGGCGGCCGGCAGGGTACGTCCAGAGTGGTTGCGGATGAGGAATACGCGGGCGACATTACCGAGGACCTGATCAACACGCCGGGAAGCACGGAGCGGGTTATCCGTAGTCCGTTGACTGCCGGGCTGATGGCCGGCCTCTTCGTGGCGGTTATCGGGAACCTGGACGGTATGCTTCAATTGATCCAAGGTATTTGGGGCCGGCTGTCCGCCAACGCCGGAGCCTTTCCGTCCTTCGACTTCTGGCGCAGCAGCCGAATGCTGCCCAACCTGGAAAACTTTGAGCCGGGGCCGCTGGCTTTCTGGGTTCCCGAAAAAATTGCCGGCCAGCCCGATGTGTCCTGGCACATTACCGAGTTCCCCTTCTTTACCTTTCTGTTCAGCGACCTGCACGCGCACCTGATGGTGATACCCTTTGCGCTGTTGGCAATCGGGCTGGGCCTGAATCTGATGGCCGGCTGGCGGCGGTTGGGCTGGGCTTGGGATGTGACGGCGGTGACCTTGCTGGGTCTGGCCGTGGGCGCTTTGTGGCTAATCAACAGTTGGGACTATCCCTCGTATCTGGTGCTGGCGCTGGCGCTGGCCGGTCTGGCGGTTTACTCCATGCCGGAGTCGGCCCAGACGCGCTTGACCTGGGGCATCGTGCTGGCCGTTGGCATTGCGCTGGTGAGTATGTTGGCCTATTGGCCTTTCCACCAGGCGGTGGAGACTTTTGACGCCGGCATCGAGGCTACCAAGTGGCAGACTCCCCTCGTCAACTACCTGGGGATTCACGGGTTGTTCCTGTTCATCATTGGCACGTTCCTGATTTGGCAGGCCCGGCGGCCCCTGTTCATTATTTGCGGCCGTCGGTTTGGCTTGCATTACCTGGATGTGCCGGTCGCCCCCGGATTGCAGGGGAGGAGCCAATGGTGGCTGCGTTCCTACTTTATCCTGGGTCTGCTGGCAGCCCTCTATCTGGCGCTGGCCGGTTACTGGACCGGGGCCATCCTGCTCTTCCTGCTATTAATTACCGGACTGGTGATATGGGACGGGTTAATTTCCGGAGTGAGGGGACGGGCCTACGCAGTGTTTCCCCTGGCGCTGCTGGCGCTGGCGCTGGCCTTGGGCATCGGCGTTGACTTGGTGCGGTTGCAGGGCGACATTGGCCGGATGAATACCCTGTTCAAGTATTATCTGGAGGCCTGGGTACTGTTCAGCCTGGCGGCGTCCTATATGCTGTGGCGCATGGGATACGACGGCCGCTTCCGCCCGGTCAACCCGAGGTGGCCGCATCTCTTCTGGCTGGGCGTGGTCGCTCTGCTCATATTTTCCAGCCTTATCTACACCGGATTGGGGACTTGGGCCAGGGTATCCGACCGCTTTAACGACCTGCCGCCGACCCTGGACGGAATGGCCTATATGGAGCAGGCAGTCCATTGGGAAAAAGACCAGCCGATTGAGTTGAAATGGGACGGCGCGGCGATCCGGTGGATGCAGGACAACGTGGCCGGCTCGCCAGTGGTGCTGGAGGCCCATACCGAACAATATCGCTGGGGCGGACGCATTGCCAACTACACCGGGCTGCCCACAGTGCTGGGCTGGCCCTGGCACCAAATACAACAGCGGGGCGTTTATTCCGATGAAATACAGGTCAGGGCCGGGCATATACGGGAAATGTATGAGACTGAAGACCTGGAACTGGCCGAGTCATTGCTGCGCCAGTACGATGTAAGGTACGTGGTAGTTGGGGACTTGGAGCGGATATTTTACCCCGGGGATGGTCTGGCGAAATTTGATAGAATGGCGGAACGGGGCGCTGCCACCCGGGTATTTGACAACGGCCACGTGACTATTTACCAGTTGGCCTGGCAAACTGCTCCGGCAGCTAATCAGCAGTGACACAATTTTTAATGGAGTAAAGGCATGGACGAAAGTACGCTGATTTTGGTTTCTTTCATTAAGGACTTAATGATTATTGTCTCTCTGGGCATTCTGACAATCGCCCTGCTGGCTGCTATATTCGTGGTGATTAGTCTGCTGGGGTCGATCAAGTCAATCAAACGGACTGCCAGTAACCTGGAGGAAGCCTCCGGGGTAATCCTCAAGTCAACCAACGATATGTCCAGGACCCTGGGCTTCTTTGGCGCCATAAATCGGGTGGTGGAGCGGATAAAAGAGCGCTTCAGTAAGAGCGAGGAATAACCGGGAAGGACCTGAATGTGGGGGCGGCCTTATCGATGGGCAAGGATACTAACGCATACCGGGAGTAACGCCGGAAGCCTTAACCCCGGTCCCCGGGAGTGGCGTTCCATCGGGGGTAGGAGCCAAACACTTTCAGGCTGCTGACCTGCCCGCTCAGGGCTTCCAGCGCCTCTTTGACCGCCGGGTTTTCCCGGTGGCCTTCACAGTCCACCAGAAAATTGTAGCGGCCCAGAGATTCCTTGGTGGGACGGGATTCTATCTTCACCAGGTTCAGGTTTCGCAGGGCAAACACGCCCAGGGCATTGTATAGCGAACCGGGCGCGTCCTCGTCGAAGGAAAAGCAGATCGAGGTCTTGTCCTGCCCGGTGGGGGGATGGTCGGACGTGGCAACCACCACAAATCGGGTGACGTTGTTTGCGCCGTCCTGGATGCCCCGGTCGATGATTTCCACCCCGTAAAGTTCAGCGGCCCGCTGGGGTGCGATGGCGGCGGCCGGCACCGCGCTCTGTTTCATATCCGCCACCGCGGCGGAATTACTCAACGAGGCAGTGGCTTGGGCGTCGGGGAAGTTCCTTTCCAGAAAGTGGCGGCACTGTCCCAAAGATTGGGGGTGGGAGTAGATGACCTGTATGTCTGTGATGCTGGTGCCGTGTTCAATCATCAGGCAGTGCTCAATTGGCAGCACTATTTCATGGTAGATGGATAAGTCCGATTCGCTAATCAGGAAGTCCAGCGTATAGGCTACCGAACCCTCCAGGCTGTTCTCAATCGGCACTACCCCTTCATCGGTGACGCCGTCGGATACCGCCCGGCACACGGCGGCGATAGTGGGGAAGGGGCGCAAGTCGGCCTGCGGGTCGTAGAGGAGAGCCGCTTCCTCGGTATAGGTTCCCGCGGGGCCGAAATAAGAAATGAGCTTGACCATCGCTAAACTCCGGTCAATATATCGTACAGCCTTTGTTCCTCATCCGTCGCCGTAACAGCGTACAACTGGTCATGCGCGGCCAGGGTGTGGTCACCGCTGGGGGGCATCACCCGGTCCTGGCGAATGACCAGGGAGACGAAACTGCGGGGCGGCAGCGCCACTTCCGACAGGCTCTTCCCCACCACCGCGGCGTCCTCCGGGATGGTAATGCTAATCAGGATGGAGTCGGACGCCCCCAGGGTTACCAGGTGGTTAAGGTTCTGGTCAACTATACTCCGTTCCAGCCGGTTCAGAATCAGGTCGCTGGAGTTAACCACCACATCCACACCCAGCAGCCGAAAAATCGGCTGGTTTTTGGGGTCTTTGATGGTGGCGATGGTGCGCGCAGTTGAAAAAATGTGCTTGGCAAGCTGACAGGCGACCAAATTGGTTTCGTCCCGGTCGGTAACCGCAACCAAGGTGTCCGCCCTTGCCGCGCCGGCCCGCTTCAAGTCGGACTGATCGGCGCCGTCGCCCTGAACCACTACGCTGCCCATCTCCTCCCACATCAGCTGGTAGCGGGCCAGGTTTTTTTCCATTACCACCACTTCATTGCCGGTTACCATAAGCAGCTTGGACAGGTGGTAGCCAATCTCGCTGCAACCCACGATGATTATAAACATTGGCTGATTAATGCTACCCTTCGATTGATTGCCGGTCGCCGGATTGCTGACCCATTGCTTGTTGGTTGATAGCTTGCCGAGTATTTTGGATAAAGTCCGGCCCGGCATCCACTATTTCCAGGCCCAAACTTTGATAGAACTCTTGCAACTGCGGGTCGCTCAAGCGGCAGAGTACCTTGGGAATGTTGAAAATATGGGAGGCAATCTGGCAGACCAGGACATTTTTGTGGTCGTCTTCAGACAGAGCCAGAAAGCCCCAGGAGTCACTGATGCCGCCCTCTTGCAAGTAGTCCTGCATCAAAGGCTCGGCGGTCCGGACGGCAGTAACCGCCGTATCCCTTTGCAGCAGGGCCAGCCGGTCGGCATCCGGATCCAGGACGGTTACCTGATGCCCGTCCTGAAGCAGAACCGGGGCCAGCGCATCGGTGAGTCGGGTGCAGCCGAAGATCAGAATTTTCATCGGGCTATCCTCGGTTAGCCTGGACAGCAAGGGTAGCCGGGGCCGGTTCCCGGGAAATTATTACCTGGCAGGGAGCATTATTGAGGATGTAGCCGGATGTCACGCCCATCACCTGGGCGTCAATCCGGTGCTGGAAGGGCAGCCCGATGACCAGCAAGTCCATATCTCGGTCAGCCGCCTCCAAGACAATGGCCGGCCCGGCGTTGCGTGCCTCCAGCAGATTGGCGTTTACCCGGCACCTTTCCGTGCTGGCGATTTGTTCCATCCGGGTCAGGATGCCTTCGCCTTCCTGGTGGTCCCGGCGCACCTCTGCCGAATCCAGTGGAAACTCCAGCGGGACCTCAAAAACATAAATGGCGTACAAGTCGGCCCTGAAATGGCGGGCCAGTTGACAGGACCAGCGAAAGGCGTGGTCGCTGGCCGGTTTCCCGTTCACCGGGGTCAGGATTCGGAGTCTTTGCTGTCTCATCATCCGAGAGATTATCCCCTGGGGTCTGCCTAGTCCGCGGCTGTTTGGGAAGGTTCGTCTTGCAGCACTGCTACGCTGGCGACGTGTTCGCTGCGCCCGGCTACCAACAGCACATCCCCCGGCTTAATCTCCTCATCTTTAGACGGGTTCAGGATGTACCCGCGCCCGCGGCGGACGGCCAGCACGGTTAGGGCGTGTCGGTTGTTGGCGCCGGCCAGCCCGGCCCCTTCCAGGGTCCTATGGATCATCCCATTTGGCGGACGCAATTTGCTGATACCGACGTTGGCGACAATTTCCATGTAGTCAATGATGCCGTAGTTGAAGTCCACGTGGGCCACCCGGCGGGCGCTTTCCTCCTCCGGGTAAACCACCCGGTCCACCCCGATGCGTTCCAGCGCCTCACCGTGCAGTTCGTTGGCTGCCCGAGCGATGATGTAAGGAATCTCCATGCTTTTCAGCACCATTGCGATCAGGATGCTGGCCTGAACATTATTGTCGCCCAGGGTCAGCACCGCCACGTCGTAGTCGGCCACGCCCAACTCCCGCAGCGCCGACTCGTTGGTGGCGTCGGTCCGGACCGCATAGGTAGTCAACCCCAGCATTCCCTGAACCTTTTCTTCATCGGTGTCAACCACCAGCACATCGTGACCGGCCTGGTACAACTCCCGGGCCACGCCGATGCCGAACCGGCCCATCCCGATAACACAAACACTCTTCTTCATCCGCTCCCTCCGTCACCCTATTTTAACCCGTTCCTGGGCAAAACGATATACTGTCCGTTCTTGTGGGGCCAAGGTAAGGGCCAGGGTTAGCGGGCCGATTCGGCCAATGAACATCGCTGCAATGAGGATTAGCTGGCTTATTAAACCCAGGCTGGGCACTATGCCGGTTGAAGAGCCATTGGTGGCAAAGGCGGAAACGGTGTCAAACATCAAGTCCAGGAACTCTAAACTGCCCGACCGCAGGGCCTCCGCCTCGGTAATGGTAAGGATTGGCACCGTTACCAAAATAAAAGTCAGCCCCAGCACCGCAATGGTTATGGCCCGGAAGACCTGGGTTTGGGGTATTTCCCGGCCAAAGGATTCGGTCTGGGGGCGGGCGCGAATCGAGGATATAACCGCGGCGACTATCACGGCAAGGGTGTTTACCTTAATGCCGCCGGCTACCGACCCAGAGGCCCCGCCGACGAACATCAGAAAGGTGAAAACCAACTTGGTAAAATCCTCCGCCTGCCCGAAATCCGAGATTATGAACCCGGCCGTCCTGCCGCTAATGGAATGGAATAGGGCGTCTCCCGTCCGTTCCAGAGCGCCGAGGTAGCTGTTCAGGCCGACGCTGACGTATTCCGCAATGAAGTAGGCGCCGAAACCGAGCAGCCACAGCACGACGCTGGCGACGATTACCAGCTTGGTGTCCAGGGAAAGCCGGGTAAAACGCCGGTTGCGATAGAAGTCCACCAGCACGGTCCAGCCGATGCTGCCCAGGATAATGAGGGCGGCCATAATCCCCTGGATTCCCCAGCGATTATCGAGGATAGCCAAAGACCGGCTGTCGGATATTTCCGGCAATATGGAAAAGCCGGCATTGTTGAAGGCGGACACGGAGAGGAACATTGACTGCCAGAGGGATTCCCCAATACCCATGCCGGTCGTATCCCGGATGGCGGAAAACATTACCAGCGCCCCGGCCAGATAGATGACGAACACCACAATTACTATGTTGCGGGTTATCTGGCGTAATCCGCCTAACTGGTCGGCGCCCATGGTATCCCGCAAGACCAACTGCTCGGAAATGCTGGAGCGCTGCCCAATCAGCAACAGCACAAAGGTGGCCGAGGCCATAAACCCCAGCCCGCCTACCAGCATCAACACAAAAATGACGGCGTGCCCGAAATTGCTCCAGTGGCTGGCGGTGCTTACCGCAGTGTGTCCCGTAACGGTAACCGCCGAGGTGGCGGTGAAAAGGGCAATGACCGGGGAGGTAAACTCGCCCTGATTGCCGGAAATGGGCAGGGCCAGCAGCAAGCTGCCACCGGCGATAAGGGATATAAACCCGTAGAGCAGGATGAAGGGAGGGGTGAAAATGCGCCTGGGGCGCCGGTCCGTTATCGTTCCGGATACGGTCGGTTGCAGTTCGGCAAGCCGGGGCTGGCGAATAACATTGTCTATTGGGCGACGGGGCCGGTTAAAACTCACCAATAGCCTCGGTGCCGGCAAGGATGGGGTCCGTTGGCAGGTGATTGGGCAAGTGCGAAGTAGCCGGCATACGCTTACCGGCAGGTCGCTTTCGCCAGCCATTAGGATTCTAGTTACTGGCCGGAAGCGTGTCAATCAGCTACGGTTATTTGTCAGGGCAATCGCGCTTTAACCAACAGTGGCCTCGCCAACGGTCATTCTGCTCTCTATGTCATTCTGAGCGGAGCGAAGAATCCAGAATCTTTCGGAGCAAGGGTTGTCCGGTATCCGGCAAGGGTCCACCCTGAAGGATTTTAGATTCTTCCTCCGCTCCGCTACGTCAGAATGACATTATGGGAAATTATAACGCGATTGCCCTGGGTTATTTGTTCCAGCTATTTGACCGCTTCTAATTATCCACCAAGTAACACGAAGGGACACGAATGTCTTTCTGGCAAGAGTTAGGGATACTCTGAATAAGTCATTAAGCTCTAGCGCCTTCACCCGTCGTTCCTGCGCCGGCAGGAACCTAAAATGTTTTGGACCGAAATTCCTGCTTTCGCAGGAACGACGGGTAGGGGGTGAACAGCACAAGTATGGACTTGTTCAGGGGTTTTCTAATAATGGCTGATGGTATCGCAATTATAATGCGATTGCCTTAATACGCGGGCCGGCTCGCCGGCTATTTGCCCGTTTCTGTGCTAATATATGGGGTAGCCGCTCTTTATTGAGGTGACCTGAGATGACCAGCGCCCCCCGACAGGTTGAGCTGCGGTTCAACCCGGTAGAAATTGACCGTAAATGGCAGGAACGTTGGGCCAAGGATGACCTGTACCGCGTAGAGGACAATGACTCCCGTCCCAAGTGGTATGACCTGACGATGTACCCCTATCCCTCCGGCGACCTGCACATTGGCCACTGGTACGCTATGGCCCCTTCCGACTGCCATGCCCGCTTCCGCCGGATGCAGGGTTACAACGTGCTGCATCCCATCGGCTTTGACGCCTTTGGCCTGCCGGCGGAAAACGCCGCCATCAGCCGGGGGATTCACCCATTTAACTGGACGATGAGCAACATCGAGAATATGCGGGGCCAACTCCGTTCCATCGGGGCCATTTACGACTGGGAGCGGGAGGTTATCTGCTGCCTGCCCGAATACTATCAGTGGAACCAGTGGTTCTTCCTCAAGTTTTACGAACAGGGACTCGCCTACCGGGCCAAGGCGCCGGTGGTCTGGTGTCCCTCCTGCCAGACGGTGTTGGCTAATGAGCAGGTGGTAAACGGAGCTTGCGAGCGTTGCAGCGCCATCGTCACCCGCCGCGACCTGGAACAGTGGTTTCTGAAAATCACCGATTATGCCGATGAACTGCTGGACTTCAGCAGCCTGGTGGAGTGGCCCGAAAAAATCCTGATGATGCAGCGCAATTGGGTGGGCCGGAGCGAGGGGGTGGAAATCAGCTTTGACATCTCCCTCAATAGTCTTGAGGAGAAGGAAATCCGCACCTTCACCACTCGTATAGACACCATTTTCGGGGTTACTTTCCTGGCCCTGGCCCCGGAGCATCCTCTGGTACCGTCCCTTACTACCGACGGCCGGCGCGCCGAGGTGGAAGCCTACGTGAGTCAGGCTCGCCAGACCTCGGAAATTGAGCGGCTGTCCAACGACAAGGAAAAGACCGGCGTTCCGTTAGGCTCTTACGCCATCAACCGGCTGAACGGAGAGCGCATTCCCATATTTGCCGCCGACTACGTGCTGACTACCTACGGCACCGGCGCGGTGATGGGTGTGCCGGCCCACGATGAAAGGGACTATGCCTTTGCCCGCAAGTATGGCCTGCCCGTTCGCACCGTTATTGCGCCGATTCACTGGGACGGCAGCGAACCCAGTGAGGCTTACCTGGGCGAAGGCTTTATGACCAACTCCGCCGCGTATGAGGGAATGACCAACGAAGAAGGTATGGCGGCCATCTCCGACGACATTGAGAAGGACGGTTGGGGCCACCGGGCCAAATCCTACCGCCTGCGGGACTGGCTTATCTCCCGCCAGCGGTATTGGGGCACTCCTATACCCATGATTTACTGCGACGGCTGCGGCATCGTCCCGGTGCCGGAGCAGGACTTGCCGGTGCTGCTGCCGGAGGACGCCGACTTCAATCCCACCGGCGAATCTCCCCTGGCCAGAAATGAAGAGTTCTGCAATGTTCCCTGTCCCCGCTGTGCCGGCCCGGCCCGCCGGGAGACCGACACGATGGACACATTTTTTGATTCGTCCTGGTATCTGCTGCGTTACGCCAGTCCCAAGTATAGTGAAGGCCCCTTCGACCCGAGGGCGCTGCGGGAGTGGCTACCCGTCGACCAGTACACCGGCGGCGCGGAACACGCCGTCCTGCACCTCCTTTATTCCCGTTTCTTCATCAAGGCGATGCGGGATATAGGGCTGGTGGACTTTGACGAGCCTTTCCTCCGTCTCTTTAACCAGGGTGTCATTCTCGGCTCTGACCATGAAAAAATGAGCAAGAGCCGGGGCAACGTGGTCAATCCCGATGACGTGGTGGGCGTGATGGGTGCGGACGCCGTTCGCTGTTTCCTGATGTTCATTGGCCCTTGGGACCAGGGTGGCCCCTGGAGCGACGTGGGCATCAACGGAGTTGCCCGCTGGCTCAACCGCGTCTGGGGCCTGGTGGAGCGCAACCCTCTGGACCTGGAGTCGGCTCCTACCGACCCCCAGGTGGTGCGGGACACCCTGCGTATTTTGCACCAGACCGTCCGCAAGTGCCACAACGACCTGGATCGGTTCAAGTTCAACACCGCCATCGCTGCCTTGATGGAGCTGGTGAACCACCTCAGCAAGGTATGGGCCGAGGCCAGTGTTGACCCGGACACCTGGCGGGAGTGCGTGGAAAAATTCCTGCTAATGCTGGCCCCTATCGCCCCCCATTTGTCCGAGGAGCTTTGGGAGCGTACCGGCCATTCCTACAGCATCCACCAGCAACTCTTTCCGGTTTGGGACGAGGAGCTGGCCTCCGAAGATACCATCACCCTGGTAGTGCAGGTCAACGGCAAGGTGCGCGACCGCATTGAAGTTCCGGCCAACATAGACGAGCCTACCGCCCATCAGTTGGCCCTGGCCAGCGCAAAAGTCCAACCCTACACTGAGGGCAAGGTCGTAAACAAGGCCATCTACGTCCCCGGGCGCTTGGTAAACGTGGTGGTGGGGTGAGGCTCTACAGGGCAAGCGCGTTACAGGTACATACCAACCGTCATTCCTGCGGAAGCAGGAATCTAAAGGCTTGGCGGACCGCGGTTCCTGCGAAAGCAGGAACGACGCGAAAAGGGAGCCTCCCATAATGCGATTGCCCTGTTGAGCCTCTACCGGATAGTTTGGTATGACTTGGCGCTGTGTTATAGTGGTACGAGAGGTGAATTGTGAAACCGGCCGTACCGCCCAACTCTTATCTGAAGGTCACTTACGATAAAGAGACGGATACTCTCTGGTTGCGAATCCCTGGACGGGAAATTCAGGTATCCAGCGAGGTCGCCGCTCCCCTCGTAATTGACTTTGGTAGTGAAGAGGAGGGTTGCGACGTGGTGGGTGTCGAATTACATCGAGCCTCCGAATACCTGGCCCCGATGCTAGATTCCCTTAAAGCCGAGGTAGGATAAAGGTATTCTCCAGTCTTGGAATAACTTCCCGGTAATACTGAAACCGCCGGAGCTTTCTAGGAGACCTCTGAATAAGTCCGTGACTCGTGATGTTTACACTTATCCGTCGTTCCTGCGCCGGCAGGAACCTAAAATGTTACGTACAGAGGTTCCTGCTTTCGCAGGAACGACGGGTGAAGGCGTTAGTGTTCAATGACTTATTCAGAGTATCCCTAGTTTTCCACCGCAATTTTTTCTGAGAAGTCCTATAGATGTCGCTGGTTGAACAATACGCTCTTCTGCCCGATGAAATAGACCGGGAAAGCCTGAAAATGGTTCAGGCCGACCTGCCCCGGGGTCTTTCCCTGGAACCCCGGGAGCATTACGTCCTCTGCCGCATCGTCCGGGCGGAGGGTGACCCGGCCATTGCCGAGTCGGTTCGGTTCAGCCCCGATGCGTTGGAACGGGGCATTGCGGCGATACGAGCCGGCGCCGACGTGGTCACTGACGTTCGCATGGTGGAAATGGGTATTTCCAAGGCTTTGCTGAACCGCCGCCAGGTTGCCACCCGTTGCCTGATTGATGTCCCGGAAGTGGCGGCCCGCGCCCAACGGGAGGGAACCACCCGTTCCGTGGCTGCCGTTCGGGAGTTGGCCCCTTACCTCAGTGGCGCAGTGGTGGCAGTGGGTAATGCTCCCACCGCCCTGCTGGCCCTGCTGGACCTGGTGGACGCCGGGGCGGTAGCGCCGGCGTTGATTATCGGTATGCCAGTTGGGTTCGTGGCCTGCGCCGAATCCAAAGACGAGCTGGTGCGCCGTTCCGCGCCCTACATTTCCATTCTTGGCCGGCGGGGGGGCAGTTCCGCCGCCGCCGCTACCATAAACGCCCTGCTGGAATTGGCCGGAAATGCGGCAGAACAGGAGGCCCGGTGACCGAAAGCAATCCCTCAGCGATCCAGCCAAACGGACAATCCGCCGGCGCCGGCGCTCCCCCGGCTAATGCCGCTTGGGGAGTTATCCTGCTGGGGCACGGCAGCCAGCGAGGAGCCAGCCCCCGGGAGTGTTCCTGCGCCTGGCGGTTACCTGCCGAGGAGACGGATTCGGCAATGGTAAAGGAAACTGCTGTTGCCACTGACGAACCGAACTGGCCCCGCTGGTGTCTCAACTGCCCCAGCACACCCCAAGGTTTGGGTGAAGCGGCCCAGCGGCTGCAAGCCGAGTTGGAACCGGAACAGGCCCAGGTGTTGCTCTCCTGCCTGGAGTTCATCCAGCCCTTCCCGGATGAGGCAATAAAGATGTTGTCGGAACGGGGCCTGGACAAGGTGGTGGTGATGCCCTATTTGTTGGGTCACGGCAAGCACGCCACCATCGAAATGGACGAGATGCTGGATGAGGTGCGCGCCCAACTACCCCAAGTACAACTATACCTGGCTGATGGGCTGGGCGCCGACCCTCGCCTGGCGTCGCTGGTGGTGGAGCGTATTGGTGACCTGGAAGCTGCTGCCCCGGTTCCTGGCCCCGGCCAAACCGTGGGGGTACTGCTGGTCAAGGCCGGCACCCGTACCCAGTACGATGATTGCCTGTGGCTGGCGGAATTGGGCCGGATGGTAGAAAATCGGTTGGGCTTGGGCTATGCTGTTGACGTGGCCCAGTCCCATTATGGGGACCCGACGATGGAATTCGCCGCCGCCCGCCTGGTGGAAGAGCGGGGCGTATCGGCCATAATTTGCGTACCCTATATATTTTTCCCGGGCCTGATTTTGACCCGGAATGTTCTGGGTACTATGGACCGACTGGGCGAGAAATACCCGGAAGTAACCTTGACCGTCGCTCCCCCGCTGGGCGTGGATGACCGGCTGGTAGCCGTGGCCGCCGACCGGGTACGGCAAGTTTGGAACCAGGCTTAACGATAGGCTGGGCCGCCCTTTGGTGGTCAAGTCCGACATTCCTGAAACTCCGATTGTTCCTATCCTGGTTGAATCGACAGGCAGATTAAATGACCGAGAGCAGGGAAATGGAAGAAAGACCGGAAAGCGATTACAGCCGGCAGACGGTCAAGCGTCGTGCCTTGCGTACCGGCTATACCACCGGCTCCTGCGCCGCCGCCGCCGCCAAAGCTGCTACTCAGGCCTTGATCACCGGCAGCCCGGTGGCCGAGATTGCCATACATTTGCCGGTGGGCCGCGACGTGACGTTTCAGGTCAATTGCTGTGACTGGTCGGATGGTGATAGTGCGGATGGTGATTCCGATTTGGCAAACAGCGCCGGGCGCCGGGTAACCTGCTCCGTCACCAAGGACGGCGGCGACGACCCGGACGTTACCCACGGCGCCGAGATTTGCGCTACCGTCTGGCGCGACCCGGACGCTTCTGCCTCTGGTGTCCGCATCGTCGGCGGTCCGGGAGTAGGGACGGTAACCCGACCCGGCACCGGCATTGAGTTGGGCGAACCGGCGGTGACCCGAGTGCCCCGCCGGATGATAATCGACTCAGTAGCCGAGGCTGCCGTTGCGCAGGGTTTGGCGCCGGACACCGGTTTCGTGGTGCAGGTCTCGGTGCCCGGCGGCGAGGAGATTGCCAAGAAAACTACCAACTCCCGCCTGGGCGTTCTGGGCGGCATCTCTATCCTGGGCAGCACCGGCGTCGTCCAGCCCTTTTCCACGGCGGCTTGGCGGGCCAGCGTCCATCTGGCGATTGACGTGGCGGCCACCAATGACCTGTCCAGCCTGGTACTGTCCACCGGCACCCGCAGCGAGGAATATGCCCGGCAATGTCTGGACTTGCCGGATATGGCCTACATCGAGGCGGGGATTTTCAGCGGCCCGGCGATGAAACGCTGCGTGATGCGCAAGGTGCAGCGCGCCGCCCATGTCGGTATGGTGGGCAAGCTGTCTAAAATGGCGATGGGCTATTTTGTCACCCACGTCGCCGGCAACCAGGTTGATACTGAATTCCTGGCCCAGTTGGCGGCCCAGTGCGGCGCTACCGAGGCAGTGCAGGCAGAGATACGCCAGGCCAGCAGCGCCCGCCACTTTCAGGAGATTGCCCAGGCCAACGACCTGCTGTCGGTATTCCCCCTGATGTGCCGGATGGTCTGCGACGAGAGCCGCAAGCAGTTGGGCGATGCTGCCGACGCCCTGATTGTGGATGTCCTCTGTTTCGACTTTGACGGCACGCTGCTGGGCCACGCCTCCACCTCGCCGGAGGGTGTGCCGCTGGTGGCCGGCGTCGGGACTCCAGGGAATGGTTAAGCCGGCTGCGGCCTCCGCGCCTGAAACTGAAACTGCCGGGGAAGCCTTGTCCGCCGCTCGTCCCTGGGGCCTGGCTGATGATGCCTTTGAGCAGCGACGGCCTTTGCGAGGGCAAATTACCAAGCGGGAAGTGCGGGCGGTCAGCCTCTACTCCCTTGGCTTGCGCCCCGAAAGTGTTGTTTGGGATATTGGCGCCGGCACCGGCTCGGTTTCGGTGGAAGCGGCGGTTGTTGCCCACCGGGGGATGGTTTATGCCGTTGAGCGGGATGATGCGGGCTTCCCGTTCCTTGAGCGCAACGTGGCCGAATACAGTCCGGGCAACGTTCGTATTGTCCGTGGCTCGGCGCCGGAGGTCTTGTCCGGCTTGCCCGACCCGGACTCGGTCTTTGTCGGCGGCAGCGGCGGCAAGCTGGCTGACATTCTGGATGTTGCGGCGCGCCGGCTGAAACCCGGAGGCCGGCTAGTGGTGAATCTGGCGGTATTGGAAAGGACTAACGAAACCCGCCAGCGGCTCCGGGAGCTGGGATTCCAATCCGATATTGCCTTGGTAAACGCCGCCCGCAGCAAGGAAATGGGGGATGGTACGGTGCGGTTGGAAGCGCTGAATCCGGTATTCGTGGTGACTGCCTGGCGAGAGGAGCATTCCCGGGAGGACTAATTTAATGAGCAGTGGAGCAACTAACGCCAATTACGGTTGCCTTTTTGGAGTGGGGGTTGGCCCCGGTGACCCGGAACTGGTTACCCTCAAGGCCCAGCGGGTACTGCAAAGCGTCCCCATTATTTGCGTTCCCCAGTCGGATACCAGTCAGGACAGCTTTGCCCTGTCCATTGTCCGGGAGTTTATAGACACCGACCGGCAGGAAATCCTGCGGTTCGGTTTTCCGACGGATGACGCGGAAGCGGCCTCCAATGTTTGGGAAATGGCGGCGGAAACCCTGGCCGGACGGCTGCACCAGGGCCAGGATGTGGCCTTTATCACCGAGGGCGACCCGATGCTGTTCAGCACCTTTTCCTACGTGCTGGAAAGCATTCGCGTCAACCATCCTGAAATCACGGTGGAAATTATCCCCGGCGTATCCTCGGTGATGGCCGCCGCCGCGCGGGCCAGCGTCCCGCTGGTTACCCATGGGCAGCGGCTGGCAATACTGCCGGCAGTCTATGGAATCAATGACCTGCAAGAAGCCATCGCCAACTACGACACTATTGTTCTGATGAAGGTGAACCGGGTTCTGCTGGATGCCCTGGCTAACCTGGAAAAATTAGGGTTGGCCGGCAAAGGCATCTACGTGCGGCGGGCCACTACCGCCCGGGAGCAGGTGGTACAGGACTTGCAGCAGCTTACGGAAGAGGACCTGGACTACTTTTCCCTACTTATTATAAAAAGGTGACGTAATGGCAGAAGGCAAGGTTTACTTTATCGGGGGCGGCCCCGGCGACCCGGAACTCCTGACGCTCAAGGCCAAGCGGCTGATTGAGTCCGCCGACGTGGTGATTTACGCCGATTCCCTGGTGCATCCCTCCATCGTGGAGTTTGCCAGGGATGACGCTGAGGTGCACGGCAGTAAGGAACTGAACCTGGACGAAATTATGGAGTTGACCCTGCGGGCGGTGGCCGAGGGCAAGACGGTAGTCCGTATCCAGAGCGGCGACCCGTCGATTTACGGCGCCATGCTGGAGCAGATGCGGGTGCTGGAAGCAGGGGACGTGGACTATGAGATTATCCCCGGCGTCAGCGCCGCCTTTGCCGCCGCCGCCAAGCTCAAGGCCGAGCTTACCGTGCCGGATGTGTCCCAGACGGTGATAATGACCCGCGCCCAGGGTCGCATCGCTATGCCGCCTAAGGAACAGTTGCAGGACTTGGCCGCCCACGGCTGCACCCTGATTATTTTTCTGGGCATCACCCGTATGCCCCGGATCGTCCGGGACCTGGAGGCCGCCGGTTATCCAACGGATACCCCGGTAGCCATTGCTTACCGGGTCGGCTGGGAGGACGAACAGATAATCCGTGGAACCCTGGCCGACATTGCCGGCAAGGTGCGGGACGCCAAGATTACCCGCCAAGCCCTGGTGTTTGTGGGCAAGGCAATTGACCCGGACTTGCTGAACCCCGAGCTTTTTGACCAAGAGGAATTCGCTACCTCTCATCTCTACTCCGGCAGCTACACTCACCTGTTCCGCCGCTCCCGCGACCGGGCCGGCAGTGCCCGGTAGTGGTGCAAGGTGTCTGACTCCGGCATAAAGTCCGGTGAAGAATCCGGGACCGGCATCGGCCCTGAAGCGAGGATTGACACCGGCATAGTCGCTATTTCCCGCAATGGCGCCCAATTGGCCCGGACTTTGGCTGCTTCCCTTGCCGGGGAAGGCAGCCTTTATTTGGAACGCCGCCTAGCCGACGGGGGTGACGCTGATTCGGCCACTACCAACGTCACGCCTTTTGACCTGCCCCTCCGCCCGGTGCTGGAGCGGCTGTTTGAGCGGCACCGGCGGCTGGTCTTGTTTATGCCGGTGGGCGCGGCGGTGCGGCTCCTGGCCCCTTGCTTGCAGCACAAGCACAACGACCCGGCGGTGGTCTGCGTGGACGACGCCGGGCGTTTTGCGGTTAGTCTGCTCTCCGGCCACGTTGGCGGCGGCGACGCATTGGCCGAAGAAGTATCCCGCATATTGGGAGCTGCGCCGGTAATAACATCGGCTTCCCACGTAATGGATACCCTGGCGGTGGACTTGCTGGGCCGGGAGTTCGGCTGGCGAATCGAGGCTGATTCCGAAACCACTACCCGGGTCAGCGCGGCAGTGGTCAACGGCGAGCCGGTGGGTGTCTTTCAGGACGCCGGCGAACCTGACTGGTGGCCGCCGGATAAACAATTGCCGGGCAACGTCACGGTGCATACCTCGCTAGAGGCGTTGGCCGAATCCACTAGCGTCGCTGCCCTGATAATAACCGACCGCTTGCTGCCTGGCGTAGAGGAATCGAAGGCAACCCCGGCTTCCCTGAATGGCAAAAGGACGGTGGTTTACCGGCCCCGCAGCCTGGTAGTCGGCATGGGCTGCCGGCGGAGTGTTTCCCGGGAACATCTGGAAGAGTTAATGGTCAGCGTTTTCCGGCGGCACAATCTGGCCAGGCCCAGTCTGGCCTGTATCGCCACTGCCGACCTAAAGAAGGATGAACCGGGAATCCTGGAATTGGCGGAACAGTATGGGGTGCCGCTGCAATGTTATGGGGCTGAGGAATTGAACCAGGTCTTTGCCGAATCCGAGGCTGGTTCGGTTGGAGCCGGCCCAACCCCGTCGGCAGCCCACCGCCTGCTGGGCGTCTGGGGCGTAGCCGAGCCGGCGGCGCTCCTAGCCTCCGGCAGCCGGGAGTTGCTGGTAACCCGGGAGAAAACCGACCGGGCCACCATCGCGGTGGCGCGGGTGGCCTACCCCAAGCGGTGACGGATTAGTTAAACTTGAGGAACGAGCCAATGATCAATAACAACGGCAAGCTGTTCCTGGTGGGTTTGGGTCCGGGTACTCCGGCTTTGCTGGCTCCCGGCGCGGTTACAGCTTTGCAAGAGTGCGACGTAGTAGTAGGCTTTCGCGGCTATATGGAGCAGATTGCCCCGTTAACCCAGGGCAAAGACCTGGTTTCAATGGAGTTGGGCCAGGAATTGGAGCGGGCAGCCCGGGCGGTTGACCTGGCTTACGCCGGCCGGGCCGTGGCGGTGGTCTCCTCTGGCGATGCCGGCGTTTATGGTATGGCCGGGCCGGTCTTTCGCGTCCTTACCGATCGAGATTGGGACGGGGAGCGGCCCCCGGTGGTTACTATCCCCGGCGTGTCCGCCCTGCAATCGGCGGCGGCCCTCCTGGGTTCGCCTTTGATGCAGGACTTTTGCGCTATCAGCCTCAGCGACCTGCTAACTCCCTGGACCGCCATCCAACGGCGGCTGGAAGCGGCTGCGCTGGGCGATTTTGTGGTGGCCTTATACAACCCTCGCAGCCAACGCCGAGACTGGCAGTTGTTGGAAGCGCGCCGGATTATGCTGGAACACCGTTCCGAGGAAACCCCGGTGGGACTGGTACGGGAAGCCTACCGGGAGGGGCAAAGGGTTACCTTGACCGACTTGGGCCAACTGGAAAGCCGCTGCCCAGAGGTGGATATGTTCACCACGGTAGTCATCGGCAACTCCACCAGCTACGTGCACCGCGGGAAAATGGTGACACCGCGCGGGTATGAGGAAAAGGGGCGGGGGAGTGATGGTGGTGGGGGAACGCCAACCTAACAGGAGGTAAAGTGAACAAGGATAGTAGCATCAGGTTAGCAACTGACCCAAAACTAAGGATTCTTTATGACAAGGAATCGGATACCTTGTCGCTGTGGAACGGACTTCCGGCGGGCTATGGTGAAAGCGTAGCTCAACACCTTACCGCCGAATTGAACGCTGCTAGTGTAGCCGAGGGTGGTGAAGTAGTAGGCATTACGCTGGAACACGCGGCAGAATTGCTTTTGCCAATTCTGTGCAAAGAGCATAGTAGCAATAATTAAGGGGAAGCCGACTTAAGGCAGAAAATATGGAATGCAGGCTGTCCAATCTCAAGTTAGTCCGTGATTGGTTGAGGGGCAGTCCGACCGGAGAGGTATCAGATGCCACCAATCAGAAGCAACCGAATTAAGGAAAAACTGAACAATAGTCAGGTCACTGTCACTATTTCCGGGGTGCTCAGCAGCGAAATGGTTGATTTCCTGGGGCCGCTGGGTTTTGATGGAGTTTGGCTGGAGTGCGAACACGGCGGGGTTACCTGGGAGCAATTGGGCGATATGACCCGCGCCTGCGACCTGTGGGGCGTCACTCCGATTACTCGCGTAAACTCCAACGAGCCGTGGCTGATTACCCGCACCCTGGACCGGGGGTCTATGGGCATTGTCACGCCCCACGTTAACACCCGGGCCGACGCGGAAAAGGCGATGCAGTCGGCCAAGTACGCCCCGCTGGGCTACCGGGGAATGTTCGGCGGCCGGCAGTCTTACGGCGTCCCCGACTATTTCCAAGCCGCCAACGACCAGAGCATGGTGATTGTCCTGCTGGAAGAGGCGGAGGCCCTGCAACACCTGGATGAAATCCTGCGGGTGGACGATATTGATGTCTTCTTTGTTGCCCCATCCGACCTGGCCCAAACTATGGGACACTTAGGCAACCCCGGCCATCCTGAAGTGCAAGCGGCTATAGATGCCGCCATCGCCCGGATTGTCGCTTCGGGCAGGACCGCCGGAACCCTGGTCAACGATGGCAACGCGGCCGACTACATCGAAAAGGGAGTCAAGTTCCTGATGACTTCCTTTAACGCCTGGATTGCCCGGGGCGCGGCAGAGTTTATGGGCAAGGTGGCCGGGCGAGGATAGGCTGCCGGCCGGGTCTCGCCTCAATCCCCTCTCCCGGGAAGAGAAGGGAACGGTTATGGTCCCTCTTTCTCAAGGAGAGGGTTGGGATGAGGGCCTGGGCCCTCCGCCTCGGGTTGAGGTTCGGGGAGGGATTTCAGGGGCAACAATAACAGCCCGCCCAGGACAAACAGGATGGCACAGGTAAAAAGCAGGGCGGCATAGCCCGACCCGGGGGCCACCAGGCTGTTAAACAGGTCCACAACCGGCCCCATGGTCTTGGCGCAGGCGGCCCCGGCGATGGTCGCCAAGTTGACAATAGCAATGTGCTGGCCCTCCCGGCCCGGTGTTGCCATTTCGTTGGCCATGGCCCAACTGGCGCTGAGCACCAGTCCGAGGAAAGCTCCGATGACGGTGGCCATGGCTATCGCCTCGGCGGCGTTGCCGGCCCAGAACACCGCGACGGAGCCGCTGGCGGCCCCGATCGCTCCGGTCAAAATCACCGGCTTGCGACCGATCCGGTCGGAAAGCCAGCCAGCGGGGTAAACGGTCAAGGCAACAGCTCCGCCAACGGCCAGCGCCGCGGTACTCAGGGTTTGGGCCGGGTTGTTTACCTTCACCACATCCTGCAGGAAAAAGAGACCATAAGTAGAGAATATGACGCTGGCCGCAATTAACATAAATCGGGAAAGCAAGAACCAGGGCAGTTGGGAATGCAGGCCGGCAGTGGCGCGGGTCAGGGAGCGGGAACCGTGGCGCAACAATCCCGACGCCCGCTCCCGGGTTACTACCGTGGTGGCGCTGATTGCCATGGTCAGCAGCAACGTTCCGCCCAGGGCGCCCAGGGTAATCCGCAGCCAGATTATGGACTCCGGCCCGGTGTAGCGGCTGATGAGGAAACCACTAAGGGCAACCAGGGCTAATCCGCCGCCGGCGTCGGCCAGAACCTTCAGCGCCGAGGCTACGCCGATGCGGTTCAGCGGCACCAGGTCACGGATGAGGGCTTGGTAAGGCCCGTAGCCGATGCTGGCGTTGGTCTGAATGAATATCCAGATAATAAGCAGGGAAATGAGGGTTAGGGTGAAGGAAAGGCCGGTCAGTCCCAGACAAACAAAGAATATACCGCAGAGCATATAAGGCACCCGCCGGCCCAGGGGCGAGCGGGTCCGGTCGCTGTAAGAGCCGACGATAGGTTGAACCAGGGCGGCTACCAGCAGCCCGCTGAAGGCCAGGATGCCCAGCCAGGTGTTTTTCGCCCCCTCCGGCGCCACGTCCAGCACCAGGATCGGCAGCACGATGGCGTCCATCGCCACGAAAAACCCGGTCATGCCAAAACCGAAAGCCCCCAGCCGCAGCAGGGCCAGGTTGCTCCAGTGGCCGGTAGGCGACCGGCCGGGTTGGCGCTCGGGCGGATTATCGGCTTGGTTGTCTAGTCTATTTGGTGATAAAGACATAACCGAGCTGCGAAAACTGGAGAGAGTATAGGCGGCTGCCGGGTTCGGGCTTGTGTTAAACAATGATACACCAATAGGCTTGGGCTGTAACCCTGAATTGGTCAGGCCGGCCGGGCTATCGCCCAGGAAATACCGGAGAAAATGCTGTGATGAAGATTTGCTCGCTGCTACCCAGCGGCACCGAAATCCTTTACGCCTTGGGTCTGGGAGACCAGATTATCGGTGTAACCGACCTGTGCGACTACCCGCCGGAAGTGAAGGACAAGCCGGTGGTCTGCCGCAGCCGCATTGACGTTTCCACTATGTCCAGCGAACAGGTGGAGGCGATGATGCGCCGCATCCTCGAAGCCGGCGAAAGTCCTTATGAATTGGATGGGGAGTGGCTGGCCCGCAATCCGCCGGATGTAGTGCTTACCCAGGACTTGTGCTATTTCTGCGAGGTTGATGCCCAAACAGTAGGGCGGACAGTGCAGCAAATGGCGGTGCCCCCGGAAGTCGTAGTGCTGCAGCCCCGGACCCTGCGGGGAATCTTCGATACGATCCATCAGGTGGGCAATGCTTGTGGCGCGGTCGCCGAGGCCGCCGCTTTGGTTGCCAACCTGGAGAGCCGGGTTAATGCGGTGCTGGAAATGGTTGATAAGTCGGTCAGCGCAGCGCCCCGGCGGCCTCGGGTGTTTTCGCTGGAGGGGATCAACCCGATAGTCGTCGGCGGGCACTGGATACCGGACTTGCTGGAATGGGCCGGCGGCTCCCAGGATATGTTTCCGCCCGGCAGTCCGGCTACTCGTTTAACCTGGGAAGACGTGGCTGCCTACGCGCCGGAAAAGCTGTTTATTGACCTCTGCTCCTCAGACCTGGCCCGCCACCGGGAAGAGATACCCTGGCTGGCGGCGCAGGAGGGGTGGATCGACCTGCCGGCGGTACAAACCGGAGAGGTTTACCTGATTGACCACGTCTATTTCAGCGTTCCCGGCCCCCGGGTGGTAACCGGGCTGGAAATTCTGGCCCAACTGACCTGCCCGGATACCGTTTCCGGCTTGATTCCCGCTGACACCGTTCTGAAGCTGGACGCCGGTCAGACCGCCGGCTGCCCACCGGAGGACATCGCCCGTTGCTTCCATCCCTGGCCGCCTACTGCCCTCGGGTAAGTCGGCTGAACCGTCATTAGGAGAACAGGGCAACGAAAAATGATAACCAAAAGACCGCGAATTTCCTGGCAGAGCTGTCGCATTAGGCCGAAGAACGAAAACCCGTTGTTCCTGCGCAAGCAAGAATCTCTGCCCCTGACGCCACTAGATTCCTGCGAAAGCAGGAATGACGGATTCTCCCGATTCCAAATGCGATGGCCCTGAATTTCCGGGTAACCTGGTGGCAGGTTGCCCGTTAAAGGGTTATAATTGGGCAAACCTAATAGGGAAGGGCAGGATTTTGACTAGTAGAGATGATTTCAGGTCGGCAATGTCCTTGTTCGCTACCGGCGTTACTGTAGTGACTTCTATTGATGACGAAGGTGTCCCTCATTCAATGACCGCCAATTCCTTCACCTCGGTATGCCTTGACCCGCCCACGGTGTTGGTTTGTGTGGCCCACAACACCCATACCCACGGTTACTTGGAGCATAGCGGAAAGTTTGGCATCAATATCCTGGGGGAAGACCAGGAAGACGTCGGCGTTTACTTTGCCAAGCGCCCCGAAGACCGGCAGGAGGGGACCGAGTACAGCTATACCATGACGGATGACAACCTTCCGGCGTTGGATAACTCGATGGTCTTCTTCGGTTGCCAGGTAATCGGCACCCATGTCTATGGCGACCATACCATTTACCTGGGAGAGGTAACAGAGGTGCGGCGCAACGAACCGGGGACGCCGCTGATGTTTTACCAGAGCCGCTGGTATCACCCCGCCGACCGGGATGAATAGAGTATCGCCGGGACAATCGGCATAAGCTGACATTTAACGGACCGGGGCGCCCCGGTCCGTTTTACCTGTCGGTCTGGCTTGCCGGCCGGTCTTATTTGATCGACGCCAGGAACTCCTCAATTCTGGCGTTTACCTGCTTGTATTGCTGCAACTGGACGAAGTGCGTAGCCTCCGGGATGATGGACTTTTGCGCTCCGGGGATTCGGTCAGCCAGGTAGTCAGCGTACTTTACCGGGGTCATCGTGTCCTCGGCGCCGCAAAGGACCAGGGCAGGAACCTGAACTTCCTGAATTTGCTCCATAACGTCAAACCGGTCACAGGCCAGCAAATCGTTCAGTTCCACCGCCGGGCCAATCTCTGCGGAGCGTTGCCGGAGCGCCTGGCATATATCCGGCGCCACCCCCGGATAGTACCCCATCTGGTTTTCCAACCACTGCGCGTTGTTGTCCCCGGGGTCGCGACAAAGTTGCAGGTAGTCGGGATGCACCCTTAGACGAGCGCCGGTGCCCACCAGAATAATGCCCCGCACCTCTTCCGGGTAGCGGAGCGCGTACAACATACTGATAGCTCCACCCATAGAATGGCCGCAGAGCACCATGTCCTCGTAACGGCGGGCGGCGGTGAAACCCCTTACCCACTCCAGATAACTCTCGATGCTGGGACAGGGCTGCCGCGCCGGGTGGCCCGGCAGGTCGAGGGCTTTGGAGTTGCGGAAATGCTGGAGTTGATAATAAAATGCCAGGCTGGAACTGCCGGCTCCGTGGATGAATATCAGCTTCAATGCTTGCTCCCGGTTTTGGATAGGTTCTGTTTCTTGCCGAGCGCGTGCATATATTAGATTAAATGCAGCGGCAACGATTATAGAGAGAAGCTAACGGCAAAATCAAGGGGTTATCTGTGGCAAAACCACAAATAACCCCTCTTCCGGTGCGACCATTGCGGAAAACCGCCGGCAACCCGTACGGGCCGGAGTCTGTCACCCGCCGCGGCGCCTACGGAACTATTTACTCCTCCGATTCCTCAGTGGTGTCTTCCTCTTCCATTTCTTCCGTCCCGTTGGCGTGGGCGCCGTTTACCGATGCGGTAGGCGTTTCTTCCACGTCCATTTCGGCGATGTTGGCGGAACCGTTGCCGGAACCATTATTGGAGGCCGTGTTGGTATCCGCGCCGGTGGTGGTGTAATCGCTTTCGTGGAAGCAGGCTACCGAGGCCACGTAGTCGTCCGGTTCCCGGTCGCGCCAGACGATGACCCCCTTGGTGTAGCGGCCATTAGTTACCTTCACGCCTTGTAGGTTGATACGGACTACCTGGGCTTTGGCAGAGATGATAAAGACCTCCTGCCCTTCGTCCTCGGTGACTACCCGGGCCGCTGCCACCGGGCCGGTCTGGTCACCTACCTTAAATGTACGAAGGCCCATGCCGCTGCGGAGTTTGGGCGGGTATTTTTCCAGAGGAGTGGACTTGCCGTAACCGCCCTTGCTGACTACCAAAAGGTGACCGTCAGGAGTAACCGGAGCCATCCCGACTATCTTGTCGTCTCCCATCAGTTTCATACCCTTGACGCCGCCGGCGGACCGGGATCGGGGCGTCAGGTTGTTCTTTTCGTTCTCGCAGTTTCGTACTTGAAACCGGAGAGCCTGGCCTTTTTCCGATACCATGATAATTTCGTCGGAGTCACCGAGCTTTGCCACGCTGACCAGTTCATCCCCTTCTTCCAGGTTCATAACGATCAGGCCGGAGGGGCGGATGTTGGTCAGTTCTCCCTCCTTGAGGGCCTTGATCTCCCCCAGTTTGGTTGCCAGGATGAGCATGGCGCTGTCCCGGGCATTCTTGACCGGCAGCATAGCTTGTACCTGCTCGTTGCGGGCGATGGGCAGCAGGTTGACCAGCAGTGTACCCCGGCTGGTGCGGGAGATATCGCCCTGGATTTGGAAGGCCCGCAAGGGGTACACCCGGCCCCGGTTGGTGAAGAAGAGCAGGGTATCGTGGGTATCCACCACCACCAGGTCCATCAGGGCGTCATCTTCCCGGGTGGTCATTCCGCGCACCCCCTTGCCGCCCCGGTTCTGGGTGCGGTAGGTATCGCAGGGGACGCGCTTGATGTACCCCTTTTGACTCAGGGTAATCATCACGTCCTGGTGAGGAATGAACTGCTCGGCGGACTGTTCTCCCACTTCTTCAGGTTCGATTCTGGTGCGGCGGGCGTCGCCAAAGTCCCGCTTCAGCTTGCGGGTTTCCTTCTTGATTTCGTTGAGTATCTTTTCCGGGCTGGCCAGCAGTTCTTCCAGCGAGGCGATGGTCTTGAGCAGGTCGGCGTGTTCCTTTTCCAGCCGTTCCCGCTCCAGAGCGGCCAGTCGGCGCAGCTGCATATCGAGGATGGCCTGGGCTTGGACTTGAGACAGGTCAAACTCGGTCATCAGATTGGTTCGGGCGGTCTCCGCGTCGTCGGAGCCGCGGATGATAGCGATTACTTGGTCCATAACGTCCAGGGCCAGCAACAGCCCCTCCAGGATATGGTCCCGGTCCCGCGCCCGTTGGAGCCGGAACTCGGAGCGGCGCCGGATAACCTCCTGCCGGTGCTCCACAAAGAGGGTAAGGGCGCGTTTCAGGGGCAGCACCTGGGGCTGGCCGCCGACCAGGGCGAGCATGATGACGTTGAAGGAAGAACGCAAGGCGGTGTGGCGGAGCAGGTTGTTCAGCACGATATTGGCCTGGGCTTCCCGGCGCAACTCAATAACGACGCGCATACCCTGCCGGTCCGACTCGTCCCGGATGTCGGAAATTCCCTCAATCCGCTTGTCCCGAACCAGTTGGGCAATTTTCCCCACCAAGTTGGCCTTGTTGACTTGGTAGGGCAGTTCGGTAACGATTATGCCCTCGCGCCCCCGGCGAATCTCTTCGATTTCGGCCTTGGCTTCCATTACGATGCGGCCCCGCCCGGTGGTGTAGGCGTCAATGATGCCCTGGGTGCCCCGGATAACGCCGCTGGTCGGAAAGTCCGGCCCTGGCACCAGTTTCAACAAGTCTTCGGTAACGCAGTTTGGGTGGTCTATGACGTGGCACACTGCATCGCAGATTTCCGAAAGATTATGCGGCGGAAGGTTGGTAGCCATTCCTACTGCGATGCCGGTGGCGCCGTTGATTAGCAAATTAGGCAGCCGGCTGGGCAGCACCTGCGGTTCGTGCAGGGAGTCGTCGAAGTTCAAGCTGAAGTCAACGGTGTTCAGGTCAATGTCGGCCAGCAACTCATCGGCGATAGCGGTCAACCGCGCCTCGGTGTAGCGCATGGCGGCCGGCGGGTCGCCGTCCACGCTGCCAAAGTTACCCTGCCCGTCAACCAGCGGGTAGCGCATGGAAAACAGTTGGGCCATGCGTACCAGGGCGTCATACACCGGGGTGTCGCTGTGCGGGTGGTACTTGCCCAGCACTTCGCCCACGATCCGGGCGCTCTTGCGGTGGGCCTGGTTGGGCCGCATCCCCATCTCGTGCATTGCGTAAAGGATGCGCCGCTGCACCGGCTTCAGCCCGTCCCGCACGTCGGGCAAGGCCCGGGAGACGATAACGCTCATGGCGTAGCTGAGGTAGGAGGAGCGCATCTCATCTTCGATGCGGATGGGCGTTATATGGCCGGAGGGTGGGGGCGGGGCTGACGTTACCATAATCATAACTCCTTGGAATCGTTGGCCTGAGGCGGAGCGGATCTATTCGCCGATGCTTTCGGCCAGATACATCTCGGCCCGTTCGTAAAAGGCGGCGAACAGGTTGGCAAAGCTGCGCGGCACTTCATCCTGCCGTTCCGGGTGACACTGTACGCCGATTACCCAGCTATGGGTCGGGCTTTCCAGCCCTTCAATCAACCCATCTTCTACCGAGTAGGCGCTGGTCATCAGCTGGGGAGAGCGCTGCGCTTCCCGGAGGCCCTGATGGTGCAGGCTGTTAACCCGGAAGAAACCGGCGCTGCCAATAATGGCGGCGGACTTGGCCCCGGGCGCCAGGTAAATCAGGTGCTTTTCCGGCTCCCAGCAGCCGTCGGGTCGTGCGTCGGATCGGGCCGCCTTGTGGCCCGGCAAGTCCTGGATTAGCTGTCCGCCGCAGGCCACGTTGAGCAGTTGCATCCCCCGGCAGATAGCCAGCACCGGCATATCATGGCCCAAGGCATAGTCCAGCAGCCGCAATTCCAGGTCGTCCAGGGAGCGGCACAACTCCAGCCCGGCCTGTGGGTCGGGAACTGCGTTATAATGGGCCGGGTCAACGTCCGGGCCGCCCGGCAGCAACAGGCCTCCAATGCCGTCCATTAACTGATGGGCTGGGCCATCCTTCGGTGGTGTCAACAGGCGGACTTCCGCCCCCAATGTCTCCATCACTTGGATGTAACGGCGAGGGTTGCGGAGGTCTGTGGAGGTAATCGCTACAGTAGTCATATACTTAACATATTATAGCTGAAATAGCTTGGGATTCCTAGTGGATAAGATGCTGGAATGTCCGACTTTGCGTTCATTTCACGCCGCTCGGACGGTGTTTCCGTTTGTTTGCCGATGGAAAATCTGATAAGCTGGAGTGGGATAATAAACGTATAGAAAAGAGTGACTTGCAACGGGGGAATTAGTCTGCATTCCGTAGCAAGCATTTCGGGGGATTGGCGATGAAGGAAGTTATACAAGAAGCGGTCAAGCTGCTTCGGGAAGAACAGCCCTGCGTACTGGCGACGGTGGTTCGTACCAAGGGTTCAACTCCCCAAAAGTCCGGCTCGATGCTGCTGGTCCGTCAGGACGGCAGCGGAGTAGGTACGTTGGGCGGCGGCTGTGTTGAGGGCGATATTTGGTACGCCGCCCGGGAGATGCTCCGCAACCACGGCGGGCCGGAGTTCAAGGACTACTTCCTTAATGAGGATATTGCCGCGCGGGACGGCTTGGTCTGCGGCGGCACAATGTACTTTTACCTGGAGCCGATGTATGAATCGGATGCCTTTCTCGACATTGGCAATAAGGTGATTAACGCCTATGAGGGCGGCGAGCCGGTGGGCTTGGCCACGGTGGTCAACGTCCCGGCCTCTCTTGCCAACTCGGAAACCAAGCTGGGCGCCAAGCTGGTGCTGCTGCTGGATGGGTCGCTTACCGGCACCCTGGGCAGCCCGGAACTGGACGCCCGCGCTGCCGAAATAGCCCGCCGGGTGGCCGACGTGGGTTCGACGGACAGCTTTATCACCGAAGAGGGCATCGAGGTATTTATCGAAGGGTTTACCACTCCGCCTACTCTGGCGGTCGTCGGTGGCGGGCACGTGGGCAAGGCCACCGCAGACCTGGCTAATATGCTGGGCTACCGGGTCTTTATTGCCGACGACCGGCAGGAGTTCGCCAACCCGGAGCGTTTCCCCTACGCCGACCAAACGGTAGTGACCAAGTATGACACCTGGGCCGAACACCTCCCTATCAATGTCAATACCTTTGTGGTGGTGGCGACAAGGGGCCACCGCTTTGACGACATGGCCCTGGAATCGGCCCTGACTACTCGCGCCCGCTACATTGGGCTGATGGGCAGCCGCCGCAAGAACCTGATGATTTACCAGCGCCTGCTCCAACAAGGTGTTACCCTGGAACGGCTCAAGGAGGTACACGCTCCCATTGGCCTGGACATTGGCGGTTTGCAGCCGGAGGAATTGGCAGTCAGCATAATGTCCGAGATTATTATGACCCGGCGGGGTGGCAAGGGCGGCCAGATGCAGATGGATGAGTGGTACATTGACCGGGTGGCAAGCCGGGTTCAGGACGCGATTAATGTTTAATTGACCTGGAGAGGACGTTTAACGAATGCCGGAAACAGAGGCTAAAACAGTAGCGTTACTGTTGGCCGCCGGGGAATCCCGCCGGATGGGTGAACTAAAGGCCCTGTTGCCCTGGCAGGGCCAAACCCTTTTGGCGCACCAGCTTGCGGCTCTCTCCGCCGCCGGCGTTGACCGGACGGTGGTGGTGGTGGGCCACCGCTTTGAGGAATTGCAACCGGAACTGGAGGGGAAACTTGGTGTTGACTGGGTAGTAAACCCGGACTACCTGCAAGGCAAAACCACCTCGATTAAGGCCGGGCTGAGGGCGTTGGATTCGGACCCGCCGGAAAGCCTGTTAATCCTCAACGTGGACCAGCCCCGCAGCGCCGAAACCCTGGATTACTTGCTCCGACAACACCGGGCCGCCGCGTCCCTGGTTACCATCCCCACCTACGGCGACAAGGGAGGCCATCCCATAATCCTGGACGCCGCGCTGCTGGACGAACTGCACCGAATTGAGGAGGAAACCCAGGGAATCCGGGCGGTGGTGCAACGGCACCGGCAGTTCACCCAAAGGGTGGCGGTGGACTCGCCGGAAGTCCTCTGGGACCTGAACACGCCGGAGCAGTACCGGGAGGCGCTGGAAGGGTGAGGCGCCAGTCTTGATTAAGCAGACGGTTGGCAGCGGGTTTTTGGGCTGAGCGGGCTTGGGCTAACCGGAGTTCTTATCTCGGCTCGGGAAGCCCGGCGGGGGTTCATCGAAAGACTGGCCCGCCCGCAAAGCGACTTGTTGTCGCTCATACCAAGCCATCCATTGCCGGTGGGATTCCTCCCGGCCCTCCTCTCGGCCAGCAGCCCGTTCCGCTTTTTTGAACTTTTCAATAATTATTTCGCTGACCACTTTCGCCACTTCCTTACCCAGGTTAATGAGCTTCTCTGCTAGATAGACTATGCCCCCGGCTATAGCCAGACCACCAAGGCTGACAATGGTCAGACCGCTCAGGCTTTCGGTTGCCGTGCCGGGAGCAACAACGGCGGATAATACGGCTATGCCCACTGCCGTTGCCAGCACCAGGAGCCCGGCACCGACGTAGCATACTATTTTGAAGGCTCTCACTATTGTATCGTATCAGTTTAACCCCGGTGTTGTCAGTACCGGCTTGGCAACAAATCAACAGGAGGAGGATGCCGTGACAGGGATAAAACGCCGACGGCTTGCAGAGCGCGGCGTTGAATTGTCCTCTAAAACAGTCAGGGCTTGGTAAACCTACCAAGCCCTGACTTGCTTTCGCTTTGCAGTCCCGCCATTCCGGTAATCACTACCGGGTGAACCCTTCCTAAGCTCAACTGCCAAGGTTGTTGGTTCGCTTGGCAAAGTTGCGGGACTTACATTTCTTGTCGTTACCCTGCCGGTAGAACTTCAATCCCGTCTCCGGGTCACTGCTTTCAACTCCACTCCGGCAGGGATATTACAAGGGAAAATCCATTTATGGTTCAGTTCGAAAACCTTGACCATATCCCACCTCCCTTACCGGATTTCGGAACAATTGGGGCAATCATGCCCGGCTTGCTCTACAGACAAGCTAACACTTATCGATAATCCTGTCAATAGCTTTTTGAAGCAATTGGTATGAATTACAGACAAATAGAGAGGGCGGGGCAGTCCCGCCCTCTCTATTTGCCCATTTCCTCTTCCAGGCGATGATTTCCTTATGCCGGCTGCAAAACCTCCTTGGGTTTCCCGGGAATCAGCAGCGAGATCAAGAACCCGATGAAGTAAATGGCGGCGGCTATGTAGAAGCCAAGTTCCCATCCAAACCACCGCACGGCGAAAAAAATGACTACCGCTGCTATGGCTCCGAACAAAGTATTGTTTCCCCACATCAGGCCCAGAAATGAAGACTCCAAGCGCCTACCAGCGGCTATATCTGCCGCTGCGGCTTGGGTCAAGTTGTTCACGGAAAAATTGAAAGCACCATATATCGCGATGAAGAGGGTCATTAACGGGGTAAAACCATTAGCCGATTGGGCACTCATTATCGTGGCCAATGTTAGTAAGGTTGTCAATGCCATAACAAATACAATGATTGACTTCCTTCCAATACGGTCCGAAATGGCGCCTATTATGGGGCCTGAGACAATGCCCGGAATAGTCATCAGCATTACATGGATTGCTAACAGAGTAACGACATGCGGGTCTAGAACATCGTACCCATCTTGCTCAAAAAGGTACGCCAGATACAGCGGGACTAGGAACAAATAAGACCTGTCAGCCATGCCCCTGACCGCGGATACCGCAAAAATTGCCCACATTCCCGTTCCACGAAATGCGTCCTTCATTCCCTGCCAATTGGTGTTAAACCTCTGGCGGAGATCAACGCCCTCCGGCCGTTCCCCTCCGGCTCGTCGGAGGAGCAGTAGGACCACCACGCTGGAAGTAAACATGATCACCGTGCTAAAACCGACTATCAACCGCCAATGCACCTGGCCCCAGGGCATATTCCAGGAAAAGAAGCCTTCCCATGCCAAGACGCCTCCGAGAAGGGCCCCCAATGCCAAAGGACTAATGGAGTCTCCAACACTGCCCATGGATCGGTGCAGGGAGATGAACACTCCGCGCCGGTTAGGGAAACGCCTGGCAAGCAGACCCAGTGCTGGTGGATGCCACATCGCACTGCCTATTGAACCTAGAGACAGAGCCGCCAGTATTAGAAAATAGGTAGGCGCAATTGACATCAGGAGATAACCAAGACCTACGCTGAATGCGCTTACCGACAAGACCCAAGCCACTCGGTGGTGGTACAAGTCTACAAAGAATCCTCCCACAGTACTGCTAACCCCACCAAAGACAGAACGTATTGCTGGAATCAGCAGTCCGAAGGTGGCACTCGTCCCCAAATCGGCCAAAATAATAGGGGCCAATAAGGGGATGCTATGGGCGTATAGGTGCTCAAAGGCGTGGGCGCCGATGACGGTGGTTGCCATTACGGATTTATTGGTGAGGTTCGCCGGCTCCAGGTCCTGGCCCGGAGCGGCGGCGGTAGATGCTGCCACGATCATTCACCTGCCTTATAGTTCATCGTGCGGAATGTTGCCGATTATACACCCCTAAGCCCGGCAGGGAAAACCTCAGTCAATGATGCCTGCCGGGCAATTGCTCAAGCCCAGCCCCCTTTCCCGTAGTTCCTGCGGCGGCAGGAACTACGAAGCGCTTGTATTGCTCAGGCGATACCCTAACGGCCAATAGCGCGGCCCTGACCGGTCTCTGGCTGAATACTCCCGCAACGTTGTTTCCAATACGCCTAGTAATCCCGGAACATCTGCTGTATCTCCCGCCGGTCGTCGGTGACGGTCAGGGCCAGCATTAACAGGATACGCGCCTTCTGCGGCGGGAGGTTGTCGGATACTATGAAGTTCTGTTCCTCTTTGCGGGGCGTCATCACCACCCTTCCGGCGGTGGAGCGGGAGGCCAGTACTACCGGGATACCCTCGATCACAGCTTGGGCGGCCGCTTCAATTACCAGTGGCGGGTAGCTGCCCCCGCCGAACCCGGCCAGGACTAACCCGTCTGAGCCATTGCCCCGCACCGCATTTACCAGCAATTCGTCGGCCCCGGCGTAGGAATATACGATGTCCACCCGGGGCAGGCTGGCACGGCCGGCCACGTCGAAAATCGTGTCGGCGGTATGCTTGCGCAGGGGCGCCCGGTAAAAGAGGACTTCCCCGTCCGAATCGGCGTAGCCTAAAAACCCCAGTTCGTTGGGTTTGAAGGTCTCGACCCGAAAGGTGTTGGTCTTGATTACGTCCCGGGCGCATTGAATCTCGTTGTTCAGGATGGTCAGGACACCCTTGCCCGCCGCATCGGGGCAGGCGGCTACCCGGACCGCATCCAGCAGGTTCAGGTCGGCGTCGGTGCCCAGCGCGGTAGGCGGGCGCATTGCCCCGGTAACCACCACTGGCTTGGCCGACTTGACAGTCAGGTGCAGGAAGTAGGCCGTTTCCTCCAGCGTGGCGGTGCCGTGGGTTACTACCACCCCGGTTGTTTCCCTATTGGCAAGTAGGGAGTTGATGCGCTGGGCCAGTTTCAGCCAGTCCTCCGGCCCTATGGCGGTGCTGCCTACGCTGACCAGGTCCTCTGCCTCCACCTCGGCGATTTCCGACACCTCCGGTATGCGGGCCAGGGACTGCTCGATGGTCAGGTGTTCCCCCAGTTCGGGATACAGGATATAGTCCAGGCGGTCAGGGCCGATGCCGGCGATGCTGCCCCCCGTGGCTACTATATGAACCTTGGCTTTTGGCGTGGTCATTGTGTCTCCTATTACCTATTACGCCAGATTTGCATATACCCGGTCATGGGTGAGGCTATCGCCCCCGGCGTAAAGCATCAATTCATTGCTATAATGATTCCAGCTTAAACGTGAGGGTAATGTTCCCCGCCGGGCCTGTCAATTGAACGGAAGGCCGGCGGGGCAATCGCATTATGCTGAGGCTCCCTTTTCCCGTCGTTCCTGCGGAAGCAGGAACCTCGGGTCGCCATGTCTTTAGGGATGCTCTGAATAAGTCATTAAACGCCAGCGCCTTCACCCCGTCGTTCCTGCGAAAGCAGGAACCTAAAACGTTGCGGACAGAGGTTCCTGCCTGCGCAGGAACGACGGGTAGGGATAAACACCCAATCCACGGACTTATCAGAGGTTCCTTAGATTCCTGCATCCGCAGGAATGACCTATTGAATGCACCTATAATGCGATTGTCCTAGCCGAGTCCGGCTTCAGGGAACGCCAGGGGGAGGACACGAGATTGCGCGCCTTAATAGTTTCCGACATTCACGCCAACCTTGCTGCGCTGGAAGCGGTAGTGGCCGACGCTGAAGAGCGGGGCGGCTTCAATGTTATCTGGTGCTTGGGCGATACAGTTGACTACGGCCCGGAACCCGGGCCCTGCCTGGACTTGCTGCGCCAGTATCCTCTGGTGGCGGTGGCCGGCAATCACGACCACGCCGCCCTGAATCAGCTTGACATCTCCGACTTTAACCCCGACGCCGCGGCTTCCGCCATCTGGACCTCCCGGCAGCTTTCCCCGGAGGACATAGCCCTGCTGTCCGGGCTGCCCCTGGTAGCTGTTGCCGAGCCTTTTACCCTGGTTCACGGCAGCCTGCGCGCTCCCCTGCGGGAGTACCTGCTCAGCCCGGAGGCAGCCGTGGCTACCCTGGCCCGGTTGACCACTCCCTATTGCCTGGTGGGACATTCGCATCTGCCTTTTCTGTGCATGGAAAACCGGAACGGCCCGGAGTTCGTAGTTTTTGCCGAGGATGAAATATATTCGCTGGATGACCGGCGTTGGATTGTCAACCCTGGCAGTGTAGGCCAGCCCCGTGACTACGACCGCAGGGCCAGCTACGCCATCTATGCCAGGGAGAGCGCCGGCGGGCCGGGAACGGTCGAGCAGCATCGGGTGGATTATGACATTGCCGATACCCAGGAAAAAATGCGCTTGGCCGGTCTGCCCAAGGGACTGATCGACCGGCTGGATTACGGGGTATAAATGGACTATAACCAGCTTGCCGTTAATGCTGTCGGTCTATTGACAAGAAAGGCAAACTGTTGATAGTCTTTTGCAACCTGAAAATATATAAAATCGGGTTTCATGAGGGTTGGCCCGCTAGCTCAACTGGCAGAGCAACTGACTCTTAATCAGTAGGTTCTCGGTTCGACCCCGAGGCGGGTCACCAATCCGGATATTTTGCAATTGCGGGGCTTCTACTGACTGGGGGGAGTGTCGGAATTGGTAGACGAGCATGACTTAGGATCATGTGCTGCAAGGCGTGGGAGTTCGAGTCTCCCCTTCCCCACCATTCGCAGGACCCAGACCGGGCAAGTTTGTTGCCCATCTTAACACAAGCCGGCGACAGAGATTGAATAGTACTTATTTCGTTGTCGGGGGGAGGCCAGTTGGCTACACTTCTGGAAGTTAAAGACCTTAAGACCCACTTCTACACCTTTGAGGGCGTGGTCAAGGCGGTTGATGGGATATCCTATGAGGTTGAAGAAGGCGAAACCCTGGGTTTGGTGGGAGAAAGCGGCTGCGGCAAAAGCGTCAGCGCTCTGTCCTTGATGCGCCTGATTCCCGACCCGCCGGGTAAAATCGTGGATGGAGAGCTGCTTTTCGAAGGAGAAGACATCCTGAAGATTGATATGGACGATATGCGCCGCATTCGCGGGGCCAAGATGTCCATGGTCTTTCAGGAACCGATGACCTCGCTCAACCCGGTGCTTACCCTGGAGCGGCAGCTCAGCGAAACCCTCCAACTCCACAAGGGCATGAACCGAGTAGAAGCCCGCCAGGAGTCGATAGATTTGCTGGGACGGGTGGGTATCCCCGATGCGGAACACCGGGTACGCCAGTACCCGCACCAGTTCAGCGGCGGTATGCGCCAGCGGGTGATGATTGCCATGGCCCTGAGCTGCAACCCCAAGCTGATTATCGCGGACGAGCCGACTACCGCTCTGGATGTGACCATTCAGGCCCAGATTCTGGAACTGATGAAGTCCCTGACCAGCGAGTTCGGCGTCTCCCTCATTGTCATAACTCATAACCTGGGCGTGGTGGCCCGCTATGCCGACCGGATGAACATAATGTACGCCGGCAAAATCATTGAGCGCGGCATCGCTCGGGAAGTTTATAGTAACCCCCGCCATCCTTACACCGTCGGCCTGCTGAAGTCGGTGCCGCGGCTGGACCTGCCCCGCCGCGCCAAGCTGGACCCGATTGAGGGCCAACCCCCCGACCTGATTAACCTGCCCGAGGGCTGCGCCTTCCGAGAACGCTGCCGCTGGGCGGTGGACAAGTGCGCCACGGACAGTCCGCCCCTGATGCTGGTCAACGAGGGCCACTGGTCGGCCTGCTGGCGTTCCGACGAATTAGGCCCCTCGGCCCTGGACTTTTTGATTGACGACAGCATGGGCGCCGAAAGAAGGGCCGACAATGTGGGCGGCTCCCGCCAATCCGAGGAAACCGCCGAGACTGAATAAGTCCCGGGAAAAGGGAAAACTAGCCTGTGGAGAGTATGAGACTATGACCACAATGACCGAAACCGGGACACAAGGCAGTGGTACGGCCCAGTCGGGAGACATTCTGCTTGAGGTTAGAAACCTCAAAATGCACTTTCCGGTTACATCGGGAATTATCATCCAGCGGGCGGTCGCCCAAATCAAGGCGGTGGACGACATAAGCTTCTTTGTCCGGCGCGGTGAAACCCTGGGCTTGGTGGGAGAAAGCGGTTGCGGCAAAACCACCACCGGACGCTGCATCCTCCAGTTGTATCGTCCCACCGGCGGGCAGGTAATTTTCGACGGCGAGGAACTGACCGGCCTTTCTACCCGCCAAATGCGCGTTATGCGGCGGCAGATGCAGGTAATTTTCCAGGACCCTTATAGCTCCCTCAACCCCCGGATGACCGCCGGCAACATCATCGGCGAGCCGTTGATTGTCCACGGCCTGGTGAAAAGCAAAGATGAATACAAGGACCGGGTGGCGGAACTGCTGCAAAACGTGGGCCTGAACCCCTATATGGCGGATCGCTTCCCCCACGAGTTCAGCGGCGGACAGCGCCAGCGTATCGGCGTGGCCCGCGCCCTGTCCGTTGACCCCTCCTTTATCGTGTGTGATGAGCCGGTTTCGGCCCTGGACGTTTCCATTCAGGCCCAGATTGTCAACCTGCTGGAAGACTTGCAGGAGCGGTTTGACCTCACCTATCTCTTTATCGCTCATGACCTTTCGGTGGTGCGTCACATCAGCGACCGGGTGGCGGTGATGTATTTGGGCCACATCGTGGAGATTGCCGACCGCAACGAAATCTACCAGAGTCCGTTGCACCCGTACACGCGGGCCTTGCTCTCAGCGGTTCCTATCCCTGACCCGATAATTGACGCCCAACGGGAGCGTATCCTGCTTACCGGTGAGGTGCCCAGCCCCTTGAACCCGCCGACCGGCTGCGTGTTCCACCCTCGTTGCCCCATCGCCATAGACAGTTGTTCCGAAGTAACGCCGGAGCTGCGCGAGGTGGACTCGAACCACTGGGCTGCCTGCATTCAGGCGCCAGGGTATGGTTCCTACTAAACTGTTGGGGTAAATCCTTCAGGTGCAACAGGGAAGGGCCGGCGTCATCGCCGGCCCTTCCCTTCTGAGCCATTGTTGGATTGTCAATTTAATCGGCGATTCGCGCTTCCTCCCGAGGTTGCACCTGCTGGGCGATTTCCTTACCGGATGCGGTCTCCGCTACGCGCAACTCGAAGGTCTTTTGGAGGTTCAGCCAAAATTGCGGCGTCGTGCCGAAATAACGGGACAAGCGCAAAGCAGTGTCGGCAGTTATGCCGCGCTGCCCCTTCAGGATAGCCGTAATCCGGTTGGTTGGTACGGCCAAGGCGGTAGCTAGGGCGTTAGCCGACATACCAAGTTCTGCTAATTCTCCCTCTAGTATCTCACCCGGATGCACTGGTCGCATACCACTGCTTACTCGCATATCAGCCCTCTTTATCGGTGGTGGTCCACAATTTCCACATCGTACGGGCCATTGCCTCCCCAGCGAAAGCAGATGCGCCACTGGCGATTAACTCGTATGCTGTACTCGCCAGCTCGAACACCGGATAGCGCTTCCAGTCGGTTGCTGGGCAGTCCTCTCAAGTCTTGCAGGGACTCGGCGCTGTCCAGATCGTAAGCCGTCGTGTCGCTTGGTCGGCGAACCCTTGGAAGTCCAGCACTTGGTAGCCTTGGAAGAACCTCATGGTTCTCCGGTCCTTGAAGCCTTGTATCATTATGATGCCTTACGTAAATGGTACAATACAGCACAGCGTGGTCAAGGTAAAGCGTCTGGAAGTATGCGGTAAGGTACATTTCCCCTCCGTGCTCCCTCCACTATCCTTGTTACTCCCATACCGCCGTGTTACTATGAATATGCTATGACTCTTGAACTCATTCGCAACTTTTGCATTATTGCTCATATTGACCACGGCAAGTCCACGCTGGCTGACCGCTTTCTGGAAATCACCGGCACGGTGCGCCCCCAGGAAATGAAGGCCCAGTTTATGGACTCGATGGAACTGGAGCGGGAGCGGGGCATCACCATCAAGGGCAAGGCGGTGGCGATGCAGCATAAGGCTCGGGACGGCCAGGTTTACCAGCTAAATTTGATTGACACCCCGGGCCATGTGGATTTCAGCTATGAAGTTTCCCGCGCCCTCGCCGCCTGTGAAGGCGCCCTGCTGGTGGTGGACGCCAGCCAGGGGATTGAGGCCCAGACCATCGCCAACGCCCTGCTGGCGATGGAGTATGACTTGGACCTGATTCCGATTGTCAACAAGGTGGACTTGCCCCAGGCCGAACCGGAACGGGTGGCCGGTGAACTCCGGCAGGTTTTCGGCTTCAGGGATGATGAGATTCTTTTCGTGTCCGCCAAGGATGGCACCGGGGCCAATGATATTCTCAACGCCGTGGTGGAACGATTTAAGCCGCCGGGCGGCGATGCGGATGGCTCCCTGCGTGCCCTGGTGTTTGACTCCAGCTATAATTCTTATAAGGGCATTATCGCCCATGTCCGGGTCGAGGACGGGCAGGTATCCAAGAACGACAAGATAATGGTTATGTCCTCCGGGCGGGTCGCCGAGATTATGGAAGTGGGGGTGTTCGCGCCCTTTCCTACGCCGGTGCCGTCTCTGTATGCCGGGCAGGTGGGTTATGTCGCCACCGGGTTCAAGGACGTTCAGGAATGCAGCGTCGGCGACACGCTGACCAACAACAGCCGGCCCGCCCAAGACCCCCTGCCTGGCTACGTTGAGTTGAAGTCGATGGTCTTTGCCGGCCTGTACCCCTCCGACGGTGAGGAGTACAACAGCCTGCGGGCGGCGCTGGATAAGTTGCGCCTGAACGACGCCTCTTTGACGATGGAGCCGGAGAGCAGCGGCGCTTTGGGCTTTGGCTTTCGCTGCGGTTTCCTGGGTCTGATGCACCTGGAGATTATCCAGGAAAGGTTGGAGCGGGAGTATGACCTGGACCTGATTGTTACCGCCCCCAGCGTGGCCTACCAGGTCATCCGGCAGGATGGCAGCGCCATCCGGGTGGATAACCCGTCCAAGTTGCCCCAACCCCACGAGATTCGGGAAATCCAGGAGCCGATATTAAATCTGACCATCGTGGCCCCCAACCGTCACGTGGGGGCGATAATGGAGTTGATGCACGCCCGCCGCTCCGAGTTCAAGCGGATGGAATACATCCAGGGGATGGCAGCCCGTAAGGGAAGCGAAAGCGGAGAGGAGCAGTCGAGGGTAGTTATGGAATATACCATGTCCCTCTCCGAGATGCTGGCCGATTTCTACAACCAACTCAAGTCACGCACCCAGGGTTACGCTTCGCTGGACTATACCTTTGAGGGCTACCGGGCCGCGCCGCTGAGCCGGGTGGACATCCTGATTAACCATCTGCCGGTGGAGGCTTTGTCCATGATTGTCCACCGCGATTTGGCCGTGGCCCACGGGCGGGCGCTGGTGGAAAAGCTCCGCACCACCATTCCCCGCCAACTGTTCGAAGTGCCGATTCAGGCGTCTATTGGCAGCCGGATAATCGCCCGGGAAACGGTGCGGGCCATGCGCAAGGACGTGCTTGCCAAGTGCTACGGGGGGGACATAACCCGCAAGCGCAAGCTGCTGGAAAAGCAGAAAGAGGGCAAGAAACGGATGAAGAGCGTGGGCCGGGTAGAGGTTCCCCAGGAAGCCTTCCTGAGCTTGTTGGGTATCGGCGATGTAAACTAGGCTCAATCGCCACCCGAACGGGGCAAACTAATGTACGGGCGGGTTTCAAACCCGCCCTTTTTGCATTCCCTTTTCGCAGTAATGGAGCATAGGCAGGTTTCAAAGCATTTGTTTCAAGGAATGCGATTGCTCATCGGTTAAACAATCTACCCGTCGTTCCTGCGCAGGCAGGAATCTCTGGCTTCAAGGTTGTAGGTTCCTGCCTGCGCAGGAACGACGGGTTAGGTTCAGACTGCGGGCAAAACGCTTATCGGGCGATTCAGTAGCTTTGTCTGTTCAATTAGTTGGAACCGATGGGTTTTAAGCCCGCACCTACCGGGTTCGAGTCCTGATTCCGTCAAAATGATAAACCCCGCCGCTAAATCCCCAAGGTATCCCGTATCTCTTGCAACTGGACCAGGTGTTCCCGCCAGTGGCCGGCAAACAGCCGCTCCACCAGCCATTGCGCCGTCCGGGGTTCGTCCCAATGGCGATTGCGCTGGTGCACCATAGCCGAGATGTCGGCAAGGTCGGCCTCGGTAGCCCTGGCTAGAGCCTCTTCCAACCCCCTGAAATAGCCTTCCAACGCCTGCTTAACCTGAGCCATATCCCAGTCCTGCGCCTCCGGCGTTAGGTACTTCTGGTCGGCCCACAGGTCGTACTCCTGAATCTCCCCGGCCAGCATATCCCGGAATATACCGGGAACTCCTGGCGGCGGTGTGTTCAGGATATGAGCAATTACCTCGCGCGCCGACCAGGAATCCGGGTCGGGCCGCCAGTCCAGGCAGTTGTCCATTCCCTCCAGGATTTGGAACAACTCGGCGCGGATGCTGTTGACGTTTTCCAGGTGCTGCTCTTTTTGGCTGGTCATGGCAATCTCCCAAGTCCGGCGGCGTTTTGGGCCAGCCGGGATTAAGCAAATATCTCAAAACTTCTGTCGCTGTTTGCGGCGCCCTTCGACAAGCTCAGGGTGAGTGGTAGATAGCCTTGCTCCGCCCGTGGTGAACTTGTCAAACCACATTTGAGAAAGTTACTAACCGGCGCTTCGATTCTAAACTCAGGGCTTGAGAACCATCAGAAACAGGATTATGACGGGTATCAGGGTAACGATGCCTCCGGCAATGCTCCAGACCTTGCTGGCGCTTTGGTAACCCGGTTCCGGGGAGCCGTTTGCCGCCCCCTCTTGGGCCAGCCGGGCCATGCGCCGCTGCTGGGGCAGCAAAACCGCCAACCAGAGAATGACGATGAGGATGGTCAGCAGGAAGGATATTGCTAGCCAGGGTTCTTCAAACCGTCTCCAGCCGGTCAGCCCGACCATCCAGATGCCGGTGACCAGTAGGCCAACGATGCCCGGGCCGGTGAAGGTGTAGTCGGAGCGGACCAGAGCCTGGGCGGTGGAAGCGATGTGCTCCAGATTTCCGGAGCGGTCGGCCCGCTTCTTCCAGAAAGCCGACGTGATGAGATTCCCCATTAACCAAATGGCGAAAAATAGGTGGAATACCAGTAGAATCTGAAGCATCAGTGTTCTCCCGTTTCAGCATCAATGTCTCCGGCGGTTGCATCGTGCGTTCCCCGGAAAAGCAGCCAGCCGGCCAGCAGAAGCAGCCATAGCAGATAAGCCCCTCCGCCGATGCGGTGCAAAGCGGCGGCGTCCGGGTTCCAGATGAAGAACATCAGGACGCCGGCCACCAGGCCCAGCCAACCCAGCCAGCGGGGCCGGCCGCCGCTCCAGGCAATCAGGCCGCCCAGGGCCAGCAGACCCAGCGCGGCAAAGGTAAATCCCACCTTGCCTGACAAAGCTCGCAGAGGTTCGATAGCGTTATACGTGCTGAGTAGGCTATCAGCGCGTACCAGTGGGGCTTGAGCCAGCGGCCCGCCGTACTCCTGGGCTAGTGCCAACCCACCGACTGCGGAGAGACCGGTAAAAAAGGCTGCGCCCAAGAACATAAAAGCGCCCATCAAGGCCAGGGTTCGGTCATGGTGCTGGAAAACCTGGTAGCTGACGGCGGCCATGGACACCAGGATAAAAGAGGAAATCAAGTTGGCTGTTTGGCTGGCTACGTACAACGGATTGTTCAGCCAAATCATAGTCCTCAAATGAGACAAGGCTAACATTTCCGGCTCGGTTCCATCTCTAATCGGGAGGAGTATATCAACGGGAGTCCCGCTTGCCATCCGCACCACTATCGGGACGATACTGGCCAGGACATACAGGATAAGGAGCGCGGCGGCGACCCGTTCAATAACCCGCTGGGAGAGGATTTCCGCGGGCTGGGTTCCGGATTCCTGGTTGGCTTTTATTGGGGTGGGTTCCATGGCTAATCCGGCAGCAGGGATTTGAGCAGCGCCCTGGTCGCCTCCCGGGTCTCTTCCTGGGCTAGGGCAAAGTCCAGGGAGGCCCGCAGCAACCCCAACGGGGTGCCGCCGTCGTAGCGGGTGCCCAGAAACTCGTAGGCGTAAACATCCCGGCTTTCCAGCAGCAGCCCAATCCCGTCGGTCAACTGAATCTCGCCCTTGGCGCCCGGCGGGGTGCGTTCCAGACAGTCGAAAATCTCCGGGGGGAGGATGTAGCGGCCCACGATGGTCAGGTTGGAAGGGGCCTCTTCCCGGGGTGGCTTTTCCACCAGCCGGCGGACTTGATGCACCCGGTCGCCGGTCGGTTCTGCGTCCACTACTCCGTAATTGTGGATGACTTCCCAGGGCATTTGTTCCACTGCCACCACGCTTGCGTCGAACTGCTCGGACACTTCCAGCATTTGGGAAATTACCCCGGGCGTGTGGGCCACAATGTCATCGGGCAGAATCACCACAAAAGGCTCATCACCCACCACCTCCCGCGCGGTCAAGACAGCGTGGCCCAAGCCCAGGGGCTGTTCCTGGATAACAAAGGAAACTTGAGCCAGGGAGGAGGCGTGTCGTATTTTCTCCAAAAGGTCAGCGGCGCCGGTTTCGCCTAGCCGTTCCTCCAATTCCGGGCGCGGTTGAAAATAGGCGGCGATGGACTCCTTGCCCCGGGCGGTTACGATAATAACTTCCTCAATTCCAGCCTCCGCTGCCTCTTCCACCACGTACTGAAGCATGGGCCGGTCCAGGATGGGCAGTAGCTCTTTTGGCACCGACTTGGTTATGGGCAGGAAGCGGGTGCCCAAGCCGGCGGCGGGAATGACTGCTTTCTTGAGCTGCATCGTTAAACCTCTTCGAGGTTCATTCTAACACCCGGCGGCCTTGCCCGTCATTCCGGCTTCGCGCCATTATCCGCTCCCCCCGGCCCTCTCCCCCGAGGAGAGGGAGCGATTCACCCCTCTTCCTGGGGAGAGGGGTGAGCGTGAGGGGATAGCTTCGGAGCGAGCAGGGCATTTGACAGGGTAACGGTAACTACCCTAACATTGAATAGGAGACCGTGCTAGACGGGGAGCTAGCGGTGCCCTGTACCCGCAATCCGCTACAGCGGGGTGGAATCCCTCCCTTAGGCTCGGCTTTATGGGCCACTATCCCGGAAGGGCAGTGTTGAAGGCCGGGTCCCACGCGGCGCAGGCTTGTGAACCCCGCCAGGTCCGAGAGGAAGCAACGGTAAACAGGAACTTGCGGGTGCCGTGGGAAAGCCTGGCCCGAGTTGCCGTCCGGGACATGCTCAGCAAGTCTTTGTCGAAGGGGGGTGCGCGGTCTCTAACTATAGGCGAACTGTTGACGTTGTGAATACTCCTTTAACTGCACCTTCCCCGCCGTCGGCCAAACCCCGCAAGTCTCTCGGCCAGCATTTTCTGGTAGATGACCGCATCCTCAGCCGCATAGTAGCGGCGGCGGACTTGGCCCCGGAGGATGTGGCGCTGGAGATTGGCCCGGGCCGTGGCGCATTGACCCGTCGGCTGCTGCCCCGCGCCGGCCGGGTGATTGCGGTGGAGTTGGACGCCGGGCTGGCCGCTGCCTTGCCGGGGCGGGTGGGCAATCCGCCAAACCTGACCGTAGTTGCTGCCGATGCCCGGACGGTGGACATCGGCTCCCTTATCGGAGAGGGTATCGGCGATGGCTTGATTGACCGGGCGGACGGGCGGTTGACCTACAAGGTGGTGGCTAACCTGCCCTATTACGCAGCCAACCCGATTGTACGCCGGTTCCTGGAATCGGAATGGCGACCAAGTTTGATGGTCTTGATGTTGCAGCAAGAGGTGGCCGACAGCATGACCGCCGCCCCCGGCAAAATGTCCCTGCTTTCGGTGGCGACCCAGTTTTATGCCACGGCTCGACCGGTCTGTACCGTCCCGCCCAGCGCCTTCCGCCCGGTCCCCAAAGTTACCTCGGCGGTGGTGCGGCTGGACTTGCTGGAACGCCCGGCGGTGGAAGTGTCCGATACGGGGGCATTCTTTGACTTGGTGCGGGCCGGCTTTTCCGCCCCTCGTAAGCAGTTGCGCAATTCCTTGAGTCACGGCTTGGGCTTACCCGCCGGCGTGGTTGGCGAGTTACTGGATTCGGTCCGGGTGGATGGCCGGCGGCGGGCGGAAACCCTGGCCATCGAGGAATGGGCGGCAGTCTATACGGTGTGGGAAAGTATGTTCCGGGAACCGGCCGGGGAAAAGTCAGGAGAGCCGGGTTGATAGTTTCGGCCTTTGCCAAGCTGAACCTGACCCTGGAGGTCTTGGGCCGCCGGGACGATGGCTACCATGAGGTGCGCACGGTTATGCAGGCCATTGACTTGGCCGACCAACTGGAGATTAGCTCTGCTCCGAACCTCCGGGTGGAGTGTGACGAGCCGGCCCTGAACGGCGAAAGCAACCTGGTCTGGCAAGCAGCGCAGGCTTTGGCCCGGCACGGCGGCCGGGTTCCCCAAGCCCACATCCTCATTACCAAGGTCATTCCGGCAGGTATGGGTTTGGGTGGGGGCAGTAGTGACGCGGCGGCGGCCCTCCTGGCCCTGAACCGGCTGTGGAAGCTGGACCTTCCCCTGGCTGAACTGTCCCGAATTGCGGCAACGCTGGGGGCGGACGTGCCTTATTTCCTGCAAGGCGGCACGGCTCTGGCTAAGGGACGGGGAGAAATAGTTGAACCCATCCGATCCATGCCGGCCACAGGGGTCACTCTAATCTGCCCTAAAGATACCTTGGCGGGCAAGACGGCACGGCTTTATGGCGAGCTAACACCGTCCCATTACGGCGACGGGGGAATGACCCGCCAAATGGTAGAAAATCTTCAGGCCGGCCGGAGCGTAGAAGGCTTGCTGCATAACGTATTTGAAAAAGTGGCTTTTCGGATGTTTCCCACGCTGGAAAACTTGTGCCGTCTTACCGAACAAATCACCGGCCGGCCTCCGCACATTTCCGGCGCCGGCCCGGCCCTATTTTGCCTACCCTCCGACGAAGAGGAACACTTCCGTTTGGCAAATGCCTTGCAACCCTACCGGGAAGAGGCGTATTTTGTACGTACTATCGACCGTACCGCCGAAAGGTAGGGCCAGACCGATCTATCTGACCGGTTATAGAAAAGACATCTCAGTAATTTCTGGACTTATAAGCAATCTTAACTCCCGGGTGAGAGCAAACCAATGAGCATACTGGGCGCAATCAGCATCCCCTTTGGTCCTAATATATTCAGTATTGGCCCCTTCCTGCTGTCTTGGCACGGTTTCTTGACCTTTGTGGCGGTGGCTACCGCGGTAATCCTGACCGTGCGTTGGGGCCGGCGAGAGGGTTTGGACGGCGACGCCATCCTGTCGGTAGCGGTTTGGGGCATCATCGGCGGCATCATCGGAGCGCGGGTGCTCCACGTCATTGACTTCTGGAGCTTCTATGCCGCCAACCCGCTAACTATTCTGCAAGTCTGGCTGGGGGGCATAGCCATCTACGGCGCCATTCTGGGTGGATTTGTCAGCGCCTCCTCCTACATCCTGATTCGCAACTCCAACTGGTTTCTCAACTTGTGGGGCAAGTATTTCCGCTTTGCCGGGGAGCCGGAAAAGGCTCCGCTGCCCCAGATTGGCCTCCTGGCCGACATCACCGCCCCGGCCTTGCTGATTGCTATGGCTATCGGGCGTATTGGCGACATCATCAACGGGGAACACTGGGCCAAGTTTACCGACTTGCCCTGGGGTGTGGTCTATACCCACCTGGACAGCCCCGGCGCAACCCGGGCCGCCAGCCATCCGGCGGTAGCCTATGAGCTGTTGTTCGACCTGGTAGTTCTGGCTATCATCTGGCCGCTGCGCAACCGGCTGCGCCCCCACGGAATGGTGTTTGTGCTCTACGGGGCGCTCTATTCCGTTGGCCGCTTCTTCCTGAGCTTCCTGCGGATTGAACAGAATACCTACTTCGGCGGGGCGCTTAACGAGGCGCAGATTGTGGCCCTGGTTGTTATGGTAATTGCCATCCCGCTGTTGGTGTACAAGGCTCAGTTTGTCAGCTCCAGCCGCCGTGAATCGGGCAGTTCCGGCAGCTCTACATAAGCGCCGGATATTCTGTTCGTGGTCAGCCCTTCGGCAAGCCCAGGGTGAACAGGAAATACGAAAATGGAAGGTCTAACCGTTAGGCCAAGGTCTTTTAGGGATACTCTGAATAAGTCATTGAACACTAGCGCCTTCACCCGTCGTTCCTGCGAAAGCAGGAACCTCTGTACGTAACGTTTTAGGTTCCTGCCTGCGCAGGAACGACGGATAAGTGTAAACATCACGAGTCACGGACTTATTCAGAGGTTTCTTAGTTGTCCTTCTGGGGAGCAGAGCGACGAAGAATCCAAAGCCGTTATTTGCCAACCATTTTCCTGGCGCCAGCAGTAGTTCTGGCTAGAGGATTTGGGATTCTTCGCTCTGTTCAGAATGACATAGGAGGGCGTCAGGCTTACATAGAGAGCGGGTAACGATGAGGTCGGGTAACGATTGAAAGGTCCTGCCGCCAGGCCGTAGGCTAATGAAAGACGCCCGGCTGGAGAATTGAACGGGATTTATGGCCCAGCAAAGACGCTACGTTGGCTATGAGGAAATATGTCGCGGCATCGGCTTGCTGTGTGACTTGATAGTCTCCGCTAAGGACGGCTGGCGGCCCGATGCCATAGTTGCGGTAGTCCGGGGCGGGTTGGTGCCGGCCACCCACGTTTGTCACTTTTTTGAGCGGCCTATCTTCTTCATTTATGGCGATGTTCTACTGGACAGCCTGGGTGACCACCGGCACATTTTGGTGGTGGACGAAATTAACGACACCGGAAAGGCTTTCCAGCGCATCAACGACAAGATTTTCAGCAAGCCACCCCATGACCGGCTGGATGTTCGCTACGCCGCCCTCTACACCCGGTACACTACTAACTTCAAGGCCGATTACTTCCTCAATTTCGAACCCTTTTACTTGCGTGATGCCGTTTACCAGTATTTTCCCTGGGAAAAACCGGACGATTAAGACCACTCCTTTCTCCGGTCGGATAAGCGCTAACCTTAAGTTCTCCTGCTCTCTGCCGGGCGGGAATCCGCCACCATCAGGTTTACCCGTTTCACGCCCCGCCAATAGTCCACCCTGATTGAGTAGGCCAGGTCTATGGTTGAGGCGCCATCGTCCCACTCCTCGGCCCGGTTAAAAGCCAGGGCTAGATAGCGCCACTTACCCTGCCGGACTTGCAATTTCAGATGCTGGTTACGGTTGCCGATGCGCCGCGCTTCAATGACCTGTAGTTTCCGGGACAAGAAAACAGGCTGTTGGTTTTCCGGGCCAAAGGGTTCCAGTTGGGCCAGCCGGTTGAGAAAGTAGGGGGTCAGGTCCGCCAGGTTGATTTCCGCGTCAATGGACAGGACCGGCTGCAAGTCTGACTCATCCAGGATTTCCCCGGCGATGGCGGTCAGACGTTGCTCCAGCAGAGGCAAGTTTTCCTTGGCGATTGTGAAGCCGCCAGCCTGGGCGTGCCCGCCGTACCGTACAAACAGGTCGGCGCAGGCGGTAAAAGCCTTGACCAAGTTGAACGCTGGGATACTCCGCCCGCTGGCCATCAGGTTGTCTCCATCGCTTTCATCTATCGAGGCCAGGGCTATCGCCGGGCGGTGGAATGACTCGGCCAGCCGCCCGGCGACCAGCCCGGCCACGCCGGGAGTAAGCTGCGGGTTGGTCACCAGGATGATAGGAGGCAGGTTTTCCCGGCTTTCTACGTCTGCTTGGGCCGCAGCGTAAACCTGCTGGGTTAGTTCCCGTCGTTCCAAGTTCAACTCTTCCAGCCGCTCGGCCAAGTTAGCGGCCTCCTCGGGGCAGTGAGTGGTCAATAGGCTCAGGCTGTCCCGGGCGTGGCCCATCCGGCCCGGCGAGTTGATGCGGGGCGCTATCTGGAAGGAAACCGTTTCGGCATCAATGGCGCTGGCTTGTATGCCGGCCAGTTGGTACAGGGCGCACAGGCCAGGGCGTTGGGTTCGGGCCAACTCCTGCAACCCCTCACGCACCAGGTAGCGGTTTTCGTCCCGCAGGGGCACCAGGTCGGCGATGGTGCCCAGGGCGGCCAGTTCCAGCAGGCGGCGCGGCGTTGGTCTCCCGTGCCGTTGGTAGAGTCCCTGCATCAACTTGAAGGCCAGACCCGCCCCGCATAATTCAGGGTAGGGATACTCATTTCCAGGCATCCGGGGGTTAATGATGGCGACGGCCTCGGGAGCATCAGCCGGTGGGACGTGGTGGTCGGTGATAATTACGTCAATTCCCCGCTGCCGGGCCAGGGCTACCTCCGTGTTGGAGGAAACCCCGCAGTCCACCGTGATTAGCAGAGTGGCCCCTTGCTCGCCCAGCAAGTTTACTGCGTCGGCGGATAGGCCGTGGCCCTCCGTTACCCGGTGGGGCAGGTAAGGGATAGCTGCGACGCCAAAATCGGCCAATCCTTCTGTGAGAATTGCCGTGCCGGTCACCCCGTCCACGTCAAAATCCCCGACGATGCCCACAGTTTCTTTGCCCTCGCCGGCTGCCCCGGTTTCCTCGACTCCCACGATGGCGCGGTGCAGCCGTTGCAGAGCCGGTTCCATTCCGCTCAAGCGGAGCGGGCAGTAGGGCAGTCGATGGGGTGGTTCCAGGAAGAATCGCAGCTTTTCCCTGCTGTTGATGCCCCGGGCCAGCAAGACCTGTGCCAGACCCCGGGGTAAATCGGCGGGCAAGCCGGCAGTTTCCGCGTCTTCCGGATCGGGAGGAAGATTCCATTGCTTGGCGGGTTGGGGCATTGTTGACGACCAATCAGCTCTTCAGCAAGAGGTGTTTCAAGGTTGGACCCGGTAATACTCATCTGCCGGCCTACGTCTATTGGCCCGACTCCATGCCGGCGTGAGGAACAAGTCCCTGAACTTGAAACAGCTTAACCCGGAAATGCGTAGAAAGACAGAGGCAAGTGTCAGCAGTATTACCGGGTTGGGCCGGGCGGTGGGTCATCGGGGCCGTCGGGGCCGTCGGACGTATCGGTCCGGTCAATGGGGTTATTCCGGCGCCGGCGCTGGTCTTGCCGCCGCAGGTTGGCGTCGGTTATCCGGTCAACGAAGTTGCTGATGAAGATGTAGCGGAAGTCATAGCCCCAAGCCGTATCCCATGCTGCCCAGAGGGTATAGAGGAATAGCAGGAAGGCGCAGACAAAGATGGCCATTGGGATTTGGGGTGTTGACTCGGCCAGAGTAGTTCCCTGCATGGATCCGGCGGCAAGGACCAGCGCCACCAGGATTAGCTGCACTATCGCCGCCTGCATACCCTGGAATGCTCCCCAGGCTGCTTGGTTGCGGCGGAAGCCGCGGGCTATGACGTAGGCTATTATGGGACAGGGCAGCAAGGCCATGCCCAGGTTGCCGAGTAGGGGAATCATGGGAACACCGACCAGCAGGGGCGTGGCGTGGGCGATGGCGCTGCCAATCCGTTCCCCCTTATTGAAAGAGGGTCTCTCTTCTACCTCATCCGGCCTCGGGCGTCGAAACAAGTCGGGCCGGCCCGGTTAGTCCGCCCAGGCCGGATTGGTCAGGACCAGTACCGAGTTATGACCGCCAAACCCGAAGGAGTTGCTCATAGTCACGTCCACTCTCTCCCGTCGGGCCTTGAGCGGGGTATAGTCCAGATCACATTCCGGGTCCGGGTCCACCAGGTTGATGGTGGGCGGCACAATGTTGTCCTGAATCGCCATAACACAGATGGCCGCTTCCAGCGCTCCTCCGGCGCCGAGCAGGTGTCCGGTCATTGACTTGCTGGAGCTAATCGGCACCCGATAGGCTTCTTCGCCCATCGCCAGCTTGATGGCCTTGGTTTCCTGCCAGTCATTCAGCGGCGTGGAGGTGCCGTGGGCGTTGAGATAGTCCACCTCGGACACATCAATGGCAGCCGCTTGCAGGGCCAGTTTGATGGCTTTGGCCGCGCTATGTCCGGTGGGGCTTGGCTCGGTCAGGTGATGCGCGTCTGAGGTTGCCCCGTAGCCGCGTAGTTCCGCCAGGGGAGCGGCGCCCCGCTCCCGCAGGTGATTTTCGCTTTCCAGGACCAGCACCGCTGATCCTTCTCCCATAACAAACCCGTCCCGGTCCCGGTTAAAAGGCCGGCTGGCCCGGGCTGGGTCTTCGTTGAAACGGGACAGGGCGCGCAGGGAGTTGAAGCCAGCCACGGCGATGGGGACAATCGGGGCCTCGCTGCCTCCGGCCAGCACTACATCGGCCTGGCCGCGGCGTATCATCTCCCAGCCCTGGCCCAGGGCATCGGCGCCGCTGGAGCAGGAGGACACCACGCAATAGTTGGCTCCCATAGAGCCGATAACCATTGACACCTGGGCCGAGGCCATATCTCCGAGCATCATCGGTATCAGGAAGGGGGTGACTCGCCGCGGTCCGCGGTCCCGCAGCACATCATACTGTTGAGACAGGGTAAGGATGCCGCCGATGCCGCTGCCGATAATAGCGCTTACCCGGAACGGGTCTTCCGATTCCAGGTTGATGCCGGCGTGGCGACAAGCTTGTTGTGCGGCTACGGCGGCGAACTGGGCAAAACGGTCCATCCGCCGGCTCTCTTTGCGTTCCAGATAGTCTTCCGGATTAAAACCCCTTACCTCGGCGGCAAAGGTGGTGTCGAATCCTTCAGTATCGAAGGCGGTAATGAAATCTATGCCTGACTTGCCTTCGACGATACCGGCCCAAGTTGACTCGACGTCCAGTCCGAGAGGGCTGACCATTCCTAGGCCGGTAACAAATACACGGTTCGTATCGCTCATTACATTCCTGGCGGCGGCGGTTTTGTCCTGAAAATAACTCCGGCGGGGCAGCCGACCCGAAACCACGTTTCAAGTTTAGCGATTTCCTTATCGGTTTGCCGGCTTGGGTGGGCCGGTTATGTCCCTGGATACCCGCCGGCTGATTAGCTTACTTGCGCCTGATGAGGAAAGTCCTAGCCTAAATATGAACCGACAGGCCGGGATGGAGCGTCTTGTAAAGACCTGCCCCGGGCCTGCCGGATAGTTGCTAAAGAAGTTAAAACCCTAACCGCGCTTAATCCTTGGCAGTGCGGCGCCGGGTAGAGGACTCGACCAGCACACCGTTTATCATCTCGGAAAGCTCCGTTATGCGAAGGGAAACATTGTCGGCCAATTCCTTGCTGCCAGCGCTGACCGGGTCGGACATAGTTTTAAGGGCCTCGGTTAACTCGGTTACCTTATTGTTGATATTCTCGGCCAGGTCGCGTCGAGTGTTAGACAGCGGCTGAGATACTGCCTTTAGCGTCTCGGCCAACTCGTCCACCCGCTGGGAAATGTTTTGGCCGAACTCCTTGCCGGCGATGGACATCGGGTCGGACCAGTTGCGCAGGACATCGGAAGCCTCGTTAAAGTGGGAACTAATGGAATCTCCCAAGTCCCGGCCGGTAGCGGCCAGGCGCAGCCGGTAAGAGCGCAGTATGCGGAAAATCCGCCCGTACAGATTGTCTATCGAGGTCAACTTGGCCGTGTAACGGTCGAACAAGTCCCGGCTTTCCTGCATTGACCAGCGCGCGTCGTAATGCACAAACTGGCGCCCGGTGTACAGGTGGTAGGGACGCATTTCCCCTTCTTGCAGTAATTCGCCTTTCTCGTTCAAGGGCTGCAATGAGTCCCAGTTGGAAGTGGCCGGCAGGGGCGTCAGCAGGTTGGCCGTCTGATAGCGGCTGTACTGGGTTACCCATTCGGCCAAATTCATAATGTCTTCTTCGGTGTCATAGGGCAGGCCGATGATGGTCATCGCCACCACGGAGAAGTCCATCTCGTTCAGGGCGCGCAAGTCCAACTCCATCTGGCCGACTTCCTGGCGTTTGTTAACCGCCAAAAGGTTCGCCGCGTTGTTGGACTCCACCCCCAGGTACAACATTCGGATGTTGGCATCGTACATTGCCTGGGCTAACTCCGGATCCTGGCCTACTTCAGCCCGCGCTTGGCAAATCATGTACATATCGTCGGTGTGACCCTGCCAGTTCTTGAGCCGCTCCAACCGCTCGTTCCGGAACTTAACCGCCCGTAACGGTGGGGCGTGCAGGTCGTCGGAGATAAAAACATTAATCTTGCCGTTGCGGGAGGTATGGAACAGCCCGTCGGCGGCCAACTCCTGCAACTGGTGCAATCGCTTTATTTCCGTTTCCCGGGGTATCAGCCGGTAGCCCAAGAATTGTTGGATTACCTGGCAGTAAGTGCAACTCTCGGTACAGCCACGGACGGTCTCCAAAACCCCGCCTGGCATCGGTTCCTCTGGGGTCAGGTCCTTGATGGAGCGGAAGTCCGGGAGTTCGGCGAAGGCCGGATCAACCAGGCCCTGCCGCCGGGTTTGGATTACCTGCCCGTCCCTTCGGAAGCTGATGCCGGGCATCTTTTCCAGGTAGGCTTCCCGGTCACCGGCCGGGTGGGTAAGCAGGAGGTCGCAAAGCGGGGCGACAATGTCCTCCGCCTCCCGCTGCACGATAACGTCGAAATTGCCCATCGCAAAGGCTTCTTCCGGCAAAGGCCCCATTTGCGGGCCGCCGCCGATGGTGACCAGGTTGGGATGGTACAACTTGGCCTGGCGGGCAATCTGGTAGGCCCGGGGTGCCTCGTTAATCAACGCGGTGACCAGCAGGACATCAACCCCTTCCAGGTCTTTGTCCGGGTCCATCAAACCGCTGCGGTCTTCAAACCAGATTTCCCTTCCGTAGAGGAAAGGCCCGTCCTCCCACTGGCCCAGCGCGGTGGAGAGAAACAGCATTCCCTGCCGGGGAATAGCCATATACTCAAAGTTGCCGCCGGTTGAAGCCGGCTGCACCATAACCACCCGCTTGATTCGTGACATAGTCATTCCCATTTTTTCACCCTACCAACAAGCGCTGTGAGCCTTATCGGGATTGTATTTCCGGCTGGTCGGAAGACCCATTTTATCCAATTCTGAACTGTGGTCTACATTATACACCAAAAGGATTGGGTAACAATACACAAGCAACACTCTAATCGGTGGGATTAGTCGGCTGCGCTGCGCTCTCGGAAGTGGGGAATAATTTCAGCCGCGATAGTCTCAATGTGCCGAACCCGGTCTTCCCGGGGGCAGGCTACGCTGAAAATGATGTGGCGTGCGCCGGCGTCAATATATTCCTGCAAGCGTTGGATGCACTGCTCCGGCGTACCCAGCAGGCAGTAGTTGCGGACGATGTTCAGGAATTCGCCGCCGTAAAGGTAACGCCCACCCAAGGCGGTTGCTGCGGCCTCGGCGGCTTCCTGTTCCGTCGGGTAGATGGCAATATAGGGGAAGAATCCCCACTGAAAATCGGCAAGGTCGCGTTCTTCTGCCTGGGCAAATTGCGTAATCTTGTCCACGCTGTCCCGATAGCGTTCCGGGTTATAGAAATAAGGCAGCCAGCCATCGCCGTAGCGCACGGCTCGCCGCATAGCCCCGTCCCGGCGGCCGGCCACCCAAACAGGCGGGTGCGGCTGCTGGGTCGGCGGCGGGTTAATCGAGACGTCGTTCAATTGAAAGTGCCGGCCGGCGTAGGATACCCCCTGCTCGGTCCAGAGACGCCGCAGGATATCCAGGCATTCGTTGGTGCGGCGGCCTCGCTGCCGGACCTCCAACCCGGCCGCCTCAAACTCCACCGGAAACTCGCCGCCAACCCCCACTCCCAGGGTCAGCCGCCCACCGGAAGCGATGTCCAGGGTGGCGGTCAGTTTTGCCAGGGCCAGGGGATGGTAGAAGGGAGCAAGCAAAATGGAAGAGAGCAGTCGAATGTTCTCGGTAGCTCCGGCGGCTACCGCCAGCAAGGGCAGGGCGGCGTGGGTCGGCCCCGGCGGGTTGCCCCGCATAAAGTGTTCGCCGGCGGCAATATATTCGTAACCCAACTCTTCCAGCCACCGGGCCTCGGCGGCGATTTCCGCCGCTCCCAGGACCACACTGGCCCCAAAGTGCAGTTCCGGCAGCGTTGCCGGCAGTGTTGTGGGAGGTATTTCCGGTTGTGTCATTGGTTATACCTGTCTCCGGGCTAAGTTATGCCGACGCCCCAGCATTTGGGCAACTGTCCATATCCGGCAGCAGGGCAATCGCGCCTTAATCACCAGGGCCCTTTGCCAACTGTCTTCCCGAGCCGCCAACTGTCATTCCGAGCGGGGCGAGGAGTCCCGAATCTTTCGGAGCAAGGGTTGTCCGGTATCGGCAAAGGTCTAACCCGAAGGATTCTGGATTCTTCCTCCGCCCCGCTCCGTCAGAATGACATCAGGTGAAATTAGGACGTGATTGCCCCGTATCCGGCAGAGATTATAACCTTTAACCCGGCATTTTATATTACAATATAAGGAATAACTTACCACAATTTCCGGTTGAACCCGAAATGGTCAGGACGATTGGCCTCGACAGATTGGTCAGGGCGTTGGGTAAATCCCGACGGAGTAGGATATGACGGTGCTGGTTACCGGCCCTACCGGATTTCTGGGGCGCCGGGTGGTGCAAAAGCTGCTGGACCATAGTTACCAGGTGCGCTGCCTGGTACACAGTCCAGGGCGGGAGCGTATCTTCCCGCCGGGTTCGGTGGATGTGTACTACGGCGACATTAACGATGCCGATGCCCTGGCCAGCGCCTGCCGGGGGGTTGAACAGGTAATTCACCTGGTGGCAGTCATCCGCCAAAGCCGGGGCGCTACCTTCGACAGCGTCAACCGGGCCGGCGTAGACAATGTGATCGCCGCGGCTAAAGCCGGGGGTAGCGTCAAGCAATTCATCCAGGTGAGCGCGGTGGGCGCCGTCAACAATTCGTCCTTTCCCTACTTGCACAGCAAGTGGCAGGGAGAACAGGCCGTCGTCAACAGCGGATTGCCCTATACTATTATTCGCCCATCCATAATTTTTGGGGAGGGTGATGAGTTCCTGAACTCCATGGCGGCGCTGGTGCGGCTGTTTCCTCTGGTGCCGGTAATTGCCAGCGGCCGGAACCGTTTGCAGCCGATATGGGTCGAGGACGTGGCCCAATGTATCGCCTTGTCCCTGAGCCGGCACGACTTGCAAGGCCACACCCTAGAAATTGGCGGGCCGGCCCAGTTGAGTTATAACGAAATTGTCAGTATCGTGGCCCGCGCGATGGGCAAACGCCGCCTGCGCATCCATGTTCCCCTGTGGGTGATGTGGCTTAACGTGGCGTTGATGCAAACGGTGATGTCCAAGCCGCCCATTACCACCGAAATGCTTAAAATGATACGAGTGCGTAACGTGGCCGAATTGGGCATGGTAGAAGAGACCTTCGGCTTTACGCCAAGACCTATGGAAGGTAACATAAACTTCGTCAACTCGGTTACCTTCAACGACGCCCTCAAGATTAACCTGGGGGCAACGCCTCCGCACATTCGGGACCACTGACCGGTTTGGGTGGGTGTAGGGTATGATGGACTATCCACAGGCAATAGACTTTCTGCTGGCCCTGGTTGACCACGAGCGGCAGAGCCCGGCGTTGCCCCGCCAGAAGCGTATCTATGACCTGGGACGGATGAACGCTTTTCTGGAACTGTTGGGCCGCCCGCATTGTTCAGCCCGCACTGTTCACGTTGCCGGCACCAAGGGCAAGGGCAGCACGGCAGCCCTGATCGATTCGGTCTTGCACACCGCCGGGTATCGCACCGGGTTCTACTCGTCGCCGCACCTGCACACCTTCCGGGAGCGCATTCGGCGGGATACTGAACCTATCGAGGAAGAGCGGTTTGCCGGCCTGGTCAGCCAACTGGAGCCAATAAGTCGCGAACTGGAGATCGACACTGACCTGGGGCCGGTCTCCTTGTTTGAGTTTATGACCGGAATGGCCTTTCAATGCTTTTCCCAGGATTCGGTGGATTTTCAGACCATTGAAGTGGGCTTGGGCGGCCGGCTGGATGCAACCAACGTGGTAACCCCGGATGTCTGCGTTGTGACGTCCATAAGTCTGGACCACATGGCGATTCTGGGTGACACGATTGCCGAGATTGCCGCGGACAAGGCCGGAATCATCAAGCCCGGCGCAACGGTAGTTATCGCGCCTCAATGCTCGGAAGCCATGTCGGTTATCCTTGATGCCTGCCGGGAACGGGAAGCGCGCCCGGTTCGGGTCGGCGTTGACGTAACCTGGGAGGGGGGCCGGTCCGACCTGGACGGCCAATCCCTGACGGTGCAAGGGAGGCTGGGAGAGTATCAGTTGTGGATTCCGCTGCTGGGCCGCCACCAACTGGAAAACGCGGCGACCGCTCTGGCGGCCATTGAGACGCTCCAAGAACAGGGACATTCCATCGCTGAAGAAGCGATACCGGCAGGAATGGCCGGCGCGACCTGGCCCTGTCGCCTTGAGGTGTTGGCTCGCAACCCGTTGGTAGTAGCCGACGGCGCGCACAACGCATATTCTATGGCGTCCCTGCTGAAGTCTCTGCCGGAGTATTTTGCTTACCGCCGTCTGTTCCTGATTGCCGGCTTTTCCCGGGACAAGAGCGTTTCCGATATGGTGGAACTGCTGGCCGGGGCAAATCCGGTAGCTATTGCCACCCGGTCCCGGCACCCGCGCTCCCTGTCTCCCCAGGTTCTAGCTGGGCAGATGCGAAACGTCGAGATAGCTGAGCTGGCGGAAACCGGCACGGTGGCCGAGGCGCTGGCGCTGGCGCGAAGCATGGCCGGGCCGGACGACTTGATTCTGGGGACGGGTTCCCTGTTTGTAGCCGCTGAACTGCGGGAGGCGGAACTGGGCATCAGACCGGAGTTGTACCCGGACCTGTTGCCTCCCGACCTGCGTACATCCCGCCCGGCGTTGGGTTGAGGTTGGTTGATTGGAATGGGCTGGCTCTCCGAATATCCTGTTACGCTGGATGACAGGCTGTTGAATTGCCCTATAATGCGCCTGAAGTACTAGCGGACCGGTTCGGCGAATTTGATGCGGGAAAACATGGGTGTAAAAATGGACAGGAAAAGGGTCGTTGTCACCGGGATGGGCGCAATTACGCCCCTGGGACAGACGCCTGAAATATACTGGAAGAACCTGGTGGCCGGCAAGTCGGGCATCGGTCGGATGACCTTGTGCGACCCCACCGGCTACCCCTGCCAGATTGCCGGCGAGGTGCGGGACTTTGACCCGACCCAGTATATCCCCGGTCGGGAGGTGCGGCGGATGGCCCGGTTTTCCCAGTTGGCCGTTGCCGCCGGCCTGAACGCCGTGGCGGCGGCTCACCTGAAGATGGAGCGGGAAGACCCTTACCGGGTAGGCGTGATTCTGGGCAATGGCAACGGCGGGTTTCCGACTCTTGAGGAAAACTGCCGAATCCTGGCGGAAAAGGGCGGGATGCGAATATCTCCCTTCTTCTTCCCAATGGTGCTGCCCAACATGGCGGCGGCCAACGTGAGCCATTACTTGGGGGCCAAGGGGTACAACTCAACTGTCTCCACCGCTTGCGCCGCCTCCAACCAGGCCATTGGCGAGGCGCTGGGGCTTATCCGACATGGCGGCGCTGACGTTGTTCTGGCCGGCGGCACCGAGGCCGGCATCAGCCAATTGGGGCTGTCCGGCTTTGCCGTTATGCGCGCCCTGAGCACCAACAACGAGGAACCGGAGCGGGCCAGCCGTCCCTTTGACGCTGACCGGGACGGTTTCGTTCCCTCAGAGGGTTCGGTAATTCTGGCGCTTGAGTCGTTGGAACACGCATTGGCACGCGACGCCAATATCCTGGTGGAGTTGGTGGGATTCGGCTGCACCGCCGATGCCGGCCACTTGGTTCAGCCGGAGGAAACGGGCAGCAGCGCCGGTGAGGCGATGCGCCGGGCTTTAGAGGACGCCGGCGTAGCCCTGGACGAGGTGGATTACATCAACGCCCACGGCACCTCCACGCCCCTGAATGATGCTATTGAGACCCTGGCGATTAAGCGGCTGTTCGGCGAGCAGGCTTACCAAATCCCCATCAGTTCCACCAAGTCTATGATCGGCCACGCGCTGGGCGCATCCGGTTCCCTGGAGGCGGCGGCCTGCATCAGCACCATCACCTCCGGCGTGATTCACCCCACCATCAACTACGAAACTCCCGACCCGGAATGTGACCTGGACTACGTTCCAAATAAGGCCCGGAAACACGATGTAAGAGTTGCGATGTCCAACGCCTTCGGTTTCGGCGGCCAGAACTCCTGCGTGGTCTTCCGCAAGTTCGAGGAATAGGGTAAATGGAACATCCCTCTATTCCAGCTAAAGCATCTGACAATGTAGGGGCGGGTTTCAACCCCGTTGGTTCCAACTAATTGACCATGCAAAGCTAATGAATCGCCCTACAAGCGTTTTGCTCATAGGCTGACCCGTACTCGTCGTTCCTGCGAAGGCAGGAACCTAAATCCTTGAGGCCAAAGGTTCCTGCCTTCGCAGGAACGACGGATAGGTTATTTTAGCGATGAGCATTCGTGTTAGTTATAACGGATGGTTTCAAACCCGCCCTTTTCAGTGTGCCGGCAAAAAATCGGCCAGGAGTTGTGAATAACCCTGGCCGATTTATCGTCCCCGTTGTTTATCTATGCGGCAAAACTGTCCGCATCGCTTTTCAAGATTGGGGGTTTCAGGTCGAGTATAAGTTTCGAGCCAGCCGGCTAAACGGTTTCGGCGGACTTTTCCTGCGTCTCCAGCACATCGTCAAGGATACGCTGCAAAGCCATGGTGTGACTGCAAACGCCCCGAGTGGTGAAGAATAGACATTCGCAGTGCCAGTCGCCGGATTCGAACTTGACCTGGTAAGTATTGTGGTTACCCGCAAAGGTGGCGTGGAAGTTGTTAATCGTAACCCGTTCCTTCTCTTCGGCGTACTTCTTGGCTTTGTCTATCTTCCCGATGAAGCTGGAATTCATTCAAACCTCCGACATCTCACGTTGGGATTTGCCTTGCCGCCCTGCCCTAACAAGATAATAATGGATGATTAAATTGTAAAGTGTCGTCGGGTATGGGTCAAGGCTTGGCCGCTGCATTTCCGGGGCGATTGCATTAGGCCGAAGAACGAAAACCCGTCGTTCCTGCGCAAGCAGGAACCTCGGCCCCTGACGCCACTAGATTCCTGCTTTCGCAGGAATGACGGATTCCCCCGATTCCAAATAAGATTGCCCGGTCTGCCCCTGCCAGGGCAATGCGCTTTAATCAACAGTGGCCTGGCCAACGGTCATTCTGCTCGCTATGTCATTCTGAGCGGAGCGAAGAATCCAGAATCTTTCGGAGCAAGGGTTGTTCAGTATCCGGAAAGGGTCCACCCTGAAGGATTATAGATTCTTCCTCCGCTCCGCTACGTCAGAATGACATTATGGGAAATTATAACGCGATTGCCCGGTCTGCCCCTGCTCTCCCAATTGACGCTCCCTTTGTCCCTGACATACAATCCAATCTGTTGCCCCACGGCTTTATAGCTGATTTAATTTTATGACCCGACGCACTACCCGTATAACCGAGCAGGTGAACCGCATTGATGACCGGAGACGAGATTAGAAACTCCTACATCCAGTTTTTTGAGAGCAAAGGCCACCTTCATATGCCCAGTGCTTCCCTCATACCGGCGGGTGACCCAACCCTTCTGTTTACCAGCGCCGGCATGGTGCCTTTTAAGCCCTTCTTTATGGGCGAACAGACCCCCCCGAACCGGCGGCTGACCAGTTCCCAAAAGAGCTTCCGCACCACCGACATTGACGAGGTGGGCGACCACAAGCACCTTACCTTCTTTGAGATGCTGGGCAACTTCAGCATCGGCGACTACTTCAAGAACAACGCCATTGCCTACGCTTGGGAACTGGTTACCACCCTCTTCAACCTACCCCCGGAAAAGCTCTATGTGACCATCCATCTGGACGACGACGAGGCTTTTGCGATTTGGCGGGATGAAATTGGGGTGCCGCCGGAGCGTATCTACCGCTATGGCGACAGCGATAACTGGTGGGGGCCGGCCGGCACCGAAGGCCCTACCGGCCCCTGCTCCGAGATTCACTACGACGGCGGAGCCGAAAAGGGCTGCGCGCCGATGGTGCCGCCCGATGACCTGACCGCCCAGTTCCGGCAGGAACGGGACACCGGCGTGTACGGCGCTCCGCCCGGTTGCCACCCCAACTGCGATTGCGAGCGGTTCGTCGAGCTGTGGAACCTGGTCTTTATGCAGTTCTACCAGGACCCGGAGCGCAACCGCACTCCCCTGCCGGCCCCCAGCGTGGACACCGGCATGGGCCTGGAAAGGGCTGCCGCCGTCCTGCAAAACAAGCCCAATGTTTACGAAACCGATTTATTCCAGCCGATACTTGATAAAGCCTGCCAACTGAGCGGTAAGTCCTACGGGGCCAACCGGGAAACGGACTATGCCCTGCGAGTGGTGGCCGAACACGCCCGGGCCGCGTCCTTCCTCATTGGCGACGGAGTGGTGCCGGGCAACGAGGGCCGGGGCTACGTGCTGCGCCGGGTAATCCGCCGTGCCATCCGCTATGGCCGCCGCCTGGGTCTCGACCAAGCTTTCCTGACCGAGGTGGCCGAGGTAGTGTTAGAGCGGTTCCGCGCCGTTTACCACGAACTGGAGGAAAACCACGCCTTCATATTGCGGGTGATTGGGTTGGAGGAGGAGCGGTTCAGCCGGACCTTCGAAAGAGGTTACGCCATACTCTCGGGGATGATTAGATATCGGGAGTCTCACGGCGAGGCCATTCCCGAGGTGATCGGACTTGCAAAGTCAAGAAACCCTGGATCAGAAAATGCCAGCGCTGTACTTGAACAATACGGTTTTGGTGGTTATCACTCTGAATCCGCTTCTGTCGAATGGATTGGGCATGAAATAGCTGCGAAACGAGTTTCGGAGTTAGCTGACGCATTGTTCCAAGTTCTCGAAGAGAATGAAGAGGTTGAAAACAAGAACTCGATTGAGGCGTTGTTATTGGGTTGGAGAACAACGATCTCTGCTGAAGAGGGGTTCCTCCTCTACGACACCTACGGCTTTCCCCCGGAACTTACCGCCGAAATTGCCCGCGAGCATGGCCTTGACGTGGATATGGAGGGGTTTGAGCGGGAAATGGAGGTGCAGCGGGAGCAGTCCCGCGCTGGCCAAGGTTTTACCGGCAGTATGGAGATGCACACTGCTTACGAAAACCTGGGCGTGGGGCATACCCAATTCGTCGGTTATCGCCAGCTTGAACAGGAAACGCTGGTGGCGGCCCTGTTGGTGGACAACGTAGCCGCCGGCCATGCCGGCCAGGGCCAGCCGGTAGAGGTAGTCCTGGAAAACACGCCCTTCTATGCCGAGAGCGGCGGGCAGGTTGGCGACCGAGGCATCATCGCCGGCCCCAATGGGCTGGTGCGGGTGGAAGATACCCAAAGCCCGGTGGCCGGGCTGATTGTCCACCGGGGCGTGGTGGAACGGGGCGATATGTCCCTGGGCGAGCCGGTGACGGCCCGGGTGGACCTCCATCGCCGTTTGGACGCCGCCCGCAACCACAGCGGCACCCACCTGCTCCACGCCGCCTTGCGCACCGTCCTTGGCCCCCACGTCCGGCAGGCCGGTTCCCTGGTTTCCCCCGAACGGCTGCGCTTCGACTTTAGTCACGTCGGGCCATTGTCACCGGAGGAGCAGCTATCGGTGCAGGGTCTAGCCAACGGGAAGGTAAGGGAAAACCTGGCGGTGTCCACCCACGAAAGCACCTATGCTGAGGCGGTCCGCGACGGCGCGCTGGCCTTCTTCGGAGACCGCTACGGCGACACGGTGCGGGTGGTGCGAATGGCCGATTCCGAACCCGGCAATGGCGAACCCTTCAGCGTTGAAGTCTGCGGCGGCACCCACGTTGGCGCCACCGGCCAGGTGGGTACTCTCTTTGTCCTGGGCGAGTCCGGCATCGGTGGCGGGATGCGCCGGATTGAAGCGGTAACCGGGCGGGCGGCGGAGCAACTCTTCGTTGACCAGTCGGCCCGGCTGGAGTCGCTGTCCCGTAAGTTGCAAACGCCGGTGGTTGACCTGGAGTCCCGGCTGGACAGCTTTATCCAGGACACCGACGAACTGCGCCGTCGCCTGGCTGCCCTGGAGCGCGGCAGCCTGCGCGCCGAGGCTGAGGCCCTGCTGGAACAGGTGCAGGATGTGGGTGGGGTCAAGCTGGTTGCCGGACGTACTTCGGCCAACAGCGCCGAGGCTATGCGGGAAATGGGCGACTTTCTCAAGACCCGGCTGCCCAGCGTGGTAATTGCTCTGGGCGCTATCGTCAACGGCAACCCCCTGCTGGTCACAATGGTAACTTCCGACCTGGTGGAAAAGGGGTTGCACGCTGGCAACATCGCCCGGGATGCGGCCCGGATTATGGGCGGCGGCGGTGGCGGACAGCCGGAAATGGCCCAGGCCGGCGGCCGGCAGGCGGACAAGCTGGATGATGCTCTCCGCCGGGTGGCCGACCTGATACGTCAAGGTTAGAGGACGGTGGTTACCGGATGCGGCTGCTGGCTCTCGACCTGGGCAACCGGCGTATTGGCCTGGCCTCCGGGGGCGTTCCTGGCGTCCCGGTCGTTCCCATCGGACACTTGGAACGGGCCACCCTTCGCCGGGATTTAGACCGGCTTTTGGAGCTGGCCGGGCAGCGGAACGTTGAGGGTTTTGTGGTGGGGATGCCCTACTCCCTGTCCGGCGAGGTTGGCCCCCAAGCCAGGCAAGCAGCGGGATTTGTCCGCGCCCTGCGTAAACGGACTGACCTGCCTATTTACTCGGTGGACGAAAGGTTTACCTCGGTAGAAGCGGAGGGCCTGTTGCGAGAATCGGGCCACCAACCATCCCGCCGGCGCGGTGACGTAGATGCCGCCGCCGCTGTGCTGATCCTGGAGCGTTTTCTGGTCCAAGCCCAGGATTAAAGGTAAACCCGGCTAAAGTCCTCGGAAAGCGACGTCATCCCATCCAGGTCCCAGTCAAAAGTCAGGATTACGGAGCGGTCGGAGGTTGCTTCCAGCAGCCGCTTGCCGTCCTTGGCTACCACGCTTTCCGCCTTGCGGTAGTCCAGTTCATCCCGCTCCACGCCGGAACGGTTGCAGACCATAATGGGCAGGCCGTTGTCCGCGGTGCGCTGCTCCCATTCTCCGTCCGGAGCGCACTGGCCCGGCCCCCAGGACACCGGCGAAACGTACAACTCGGCGCCCTTGTCTTTCAGTGTCTGGGCCACCTCGTTCTTGTAGGCGTCGGCGCAAATAAGGATGCCCACCTTTAACCCATCGCAGACTACGGGTTCAATCTCCTCGCCGGCGGTTGACCAGCCCTCGGCGCCCCGCAGAGCCTTGACCTTCTGATGCTTGCCGACAATCTCCCCGGCGGAGTTGATGACGAAAACGGTGTTGAACATCCGGTCCGTCGCCTCCTCACGCTCCGGGTGCGACAGGAACACCGTAAGCCCCAACTCCTTGACCAGCTTGCAGTAACCCTGAGTCCAGGCGTCGGGTTGGGGCAGAATCCAGTCGGTGCCAATCTCCCGCATAAACATATAGCCGGGGATGCACAACTCCGGGGTGACCACCCAGTCGGCCCCCTCGGCGGCGGCGATGCGAGTGGCCCGCTCCACCAAGGCCCGGTTGTGGGCGATGTCGCTGGTAACCGGAGCCAGGTGCAAAAGTGAAACGCGCAGCTTCTTCATATTCCCGCCCCAATCCTGTCGGTGTTGGCGATTTGGCGCTCCAGGGCTATATTTGTTGCCCTTCTCCGGCGCCCATTATAGCATTACTGCCTCGGCCTTTGCCCAGGGCAATTGCATTTGGAGTCGAGGAAGGTATCCGTCGTTCCTGCGGAGGCAGGAACCTCTGCTCGCAATGTTTTAGGTTCCTGCCTCCGCAGGAACGACGGTGGTTCGATCTTTCGTCTGGTGCGATGCCTTGCGCCCCGGCCTTTGCCCAGGGCAATCGCGTTATAATTTCCCATGATGTCATTCCGACGTAGCGGAGCGGAGGAAGAATCTAAAATCCTTCAAGGTGGATCCTTTCCGGATACCGGACAACCCTTGCTCCGAAAGATTCTGGATTCTGCGCTGCGCTCAGAATGACCTAGAGCGCAGAATGACCGTTGGCCAGGCCACTGTTGATTAAAGCGCGATTGCCCTGAGCCTTTGCCCCCTTGACTACCAACGGGTAGAAGGTCAGAATATCAGAGAGTGGTTTCGCATCATATACGGTGGAGATTTTACCCGCCCTGGCGCGGCCACGGTCAGGATACCCCTCTTTTGCCCGGTAGTGTAACGGTAGCACGTCAGCCTTTGGAGCTGTAAGTCTGGGTTCGAACCCCGGCCGGGCAGCCACCTCCGCAAAACCATCGTCAATTATCCCAGTCTTAATCGTCTGGCCCTTGGTTGGCTTGGTCAGTGCACGTCATAGACTAGATGACATTAGGCCACCGGTCCCTATCCCCGGCCAGCATCCGCCTTCGGGAAATGTTGCCGGGGCAATTCCCATTCAATCGTTTCAAGCAATCCTATTAAACCATATCTCCCTTTCTCGCCAGACCCATCCGTTGACCTGCTTGCCGCCTACGGGTATATTATCTGGCAAGCTACCGGACGAGAGAGTGGTTCGACAAGCACACCTTGAGTTTACCGCTTTCGTGCCGGTTTGAGGGCATCCCTAAAGCCTATCCCATTGAAAGGCGGCGTTTATGTTTGCGTTAATTCTGGCCGGAGGCAAGGGAGAGCGGCTCAGGCCCTTGACTGATACTCTGCCCAAACCGATGGCGCCCCTTTGCGACAAGCCGATCCTCTGGTACCAGGTGGAATGGCTGAAGCGGGCCGGCGTTTCCGACGTGGTCTTTCTGGTTGGCTATCGTTGGGAAATGGTCCAGGACTATTTCGGCGACGGCGACCAATTCGGCATCCGCGCCTATTACAGCGTTGAGGATAGTCCCCTGGGACGGGGCGGGGCAATCCGCCAGGGATTTGCCCAGGTGCCGGAGGAAGAAGATACCTTGTTTGTCCTCAATGGCGACATCATTACCGCCGCAGACCCCGGCGCCGTGCTGGAGGGTTACCGGCAGAAAAAGGAAACCAACCCGGCACATTTGGCGACAATTATGATAGTTCCGATGGTCAGTCCTTACGGATTGGTGGACCTGAACGACGAGAACGACGTGGTGGGTTTCCGGGAGAAGGTGGAATTGCCCCACTGGATTAACGCCGGCGTGTATGTTTTCGACCGCAGCATTGCTCCCCTGTTGCCGGAGTTGGGCGACCACGAGGTTGAAACCTTCCCCGGGTTGGCCCAGGAGGGCAGGATTTCCGCGCATCCCTCGCGGGCCTTCTGGCGCAGCGTGGACTCATTCAAGGACTTGCGGGAGGCGGAGGATTTTCTGAAACAGGGCATTTCGGCAGTTGTCCCCGATGCCCAGAGGTTACCCGAATAGTGGCGACTGTCATCAGCCCTGAAATGGTTAGCCGGGTGTCCGGTGCCGCCGCTCGCGTCAAGGCCAACATTGGCCGGGTTCTGGTGGGCAAGGAAGACGTGGTAGAGTTGGTCTTGGCCGCTGTCTTGAGCGGTGGGCATATCCTGGTTGAAGATGTGCCGGGCATTGGCAAAACGACTCTGGCCCGCGCCCTGGCCGGTTCCCTAGACTGCGTTTTCAGGCGCATCCAGTTCACACCGGATCTGATGCCCTCGGATATTACCGGCATCCACTTCTACAACCAGAAAAGCGGCGAGTTCGAGTTCCGGCCCGGCCCAATTATCTCTCAGGTGGTACTGGCCGACGAAATCAACCGGGCCACTCCACGCACCCAGTCGGCGCTGTTGGAGGCAATGGGGGAGCGGCAGTTAACCATTGACGAAACCACTGTGGCCTTGCCCGCCCCTTTCCTGGTCATTGCTACCCAGAACCCTATAGAACTGGAAGGAACCTTCCCGCTGCCGGAGGCCCAGCTTGACCGATTCCTGATCCGGCTGCAAATGGGCTACCCGGATGAGCCGGAGGAGGAGGAGATGCTGCTCCGGTTTGAGAATGCCGACCCGTTAGCCGATCTGAATCCGGTCACCGCCGCCCAGGAAGTCTTGGAGTTTCAGTCGCTGGTGCAGCGGGTGTACGTTGACCCGGTATTGCGCAACTACGCCGTCCGAATCGTCCAGGCCACCCGCCAGCACCCGGAAGTGGAGTTGGGGGCCAGCCCCCGGGCTACCATCGGCCTGTACCGGTGCAGTCAGGCGTTGGCCGTTATTCGGGGGCGGGAGTACGTAACGCCGGACGAAATCAAGTCTTTGGCGCCGTACACCCTCAGCCACCGGGTCATCCTCAAGTCCCAGGCCCGTTTGCGGGAACGCACTCCCGCCAGCATCATCCAGGACATTCTGGAACAGGTGACCGTGCCGGTATAATCCCCAAGTAAGGGCAGAGGGCAGGGGTGAGATGCTCAACGATTTCTGGCTGTTCGCAAGCGGCGCTCTGCTTTTTATCGGGCTGGTGGCCAGCCAGGGCCTGTTGCTGGTGGTTGGCGCGCTGATTCTCATTGTCTGGTTACTGTCCAAGTTTTGGGACCGGTTCGCCTTCAAGAAGGTAGGCCATTATCGCACCCTGGCCCAGGGTCGGGCCTTTGTCGGCGACTCCCTGGAATACACGGTTACTCTCTCCAACGACAAGGTTGTTCCCCTCATCTGGGTGGATATTCATGACAACTTCCCCCCGGAACTGGACCTGCCCGGCGCCACCGTCCGCGGGACCGGGATAGAAGTGGCTCGGGAGCACCGGATAACCACCTCTCTGCTGCCCTACCAGCGGGTGACCTGGAAGTATAACCTGCGCTGCCGCGCCCGGGGCTATCACCGCATCGGCCCGGCCCGGCTGCGGAGCGGAGATATTTTCGGCTTTACCGCCGCCGAAACCCGTTACACCGGAGTTGACCATATTTTGGTATATCCCCGGATAATTGACTTGCGGGAACTTATCCTCCCTTCCGAACACCCCTTGGGCGAGACCAGGGGCCAGCGCCCCATTTACCAGGACCCCAGCCGGTTTTTTGGGTTGCGGGACTATCAACCCCGCGACCCGATGAAGCATATAGACTGGAAAGCCACCGCCCGCCGTTCCCTGCTCCAGACCAAGGTATTCGAGCCGGTGGTGTCCCTGAACGTCCTGGTGGCCTTGAACGCTACTACCGGGGAGTTTGCCTGGCAGGGGAGCAACCGGCGCCTCTTTGAGAGGGCGGTGACCATTGCCGCGTCGGTAGCCAGCCACTGCGACCGGGCCGGTTACAGCTTTGGGTTAATCAGCAATGGGGTGGCGGTGTATTCCGGCAAGTGGCTCAGCGTTCCCTTTGGCAGTTCCAAGTCCCAGTTGGGTCTGGTGCTGGAATCCCTGGCGATGGCCGGCCCTTATTCAGTGATTGCCTTGACCGACGTGCTGCGGAACGAGCGAGGTTCCCTGCCGCCGGGGGCCACCATTGCCCTGGTCACGTCGGTAGTTACCCGGGATCTGGCCGACGAGATTGCCGAAGTACGGTCTCGGGGTTATGCGGTGATAGTATTCTATGCCGGGGACGGCGGCCCGGAAATGCGGCTTTCCGACGTAACCGTTTATTCCCTGGGCCGGTCTTTGGAAGCCCTGGAAGACGAGGTAGCGAAAGAGTATGACCCAGTTCTGGCGGTCTAGCGCGATTACCGGAACCGCCCTGTTTCTGGAGGGCGCCGGCGCTTACTTGGCAATTGCCGTATTCACTGCGTTGACCAACACGGCTGCTGCCCGCCTCCCCTTGTGGCTGGTGCTTATCGCCCTGACCTGGGCCTTTCTGCTCTCCCTGTACATTCAGACCATCCGATTTTCTCTGAACCTGCGGGGCATTATTGGCCTGTCGTGCAGCCTGATTTCCCTGGCGGTGCTGGCGAACCTCAATACGGGCATGGGGTTTCTGCCCTTCGCCAGGATTCTCAACGGAGACCTTCAGACCGCATTCGCCCTGATTCTCACCTTTGCTTTCCTGGTAGGCCTGTGGTGGCGGGGAAGCAGCCTGGCCCATGACGAAGTGACCTTGGATACGGTGCGGGGAGCCTTTCAGTGGGGCCTTGTCGTGGTCGTCGGTGCGGTGTTGATTGACAGCATGGTGTCGGCCAATATAGTCAGCGGCTTTCTGGTAATGGGGTTCTTTGCGGTGGGCCTGCTGGGCCTTTCCCTGGCTCGCTTCTCCGCCGAGTCGGCAGATACTCAAGTGATGTCCCGGGAGTGGTTCATTCCGATTGGCGTGGCGGTAGGAGCGGTGCTGCTGCTGGGACTGCTCATCAGCGGCCTGGGACTGGGCGGGCTGGATGACGTGACCCGGGCCATCCTCCGGGTGGTGGGAACCATTGGCGGCTGGATCCTCAAGCCCATCCTGTTGGGTTTGGGCTACCTTGCTGCTGCTTTGGTGGCCTTTGGCACCTGGCTGACCACTGTTTTGGGCGGCGGCGACCTGAGTGGCCTGAACGAGGCTCAGGAACAGTTGCGCCGCTTCCACGAAAGCCTTGAAGATGTGGAGGGCAGAGGCCTGCCGGGCTGGATTTACACTCTGCTGAAGTCGATTGCCTTCCTGATTGCCACCGTGCTGGTCGTCTGGTTGCTGTTCCGGGTCTTCCGATTTCGCCGGCTGCTGCGGTTGTCCGGGGACGTGCAGGAAGTGCGGGAGTCCCTATTTACCTGGGGCAAGGCCAACGACGACCTTTCCGGCCTAATTGGTGGTTGGTGGAACAACCTGGTGCGAAAGGCCACGGCGGAAGAGGAGCGTATCCCCGACCCGGAGAACCCGCGGGAGCTATACCACCGCTTTTTGGAACTGTCGGATAACATGGGCCATCCCAAGGCAGAGAGCGAGACTCCCCGGGAACACCAGGGCGGTCTGGATGATGCCCTGCCGCCGGAGCCGGTGGACCGGATAGTTGGGGGATTTCAAGGCGCCCACTACGGCAACCGAAGCGCCGGCAGCCAGGAGATGGACGGTCTGCTCCAAGATTTGGCTACCATCCGCCAACGCGAGGCCGAGTGGAAGGAGCAGGAGAAAGCAAGGGAAGCCGACCAGAGTTAAAATCTACCTGCCAACCTTCACCCCGGCCTTCTCCCTTAGGGAGAAGGAGCATTTTCACCCCTCTCCTTGTGGAAGGAGGAGGAGAAAGCAAGGGAAGCCGACCAGAGTTAAAATCTACCCGCCAACCTTCACCCCGGCCTTCTCCCTTAGGGAGAGGGAGCATTTTCACCCCTCTCCTTGTGGAAGGAGCAGGAGAAAGCAAGGGAAGCCGACCAGAGTTAAAATCTACCCGCCAACCTTCACCCCGGCCTTCTCCCTTAGGGAGAGGGAGCATTTTCACCCCTCTCCTTGTGGGAGAGAGGCCAGGGGTAAGGGGAATCACCCCAGGGCTATCGCACGTGACGGCAGATTCCCCTTTCCCGTCGTTCCTGCGAAAGCAGGAACCTAAAAGTTGCGGACAGAGGTTCCTGCCTTCGCAGGAACGACGGAAATATGACTGCGCGTCTAATGCGATAGCCTTGGGGGAATCACCCCACTCCCTAGCGAAACTGGGGTATAGCGTGTTCCGCTAATTCTTCCATTAACGACCGTATCCGCCCCACGTCGTCAGTGTTGAGGGCCAGCACCAGATGTTCAACCCCGGCCTCTCGGTAGGCGGCGATGGAGAGGGCGGTCTGTTCCAAGTCGCCGCCGGGGATGCGGGCGCGGTTCGCCGCCCGGTCGCTGGAAGGGCCGGAAGTGGCCTCCACCTCTACGCGTGCGGACCAAATAAGCGCGTCCGGGTCCCGGCCGGCCTGCTCCGCCAGTGTCCGCACTTCTTCCCGCCCGGCGGCATACTGCTCCGGCGTTAGGCCCGAAGGATGCCAGCCGTCGCCCAGCCGGGCGGCCCGACGCAGGGCGCCCGGACTGGCCCCGCCAATCCATAGGGGAATGTGGGGTTGCTGCACCGGCTTGGGGGAAAAGCGCAGGTCGTCAAAGTTCCAACGACGGCTGTGGTAGCTGGGCGCCGGGTTGCTCCACAACTCCCGCATCACTCGGATGCTCTCGTTGGTCAACGCGCCCCGCTCCGACATGGGTATGCCCAGGGCGTCGAACTCTTCGGTCATAGCCCCCACGCCGACGCCCAGTGTGACCCGTCCCCCGGACATCTGGTCGAGGGTGGCGGTGTATTTAGCCAGTTCCACCGGGTTGTGGTAGGGCAACACCAACACCGAGGTTCCCAATAGGACCCGGCGGGTGGTGGCCGACAGATAAGAGAGGGTAGCCAGGGGATGGTAGTAAGGCCGGTCGTCCAGCCGCTCCCGAATGTAGCCGTTGTTAAACAGGTGATCCATCACCCAAACCGAATCGTAGCCCAGTTCCTCGGCCAATGGGCCAAAGGACAGCGCTTCGTTAACATCCTCAATGCCCCAGTTGTTGGGAACAGTCACACCGAATTTCATACCACCCCTCCGGCCTGCTTGGAATGGCTGTGGTTAATGCCTGCGTTTAAGCCTGCGATTAAGATAGTTGCCGGCCGTTAGCCGGTCTTGATCGACTGAATCAGCCGGGCCGTTTCGACGGCGGCGGTGGCGGCGTTGCTGCCCATGTTCCCCGACTTGCCGCCGGCCCGGTTTACGGCCTGGTCCATATTATCCGCCGTGAGCACGCCGAAAATGGTGGGTACGCCGGTTTCCAGACCTACCGAGGCGATGCCGCCAGCGGACTGGCCGGCCACCATCTCGTAATGGTCGGTTTCTCCCCGGATTACCGCGCCTAGGCAGATTACCGAGTCGTACCGCCCGGTTTGCGCCAGGGTCTTGGCTACTACCGGCAACTCAAAAGAGCCGGGCACCCAAGCTACTCCAATGTCCTCGTCGCGGACACCGTAACGGTTCAGAGTTTCCAGCGCGCCGGTCAGCAGTTGCCGCGTCACAAAGTCGTTGAAACGCGCTACTACCACTCCAACCCTTAATCCTCGTCCTTCCATGTCGGCCTTCAATTCTTGGGGCAATTTATCTACTCCCTGGTTTCCATTCTATTTTTGGTTTTGGTGGTGAACGGTCCGCTAATATCTGACAGTTGAAACGCTATAAGTAAATGGAACCTCCCCCTATGCAGTTTGCGGCGGCTGGCCCGCCGGTGTTGATGGTTCCGGGCCGGCGGTTTCCCGAAGGTGGCGAACACCGGCGGTCAAGGCCTGCTCGACCAAAGCTGCCTCGGTCACCGGCCCGGCCAAGCGGACGTATTCGTTAATCACGGTGGTGGGCGCAGTCTGTACGCCGTAATTGCGGGCCAGGGCCGGGAATGCCTGGATGTTGACTGCGTCGGCGGAAATGTGCCGGTTCTCCAGGGCCAGGGCAAAGGCCAGGCGGGCGGCCTCGGCGCTGTTCGCCTCCTGAGGCGTAGCCATCACCTGGATATGCACTGGCTGGTTTACCTGGCGGAGCTTGCGCCGGCTGTCCATGCTCAAGGGGCTGACCCCGCGGGAAATGGTTCGAATGCTCTCGATGATAACCGCCATTTGATAGCCCAACGGTATCCCGTAAAACTTCAACCGAGCTGCAGTGTCTTCCCCCAACAACAGCGCCGGAATGCGGGTCACTCCATATTTCCGGGCTGCCTCCGGGTCGTTGTAAAAATCTATAATCTCTAGGTTCAGCTTCGGCGACAACTCGGCTATTTCCTCAAGCAACTGCCTGGTTTGCGGGCCGGAGGGACATTCCCGTCCGGGTATGGCGATTGGCGACGGCGTCTGCGTAAACAACCGCAAGTTTACTGCGGCCTTCAGGTCTTTACGCAGGGTTCGTTTCAGTTGGGCCTTTTGCTGGTCGGAAATTACTGATTGCTGGGTCATGGTGCAAGCTCCCGGCCGGAATGAGCTTACCAGGATTATCCCTTGTCGGAATCAGAAACCTATGGGAGCGGCAGGTGAAAATCGTATTTGATGCGCCGGTCGGTTTCAAGGCGCAGTGTTTCGAGTCGGTGCCCCGCTTAACGGGGCGCAACCAGTTTACACCTTGCCTTTACGGTTTAGCTACTCTCATCCAACATACCCCGGATGGTGAACATCCTTTGGAACAGGGTAAAGCAGGAGACCAGGGCGATGACCAGCAGAATCCAGGGCATTACCGGGAAGCCGGTCAGACCGTCCACGACCAGCCCGCCGCCCAGGATGACGACCCGCTCGGTCCGGGTCATCAGGCCGGAGCGGGTAAAAGCGCCGAGTCCTTCGCCCCGCGCTCTCAGGTAGCTGACGCCCTGGGAGAAAATCAGGGCCAAGAACAGCGCTAAGATATAGAACCGGAGGAACCATCCTTCGGGGAACCACTCAGGAGCTATAAATCCTGCCTGTAGAACATAAAGGGCCATACCCACGAACAGGGCAGCCTCTCCCAAGCGGTCAAATACCGAATCCAGCAGGGCGCCAAAGGAACTGGCCCGTCCGGTCATCCGGGCCAGGGCGCCGTCGAACAAGTCCAGCCCGCCGCCGGCCAGGAAAACGATGCCGCCGACCAGCAGCCAGCCGGAACTGACCAGGTAGGCCGCCGCCACGCAGACGGCAAAACCCAACAAGGTGATGGCGTTGGGAGATAAACCCAGAGACTGGAACAGACGCGCGCCCGGGGTTTCCACGTAACGGGACAGCGCCGTCCGGAATTGCTCTCTACCCGGTAAGGCCATTGTGCATCGCTATACAGTCGTAGTAGTAGGTCTCCACCTGCTGAGCCACCACCGCCCAGCGGTATTGTTCAACCATTTGGCGTCCGGTGGCGCCCATGCGGGCCGCCTGCTCCGGTTCCTTAATCAGCGTGGATAGGGTATCGGCCAGAGCTTCCGAGTCTTTCCGGGGGAAGAGTAGGCCCTGCTCTCCCGGCTGGACAATGCCCATATAGCCTTCAATTGCCGAGGCGACGATGGGCTTGCCGGAGGCCATGGCTTCCAGCAATACAATACCGAAACTTTCCTGGCCGGTGGCCGGAGCGCAAAAGATGTCGGCGGAGGCATAATACCGAGGCAAGTCCTGGTAAGATACGCCGCCGGCCAGCACTACATCCTGGAGGTTGCAGGCGCTCAGGATACGGTGGGAATCCTTGTCCAGGTTGCCCGGCCCGACGACAATCAATCGGATGTTGGGATGCTCCCACTTCAACCGGCTGTAGGCTTCCAGCAGATACTTTAGGCCCTTGCGCTTTTCCATCCGGCCCACAAAGAGGATGTTGGTCTTGCCGTCCTGGTACTCCGGCCAGGGCTGGACCGGGTTAGGCCCATCGTTGGCGAAATGGTCCACGTCAATGCCGTTGGGGATTATCCGGTAGTCCCGTGGGAAGAAGTTATGCACGTACTTGTGGGCGGCGGGAGAAACGGCAATACCCCCGTGGAGCCGCTGGTGCCACCGCTTCATTATGGGCTGGCTGAAGCGATAAAGGTGCTGCCGGTGATAGTAGGCGTGAAAGGTGCCGATGTTCACCGTATTGGAGCATTCCAGCACGCAGAGGGGCAGAATCGGGGCCAGCGGTTCATGCAGGTGGATAATGTCAAAGGATTCCTGTTCCAGCAGGTCCCGCACCCGGCGGTAGAGCCACCAGGACAGGGAAACCCGGGCGATGGAGCCGCCGCTGGGAACCGGCACCGACCGCCCCAAGGGGACAAAGGTGTCAACCTCAATACACTCCCGTGCCGGGGAGTGGGGCGCCAGGACCTTTACCTGATGGCCGGACTGCTTCAACTCGTGGGCCAGTTGGGATACGTGAGCGGTTACCCCGCCGGGCCAGGTGAAGTCGTAGGGCGATACCATTGCTATCTTCACGGCAGGTTGTTAACCCTCCGGGTCCGGCGGGAGTAGATGAAATTGAAGCCGTGGGACGGAAGGACCGGCAGTAGCAACAAGACCTACTGCTCGGAAGTTTCCCGCACACTTTCTCTCCTGTTGCCATCGCCCTTGATGAAGGACTCTACCATATCACGGGCCACGTCGTCGGTAAATTGGGTCGGCGGGGATTTCATAAAATAGGCGCTGGGGCCGGCAATGGCGCCGCTAATCCCCCGATCCAGGGCCAACTTGGCGCAGCGGACCGCGTCCACAACCACGCCGGCAGAGTTGGGGCTGTCCCAAACTTCCAGCTTGGCTTCCAGGTTAATCGGCGCACCGCCGAATCCCTCGCCTTCCATCCTGATGTAGCACCATTTCCGGTCCTGGAGCCAGGGTACATGGTCGCTGGGGCCGATGTGTATCTGGTCGGCGCCAATCTCTTCGTCCATCTGAGAGGTTACCGCGCCGGTCTTGGAGATTTTCTTGGATACCAGTCGTTCCCGCTCCAACATATTGAGGAAATCGGTGTTGCCGCCGAAATTAAGCTGATAGGTGTTTTCGATGGTTGCGCCCCGGTCTTCAAACAACCGGGTCAGTATCCGGTGCAGGATCGTAGCCCCTACCTGGGACTTGATGTCGTCGCCGACTATCGGCACCCCCCGCTCCGCAAAGCGGTTGCGCCAGTACTCCTCCCGGGCAATAAACACTGGGATGCAGTTAATCATGGCGCAGCGGGCGTCCAGTATCTGCTCGGCGTACCATTTGGTCGCCATTTCGCTGCCCACCGGGAGATAGTTGATGACTACGTCAACCTCCCGCTCCTTGAGGATGCCGGAAATGTCGGCGGTGGAGTGGGCTGATTTCTTGACCAGGTGGGAAACATACTTGCCAATGCCGTCGTGAGTCATTCCCCGCTCTACCGCTACGCCCAGACGGGGAACATCGGAAAACTTGAGGGTGTTATTGGGCTGGGTGAAAATGGCCTCGGAGAGGTCCTTCCCCACTTTGTTTTCATCTATATCAAATGCGGCTACTACCTCGATGTCCTCGATGCGGTATTCGCCAACCTTGTTGTGCATGACCCCTGGAATTTCAGCATCGGTAGGGACTTCTACATACTTGTGGATACCTTGAACCAAGGAGGATGCGCAGTTGCCCACGCCGATGATGGCTACCTTTATCTTGCCCAAGTTTTCTCTCCTTATCTTGTCCCTGCGAGCCTGCGCCAGGCCGCCGAATTGCTGAATTGTAACAGTTTCCCAGCTATCTAACAAGAAGGCCGATGGTGGCCGCCAGGGCAATCGCATTATTGAGTACCTACCAACCGTCATTCCTGCGGAGGCAGGAATCTGAACCCGTGACGGAACGAGGTTCCTGCCTTGGCCGCAACGACGCAAAAAGCGAGCCTTAACATAATGCGATTGCCCGGTGGTGGGCGCCAAGCCGATTGCAATGTCACCCCTACCCAACCCGTTCGCTCTGAGCTTGTCGAAGGGTCCGCTATTATATGGTTCGACAAGCTCACCACGAACCGGTTGGGTGCAGGCCCTATACTTTGCAGTCATCCTGCGGTGGGCGACCTACCCGGCCCGGCTAACTGAAAAAGCGGAAGATGGCGCTCTGGTCGTCGTGACGGAACCGGCCTCCCAGGATTTCGGGAGTGATGCCCCGCTCCAGCCGATCGTCAATTGTTTCCTTGGTTTGCGTTGATGCCTGCTCCGGCGTGGCGGCATTCCGTATCAGTTCCGCCAGTTCTGCCGGGTTGACGTTGTCCGTTACGCCGTCGGAGGCGGTGACTAGCCGGTCACCGGGTTCCAGGTCTGTTTCGGCGCGGTGCAGGTTCAAGTCCTGGCCGGCTCCAATGGCCTTGGCGGTTCCCATGCGGAGAATGCCGCCGATGCGCCCGGAAAGTTGCCGGTGCTCGCCGCCCCGGATGTGAAAAACCGGGCTGTCCCCGGCGCTGATAATGTAGAGCGGCCCGCCCAGAAACAAGGCCACGGATACGGTGGTTAGCAGGAACCGTCCGCCGCCCACCTGGAAAAAGTCGGCATTTTGTTCTTCGAGCGCGGCCACCACATCTTCGGGAGAAGTGATGTTGACTGCTTGCAAGGCTTCGGCTACCGACTGGCTGGCCTCGCCGCCGCCGTGGCCGGTCACCCCGTCCATCACGGCGTCGAGGAAGTGGCCGCTGCCCAGGTCCCGGATTAGATAGGTGTCTTCTCCGTGGGTAGAATTGTCGTAAAGTGTTGCCACAACGCTGGTAAGCATATTGGTCGTCATGTTCCGTCCTCTAACTTAAGAATGCAATTTCAGTTTCCTCAAGACAGAGAGTTGAATACTATGCCGGCAGGGCCGGCAGGCCGTCGAGGTCAGTTTCCGGGTTGAAAATATACTTTTGCCAATGCTCTTCCCGCAGCAGGCTCAGGGCTTCCGCCCAGGCTTGGCGCGCTTCGTCCAGGCGGGGCAGGTTCAGGTTACGCTGCCGGATTGCCTCCAGGTAGCCCGTCAGGTCACTGCGAAAGTCGGAAAAATCGGTATAGCTGCGGCTGCGCACCCGGGCAATCAGGTGCAAGCCGGCATCTCGAAGGGTAGAAGAGTCCGCCCCGGTTCGGCTTTGCAGGTTGCGGGCCATCTCGTCAAGTTCCTGCTCAAAGTTTACCACCGGCCGCAGCCCGTAGGGGTCTCGGTAGCCAGCCACATCCGCCGGCGGTTCCTGGAAGGTAGTATAGAACTTCAGGGCTTCCAGGTAAAAGTCGTGGATGTCCTGGGGGCCGCGGCCTACGGGTGTCCGATCGTTGTCCCCGGTCAGCAGCGCCCCGGCATCAATGATGGCAATTCGTCCGTTGGCCGGCTGAAAGAAAATGTTCTGTGGCCCCATGTCCAGCAAGACGTACCCGGCTTGAAAGAACCGCTCTTCCGCGTCCAGCAACTGCTGCTGTACCGGGAAGGGCGAATCCTCGTCCAGGTAACATAGCGGGAAGAGGCAGAAAAGGTTTTGGCCGAGGCCGATGGGGACCCGGAGGATGCGCGCCCGGGGGTCGCCAACCAGGGGAATGCCGGCTGCTCGCTCCGACACCATTACCCGGTATTCCTGACCCATTGACTCGCCAAAGTATTCGTCGTGGTTGGCGCGCTCAGTATAACCCAGGATCGGGCAGATTTGGGGAATAGCGTTAGCCAACTCCTCGTAAACCTGGAGGGAACGGTCAGTGCGGTCTTCGACGGCCGTGTGCATCCGGCGGGAAATCATCTGGGGCACCGGTCGTTTGACCACGACCTGCCCGCCGGTTTCCCGGTCGATGGCGGCGCGTACTTCATAGTCGGCGCCGCTACCCAGCAGCCCGGTAAGCTCATATCGGTTCAAGTCAACAAGTTTCATAATAAATCTAAATCGGGTTGGCAATACTGCCCGGCGTTTTGTTTCAGGACTACTCTTTACGTTTTAATCGGGTTGCTTATACGGTCCACGCCGGGCAAACTGCTCCATAGCCTTCACCGACGGCAGCAACCGCTTCACCATCCGGTTTAACTTCCGCACGATGACCGGGTCAAACCCGTGCAGCTTGAACCCGTGGGCCACCGCATTGCGGTATTTTCTTAGCTCATTCAGAGCTGTGTGATCGTTGGTTGATATAGCGCCATAATATACGGCCTGACTGAGAATGGCGGGGGCACTGAGGTGGTCGGGCGGAATCCCTTCCAGCTTGTTGCGAATTCGCACCGTCGCTTCCAAGGCCGCCCAAGCTGTCAACAGCGCTTCCCGGTGAAAGCCGGACTTCAGCAATTCGTTGGCGGTTTCGATGTTTTGCAGGATATGATCCCGGTCAAAGGAAAGGGCGTCTTCCGGCAGTTGTAAGCCCTCCATTTTCCCGATGAGAGCCAGTTCATGCCCCCAGTCCGGCTTATCCGCCAGCAGACGAGCCAAATCTCCGGGCCGCCGGTCGCGGGAATGAGGGTGGCCTCCCATTACCTCAACGACCTTGGTGTAATCACCTATGCGTACAAGTAACTCTGGGGTGAAGCCGTCCATAAAGTCGGGCAGTTGCTCCGGAGTGGGGTACTCAATTACTTCGTGCCCTTTTTTTCGGTATTCTGCGGCAATTTCCTTGACGTATTGGCGGTTCATGGGAATTATCTGCGTCATTGATAAATCACCTCCGCCCCCGGCGCCTCCTCTATGCGGATATATACAAACTCCTGACGACGGTTTAGTGCGTCAGGCAAAAAACCTGAAGTGCCTTCGGGCAGCAGAACCCGGCCTAGTTCTCGCTTCCGACACACAAGGTCAGTTATTTGTCGGTCGTCCTGATAGACCAATCCCTTCATGCTGTCCAACATCGGCTTGGGAATGTTATCTACGTCCAGTTCTATATCTTCAAAAAAATGCAAGATAGTAACCATAAGGAATCCATCCGCCGCCGGCTCGCCGATGGGCCAGTGCTGCTCGGCTACTATCCTTACCGCATCCCGCCACTCGCGAATCAGCTTTCTTCGTCGAGCCTGTTGAGAAACCGGTGGCCTATTTATTATGAAATCGAAGGGCAGCAAATAATTCCCTTTAGGGATACTTATATCATATTAGCCCGTGTTCTACCCGCTGTCTATTCCCCGGGCCGGCAGGTCAGGGTTACCCAGTCCTCTTTGGGCCACACCTTTATGTCGGTAAAGCCGGTCTGGAGCAGCGCCTCCTCGGTTTCCGCGTGCTGCTCTTCAATGATTCCCGAGGCGACCAGGATGCCGCCAGGCCGCAGGGCCGGCATGATGTCGGGCGCTCGCTCGCGAATGCCCCGGGCCGAGATATTGGCCAGGGCCAAGTCAAAGGCGCCGGCCGGGGCCAGCTTGTGGGGCAGGCTGCCCTGGTCGAGGCTGACTTGTTGTTGGATCCGAGTCCGGCGGAAGTTCTGCCGGGATGCCTTGACCGCTTGCGGGTCGATATCCAAGGCGGTTACCTGGCCGGCGCCCAGCTTGACGGCGGCAATGGTCAGGATGCCGGAGCCGCAGCCCAGGTCCAGGACGTTCATTCCCGGCTGCACCAATTGCTCCATCGCCTCCAGGCAGGTATAGGTGGTTGGGTGGTAGCCAGTGCCGAAGGCCAGGCCTGGGTCCAGCTCGATCAGCAACTCTCCCTCAGCCGGTTCGTACTCGATCCAGGAAGGTTTGATGACCAGCCGTTCCCCGATTTTCAGCAGGGTAAAGTGGGCCTTCCAGGCATTTTGCCAATCCTCATCCTTGTCCAGGGGCGTAACGACCAACTCGCCCAGGGGTTGGAGGATTCGGGCCAGGTTGACGCCCACCTCGATGTGGGAAAACCGTTGACGCGCGTCGCTGGGCAGGTAGGTACGCAGCTTAATTAGCTCCGGCCCGTCATCTTCCATTGTCAAACCGTAACCGTAACGGTCAAACAGGTAGGAAATTGGCTCCACGTACTCAAAAGGGACACTGATGCTGACTTCCTGCCACATAGACCCACTCCATCAAAAAACCCGGCGAGAGTCTTCTGCCGGGTTTCTAGTCATTTACCTGTTTCCGGTTCCGGCTACTGGGGTGGGACGCTCACGGCACATCTTTGTACCAATATACCAATTAGGCAAGGTGACTTAGCGGGTATTTAACCCAAAGCGTCCTTAATCCGGTTAAAAATCCCCTTTTCCTTACTGGCGCTGCCGTCCCCGGCGCTCATCGCTGCGTCTTCCGGTTCTTCCGCCGGGGCCTGGTCGGCGTTCAAGTCGTCGCCACCCTCGAACTTTGGGTCCATAGACCGGGCCAACTCCTCCAACAGTTTTCGCTGGCGGGCGTTGAGCTTCTGCGGCACCTGAATGTCCACGAAAACCCGAAGGTCGCCCCGCCGTCCGTTGTTGATGTGGGATATGCCCTTGCCCCGGATGCGAAACTCCGCGCCCGGCTGGGTTCCCTGGGGAATTTTGAGTGATGTCGGCGACCCTTCCAGGGTAGGGACTTCCTTCTCTACACCCAAAGCTGCCTCGGCCAGGTTCAAGGGCAAGGCATAGAGCAGGTCATAGTCCTCGCGCTCAAAGAAAGCGTGCCGTTGCACCTCCACCTGAATGTAGAGGTTACCCGGCGGGCCGCCGTTGTTGCCCACGTTGCCCTCGCCGGTCAGGCGCACCTGCATACCGCCTTGGACTCCGGCGGGAATGTTGATCAGGGTTTTGCGGTTGCGCCGCTCCCTGCCGGCTCCCCGGCAAACGGCGCAGGGGTTTTCAATGGTGCTGCCCTTGCCCTGGCAGGTGGGGCAGGCGGTAACCTGGGCAAACTGGCCGAAGACGCTGCGCTGGGTGCGCCGCACCTGTCCGTTGCCGCCGCAAGTCGCGCAGGTATTGACCGGGGTGCCCGGCTCGTTGCCGCCGCCGGAGCACTGGTGGCAGATTTCCACCCGGGAAATGTCCACTTCCCGCTCCACGCCAAAGGCGGCCTCTTCAAAAGAGAGGGTCACCTGCTGCTGCAAGTCGCCGCCCCGTTGTGGGCCGCGGGCGCGCCGCCCTCCGGCATCCCCGAAAAAGGAATCGAAAATATCGCCGAACCCACCAAATACGTCAAAACCGTCGAAGGGACGGTCATAGCCGCCGTTGGCATTCACGCCGGCATGGCCGAAACGGTCATACTGGGCCCGTTTCTTGGAGTCGGTCAAGACCTGGTAGGCTTCGTTAACTTCCTTGAACTTGTCCTCGGCGTCGGGGCTTTTGTTCCGGTCGGGGTGATACTCCATCGCCTTTTTGCGAAAGGCTTTGCGAATATCCTCTTCCGTATCATTCCGGGAGACTCCCAAAACCTCGTAGTAGTCCGTTTGCGCCATGCCAAGCCATCCATTTATGTAGCTGTGTTAATTATCGCTTATCGAGATATTATCCAAATTATTATATCCCAGATGGCCGCTATGTCTCAATAGCGATTTCCCGGCCCGTTGCGGGCGATTGCACATGATGGCAGGTTCCCCTTTCCCGTCGTTCCTGCGAAAGCAGGAATCTAAAATGTTGCGGACAGAGGTTCCTGCTTTCGCAGGAACGACGGATAGCTTTCAATCCTGGTGCGATAGCCCGGCCGGCCGGTTGCGGGCGATTGCAAATTCGTCGCCGGGCATGAAACCCGTTCGTGGTAGGCTTGTCGAGCCATTAACGGCGACCCTTCGACAAGCTCAGAGCGAACGGAGGATAGAGATTTGACGAGTTTCCAATCGTCATGCCCGCCGGTGTGAGCTATCATTCCGGCTTGCCAAGTCAGTCGGATACGTCTATATTACGCTACATCAGCCAAGTTTATTAGCGTATCAACTGTAGGTAATACTAAAAAGCGATAATCAAACTCGCCGGACGGAGGTAACTAACGCATGGCTCTGATGACTCCCGACCCGACCTTTTATCCCTCGGCTCGCCTGGCCAGAGAGGCTCCCCCGGAACGGCTGGGGTATGTAGCCGTCCTTAACACCAACGGACAGCCCGATGCTATGTCGGTGGTTGACTTGGACCCGGCGTCGCCCGCCTACGGTACGATAGTTAGCACTCTTGAAATGCCCAACGTGGGCGATGAGTTGCACCATTTCGGCTGGAATGCGTGCAGCGCTGCCCTCTGTCCCTACGCCCCGCATCCGCATCTGGAGCGCCGCTACCTGGTGGTGCCAACGCTGCGCACTTCTCGTATTTATATCCTTGACACCAAACCCGACCCTTATAAGCCGCAGTTGGTCAAGACCGTCGAGGCCGACGTCATTGCGGAACGCACCGGCTACAGCCGCCTGCACACGGTGCATTGCGGCCCCGACGCCATTTACCTCAATGGCATTGGCGCCGCCGACGGAGGAGTACCCGGCGGCATTCTCCGCATTGACCACAATACTTTTGAGCCGCTGGGCCGGTGGGAGATTGACCGGGGCCCGCAGTCCCTGGCCTATGATTTCTGGTGGCACATGGGCCTGGACATAGCCATCACCAGCGAATGGTGCACCCCGGAACTGTTTGAGAACGGCCCGTCCCTGGAGAATATCGTCGCCGGCAACTACGGCCACAAGCTCCATTTCTGGGACTTGCGCCGCCGCCGTCATCAGCAGGAACTTGACCTGGGTTCCGAGCATCAAATGGTTCTGGAACTGCGCCCGTCCCACGACCCCACCAAGACCTACGGTTTCGTCGGCGTCGTAGTCAACAACACCGACCTGTCATCTTCCATTTGGACTTGGTACCTGAAGGATGGCAAGTGGGACGCAACCAAAGTCATCGAAATCCCGGCTGAGGCAGCCGACCCGGCGCTACTGCCCGAGGCGTTGAAGGGCCTGGGCGCCGTGCCGCCCCTGGTCACCGACCTGGACTTGTCGCTGGACGACAAGTTCCTTTATGTGTCTTGCTGGGGCACCGGGGAATTGCGTCAATATGACGTCTCCGACCCCTTCATCCCCCAACTTACCGGGACTGTAGAGTTGGGCGGCATCGTGCGCAAGACGGCCCATCCCAAATCCGGCCCGCTGGTGGGCGCGCCGCAAATGGTGGAAATCAGCCGGGACGGTAACCGAGTCTATGTAACTAACTCCCTGTACAGCTCTTGGGACGATACCTTCTACGACAACATAACCGGCTGGATGGCGAAGATAAACGTCGATCCCAACGGCGGAATGGCTCTGGATGAAGATTTCTTCGTAGATTTCGGTGAGGGTCGCGCTCATCAGGTACGCCTGGAAGGGGGGGATGCCTCCTCCGATACTTTCTGCTATCCCTAACCTGCCGACTTGATGATTTTCGCGCTGCCGGTTCACGCCGAGCCTGTTGCCTTGGTATCCCTGGGGCCGTTGCTGGGCCTGGCGGGTTTGGGGGCATTTCACGGCATTAACCCGGCGATGGGCTGGCTGTTTGCGGTCGCCCTGGGGTTGCAGCGGGGTAACGGAAGGGCCGTCGCTCAAGCATTGGTATTTATTGCAATCGGTCACGCCGCTTCTTTGGCGGTAGTGGCGCTTTTGCTGGCCCTCATCGGCTCTTTTGTCCCGTTGCTGTGGGTGCGTATCGCTACCGGAGCCGGCCTGCTGTGCTTCGGCGCCTACAAGCTCATTCTCTACTACCGTCATCCCCGCTGGGTGGGTATGAACGTCAGCGGCAAAGACTTGGTGGTCTGGTCCTTCCTGATGGCTACTTCTCACGGCGCCGGCCTGATGCTGGCCCCCATAATCCTCAACCTGGAAGAGCGGGGCGGCGCCGGCGCAACCGGCTTGGAACACCACGCCGGCTATCTGGACTTGACCGATACTACGGCGGCGTGGGGAATCGGCCTGGCGGTGCACACGGCGGCAATGCTGCTGATTATGTTCGTGGTGGCCCTGGTGGTTTACAAGAAGGTGGGTTTGGCCTTCCTCCGCCGGGGCTGGTTGAACGTGGATTTACTTTGGGCCGCCGCGTTGTTCCTTGCCGGAGCGGCGACAATTCTACTGGCGCTGCTATAGACGGCGAGTCTTGCCGGGTCGGCGATTTCCTGGTGAATGTAGCGTCTAAGTTCTGGATTTTTGCGTCGGGTGGCTCAGATTTCACCTGCAAAGCCGTTAGATGGCCGTTAGGTGAATGTTGAATAAGCCTTGAAACCTGCCGGGCGCCGCTTGAGGTTCCGTTTGCTTTTGGGGTTTTCGGGGGGAGTCTGAATCGGAGCAAACCCCACTTCCGAACAGAACCCTGCTTGAGTTTACCTTGACAGTGTAAGTCCCAATTAGTACGATAGTTGTTTAAGAGATGTAGTCTCTTGAAGCGGAACCATAGACGGAAAGGAAAAGGTGAACCCATGGAAGTTATTGTTTTCCTGGCCGTCCTGGCGACCGCAGGGATACTTGGGGCTGGAGTGGCCGCATGGCTGCTTTACCGTTCCAGGATTGACGGTAAGCGGGTAGAAAACGCAAGAGAAGAAGCTAGCTCAGTAGTTGCTGAAGCGGAAGCCGAGAAACGAAGAATCCTCCTCGAAGCTCAGGAAGAGGTCCTGAAACTGCGTACCACCGGCGAAAACGAGATTAAAGAGCAACGTCAGGAACTCAATCGGCTGGAACGTCGTTACCTGCAACGCGAGGAGCAACTGGAGCGTAAGGAAGAACAACTGGAGGGCAAGAACGAGGCTCTGGAAAAGCAGCGCTCCGTCTTGTCTGAAAAGGAGTCCGAGGTCCAACAGACCCTGGTGGCGGTCAATGACCTTAGGGAAGAACAGGTTAAGGCCCTGGAAGACACCGCCAACTTGTCCGTGGCTGAGGCCCGGGACCTGGTGGTCAAGGAAGGCGAGGAGAAGGCCAAGCATGAACTGTCCCGTCGCACCTATGACCTGGAGCGAGAATACAAGGTAACCGCCGACGAGAACGCCCGCAGAATTATCACCCTAGCCATTAACCGTCTGGCTACGGACGTGGTATCCGAGACCACCACTTCGGTAGTATCCCTGCCCAACGATGAGATGAAAGGTCGTCTTATCGGTCGCGAAGGGCGAAACATTCGAGCATTGGAATCCCTCACCGGAGTTGACATCGTCATTGACGACACTCCGGAAATTGTAACTATTTCCTGCTTTGACCCGGTGCGGCGGGAAGTAGCCCGCCTGGCTCTGGAAAAGCTGGTCAGCGATGGTCGCATCCAGCCAGCCCGAATTGAAGATATGGTTAACCGCGCCCAGGTGGACATAGAACAGACCATCTGGAAGGCGGGCGAGCAGTCCACTTTCGACGTTGGCTTGAGCGGTATTGATTCGGAATTGGTCCGGTTGCTGGGTCAACTGAAGTACCGCTACAGCTATGGCGAGAACGTCCTGAAACATTCCATCGAGGTGTGCCTCCTCGCCGGTATGCTGGCTGCCGAGGTGGGGGCAAATATCCAGGTTGCCAAGATTGGCGGGTTGCTCCACGACGTGGGCAAGGCATTGACCCATGAGGTCTCCGGCCCCCATGCCGAAATTGGCGCCGAGTTGGCGAAAAAGTACGGGATTAACAACAATTCTTACTTGTCCATCCTGGAACACCACGACGATGAGCACTCTACCATTGAGTCTTTCATTGTAGCCAGCGCCGATGCGATCAGCGCAGCCCGGCCCGGCGCCCGCAAGGAATCCCTGGACCAGTACGTGAAGCGTCTGCGCGACCTGGAGGATACTGCCATCGGGTTTGGTGGTGTGGAGCGCGCCTTTGCCATTCAGGCCGGCCGCGAAGTTCGGGTGATGGTAAAGCCAACGGACATTGACGACATCGGCTCCGCCGCCCTGGCCCGGGACATTGCCCGCAAAGTCGAGGAGGACCTGGTCTTCCCCGGCCAAATCAAGGTAACTGTAATTCGGGAAACTCGCAACGTGGAAATCGCCCGTTAATGGTTCCTCCGGCACCGGCTTCGCCGACTTGGCCCTGCCGTGCCGGATAATTGGGGAGCTTATTGGATAAGTTCACAGGATAGACCCAGGAGCCGGGCGTACCGGAACTTGGGTCTATTCGTTTGCCAGTGAGGGCAAGCCAGTATGGGATTGCCCTAATTTAGTGGCCGTTAGAAAGGAATTACCTTTGCGTATTTTGATGATTGGAGACATTATCGGCCAGCCAGGCCGCCGGGCGATACGTCGCCTGGTTCCAGAACTCCGTAAGGAATTCGGCATAGACCTGGTAATCGCCAATGGCGAAAATACCGCCGGTGGCTTTGGCATTACCCTGGAAACTGCCGAGGAATTGTTGGATAGCGGAGTGGACGTTCTGACCTCCGGCAACCACATCTGGGACCAGAAAGAGATTATTCCGCACATGAACGAAGGGCTTCCCCTGATTCGTCCGGCCAACTACCCGGAAGCCCCGGGCCGGGGTTACCTGGTTCAGGACGGCGTGATGGTGCTTAACCTGATGGGCCGCGTATTTATGCCGACGCTGGATTGTCCCTTTCGTACCGCCAACCAGGTGCTGGAGGAGGCTGGAGCGCAGGGCGCACCGCCGGTTATCATCGTAGATTTCCACGCCGAGGCTACCTCGGAAAAGCAGGGCATGGGCTGGTATCTGGACGGCAAGGTTAGCGCCGTCCTCGGCACCCATACCCATGTGGGTACGGTGGACGCCCGCATATTGCCCAAAGGCACGGCTTACCTGACCGACGTGGGAATGACCGGCCCGGTGAACTCGGTAATCGGCAGCGATACTAACGCCGTGCTGGACCGTTTCCTGACCGGACTGCCCCAGCGATTTTCCGTGGCCGGCGGCCCAGTTATCCTTAACTCGACCCTGCTGGATGTTGACCCTGAAACCGGCAAGGCATTATCAATTCAACGCATAGACCGAATGGTGGAATAATATGGGCGCTATTGTTGACCTGCATCTGCATACCCTGGCTTCCGATGGACGGCTCTCCCCTACCGACCTGGTAAACCTGGTGGCGAACAAAGGTCTGAAGGTAGTGGCTATCTCTGACCACGATACCACCGAGGGATTGGCCGAGGCCTACCAGGCCGCCGAGGCATTCCCCGACCTGCAAATTATTCCCGCTATTGAACTCAGTACCGACATACCGGGCGACGAAATACATATGCTGGGCTACTTTCTTCAATACGAGGATGAAGAGTTCCAGGCTATCCTGAGGCGTTTCCGCGCCGGCCGGGTGGAGCGGGGCCGGGCGATGGTGGAGAAGCTGGCAGCCCTGGGCAAGCCGGTCGAGTGGGAGCGGGTCCAGGCAATTGCCGGCGACGGTTCGGTTGGCCGTCCTCACATTGCCCTGGCCATGGTGGAAGCGGGCTACTTCAAGGAACCCAAGGAAGCCTTTTATGAATACCTGGGCCGCAACGGCCTAGCCTACGCGGAACGCCAAAAGATGACCCCGACGGAGGGTGTCGAGATGCTGGCCCGGGTGGGCGGCTCGGCCGTCTTGGCGCATCCGGCAAATCTGGCCGACCTTGATACCAAAGTGACCGAACTGAAGGAGGCCGGCCTGGTTGGAATGGAAGTGCACTATGCCATGTATGAACCCGATACAATAGCCCGCCTGCTGGACGTTGCCGAGCGGCACGACCTGATACCCTGCGGCGGCAGTGACTATCACGGCTTGGGCAACAGCGGGGAACAACTCCCCGGCCTTTTGGGGCCGCCGATGGAAACCGTGGAGCGGTTGGCGGAGGTCTCTCGAAAGCTGGCCGAGGCCCGGTAATCTTTTTCGCGGACTTGCCGATGTTCCCCGAAATTGCCGTTCTCTACCTTTACTCCTACCTGATTGGAGCATTTCCCACTCCCTATGTTGTTGCCAGGCTGGTTAAAGGCATAGACCTCCGGCGCTATGGCAGTGGCAACATAGGCGGCTCTAACGTCGTCCGTCAATTGGGCAGGAAGTGGGTGGCGCCCCTTTCCCTGTTTGAGTTTTTGCTGAAAGGTGTTTCGCCGGTCTTTGTGGGCCTGATTATCCTGGGACCGGCATCCGGCCTGGAGCGAACCTCGCTGTTGTTCTTGGCCGCCCCCTTGCTGACCTTAATCGGAAACAATTGGTCGGTATTTCTCCGTTTTCAGGGCGGGCGCGGCCTGCTGGTCATTTGCGGGGCGGTAACGGCCCTGGCGCCTTTGCTGTTCGTTACCGCGATTCTGATTTACCTGGCCGGCTGGCGCATAACCCGCAGTTCCGGAGTTTGGGCATTGGTGGCGGTTGCCTCATTGCCCCTGTTGGCCTTGATACCGGGCGGGCTGCTGACTATTGGCTGGTCGTCCCTGTTATCCTTGTTGACCTCCTCGGGGAGCTTTACCATCCCCGCCGGGGAAGCATTTGTGATAAGCTGGTATTGTCTGGTTGTCGTGGCGCTGGTCGTTCTGAAACGGCTTATGTCCAACACGATGGTGTTTCCGCCGGATTTGTCCCGAAAAAGAGTGCTGCTCAACAGGCTCTTCCGGGACCGGGATGTGGATGACCGGGCCGAATGGGTGGAGCGGGTTCCAACGAGTGTTAAGCGAGAACCGGAGAGCGGCTAATGGCGATGGAACAACCGGAACAGACCGGGCCGGCCCGGGAATCGGCGATGACCTGTTACTGGCATCCCGATGTGGAAACGGGCCTCTCTTGCAGCCGGTGCGGCAAGCAGATTTGCGCTCAATGTCTGGTGCAGGCGCCGGTGGGAATCCGCTGCCGGGAATGTGGCAAAGCCCAACCTATGCCGACTTACGATGTTCAGCCTCGGTACTACACCCGCGCTCTCGGCATGGCTATCCTGCTGGCTTTTGGCGGGGGAGTCCTCTGGGTATTGTTAGACCTGGCTTTGATACTCTTTGGCGCTTATAGTTCCGTTTCCGGTATGTTGGCGATTCCCTTTGGTTATGCTTCCGGGGAGCTAATCAGCTTGGCGGTCAATCGCAAGCGCAGCGTCTTGCTTTCCTACATCGCCGGACTGGTGGTTATAATCGCCTATCTGGTCAGCCGGCTGTTCAGCCCCTATGGATTCGGCCCGCTGGACGTGCTGTTTGTAGTCATTGGCCTGATGGTTGCCTGGCAGCGATTGAGGCGCTAATCCCCGACTGATTCCTGCCAGAGCCGGTCCACCGTCTCGGCCACCACCGAATAGCCGAAGCCCCTCCGTTGCAGCAGCGCGCCGATTTTGCGGCGGAATATCTCCCGCGAACTGTCCTTTGCCGCTAATCTGGCCGCCGGTTTCTGGCCGGCTTTGTAGGCATTGGCCCGGTCGTCGAACCCCTCCAACGCCTCCTCGATAACCTCTCGGTCCACACTGAACTGTCTTAGTTCATACTCCACGGCGCGGCGGCCTTTGGGCCGGCTTTGTTCCCGGCTGCGTCGCCACAGTTGGGCAAAGACAGCGTCATCCAGATAGCGGTTTTGCCGGAGGAATATAATCACCCGTTCAATCACGTCAGGGAGATAACGGCGGGAAAGCCGCCGCCGCACCTCCGCTTCACTGCGGGGTCTGTAGGTCAGGAAATGGAGGGCGACGTTAAGCGCTTTAGGGTATTCCTTCCCCGATGCCTCATTGTTGACCGTATCTTCATCCGGGTAGTTGACGGCATCGGGAACTGAATCCCTGGCAAAGCCCGGCCGGGATGACCGGTAAGGTGCGTTCTGCGGCGCTGTCACGGCAAGGCGGTTGGCCGCCTTTACTCCGCGTCTTCCGGGTCGTTCAGAGTGGACAGGATGGCGTTAACGTCGGCGCTGTCCACTATCCCGTCAGCAGCGCCGTCCGGGTTGGCGGCGTCGGCTTGAGGGTCAACCCCGGTCGCAATCTTGCCCCGGATCCGGGCCTCGATAGACTCGGCAATTTCCGGGTGCTGGGTCAGGAAATCTTTGGAGTTCTCCCGGCCCTGGCCCAGGCGGGTTTCACCGTAGGAGTAGAAGGCCCCGGACTTTTTGAGGATGCCTTCATTTACGCCCAGTTCCAGCAAATCCCCCACCTTGCTGATGCCCTGGTTGAACATAATGTCGAACTCAGTGACCCGGAAGGGGGCGGCAATCTTGTTCTTGACGACGCGCGCCCGCACCCGGCTGCCGATTATTTCCGAGCCTTGCTTGATGGACTCGGTGCGGCGCAGGTCGATGCGGACCGAACTGTAGAACTTCAAGGCCCGCCCGCCGGGGGTTACTTCCGGGCTGCCGTAGGCAATGCCTATCTTTTCCCGCAACTGGTTAATGAACACTACGGCAGTGCGGGAGTGGTGGATAGTAGAAGTGAGTTTGCGCAGGGCCTGGGACATGAGCCGGGCTTGCAGGCCGACGTGGGTGTCGCCCATGTCGCCATCAATTTCCGCCTGAGGCACCAGGGCGGCCACGCTGTCCACCACGATGGTGTCAACCGCCCCGCTGCGGACCAGTTGTTCGGTGATGTCCAACGCCTGCTCGCCGCTGTCCGGCTGGGAGATGAGCAACTCGTTCAAGTTAAGGCCGCAGTTGGCGGCATAGGCCGGGTCCAGGGCGTGTTCCGCATCCACGTAGGCGGCGATACCCCCCAGCTTTTGGGTCTCGGTCATAATATGGATTGCCAGGGTGGACTTGCCGGCGGATTCGCTGCCGTAGATTTCGGTTACCCGGCCCCGGGGAATGCCGCCGGCGCCCAGGGCAATATCCAGGGACAGCGAGCCGGTGGGGATGACCTCGGTACTGAGCCGTTGGGCGGCATCCTCGCCAAGCCGCATTACGGCGCCTTTGCCGTGGTCTTTCTCAATTCTTCCCAGGGCAATTTCCAGGGCGGCCAGCTTGTCTTTGTTCGCATTATTTGGCATAGTTTTTTCATCCCCTTTGTGTAATAAAGGAATCCTAGCACAGGCCCCGGAAGGTCAACAAGGAGCAACTGTCAGTAAATAAAATCTTCCCTGATTTGCATTTCACTTTAGCTGCATCATCCGGCAAGAGGGATTAGTCTTATGGGTGGATAGACCGCCGGTCCGGTTAAGGGGAATGGCTGGTAACAAGAAATGAGCATTACGCCGGCTGGCGGCTGTACGCTTATTTCCGGGGGTTATTGCGGTTATGGTCAGGACGGGATTAGCCGGGCCAACGGCCCCGGCGCTAGAAGTCTCAATAGCCGCCCTTGAAGCCGATGATCACGTTCCCGTCCTGGACGATGACCGGGGTAATTCGCTCCCCGTCGGTCAGTTCCAGCAGCGCGGGTATCATATCAGGCTGCTTGGACAAGTCAATCTCGGTATAGGCCGTCTTGCTGCGGCGATAGTCCATCTTGGCAGCGGCGGAAAATGAGCAGTCGGGATGAGTGTAAATTACTATTTCGGATGCGTTTTCAGTAGTCACGACAAGCTCCTGCGAGTAAGTATTCCGGTTCTTGCATTTGAGTGTGGATTATAGAGTAAGCTCCGGTGTTGGAAGCAAGCGATGGTGGGTGGTGTCGGCGATTAGATTGAAGTTCTGGAGCGTTGCAGCTCCAATCAGATACCGACCTTCGGGACCGTATATAACCGGAGTGGTCATTTCAAGTTCTCCAATCTTGAAGCGCGCTTCTCCCCAGTTATAAGCCTGTTTGCTGCCGTCAGCCAGGGTAAATACCAACTCCTCCTTTGGTGACAAGTGGAGGGTATGGGTCAACAGTGATGCGGGGACCATCGAGTGGATTGCCCCGGTGTCAATCAAAGCATCGACCCACTGGAATTCATTGCTTGCCGGGTTGCCAACGCCGACCGGCTGATAGAAAGTACCCATAGCTCGAAATACCGTCCTTGTTCCCGCTCGGTTGCCTTCATTGTAAGGAGCCACCTCAAATTATTCAACAATTTCGCCCAAGTCCGGCCCTACATTTGGGTGTTCCGTCCGGTTTTATCGAATTGTACCCTTCGTCACGGCGGTGATTCCGTGATATTCTAGTAACGCCCGGCGGGATTGGCCGTTGCGGATAAACTGCTCCGTGCGCGTGAGGACAATGAACCAGACTGAGGATTTCAGGGACAAGTTGATTGTCCTGTTGCAAGACCATTCCATTGGCGTTGCTTATTTGACTCCCCTACCCCGCGGCGGGCGGCTGCGCGGGCCGGCGGCCCGGGAGATGGAGCGGGCCCTTGACGGTTTGGACGCCGCGCCCCCACAGGACGGGGATTTTTCGGCTGACCCAGTATATGGCAACGGTTGTTTCGCCGTGGGACGCTACGCCGCCGCTGCCCAGGTGTATGACCGCATCCTCGCGGCGGAGCCGGACAATCCGGTGGCCCGCTTTAACCTGGGATTGGCCTACCTCCGGCTGAAAGACCCGGCCCGGGCGGTGGCCGAACTCACCCAAGTTTTGGAACAGCAGCCGGATATGGCTGAAGTCCATTACCAGCGCGGCAACGCTTATGATGACCTGGACGAACCCGAGACGGCGTTGGCGGATTACGCCGCCGCCGTGGCATTAGCCCCGGACTATCTTCGGGCCCACTACAATCGCGGCGTGGTGCTGGCCCGGATTGGCCGCCATCGCGAGGCGGTGGGCGCTTTTGACCAGGCCATCGAACTCCACCCCACCCTGTCCAACGCTTACTTGAACCGGGGGGCTTCCCTGGACGAGCTAGAGCTGCACGACCGGGCTATCGCCGACTATGGTACCGCCATTGACTTTAACCCCGAAAGCGCCGATGCCTACTTTAACCGGGCGCGTACTCATTACTACTTGGGACATATTAAGGAGGCGGTTGCCGATTATACCGAAGTGGTAACCCTGCGACCAGACGATGCCGAGGCGTTCAATAACCGGGGTCTGGCCTATGATGCCCTTGAGGATTACACCAGCGCGCTGCAAGACTATGACGCAGCGGTTGCTTTGTGGCCCGATTTTCCCGCTGCTCTAAATAATCGGGGAGCGGCGCACGAAGCCTTGGGCAATGAAGAGGATGCGCTGGAGGATTATCTGGCGGCCCTCGACATAGATCCGAGATTTGCCGTTGCCTGGTACAACACCGCCCGGCTGTACGCCCGGCTGGACGAAATCAACCTTTGCCTGGAATATCTGGACCAAGCAGTGCAGCTTGCCCCTCACTTTGCCGAAGAAGCTGCCGAAGACGATAACCTGGGCTGGGTCCTGGAGCTTAATGAGCTAAAGCAGAACCGGCCAAGCCGAAACTAGCGGGGCTGATTTCCCGCTAGGGCTACTACATACTACAGGTTATCGGGGAAGTCGGGGTCAAAATCGAGGTCGAGGTCATCCGCATCAACCAGATCTTCCGGGGCCGCCGACAGCAGCGGGGCGTGGCGCCGGTGGATGAATACGTTGTGGAATATGACCAGCAAGGCCAAGACGGACAACTCCCTCACCTCCAGCCGGTCTTTATGGAAGTAGGGCAGGAATTGGCTGACCATTATCAGCACCGTGTAGCATACCGTAATTCCTAACGATGACCGGAAATGGTAGCGACGGGTTAGAATGAGGGTGCCCACGCCCACGGCTACACCCAGGAAGGTTAGCCAGGGAACCAGGTACAAGGTTACTCCCAACAAGGTAACCATCCCGTCTCCGCCCCGGAAACGGGTAAAAATGGACTTCCAGTGCCCCGCCACGGCTGCGCCGCCGGCCAGTATCAGGGCCTCATCCGGCACTCCCAGCAGCTTGGCAAACAGTACCGCCAGCCAGCCCTTGGCAATGTCGCCGGTGAATACCATCAGACCGTTGCGCCGGCTGATGTTCCAGAAGATATTGGCGGTGCCGGCCCGGGTGCTGCCGGTGGCGAAAATGTCAATTCCCTTGCGTCGAGCTACCAGGTGGGCGAAAGGAATAGAGCCAAGCAGATAGCCGATGATGATTGATGCTAGAAGCTTTTGGATTAGTAGTAGTTCGTCCGTCACTATGCTCAAAGCCTCGGAGTTGCTGGAGAATAATAGCGGGATTCCGTGGTAAGTTGCGTTACATAATATAACACTCAACCAACCCAGGTAACAGAGGGGAAGTCGTCAATCCAGATCAATCGCATTTGGAATCGGGGGAATCCGTCATTCCTGCGCCCTACCCGTCATTCCTGCGAAAGCAGGAATCCAGTGGCGTCAGGGGCAGAGGTTCTTTCTTTCGCAGGAACGACGGATAGCCCGCAATCCTTATACGATAGCTCTGCGCACTAATCGGGCCAAATATGGATACTTAAGGCCAGGTTATTCCTGCTCCGGGTCGCCAGGCTTTTGTCCCACGTAGAGCCAATACCCCAGGTGACCGGCGGCGACTAGCTCTTTGACCCTCTGGAGCAGGCCGCTCCAACCGGTATCATCCGTATCGCCGGCCGCAATCGGCAAGCCCGCTCCGTCGCGGTTGTCCGCTTGAAAGTTCTGCCAGGCGGCAAAGACTCCCAGCTTGACCTCCAACTCCTCCAGCAGGGCCAGGATTTCGCCGGAGGCGTCTTCCCGGTGCAGCAGAGTCAGCCCGCTCCCCTCCAGCAGCCTGGCGTAGCCCTCCACGTCCAACGCCGCCGAGAGGCACAGCATCCGGCCCAGGGAGTTGTCCAGTTCCGGCGGCAGGCAGCCCGGCGCAACCGTTACGTCGCTGATGCCCAGCTTGCCGCCGGGCCGCAACAGCCGCACCGCCTCCTGCACTGCCCTCGGTTTGTCCGGGAAGAGGCTCAGGGAACACTCGGAGAATACGCCGTCAAAGCAACCGGCCTGTAGCGGTGGATGTTCCGCATCCCCCTGCAAGAAATAAGCGTGGCCGGGGACGGGAGCCTCCAACGCTTTGTCCCGGGCCTCCAGCGCCGCGGCTCGACCGTACTCGATGCCCACTACCCGGCAATGAAAAGCGCGGGATATAGCCAGCGCACCGGCTCCGTTGCCGGCGGCCAGGTCAACCAGCCAATCACCCCGGCGCAGGCCCATCAGCCGTCCCAGGCGATTGGTCAGGCGCAGCCCGCCCGGATGTCGAGTATCGCCCAGGATGAGCCGGGCCAGCTCCGAGTTGTACAGGTCGGCGCAGCAGGCTTTAGCCGCCGCTTCCTCCGATAGATTCAATTTTCCTCCGGCCTTGCTCCAGGCTTAACTGTTCTCGTATCTGTTCCCGGTAACCTACCGAATTGTAGGCGCAGAAGGGTATCACCCGCCCGTCGGGGACCAGGATGCCGACGCAGCACTTCATTACCTGCTTGACGTTAAAGGTGTAAGCGTCCAGAAAGTCCTTTATGGCAATCTGAAAGATATGCTCCTTCAGATGGGATACGCTGAAGGGCAGTTCCAGCCCCGGCCCGCAGGCGCATTGGAATTGGTCGGCGGTCTTTTCCGTTCCCGCCACTGCCGAGGCCGACCAGAGACCTTCCAAGGCCTGCTGCACCTGCGCGGCGTTGGGCGGCTTGGGCAGGGCCCGGTTGGTGATATAGTCCAGGTAATCCTCAATCTTTAGCAATCTTGGCAGCGGTGTAACCGTCTCCCCGTCCACGTAGATGTAGGAATTGACCTGGCAGGTGGGGAAACAGCAGGGCACTGGCACAAAGTCCTCCAGGACGAACCGGCCGCCGGTCTGCTCCACGATGCCGTGAATTACGTCGGGGATGGTCACCCGCTGCATCGGGTCAAAGGGAATGTGGCGGCCCACGTGGGTCACCGGCTGCAAGACTACGCCGCGCACCGCCGGGTGCTGCAAGCCGAATTCTACAATGGCGCCCACCTCGTCCACATTCACCTCCCGCTCGATAGCCGCCACCAGCACCACGTCCAAGCCGGCCCGGTGCAGCCGGTCCAGGGCCGACAGCTTGGTATCCAGCAGGTCTTCCCCCCGGATAACCCGGTAGGTTTCCCGGCGCAGGCCGTCAAACTGGAAATAGATGACCGGCTCCAGCTTGCTCAGGGTATCCAGAAACTTGTCGTCCCTGGCGATGCGCACCCCGTTGGTGTTGACCATTACCTGCCGGATACCCCGGTCCTGGGCCGCCTGAATCATCGCCGGCAGGTCGGGGTGGATGGTCGGCTCGCCGCCGCTGAACTGCACCACCTCCGGGTCGCCCTCAATTTCCACGAACCGGTCCAGCATTCCCTCCACCTGTTCCAGGGTAAGGCTGTAGCCGATGCCGGCATTGGCGAAGCAGATGGGGCAGTTCAGGTTGCAGGCGGTGTTTACTTCAATCAGGGCCAGGCAGATGTGCTGCTTATGCTCCGGGCACAGGCCGCAGTCCAGCGGACAGCCGTCCTTGACCTCGGTGCTGAACTCCAGGGGAATGGTGCCGGGTTTGTTGAACTTGGCGGAATTGACGTACATCTCGGCGTCGGAGCTGATAATGCCCTCAAACCAGCCGTGGGACGGGCACCGTTTCCGCATATAGACCTTGTTGTCCCGGAGAATGATCTGGGCGTCAATAACCGCCTTGCACTCCGGGCAGATACTTCGGGTCAACTCGTGGAAGATAAAATCGGCGTCCTGCTTGACCCGGGGCCTGACGGATTTGGCCCCGGCGCTTCCTTGTGTGGAATTGTCCAACCTGCCTCCCGGTGGGGAATTGCCAGTCCCCATTAGTATTGGTCGTTCCCTTATCTAACCCGGTGTCTATCTTCCTGTCAACTTTGCACAAAGCGCAGGTCAATCTCGCTTTAGGGATACTCTGAATAAGTCATTGAACACTAGCGCCTACACCCGTCGTTCCTGCACAAGCAGGAACCTCTGTACGTAACGTTTTAGGTTCCTGCCTGCGCAGGAACGACGGATAAGTGTAAACATCACGAGTCACGGACTTATTCAGAGGTTTCTTAGTTACCATTGCACCAGCCAACTGTCATTCCGAGCGGAGCGGAGGAAGAATGACGTCATAGAAAATAGAACGGGATTGCCCTTTGCACCGGACGCAGGAAATCACCATTCCGTTGCGTTATACTGCCAGGGATCAGGGAATGGATAAACCGGATACTGGCCTTGTCCGGCCCTGAATCCTTAAATAGTATGGAGTATTGGCTATGCTGCCCGGTATTTCCCCTCTGTCCGGTATGAAAGTGTTGGATTTGACCCAAATCATGGCCGGGCCGGTTTGCACTATGCTGCTGGCCGATATGGGCGCGGACGTGGTGAAGATTGAGAAGCCCAATGGCGGCGACGATACCCGGCGGATGGGGCCGCCCTTTAATGGCAGCTGGGCGGCCGGCTTTCTGGCGCTGAACCGCAACAAGCGCAGCCTGGCCCTGAACCTGCGGGAAGAGGCGGGCCGGCAGGTGTTCCAGCGGTTGCTGGAGGACGCCGACGTGGTGGTGGAAAACTTTCGCCCCGGCGTTATGGAGCGGCTGGAGTTGGGCTATGGGGAACTGTCCCAAATCAAGCCCAGCCTGGTTTACTGCTCCATTTCCGGGTTTGGCGCCACCGGCCCCTACCGCAACCGGGGCGGCTTTGACCTGGTGGCCCAGGGCATGAGCGGCCTGATGAGCATTACCGGCTTTCCAGACAGCCCGCCGGCCAAGGTGGGGGTGCCCATCACCGACATCTCCGCCGGCACCCTGGCCGCCTACGGTATCCTCTGCGCCTACATCCACGCCCTCAAGACCGGGCAAGGGCAGACGGTGGACGCCTCCCTGTTGGAGGCGGGCATTGCCTACACCATCTGGGAGTCGGCCCTCTACTTTACCGAGGGCGAGATTCCGGGCCCCCTGGGTTCGGCCCACCGGGTTTCGGCCCCCTACCAGGCACTGCGCACCAGCGACGGCTACGTCAACATCGGCGCCGCCACCCAATCCACCTGGGAGCAGTTCTGCCGGGCGGTTGGCCTGGATGCCTTGATTGAAGACCCCCGGTTTAATGCTCCCGGCGACCGCAAGGCCCGGGAGGGAGAATTGGCGGAACTGCTGGAAGCTACCCTGTCCGGCGAGACCACCGCCTACTGGCTGGAGTTGCTGGACCGGGCCGGAGTAGTGGCCGGCCCGATCTACAACATGGAACAGGTCTATCGCGACCCCCAGGTACAGGCCCGGCAGATGGTAATAGACTTGGACGACCCGGAGTTGGGCCTTTTACATAACATCGGTATCCCGGTGAAGCTGTCGGCCACGCCGGGCCGTATCCACCGGCGGGCGCCGGCCCTGGGCGAACACAGCGAAGAAGTGCTATTAGCCGCTGGCTTGTCCGAGGTGGAGGTGGCGGAACTGTTTGAGGCCGGAGTGGTGGTTTGCCCTTAATGTTGAACCACGAAGTTACACGAATATATTGTCAAAAGAGAGATAGAATGAATAATCGGGACAGCTAGACGGTGTTTATCCTCTGACGCCCGCTATTCATTCGTGAACATTCGTGTCGATTCGTGGCTAAGCCGAATCTACCCCTGACGCCATTCCAGCCCGTCGGTGGCCTCCAGGAACCGGCCAATCAGGTGGGGGCTGGAAACGATGACGCTGGGGGTGAACAGGTTGGCGTCGTTGCCCTGCCGGTCCACCACGTTGCCGCCGGCCTCCCGGGCCAGCAGCAGCCCGGAGGCGCTGTCCCAAGGCGATAGGGAGTGGTGGAAGTAAAGGTCAATGCGCCCGGCGGCGGCGTAGGCCATCCCCAGGGCCGACGACCCCATCAGCCGCATAGTCTGGAAACCCGGCCACAGGAAGCGGATCATATCCAGCGCCGTTCCTGCTTTCTGGTCCACGTAGCCCAGGTCGAACCCCAGCACACAGTTGGGGATTTCCTGCCGTTCCGACACGGATATGGACGCGCCGTTGAGAAAGGCGCCCCGGCCCAGTTCGGCAGTGAAAGTCTCTTCCTTGATCGGGTCGTAGGTTACGCCCACCACCATATCGCTACCCTTGGCCAGGGCGACCACCACGCAAAAGTGGGGGATGCCCTCGGCAAAGTTGCGGGTGCCGTCGATCGGGTCAATAACCCAGGTATAAGGGGAGCCGGTTTCGATGGGGTTGGACTCTTCAGACAGGATGCTAAACTGGGGGTATTCTTCCCGCACCAAGTCCAGAATCACCTTCTCCGCCGCCAGGTCAACGTCGGTCACTATGTCGGCGCGCCCCTTGAAACTGATTTCCTTCTCGGTCAGGAAGCGTTCCCGGATGATTTGGCCGGCCCGTTGGGCGGCGTCTATGGAGACTTCCAGAGCGGTACGTCCGCTGCGAGACGGCGTAATGGCTTCATTCTCCGGTTGTGTCATAGTTGTTACAGTACCTGGATATTTATTATCCACGAGGTTCACGAAGGTTCACGAAGTTCTTTTTTCTGCTGTTCAAAATGGCTGGCAATCCTAGTCATTGGGCAAGGGAAGAATAGATACTTCGTGCTTCTTCGTGTCCTTCGTGGATTATTACTACTCTCGTGAAAACTGTCCCAGCCCCATTTTTTCGTAAACTTCGGCGATGGTTTCCCGGGCGATGGCCCGGGCCTTTTTGCCGCCCTCGGCCAGCACCTCTTTAACGTAGTCGGGCCGCTCTTCCAACTCCCGGCGCCGCTCCCGCATCGGCTCCAGGAAGGCGTTGACGCTGGCTGCCAGGTGCCGCTTGCAGTCAACGCAGCCCCGTTGGGCGCCGGTGCATTCCTGGTAAACCTGGTTCACTTCCGCCGCCGGGCTGAACAGCTTGTGCAGGGAATAGACGTTGCACACCTCGGGCCGGCCCGGGTCGCTGCGCCGCTGCCGTTGGGGGTCGGTGAAGGCGGTTAACACCCGCTGGGTGGTCTCTTCCGGTGTTGAGGCCAGATCGATGTGATTGTCCAGGGACTTGCTCATCTTGTTCTGGCCTTCCAACCCCAGAATCAGGGGAGCCTCGGTGAGCTTGGCCTGGGGTTCCGGGAAGGTGTCGCCGAAACGGTGATTAAAGCGGCGGACTATTTCCCGCGCCAATTCCAGGTGGGGCAGTTGGTCCTGGCCCACCGGCACCGTGTCCGCCTTGTAGATAATAATGTCGGCGGTTTGCAACACCGGATACCCGACCAGGCCGTAGTTGACGCTCTCCTCGGTTTCGTCCATCTGCCGCACCTTTTCCTTGAAGGTGGGCACCCGCATCAGCCAGCCCAGGGGCGTCACCATGCTCAACAGGGTGTGCAGACTCATAACCTCCGGCACGTGGGACTGGATAAAGAGCGTACACTTTTCCGGGTCAAGGCCGGCGGCCAGCCAGTCCAGCGCCATTTCGTGGATGTTGGGCTGGATGTCGGCCACTTCGCCGGGGTTTTCGATGGTGGTCAGGGCGTGGATGTCAACAATGCTGTAGATGCAGCGGTAGTCCTGTTGCAGGTTCACCCAGTTTTCCAGCGCTCCCAGGTAATTGCCCAGATGCAGCCGCCCGGTGGGGCGCATCCCGGATAGAATTGTGCCTTTGGTGGCCGGGGCCGGCCCGCCGTCTGAAACCATGTGCAATTCCCTGTTTTCTCCGTCCCCTCGATACTTTGAAAGAGGATGAGAAGTTACAATTTTCGGATATGATTCTAGGGTTGAACCTCAAGTCAGTCTAGCACGCCCGATTAGCGTAGGGCAACATAATACTGGCGATTTACTGACGCTGGATACCTTTAAGATGCCGGGCCTTCCGTGTATACTCGACCTCGTGGCGGAAGAAAGAACAAGACCTCTGGTCGGTGTGGGTGTAGTGTTTGTGCGGGAGGACAAGGTCTTTCTGGCCAAGCGTCAGGGTTCTCATGGCGAGGATACCTGGGCCTCGGCGGGCGGGCATCTGGAATGGGGCGAGTCCCTGGAAGATTGCGCCCGGCGCGAGGCGTGGGAGGAGTTGGGTGTGGCGGTGGGCGACCTGCGGTTCCTCTGCCTCAGCAACATCATCGCCTACGACCGGCACTACGTGGACATTGAGTTTCTGGGGGAAATCGGCGACCAGGAACCCACGCTGGCCGAGCCGGAAGCCTTTTCCGAGTCCGGTTGGTTCCCGTTGGACCATTTACCCCAACCCCTGTTTGAAGCCGTCAGCTATGCCCTGGATAGCCTGCGCCAAGGCCGGTATTATTATTCGGGGGAGTGACGGTTATCGTTGTCGAGCAATATCTGATTGCCCTGCGGAGCCTACCAGGTTCTTTTATTGTCATCCGCCTTCCGGTATCATTCTGAGCGGAGCGAAGAATCCTAAAGCTTTCAGCCAGAACCACCGTGGCGCCGGGCAAATGGTCGGCAAATAAAGACTTTGGATTCTTCGTCGCTCCGCTCCTCAGAATGACAACTAAAAGACCCTGCGGGGCCTACGTCCATCCAAGCAAAATAGCTACGAATCTGATATAATAACCTAAAGCAAAAGGCTATTTGTTGGGCCGGTCTCGCTCCTTTGAGGGCTGCCGGTTTAACGGGGTTAAGCGCCTCTTTTCGCTGGTATATTCCACCTGAAAATTACTTTCCCGCTCCTGGTGGACAGAGCGGGCGAATGAACCGGATTCTTGCCGGTTCTGCGCCGGAATCCGGTTAAAAATCTAATGGGGTACGAGCTATCGATGCAACCACCTTTGATTAGTGAACAGGACCTTACCACCCCCGAACTTCCCGCGGTTGTCGCTGAAATCAACGAACAGGCCGCCCCGGTTGGTACAACCGGCGTTGCTGAAGCGGAACGGGGATATACCGCCAAAGACATCCAGGTGTTGGAAGGCTTGGAAGCCGTCCGGGTTCGGCCCGGAATGTATATCGGCAGCACCGACCAGCGCGGCCTGCACCATCTCATCTACGAGATTCTGGACAATGCCGTGGACGAGGCGATGGCCGGTTATTGTACCGGAGTCAACTTGACCCTGGACGAGGATGGGTTAATCACTGTCGCTGACGACGGACGGGGGATCCCGGTAGATATCCACCCTTCCACCGGCAAGTCGGGGCTGGAAACGGTGATGACCACCCTCCACGCCGGCGGCAAGTTTGGCGGCGGGGCCTACAAGGTAACCGGCGGACTGCACGGTGTTGGCGGCTCGGTGGTCAACGGCCTGGCTTCCTACCTGAAGGCGGAAGTGAACCGGGATGGCTATGTTCATTACCAGGAATATTCTCAGGGTATTCCCAACGGCGAAGTAGTCAAGGGAAAGCGAACTACCCGGCACGGTACCACCATTTCCTTCAAGCCCGACCCGGAGATATTTCCCGAAATTGACTATGACTTCGAGATGCTGACCAGCCATTTCAAGGAAATTGCCTTCCTGAACAAGGGCCTGGAAATCCGGTTTGTCAGCCGTTGGCACCAGGAGCAGCGCAAGGGCGATATTGAGCGGACCTATTATTTTGACGGCGGCATCGCCAATTTGGTGCGCAACTTCAACAAGAACCGCCGCGTGATGCAGCCGATGCCCTTCTACTACGAGAAGACGGTGGATGAAACTTCTGTCGAGGTCGCGATTCAGTACAACGACAGCTTTACCGAGTCAGTCATATCCTTTGCCAACTGTATTAACACCCAGGAGGGCGGCAGCCATCTGACCGGGTTCCGCACCGCACTGACCCGGGTAATCAACGACTATACTCGCCGTCACGGGTTCATCAAGGAGGACCAGCCCAACCTTTCCGGCGAGGACGTGCGGGAGGGGTTGGCCGCCGTAATCAGCGTCAAGCTGACCAACCCTCAGTTTGAGGGCCAGACCAAGACCAAGCTGGGCAACGCCGAGGTACGCAGCGTGGTGGACTCGGTGGTCAGTGAGGGACTGGGCCGCTACTTGGAAGAACACCCGACGGAAAGCAAGTTGGTGGTGGAAAAGTGCCTGACTTCCCAGCGCGCCCGGGAGGCCGCCAAGCGGGCCCGGGAGTTGGTCATCCGCAAGAACGCCTTGGACGGTTCATCCCTGCCCGGCAAGCTGGCCGATTGCGCCGAGCGCGACCCCTCCAAGTCGGAACTATATATCGTTGAGGGTGAATCCGCCGGCGGCTCGGCCAAGATGGGCCGGGACCGCAGCTTCCAGGCTATCCTGCCCTTGAAGGGCAAGATTCTCAACGTGGAGCGGGTCTTGCAGCAGCCGGACAAGATTCTCGGCCACGAGGAGATTCGGTCCATTATCGCCGCCGTGGGCGCCGGCGAGGGCGACGAGTTCGACCCGGCCAAGGTTCGTTACCAGAAAATCATCATTATGACCGACGCCGACGTGGACGGTTCGCATATTCGCACCTTGATATTGACCTTCTTCTTCCGCCGGATGCAGGCCCTGATCGACAGCGGCTACCTTTATATCGCCCAGCCGCCGCTGTACCGTATTCAGTCAGGCCGCCGTAACGCTGAGTACGTTTATACTGAAGAGGACAAGGACAGTTTACTCAGCAAGATGGAAGGACGGCGCAACATCAACATACAGCGCTATAAGGGCTTGGGCGAGATGAACCCGGACCAGCTTTGGGAAACTACGATGAACCCGGACAGCCGCCAAATGCTCCAGGTAAACATCGAGGACGTTATTGAGGTGGACGATGTGTTCACCACCTTGATGAGCGAAGCCGTAGGCCCCCGAAAGAGCTTTATCCAGTCCCATGCCCGCAGCGTCAGGAACCTGGACGTTTAGGATGAGCTATAATGCTCCCCTTCTAATCGCCGAATAGCGCTTTAGGGGCGGGTTTCAAACCCGCCCTTTTTACTGCCGCAGAGTCGCGATTAAGAGGCCGGTCAGGTTCAGTTGCCCGGCAGATTCTTATAAGTTTTCATTCTGAGGGACGGAGTGACGAAGAATCCCCAATCCATATTTGCCGGCCATTTACCCAGCGCCAGCGGCGGTTGTAGCGGCAAGATTTGGGATTCTTCGCTCCGCTCAGAATGACACGGGAACGCCCAGACTTACACAGGAAGGTGGATGACAGCCAGGGCAATCACATTTGGAATCGGGGGAATCCGTCATTCCTGCGAAAGCAGGAATCCAGTGGCGTCAGCGGCAGAGGTTCCTGCTTTCGCAGGAACGACGGGTTTTCGTTCTTCGGTCTAATGCGATAGCCCTGGGATGACAGCCCCAAAACCCTTACTTGCCCAGTTGGAATAATCTGCCTTTTGCTATATAATGGCTAACAATTTGGTAACCCTGAATTGGATGAAAGATAATTAACCGGGGAGGGGCCACTTGCCAGCTAAGAAGGCTGCCCGCCAATCCGTAAAACGATACCGCCGCAACCAGAGCGCCCGCCGCGCTACCCGCACTGCCATTGGCGACGCCCGCCGAGCCGTAGGCTCCGGGGACGTTGAAGTGGCCGAGCCGGCCATCCGCCGGGCGATCAGTGTTTTGGACAAGGCCGTAAAGAAAGGCATTCTGCATAAGAACAATGCTTCCCGCCGCAAGTCGCGCCTGGCCGCCCGCCTCAATCAGTTGCAGAACTAGCGCCCGGTCTTCCATTTCTGAAGTATCTCTTGAGAGGTGCGGGTCTCGAACCCGCACCTTGTGTTTAGTTGGCAACTCATCCTGTTCTTGATTCTTTTGCCGAGTGTCGCCGGCTCCGCTTCATGACCCCTATGGGCTGCCGCGCCGGTGTTGGAATAAACCCGCTTTCCTCTTTTTATGACCAGTGCAATTGCATTTGGAATCGGGGGAATCCGTCATTCCTGCGCAGGCAGGAATCTAATGGCGTCAGGGGCAGAGATTCCTGCTTTCGCAGGAACGACGGGTTTTCGTTCTTCGGCCTAATGCGATTGCCCTCTTTTTATGACGCACTGCTGTTGACATATCAATCTCCCTTTGTTAGGTTGATAAGAACAAAAGTTTTACAGGTGATTTATGACACCCAACAAGAAAATGACTCCCCGGCGGAAGAGGATTCTGGAGTTTATTCAGACTTTCATTGACGAAAACGGCTTACCCCCCACGGTACGGGACATCCAAAAGGCTTGCGAAATTAGCTCAACTTCGGTGGTGGACTACAATTTGCGCCTGCTGGACCGGGACGGGTTCTTGAACCGCCGGCCGGACGTGGCCCGCGGTATTGAACTGCTGGATGATGCCGGCCAGCCGGTCAACTCGGTGCCGAAGGTGCAGATAGTAGGTCGAGTCGCTGCCGGCTCTCCCTTGCCGGCTTTCTCTGCTGAGGGTAACTCCGCCAGCCAGGAATTTGACACAATAGAAGTAGCCCCGGACCTGTCCCGGAAGTTTGGGAAACTTTACGGCTTGGAAGTTCAGGGTTTGTCGATGATTGACGCCCTGATTGACGACGGAGATGTGGTAATAGTCCAGCCCGCCCAGCACGCGGAGAACGGGGAAATGGTGGTGGCCTGGTTGAAGGAAGAGGAAGAGGCTACGCTGAAGAAGTTTTACCCGGAAGGCAGCATGGTGCGTCTCCAGCCGGCCAATAGTAGTATGGGCCCCATCTATTGCTCCGCCGACAACGTGGAAATCCGGGGCAAGGTGGTAAGCGTCATTCGCAAATACGTCTAATTCCGTCTTGCCGGAGTCCCCGTCCTGCCGGAGTCAATGAACGCCGCACTGCCGGGCCGGGCAATCGTACGTGACGGCAAAGGCCCGTCTCCCGTCGTTCCTGCGAAAACAGGAAGCCAAAAGGTCGGGGACAGAGGTTCTTGCTTTTCAGGAACGACGGATAGCCGTAATCCAAATGTATTAGCCCTGCCCCGTCGTCCCAGACGGCGGGGCGGTTTTTCTCTACGGCCTGTGCAGCACATACGGCCTTGCTTCGGCGCCACGGCCCGCTGCTCTGTTCGGAGTAGGCTCGGAGTAGGCGTTGAAAGTGGGCTTTTCCTACCGGCGGCTGTTGACCAGGGCGCCGTAGGTGGCTACCAGGAATGGCACACAGTAGGTGAGGGGAATCTTCCAATAGAGGGCATTGTTCCACTGGCCGCCCAGCAGGGTGTCGCCCTGGTTAAGCAAGGTCAGTATGGTGCCGACTACCAGGCCGGCTATCGCCGACCGTTTAAGCATTGGCGCGTGGAGCAAGGCGCACGGACTGCACTTGATAATCTCGCCGGGCAATCCGGAGGGCAAGGCAGCAGGGTTATCCCCGGCGGGGCTGCCCCGGCGCTTGAAGGAAAAAGCCAGCCGGTGGCTTATGTCCTTGTTGCAGCGGTGGCAATGGGATGGGTTTGCGGCGGCGTTTTCCAAGATGGTCTCCGGTTCAGGAAACAGTACGGGTCTGCCGGGAAGCGGCGATTAAATCCGGCACGTTTCCAGGGTAATGAGATTATAATAGCCAAGGGCGCAACCTCCCGCGATAGAAGCTGCGCCCTTGAACTTTGTCACAGAACTTGCCGACCCTTTTAAGCTTCACTATGTTCAATTGCACCTTGAAGGTGGTTATTTCGCGCCTTGGCGACACGCGGCTTGCGCCCTTCGGCAAATAGCTGGCTAACTGGATTTGCCAATACGAAATACTTTAGTGCCACACTCGGGGCATATTCCATGGGTGGCGGGTCGTCCGTTCTTCAGCGTAACCTCTTCCGGGTTGCTAATTTCCCGCTTGCTGCGGCATTTGAAGCAATAAGCCTCCATCCTCCTCTCCCTCCGTCAATGTTTTCTTTGGTTCTGGGTCGTCGTGGTCTCCGGGACTCTAATCCTAGTTGAAGTCGGATGCCGGGCATCTTGGACTTCGGTGAAGCTCTTTGGCCAGGCCCCGACTCCGTGGCCCAACTCATTGGATGGCTGGATACCCTGGGCGAGAGCACAAGCTACTGTTGCCTTATGTAATATACGAGGCCAACCCCTTTTGTCAAGCTGAATCTAGGGCGGATTGGGTAGATTCCCTGAATTGACCGGCGAATTGGCTATGCCGTGGTTGCTCTCGTAGTTGATGCTTTGACGCAATTGTGCAGGAAACCCGGCCCCAGCCGGTAATATACCTCAAGAGGGGATAGCGTCGGAAGCAAAGGGCGAGGGGCTGTCCAGCTGAAAGACCTTGACCGGCTGCCAGCAGTTGGCCGGCCGGTCGTACTTCACCAGGGCCAGGAATCTTCCGTCCGGGCCATATACTCGGAACTGCTCCAGGTAACCGGCCTCCGGGGCAAGACGCCCCAAGCCGATGGGCTGGCCGTGGCGCAAACCCTGCTCTCCCGCTGGGCTTACGGTAATAGCCCGCAGGTCGCGCAGCACCCGGTCTATGGAGTGGAGGTGGGATTGCCAGCTTCCGGGATCGCCGGCATTGGCCGCTTCCAGCGTTTCCAGGGTGATGCCTTCGTCGGCGTGGAAGGTGCCGCAATACTGGCGTACCAGGTCGGTTACATAGCCGCCGCAGCCTAGGACTCCCCCCAGGTCGTGGGCCAGCGAGCGCATATAGACACCGCGGCCGCATTCCACATCCAGGGTTAGCCGGGGCAGGGAAAAATCAACCAGCCGAATGTCGAAAATATCCACCGGGCGGGCGGCCCGTTCTACTTCTACCCCGGCCCGGGCCAGTTTGTAGAGGCGCTGCCCTTTCACCTTAACGGCGCTGTACATCGGAGGGGTCTGCTCAATGGCGCCGATAAAGGGCTGCAAAGCCTGCGCCACCATCGTCTTGGTCAGGTGTCCGGGGTCGCAGACCTCGGTAATCTCCCCTTCGGAGTCATAGGTGACGCTGGTGGCGCCCAGCCTGACTTCCATCCGGTAACGCTTGGGCCCGTCAATGACATAGTCCATCAGGCGAGTGGCCTGGCCAAAGCATACCGGCAGCACACCCTGGGCCAGTGGGTCCATCGTCCCGCCGTGACCCACCTTCTGTCGCTGACCGGTGATACGCTTAATCTGACGCAGGGCTTCCATCGAGGTCATGCCCGGGGGTTTGTAAAAATTGAGGAAGCCGTTAATCAAAGGGGCTGCATTGTGGGAGGAACTGTTCCTGGCTTTAGGCATAGTGGCTAACCACCCGGTGGAAAGGCCAGCGGGCCGTTGTAGCGGGCCAATTCTGCGGTGTCGGCGTTGGTCTTGGCGTTGGTCTTGGTATTGAGGTCGAGGTTGAGGTTGATGTCGGTGTTGGTGTCGGCGGCAAGGCTTGGCTCGGTATGTAATTGGTCCATTAACTGCAACACGTAGTCGGCGTTCTCCATGGAGTCATCCAGGGAGAATTTCAGGAAAGGGACGTACCGCATTTTAAGTCGGCCCCTCAATTCCCGCCGCAGGAAAGCCGCCGCCGATTGAATGCCATCCAGGGCGGTCTCTTTGGTTTTCTTATCTCCCATGACGCTTAAAAAGACTCTGGCGTTGCGCAGGTCGCTGGAAGTCTGTACTTGGGTGATGCTGATTACGCCGTTCAGGCGAGGGTCCTTAATTCCGCGGGAAAGCAGTTGGCTGATTTCCTGGCGCAACAAGCCGTTGATGCGGTCGGTACGTCGGGACATAGGACGCTCCCTTGGTGAATAACGGATAGTGAAGCAGGGGCGAAAACCGGACAAACCCTACCGGAAAGAAGTATGAGTCGGCGCCGTGGAACCGGCTACCGCTGGGTTCGTTCCTGCCGGTGGGCTTGCAGGATGTCTCCGATTTCGAAGTCGTTGAAATCCGTCAGCAGAATGCCGCAGTCCATACCGTTGGTGATTTCGTTGACCTCTTCCCGGAAGTGACGCAGGCTGTTGATGCTGGTTTCTTGCAACACCTCACCCTCGCGCAGCACCCGGATGGCGGCGCCCCGAACAATCCGTCCTTCAATAACTCTACAGCCGGCAATCTTGATGTTGCGCCGGGAAGAGAATATCTCGCGAACCTCGGCCTGGCCCAGGATTACATCGGTAAAGGTGGGTTCCAGCATACCGTGCAGGGCTTGTTCCACGTCGTCAATCATCTGGTAGATGATGTCGTAGTGCCGTATTTCCACACCCCTCCGCTCGGCCACCCGTTCCACGCCGATCTCGTTGCCTACGGAAAAGCCGACAATGATTGCGTTCGACGCGCTGGCTAACAGAATGTCGGACTCGGTGACGTTCCCGCTGCCGGCGTGAAGGATACGCACTCTGGCCTCAGCGTCGGTCAGACGCTCCAGGGACTGGCGGACTGCTTCTACGCTGCCCTGTACGTCGGCTTTGAGTACCAGGTTCAGTTCCTTGATGTCGCCGGCGTCAATCTGCTTGACTACTTCTTCCAGGGTCAAAGCCCGGACCTGGGATTGTTGCGTTGACTTTATTCGTTCCCGGTCGTGGACGATGGACCGGGCCATCCGATCGCTGGGCAGCACTGCCATCAAGTCCCCGGCCTCGGGTAGGGAGCTAAAGCCTAGCACCTCGGCCGGCTGTCCCGGCACGATTTCCTTCACCACCCGGCCCCGGTCATTGGATATTGCTTTAACCCTTCCCCAAGCGGTACCGGCAACGATATAGTCTCCCACGTTCAGCGTGCCGCTTTGCACCAGCACGGTCGCGGTTGGTCCGCGCTTCCGGTCCAGCTTGGCCTCAATTACCACGCCCCGGGCCGGACTGCTCGGGTTGGCCTTGAGTTCGGCCAACTCAGCGACCACCAACAGGTTTTCCAGCAGGTCGCCTATACCGTCCCCGGTACGAGCGGAAACAGGCACCGAAATAACGTCGCCGCCCCAATCTTCTACCAACAGGTTATGCTGGCTCAACTGACGCTTGACGCGCTCCGGGTCGGCGCCGGGAAGGTCCATCTTGTTAATAGCGACAACGATGGGAACCTCGGCCGCTTTGGCATGATCAATAGCCTCTTCCGTCTGGGGCATTATCCCGTCGTCGGCGGCTACCACCAGTACGGCAATATCGGTTACCCGTGCGCCCCGGGAGCGAATGGAGGTAAAGGCTTCATGGCCTGGCGTATCCAGAAAAGTTATTTTCTGGTCATTGTAATCGACCTGGTAGGCCCCGATATGCTGCGTAATGCCGCCGATTTCACGGTCGGCGACGTGGGCGTTGCGGATGGAGTCCAGCAGGCTGGTCTTGCCGTGGTCAACGTGGCCCAGGATCGTAACCACCGGCGGACGGGGCGCCAGGTCGGCCTCAGTCTCGGGTGATTTGATTGCGCCGTTTTCCAGGCTGTTGAGCGCGCCCTTTTCCGCCACCGGCTCAGCGACCCGGGTGCGGATGCCATACGCGGCGGTTACCAGGGAGGCTACCTCGTGGTCAATAACCTGGTTCACCGGGGCCATGATGCCGTTTCGCATCAATTGCTTGATTACGTCCACCTCGCTCTGGTCAACAAGCTCGGCAAGGTGCTTGACGGTCAAGGTCTGGGGCAGCACCAAAGTACGGGAAGGGCCGCGTCGGGCACTTCTGCTGTGTGTTTCAGTAGTCATTCTCACTCTCCGATGAAGTTGACCCGGCTACCCTTTCCCGCCCGGCTACCTGTTCACGGTAGTAGTCAAGCAAGACTTCTTTTTCCTGAGCATCAATGGAGACTTTCAGGCCCCGTTCCAGTCCTCCTCTGCGGATGCCTCTTTCCCAGCAGTCGGAGGAACTGCACAAATAAGCCCCCCTTCCGGAGGACTTTCCCGTAGCGTCAGCCTGGACCGTACCTTGGGGCGTACGAACTACACGAGTCAATTCCCGCTTGGGGGCTCGTTGGCCGCAGGCGACGCATCTGCGTTCCGGGACATACCGGGTCTTGGCCAAGTTTCGCCTCCTCCCATGTTACTGGGCCGGGACTGGGCCAGGGAGCGCCGGAAAGCGATAGCGGTTAACGTCCTCCGCCCCGCCTGGCGCCGCGGCCGGCTCCGCCGGTAGTCCGCCGGGCGCGGCGACCGCCGCGTCCGGCGCCGCGGCTTTCGCCCACGATGTCCTCGGCGAAACGAATCTTCCCGGCGTCGGGAGTGAGTATGGGAACTTCAGGTATGTCGGGGAAGATCTCCTCTTCCTCATCCTCTTCGTCGTCTTCCATCACTTCGTCGAGGGTAAAGGTGGCCAATTCATCCACGCTAAGCGTCTCTACAGTTTCAGTGGTTGACTGCTGGGTTTCCGCTTCCTCTCGCATCAAGGCTTCCAGCAGGGCTTCCTCGTCGATTGGTTCCATTTCGGCGGTCGCGGTATCTTCGGCTTCCGCCAGGACCGTTTCAACTTCCGGTTCGACGGCGGCCAGGGTTTCCTCGGTTGCTGCTGCTGCCTCTTCCACTGCGGCGGCTATTGCTTCCGCCTCTGCCACCACGCCGGAGTTCTCCGCCGCGGCTGCGGCGGCCTCCAGGGCCTCCTGGCGACGCTGTTCTTCCAATTGGCGCTGGCGGGCTTCCTTGATTGCCTCCCACTCGGTCAATCCTTTGATGTCCAGCCGCCAGCCGACCAGCCGGGCGGCCAACCGGGCATTCTGACCCTCTTTGCCGATAGCCAGGGACAGTTGCCGGTCCGGTACTACCACGATGGCGGTCTGCTCTGCCGGGGCAAGCTCTACGTGGACCACCTCGGAAGGACTGATTGCCTTGGCGATAAAGTTCTTGGGGTCGGGTTCCCAGGTCACCACGTCAATCTTTTCGCCTTGCAACTCGTTGACGATGCTCTGGATACGGTTGCCCCGCAAGCCGATGCAGGCGCCCACCGGGTCAACCCCGTCCTGGGTGGAATGGACGGCTACCTTGCTGCGGAAGCCGGCGTCCCGGGAAATCGCCTTGATTTCCACCGTGCCGTTGTAAACTTCGGGGACTTCAATCTCGAAAAGCCGCTTCAGCATATCCCGGTCGCTGCGCGAGACCAGTATTTCCGGTCCCTTGGGGCCGTTGCGCACGTCGAGCACGTACACCTTGATGCGCTGCCCCTTCTTGTAGCGTTCCGTAGGCACTTGTTCATCGGGGGGCATTATCGCCTGGGCCCGGCCCATATCCAGGATAACGCTGCGATTGGGTTCAAGTTGCTCCACTATGCCGGTGATGATGTCTTCGCGGTGCTGCAGGAACTCTTCATAGAGCAGTTCCCGTTCCGCTTCCCGCAACCGCTGCAAGACTACTTGCTTGGCGGTTTGGGCGGCGATGCGGCTGGCGTTGTGGGGCAGCGGCTCGGCAGCCGCCACCTCATCGCCCACGGCCACATTCTGCTTGATGCTCAAAGCCTCCCTGAGGCCAATCTCCCGCGTCGGGTCTTCTACGTCTTCGACCACCGTTTTGAGGGCGAATACGCTGACATCCCCGGTGTTGGGGTTGAGGGTAACGGTGATATTCTGCCCCGCCGCCGGGTTGTCCTTCTTGAAAGCCGACGCCAGGGCTACCTCAATAGCTTGAAGCACTTGCTCTTTAGGCAGGTGACGTTCTGCGGCCAATTGGGTCAACGCTATCAAAAAATCGCTTTTCACTGCGACGCTCCCCGACCGACGTTGATTTGAGCTGCCAGCAACTTGACGTTGCGCTAATTAACAAGAAAGCGGGGTTTGCCCGCTTCCTGCACGAATGCACTTGGTCAGTATAGCATTGACCGGGGGCACTTTCAAGATTTTCTCGGCTTTCCGGCAGGGCAATCGCATTTGGAATCGGGGGAATCCGTCATTCCTGCGTCCTACCCGTCATTCCTGCTTTCGCAGGAATCTAGTGGCGTCAGGGGCAGAGGTTCCTGCCTTCGCAGGAACGACGGGTTTTCGTTCTTTGGCCTAATGCGATAGCCCTGGCCTTTCCGGCAATGAGCCAAATTGGGGAACTCCGCTGGTTGAGACGCCGGGCAATACCCGCGTGGTTGGGGTACTCTCGTGTGTGTTGGTATTCCCCGCATCAATAAGGACCGGCTGGTAGGAGCGGGTTTCAAACCTGCCCGGGCATCGCCATTCGCCATCTACGGTTATACCGAGCGTTGTCCCGTGGGAAAGGGGTTGTCAAAAATTAGAACGGGGCGGGTTTCAAACCCGCCCCTACATTGCGGTTATGCCAACATTCGTTGGAAATACCCTTGCCGGGAATCTATTGCCGGGTCACCGAAAATCGACAGTCAGGTCAGGAATGACCGGGAATTGGATTCCCTAGGGCCGGATTGGTTGATGCTACCACCAGATTTTGCCCTGAACGTCCTGCTCCAATTGTTCGTAGTCTTTGGTCCAGAGGCTGGTGCTGAGGTACTTCCAGCCGCCGTCGGCCAGCAGGCAAACGATGTTGCCCTGCTCCATTCGCTCGGCCTGGCGCAAGGCACCGTAAACCACCGAACCGGAGGATATGCCGGCGAATATCCCTTCCTGGTGCAGCAGTTCCTTGGTGGTTCGGAACGCGGGCAGGCTGCCTACCAGCAGGCGGGAATCCAGCATATTCAGGTCTAGGATAGGCGGGATATAGCCGTCTTCCAGGCGGCGCAGGCCGGAAATGAAGTCCTCCGGCTCCGGCGCCACCGCCACTATTTTCACGTCCGGGTTGTGCTCCCGGAGCCGGCGGCCCACGCCCATCAGTGTCCCGCCGGTGCCCAGGCCGGCCACGAACATATCCACGTCCGGCACCGTTTCGACAATCTCCTGGCCGGTGGTTTCATAATGGGCGTCCGGGTTGCCGCTGTTGCCGTACTGGTACATCATCAGGTAATCGTGCGGGTTCTTTTCCGCCAGGGCCTGCGCCACCTCGATGGAGCCGTTACTGCCCTTGTCCCCGTCGGAAAAAATGATGTCGGCGCCGTAGGCGTAGAGCAGTTGGCTCCGTTCCTCGCTGACGTTTTCCGGCATCACTACCCTTACCTTGTACCCTTTGAGCCGGCCGACCATTGCCAGGGAGATGCCGGTGTTGCCGCTAGTCGGTTCCAAGAGGGTGCGATTGTCAGAAATCTCCCCCTCGGCTTCCGCTCGTTCAATCATTTTCAGGGCGATGCGATCTTTGACGCTGCCAGTGGGGTTTTGTCCCTCCAGCTTGGCAAAGATGCGCACTTCCGCCTTGGGACGGAGGTTCTGTAACTCAACAACCGGAGTGTCTCCGATGGTTGCCAGAATGCCTTTATAGGGCAGCCGTGTAACCATATTCTTTACTTTTTCCTGTATTCAACCGGGCTTGATGATTTGCCTGGGCCGCTGGGATTGAGAGTTCGTGATAATTCACGTAGGGACACGCTGGAGGCGCGAATAATTTGCCTGCCTCCGGTTCGCCCCGAGTTTGTCGAAGGACAGTGGTCAATGGTTCGAGAAGCTCACCGCGAACGGATTTAGCGCTTGGTTCCTACAAACGGGTTTTGTACCTGGCCCTGGAAATTCCGGGCCAGGTACAGGATCGTATTGCCTAGTCGTCCGCGACTCCCGCCGCTTCCGGGACGGCCACGCCGCAGAAGATTTCGTAGTCAATCAACTCGGTTACCGTGGGGTTGTCCCCGCACAGTGGGCAAGCCGGGTTGCGCTTCAACTTTACTTCCCGGAAAGTCATACTCAGGGCGTCAATCAGCAGTAGCCGGGAGCAGAGACTTTCGCCGATGCCCAGGAAGTATTTCAGCGCTTCGGTAGCCTGAATGCTGCCCACCAGCCCGGTCAACGCGCCCAGCACACCGGCCTCGGCGCAGTTGGGCACCATGCCCGGCGGCGGCGGCGACGGGAAGAGGCAGCGGTAGCAGCCCTGACCCGGCAGGAACAGGGTGGACTGGCCGTCAAAGATCAGGATGCTGCCGTCCACCAACGGCTTGTTCAGCAGATAGCAAGCGTCGTTGACCAGGTAGCGGGTGGCAAAGTTGTCCGCTCCGTTAATCACCAGGTCATACTGGCTGATAATCTCCATGGCGTTGTCCGATTCCAGCCGCACCTCGTGGGGAACGACTGTAACGTCCGGGTTATAGGCGTGGATGTTGTCAATGGCCGACTGGAGCTTGGGCCGCCCGATGTCGCTGGAATGGTGGAGGATTTGGCGTTGCAGGTTGGAAATCTCCACTACGTCAAAGTCCACGATGCCGACGGTGCCTACACCGGCCAGGGCCAGATAGATGGCTGAAGGCGAACCCAGTCCGCCGGCGCCGACGATCAGGGCCTTGGACTGCATCAGTTTGCGCTGTCCGGCGCTGCCCACGTCTCCCATAATGATGTGCCTGCTGTAGCGTTTTACCTGCTCCGGCGTCAATGCCAGCGGTTGCTGCGTCATCGTAACCTAGTCCTCCTTGTCGTCTCGTTGGGGTTGTGCCTGGTCCTTTATTGGTTCTTTAGCGAAAGTTAGATACCTGGATTTAATTAGTTTGCTTGTGACGGACTTTCGGGAAACCTGGTTGACTGCGCTGACCTCGCCCAGTCGGGAAATGGCAAGCAAAAAGCCTGCACCCCTTTCGGGAGTCCCTTTCCGGGCCGGCGCAGGCTCCGTTCTCAAGCGATAATCGCCTGCCCCCTATGTACGGGGACAGGTACAGTTATTTTGACGTTTATACTGGCTCATCGGTTTTCTTGATACTATATCCGGCAATTGGGGTTGTCAAGCAAAAATTGGCGTGGAGGCCGGGTAAAACCCGGCTACAAAAGTGTGCCGGTTCTTACGTTTCAGCTTGCCACGACCGGCGCCAGCGGTTGAATCCGTTACACGTTCTGAGCGGACAAGTACTCTTGCCGCTGGGCTAGGTGTTCCAGGGTGATGTTGCTCAAAGTGTTCTGTATCGAGTCCTCGACCGACTTCCAAATCTCCTGCTGGGCGCAGGAGTCGGCGAAAATGCAGTCGGCGGGGTAGGTGAAACAGTCCAAGGGCGAGGTGTTGCCCTCCAGAGTGGTCATAATCATGCTGAGGTTAATCTCGGAGGGGTCCATCGCCAGCATATGCCCCCCTTGCGGCCCGCGTCGGCTCTTTACAAAACCGAATCGGTTGAGGGTGGTCATCAACTGTTCAAGGTATGACTCGGGAATACCCTGCTTGGAGGCGATTTCTGAGGTTTGGACCTGTCTCTCCTCGTAGTGCATCGCCAATTCCACCAGCGCTCTGACGCCATAGTCCACTCGCATCGGGATTCTCATGACGCTTACCTCCAAACTGGTCCAACAATAGGGATTATAGCACCAAACGGAGGCCATTACCAACTTTAGCCGGCGGGAAGCAGGGCAATCGAACGTGATGACAGATTCCCCTTTCCCGTCGTTCCTGCGCAGGCAGGAACCCCGCTAACCGCAATTCGAGGTTCCTGCCTGCGCAGGAACGACGGATAGCTTTCAATCCTAGTGCGATAGCCCTGGGGCGGGAAGCCAGAGTCTTGAATTGTCATCCGCCTTCCGGTGTCATTCTGAGCGGAGCGAAGAATCTCAAATCTTTCCGCTAGAACCACCGCTGACGCCGGGCAAATGGCCGGCAAATACGGGCCCAAATAACTACTTTGGATTCTTCGGCGCTACGCTCTCAGAACGACAAGTAAAAAGCCCTGGGCGGGTGGCCCTGGCAATACAGTCCAGCAGGTGGGCGCACTACCGGAGAATTGGATATAATGTTCCGGTTGCCAGGGAAAAGCAGCAACGACTTGCCGAGCTACGTATCGGAGGCTGAATGGTTAAGGGATTATTAGTTGGCCTGGGGATTATTCTGGGTGTTGGTCTGGTGTGCATCCCGCTTATACCGATACCTGTTGTTCATTTCTCGATTTTATTCGTGCTTCCGCTGAGCCCCTTTTTCGCCGGTTATATCGGTATGTCCTTCGTCCAGATTCAGCAACGGCACTATGCTATCAATGGGCTAATCTACGGTTGCCTTCTTGGCCTGCTAGTTGGATTAGCAGGAGTTGTGGTGGCATTTCTTGCAATATCCTTGTGGGGCGAGGATGACCAGAGGGTGCGAGTGCTGGCATGGATCGGGGCAGTGGTGTACACCCTTTACACCGGCAGCATGAGCACTATGGGAGCAATGTATTACTCTCTCCGAAAGCAGCAAAGAGCTAAACGGGAGACCGTCGAAGAATCCCAGGCTAAACCCGAACCGGACCAGGGTTCATAATGCCGCCGCGTATGCCCTACGCCGCCATGCTGGTTGATCTGGACGGCACCCTGATGGTCACCGATACCGTGTCGCCGCGGGTGGCCGCCGCCGTGGGCCGCGTTGCCGAGCTTATCCCGGTATCCATCGCCACCGGCCGCCGTTCCTCCGACGTTATCAACTATGCCCGCCGGCTGGGACTGACCGCTCCCCAGATTAGCAACGGCGGAGCAACTATCCTGGACCCGGTGAGCGGCGGCATCCTCTGGAACCGTGCCCTGCCCGAAGCCCGCGCCCGGCAGATTGTGGAACGGGTTGACGCCGGGGCCATCAACTTCATCGCTACGCACCCTTCCGGCGACGTGACCGCTGCCGCCGACATCGTCCACTGGGACCTGACCCGTATCTCAGCGATGGATATATCGGAGTCCCGGGCCGACGAACTGGCGGCGTCCTTTGCCGACGCCCCGGACCTGAACGTGGTTAAGGTGTATCTGCACTACAACGGCTGGTGGGCGGTGGACTTTACCGGGGCCGGCGTCAACAAGGGCGCCGCCGCCGGCCAACTGGCGCAAATGCTGGACGCAGAGCCAAGCCGTTTCATCGTCGCCGGAGACAGCTTCAACGACCTGGCGATGCTGGAAGTTGCCGGCCTGCGCATTGTCATGGCTGCTGCGCCCCCGGAGTTGAAAGCCATCGCCGATTACGTAGCCCGGGCGGTAGAGGAAGATGGCTTGGCAGTGGCTATTGAGGAATTGGTGTTGCCGGCGCTGTTGGCCGGTTAGTCGGGCAATCGCATTTTGAGTATCTCCTGCCACCGTCATTCCTGTGTAGGCAGGAATCTCTACCTTGGGGGATTCAGGTTCCTGCTTTCGCAGGAACGACGGACAGCGGTGCCCCCGGTATAATGCCATTGCCTTGACGCTCCTTTGACCACTGACTATCATTGCCCAAAACCAACTGCACAAATTGAACTCGAGATTGCCTTTCTGATGTCTTCTTTCGACTTGCGCCAGCGCCTGGAAGAGCTGCAAAATGGTGACCGGAGTGTTGATGACCTGTTGCAATTCCTCCGGGACTACCCCTACCAAGACTTGGGTTTTGCCCGGATTGACCACCACCGTCCCTTGCGTACCGGCTTCCCGGAGGTGGTGCTGGGCCGGGGTAAAACTCCGGCCCAAGTCGCTGAAATTGTAGAGTCCCTGGCCGGGCGGGGGCACCCCACGCTAGTCACCAAGACCGACTGGGCTACCTATAACGCTGTAGTACGGCAAACCCCATTGGCAACCTACCATGAATCGGCGCAGGCTATTGTGGTTCCCGGTTCCCAGCCCGTGCCTACTCACGAGGGAGTGCTAGTAATGACCGCCGGCACCGCCGACTTGCCGGTGGCGGAAGAAGCGGCCCTGACTGCCGGGTTGATGGGCAGTCCACCGCGGCGGGTTAATGACGTGGGGGTAGCGGGACTGCACCGGCTGTTGGCCTCGCTGGACGAACTCCGTCAAGCCAGGGTTATCGTGGTGGTCGCAGGTATGGAGGCGGCGCTTGCCAGCGTGGTGGCGGGACTGGTCTCGGTTCCGGTGATTGCCGTGCCTACCAGCGTCGGCTACGGCGCCAGCTTCGAGGGCCTGTCCGCCTTGCTGGGGATGCTGAACAGTTGCGCTCCGGGAGTGGCTACGGTCAACATCGACAACGGCTTTGGCGCCGGTTACCTGGCCGCCCAGATTAACCGGATGGGCCGACAACCGTGAGGGGCAACAGCAAAAAACTGCTGCTGATCGTCCTGCTGACCGCGCTGGTATTTGTCGGACTGGCCGGCTACGGCAACTTCCGGGAAGTTGGGCAGCTTCTGGCTGATTTTCCACCACTTTACCTTTTAGCAGCCCTCGGCTTGGCCGCCCTCAACTACCTGTTGCGTTTTTTGCGCTGGGCCTACTACTTGCGCGTCCTTGGAATCGCCGTGCCTCTTCCGGTCAGCGGGCTGGTATTCCTGTCCGGCCTGGCGATGACGGTTACTCCCGGCAAGTTGGGTGAGTTGCTGAAGAGCTACCTACTGCGGGACCGGGCCGGCGTAGCGGTTTCCGCATCCGCTCCCGTAGTGCTGATGGAACGACTGACCGATCTGTTTTCCGTAGCCTTGTTGGGGCTGATTGGCCTGGTCTTGCTGCCCCGCTTTGTTTCATCCATCTTGGCAGCGTCACTAATCCTGGTCGCCGTTGCCATTTATTTCTTCACCACCCGGCATACCGACCGGCTGCTGCGACTGCCGTTAGTCCGGCGGTGGAGCCAGGGTTTGCAGACGGCCCGGGAGGGTATGCGCACCTTGAGCCGGCCGGCGCCTTTCTTGATAGCGACAACCCTGGGTCTTGTGGCCTGGTTCAGCGAAGGCGTGGCCCTGTGGGTTGTCCTCAAGGGCTTGGGCGCAGACGTCAGCCTAATCCTGTCCCTGCCCATCTACGGCGGTTCAATTTTGGTGGGCGCCGTCACGACCCTGCCCGGAGGGTTGGTTGGCACCGAGGGGGCGATGGTAGCCTTGCTGCAACAAGCCGGGGCCGGCCCATCGGTTGCCGCCGTGGGTACGCTGCTGGTACGGGTGGCGACTTTGTGGTTTGCGGTAGCCATCGGAGTGGCGGCTCTGGGATTGCTGCATTGGCTGCGTCCAACCCGCCAAGCGTCGCCAGTTGAGGCGGCTGTCGAGAGCGGAACCGGCCAACAGCTTGCTGAATCCTCGCCGGAGAATAGACTCAATGAGTAGCGGCCCACATCCAGAAACATTGGACGAAAGAGGCCGGGTCTCCGGCAATCCGCTGGCCCTGCTGCGGGCGTTGCGGCCCCGGCAGTGGGTCAAGAACGCCCTGGTGTTTCTCCCCTTCGTATTCGCCGTCAACCTGGCCTGGTCGCTTGACAACTTGGAGCCGGTAGCCGCGCTGCTGCTCCGGGTGGCGGTAACGGCGGCGGCATTTTGCGCCCTATCCGGTGCAGTTTACCTGCTCAATGACTTGATGGATCGGCAGGCTGACCGGTGCCACCCGATCAAGCGGCTCCGGCCCATCGCGTCGGGGCAGGTAAGTCTCCCGGTTGCCGTGGTGGTGATGGTGGCCCTGCTACTGGCCGGTTTGGTAGTGATGACGCTGGTTTCGCCGCTGCTGGGCGGCATCGGCCTGCTGTACCTGGCGATTAACCTGGCCTATTCTCTCGGGGTCAAGCGGTTGGCGGTGGTTGACGTGCTGCTGGTAGCCAGTGGCTATGTGATCCGGGCGGTGGCCGGCGCCCTGGTCATCGGCGTGATTCCCTCCCCCTGGCTATATACCACCACCGCGGCGGCGGCGCTGTTTATCGTCCTGGGCAAACGCTATGCCGAGGTACGGCTGGCCGGGGACAACCCGGAGGCCCAGCGTCCGGTGCTGCGGCAGTATCCCGGCCCCTTTGTCGGTCAGCTATTGACCATTGCGGCGACTACTGCCTTGGTCAGCTATACCATCTACACGGTGGAAGCGGCCAACTTGCCGGATAACAACACTATGCTCCTCACCATCCCGCTGGTGGCATTCGGCCTTTTCCGATTTCTTTACCTGGTGCACACCAGCAGTGAAGCCGAGTACCCGGAGACGCTAATCGTCCGGGACTTGCCTATGGTATTATCGGTAGTAGTCTGGATGGGCGCCGCGGCGTTGGTTTTGCTGTTGAATAGTTGATGGTTCGACCGGCTCACCAGGAGCGGAACCTGTAAAGTCCTTGCCGGCCATTGGTACGTAAAGCCGCTCATCCCGAGCTTGTCGAGGGATGACCCACGAACAGGAGTAATAACTCATGCGGGAAGCTGAAAACGCCACTACCTTGCCATTAGGAACCGGGGCTGACCCAACTGAAAAACCCACCGGGCACTCGGTGGTTTCAGTAGTGGCTACCCGGCCTGAAACGGTGCTGGAGGATGTGGGCCGGGCGATGCTGCTGGCCGGGGTGGAGCGTACCATTTCCCCCGACCTGGCGACCCTGCTCAAGATTAACATTTCCTGGCAGCACTGGTATCCGGGCTGCTCTACCACCCCCTGGCAGTTGGAGGGTGTAATCCAGGCTTTACACAAGCTGGGCCATCAGGACTTGATTGCCGCCCATAACGGCACGGTGGTGGTGGACTCCTTTGAGGGGGAGGAGAACAACAAGCATAAGGCGGTGCAGGACCGCTATAGCCTGCCCACCGTCCACCTGGATACCCCGCCCAACCGTTGGGTGGACTATAAGCCCAAAGCCGAAATGCTGGTGCTGGACGACATTTTCCCGGAGGGAATCCAGATACCGGAAATCTTTGCCGGCAAAGACATTATCCAACTGCCCACGATGAAGACCCATGTTTTCACCACGATGACCGGCGCGATGAAGAATGCCTTTGGTGGCCTGCTGCACCGCAAGCGTCACTGGACCCACTCGGTAATCCACGAAACGCTGGTGGACTTGCTGGCTATCCAGCAGGAAATCCACCCCGGTATTTTTGCAGTGATGGACGGCACCTTTGCCGGTGACGGCCCCGGCCCCCGGGCTATGCGATGGCATATCAAGGACCGGATTCTTGCCAGCGCCGACCAGGTGGCGATTGACGCCGTGGCGGCCCACATGATGGGCTTTGACCCGATGGGCATTAAGTTCATCCGGTTGGCCCACGAGCGAGGCTTGGGCTGCGGCGACATTTCCCAAATCGAGGTGGTGGGCGAGGACATCAGCGGCGTAAACTGGGGCTTCTCCGGGGTGGAGAATACCTTTGCCAGCCGGGGGCAAAAGCTGATTTACTGGGGGCCGCTCAAGTCGCTGGAAAAGGTGCTGCTGCAAAGCCCCATAGCAAGCTGGGCTTTCCTGGCGTCCAACCTCTACCACAACGGGTATTGGCTGAACACCCACGGCCGCCGCCGCATCAACGCCGCCCTGAAAACGGAGTGGGGGGAGTTGTTTCGGAGTTACTGAAACTTTATTCATATCCAGTACGGGTTGTTATAATGGTGAGGTATCAGTTGAAATGCAAACTACTCCAGACCCCGTTCAGGGTTGCAAGCCTGTAGTCGCTGGGAGGTGACCAATGCCCATAACCAGATTGAAGTTGTCCAACGTCGGCCCTTTCGACGACATTGAGTTTGAATTCGACCGGCAGGTCAACGTCTTTACCGGGCCGAATAATTCTGGTAAATCTACGGTGCTGTGGGCATTGGGGGATGTTCTGTTTCCTTTCTTTGAGTTTCCCAGAAAGCTACTCAGAAAGGACACTGCTGCGTTTGAAGTTGGGGTAGTGGGAGACTTGGATAGGAAGCTGACCGGGCAATTCCCCATTTCAATACGTGATAATAGTGGTTATTGGAACGATAAACGTCGGCGCCAACATACTGAAATGTTGGAGTTGGTTGGATATACCAACTTCATCCCGTCTTTGCGGCGGAGCACGGATTTCCGGTCTCCTGGGCCTACTATAAACGCAAGTCAAGTAGTAGCTGGGCGATTGAATAACGAACAGCAACAGGGCGACGGTTTAACATCATCGCGGGCTTATCTTGTCAGCGACGAGGAAGTAATACAGAAAATCATCGAATTGGATTACCGGTCATATCGACTGGACAAGCCGGCATTCCGCGACATCATTGTGAAGATTGGAGAGGTGGCCTCTGAGATTACCGAGGGCTTCCCTATCCGTTTCATGGGCGTGGAAGAGGACGACAGGGGGCTCTTTCCCCATTTCCAAACCCCGGACGGGGATGTACCGCTCAACGTCCTGAGCCAGGGCACCCAGTCCATTATCCAATGGCTGGCCTACTTTCTGATTGGTTATGCCGAGTATTATAAATTTCCTGTAAGTTTGAAAGACAAGCCGGGTATCCTTATTGTTGATGAAATAGACGCTCACCTGCATCCATCCTGGCAGCGGCGCATTATTCCCACTCTGACCCAACACTTCCCCAACTTGCAAATTTTCTGCTCGACTCACTCACCCTTGATGCTGGCGGGTCTTAAAGAGGGTCAGGTGCAACTTCTGCATCGAGACGAAAAAGGCAAAGTTACGGTATCCCACAACGAGAGGGACATAATTGGCTGGTCGGCGGACGAAGTTATGCGGTTCCTCCTGGGCGTACCCAACCCGACTGATCTGGAGACGGTGAAACACTTGGAGCGGTTGCAGGAGCTACGCGAAAAGCAGGAATTGTCGGCAGAGGAAACGGAGGAATTGGAGAAACTGCGTCATACCGTCAGGCTTGATTTGCTTAATGGGCCAGTGTCGGCTCAGGTTGACCGCATGGCTGAAATCTTGAGAAAAGCCAGAGATGACTATGCAGCCAGCCAGGAAGCCGGCGCCGCCGCTCCGCCGCGCACTTCCCGTCGGCGCAGGAAGCCGGCCAAGTAATGCACTGGGTAGATAGAGGGCCTGAACCGGTTGGCCTTGAACCGGTTCGCTCCCAATACACGCCTCGTTGGGTGGTCTATTATCGGAATGGAGTAGGGCAACGACCGTCGGATTCTCACTGGCGCGACTTTCATCAAGATTTAATGGAAGTCTTTGCCGGCATTTGCGCTTACTGTGAGGAAGCGGATAAGGGAGAGATAGACCACTTTCGACCGAAAAGCCGCCTTCCTGAACTCACCTACGAATGGTCAAATTGGGTGTTTGCTTGCCACAATTGCAATTTGGCAAAGGGTGATAAGTGGCCCCCCGGCGGCTACGTTAATCCCTGCGCTAGGTCGATACCAGCGCGTCCTGAAAACTTCTTTGACTTTGACACCGTGGATTGCACTATCATTCCCAAGGCCGGATTAAGTCGGGCGCGGCACGAAAAGGCGGTGCGAACCATTCAAGGTTTGCAGTTGAACGCACCCCATCATCTACAATGGCGGCAGACTTTACTGAAGGCAGTCGCTATGATTCTATTGGAGGGCGTATCCCTTGACCCGGCAACTAGAGTCTTTCTCAGTGACTATGCTAACCGGGCGAACCCGTTGTCCAGCATTGTAAGGGCATATTTGGCCGAGCAAGGCTATTCGCTAGATATTTAACGGCGGCTACAGAAACCGCCGCCAAGCCTCCCCTTCTGCCATCCGGTAAACCTCCTGCAAGGGCCGGCCGGTTTCCAGGGCAATGCGGCGGCAGTCCTCATACTCCGGGGCGGCGGCTACCACCTCCCCGGCCAGGGACTTTACCTTGACTCGCACTGTCCCCAGGCTGGTTTCCATTGCCACGACTTCTCGCTCCGCCACGTACCGCTGCACCGGGCGGCTGCGTACCCCCAGGGTTGGCGTCTCCCGCAGGATTAACTCCACGGCGGCGGTTTCCAGGGTTTGGGGCAGCAACGCCGACAGGATTACGCCAGGCCGGTTCTTTTTCATCTGAATCGGCGTATGCCATACGTCCAACGCGCCCAGGTCAAACAGCCGCTCCTGGGTGTAGCCCAGAACCTCGCCGGTAACGTCGTCCAGGTTGGTTTCCAGCAGGACAATGCCCGCTTGGGGTTTGGCTAGTGGTTCGACAAGCTCGCCATGAGCGGAATCCGGGGATAGTGAGGCAGGAGTCTCCGCCAGCTCCCCCAGCCAGACGCGCACCACGTTGGGGAACTGCTCCGGGTCCTTGCTGCCCAACCCGACGCCGATGGCGGCGACGGACATGGCGGGACGCTCAAAGCGGGCTAGGGCGGTAATGATGGCCGCGCCGGTGGGGGTGGTCAACTCGCCGGCGCCTTGGTGGATGGGCAATTCCGGGGCTATTGGCGCTCCGGCCATCGCTGCCAGTTCCAGGGTAGCCGGGGCCGGGTTGGCGTAGCCTCCGGGCCAGCGGGGTGGAGTTGCGGCCCCCAAGACCAGGGGGGCGGCATACACCTCGCCTATCCCCAGGTGTTGCAGCCCAATGGCAAACCCCACTACGTCCACCAGGGTGTCCACGGTGCCCAGTTCCTCCAGTTCCAGGGCTTCCGGCGCTTCCCCGTGTACCCGGCTCTCGGCTTGCCACAGGGAGTTGAGGACTTTGGTTGACTGCTGTTTAACCTGCTCTGCCAAAAGGCTGGCGGCGATAATATCCAACTGGGCGCGGGGTGACAGGCGGTGGTTGCCGTTGATAGTGACGGTTAGCTTGGTTCCCCGGACTTCGCAGCGGGTATCCGGGGCAGCGGAGAGTTCATAACCGTCAATGTCCAGCCGTGCCAGCTCTTCCCGCAGGGTGTCCAGGGGCAAGCCCAAATCGAGCAGGGCGCCCAGCAGCATATCTCCGCTGGCCCCGCCGATAGACTGAATGTAGGCTGCTTTCATATACCCCACTTACCTCTACCCGTAACAGTTCAGAATTGAGGGGATTCGCCAGGGCAAGAAAGCCCGTCGTTCCTGCGAAAGCAGGAACCTCGCTAACCGCAATTCGAGGTTCCTGCCTGCGCAGGAACGACGGACACTTCGACACTGAACATTTACCTCTACCCCGCTTACCTCGACATTGCCCCCGTTCACCCTGAGCTTGTCGAAGGGCCGCCTTGTGTTGATTAGAGGCCATACTGCCTGCGAGGAAGGTTACGCCGGGCCTGTCTTTACCCGAATAGCCGGCCCAAGCTGGTCGTTAAGGCTGCCGGAGCGCAGGCCGGATAGGTCGAGGGAAACCCACAGGTAGCCTATTTTCTTCAGGTTGGCTACGATTTCCTGGCGCTGGGAAAAGGCCAGTTCGATTTCCGCCTCGCCTACCTCAATACGGCAAAGTTTGTCGTGGTGGCGGGCGCGCACTTCCCGCAGACCCAGCCCCCGCAGGTAGTCCTCGGCCTGCTCAATTTGGGACAGGGTTGCCATGCTCACCGGGATGCCGTAGGGGATGCGGGAGGAGAGGCAGGGTTGAGCCGGCTTGTCCCAGACCGGCAGGTCCAACTTTCGGGCCAACTGCCGCACCGTTTCCTTGTCCAACTGCGCTTCTACCAGGGGGCTGCGCACCTTGTTTTCGGCGGCGGCTTGCAAACCGGGCCGGTAGTCGCCCAGGTCGCCGGTGTTGGCGCCGTTGGCGACCCAGGTAAAGCCTTCGGCCTCGGCGAGTTGGCATAAGTGCGTATATAGCTCAGTCTTGCAGAAGTAGCAGCGCGCCGGCGAGTTGGTTACATAGCCTTCCCGCTCCAACTCGGCGGTCTGGATCGTCCGGTGGGGGAAACCGAAACGCTGAGCCAGGTCAACGGCTCCGTCCAGTTCCCGGGCTGCCAAGGCTGGCGAGACGGCGGTTACCGCCAAGGCCCGCTCCCCCAAGGCGCGGTGGGCCGCCACGGCCAGCAGGGCGCTGTCCACCCCGCCGGAATATGCCACGATGACCGAGTCCATTTCCCGGAGGATTGCCTCCAGTCTGGACAGGCAATCGTTCAGAGTAACCCCTTGCAGTTGTTTCGTTTCCTTTTCCTTTGCCATCGGCGCCGCCCATTTGTTAAGATTGGTTTCCGCCCTTCATTATAACAGCAAGGCATAACAGTAAGGCGGGTCAGGGAGCGGAAGTTGACGGTCCAAAGCATTAGCGCTATTACTCTGGCGGTGCGGGACATGGCCCGGTCGGTGGCTTTCTACCGCGACCAAGTGGGCCTGACCCTACTGTACGGTGGAGAGGCTGCGGGATTCACCAGCTTTCAGGTAGGTGAAAGCTACTTGAACCTGACCCTGGAATCCGCTGAAATTGCCTGGTGGGGCCGGGTCATTTTCTACGTGGACGACGTGGATACATTTTACCGCAAGCTGGTTGGCCTGGGATTAAGCGCCGACACCGCGCCGGCGGATGCTCCGTGGGGAGAGCGGTACTTCCACATAACGGACCCGGACGGCCACGAGCTTAGCTTTGCTCGCCGGCTGGACTCTCCGCCGGGGTAACCAAATGTTTGACGAAATACTGCACGGTCATAACGCCGTAGGTCCCCTCGTCAGCTAGCTCGTAACCAAACTTTCGGTACATGGCGATAGCGGGCTGAAGTTGGGTGACCGTGGACAAACTGATGCGCCGGTAACCCTGCTCCCGGCAAAAGGCCTCGACCGTCTCCAGCAGCTTCCAGCCAATACCTCTGCGGCGGGTGTCAGCGGCCACGCTCATCCGGCGCAGCTCGGCTTCTTCTTCGTCCCGGCGCTGTACCCCCACCATGCCCTTCACTTCTCCGTCCACGTCGGCCACCCAAAAGTGGGAACCGGGATCGCTTAGGTAGTGCGATGTAATGTCGGCCAGGTCTGCGGCCAGGGAACGGCGGATATAGGCTTCTACCGATGCTTCCAAGCCGGCGGCAAAGTCCATTTGGCCGCGGGTGAACAATTGGCGCACTGCTTCAGCGTCGGCCGGCTGGTAGGTGCGAATGCTGACCGGTTCTAACACGGCAAGGCAGCTGGACTAGACGTTGACCAGGAAATTGATAACGTCACCGTCCTTGACCGGGTAGGTCTTGCCCTCGGCGCGGAGCGCCCCTTCCTTGCGGCCCTGGGCGATGTTGCCGCAGCGATACAGGTCCTCGTAGGGAATCACCTCGGCGCGGATGAAGCCCCGGAGAAAGTCGGTATGAATCGTGCCGGCCGCTTTCTGGGCCGGTATGCCGTTCGGGACGCTCCAGGCCCGCACCTCGTCCGGCCCCACGGTCAGGAAGGAAATCAAGCCCAGCGTCCGGTAGCTGATTCGGATGACCCGGGACAGGGCCGATTCGTCCAGACCCAGGTCGGCGCGGAACTCGGCCTCTTCCTCGTCGGACATCAAGGCTAACTCCGCTTCCAGCTTGGCGCTGAGGCAGACCTGGCCCAACTCGGCCATGTTTGGCAAGTCCAAGTCCAACTCCTCCAGGGAAGGCTCCGGCCCGTCTTCATTGGTGTTGAAGGCCACGATGCTGGGCTTGCCGGTCAGGAGTTGATAGTTGTCCAGGATGGCCGACTCGGAGTCGAGTAGATGCTGGCTCCGCAAGGGTATCCCCGACTCCAGGGCCTGCCGGACCTTCTGCACCGTTTCCAGTTGACGGGTCAGGGCGGGCCGCTCGGCGGGCTTGGCCTTGTTCATCCCGCCCTCCAGCCGTTCCACCGCCCGCTCCATAACTTCCAGGTCGGCGAAGGTCAACTCGCCCAGCATATTTTCCAGGTCTCGCCCCGGGTCAATGGTCTCCAGTGGGTGGACGACGGCGGGATTGTCGAAGGCCCGGATGACCACCAGGAAGGCGTCGGCCCCTTGCAGGATGTTGCGATACCTGCCGACGATGCCCTGAGACTTGGCTAACGCCTCCGGGCCGGGCAGGTCCCAGTATTTTATTTCCGCCGGCACCACCTTGCGGGGGTTATACATCCCCGACAGGACCTCCAGCCGGGGGTCGGGAACCTTCACCACGCCCAGGTGCATTTCGGTTGCCGACCCGCTGGCGCCGCTAGTATCGGCGTGGCCACGGGTCAAGGCATTAAAAACGGTGGTCTTGCCCGATTGGGGCAGACCGATGATTCCGATGTCCATAGTTAGCGATACTCTCTTCGGTTTCCCTTAAGCGATAATAGTTACAGGCTGAAGTTTGGCGGGGGACATTTCACTGAAGCCGGCCGACAAGAACCTCACTTCGGTTAAACCAAGCCCTTTCCACGATTTCATCGTAAGAGTCGGCAGGCAGGCCAGCAATCGCGATAGCGGATTTGATCTCTTTTGCTAAAGTTGTGTCGAAAATTCCCGGATCGTCACTTCCAACAACAAAGGGCGCGTCGTTGGCGACGAATTGGACTAATGGATGATGCTCCGGGTTCGAGATCCCACCTATCCTACGATTCGATGTGGGGCACACCTCAATGACCGAGCCAAGGTCCCGAATGCACTGAGTAGCGTACCTCTGTCGCCCCCGTAATTCGGCGAGGCGGCAGGCGTCGTAGTCAATACTCAGTAAACTGTCCTTGGGCAACTCACGGAGTTGGCGCAGTTCTCGCCTGACGCCTTGGGCATCAACCTGGACACCGCATTGCTCAAGTCCCTCGATATGCCGCAGGTCATAGTTTAACTGGTCGATACGTTCTGCAACAGGTTCGCTGCGGCGGTGCACGCCATATTTTTCTGGATTTACGCCGAGGGCTATAGCGTGGCCGAGCCGGTGAGCGCCCATTTCTGCCGCTTCGTGCACCCAGCGAACCGCGCTTTCTAGTGACTTGTCGTTAAAGCTCTCACCAACGTGATACAGGATTGCTAACGCTCGTTCCGGGTGCCTGTAGTTAAAGTCCGCCACTTCCGCAAATAACTCTCGTTGCTGCTTTGGAGGGTAGCCTTCTTCCAGATAGCAAAAGTCAATTCCGGTCAGAAGATGACCAAACGAACCCAACGCTACGTCCCTGGTCACTTCCCACTGGGGCCACGGATTGTCTCTGGGAAGGCTGACCGCTAAGCGTGGCTGAATGTCGGAACCTTCGTATTCCGAGTAAGTTGAGAGCATTGCTTCCAGCAGTTCCTTTGCCTGGGTCGGAGTCAACTCCCGGCTGAGCGCCATCCGCTGCTCAGCGTAGCCCACATTTTGCTGTCGCTGCCGTGCGATAATTTTGCGGATGAAACTGCATACTTCATTGACCCGGGCTCCGAACGCCGAATCTTCTTGTGAGAAATCCGCCCAACTGCTGCCTTTTACCAGCAAATTATACTTGGCTTGAAATCGTGCAAAGTTGCCAGCGTCCTTATCCCCAAATACAAACAGCCGCTGGAATTCCTCCTGTGCACCCGGGGACCCTAGCTTGCATTGTTCCAGAATTTTCCGTATCTGTGGAGATTCACCGTAGGCTTCCTGAAACGCGGACTCATAGGCCGTCCAGTCCACCACCCGGTTCTTAACGAACCCCAGGTAGTCCAGGGAATGAATCGAGCCATATAGATGAAGGTGAAGGTCTGCAAGTGGCTTTGTGGTTCTAATCATAGAGACGGCCCAACATCAGATACTGTGAGTACACTACTCACAGTATCTGATTCTTCCAACAGGACGCCAGAATTCATTGCCAAAAGTACTGCTTCTTCCCCCTAATCCCGCGCCAGCACCACCGTCCCGGTTGAAGACAAAGACCCGCCGGTGCCGTTTACCAGGGAAATTTTGGGGCTGTCGCTGCCGTCTTTGGCCTTGACCTGCCGGTCGCCGCATTCTCCGCGCAACTGGCGTACCGATTCCACCAGCAGGAAGCTGCCATACATTCCGGGGTGGGTATAGGACAGGCCGCCGCCGGCGGTGTTCAGCGGGAAGTCGCCGCCCGGCGCCGTGCGCTGGTCGGCAACAAAGTCCGGCGCCTCTCCGGGCTTGCAGAACCCCAGGCCTTCCAGGGATAGCATTACCGTGTAGGTGAAGGAGTCGTAAATCAGGGTGACATCAACGTCGTCGTGGGTTACGCCGGCCCTCCCCAGCGCGTTGGGTCCCGTCTCACGGGCAATCAGCGAAGTGTAGGATGGCATGGTGCTGATGAGGTTGTGGTCGTGGCCCTCGGCGGCGCCCAACAGCCAAACCGGGGCCTTCCGGCAGTTGGCCGCCTTCTCCGCCGTGGTCACCACGATGGCCGCCCCGGAGTCGGTGACCAGGCAGCAGTCAACCAGGTGGAAGGGCCAGGAAACCCAGCGGGAGTTGTGGTAGTCGTCAAAGGACATCGGGGTTTCATGCATTACCGCCTTGGGGTTGAGGTTGGCCCACTTGCGGGTGGACACGGCAATATCAGCCATCGCCTGGCGGGTGCGGTCTTCCCCGTATTCGTGCATATAGCGGGTGCAGGCCATTGAGTAGTTAATCGGCTGCCCGATAAGCCCGTAGGGAGATTCGTACTGGGCTACCGGGAGATTGGGGTCGCCCGGCACCCGGGCGCGGGTAGAGCGGCCGGCCTGCCCGTGGCTAATCAGCACCGTATCACAGTACCCGGCGCGGATGGCGGCGGCGGCGTGGGCTACGTGGATGACAAATGAGGAACCGCCCACCGAGGTGTTGTCGGTGAAGCCGGGCTGGATGCCCAGGTATTCCGCGGTGGCCAGGGTGGAGAACCCGGCGGTGAGCAGGCCGTTAACCTCCGACTTGGCAATGCCGGCATCTTCCAGGGCATTGTAGGCCGCTTCGGCGTGGTGTTGCAGGGACGACTTGTTGGGCACCGTACCCATTTCGTCCGATTCGGCTACTCCAACAATTGCAATATCTCGTTCGCGGGACGCGCTTGATGTCATATTTCTCTAATCCTCCTGGACCGGCAGCCCCAAATGCGGGGCGGCGGTATTCGCAGTGATGTTACACCAAATACGGAGGGTAGGACAATGCTTGACTTGGGCGGTTCATGGCTTTTGGATTCTCCGACCGGGGCAGCCTTTGTGTCATCCGTTCAACTAATTGACCCGCCCCTTTCACGGTTTTAGGGCCTCCCGTACTTTCTATTGCGTTGGCTCCGGCCAGGACACAGGCAAAACCTCGCCCCGCCGGGCCGACTCGTAGGCGGCCAGGGTAAGTTCCAGGTCGCGTAGGCCCTCGGCGCCGGCTACCTCCGGCTCCCGCTGCTGCCGGATGCTGGTGCGGAACTCCCGCACCATTGCCGCCAGGCCGCTGCCTTCGGTGTCCAACTGCCAGGTTTCCTCTCCTTCTCCCTGGTACAGGGATAGGCGGCGGCTGCCTACCTCAAAGTAGATGCGCCCCTCGGAGCCGGAAACGGTTACCGACGGCGGCAGGGGTTGGGCCGCCGCCGTCCAGGAGTGGTTAATCAGGCCAACGGCGCCGGTTGTCCACCGCGCTATCACAATGAGGCCGTCCTCTCCCTCAAAGCCGGCCATTGCCTTGGGCAGTTCCGCCGCAAAGATGGTTTCCGGCTCTCCGGCCAGGTAGCGTAAAAGGTGAACCTTGTGGATGCCGCCGTCAATGAACACCCCGCCGCCGTTCCGGTCCCGGTCGCTGCGCCAGCCGCCCGGGCTGAAGGGATATTCCTCCTGTAGCTGAATCAGCCGCAGATTGCCGATGGCTCCTCGCTCCACCAGTTCCTTGCAGCGGCGGACTTGGGCCAGAAAGCGGATGTTTTCGGCCACCATCAGGGTAACTCCGGCTCCGTCTTTGGCTTCGACTGCCGCGCGGATAATCGCTTGCCCCTCGGCCACGGTGCGGGCGATGGGCTTCTCTACCAGGATATGCTTGCCGTGTTGGGCGGCCAGTTCGGCGTGTTCCCGGTGCAGGTAGTGGGGAGTACAGAGGTACATCGCCTCCACTCCAGGGTCGGCGGCGGCGGACTCGTAACTGCCAAACCAACCCTGTCCCTGAAAGCGTCGACAGTAGTCCTGCGCTCTGCCGGCGTCCCGGCTGGCAAAAAAGAGGTCAATTTCGCTCCGCACTTCCTGGATACTCCGGGCAAAGGTGCGGGCAAAGCTGCCGCAGCCAACGACGCACAGGGCAAGTTTAGGACTTTCCATCTATTCGGCCTGCTTTCTAACTGACTTGACTGCCGGGCAATCGCGCTTTAATAACCAGCGCCCCGGCGAACTGTCATTCCGACCCGGTAACTGTCATTCCGAGCGAAGCGAGGAATCCAAAATCCTTCGGGGCAAGGGTTGTCCGGGTAACTGTTCAGTGTCGAAGTGTCCGTCGTTCCTGCGCAGGCAGGAATCTCGAATTGCGGTTAGCGAGGTTCCTGCTTTCGCAGGAACGACGGGCCTTCTTACCCTGGGGAATCCCCTCAACTCTGGACTGTTACTTGTCTGGCCCTGCCACCGGTGCAACCTTTGAGATTTCGGATGCTTCCTACGCTCCGCTTCGTCAGAATGACCTGGGGGAAATAGAACGCGACTGCCCCGGCTGCCCGCTAAGGGCCGGCTGCTGCTACGGCGAGTTTGTAGGGGGATTTTTCCCGTGTCCGGGGAGCCACCGCTGAGACTGCCACCATCGTCCGCTTCAGGCCGGGATAGGGTGTAACCACCACTTCACCCCGCAGGGCGCCGTACCCGTCGGCGGTCAGCGGGAGGGCGGTTACCCGGTTTTCCTCGCCTTTCTGGATTATCTGGACGATATAGTCCTGCTGCACCCGGTTGTCGGTCTGGATGAAGCCCTGGGCCTGCCAGCCCCTATCTTCGGCGGAAATGCCCGCTTCAGGAAGAGCGATTTCGCGGAGGCACAGCCCGATGTCGTTGAGGGCGTCGTCGGTGACGTACTGGAAACGGACCTGAATTTCACTGCCGGCGTAAGCGTTGAGATCGATGCGCTCGGTCAGCCACTCCCTGCTTTTGCCGGTGTAGCCCGGCCCGAAGGCAGTCCCCACGGGATTGGCGGCGGAAGTATAGGACGTCTCCAGTATTTCCCAGCGCTGTCCCCCGTCCTCCGAGACTTGCAGGTAAACGTAGTCCCATTCCTCTTCGATGCTGTACCACACTTCATAGGTGAAGGTTGCTTGGGATAGGGCCGTCAGGTCGACCGTTCGGCTGAGGGAAGAGGTGATGGAGTCGCCGGAGTTGCTCCACCAACAGCCGGTTTCGGGCACCTCCGTGGGCAGCAGCCGGTTTTCGGCCACTCCCTCAAACCGGAAGCGCAGGGGTTGGTCGTGGAGCTTGGGGGCTATCTCGATATAGTGGGTCCCGTACTGGGGGACATCCCGCTCCAGTTCGCCAAACTCGTGCATTACCCGGCTTTCGCTTACCAGTACCTGCAAATCGGCGTAGCCGTAAATGCCCTGGTCTTCGTCCAGAAAATTGGCAACCACCCAGTCTTGGAACACGGCGCGAAAGGCCTTGTCGTAGCCGGCTGCGGTCAGGTAGGCGTCCATACCGGCGATATTATCGCCGGGTTCGGTCAGCAGCAGTCGCAGGTCTCCCTTTCCGCCGCTTCCGTTGTTACTGCTGTAATGCTCCGCCAGGTAGTGCATAAACAGGGACGCCCCGCCGTAGTGGGCGCCGATGTTGGCGTCGTCAATAGGCCAATGCACCAGGGAAACGAAGGGGCGTTGCATAAAACGCCGCATACTGTCGGATTGATAACCGGCCACGGTGACTGCCAGCTCGGCCAACCCCTCGCTAATCCAACTGTCATCGGAGCTATCGTAATTCCAGTGGATGGCGTGCTGCAACTCGTGGGCCAGCACCTCCAGATAGAAACCGGAGCCGACCTGCAGGTAGCCGCTGTTAATGTAAATCATCTCTCGCTGGTTGCTGCGCGGGCGGACGCTGACCGGGTACTCGTCGGTGGAGCTGAAATAACCGGCGGCGCCCCGAATGGCGCCGTGGATTATGGTCAGGTGGGGATCATTGTCCACGCCCGGCTTCCATTCCTGCCCGAAGTAGCCGGTGACCCGCGGGTAAATTACATCCTCAAACTCGGCGGCGGCCCGTTCCAGGTCCGATTGCTCCACGCGCTGCCCCTCCTCCACGTACCAGTAGGCGTGGGGCGACACCAGGCGCAACTCAAACGGAGATTGGTAAATCTTCAACTCCCGCATATTCACCAGCCAGAAATCATCTCTTCTGCCAGCGGCGTAGCTGACCGGCTCCGGGTTGACCACCCGGTCAATCTCGGGGAAGTCGGCGGGCAGGGATAGCTCGGCGGCCAGTCGGAAGAGGTCTCGCTCCGGGGCCGGGGCGAATTCTGCCGTTGCCGGTTTGGCGGGTGTACGCATCTGGGCCGGAGCGGGAGTTGGCGATACGTCGAGGCTGAGGCGGGTTGGCAGGGGCGTAGGCGTGGGTATGAATGTAAGCGTCGGGACGGCGGGAGTTTGGGCGGTTTCCAACCGGTCCGAGGCCGGCGTTGCGGCGGGTTGGGACCTTTGGGTTGCCTTGGTCGCCGTAGGTTCTGGCGCGGACGCCGGCACACCTACGGGAGTTGCCGGTGCGGAACAGGCCGTTGCCAGGCCGGCCAGAAGGCTGACAAGCAGAGCCAGGACGAACCAGTGGATTACCCGGTAGTTGAAGGGCATAGTCGCATTATACGGGAAAGCGAGAGCCGGATTAAGGGGGAAGAGAGGGTAATATCCGGGGAGAATATGGAGCCGGTGAAGGGAGTCGAACCCTTGACCTGCGGTTTACGAAACCGCTGCTCTGCCACTGAGCTACACCGGCTTGCCGGCTGGTCCAGCTATGCAAGCGCCTTCTCAACTCACCCGTAAGGCTGGTTTGTAAATCTTTTATAGCTCTAACTATATTAGAGCCTTGAGCCTTTTGTCCAGTCGCGTTGCAGCTTCCTCATCAAGACCCGGCATAACGTGGGCGTACAAATCTCCTGCTACCGTTGCCTGGACGTGACCAACGAGGCCCCCAAGTCCTTGGCCTGGACCAAGACCGCCGACCAAATCCTAGCCAGCGTGGCCCGCTTTTGCCGACGTCCTTTAGGAAACCTCTGAATGAGTCCGTGACTCGTGATGTTTACACTTATCCGTCGTTCCTGCGCAGGCAGGAACCTAAAACGTTATGTACAGAGGTTCCTGCTTTCGCAGGAACGACGGGTGAAAGCGCTAATGTTCAATGACTTATTCAGAGTATCCTTAGATACAGGACACCGGTGAACGGCCGCGGCATTTCTGCTAGAATCGTCTGGGCGGCCAGCCCAACATCCTGATTCGTGGAGATAGATGATATGCCATCTTTTTGGGAAAAAGTTCAAGTAGAAGGCAAAGAAATGGATATATATGCCAGCGTCCCCTCCGGCTCGGGGCCTTTCCCGGCGGTTGTTGTTGCCCACCCGGCCAGTGGGGTAGGGGAGTTTACACAGAGCATCGCCGACCGCTTGGCGGGGGCAGGCTACGCCGCGGTAGCCCCCAATCGCTTTCACCGGGTAACGGAAGCGATGTTGGCTGGCGGGGGGGCTGCCGGTCAGTTCTTGAACGACCCGGAGACAGTATTGGATATGAACGCAACGGTGGAATTCTTGCGGAACCACCCGGCCATAGATGGCGAGCGAATTGGGGTCATTGGCTTCTGCTCCGGCGGGCGGATAGCCTGGCTGTCGGCGGCTACTAACCCTCACTACCGGGCGGTGGTGCCCTACTATGGGGGAAACATCATGGCTACCGTAGGGTCGGCTACCCAATCTCCCTTTGAACTGGCTGGGGGCATCAATTGCCCAATGCTCTTCCATTTTGGTGAGCTAGACACTAATCCTTCTCAGGACGACCTGGGGAAGCTGGCTGCCGAATTGACCAGATTGGGCAAGGAGCACCAATTTCGCACCTATCCTGGGGCGGGCCATGCTTTCCTGGACCGTACCGGCGCCAGATACCGCGAAGAAGCGGCGGTGGCCTCGTGGCCGCAAACCCGGGAGTTCTTCGCCAGCCATTTGAAAGGGTAGGGTCAAACCCGGCAAGGGCCAAACTCAATCTCGACGAGAAAGGGGGAAGCAGCCCCAGACCCAAGGTCAATAAAGCCAGAGCGACGCCCCGTCGTTTCGGTCAATTGAATGACGGAGTGAACGATGGGGCGGTAAGTAATGGCGACGGCAAAGCAACCTGCCCTTCGGCAAGCTAAGGTGCAAAGGCTGGGACGCTAAAGGTTTAACTGCGGCGCCAGGTAATTCTTATCCTTTGTCCTGGATTAGCAGAACTGGCGTTAGATGGTCGCTACAATCAAAGCTACAAGTCTCGCTTTTTTGGGGCATAACTCTCGCCTTACCGGTTGTTCCACAAACGTATCCCTCTCATATTTCAGGGTAAATAGTTAGAAAAATAGCGAACACTTTGTGAATGAAGTGGCGCTTTTCTTTATACTGCCAGCCTACGTTGACGGGGTTTAACTAGCAGGTGTAAGGTTGGGCATCCCGATATATAGTGATACCCGGTATTGCTAGGTCAGTCCTACCCGTCAGTTGCAGAGGAGGTAACCCAAACATGGTGAATGCTCAGCTTGGACGAGCCGGAAGGCTGTTCTTGATTCCCCTGTGATGCTCTTGCTTGGGGCAATGGCTTGCGGTACGTCCGCTACTGATGCGCCTGAGCCGGCTTCCAATGAAACGCCGGCGGCAGCAGCGCCAACATCGCCTCCGCCCGCGACCATACCCCTCGTCGGCTCTACGGCCACACCCTTGGCGCCTGTGCTCCAGGCTACGCCAGCGCCGGCGGTGTGGGGTTGGTTAACTTCGACATAAAGGATCCTATAATCGACCCAGACCGGTCCCGGTCGCCGGAAGGCTCTTTTGTCCTTGCCTTGCACACCGCCCTCAGTCCCAAGTGGATGGACCCCAGGTAGCCCCGGCCTCCCGAACCCCCTACGGTACCTTCCTTCAGGCCGTGTTCGATCCGTTGATTAGCGCGATGCCCAACGGACGGTTCGTCTATCTGCTGGTCGAGCACTTTGAGATGACTGATGATTTCAAGAAGGCCACCTTCAGATTGCGCGAAGGCATCACGTTCCACAATGGTGAACCGGTGACCACCGAGGACGTTCAGTTTTCCTACGAGAACTATTCCGGCGCTAACGCCGATATATTCCAGGAAAAAACGGAACGGATTGAAGTTATCGATGACCGAACAATAACCTTCTACTTCAAGGAGCCTTTCCTCGACTTTTTGGAGCTCTACGGCTCAGAGGCTGCCGGACTGGGCTTTATCGTACCCAAAGCCTATTATCAAGAGGTGGGGCCCGACAAGTTCATTGAGGCCCCCATCGGAGCGGGAGCCTACAAGGTTGTGGGGCAGACCGCCGGCCAGGAAGTTGTCATGGAAGCTAACGAAGATTACTGGCGTAAAGTGCCGAACCTGAAGACCATTGAAACCAAGGGGGTGCCGGAGCTGGCATCCCGGGTAGCGGCCCTGAAGACCGGGGAAGTGGACGTAGCATACTTCATCACCGGCGCTCTACTGAAGGATGCCATCGAAGATCCCAAAATCCAGATCGACCCCAATAACTCAGCTCCGTTCTGGCTGTTCTTCCCGGGTTGGGAAGAACCGGACAATCCCTTCCACGACAAGAAAGTGCGTCAAGCCGTGAGTATGGCCTTGGACCGGGAGTTCTTGTCGGCCACCGAGACGCAGGGCATGGCGATTCCCACGGGTAACTTCATAGTCCCCGGGAAGGGCGATTACCTGGAACGCCCGGTACCGGAATATGATCTGGAACAGGCCAAGCAACTTATGATTGAGGCCGGCTTTGAGGATGGTTTCGAACTTGATGCCTTTACTCCCTTCCCGCCGGTATTCTCCCTGGCCGAGCGCATCATGGATTCACTCAGGGATATTGGTATCAAGAGTGAGTTGAATACCACGCAACGCCCGGTATTCCTGAAGTATGCTGAGAGAGCACCGCGCGGGCTTCCCGGGTGTCCAGATCGCATTCTCCATATCGACCGGCCCGCCCAATGCCGCCGCCTATTTCCGGGCCTTTGCCCTCTGCGAGCAGAACTCGTCGGTAATCTGTGATGATTATATCGATAGTAAGATGGCCGAGTATGATGCCAGCCTAGACTTGGAGCATCGGTCCAAGGTGGTTGAAGAACTGCAAAGTTACATCCTGGACGAGTATATCTTCGTTCCGGTGTACATCAACTCCTTCGCCATGGGCGCTGGCCCCAAGATAAAAGGCGACGTCAGGGATTACACGGAAGTGTACAACTCGCTGTACCCGTACGAGGACATTGAGATCAATCCATAGGGCATGGGTCATACAGTCATCGCCCGCAGGGTAAGAGATGCGGCAGGTCAGGGCCGGCAGGAATCGAAACGTACCCTGGGGCCGCTGGTGCGCACCCTGCCGGAACGTGTGGGCCGGAACTGATAAGTCGGGGGTATCTTGGTCTAATAGGCCAGGTCATACCCCGGCTCAAATTGGCTAAACTCGGGCCCACGAGGTGCGGCCTAGTCCATCTGGGTTAGCCTCCGGTTGAATTGCTACGGAGGGGAAGTGAAAGCTCTCATCATCAAGAGGTTTTTCTCAAGCATCATTACTCTGCTGATCTTGAGCATGATTATTTTTGTTCTGGTCAGGGCCTCCGGTGATCCCGCCGAGCTTCTCTACGAATATCCGGGCGCACGCGAAGAGGATATCGCCCGTCAGGCGGCAGCATGGGGTTTGGACCGGTCCTGGCCGGAACAATATGTCTCCTTCGTCTGGAATGTCGTCCGCTTCGACTACGGACAGTCCTTCCAGTACGGTACCTCGGTGCGGTCGCTCTACTTTGACCGGCTGCCTAACTCGCTCCAGTTGGCCTTCTTCGCCTTCATCATCTCCATGGCCATTGGCATTCCGCTGGGGATAATGTCGGCGGTGAAGGTGAACACCTGGTGGGATGGCATTGGCAAAACGGTTGCCCTGTTGGGCCTGTCGGTGCCGTCCTTTTTCGTTGCGTTGCTGCTGGTCTTGATCTTTGGCGTGAAGCTGGAGTGGCTGCCGTTTCTGGGCAAGGCCGATACCTTCTTTGACTGGCAGCACCTGACCCTGCCTGCATTGTCCTTGGGTTGGTTTTTCTCCGGGGCCATGCTGCGGCTGACCCGCTCCAGTATGTTGGAAGTTCTGGGCAGCGAGTACATCAAGCTCTGCCGATTGAAGGGTCTGCCGGAGACTGCGGTTATCGTAAAACACGCCTTCAAAAACTCACTGATTCCGGTGATGACCCTGGCCGCGGTCAACCTGGTGGTCATGATTAACGTGGCGGTGGTGGAAGTGGTATTCTCCTGGCCCGGCATTGGCCGGCTGCTGTTTGATGGGTTGATAAACCGGGATTTCCCGCTGGTGCAGGGAGTAGTCGTGATGGCCGGCGTGATGATTGTGGGAACCAACTTCATTGTGGACATTCTCTACGGCTATCTTGACCCAAGAATACGTTTGACCGGGTAGGTATTAACATGGCAACTGACCCAATATTGATTACCAGCCCGATTTCGAGAGCGGAACAGGTCGCTACGGCGGCAAACCGGTCATGGTCGATGCTGAAAGAAGCGCCAAAACTGCCCGTGTCGATCATCCTGTTTGTGGCGCTAGTACTGTTTCCAGAAAGTCTTACAATCATAAAGAGGATCAGGTAGGCTTGAGTAAAATGCTTTAGTGAGGCCGTACCTGACATGCCTGTCTCCAAATACAAAGTCGAACTGACCCAATCCGAACGCTCCGCTCTGATTGAAACATCCGGCCGTGGCAAGCCGTTAGCCCGCACGGTAAAGCGGGCCCTTGCGCTGTTGAAAGCTGACGAAGGACGCGCAGACCGCGAGGTAGCGGCGGTTTCGCTCAGCGCCGCCACCGTTGCCAGAGTGCGGAAGCGGTTCGTCGAGGCTGGGTTGGAAGCCGCAATCAACGACCGGCCACGGCCGGGCCGGGGGCGCAAGCTGAACGGCAGACAGGAAGCGCACCTGGTCGCCATCACCTGCAGCAATGCGCCCGAAGGACACGCGCACTGGACGCTCCAGCTACTTGCTGACCAGGTGGTGGCGCTGGAGTTTGCCGGGAGCATCTCCCTGGAGACGGTGCGCCAGATACTCAAAAAAACGAACTCAAACCCTGGAAGAAGAAAGAGTGGTGCATCCCCAAGCTGAGCGGGGAGTTCGTGGCCCGGATGGAGGATGTGCTGGACCCCGTATCCAGTACGGGGCAGGCTCTGTACCACGAAGCCTACGACCCAGAGCGTCCGGTGGTGTGTTTCGACGAGACCTCCAGGCAGTTGATCGAGGAGGTGAGGCCACCCATCAAGGCCAAGCCCGGACGGGTGGAACGCTATGACACCGAGTACCAGCGAAACGGGACCCGAAACCGGTTCCTGTTCTGTGAACCGAAGGGTGGGTGGAGGCATGTCGAAGTGACCGGGCGTCGCACTGCGGTGGACTTCGCTGAACAAATGAAGTGGCTGGTGGACCGCGCATACCCTGACGCCGAAGTGATCCGGCTGGTGTTGGACAAGCTCAATACCCACAAGTTGGGCTCGCCCTACGAAGCGTTTGAGCCATCCGAAGCGCGTCGTATCGCCAAACGCCTGGAGCTTCACCACACACCCAATCACGGAAGCTGGTTGAATCCTGTCCTGAGCTTGCCGAAGGGATGGCCGAGATCGAGTTGAGCGTCTTCAGCAGAGCGTGTCTGAACCGCCGGGTCGGCGATGAAGCGTTGCTGAGACGGGAGGTCGCCGCGCTCGAACGCGAGCGCAACGATGCTGGCGCCGTCATCGACTGGCGGTTCTCCACTCAGAGCCTGCCCTCGGCCACGACCGGGGGACGCCCGCAGTAAACTCCTACATATATATCCATCAGGATTAAATTGAAACGGTACTAGATTCCTGCTTTCGCAGGAATGACGGAACCATGACTTTGCGTCTAATGCGATAGCCCTGGCCCCAAGGAAGTAACAGTTCAGAGTTGAGGGGAAACGAGCAACTGGCGGCAGGCCAATAGGGGGTCCAGTCCCCGGGCGGCCCAGGTTCCGAAGAGAGAGGCCAGGGTCATCTTGGCGGTGGTGCCCGGTTCCGAGCGGGTGCCGCCGCTGATTTTGCGGCTGACCACCAGAGGCCGCAGGCTCCGTTCCGCGGCGTTGTTCTCCGGCGGCACGCTGGGCTCTGCCACGAAGACAAACAGCTCCTTGATGTGCTTCTCCATGCGCCGGCACAGCTTGCCCTGGACCGCCGCCGGGTCCTTGAGGTAGGGGCGGCAAAGGTCCATTATCTTCCGTTCCAGCCGTTGTTGGACCCGCCGGCGTTGCCGGGTCTGGGGATGGTCGAAGGTCGCGGCGGCAAGGTAGATTTGGTGGACTGCCGCCGCCCACCGGGCCAGTTCCTGGTCTTGGGGGTAGAGGGACCTTCAGGTCGTGGATGTCCCGCAGCAGGTGGACCCAGCACCGCTGCTTCAGCCCTGGGTAATGGTGGTAGGCGGCGTAGAAGTCGCTGACCAACACCCCGTCGAAGGAATCGCCCAAGGCCTCGTCCACCTCCTCCTTGTTCCGACCCCGGCGGAGGAAGTACCGCTCGGTGGGGGTGCTGAAAGTCCAGACGTAGCCGTTGACCCCGTCCTCCCGCCAGCCGGTCTCGTCGGCGTGGACCACCGGGCTGGCTCGGATTCGGTCGCGTATCTCCGTCACCGTCGGTTGGGCTTTTTGGGCCACTTGGTGGACCGCCCCCACGATTGCCCCCAAGCTGAGATTCAACTGATGCACCGTCTTCAGGTACCACTGGATGGTGCGCCAGGGCAGCCGTCCCTTTTCCCGCAGGGCGGCGATCAGGCTGAGCAGATTGACTCCCAACCGCTGTTGACCCAGGACCACCCCGCCCAGGTCCGCCCTGGGTATCCGGCGTCGCTCACATACCGGGCAAGTCCGGGCGATAAAGACGTGTTCGGTGACCTGGACGGGAACCAAGGGAAGGTCGATGACTTCCCGGGTGCGCTGCCCCCAGCCCCCAGCCAGGCCGGTACCACACTCTGGACAGGATTCCAGGACGTGCTCCACCCAGTGGGTGGGAATCGCCCGCTGGCGGGCAAAGCCCTTGAACCGGGGCTTCCTGGGCTGTTTCTCCTTGACCGACTGCTGGTCCCTGTGGGGCTTGATGCTGGGCATTCCACCAGGCCCTCCGGGCTTGGCCTTTCCTTCCAGTGCCTCAATCCGCCGCTGCAACTGGTCAATCACCGCCTGCTGGCGGGCAATGACCGCCAACAAGGCTTCCCGTAGCGCGCTGGTGAGGTCAAGGCCGGTATCCATGTTTCAGATTTAACATAACCGAAAAACCGCTGCACCATGCTTTTTCAACAACTTCCGGGCAATTCGCCTCATCAACTCTGAACAGTTACCCAAGGAAATTACTGTTGACAAGGGTAGGTGTGACTGTTAGTATTCTACACGGCTAATTGTCCCGCTGGGATAGGGAGTATTAAGAGCATCCTGTCCGCAGAGAGCCGGCGTTTGGTGAAAGTCCGGCGACAGTAAGGCTCCCAACTCGCCCTGGAGCGGCCTGCCTGAATAAAGTAGGGTGCGGCGGTTGACCCCGTTAAAGGTTTGAAAGCTGTTCCGGCTATCAGCCCACGGCAGGCTCCGTGGCGCTGTTGGATCGGAAAAGAAGGGTGGTACCGCGGGTAGGACAATTGTACGCCCGTCCCTTCAGGGGACGGGCTTTTTTATTTGGTATTATCGAGGGAGAAATGGAACTGACCGGCGCACAAATCGTATGTGAAAGCCTCCTCAAGGAGGGGGTAGAGGTGATATTTGGCTTGCCCGGCGGGGCGGTGCTGCCCTTTTACGGCGCACTCAGCGGCTACCCGCAACTGCGCCATATTCTGGTCAGGCACGAACAAGCCGCCGCAATGGCCGCCGACGGCTACGCCCGGGCCACCGGCAAAGTCGGTGTTTGCACCGCTACCTCCGGCCCGGGGGCAACCAACTTGGTAACCGGCATCGCTGGCGCCATGATGGATTCAATTCCCATGGTCGCCATTACCGGCCAGGTGCCCCGGCCCGCCATTGGCCGCGATTCCTTCCAGGAAACCGACATTACCGGCATCACCCTCCCCATAACCAAGCACAATATGTTGGTGTTGGAAGTAGAAGACATTGCCCAGGCGGTCAAGGAAGCCTTCTATATCGCCCGTACCGGCCGGCCTGGCCCGGTGCTGCTGGACATCCCCAAGGATGTGTTGGCAGGAGAGCGGCGTCCCTTTGTTTGGCCGGACAAGATTGACCTGCCCGGCTACAACCCGCCGGGAGCCGCCGACGACATTCAAATATCCCAGGCCTGCGAGTTAATCAACCAGGCGGAGCGGCCCATCATCTTGGCCGGTCACGGCGTACTCATCTCCCACGCCTATGCCGAGTTGAAAGAGTTGGCGGAGAAAGCCCAGATTCCGGTCATTACGACCCTGCTGGGTATCAGCTCCTTTCCCACCGACCACTTGCTGCACGCCGGTATGCCCGGTATGCACGGCATGGCCTACGCCAGCTTGGCGATTGACCGGGCCGACCTGTTGGTTTCTTTGGGAATGCGGTTTGACGACCGGGTTACCGGGCGCCTGTCCGACTTTGCCCCCAACGCCAAGGTGGTTCATGTGGACGTGGACCCGTCAGAGTTTCATAAGAACGTCAAGGCTACGGTGCCGGTTCTGGGCGAATTGAAACAGGTTTTGACTCAAATGCTGCCCCAGGTGGAACGCAAGACTCACCTGGACTGGCTCCAAACTATTGACACGCTGCGAGCGGAACATCCCTCGCTGCACATCCGGCAGACCGATGAATTGCTGCCCCAGTACGTGCTGAAGCAGCTTTCCGACATCACCGAAGGCAACGCCATTGTGGTTACCGGCGTGGGCCAGCACCAGATGTGGGCTGCCCAGCACTACGGGTACAAAGATCCTAATAGTTTGATAACCTCCGGCGGCTTGGGAGCAATGGGCTTTGAGGTTCCCGCTGCCCTGGGCGCCAAAGTGGGCCGGCCGGACAAGGTAGTTTGGTCTATCGCCGGCGACGGCGGGTTCCAGATGACTATGTGCGACCTGGCAACCGCGGTGGAAAACAACATCGACGTAAAGTTCGCCATCCTGAACAACGGGACCCTGGGAATGGTCCATCAGTGGCAGGAGTTCTTCTACGACAAGGACTTCTTTGCAACGGTTTATTCGGGCAATCCCGACTTTGTGAAGTTGGCCGAAGCCTACGGCATCACCGGCATACGGGTTACCGACAAGACCCAGGTGGCGGCGGCCATCCGGCAGGCGATGGACACCCCCGGCCCGGTGGTAATGGATTTCGTCGTCAAGTCGGATGAGCAGGTTTACCCGATGATTCCGGCCGGCGAGTCGGTCAATGAAATGATGGAAGAACCCATCCCGGAGAGGATTTTCTGAATGAACGGAAACGGTCGGCACCATACTATTATCGCGCTGGTACAGGACAAGCCCGGTGTCCTGACCCGGGTCGCCGGGTTGTTCCGCCGCCGCGGCTTCAACATCTCCAGCCTGGCGGTGGGTAACAGTGAGCAAAAGGGCTTGTCCCGAATGACCTTTGTGGTTGACGGCGACCAGTACACCGTTAACCAGGCTACCAAGCAGTTGGACAAGCTGATTGATGTAGTGAAAGTAGCCAATATATCCGATGAGGAAATAGTTTCCCGGGAGTTGGCCCTGATTAAGGTGAAGGTTACGCCCTCCACCCGGGGCGAAATCCTGGAAATGGTTCATCCCTTCCGGGCCGAAATCGTGGACGTGGGAGCCCGATCCATGGTCATTGAGGTGACCGGCAGCGGCGACAAGATACAGGCCCTTTATGACCTGCTTGAACCCTTCGGCGTCCTGGAGTTGATGCGGACCGGCCGGGTGGCGATGGTACGCGGTCAGGCCGAGGGACGAGTCAGCGACGACCTGATAATCAACTACCACGGCGAGGGCCTAAAGGTTAAGGAAGCCTACGAAGTCGGCTCCTACTAGGTTAAGCCAATAGGTTAGGCCAAACCAAAATCGCGCAAACCGATAACGAAAGACAAGGAAGGAACATAACAGAGATGGTAAATGTTTACTACGACCAAGACGCAGACCTGGCGGCCCTGGCGGGCAAGACCATTGGCATTATCGGCTACGGCAGCCAGGGCCACGCCCACGCCTTGAATCTTCGGGATAACGGCCAGAAGGTTATGGTTGGTCTCTACCCGGGCAGCCGCAGCCGCGCCGTCGCCGAAGCGGAGGGCCTGGCAGTGGCCGACGTGCCGGAAGTGGCCCAGACTTCCGACGTGGTGATGGTGCTAATACCCGACCACCTACAGGGGGATACCTACCGGGAGCAGATCGCCCCCAACCTTCGCCCCGGCAGCGCCCTGATGTTTGCCCACGGGTTCAGCATCCACTACGGCGAGGTGGTACCGCCGGACAATGTGGACGTGATGATGGTCGCTCCCAAGGCCCCCGGCCACCGGATGCGGGAGTTGTTTGTCGAGGGTGTGGGAGTGCCGTCGTTGCTGGCGGTGCATCAGGACGCCACCGGCAACGGCAAGAGCATCGGCCTGGCCTACGCCAAGGGAATCGGCTGTACCGGGGCCGGCGTGTTGGAAACTACCTTCAAGGATGAGACGGAGAGCGACCTATTCGGGGAGCAGAGTATCCTCTGCGGTGGAGTCACCGCCCTGGTCAACGCCGCTTTCGAGACGCTGGTAGAGGCCGGGTATCCCCAGGAAATTGCCTACTTCGAGTGCCTGCACGAATTGAAGATGATTGTTGACCTGATTTACCAGGGCGGGCATAACTATATGCACTTCTCGGTGAGCGACACCGCCGAATACGGCTCGCTCAGCCGCCGGGACCGCATAATTGACGAGCACGTCCGGGAGAATATGCGCACCGTGTTGAAGGAAATCCAGGACGGCACCTTCGCCAGGGAGTGGATTACCGAAAACCACGAAGGCCGCCCCCGTTTCGGCCCCATGCGGGAGGCCGCCCAAACCGCTCCCATCGAAAACATCGGCAAGGAACTGCGCGCAATGATGCCCTGGATGGACCCCAAGTAACAGTAGGGAGCTTTCAAGCGCATGACGCACGATTCGCTAACCAATGAAAACCGAACGGAAGACCCTAAAGAGAAGGTATGGCGCGGGGTTTTGAGAACCTCTATGGCCTTGCCAGGCGCAAAGGTCAATCGCGCCGAGTTTCTCAGGTCGCAGCTTCGGAACTATTGCAACGACTGGCAAGTCGCGCAGGCAATTCAGATTAGACCTGCTGAGGCGGGTATCCCGGTTAAAGTGATAGACCGAATTGCGACTTCCTGCATCAATGCTCACGTTGCCAAGGCATCCGGTATTTCCTTCGCGACGGGTTTGCCTGGCGGCTGGGCTATTGCTGGAACAATCCCGGCCGATTTGGCATTTTTCTATTGGAATGCCTTTGTCTTGTCGCAGAAACTGGCTTATTTGTACGGTTGGCCCGACTTGTTGGAACAGGGCGAAGTCGATCAGGAAACGGAGATTCAGATTACTTTGTTGGTTGGCGCGCTGATGGGATCCGATGCTGCCCGACGTGGACTCGCCGCGTTGGCAGAGCGGTTTGTTCCCCAAGCTGCCGGTGGATTGCCGAGGCAGTCCCTGACCAGGTATGCGATTTATAACTTGACCAAGCAGGTTGGCCGGTGGATAGGAATCAATATAACCAAGCGCACCTTGGCCGGTGGTATTGCCAAAATGTTACCCATCCTGGGGGGAGTGATGTCAGCCAGCGTGACGGCGGGAATGATGTTCCCGATGGCCTGGAGGCTGAAGAATCACCTCAGGAAGTTGAAATATGCCAAGCTGGATGACGGCGGCCTTATGCCGGTAGTGGTTTGGCCTTGACCGGCCGCCCGGCATCCCATATTGCGGATACCCTGAAATTGGGAGAACCTACAGGAGGTAACATAATGTTTGCGGAGGTAAATTGCACAGCAGTTCACCATCGTACGCTGGTCTTGGCTGGGCTGGCTGCGGTGGACTGCGTGACCCTGGCCTCCCTTTCCGACTCGGTTGGGTAACCCGTTTCACAATTTTTAACGGAGAAGGGATAGGTAAGGATATGGCTAACGACAAGGTAAGGTTCCTGGACACCACCCTCCGCGATGGAGAGCAGTCCGCCGGTATTGGCATGACGGTGGATGAGAAAATTGAGATTGCCAAGCAGTTGGAGCGGCTGAATGTTGACATCATCGAGGCCGGTTTCGCCGCCAGTTCCCCGGGGGATTTCCAGGCAGTCAGCACCATCGCCAAGGAGGTGCGCAGCCCGGTCATTTGCTCCCTGGCCCGCGCCCACCCCAACGATGTGGACCAAGCTTGGGCGGCCATCAAAGGAGCGGAGTCGCCTCGCATTCACGTCTTCCTGTCCTCCTCGGACATTCATGTGCTGCACCAGCTCCGCAAGAACCGGGAAGAGGTCATGGAGATGGCGGTCAACATGGTGAGCCGCGCCGCCGGCTATTGCAGCGACGTGGAGTTCTCCCCGATGGACGCCACCCGCACCAACCCGGAGTATCTCTTTGAGATGCTGGAGGCGGTAATCCGCGCCGGGGCCACCACTGTCAACATCGCCGACACTGTGGGCTACGCAATACCCTCTGACTTCGCCCGCCTGCTCCGGGAAATCCAGGAAAAGGTAGCCGGCATTGAAAAGGTTGCCCTGAGCGTCCACTGCCACAACGACCTGGGCTTGGCGGTGTCCAACAGCCTGGCCGCCGTCGAAGCCGGCGCCCGCCAGGTGGAGGGCTGCATCAATGGCATCGGCGAGCGGGCCGGCAACGCCTCCCTGGAAGAAATCATCATGGGGCTGGATACTCGCAAGGACCTGTTCAACGTGGACATCAACGTGGATACGACCCAACTCTATCCCACCAGCCGTCTGGTCAGCCGCATCACCGGAATGTCGGTGCAGGCTAACAAGGCCGTCGTCGGTGAGAATGCCTTCCGCCATGCTTCCGGTATCCACCAGGACGGGGTGCTGAAGGATCGCTCCACCTATGAGGTAATGCAGCCGGAGCGGGTTGGGGTACCCGGCAACAGCCTGGTGCTGGGCAAGCTCAGCGGCCGCGCCGGCTTGCAAGCTCGTTTGGAGGCTCTGGGCTTTTCGTTGAGTCGGGACGAAATCTCCGCCGTATTCGAGTCTTTCAAGGAATTGGCGGACAAGAAGCGGGAGGTTACCGACCGGGACCTGGAAATCCTCATGGACGAGGAGAAGCGGGTTTCCACCGAGGCGGTTAGCTACGCTTTGGAGCAGATCCAGTTCTCAGGTGGCGACCACGACATACCCACCGCTACGGTGCGGCTCGTTGACTCCGGCGGTACCGAGCTGACTGACGCCTCCACCGGCAATGGCCCGGTGGACGCCGCCTGCAAGGCCATTGACCGGGTGATTGGCTGCTCGACCAAGCTGGTGGACTTCAACGTCCAGTCGGTGAGCGAGGGACTGGACGCCATCGGCACCGTGACCGTCCGTATCGAGAACGACGGGCGCACCTTCTTTGGCCGGGGCGCCTCCACCGACATCATCGTAGCCAGCGCTAAAGCCTACCTCAGCGCGGTCAACCGGATGCTGGCCGCCGACGAGGAAGCCAACCTTCCGGCAGTGGGGACAACGCCGGATTAGACAGTCCGGCCGGCAACAAAGGTCAAGAAAAAGAGCGGGTGCTATTGCATCCGCCCCTGACTTTATTTGGGTTGATTTGCACACCGAGGCGCAGAGGTACGAGGAGGAACACAGAGGAGAATTAACATGGATGGACAGGATTTACAGGATTAGGTGGGTATTGACGGTGCAGTTTTTACGGTACATCCCAAATCTTGCTCAAAGCGGCCTTGAGTATCAGCCAGTGTTTGGATGTTTCACTCATTTGGCTTACTGTATATCTGCCGAAAACCATATCCGTGAAGATATGCCTTTCGTAACTCTCCCATTGGACCCTGAGGACGTTAGGATGATGTTTAATATCCATCCTGTTTTTAGCCTCTTCGGGGGAATAGTACGGTGGAGCTAGTGCGGTGCCCAGCCCAATAATCTTTGTTCTGCCGCCGCACGCAATAATGCGGTCACCACACTCGATTGTGCGCCAGCGCTGTAAATTTAAGTAGCCACGGGGTTCCCCAAAATGTCCTTTGTCGTATCTGCGCCTGATTTCGTCGTTTGATACGCCGGAAATGTCGCCCAAGTCCCATCCAATAGTTATTACTCCGTGATTACTGTCATATTTCCAAGCTTGATCAAATGCTTTTCGGGGTTTGGAATCAAAAGGGTATATTGCCCAAATCCTTGGCATAATACTTCCTCCCGTTAAACCAACTTCATCTGAAACCCGCCGTTGTCCGCTTTGCCGTTCTTCTTGTCCAGGTGCACCGCCGGGTAGCCCAGGGTGCGCAGGTGGGCGGCCAGGTCGGGGAAGCCGTTGACGGTGTAAACCTGCTTGGGCTGTACCTTGCCCACGTACTCCACCAGATCGTTAAAATCGGCGTGGTCGCTGTAGGCCAGGCTGGCGTCGCCGCGGCGTCCCCAATATCTATTCCCATTGCCACGTCCCTTGCCGCTGGCCGAAGCCCAGCCGGTCAACTCCATATATCGCTTGCCCAGCGCCAGGTTCAGCTCGCTGGTCTTCCGGTAACCGGGTGGGCAAACCAGGACTTGGCCTTCGGCCCAATGACCGTTGAGACAGGCGAAACTGCCGGGAAACTCGACACCGGCTTCCTGGTAGGCTTCGGCCACCCGGTAAATCCCTTCCTCCACCACCAACTCAAACCCCTCAGCCAACAGGTAGTGCATTATTTCTTGGGCCTTGCCCAGCCGCCAGCCCTGCACGATGGGCCGTTCCCCCTTGGAGAGCCACATTCGCAGCGTGCGGTAAGCTGTTTCCAGCACCTTTTCCGCCGGCGGAAAGGTGTATTCCGGCTTACCGTAGGTGGCCTCGATGACCAGGGTGTCGCAGGCAACCGGCGTCAGCGGCTCGTTGATCGGGCTGGGCTGGGCCTTGAAGTCTCCGGTGTAAAGTAGCCGCTCGCCGGTGTCCTTGTTGGTGATCAGGGCCTGGGCCGAGCCGAGGCAATGCCCCGCCGGGTAAAGAGTCAAGGTGTATTTGCCCCGGTCCAGGGACTCGCCGTAGTCCAGGGTAATTGGGTCCGACTTTTTCAGGTATTCGGCCAGCAATATCCGCGTGTTGGCGGTGAGAATGGGCTGCTGGTGGCGGGCGGTATGGTCAGAATGGGCGTGGGAGATGAGGCCCAGTTCCCGCTTGCGGAGGGAGTCTAACCACAGGTCAAGTTCGGGGAGATAGACCCCCCGGTCAAAGATTACTTCCATGCGCCTAATTTACCACAGATAGGCGAAGATACGCAGGGCAATTCAGAGGTTCTCTGCGCGTCTTTCGTGATGGAAAAGGCCCTTTCCCGCCGTTCCGGCGAAAGCAGGAACCTAATCCTTGCGGACAGAGGTTCCTGCTTTCGCCGGAACGACGGCTAGCTTGCAATCCAAATGCGAAAGCCCTACCCCGCGAATGGGCTCCCGTTTGACAGGGCCGGGTGCAATGCCTAGACTAGGGCCAGTTAGCTACCATAACGACGAATACTACGCCGGCTTGGCCGGGTAGAGGGTAAGGAGGCAACCGATGACAACTACCGCCGAAAACAAATACAGCGTGGTGGGCACCCGTCCGGCGCGTCATGACGGATTCGACAAGGTGACCGGCGCCGCCCGGTTCGGCGCGGATATTAACCTGCCCGGAATGCTGCACGGCAAGATTCTTCGCAGTCCCCACGCCCACGCCCGCATCCGCAGCATTGACACCAGCAAAGCGGAGGCCCTGCCCGGCGTAATGGCGGTAGCCACCGCCCAGGACTTCCCCATCGTCCAGGCACGGCCCATAGACTATGAAAACGCTCAGAGCAATCCCCGTATCATCGCCGAGAACATCCTGGCTGACCGGAAAGTCCTCTACAAAGGCCATGCGGTAGCGGCAGTGGCCGCCACCAATCCCCACGTCGCCGAGCAGGCCCTGGACCTGATTGAGGTTGACTATGAAGTGCTGCCCGTCGTCCTAGACCTGCACGATGCCGTGAAAGAAGACGCTCCCCTGCTGCACGAGGAGATGACCACCCGGTTCCGGATGGATCGTGCCGGCCCCGGCGACGACACCGGTCAGCGGAGCAATATCGCCGGCCATTTGCAGCACAAGCTGGGGGACGTGGAAAAAGGTTTCAGCGAGGCCGACGTCATCTTTGAGCAGGAATACGAGACCCAGACGGTGCACCAGGGCTACATCGAACCCCACGTAGCCACCGCCCAGTGGTCCACCGACGGGCGGCTGACGGTGTGGACCAGCACCCAGGGCGCCTTTGGCGTTCGCTCCACCACCGCCGCTATCCTGAGTATGCCGGAGTCAATGGTCAAAGTCGTGCCGATGGAGATTGGCGGCGGCTTTGGCGCCAAGGGCGTGACCTATCTGGCCCCAGTGACGGCGGCCCTGGCTAAAAAAGCCGGCCGCCCGGTCAAAATCGCCATGAGCCGCAAGGAAGTATTCGAGGGCAGCGGGCCGGCCTCCGCCACCCTGATGCGGGTCAAGATTGGCGCCACCAAAGAAGGCAAGATTACCGCCGGCCAGGTGTATATGGTCTATGAGGCCGGGGCTTTCCCCGGCGCGCCGGTAGGCGGCGGTGCCATCACCGGCTTCGGCTCCTACAATATCGAAAACGTCCTGGTGGACGGCTATGACGTGGTCTGCAACAAGCAGAAGGCCCAGGCCTACCGTGCCCCGGGCCAGCCCCAGGCGAACTTTACCGTCGAATGCGCCATGGACGAACTGGCCGAACAGTTGGGAATTGACCCGATGGAACTGCGCCTGAAGAACGCGGTCAAGGAGGGCGACCGGATGCCTAATGGCGTCCCCCATGCCGTTTTCGGCTGCCTGGAACTGGAAGAGGCGATGAAGAACCACGACCACTACAACGCGCCCCTGGGCGGCCCCAATCGCGGCCGGGGCGTCGCCGTAGCCTTCCGGGCCCAGGGCGGCCAGACTTCGTCGGCGACCATCAACGTCAACAGCAACGGGACTATCAACATCATAACCGGCTCGGTCGATATCGGCGGCACCCGCACTGCCATTGCGATGCAGGCCGCCGAGGTGCTCGGTCTGGCCTCCGAGGACGTGTTCCCGTCGGTAGGGGATACCGACAGCGTCGGCTACACCGCCAACACCGGCGGCAGCCGCACCGCCTTTGACACCGGCCTCGCTGCCATCGCCGCCGCCGAGGAGGTCAAGGTGCGGATGAAGACCCGCGCCGCCCTGCTCTGGGAGGTCGAGGACGAAGACGTGGACTTCCAGGACGGTGCCTTTGTTTGCGCCAAAACTGAAGACCGCCTGACCTTTAAGGAACTGGCCGCTCGTCTGATGCGCACCGGCGGCCCGGTTACCTGCTCGGCCTCGGCGCCTTCCACCGGCGTCGGCCCCATCTTCGCTGGCAACATTTGCGACGTGGAAGTGGACCCGGACACCGGCAAAGTGGACATTATACGCTTCACCGCCTTCCTTGACGCCGGCCAGGCGGTGCACCCCAGCTTTGTGGAAGGGCAGATGCAGGGGGCCACGGTGCAGGGCATCGGCTGGGCACTGAACGAAGAGTATTTCTACACGCCGGAAGGGACGATGGCCAACTCCAGTTTCCTGGACTACCGGATGCCCACCACCCTGGATATGCCGATGATCGACACGGTGATTATCGAAGTCCCTAACCCGCGCCACCCCTTCGGCCTGCGCGGCGTCGGCGAGGGGCCGATTATCCCGCCCCTGGCTGCGGTAGCCAACGCCGTCTATCACGCCACCGGCGCCCGCATCCGCAAACTCCCCATAACCCCGGGATCGGTGCTGGAGGCGTTGGCGGAGAAGGACGCGGATTAAGTCAAAATTATCCAATACAGATATGGGGCAAAATCGTAGGGGCGGGTTTCAAACCCGCTCCTTTACCTTTCAGTTGACAGCGAATAAAATGCCTTGACTGCTTGGTCGGTGGTTAGCTACTGGTCCTTAAGCTAGGAGGAAGGAAAATGAGTACGTCATCCAATCCCGAACCGCTCCAACCGCCGAAAAACGGCGTTAAACTGGCCGTTAGGGTTGGCGGTAATCATTTGCTCTTCATCCCGGATGACATTCTTGCCGGTTTCCCCGGAATGAATTGTTTTGAGGTTACTCTTGAGGAAGGACGTATCGTACTGGCTCCGCTGCAGCAACAACTTCCCTCCTTGGAAGAAGTAAGGGACAAGATAGCTGACTTGGGTATAACTGAGGCCGACGTAGCCGCGGCAGTGGCAGAGGCGCGGGCACAGGGACGGTAAGCCTCATTGCCTCCGTTACGGGTAGTCTTGGACACCAACGTACTGGTATCGGCGCTGGTTTCGCGGTCACCTTCTCTAAGTTGGTTGTCCTCGGCGTGGGAAGGTCAGGTCTTGGCGCCGGTGGTTAGTGAAGCCACGGTGGCGGAGTTGGTTCAGGTAATTCACCGGTCAAAGTTTGGCTTGTCGTCCCGCGAAATAGCCACTCTGCTTGAGAGCTATTTGCCTCGATGCGAGGTGATCGATATGTCGGAGCCACCAGCCGTGCCGGAGTGCCGAGACCCCAAAGATCGATATTTCTTGCAACTCGCCTTGATGGCCGGGGCGGATGCCTTGGTAACCGGGGATTATGACCTTTTGGCTCTTGCGACGGTTTTCGCTATACCCATAATCGCCCCAAACGCTCTGCGACAGTTACTAGGCGGCACCGACTGACCAGACTCCGATTGTGGCCATCCCCAGGGCGCTCACAAGGGAAGCCCCTACATATTGCCGTATTCTGTGTAGGGGCTTCCCTTGTGGACGCCCGTCCGCTAGTTGCCTACCCCACCCGGGCCGGTTCCAGGGCCTCCACCCGCGCAATAAACTCCAGCAACTGCGCGGCATAAAAAGTGGCTTTCATGTGGTAGCGGTTGGTGGCGGCGATGCCGGGGAAGGTGTGGTCGTGCTGGCCGATGATGTCCCACTCCTCGTGGCTCCAGGCCGACGGGCGCAGTTCCGAGTTGGGGATGAGGCGGTGGGCGCTTTCCGCCGCCGATACGTGGTGTACGTCGTCCGGGGTGTTGCCCTCAAACATCACCACTGGGCGGCTAATTCCGGCCAGTTGCGCCTCAGTAAGGTCGCTGACCGGGTTGGGGACGGAGTAGGCGGCCCGCCAGCGGCTCATCACCGCGATGAACTCGGACGGGTCCATCGAAAGCAGCTTTTCCTCGTTGGCCGGGTTGTCCTTGATGCGCTGGGCAAAGTATTCCGTCTCGGCTACGGCAGCCATACCGCCCTGCTCGGCGGCGTCAATAAACTGGCCGTAGTAGTTAGGGGCGGTAGCCTCGGCGCTCTTGGGGCCGCCGCTGACCTCCCAGATAAACACGCCCTTGACTACCTCCGGCCGGCGCACTGCCAGGGTCAGGCTGGTTCGGGAGCCGGCCGAACCGCCGACAGCGTAGGCCGGGGCGGCGCCAAGGTGCAACAGCAGGTCCGCCATTTCCTCCCCCCAATGGTGCTGCTCGGACAGCTCGCAGTCAGCATTGCAGTCTATAACGATATCCGATTTGCCGCAGTTGCGCCGGTCGTGCAGGATGACCCGGCACTTGGACGACAGCAGGGCGGCGATGGGCCGCAAGCCATTGGTGTCATTCCGGCCGCCGGGCGTCAAAATCACCGTGGGGCCGGTTCCGTACTCTTCGTAGTACAGGTTTATTCCGTTAACATTGGCATAAGGCATTTCAGTATTCTCCTTCGTGTCTATTCGCGCCCCTTCGTGGATAAACCAGGAAGGCTGACTAGCTGTTGACGTAAGATGTGCCGAACCGCTCCCGGTGGGCTATCTCCGCCATCGGTTTGCGGGGAGTCCCCACGCGCCCGGAAGAAGGTTGTTCTTGGCGGTAGCCGAAGGGCAGGACGGTTATCAGTTCATAGTCCGCCGGTATGCCCAGCAGTTCCTTGATTGCCACCTGCTGTTCCTCGGCCCGCATCCCCACGAAACAGGTGCCCAAACCCTCCGACCAGGCCACCAGTTCCATCTGTTGCAAGGCGCGGCCGGCGTCCAGTTGCGGCCGGCGGGCGTCGGCCATCACGATGGCGATAGCCAGGGGCGCTTGCCCGATAAAAGACCCCTGGGTGGCGATGCTGCCCAGCGTTGCCAGCGTGTCCGGGCTGCTGACCACCACGAAGTGCCAGGGCTGGGAGTTGCTGGAACTGGGCGCCCAACGTCCGGCGCGGAGTATCTTCCGCACCACTGCCTCAGGCACCGGATCAGATTTGAACTCCCGCACCGTGCGGCGGTTGCGGATACATTCGTAAACTTCCATTCCTCTCTTATCTCCTCTATACCCAGGATAGGTAGTTGCCGGTTGGCTTGCATTATGGCACAGCAAAGGCGGAATTTCACCACAGAGACGCGGGGCAAACGGAGACTCACCGGGATTATCTGCGTATCTCGGTTACCTGGGTGTTCAGGGCTATCGCATTGGACGCACAGTCATATTTCCGTCGTTCCTCTGCGCCGGCAGGAACCGCTGTTCTCAAGGTTTTGGTTCCTGCCGGCGCAGGAACGACAGATAGCCTGCAATCCTAATACGATAACTTTGCCGCTGTGTTAAAACCCCCTACAGAGATGGGCTTGGATGGGGTATAATCGGGCCAGCGTTCTAAAGGACAACGCAGGGAACGCAGCTCTACAACAAGACAGAGGTGAAGTATGTCCGCAGAAATTGGCGACGTTGCGCCGGACTTCAAGCTGCCCTCGGTGAGCGAGGGCGATTTTACCCTGAGCCAGTTCAAAGGCGAGAAGAGGGTAGTTCTCTCCTTCCATGTCTTTGATTTCACCGCTGGTTGAACCACGCAAGCCACCTCTTTCCGGTCTTATCACAGCCGGTTTGAGGAGATGAATGCCCAGGTGCTGGGCATCAGTTGCGACCATGTTAACGCCCACCGGGCCTGGAGCACGGCAATGGGCGGGCTGCCCTACCCGGAGCTTTCCGACTGGCACCCCAAGGGGCAGGTTACCGAGGCTTATGGCCTGTGGAACGAAGAGCGCGGGGCGGGGACTCGCGCCATTATTGTCGTGGATAAGGAAGGGGTCGTCCGGTTCCGGGAAATCTACGCCCCCGGCACCCTGCCGGAGCCGTTGAAGGTTCTGGAAGAACTGGAAAAGTGGGACTAATCCCGCGCCCGCATTTGCCAAGGGGTTGGCCCGATTAGCCGGCGCTCTTTCCAGTGGATACTCAAGGTAAAGCCGGAGGGGTGAGGATTTTCCTCACCCCTCTTCATTTGCGCTACCCAAGCCCGGGTTAATCCGGCGGTTGCGGTCCGGTTTTGCTCGAGGTTGGTCAGGCCCCAATCTTTTCGATAACGTAGCTCAAGGTGCCTTTGGGAACGGTAATTTCCACCACCTCGCCGACGGTGCGGTCCAGCAATGCCTGGCCCACCGGGGACACGGTGGAGATTTTCCCGGAGGACGCGTCGGCCTCCCGCTTATCTACCAGGACGTAGCTTACTCGCTTGCCGGAGGCGGAGTCCTTTATCGTGATGGAACTGCCTACTACCACCCGCTTGCCGGCGTTGGCCTGGGCTTCACCGGAAAGTATCTGAGCGGAGGTCAGTTCCGATTCCAACTCCCGGATTTTGGCCTCGACAAAACCCTGCCGTTCCTTGGCTGCGTCCAGGGGAGAGTTCTCCCGGAAGTCCTTGTCGGCCATTGCCCGCCTGATGTCCTCGATTACCTCTACCCTTTGCTCTTTGAAGTTATCCAGTTCGGAGACCAGGCGGTTGTAGCCTTCCTCGCTGAGCTGAGGCCCGGATGCTTTGCCGCTGGCTGTCGCTCGTCCACCGGCGGCGGTGCGGCGGGTACGGCTGACCCGCAAGTGGGTGGCAAGGTTAATGTCCGTCCAGCCCTTTTTTCGCATGAAGGCCAGAAACTCCTTGACCGGAGCCAGCCTTTTCTGGGCATCCGCTCCCCGCTGGGAAAACTCCTTGGCATACTCTTCTATCTGGCTGGGAGCAAGGTCGTTTAACTTCCGGTCGCGTCCGTGCCAGTCGATGAACCGGATAATCTCCTGGTGCCCATCCATTGGCTTCTTAGCATTTTTGCCGGTCTTCTTGTCGGTTACAAATAAGCCAAGCGCGTCATGCAGGTTGCTGGGTATATCTGCAATGGCAATGGGGGCGGTGTCCTCGGGCGAATTGTTGGGGGTGTCCAATTAGATACCTCCTTTAGAGAAATAAGGGCGCCCAGCCGCGTTACAACGGACGAACTGCTGCTTTGGACAAAGCTGGACTACGGAGTAGAAAGAGAACAGACCGGGTTGATTGGGTGGATGCAGCCGAGTCGGTTGGGATGGGCAAAGGGTGGAATTGAGTCGGGGGGAGAAGTCGCTGGGTTGAACCCTGGCTTCCGTCAGGCCAGCCGTGGAAACGGTCGCTGTAAAGAGCATTCCTTCACCCGAACCTCTCCACTCTCGCCTGCTACGCTTCGGGCTGCCCTTAATGATTGAAGCCTTTTCCACTTATCTGTCACCCTTTTACTGGTTGCACCAAAGATTCCTGGGAGGTTCTGTAAGTGGCTGCGGAGTTTAATCATAGCAGTTAATTGGCCCGCTGGCAATTCTGCAGCTATCCGAAACAGGGCCTTTTCATTGTCTGCGATTGGCCCGTTTCCGTCATTCCGGCGAAAGCCGGAATCCAGAGTTCCATGAGGCTCAGACTTCCTGGATTCCGGCCTGCGCCGGAGTGACGGGATGGATTTCAGACAATGAAAAGGCTCGGTATCCGACACCAAGGATTTTCATCAGACGCATAGTCATATTTCCGTCGTTCCTGTGCCGGCAGGAACCTCTGTTCTCAAGGTTTTAGATTCCTGCCGGCGCAGGAACGACGGTTAGTCTGTAATCCAAATCCGATAACCTTGTATCCGACACCAGGACCTCTTCTTTCTCGAGAGAATCCCCTGCCCTCCGGCAGAAGGGAGAATGAAAAGGCCGTCCGCTGACCATCGCGGGGCTACTTGCCGAGGTATGGAGTGTTATACTACGGGCAAATCTGGCAAGTTGTCCCGACAGGCAGGAGGAACAAGTATGAAAGCAGTACAGATAGATGAGTTTGGCGGACCGGAGGTAATGCAGTACCGGGATGTGGCCGACCTGGCTCCCGGGGACGGGGACGCCCTGGTTGAGATTAAGGCGGTGGGCGTCAATTTCACCGACATTTACAGTCGGGCCGGAATCAACCCCGGCCCGGCGCTGCCCCGGACTATCGGCGTGGAAGGCGCCGGTGTGGTCAAGGCAGTCGGCTCCGGGGTTACTGACCTACGGGAAGGAGACGTGGTTGCCTACAGCAGCAGCCAAGGCTCCTACGCCGAGCAGGCGGTGGTGCCGGCCTCCCGCCTGGTAACAATGCCGGAGGGACTGGACGCCCGGGACGGTGCGGCCGTAATGCTCCAGGGTATGACCGCGCATTACCTCTGCCATTCCACCTACGCGGTGCAGCCAGGGGATAAGGTTCTGGTTCACGCCGGGGCTGGCGGTGTCGGGCTGCTGCTGATACAGATGATTAAACGGCTGGGCGGCTACGTGTTCTCCACCGTATCGACTGAGGAAAAGGCGGAGTTGGCCCGGGGCGCCGGCGCCGACCACGTAATCCTCTATACCCAGCAGGACTTCGCTGAAGAGGTTAAGCAGGCCACCAATGGGGCGGGGCTTCAGGCCGTCTATGACGCGGTGGGGCTTACTACCTTTGATCAGAGTGTCAGTTGCCTGGCCCGGCGAGGCTACATGGTGTTGTACGGGCAGGCCAGCGGGGTGGTGCCGCCGATGGACCCCAGAATACTGGGCAACGGCTCCCTTTACCTGACCCGCCCCGGCCTGGGGGACTATACCGTCACCCCCGAGGAATTGCGACAGCGGGCCGGAGACGTACTCAGTTGGGTCCAGTCGGGCGAACTAAAGCTGCGGGTGGAGCATATCTTCCCCCTGGCTGAGGCAGCGGAAGCGCACCGCCAGTTGGCCTCCCGTTCCACCACCGGCAAGCTGCTGTTGATTCCTTAGCGGAACCGGCCCGACGCCGGAGGCCGCATCGGCACAGCCCTTTGTTGGCGGTACGCCGCTGAAAATGAAGACCTGGTATTGCTGGAAGGGCTATCGCACATGGCGGCAGACCCTCTTATTCCGTCGTTCCGGCGAAAGCCGGAACCTAAAACGTTGCGGACAGAGGTTCCGGCTTTCGCCGGAACGACGGGTAGTTGCCAACCCTGATGCAATAGTCTTGGTGTTGCCCGCCGGAATCGTTGACCGCTTGGGCCAACACACCTATACTTAAATCAGTTAACCCGGATAAGGAGGCGATATGCCGGCGGAAATCACTACCGAAGAGGTTTACCAGGCCCTGAAGACCGTTTATGACCCGGAAATTCCGGTTAACGTGGTTGACTTAGGGTTGATTTATGATGTCCAGGTCAATGACGATAGCAACGTTTTCGTCCAGATGACCCTGACCTTCCCCGGCTGCGGGATGGGGCCGCATATTGCCCAGCAGGCGGAATGGGCGATCCAGGACCTGGACGGAGTGGAGGAAGTGGAGATTGAGCTGACCTTTGATCCCCCCTGGTCTCCCGACCTGATTAGCGAAGAAGCCAGGATGCAACTGGGCATCTAATTTCCGCACCGAGGTTTCCAGACTACCCTGATTTGGGTTAGTCAAGCAAAAATTACCGGCAGACGCTGGGAGGAAATATGGCCACGCCCCAGGAAAACGCCCGGCTGGAGCAGATCAAGCGAAGCTGGCAACAAAAACGGCAAATCACGGAACGGCTGTCCACCATTAAGACCAAGATAGGCGTCTATAGCGGCAAAGGCGGCGTGGGGAAGACCACCGTGGCGGTTAACCTGGCCGCTACCCTGGCCCAGGAAGGAAACAAGGTCGGGTTGCTGGACGTGGACATTGATTGCCCCAACGTCACCAAAGTTTTGGGAATCACCGATAAGGCCGACTATGTAAACGGCCAGATTGTACCGGCCGAAAAATGGGGCGTTAAAGTAATTTCCATGTCCTTCTTCCAGGAAAATGAAGAGGAGGCCATCATCTGGCGGGGGCCGATGATTCACAACGCCATCAACCAGTTCTTGCAGTCAACCGATTGGGGTGAACTGGACTACCTGGTGGTGGATATGCCCCCCGGCACCTCCGACTCGCCGCTTACGGTGATGCAAACCCTGCCAATGGACGGCTTCGTGGTGGTAAGCACCCCCCAGGAACTAGCCAACATCGACGCCAAGCGCTGCATCAACATGATTCGCAAGCTCAACCTGAACGTCGTAGGCATCGTGGAAAACTACACCGGGGACGTTTTCGGCCAGGGCGGCGGCGAAAACCTGGCAAAAGAGGTAGGCGCGCCTTACCTCGGCGCCCTGGCCCTGCGCTCTGCCTACCGGGACAGCACTCGTCCTACTTCGCTGCTGGACTCCGAGGTTGGCGAAGAGTATGCCCACCTGATTGAGGGAATGAAGAAGAGCCTGAAGGAGATGGGACGGGAGGCTTCATGAACGGGCTGACCGGGTAGGCCCTCATCCCCGGCCCCTCTCCCACAAGGAGAAGGGAGGCAGAATCTCCTTCTCCTTTGTAGAGAGAGGCAGGGTGTGCAACTTCGTCTAGTCCACTTCCAGTGGCAATGGCTGGGCTTCAGGAATCGTTTCTACTGCTTCTACCGTTTCCGGAGCCCTTTTTCTTTGGGCGCGACCTCTCCCGCTAGGCCGCAAGGGAGCATTGGAGATTTTCACCAGCAACTCCACTTCCCGGTCCATTGCTTCCTGGGAATACGCGCTTTTCTCTCCCATCTGCCGGAACTTTTTGTAGCGAGTGTCCAACAGCTTGCTTGGGGAAAGCTTGGACACTGCCTTTAGTTGACGCACCAGGGCGTTTTGCAGGGCAGTTGCCGCCTCCCGAGAATTGGTATGCGCTCCCCCAACGGGTTCCGGCACGATCGAGTCTATGATGCCCAACTCCAGGCAATCCTGGGCGGTGAGCATTAAAGCCTCCGCCGCTTCCCGGTCCAGTTCCGGGTCGCCATTGCTTCCGCCCAAAGTCCGGTTCAGGGATATGGGGGAGTATATGGCATATTGCTGCATAACAATGCGGTCGGAAATCCCCAGGGCCAGGGCACCCTCATTGCCTCCCTCACCGATAATGGCGGACACAATTGGCACTGGCGCCTCCGCCATCAGGGACAGGGTTGTGGCGATAGCGTTGCCGATGCCCTGCTCCTCCGCCTCCAACCCCGGGTCGGCTCCCTGCGTGTCCAGGAGGGTTACCAAGGGCAACTCGAACCGGGTAGCCAGCTTAATCAGCCGCTGGGCCTTGCGCAAACCGTCGGGGTAAACGTGATAACTTTCCCCGTTCAGGGAGTAGGGGCGCTGCTGCCCGATGATAGCCACCGGCTCGCCGTTCAGGTAACCCAAGCCGGCGATTATTGACCGGTCATCACCGCTCAGCCGGTCCCCGTGCAACTCAACAAAAGGATCGAGGATGGTGCGGATGTAAAAGGTCGCCGAGGGCCGCTCTCCATTGCGAGAGGCAGTTACCGCCTCCCACGCTTCCGGGTTGGGTCCGATTTTGAGACGGCTACGCGTGGCCGGCTTGAATTCTCCCTTGCCCAGCTTTTGGCCGGTGAGGACTCTCAGCAAGGTTATTAGCCGGGGTTTCATCGACTCCCGGTCCACTACGTTATCCAGCAGGCCGTGTTGCAGGTGGGCCTCGGCGGTGTGGGCGTCCTGGGGCAGGGGTGTGCCTGATACTTCCCGCAAAGTGCGGAGCGGCGACAATCCAATCAGGGAACCTGGCTCGGCCAGAATCACGTCGGCCAGGTTGGCAAAGCTGGCGTAAGCCTGCCCGGTGCAGGGATTAGCCAGCAACACGATAAAAGGCTGTCCCTTCTGCTTGAACCGGTTGGCGGCGGTAACCGTCTTGGCCATCTGCATCAAGGACAGCACGCCCTCTTGAATTCGCGCACCCCCGCCGGTGACCAAGGCGACCAAGGGCAGGTCCCGCTGCGCCGCTGTCTCCAACCCCAGGGCAATCTTTTCGCCGACCACGCTGCCCATGCTGCCGCCCATAAAGCCAAAGTCCAGCACTACCATCATCGTCCTGATGCCGCCGATGCGGCAACTGCCGGTGACCGTGGCCTCGGTGAGTCCGGTGCGGTTCTGGTCCTGGCTCAGCAGGTTCCGGTAGGAACCCCGCTGCGAGAAAGAAATGGGCGCGACCGAGTTCAGGTATTTGTGAGATTCCTTAAAACTTCGCTTGTCGGCCAGTAGTTCAATTCGCTGCCGGGCAGACAGGGTGTAGTGGAAACGGCAATAGGGACAGACCCGGTAGGTCTGATAGGCCGCCGTTTCGCTAATTTCTTCCTCGCAAAACAGGCAACGGTCATGGACCGACGCCAGATAGATTCTATCTAAATCGCCGTTTCGTCCAAACAGATGCACCAGGAGATTGCCCAGGTTTCTCAATTGCTTTCCCTCTATCCTGCTTCGGAGAAATAAATATAGGCCGTTCTTCTTTGGTATTTAGCTCGAACAGTCTAACCTACCATCCAGCTATTAACCCACTGACCTACTGGTAGCAGTTTAATGATACAACCAAGGTCCTCGGTTGGAAAGGGTTAGAAATGCATAGAAGCCAGGCTTTATGCTCCCTTTTGTCTTTGGGCCGCCGGGGCTTGGGGCTACCGGGCCGGCTAGATTCATTGTATAATGGGCAAACCTTCTCCAGCCAGGATGGGGTAGCCCTGCGCCGTTTTTCCGCCGGGAATCCCAAAATACGGCGAGGGGTAAAAAATTGGCTTACGGACCTCAAATCGAAGCAGCGAAGAATCGCTTCGGTGTGGTGCTGGGTCAGCAGCTTGAACGAGTGAAGGACATAAAGGCCCAACCGGATTGGCTGGATTTCAGTCAGGTTAGCCACGCTCATCAATCCGCCCCGCTTCGTGCCTGGAAGGTACCGATTCATCCATATCGCTTGGTTTCATGGTGCGAAGTTCGTGCAGATTTTTAATGGCCGGGTCAGTAGCTAAACATCTCTTGGCAACTGGCAGCGGCCGGCGAAACTTATTGCTCAGGAGATTAATATGCCAGAAGCAGCCAAGATTATTTATACTAAAACTGATGAGGCTCCGGCCTTGGCCACGCACTCGTTGCTGCCGATTCTCCGGGCCTTTACCAAGGGTTCCGGAATTGAATGGGAGCCTTGGGATATTTCGTTGACTGGCCGCACTATCGCCAATTTCCCCGACAATCTGAGGGATGAGCAAAAAATCCCCGACTATCTAACTATGTTGGGCGAGTTGGCCGAGGACCCGGGGGCAAACATCGTCAAGTTGCCCAACATCAGCGCCTCCATTCCCCAGTTGAAGGCGGCGATCAGGGAATTGCAGGACAAGGGATATGACATTCCCGACTACCCGGACGATCCTGCGACGGACGAAGAACGCGAGGTCCGAACGCGTTATTCCAAGGTGATAGGCAGCGCGGTGAACCCGGTCCTGCGGCAAGGGAACTCCGATCGCCGGTCGTCCAACTCGGTTAAGGAGCACGGCAAACGCAACCCCCATCGGATGATGCAGGACTGGCCGGAAGTGTCCAAGACCCGCGTTGGCCACATGACAAGCGGTGACTTCTACGGTTCTGAACAGGCCTTGACCGTCGCGGTGGCAGGCTCGGCGGCGATCGAATTTGTGGCCCCCGACGGGAGTACGACCGTGCTCAAAGCCGGTATCCCCCTGTTGGCTGATGAAATCATCGATTGCGCCGTGATGAACGTGCGGGAGTTGCGCGAGTTTTACGCCGAAGAAATGGCAAAGGCCAAAGCTGACGACGTGTTGCTTTCGCTGCATCTGAAGACGACCATGATGCGCGTGGCCGATCCCATTATTTTCGGCCATTGCGTTTCAGTTTACTACCAGGAGGTGTTGACCAAGCACGCGGCCGAACTGGCCGAGCTTGCGGTTGACCCCGACAATGGAGTTGCTGAACTCCTCACGAAGATTCAATCTCTGTCTGAGAACAAACGAGCGGAGATTGAGGCGGATATCCAGGCGGTTTACAGCGCGCGCCCAGAACTGGCGATGGTGGACTCCAACCGGGGCATTACCAATCTGCATGTGCCGAGCGATGTGATTATTGACGCCACTATGCCGGTGATTGTCCGCGATGGCGGCCGCACCTGGGGTCCAGATAACGAGTTGCACGACACAATCGCGATGATTCCCGATCGCTCTTACTCGACTCTATACCAGGCGATTATAGAAGACTGCCAGGAGCATGGGGCGTTTGATCCGGCCACCATCGGCAGTGTCGCCAATGTCGGGCTGATGGCCCAAGCGGCAGAAGAATATGGTTCTCACGACAAGACCTTTAAGGCCCCAGGCAACGGGACGATTCGGGTCGTGGACGCATCCGGGGCGACCCTGATGGAACATAACGTCGAGGAAGGCGACATCTTCCGGATGTGCCAGACCAAAGACGCGGCAATTCGAGACTGGGTCATGCTCGGTGTCAATCGGGCAAGAATCACCGGCACACCATCCATCTTCTGGTTGGACCCGAACCGGACTCACGACTCAGAGCTGATCAAGAAAGTGGACCAATACCTTCCCACCCATGACACAACCGGGTTGGACATCCGCACCATGACTCCTATCGATGCGATGAAGTTCACGATGACCCGGAGCCGGGCCGGTCAAGACACCATCTCCGTGACTGGCAATGTGTTGCGTGATTACTTGACCGATCTCTTCCCCATCCTGGAACTGGGCACCAGCGCCAAGATGCTTTCGGTCGTCCCCCTGCTCAAAGGCGGCGGGATGTTTGAGACGGGCGCCGGCGGGTCGGCGCCCAGGCACGTGCAGCAGTTCCTGGAGGAGGGCCATCTGCGCTGGGATTCTCTGGGTGAATTCTGCGCCCTCGTCGCGTCCTTTGAGCATTGCGCCCAGATGCTCAAGAATGACCGGGCCCAACTCTTGGCTGACACCCTGGACCAGGCAATTGGGGAGCACATGGAACAACGCCGGGCGCCATCGCGTCGGGTGAATGAACTGGACACCCGAGGCAGTCATTTCTACCTGGCTCTGTACTGGGCTGAAGCGCTGGCCAAGCAGACCAAAGACCCCGAACTGCAAGCTCGCTTTACCGGGGTGGCCCAACAGTTGGCCGCCGATGAAGAAAAAATTGTTCAGGAACTGAATGACGCTCAGGGACAGCCGGTCGGTATCGGAGGGTATTACATCCCCAACGACGAGATGACCGCCAAAGCCATGCGCCCCAGCGCCACTCTGAATGCGATTGTGGATGCAATCTAGCAACACAGCGACTGGCTGAGGCGTGGTCTTTAGCCGGTCGGTTATAGGCATTTGAGCGTTTGGGGGGCTGAGAGCCGCTTTCCCTCAACCCGTATTATCAAGGGGAACGATTCGCTTAACTTGACGTTACGCGAGGCTCCGGGACACCTTTACGACAATTACCGTGAAAGCAGGAATCAACGCCAAGGCAGTGTCTGCATCACCCTGGAACTGTATTCATATGCACTGCTTAACCTTCAAAACGAACTGTGCCAGTCCCGGTCTCCTACGTACTGAACGAGTACAAGGGATACCGCCGTGCCTGGTTCCGTATGCTAGGCAGGTCGCCAGGCCAGACCAAATAAACTAAGGAGCGCTAACCAGATGCGAAGCAAAGTAACCGTAGTAGGAGCCGGCAACGTAGGCGCCACTACCGTCCAACGAATTCATGAATTGGGTTATGCCGATTCCGTCCTGGTTGACGTCGTTGAGGACTTGCCCCAGGGCAAGGCCCTGGATATGCTCGAGTCAGGGCCGGTCATCGGGTCGGACGCGAGTATAATTGGGAGCAATGACTATGAGGCGACCGCCGGCTCAGACGTGGTGGTCATAACCGCCGGAATCGCTCGCCGACCCGGGATGAGTCGGGACGACCTGTTGTTGACCAACATGAACATCACTACCGCCGTAACCGAGCAGGTAGTCAAGTATTCCCCTGACTGCATCATATTGGCGGTAACCAATCCTCTCGACGCCATGTGCCAGAACATTTTGGAAAGGAGTGGATTCCCACGCAACCGCGTGTTTGGCATGGCCGGCGTCCTCGATACAGCCAGGTTCCGCACCTTTATCGCCCAAGAGCTAAACGTATCCGTGGAAGACGTCCAGGCCTACGTCCTGGGTGGGCATGGTGACGATATGGTACCCTTGGTCAGGTACACCACGGTGGGCGGAATCCCCATCAGCGAGTTGATGTCCGAGGAGACGGTCGAAGCATTGGTGCAGCGGACCCGTCAGGGCGGCGGCGAAATCGTGGCCTTGCTCAAGGCGGGCAGCGCCTATTACGCTCCTTCCGCGTCCATCACCCAGATGGTGGAAGCTATCCTGCTGGACAAGAAGCGCATCCTTCCCGGCTGCGCCTACCTGGAAGGTGAATTTGGGATTAACGGTCTTTGCGTTGGCGTACCGGTCAAAGTTGGCGCCGGCGGCATGGAGCAGGTCATCGAGATAAAGCTCACCGACCAGGAACAGGCTGCCCTGGAGGCCTCGGCCGCCAGCGTTCAGGAACTGGTGGACGTGATGCGCAACGCTAAGGCGGAAGGGTAAATGGCTGCTTGCCCGATTTAATCGGGCAAGCACTTACGACAATAAAGGGTCAGGCCTCTCATTGCGTACATTTCGGAAAAGGTTTCACTTGTTCCTGGCCCTGGCAGCAATTTGTTTAGCCGTTGCAGTCCCCTTGTCGTTGGTTCTTTACACTGACGAAAGCACTTCAGAAGGCCGTGTGATCCTTGTGATTATCGGCGCTATTCTGGTGTCGTTTTTCACTCCAATTGTGCTGATGCTTGCCTGTTCAACTCTCAGATGGGCCTACAGCTGTCGCCGTAGGCCGCTCGCTAGGCTTGCTATCCTTGTGCTGGACGCCGCGACTAGTGAGCCTGAATCACCTGTTGGCGCATTCGGGATCTTGAGCAGGGACGGGAGCCTGGCGGTCAGCCTGCCACGTCGACGAAACGACTTCGTCACGGAAAAGGACTCGTTTCTAGCTTTCAGGGTCCAGGATGGAGAACAATTGGGCATAGTGTCTGTTATCATAATTCAGCAAGACTCTTACCTCTGTATGGTAACCGACCGGATGGCTGCCCAAGGCTTCTGGAATGGGTTGGAATTTCGGATGGCGAGCGACTTTTCTCCGCCGGCGGGGGTAGAATTCTCGCGTCATATTGACCAAATCGATATGGATTTCGCTCGGCGTTTAATTCGCAGTTGGGGAGGTTAGGCAATGTCTATCCACGGCAAAGTGGCTGTTATTCTCAACGAGCGGGACCTGGTAATCAACAAGGGTCACGACGACGGTGTTTCGGAAGGAATGTTGTTTAAGGTAACCCAACCGAACGTTTCTATTACGGATCCGGACAGTGGAGCCGAGTTGGGAGTACTTACGAGGGAGAAAATCAAAGTTAAGGTCTTTGAAGTACATCAGAATTTCTCGGTGGCGAAAACCTACGAGACTTATAGTACTTCCGAGCCATCCGCCTTTGAGTTCGCGGACGCCTTGCACCGTCGCAGGACTGTTACCAGAGTGCGAAAAATCTTGATAGAACCTTCGGAACAAGCGTCAGTAACCATCGGTGTTTCAGGGAGCACAGTCAACGTCGGCGACCCGGTGGTTGAGATAACCGAATAATCCCATTTACAGCTAGCCCCTAATTTTGTAGGAGGGCCAACCAATGGCTGATCGCAATTCTCGGGAAAAGGAACTACTAGGAAAAGCCGCTCGATACCTGCCGGGGGCCGGTTCCGGTAATACTAACTTTCCTGATTCCCTGCAATTCCTGGCTCGGGAGGGTCGCGGTTCGCGTATTTGGGACGTGAGCGGCAATGAGTACGTGGACTGGCTGATGGGTTCCGGCCCCATGGTGCTGGGACACGCCCATCCGGCGGTGGTAGAGGCGGTGACCGAGGCGGTCGGCCAGGGCAGCACTTTCTTCACTACTAACGAAAAGGCCGTGTTGCTGGCCGAAGAACTGGTCAATTCCGTCCCCTGCGCCGATAAGGTGCGGTTTACCACCAGCGGCACCGATGCCTGCTTCCAGTGCATGCGGGCGGCCCGGGCTTATCGCAAGCGGGACAAGGTACTGAAGTTTGAGGGCGGCTTCCACGGCACCAGTGACTATGCCCTGATGAGCGTGACGCCCTCCACCGCTGTGGAGTTTCCCCAGGCGGTCGCCAACAGCGGCGGCATCCCCAAGGTAATTGAGGAGTTGATGCTAATTGCCCCTTTCAACGATCTGGATACCACCTCGTCCATCATTGAGGCGCACCACGACGAGTTGGCGGCGGTAATCGTGGAACCCTTGCAACGGATAATCGCTCCCCGGCCTGGCTTTCTGCAGGGGCTGCGCGACCTAACCCTGCGGTACGACATACCCCTGATTTTTGATGAGGTTGTAACCGGATTCCGCCTCGCCTACGGCGGCGCCCAAGTCTATTACCAGGTTACCCCCGATCTCTGTTCAATGGGCAAGATAATGGGCGGCGGCTACCCGCTGGCGGCGGTAATGGGCCGGGATGACATAATGGCGGTCTATGACCAATCGCTGGTGGACTCGGACGACTACGTTAACCAGATTGGCACCCTGAACGGCAATCCCGTTGCCTGTGCCGCCGGCCTGGCTACCCTGGCCGAGTTGCGTAAGGAGGGAGCCTACGAACAACTCAGGGAAACCGGGCGGCGGGTTCGCGAGGCTTTGGTTGACATCTGCGCCGAGAACGGCCTGCCGGTCCAGAGCAGTGGCGAGGACTCCATCTTTGACATTTACTTCTCTGAGAAGCCGGTCAACAACTACCGGGACGGCCTGGCCGCCGACGGAGGTATGATGGCCCGTTGCAACGCTGGTTTGCTGGAGCGGGGCATCCTCAAGGGCTGGCCCCAGAAGTATTACCCTTCCCTGGCCCATACCGATGCGGACGTGGAGCGAACCATCAACGCCTTCCGTGAGGTGGCGCCGACGCTCAACACCGGTTAGTTCGTAAGGTGCGAGGATGGGTTATGGGAAATCCGGGGAACGAGTCAAATGAGCAGGACAACCGACCGTCTCCCGGGTTTCCTTGCCGCGCTAACCCCACGGTTCGTTAATCAGCACTAACTCGGATAGTATGGCGTGCTGGCACCCAAGGGCTTGCCCGGATTGCTGTGCATAGGCGGTGAGGATTTGGAAGGTGTTGGCAGCTGATGGGCCGAGGTTGTCCAAGTAAGTTTGGTGCTGCCGCAAAGACTCCAAGCCCATTTCCCAATAACCGCTTACGTCTATACCGTGGGTGGTAGCAGCCTCGTCCACTCCCAAGACGGCTACGAAGCGGACGTCGTTCCACGGTTCCAACCCCTCATCCAGCAATTCCGGAAAAATCCAGCGGTTGCCCGCGTCCCGGGCGGCGTCAAGGGTCGCCAGCCCCACGTTGCGGTGGTCGGCCATATTCAAGTGGCCGGAGGAAAACTGCAAATGGTAGTTCAGGGTGATAAGTATGTCGGGACAATGGCGGCGGATGGCGCGGCTTAAATCTCGGCGTAAGGGCAGCCCATACTCAATTATGCCGTCGGGGTAGTTCAGGAACTCGACGACGCTCACCCCGACTACGGCGGCGGCGTTTACCTCTTCTCGAGTGCGTAACGGTCCCACTTCCGAGGGGTCCATACTGTCTATACCGGCCTCTCCACTGGACACCATCAAGTATATGACCTGTTTACCTTGAGCGGTCCATTTGGCTACGGCGCTGGCGCCGCCGTATTCCAGGTCGTCTGGGTGGGCCACAATAGCCAGACCCTTCTGCCAGTCCTCGGGCATTTCCGGTAGCGGGGTAGGGGTTTGTTGCATTTGTAATCCTCGTTTGAAGGCTTGCATTGGACCGGACTATCGCATTGTGCGCACGCTATATTTCCGTGGTTCCTGCGCCGGCGGGAACCTTAAACCTTGAAAACAGAGGTCCCTGCCGGCGCAGGAACCACGGATAGCCTGCAATCCAAATGCGATGACCCGGTTGAATTAGACGGAGTTCATTGACGGCTCAAAGAACCGGCGGCGCAAACCTGGCGCCGCCGGTTGGTACTTCTTATCTACCTGGTATCCGCAGATTTGGGTGGCCTATTCTAGCGGGCCGCGCCGAGCTTCATCGTCAGGGGTTGGGTATTCATAATGTGCTTTTGCAGGCCCAATTCCTGGGGAGTGATGCCCATTGCCAGCCCGATTAGCTGGGGCAGGTGTAGGATGGGCAGGTCAACCTTCCGCCGCAGTTGGGCCGAAGCCTTGGGCTGGTAGCCGTCCAGGTTCAGGTGGCACAGCGGGCAGGGCGTTACCATAGCGTCCGCCCCCAAGTCTTTGGCCTCGGAAGTATGCTTGCCCACCATCGCCATCGAGTTCTTCTCGTTGATGGTCAATATGGGAAAGCCACAGCAGCGAGTCTTTCCCTCGAAGTCCACCACCGTCGCACCCAAGGTTTCAATCAACGTCTCCAGCGAGGTCTGCCGCTCCGGGTGGTCCTCAATATCCAGCGCCTCGGTGGGCCGGACAATGTAACACCCGTAGAAGGGCGCCATCCTGACGCCGGACAGGGGCCGGGTGACCAGTTCCAGAACCTTGTCCAGCCCCACATCCTCAATAAGTATCCAGAGCAGGTGCTTGGGTTCGGCGGTGCCTTTATACTCCAGCCCCTCTTCGACCAGGTAGGAGTTAATCTGAGCCAGATACTCCGGGTCGCGCTTCATTCGCAGATTGGCCTGGCCCATAACGCCCTGGCAGGTGCTGCAAATGGTCAGGATGGGCAGGCCCATCCGCTCTGCCTTGGCAAAGTTGCGGGCGTTGAGAGTATCGCCGAAAAGCTGGTTCTTCTCCTGCAACACCCCGGCGCCGGTGCAGGTCCAGGCCGGAATTTCCTCCAGCTCAATGCCGATTCTCTGACAGATTATCTTGGCTGCCGGGTACAACTCCGGCGCGGCCCCCTGAGATACACAGCCGGGAAAGAAAGCGTACTTCACTGGTTGGTTCCTCCTCTTGATAAACCCGGTCGCAAAGGGCATCCCGCGAATTGACTGCTTGCTCCGCCGGATGCTCACCTTGCCCAGCGTTGTCAAGGCAAAATTAGCCTATTTGGCTGGCCTACCGTCAAGCCTTCGGTTAGCCGAAGGGCGAACTTTTGCCGATTGGTGAGCCGTACAAGTCGGGTTCCAGCTTGCGAAACAGTCGCCGGACGTTATCCACGTTATCCACATTCTTGTGGCGGATGGGCGGCATCTTGCCGTGAGTTAAAGCTCGCCAGCCCACCGGGGCATAGCTGAGCATTGCGCCGATGTTGGTTATGCCTCCCACCGACTTGATAGGAAGCCGCAACTCGTCCAAACGTCCGCTGTGGCCTACCGACTCGGTAAAGGCGGAAGTGTGGCGGGCGCCGTTATTCCTGGTGAAACCGGCGGTTACCGCCTGCTCTCTCAGGGCCATAATCCGGTCCATCGGGGCCACGCCTTTGGGGCAAGCCTCAACGCACTCATTGCAACGGGTGCAGTCCCAAATACCCGTCGCCTCGCTCAGGTTGCGCAGCCGCTCCCGGGACACGCCCTGCCGATCCCCGTCCCGCGGGTCAGCGGTGAAGCGATAGGCCTTGGCCAAAGCCGCCGGGCCGAGGAAAGTCGGATCAACTTCCAAAACGGTGCAGTCGGAAACGCAAGCCCCGCACATAATACAGGCGGTGACGCCGGACAGATGCCGCATTGACTCGTTGGAGGCGATGTATTCGCCCTCCGGTTCCGCTCCCTGGGGCTTGAGGTACGGTTCCACCGCCCGAATCTTGTTCCAGAACAGGTCGAAGTCCACCGCCAGGTCTTTTACTACCTTCATTACCCCAGCCGGCTCCACGACGATAGCGTTGTCGCGGTCAATTACCCGGGACAGAGCCGTCTTGCAGGCCAAGCCGGCGTGGCCGTTAATCCGCATGGCGCAGGAGCCGCAAATGGCGCTGCGGCAAGAGCAGCGCAGGGTCAGGGTACCATCCTGTTCCTCCCGTATCTTAATCAGGGCGTCGAGGACGGTCGCATTGTCGGCAACGGTAACGGCGTACTCCTGCCAATAGGGCGCCGGTTGCTCCGCCTCCGGGTCAAATCGCTTGATTTTAACGGTAACGTCCATTGATTAATATTTCCTCTCTTCCAGTTCCCATTTGGTGATGGTGACGGGCAGGTAGGAGATTTCCGGGCCTACCTCGCCCTTCTTGGCTACGATATGCTTGAGCCAATTCTCGTCATCCCGGCTGGGGTAGTCGGTGCGGGCCTGCGCCCCCCGGCTCTCCTTGCGGTCCAGCGCGCTGACGGCAATGGTGTCAGCCACATCCAGCATATACCCCAATTCCAACGCAAATATCAAGTCGGTGTTGAATACCCGGTTCTTGTTGTGTACCGGCACCTTGGCGTAGCGGTCGCGCATCTCCCCCAAGTCTCGGATGGCTGTTTCCATGCTTTGATGGTCCCGGTAAACTGCCACATTGCCGACCATGGACTCACCCATGCCCAGCCGGATATTGCCCCAGCGGTCTCCGTTATCGGGGCGGTCCAGCATCTCCTTGATGCGCTGCTCTTCGCGGCTAACCACCTCATTCTCGCTGAACTGCATAAATAACATATTGCGGCTGGTCTCGGCGGCGTGGTTGCCCGACCGTTCCCCGAAAACGATGGTGTCCAGCAGGGAGTTGGCGCCCAGGCGGTTGCCCCCGTGGACGCTGACGTTGGCGCACTCGCCGGCGGCATAGACTCCGGGTAGGCTGGTCTGGCCGTCAATATCGGTCTTGATGCCGCCCATAATGTAGTGCATCCCCGGGCGGATAGGCACCGGCTCCCGCACCATATCCACGCCGGCCAGGTCAATCCCGATTTCCCGAATCTGGCTCAGCTTTTCCATTATCAACGCTTCGCCCAAATGGGTGCAGTCCAGGAATACACAGCCGTTGATGCCGTTGCCGGCGTTGATTTCCGTCTGCTCGGCCCGGGAAACCACGTCCCTTGAGGCCAATTCCATCATATTGGGGGCGTACTTTTCCATAAAGCGGTTGCCGTCTTTGTCCCGCAGGTAAGCGCCCTCGCCGCGGGCCGCCTCGGAGAGCAGCACACCGCTGCCGGCCAGGGTGGTGGGGTGGTATTGCACCATCTCCATATCCATCAGCCCAGCCCCGGCATTGTAGGCCAATGCCATACCGTCGCCGGTTACAATCAGGGCGTTGGTGGAAGGCTCGAACAACCGGCCGCAGCCACCGGTGCAGAAAATAATCGTCTTGGCCCGGATGGCGTGCAGTTGGCCCGTGCGGATTTCCAGGGCGGTAACCCCGCCTACCTGTCCGTCCTCAATTATTAGCGAAGTAACAAACCACTCCTCGTAGCTGCGTACGTCCGACTTGATAAGCTGCTCAAACATTACGTGGAGCAGGGCCTGGCCGGTAAAGTCACCGACGAAAAAGGTACGGGCGCGGCGCTGCCCGCCAAAGGCGCGGGTGCCCAGCTTGCCCTCGTCATCCCGGTTAAAGGTGACGCCCATGTGTTCCATATCAATCAGGGCCTTGCCCGCCGACCGGCACATCACCTCGATGGCGTCCTGGTCGCCAAGAAAGTCGCTGCCCTTGATGGTGTCATAGGCGTGGTCTTCCCAATCGTCGCCCCGGTCCAGCAGGGCGGCGTTAATGCCGCCCTGGGCGGCGCTGGAATGGCTGCGTACCGGATGGACCTTGCTGATTATGGCGGTATTCGCTCCGTTAGCCTGGGCGGCAATGGCTGCGCGCATCCCGGCCAACCCGGCGCCGATTACCAAGACATCGTGCTCCAGCATACTCTTTCCGCTTTCTCCTGCCTTAAGGTAATGAGTTGGTATCCTGCCGATTTTCTACCGGCTAATTATCCAACAGAACCGTCATTTCCGACAACCCGCATTGCCAGCAACAGCGAGGCGACGCTCTTGGCATCCCGTATCTCGCCCCGCTCGATAAGTTCGAGGGTTTCTCGCAGCGGCACTCGCCTCGTCTCGACTATTTCGTCGTAGTCCTGGTCCAGCCGGGCGGCGGTGAGTTCGGTTGCCAGGTAAGCGTACATATATTCGTTGCACCAGCCCGGCGCCAGATAGAAGCCGGGAAGCCGTTGCAACTTGCCGGCGGTATGTCCAATTTCTTCCTGTAGTTCCCGTATCGCCGCTTCTTCCGGGGCTTCGCCTGCTTCTATACCGCCAGCCGGCACTTCCAGGAGCGCCGCTTCGACGGCTTTTCGGTACTGTCGCACCAACACCACATTGCCCGCGTCGTCCAGAGGCACCATGCACACCGAGTCGGCATGGTCAACGATTTCCCGGACGGTCAACCGGCCGTTGGGCATTTGTATCTCGTCTTTGCGCAGGCTGAGAATGGCGCCCGCGTAAATTGAGGTTGATTGAATGGTGGTTTCGGTCAAGTCTGCTGCCTGACCATCGGATTGTGGCTGAGTGTCGTCGCTCACCGTTGTTGTTCCTTCACAGTTCCCGGATGTAGCTCACTGACCCCGAATGCTGAAGCCGAGCCGCCGGGTCAGGGTGGCGTAAAAGTGACTGGTCGGGTTGGCCCGCAAAAACCTGGCCTTCAAGGGACTCTGTTCTACTTGTACCCAATCACCCGGCTCGAGGGCCAAGTCGAAGTAGCCGTCCACGCTCAGGACAGCCTCCTGCGCGCCCTCCAGGTAAAGGCCCACCTTGGCCTTAGGGGACAAGACTAGTGATGCGGACAACCCCACGTGGGCCGCTATCGGTTTCAACACCAAACCGTCCGACAGCGGATCCAGGATAGGGCCGCCCACCGCCAGGCTGTAGCCCGTGCTTCCCGTGGCCGTAGCCAGAATGATGCCGTCGGCCCGCAAGGAAGCTACTTCCGCCCCGTCAATGGTGGTGCGGATAGTAACCACCCGGGAGACGGTTCCTCGAGACAGCACCACATCGTTCAGGGCGTGGAAAGGCCCTTCCACCTTTTCGGATCCCCCCCTCGCGGCACGTACCACCCAAGCTGTTATCATATGGTGTGAGTCCACCCTGGCGCCGCCGTTATAATAACCGGGCAGCTTCTCCAGGGCATCGTGGACCTGGAGTTCCGTCATAAACCCCAAGCGGCCCATGTTAATGCCAACCATCGGAACTTCACACGGAGCGGTAACCCGAACCGCCCGCAGCATAGTGCCGTCGCCGCCCGCCGTTACTACCAAGTCGGTGCCCTCCACCTGGGGCCGGAGGCTTTCGAGGTTCTCCGCAGGAGAAATCCAACTGCTCTGTTGCAGAGAAAGCTCGTTTACGATGGCGGTGCTCAAATCCAGAGCCTCGGGGATACGGGCATTATAAATGATTCCAACGGTATTCATCAGACTTGCCAAGGCGCTTGACCCCACCGGCTGAGTCCCGCACAATCGGGGCAGGAAATGGCAGTCTAGCATTGCCTCTATTTGGTGTCAATTGGTTTCAGCTTGGGGGATGGCAGGGCCCTGCCTACGAAATTTGTCAACCCAAAACCCTCAATTTTCGCGTATAATAACCCTACAGGCCCCTCCGTTTCCTTGACGCTGCCTTCAACAATACTTTAGGGATACTCTGAATAAGTCATTAAGCTCTAGTGCCTTCACCCGTCGTTCCTGCGCCGGCAGGAACCTAAAATGTTGTGGACCGAGATTCCTGCTTTCGCAGGAACGACGGGTAGGGGGTGAACGGCACAAGTACGGACTTATTCAGAGGTTTCTTAGATTAGGCAAATCTTCCCGCTGACAGACTACGCCATTGGTGATTCCAGAAGGGCTTACTTGGGGCATCTTTGCGGGACTGCCCATATCGTTGGTAATTATCGGGGGCAGCATCCTCCTCATCTCCAACGGCCACGACTGGGCCGGTCTAACCCTGGCTGGAATCAACCTTACTGGTCTGGCCGGAGTTTTCGTGTATGGCGCCCGTATCCGCCACGCTGAACGTCGCCGTAATGCTGAGCCGGCATAGCTGCCGCTATTCGATTAGCGCCAATGCTATCGAAACCTCTCTCCCATTTACCGAACCACCACCCCGGACAAGGCCGTCACCGTATTTTCCGCCACCTCCAGCAGTGGGCCGGGCGCAATGCCCAACGCGACGGTGCCCAGTGCGGCTACCGCCACTGCCAAGTAAGTAAGCCGGGAGGTTCGCCCGGTTGCCGACAACTTGTCCTCATCATCTTCCCTGATTGCTTCGCCGGCCGGCTCTGCGACCGCCGGTTGGAGGAACATCACCCGGATAATACGCACGTAGTAGTAGGCGGAAACTACGCTGTTGATTACTCCCAGGATAGCCAGCCAAGCCAACCCGCTCTTGACCGCCGCCATGAAGACATAAATCTTGGCGACGAAAATGCCAGTGGGGGGTACGCCAATCAAGGCTATCAAGGCCAGGGCCAGGGTTGCTGCCAGGAATGGGGAACGGCGAAACATACCGACGTAGTCCTCAATCCGGTCGCTGCCAATCCGTTGACTGATCGCCATTATCGTCAGGAAGGCGGTCAGATTGGCGACGGTGTAAGCCGCCAGGTAGAAGAGGACGCTGCTGGGGCCGAAAGTTGCGAAACTGCCGCCGCCGGCTGCTGCTGCCCCGTTGCCAGCCTGGGCCACCGCAGCAACGCCGACCAGGATGTAACCGGCGTGGGCGATGGCGCTGTAGCCGAGGAGTCGCCGGATGTTGCTCTGGGTGATAGCTACAAGGTTGCCGGCGGTCATCGAAACCGCGGCCAGCGCCGCCAGCATTATGCCCCATTCACTATTCAGGGCCGGAAAGCCGGTATAAACCACCCGCAGCAACAGGGCGAAGGCCACCGCCTTGCTGGCGACTGAAAGGAAGGCCACCATCGGAATGGGCGCCCCTTCGTAAACGTCCGGCACCCACATCTGGGAAGGGGCCGCCGAGAGCTTGAAAGCGATGCCTACGGTAATCAGCGTTACGCCAACCAGAATGGCATAGCTGCCGAAAGGAAGGTTGGGCTGTGTTGCCGCCTGCCGGAGGCCCAGGGCGATTCCCTCCAGGCTGGTGCTGCCGGTGAACCCGAATATCAGAACCATTCCGTAAAGGGTCAGTGCCGAGCTGATGGCCCCGATAATCAGAAACTTCATCCCCGCCTCGCCAGACTTGGGGGTCATCAGAAAAGCGGCCAGCGCCACCAAGGGCAAAGTGGTCAATTCCAGGGCCACGTAAATGGTTATCAATTCGGTGGCGGAGGCGAGCAGCATCATTCCGCTGGCTGACAGGAGCATCAGCCCGTAAAACTCCCCCTGCAACCGGGTAAGACCCTTTACATAATCCACCGAGGCCAGGATTACCAGGGCGGCAGCCGTTATTACCAGCAGGTTAAAGAAAATGCCAAATCGGTCCACGGCCAGGCTTTGGGACAGGACTCCGGCTGCCGGCACCAAGTTGTCTGGCCCGGCGCCGCCAAATAGGCCGGGCAGTTCCGACAGTTGTGCCAGGCTGAAGGCCAGGGGCGCCGCCAGGCCGACCAGTGCCAGGGCGGCCAGCCAACCCTTGCGTCCGGTTACCAGGTCGGCGAGGATAACTAGGATGCCGAGTCCGGCCATAGCTAACTGCGGCGATATCAGATATAGGTCGTGTAGTGTCATCGTATTGCCGGCCGTTACCTCGAGACTGCCTGATTGGCGGTCCCGCTGTTAATCATTTCGACCATTGGAGCGATTGCCGTGTCAAAGACATTGGTGAGGAGCGCCGGGTAAACCCCCACTGCTACTATGCTGATTACCAGCAGGACTAAAGGAACCGCTTCCAGTAAAGAGGCGTCGGTAAGGTCGGCGAACCGCTCGCGGGGCGCGCCGAACAGCGACCGTTCCAGCATCCACAGGATGTAACCGGCGGCCAGAATTATGCTCAGGACGGCCAAGGCAGTGGGCCAGGGATAGGCCCGAAAGCCGCCGAAAAAGACCAGCACCTCGGACACAAAGCCGCTCAGCCCCGGCAGGCCCAGAGAAGCGAACCCGGCGATGGCGAGGGCAGTAGCCGCCACCGGCATCCGTCCGGCCAGGCCGCCCAAGTCGGGAATATAGCGGGTGTGCGCCTTGTCGTAAATCAGGCCTACGCCCACGAAAAGCAGCCCGGTAATGGTGCCGTGGGTGAATAACTGCATCGCCGCCCCGTTCAGCCCAACGCCGGTTAACTCCCCGCTGGCAACGCCCACCGACCCGATGCCCACTAATACCAGACCCATGTGGCTGACGCTGGAGTTGGCAATCAGCCGTTTCAAGTCGGTTTGGCGGAGGGTGACCACCGCCCCGTAAAGTACACTGATTACTCCCAACAGAATCAACACCCAGGCAAAGGCAGTTACCTCGTGGGGGAACATCCCGACATTTACCCGCAGTAGCCCATAGCCGCCCATCTTCAGCATTACTCCGGCGAGCATCACGCTGGCGGCGGTGGGGGCATCGGTGTGGGCGTCGGGTAGCCAGGTATGCACCGGCCAGGTGGGAAGCTTGACGGCGAAGGCGGCGAAGAACAGCCAGAACATTACCCCCAGCGGCAATGCTGCGGTGGCGCCGTCGAGCATAGAACCTTGTTCCAGCAGCCGGGTCATATCAAAAGAGCCGCCGGGCTGGCTCAGGAACACCGCCACAATTCCCACCAGCATAAAGGCGCTGCCCAGGATGGTGAAAATCAGGAACTTCATTGCCGAGTATTCTTTGCGGCCCGTTCCCCAAGTAGCGATGAGCATATACATCGGTACCAGTTCCAACTCCCAGAACAGGAAGAAAAGTAGAAAGTCCAGGGAGGAAAACACGCCCATAACTGCTGTTTGCAGCAGAAGCAACCAGAAAAAATACTCCTTAACCCGGTTCTTGATCGACCAGGAGACGATGACCGCGCAAAATCCGAGCAGGCCGGTAAGCAATACCAGAGGCGCGCTGAGTCCGTCAACACCCAAGAAGTAGCTGGCATTGAAGGTTTCGGCGGAAATCCAGTGGAAATGGTCCACCAGTTGGAATCTGGCGGCTCCCTCGTCCCGGTCAAAGAAAACAAACACCGCCAGCGACAGCAGCAGGTCGGCCAACCCTACCAGCAAGGCAAAGCCCCGGATAGTACGGTCGCCCCGCAGCAGGGCGAAAATGAGCAATGCCCCGGCAGCCGGGAGAAACACGGTGAGGGAAAGCAGCCCCGGAAAGACGTACATCCCGCTAACCCCTAAAACCTGCGCCAAAAATCAGGTAGCCGACCAGAATCAGGATAGCGCCCAGCACGATAACCGCTCCATAAAACTGGACTTGTCCGGTCTGCAACTGAGCCAGCAACCGGCCGGCGTTGCGAAACACCCCGGCGGTAAAGTCCGCCAGCCCGTCAACCAGCGTACGGTCCAGCCAGTCAACGGCGCCAGCGAAGTATCGGTAAAACCCGCGCCGTACAATCAGCCCCTCGTAAAGTTCATCGGCAAAATACTTTCGGGTTAGCAGGGTATAGATCGGCCCGGCCTTGGCCAAGGGTTCCGCCGGAAGTTCGGCAACCGGCTCCGGTAATGCGTGGGCCACCTGCTCGTCCAGCGTCTCGTTAGTTACATCGTCGGTTGCCTCAACCATCCTGGCGTCTGGCGAGGCATCCGCTATCACGGCCAACTCTTCCCCCGGCATCGCTGGAATGGACGCCTCGGCTGTCCCCTCAGTCAGCGGCTCTTTCGACAACTCAACCTCTGCCTCAACAGATTCACCCTGGGGTCTTCCCTTCCTTGACGGCAGGAATTCGTAGAGAAGGTAGGCCAAGCCGATGCCGGCCAGGGCTACCGCAGTGGAGACTAGGGCCATCTCAAAGCTGAAGGCTGGCGTTTCCGGGTGGCTGAAGGGTACCGCCGACTCCACATATTCGGCGAACCAGTGTCCGGGAATCAGAATAAGGCTCTTGACCCACTGCGGATTTACCAAGTATCCGGCAATCACCGCCGCCACACCCAGAAATAGCATCGGCTCCACCATTACCCGGGGCGATTCGGCCCGGTGAACTTCGGAGGATACCGAGGATGGGATGGGTTCCTGCCGGTCGGCCGCGTCTTGTATTTCCTGCGCCCCACCGCCTCGGAACTGCCCGTGAAAGGTTAGGAATATCATCCTGAAAGTGTAGAAGGCGGTAAGCAGCACGGCGGCGATAAGCAGCCCGAAAACCACTTGCGCCACTCGCGGGTCAACCAAGCCACCGCCCAACCAGGCCGCAGTCAGGATTTCATCCTTGCTCCAGAATCCGGCCAACGGGACAATTCCCACCAGGCTGAGGCCGCCGATAAGCACCAGGATATAAGTCCGGGGCATTTCCCGGCGCAGCCCGCCCATGTAGCGCATATTGAAGGTGCCGCTGGCGTGGTTAACGCTGCCCGCCCCCAAGAACAGCAGGGCCTTGAACCAGGCGTGGGTAAAAAGGTGGAACAGGGCCGGGCCGAAAGCGCCGAGGCCCAGGGCGGCCATCATATAGCCCAACTGGCTGATGGTGGAGTAGGCCATTACCCGCTTGATGTCGTTCATCACCAGGCCCAGGGTAGCGGCGGCGAAGGCCGTAAATCCCCCAACCAGGGCCACCACGGTCAGCGCCTCGCGGGTCTCTTGGAAAAGGGGATAAAAACGGGCCACCAGGAACACGCCGGCGGCCACCATCGTAGCGGCGTGGATGAGTGCGCTGACCGGCGTGGGGCCTTCCATCGCGTCGGGCAGCCAGGTGTGCAGCGGGAATTGGCCGGACTTGCCGGCGGCCCCGGCAAAGATGCCCAGCGCAACCCAGGTCAGGGCCGCACCGCCCAGGATGGCCCCGCCGGTAGCCAGCGGTTGGGTCGCCTGCCAGATGTCCGGGATGTGCAGGGAATTGAGGCCGGCCGCCGCAAACTCGGCGCCCTGGAAAAAGAGGTAAATTATTGCCAGCAGGAACCCCACATCGCCGATGCGGGTGACGATAAATGCCTTTTTCGCGGCGGCGGCGGCAGCCGGCCGGTCGTGCCAGAACCCGATAAGCAGGTAGGATGAGATGCCCACCAGTTCCCAGAAAGCGTAGAGTTGAATGATGTTGACGGAGAGTACCAACCCCAGCATCGCGGCGGTAAACAGGGACATATAAGCGTAGTACCGGGCCACGCCGGGGTCGTGCCGCATATAACCGAGGGAATAAATCTGTACCACCAGGCTGATGCCGCTGACCACTACCAGCATAATGTTGGTCACCGGGTCCAGCAGCAGCCCCATCTCAATAGCGGCATCGCCCAGGTCAATCCAGGTATGCGGCACAAAGGTCAGGTCGGCCCCGTGGTTGTCCTGCCACAGTACCCATACGGAAAGAATAAAGGAAATTGCCAGGGCTACAATCAGAACGCCGCCGCTGACCAGCGCATAGCGGTTCAGAAATGGCCGAATAACGAGGGCTATTAGCAGAAATGAAATTAGGGGCAGGAAAAATATCGCCCAGACCTGTGGTTCCGTAACCATCTACAGCTTCCTCAGTATCTCGTCGGCGACGTGTTCCCGCCCTTTAGGCACGTAAATGCGAAAGGGCGTCCGCTCTCCCCAATCCCGAATATCACCCTCCGGCAGGATGCGCGTGGGCAGACCCTCTCCCTCAAGGACTTCCTTCCACATCTCGGCCAGCATCAGGTTGGGCGCTTTCTTGAACTCAATCCACATAATTTCGGCAGGTCCTACGGTTCAGTGCCGCAATTGGTTGGCTTCGGTCAAGTTGACCGATTCGGTGTTGCGGTACATCGCGAACACGATGCCCAGACCCAGGGCAATCTCCGCTGCCGCCACCGTGATAATGAAAACGGCGAATACCTGTCCGGTCAATACGCTGCCAATGTCCTCCCGGAGCGTGAGGGGCGCCACGTAGCGGGCCAAGGCTACCACGGTCAGGTTGACCGCATTGAACATCAGTTCAAGGGACATCAGCACGGCAATGACGTTGCTCCGGGCCAACGCTCCGTACAGCCCGATAGCGAACAGAGCGGCGGCAACAATCAGCATCGTTTCCAGCGTCACCGGCGTTAACCTCCTCGCGACCGGGCCAGGGCCAGCCCGCCAATCAGGGCCGCCAGCAACAGCAGCGATACCGCCTCAAAGGGCAGCACAAAGGCTCCGATGAGCAGGTCGGCCAACCCGGCTTGTTGCGCGCCTTCCCGCTCCCTGGCGGTGTTGAAGCCCTCGGCTGCCAGGGATTCCTCAGCAACAATGTTAACCGCTTGGGTTTGGGTAAACTCCACCTTGCTCTGCTCCTCCTCCGGTATGGGCCGCCAGTCGGTGCCGACTGCGGCGGCGACCAGGGCGACCAGGAGCAGCGCCGGGAAGAGAGCCGCCGGTATTTGCATACGATTCGGCAAATTGCTCTCCCGCACGTTCCGGTTGAGCATTACTGCAAAGATGAACAGTATTGAAATAGCCCCTACATAGATAAGCACCTGTACCACGGCGAGGAACTCGGCGCTCAACAGCACAAAGAACCCGGCTACCGCAACAAATACCACTGCTAGAAGCAGGGCAGACCGGAACAGGTCCTTGATCAGCACCACTCCCAAAGCGGCGCCAATGGTGACGACGGCCAAAATCCAGAAAACTACATCTTGAAGCGACAACATTTAGGACTTTTCCGCCGTCATATCGGTCTCGCCGGTCGTGACCTGGACGCCATCTAAACCGGCTACACCGGGGTCTTGCTCCGCGCCCGGTAAAGAATCGGCATTGCTGTCGGCTGGAGGCTGGTCCGTGTCCAGGCGCATACCAGCCTTCTCTCGTTGATGCCAACGCCAGGCTTCCCGTCCCACCTCTCGCCAGCCCAAGGGCGGCCCTCCCCGCGGGTCATAGGTAAAGCGGGATTCTCCGTGGGAAATGCTGGGCAGCCGGCGGCCCGCGCCGGATTCGCTTTCGTAGCCCTCCAATTGAGGCCGGAACCAGGTGCTGGGATGCTTTTCCGCCTGCCGCAACTGGTCAATGGTGATGACCATATTATCGCGGCTGTATTGTCCCTGCTCAAAGCCGCTGCCCATAAACAGGGCATCGTAGGGACAAGCCTCGACACACAGCCCGCAGAACATACACCGCTGGAGTTCAATATCAAACACTTCCAGCCGGTATTTGTCACCCTGGGGGATGGCAGTTTCGCTGGGGGCGGTCACAATCTTGATTATCCCCAGGGGACAATACTTGGCGCAGGAGGCGCAGCCGGTACAGCGTTCTTCGTACCACACGAACTCTTCACCCCGAAAACGGGGGTGCTGTTTGGCCCGTTCCTCCGGGTATTGGATGGTGAAGGGTTTGCGGGTCAGGTTCTTTAGCGTAACCAGGAGACCCTTGGCCATTGCCATTCCATACATTTCAGCTTACCTCAATGGTCGAAACGCCGGGTACTGTGACCTGGGCCGGCCGTCGGGTTTCAAACTTGACCCGGCTCCGAATCAGGTTGCCAAACAGGACTATGGAAGCCACGGCTACCGCCAGATTTATTGCGGCCATAATCCCCAGGTCGGCGGTGGTCAACTGACCGGCGGCGTCCCTAAGGAAGAACACCTCCAGACTGACCGCCAGCAAGTTTATCAGGCTCAACGGAAGCAGGAACTTCCAGGAAAAGGCCATAATCTGGTCGATACGCAGGCGAGGGTAGGTAGCGCGCAGCCAGATGAACAAGAACACCACCACGCCGGTCTTGAGCAGGAACCAAAGCCAGCCCAGGTATTCGGACCAAGGGCCGGCCCAGCCGCCCAGGAACAGGGTTCCAATAATGGCGGAAACTACCACCACTCCGCCAAACTCGGCGGCTTGAATCAGAGCGAACTTTATCCCGCTGTATTCGGTGTGGTACCCGGCGATAATTTCCGATTCCGCCTCGGCTACGTCAAAGGGTGTGCGGTTCAATTCGGCAGACATACCGGCCATAAATACCAGGAACGCCAAAGGCTGCACCAGCAGGAAAGGCAGGGCCTGCGCCTCTACGATACTGCCCAGGGACATAGAGCCAGCAACCATAACCACGCCGAGCAGGGACAGCACTACCGGCACCTCGTAACTGATCAGCACCGCCACCGCCCGGGCCGCGCCAAACATGGCGTAGCGGTTGTTGGAGGACCAGCCGGCCATAAAGATAGCAATAGTGGTCACCGAGCTTATCGCCAGCAGGTACAGCACGCCAACGTGCAGGCTGGCCAAGGCGGTGTTCTGCGCAAATGGGATTACCGCGGTCATCAGTATCAAGGGCGCTACCATTGCGATGGGAACCAGGGTGAACACTATCCGGTCGGCGCCGGAGGGAGTCAGGTCCTCCTTGGTGAGCAGCTTGAACAAGTCGGCGAAGGGCTGAAACAGGCCAAAGGGCCCCCAGCGGTTGGGGCCGACCCGGTTCTGGAACCGGCCCAGCAGCCGCCGCTCCGTCCAGGTTATTACCGCTGCGCCCAGCAGCACCGCGTTCACCAAGATAAAGATAATCACCAGGCCGGCGACAAGGTAGGCCAGCCAGCAAGGCAGCATCGACCCGGCCAGATCGTACACCAACCGGTACAGTCCGTTTCCGTAAAGTATGTTGTCGGAAGCTAACTGGCAGTTCACCGGTCAACCTCGCCCATATTGATGTCCACGCTGCCCAGGGAAACAATCATGTCTGCCAGCTTCCAACCCAACAGCAGATGCTCGATTACGGTAAGGTTAATCAGGGAGGGAGACCTTATCTTGCAGCGGTAGGGCGCAATGCCGCCGTCGCTGACCAGGTAGAACCCCAACTCTCCCTTGGATGCCTCCACCCGACCGTAGGCTTCTCGCCCGGCTTCGGGCCGGAGCACCAAGGGCAAGTCCAGCCGGGCCGGGCCAGGTTCAATCTGCTCCATGCACTGGTTGATAATGCGGATGCTCTGGTGTACCTCCTGCATCCGCACCCAGAAGCGGTCGTAGTTGTCCCAGTTGGAACCGACCGGCACGTCGAACTCTACCTGGTCGTAAGCATCGTAGGGTTCCTGCTTGCGCCAGTCCCAGTTGACGCCGCTGGCCCGCAGCACCGGCCCGCTGACCGAACTGTTGATGGCGACCTCCGGCGGCAGTGGGCTGATGCCGCGGGTTCGCACCATCAGGATTTCGTTTTCCAGAAGTAGCTGCTCCATCTCGGCAAACTCGACGGCAAAGTCGGCCAGAAACCGGTCGAGGGCCGGCCAGAAATCCCGCGGGGCATCGGCAAAGACCCCACCCGGCCGCATATAGCTCACCGTAATCCGCGCCCCGCAGAGCATCTCGAATAGGTCCAGGATACGTTCCCGGCTGCGGAAGCTGTACATCAGCGGCGTACCCAGCGCACCCAACTCCTGGACAAAGAAACCAACGGCAATCAGGTGGCTGGCAATGCGCTGCAACTCGGCGGTAAGGGTACGCAGGTACTTGGCTCGGGGCGGTGGTTCCACTCCCAATAACTTCTCCACCGCCAGGCAATAAGCCTGGTTGTTTATCATTGAGGAGGTGTAGTCCAGCCGGTCGGTGAGGGTGACTATCTGGACGTAGTTGCGTTCTTCGGCCAGCTTTTCGGTGCCCCGGTGCAGGTATCCGAAAACCGGCTCAACCTCGACAATATCCTCACCGTCAAAGGTAATGCGGACCCGGAACACCCCATGGGTGCTGGGGTGCTGCGGCCCCACGTTAACGGTCATCGGTTCGGTGCGAATTGTCATAATATCGGGCCGGGCCTGCTATCGATTAAAAGTGGGGTCGGTTAAAATGACCGTGGTACCGCCCGTCGAGTTGTCTGGACTACTACTGACAATGGCGTTGATAGTAACGATAGAGAAAATGTGCGTCCGGCATAGCCTACAAGTAATCCTTGCGGAGGGGGTGGCCGTCAAAGCCTTCCCACAACATAATCCGTTTCATATTTGGGTGACCCTCAAAGCGAATTCCCATCAAGTCCCAGATTTCTCGCTCTTGATAATCCGCGCCCCGCCAAACTTGATAAACCGACGGTACGGACAGTTCATCCCGGCCATAAAGCCTTGCCTTTACCACGGCGCAGCGCTGCCGGCGCAGGGAGGTAAGGTGATAAACCAGGTCAAAATACTCTACGAAATCCACGGCGCTTATCGAGTTGAGAAACTGGAAATCCAGGGATGGGTCGTCCTTGAGCCGGGTGGCTACCGCGTCAATTTGGGATGGCTGAACCCAAACGGCGGTAGCGTCATAGCCCTCCACTGCCTCCTGCAGAGCTTCAGCCAGCAGCTCGGATAATTCCTGGCCGGTTACATCCTGTACCGCCATCAGTCTGCTCCGGCCTCCCCGTTATCCGGGTTGTCCATTGCGGTGCCGGAACTGGCGGTATTCCCGCTAGTTTCGGGTCCCGTTTTCCGCAGGTGGTGGTACTTCTTTATTTTCTCGTGAAGCTCCATTATTCCGTAGAGCAGGGCGTCGGGACGGGGCGGGCAGCCGGGCACGTAAACATCCACCGGGATGATATGGTCAACCCCCGGCACCACGCTGTAAGAGCCGTAATAGGGGCCGCCGCTGGTGGCGCAGACGCCCATGGAGATGACCCACTTGGGGTCGGCCATTTGGTCGTAGACGCGCCGGATCGGGGGCGCCATTTTCCAGGTTACCGTGCCGGCCACTATCATCAGGTCGGCTTGGCGCGGCGAAGCCCGGAACGCTTCCATACCAAAGCGGGCGATGTCAAACCGGCCCATGGCGGTAGCCATCATCTCAAAGGCGCAGCAGGCCAACCCGAAAGAAACGGGCCAAAGAGCCGATTTTCGTCCCCAATTGACCAGGGCGTCCACCGATGTGACCACCAGGTTGTGCTTCAGGTCGTCGGGAACTTCAATTGAGGGAGTTTCGATGGGGGACGCGGATACCGCCATCAGTTCATTGACCGTCCTCCCCTCATCCCGGTCAATGTCCCAGGTGCGGTCGTGCAGCGCTCCGCCTTCTTGCGAAAGCTCTACCATCTCAACTCCCCCACTCCAGGTCGCGCTTGCGCCAGGCATAGGCCCAACCCACTAGCAGAATGGCGACAAACACTCCCATCTCAATCAGGGCAAACAGCTCCAGTTGAATGAACTTGGTGGCCCAGGGATACAGGAATACTACCTCGACGTCGAATATGACGAAGAGAATGGCGTAAAGGTAATAGCGAAAATTGAATCGGTTCCAGACGCCCCCGATGGTCTGCACCCCGCACTCGTAGGGTTCCAGCTTGACCGGAGTGGGGTTCTTGGGCCGAATTCCGACTCGGGAGGCGAGCCAGGAAAGGGTCAGCATACTGGTGGGAACAGCTACGGCAACCACCGTAAAAATGGCGATAAGTCCATACTGTCGGAAGTAGTCTTCGAGCATAATCCTCAGCCGAACCTCGCTGGTAGCTGTCGATGAGATTATAACATAAGGTATTCAAGGCCGATAGTGAAAATCTGCACAATCCTGGTGGCAGAAGGGCTGCCGCTCCCCCAAGTTGCGATTGCCCTACCGGATTATTCAGACGCTGTAGCTAACTGACTAAACTACCATTAGAATAGACACTGACCAGCGCCCAGCGATGCCGAGAAGCTATGGAGCCGGTCGTAGAGACAGGGCTATCGCATTAGGCCGAAGAACGAGAACCCGTCGTTCCTGCGAAAGCAGGAACCGCTGCCCTTGGCGCCACTAGATTCCTGCTTTCGCAGGAATGACGGATTCCCCCAATCCCAAATGCGATTTCCCTGGTCAAAGGGAGCCGGGCAAGGAGAACCAAGAATGAAGCCAGGCAGCGGATACATTGCCGCCAACGGCATCAACCACCATTACCTGGAGTGGGGAAATACGTCAAATCCCCCGCTGCTGATGCTTCATGCCACCGGGCTTTGCGCCCACCCCTGGCAACCCATTGCCCAGGCTCTGGCCCAAGACTACCACGTCCTTGCATTGGACCAGCGGGGACATGGAGATACTGAACCTTCCGACCAGGGTTACAGTTTTGAGTTGGTGGGGGAAGACCTGGCCGAATTCATCCTGGCAATGGGTCTTTCTCAACTCCGAATGGTGGGCCACTCCTCCGGCGGCCTGGCCACCCTGATTGCCGCTTCCCGGCTGCCGGGACGCATTACCCAAACGGCATTGGTGGAAACCAGAGTAGGGGAAAGCCCGGCCTCGGCGCCCTCTGGGGAACTTCAGGAGCGCGCCCGGCGCACCAGGTTAAAGCGGTCGGTTTGGGAGAGCCGGGAGACGATGTATGCGGCATACCGGCAACGGGCCGTGTTCAAAGACTGGGATGAGGCTGCCTTTCAAGCGTTCATTGAAGGGGGAACCCGGCTGCTGCCCGATGGGCGCGCCGAGCTGAAATGCCCACCGGAAGTAGAGGCCGTTTTTTACGAACAACGGGACGACTTGCAGGTTTCCCGGTACTTGAAAGGACTGACCGGCGAATACTTGCTGCTTCTGGGCGACTACCCCGGCAGCCAGACCTTGCAGGACATGGGCGTCCGCCGGTTTCAGGATATGGTGCCAGAGGCCCGGGTCGAGCTGATGGGGAAAGGCACTCACTTCCTGCCGATGGAACACCCGGATGCGGTCTTGCCGGAAATTCAGGCTTTCTTTGCCGGCAACGGCAACAGTGACCACAGGTAAATGACTACTGACCAACGCGGACGGAAAGAATGACCAGCCAATTCGGACCCCTACAGGGATTAAAAGTACTGGACTTGTCCATCATCGTGGCCGGCGGCACCGCCAGCAGCCTGTTGGCCGATTTTGGCGCCGAGGTGGTAAAGGTGGAGCGGCCCGGCAGTGGCGATCCTCTCCGCAACTGGGGGCCTTTCGCTAACGGCGTGTCCCTCTGGTGGAAAGTCCACTCCCGCAACAAGCAATCCATCACCCTTGACCTGGCCCAACCAGAGGGTCAGCAAGTGTTGAAGGACTTGGCAATACAGGCTGACCTGCTGATTGAGGGTTTCCGCCCCGGCACCCTGGAACGCTGGAATCTGGGGCCGGAAGACCTGCACCGGGTAAATCCGGGGCTGGTAATTCTGCGTTACTCCGGCTTCGGTCAGACCGGGCCTTATAAAGACCGCCCCGGTTTTGGCACCATCGCCGAGTGTATGAGCGGCTACATCGGTATGACCGGCTTCCCCGACACGCCGCCGGTGCTGCCGCCGATTCCCCTGGCCGATGAAATCGCCGGCGTGTTCGGCGCAATGTCCGGGATGATGGCCCTCTACCACCGGGATGCCCCCGGTTCCGGGAAAGACGGCGACGGCGCAACCCGCCGGGGGCAGGTCATTGACCTCAGCCTCTTTGAGCCGCTCTTCCGCCTGTGCATCCCCCACATCCCGATGTATGACCTGCTGGGCATCATTCGGGAGCGGGTAGGCAACGACTTTCCCGACGCGGCTCCCCGCAGCCTCTACCGCACCGGCGATGAACGCTGGCTGGGCCTGTCCGCCACTTCCCAAAACACCTGGGAACGGCTGGCGCAGGCGATGGGGCTGCCGGACCTGGTTGCCGACCCCCGCTTTGCTGACAACGCCGCCCGGCTGGAGAATAAGGACGCGCTAAACGATATACTACAGGAATGGCTGGGCCGGCATACCCTGGAGCAATCCCTGGAACAACTGGTGCCGGCCGGCGGGGTAGTAGGCCCGGTTTACGACAGCGCGCAGATTGTGGCCGACCCACATTATCAGGAGCGGGAAGACATGGTGGAAATTGACGACCCGGAGTTGGGCAAAACCTTAATGCCGGGCATTGTCCCCAAGTTCAGCGACACCCCCGGCTCGGTAGAACACGCTGGGCCAAAGCTGGGCGAACATAACCAACAAGTGTACGGTTCCTGGCTCGGTTATGCTGAAGAAACATTACGGGAGATGGCCGGCAAGGGAGTAATCTAACTACGACCCGTTGGATTAGGAAGCGCTACTCACATTGCAGTAACCCGAGGTAGTATTTTGAGTCAACCCAAACTGCTTATCGCCACCCGAAACCCGGGGAAAGTCGTGGAATACCGGCATCTGCTGCGGGATGTACCCGTGCAGTTGGTATCGCTGGATGACCTGGGCATCCCCGACGAGGTAGAGGAAACCGGCGAGACTTTCCGGGAAAACGCCTGGCTGAAGGCCCATACTTACTCCTCTCTTGGCGGGGTGCTGACCCTGTCCGATGATTCGGGGTTGGAGGTGGATGCCTTGGGGGGAGAGCCGGGGGTTCACTCAGCCCGTTACGGTGGTAATGCCTGCACCAGCGACGAAGAACGGGTTAATTTGCTGCTGTCCAATCTGGATGGTGTACCCTGGGAAAAGCGGACGGCACGGTTCCGCTGCTTCATTGCCATCTGCCGGCCGGGGGGCCTCGAAACGCCTGTTGAAATATCTGTGGTAGGGTCAGTGGCCGGGATGATACAATATGAACCACGGGGCAACGAGGGGTTCGGCTATGACCCGGTTTTCTACCTCCCTTCCTTTGACCGGACAATTTCTCAGCTTCCTTTGGAAGAAAAGAACCGGATAAGCCACCGGGCCGACGCCGCCTTCCGCGCCGTACCCGCACTGCAAAGGCTGGCAGCTGCCGATTAAGCCGGCCCGTTCCGAATACTGGCCCAGGTAACAGGTAAAGATATAGCAGTGATTATTGATAACTTTAACCGCCCCTTACGTGACTTGCGTATTTCGGTTACCGACCGGTGCAACTTCCGTTGTACCTACTGTATGCCGGCCGAAATCTTTGGCGAGAGCTATCAGTTCTTGCCCAAGGCTGAAATACTGACCTTTGAGGAAATCGCCCGCCTCTCCCGTATTTTCATCGGTTTGGGCGTGAACAAACTGCGGATAACCGGCGGAGAACCCCTGCTCCGCACCAACCTGCAACATTTGATCGGTATGCTGTCCGAGATTAACCTCAGTGTTGACCTGACCTTGACCACCAACGCCTACCTGTTGCCCCAACAGGCCCAGCAGTTGAAGGACGCCGGTTTGCAGCGGGTCACGGTCAGTCTGGATACCCTGGACGATGACATCTTCAAGGTGATGAACGGGCGCGGTTTTCCGGTACAGCGCGTTCTGGACGGCATTGAGAAAGCAGCGGAAGTAGGGCTTTCCCCCATCAAGATAAACGCGGTAGTCCAGAAAGAGGTCAACGTCCACACCGTCGTTGACCTGGCCCGTTACTTCAAGGGCACCGGCCACATCGTACGGTTTATCGAGTATATGGACGTGGGCAACCGGAACGGCTGGAAGTGGGATCAGGTAGTCCCCGCCGCCGAAGTAATCCGCCAAATTGACGCCGAGTTGCCACTTGAACCGCTGGAAAGCAACTATCCGGGCGAGGTTGCCAACCGCTACCGCTACCGGGACGGCACCGGAGAAATAGGGGTTATCGCTTCGGTAACGCAGCCCTTCTGCGGCAACTGCACTCGCGCCCGCCTGTCCACCGACGGCAAGTTATACACCTGCCTCTTTGCTGCCGATGGGCTGGACCTGCGCGGCCCGATGCGCTCCGGGGCCAGCGACGCAGAATTGCGCGACCGGATTGCCGGAATCTGGGGCCGGCGCACCGACCGTTACTCGGAGGAACGGACGGAATTGGCGCCGCTACAGAACAACCGGCCCAAGGTGGAAATGTACCAGATTGGCGGTTAGTATCCCGGCAACCAGCAGCTATTGCCGGCGGATACCGGGCCAATTTTCAGGGTGAGTGGACGGGGGGTGAGCAAAAACAAGATTCGGACGCCGGAGGTCAGAGTATGATTCAAGACCGGACGATGCAGGACTTGTGGGCGGCGGTTGAAGAGCTTCGGCAAAAGGTAGAGCAGTTGGAAAACGGCGGCCCGCCGCCCGCTACTTCAATGTCGGTCCCTCAATTCGACTATGTAGCCAGCATCAAGTCAAACCGCAAGACCTTCCACCTGCGGGATTGCAGATTCACCGGGGGATTTATGACCGTTGAAGAAAACTACCAGGTGTTTGAGTCCCGCGATGCTGCGATGGAATCAGGTCTCAAACCCTGCAAGAGTTGCGGCGCCTGACCTTTTCCGCTCTTTTATACTGCGATTCCGCCACGAAATACCGGCGAAGCCGTAAATACCCAGCCCAATATATGCCAACCGCAAGGAGGCCGGGACGATGACCAGCCCCAAAGCCGATTCCATAACCCAACCCGCCGCTTCGTTGACCCACCTGGATGAACAGGGCCGGGCCAAAATGGTCGATGTAGGTTGGAAACCCGTCACTGACCGGGAAGCCGTAGCCCGTGGCTCGGTCCAGATGCAGCCCGACACCCTCCGGCTTATTGTGGAAGGGTTGGTCAAGAAAGGCGACGTGTTCACCATCGCCCAGCTAGCCGGCATAATGGGGGCCAAGCGCACCGCCGAGTTGATTCCCCTCTGCCATCCTCTGCCCCTTAACAAGGTGGATGTTGAGTTGGAGCCGGACGAAGCCCATAACCGGGTGAACATCACCGCCACCGCCTCTACTTCCGGCAAGACCGGCGTGGAGATGGAGGCGTTGACTGCCGTGTCCGTGGCTGCCTTGACGGTCTATGATATGTGCAAGGCGGTTGACCGGGGGATGCAGATAGGTTCGGTGCGGCTGGTCAGGAAGCGCGGCGGGCAGAGCGGGGACATTACCCTGGAGTAGCCGGGGAATAATTTCCCTAATTTCTGCGAAAGCAGGAATCCGGCGGTTTGGCCGGTAATGTTCGGGAAGTTAGGGCAAGCCTACCGGCCCCGCCGCCGTAATTCCTCAGCCAGAACCCGGATTGCGGTAGTTGCATAGATGATGAACTCGGTGTCGTCTAATTCCAGTTCCTGAAACTCCTCTACTTGGTCGATCTCAGTGAAGCCGGCTATCCCCGATAATTCCCGTATATCCAGTTGGCAAATCCGTCCTTCCGGGTCAACCACCACGCAGCCGCGGTCTTGGGACGGCGTTATTGGCGGTTCCAACTCCACAGCCTGCACCGAAACCATACCCAGAAAAGCCGGGAAGGGCCGGAGCCGAGCTGCCAATTCCACCAATACCTCGCCCAGCCGAGCCGCCGCTTCGGACTGGGCAGCAGCGGCCGTGGCCTGCAACTCTTCCGTTCTCTTGCTCTCCATACGCATATCTACATCTTAAGGGCTGGGTTGGCCTGAAAGCAAAGGGGTTGACGCTGGAAGCAGAGCCCTCCGGTTCTCCTTCCTGGGCAGTCACATGGAGTCACAAGGGTTGCCGCCGCCAACAAAGCCACCCCTGGCGTAAGGGCCAAGCCTCGTGGCTGCGCTCCCATACCGCCCCACCTTGAGAATCCAAAGGCCTTGGCGTAGAAAGGGAGGCCAGGGCAATCGCATTAGACGCACCGTCATATTTCCGTCGTTCCTGCGAAGGCAGGAACCTCTGTCCGTAACGTTTTAGGTTCCTGCCTTCGCAGGAACGACGGCTAGTGCCCGTTTTGGTTCATGCGATTGCCCTGAAGGGGCGGCCTCTGCTGATTGACAGCCCTACCTTGCCCCGTTTAGTATAAATATCTGGGCGGCACCCGGCGGCTGGCCGGTGCGTCCTTCCGGTGGCGACGTAGCTCAGCGGCAGAGCGGGCGCTTCATAAGCGCTAGGTCGTTGGTTCGAATCCATCCGTCGCCACCAACTCCCGATTTCTGGTGCATCCTCCCTTCCTGCGGTCTCCGGGTTCCTTCCTGCGTCAAATGACCCAATGCCCTGCCATTACCCGTCGTATTTAGGGACTAGCGCAACTATGCCTTCTTATCGTATTCCCGGTTTGACTGACGCTGCTGCCAGCCGCATCTGCATGACTGAATGCAAGGCGATGTGCTGCCGCGGGCCGCTTATCCTTGAGTTGACCGCTGTGGAGACGCCGGCTTTTGCGGATAGCGCCGCTACCCTGTCGGTCGGGGTGCAGATTGCGCAGCGGGAGGACGGCAGCGGTTGGATAAGATTTAGTGACTACGCGGGGGAACGCTGTCCGATGTTGGACCCGGTTACCTTGGCCTGCCGCATTTATGAGCGGCGGCCGGGTCGCTGCCGGGAGTTCCCGGAAAAGCTAACCCCCGGCTGCGCCATCTCCGGCGGCTGATGACGTGCCTTTGGGGAACGGAACAAGTCGGGACTGCGGAAGCTGGGTTGGGGTTGGGAGAGAACCCGGTTTGGCAGAGAGACGGAATAATCTACTCTTCGTTGTTCGTCTCTTCGTTGTCCATCTGCTGACCCAATTCACTGAGGAAGCGTTCAATCTCCGGCGACAAGTTGACTTCAGAGGCGTCGCCTTCCCCCGGTGACTCCTCCGCATCCTGTTGAGCGTCGTAGTAGGCTTCCATCTGCTGGATTAGCCCCTTCAACTCTGAGTTACGCTCTACCGCCGAGCTTAATTCCCGGTACTGGCGCTGCCCGCGACGGATTGGCGCTAGGTCTGCGGGTATATTGGGGTAAACGGAGGAGAGGCACTCGATCATCCGGGAGGTTCCGGTATAGTCCTCTTCCAGTTGCAGGTACTGGGGCAGGTGGACCATAAAGTTGATGGTCTCAATTTCCATCCGGTCAATGCCTTCCGACACCAGGTTCATAATGGTGGTCGGCCCCTGGTAGTTGCTGCTGCGCAGTTTCAGGTTGGGCACCGGCTTTATCTGGGAGACATTGCCCAGGGAGCCGGTAACCAGCAAAGGCCGGGTATGGGGAACCGCATCGTACATTGCCCCCACGCGGCAGTACCGCTTGACGCCGAAATACTTGACCACTTCCAGGATAGAGTCGGTATAGTCCTCGCTGCTGGCGTGGGGTTCCATCATGTGCAGGAACAGGTAGTCCGGCCCGTCCTCGGTGGTGGCATAACGCAGATGGCTGTTCGGCACTGTTACCTGCCGCTCCCCCTGCACCAGCCGGATATTGGGCCGGTAGCGGGTGAAGTCAAAGTAATTGCCCGGCCGCGCCAGTTTCCCCAACTCCTTGGAGTTCAGGAATCGTTCCAACCGGCTCAGGGTCAACGTACCGACGCTGCCCACGTCCACCCAGGGACGAATCATCGCAAAGACGTGGGGGTCGCGCAACTCAGGCAATGGCTCGTTTAATTCAAATGCTCCGATCCTCATAAACATATCTTGCCAGAAATAAGCCGGCAATTCAACCCGTCTTTAAGGATTATCGGTATGTGCTGGTATTCCCCGCATCAATAAGCTTATTTATGTAGGGGCAGGTTTCAAACCATCGGTTCCAGTTAATTTCCCGTGCCAAGGGCTGGAACCCAGGGTAATCGTGTTTTGATGTCATTCTGACGGAGCGGAGTGGGGGAAGAATCCAAAATGGTCAAAGGGAGATACTTTGCGAAAACCGGACAGGCCTTGTCCCGAAGCATTCTGGATTCCTTGCTCTGCTCGGAATGACATTAACCGGAGAGTCACAGGTCAATTGGTTGAAGCAGATAGCTTGAAACCCTCCCCTACATCGCGGTTATACCAACCTACGTTAGAAATACCCGTTCTCACGCCTTGCCGGCGTGCCCGGAAAAGTTGCATTCCGGGAAAGCGGTAGCTATTGTGTCCCCCATATCTGCTTCTTATAGTCCCGATTACCCGGTGTGTCAAAGGACCTTTGAGTATGTCCACAACGCCAAGAACGGGCTGGCTCCGGCGCGGCAGAGTGAGAACTCCGTTGATTAGGCTGGCTATTGCCCTGCGCTACCCGGATTTTCGGGTACTTTGGCTTTCTACTGTTTCCAATCAACTGGGTTGGGGAATGCAGCAGGTACTTTTAGGCTGGCTGATTTTTGATCTGACCGGCTCCGGCGGAATGGTAGGGGCCATTTATGCCGCCCGTTCCGCGCCCAATCTGGTGGTGGGGCTGGTGGCCGGCTCGATAACCGACCGTTTTGACCGCCGGCTGATAATGCGCCTCTCCTGCGCCGCGATGCTGGTGATTTCCCTGTTCGTAGCCTGGCTGCTCTTTTCCGGCTTGCTGAGCATCTGGCTGCTGCTGGCTTTAACCTTCCTGATGGGAGCCACCCAGGCTTTTTATATGACGGCGCGGCAGGTCTATGTTTACGATATAGTGGGGACCCACCGGGCGGTTAACGGCATCGCGCTAGTCTCCCTGGCCCAGTGGACCGGGGGAATAGTCGGCTCTTTGGTAACCGGAGGGCTGATTGCCTGGCAAGGCCCCGGCTCGGCTTTCCTGGTAATGGGTCTTACCTATGGCCTGGGCATCCTGATAATGTCCCGGCTGCGTCAGGCCGGTTCCTCGGCCCCGGAGTATCGGGAACCCATATTGGAGAACCTGCTCAACTACTTCCGCGCCCTCAAGAACAACCGGATAATGCTCAGCCTGATAATCTCCACCTCCGGCTCCGAGATACTGGGCTTTTCCCACCAGGTAATGCTGCCCATTCTGGCCTCTGATGCAGTATTTGGAGTAGGACCGACCGGTCTGGGACTTCTAACCGCTTTCCGTTTCCTGGGCAGCGCGCTTGGCGTGTTTGCGGTGGCGGCCCTGGAACGGCTGCGTCGCCGGGGAATAATGCTGCTGGCGATAATTGCCCTGTTCGGCGTCGGCCAGGTCTTGTTAGGTCAATCGCCCTATTTCTGGGTGGCCGTGATCTGCGTGGTATTCATCAACCTGCTGGCTTCGGCCACCGACATATTGCACCATACCCTGTTGCAACTCAGCGTATCCAATGAGCAGCGGGGCCGGGCGATGGGTTCATGGATTGCGGGGATTGGCACTGCGCCGGCGGGCCAACTTGAAGTGGGTTATCTTGCCGATGCGACCAGCGCCAGGATTGCCCTGTTGGTTAACGGGGTGGCTCTGGTGACTCTGGCCCTGGTAATGGGTGTACTGATGCCCCGCCTGCGCCGCCTATAGTCTCCCGGCATTGTCGCAAGAGCGGGAATCTAACGAGTATAAAACAAGGCAACCACAAGGGTTGCCCCTACAGGTCGGTAATTGGGGAATGTTCCCCATTCGTAATTCATTCGTTCCTATTCGTGTCCATTCGTGGATTAACTGCCCCCGCTTTCCCCATCGCCGGGAATAAACTATAATTCGGTCAACATAAAGCCCTGGAGGCTAAAATGATTACCAAGTTTGACAGTCTTTACGCCGGGCACGTGGACATGGACAACCTGGGCTATGGCGGCACGCCGGTTAACGACCGCTCCTTTTCCGACGAGCATTTGGCTACCGCTTTTGAAAAGGCCCAGGCAATCGCCCAGACGATGGACCGGGTGGGTTTCGATACGATGTGGATGGCGGAGCACCATTTCCAGCCGGAAGGCTATGAGTGCATTCCCAACCTGCTGATGCTCAATGTTCACCTGGCCCACCTGACCAGGAATCTCAAGTTTGGCTGCGGCTTCAACATCACGCCGATGTGGAACCCGCTGCGTCTGGCCGAGGACTTTGCCACCGCTGATATTCTCACCAACGGGCGGGTTATTTTCGGCGTGGGCCGAGGCTACCACACCCGTGAAGTGGAGACTTTTGGCTCGCCGCTGCTGGACCAGGCGGCCAACCGGGACCTGTTTGAAGAGCAAGTAGATCTGATTTTCAAATCCTTCAACGAACGCTCCTTCTCCCATCGGGGCAAATACTACAACGTACCGCCCCAAGTTCCCTACCGGGGCTACCAGCTTGAAGAGCTGACCCTGGTGCCCCGTCCTAAAAACCTGCCGGTAGAAACCTGGCAGCCCATCCAGAGCGCCACGCCGCGGGCTTTGGACTTTATGGCGAAACACGGCATTAGAGGTATGATCGGCGGCGGCGTGTCCGAGGGCGGCGCAATCTACGACGTGATTTCCGCCTACCGGGACGCCCTGGTCCGGGCCGGCCGGGAGGATGCACAGTTGGGCGAGGACTTGAGCATCGGCTTCCACTTCTTCCTGGCGGATACCCAGGAACAGGCGGTAAAGGAAGCGGGCAAGTACTACGAGGAAAATCTCAAGATGTTTGGCCCGCTGCGGCTGGTGCGGTCGTTGAGCGAGGACCAAATTGAGGCGATGGGCGACCCGAATCGCGCTCCCTCCGCCGGACTCCCTACCATTGAGCGCGCGGTGGAACGTCAGGGCTTCCTCTGCGGCCCGCCGGAAATGATTATCGAGCAGCTCAAGGCCCTGGAAGAGGAATACCCCGGCCTGGAACGGGTGGGCATGAGCCACCCGGTAGGCACCCCGGAAAAGGTTATCCTGGAACAACTGGAATGGCTGGCCCAGGATGTTATGCCCGCCTTCTCCGGTCGGGTAGCAGTGGCAGCGCCGGCGGACTAAGGCTAATGCCGCTGCTGCGCAAATGTCCCGTGCCGCAACTAAGGCAAATAGAGGGGATGACGCCCCGGCAATCCATGCATCCCCTCCGGTCATATTATCCGCAGTAGGAAGATTGGCTGCCGGCCGCTAGTCGGATCAGGAAAACACGCCGCAGGGCTAAGGAAATATGGAAACCGGGCCTTTCAATCAAGTCAAACTATGGATACCGCTGGTTGCCACAGCTGCGGCGATGGTGGTCATTATTGGTATCGTTTGGGTTACCCAACCCGCCATTGCCATTACCGGCGATGGTTCCGTATCTACCCGGGGTATCTTACCGGAACCGCCGGCGCGGGGGCCAACTGACACGCCCACGTCCACACCCGCTCCCACACCGCCGATTGTCACGCCGGCCGGCACGGAGTCCGCCCCCGAGTTTCAGGGCATAGTGCGCTGGCTTAACAGCGAGCCGCTCACCATGGAGGAACAGCGGGGCAAGGTGGTGCTGGTTGACTTCTGGACCTACTCTTGAATTAACTGCAAGCGCACCCTGCCGTATGTAAGGGACTGGTATGACAAGTACACCGGGGTCGGCCTGGTGGTGGTCGGGGTTCACTCTCCGGAGTTTGACTTCGAGAAGGATGAGGCCAACGTCCGGGAGGCTTTGCCCAAACTGGAGGTGGTCTGGCCGGTGGCGATGGACAATGATTTCAGGACTTGGCGGGCCTATGGTAACCGCTACTGGCCCCGCAAGTATCTGATTGACCGCGCCGGCGCCATCCGCTACGACCATATCGGAGAAGGAGCCTACCGGGAAACCGAACTGCACATCAGGAACCTCTTGATTGAGGCCGGCGCCGACGTATCGTCCATACCGGTCGGCGGCGTGGATTCCTGAGACACCCGGCCCCCGAACTTTGGATACCCATTGATGCCGCCCGCAGAAGAAAGGACGCCGCTCGTTCTCTCTTTCCAACCTGCACCCCTTGGAGGCCAATCTGCAATGTCTCTTCCCACGCCCGGGGCTGTTCCCCCGCTTATTCCCCGTCGGGTGCTGTTCGGTAACCCGGACAAGGCTTCGCCCCAAATAAGCCCGGACGGCGCTTGGCTCAGCTACCTGGCGCCGGTGGACGGCGTGCTCAATGTCTGGGTGGCCCCGGCGGACAACTCGGCCGCGGCCCGGCCCGTCACCAGGGATACCGGCCGGGGTATTCAACTGTATGGCTGGACCTATTCCGCCGCCCAAATTGCTTATTTGCAGGACAGCGCCGGCGACGAGAATTGGCATATCTATACGGTCAATCTCGGCTCCGATGAAATCAGGGACATTACGCCCATCGAAGGGGTCAACGCCCAGATTCAGGAGGCCAGCCCCAAGCACCCCCGCCATCTATTGATTGGCCTCAACGACCGCGACCCTCAGTTTCACGACATTTATCGTATTGACCTGCACACCGGCGAACGTACCCTCATACAGCTTAATGAGGACTTTGCCGGCTTCGTTACCGACGACGAATTTAACGTGCGCTTTGCCGTCCGCCTCACCGCCGACGGTGGGGCCGCATTTTTCCAGAAGGTTGCGGATGGTAGGTGGGAGGAGTTTACCGTCATCGGTATGGAAGACAACCTGACCACTATGCCCCTGGGTTTTGACCGGACCGGACGGACCCTTTACATGATGGACAGCCGGGGCCGGAACACCGCCGCCCTGAAGTCGGTGGACCTGGATACCGGAGTCGAGACGATTATGGCCGCCGACTCCCGGTCCGATGTCGGCGATACCATGACCCATCCCACCGACAAGACAATTCAGGCGGTCTCCTTCACCTATGAACGCAAACAGTGGCAGATCCTGGACGATTCGGTAGCCCCCGACCTGGGGTTTCTGGCCGGAGTCGCCGACGGCGAAATGGAAGTAGTCAGCCGCACCCTGGACGATAGCTGCTGGATTGTGGCCTACCGGCTGGACGACGGCCCGGTGCGCTACTACCGCTATCTCCGGGAAGGCCGGGAGGCGCAGTTCCTTTTTACCAACCGGGAAGCCTTGGAGGGTCAGCCTTTGGTAACGAGGCATCCGGTGGTGGTGCCGGCGCGGGACGGCCTGGCCCTGGTCTGCTACTACTCCTTGCCTCTGGAGAGTGACCCGGGCCAAACGGGCCGGCCGGCGCAGCCCTTGCCGCTGGCCCTGCTGGTGCATGGCGGCCCCTGGGCGCGGGATGAATGGGGTTACAACCCGGTATTTCAACTGCTGGCTAACCGGGGTTACGCCGTTCTAAGTGTGAACTTCCGGGGTTCTACCGGGTTTGGCAAAGAATTCATTAACGCCGCCAACAAGGAATGGGGCGGCAAGATGCACGACGACCTGGTTGACGCAGTTAATTGGGCGATTGACCAAGGCATCGCCGAACCGGAGCGGGTAGCGATTCTGGGCGGCAGCTACGGCGGGTACGCCACCCTGGTTGGTATGACCTTTACACCGGAGCTATTCGCCTGTGGCGTGGATATTGTCGGCCCGTCCAGCCTCGAAACCCTGCTGAATACTATTCCACCCTACTGGCAGCCCCAAATCGAGCTTTTCACCAACCGGGTGGGCGACCACCGCACCGAGGAAGGGCGCGCGTTCTTGCAGCAGCGGTCACCCTTGACCTACGTGGATAACATCCGTAGCCCCTTGCTAATCGGTCAGGGCGCCAACGACCCACGGGTGAAGCAATCAGAGTCGGACCAGATCGTGCGGGCGATGCAAGAGAAGGAAATCCCGGTTACCTACGCGCTGTATCCGGATGAGGGGCATGGGTTCGCCCGCCCGGAAAACAACCTGTCCTTCTTTGCCGTGGCCGAGGCTTTTCTGGCGGAGTGTTTGGGTGGCCGCCATGAGCCCCTGGGCGATGACCTGGCCGGTTCCTCCGTGACCGTCCCGGCTGGCGCAGAGCATATCCCCGGCCTGTTGGATGCGCTGGGGTAAGCGCCAAATACGCCAAATACAGTAGAGGCGGGTTTCAAACCCGCCCCCGATCCCTTAACTACGACTTGTCCTGAACCGGACTACCCACCCGCTAAAGGTTCAAGGCAGCCTCGGTATAGTTCTGTTCCTTGTTGTAAACCTGGATGCGGTGGCGTACGGCCTCGGCCACAAAGATACGGTTTTTGGCATCGACATTTACCGCGACGGGACGCCGGAAACGCCATTCCACTTCCATATTGGTGCGGCGGCGGGCTTTGGCGACGTCCGGGTTGGCGTTGATGTAGTCCTGCGCCCAGGGCGAGGGTTGCTCGGCGTCACCAACCAGGGAAGCGATAAACTTTCCGTCCGGCTCGTAGATTTTGACCTCGTGGTTGCCCCAGTCGGCTACGTAAACGTCTCCTTCGGAATCCACCGCGACCCCGGTCGGCCGGCTGAGCGCGCCTACCCCGTCGAAGGTTCCCTTGAACTCAGTTAAGAACTGACCATCCGGGGAAAACTTCTGGGCCCGGTCGTTCTTCCAGTCGGCCACGTACACATTCCCTTGCCCGTCGGTGCAAATGCCCCAGGGTTTGTTGAACTGGCCGGGGTTGCTGCCCTCGTTGCCCCAACCGCCCAGGAACTGCCCCTCTTTGGTGAACTTCTGCACCCGGTTGTTGAGACTATCCACGATGTAGAGGTTATCCTCCGGGTCGAAGGCGATGCCGGAGGGCCGGTTCAATTGGCCGTCGCCGCTGCCCGACTCGCCCCACTTGGCGAGGAACTGCCCCTCTTTGTCCAGCACGGTTATGCGGTTCAGATTTTCGTCGGAAACGTAGATGTTCTCGTCCCGGTCCAAGTCTATCGAGGTAGGCCAGACGAACTGCCCATCTCCCATTCCGGCCCGGCCAATGTCGGCGATAAACTTGTGATCCAGGGTGCACTTGCTGATGCGCATAGTGACTTCGTCAACACCCCGGTTCAAGACGTAGAGGGTATCATCGCTCCCGAAGGCAAAATCCTGGGGGACCAGAAACCCGATACCGGAGGTTGAATACATCCCCATGCAGTGGCTAAAGTCGTAAACCCGCCCAGCAGAGACGGTAGTCAGCATCGCTGCCTCCTTATCAAACATAAGGCCAACAGGGTGAAGGGGCGGCCAAATGTCCACGCTTGACCCTGTTGGTGATAGATCTGGATTGTCCGGTTAGGGCCTACAGGAAATCGAGCTGCTCAAACTTGCCGCCCACGATTGGCGTGGCGTCCAGCCCCAGCCAACGCTCGGCAAAGGTGGAGTAGAACCCCCGGAAGTCATAGCTCGGAGCCAGGTCGCCTTCAATCAGGTCCTCGGCCTTGAGCGACGGATATTCCCCGTACATACCGGGGTTGACCCGGTCGCCGATGGCGAAGGCCACGCCGCCCCGACCGTGGTCGCAGCCGGTGCCGTTGTCCTGCACCCGCCGGCCAAACTCGGTGAATACCAGCATCACCACGTTGTCGGAGGCGTCGTGTTCCCGCAGGTCGGCAAAGAAGTCGTTGACCGCACTGGAAACGTCAACCCACAGCTTGGCGTGAGCCGGCAACTGGTTGAAGTGGGTGTCGAAGCTGCCGTACTGGGTGTAGAAAACCTGGGTGCCCAGGTTGGCGAGGTGGACCTGCGCCACGCTCTTCAGGCTCTTGGCGATGGGATTGTCGGCGTACTCTATGCTGGAGGAATACTGCTCCGGCGCGGTCTTGACAATGTCGGCGCCTTTGAGCGCATCCCGACCGGTCTGGCCCAAGTAGTCCATCACCGGGCCGCTGCCGATAGCCGGCGAATATACCCGGGAGAACAACTCCAACATTTGCTCCCGCTCTTCGCTGCTGCCGATGGCCGGCACGTCGGTGAATACGCCATAGGAGGCCAGGTCGGAGACGGAAGTAACCGGCACGCCGCGCAGGGCCATCGCCCGCGGCAAACCCTGCCCGAAGTTGACGCCCTTCAGCACGTTCTCGCCGGTCGGGTCAAGGTCGCGGATGGCCCGGCCCAGCCAGCCCTCCGTCCCCACCTTGTCCGGCTCACAGGTGTGCCAGATGTCCATAGAACGGAAGTGGGAGCGGGAGGAGTTTTCATAGCCGATGCCATGAATAATCGCCATCTTCCCCTGATCCCAAATGTCCTTTACCGGCCCCATGCTGGGGTTAAAGGCCAAGTTATCGGTAAACTTGACCATCCGGTCTTCCGGCAGCCCGATGTTAGGCCGGTAATCCCGGTAGAGCGGGTTGGTAAAGGGTATAACCGTGTTCAGATAGTCGTTGGCGCCGGAAAGCTGCAACACCACCAGCACCGGGTCTTTCTTGGTTGACGCCATAAGGTTGTCCTCCTCTATTGGCTAAACTGCTCGTGGCTAAAGTGCTCGACCGGCTAAACCGGGCAGCAGGAGTTTGTCGGGTTAGGCAAACTGAAATTCCCGGGTAGCGGCAATCAATGCCAGCATTACTCCGGTTCGCTTTTCCGATTGGGTGGTTGCTTCCTCGGTGTCCCAGCTAACATCTCCGCCCTGCTGGGCTTGGGACAGCAACTCCTGGTAGGTGCCTTCGTCCACCTCAACCGGGCCAACCAGGTCGAGGCAGGCGTTTACAAACTCGGCGGGCGACAAGGCTCCCCGCTCCTTCAGGCCGGCGACAATGGCTTTTACGCCGGGCAGGGAGGTGTCGGACAGCAGCTTGGCAGCGAAGTTTACCCGCCGGACCAACGCTCCGCCGTCAATCCATTCCGAGCCGGTGTGCCAGCTTTCCACGCTGGGCGGGTTCATCAATTCCTGCCCCTGCCAGCCGCACTCAAAGGCCAGGAGGGGGAAACCGGTCCGGGGAGCATTGTAGTTGCCGGCCAGCCGAGCGGTGCTCACCACCAACTCGGCGGGACTCTTGACGTGGTCATAGCGGGCCTGCTTGAAGAAGTCCGAATTGAACAGCGTCCGCAGAATGGAGCGAATGTCAGCATCAGAGTCCAGGTAAGCCTTGACCAGGATGTCGATGCCCTCCGGGTCATTGGGCGGCGTGATGCTCCAGGCCGGAACCTGCGGTTCATCGGCGACAAAGAAATTGTAGAGGTGGCGGGCCAGGAACCGGGACGTATCCTCTTGCTTGACCACGATGTCAATGATGTCTTCGCCATCGAAGTTGCCGGTTTGTCCCAGGAAACGCTTTTCGCCGTAGTCGTGGTCTTCCGGTTTGAACTCAAAGCTCCAGTAGAAACGGCCCACCGGCTGACGGGGCGGCTTGGTGCCGATAGTCCAGCCGGTAAAGGCGCGAGATGCTTCCTTAATGTCGTCCTCGGAGTAGTGGCCGACGCCCATGGAGAACAGTTCCAGCAACTCGCGGCCCCAGTTTTCATTGATTGAACCGTAGTGGTTGCCGTTGTTGTCCAGCCAGTAAATCATCGCCGGATTTTTGGCTAACTGCACCAGAAGGTTTTGGAAGTTGGTCAGACCTTCCCGTCGGAACATGGCAACTTGCTGGAGTAGTTCCGGCGGATTGTCCACCTTGGAGTTGCCGGTGGCGAAAAGCTGGTGCCAGAACAGGGCTATCTTCTCTTGCAGCGGCCACCGGGTATTAACCATACGGTAAACCCACTCGGTTTGGGCGGTCACCGGCGCCAGGGAGCTTTCGAATTGGGGGAAGTAGCGGACCAGCTCATCCTCGTCAATTCCCGGCTCCAAGCCAGGGTTCAATAGTTCCTCTACGGTGGCTTCGTAGCCTTTGGCGGCTCGTTCCTCAAGCTCGGCGCGAGAGGCGCCAAAGCCGGCGCGCCGCATCAAGTGAGCCATTAAAGCAATGTCTTCTTGGCTCGGCATGGGTTTCCTCCTCTAGTATCAGAAGTGGAGTTCTTTTGACTTGGTTCCACACTTAATCTGCCAAGTACCTGACGTTGGCAGCCTTTGGTTTATTACATTATAAAGGTTATTCCGTAAAGGGGAAAGCCGGATTTACCGGGCAACGGCCTGTTGGGCGGCCATTTCCTGGTCCCAGGGGCCGGGGAATTTACCCGACATTCGGCCCTCAGCCATAAAAACATTCTCCTGCCGGTTCCACTCGCCGCGGGGCAGTTCGTAGGAAACTTCGACCCCGTTGCCGTCCGGGTCGTTGAAATAAATGCCTATGGAAATGCCGTGGTCGGCAATGTGGCCGATGGGGACGTTCTTCTCCTTCAGCCGGTGGTAAAACTCTTTCAAGTCGTCCAGGCTTTCCATCATCCAGGCCATGTGGTTCAGTCCCACCTGACGGTTCTGGATGCCCGGGGCGTCTTCGCCCACCTCAATCAGGGCTACCTCATGGGACTGCTCAATGTCGGCGGACATAAAGGCGGCGCGCCCCGGCCTGAAATCGTAGGTATGCAGGCCCAGAATGTCCTCATACCAATTTTGGGAGCGCTCGGCGTTGCGGACGAAAAGGTTTACGTGTCCCAGGAACTTTGGCTTGTAGCTCATTACTTCACCTCACGGCCATAGGCTTGGCTTTTTTAATGTACCCTAAAATTACCATAAACAGCTAGGCCGACGCAATCGGATGCTACGGGGCATCAAGCTCCTTTAGGTGTCATTCTGAGGAACGGAGCGACGAAGAATCTAAGAAATCTCTGAATAAGTCCGTGACTCGTGATGTTTACACTTATCCGTCGTTCCTGCGCCGGCAGGAACCTAAAACGTTACGTACAGAGGTTCCTGCTTTCGCAGGAACGACGGGTGAAGGCGCTAGTGTTCAATGACTTATTCAGAGTACCCCTAAAGTCCTCATTTGCCGACCATTTATCCAGTGGCGGCGGCAGTTCTGACTAAAGGATTTGTGATTCTTCGCTCCGCTCAGAATGACATAATAAGGCGGATGACGGCTAAAAGGCTGTGCATTTTTGACTATCGCCCCAAAGATTAGGGACCTTGTATCTAATGCCTAGTTCGCCCCGCCGGCTGCCGGCACATGAGGCACTACCTCGTTCTGGAAGCGCGCCATAGCGTTGAACTTGTCGGCGAAGGAGTCACCGGGAATCTCCATTATAATGTGGCTCACCCCCGCCTCGGCATAGTTGGCAATGTCCCCGATGATGTCCTCCACCGAGCCCTGCAAAGCCGGCCGATCTCCGTCGGTGACGGTATCAGTGAACCGGAGGTTACAGCGGAAAGACAGTTGGGGCGGTTCTTCCCTGCCGATTCTTTCGCAGTACCGCCGCATATATGCCGCCTTTTCCGCCACTTCCGCGGGGGGAATCTGCACCGGATGCCAGAAGTCGCCGTACTTGGCGGCGCGGCGGGCGCCGGCGCGGCTGCGGCCTCCAATCCAGACAGGCGGGTGAGGCTGCTGTACCGGCATTGGTGAAAAGGTGACGTCGGAAAACTGGAATCGTTCTCCCGCAAAGGTCGGCGTGGGGTTGGTCCATAGCTCTTTGAGCAATTGGAGATACTCGTCGCTGGCGGCGCCCCGGTCGTCAAAGGAAGCGTTCAAGGCATCAAACTCCCCTTCCATCCAACCTACAGCGGCGCCGAAAATGACCCGTCCCTTGGACAGCACGTCGGCGGTGGCGATGGCTTTCGCCAGAATTACCGGATTGCGGTAGGGCAGAATTATTACGCTGGTGCCGATGTTCACCCGCTGCGTAACCGCGCCAAGATGGGCCAGCAGGGTCAGCGGCTCCAGCATATCCTGGCGATAGACGATTTCAGGAGGCCGGTCGGGAAGGACGTGGGGCACGATGATGTGGTCGGTAACCCAGACCGAATCGTAGCCCATTTCCTCCGCCTTTAAGGCCATTTCAATCAGGCTGTCGGTTTCGATGGGCCGCCCGTAGTGGGGGATGCAAACGCCGAATTTCATCGCCGGTTTCCTCCTTGTCTATATTGTCCGTGGTAATCACCGCTGGACGGCGCAGGTGTGAGGCAATTCACTTTCAAGCTGGCCTTTAAGCCGGATAGTTCTCCAGCCACCAACGGGCAATGTCAATGCGCCGGGCGAACCATACGCCGGGGACGCCCTTGGCGTACTCAATGAACCGCTCCACGGCCTGGGAGCGGGCCGGCCGACCGGTGATGCGGCAGTGCAGGCCCACCGACATCATTTTGGGGTGGGTCTCTCCTTCCGCATAAAGGCAGTCGAAGGAGTCCTTCAAGTATTCGTAGAAATCTCCCGTGCTGACCAGGCCACCCCGCCAGAAACGAGCGTCGTTGGTTTCAAAGCTGTAGGGAATTACCAGCCAAGGCTTACCGTTTGGGGCCTCCGGTGCGTTGACCGTCACGTAGTAGGGCAGGTCGTCGTTGGTCGCGATGCTGTCGTACAGGAAGCCTCCCTCGGCAGCCACCAGTTCCCTGGTGTTGATGCTGGGGCCGTAGCGGGTGAACCAGCCCAAAGGCCGCTCGCCGGTGGTTTGACGCATGGATTCGATAGTCTTTTCAATGTCTTGCCGTTCCTCTTCCCGGCCCATCAGGTGCGCCTCGGCCCAGCGGTAGCCGTGGCCGCAAGGCTCATGGCCGCGAGCGACTATCTCCCGGGCCAGATCCGGGTTGCGTTCCAGGGCCAGCGCGCAGCAGTAGAAGGTGGACTTGACCCCGTGCCGGTCGAACATATCCAGCAGCCGCCAGACACCCACCCGGCTGCCGTACTCAAAAAAAGACTCGTTAAACAGGTCCCGCTGCCCCGGCGGTACCGGCGAGGGAACCTCGTTATTGGTCTCGTGTTGGTCGTCTCCGTCCAAAAGGGAGTATTCCGAGCCTTCCTCGTAGTTGACTACAATTGAAACTGCAATCCTGGCCCCGTCGGGCCACGCTATCCGGGGAACATTCCGACCGTAACCGACAAAATCACGCTGCATAGCCAATAACATAGCCTCCGGTTGCTTGTTGGAGAGAACTGTAGGGAAAGGGACATTATAGGCCGCAGGGATGAGTAGCGAAAGGAGGAATCCACTAATTTTGCCCGGGGCGCATACACCGGTGCGCCTCGGAGAGACCACCACCTGTAGAGGCAGACCTATGTGGCTACCCTGGTGGCAATGTCGCTCACCACGTTGACACTGCCGAGCGCCCTGCTTAAACTCGCTTAAAGCAAGCCCAGCAAGGAGGCCGCCCATGCCTAACCTGGAAGAGCTATTCGCACAAGTTGACGCCGCCCAGGACGAAATTATCGCCCTGGAGCAGGCGCTGGTCAGGATTCCGTCGGTGAACACCGGGTTTATGCCCACCGGGGACGAGACCCCGGTTTGCGAGTTGGCCCGTGACTTTCTGGCCCAGGACGGTATCGAGTCGGAAATCCTGGAGTCGGCGCCCAACCGGGGCAACCTGATTGCCCGGATTGAGGGCAGGTCCGGCAAGGCGGGCCTGATGTTTATGTCCCACACCGACGTGGTGCCGGTGGAGGATGATAGCAAGTGGCAGTTTCCGCCCTTTAGCGCCACCATTCACGAAGGCCGCATTTTCGGGCGCGGCGCTTCCGACTGTAAGGGACTGCTCACCGCCCAACTGATGGCGGTGCGCCTGCTCAAACGGAACGGGATTGAGTTGGAGGATGGGTTGATACTGGCCGCCGGCGCCGACGAGGAACACGGCGGCAGGTACGGCTTCGGCTGGCTGGCGGATAACCACCCGGAAAAACTGGCCGCCCCTTACGCGGTCAACGAGGGCGGAGGCACTCCCATCCAGGCGGCCGGCGCGTTGACCTACATCCTGGGCGTCGGCGAGAAAGGGCGGCTACAGGTTGAGATAGACGTGAAAGGCACCAGTTCCCACGCATCGGTGCCCTGGCAGGGGACTAACGCCCTGTATCGTTTGAGCAGCGCCCTCAGTTCTATTGAGGGCTACGACCCGGAGCGGGACACCTCCACCACCCTTTTCGACCATCTCTCGACCTTTGCCATCGAGGACCGGCCCTCCCCGGCCAATGTTGATGCCATAATTGCCGAAATACAGCCGGACAACCCCCGTTTTGCTTCGATGCTGCGGGCGCTCTCCCGTATGACGTTGACCCCCACTATGGTGAGGGGCGGTATAAAGTCCAACAGCGTACCGGAGTCAATCCGGCTCACCTGCGATGTTCGCACTCTACCGCACCAGGATGAGCAGTACGTCAGGGACCAGCTTGACGTGGTGCTGGCTGGGATTCCCGGTGTTTCCTACGAGATAGACTATATGGCTCGCCCCAATTCCTCACCCTTTGAGTCGGCGTTGGCGACCAGCATCCGTTCAGTAACGGCGAGGGCGCTGGACCGGGAGGATATTCAGTGGGTGCCGGCGATCAGCAACGGGTTCACCGATTCGCGGTTTACCCGTCCCCTCGGCACCGTGACCTACGGCTTTTCCGGCTCCCACCCCGACGACGACCCTATGCTGAACTTCACCCACGGCACCAACGAATCGGTGGGCATCAAGAGCCTGATTAGCGGCGCCAAGATAATGCTGGGGCTGGCCTGCGATATGCTGGCAGTGAAGTAGGGCCGATGCAAACTCGGTGGTCAGGTTAGGTTCCTCCCATCCCCGTGCTGGCGCTCTGCTATTGGCGGAAAGCGCCGGGATTAACCGCCCGGCGGAAGGTCATCTTTTTGCTGGATCCTCCGGCTGGTTAGTCTGCGCGACGCAGCTTGTCCATCCGGGCAAAATCGTGGACGGTGTCCACCCAGCGTAGTGTCCCGGAGCGAGACCGCATTGCCAGTGAATGCGTTTGCGCTCCACCTGCAAAGTAACGAACACCCCTAAGCAGGTCGCCGCTGCTGGCTCCGGTTGCCGCGAAGAACACATCATCTCCCGAAACCAGGTCTTCTGCGGAGTAAACTTTGTTCAAATCGGTGCCCGCCGCCATTGCCGCGGCGCGCTCCTTATCGTCGCGGGGCCAGGCCTTGCACTGGATGGCGCCGCCAAGGCACCGCATTGCGGCAGCCGTAATCACGCCCTCCGGGGTGCCGCCTATGCCCATCAAGGCATCCACGCCGCTTTCCTCCATTGCGGCTTGAAGGACTGCTACCACGTCTCCGTCGGAGATTAGCTTGATGCGCGCTCCGGCGCTTCGGATGTCCTCCAGAAGCTGGGCGTGTCTTGGCCGGTCGAGCACAATCACGGTCAGTTCGCCGACTGTTTTTCCCTTGGCTATGGCGATGTTCTTGAGATTGGTCTCCACCGAAGCGTTGATATCGATGGCGTCCCTGGCTTCTTTACCGACGGCAATCTTGTCCATGTAGAATGTTTCTTTGGGGCAGTTCATTGTACCCCGCTCCGAGATGGCGATTACGGCAATGGCTCCGGGCAGTCCCTTGGAAAGCAGCGTAGTGCCGTCGATGGGGTCAACGGCAATATCCAGCTTCGGCCCGGTCCCATCCCCTATTACTTCGCCGTTGTACAGCATGGGCGCTTCGTCCTTCTCCCCTTCACCAATGACTACAATGCTGTCCATAGACATGGATCCCAGGGTGAAGCGCATAGCGTCCACTGCTGCCTGGTCCACCAGTTCCTTGTCGCCCTTACCCATGTGCTGCGCCGCCGCGATAGCCGCGGATTCGGTAACCCGCACCAGGTCCATAGCAAGGTTGCGGTCGATAGCTGGCTGGGTTGTCGTCATAAGGGCCTCCCGTGAATCAACAGTTTCACCTCGGAGTATATCAGTCGAAGTATATCAGATAGCGGAAAGCTGGTTTCCGCGTCGTTCAGCGTGATACACTTCTGCCGAGCCAAGAATAGTTTACTCTTTTCCTTGGAACAGCAATCCTGTTGGTTGAAAGAAAGTGTGGAGGCAACCGTGAATACTCAAGAACTTCAGGCGACAACCCGGATGATGGTGGCGAAGAACAAGGGAGTTCTTGCCGCTGACGAGAGCGATGCCACGATAGCGCGCAGGTTGAGGAGTATAAACGTGGAATCGACGGAGGATAACCGCCGCGCCTGGCGTCAGCTTCTGTTCACTGCCAAAGGCATTGGCGACTATCTTAGTGGCGTCATCCTCTTCGATGAGACCATCCGGCAAAGTGCCGATACCGGCCAGCGGTTTGTGGATATTCTCAACGGGGAAGGAATCCTGCCGGGCATCAAGGTGGACAAAGGGGCCAGGCCGCTGGCCGGCTCTCCCGAAGAGACGGTGACCGAGGGGCTGGACGGACTTCGTGAACGCCTTGAGGAGTACCGTGAACTGGGCGCCAGGTTCACCAAGTGGCGCGCTGTAATCACTATCGGCAAGGACCTACCGTCGTCGTATTGTATAGACGTAAATGCCCATGCCCTGGCGCGCTTCGCTGCCCTTTCCCAAGAAGCGGGCCTGGTGCCTATCGTTGAACCTGAAGTGCTGATGGACGGCGACCATGACATTGACCGTTGCTTTGAGGCAAGCGAGGCCACGTTGCAGCGGGTGTTCGAGGAGTTGAACCGGCAGCAGGTGGCCCTGGAAGGTATGCTGCTAAAGCCCAATATGGTCTTGTCCGGGGCGGACGCTCCCAACCGAGCCGGCCCGGAACAGGTAGCTGAGGCCACCATAAGCTGCTTCAAACGTACCGTGCCTGCGGCCATGCCGGGTATCGTGTTTCTTTCCGGTGGGCAGAACGACGATGACGCCACAAAAAATCTGAACGCGATCAACCGGCGGATTGATTCCTCCACGCCGTGGCAACTCAGTTTTTCTTATGGCCGGGGCCTGCAAGCGACTCCTCTCAAGATATGGGGAGGCGACCCTTCCAGGGTGCCGCAAGCCCAGGATGCTTACTTGCACCGTGCCACGGTAACCAGCGCCGCCCGCGACGGCCGTTATACGCCGGATATGGAAAAAGTGTTCGCCGGGGTCTAGGGATGATGGCGCCGGCGAGACAATTATGACCTGGTTGCCTCGCCAGGGTTAGCGCAAAATCCATGTTAACAACCAAGCCCGTTCAACAAAGCCCGCTCATGGTGAGCTTGTCGAACCACACCCCCTTATCCGATGGCGAGCCCTTCGACAGGCTCAGGACGAGCGGGCCGGATAACTCTCCCTACATTGCGATAGCCCTGTTGCCCTGGCTAGGGCAATCGCATTAGACGCACAGTCATATTTCCGTCGTTCCTGCCTTCGCAGGAACCTAAAACGTTGCGGACAGAGGTTCCTGCTTTCGCAGGAACGACGGATTCCCCCGACTCCAAATGCGATTGCCCGGTTGCCCGGGCCAATCCGTATTGACAAAGCTATGCCCGTTCTATAAAGTCACCGCAAACCCCTACCATAGCGGCAAGAGGGCGGCAAAATAGCGACAGACCGGATTTCGGGCGAGAACTTCCCGTTTCTTAATCCTGATTTCCTACTACAGGGAGGGGCCGAGTATGGCGGTTTCTAATCCGGCTAACAACGCTAACGAAGTGGTGCTGGAGGTTGAAAACCTGCGCACTTACTTCAGCACTCGTTGGGGCACTGTTAAGGCGGTGGACGGCGTTAGCTTCCAGTTGCGCCGGGGTGAAACCCTGGGCATCGTGGGCGAATCGGGTTGCGGCAAGTCGGTTACCATGCTTTCCCTGATGCGCCTGATTCCCTCGCCGCCCGGTGAGATTGTGGAGGGCCGGATTACCCTGCAAGGCCAGGACTTGCTCCAACTCTCCGAGAATGAGATGAGCAAGGTGCGGGGTAGCCAGATTGCCCTGATAATCCAGGACCCCATGACCTCCCTCAATCCGGTCTTCTCAATTGGCAGCCAGGTTAACGAAGCGATACGGATACACCAGGACATCCCCAAGCGGAGCATCATGGATCACACCTTGGCGGTGCTCCGCAAGGTCAACATTCCGGCGGCGGAATCGCGCGTCAAGGACTACCCGCATCAGTTGAGCGGCGGAATGCGGCAGCGGGTGGTGGGGGCCATTGGCATTTCCTGCGAACCGGCAGTGTTGATTGCCGACGAGCCGACAACTTCGCTGGATGTCACGATTCAGGCCCAATACCTCAAGCTGCTCAAAGACTTGCAGCAGCAGCAGAACCTGGCCCTGATTTTCATTACTCACGATTTTGGCGTGGTGGCCAAGATGTGCGACCGGGTGGCAGTGATGTATGCCGGCAAGGTAGTGGAAACGGGCGGCGTAAGAGAGATTTTCAATAACCCGTCGCACCCCTACACCGAAGCCCTGCTGGCCTCGGTCCCCAAGCTGGAAGAGGACGTGGAGCGGTTGTATGCCATTGAAGGACAGCCGCCGGCGCTACACGACCTGCCGCCGGGCTGTTCTTTTGCTGACCGCTGTCCCTACGTTATGCCGCGGTGCCGGGAGGAATACCCAACCGCTTTTCACGTATCCGAAAGCCACCAGGCAGCTTGCTGGAGGTTGGCATGACCACAGTCGGACAATCGCCGGAAACCACTTCCCAAGGACAACCCGACCAGCAACCATTGTTGGAAGTAAGGGGCCTGAAGAAGCACTTTCCGGTAACCAAGGGGTTGCTTTTTTCCAGGACTACCGGTTACCTGCAGGCTGTTGACGGCATTTCCTTTCAGGTGGAGCGGGGCAAAACCCTCGGCATCGTGGGAGAGTCCGGCTGCGGTAAGAGTACCACGGCCAAGCTGCTGTTGATGCTGGAAGAGCCGACGGAAGGCAGCATACTGTTTGAAGGCGAGGACATTCACCATTCCAATGCCGCGCAACGAAAGGATTACCGCAGCTCGGTGCAGGCGGTGTTCCAGGATCCCTGGAGTTCCTTGAACCCACGGATGCGGGTGAAGGACCTGATTGGCGAGCCGATGTTTATCAACTGGGACGTTCCCCACCGGGAGATTGAGGCGCGGGTGCAGAAACTCCTCTTGGATGTGGGCCTTAGTCCCTACCACTCCAACCTCTACCCCCACGAATTCAGCGGCGGCCAACGGCAGCGCTTGGCTATTGCCCGGGGCCTTTCGCTAAACCCCAAGATGATTGTCCTCGACGAGCCGGTTTCCGCCTTGGACGTTTCCATCCGCGCCCAGATAATGAACCTGCTCAAAGATTTACAGACGGAATACGGGGTCAGCTACCTGCTAATCGCTCACCACCTGGCGACGGTACGGTATATGTGCGATTGGGTGGCGGTGATGTACCTGGGCCAGATTGTGGAGTACGCCGAGGTAAAGGAACTCTATAACAACCCGCTTCACCCTTACACCAAGGCGTTGATGTCGGCGGCGCTGCCGTCCCACCCGGACATTGAACAAGATGAGATAATTCTGACCGGCGAGGTGCCCTCTCCGCTAAACCCACCCTCCGGGTGCCGGTTCCATACCCGCTGCCCCTTCGCGATGGACCGGTGCGCCGTAGAGATACCGGAGACCAAGGAGATAGCGCCGGGCCACACCACCTCCTGTCACCTTTATTAGCCAGCAGCCGATAGCGGGTTTCATGTGGGGCCGTAGGGGCAGGTTTGAAACCTGCACGCCCCATTTCTCGCTATGTCTTAATAAAGCATCCCTTCCTTACGGCCCCGCCGCATATATCCCAAAAGTAAAGGCGTACAAGCCGAATTGGTCGGAGTTGGCGCTTAACCGTAACTCTTTTCGCTGAACGTAGGCGGGGTTTTCCACCACCCGGTACATACGGGATTCCTCTACCCACAGGTAACTCTCCCCATCGTTGCCGATGACCACGTCGGCGCCCCGGCTTTCTTCGGTCAGATACTCCCCCTCCAGCGTTACGCGCACCTTATACCGCTCCCCGGCCTTATTGGTAAGGACTGCGTTAACCGTGCGGGCCGAATAGACCAGGGCAACGTAGTCCTCGAAGCCGGTGGTAATACGTGCGTGAGTGGCTCCTTGCGGTTCGCTGCGCCAGTGTCCCTGAAAATAAATCAGATTGGGCTGTAAGCAGTCTGGCGCCGTTAGTTGGAGGGTTTCGCCGGCCTGCCGGTAGTATTCAAGCTGGCCCACGTAACCCTGGCCGTAAAGCTCCAATTCGAAAGCCCCGCGCTCGTAACCGGCGTAAAGTTCTCGGGTAATCTCCGCATCCGGCGCGTTGAGAAATTCGGTGTCTTCAGTATGTTCCCCCATTGCAGTGAAGGGGTCATCGGAAAGGTCTGCGCCGGCCTCTGCCAGCAGTTGGCGCAGTTTTCCCTCGGTGGAGGCGTAGCCTCCCTCGCCGATTCGGTGGTAGCGCACCTGTCCCTGGGCGTCAATCAGATACTTAGCCGGCCAAAAGGAGTTCAGGTAGTTGTCCCAAGTTACATAATCGTTGTCCAGGGCCACCGGCCAGGTAATACCGTAGTCTTGGGTGGCTTGAAAGACGTTGGCTTGGTCCTTCTCAAACTCAAACTCCGGCGTGTGGATGCCCAGGATTACCAGCCCGTCGTCGGCGTACTGGTCATGCCAGAGTTTAAGTTGGGGGAAGGTGCGGATGCAGTTGACGCAGGTATAAGTCCAGAAATCCAGCAACACAACCCGGCCGCGGAGGTCGGTCAGGGCCAGCGGTTCGCTGTTAATCCACGCCGCTATGCCCGTTATTTCGGCTGCCGGCGGCCCGGCGGCTGAGGTTTGGCGCGTTGTTGGGGGGTTCGTCCCTTTATCCGATGGGGAATGGGCAGGGTTGGTTGGCCCGCCGCCGGTTAGCCACAATGTAGCAATCAGCAAGGAAATAACCAAGCCGAGGAAAATAGCGTACTTGGGCAAGCGAAGCAATGGTTCGCCGGCCGTGTCTTCGGTAATGGAGTCCGACTTATTCACCGCTCAATTCCGCAAAAGATACCGGGTTGGCGAGTTATCTCGCCAACCCGGTTACTGGGCAGGGTTAACTGGGGAGCCTATCTGGCGACCAGGTTGGGGGTGGCGGGGCCGTCAATAACCTGCACGTCGCCTGCCGGCTGGAACTCGCGAGCCTTGGCTTCCAGCTCAGGCATGATGGAGTCAATCAGGTCCTGGTCCAGGTCGGCGGCTACGCCGGGGTAGCCGGCCCGAGCAATCATGTCCCGGAGATTCTTGCTCTTGAACCGGTCCAGCGTCCATTCCAGCGGGTCAGGAATCAGGGTCCGGTCCCAGAAAATCCGATGGTTCTTGTTGCGGGGGCCATAGTGGTAGTGGGGGGCATCCCGGAAGCAGTCAAAGGCCAACAGTTCCGTCTCCTCGGTGTAGGAGCGGCCCGGGGTGCCGGCCAGGTCGGCCAGGACGTGAATCGCCAAGCCGCCGTCGCCGCCGGCCTGCTTGCGGAGTTCCAGGCCGAAGCGGATGTTGCCGGCCTCGAAGATGTCATGGCCCCGGTTGTGCTTTACGGTGTTGCGATCGGTGGCATAGACCTGACGGGCGGTGGATTCCACCTCGCCCAGCGCGGCCTTGACCTCGTCCATGTTGACGCTGTTGGCAACGTCTTCATGGCCGGCTTCGGTCAGCATGGCCGGCAGGTTGTGACGAATCTGCTTCACCGACCAGTAGATGGGGTTGCCGTCCACGGTGGGGTCCATTCGGCAAACCTTGTTCTTCCCTTCCGGCCCGTAAACATAGCTGCGCTCCAGGTCGAAGCAGTTGAACCGCAGCATAGTGGTGTCATTGGCTTCTACCAGAATTACCACGCCCTGGTCGGAGTGGTCTTGAAGGTTGCCATCCCAAAGCTCGTGCTGGACGACGAAGGTCACAGCCCCGGCTTCAATCTTGGTCCTTGCAGCCTGCTGCATCATAGGGTTAACCTCCTAAAATTAAGTGTGTCTCAGGAACTGAGGATGCGTTACTAAGGTTACAACACCCGAATAGCTTACGGCAAGCAAAGCGCCAACTGAGAAGTGAAGGTTAAACGGCGTTTGTCCTGTTTCCGTTGCCAATTCAGGCCCGAAATCGCCCTGTATCGCCCTCCCGGTACCTTGTGCGCCCTATTATAACACGCAATACAACCGGGTTGGCAATATCGGCGGGTCAGTGGCCCAGGCAATCGTATGTGACGGTAAAGGCCCTTCTCCCGTCGTTCCTGCGAAAGCAGGAACCTCTGTCCTCAGCGTTTTAGGTTCCTGCGAAAGCAGGAACGACGGATAGTCGCCAATGCAAATGCAATAATTCTGGTTAGTGCATGGCAATGGCGTCTTAATTTCCCATGATGTCATTCTGACGGAGCGGAGCGGAGGAAGAATCCAAAATCCTTCGGGTTAGACCTTTGCCGATAGCGGACAGCCCTTGTTGAGAAGATTCTGGATTCCTCGCTCCGCTCGGAATGACAGTTGGCGGGGGCGCCGGTGGTTGAAGAACGATTGCCTTGGCCGAATACCCGGAAACGGCAGCCCGGAAAGGCGGTGTGATATACTGCCCCCAATCCTCAATTCGGCCTTCTTGGTCTTGTTTCCGGTTGAGTCATTCGCGGCGATTGGGCCGGAGAATCGGAAAGGAAGCGGTCACGGTCGAGTAATTTTACAGGTTTTAACGATGAAAACGCTTGAATCGGGAACCAACCCATTTGGCGGCATTATCCCCAATCCGGCGGCCCTGCCGTCAGACCCGGAGGAGTTCCGGGGCCGGCTGAACCATTCCCTGACTACTTGGAAGGATGAGGGCTACCGCGCCGTTTGGCTGGAGGTGCCAATCGGGTTGTCCGCCCTGATTCCGGTGGCGGTCGAGGCCGGGTTCGTCTTTCACCACTCCGGCCAGCGCTCCGACCTTTACTCCCCCGGAATGGAGGGCGGGGACTACCTGATGCTGACCCTGCAACTAGAGCCGGGGGCCCACATCCCCCCCTACGCCACCCACTACATCGGCGTGGGCGGTGTGGTGTTGAACGATGCCAATGAGCTGCTGGTGGTCTGTGAGCGGCATCGCAACCCCGGCCAGCCGCCCTTTTACAAGCTGCCCGGCGGAGCCGTACACCCCGGTGAACATCTGGTAGATGCAGTGATTCGCGAGGTGCTGGAGGAGACCGGGGTTTATACCAGGTTCGAGACGCTGGCCTGCTTCCGGCACTGGCACGGCTACCGTTACGGCAAGTCCGACATCTATTTTGTCTGCCGGTTGAGTCCGCTCAGCCGGGAAATTACCAAGCAGGACGAAGAGATTGAAGAATGCCTGTGGACGCCGGTGCAAGACTACCTGAACTCAGAGGCAACCAGCGTCTTCAACCGCCGCATCGTCAAAGCCGCCCTGGAACACCCGGGAATATCCACGGAGAGCCTCCAGGGGTTTGACGACCGGGAGCGGGAGTTCTTTATGCCCCGCTCGATGGCCTGATCCACCAATGCCAACGACTAGAGACGTTGTAGGGGCGGGTTTCAAACCATCTGCTCCAACAGATTGTCAGTACAAGGGGCCGAAACCGGAAGGCCGTCGCATTAGGAATACAAGCTGTCCGTCGTTCCTGCGAAGGCAGGAACCTCTATCCGATAGGTTTTAGGTTCCTGCCTTCGCAACGACTGGGAAGGAATTCCGTCTAATGCCTTTGCCCAGTTCCAGATACGAAGCAAGCTAATTTGTTGGAACAATTGGTTTCAAACCCGCCCCTACAGTTATAGCGACCTATGCTTAGATGAGTGGATAAGTCTCCATCTATCGGCCGGCAATTTCGCTACCACGCCGCAGCTTGACCGTCGCCCCGGGGGTCGGAAGCCCCTTTCAGCACCCCGGTTTGTGGGTCGCGGATTATCAACTGCACCTTGCCGTCATTGATGCCCAGGCGTCGGGGGGCTACCCGGTGGCCCAGAGCCTCCAATTCCTTAATGACGGCGGCCGGCATACCCGCCTCTACCCGTAGTTCCAACGGCGTTTCCAGGCTGGCCGGGTCGGTGCCGGGGAAACTCCACCACCGGGGGGCTTCCACCGCCTCCTGCGGGTCCATTCCGTAGTCTATCAGGTTAGCCAGTATTTGCAGGCCGCACTGGGGTTGGAAGTCTCCGCCGGGCGTCCCACCGACGATGGCCGGCTGGCCGTCCTTCAGCGTCATATAGCAGTTGAGGGTGTGCATGGTGCGCTTGCCGGGTTCGATGACGTTGGGATGGGTCGGCTCCAGGCTGAACCCCCGGCCGGCCCGGTTGTTGAACAGGACGCCGGTGCCGGCGGCGACAAACCCGGAACCGAAAGCGTTGGAAAGACTGTGGATCCAGGAAACGCAGTTGCCCGCGCCGTCGGCCACGCAAAAATAGGTGGTATTGCCGTCCCCGCCAACCGGCTGCGGGGTGTAGGCCAGGTTAGTGGCCCGCGCCGGGTCAATCTCCGGGCGGCGGCGGGCGGCGTAGTCCTTGGTAATTAGTTCGTCCAAGGGCCACTCGATAAACTTCGGGTCACCGGCCAGCCTGTTGCGATCCTCGTAGGCGATTTTCTTGGCCTCGGTCATCAAGTGAATGGACTGCGCGCTGTTCTGGCCCAGCCCGGCCAGATCGTACCCCTCGACCAGGTTCAGCATTTCCAGCAGCAGGAAACCCTGGGTGGGCGGGCGTGTCTGGTAAACCAGGTGGTCGCGGTAGGTGGTGGAAATGGGGTTGTACACTTCGGCCCGGTGTTCGGCAAAGTCGGACTCGGTGAAGAGGCCGCCAGCCTTGCCCAATTCCTTGACCATTTGCCGGGCCAACTCGCCCCGGTAGAACTCATCGGCGCCACCCTGGGCCACCTGGCGCAAGCTGTTAGCCAGGTCGCGGTTAGCCAGCATCTCCCCCTCAGCCTTCATTCCGCCGTTGGAAGCGTAGATGGCGGCGCTGGCCGGAAACTGCCCCAGCTTGCCTACGGCGTGAGCGAAGCTGCGCCCAATGCCCGGGGACACCGGAAAGCCCTCTTCGGCAAATCCGATAGCCGTTTCCAGCAGTTGGGGCAAGGGCTTGGTGCAGAAGCGGCGGTGTATCTCTTCCCAGGCGGCTACTTCCCCGGGCACGGAAATGGAGTGCGGCCCGTCAATGGGCATATTGCGGTAGCCCTGATTGCGGTAGTAGTCGGCGGTAGCGCCGGTGGCCGCTACTCCGCTGCTGTTGACCCCGGTGACTTGGCCGGTGGCCGCTTCGTAGAGCAGCACGAAGGAATCTCCGCCCATTGAGCACAGGGGCACCAGAGTAACGGCCTCGGTGGCAGCCACCGCCAGGGCGGCGTCGAAAGCGTTGCCCCCTTCCTGCATCACTTTGATGCCAGTACTGGCAGCCAGGGGTGAGTTGGAGCAGACCATGCCCCGCCGTCCGTAAACTAGGCTTCTGGACAATCCGGCAGTTACCATAACGCCTCCCTGTGGCCCGATTCGTCAAAATTGCTTTGGCTGAACCGCCCCAGTGTAAGCCGGGGGCGGGCAGGCGTCAACGGAGCGAGGAGATACCTGCAGGGCAATCGCATTTGGAATCGGGAGAATCCGTCATTCCTGCGAAGGCAGGAATCTAGTGGCGTCAGGGGCAGAGGTTCCTGCTTTCGCAGGAACGACGGGTAGGGGGTGAACAGCACAAGTACGACTTATTCGGAGGTTTCCTAGCTAATGTCATTCCGAGCGGAGCGAGGAATCTAAAATGCTTCGGGCCAGGGCGGTTCGGTTTTCCCAAGTAGCCCCGCTTGAGCATTTTGGGTTGTTGCCCCGCTCCGCTCCGTCTGAATGACATGAAAACAGGATTGCTGGGAGTTACAGTTCTTTGCGCCGGCATTAGTTGGAACAAATGGTTCCCAACCCGGCCCGGCTAATCGGCAAGAATAACTGACGCCCTCTGCCTGAACGTCACTCCTTAAAGGCGTTGCAGGCGGTTACCAGGGCCGGGGTGCCGCCCATTAGGAAAGCTACGGCCACCGTTTCGGCGATTTCATCTTCGGTGGCGCCGGCAGCCCGCGCCCGGTCGGCAATGGCGGCTACCCCGTCCGGGTGAGAGAGCAGGGCATCGCACAACATAGTCATCAAAACCTTAACTTTGAGGGGCAAAGCGCCCTCAGTAAGGACGTTGTTGCGCACGTCCATTATCTCCTTGAAAAGCTCCGGGGAGTTGCGGTCCATTTTGGCTTGCCAGGACCCCGGGTTAGGCTGTGTCATCGCAAATCTCCTTTCTGGGCAGTGTAGGTCTATTACCCAGACCTTAAGCAACTCCAGCATTCCATAACTATATCCCTAAATTGGGGGCTTGCGGTCGTGCCAGGGAGTGGCCTGCTCATAGGCGTAGGCTACGTTCAGCACGGTTGCCTCGGCGAAGGGACGCCCGGCAATCTGCAAGGCCAGGGGCAATGCCCCGTCGCCGGGAGAGGTAAAGCCGCAAGGAATGGAAAGGGCCGGGGCTCCGCTGAGGCTGTAGGGGCCGCGGTAACTGCCCTCAACCAGGGCTTGGGCCGCCGCTTCCTTGCTGCGTACGCCGGTAGTGAAGTCCAGCTTCCCCGCCGGCCCGGAGGAAGTGGGCTGGATGAGCACATCCACCTCTTCCAGGGCAGCCAACACTTGCCGCCGGACTATTGCCCGGAGCTTTTGCGCCTTGTAATAGACCTGCCCCGGAATCAGGTTGCCGGTCATAAAGGCGATGCGGGTGTTGACGTGGTAGTCCTCGGGGCGTTCCCGCAGCCACTCCGGGCGCAGGCTCACCCGCTCGGTATGGGTTATGGTACGGACGATGACGCCGCTCTGTTGAGCCAGGGGCAGGGAAATTTCCCGCACCTCTGCGCCCAACTCCGCCAAAGTCTGGGCCGCAATGGCTACCGCCTCCCTGGTCTGGTCGTTCAACCCCAGGTTGAGGTCCATCAATTCGGTAACCAACCCTACTTTAAGCCCCCGTATATCTCCGGTCAGGGCTTGGCGATAGTCGGGCACCGGCTCGCGGCGGGTGTAGGGGTCGTTGGCGTCGTAACCGGCGATAGCCCCGATGGTTGCGGCGCAGTCGGCGACGGTGCGAGATATGGGGCCGATGGTGTCAATGGACCAGCAGGCGCCGTCCACCCCGTAGCGGCTGACTCGCCCCCAGGAAGGCCGCAAACCCACCAAGCCGCAGTTGGCCGCCGGCCCCCGGATGGAACCTCCGGTATCCTCGCCCAGGGAAGTAGCGCAGAGAAAGCCGGCGGTGGCCGCGCCGGAGCCGGTGCTGGAAGTGCCGGGGTTGCGCTCCAGGTCCCAGGGATTGTGGGCCGCCCCGAAGTAAGAGCTAATCGGGTCGCCCATGGCGAACTCGCTCATGTTCAACTTGCCCAGCAGGATAGCGCCGGCCCGGCGCAGGTTGGCGACCACTGTAGCATCCGCGTCGGGTACGAAATCCGCCCGGATTTTGGAGCCGTCGCTATTGGTGATACCTTTGGCATGAATCTGGTCTTTTACCCCGACGGGTATGCCGTGCAGCGGCCCCCGGTAGCCTCCGCCGGCAATCTCTTCGCCGGCTTGCCGGGCTGCTTCACGGGCGGTTTCGGCGCAAACGGTCACGTAGGAGTTCAGCTTGGGGTCAACCCGTTCAATTCGGGACAGGTAGGCGTCAACCGCTTCCAGCGGGGATAGTTGCTTGCTTTCAATGTAGCCGGCCAATTCGGTAGCGGACAGGTATGGAATGTCGTTAGGCTGCACTTTATACCTCCAGTTCAGGCAGGATCAGGGGCAACGGCTCCACGGCATTGGCGCCCGGAACCTCGATAGCCGACATCGCTTCCAACAGAGCGTTGAGGCTGTAGGCTACCTGGGACAGTTCCGGTTCCTGGATGTTCAGACCCACGGAATGGCCCAGGGCTTGAATCTCCTGGTTGGTTAAGTCGGGCATATTCACCTCCGGTCAACTTCCTGAAAAGGGTTGTTCAATCTGGTTTATCGGGCGAAATCAATGGTAACATATCCCGAATGCAATCGGCGTCCTCCGGTATCCCCGGATGAGTTGTGGGGCAAAGTCGCGGGGTTATTGACCGGCGGTAACGCCGGCCGTCTGTACAGCATATTTTTCTGGAGAAGTAGCGTGACAAACCGTTCCGGCCCAAGCCAAAACTACCTTTCCCGAGTCCGCGGCATTCCGCTGCTGCCGGAGGAAAAAGTAGCTACCGTATTTTCCCTGGAGGGTGGCTTGCTTCAAGAGCCGACCAGCAAAGGGATACTCCTCCTGGTAACCAACTACCGCATACTTTTTTTCGCCAATAAGCAGAATAGCGATGAAGCATCACTGCTGCCGGTGGAAGAGCTTAAAGGAGTTACGGTTCAATCCAGAACAAACAATTCCTACTCCTTCCTCAAAGGTATCCTGCTCGTGGGCGCTGCCCTGGTCTTCTACTTGATAGTAGCCTACTGGTTGGCCGGCCAGGTCGAGGGGCCGGGCATTCCCGGCTTGGCTATTGACTTCCTCCCCTTTATCCTGTTGGCGGCCATAATAGCCGGCGTTGTGACCTTCTGGCGGCAAAATGTTCACCGCGCCGGCGGAAGGGTAACCCTTCAGGGCGATAATTGGGATTTGTCCTTTGTTTATCTGGGAGCGGAGCGGATACCGGAGATTAACGAGGTGGTGAAGACCTTGTTCGTTTGTCGTCAGGAGCGCACCGAGTCCTTCCGTAGTTTTAGGGAAACCGAAGCTGCCTCAAGCGGCTAGAAGCGGCTAAAATGGGAGCCGTAATCCCAGGGCAATCGTATTAGGCCAAAGAACGAAAACCCGTCGTTCCTGCGAAAGCAGGAACCTCTGCCCCTGACGCCACTGGATTCCTGCCTTCGCAGGAATGACGGATTATGGCAGAAATGACGGATTCCCCCGATTCCAAATGCGATAGCCTTGGCCGTAGTCCTCTCTTGGGCGGCATTGACCGACCGGGGATTAGCCGAGGGGCAGCGCCGGGTCTATGTCCAGTTCCAGCCCGAACTGTTCTCCCCGCCGGTATTGGAAGAAGGCGCAGGCGGCAATCATCGCGCCGTTATCGGTGCACAGGACCGGCGGAGGAATTATTACTGGCAAGGGTGAAGCGTGGGTTATTTCCGCTCTGAGCCGTGCGTTGGCGGTAACCCCTCCGCCCAGGACGATGCCTTTTGCGTGATAACGCCGGGCCATCTCCAGCGTCTTGACTACCATAACCTCAACCACCGATTCCTGGAAGTTGGCGGCCATCTGCCCAACCAGCCGGTCAATTTCCGCCCTGCCGAGCTTTGTGTCGCCCGCGTTGCCGCCGGGTGGATAGACTCCCTGGGCTTGGGCCAGGTGGAGTAAGGCAGTCTTGACACCGCTGAAGCTGAAGTCTAGGGTATCCCGCATCCAGGCGCGCGGCAGGGGGCGCAAATCCCCCAGGGTTGCGCCTTCGGAGGCCCTTTGAATCTCCGGCCCGCCGGGAAAACCCAGGCCGAGAATACGCGCTGCCTTGTCGAAAGCCTCGCCGGCGGCGTCGTCCCTGGTACGGCCTACCAGCCGGTAACGGGCGTGGTCTTCCATCAGAATCAGGTCGGTGTGGCCCCCGGACGCCACCAGGCAAGCCAGGGGAAAACCGGGTGAGTCGGCCGGGCTGTTCCCGCCCTCCCGCGCCAGCCAGGAGGCATATATGTGGCCCTCCAGGTGATTGACGCCGACCAGGGGCTTGCCCAGGCTGAAAGAGAGGGCTTTGGCGGTGTTCAGGCCGGTGAGCAACGAGCCGGCCAGCCCGGGGCCGTAGGTGGCCGCCACTACGTCAATCTCGGCCAGGTCAAGGCCGCTGTCGGCCAGAGCTTTCTCCACCGCCGGGGCCATATCCCGAATATGCTGTCTGGAGGCAACCTCTGGCACTACCCCGCCGTAAGGGGAATGCAGTTCCACCTGGGAAGAAACGATGTTGGAGAGCAGGCGATGGCCGTCCGCCACGACTCCCACTGCCGTTTCATCGCAGGAAGTTTCAATCCCCAGGATTTTCAGACCCATAATCGTCCTCTGGCGCCTATATTGTCCGCAAGTTTCCGCTGTTGCCTGACTGTTGCCTGACTATGGTAGTGCGGAGCGATTGTTCGGTCAACTTTACACTGTTGACCGGCGGATGCTATCATTTAGCGTAAGCGTCGCCATTTCTTTGCCCTGGGGCGGGTAATGGCGAAAAGCACGGCCTATTGTAGGCTCAGGAGGTAAACAGGTCGAAAGATGGAGTCTGATGATTTAGGAAGGTTAGCCCTCCTCGTAATCTGCCTGGTCCTTTCCGCATTCTTCTCGTCCTCAGAAACGGCCTTCATCGCCCTCCCCCGGGCGCGCTTGATTCACTTGTTAAGTATTGGCCGCCCCAAAGCCAAGCTGGTGGAACGCATGGTCAAGCGGCCAGAAAGGCTGCTGGCTACGGTTTTGCTGAGCAACAACCTGGTCAACACTGCCGCCGCTGCCCTGGGAACTGCGCTAGCCTTAAACCTGATTGAGGACGACACCCTGGCCGTTTTGGTTGCCACCATCTGCGTTACGCTGCTGCTGCTGGTATTCAGCGAGACTCTGCCCAAAACCGTCGCCTGGAACCGTTCGGAAACAGTGGCTTTCGCTTTCGCCCGGCCGCTGTCCCTGGTGGAAATTATCCTTTCGCCGGGGGTTCGGGTCCTTCAGGTGATTACTAATCTGTTCACCCGGCTGCTGGGCATCACCAATTCCACTGCTGAGGTCAGCGAGGGCGAAATCCGTTCCCTGATTGCCGCCGGCGCCCGGTCCGGCGCCGTGGAGCCGGAGGAAGCAGCCTTGTTGGAAAAGGTATTTCGGTTTGGCGACCAGCAGGTCAGAGAGATAATGACTCCCAGGACGGAGATAATCTGGGTGGAACAAGGCGCCACCCTGGAACAGTTCCTGAGTTTGTACTCGGTGCGCAGCCATACGCGGTTCCCGGTTTACGAAGACACGAAGGAAAACATCGTCGGCGTACTTTCCAACAAGGATGTCCTGCTCGCCCTGGGCAAGGGGGAACTGCAACTCCAGGATAGCGTCACCGGGTTGCTCCGGGAGGCCTATTTCGTGCCCGAAACCAAGACCGTCAGCATCACCTTTTCCGAAATGCGCCAGGGCGGTTATGGCCTGGTCCTAGCCGTGGATGAATTCGGGGGCATAGCGGGTCTGTTAACGCTGAAGCGAATGTTGGAAGTTATCGTCGGCGAGGTGGGCGACGATTATGCCGTTTCGCCGGAAGCCTATACTACCCTGGACGAAAATACTTTCCGCCTGAACGCTGGAATGAGTATCATGCAGGCCAACGAAATACTGAATCTGGAGTTACCGGTCGGGGAGTACCAGACGGTGGCCGGGTTCATCCTGGACCGTTTGGGGTATATCCCGGAGGCCGGCGAAATAGTGGAGTACCGGAACCTGAAACTTACCGTGAGAAGTATGAATGGGGTCAGGATCGAGGAGGTAGAGGTCCAACTTGCCGCGGCAGCGACGGAAGAGGCAATAAAGTGAAGTTCTTCCTGGTACGCCACGGCGAAACGGAATGGAACAAGCTGGGCCGGTTTCAAGGGCAGTATGACACGATGCTGAACGAAACGGGACTGGCCCAGGCCAAAGCCACCGCTACGGCAGCCCGTGACTGGGGACTTACCGACCTCTATGCCAGCCCCTTGTCTCGCACTATGCAGGTGGCCGCCGAGTTTGCCGGCCAGCTTGGCCTGCCGGTTAACCCCCGGGACGGCCTCAAGGAACTGGCTTTGGGTGAACTGGAGGGCATCGGCGGGGTGGAGATGCGCGCCGGCTGGCCCGAAGTTTTCAATACCTGGCGCGACAACCCGGAGGCTGTGGTAATGCCCGGCGGTGAATCTTTGGCGGAACTGGAACGACGCTCCTGGCAGGTTATCCTTGATTTGGAGCAGGCCCACGACGATACGGCCAATCTGGCCCTTATCTCCCATAACTTTGCCATCCGCGCCATCTGCGGCAAGTTGCTGGGAGTACCCCTGTCCAACTTTCACCGGATGTCCCTCAGCCTGGGGTCGGTGAGCATCTTCGACAGCGGCTCCCAGGGCCGGCGGCTGCTCTGTTACAACTCCACCGGCCACCTGCCGCCGGAAACCCTCTCCCGCTCGGGCTGATATGGCTGCTGTTTCCGACGTGGACCGGCAGGTAGCGGCGGCGTTGCGACGAGCGGGTTACTCCGGCAACGGCTCTACCTTGGTGATTGGCGTATCTGGCGGGGCCGATTCCTCAACCCTCCTCTACAGCCTGCATCGCCTCAGCGAGACCTGCCGTATCAATCTTCACGTCGCCCATCTGAATCACGACTTTCGTGGTGAGGAAGCCGACGAGGATGCCCGGTTTGTCGAATCGCTGGCCCGGGAACTGAAGCTGCCGGTGTCGGTAGAAAAGCGAGACCCTATCGCCTACCAGCAGGAACACCGTATTTCCTCCTTTGAGCAGGGCGCCCGCGAGATGCGGTACGCCTTCATGGCTGCGGTGGCGCAACGGGTGAGAGCGGTAGCCGTGGCGGTAGGGCATACCGCCGACGACCTGGCGGAAACGGTGCTGCTGCACATCCTGCGGGGCGCCGGCCTACCCGGTCTGCGGGGGATGACCGAGGTTGCTCCCTGGCCCTGGCCGACCGGATTGGAAAGCCCTGCCCTATTTCGTCCTCTGCTGGAGGTCACCAAGTCGGACACGGTGGAGTATTGCCGGGAGCTGGGCCGGGATTTCCGGCAGGATAGCGGAAACTCCCTGTTCCGGTTCACCCGCAACCGGGTACGTCAGGACCTGATGCCGCACCTGGCTGCCGAATACAACCCCCGGGTACGGGAGGCGTTGGTACGGCTGTCCCACACCTCCGCCCTGGATTTGGATTATCTGGAGCAGGAAACGGAGCGGGTTTGGCCCGATATTGTGGTCTCCCCGGAGGTTGCCAATCCCGCTTTCTTAACTTTTGACCGGGCGGCCCTGGCGGCGCTGCACCCGGCGTTGCGCCGGTTGGCCCTGCGCCGGGGCTACATAATCCTGGCCGGCGATTCCCGGCGACTGCGGGAAAGTCACTTGAAAGCGATGTCCGACCTTGCCGAGGAGCCTCAATCGGGCCTGGCCCTGGACCTGCCCGGCGGGTTGAAGCTCCAAACCGCCCCCGACCGGCTAACTATATCCGGCGGTCAGGCCGAAATGGCTCCCTCCTACCCGATGGACGGAGAATACCCGTTGGCCTTGCCGGCAGAACCCGGCGGCGAATCGGCAGTGGAAGTGGCGGGATGGCGGATTACTGCCCAAGTCTTGACCCGTAGCGAGTTACAAAACTTGCAAACCGGAGACGCTTTTGCCGCCTATCTGGGTTTAGATGCCCTGGGCGACAAAGTTGTGGTGCGAACCCGCTTACCGGGTGACCGCTTTCAGCCTTTAGGGATGGCCGGCGTCAAGAAGTTGCAGGACTTTTTGATTAATGCGCGCGCCCCCCGCCTGCACAGAGACGGGATACCGTTGCTGGTTACAGAGCGGGGAATTGCCTGGGTGGTTGGCTACCGGATCGCAGACTGGGCCAAGGTGCCGCCGGGTTGTCCCCCGGGTTCCCCATTGCTGCGTCTGAGATTTGAACTTCGGTCCTGATACCCGGGCTATTGCACCAGGATTGAAAGCTATCCGTCGTTCCTGCGCAGGCAGGAACCTAAAACGTTGTGGACCGAGATTCCTGCTTTCGCAGGAACGACGGGTAGGGAGTGAACAGCACAAGTACGGACTTATTCAGAGGTTTCCTAGCTTTCAAGCTGGACTGCCAGGGCGGTCGCATCAGTAACCGGCAACTGGCAGACGTAGTGTTGGCACACATAGGCGGTTGGCTTTCCGTCCACCATACCCCGCCCCTCCAACAAAGGTATTCCTTCAGGCGTTGAACCATCGCCGGCAGCAGCGGCAGCAGGGGACGTATCCCGTCCCACCACCACTTTGTTGGGCAGGAAACGGCCAAAGACGGTGTTCCGCAACTCTTCGGTCGCTGCGTCCTGCTGGGGGCCAATAATGGCGATTTCCTGGGGGATGGAGACGTAGAAATCCAGCACTCCCAGCCAATAGGCGGCTCCGCCGGGGGCTTGGGTCATCAGCCGGCTTAGGGAGCGCAAGGGTCTGGCTCCTTTCAGGTTATAGTCCTCGTTGCCGGTGAACACTGCCAACCGCAGCAACACCTCGGAGGCCACCGAACTGCCGCAGGGTTGGGCGTTGTCGAACACATCCCGGGGGCGAGTCACCAGGGCTTCATGCTCAATGCCGGTGTCATAAAAGCCGCCAATTGCCTCGTCCCAGAATAGTTCAATCATGGTATCGACCAGGGCCACCGCACTGTCCAGCCAGCGGAAGTTGAAAGTAGCTTCGTAGAGCGCTAACAGGCCGTCGGCAACGCAAGCGTAGTCTTCCAGGAAACCGGGCAGCTTGGCCTGTCCCTCCCGGTAGGTACGGAGCAGCCGGCCACCCCGCATCATATCCTCCAGCAAGAAGGTCGCGTTCCTGGTTGCCGCCGCCAGATAATCCGGCCGGCCCAGGGATATTCCGGCTTCGGCAAAGCTGCGGAGCATCAACCCGTTCCACGAAGCGATGACCTTGTCGTCCCGCAGGGGGTGGATGCGCTTCTCCCGCTCTGCCAGTAGCTTGACTTTGCCCTGAGTAATCACCGACTCCAGGTATTCCGCGGATATACCGTGTTCCAAGGCAAAGGTTTCCGGTTCTTGAGGCACGTTCAGGATGTTGGCTCCCTCGAAGTTGCCAGCATCGGTAACCCCGTAGTAGCCGCCAAAGAGGTTTCCTTCTTCCTCGCCAAGCACGGCCCGTATCTGGTCAGGCGCCCAGACGAAGAACTTGCCCTCCTCGCCTTCGCTGTCCGCATCCTGGGCCGAGTAGAACCCTCCCTCGGCGTCGGTCATCTCCCGCAGTACATAGTCGAGAGTTTCTTCGGTTATCCGTCGGTACAGGTCGCGGCCGGTAATCTGAAAAGCGTGCAGATAAAGGCGGGCCAGCAGGGCGTTGTCGTAGAGCATTTTCTCAAAGTGAGGCACCAACCAGAAGGCATCGGTGGAATAGCGATGGAAGCCGCCGCCAAGCTGGTCGTACATCCCGCCATAGGCCATCTTTTCCAGGGTAAGCTCCACCATATCCAGGGCGCGGGGGTTATAGCCGTGGTGATGGTAGCGCAGCAGGAACTCCGGCGTCATCGGCTGGGGAAACTTGGGCGCAGCGCCAAAACCGCCGTTCTGGTAATCGAAGTTGGTAGCCAGCCGCGAGTAAGCCTCGTGGAGCAGGTCCACTGACAGGAGGCCGGAGCCTGGCGCCATTTGACCGCTGCGGCCCATCTGTTCGGTGAGTTGTTGGGTAACCCGCTCGATTTCTCCGCGGTTGGTGCGGTATGCCTCGCTGACCGCCAGCAGGACCCGGGGAAAGCCGGGCATACCCATCCGGTCGGCCGGCGGAAAGTAGGTGCCGCCGTAGAAGGGCTTGCCTTCGGGAGTCAGGAACACGGTCATGGGCCACCCGCCGCTGCCGGTGAGCATCTGCACCGCCTCCATATACACGGCGTCCAGGTCGGGGCGTTCCTCCCGGTCAACCTTGATGTTGACGAAGTTGGTGTTCATCAAGGAAGCAATGGCCTCATCCTCAAAGGACTCCCGCTCCATCACATGGCACCAATGGCACGCAGAGTACCCGATGCTCAGCAGGATTGGTTTATCTTCCTCTCTGGAACGGTCCAACGCCGCATCGCCCCAGGAATACCAGTCCACCGGGTTATGGGCGTGTTGCAGCAGGTATGGGCTGGTTTCATTGATTAGCTGGTTGGGCATAAGGGGCTCCATAATGATTGAGAATGGCTTGTGCTGCCGCTCTGTGTGTACCATTGGATTGGTGGAAGTGGATTTCGGTTTGATATTGGGGCCATTGGCCAGAAACTTGACGAATAAGAAACGCGACTTCTGCCTCCACAGTCTCCAGAACGATGTCTTCTTGTTTTTCTCTGCTGCCGTTTGCCAGTTTCATGCTAGGGTCGTCATTCATAGTCTCGATGTCTTGGTCCTCCACTTTGACGATCCAGATGTCCACAGTTGCCTCCTTAAGGAAATGGCTCCAGAGATATCTGTCGCTGCCGCTTATTCCGTCGCGCAATCTATCTGTAATTGATTGAGTTGTCTTGCCCACATATAGGAGTATTCCAGCGTCAGAAATGACGTACAGCTTCGGACCCTTCTCGGTGAAGGGTTGAACAAAATTTGTTTCACCGTTCGGCCCTTTGGCATTGATATACCCAGATTGAATCCTGAACTCATAGCGGATATGCTCTGTCAGTTCCATTGGGGTCCCTTTTCCTACTTTGCCATGCGTGGACTTAATGCCTCTGCCACAGAGATTCACAGAGTAACCGTTATGACCTCCTGGCCAGGGGGAACATCGACCGCGGGGTCGAATTCATACCTGTCGATGCCTTCAAGCAGTGGGTCACCGTGCTCGACCATAATTTCGAGCATGACTTGGGCTGTATCTTGGAGCGATTCCAGGACATGGTCGCGTGGGTAACAGGAGAGTGCGCAACCGGGGAGGGCAGGTATCTCGCCAAACCAATTTCCACCCTCATCGGGTTCAATATTAACCGGGAAGACATAGGTCTTCATCCCCCCAGCTCCCCCGCCAACCGCTCTACCAACTCCCCCAACGGCATCGCCCCTAAATTACCGCCCTCCCGAGTTCGCACGGCCACGGCTTCATCCTCCTGTTCCCGGTCGCCGACCACGAGCATATAAGGCACCTTTTGCAGTTGGGCATTGCGGATTTTCAGGTTCATCCGCTCGCTGCGCCCGTCCACTTCGGCGCGGAAGCCTTGGGACTCCAGCCGGGTCTTGACCGCCTCCGCGTATTCCTGGTGGCGGTCGGCGATAGGGATGACCACTGCCTGAGTCGGGGCCAGCCACAGGGGGAAGGCCCCGGCATAATGCTCAATCAGCACTCCCAGGAACCGTTCCAGGGAACCCAGGATGGCTCGGTGCACCATGTAAGGACGGCTCCGGCCTCCTTCGGCATCCATAAAGGTCAGGTCAAACCGGTCCGGCAGGTTAAAGTCGAACTGGACCGTGGTGCATTGCCAGTCCCGGCCCAGGGCGTCCTGAATCTTGATGTCTATTTTCGGGCCATAAAAGGCGCCGCCGCCGTCATCAATGTCGTACTCCAGGTTTCGTTCTTCCAAGGCTCTCCGCAGCGATTCGGTGGCGTGGTCCCACATATCCAACTCGCCGGCATAGTTATCGGGCCGGGTGGATAGGGAAATGGAAAAGTCGGTAAACCCGAAAGCGTCCAGCAACTCAAAGGTCAAGTCCAGCACCCCGCCCACTTCCGACTCCACCTGTTCCGGCAGGCAGAAAATATGGGCGTCGTCCTGGGTGAATCCCCGAACCCGCATCAAGCCGTGCAGCACTCCGCTGCGTTCGTAGCGGTACACGGTACCCAACTCGGCGATGCGCAGGGGCAGTTCCCGGTAACTGCGCAGCGAGGAGCGATACACCATAATGTGGAAGGGACAGTTCATCGGCTTCAGGTAGTACTCCTGCTCATCCACCTCCAGCGGGGCGTACATACTTTCCCGGTAATGGTCCAGGTGGCCGCTGGTCTGCCAAAGTTGGGCGCGACCGATATGGGGCGAATAGACGATGCTGTAATCGTGCCGGTAGTGAATATCCCGCCAGTAGTCCTCCACCAAGCCGCGGACCACTCCGCCCTTGGGATGCCAGACAATCAGGCCGGGGCCAATCTCCTCGTGAACCGAGAACAAGCCAAGTTGCCGCCCCAAGGTGCGATGGTCTCTCCGCTCCGCCTCTTCCAGCCGGTGCAGGTAGTCCTCCAGCGCCTCGGCGCTTTCCCAGGCGGTGCCATAGATGCGTTGGAGCATGGGCCGGTGTTCGTTGCCCCGCCAGTAGGCCCCGGCGATGTTGAGCAGCTTTACCGCCTCAATATCCGCAGTGGCGTCCACATGAGGCCCTTGGCACAGGTCAATGAACTCGCCGTGCCGGTAAATGCTCAGGGTGGTGTCTTCGGGCAAATCGGCGATTATTTCCAGCTTATAAGGCTGGTCGGCGAACATACTTTGAGCGTCCGCCCGGCTGATTTCCTCCCGCTGGAAGGGCTGTTGAGCGGCGATAGTCTCCCGCATCAACCCTTCTATGCTCTCCAGGTCTTCCGGGGTGAAGGGACGGGAAACGTCAAAGTCGTAGTAGAAGCCGTCCTGGGTGGGCGGGCCAATGCCCATCTTGGCTTCGGGAAAGAGCTTCAGCACGGCATCGGCCATCACGTGGGCTGCCGAATGTCGCATCCGGTGGCGCAGGGCCTGGGTTGAGTCAGTGTTGGAGTGATCCAGCGCTCCGTGGTCCAGCATATTGACTTCCTGTATTGAATTGGTGGACAGCCTGGAGAAGCTGGCAGCATCAGGCTGCCCAAGGCTTGCGAGGTCCAACCGCAATCCATTATACCCAAGTTAAATGGAGAATGATATTGAAGATGGCGGCGGGGGCCGGGCTATCGCATGGGAAGGCAGATTCCCCTTTCCCGTCGTCCTGCGCAGGCAGGAACCTAAAATGTTGCGGACAGAGGTTCCTGCTTTCGCAGGAACGACGGATAGCTTTCAATCCTAGTGCGATAGCCCTGGCGGCGGGGGTTGATTGTTGGGAGCGGCGGTTAAAGCGCCCCTGGGTCGGGCTAGGAGTTGTAAAAGACCTGCCGAATACTGCGATTACGGGCAGCGTTCAAAAGCTGTGACCGTATGGAGATGGCATAGGAAATGACTACTATGGCCGAGAGAAGAAGACTTAACCCGATATGGTGGATACTCGGATCCGGTATCAGGAAGTCCAGGCCAAAGGCAACCGTGCTGATAACCACGATGTTGAAAATGACGTAGCCGACGCTCAGCCCGACGATGGCGTTGCGGGACAGGATTACGACCAGCGCTCCCGGAACCAGCGCAATCAGCACGGGCAGGGGGGCAAATGCCAGGAAGACCCCGATAATCGTGGCCGCTCCTTTTCCGCCCCGGAACCGCAACAGGACCGGCCAGTTATGGCCGGCTACCACCAGAACGCCGGTCACGTAAATGGCCCATTCCGGTACGCCCACCCAAACGGGCAGCAGCGCGGCCAGCGCTCCCTTCCCAACATCCAGGAAAAGCACCAGGCCGGCCCCCCAGATGCCGACGTGGTGGTAGGTGTTCAGCGTACCTACGTTCCTGCTGCCTACTTCTCGCAGGTCCAAGCCCTTGACCAGGCGGACCAGAAAATAACCCGGTGGTATGGAACCGATCAGGTAAGCGGCCAAACCCAGCAAAGCGACGGCAAGCAGGTCCAAGGGCGTTTCTCCTCAGGTGTGCAACAGCGTGGAGTTGATGCAGTGGCGGAAGATGCTCTCCCGGTGAAGCGGCTAGATTCTAGCACCGAATAGCCGGCCCCGCAATTATGCCGATACGCGGCTGATAAGCTCATCCGGTATCCTGGCAAAACAAAACGCCACCCCCTATAATAGCCTGACGCAAAATAGGAATCATAAGAGGCGGGTTCGATACCAAGAGGCCACCTCAATTGTTGCAATAGAAGGTGATAAACATGGAAGAGCTTAGGCAAGGCCTGACAGCTATGGTACAGAAGATTGAATCGGTCGTGGAGCGGCTTTGACCTGCCCGATAAGGAAACTACCATAGCGCGTATGGAGCAAGAGGCGGCCCTTCCCGGCTATTGGGATGACCCCCGGCAAGCCCAGCAGAAGATGCAGCAATTGGGGCGCTTAAAGGACACCGTGGCCCTGTGGCGGGATCTGCAAGGTCAAGCCAGTACTCTGTTGGAACTTACCGACCTGGCCATTGAGGCGGGAGAAGACTCGCTGCAAGAGCAGTTGGAGGCAGATTACCGGCAACTCGGCAAAGCGCTGGACCGGGAGGAAATCGCCCTGACCCTGGCCGGCCCCTATGATGACCGTCCAGCCATTTTATCCGTCTATTCCGGCGCCGGCGGCACCGACTCCCAGGACTGGGCCGAGATGCTGCTGCGGATGTACGCGCGCTGGGGCGAAGTGCAGCGTCGCCCGGTGCAGGTTATGGACTTGTCCTATGGCGACGAGGCGGGTCTGCGCAGCGCCACCCTGGAGGTAGGCGGTCCCTTTGCCTACGGCTACCTTACCGCCGAGCGGGGAGTGCATCGCTTGGTGCGGCTTTCTCCCTATGATCCTAATAACTTGCGCCATACCTCATTCGCCCAGGTCGAAGTGCTGCCGGCGGCGGGAGAGGAGGAGGAAGTATCGGTACGCCCGGAGGACGTGAAGCTGGACACTTTTCGCTCCAGCGGCCCGGGCGGGCAGAACGTTCAGAAGGTTGCCTCGGCGGTGCGCCTGACCCACCAGCCCACGGGCATCGTAGTTTCCTGCCAGACGGAGCGCTCCCAGCACCAGAACCGGGAATATGCCATGCGTATCCTGATGGCGCGCTTGCTGGCCCGGCAGAATGCGCAGCGGGCCGAAGAGTTGGCAAAACTGCGCGGCGAAAGAGTTGCGGCGGAATGGGGCAACCAGATTCGCAGCTATGTCCTCCACCCCTACAAATCGGTGAAAGACCACCGCACCAACTACCAAAGCACCAACCCGGACGCGGTTCTGGACGGGGGCCTGAACGACTTTATCGAGGCTTACCTGATTTCCCAGGTCAAATAGCTGATTTACTCCTCGCCCTGAGAGAGAGGGGCCGGGGGTGAGGGTTTTTTCCGCTTACCGGCAAGATAGAAAGGGCAGGCCCCTAAAGGTCTGCCCTGATTACTTGCTAATCCATCAGAGTTGCTTCAGGAACAGGAACCGAGGATATGCCCCATCCGCTGCCGCTTGGTTTCCAGGTAGGCCCGGTTCTCGTCGTTGGGCGGCACCTCTACCTGCACCCGCTCTACGACCTCTACTTCAGACCCGGACAGGCCCACCAGTTTGGTGGGGTTGTTGGTCAGGAGCCTGATTTTCCTGATGCCCAAGTCAGCCAGGATTTTCGCCCCGATTCCGTAGTGGCGCAGGTCGGGGTCAAACCCTAGTTGCTTATTGGCATCTATAGTATCCAGGCCGTCGTCCTGGAGGGAGTAGGCTTTAATCTTGTTGTGCAGGCCAATGCCCCGGCCCTCCTGTCGCATATATAGAAAGGCTCCGGTGCCTTCCTGCCCCAGGATTTGGAGGGCCAGTTCCATTTGCTCGCCACAGTCGCACCGCTTACTGCCGAAAACGTCCCCGGTCAGACATTCGCTGTGAATCCGGGTCAACACCGGCTGGTTCGGCGTCCATTCCCCCAGGGTAAGCGCAATGTGTTCGCCGGGGTCAAAAGGACTTTGGTAAGCTACAATCCTGAATTCGCCGTACTTGGTAGGCAGGCGGGCCTCGGCTACTCGCTCAACCTGGGTCTCATAGCGGCGGCGATAGGCCATAATCTGGGCGATGCTGAGAATCTTAAGGCCGTGAAGTTCGGCGAAAAGTTCCAGGTCGGGGAGACGTGACATCGAACCGTCGTCGTTCATTATCTCGCAAACCACGCCGGCCGGGTACATTCCCCCAATCCGGCACAGGTCAACTATCGCCTCGGTGTGGCCGCCGCGCACCAGCACACCGCCCGGCTGATACCGCAAGGGAAACAGGTGGCCCGGGCGAGAGAAATCCTCCGGCCTGGATTCAGGGTCAATTAAGGCGCGGATCGTGGCAGCCCGGTCGCCAGCGGAAATCCCGGTAGTAGTGCCTTCCTTGTAGTCCACCGACATTGTAAAGGCGGTAGGCATTTCGCCGAGGCAGTATTCGCTGTCAATCATCGGTATTTCCAGTTGGCTAAGCCGCTCGTCCAACATGGGCATACAGATTAAACCCCGGCCGTGGGTAACGAGAAAATTGACCGCATCCGGGGTTATCATTTCGGCGGGCATTACCAGGTCGCCCTCGTTCTCCCGGTTTTCGTCGTCAACGACTATCAGGAACTTTCCCGCTTTAAGGTCAGCGATGGCCTCTTCCATGCTAGATAGAGGCATAATAAATACCTGTCCCCCGAAAAACCGGCTCCAACCACCTCCCCACTATCTCCCCGACCGCCTTACCTGGCTAACAGGCTCTCCACGTACTTTGCCAGGATGTCCACTTCCAGGTTAACCCGGTGGCCTGCCGATTTCTCTTGTAAGTTGGTGTTCGCCAGGGTGTATGGTATCACAGACAGGGTGAAGGATGCAGCCCCTTTGCTAACGATAGTCAAGCTGATGCCGTCAACCGCGATAAACCCCTTTTCCACGATGTAGGGCATAAAACGCTTGGGGGTTCGGATACGAAATATAAAGCAGTCACCCTCCGGCCTGACAGACATTACCCGGCCGGCGGCATCCACGTGACCTTGGACGATATGCCCACCCAGCCGGTCGCTGACCGCCAGGGGACGCTCCAGGTTTACCCTGCTGCCGGTTTCCAGTTGGCCCAGCGAGGTGCGGCGCAGTGTCTCCGGGGCCAGGTCCACCTGAAACTGTCGGTCGCCAAACTCGACGACGGTCAAGCAGGTTCCGTTTACCGCCATACTGTCGCCCAGCTTCAGCCCGTCCATGACCTTGTCGGCCCGGACCGTCAGCCCGTAGTCCTGACTTTCAACGACTGTGCCTACTTCTTCAACAATTCCGGTGAACATAATGCGTCCTTTACCGGCCTTCCCTGGTGGGATAACCGGAAATCAGCCAGTCCGGGCCGATCTGCCGGATTGCGGTCCGGTCAACGTGCCACGCTTCGGACATCAGCGCCGTTCCGTGGCCCTCAATCGGCGAAGCGGCCAGGCTGCCGCCAATAATGACCGGCGCAATAAAAACATATACCTTATCCACCAATCCGGTGTCAAACAGGGTGCCCAGGGTAATGCCGCCGCCTTCCACCAGCAGGCTGACTACGCTCCGTTTACCCAGTTCGGACAAGACCATGCTCATATCCACCATTCCCGGCGCTTCCATCGGCCCGGTCAACACTTCCGCCCCCACATCCCGCAAGAAGGCGATTTGTTCCGGTGGCGCGTCGGATGAAGTGGCAATCAGGGTGGCCCCCGGCTCTTGCAGCATCCGCGCTTCCACTGGAGTGCGGCAATGGCTGTCCAGCACCACCCGGAGCGGCTGGCGGGGCAAAGGCAAGCCGTCCGGGGCGCGGGCGGTCAACTGGGGGTCGTCAGCCAGCACGGTGTTTATTCCCACCATCACCGCGTCGCTTTCCCGCCGTATCCGCTGCACCTCTTCCCGGGCCAGGGGGCCGGTGACCCACTTGGAATCCCCGGAGTAGGTGGCAATTTTACCGTCCAGGCTCATCGCGAACTTGGCGGTGACGAAAGGCAGCCCGGTGCTGACGTGCTTGGCGAAGGCTTCGTAAAGTTCCCCGGCGTCCTCTGCCTCCTCAAAGGCTACCTCCACGCCGGCTTCCCGTAAAGCATTGAGGCCCTTGCCAGCAACCTGGGGGTTGGGGTCAATGGCTGCTGCCACCACCTTGTTGACTCCGGCCGCGATTATCGCATCGGTGCAAGGGGGTGTCCGCCCGTAGTGGCAGCAGGGTTCGAGGGTGGTGTAGAGAGTGGCGCCGGCAGCCAGCGGGCCGCTCTGTTCCAAAGCCCCGACTTCGGCGTGCCGTTGCCCCGGCGGCAGGGTATAGCCCTCGCCGACAATGGCCCCGTCCCGGACGATTACCGCCCCTACCGCCGGGTTGGGACTGGTGCTGCCCAGGGCCTGCCGCGCCAGGGAGATAGCCCGCTGCATTGGCGGCGATAGTGTCATTGGCTAAAGTCCAACAGTCAGGTCAAAAGGTTGTGATTGTCCGAAGAGAGGTCATTCCCCCCAGGGCAATCGCATCATGAGTACCTACTAACCGTCTTTCCTGCGGAGGCAGGAATCTGAACCCGTGACGGATCAAGGTTCCTGCCTTCGCAGGAAAGACGCAAAAAGCGAGCCTTAACATCATGCGGAAGCCCGGTCATTCCCCCGAAAGTTGAAAGTCACGGTGGAAGCGGCTGGCGGTTGGCTCGGTCTGCCCCTGGTACTTGCTGCCCAAGGATTCGGAACCGTAGAGCCGATCTGCCGGAGTAGTCAGCCGGAGAAAAGAAATCTGGCCGATTTTCATTCCGTAGTAGAGGGTAATGGGTAGCCGGGCCAGGTTGCTTAACTCCAACGTAAGGTTGCCCTTCCAGCCGGGGTCAACGAACCCGGCGGTGGAGTGAATCACCAGCCCAATACGGCCCAGGGAACTCTTACCCTCCAGCCGGGCCACCAGGTCATCGGGCAATTCAATGTGTTCCATGGTGCTGCCCAAGACAAAGTCGCCGGGGTGCAGGATGAAAGGTTCCGGGTCCGGTATCTCAACGGTCTGGCTCAGCTTCTCCAGGCTTTCTTTAACGTCGATATAGGGCCGCTGATAGTTATCGAAAACCAGAACTTTCCGGTCAAGGTGCAAGTCCACGCTGGCCGGCTGAATATCATTCGGGGCCAGGGGTCGGATGACAATCCGTCCCTCAGCAAGCTCTTCCTTTATCGACCGGTCACTCAGTACCATTTTCCCAACCTTGCAGCTTCCCACTGAAACCCTGGAACAAGTGACCCCGGATAATTCCGGGGCCACTGTGATTCTATATGCCGGGGGGTTACTCCGCAACTTGCCAATCTTGCGAACTTGGATGAAGAACGGGATGGGCAAGGTTCAGTAAAAACCCTTTCTCTGCTAATTGGTTGCCGTTTCCGACTCCAGCGGTTCGATAGCAAACTTCCCCTGGACGCTCACTTCCACGGCGACTTCGCCGGCCGATATGGGAGTTGATGGGCCGCCTGAATCGTATGCTACCAGGGCAGCAGCGGCTTCGGCCTTGAATACCCGGGGCGCCGCGTAGTCTAACTCGGACAGGTAGATAAGATCGCCCAGGCTTACTTCGCTGAGTTCGGCAAGTTGGGAGGCCCGATTGTCCAGGTCGGCTACCGCCGCAATCCGGGCCTGGTCTTGAAGCTGGCTCATATCTTCCAGAGTGAAAGCTATCCCGTTGAACCTTATTAAGTCACCGCCGGCCTCCACTGCGCCGTCAATTACGTCGTCCACCGTCGTCAGGTCGCGAACCAGCACGGTTACGCTGTTGCTGACCTCGTAGCCGGTGATAATTCTCTGGTATTCCTGGTAGCAGTCCTCGGCCATCGGCTGGGCTATGCCAGGTTTCGTTCCTGTAGAACTGCCTTCCGAAGGCACGTTATCCGAAGACTCGCTTTCCACATCGACGCACCGGGTAATCTCCCGTCCGGTGTAGCGGGGATTGATGTTGAAGCGGCCGGTCTGGATGTCCTTTTCCTCGACTCCGTCTTCCTTCACCGCAGCCATTACTGCGGTCATTGCTGTGGCTGCCGAGCTGCGGGCCTCACTAACGGTGCTGGCAAAGGCTTCAACTCCCAGGTTCAGGGAAGCCAGATCCGGCGGTGCGGTGGCCCGGCCCCGACCGGAGGCTTGAATGCCGGTTTCAGCGTTGGTGGTGCTGACTTGAGCGGCCGGGACGAGTTTTGCATCTATCTCGTTAGTCACGGCTGCATCTTGAACCGGTAACGTCGTTTCTGATGTCTCGACCCTTTCGACATTGATGATAGCCGGCGCCGCCAATGTTTCCGCCGTTGTCGGCCCAGTAGTCTGCTCCCCTACCGCCGCCGGCCCGGTAGTCTGCTCCCCTAACGCCGCCGGCCCAGTAGTCTGCTCCCCTAACGCCGCCGGCCCGGTAGTCTGCTGCTCTACCGCCAACGCTTCCTGTACCGCCGCCGGCCCGGTGGTTGCGGTATTCAAGGGTGGTTGGGACGAGCAGGCCATTATCAGCAGCGCGGCAAGACCCGCTCCCGCCGCAACTAGCAGTGACCTTTTGTTTATCAGAATCCTCATTGGGTGCTCCTTCCGATGTGGTATTGAGTTGGGTCTAACGTAGCTTATGACGTATCCGGTTGGTGAAAAGTTCCCGTCAGGCTGCCCTCACTGTGGGGTTGGCTGTCCGAGGCTTGGCGGTGACGGCGCCTTATCAAGGACAGGATAAGAAGGATTACTGCCAGCGCCGCAGCCAATCCCACTGAAACCCACCCAACGATGATTCCGGTTCGCTTGACCAGACTAGCTTCTTGTGCGCCGGGCACCGTTGGCAGACCGGTCGCACCCATTGGGCCGTCCGGCCCGGCTAGTGCGCCCGAACCGCCTCCTTGAGGACCGATGGGCCCCCTTGCGCCAGCCGCACCGGCGGGTCCTGCTGGGCCTGCAGGTGCGGCTGGCCCCCTGGATCCCGGCGTTAAATCTCGGGTTTCTTCCGTCCGTCGCTGGGGAGTAACGTCTTCCCGACTAATCTCCGGCGCGGCCGGCGCAGTATCAGGGACAACCTTAGGTTCGGCAGATTCGGCGGCCGGCGGTTCAAAAGTAGTTTCCCGATCCCGGGCTTCGACCAAACTGTCGGAGTCGGTAGCTGCTTCCGGTTCAGCCGCTGGTTCGGCAGCAGGGGCTGTTACCGACTCAGGCCCCAATTGCTCCACCGTAGTTGGTTCAGTTGTTGGTTCCGCAACTGCCGCAGCAATCGGAGCGGAAGTTGGAGCTGGCGCCTTAGCAAGGTCCGGCGCCGCCGGCGTATCTTGGGGAATGTTTTCGGTCTCGGCGGTGGCGATGGCCGGTTCTGCCGTGGGCGTCGGTTCAACTGCCCAGGCATATCCTGTTTCCAGTACTGGCGTGGCTGTAATCCCCGGTTCGTCTTGGGTAACGACTTCCTCGCCAACTTCCTTTTCCAAGTCCGGCGCTGGCGTTGCCTCCCGAATCGCCGCAGTAGCAACGGCAGGCTGGGCGGTGGGTGCCGGTTCGGCGACCATCGCTGGGCCGGGAGTTGCCGTTGGCCTAACTGAGGCTTGTTCCACCGGAGCAGAGGCCCTTTCCATTACCGAGGCGGATTCCGCCGCCGCCATCATTTCTGCTGCCGGAGCCGGCGCAGACATTGCTTGCGGGGCCGCGGTCGGTTCGGTCGTCGGCTCGGCCATCACAGCCGGGGCGGGCATCGACTCACTCATCGCAGCCGGCGCCGAAGCCGAGGCCGTCCGCTCCTCCAGCAATTCCCGGGCCGGCTCCGACGCCGGGGCAGATTCAGCCATTGCCAGGGTTGCCAGCTCGTCGGAACCGCCGGGCCATTGCGTTGACGGCAGGCCGCCATCGGCCAGCACCAGCAGGATTACCGCCAGCCCGGCCAGGGAAGCAGCCCCGGCATAAGCCCAACCCGGAACCCGTCTTGGAGAAAATCTGGGCGGCGCGGCGGTAATGGCCGGACCAGCCGCCGGCGCCGCCGACAGGACAAAGCTGCGGGAGGGTAAAAACGCGGGCAGCGTATGGAGGAGGGATACCGTAGCTCGCAAACCCTCCAATTCCTCTTGGCAGTCGGCGCACTCCGCGACAGCCCGGCCCACCCGGTCCCGCTCACGACCGGCTAGCTGCCCGTCCAAATACGCGGAGAGCGTCTCGGGTTTTATATGTCTATGTTTGCTAATAATCCACATACGCTAACCCTCTTGACGGAACTGGGAAGGCAGAAGTTCCCCAGTGGCGCGCAGATAGTCCCGCAACTCTCTCCGGCCCCGGCTGATGCGTGACTTCACCGTACCCAATGAGCAGTTCAGCGTGACCGCGGCTTCCTCGTAACTGAACCCCTGCACGTCCACCAGCAAGATAGCCAGCCGGCGCTCCCAGGACAAGGCGGCCAGGCCGGCTTCGATAGTGCGACGCAGTTCTTCTCGCTCGGTGTGTTCCTCCGGTGTCTCCTGACCGGAGGGCAAGTTAGCTGCCGAAAGGGTGGGGTCGTCGCCGTCGGACGAAAGGGGGTCTAATGGTATTGCTGGACGGGAACGGCGGGAGCGCAGCATATCCCGGCAGGTGTTGGCAACGATGCGCATTACCCAAGCCCGCAGGTTGTCTCCCCGGAACTGGTGGAAGGAACGATAGCCGGATACGAAGCTTTCCTGGACCGCATCCTCACCCAGGGACCAGTCGTTAAGCATTCGACGGGCCAGGTTGTAGGCCGGGGACTGAAAGCTCTCGATAATACAGTTGAAACAGAAAGCAACATTATCCCGGTTATGCACGGGCAAGGTAACGTGCCCCACGCATTTGGGATTGTCGGTGTCCAACCTGTCGGTGGTGACCGTCATGCCCGTACTATTTTGCCGAACCGGGTTTGCCGCGCGGCGAACCCGGTTCAGGGCTAACCCTGGAAGGATACCCTTCCATCAAGCAAACCCCGGGCCATAACGAACTTGTGAATCTCTGAGGTGCCGCCGCCGATGCGGGCGTGGCGCAGCAGGTGATACCAATGAGGTATCGGCATATCCAGGGTTTCGCCCATACCGCCGAAGATTTGCATTATCTTGTCGATGCTGCGACAGCCCCATTCTCCGGCGCAGTACTTTATCATTGACGCCTCCACCCGCACGTCCTCTCCCCGGTCGGCCCGCGCCGCCGTTTCCCGGGTAACCGCCCGCAGGTTCATAATGTCAATATAAACGTCGGTCAGCATCCATTGAATCGCTTGCCGGTCGCTGATCGGTCGCCCGTAGGTAACCCGTTGCTTGGACCAGTCAATAGCCATTTCCAGGGCGCGGCTCAGGATACCCAAGGCCATCGAACCCCGCAGCAGCCGGTCGTGGTGCACCAGCCACTTTTGCCCCAGGCTGAAGCCCAACCCAACCTCCCCCAGCACCTGGGTTTGAGGAACTCTTATTTCATCCAGGTTGACCATGTATTGCTGGGCGCGGGTAGGTACAATCCAGACTCGAATGGGGTCGAAGCTCAGGCCCGGCGTGGGGTTGTCAATGATGAACATAGTGATGCCGCCCCGCTGCCGCTTTTCCGGGTCGGTCACGGCTTGCACCAGCAGAAAGTCGGCGGTGGCGGCGCCGGAGATGAACATCTTGGTGCCGCTGATTACCCAGTCGTCCCCGTCCCGGACCGCCCGGGTTTGCATCATCCCGCCGGGGTCGGAACCGGCCAGGGGTTCGGTCTGGCCGAAGGCGTAGTTAAGGTCGCCCTGGATGGCGGGGTAGAGGTACTTCTGTTCCTGCTCCGGGGTGCAGGAGCCAATCATCATCATCGGCACTGGAGAGGTGGGAAGCTGGACGATGCTCTTGTGAATCTCCTCGTCCAGCACCACGTGGCCCAGGGCGCCCATGCCGCCCCCGCCGTACTCCTCCGGCACAAAGGAGGTGAAAATGCCGGTGTCCTTGGAAACGCTGTTGAGCCGTCCCCATTTCTCCGGCGAGAGAGTGCCGACCACGCCCATAACGGTCTCGGCAATACCCTTGGGACCGCCATCATCCACCCCTTCCTGCGGGGGGTTGGCGAGATATTCGGTCTCCAGGGGCATACACTCGTCCCGAACTATCTGGCGAACCATATTCTTCAGGCCGTCAATTTCCGGGGAAAGTCCTGGCTGCATTCCATTACTCCCAAGCGAGTTTAAGCGGAGGATGTTGTGAAGGAAGAATTGGGCAGGATTAGCCAGCGGGCTAACCCGCTGCGAAAAGAAGAGAGTCCTAGCTTAGTGGAAAGGGCAAACAAAGGTGAACGCCTCGTATATTTGGCTACTTTCGGTGGATTCCGTGGCTGGATTGGCCGTATCATACCGGGCAACCACCGTTCCGCCGGCGCCGCCCGCCGTGGAAGGGCCAAGGGCCTGGGAAACTGCCCCGACGCCGGCCACCACTATAGACAAGGCTAGAACCAAAAATACGGTGATTCCGACGATTTTCGCTTTCATATCTACTCGACAATGAGCGCCGGATATAAATGTCGAAAAGGATACCGAAACTCCACAGGTCAGCTTGGTCTCTATTTTATACTTTTGGTGGGGGAAATGCCATACTGCATCGAAGGTTTGTTGCCGGGCTTTCGTGTTAAAATAGCAACCGGTTAGAAAAGTATAGGACGTATTCGCAGATGCAGTTCCGTAACATCCCCAGTGTGGAGCGGGTAATCGCCTCCGAGCCGTTGGCTGACACAATCAAGGTTTATAGCCGCGAGTGGGTTGTGGCCCTGGTCCGTCAGCAACTGGAAAAGGCCAGGGATGGAGTACGCGAAGGCGGAAATGCCCCTTCACTGGAAGAGGTTGCCGCAGCGACCCGCCGGGCAGTGGAGGAAATGACCCGTCCGGCGCCGCAGCCAGTAATCAACGCCACCGGCGTAATTATTCATACCAACCTGGGCCGCGCGCCCCTGAGCCGAGCTGCTACCGAAGCCGCCGTCCAGGCTTCCCAGGGCTACTCCAACCTGGAGTTTGACTTGAGCAACGGCCGGCGTGGCTCCCGTCAGGCCCACCTGCAAGCTCTGTTGCAGGAATTAACCGGAGCGGAAGCCGCGCTGGTGGTCAATAACAACGCCTCGGCGGTGCTGCTGGGCTTGTCCGCCCTGGCCGCCGGAAAGCAGGTAATCGTATCCCGCGGGGAGGCGGTGGAAATTGGCGGCGGCTTTCGCATCCCTGACGTGCTGGAACAGAGCGGCGCAAAATTGGTGGATGTGGGAACGACCAATCGAACCTACGCCCGGGACTACGAGAATGGCATTACCACCGAGACCGGGGCCTTTCTCAAGGCCCACGCCAGCAATTTTCGGGTTGAGGGTTTTACCGCCGCCATCTCCCCGGAAGAACTGGCCGCCCTGGGCGCCAAACACGACATTCCGGTCCTGCACGATGTGGGCAGCGGCTGCCTGCTGGCAACGGAAAAGTACGGGCTGGCCCATGAACCAACTCCCCAGGAAAGCGTCGCCGCCGGGGTTGGCCTGACCTTTTTTTCCGGCGACAAACTGCTGGGCGGCCCCCAAGCCGGCATTGTAGTGGGGACTAGAGAGTTGGTGGGACGCCTGGAACGTCACCCCCTGGCCCGCGCCGTTCGCATTGACAAGTTAAGTCTGGCCGCCCTGATTGCGACGCTGGTCCATTACCTGCGCCGGGAGGCCGAGCGGGAGGTTCCGGTTTGGCGCATGATTTCCATGCCATTAACGCTAATCGAGGAACGAGCCGAGGCTTGGCGGGCTACTCTTGGGTCGGTGGCAGGTCTAGAGGCGACGATAGAATCCGGTCGTTCCGCCATCGGAGGAGGCAGCCTGCCGGGGGAAACGCTGCCCACCCGGCTTTTGGCCCTGTCCTGCCCAGCCGCGCCAGGCGGCCCGGAGGGAGTGATACGGCGGCTGCGCCAGGGTACCCCGCCGGTAGTGGCCCGCATTGAGGAAGACCGCGTATTGCTCGACCCTCGAACCGTGCTGCCGGAGGAAGAGGATGGGCTGCTCCGCGGGCTAAACCGGGCTTTGACCAGGGCCTTTTAGTTGTCATCACCTCTCCTATCCATTTTGAGTGGAGCGAAGAATCCCAAATGCTTTAGCGAAAACCGCCACTGGCGCCGGGCAAATGGTCGGCAAATGAGGACCCTGGATTCTTCGTTGCTCCGCTCCTCAGAATGACAACTAAAAGACTCTGGCGGTTTGGCCACTGTGTTTTGAATATCGTTTCTCGACTGCTGAGGGTTGAGCTGGAAAACGACGATAGGTGTTCAGGTCACGAAGGGTTAGCCCAAAACTGCTGCAATTGGCGCTACGGCAACGGGGTGATATCGACAGAATGACGGACTTTTTGATAGTGCATGAAGCGGGCCAGGGAGCGTGGTTCTGGAACCGGGTGTGGGGCCACATGACCGCGCCCGCAGAGCATCCGCCCTGCCTTTACACGGCGCGCAATGCCAGCCAGTTCTACCTCCTGAACCTGCCCGGCCACGGCTCCGACGAGGAGGGAGATACCGGAGAAGTGCGGCTGGAAGAGTGTATCCAGGCGATAACCCGCGCGGTGGAACGCCGCGGGTTGCGGGACCTGGTGCTGGTCGGCCACGGCCTGGGCGGTATGCTCGTCCTTCAGGCCGCTCCGCTGCTGGCCGTACCCCCCAAACGGCTGGCGCTGATTGCCGGCCTGGTTCCCGACCAGCGTAGAAGCGCCCTGGTATCCTACTCTCCGGTAGTGCGAAAACAACTTTCCTCCAGGCTGAATCTCAGCAAGCTATGGGGACGGGACATCAGATTGCCTCGTTCCGTCATCGCCCGGTATGTCTGCAACGGAATGGAGCCGCGGGAGATAACCCGCGCCCTGGGCTTTTATGGCCCGTTGCCTACCCGCGTGATGGAAGCCAAGGTGGAAATAGATACCGAGCAACTACCCTGCCCGGTCAGCTATGTGGTATTAGACCAGGACCGGATGGTGACTCCCGATGTTCAGATAGCGATGGCGCGGCGAATCCCGGACGTTGACCTAATGCATCTCAATTCCTGCCACCAGGCAACTTTGCAAAAGCCCGCTGAATTGGCCGAAATGCTCTTACGGCTCGCTTGATACCCGGATTTCGCTCCCCACAGCCCGTTGCCGGTTCAACAACTCTTGGCTGCGGGATTGGGTTGGATTTGCTATATGACCTACATTGCCGACCTGCACCTGCATTCATCTTACGCCTACGCCACCAGCAGCGCCCTTACTTTACAAAACCTGGCCCATTGGGCCAAGCTCAAGGGCATTGACCTGTTGGCGACCGCCGATTTCACCCATCCGGCCTGGTTCCGGGAGTTGGAGGAAAACCTGGTGGAAGATACGCCGGGTCTGTATGCCTACGATGGCGTAAAGTTCGTACTGGGAACCGAGGTCAGTTGCGTTTTCCGGCAAGGAGAGCGGCCCCGGCGGGTCCACCTGCTGGTCTTCGCGCCAAATCTGGGTGCGGCGGCCCGGCTTAACCGCGCCCTCGCCCCTCACGGCAACCTGGAGTCTGATGGCCGGCCTACCCTAACCCTCTCGGTGCGCGACCTAACCGCCCTGGCTCTTGAGATTAGTCCCGACTGCATCGTAATGCCGGCCCACGCCTGGACTCCCTGGTATGGCGTCTATGGTTCCAAGTCCGGCTTTGACCGCCTTTCGGAAGCCTTTGGGGATATGTTTCCTGAAATCCATGCGATAGAGACGGGCCTTTCCAGCGACCCGGCGATGAATTGGGCGGTGCCGGAACTGGCCGGCAAGACCATAGTGTCCTTTTCCGACGCCCATTCCCTGCCCAAGCTGGCTAGGGAAGTGACCGCATTTGAGGGAGAGCTAAGCTATGCCGGCTTGTCTGATGCCCTGCTTTCCAACCGGGTAGCGTACAGCGTGGAGTTCTACCCGGAGGAAGGGAAATACCATTACGACGGCCACCGCAAATGTGGCGTGTGCCAGCACCCCGATGTAACCCAGCAGCAGGGCAGCCGGTGCCCGGTGTGCCGCCGTCCCCTTACCCTGGGCGTCTTGAACCGGACGCGCTTACTTTCCTCAACTGAGCCGCAGCCAGCAGTTGCTTCCGGCAAAGACGACAAGGCGATCCTCCCTGGGGAGATGGTATCTTCCCCGGAGGGAAGGCCGCCCTTTATCCGGCTAATACCCCTTCAGGAAATCATCGCCGGCGTCTTCCGGCAGGGGCCGAACACCAAGCGGGTTCAAGCCGAGTACCGGCGCATTGTGGCAGAGCTAGGCAACGAATTGGAAACACTGCTGCGGGCCGGCGCCGGCGATCTGGAGACCGCTGCCGGACCGGAACTGTCCCAGGCCATTCTGCGCGGGCGCCGGGGTGACATATTTGTGGCACCGGGCTATGACGGGGTATATGGCAAGGTTTCTTTGCTCCCGCCCAATGCGACGAGAGAAACGCCCATAACACCGACATTATTTTAGGCGCGGTCAACTATGCAATTGACCCCTCGCCCGGAGGGATAGGGACCGGGGGTGAGGGGATAACTCCACCTTTGCCCAGGGGAATCGCATTATGTTAAAACTCGCTTTTCGCGTCGTTCCTGCGAAGGCAGGAACCTCGATCCGTCACGGGTTCAGATTCCTTTCAGATTCCTGCCGCCGCAGGAAGGACGGTTGGCAGGTACTCATAATGCGATAGCCCTGCCACCTTTGCCCCGCAGCAGGCACAAAACGACTCTGCTATGGTACAATGCGGGCCAAGCCAGTGCGGGGCTGGTAGTCGGTCCCTTACCGGTTTACAAGCCGATAGAAGGTAGTCAGTAGGCAGAACTAATTTCCAGTGAGTTAAGTCGGATTTGGGTTAAGTCGGATTATGGATGTGGCGCTCCGTCGGCTGCGTGCCGAGGACATCGAACAAGTTATTGAAATCGAAAAGGAAGCCTTCACTTCCCTGTGGCTGGGCACTTCCTTCAAGCGCGAATTAAACAACCGCTATGCCCGCTACCTGGTAGCTTGCCAACCGGAGCCGGCAGAGAGGCCAAGTGATGATTCGCCCGCCCCTGCCGAGGAAAAACCCTCGAAACCGGCTGATTCCTCCCTCTGGGGGCGCATGGTGCGGGGTGTACGGGAAATAGCCGGCAAAGAGGCTGTGCCAGACGGCAAACCCGAAGATATTGCCGGGTACGTAGGTATCTGGTTTCAGGGCAACGAGGCCCACATTACCGAGATTGCGGTCCGGGAAAAGCTGCGGGGCAATGGCATCGGGGAACTGCTGCTTATCGGCTCGGTGCGGGCTGCCTTGGAAAACGGTTCCATCGTGGTTACCCTGGAAGCCAGGGTGTCCAACTTTATCGCCCAAAGGCTTTACGAGAAATACGGCTTCAAGCAGGTTGGTCTCCGCAAGGGCTACTACTCGGATAACCGGGAAGATGCGGTGATAATGACCACCAGCCCAATCCACGCCAACGAATACCAGGACCTCTTTCGTCAGTTGCAGGAAGCCTTCCTCTCTCGCTGGGGCGAAATAGACATAGACGGCTGACCAAACCACCTGAAACGGAACGCCGGTATTGAGGCAGGGTTTTCGCATGATGTTAAGGCTCGCTTTTTGCGTCATTCCTGCGAAGGCAGGAACCTTGATCCGTCACGGGTTCAGATTCCTGCCGCCGCAGGAAGGACGGTTGGAAGGACGGTTGGTAGGTACTCATGATGCGATTGCCTTGGGTATTGAGGTTATCAAGGTTGACCTGTAGCTACCCCCTTGTTAGAATGGCGAAAGTGTTTTCGGAAATGGGGCTGGGATGATTGTCATTGGCTTGACCGGGGGAATTGGCACCGGCAAAAGCGAAGTAGCGCGTCTGCTGCAAGAACTCGGCGCCGTTGTCATCAACGCTGACCAGGTTGGACACGAAGCATATACCCCTCATTCGGAAACGTGGCAGGAGGTCGTCAAAGCCTTCGGGGAGCGGATACTCCTGGAGACCGGCGAAATAGACCGTAGGAAACTAGGCGGCATCGTTTTCGCCAACCCGCAACATTTGGCCCGTCTCAACGGCATAATGCACCCGCGCATGGCCGGGCTAGTCAGCGAGAAGCTACAAGGGTTGCGAGCGACCGGAACTCCGGTGGCGGTGGTGGAAGCCGCCGTTCTGTTTGAAGCCGGTTGGGATTATCTGGTTGAAGAAGTCTGGACGACGGACTCGCCGGTGGACACCGTGGTTGAACGGTTGCAAGCGCGCAGCGGGCTTGGCGCCGATGAGGCCCGCAAGCGGATAGCGGCTCAAATGTCCTCCGAGGAACGGGCGGCCCGGGCCGCGGTAGTAATCACCAATGCCGGAGACTTGGCAAACCTGGAATCCACCGTCAGGGAACTGTGGGAACGCAGAGTAGAAGGAAGGATTGAACGAACATAATGGTAGAAGCGGTTGAACCTGGACAGGATGAAGCTGGATACAAAGAGTACGCAATAGAAGAGTTTCTGGTTCGCAGTGAACCTTATTACCGGGCCGTTGGAGATGAAACTGACCTCTTTACGGCAGCCTATAACCAGCATATACCGGTCCTGCTGAAGGGGCCAACCGGTTGCGGCAAGACCCGCTTTGTTGAATATATGGCTTGGAAGCTCGGGCGGTCTATGACGGTGATTCGGCCCCAGGACGGCGGGCGGGCGGCCCAGGAGGTCCGAGAGGGCGAGGTAAGGGTGCCTTTGGTCACCATCGCCTGCCACGAAGACCTTACCGCCAGCGATTTGGTGGGCCGCTATCTGCTCGATTCCGAAGGCACCCGCTGGATTGACGGGCCGATGACTCGCGCGGTCAAGGCCGGAGCTATCCTCTATCTGGACGAGGTAGTGGAGGCCCGGAAGGATACTACCGTGCTGATTCACCCGCTCACCGACCACCGGCGCATCCTGCCGGTGGAAAAAACCGGGCAGATTATTGAGGCGGATGACCGGTTCCTGCTCTGTATCTCTTATAATCCGCACTACCAAAGCGCGCTGAAAGACCTGAAGCACAGCACCCGTCAGCGGTTTATTTCCGTAGAGTTTGACTATCCTCCGGCGGACATTGAAGCGGAGATAGTAGCGCGGGAAAGCGGCTGTAACATGGAGCAGGCGACTTCCCTGGCCAAGTTGGGCGAGAAGGTGCGTAATCTCCGCGACCACGGCTTGCAGGAAGGCGCTAGCACTCGCCTGCTTATCTACGCCGGTCGGCTGATGACCGAGGGAATAGCCGCGCGCCGGGCCTGCCAGGTAGCTATTGTGTGGACTCTGACCGACGAACTTGAGTTGCAGCGCAGTGTGGAAGAGGTGGTCTCCTCCATATTTGAATAGAGGTTTCAATGGGTTTACCCATTCCTGACCGCATCAAGCAGGCATTGGCCAGCCGGGCCAAATGGAGCGTGACCGACGAAACCCTGATGCCGGCGGCGGTGTTGCTTTTGCTTTATCCCAAGGACGGCGAATACTGCGTGTTGCTCAACAAGCGGTCGGAGCAAGTTGAGCATCATAAAGGGGAAATTTCTTTCCCCGGCGGCGCTAGGGACCCGGAAGACCAGGATTTTGTGGATACGGCGTTGCGGGAAGCGGAAGAGGAAATGGGGATCAACCGCACCGACGTAACTATTCTGGGCGAATTGGACGACGTGGTTACCCGCAGCCGGTTCGGGGTTCGGGTCTTTATCGGCACCATCCCCTATCCCTATCCTTTTGAGCCTAGCGACCTCGAGATTGCCGAAGTGCTGGAAGTCCCCATTGCCAGCCTTTACGACCCGGCCAACATCCGCCGGGAAACTCGCTGGCAGTCCGGTGAGTTGGTTACCGCATTTTCTTACGCATTCAACGAGCATCTGGTATTCGGAGCCACCGCGAAAATCCTGCAGCAGTTCCTGGAACTTTCGGAAGGCTGCCTTAAAAAGGAGGGGACATCACTTTGAGCAATGCTCCCTTTGATGAAATAGAAGTGGAACTGGCCAAGCTACCCCCGGCGGTCCTGGACGCTTACCGCGAGGCCGCGGAAGCAATGGAATCATCTTTTTCCAGTGAAGAACTGGCCCTGTGGGCCAAGGAAGGCTCCGCCATCGCCGCGCAGACGGTACGCTCCTGGGAAGCGGCAGTGGAGTATTACCGGGTGGGGCCGCAAGTGGCCCGCTCCCTGGCCTTCCCCTCCTTTATGCAGTGGGCCAGGTGTGGCACCTATCTATCCCAGGATTCTCCGGCCCTGGCTGTTTCCTTTTTCAAGGCCAGCCCGGCGATTGTATCTAATCTGCGTCCCCAGTATATCCCCCGTTGGGCCGGTCTGGGCCGCAGCCTTTACAAGGGAACTTGGAAGTCCAGCACCCTGTCGGCCCGGTTCTTTGAGGTCAGCCCGGACTTGATTCGCAGCCTGCCTTTCTGGGACGTGGAGGTTTTCGCCTCGCTTATTGAGGCGCTTTCCTACAAGTCCTACGACTTGGCGGTGGAATGTTTGACTTTGGGTCGGGACGTTTTGCCGGCAATGGGCCGGGAGCGGGAGGCGTTTCTCGCCATGTCCCGCGCCCTGTCCGACGGCAACTGGCGCGAAGTTAAAAGCTGCCTGGAACTGGCGCCCAAGGCGTTGCAGCAAATCGAGGAGGGCCAGACCAGCCGTTTTCTCAAGCTGGGAGAACGGCTTACCAAGGTTGGTATCCGTGACACCGCCCGTTTCCTCTCCGACGGAAGTCAGGCATTAGGCCAAGTGCCCCAGGGTTCCCAGGCCCACATCCTTGACCTGTGCGAGGGCTTGCTGGCAGTGTCCCCGGAAGCGGTGCCTGCTTTCCTCAAAAGTTTGGAAGGCGTTCTCCACCGGGTCACCGTTAACCAGTTGGATGTCTGGTTCCACCGGGGCGTCGAACTCCTCAAAGAGAACCCCGAGAGCGGCATCGCATTCTTCAAGGTGGAGTCCAACACCTCTGAGTCTATGTTAGAGACTCTTTCTTCCAGCCTGGAACTGGACCGGATTAAGGGCGTGGTGCGGCTGTATTGCCGGGCCTTGTCCGGCTCTCCCATTGAGGTGATGAACACCCAGGAATTGGTGCGCCGGAACATCGGTTGGGTGGACGAGGACTCCGCCTCGACCGACGGCACCAAGGTTTTCCTGCCGCCGGTGGTGGACCACTACCAGGACAAGAGCCAGAACTTCTCTTGGTTCAAGGTGGTGGCCACTCACCAGGTAGGTCACCTGGAGTTCGGCAGTTTCGCCTATGACTTCACCCGGCCGGCCACCCTGTTTGAAGAAGAACGCCGCTATACTCTGGAACGGGAGCTCGCCGGCCAGCAAATAAGCGACGACGTGCTGGTAGGCGATGAGGAAGCCGACGGCCAGGTGCGGGCATTCACCGACATTGGCCGGTTCCTCAGCCTCTTTGACGACCGCAAGCTGGCCTTTGACCTATTTACCGTTTTAGAGGACTGCCGCCTGGACTACCGAATCAAGTTTGAGTACCCGGGTATCCGTCGGGTAGCCTCTGACGTGCAGTCCGAAACGCTGGCCCGACGCCCTGATGTAGAGGACCTTCCTTTGCAGGAAGCCCTGGTTGAACTGCTGATTAAGATGAGCCTGGACCAGTTCAACAATCTGCCGATCCCGGTGGATTACCAGGAAGAAGCCACCATGTTGGCCCGTATCCTGCACCGGTTGCGGACCGCCCTGGCTAACGTGGAAGACACCGCCGAGGCTACCCTGCGGGCCTACGAAATTATCTCCCGGCTAGAGAACGAGACTCAGCCCGAAGACCAGTGGGAGCCGGAGGATATGGATGACCCCGGCGAGTTTTCCGAAGAGGACTTCCAGTCTCTTCTGGACAAGCTACAGGCATCCCAGAACTCTTCCGGGGAGGGCGGTGAAGGCGACCCCTATGAGTCCTCGGAGCCGGTGGACTACCGGGGTGATTTCAAGCCTGAAATGGTGCAACTCCTGACCAAGCTGCAGATGGACCAGAACCAGCAGGGCGAGGGCGAACCTATGTCCCAGGAAATGCTGGAACAGTTGCTGCAAGACAGTGCGGAGTTGGAACTGGACGCGGAGCAAGGTGACATAAACAACAGCATGAGCACCTTTGCCCAGAACATTATGAAGGAAGCCGGTGTGCCCCCGCCTAATTCCCAGCCGGGGCAGGGCTATGGGCCGCTGCTGCACGACGACGACCAGGGCGGGGAACTGGAAGCTCGGGAACCCAAGTCCTATGTTTATGATGAGTGGGACTTCCGCGCCAACGATTACAAGCCTCGCTGGTGTGTGGTCAAGGAAAAGACGTTGGACGAAGGCGACTCCAACTTTTACAACGATGCTCTCAAAAACTACTCCTCGCTCTTGAACCACATCAAGCGCCAGTTCGAGCTGATAATGCCCGAAACCTTCCGCAAGATTTACCGGATGATTGACGGGGAGGACATTGACCTGAACGCGGCGCTGGAGGCCGCCGCCGACATCCGGATGAAGGTTCCGCCCGACGAAAAGATATACTGGCGGCGCAACAAGATTGAGCGGAACGTGTCCGTAGTGTTCCTGCTGGATATGAGCGCTTCTACCGCCGAGGCGATTGACGAGGGCCGTCATACGGTAGATGACCGGGATGCGCCGGATGACCCGGTGGAGTACATGGTCTGGCTCCGCCGCCGCCGGGAAGGTCTGGTCCGTCGCCACTACAAGCGCATCATTGACCTGGAGAAGGAAAGCACGGCGTTGCTAATTCAGGCCTTGGAGTCGATCGGCGATAACTACGGAATCTACGGCTTCTCCGGCTATGGCCGCGAAAACGTCGAGTTCTACGTCATCAAGGACATTGGGGAGAACTTCGGCGAGCGGATTAAGCGGCGTATCGACAAGATTACGCCACTGCACGCCACCCGTATGGGCAGCGCCATCCGCCACGCCATAACCAAGCTGGAAAATCAGGACTCGCCAACCAAGATAATGTTCCTGATAAGTGATGGTCGTCCCCAGGACCGGGGTTACAGCCGGGAAGGGGTGGAGAAGGAATACGCCGTCCATGACACCCACATGGCCCTGATGGAGGCCAAGCGGAAGGATATTACGCCCTTCTGCCTGACCGTGGACAAGGCCGGCCACGACTACCTCAAGGAGATGTGTGGGGATATGGGCTATGAGGTGCTGGGCGAAATCTGGGCCTTGCCGGAGCGGCTGCCCATGCTCTACCGCCAGCTTACCGCCTAGCGTGGCGTGACTATCTGACTGGTTCGGCAAATCGTAGGGGCGGGTTTCAAACCCGCCCTTACACTTTTCGGCAGATGACGTTGCTGTGTCTGGGTTATTTCGTCGCGCTCTCCGCTACAATCAGCTTGCGCAGCTCGGTCAGGGCGGTATTGGATACCCGCCGCTTGATGACGATGCGGCGCGGCGGCGTCCGAAACTCCAGTTCTCGGCTGTCCTTAATGCCGGCGATGGCTACGTAAACCTGGCCTACCGGCTGCTCCTCCACCACCTCCGGGCCAATCACGCCGGTTATGCCGATGCCATAGTCGGCGCCCAAAGTGGACCTGGCGGCCTGGGCCATTGCCAGGGCCGTTTCCCGGCTGACCGTGCCGTTTCGCTCAATGATGCCTGACGGTACGCCGCTAGATCGCAGCAGGTCCTCGGTAACGGCAACCACGCCGCCCTTGTAATAGCGGGAGCTGTCCGGCCGGTCGGTAATGCTGTTGGCTAAGAAACCTCCGGTGCACGATTCCATTGTCGCCAGGGTCAGCCCGCGCTCGGCCAGGGCCTGCCCGGCTGCCTGCTCCGGAGTTTCGTCGTCGTAACCCCAGATGTACGGCCCCAGCCGGTCAACTATGGCCGCTTCCACCGGCGCTATTAGCTCCCGGCCGGCAGCTTCATCCCTGGAGCGGGCGATAATTCGCAGGTGGATGCCGTCGGCCTTGGAATAGATGCCCAGGTAGGGATTTGCGTGGCCGAAGAACTCTGATATTTCCTCGTCAATGGCCGCTTCGGACATTCCCAGCGTCTTGATGTTGCGGGTAATGGTTACCTCGTCGTCCACCAACTCCCGCAGGCGCGGCGCTACCTCTTCCTCCCAGATGGGCTGCATTTCGCCGGGCGGCCCGGGCATACACACGATAATCCGGCCGTCTTTCTCTACCCACCAGCCGGGGGCAGTGCCATTGCGGTTGCGGACGAACCGGGCCGAGGGTATCAGGTGGGCCTGCTTGATGTTGTGGGAGGGCATAGTCATGCCCCGGCCAGCGAAGTATCGCTCCAATCCCTCCACCACTTCAACCTGTACGGTAGGCGTTTCTCCCAGGGCTTGGGCAATCGCCTCCCGGGTCAGGTCGTCCTGGGTTGGGCCAAGCCCGCCGGTGGTGAAAATGACGTCGGAACGCTGCAAGCCACGGCTGAAGGCGTCGCTGAGCATTTCCAGGTCATCCCCGATGATGGATACCCATTGCAGTTGAATGCCCAAGGGCGGCAACTGCCCGGCAATCCAGGCGGCGTTGGTGTCGGTCAATTCGCCCATCAGCAACTCGGTGCCGATGGAAAATATCTCTGCTTTCATGGGATGGCCTCGCAAACCCGGAGTGTTCCAGCAACAGGGTAACCATAAGGGTTGCCCCTGGGCTGTCGCATTAGACCAAAGACCGAAAACCCGTCGTTCCTGCGAAAGCAGGGACCTCTGTCCGCAACGTTTTAGGTTCCTGCCTTCGCAGGAACGACGGAAATATGACTGTGCGTCTAATGCGATTGCCCTGAGAGTTGCCCCTACTTGTATCGATTCCTGCCCAGGCAATCATTCTGGTTGCCTGGGCCGACAATCCTTTTGGACTTCCGCCTACTATTCGGGTGACGGAAAATGTACCTGCTACCCTTCTTTTGGTGGATAGGGCGGTTCAACCGCCAGTTGTTCTATCGCGGCGGCCCATTCTTCCGGCACGGTGAAAAGCTCGGGGACGCCGGCCGTGACGGCGTAGCGGTACTGGCCGTCCGGGGTTGGGTCGCCCAGGAAGATTTCGTGGTTCTCTCTACCGTCGGTGGCCAGCCATACGTTGACACTGGGTTCATCCAGGCCGTAGTCTTCCGGGTTGTCAAACTTGTCGGCCACTATTTCGTTTACCCAGGGGTTGTTCAGCAGTTCGTTCCGGTCATTCCAGTCTTCCGGTGAAATTGGCACTTCCGTTTCAGTGCCGTCTTCGCCGACCTCAAAAATGTACCAGAAGTCGTCGCCGGAGTTGGAGCCGTAACGCACCAGTTCATCCCCGACGGTAACCTCAAAATAGACGACATTGTTCCTTATCCCGCGTTCCCCATCCATATCGTACAAACGGGGATAAGGCGGCTGGTAGGCCAGGCGGTTAATAACCATCCCCCAAATCTGCGGTACGACGAAGAGCCTGGGCGAGCCGACCAGCCGGGCGTACTGGTTCTTCCCGTCGGGGGTGACAAAGCCCTGATGGAACTCGTAACTCCTGCCGGTGCGCTCGGTTATCCTGACCCTGGTTTCCGGGCTTGCCGGGTCCAGGCCGTATTGGGCCGGATCCACAATCTCTTCTACCAGGGTCCGGTTAACCTTCGGCCCGCTGAGCAGCAGCGGGGTGCCGCTCCATTTGTCCTGAAAAACCCGGACTTCCCGGTCACCTTCTAAGATGAACCAGTTGGTGCTGCCCGGTTTCTTGTCATAGACCACCTTTTCACCCTGGTAGGTCACTTCGATATGGACGATGGAATTGTCGTCCACCCGCCAAAGCCAGTCCTGGTCGTCTTTCGGTTCGGGACTGCGGGTCAGGGTAACAATCGCGAAACTGCCCCCAAAGAGCAGCAATACTGCAACTAACAGGAAGGTAAGCCGTATATTCATTGATTTATTACCTGTTGATTCAAGTTGAAATCCCCTTCTTCACGGACGGATAGAGATGTCGGACGTGGCGGCAAATGTCCTTTCCCGTCGTTTCTGCGAAGGCAGGAACCTCTGCTTGCAAGGTTTAGGTTCCTGCTTTCGCAGGAACGACGGATGGCCTACGCCGGACGGCGCCGGAGTTGCTGACATCGACCCGTCTAACGGCGCACCCACCAGACCAGGGCGGCCATCAGCCCCATCAGGACGGGTAAGAATAGCCAGGAGGAGAACCGGACGAAATTAAACTCGTTCTTGTCCAGGTTAAACTCCCTTACGGTGATAGCCTTGGGCCGCAGAGATACCAGCGAATGATCGCCTACCAGGTAGTTGACCGAATTCAGGAAAAGGTCGGCGCCGCTGCCCCGGCCATAGAAACTGTTGGCAACAAAGTCCGAGTCCCCCACCACTACCAGGTTGGCAATCTGGCTTTCGGTGATGCTTGACGGGTCGGTCGGCGGCGGCTGTCCCACCGGCCCGAGGGCCCGAACGAAGGTAACCGGGGTGAAAGGCCCCGACGGGTCGCAGTCCTCCGAATGGTTGCAGACCTGGTTCCCATCCTCAAGCTCAAAGGGCCTTGGTTCGGTACGCTCCGAATCACCGATAAGGTAGCTGTTGACTGAAGTAAAGGCCAGGGGTATGGGCTGCCGTAGGCCGGTGCCATCGTCAATGGTCTGCAAGGGAGCTGTCCCCGGCATCAACACCAGGTCCAGGGAATCGCCTTTGGGGGTGGTAATTTCCAGCAGAGTCTCCAATATTTCCGGAGGAATCGAGGCAATCAGTTCGCGGGGCAATTCCAGGGGATTGATGGTTTCCAATCGCAGAGTATGAGGGTCGGCGGGCAGCGAGGCATCCACATCGCGAATATAACCCTGACCTACGACAACTCCCCAAGTCGCCAAAAACTCCCGAAATGAGTCCGGCGTTTCCGGGTCAGCCAAGTAGATTAACCGTCCCGCCGCCTGACGGGCGCTGCCGTCGGTATTCTTGCCTTGCAGGTATAGATGCAGCGCCTGGGCATGGGATTCGGGGAGTTCATCGGTGGGACGGGCGATGACCAGCAGGGCAGTATCTTCCGGCACACTGACGTCATCGTTGGTCAGGCCCCAGCGTATTGCATCTACCCGGTAGTTGTCCTGTTCCAGGCCGGAGCGCACTGAGCTATATCCCTCGGCGTCGGATTCCTGGGTGTTGATGTTGCGTTCGCCGTGGCCGGACATAAAGTAGATAGCTTTCTGTTCCTGGCCGGTCACCTGCAAGATACCGGAAACCAGGTCCTGCTCCAGGTGGCTGTAGGCCGCGTCCTGGGGCTGGATAACGTCAACCACGTCCCCGCCCTTCAGCTTAACCACGATGGACTCGTTGACGAAGGCGATTGGCGTGGTGCCGAAATACTGGTTAACCCGCTGAGGACTAACGTCCGGGTCCACGAAGGTAGCATCAAACTTGCTGGGCCGGGCGGCCTCAAACTCCCGGAAGGTTTCTGAGACTTTGTTCTGGCGGTTCAGTATTTGAAACGCCGCATCTGCATTCCCCTGAGGTCCCAGTGAAATCTCTTCCTTGTAGAAGGCGACTACTTCCACCTCCTGCTCCAGTTCGTCCAGCAGTTGCCGGGTACGTTCGGCCAGGCTGAACTGGTTGGTGGCGGTAACGTCGATCCGGTTATTGTTCTCAAAAGAAACGAAGTTAGCGATGATTACTATTCCCAAAAAGGCGGCCAGCATAATTAACGAGTTGACCCCGTAACGGCCGGTGCGGCTGATAAAGGCGGCAACCACCGAACTCAGGAAAATCAGGCCCACCAAGCCAATCAGGGCGGCGCCGAAGGCGATGATTATGAACCCGTAGAGGCGCATGGAGCTAACGAAAGCCACCAGGGTAATGCCCACTACCAGAGCGACTATTCCGGCGATGACCAGCGGGGCGCCAAAGGTGCCGATGGTGTTTAGCGAGGGTTCAAGGAAACTGAATAGAGTCCTGGAAGCTACCTCGACTTCTTCCGCATCCGCAGTTTCGGCATCGTTCGGGGCATCATTCGCCGCAACGCTTGCTCCTTGAGTCTCCGCCCCGGCGGGAGTGCCGGTACGGGAACGGCGACCGCGCCGGCCCCGGCGGCGCCAGTCTCCGGTGCTATCTGTAGGTTGTTCGCTCATTCTATCTCCATCCTATCTCCAACGTCGAAATTCAAGCGCCCGAACAGCCAGGAAGAGGAACACGGCGGTGACGCTCAGGAAGTAAACAACGTGCTTGGTATCAATAACGCCGCGGTCGAAGTCATCAAAGTGGGCCTTGAGCCCGATCTCGCTGATGATGGTGGACAGGACGCCCCCCACTACGTCCGACCCGATATGCACGAAGGACAGGGCGGCGATAATGCCCATCGCCACGAAACCGGCCACAATCTGGTTGCTGGTAATCGTTGAAGTCAGCATCCCGATGGAAAGGGCCGCCGCTCCGTACAGAATCAGGCCCAGGTAGCCGGAGTAGATCGGGCCGGGATCCGGGTCGGCGAATATGAACAGCAACAGCGGGAAATAGAGGGTCAACACCAGCATCGCCAGCAAGAAGGTCAGGCTGGCCAGATACTTGCCCAGAATTACTTCCCAGTCCCGCACTGGGGAGGTCAGGAGCAACTCGATAGTCCCCAGCTTTTGCTCCTCGGCCAGCAGACGCATGGTCAGGGCCGGAGCCAACAGGATGAGGATGATAGTGCTCCATTGGAAGAAGTTACTGAGGGAGGCTTCCGGGAATGGATTGCCTAAGTCAATAACGAAAAAGAAACCGGTTAAAGCCAGGAAAATCAGTCCGACAATGTATGCCATGGGGCTGCCGAAATATACCTGAATCTCTTTCCAGGCCACTGCCCGGATGGTTCGCATGGTTACAGCTCCTCGTGGGTGGTTAGTCTCAAGAAAATATCCTCCAAGCTCATGCTGACCAGTTGCATACTAAGCAGGCTCCAGTCATTGCTGACCACGGCCCGGGAAATCTCGTCGCGCAGGTCCTGGCCGCGCTGCACCTGCACCGTGAATACGTTGCGGCCCTGATCGGTGCGGTGGGTTACCTCAGTGACACCCCGGACCTTTTGCAAAGCAGCGGTAACCTCGCGCACCGGCCCGCCAATTTCTACCTGAAGCTGGTCGGCGCCTTGCAGCCGCTGGGCCAGGTTTCCCGGCGTGTCCTCGGCCACAATCTTGCCTTCGTGGATAATCAGCACCCGTTCGCAGATCATGTTCACTTCGGGCAGGATGTGGCTGCTGAGTACCACCGTCTGTTCCTTGCCCAGGTCTTGAATTAGCCGGCGGGTTTCTACCACCTGGATCGGGTCAATGCCGATGGTCGGCTCATCCAGCACCAGCACCTCCGGTTCGTGCAGGATGGCTTGGGCAATGCCCACCCGCTGCCGGAAGCCCTTGGAGAGCTTGCCGATGAGGGTTTTGTGGTAGTCCTCAAGCCGGCAAACCTCAATGACTTCGCCGATGCGCCGCTTGATTTGGCGGGCGGGCATATTCCGCAGCGTTCCCATATACTTGAGGTAACTGGTTACCGGCATCTCCGTATGCAGGGGCACCGTTTCCGGCAAGTACCCAATCCGGCGGCGCACCTCCAGGGATTGTTCCACCACGTCATAATCGGCCACAGTGACCTTGCCCTGAGTCGGGGGCATAAAGCCGGTCAGTATCCGCATCGTGGTGGTCTTGCCAGCGCCGTTGGGGCCAAGAAAGCCGAGGATTTCTCCCCGCTTGACGCCAAAGTTAACGTCCTCAATAGCCGGGCGTGGGCCGTAATAGTGGGTCAATTCTCTGGCCTGAATCATCTGGTTGTTCGATTTCCCGTCTTCCATTTGCGAGTCGGCGATTTCGCCCCGGTTGGCGCAGGCCCTACCGCGCGTTTCAGCGCGCAATTCCGGCGGTTCAGGTCGCCTCTTCCTCCTCAAATTACTTCAGCGTTGAATTGAAGTATAAGTGATGATATTCTATACGTCAGGATTTGCCAAGACTTGGCCGGGGGGACAACTATGTTTCCCGCTTATTTTTGCGTACCGGAGGCTAGAGACACCCAAAATGCACCTGGTTATTGACGGCTACGGAGGGGATACCGGCAAAATGTGGGATCTGGAGTTGGTGCGGGATTTCCTGACCACTTATCCCGATAACCTGGGGATGACGCGAATAACCGAGCCAAAAGTGCTCGAATACAACGGCCCCAATGTTGAGGATGCCGGCGTGTCGGGTTTCGTCATTATTGCCGAGAGCCATATCAGTATTCATACTTTCCCTTACCGCAATTACGTTAACATAGATATTTTTTCCTGCAAGTCCTTTGACCATGAACAGGCGGCAAAGGACGCCAAAAACCTCTTCGGCCTGCAAGAAATGAAGACTTGGCTGCTGGACCGGGGACTGGAATGGCTGGACAGCGAGCAAGGAATGACCCAAACCCGGGAGCAGCGTTCCGTCCTTCGTTCTGACGTTGGAGTTGACGTTGGCGTCGATGCCCAGGCTGAAGGCGCCAGTATGCCCCGCGGCTGAAGCAGGTGACTTCAATCTGATGAATCTGCCCTGGATTCCGGCTAACTTTCTGGCTTTGCCGCCGGCGCAGAGCAATTTGGCTCAAGCCGGCGTGGTACTGATTCCGGTACCTTATGATAGCACCACTTCCTTTCGCAGCGGCGCACGGGAGGGGCCGGCCGCCATTATCGAATCATCCTACGGTCTGGAAGATTACGATTGGGAACAGCAACTGGATGTTTCCCAAGTGGGAATTCATACAACGCCAGCCCTGGAACCCCATACCGGCGACCCGGCGCAAATGGTGGAGCGGGTCAGGCAAGCGGTGAGCCACTATATTGCTCCGAACCGTCTGGTTGGTGTGTTGGGGGGCGAACATTCCCTCTGCATCGGTTCCGCGCTGGCCCACTTGGAAACCTACCCCAACCTCTCCGTGCTTTACCTGGACGCCCATGCCGACCTGCGCGATGAATACCTGGGCACCGCTTGGGGCCACTCCTCCGGCGCGCGGCGGATTCACGAACGCTGCCCGGTTACGCTGGCCGGTATTCGCAGTATGTGTCAGGAAGAGCATGAATACCTTCGGCAGCAGGGCATACCTACCTTTTCCTGGCCTCCCCCCGGTGATATATCGCCAAGTTCCTATGCCCTGGAAGTTGTAGCTGGCCTGCACTCGGAGGTTTACATCAGCATTGACCTGGACGTGCTGGACCCCTCGGTGATGGCTGCGGTCGGCACCCCGGAGCCGGGAGGAATGTTGTGGCGCGACTTGACTACTTTGTTGTGGTTAGTTGCCGGCTCCCGCCGCATTGTGGGGTTTGACGTTAACGAACTGGCGCCGCGGGCAGGCGCCCCGGCCTGCGCCTACACCGCCGCCAAGCTGGTTTATAAGATTATCTCCTACACTGCATCATCCCCCCATTCCCCTATTTCGGCGTGACGGTCAGAGCCATCGCATTCTTTCGCTCCCCATGGCTCCCGGGTTACTTTGCTTACTCCCCCGTCTTTCTGAACAACTATCGCTGTAGCCCTGATTGACTTCTCATTGTCATTCTGAGGAGCGGAGCGACGAAGAATCCAAAGTCCCTATATGACGACCATTTGCCCGCGACCAGCGATGTTCTACCCGAATGATTTAGGATTCTTCGCTCCGCTCAGAATGACAGCCAGGGGCGGAGGATGAAATAGAAGGAGGATGACAACTAAAGGACCTTGCTTCATCTGGCCGGGCTATCGCATCAGGCCAAAGAACGAAAACCCGTCGTTCCTGCGCAGGCAGGAACCTAAAACCTTGAGAGCAGCGGTTCCTGCCTTCGCGGGAACGATGGAAATATAACTGTGCGTCTAATGCGATAGCCCTGCTTCACCTGGTTGGACTATGGCTAAATGCCCGCCGGTGTGATTAGATGAATACGTGGCTCAATCTACGGCAGCTACTCCGGGAGTTTGACGCTTGATGGCTTTGGCTGCCGGAAGCCGACCTTGCGACCTGTACGCTAACCGCAGAGAGAATCGGTGAAGACATGGGGACTTCCATCCGCCTGGGCAAGATATTTGGGATTCCCTTGGGCGTCAACTACAGTTGGCTGGTGATTTTCGGCCTGGTTATTTTTCTGATGTCATCCCGGTTTGCCGAATTCTACCCCCAATGGCCGATAGCCCAGCGGTGGGCAACGGCAGTGGTTACCACCCTCCTGTTTTTCCTGTCAGTCCTGGCTCATGAGCTTTCCCACAGCTTGGTAGCGGTCAACCGGGGCATTCCGGTGCGCGGGATTACCCTTTTCATTTTTGGCGGCGTATCCCAGTTGGCCCACGAGGCCCAGCGGCCGTTGACGGAGTTCTTGGTGGCGATAGTTGGCCCGTTAGCCAGCCTGGCTTTGGCCCTGGCCTGCGGCGGCCTCTGGTACTTTACCGACGAGGTAAGTTCATACCTGAGCGCCGTTCTGTTTACCCTCTTTGCGATCAACCTTTCCCTGGGGATTTTCAATATGCTGCCCGGTTTTCCCCTGGACGGGGGGAGGGTGTTGCGGGCCGGTATCTGGGGATTGACCGGCAGCTACTGGCGGGCCACTCAGGTTGCCGCCCGGGCCGGTCAAGGGCTGGGCTTGCTACTGGTGGTCACGGGTATTGTCGGGGCTTTTCAAGGCATTTGGCTTTCGTTGGTGGGCGGCTTTCTCCTTTATGTGGCCACCTCCGGTTACCGGCAGGAGGCGTTGCGGGAGTCCCTCAAACACTGCCTGGTGGCTGAAGCCATTGCTTCAGACTGGACCTTCCTTCCCGCTGAAACGCCGGTGGCTTCCCGCGAGGTGCTGCTGGTCCTGGCTCGGAACGGCTATCAAGGGGTGCTGGTGGCTGGGCCGCCCACCGGCTTCGTCGCCGGCCGTACCCTGGCCACGCTGCCCCGCGCGGACTGGCAGTTTGCTACCCTGGCCCAGGTGATGACCCCGCTGTCGTCTCTGCCGTCGCTGGATGCCGATGACGCCGTCTTTGACGCAATGGAACGGATGGATGCGGAGGGACTGGAGAACGCGCCGGTAATGCGGGACAGCATCCCGGTTGGAATGGTCAGCCGGGGGGAGCTGGCAAGGCTGGTGAGGTCGCGCCGCCGTTTGGGTGGTCGGAAATGGTAGAGTACGTCCTGTCCTGGTTTCTTGACGCTATCCCCCTCACCCCCGGCCCCTCTCCCCGAGGGAGAAGGGTGAAATGGCTCCCTCTCCCTCATGGAGAGGGTTGGGGTGAGGGAAATACCCTAGCGGTCAGTTCTAATTGCCCACGCAGTTACGCCGGCTGTGCTACAATGACAGTAGGACTTATTTGAGGTTGTCTATGTCATCTCCCGGGCTGATATATCTGGACCACGCCGGCACCACTCCTACCGACCCGCGAGTCCTGGAGGCAATGCTCCCCTATTTCACCCAGTTGTACGGCAATCCTTCCAGCGTCCACACCATCGGGCAAGAGGCGCGCCACGCCCTCGACGATGCGCGGGAGCGGGTCGCCAAGGTGCTGGGTTGCCGAACCAGCGAGGTAGTGTTCACCAGCGGCGGCACCGAATCGGACAATGCGGCCATTCAGGGCGTGGCTACTGCGCTCCACGAAACGGGCAGCCACATCATCACCTCCAGTGTAGAGCATCACGCCGTCCTGCATACCTGCCAGTACCTGGAAAATCTGGGCTATGAGGTTACCTTCCTGCCGGTGGACGAGTTCGGGATGATTCATCCGGAGCAGGTGTATAACGCCATCGGCGAGCGCACTACTCTGGTTACCATAATGTACGCCAACAACGAGATTGGCACGATAAACCCCATTCCCGAGATTGCCCAGGCAGTGCAGCGGCGGGCGGAGGAACTGGACCGCACCATCGTTATGCACACCGACGCGGTGCAGGCCGCCGGTTTCCTCGACTTGAACGTAAGGCGGTTGGGCGTGGATATGCTCAGCCTGTCGGGGCACAAGTTCTACGGCCCCAAGGGGACCGGCGCGCTTTACGTCCGGCGGGGCACTCCCTTCCTGCCCTTGCTCTTGGGCGGCGGACAGGAACGGGAAAGGCGTTCCGGCACGGAAAACATCGCCGGGATAGTCGGTTTGGCCCTGGCTTTAGAACTGGCCGACGCAGGCCGTGACCAGTCCGGTCCCCATTGTGCCGCTTTGCGCGACCGCATTATCCAGCAGGTGTCCGATACTATCCCCGACATCCGCCTGAACGGCCACCCCACGGAGCGACTGCCCAACAACATAAACTTCTCTTTTGAGGGAGTGGAGGGCGAGTCAATTCTGCTCGGCCTGGACCTGGCCGGGGTGGCGGCCTCCAGCGGCAGCGCGTGCAGTTCCGGTTCCCTGGAGCCTTCCCATGTGCTGCTGGCCCTGGGTCAAACCGCCGAACTGGCCCGCAGCAGCTTGCGAATTACCTTGGGCAAAGACAACACCGAGGAAGAAGTTGATTACCTGCTCGGCGCTCTGGTTGACTTGGTGCAACGGCTGCGCCAGCTACCCACACTTACTACTACAGGTACCTAAAGGCAGTATGATTAGGATTCCTTCATTTTTCAGAAACAGACTTTCAACTTTGTTTATTTCTACGGTTGCTGCGGCGCTCCTGGTCTTGACCGCTTGCTCCGATATTTCTCCGGCCATCGGTAAATACTACACCGGTCGCACTCTGCACGTCAGCGTGGTTGCGATGGAACGGGCAGCGGAGTTGCGCTATAACTTGCCGGCAACGGCGCCGGAGCTGAAGCACTACCGGCTGGCTCCATCCGAACCCGACCTGGAACTGGTAATGCTGCGGATAAAGGTGGAGAACCATACGGCGACCAGCGCCATCGTCAGCATTGACCCGGGAGCGGCAGAGCTAAGGGATTTCTTCCAGGAGAAATACTTTCCCGTTGACGTGACCGAGCGGGCCGAAGAAGTCCCAGCTCCGGAAGACCCCAGCAAGGAGCGAATCGCGCGGTGTCCGGTGCAGAATCCCAAAGAAGTTTGCTTTCTCTGGAACGCCAGCTACACCGATGGTTCCACCCGGGCTTTTGACCTGCAAAAGGGCTTCGGGATTGATGGGTGGATGATCTTTGAGGTGCCTAAGGATACGGAGATTCGGGAGATGCGCTGGCGAGCTGGCGATGGCCTGACCATTGAGTTCTAGGGCTTAATCCATCGGGGCAATTACGTCGCTCAACCGGGGCAATCACATCTCTTAACCGTCATTCCGGCGCAGGCCGGAATGACGGTAGTTGCGGGAATAAACTGCAAGTTCCGAATGCGATTACCTGACAGTATGAAACCGCCGAATGCGGAAAGGGACGTAGTTCCAACCGGGCCGCCCCTTCCCCGGCGGTTCTTTCATGCCGCAGCCGGTTCAGCGGTTCCCTTGGCCGGCATCTTCGTTTCAACCCCTGAAATCTCCATTGCCCTGGGACTATTGGCGGCAGGCAGTTTGGCCTTGGACTTGATCCGTTTCCGGGTGGCCTGGCTGAACCGGCTGTTTCTGCGTTGGCTCCGGCTCCTGCTGAAGAGCAGCGAAGACCGCCAAGTTACCGGCGCCGTCTTCTTGTTGATTGCCGCTTTTCTCGCTTTTTTAATCTTCGACAAGCCGGTGGCAATAGCCGCCCTGTTTTACCTGTCCCTGGGCGACCCGGCGGCGGCGCTGGTCGGGCAGCCAATGCCGGGGCCAAGGTTCTTCGGCAAGTCACCCGTGGGAACCCTGGCATTTATTGGAGTATCGTTGCTGGTGTGGGCGGTGTTGGTAGGGGCCGGTGTAGCCCCGCTTCACTGGAGTTTCCTGGTAGGGGCGGTCGTTGCCGGTCTGGTGGAGCTGGCGCCGTTGCCGGTGGATGACAACCTATCCGTCCCGCTGATTGCCGGGGCGGTGATGCAGTATTTGCCAATACTGGCTTAACTTACCTGGATGGACCGGGCACACAGGGTAGGCAAACCCAAAGACACCCCCGTGTATCGGGTATTCATGTTTGAATCCGTTTCAATTTCCGGGCCGGGGTTACCCGGTGGCCCCGTCGTACTCGATGACTTCAGCCCGCTCCCGCTGGAAGCGCAGGTAGGCTGCCTTCTTCATCGCCGGCCGGTGAGAAGTGGTTATCTCATTTGCCTTGGCCGCGCCTTCGGCCAGCAGGTCAATAACCACCATAGCCATTATCTTGGCCGGATTTACTACTGCCGTTTCGTAGTCGGTAACCAAGTATTCCTTGCTATGGCCTGAACCTACCGCGCCGGCGGTGTAGGGGTGGCAAACGGGCATCAGGTGGCTCAAGTCACCCATATCGGTTGACCCGCCCCGGTTGCGCCGGCCCGGAATAACCAGGGTGTGGGTTTCGCCAATCAATGCGTTGGCATTCTGACGGAACAACTCTTGCAGATGGGTGTCGTGCTTCATCGGGAGATAGCCAGGGATGTTGGTAATCCTTACCGAGGCTCCGACCGCAAGGGCGCCTGCCTTGAAACAGCGGTCAACGATGGCGGAATTCTTGACTACCGCCCGGGGCGTGGCTGACCTGACCCGCCATTCCAGCCGCACGTCGGCAGGGACGGCGTTTACCGCCTCGCCGCCCTTGGTCATTATGCCGTGGATGCGCACGGTATCCTCGCCCCGGAAGGCTTCCCGGTTGTTGTGGATGGCCTGGAGCGCAAAGGAAGCGGCATTCAGGGCATTGACGCCCAGGTGCGGGGCGCTCCCGGCGTGAGCGCCCCGACCGAGGAACTGCACGTACTTGACTACGTGGCCGTTGCTGGTGCCTCCGACCGCGAATTTGTGGTCGCCCATATCGCTGGCGGTATGGCACATCATTGCCAGGTCAACGTCGTCGAACTCCCCCAAGCGAATCAATTCCTGCTTGCCGCCCATAAACTCCAGCTTTTTCTCTTCCCGGAGTTGCAGCCGGCGGGCTACTTCGATGAACTCCTCGGCCGGCACCGCAAAAGGAACCAACTTGCCGGACAACTGTTCCAGGACTTCCGGCTGGGTCAACCCATGGACAGCACCCAGCATCATCCCAATCTGGCAGTGGTGGCCGCAGGCGTGGGCGGCGCCGGTTTCTGCGTCGGCATGGGGATGCTCATTGACAATCAGGGAGTCCAGTTCGCCAATCAGGGCCACGCTGGGGCCGGAGCCGCCGCCACCGGCAATTTGTCCCTTGACGCCGGTCAGGGCCAAGCCGGTCCGGTAGTTGATGCCCAAGGCATCAAACTGGTCGGCTACCAGTTGGGCTGTCTTGGACTCGCTGAATCCGGGTTCCGGGTTGTTCAGGATTTGGCGGGATACGCCGATAATATCGGACCGGTGGCGGTCAATGGCGGCGCAAGCCCGTTGTTTCAGTTCTTGCCTGGATAACATAATCATTCAGCCTCAAAGGCCTGTTCGCTGGCCAGGGAACGCATAAACTTCAGGTACTCGGCGCGGGTCATTTCCGGGCGGTGTTCGGCGACCACCTTACCGGCCAGGTTGGCGCCGTCGGCCAGCAGGTCCACCACTGTGGCGGCCATTGACTTGGCCGCCGTGATTACCGCCAGGCTATAATCCTGCACCACGTAGTCGGCGCCGTGGCCCAGGCCGGTGGCGCCGCCAACGTAGGGGTGAATCGCCGGCATTAGTTGGCTGATGTCTCCCATGTCGGTTGAGCCGGTGCGGTGGCTGACGTGACCCACCCGGTCTGCGCCCACCAGGGCGGCGGCGTTAGGTTCGTAAATCTCGTTCATTTGGCGATTTTGGGTCAGGGGCAGGTAGCCGGGAATGGTCTGGATGTTCACGCCGGCCCCCACCGCCATTGCACCGGCCCGCAGGGCGCGGTCCACCTTGTGGTTGGCGTCCATAATGGCCTCAATGCTACGACCCCGGACAAAGGTTTCCATCCTGACGTCGGCGGGAACGGCGCTCACCGCCTCGCCGCCCTTGGTGATGATAGGGTGGACTCGTACCGTATCGGTGTCTCGGAAGGTCTCCCGGTTGTAGTGAATGGCGGTAAGCGCCAGGCTGGCGGCGTTTAGCGCATTGATGCCGAGATGGGGCGAACCGCCGGCATGGGAACCGCGACCGATGAACTGGATTTTCTTGGCTACCGTGCCGTTGTTGGTGCCGCTAATGCAAAGCTGGCCTTCCTCTACCGAGCTGGTAGTGTGAATCATCATCGCCAGGTTAACATCGTCAAATTCGCCCAGCTTGATTAGCTCCGGCTTGCCCCCCAGAAACTCAATCTTCCCCGCGCGGCGGAGGGAGTCCCGGTATTCAATCTCAATGTATTCCTCGGCGGGAACGGCAATCAGGGCGATGCGCCCGCTGAGGGCCGACAATACATCCGGCTGGTTCAATCCAATGGCTGCCCCCAGCAGCATACCAATCTGGCAGTGGTGGCCGCAGGCGTGAGCGGCGCCAGTGGCAGAGTCGGCATAGGGGTGCTCGTTAACGATAAGGGAGTCCAGTTCGCCCAGCAGGGCCATAGTGGGGCCGGCGCTGCCGCCCACGAGATCTGCCCTTACCCCGGTTAGACCCAACCCGGACCGGAAGGGAATGCCCATTTCGGCCAGTTTGCCGGAAACCAATTGGGAGGTCTTTACTTCGCGGTAGCCCGGTTCCGGGTGACTCAGGATGGTCTGAGCCAGGTTGACCAGTTCATCGGCATGGGAGTCAATGGCGTCAAATACCTGGCGCTTCAGTTCTTCTTTGGATGGCAACGCGACACCTCCTCTGCCGTTTGCGGCCCCGGTGTGCCCCGATTCTAGCAGAGAGGGGTTAAAATAGATATATTCGGTTAAGTAATGGAGCGTAGCAATGAAGCCCATGAAAATAGTTATAGCACCCCAGAGCTTCAAGGGGAGTGTCTCCGCCCTGGAAGCGGCCCAAGCCATTGAGCGAGGAGTCCGCCGCGCCGAACCGGAGGCGGAGGTCGCCCTGGTGCCGGTGGCCGACGGCGGCGACGGTACGCTGGAAGTGCTGGTGGACAGCACCGGCGGCGAAATCTTCCGCAGCATCGTCACCGGGCCGCTGGGCCACGCCGTAGAAGCCTCCTGGGGGGTGATGGGCGACGGCCGGACGGCAGTGGTGGAAATGGCCCGGGCCTCCGGCCTGGCAATGGTGCCGCCTCGCCGTCGCAATCCCCGCACTACCACAACTCTCGGCACCGGCGAAATTATCCGGGAGGCATTGGACAAGGGGTTTACCCGGATTATCGTTGGCCTGGGCGGCAGCGCTACCAATGACGCCGGGGCTGGCATGGCCGGCGCCCTGGGCGTCAAGTTTCTGGATGCCCAGGGCAGGGCGTTGCCCCGGGGCGGCGCGGCCCTGGCCCGGCTGTCCCACATTGACGCCTCTAACCTTAACCCCAAGTTGAAGGACGTTACGATAATTGGGGCCACCGACGTTACCAACCCCCTTTGCGGCCCGGCCGGCGCCTCTGCGGTATATGGGCCGCAAAAGGGCGCCTCCCCGGAGATAGTGGCGGAGTTGGATGCGGCCCTGGCTAATTTTGCACGGGTGGCGCAGCAGGACCTGGGTATGGATTTCTTGAACGAAGAACACCCCGGCGCCGGGGCGGCCGGCGGTCTGGGCGCCGGGTTGATGGCTTTCACCGGGGCCAGGCTCCAGTCCGGCATCGACATGGTTTGCGAGGTGCTCAATTTCGATGAGCACGTCCAGGACGCCGACCTGGTTATCACCGGGGAGGGGAGGGCCGACGTATCGTCAATCTACGACAAGGCCCCGGTGGGTGTGGCAAGAAAGGCCAGTCCCTACCAGGTGCCTACCATCATCCTGGCCGGCAGCCTGGGCGAAGGTTATGAGGAGTTGTACCAGCACGGCATCGCCGCCGTGGTCTGCATCGCCGACCGGCCAATGAGCTTTGAGCGGAGCCTGGCCCGTACCGAGGAACTGCTGGAGGGGGCGGCGGAGCGTACTATTCGCCTGCTGCGGGTGGGCAGGACGGAGTAGTAACCTGCCGACAGACACTGTTACTGTCCGAACTTTTACCTACGGGTACAAGGGCGGGTTTCAAACCATCTGTTCCAACTAATACTGCTTAACCGGGAAGCAAGTTACTCGTCGTTCCTGCGGAGGCAGGAACCTAAAACCTTGAGGCCAGAGGTTCCTGCCTCCGCAGGAACGACGGATAGACGGATAGATTGTTCTAGCAATGAGCAATCATATTAGCTGGAAGTAACTGTTCAGTCTTGAGGAGTTGTTCCCACCTTAACCCGTCATTCCGGCGCAAGCCGGAATCCAGCGACGCCAAGTAGGGGTTGGCGTTCCAGAGGGCGAAGATTCCTGGATTCCGGCTTTCGCCGGAATGACGGTATAGGGGCGAGACGCCTCCCCAACTCTGAACATTTACAGCTGGAACCGATGGTTTCAAATCCGCCCTGCATCAACGGTAGTTCCCTTACTTAACCCAGCCGCTCCTTCACAAAGTCAACCACGGTGTTGCCCAGAAAGAGGGCGCGCTCGGCGTCAATGTCATCGAAAGCCTCGGAGGAAATACCGCCGGGGAGGTAGCCGGGATAGCGGGTGATTTCGTAGTACTTGTCCAGTTGACGGGCTTCGCTCTTGACCGTGTCGAAGAACATCTCGAACAGCTTGGCATCTTCGCACAAGTCGGTCAGGGAGTGGCCCCAAACGTCCTCGGCGCCCCGATGGTACAGGTAGGCTTTGACTGCCTTTTCCGCCGCCTGCTGGCAGAGGAAACAGGCCACATTGTACCGTTCCCCCGCCCGGTTAAACTCAGCGTCCTTTATATCCTGCTCGGCTTGGCGGAGCCAGCGAGCGCCTTCGGCCAGGTTGTCAGGCACAGTAAATCACCCGTCCTTGTTGAGATGCGGCGTACAGCGCCGGCAGCGTGTTTTCCAGTTCCTCAAACTCTTCCGGCGTATATACCTGGCTGTCCACCGCCACCATGCTGCTCAGGTGGTAGGAGAAAAAGTCGGCCCGCCGCCCGAAGGCTTGGTCGGTCTTTTGCACCACGATCAGGTCAATGCGGCTGTCCGGCGCGATGTCGCCGGTGATCATATCCCCGATCAAAATGACCTTTTCCACGCCCAGTTGGGGCAGCAGGCCATTGATATTTTCCAGTTCCTTTTCCAGCATTTGCTCGCGGAACTTGGTAAATCCTACACGCATTGGCATTGGTTCGCCTCCTGCGGCGCAATTGAGGCGTCCGGCCCCGATCGAATGTTGAGCATCGTATTAGCCAAGCAGCACCAGGTGGACTTCTTTCGGCCCGTGAACGCCGACGACCAACCGCATTTCGATGTCCGCGGTGCGGCTGGGGCCGGTGATAAAGTTGAGGTAGCTGCCCATCTCTCCGCCGTTCCGGTGGTATTCCAGCCGGCGGAACAGGAAAATGTCGTCCAGGCTCTCCACCACGTCCTGGGGCCTTACCACGGCTACGTGAACGGGGGGCACCAGGGAAACCAGCCGGCTCAAGCCCCGGCGGGGCAGCACCACCACCGAGCCGGTTTCGGCTACCGCATAATCGGCCCCGGTAATGCCGATGCCAGACCGGATAATCTGCTCCCTCAAGAAATCCTGGGTACGGTCTTCGTCACGGACCACGGTCACCGACGTGATACCCAGGTTTTCCAGGGCGGCGTCCAGTGGCAAGTCTTCAAAAACTTCCTGGCTGGAGCGGGCCACCTGGGTGACGCCCTGGGCCGCCGCCAGCGAGGCGATATATCCGATGGCCTCCTCCGGATTCGGGGTGCGGAAAATGTTCCAACTCCGCAGTTGGGCCGTTTCCATGAACCGGCCAACCAGCGAATCCCGCTCGGCCTCAAGCCGTCGCTGCGCTGTCGCCGCCTGGTTTTCCAACTCGGCAACAGTTTCCGTCAATCGAGGATAGGGAGTTTCCGGCTGGGACGGCTCAGTACCCCCCAGACTGCGCCCCAAACTGCGGCGCACACCGGCCAGGAACTCGTCCTTCGGCATTCCCAATGAGGGTTGAGCAGGATTGACCACGTTCTAGTCCTTTGCCGCCTTTTCCGTAGGGTTTTGGGTATCCCCGTCAGCAATATTCGCAGCTACGGCCGGCTCGGCCGGCAGCCCCTCGTCTTCCAGTTCCTGCGCCCAGATTTCGCGGAAGGTGCGGTTGGGTAACATCGGCAAGTCCCGGGCCGCCGTCCATTGGGATACCAGGGGTAGCGGCAGTTTTTCAATCTTGCCCTTGCCGGCAAAAGGTTTCTGCACTACCCGCCCCAACTTGCCCACGGCGGATAGGGCGGAAGGGTTACTCATCAGCCAGGTGTAGCCGTGCGCGGCCAGACTTTCGACGCCGGAGGCCGACTTCTCCGTCTCATCAGGGCCTTCCTTCAGCTTGTGGCGCAGGTGCAGGAGCATACGGGGGATGTTGATTTTGACCGGGCAGACTTCCCGGCAGGCGCCGCAAAGGCTGGAGGCTTGAGGCAGGTCTTTGGCCTGGTTCAGTCCCACCAGCATCGGCGACACAATGGCCCCGATCGGCCCCGGATAGACCCAGCCGTAGGCGTGGCCGCCGATGGTCCGGTACACCGGGCAGGTATTCAGGCAGGCCCCGCAGCGGATGCAGTATAGCGCCTCCCGCAGGTCAGGGTCGGCCAGCAGTTTGGAACGACCATTATCCACCAGGACCAGGTGAAACTCCTCCGGCCCGTCCTCATCCTCCTTGCGGCGGGGGCCGGTAACCATGCTGACGTAACTGGTCAGCCGCTGCCCGGTGGCGGAGCGGGGCAACAGTCGCAGAAAAACGGCCAGGTCTTGGAGCGAGGGAATGACTTTTTCCATGCCGGTAATGCCGACGTGAATCCGCGGGGCCGAGGTGCAAAGCCGCCCGTTGCCTTCGTTGGTGATTATCACCAGGCTGCCGGTCTCCGCCACCAAAAAGTTGGCCCCGCTGATGCCCAGATCGGCATCCAGGAACTTCTGCCGCAGGGTTTCCCGGGCCACCCGGGCCATTTCCTCAATGTCGTCGGTGAGCGGTACGCCCAGCTTGTCGTGGAACAGTTCGGACACCTGCTCTTTGGTCTTGTGCAGGGCCGGCGCTACCAGGTGGGACGGGGTTTCCTCGGCCAGTTGAATGATGTATTCGCCCAGGTCGGTCTCAAATACCTCGACGCCGTTGGCTTCCAAAGTCCGGTTCAAGTCCAGTTCTTCGGAGACCATGGACTTGCTCTTGGTAGCTACCTTGACTTGGTGGGAGCGGGCAATTTCGGCGACTATTTCATTGGCTTGCTCGGCATCGCGGGCAAAGTGGACCTGCCCACCGGCCTGCGTTACCCGATCGTGCAGCATTTCCAGGTAGTAGTCCAGGTGGTCCAGGGTATGGATTTTGATCCGGCGGGCTTCCTCCCGCCATTCTTCCCAAAGGTCAGCGCCGACCTCGTCGATGGCATCCTGCCGGGCCTCGCTGAACCCGCCGCCTACCTGGCGCAGAGCGCGGCGCAGCGTCTGGTCTTGCATCGCCGCCCCGGAAGCACTTACAAAGTCTCGCGTCTTTACCTCAGCCACCGGCGAACCCTCCATCTGGAACCGGGCCATCCAAAATCTCGGCGATGTGACGAATGGCGACCGGGTCACCCTGCCGGCTCAGGCCGCCGCCAATGTGCATCAGGCAGCTCATATCGCAGGATACCAGGGTATCGGCGCCGGTGGCCCGAATGTTTTCGATTTTGTCCTCTAACATTCCCGCGGAGATATGAGGATACTTGATGGAAAAGGCGCCGCCGAACCCGCAGCAGGTATCCGCCTGGGGCAATGGAGTCAAATCCAGGCCGGATACTTTCTCCAGCAGTTGCACCGGCTCCTCCCGCACCTCCAGTTCCCGCAACAAGTGGCAGCCGGAATGGTAGGTTGCGGCGGCGGGGTAGATTGCCCCCAAGTCGGTTACGCCGACCACCTTCACCAGAAACTCGGAGAACTCATAGACCCGCTCGGCCAGTTGCGCCGCCCGTTCTCCCATTTCCGGGTCGCCGGCGAACAAGTCTAGGTAGAAGACTCGCAGCATAGCGGCGCAGGAACCGGAGGGAACGACAACATACTGGCTCAATCCGAAGCTATGCAACACCCGCTCGGCTAGCTGGCGGGCCTGACGGGTAAAACCGGAGTTGTAGAGGGGCTGGCCGCAGCAGGTCTGGTCTGCCGGAAAGTCCACGGCCACGCCCAAACGCCGCAACACCCGGACCGCGCTGACCCCCACCTGGGGATAAAGCTGGTCAACGATGCAGGTAACAAAGAGGGATGCCCGGATTTCCGGGGATTGGGCCAAACACCACCTCGGTTTGACATAAGAATTGATTGTGGAAAGCATTTATCGGGGCCGCGGGACGCCCGTCAACCTGCCCCGGCCTTGCGCTCAAGGTTAACAGACCGGATAAGCGGTGGCAACAAAAGCCAGGGCAATCGCGTTTTAAGGATACTCTGAATAAGTCATTAAGCTCTAGTGCATTCACCCGTCGCAGGGCAATCGCGCTTTAATCAACAGTGGCCTCGCCAACGGTCATTCTGCGCTCTAGGTCATTCTGAGCGGAGCGAAGAATCCAGAATCTTTCGGAGCAAGGGTTGTCCGGTATCCGGCAAGGGTCCACCCTGAAGGATTTTAGATTCTTCCTCCGCTCCGTCAGAATGACATCATGGGAAATTATAACGCGATTGCCCTGTCACCGGGGGTAGGAATATGCTGCATACCTTCTTTATCGTCATCTGATCGGCTTCGTCCTGCTGTTTATCGCCACCTTAATTGTGTTAGCCCTGATTGACGTAGCTTCCTCCGGCGTCTCCTTACATTCCGGCGTGTCTGTGGGCGACCTGGTCTTTGATCGTCTGTCCAACACCCTAAAGTTGCTGCCCCTGACGATATTCTTCGCCGCGGTCATCTCCATCCCCTGGGCATCCTGGCCGCCGTTTGTCGCGGGACATGGGTTGACCGCGCAGTTGGGAGTCTGGCCGTCCTGGGCGTTGCGACTCCCAACTTTTGGCTTAGCCTCGTCCTCATCTACCTATTCTACGTGCTGCTGGACTGGCTTCCGCCGTTAGCGCCGGAATTTCCAAGTAGTTACATCTTGCCCTGCTTCGTCTTGGGAACATTTGCCGGCGCGGGTATGACGCAGGTTATACGCTCCGGGATTGTGGAAGTCTTGCAACGCGAGGGGCAGCCGGGGTGGTGGGTGTTCTGGAATCCCTGCTTCCGCCTACTGGCGGCGGCGCCAATCCTGTTCGGTGGGTTCCTGGCCGGCGCCGTCGTCGTCGAGACCACGTTCAGATGGCCCGGCATCGGCTATCTGGCACTTCGGGCGATGTTCCAGGCGGATATGCCGGTACTCCTAGTACTATAGCCGCAGATAATTCTTGGTAGAATGGAGCTACTTCAGGAAGTGGGAGAGGTGAGGTGGTGGCAACGGACAAGGACGAGGTGGCAGAGGTGGCGCGGTGGGCCAGAGGCATTGCGGGAGTCCATGGGTGTATTACGGGACGGTTTCACCGTTCGGAACCGAGGCGACCGGCGCTGGAGTATCTGAAGGGACTGCTTTCACCGGTAGAGCGCAAGAACGGGTGGCAACTGGCGGAGCCGGCGGGCGACGCCACGCCCGACGGGGTGCAGCGGCTGCTGTCTAGCTACGTCTGGGATGCCGATCTGGTACGCGACGACCTGAGCAGCTACGTTGTGGAGCATTTGGGTGAAACTGATGGGGTGCTGGTGGTGGACGAGACCGGTTTCTTGAAGAAGGGGACCAAGTCGGTGGGGGTGCAACGGCAGTACAGCGGGACGGTGGGGCGGATTGAAAACTGCCAGATAGGAGTTTTTCTGACCTATGCCACCGCCCAGGGCAGGGTCCTGCTGGACCGGGAACTGTACCTGCCCCAGGGGTGGGCCGATGCTGCGGAACGCCGGCGGGAGGCGGCGGTCCCCGAGGAGGTTGTCTTCCGGACCAAGCCGCAGTTAGCCCAGAGGCTGCTGGAGCGAGCGGTGGAAGGGGGAGTTCCCTTCCGCTGGGTCGCCGGAGACGAGGTGTACGGCAGTGATCGCAACCTGCGGCTGTGGCTGGAGGGGGCAGGGATTCCCCACGTGCTGGCCCTCAAGCGCAACGAGAAGCTGTGGGTCCTGACGGATAAGGGGCCGCGGCAGGTGCGGGCGGACCAACTGGTGTCCGGAGTGGCAGAAATCCGCTGGAGTCAGTGCAGCGCTGGCAACGGGGCCAAGGGTCCTCGAGTGTATGACTGGACCCGGGTGGTGATCCGGCCCCTGCGGGAACCTGGCCAGGGCTACTGGCTTTTGGCCCGCCGCCGCCTGGCCCAGCCTGAAGAGTTGGCCTATTACGTCTGCTTCGGTCCAGCGGACACAACCCTGGAGGACCTGGTTCAGGTGGCGGGAACCCGGTGGACCATCGAGGAGTGCTTTGAGGAGGCCAAGGGACCGGTGGGGCTGGACCAGTATGAAGTGCGCAAATGGGAGGGCTGGTACCGGCACATCATCCCCGTGTCGCAGCACGGGGCAGGCTCTGGCCATGCTGGCTCAGGCCTACCTGGCGGTGGTTCGGCAAAAAGCCAACGCATGTTTTAACGGAAAAAGGGGAGAACCGGAGTGGGATGAAGCCCTGATACCACTGACGGTTCCCGAGGTGCGCCGCCTGCTGTACCGGTTGATCTGGCGGCCCATGCCTTTGAACAAATCGGTGCTGGCCTGGTCCCGGTGGAGACGGCGCCATCAAGCCAGGGCCCGCCGCTGCCACTACCAGCGCCGCCGCCAACACCTCAGTCAATATCTGCGGCTGTAGTACTAAGACCAACAAGGTTGTTACTGCGATCATTTTTGAAGGCAAGATGGTCACCTTAAAGACTTGAAAGTGCGCACCACTGAGTCTCCCCCGGATTGAAATCATGGTCCGAAAGAAGTCGGCGGCCTATACGAACTGTACGGTGTGTGAGGTCCAGGATGGCGAGTAGTTCAGGACCCGGTAAGGAACGAATGCGTTTACAACCTTTTGGTGGCATGTCGGTATTTTGGGGGGACTTTCATCGATGTTCCCGTCAACTCTTCGCTGGTTTCACCGGTTGCGAGGTTGACATTGATCGTCAGGAGAAAATCATCCTGTTTGTCGTCGATTCATCCTGACAGCAAGCTGTAAATCGAGCATCTAAATACGAAGTTGAACCAATCAAATATCTCCGTGACCTTCTGGTCATCCTCAGCGTCGGTCGTCTCGCCATATAGCATTTGGGATATGCGTTCAGTAGTGTGCTCGAATTCTTGAATGAATTCTCTCATAGCAGTAGTCAGGTCTTGCATTTGCAGGTCTCGGCGGGTACCTAACCTGTTGAGGAACCCCCATAACTCGGTACTGCCTTCCTCCCAGCGGCGTAGTTGAGGCGATCCATCGGGCCAGAAGTCCCGGCCGCGGTCTTGGAGGGCGCCTATCAAGCCGAGGGCGTTGTGAGTATGTGTTTAATGGGAGTGAGTTTCGAATCGCCCGATGATGTCTGTCAATTGAAGTGGACGGTCTTTAAATCTTGCCATTTTCTCGCCTACGCAGAGTTATACCAAATTATAGAGACTGTTCCCCTTTTCTTTTCAAGGCCCTGCTGTCAGTGGGTCCGGTTGTCATCTCCCGCACCGGTCGCACTTCCTGCCGGTCTTGGCCAGCCCCCGCTGGGCAAAATGTTCCTCGTAGTAGCCGCAGCTCTTGCAGGTGATGGTCACTACGTCGGCGCCGTGGCTGTCCTTGCCGCTGCTGGTTATTTCTTACAATGTTGCTCCTTCCGATTAATGAGAGTGTAGGGCTTGTCCGTCAGGGTCCACCCCTCTCGGGGCAGTCTTCCCTGCCGATGGGACAGAAGCGGCACTCGCTGGCGCTGGGGACCTTCTTGGGGGCCTCTTTCGCAGCCACCCGTCTCTGATAACCCCTTGGCCACTTCCCTGAACTCGTCGACCACGCCGCTGCTGGGTACATCAACCGCATGGGTGTCGCCGTAGTATACCCGGCCTGGAAACCTCACTTCGCGGTACCGGCCTCCCGTTAACTGCAGGAGCATGATGTAGAGCATAACCTGCACTTGGTGGGCCTGGCTGGGGAGTGCGGCCTTGGCGTCCACTATCAGGGCCTCGTCGCCCCGGGCGGCGACCAAATCCGGCCGGCCCGAGATGGTGGCGCCCTGGAGTTTGAGCCGGAACTCGTTCTGGTGTTCCACGGCGACGTCGAAGCCGCGCTCTTCCAGCCCGTCGGTGCAGCGGCGCATCAGCTCGGTGTGGGCGATGTTATACTTGACTTGGTTTAAGCCGCTGTCGATCCTGGTCCAGGTCCTGCCGTCGTGGTGGGCCTGAAACCACGCCTTCCACTCGCACCGGTCCACGCCGACCATTCCGCCCCGCTGCGCAACACCCAGAGAACTCCATCTACAAACAGGCGATTGTCTTTGGCCGTTACCTCCACCGAATCGGACCGCCCCGGCAGAAATCCCTCAATCTGTTGCCACTGCCCATCGCTAATCTGCTGTCCTTCCATCCGCACATCCCACCACCACCCGGGCCTCAAGGGTCTCGAATTCTGCTGCCCTTTACCCGTGGCCTCCCTATCTAACGTCAACCAGATAATTGCCCTTATCTGTCGATTAACCCTAGCTTTGCTAGCTAGGATATGGCACATTAGTATATGAACACCCAAGTAATCCAGACCCGCTCGGATTAGAGAAATGACTAAACAACCTACAAGGGAAGTCTTCATAGATCGGTTACGCGAAATCACCGACTTCGCACTTAGGCACGCCCAGAACAATCTCCCACCTCTGGGCCCACACTCAAGCGAAGAAGATATTCAGGCTTATATCAAGAAGGTTTGGGAGGGATGGAAATGGGCGCAGGCTTGCATCACTGAAGACCTGGTGTATATCCATATAAGCAGAACCGCGCTCCAGAGGCTGGGTAAAGAGGCTCGCAAGAACCGCGACAAGAGCAGGGCAAACCCCTTGGCCACTGCCGTCAAGAATCTCAACCACCAGGAAGCGATACTAAGAATGGCCGCAAACTCCATGGTTTGGACCATGTTCCGAATGGAACGGTGGAAGGTCCGATGGCTTTGGACAGCGGGACCTCGGGTGCCGATTACCTCTATCGGTCCCCAAACCTCCGCCTTTGTTGACGATATCAACGGCAGTCCCGACTCGGTAGCTCTTATGACGGATATCACTTCGCTCGTTGGTGTTGGTGATGTTCTCTTGGTGGATTGGGACCATGGTGGGAGACCCGTCATCGTCGAACTTAAAAGCGGAGCCACAAACAGCCGCATTGTTTCCCTGGTCGAAGCGCACCAAGCAGACATAGAAAAGGTGCCACCCCATGAGCTTGAGGAGATTGGACCACAGGCACGCAAACACTTCCAGCGCGTTGCACGCCAGACGGGGCGCGAGCAGAACTTCGAATCGATAGTCAACAATGACACCGGAAAAGACCCCGAGACCGGAGCCCATTTCCAAAACATCGGAACAGAGGCAATGGACTTAGACATTTATGATCCGGCCTTAGATGCAATGATGTCTGATGCTGCCAAGGCGGGCAGTGTAATCGAATGCATAGACGGCTGCCTGTGGATGGGGGTCTATTATCGGGCCTCCCTCAAAGACGAACCTTGGCAGAACTTTCTCCAGGAAATTACGAACCGCGGTGCCTCTGGATCGTTCCGTGTTTGGAATGTTCAGCAAGCCAGCATGTACCCGAGAATGCAACCCATATTCTTGCGCGCTATGTCCGCGGAATGGGTCCACGATATTTTGCTTGGCGACGCCTTGGTTCTGGCTTACATAGATTGGGACGCGTTCTTCCAGCAGGCAAACGACAAGGGAATCAATGCCAGATGGACAACCCGCGGGGAGAGAAAGGGAATTACGGAAACCCTTGGTCGCCAGGACCAAGCCTTCAGACGTGATGGACGCACGCCAGTGTTCGGTCTGGGCGAAGAGGAGTACTACCCTCTAGGAGGCGCCGCGCAACGAATAGTGGTCGAAGGCACCTCCCCCCGAAGCTCGCTGCAGATGATTGAAGACGCTCTACGGCGTTGGAACGAATCTGAGGATGGGCCCGGCGTGGACTTGCGTCCATAGATACTTTGGTTAAGCGACTTCCCGCCGTCCTTGACACTGTTTGCCTTTCTCGTGGGCATTATCCACGATGACGACCTGTTTAGGGGTTACAGCGTGCCATCCGCAGTTGTCGCGCTGGTGGGACTGGGCATAGACCTGGACTTCCGCTCGAATTAGACAGTCAAGCCTTCGCCGAACCGCGAGAAGGCTTTAAGGCAGGAGAGAAGGCGATAAATCAAAGAATATACGCCGAAGTCTGGCGATGCAAACAAGGAACCTGATTGTGTTCAAGAGAGCGGTCGGGCGCGGCCTTCATTCCGGCAAATGCACATCCCACCCTGGCTTTGGTTTAGGGTCCTTTCGGTAGTCTTCAAGACCCTCGAAATGCACATCCCACCTTGGTATTGGTTTAGTTTCGAGGCGGGTTGCTACTACTCATACCAGCCCGACCCAAATAGCAGTCCGTCATGCCGCACAATCCAAGTGTGCTTCTGACGGTTCTCGCCCGATTCCGGGTTGAGCAACACATAGTCCACCCAATGACCCGCCGCAGTGGCGCTCTGTAAGTCGTCGCCATAGAAATACCCCGTGGCGTCCACACGGAGGCTGGGATCACGCCCTCGAAACTGCGGGTCATGGTGGGCTATCGTGTAGCCGTCTGGGTCGATGATGAAGACGTACCACTGGCCGTCAACACTCTCCTTGGTGTTGTAGTAGGCGACGGTGGCATCCAGTCTTTCCGATTCGTATCTGCTGATGGCGTCTCTTACTAGTACTACAGTTGCACTACTGGCACCAGTAGTGACAGCCGTCGTTGGTAGTGACATTGCCGGGCTTGGGCTTGATGTCGTCGTCTCCACCAAGACCACGACAATATGCAGTCAGCAGGCTGGTCTGCCCTCCATACAAGGCGGGTGAGCAGACGGCGCACCTCGGGGACTGTCATGGGAATCAGGCTTTCATCCAAGCCGGGACAGCCCCCCTTTTCTTGGAACATCCTTGCGCCGACGCCTGATGTCTGATTACCGTCAGGTAGGCGTGGGCCAGCATCACCAGAGCCTGCCCCGTGCTGCGACACGGGGGTGATCTGCCGCTACCAGCCATCCCACCGGCGCACTTCGTACTGCTCCAGCCCCACCGGTCCCTTGGCCTCCTCAAAGCACTCCGCTATGGCCCACGGGTCCCGGCCACCCTCACCAATTCCTCCAAGCTAGTCCCCGCCGGGCCATAGTACACGTAGTAGGCCAACTCTTCAGGCTGGGCCACGCTGCGCCGGGCCAGCAGCCAGTACCCCTGGTCAGGCTCTCTCAGGGGCCGGATCTCCACCAAGGCCCAGTCATAGACCCGGGGACCCTTGGCGCCGTCTCCCCCGCTGCATCTGTTCCAGTCAGACTCGTCAACCGGCGACGCCAGCCGGTCCGCCCGCACCTGGAGGGGTCCCTTGTCCGTCCAAGCCCACAGCTTCTCGTTGCTCTTGATGGCCAGAACCTGGGGAATCCCTGCCCCCTCCAGCCACCGCCGCAGGTTGCGGTCGCTGCCGTAGACCGCGTCACCGGCAACCCAGCCGAAGGGGACTCCCGATTCCAGCGCCCACTCCAGCATCCGCTGGGCCAGCCGGGGCTTGGTCCGAAAACCAACATCTTCCGGCACTCCGGCCTCCCAGCGCCGTTCCCAGTCCTCCGCCCACACCTGGGGCAGATACAGTTCACGCTCCAGCAGGGTTCTCCCCTTGGCCGAGGCGTCGGCCAGGAATACCCCAATCTGACTGTTTTCAATCCGGCCCGCCGTGCCGCTGTACTGACGCTGCTCCCCGACCGACTTGTTCCCCTTCTTGAGAAACCCAGCCTCCTCCACCACTAAAACCGCGTTAGCGTCGGCCAGGTGCCCCACAACGTAACCAGCCAGGTCGTCACCAACCAGGTCGGCGTCCCACCGGTAGCTGGACAGCAGGCGCCGCACCCCGTAGGGAGTGGCGTCGCCCGCCCTCTCGGCCAGCTGCCAGCCGTTCTTGCCTTCCACCGGACTGAGCAGTCCCCGCAGGTAGTCCAGCCCCCGCCGCCGCGGCTCAGGACGCCGGAACCGTCCCGCAACACACTGGTATACCGGTTCAATGCCCTCCGCCCACCGGGCCACTTCCCCAACCTCATCCCGGTACGCTGCCACTTCCCCAACCTCTTCATCAATTGATGCCCTATTCTACATCATTAATCTGCAACTGTAGTACTAGTACTCAGTCAATTTTGGAATAGTAGTTACCGCAAGGCAACCTGAAACGATGGTCCCATGCTAAACAGTTCGCCACCTTCGCAGTAGCACCTTCGATTCCAAACATGACTGACTACTAGGAACTTGGTGTAGTCGGCGGGCGTCGACTTGGGAGGTACGGTCGCCGTAGCATAACCCGTGTCCAACTGCTCCTGTATCTGCTCAATGAGAGACGCGACGGTGGCCTCATCCACGAAGGCGGGTGCGCCCGCGGGCCCTGGAGGTCCGGCTGGTCCGGGTGCGCCTGAGGAGCCCGGCGGCCCGGGAGGCCCCTGCCCCCCAGCGGGCCCGGCGGCTCCCTGGCAGGCAGCAATTGACAGGATAAGAGCGATGATCGAGATTACTGTGATTAGGGCGCGCATTGTCAGATCTCCTGGTTGCGACGGGCGGCGCCGCACCTCACGGTGGCGGATACTGCCGCTGCGCCGGAAGTGTCCGAGTCAAACTTCAGCCCGCGGAAGCGCATACGCCCGCTGCCAAGTCGTTGTTGCCCTGGGTGGCCCAATCGACGTACTCAAAATCGGAATGGGCGGTGGCCGGGCCCGCATCGGTTTTCCACACGATAATGAAGTCATAAGCCGGTTGCCCGATCATATTGAGCGTGCTGAGCGTAGCATTCAACCGCCTCGCTGTCACCCTGACGGAGTCGCCCGGCGTGATGGCAGTAGTGGGGCCGGTCCATTCCGGTAGGAAACGGACTTGGCGGGGATGCAAGGTGACGAATATCGTGGGGGAGGGGTAGAATGTTTGTGCTAGGCACCTCGGCTATGGCGGCCTCAAACGCGGGCGCTGCTGCAGTCGGGGCCGAGTCGCCTGCTGCCTCTAGTTCAGGCAGTCGCTTATCGAACGCCAAGCGAACATCTCCAAAATTCATTGGTTGAAGACCGACTTCTATTATAGACGGTTACTATATCACAGGTGTGTTATTCAAGCCTTTTTGTGTACCAGTATTGTGTCAATTTGTCCCCAGGCGTTACAACTACGACTGACCGGGCCGGTTCGTAGAGGCACGGAAGACCGGGGCTTGCGCAGTTCACAGGGACTGCGGCTGCTGCCGTACCTGCTGGCAGAGGGAGCAGCCGCCGCCAGGAAGCAGCGGGGCTGGATACCGAAGGAGACGGGAGGGTGCCGCAGACTGGCTTGTGAAGCGCCACTCACGGTCAGGGGAGGCCGGATAGCGGCCATGTCAGCCTGGCAAGAGGGTGAATAATCAGCGCGGGCGGGCTGATGGGGGCAGGGAAAAGATGCTTGGCGGGGGCCGGATCGAGCAGGGCGCGGCTCCCGCCGGAGTACCAATTGCAGCGCCAGGGTGAACCTCAACACGAAGGTTCTTGATTTTGTCCAGTTTGGTGGCCGGTGATGGACTCGAACCCACGTTGTCTGCAGCTTCCTGTAACATTAACCTCCGCTCTGCCGGTAGCACTTCGCCACCGCGCCCCGACCGGCGGCTTGGCGATCAGTGTAGCGCGCCGGCGTCCTGGAAGATTTCCACCGGCCGGCCGTCATCAGCGCCGGCAGCTCTATGCCAGTGGCCGCCAGGTCCTGGGCCATGCCGCCCCGGCCGCTGTGGCCGGTGAAGCCCTCGCCCAATCCTTGATCAATGGGGGTGACGTACAGTGGTTGGATAGACCGACACGCCGATCAGCAAGCCGAAGAGGTAAACGGTTTTGACCTAAACTAAAGCCAAGGTGGAATCTACATTTTTCGGGCGCTGGAGATTGGCTTAGGCGCCACGTTGAGCTCTTCCGCTGTACTTGGTAAGCGGTCCTGTGCTGCCGATTGGCTTCCCCGATAGGCGCATTTCACCTTGCTATTAGTTTAGTAAAGGGCGACCAACGCTTCCCTATCCGTTTTCGGCGATGTCGCCTTGAGGGGTCTGGCCGCCCGGTCGGCGGCCCGGTCGGAGGGGGAGGCGCTTGGTCACTTCAATAGCCTAGGCGATGGCCCTTCCAATGCCAATGCCACCGCCGGCAACTAAGCGGTCCTGCCTTCAAGCTGCACTAGTCAATCGCACCGGTAGATTGGAGCGGCGAAGCGGGAAAGATCTGCAACCGGCCCAGGCGTCCCTGCGGAAGAGACAGTCGGGATGGGGCTCCCCGGATGGAAGCTAAGCTTGGAGCCGTTCGTAAGCTGAAAGCCGTTTTATGCCATGCTCTTCGTCGTATTCTAGGGCAGAGACCAACTGGCCGGTCATGGTTTCAGGGGTTTGCAGGGCCAGGTATACCGCTACTTCGGCAATGTCGTCGGGCAGCCTCATGCGCTTGTGCACTTCGTCGTCGTAGTCGTCGTTGGGCTTGGTCAGGTTCCAGCCGGGGTCGAGGATGTTGACGGCGATGCCAAAGTCCTTCACTTCCTCCGCCAGCGACTCGCTCAGCCGCTCCACCGCCGCCTTGGAAGCTCCGTAGGACGCCTGTCCGGCCCGGCCCCGGCGGGCCACGTTCTTTGAAGTGAGGTTGACGATGACGCCACTGCGACGTTCTATCATGTGGGGCAGGACCGCCCTGCAGGCCATGAAAGTGGTGGTCAGGTTCGACTCCATCACCAGCCGCCACTCCTCTTCGGTGATGTCCAGGACCGTAACCGAGTGGGTCAGGTCCTTGGTGAAGAGACGGTATCCGCCGGCGTTGTTGACCAGGATATCTATCTTCCCCAGCTCGCTGATGGTCTCCCGGACTGCTCGGTTGGCACCCTCGCTGGTGGTCAGTTCAGCGTTGACCGTGTGGGCGCGGCGGCCCAGAGCGCGAATTTCCAAACCTACGGCGTCCAGCTCCGAAGGAGTGCGGGCTACAATGGCGACATCCGCCCCCTCGCGAGCGTAGGCCAAAGCCATGGAGCGGCCCAATCCGCGGGCCCCTCCGGTTACCAGGGCGACTTTGCCTTCCAGTTGCATTTGCTTCACCTCTCTGCAATGGCCAGGACGGCACTCCAGGCTGCCCACCGCCAGCCTGGGCCGGGATCCCGCACAGCGGGTCACTACCTTGAGCAGTCCTGGCCAGTTGTACAAACCCGAAAAAGAAAGAAGGGTTGATCTAAAAACCTGTCTCAGAAGTCCTTTCTCCGCTAGCGGGAGAAGGTGAGGGTGACAGGGATTATATCAGTCACCCTCACCTCAATCCTCTCCGTTCCAGGGAGAGGATGCCAAGGCAAGTGTTTTGAGATAGTTTCTTAGTACTACAGCCGCACTAACACCGATTCGGTACTTCCGGTCTCAAATTCGGCTTAATTTCGTTGGGATCGGAGACATTGGCCGTAGCCATACGTTGCGATTTCAGGAGCGTCCGACACCCAAGCGACCATATGCGGCTGTAGTACTAGTACTCAGTCAATTTTGGGATAGTAGTTACCGCAAGGCAACCTGAAACGATGGTCCCATGCTAAACAGTTCGCCACCTTCGCAGTAGCACCTTCGATTCCAAACGTGACTGAGTACTAGTACTCGGTCAAGTCAGGAATTGACGGGATAGAGGCGATGGAGTTTGGTTCTGGCGTCCTGGATGCAGAAGCGCCAGTTGATGCGGGCTTGAGCTTCGTTCCGTTCCAACTCCAGCGCGCCAACCTCTCGGCGGAGAGATTCCTCGTCTGGGAGACGCTGTCTGAGACAGCTGCGGGAGAAGACGCTGAACTCGATCTCCGCCATATTCAGCCAACTGCCATGCTTGGGCGTATAGTGAAATTCCAGCTTCCGCGCGATGCGCCGGGCCTCCACCGGCGGAAAGGTCTGGTACAGCGACGCCTTGCGGTGAGTGTTCAGATTATCCAGAACCACTCGAACCAGGGGGACGTCGGGGTAGGCTTCATCGACCAGCCAGCGCATCTGATGGGCGAAGTCCTCGGTGGTGCGCCGTTCCGTTACTGCCACATACCGCCAGCCCGCCAGGGGCTCGCAGGCCAGAAACAGGTTGCGGGTGCCCTCCCGCCGGTACTCGTAGTCCTCACGCTTCGGCCTACCAGGCTTTGCTGGCAGTGGTTCACTGACGTCGGCCAGCAACTGGGTGGAGGTCTCGTCGAAGCAGACCACCGGCCGCTGCGGGTCGTAGGGTTCGGCGTACAAATCCAGGACGTCCTCCATGTGGGCCACGAAGTCTGCGCTCACCTTGGGTATGCACCACTCTTTCTTCTGCCACGGCTTAAGGGAGTTTTTTTCAAGTGCAGGCGCACCGTCTCATGGGACAACGACTCCACCACTCCCAACTCCACCATCCGGTCCGCCAGCAGGCGCAGTTCCCAGTGGTCGTGGCCTTCCGGCGCTGGGCTGCAGGTCAGGGCAATCAGATGGGCCTCTGCCCGCTCGTCCAGCTTCCGGTACCGGTGGGCCTGGACCCGGTCCTTCAGCGCTCCCTCCAACCCATCCTCGGCAAAGCGCCGCTTGAGGCGGAACACCGTGCCCTCAGCCACGTCCAGGGCCTGGGCCACCCGGGGTGCCGACCAGCCCTCGTCGGTCTTGAGCAGGATCCGGGCCCGTGTTGTAGCCCGTGCTGAACTCTTGCCAGCCCGGACCATGTGCTCTAGTTGGTCCCGTTCCTCCGGCGTCAGCCGGACCGCAAATTTCTCTCTGACCACACCGCCACCTCACAGCAACATCAATTGCTCAAAGATTACCACTACTAGTCAACCACTGTTGGCACCCTCAAAACCAAGCTTGACTCGGTACTAGTACCGTTTCCACTTGAATATGCCTTATACCGGATACCCGTTTCACCTGCCCGTCATTCCCGCGCAAGCGGGAATCCGGAGTTGGAGGTGACTTTCCAGTATCGACAAGACCATCTGGAAACGGTACTAGCTACTTCACTCAGTCTTGTACATTACCATCTAAACCCAGTTTGACTGACTACTAAACCAAAGCCAAGGTGAAATGCGCAGATAGTGGAGGTCAAGCAGCGGTGACGGATCATTCTCCAAGTACAGATGAGAGGGCTTCTCTGGCGCAGCCAAGCCAATCTTCATCGCCCCTAGAATGTACATCCCACCTTGGCTTCAGTTTAGTAGTCCAACTACTTTGAAATGATGGATTGCTTTTCCAGCCGGGTTCTCAGTCTGATGTTTGTCCACGTAATCCCACCAACCAAATTACCCATCATTACAAAGATTTCGCACCACTAAACCAATGCCAAGGTGGGATGTGCATTTCGGGGATCTTGAAGATGACCGAAAGGACTCCATGGCACCTCATATCACCTTTAGCCCCCAACTGATGGCCACTGACAGTGTGGTCTAGCGATATGTACATTTCACCTTGGCTTTAGTTTAGTAGTCCAATCACATTTGTATTGATGGGTATAGAGACTTGAGCTTGATGCGGGCGTCCTCGGTGGTGAAGCGCCAGTCCGCTCGAAACCCCTGCCGATTCCGCTGGTTTTCCCATGCCCCGGTTTCCTGCTCCAGGATTCTCCGGCTGGGGATACGGCGGTCCAGGCACTGCCCGGCCAGCACCCCCAGTTCTATCTCCGCCATCCCTTCGACCGGCTCAGGACAGGATTCAGCCAACTGCCGTGCTTCGGCGTGTAGTGAATCTCCAGCCGCTCAGCGATGCGCCGGGCCTCGGCCGGCTCGAAGGCCTCGTACAAAGATGCCAGATGATGGGTGTTCAAGTTGTCCATCACCAGCACTATCCGCTCCCTATCGGGATAGTCCTCGTCCACCAGCTTCCGCACCACCTCCGCCCAGTCAACCTTGGTGCGCCGGTCCGTCACCTCCACCCGCCGCCATCACTCCAAGGGCGCGAACAGCATGAACAGGTTGCTCACCCCCTGGCGCTGGTATGCATAATCGTAGGCCGTGACTGAACCAGGCCGCGGCGGACGGGATTGCCGAGTCTCCCCCACCAGTTGCTTGCTGGTCTCGTCCAGGCAGACCAGGACTTCCTTGTCCTCATAGCTGCGCTGATAGACCTCCAGCACGTCTTCCATGGCGCACACAAACTCGGCGCTGCCCTGGGGAGGCAGACACCAGCACTCTTTCAGCCAGGGCCTCAGTTCGGTTTTTTCAAGGTCCGGCGCACCGTCTCGTCGCTGATGCTCTCCACTATCTCTCCTTCCACCAGTCCATCGGCCAGCAGTTGCAACGTCCAACTGACTCGTCCCTCCGACGGCGGCGAGCAGGCCAGGGCAATCAGAGCCTGCCCCGTACTGGATACGGGGTGGGCCTCACCCTGACCATCCAACTTCTTTCGGCGCCGGTTCAGTTGCTCTTTGCGACCCAGGGCGGCCGCCACTCCCTCCTCCACACAGCGGCGGCGTACCCGTTCCACCGTGGCGGTGCCCACCTTCAGGGACCGGGCTATCTCCTAGTCCATTATTGGCCCCTCGGCCTGATTCTCATCACTCAGCAGCAGGATGCGGGCGTGAGTCTGCTTATAAGCTGCCGCCCGGCCCCTGGATACCAATGCCTTCAGTTCCTCCTGTTCCTCTACCTTCAGTGCTACCCGATATTTCTTCACCATCACGTCCCTCACCACTTCCCCATTTGTTCCTGTATCTACTTGACCTTCACATCCTACCATCCATCAATCCATTGGTGGTAGGCCACTAGTGGCTCCAGCTCCAGAGTTTCGGGGTTCAGCTGCAGGAAGGCATGCTTGAGCGTCAGGTCTCCGATCCTTGTCGGCATGTCGTCTTCTCCAAATACGACGCTTCTTGATTATCTCTGCTGTAACTTGATCGTGTTTCTTGTCTGCTTTGTTCTGTTCGTATTGTTGTCTACGCTTATAGTGACTAAGCCACGCGTACTTTAACGGTCCGATTTCAAAGAGCCAATGAACTGTCGGAACCCATACGAGTCCTAGTATTACAACGACGCATTCTTAATATGGTCAGTTTTTGGCCGGAAATCACTTCGCGGAAGGCAAGGCCACAAAGCTGTCCAGCCCGTGGGCAGATCGGCATCAAGAGGTGCTCAAGTTGCCTTTCTTCCGAAACGTCGTTGTAATACTAGTAGTCCAACAGCTTTGAATTGATACATAGGATGTTGTAAAGTTGTGGGTATAGGTCAAAAGGCAAGGTGATGTTGGGAGGATGAGGATGCCAGCCAAGAAGTACCGGGTCAAGCTGAGTGGGGAGGAGCAGGCGGAACTGAAGGGGATGGTGTCTCGGGGACGGGGGGCGGCGTACAAGCAGACCCACGCTCGGATTCTGCTGCTTGTCGATGAAGCTCAAGAGGGCGGGGCGATGAAGGACGAGGATATAGCCCGGGCCCTGAAGATAGGCAGTGCCACGGTGGAACGGGTGCGCCGCCGCTGTGTCGAGGAGGGAGTAGAGGCTGCTCTGGGCCGCAGGCCGCAGGTCAACCGCCGTCCGAGAAAGCTGGACGGCGAGAGTGAGGCCCACTTGGTGGCCATGGCCTGCTCCCAGCCGCCGGAGGGCCGGGCTGGCTGGACGCTGCAACTGCTGGCGGACCGACTGGCGGAGTGGGAGATAGTGGACACCATCAGCGCCGAAACGGTGCGCCAGACCCTGAAAAAAACCAACTCAAGCCCTGGCTGAAGGAGTGCTGGTGCATCCCGCCCAAGGCCAACGCCGAGTTCGTCTGCGCCATGGAGGACGTGCTGGAGGTCTACCATCGCCGGTATGGCGACAACGAGGTTCTGGTGTGCCTGGACGAGACCAGCAAACAGCAGGTGAAGGAGACCCGCACTCCCCTCCCACTGCGTCCCGGCGTTGCCATGGCCTACGACTGCGAATACGAGCGCAACGGAGTGAGCAACCTGTTCATGCTGTTCGCGCCCTTGGAGGGGTGGCGCCGGGTGGAGGTGACGGACCGGCGCACCAAGTTGGATTGGGCCCGGGTGGTGCGGCAACTGGTGGACGTGGACTACCCAGACAGGGACCGGATAGTCTTGGTGATGGACAATCTGAACACCCACCATCCGTCATCCCTGTACGAGGCATTTGAGCCTGCGGAGGCGCGGCGCATAGCGGAACGGCTGGAAATCCACTACACGCCCAAGCACGGCAGTTGGCTGGATATGGCCGAGATAGAGCTTGCAGTGCTGGCGAGGCAGTGCTTGGACCGCCGGATTCCTGATCAAGAGACGCTGAGGAAAGAGACCTGGGCCTGGGAGAGCCAGCGCAACCGCGACAGGGTCCGTGCCGACTGGCGTTTCACTACCGAGGACGCCCGTATCAAGCTCAAGTCCCTCTATCCCTCAATTCAATACTGATGACCTACTAGCAGCCCGTCCGAGAAATCCCTGCCAGTCAGGGATTTCTCGGACGGGCTGCTAGGGGAGCCTCAAATGGGCAGGATCCGCTGCACCATGCCGGGAAACAGACTGCCCCAGTGGTAAGTCTGCTGGCCGACCATGGAACAGCCGGTGACCAAAGCGATGGTTTCAATTCCAAATTTCTCATTCAGCAGCCGGTACTGGTACACTATGTTGTCATACAGTGTCACTTGGGGGAACCGCACCCTGTCGTAAGGGGTTGGCGTGTTACTGGGCGATGACGATAGCCCATTGCCAAACATGTTTGGAAGATTATGAAGTACTTGCTGGGGTCCAGTGCTCGTCCGGGGCCAATCCTTCCTTCGTTGAGGGTATATTGGCCGCCCTAGGAGGTAGGATTGACGATTACGTTGTCCCGCCTGGGGCTCAGGGTGCCGCAGGTCTTATAACCCAGCTTGGCGTCCCGCAATGTTGCCCCCTTTGGAGCACAACGTCGCCCAAGTTAAACACTTCGTAGTCAGGCATAATCTATTCTACCAAAAGAAGTCATGAAGTCCGGTTGGCCGCACCAGCATAGCGAAGCGAGACATTGAGTTACAGGTGCGCTGCCGGCGCCCAGAGCCTGTGATGTAGGATATAGCGGCATTTCGCTGCGCTAAACAGAAATACTGGTCTCAAAGGCAGAAAGGCGTAATTATTGACCCATTACGTCGCGCCAGCGTCAGCCGGGACCAACACCGGGTTTCGTAGAGGTGAATCTTGATACAACTAACGGAAGAAATGGCGGGGCTGATCAACAATGCCCGGGAATCCGGATACCCTTGTATCGTGGGCACTGCTTCCGCCGATGGCAACCCTAACTGCGGGTTCATCGGCACGGTGCTGACCGTTGGCGAAGATTCTTTAATCTACCGGGACCGCACCGGGCGGGCACCGGTTGAGCACATCGAAGACAACCCCAAGGTCATTGTTCTATTCCGGAACGCTGAGGAGGACAAGGGGTGGAAGTTTCGCTGCACCGCCTCCGTACACCGTGAAGGCGAGGTATTCGAAGAAATGACCAATCGCCTGCTCCAATCGGGGCTGGTGACTGACCGGTACGTAGGAGGCGGCCAAGGGGCCATAGTGGTGCTACGCGTCGACCAGGTGTTGACGTTGTTCGGCGAAGTGCTGCAAGAACGGGAACCGGGGTTGCGTTGGTAGTTTTTCCCTGCCTATACCCTGCGGGCCCTCTCCTTCGCCGAGACGCAGAACTTACTAATCCAATTTAGACCAGTTCCGTCATGTGGCAAAAGGTTCTATCTGGTCGAAAAGATGGGAAGAGGGTCAGAGGTCCTTTCTCTTGATGTAGGATACAGTCAGCGTGAGACTGACCGGCACCAGCATTTAGGAGGCCGCTCCATGGCCCAGCAGCAGAGACTACAGGGGCGCGTCGCACTTATCACCGGCGGCGGGCGGGGCATTGGGCAGGCCATCGCTCAAGCCTAAGCCGCTGAAGGCACCAACGGCCACGTCCACCAAAGAACTTTACGTCTACGAGCCACAAGGAAAATATATTGAACGTCCTGACGGGAAGATTTTGATTGATGGGTGGATCCAATTGATGATGCAACTTTGCAGAGATATATGGACAATGTTTCATATGTTTACAACCTCTTGGAAGAAAGATTGTATGGTAATTCACCTGACGAGAAGTATGTTTTGTTTGTTGAGAACGGACGAGCAGTAATGAAACCAGATCCATTGACTATTACGTTTCCATTGGATGGGCGTATCGAACTTATTGCTAATGAGATTTCTCACTATTTCACTGCAAAACTGTTCCCAACTTCTGCAATATGGCTTGATGAAGGGTTGAGTGATGTCTCCCATGTGCACCAGTTTGATAATGCCCATTTAGAAGACTTAAGACTTCCAGAACGATACGCGGCTGCCGGACCCGCCTACGAAAGACTCAAAAATGGTGAATATATAATTGCCGAAAACCCTGAAAGACCGGACGCTCATAGTACAGGGGATAGATTATTCGTAGGTTTGGATGATTATGGTATTCACGGGACCCAACTAAGAGAGTTTGTCCAAACCCTTGACCGAATGGCTCAAGGCGATAAAATTATTGGAGTAGATGAAATAAAACAAGCTGCTCTCGAAGTTTCTGGAAAAGATATAACTCCGCTGCTCGACTTGCTGCGACCAGGGAACGAAGTAGGCCTGACCCGTAAGGGCAAAGGCACTAAGTTGATGCTGGTAGTGGATAATCAAGGGACGCCCATCGGCGCGCCGGTGGCCGTTCCCAGCAGGCGGAGATCAAGCTGGCGGAACCCTCTCTGGCCACGGTGAAGGTTCCCAGAGCCAGAGGCCGGCCCCGCAGCCGTCCCAGGGAACTGGTGTCAGACCAAGGATACGATTCTCAGCCTTTCCGGCGCCGGTTGCGCCGACGGGGAATCAAGTCCTGCATCGCAGAACGGGGGGTAACCGGCCCCGGCCGGGCCGGAAGGCGGATGTCTCCAACTACCGCCAGCGCTGGGAGCTGGAATGGACCTTCGCCTGGCTGCACAATTACCGCAGGCTGGCGGCTAGATACGAGAGATTGGCTCATATCTACTTCACCTTCGTCCTGGTTGCCTTTATCCTCTTGTGCTCCAGCACAGTTTTGAAGTGACTTCTAGGTAAAGTCTCCTTCCTCGCTGGGGTTGTTAGGCGGCCAAGTCTCCGCTCCGGCGTAGGTTCAGGTTTTCGTCAATAAAATCTAAAGTCTTCAACCCGCCATGTTGTCCAACGAGGGGAAGCTAAAGTCCAACCACGCGGACGCGATTATTATGGGTGTCGGCGATAAAGAGGTCGCCCTCCGCGTTTATGCCGCATCCGTGAGAACGGTCCAACCCTGCCTCGACGGCGGGACCTCCGTCGCCGCCACCGCCCTGGCGTCCCCCAGCGATGGTGGTAACGATACCGGTGAGGGAGTCAATTCGCCGGACGGCGCAATTTTCGGTGTCAACCACAATGATGTTGTCGTTGCGGTCACAGCGAATGGCCTTGGGCGCTCCCCAAGTTGCGGCCAGGGCGGGTCCGCCGTCGCCGGTGTAGCCGAACGCCGAGTCGGCTCCGGCGATAGTGGTCAGGGTCCCGTCAGTGGAGATTTTGCGGACGCCATTTCCTTCCCTCTCGGCGACATAGATATTTCCCAATCGGTCCATGCAAACCGCCCTGGGTCCCATCATGGATGCTTCGGCGGCCGGTTTTCCGTCTCCGGCGCGGGACTTCTCTCCGGTTCCGGCAAAGGTGGTTATAATCCCGGTTGCCAGGTCCACCCGACGGATGCGCTGGTCCTGGATATCCGCAATCAGCAACCCGCCCCGCCCGTCGAGGTACAAATCGTTGGGTTCGCGAAGCATCGCCTGGTTGCCCGGGCCGCCGTCGCCGCCGTAGCCGAATTCTCCGGTGCCGGCGACGGTGGAAATGACGCCGGTTCGACCGTCTATTTTCCTGACCGCCGGGTCAAATCGCTGAGAGAAGTACATGTCACCGTTGGTGCCAATCGCCAGTCCATAGGGTTGGTTGATTTTGGCGCTCAGAGCGGGGCCACCATCACCGGTGTATCCCTCTTCTCCGGTCCCGGCCACCAAGGTTACGATGCCCGTTTGGGCATCCACGCGGCGGATTCTATGGTGCCGTCCCATGCAAACAATCATGTTCCCCTGGGGATCAAATTCGCAGGCGTAAGGGCTCTGACAGGCGGCGTCCAACGCGGGGCCGCCGTCCCCATCCCAACCTTCCGACCCGTTTCCCAGAACCGTCTGGATGATGCCTTTCTCAGGGGGCATGGCTAGTCCTCCTGTCCTCAGAATGTTACCGGACTCTTAGGTTGTTGAATATAGGCCGGGAAGTCGGACGTTGATTCGGCGCCCACCAAAAGCAAGCTTCGTTGGTGTTGGAGGACGCACTCGCTTTCCTACACCGGCCTGGACATCACGGTTAGCGCATCCCGGCGATCATCGGCTAACCGCTTACTACGCAATTAAAGGCGAGTGCATCAAGGGCAACTGCTTCAAATACAGATGCCCAGTTCACGAATATTTACCCGGTTGCAGTGCCGTCGTCGAACTGGACCAAGATACCATCGGGGTCGAACACATAGAATGCATGCACCTTTCCATCAGCCCTGGTGTAGCTTTCCAGGGAACCTGCCAACTGGACACCACTATCTATCAAGTGTTGCGCCAGGCCCATGGTGTCTTTCACCGAGAAGCAGATGTGGTGAATACCCACCTGGTCGAGCTTGGGTGCTTCTCCTTCCACGGCAGAATCATCGTGGCTGCTGAGTACCAGCCAAGGGCTGGACCCGTCGCCCCAGGTCAGGCTGGCGGCCCGTCGGCTTTTGCGGGGTTTTTGGTACACCTGGGCCTGGCGGTCGCCGAAGTGTTCCGCCATGTTCTGTTCGCGGATGGGGCCACACTGCATGCCAAGAATATCCCGATAGAAGGACAAAGAGCGATCAAGGTCGCGTACACAGATTCCATAGTGAGAAATGCCGGTAGGTTCAATCATCAGTCCAACTCCATAAGCACATTTTTGAATCTGTCTGGTTCAGCCAGCCAGCGTGGGGGTTGCTTATGCCTGGAAGGGCCTGGGACATTGCGCGTACGGCGGCCGAGTCATCCATTACTCACGCCGGCTACACCCCTAGTCTATTCTGCCCAACCCATCATGCGCAACCGGGATAAATTCGGTCCGAAACCGTCTAGAGGGCAATTCATGGCCCCAGGCCCGCATTATTACATTCAAACCAATAATGGCGCGCTATACCCACAACTCATTAAGCGTGTATCATGAGGGAGGACAGACGGAGGGTCCAAGGGTAATCCCCGAGGGTAATTCCTGCGTTCCCTTTGGAATTTGGCGCGGATTGACCGCTGATGGGGCCTTGGACCCGTACTCGAAACCCGTATGTGCCACCCGGATTTTACATTAGAATTTAACGCTAGTGGACGTAACAAAAATTTTCTACGAGGTCTCAATGGCTTTTTGGCAACTGCTCAACCGGCGTCGCCGCCAACGGCGTCTCAGCCCACGATGAAGTCGACCATGGGTATCGAGTTGGTTTGCCAGCAAAGGGTAGAGGAATTCAGGGATTCACGCCTTAGGAGAAGAAGCCCGTGACAACTCCCGATGAGCTAGCCCAGAAAGCCCAGAACTTTGGAGAGTATCTGCCAGCCCAGAGTCCCGTGCCAACCATTTCCCCGGATTACGCCCGCATTCAAGCGCCGCTGATGTGGGGGGGAATCTGGCAGACGCCGGGCCTGGACCTGAAGCTTCGCAGCTTCGCCACCATCTCCGCCCAGTGCGTGAACGGGTGGGATTTTGGCCTGCAGCACCAGATCAGGGTTGGCCTCACCATGGGAATGACTCCGCGGCAAATCAAAGGGATATTCATTCAGCTGTTGTTTTACGCCGGGATACCGGCTACGGTCTTCGGGTTGTTGCAGTCCCAACAGGTGATCAACGAGCGCGAGGAATGGAAGGCCGCAGATGTCCCCGTAGAAGCGGATTGGCTGAACACGGTCGAAGAAAAGCTGCAGCGGGCCAGTGATTTCCGCTGCCAACTTTGGGGAGACCAGGCCAACCAAGAGGTGGAGGAGTCGCTGGCCCAACGGATGACGCCGGAAGCCTCGGACATCGTTGACGGGTATAACTTCGGTGAAGTATGGGCCAGAAGTGATCTGTCGCCCAAGGAACGGATGGTGTGCGTCCTGGCCGCGCTGATGTCCCGCGGCCACTGGAAGCAGCTGAGACAATACATCCGTTACGCCCTCCACATGGGGTTCGGCCAGAAAGAAATTTGCGAAGTTTTTGCCCAAGCCGGATGGTACCGAGGTTGGCCCCACGTGGAAGATGCCCTGGAAGAGGCCCAGGCGGTTTTTGCCGAAGAAGGGGCCGAGTCCTAGTTGGACCGCACGCCGGTTAGAACGATTCCAGGTCAGACCAATGAGGAGGGTCTTTTCATGACCACCGTAACGGAGTTGCAGCAGAAATCGGCTAAGCTGCGAGAGTTTTTCGACCAGCACCTACCCTACGCCCGCCCCACTCCGGTGTTGGCCCACTTCGTAAGGGTACAACATGAACTGATGTGGGGCGGAGTCTGGTTGGTGGAAGGGTTGGACCTGCGACTCCGAAGTTTCGCCACCATTACCGCACAATGTGTCAATGGCTACGACTTCGGCGTTGAGCACCAGGTCCGGACGGGCCTGACCGTCGGAATCACTCCCCAACAGATCAAAGGGATTTTCATTCAGCTCTTGTTCTACGCCGGTGTGCCCGCCACGGTCTTTGGCCTTCGCATCGCCCAAGAGGTGATCAACGAACGGGAAGAGTGGCAATCGCAGGATGTTCCCCTGGAAACGGAATGGCTGGATTCCATCGACGCCATGCTGCAACGGGGCAAGTTCTTGCGCCTGGCCAACTGGGGCGACCAGGCCAATCAGGAAATCGAGAACTCCCTGGCCCAACAGCTAGTCCCCGAAGCGGCCAATCTGGTGGACGGTTATCACTTCGGTGAAGTTTGGGCGCGGGCAGACCTGACAGCCAAGGAACGGATGGTGTGCATCCTGGCCGCCCTGATGTGCCGGGGGCACCTGAAGCAGCTCAGGCGTCACGTTGGGTATGCGCTAGACACCGGGCTGGAACCCAAGCAGATTTGCGAGGTATTCGCCCAAGCCGGTTGGTATCGAGGCTGGCCCTGTGTCGAAGACGCCTTAGAGCAAGCCAATGAGGTCTTCAAATCGCGAGGCGTCTGAGCCTTGGGTAGTGGACCCTCGGTAAAAAGAATTCTTCGCCCCGAAAAGCAAGTCCACTGATAACCAACCCAGTCACGGCAAGTCCCGAAGACAAGCCCCCGGAGATAGGAGAACAACCGATGAAACGCGCCGAAGAACTGGCCCAACAGGCGGCCAATCTCCATGCCTTCATTGACCAATATGTGCCCCAAGGGCGGCTGACCGGAGCCCTGCCGGACATCAGCGAAGACTACGTCAAGCTGCAGGAAGAGGTGATGTGGGGTGGGGTCTGGCAGGTCCCGGGGCTGGACGTTACGCTGCGAAGTCTGGCCACCATCTCGGCCCAATGCTGTAACGGCTGGAGCTTTGGGCTGCAGCATCAGATCAGGGTTGGACTTACTCTGGGAATGTCGCCGCAAAAGATCAAGGGGATTTTTCTACAGCTAATATTTTATGCCGGGATACCGGCCACCGTTTCCGCCCTGACCCAGGCCCAACAGGTGATCAATGAGCAGCCCATCTGGCAGAACGAAGACCGAGAACCCTTGAAGGCCGAATGGATGGCTTCGGTGGAGGAGAAGTTGGAGCGAGGCCGTCGCCTCCGCCGCAACAGTTGGGGTGCGCAAGCCGACATCGGCCTGGAAAATACGCTGTCACAAGAGCTGGTCCCGGAGACGGCCGACCTGGTTGACGCCTACAACTACGGGGAAGTGTGGGCCCGCGGAGACCTGACTCCCAAGGAGCGCACGGTCTGCATCCTGTCGGCGCTGATGTGTCGGGGGCACATGAAGCAGCTGAAGGAGCACATCGGATACGCGCTCAATCTAGGCATGAGCCAACGGGAGGTGTGCGAAGTCTTCTCCCAAGCCGGCTGGTATCGAGGTTGGCCCTATGTCGAAGAGGCCCTGGAGCAGGCCGACGCCGTGTTTCGGGAACGGGGCATTTAGCGTCTCCAAGTGGATTGGCTTCTGAGATTTGGAAAGTGTCGCCACCGCTTCGGGCAAAGGTTTTGTCCGCAGCTCTCAACCGGCCCAGCATGTCGGTCTGTTATCAGCCCCCTGGCCAACGTGATTTCCGGGTCGGAGGCGTTATTAGCCCCACGTCCCAAAATATTGAGCCTGAACGAGGGAACGAAACTGAGGCAAGGGGTGTGAGCCAATGGGAATCGCCCGGCCCGCAGTCCGGCCCCAAACTCTTTCTCAGTGGGCAGGCTTCGGCCCGGTCTCCCGCCGAGTCTGCCGGGCAATCGTCCCGGTTGTCAGCCTCCCTGGGGGAACTAAACCAAAGATAAAGTGAAACCCGCATAAAGCGAACCCGTAGAGGAGTTGCGGTATTCTGTAAAAGAAGTTGAGTGGCGGTGGAGGATGGTATGAAGGATATGGCGCGACTCCTGGAAAAGTGGCAACTGAATGTAGGTGACGTAAGGGAACAGATGTATCGAGCGCCAACACCACGGGAGCGGGAGCGTTGGCATGGCCTATGGTTGTTGGTCCAAGGGTGGTCGGTCACTCAAGTGGCTGAGGCTTTGGAGAGAGCGCCTCATACCATTGGAAACTGGCTGTCCAGTTTTCGCCGGGCCGGGGCCCAGGGTTTGGTCTTTGAACACACTGGAGGTCCCCCCCGCCCTGAACGCCGGGCAACAAGACCAACTGAAGTCCGCGGTGCTAAATCCGCCTGGAGAGGCGGGAGTTGAATTGTCCAACTGGAACTGGAAAGTGGTGAGGCAATTCCTCAAGCAGAGCTTTGATCTGGGGCTCAGTCGGAGCAGCAGCTTGAACTACCTCCACCGGCTGGGCTTTGTGCTGAAGCGGCCCAAGAAACGCCTCTTGAAAGCTAAGGATGAAGAGCGGAAAGCCTTTATTATCCAGTACCGCCAAATCCGAGAGGAGGCCGAAAGGATAGGGGCCAAAATCTTCTTCGTGGACGAAGCCCACTTTCGGGCCGATGCCGACCTGAGGGGGAAATGGGTGCTCAAGGGAGAGCCGGCGCTGGTGGACTCCACCAGTCCCCGGTGGGGAGAGAAGGCCTGCTACTACTCGGGAGTTTGTCTGGAAACTGGGGAGGTGGAAGCCATGGAAATAGCCGGAAACAGCAATGCCGAGACCTCCACCGCCTTTTTACAGCAGCTACGAGAAAACCATCCTGGACCTCTGGTAGTGATTTGGGACAATGGGCCAGCCCACCGAGGAGAAGCGATTCGCAGCTATCTGGCCACTCCTGACTTGCATCTGAGGTTGGTGGCCTTACCGACCTACAGCCCAATTTCAATGCCGACGAAGCCGTCTGGGACTGGGTCAGGGAAGAGGTCACGGCCAACGAATGCCTGGGAACAAAAGCCCAAGTCCAAGAGAAGATGAACGCATTCTTCGACGGGCTAACACACCGTAACGATGCAGTGAGACATCGTTGCCGAACCCTGTTACAGGCCCGAGCCGACGCATTGATGTTTACACCTGCCCTGCCTTTGCCATCGTTGCAAAATGTAGTTCCCACCTTGGCTTTGGTTTAGGGATGATCGCGGTCCACCGGGAAGACGTAGTGGCGGCCGAAAGGCTCCACGCCGAATCAGATTCAACAATTATAAACGGGGTATATGGCATGCAGGGTACCCATTTGTTGGGTCTTTTGGCCCACACCATGGGCAACCTGGACCGGGCAGCAGTCCACTTCGAGGAAGCCCTTACCTTCTGCGGAAAGGGCTACCGGTCCGAACTGACCTGGACCTACTGCGACTACGCCGACACCTTGCTCCAACGGGCTGGCCCTGGCGACCGCGAGAAGGCGCTGTCCTTGCTGGACGAGTCCCTGGCCATCTCCAGCGAGCTGGGCATGCGCCCCTTGATGGAGCGCGTACTGTCCCGGCGGGATATACTTAAGGCGTAAGTTAGTCATCCGACAGATCCAGCTGATCCAGCCGATTGCTGACCTGCCGGTTGGACATTGCTGGAATCGGGGGTTTTACTCACACTTAAACAAATGGCACGGAGGGGTTAATGTCATCCAGCATCAACATGGAGACCAGTGCAAGTTTCCCAACGGCCGGGGTGAGATTCAGCCTTAGTTTAACCCCTCTCCCAGAGGGGGACCAGGCGCAATTAAGCATCACGGCGGATGAATTGGCTACGGGGCAACGGCTGCCTTACAGCCACCAGGCCTGCCCAGCGGTACACGATTTCACCCGGGGATTCGCGCGTTGGTTGGGCACCAAAGGATTTCGAGCAACTCGCAACGACGATGAGATAGTCGCCGTGGCCCGCGCCGACATGACCCAAACTCAGCTCATCCAGGGTTTCAGAGATGCCCTCGACATGGTGGACCAGAAATTTTCCAGCTACCTGAGCCCAATCATCGCCTCGGATTCTTATTCCGACGTTGTCTATCGAAAAGAAGACGGGGTGGCATGGTTGATGCTTAACCGGCCGGAGACCTTCAACGCCAAGCGCGGCATCACCATGGATGAGATGGCCGATAGCCTGCTGGACGCGGCGGGCGATTCCAGCATACGGGTGGTGGTGATTTCCGGCGCCGGCCCCAACGGCTTTTGCACCGGCAACGACCAGAGCTACGACCCAGAGTTGGAGCAATCCGATTACCGGGGAGAGGCCGAGATACGTTATGGCCAGGTGATTCAGCAGATGCCTCAGCCGGTAATCGCGGCGGTGGATGGCTACGCCATCGGCTCCGGAAATATCTTGGCCTATACCTGCGACTTTACGGTGGCTACGACCCGCTCCCGGTTCGGGCAGACCGGACCGAGGGTGGGCAGCCCGGCCAACGGCCACAACGTGGCCATGCTGGCGGCCAGGGTGGGTCAAAAACGGGCGCGGGAAATCTGGATGTTGTGCCGCCAGTACACCGCCCAGCAGGCCTACGACATGGGGCTGGTCAACAAAGTGGTGGAGCCGGAACAGCTTTGGGCCGAGGTTGACCGGTGGATTGCCGACATCAAAAACGTCAGCCCGGTGATCCTTCAGATGCAGAAGATGTCCTTCAACCGCCACGACCACTTTCTGGAACCGGAGGTGGCTCCCATGCAGGAATATATGCCCGAATACCAGACATCTGAGGAAAGCAAAGAGCGCCGGATGGCCTTCATCGAGCGCCGGAAGATAGACCCTTCCAAGAACTTGCCCTACGTGAAAATTCCCATCAGATAGGAGGGCCGGCTGTCTTTTTAGAGTGATACCATTATCCGTTAGTAGTATGGGGTGAGCAGTCCTTCTTACCACACCCGAAACCGTTCAGAGACTCAAAGGAGGAATTATATGAAAAATTGGCTACAGCAAACGGCGGAAGCCGGCACAGACGTGGTCGAGGAAGTCGATCAGTTCGATGCGGTCGTCATCGGCGCCGGGGTCACCGGATTGTATTCGTTGTACCGGTTGCGGGAGCAGGGACTCTCGGTTCGGGCCTTCGAGGAGGGTGGCGGAGTGGGTGGCACCTGGTATTGGAACCGCTATCCCGGATGTCGTTTCGACTCCGAGAGTTACACCTATGGATATTCCTTCTCAGAGGAACTCCTGCAGGAATGGGACTGGAAAGAACTTTATTCCGGCCAGCCCGAGAACGAGCGCTACCTGAACTATGTAGCGGACAAATTCGACCTGCGCCGGCACATCCGGTTTAACTCGCGAGTAGCATCGGCCGTCTTTAAAGGGGACGAGAACCGCTGGCAAGTCTTACTGGAAGATGGCCACCGGGCGAGCGCCCAGTTCTTGATCACCTCGGTAGGCATCCTGTCGGCGGGCTATATACCGGACTTTGAGGGACTAGACAGCTTCAATGGCTCCTGGTGTCACACCGGCCGCTGGCCCAAAGAAGGCATGGACCTGGCCGGCAAGCGGGTGGGGGTGATTGGCACCGGGGCCACCGGTGTCCAGCTCATCACGGAGATTGCTAAGGAAGTCGGCCGCCTGACGGTCTTCCAGCGCACGGCGAATTACTGTGCGCCGCTCCGGAATGGCCTAATCGATGACGAGACCCAGCGCGAGATCAAGGCCAACTACCCGGAGATCTTCAAAAAATGTATGGAAACCGCCGGCTCATTCGTCCATAAATTCGACCCGCGATCGGCCATGGATGTCTTACCGGAAGAGCGGCTGGAACAGTACGAAAGGCTGTGGGCAGAGCCCGGTTTCAAGAAATGGCTGGCCAATTTCTATGACGTCATGATGCCCGGGGAGGCCAACGAGGATTACGCCAAATTCGTCCGGGAAAAAATCCGCGAGCGCGTCAATGACCCAGTGGTGGCGGAAATGCTCGTGCCCAAGGACCATATGTTCGGCTCCAAGCGGCTTCCCTGCGAGAGCGGATATTACGAGGTTTACAACCAGGACAATGTCTTGCTGGTTGACGTGCGCGATGCTCCCATTGAGCGCATTACCCCCAAAGGTATCAAAACCCAGGACGCCGAATACGAGCTGGACGTCATCATATTTGCTACCGGATATGACGCCGTGACCGGCTCGTTAAACCGAATGGATATCCGTGGGGAAGGCGGGCAGACGTTGAAGGATAAATTTGCCCAGGGCCCACGCACCTATATGGGCATCTCGAGCGCCGGCTTCCCGAATCTCTTCACCATCAACGCAGCCTCGGTCGGCAACTTTGTACGAGCCGCCGAGCCGCTGGTGGAATGGGTGGCCGAAGCCATTCGCTATGTGCGCGAAAATGAGTTCACGCGTATCTCGGCCACTCCCGAGGCGGAAGATGAATGGGTCCAGCACGTCGCCGAGGGTGGCGCCAAAATTCTCCGCACCCAGGCCAACTCTTGGTTCGTTGGGGCGAACATACCCGGTAAAGCACGGGTCTTGCTCACCAGTCCGGACACCGCCCCCGTCATGCGGGCCAAGCGTGCGGAGGTAGCGGCCAATGGCTATGAAGGATTTCTGATTCAATAAATTTGCGTTGTTCTGTGCTTCCGCATTGGTAACCGGCAACGCTGAAAACACCTCTCGGGGAGCCGTGGGGCCAAGCACTTACTGACAGCTGGCTGTTATAAAAGGAGGCGGCAATGACCATATTGGTATTGGGTGGATGCGGGTTTATCGGACCACGGGTTATTCGGAAGCTGGTCGAGCGGGACCAGCAGGTAGTATCTCTGGACATCAACCCGGGGGCTGCCTCCTTTGCTGGAATGGAGGGTCAGGTGCAGGTCGTTCGGGGCGATGTCACCCAATTCGATGATGTGGTCAAGGCCGTTATCGAGCACCGCCCCGACCGTATCATTAACCTGGCGTATCTTCTGGGTGGAGGTGAGGACCGGCCGAACTACACCATGCGGCTGAATGTCTTGGGCATGGATAACTGCTTTGAGGCGGCCCGGCTCTGCGGAGTCAATCGCGTTGTCTACGCCAGCTCTATAGCAGTAAGCGGTCCGCAGAAGCGCTTCGGTGACCAGCCCATCGACGAGGACGCTCCAAGCTATGGCACCAGCCAGTACGCGGTTCACAAAATATTCAACGAGTTTCAGGCCAAGCAATACAACCAGAACTACGGTATGTCCATCACCGGCATTCGGCCGGCTAACGTAACCGGTCCGGACAAAGTCCGTGGCTCTACTGATCACGTGCAGTGCATCACCCTTCCCGCGCGGGGAGAGCCGGTCAGTTTTCCCCACAAATCCCTGATGCGACTGCCGATCCACGTGGAGGATATAGCGGAGGCCTTTGTCCGAGTCCTGCTGGTTGACTCCTCCCAACATCCGGTCTACAACTCCGGTGGCACGCCCATCAGCCTGGGGGCCCTGGCGGACCTGGTCGGAGAGTTCCTGCCCGGCGCGCAGATAAGTTTCGATAGCGAGGGCGGCCTGGAAGATTCGGGTAACTACCTGGTGGACAACAGCCGCCTGCTGGGTGAGTTTGAGCTGGAGTATCCTCCCTTCCGCCAGCGGGTGCTGGAGATCATTAACGAGGTGCGCCAGGATGCCGGGCTCCCTACGATAGGGGAGCGGCGGTGATGGCATCCAAAGAGGTCGCAAGTAGACTTTGAAGGGGGAGTCGGCAGATATTCATCTCGAACTTCTCCACCCGGGCCTCGGCTAGCGGGTGGAGCAATGCGCTGTCCAGAAGTCCGACGCCGTAAGCAAACATGGACCCGTGAACGGGCCGGCCTAGATCGTAGGAGTTGGGTCTTATACCAAGTCTGCCTGAACCCGAATCCACCGATGGACCCGGATGGAGGGCGTGAGGACAGCGGAAGGGAGGTGAGGGAGTTACAGGCGCGATGATCCGGGCTCGAATTCGGGTGGACGGGAGGTTGGCGGGCGGTCTGCAGGCGCTGTTGGGGGGTGACGATGGCGGCTTACAGTGGCTGTGGTGAGCGAGATTGCGGGATAAGATACGGCAAGAGGCGCTCGCGGGCTGGGCTGGCGCGAGTTGGCGGGGACGTTCGGTTGTCCGCTGGGTGGCTCAGGCTCCGAAGTTGCCGTCAGGTAGGAAGTGGAATGGCCCGCAATCGGGCCAAGGCGCGACTGAACTGGGTTTCCCAAGGCCAGCGCTGGGGCAGATGCAGGGTGATCCGGCGCGCCGAGCGGGTGAGCCGTCCGGCCAGGGCGAAGAACCGTCGCCGGAGGGTCTTGGTGGTCACGATCCGTTCGCCCAGGCCGATGCGGGCGGTCCAGCGGGCCAGGTTGTGCGCCATCACCTGTACCGCCAGCCAGGTGGCGTTGGCGGCGCAGCGGCCCGAGGGGAGATGGTTCAGCCCGACGCCGTACTTGAGGTCGCGTATCGCATTCTCGATCTCGGCGTGGCGGCGGTGGTCGGCTTCAAGTTCCAGGGTCTCTCCGTCCCGGTCGGTGCTGAAGCCGTGATAGCTGTAGGTGGCGAAGAGGGCCAGTTGGGAACCGGGCGTGGGCTGCACCCGCCGGACGATGAGCCGCACCGGTGTGGCGTCCGGCTTGGTCTGGAACGTGGTGTAGGTGGTTTCGGCCACATCGGCAGCGCCGTCCATCCAATAGGGAATCGGCGTCCAGTCCGCCTCGGGTATCGCCTCGATGAGATTGTGCAGGCTTTTGTGGTGGCGGATGGTGATGGAGAAGCGCACCTTCAGTTTGCGGCAGGCGGACACCACGGCGTGGGTATAGAAGCCGCTGTCGGCCCGCACCGTGAGTTGTCCCCTGGCCCCACCGTAGCGTACCCGCCCCACCGTCTCCCCCAGGAAGTGGGCGGCGCCGCGGGCGGTGTGGGCCCGGCCCTCGCGCAGGCGGGCCAGCAGCACGTCCCCGGTAACGGCGGCGATGGCTAACAGCGGGTGATAGCCCCGCTTGCCGGTATAGCCGTGGTGGCGGGCGCCCTCCTTGGCCAGACCGTAGGTCTCGCAGATGGTGGAGTCCAGGTCGATGGTGAATGGTGCGTCGCCGGGTCCGGCCCCCGCCTCCAGGCCCGGGCCAGCAACTGGCGGCTCACCCGGTCCAGTTGACGGATGTGGCCCCACCGGAAGCTGCGCAGGAAGGCGCCCAGAGCCTGCCCTCGCGAAAGCGGGGGGTGGAGGGCGCCTTGACCACACTGCCCAGGGTGCAGGCCGTCCCGCCGGTGCGCAACACGTCGGCATCGTCGATGCAGTCGCCGCCGGCCAGGACGGAGGCCACTAGTACTCAGTCACGTTTGGAATCGAAGGTGCTACTGCGAAGGTGGCGAACTGTTTAGCATGGGACCATCGTTTCAGGTTGCCTTGCGGTAACTACTATCCCAAAATTGACTGAGTACTAGTACTCGGTCAAGTCAGGAATTGACGGGATAGAGGCGATGGAGTTTGGTTCTGGCGTCCTGGATGCAGAAGCGCCAGTTGATGCGGGCTTGAGCTTCGTTCCGTTCCAACTCCAGCGCGCCAACCTCTCGGCGGAGAGATTCCTCGTCTGGGAGACGCTGTCTGAGACAGCTGCGGGAGAAGACGCTGAACTCGATCTCCGCCATATTCAGCCAACTGCCATGCTTGGGCGTATAGTGAAATTCCAGCTTCCGCGCGATGCGCCGGGCCTCCACCGGCGGAAAGGTCTGGTACAGCGACGCCTTGCGGTGAGTGTTCAGATTATCCAGAACCACTCGAACCAGGGGGACGTCGGGGTAGGCTTCATCGACCAGCCAGCGCATCTGATGGGCGAAGTCCTCGGTGGTGCGCCGTTCCGTTACTGCCACATACCGCCAGCCCGCCAGGGGCTCGCAGGCCAGAAACAGGTTGCGGGTGCCCTCCCGCCGGTACTCGTAGTCCTCACGCTTCGGCCTACCAGGCTTTGCTGGCAGTGGTTCACTGACGTCGGCCAGCAACTGGGTGGAGGTCTCGTCGAAGCAGACCACCGGCCGCTGCGGGTCGTAGGGTTCGGCGTACAAATCCAGGACGTCCTCCATGTGGGCCACGAAGTCTGCGCTCACCTTGGGTATGCACCACTCTTTCTTCTGCCACGGCTTAAGGGAGTTTTTTTCAAGTGCAGGCGCACCGTCTCATGGGACAACGACTCCACCACTCCCAACTCCACCATCCGGTCCGCCAGCAGGCGCAGTTCCCAGTGGTCGTGGCCTTCCGGCGCTGGGCTGCAGGTCAGGGCAATCAGATGGGCCTCTGCCCGCTCGTCCAGCTTCCGGTACCGGTGGGCCTGGACCCGGTCCTTCAGCGCTCCCTCCAACCCATCCTCGGCAAAGCGCCGCTTGAGGCGGAACACCGTGCCCTCAGCCACGTCCAGGGCCTGGGCCACCCGGGGTGCCGACCAGCCCTCGTCGGTCTTGAGCAGGATCCGGGCCCGTGTTGTAGCCCGTGCTGAACTCTTGCCAGCCCGGACCATGTGCTCTAGTTGGTCCCGTTCCTCCGGCGTCAGCCGGACCGCAAATTTCTCTCTGACCACACCGCCACCTCACAGCAACATCAATTGCTCAAAGATTACCACTACTAGTCAACCACTGTTGGCACCCTCAAAACCAAGCTTGACTCGGTACTAGGGTCATCAGCTTGCCGCCGGTGTTCGCCCGCCCCGGCGCGCCGCCGAGGTCGAGGTACTTCCGGAGGAGTTGGGGCCGGCCCAGGCGCAGGGCGAGGGTGGCCGGAATAATCAGCCCGGCATTGGCCACCAGGCGGTGGTCGTCGAAGGCGATTTGGATGCGGTCGAGGTGGTTGAGTGGTAGCATCTATTGGGCGCTCCTTGTTTCTGGTTGGTTTGCTGTTATAAAACCATTATCCCAGATTCAGAGGAGCACCTTTTGGCTTCTTCAGGAGGCCTCTCACACGCGCCCGTTCGGTGGATTGGGGATTACGGAGCGTCTCAAACGCCGACCAAACGGGCGGCCGGACCCTCACAGGGTCAGGATTGGAACTCTTCGAACCACTGTGAGCGTTCATCGAACCAATGGGCATCTCTTTCATATCCATCAGCCATTTTTCGTAGCAAATGAGCAGTGAATGGCACCATGTCCCCGTGCTTCCAAAGGCCTTGGTTCTGGACCGCCGCGTTCGGCGCTCCTGCGGCGACCATGCGCCGGGCCATGCCGATGCGGCCGCTGTGGCCATTGAAGCCATCGCCCCGGCCGGCGGCCTTAGCTGCGGCGCGTACCAGGTTGGCCAGCGTCTGGCCGGTCAGGCCGAAGGCTGGTGCGGCCGGGTTGGCTCCATCCGGCTGAATCTCCCGCAGGGCGCGGGCGGTGGTCTCGGTGACTGCCACGGTCAGGGGGTCAGGCTGGTTCTTTCCCTTACGGATGGTGATGCGGGCTGAGCCGTCCGGCCAGAACTCGATGTCGCTCACGTCAGGGCCGAGGTCTCCTACCGTCGTAGACCGCCGTCCGCCATCACTCCTATGATTGCCAGGTCGACTGCGCCCCGGGCTTGGGCCACGGCCGCCGACTCCATGCGCCCCCCGCGTCCTCCTAAACTATCCTTGACGTGTAGTAATGAGTTACAGTATCGAATTTGGAGGGTCTTACAATTGGAAGGTCTTTTTCCAGATTCCGGGGGAACCGGGGGCGTGGGTCATCAATTGCCGCATTCTGGGGTTTTCCGAATCGATGTCTCGCTGCTCTAGCCACTTTTCCGTCGAGGACACGTTCTCATTTTCGAACTCGTACACCACGGCATATTGAGGCTCCCCTCGCACGACCTTCCAGCGGCGGCCGCGGATGCACCCAGGCACTTTTTCGTAGTTTGGCACGTAGACGCCGCTGTACCACTTGTTCCATTCGGATTCATGCTCGGGGGTTATGCTCATTCGGCCGATTTGCAGCGCCGGGGCCATGTCTGAGTTGGCGATTTCATCCGTTAGTTCGGTGGGGTAAATCATTTCATAAACGTTGCTGATGAGGTTGGTGCCGACGCCCCGGGGTCCGGCGCGGAGGCTCCTTTCTGTAGGCTGGCGATTTTTGAAGGCGTCGGTTTCAATAACCGCCGGACTTTCCAACTCGTAGCAAGCCAGATGCTTGGGGCCGCTGCTGACCGCCTCGTATCGGGCCGCGTTGAGAACGCCAGGCACAGCTAGAAGCTCCGCCAGATGCTCCTCGTTGTAGTAACCGTTGAATTCGGCTTCTTTATCGGCGGGTACGTCCACCCATACCATGAACAGGCCGGTTCCTTTCTTGTTTGCCATAATACCTCCTGATCGATCACAAAATGTTTGTTGCCCGCCTGGCGCCTTGCCGATAATGTCCCCGGTGCTCCATCCAACGGCGCCCAGTCGCCGCTAGTGATTCCCCTTCGGGAGCTGATGCACTAAGGAGCGGCATTGGGCCTCTAGGTTTGGTAGAACTGCTCCACATAAGGTAATAGTTGACGCACCTTCTGCCGCGCCTCTAAGGTCTGGGGGTCCAGGGGTCGGGAAAATTGTTCTGCCAGTTGCTTTTGCACATCCTCCCTGGAGACCCTTGTGGATTGGCCATCCCGCATCACCACCTCCCCGTCAATGATGACAATCGCCACGTCCCGGGCTTTACCTCGGTACGATAACGTATCAAAGATGGAAACACCCGGCTCTACGTAAGGCGCTTCCATGCCACTTAACCTGATCAGGGACATATCTGCCCTTCGACCTTTTTCCAGAGCGCCAATCTCATCCTGGAAACAGGTAGGCAGGGCAGCATTGATGGTGGCCATTTTTAGCGATTGATGGGTGCTCAAGGAAGGAGCGCCTATGCCTGGTTTCCGGTGGAGTTTTGTGGCCAGCCGCATCTCCTGAAGCATGGCGTCATCATCGTTGATGGCTGTGCTGTCAGTGCCCAGGGCTACGTTGACCCCCTGCTCCAGCAAACGGTTTAGGGGAGCTACGCCGTTCTTCAACCTAAGATTAGAGCTGGGGTTGTGGCTTATTGACGTTTGGGAGTCCGCCAGTAGACGAATGTCTTCTTGCGTCAGCCAGACAGCGTGAGCGCAGGACAACTCCGGCCCAAGGAACTCCAGGTCTTTAAGATGGGCAACCGGCGTCTTACCCCATCGTTGAAGACCATACTCCCTCTGATAAAGGCTCTCCACCAAATGCATATGTACGCCGGTTTTGTAACGGCTGGCATACTGCTTGGTCCGCTGCAGGAAGTCATCGGAATTCCACTGCACATTGCTAGGGCTGAGTAGGACCCTAACCTTACCGGAAGGATCGGAGGCATACTGCTGGTGCGTCCTTTCAAAGAGCGCAAAGTAATCGTCATCCGTCATGTTGGTTAGGGATAAATACTGCCTGATGAAGTCGGCCAGGTCCGGTGGTAACCCGGATAAGAAAACTTGGTCATCGGTATATACCACCCGATTCTGGTTGCGGAAGTAAACGGAGAAGGAAACCCTCATGCCGGCGTCCAAGAAGCCCCTCAATACCTCGCTTATATCTGCGTCTAATGTCTCCACCGGTGTTTGGGGGTGATTGTACATCACTGTCGTGGTGCCCGACTCCAACATTTGGAGTGCGGTGTGAAGGGTCATCAAATAGTGGTCGTAGGGACGACGACCCCATCCAGCCAGAATCCAAGTCTCCAAGGAATCGTCGCAGGTGCCCATCTGAAGAGTGCTTACTCCCCGGCCGTGGTGATGCGCGTTTACCAAACCGGGAATTACCAGGTATGCAGGTCCACCCAAATAGTGGTCTGCTTCATAGCGAGAGCGGAGGGATTGGTAGGAACCCACATCTACGATTAGCCCATCTCTTTGAAAGACAGCTCCGTCCGCTATCACCAGGCTGGTATCCTCACTCTCCCCCGCCCGAGAAATTAGATACTTGCCACGGATAATAGAAGTTGACATGACACCCCCTTACTAAGAGCCAGACTGCCGGCACAAGCTTATCCGGATCTAACCGCTACCCTTGGACAACGAGACGGGCTCCACCCTAAGCTTCCCCAAACAATGCGTCCCTTCCTGCCTAATGTCAATCTACCTCTCGGCTTACCTGAAGGCGGACGCCCCGGAGCACCTTATTGCCTCAGAAAGGCTAAGGACAAAACACATATCCCATTCTATTGTCACGGAGCCTGAATTCAAAGCCAGAGACAGGGCAGTCCAGAATCAGCTTCGGTTGACGAGGACGGGAGGGGCACGTAGACTCCGTTCATCCGAAAGGACGCGATTAATGCGGTGCATCCTCCAAGGGGGTGGAGATGCCATTGGCTAAACTAGGGGAGAAGCGAATCTGGTACGGGCTTAACGGCCAGGGTGAGCCGCTGGTGCTGCTCCCCGGTGGCGCCTTGGAACTGCGAGACTTCTCCCGGGTCACACCGATGCCCGCCATGAGTAGGGAACGTGGCAACAAGTCTAGCCAAGCTTGGGTAGAGGACTAGGCATTATATTGCTGGGCTACTAGACTTGGCCGCTGGAGGTTAGTGATGGCAGAGATAATCCTGGACAAATCCAAAACGGCGCTGCTGATGGCGGATTTCGCCACCAGTGGCATCGGGCAGAACCCTGTTGCCGAAGAAAGACATACTCTGGAACGGGCGAAGGATGTGCTTGACGCCGCTAGGACGGCCGGAGTCTTTGTAGCCTACTGTGTCTCCCATTTCCGTCCAGGCTACCCAGAGGTGTCAGACCGCGACCAGACGCGCGCTGCGAGAAGAGACTCGGGCGAAGTGCTTCCGACGGACCCCACGGAACTGATACACACTTCGGTGAAACCCATGCAGGGGGAGCCTGTCATCGGGAAGCACCGTACCAGCGCCTTCTCTGGAAGTGCTTTCGAGATGGTTTTGCGGGCTAAGAACATCGATACCCTGATATTGATGGGCCATTCCACCAGCGGGGTGATCCTGTCAACAGTTCGTTTAGCCGCCGATCTGGATTACCAGCTGGTAGTGGTGGAGGATGGGTGCGCCGACAGAGACCCTGAGGTGCACAAACTCCTCATGGAAAAGGTATTTCCTCGGCAGGGCACGGTAGTCAGTTCCAAGGAAATGGTGGAGGCGCTGGCTGTGTTGTAGAATTGCGCGACCCGCTTCAACCCCCCGAGGTGGCCGCCCCGGCAGGGGCGGATTGGTAGACCTACTGGACCTTCCGAATGGTGAACACGCCGCGCCTGCCGAAGAAGATCTGCCTGCTCCGGCGCGGCATCTCCGGCCTCGGATACGCTAACTGCATACACGGTAAGGAGCGAAAATGGATCGGACAACTGAGATGCTAAGTTCATTTGCCTGCGGCCTGAACTACGACAACCTGACTCCTCAGACAGTTCATCAGGTGAAACGTGTTCTGGTGGATACCCTAGCGTGTGCTATGGGGGGCTACCTCTCCGAACCAGCTAAAATTGCTACTCAGCTGGCGAGAACCGTCACGAGTACTTTGCCATCACGCATCCTGGGCACCAACGACTACAGTAGCCCGGATATGGCTGGCTTTGCCAATTCAGTGATGGTGCGGTATCTGGACTATAACGATATGAGTGTGGGCGGTCACCCCAGTGACTCGATTCCCGGCGCCCTTGCCATGGCCGACTATCTGGGAAGTAACGGTCGAACAGTCCTTACCTCCGTCGTGGTGAACTACGAGGTGGGTCGCCGGGTGGGGGACCACGTGCAACAAGCGCTGGGTTGGGATCATGGCATCCTTAGGTCCTTAGGGGCTGCCTGTGGCGCCGGGAATATCATGGGCCTGGATCAAGAGCAAATGAGCCATGCCATCTCCCTGGCGGTGGTGCCCAATCTGGCTCTGGGCCAGACTCGGGTGGGTGAGCTATCCATGTGGAAGGGATGTGCCGGTCCCAGTGGAACCCGGGCGGGTATTTTCGCTGCCCAACTGGCCCAGCAGGGCATGACTGGCCCCTTTGAGCCCTTCGATGGATCAGAAGGACTGTGGGCTAAGATGTTGGACAATCCAGTACGGTTGGAGGGTGGCTGGGGTGAGCCCTACAGTATCAACGACACCAGGCTCAAGTTCTTCCCGTCCCAAGGAGGCACCCAAGGGCCGACTGGTCTTGCCGTTGAGCTGCACTCTCAGCTGTCCACCACGGCGGAAATAGAGGCAATCCGTATTTATCTTCCGGGCCAATTGCTACTTAGAGCTGTTAGTGAGCCCGAAAAATGGCAACCTAAAACTCGGGAGACGGCAGATCATAGTATCCCTTACCTGGTTGCGGTGGCTCTCCAGGATGGCACTGTCACACCCGCCAGTTTCAGTGACCAGCGGATTGGGGACCCAGATCTGCGCTCCCTGATATCCCGAATGAATGCCGAGGAGGACCCGGAGTTTACCCGTCGTTATCCCGACGAGATTAACTGCCGGATAGAGGTCACTACCACCTCGGGGAAACAGTTATCCGCCCACACCGCCTACCCCAAGGGGCATCCAAACAACCCCATGACTGACGCTGAAATAGACGCCAAGTTCCGAAGTCTATCCGCTGATTTATTAACCGCCCAGCAGTGTGACCGGGCCCTGAACTTGTTGTGGCATCTGGAGGATCAACCCAACCTGGGAGAATTGTTCGACACTCTGGTAGTCCAGGTCGAATCCGTGCCGGGGGGATGAAAGCGGCCGGCCACCAACTTTAGGCGGCCGCAGAGAACAAACCAACGATGAGAGAACAACCCTAAGGCTCGCGTGGCTCCGGCTGGGCCCGCCCGCTCGAAAGGAGAACGCGGATTCGGAGCACCCGGAGGAAAGGGGAATCCGCGCATACCCACGAAGGGAAACTAGTACCGAGTCAAGCTTGGTTTTGAGGGTGCCAACAGTGGTTGACTAGTAGTGGTAATCTTTGAGCAATTGATGTTGCTGTGAGGTGGCGGTGTGGTCAGAGAGAAATTTGCGGTCCGGCTGACGCCGGAGGAACGGGACCAACTAGAGCACATGGTCCGGGCTGGCAAGAGTTCAGCACGGGCTACAACACGGGCCCGGATCCTGCTCAAGACCGACGAGGGCTGGTCGGCACCCCGGGTGGCCCAGGCCCTGGACGTGGCTGAGGGCACGGTGTTCCGCCTCAAGCGGCGCTTTGCCGAGGATGGGTTGGAGGGAGCGCTGAAGGACCGGGTCCAGGCCCACCGGTACCGGAAGCTGGACGAGCGGGCAGAGGCCCATCTGATTGCCCTGACCTGCAGCCCAGCGCCGGAAGGCCACGACCACTGGGAACTGCGCCTGCTGGCGGACCGGATGGTGGAGTTGGGAGTGGTGGAGTCGTTGTCCCATGAGACGGTGCGCCTGCACTTGAAAAAAACTCCCTTAAGCCGTGGCAGAAGAAAGAGTGGTGCATACCCAAGGTGAGCGCAGACTTCGTGGCCCACATGGAGGACGTCCTGGATTTGTACGCCGAACCCTACGACCCGCAGCGGCCGGTGGTCTGCTTCGACGAGACCTCCACCCAGTTGCTGGCCGACGTCAGTGAACCACTGCCAGCAAAGCCTGGTAGGCCGAAGCGTGAGGACTACGAGTACCGGCGGGAGGGCACCCGCAACCTGTTTCTGGCCTGCGAGCCCCTGGCGGGCTGGCGGTATGTGGCAGTAACGGAACGGCGCACCACCGAGGACTTCGCCCATCAGATGCGCTGGCTGGTCGATGAAGCCTACCCCGACGTCCCCCTGGTTCGAGTGGTTCTGGATAATCTGAACACTCACCGCAAGGCGTCGCTGTACCAGACCTTTCCGCCGGTGGAGGCCCGGCGCATCGCGCGGAAGCTGGAATTTCACTATACGCCCAAGCATGGCAGTTGGCTGAATATGGCGGAGATCGAGTTCAGCGTCTTCTCCCGCAGCTGTCTCAGACAGCGTCTCCCAGACGAGGAATCTCTCCGCCGAGAGGTTGGCGCGCTGGAGTTGGAACGGAACGAAGCTCAAGCCCGCATCAACTGGCGCTTCTGCATCCAGGACGCCAGAACCAAACTCCATCGCCTCTATCCCGTCAATTCCTGACTTGACCGAGTACTAGTGCGAGGGAGACAGGACCTTTGGCTGCCCCCGCTTTAAGGTTGACCTGTTCAGCCAGGTCTTTTACAATCTGCCCTATCCCGGAACGTTGAATTAAAGAAGGAGGAAGGGGTCATGTTGAAGTTCGTGCATCACATACAGTATGTAGTAAACAGCCGGGACGAATTTGTGGCCTACCTGGAGAAGAACTTTGGGTTAAAGCCCGATGAGGTGGAAGACCGGGAAGATGGTTCAAAGCATGTTCTGTTTAAGGTTGACCAGACCGAGATCCAAGCCTCGGAACCCGCTGCAGGTTCCACACAAGCCCAATACCTGGCGCAACATGGTCCCGGTGTCGCCCATGTGGCCTGGGCAATAGATAACGCGACCCAGTTAGCTGGACAGTTGAGGGCCAATGGCAATACCCTCCGGGGAGAGCAGGGTTTCACCCAAAGTGCCCATGGGTACTCGGCTATCAATATCGACCCTAAAGATTCCATGGGTATACATTTCCAGCTAATCGAAGACCGGCGGTAGGCTCTCGGCCGCCTTTATGCACCGGCGACCGAGAGCCTAACATTCCTTTCCCTGGTGCGGGAACGAGCAGATGCCGCCCATGTTCCGGGTCCCCGAACGCACGAGCATCGAGCCGCGTAACGACACGAACCATATGGCTCTGTGCTTGGAATCGGGGACCTACGAAGAGGTAAAGGAATACCTGGAACGCAACGGGTGCATCGTGACGGGCCGGCCCGGAGACGACCGCTGCATTTACTTCGACTACCCCGACGGCCATCGTTTGCGGCCCTTGTATCCTGGAGGGAGTGGGTAGGAAAGCTTATACAGAGGGATCTAAACCAAAGGCAAAGTGAAATCTACATCGACACCAGATTGGGCAGCGCTGCCAACACCGTCATTCCGGCGAACGCCGGAATCCAGGGAACATTACAGAATGTACTTTCCTGGACACCGGCTTGCGCCGGTGTGACGAAGGATTTTGCTTCTTCTGGATGCTCAAACCAACCCACTGCCGATTGCCGAAGCAGTCTCTGGGGTTTAGCTTAGGGAGCCACACCAAACTACCGGGGACCAACCCTCCGGCTAGTTGTCGGCACTTACTTGCTGAGCTACGGATCGGGCCTTTTTCTCTTTTTCTTTGAAGTGGGGAACCACGTATTTACCAAAGAGCCGGAGGGTCTGCATGGCATCTTCATGGGTGGTGTTTGGGCTGACTAGCAAACTCAGCATGACCTCCTCCACGCCGGCAGCCTCATAACGCTCCACGATTTCAATGCAGGCATCCGGGTCGCTCATGCAGTAGCCGCTTTCGCGGTCCAATAGGGTTTCTGCAGTCACGTCGCTCTTATCCGTGGACATGCGCCGCTGGGCGGACCTGAAGTGGTGCAAATAGTCCGGGGGAACTTCCGCCCCGGAAACCCCTTCCCAGTACTTGGCCCTTCGGTTGCTGTAACGTCTGTCCCGTTGCTCGTGGCGGGCTTTCGCCCACTGAGTGGGACTCGGGCGTGATTACAGAACCAAGGTGAACCTAATCGAGAAGGTTCTTGATTTTGTCCAGTTAGGTGGGCCTACACGTACCGAATTGCGAACTTTTCGGTGGGAAGTCCTGATATAGGGAAGACGTGAGCCAGGCAGACAATGCACGCTCAGGTTATACGAGCCTTCAACCCTCGCGGGCTGGAGGCTTTTCCATTTCGCCTAGGCGGTCTCGCCCCGCCTCGCCGGGCGACATCAGAAACATCCGGTTGCCAAATTATCGGGGCTGTGCCCCAGCGACACAAGCCTTTTTGCAGCAGTTGCGTTGGGGCTATTGCCAAGAGCCATCCCGATCAGGGACCACACCGTCGACATTCCCTGATTGGGCGGTGAGTTTCGCGAGCGACGACCATCGCTTCTTCCTTGGAGTCGAAAGGCCCGTACCATTGCCGTCGGCTTCCCGCTTAGCTTGTGGGACGCGGCAGGGGCCGTCGTTCCGGTGTACTGTCGCCAAGTTGTCGGGCTTGTCCTCGTTGACGTAAAAGGCTATCGGTTTTATTACCTCTCTATTTTACAGCACCCGTTTCTCGTTTCTGAGTGCTGGCGGCTCAGATTCCCTTCGGCTGCTGGGCCGTTGCATCGGCCTGCTTCACGGCGTCGCCTCTCTAGTTTCTGCCCCCTCCGCCATCCGGTATCCGACGCTGGGTTCGGCGAAGATGTAGCTGGGATTGCCCGGGTCGTCGCCCAGCTTGCGGCGCAGCCTCCTGACGATGTTGCGCACTGGCCCGGAGTCCAGGCCCTTGTCCGGTCCCCAGACCCGTTGCAGCAGGTGCTCGTGGGTCAGCGCCCGCCCGGCGCTCGACCAGCATCCGGTACTCGATGACGGTGAGCGCCACCGGGTTTCCGGCCAGCACGACCCTGCACAGCGCATAGTCCACGGTCAACTCTCCCCGCAGGTAGGGCCGGGAGGGCTCCGCCAACTCCGGCGCCGCCCGCTTGCGCAGGGCCGCCCGGATCCGGGCCGCCAGTTCCGTCGGCGAGAAGGGCTTGACCACATAGTCGGCCGCTCCCAGGTCGAAGGCCCGGGCCACCACCTCGTCTTCATCGACAATCAGATGGTCCCCTGCCCGCCGAACGCCCGTCAAACTACAGGGCCCACTAGGCCGGAAAGATGCGCTGGTATATCCCAGGAGACCAGGTCTCATGTACCATGTGGGGCCGGATTTCGCTGTTCCAGACCGGGGTTACCAGGGTTCGCCAACCGTCCCAAGCGGGGCTTTCCGACACGGCCACGGATTCCATCTCGTGTACCGTCATGTACTTGGGTTGTCCCTCAACCGCCTCAAACCGGCGGTTGCGAATGTAGCCGGGGACCTTGTAACACTCGGGCAGACGTTCCGTGTTGTAGGCGTCGTTGAACTTCGCTTCCAACTCCGGAGGCACCGACATCCGGCCCACCAGAAGCGTCGGGGACATATCGCCCGCGGCGGTTTCCCGATGCAACTCGTCAGGGAAAATCAGCCGGTAAAGGTTGCGAATGTAGTTCTGCCCCACCACGCTGGGGGACATTCGTTGGCTCCATTCCGTGGGGTTCTCGTGCTGGTGACGCCAGGCGTCGGAGTGGAAGGTCTCGGCCCGGTCCAACTCGTAGCAGGCCAGGTACTTGGGGCCACCCTGATGCGCCTCGTACCGGGCCGCGCTCAACACGCCGGGAATGGATAGCCGCTCCGGCAGGTGCTCCTCGTTGTACCAGCGGTTGAACTCCTCCTCCACCTCGGGGGCAACATCGGTAAAGACCATCAACATTCCTCTACCCTTTGTCTCTGCCATCCTCGACCTCCAGAATCGATTTAACGGGGTCGCTCTTCGTGAGCATCAGTCCCGCCGGACCGTTGCTTATATGGCCCCCGCTTGCTGAGCATGGTATAGTCAGCGGCAGATACGAGTCAACGAAGTGGCCAGGCAAGAGATGGAGGCCTGGCAGCCACATCATCGGTTGGAAAACGGCATCCGCCAAATCTCCGAAAGGCTGAGGGAGACGGTCACCAGTCCATCGGTGGAGCAACGCCATCCCGACAAACCAGTTTCAGGAGGCTACCATGCCCGATAATTTGGACCAAATCGTAGAATCCTCCGAGGCGGAGCGGCTGGCCACCGGGTTCGAGTTTACCGAAGGGCCCCTGTGGCACCCTGAAGGCTACTTGTTATTCGTGAACAACCGCATCAACGTCATCTATCGCCTGACGCCCGGCGGCGAACCCGAGGTCATACGGGAAAACAGCGGGGCCGCCAACGGCCTGACCTTCGACCTTGAGGGCCGGCTGATAATGTGCGAAGGGGACAACCGGCAGATGACCCGTTGGGAACCCGACGGCTCTATCACCGTAATCGCCGACCGCTGGGAGGGCAAGCGGATACACCGGCCCAACGATGTGGTGTGCCGCTCCGACGGCAGCATATACTTCACCAGCCCCGGTGGCCGCCTGCCCCCGGAAGAGCGGGAAATCGACTTCCACGGCATCCACCGCATCGCTCCCGACGGCACAGTGAACGCCGTGGTCACCGACCTGGAATCGCCCAACGGCCTGGCCTTCTCTCCCGACGAATCCATTCTGTACGCCGACAACACCCGCCGCGACGACGAATGTGCGGCGGAGAAGGAACGGGGCGAGGTTTGTACTCACCAGTACATCCGGGCCTACGACGTGGCCCCGGACGGCTCGGTGAGCAACAGTCGCCTGTTCGCCAACATGCACTCGGCGGAGGACGGCGTCCCGGATGGGATGAAGGTTGATACCGACGGGCGGGTGTACTGCACCGGCGCGGGGGGAGTTTGGGTCTTCGAGCCGGACGGTTCCCTGGTTGGGATAATCCGGCTGCCCGAGATTCCGGCCAACTGCGCATGGGGCGACGCCGACTGCCGTACCATGTACTTGACCGCCCGCAGCTCGGTCTACCGGCTTCGGATGAAGACCACCGGAATCAACCCCTGGCGGGGCGGCTGACCGGCCCTCTTGCAGGGGCGCCTGGCGGATGCAAAGGAGGAGCCATCTTATGACAGGACGCGACCTGATCGGCTACGGCCCCAATTCGCCGGTGGTGGAATGGCCCAATGGCGCCCGGATTGCCGTATCGTTTGTCGTCAACTACGAGGAGGGGTCGGAAAATTCCATCCTGGATGGGGATCCTCATGGCGAGACGGTTGGCGAGTCGCCGTCGCCGGTAGCTAGGGGAGAGAGGGACCTGGCAAACGAGTCTTTCTTCGAGTATGGGAGCCGGGTAGGAGTCTGGCGCATCCTGGACCTGCTGGACGAGTATGGCGTCAACTCGACCTTCTTCGCCTGCGCCCTGGCACTGGAGCGCAACCCGGAAGTGGGGCCGGAGGTCGTCCGCCGGGGGCACGAGGTAATGGGTCACGGCAACCGATGGGAAGAATACTACAAGATGGACCGGGAGGCTGAACGGCAGGCCATCCATGAGGCCGTGGCCTCCATCACCCGCACCACCGGGCAGCGGCCGCTGGGGTGGTACACGCGTTACGGACCCAGCGTGAACACCCGGGAACTGGTGGTGGCGGAAGGCGGGTTCGTCTACGACTGCAACGCCTACAACGACGACCTGCCCTATTACACTGAGGTCCACGGGAACCCATGGCTGGTGGTGCCCTACTCGTTGGAGGTCAACGACTACGGGTTCTGGCGCGGCCAGTTGTCCACGCCCAATGACTTCTTCGAGTCGGCGCGCAACTGTTTCGACACTCTCTACCGGGAGGGAGCGACCCACCCCAAGATGATGTCGGTGGGACTCCATTGCCGCATCATCGGCAAGCCGGCCCGGGCTGCGGCGCTGCGCCGGTTCCTGGAATATGTGAAGGGCAAGCCCGATGTTTGGCTGCCCCGGCGCATCGACATCGCCCGGTGGTGGCTGGACAATTACCCAGCCCAGTAAACGAGGACCAGTTTTGGTTGACCTGATTGCCCGGCCATACTCCTCTCCCTTCTGGTTGCGAATTCCCAAGACCGTTAATTCAAAACGGTTGGACTAACAGGACAAATCGACAATTGGGGGGAAACAAAAAGCAGAAGCGCGGCAACAATTTAGACCAGGGAAGTAGAGTGTTACTCTGGGTCAATCGTGCGGGGAGGGGGGCGAGGATGACACGGCACGAGGTCAGTGCATCCCAGTGGCGGCTGAATTTATCGTGGGTGAATGTATGGAAATGGACGGCGGCCAGACCGCCTGAGCCATCAGGGTCAGCGTACCCTTTCGGAGGAAAGCAGATGTTGAGTTTGGAGGACATCGAACGCAGGCTTCGGGCCCTGGAAGATGTAGAGGAGATCAAGCGTCTCAAGGCCCGTTACTGCACCTACTGCGACGACAACTATGACGCCGACAAGATCGCCAGCCTGTTTGTCGAAGACGCGATTTGGGACGGCGGCATTCGGGGCAAAGCTGAAGGACGGGATGGAATCCGCAACTTCTTCGTCAACGCTTCGAAGAGGCTGCCCTTCGCCATTCACATGGTGATGAACCCCATCATCGAGGTTAATGGGGACGCTGCCACCGGCATCTGGTACCTGTTCCAAGCGTGCACCTACGCAGACGGCGACCGGGCGGTATGGGGATCGGCAAGGTACGACGAAGAGTACGTCAGGGTAAACGGCGTCTGGATGTTCAAACACCTGAAGCTAACGTCCCACTTCTGGACCCCCTTCAACGAAGGGTGGGTCAAGGCCCAATTCATGTAGGCATGGGGACCATGGGTCAGATGGACGGAATGGTCGCAATCGTTACCGGCGCCAGCCGAGGACTGGGGCAGGCCCTAGTACTCGGTCAAGTCAGGAATTGACGGGATAGAGGCGATGGAGTTTGGTTCTGGCGTCCTGGATGCAGAAGCGCCAGTTGATGCGGGCTTGAGCTTCGTTCCGTTCCAACTCCAGCGCGCCAACCTCTCGGCGGAGAGATTCCTCGTCTGGGAGACGCTGTCTGAGACAGCTGCGGGAGAAGACGCTGAACTCGATCTCCGCCATATTCAGCCAACTGCCATGCTTGGGCGTATAGTGAAATTCCAGCTTCCGCGCGATGCGCCGGGCCTCCACCGGCGGAAAGGTCTGGTACAGCGACGCCTTGCGGTGAGTGTTCAGATTATCCAGAACCACTCGAACCAGGGGGACGTCGGGGTAGGCTTCATCGACCAGCCAGCGCATCTGATGGGCGAAGTCCTCGGTGGTGCGCCGTTCCGTTACTGCCACATACCGCCAGCCCGCCAGGGGCTCGCAGGCCAGAAACAGGTTGCGGGTGCCCTCCCGCCGGTACTCGTAGTCCTCACGCTTCGGCCTACCAGGCTTTGCTGGCAGTGGTTCACTGACGTCGGCCAGCAACTGGGTGGAGGTCTCGTCGAAGCAGACCACCGGCCGCTGCGGGTCGTAGGGTTCGGCGTACAAATCCAGGACGTCCTCCATGTGGGCCACGAAGTCTGCGCTCACCTTGGGTATGCACCACTCTTTCTTCTGCCACGGCTTAAGGGAGTTTTTTTCAAGTGCAGGCGCACCGTCTCATGGGACAACGACTCCACCACTCCCAACTCCACCATCCGGTCCGCCAGCAGGCGCAGTTCCCAGTGGTCGTGGCCTTCCGGCGCTGGGCTGCAGGTCAGGGCAATCAGATGGGCCTCTGCCCGCTCGTCCAGCTTCCGGTACCGGTGGGCCTGGACCCGGTCCTTCAGCGCTCCCTCCAACCCATCCTCGGCAAAGCGCCGCTTGAGGCGGAACACCGTGCCCTCAGCCACGTCCAGGGCCTGGGCCACCCGGGGTGCCGACCAGCCCTCGTCGGTCTTGAGCAGGATCCGGGCCCGTGTTGTAGCCCGTGCTGAACTCTTGCCAGCCCGGACCATGTGCTCTAGTTGGTCCCGTTCCTCCGGCGTCAGCCGGACCGCAAATTTCTCTCTGACCACACCGCCACCTCACAGCAACATCAATTGCTCAAAGATTACCACTACTAGTCAACCACTGTTGGCACCCTCAAAACCAAGCTTGACTCGGTACTAGTAGTCAGTCAGGTTAGGAATCGAAGGGATAGAGGCGGTGTAATTTGGTTCGGGCATCATGAGTCTTGAACCGCCAGTTGACGGTGATCTGGGCCGCGTTTCGCTCCTGCACCGAGGCCCCGACTTCCCGTTGGAGGATTCCGCGTCGGGGAGCCGCTGCCTCAGACAGGAGCGGGATAGTACGCTGAACTCGATTTCCGCCATCCCTTCGGCAAGCTCAGGACAGGATTCAACCAACTCCCGTGCTTCGGCGGGTAGTGGAACTCCAGCCGTTTGGCGATCCGCCGGGCCTCGGCTGCCGGGAAGGTCTCGTACCGCGACGCCACGCGGTGAGTGTTCAGAGCCTGCCCCGTACTCGATACGGGGTTGTCCAAGACCAAGCGCACCACCGCTACCTCCGGGTAGGCTTCAGCCACCAGCCAGCGCAGCTGCTGGGCGAAGTCCTGCCTGGTGCGCCGCTCCGTGACCGCCACCTGCCGCCAGCCGGCCAGGGGTTCACCGGTCAGGAACAGGTTGCGGGCGCCCTCCCGCCGGTACTCGTAGTCCTGCCGTTGGGGCTGTCCCGGCTGAGGCGGCAGCGCCGGCCGGGTCTGGGCCAGCAACTGGGTGGAGGTCTCGTCAAAGCAGACCACCGGCCGCTTTGGGTCATCGGGTTCGGCGTAGAGAGCCTGCCCCGTACTGGATACGGGGTGGGCTTCGCCCCGGTCCTCCAGCTTCCGGTACCGGTTCGCTTGGCCCCGGTCTGGCAGCGCCCCAGCTAATCCCTCCTCGGCAAAGCGGCTCTTGATGCGGAACACCGTGCCCTCCGCCACATCCAGGGCTGGGGCCACCTGGGGTGCAGACCAAGCTGCATCGGTCTTCAGCAGTATCCGGGCCCGAGTGGTGACCCGGGCGGTGCTTTTACCCGCCCGAACCAGGTGTTCCAGTTGGTTCCGCTGCTCCGGCGTCAACCGGACTCCGTACTTTTCCCGGACCATACCACCACCTCACTTCAACACTTTCCAAAGTCAGAGTAGCTCCTTTGGTCAATCTTTCACATCACCATCTAAATCAAGTTCGACTGACTACTAAACTAAAGCCAAGGTGGGATGTACATTTAAATGGCGATGATGATCAGCTGGGTTGCGCCGGTGAATCCCTCTCATCCGTACTTGGAGAATGACCCGGCTCCGTCGTTTGACCGCAACATCTGCGCATTTCACCTTGGCTTTAGTTTAGTACCGTTTCCAGATGGTCTTGTCGATACTGGAAAGTCACCTCCAACTCCGGATTCCCGCTTGCGCGGGAATGACGGGCAGGTGAAACGGGTATCCGGTATAAGGCATATTCAAGTGGAAACGGTACTAGTCGTGGTCAGTGGGTGGAGCTTGTTGAACACTGTGCAGGCGGTGACCCTGATTTTGGCGCCGAGATTCGCCCGGGTCGCCCGGGACGAAGTGCTGACCCTCAAGTTCAGTGGGCTGGGCGCCACCACCGCGGCCCACTGGTTCAATGTCTTAATGGTACTGCTGACCTTGCATATAGGGCTGGCTATCCTGATCGAAGCAACGTTGAGCTTCCTGGGCGCCGGGCTGCCGCCGCCGATACCTTCATTGGGAAGCATGGACGTTAACCGGGTATCAGCATGGTGGATTTTCTTTTCCCCGGCCTGGCGCTTGTAATGGTGGTAACCGCCTTGCTGGCGTCTCCCTTGCGGTGGTCGAAGATCTGGATGTAGGCTGGAGGTCGTCGCCCAGCGGGACACCGATTTAACGCCCTTTACCGGCCCCAGCGGTGGCAGCCGCATAGTTTACAGCCAGGGCAAGGCGGTGGAACCGGACGTCGAGGGAGACCCCAGGACGATTGCAAAATCCCCTGAAATCCGCTCGTGGTGAGCTTGTCGAACCACCGGCGCCAGTCCTTCGACCGGCTCAGGTGAGCGGATTTGTGCTTGGCCCGCACTTTGCAGTCGTCCTGGGCTTGTAGGGCAACCTGTTTAGTTGCCTTTTATGGCCTCGTAACGCCGTTAAGGGTAGAAGACAGGCTATTGCATTTGGTCAAAGAACGAAAACCCGTCGTTCCTGCGAAGGCAGGAACCTAAAACCTTGAGGACAGAGATTCCTGCCTTCGCAGGAACGACGGGAGAAGGGCTTTTACCGTCATGTGCGATTGCCCTGGGGTAGAAACCCTATACGTTGACAGTTGGTTATTGACCCGGCTTTCGCAACCCACTTATAATTGCCGGCAAACGCCGGCTCAACTATCTGGTTTTCTAATCGACCCTTTAACCGTCCGGCTCCAATAATCCGGCCAGGAGTTCCCTAATGTTACGGTTTAACTACCTTGAAGCCCGCAACCTCCGCCAGGCCATTTCGCTGCTGCAACGCTATGGCGCGGACGCCCGCATCGTAGCCGGCAGCACCGACTTTCTGGTTCGCTGGCGGCAAGGAGCCTGGCAGCCGGGCTATGTGGTGAGCATTAAAGGCATCCCCAACCTCAGCCGGGTCCGGTACAGCAGCAGCAATGGCCTGCGCCTGGGCGCCTTGGCGACGGTGCAAGCAATTGAGACCCATCCGGAGATTCGGCGCAGATACCCGGCCCTGGCCACCGGGGCTACCTCATTCGCTGGAGTGCAGGTAAGAAACCTGGCAACGGTAGGCGGCAATGTCTGCAACGCCTCGCCCGCCGGCGACACCTTGCCGGCGTTGCTGGCTTTTGACGCACAATGCAGCATTGCGGGCCCGGATGGGGAACGGTCGTTGCCCTTAACCGAGTTCTTTCAGGGGCCGGGACGCACTGCCTTGAACCCCGGTGAAATCTTGACCGGGTTGACCCTGCCATCGCCCCTGCCCAACTCCGGCTCTCTTTACATCAAACACAGCCCTCGCGGCGCAATGGACATTGCCACCGTTGGCGTGGCATCGGTGATTTCTCTTGAGGAGGACGGGCAGACCTGCCGCGAGGCCCGGATTGCCTTGGCATCGGTGGCCCCGACTCCCCTCCGCGCTTATGCCGCCGAGCAAATGTTGAAGGGACAGGTCATCTCCCCGGAGTTGCTGGGCGAGGCGGCTCTGGCAGCCCAGAAGGTTGCCACACCGATTGACGACGTTCGTGGCTCGGCCACCTACCGCAAAGCTATGGTGGAAGCCCTAGCCCGGCGAACCTTGGAGCGGGCTTTCCAGATGGCCGGTCAGCGGCAGACAGCCCCCTTTGAGGAACAGCGCCGTCTGGCGGTACAGACGGCCTTTTAGTCAGAAAGAGTGGCCGAAAAGGTAGGGGCAGGTTTGAAACCTGCCCAACCCGCTACCCAAGTAACCAAATTGGGCCACCAAATTACGACAGACCCGGGAGGAGGTTCCGTGGTAACGAAGAAACCCCTGCAATTGACGGTCAACGGCCAGGAACGGCAGCTATACGTGCAGCCCTACTATTCCCTGCTGGATACCCTGCGGGACGAGATGCAGCTTACTGGCACCAAGAAGGGCTGCGACGAGGGGGACTGTGGCGCCTGCACCGTCATCCTCAACGGCAAGCCGGTAACCTCCTGCCTGGTGCTGGCCCACAGCGCGCATGGGGCCGAGGTGACCACCGTCGAGGGCCTGGCTACCCCCGAATCGCTGCACCCGGTACAGCAGGCTTTCGTGGAGCGGGGAGGTCTCCAGTGCGGGTTCTGCACTCCCGGATTGATTATGGCTGCCGTGGGGCTATTGCAGGAAAATCCCCAACCCAACGAAGAAGAGGTCAAGTTTGCCATCGGGGGTAACCTGTGCCGCTGCACCGGCTATACCAAGGTGGTCGAGGCGATCATGCTGGCCGCCGAGAATATGCGGGAGCAGTCCGGGTAATCCCCCACTATCGCCGGTTGAGAAATCCACAAAAAGGTGCGCGAAGTTCCTCCGCCTTCCCTTAGTGATAGTGATTCTTCGTGGCTTTCGTGGATTACATTCAGGGAGGAAAGAAATGGCCGACTTCAAAGTTCTGGAACAGAGCCACCCCAGAGTTGACGCCCGGGAAAAGGTTACCGGACGGGCCACCTATGCCGGGGACGTTTACCTGCCCGGTATGCTGATGTGCAAGATTCTGGCCAGCCCCCGGAGCCACGCCCGGATTGTCAGCATTGACACTTCCAAAGCGGAAGCCCTGCCCGGTGTGCGGCGTGTTGTCACCGGCCGGGACTTCCCCGATATCCGCTTCGGTTCCGGTGCATTGAAGGATCGCTACATCATGGCCCGCGATGAGGTCTATTACATCGGCGAGCCGGTGGCTGCGGTGGCCGCCGCCGATGAACTGACCGCGCAGGAAGCGATTGGCTTGATTGAAGTAGTATATGAGGACCTGGCAGCGGTAGTGGACCCGCTGGACGCTCTAAAGCCGGGCGCGCCGTCGGTGCATCCCGACCTGGAGAGCTTTGAGGGCTATGGGTTTACCCTGGAAGGCGGCAACATCTGTACCCTGCTGGACGCCGACCGGGGCGACGTTGACCAGGCTTTTAAGGATGCCGATTTCGTCTTCGAGGATACCTTTCGTTCCCAGGGCATAAACCAGGGGTTCCTGGAGCCGATGGCCTGCGTTGCCAACTTGGAAGCGAATGGCCGCCTTACTGTTTGGGCCTCTACCCAGGGTCCCTACCAGGTGCGCGCCCAGCTGGCCCAGGTGCTGGGGATACCCTTGTCCAGCATCAAGATTATTGCTATGGAGTTGGGTGGCGGCTTTGGCGCCAAGCTACGGCTGGCCTTTGAAGCCTTCCCGGCTCTGCTGGCGATGCAGACCGGCCACCCGGTCAAGCTGATCAATACCCGCGAGGAGGTATTCACCCTCAACGGCCCGCGCCATCCAGTGACCAACTATATCAAGACCGGCGTGAACCGGGACGGTACGATTGTAGCCAGGGAGGCTTACACCATCTTTGACGTGGGCGCTTATCTGGGCGCCGGCCCCAACTCCGGCATTGGTCACGGCCTGGGCGCCTACACCATTCCCAACTTCCGGCTGCGCTCCTACGGGGCCTATACTAACAAGGTTTACGTCGGTTCCTACCGGGCCTCCGGCGTGGCCGATATGACCTTTGCCGTCGAGTCCCACATGGACATCATTGCCCACAAGCTGAACATTGACCCGCTGGAGTTCCGGCTGAAGAACGCCATCAAGGAAGGGGATATCGCCGTCAACGGGGCCAGAGTGCCGAAGAACGGCCTGGCCGAGACGCTACAGGCCGTCAAGGAACGGCTCGGCTTACCCAAGGAACTGCCGGAGGGTCACGGCGTGGGCATTGCCCTCTGCGAGTGGCGCAGCGGCAGCGGCCCATCCACCGCATCCATCAGCGTCAACGAGGACGGCACAGTCAGCCTGTTGACCGGCTCGGTGGACATTTCCGGCAGTGACACCTCCCTGGCGTCCATCGCCGCCGAGGCCCTGGGTATTTCAATGGAGCAGGTGATTGTCGCCAAGCGGGACACCGATTTAACGCCCTTTACCGGCCCCAGCGGTGGCAGCCGCATCGTTTACAGCCAGGGCAAGGCGGTGGAACTGGCCGCCGAGGAGACCCGGAGCAAGCTCTTTGTCTTGGCCGCCGACCGGCTGGGTGTGCCGGCCGACGCGCTGGCCTGCGCCGAGGGCCGCGTTTACGTCCAGGACAACCCGCCCCAGGGCTTTACCCTGGGACAGTTGGCCGGCATGAGCGTCAACTCCCGCAGCGGCCCCATCACCGGCAACGCATCGCTGTCCACTATGCCCTTTGCCCCGGTGTTCAGCGCGCAAGCGGCGGAGGTCGCGGTGGACAAGGCCACCGGCCAAGTCAAGCTGACCCGGTACGTGCAGTGCCAAGACGTGGGAGTCGCTATCAACCCGATGGCGGTGGAGGGCCAGTTAGAAGGCGGCGCAGTTCAGGGAATCGGGCGGGCGTTGACCGAGGATATGCAGTTCGACCCGGAAACCGGAGCGGTGCGCAACCCATCCTTTGCCAGCTACCTGATGCCCCTGGCCCTGGACTTGCCGGACCTGGAAACCCTGCTGGTGCGGGTGCCTTCCGAGGATGGGCCTTTCGGGGCGCGGGCGGTAGCGGAACCGCCGGGCTTTGGCCCGCCGGCGGCTATTGCCAACGCTATTTACGATGCGGTGGGGGTGCGAATCCGGGAACTGCCGCTGTCCGGCGAGCGGGTGCTGGCTGCTCTTCAAGCCGGTAAAGCCGGTGAAATTGCCTATATTGGAGAGGAATTGGACACCCTCCGTAGGGCAGAGGGATTAGTTTCCTAGTCCGGCCATTTGGCGGCGCGCCGGAACCACGGAGTTCAATATATAGCTAAAAAGGGCCCGGACGGTGTTTGATATAACCGTCCGGGCCTTTGCTTTGCTCGTTGGCAAGACTGTTCAGGTGGCGGGAGTGCGAGGGAGTCGAACCCACCTACCCCGCTCTTCACGAGGCATAACGGATTTGAAGTCCGCAAGAGCCACCGGGCCCCTTCCACTCCCAAATACAAATTTAGAGTATTCACCTGGTTGCATGGTATTTTGTCATTCCCTCGCCTTACACCGCTCCTGGGCCGCCTCGGTATGATTTGCCGCCCACCAGCATAAGCGTTGCGTGAGTATCGCGCAAGTATTGAAATCTGAGATCCTGTAACCCGGCCTTTACTGACATTTGCTTCTCCCCTAACGGCGGCTCGGTGCTACTTGGTCCTACTCGGTCCCATGCCCGAGTGAGCGCCTCGCATCAAGGAATTTGGAGCGGAGAGTCGGTCCGTGGCCTGCTGCGGGAAATGCTATAACGACCGCATAAGCCAGTCAAGCCTTAAAGGGAACCCGGTGAAGAGTCTGCGGACGGACGCGCCCACCTGCGGAAATCATCCTAAGGAGGGGATATACTGCCTCCCGACTCGCCACTGCTTTAAGGTGGATTCTCCCGGGCCGACTTGGCCCAATGGTACCGGGTATAAGCCGGTATGGTAATATCTGTTGTCATAACTGACTTTTCCTCCGAAACTAAGGGGGCTGCCCATACCAAAGGGGCAACGAGCGTGGCCTACATTCTAGGCTCGACCGGGCAACATAAGCAACGGCCTGCTGTCAGTAGATGGGTGCCTGTAAATGGGTGTCAGTAGATGGGATGGAGAGCGATGGGCAACCTGACCTTTAACGCGATAGATGTTGAAACGGCGAACCAGAACTCGGCCAGCATCTGCCAAATCGGGATAGTGGAAGTCCGCGCCGGCCGAGTCAAAGGGAGTTTGTCGGTACTGGTCAACCCCGAAGAACGGTTCAAGTCCTTCAACGTCAGGCTGCACGGCATTGGCGCAGCTAAGGTGGCCGGCTGCGTTACGCTACCTCAAATTGCCGCCGAATTGCGCCGCTTGTTGGAAGGTACACCCCTGATAAGCCATACTCCCTTTGACCGGGTGGCGCTGAATGGGGCGCTGCGCAAGTACGGCCTCGGGCCGCTCCGCACTAACTGGCTGGACAGCGCCAAGATCGCCCGCCGGGCCTGGCCGGAAAAATATGGACGGAGCGGCTATAATCTGGCGAACATTGCCGGCAACCTGGGTATATCTTTCCAGCACCATGACGCAGCGGAGGATGCCAGGGCAGCGGCGGAGATAGTGCTGCACGCCTGCCGGCATACCGGACTGGACATTGACGGCTGGTTAGAGCGTGCTTGACCTGAGGGTTCGATATTTGGTGGTTAACGTCCGGCGTAAAGACGGCTCTGACCAGGGCAATCGCATTAGACCCCAGGTCATATTTCCGTCGTTCCTGCGCAGGCAGGAACCTAAAACGTTGAGGACAGAGGTTCCTGCTTTCGCAGGAACGACGGGTTTTCGTTTTTAGGCCGAATACGGTAGCCCTGCGTCTTTGACGCCGTGGTGGGATGGGGTTGGTGGGAAGCGGCCTGGGAAAACAGTAACTCACAGGTTCTGACCTTAAGATTCTGACGTATTAGCTGAGGAGGCAACTGATGGCTGATGAACAAATTCGTGTGGGACTAATCGGCGCGGGCGGCAATGTAAGGGCGCGTCACATTCCGGGGTTCCAGGGTGTGGACGACTGCGAAATAGTAGCGGTGGCTAACCGGAGCATCGAATCGGGAAGGGCCATCGCCGATCAATTCAACATTCCCAAGGTTTACGGTAACTGGCGGGAATTGCTGGAAGACGAAGATATTAACGCGGTATGCATTGGAACGTGGCCCTACATGCACCGCACCATGACCCTGGCCGCCCTGGAAGCCGGTAAGCACGTACTAACCGAGGCTCGCATGGCCTCCGACACAGCGGAAGCCCGCGATATGCTCAGCGCTTCCCTGGCGCATCCGCACCTGGTCTGCCAACTAACCCCAACGTCCACCAGCTATACCATTGATAACGTGCTGAGGCGTTTGATTGACGAGGGGCATCTGGGTGAACTGTTGTCGGTGGACTTCACTTCCCTGCAAAACAACTTTGCCGATTTTGACGGCCCCCTGCACTGGCGCCATGACCGGTCGCTCAGCGGCTACAACACCCTGAACATCGGGGCATCCTACGAGTCCATGATGCGCTGGTTGGGCCGGGGTAACCGCGTCTTCGCCATGTCCAAGGTACACGTGCCATTCCGGCGGGACGAGAGCGGGCAGCTTACCTCGGTAACCATCCCCGACCACGTAGACATCCTGTATGAACTGGTCAACGGCGCCCAGGTTCATATGCAGATGAGCGCCACCTCCGGACTCAACGGGGGCAACCACATCTGGATGTTCGGAACCGGGGGCACCATCCACGTCGATCCCCAGCGCAGGGTCTGGGCCGGCAAGCGGGGAGACAGCGAGCTTACCGAAATCCCCAACCCGCCGGAAGGCCAGGCCAAGTACCGGGTGGAGGAACAGTTCACCAACGCCATACGCGGCACAGAAAAGGTGGATATGGTGGCCTTCGAGACCGGCGTCCACTATATGGAGTGGTCTGAGGCGGTTTACCGCAGCGCCACGACGGGACAGGCGGTTTATCTGCCCCTTTAGCCGCCCGCCCGTGATCGTGCCGCGCCTACCGCCAAATGGCGGTCCTGAGGAGTAAGCCGGCAGAGCAGATAGAGAAGCGGCACCCATACGGTTAATTCCCGGGTGCGGACTTTCCTTAGAGACGACCTTGAGAGGTCAACGCCATAACTGTTGGGAGGCCAATGCCGCCCCTTGGGCTAATGCCTCCAGCTTGGCCCACATAATGGACGGATGCACCCGGGGGGTAAATGCGCCCTGCGAGAAGCCGCAGTCGCTCCCCGCCATCACGTTCTCCCGGCCCAGCATCCTCGCGTAATTGACGATCCGCTGGGCCACCAACTCCGGATGCTCAACGTGATTGGTGGTATGGGCCACCACGCCAGGGATAAGGATTTTGCCGTCGGGCAGCTTGACGTTCTCCCAGACTTCCCACTCGTGGGCGTGGCGGGGGTTTGCCGCTTCCACGCAGTAGGCCCCGGCGTTGACCTGCAAGACTATGTCCACAATGTCCCGCAGCGGTACATCGGTGGTGTGGGGGCCGTGCCAACTCCCCCAGCAGAGGTGGTAGCGCACCCGGTCCGCGGGTATTCCTTCCAGGGCATGGTTCAAGGCTGCCACCCGCAGGCTGGCAAATTTTCGATATTCCTCGATGGTAGGAGCCGGGTCAGGGTTGCCGTAGTGGGTCACAACCCTGGGGTCGTCCACTTGAAGGATGAACCCCGCGTCAACAATGGCCCGGTATTCCTCTTTCATCGCGTCAGCTATGGCGGCGAGGAATTCCTCCTCAGTGGCGTAAAAAACATTGCTCCGCTGCAGCTCAATGGTGCCCGGGGCCACCGCCGGGATGAAGGCCTCTTCCGGTTCGGCGGTCTCCAGGGCAGCCTTGAAGTTGCTGATGTCGCTCTGGACCGCTTCCTGTCCCTGGTAGGTGATGGGGCCGGTGCAGACCACTTGGCTGCCCGCCGCGGCCTCTCCGCCGCTATCGTACTCCGCATAAAACTCTGGGAACCGCATCCGGTCCCGGTAGGCATTGCGCAGGGAGGCCTCTCGGGGAGCCGAGGGGCTGGGTTCAAAGCCGGTGAGACGGTCGTGGACATAGGCGGAAAAACTGGGCTTTCCATATTCGCCGTCGCTAGGAACGTCTATGCCCGCCTCAACCTGCCGCCGCACCACCTCCTGGACCGAATCGCGGACCAGGGCAGTGAAACCCTCCGCGTCGTAGGGTTGTCCGGCTTCCCTGGCCCGCATAACCTCAATAATCCCGGGGGGACGCGCCAGGCTGCCTACGTGGGTGGTCAGGATGCGTGAAGAACTGTTTTTCATTGCCCGCTCCTTGACGTGGATTTATCAATCTACGCGGGGGGTTGAAACCTCTTCCGGCCCGCATCATGGGGAGTCACTCTTGGTAAACAGCGCCAGTGTCATACCCTTTGTCCTCGGCCCTTGGGCGAGACTCTCCGTACCGCTCGCCCTGAGCTTGTCGAAGGGCGCGGCGGAAGGACCAATAGGTTCAGGAAGCGGCCGGCGACGCCTCCGTTTCCCGGGGCAGCGACTCCTCCCAGTCGGGAATCAGCACCTGCGACGTTGGTTCCAGCATCCAGATGAACAGCACCCCGGTCAGGCTGGCGGCAATGGAAATGATCCACGCCAAGTCGTAGGAACCGCCTCCGATGGTGATGAAGCCGAATACCTCAAGGGGAGTGGCGTCGTTTAATCGGAAATCGTAGATCAGACCGCCAATCAACCCGCCCACGGCCATGCCCAGGCCCGACCCCAGGTGCTGGAACCCGAATATGGAGCGCACCGGTCCCATGCCGTAGTACTGCCGGTTCGCAATGAGAAAGGCGGACATCTCTCCGCCGAACCCAATCCCGAAGAGCGCGGCGAAGAAGTAAAACTGCCACGGGCTGTTGGCCCAGAAGAGCAGCAGCACCGTTATTCCCTGCAGGAAATAGGGCACCACCATGGCTGATTTCGCCCCCCAGCGGTCAGCCAGGATGGGGGTGAACAAGCGACTACTGACGCTGGTGATGGTGTAGATGGTGACAATCCAGGCCGCCGCCGCCAGCGAAACCCCCTGGATGGTGGCGAACAACACTACGTGCCAGATAACTATCGAATGCCCCACGCAGCCCAAGTAGTGAATGAAGGGCAGGTTCCAGAAGGCCCTGGTACGTCGGGCGTGCTGCAGAAACACCTTGCTGCGCAACTTGGCGGTGGCCGGGTCAGCGCGAACCGGAACCGGGTCATCGGCGTCGGCCCCCAAGGGCTTCATGCCTCGGTCTGCCGGCTCGCCGTGGAAGAAGGCCAGCAGCGAAAACAGGATTATGCCGCCCACGACCGGGATTATCCAAAAGGCCACCTGCCAGCCTGTCTGGGAAATCAGCAGCGCCAGGGCCGGGGCGGTGACGGACGCCCCCATGCCCCCGATGGACTGCTGGATGCCCACGGCAACTCCCAACTTCCGCTTGAACCAGGCCGCCACCGTGGTCGGGATATTCACCGCGAAGAGGGCTTGGGCCAACCCCAGCAGTACGCTGTAATAAACGTAGAGCTGCCATAGCTGGTCCATGGTGCTCAGCAGCAGCATTCCCACGACGTACAGGGTGGCGGCCACCAGCAGCGACCGGCGCGCCCCGTAGCGGTCGCCAACCCACCCGGCAGCGGGAGAGAGCAGGGCGTTGACCACGCTGCGCAGCACCTGCGCCAGCACGATGGCGGTCACACCCCAGGCAAAGTCCTGCTGCAGGACCACCAGGATCACTGCAAAAGCCTGGCTGACAAAGTTGGCGGTTACCCGGAGCAGGGTGCCTGTGCCCACCACCACCCAGGCATAATGGTACTGTTCCCGCAGCGAGTCTATCCGGGCTGACCAGTCGATGTTCAAACTGATTTTCCTCCACCTTGCCGGAAATACCCATGTCCCGTCGCAGGAGACGCGCCGGAGTTGTTCAGTGCGACACGGGACATCCGTAATTGGGGCATTGTACCCACGGGCGGGGCTGGTGGCAAATGAACGGCTGGAAATCCGGGCAACCGCGCTTAATCAATGGCGCTCTCGCCAACTGTCTTGCCGGGCCGTCAACTGTCATTCCGAGCGGAGCGAGGAATCCAGAATCTTCCGGGGCAAGGGTTGTCCCGGTATCGGCAAAGGTCTAACCCGAAGGATTTTGGATTCTTACTCCGCCCCGCTCTGTCAGAATGACATCACGGGAAATTAAAACGCGATTGCCCTGCTGAAAACCGGAGGCAAGGTGCAGCGGCATTCGTTTCACCGCTGTGACCACCCGCTTCATGAACACCGCGGCAACCTAAACGAAACGCTAGGGGACGGCAAATCACACCGTCCCCTAGCGTTGCAAGTTCGTAGGAGCTACCGGGCCATCTACCGTACTCCCTTAATGAACTGTTGGGGGCTGTGCCGGTTAGCTCTCCAGGACCGAATCTATCTTACGCTTCAGGGCGCCCTTGGGGAGTGCGCCGACAACCTGGTCCACCGGCTGACCGTCCCGGAAGAAAATCAGGGCCGGAATGCTGCGCACATTGTACTTCATCGCGATGTTCGGGTTGCTGTCCACGTCCAACTTGGCGACATTGAGCTTGCCGTCATATTCCAGGGCCAGGTCGTGAACCGCCGGGGCAATCATTTTGCAGGGGCCACACCATTCGGCCCAAAAGTCCACCAGCACCGGCAAGTCGGAGCCTTCTACTTGGTCCGCCCAGGTACTTTCATTAACGTCCATAGGTTCCGGCATTTAATCCTCCAAGGAAAGTCAGATTTCCACATATAAATAGCTGCTCATACCCCATTGAAACTATAGAAATCGCAGCCTGTTTAGCCCCAGTCTATACCTAGCGACCTCTTCCGGTCAACACCAGATAGTCAGTGAACCGGGGCTTTTCATTCTCGAAAGAGTTCCCTCGCCCTCTGGGAGAGGGTTAGGGTGAGGGCGTACCGGCCTGGAGAAACTTTTGCTGATGCGGAGAATTCCCCCTGACCCCCACCCCCTCTCCCTGGGGGCTTATAGGGGCAGGTATTCGGCATTTCAGACAGGAGTTACCTAATGGTATCTCATCCTGAGCGCAATGGTATGTCATCCTGAGCGCAGCGAAGGATCTAAAATGCCCGGCTGCTACCTCCTTCCGGTTCCGGTAGAGTCTCTCCTGGCCGGAGTTTGGATTCTTCACTCCGTTCAGAATGCCATACTAACTGCGTAACTTCTGTGCTAAATACCTACCCCTATAAGCTCTCCCTAAGGGAGAGGGGAGACATGACAAACCTCAGCCGGCCACGCCTGCCGTCTTGGATAAAACCATACCTTGCATTATAGTAAGGTAGTAATGGAGGCTAGTTGAACGAGCAGAAACTTACCGTAGGCCAGCGCCTTGACCTGTCCCTGGTATCCTGGGGACGGTTGGGTGAGGCAATGGCTTACCATAACGAGCAGGAAGTCTTTGTATTGGGCGGCATTCCCGGGGAAGAGGTGACCGCCGAGATTGTCCGGGTACGCCGCAAGTACGTCGCGGCCAAAGTAGTGGAAATTCTTCAAGCATCGCCGGACCGGGTGGAATCTCCCTGCGGTTACTACGGAGATTGTACCGGGTGCCAATGGCAGCACCTCGACTATGCAGCCCAATTGGATGCCAAGTACGCCAAGGTTGTTGACGCTTTGCGGCGGGTCGGGGGAATTGAGGGCGCTCCGGTACTCCCTATCCTCCCTTCTCCGCGGCAGTACGAATACCGTAACCACGCCCGGTTTACGGTGGGTCGGGAGGGTGACTTGGGCTTCGTAAACCGGGAAACCCGCCGGTTCGTGAGAATTGACCACTGTATGCTGATGCACCCCGGTATTAACGACCTGCTGGGCAAGCTGCAAGACCAGTGCGGCGAAACAACTCAACTGGCCATCCGCGCCGGCCGGGAAACCGGCGATTACTTGATTCAACCGCCGCTGAAGAACCCGGCCATCGGTATTGCCACCGGCCAGAAACATTACCTGGAGTCGGTGGATGACCGGCAGTTTCGGGTGGCATCCCCCTCTTTCTTCCAAGTGAACATTGAGCAGGCTGCCCGGCTGATTCAGGTAGTGCGGGAGGCTCTGAACCTGGCCGGTGATGAGACGTTGTTGGACGCCTATACCGGTGTGGGCACCTTTGCCATCTTGCTGGCGCCCTACGTCAAGAGGGTTTACGCCATTGAAGAGTCATCCGCTGCCGTGGCAGATGCCCGGGAAAACGCGGCGGGACTGGATAACGTGGAGTTTCTGCTGGGCAAAACCGAGGAGGCGCTGGCCGGGTTGCCGGAACCGCCGGACGTGGTAATCCTGGACCCGCCCCGGGCCGGCTGCCAGCCGACTGCCCTGCAAAGTCTGATAGCCCTTAGGCCGCCAAGGTTATTATATGTTTCCTGCGACCCGGAAACCCTGGCCCGGGACTTGAAGATTCTGTGTGCCGGTCAATATGCCATAGACTGCATTCAGCCGTTGGATATGTTTCCTCAAACCCATCACGTGGAATGTGTGACCGTGCTTACCCGTCAAGCGCCGGCTGCCTCGCTAACGCTGGCATCTTCATCCCCGCGGCGGCGGGAGCTTTTGACCGAGTTGGGTCTGCCCTTTCAGGTCATTCCCTCCAACGCCCCGGAGGAACCGGCTCCCGGGGAATTACCCGCAGACATGGTGCAGCGTTTGTCGCAGGATAAGGCCCGAACCGTAGCCGCCGGTTTGTCCGAGGGCTATGTGGTCGGGGCCGACAGCACGGTGGTCCTGGACGGGCGCGCCATCGGCAAACCGGAGGACGAAGCGGAAGCGCGGGAAATGCTGCGGGAATTACGCGGCACCGAACACCAGGTCACCACCGGCTTAACCGTGATTGAGGTCGCTACCGGGCGCTCCCTGACCGATTATATGACCGCTGATATTGTGATGCGCGACTTCTCCGATGCGGAAATGGAGCAGTCCATTGCCTCCGGGACGCCGATGGATAAGGCGGGCGCCTACGCAGTCCAGGACCAGGACTTTCGGCCGGCCCGGATGAAGTCGGGCTGCTATACCAACGTGGTCGGCCTGCCGCTGTGCCGCTTGACGGCGATGCTGCGGGAATTGGGCTACACCTTGCCGGCGGACTTGCCGGCTTCGATGAGAGAGACGGGAGAGAACTGCATCGCCGACTGTCCCTTTCAGCGGGCGGAGGAGAGTCAGCCGTGAACCTGTTTGGCGTGGGTTTCCTCGAGCTTGCCGTCATTTTCCTCATTGCTTTTCTGGTGATGGGGCCAGGCAAGACTATTGAGATGGCCCGATCGGCGGGAAAGCTAATGGGCGAAGTCCGCAAGGTTCTTAATGATATGACCGTGGCTACTAACCTGGGCGGGGAAAACCCGGCTGCCCCATCAAGTCCGGCTGATCCGCCCAAGCCTCCCGCTGCGCCCTCGCAACCTCCGCCGGCGCAGGCGATTCCCACCACTGGCCCCGGAGGAGACGGGAATGAACAGCAACCGTGAACTGACTCTGCTGGAGCACCTGAACGAGTTGCGCCGCCGGGTCTTTATCTCCGTGATAGCCCTGATAATCGGGGCGATGGTGGCCTTCCTGTTTTGGACCGACATCGTGGAACTGCTTAAACGGCCGGCGCAAGAGCTTAACGACGGGGCCGGGGTCATCCTTATCGCCACACAAGTCACCGAGTTACTCTCTACCAGCGTTAAAGTTTCGCTGGTATCGGGTTTTGTCCTTGCCTTGCCGGTGATTCTCTACCAGGTAGTCCGGTTCGTGGCGCCGGGGCTGAGCGCCAGCGAGCAACGCTATCTTTTCCTGTTCATACCGGGGGCGCTGCTGGCTTTTATCGGTGGGGTGGCCTTTGCCTATTTTGTCCTCACGCCCCGCGCTTTGCCCTTCCTGCTGACCTTTGGCGACGGAGTAGCCGACCCCCTGATCAGGATTAGCAACCTGGTTGACGTAATGTTGCGGCTGCTGTTCTGGATGGGCGTTGCTTTTGAGACGCCGGTGGTGATGTACCTGCTGGCGCAATTGGGCATCGTTACATCGCGGATGTTCTCCCGGTTCCGCAAGTATTGGGTGGTGGTTGCCTTTATCCTCGGAGCAATAATCACTCCCACCTTTGACCCCCTGAACCAGACTTTGGTGGCGGCGCCGCTGTTGGCCTTGTATGAGGTGGGCATATTCCTCGCCTGGCTGGCCGGTCGAGCGCGCCGTCGGGTCAAGGAAGAGATAGTTCCCCTTTCCGGCGGCAACTGACCGGAGACAGGAAAAGGGACGGCACCAGACCGTCCCTTCCACGTTGACCCGTATTTTGGCTGTAAGCCGACCTACCTGGTATCGTCACCGCTTTTCGGCGTTTCGCTCTTTTGCTCGGCCGGGTTGACTTCGTCCTCGCCGGTAACCGAACTCTTGAAGGTCCGGATTCCCTTGCCCAAGGAAGCGCCAATCTCCGGTAGCCGCTTGGCGCCGAATATCAATAGGATTACCAGCAAGACAATCAGTATTTGGGGCAACCCGATAGACCCGAATCCCATTTTGCCTCCTAAAATCGGCAAGATACTGCTCCAATCATAACGAAAAACCGCCCCGGTTACAATCACCGGGCGGAGGTGGTAAATGTTCAGAGTTGGGGAGGCGTCTCGCCCCTATGCCGTCATTCCGGCGAAAGCCGGAATCCAGGAATCCTTGCCCTCTGGAACGCCAATTCCTACCTTGGCGTCGCTGGATTCCGGCCTGCGCCGGAATGACGGTTTAAGGTGGGAACAACTCCTCAAGACTGAACAGTTACCCAAATCCTGGTCAGCTTGTTACCTGCTATCCCGCTCTGTATAATCGGGGCAATCTGACGTGGAAGAAGGTTTATATGGCTGGGGAATATGACCTGGTAGTGATTGGGGCCGGTCCGGGCGGGTACGTGGCGGCGATAAGGGGCGCTCAGTTGGGGCTGAAGACCGCCATTGTGGAGCGGGATGCCTTGGGCGGGGTCTGTCTTAACTGGGGTTGTATTCCCAGCAAGGCCCTGCTGAAGAATGCCGAAGTGCTGTCTTACATCAACCGGGCCAGCGAGTTTGGGCTGAATTTCGATAACTTCTCCGCCGACTTCTCCGTTGCAATAGACCGCAGCCGCAAGGTGGTGAACCGCAACGTGCGGGGAGTAAACTACCTGCTCCGCAAGAATGAGATTGAGCACATAACCGGGACTGCTACCTTAAAGGGTGACGGCGTGGTAGAGGTTGCGCCCGAAGGCCAGCGACTTCAGGCCAAGAATATCATCATTGCCACCGGCGCTCGCCCCCGGAGTATCCCGCCGCTCCCGGTTGACGGAGAGAAGGTCATTACCAGCAAAGAAGCTATCGTCCTGGGCGAACTGCCCAATTCTATCGTCATCGTAGGCGGCGGGGCCATCGGGCTGGAGTTCGCCTACCTTTATCGGATGTACGGGGTGGACGTGACCGTGGTGGAACTGCTGCCGCGCCTGGCGCCCAATGAGGACGAGGAAATCAGCCGTCAGGTGGAGCGTTCCTTCACCCGCCGCCACAAAATAAAGGTACTAACCGGCGCCGGGGTTACCGGCGTAGTGGAGGGGCCGGAGGGTCTAACGGTCACCATTGACCAAGACGGTGTTGAACAGACAATCTCCTGCGACAAGGCGCTGGTAGCCATCGGAGTTCAGCCCAACAGCGAAAATCTGGGTCTGGAAGAGTTGGGTGTGGCGACCCAGGGCGGCTATATTCAAGTGGACGACGGAATGGCTACTAATCTCCCCGGCGTCTATGCCATCGGCGACGTTACCGGCAAGCTGGCCCTGGCCCACGTTGCCTCGGCCCAAGCCGCCGTGGCAGTAGAAGGCATCGCCGGCCAGGAAACCCAGGCGCTGGACTATACCCTGATGCCCCGGGCCACCTACTGCCAGCCGCAGATAGCCAGTTTCGGCCTGACTGAAGCCCAGGCGCAGGAACAGGGCTATGCTGTCAAGATTGGCAAGTTCAACGTCCAGGCCAACGGCAAGGCTCTGGGAATGGGCGAAACCGACGGGATGGTTAAGCTGGTGGTGGATTCCCGCTACGGGGAGATTCTGGGCGCCCACCTGGTTGGCCCGGAAGTTACCGAGTTGCTGGGCGAGCTGTCCCTTACCCGTTTGCTGGAAGGCACCACGCAAGAGTTGGGCTGGCTGGTACACGCCCACCCGACCATCTCAGAGATAATCAAAGAGGCGGCGCTGGCCGCCGAGGGTCGGGCCGTTCATATGTAACGGTATTTAACACCCCTGCGGGTCGCTCTATAGGAGGAGGTCTTGGCAACCACCATTGTAATGCCCAAAATGGGCTACGATATGCGCGAAGGCACGGTTGTACGTTGGTATAAGCAGGAGGGGGATGAAGTAGCCCGTGGCGAGGTAATCGCCGACATTGAGACGGACAAGGCTACCGTGGAGTTTGAGGCTTTTACCGGCGGCGTACTCCACAAGTTGGTTGCCCAGGAAGGCGTCCCCGTACCGGTCGGTGAGGCCATTGCAGTGATTGGCGACGCGGGAGAGGAATTGGGTCTGGCTCTAGTGGAAACGGTAGCGGTGGAAGAAGCCGCTGTCCCCAGCGCCGCCCCTGCGTCCGATTCAACGGAAGTCGTTACTTCCGTCCCGGCCCGCTCTGACGGGGAAGTGCGCGCCTCCCCTATTGCCCGGCGGTTGGCCCGGGAGCAGGGGATAGACTTGACTAGGGTAACCGGAACCGGCCCCGGTGGGCGCATCGTCGAGCAGGACATCCTGGAATACAAGCCGGCCGACGGGGCCGCGCCGGAGGTTGAGAACGTAGCCGCCGCTCAACTCGCCGGAGGAGCACGATCGTCACCGCTGGCCCGCCGTCTAGCCCGTGAACGGGGAATTGACCTGACCCAGGTAGTTGGCACCGGCCCGGACGGGCGCATTGTAGAAAAGGATATTCTGGAATACGTGGGCCCGGCTCCGGCGCCCGAACCTGAGCCGGCGGTGGCCGTGGCGCCGGTGTCTATGCCGCTTGAGGGCGCTGCCGAGCCGGCCGGGGAACGGGTTGACCTGTCCCGGATGCGGCAGGTCATTGCCCGGGTTACCGGCGACAGCAAACGGGATGCTCCTCATTTCTACGTTACTGCTGAAGTGGATATGGGGAAGGCTATGAGCTTGCGGCGGGACATTAACGACGCTTTGCCCGCCGATAATCGGGTCAGCGTCAATGACCTGGTGGTGCGGGCCTGCGCCATTGCTCTCGGCCGTCATCCCAAGTTTAATGCCTTCTTCCGGGAAGACCACCTCCAATACAATACTGACATTAACATTGGCATCGCCATTTCACTGGAGGCCGGCCTGATTGTCCCCGGCATCAGCAACTGCGCGGGCAAGAGCCTGGCCGAAATCGCCGCCGCCAGCAAGGACCTGATTGCCCGGGCCAACAGTGGCTCGCTGCGCAACGATGAATACAGTGGCACCACGTTCAGCGTGAGCAATCTGGGGATGTTCGACGTGGACAGTTTCGCCGCTATTATCTTCCCGCCCCACGCCGCGGTGCTGGCGGTAGGTACGGTCAAGGAGCAACCGGTGGTGCGGGACGGACAACTGGCGGTGGGACAGGTAATGAAGGCCACCCTGTCCACCGACCACCGGGTAGCCGACGGCGCAGAGGCGGCCCAGTTCCTGGTGGAGGTTAAGGGGTTGCTGGAAAAGCCGGTAAGCCTGCTGTTGTAGTAGCGAGCCAACCCCAAAATCATCTCCAATTAGGTTAAGCGGGTAAAGGGTAGCCACATCCCCGATTGGGTTAACCTCTCTTTGGAGGAATAAACCCGATGACAGAAACGCAGGCCGCCCTTTACCCCAGCCGAGTCTATCCCCTGGACGCCCATGACCTGACCGAGGAAGAGATTGCGGTCACCTTTGCGATGACCTCACGGCGCGCCGAACCTTTTGACGAAATCGCCGAGCAGGTCAGCCAGGAAAAGGCCGCCGATTTTCACGAGCGGTGGGTGCTGGGCTACGGTCACGCATCGGTAGCGGAACACGCCGTGGTGCATCTGGCGGTGGAAAACATCTCACGGCTGGCCTGCGACACTCTGGAAGACAATCGGCTGGCTTCCTACACCGAAAAATCCTCCCGCTACCAGGTGATGCCCGAGGACTATTTCCACGTTCCCGCCGAACTGGATGACCAACCCCAATTGCGGCAATCGTATGTAGCTACGGCCCAGGGATTGTTTAGTAGCTATGCTCGCCTGATTGAAAGCTGCATGGCGCACCTGCGCCGTTCCCGGCGTCAAGGAGACCGGGAGCGGGATGGCAGCTACAATCTGCGGCTGCGCCGGCTGGCGACCGACGTTTGCCGCTCGGCGCTGCCGGCGGCCACGTTGACCAACGTAGGTGTCACCGCCAACGCGCGGGTGCTGGAACACGCCATTTCCAAGCTGATGTCGGCAGGTCTGGCCGAGGAGCGCCGACTGGGCGAAGACCTGCGGGAGCAGGGCCGCCGCATCACTCCCACACTGATTAAGTACGCTGACCGGAGTAAGTACCTGGAAACCTCGGTTCGAAAAGACTGGCAGCTATCCTTGCCGATTGATGTCCCCACCGAGCCACCGCCGCTAACGGTGCGGCTGGCCCACTGGGACGCCGAGGCCGAGGAAAAGCTGGCCGCCGCTTTGCTTTTCCGCCAGTCGTCTACGGACTACCAATCCGCCTGGCGTCTGGCGCAGGAGATGGACGCCGAAGACCGGCAACGGTTGATTGACGGTTACCTGGAGGATATGGGTGACCACGATGCGGCGGTGCGGGAGTTTGAGCTGGTGGACTATACTTTTGAGTTCGTGCTGGACTACGGAGCCTATCGGGAGTTCAAGCGCCACCGGATGCAGTCCTATTTTCCGCAACCCTTGTCGGTGGAGCTGGGTTACAAGCTGCCGGGGCTGGTAGAGGAAGCCGGGCTGGCCGGGGAGTTTCAGCAAGCGATGGGCCAGGCGGAGGAAGGTTATCGTCTAATCTCCCAATTCTCCCCGTTGGCCGCCCAATACCTGGCAACCCACGGTCACTACCGCCGGGTCTTGTCCAAGCTAAACCTGCGGGAGTGCTACCACCTGTTCAAAATGCGGTCGGCCCGGGAAGCCCATGAATCCATCCGGGAGCCGGTAATTGAAGCGATGCGGCTGGCGGTGGAAACCCATCCGCAACTGTTTCGGAGCCTGCGGCTCAGGAATTACCCTGCCTGGTGGCCCTTCGCGCGGTAGAGTATCCGAACGAGAAAAGTCATTTAGTCGTCATCTGCCCTGCTGTGTCATTCGCCTTCATATACGCTTCTGAAAGACCTTGCCCGAAAAAGGTATATGCGTATAGTGGATAGACAAGAGAGAGGCCCCGTAAAGCGGGGCCTCTTTTTTGGATACGAAACGGGGTTTGCCGGCGATTGCCGCTTTTAGGCCGTTAGGCGTTGACGCCCCTTTGGGTCTTCATAAAGTCTTCCAGGGCTTCGATGTAATCGGGGCTGGGGAACCGCTCGCCGTTGTGGACCTTCATCCCGTCGGTGAAAATCTCCAGGCGGTTGCCGTCCGGGTCGCAGAAGTAGAAGGAACGGCTGCCGCTGCCGTAGATATTGTTGTCGCTTTCGATGCCGTGGGTGGTCGGCCCGTTGATAATCTTGACGCCCTGGGTGTGCAGGTGGGCCAACGCCCGCATAAACTCATCCCGGTCCTCCACCTGGAAAGCGATCTGCTGGACCAGGCGCGCGCCGGCCGGCACCGCTTCGGATACGTCAACGCCCGCGGGAGCGGCGGCGATTACGACATCGTGGTGCGTCTCGTCAAAGCGTAGGAAGGCGGTTTCGCTGCCGTCGGGGCGCTTGCGGTGGTTGGTCACCTGGAGGCCCAGAACCTCAGTGTAAAACTTGAAGGAGCGCTCAAAGTCGGATACCAGGATACCGACGTGGCCGATGCCTTTAATGTTGATGCCCATGCTTCCTTCCTCCTCTAAAAATCTTTGACAACCCACTCCGCCATGGCATTCGGGGATACTACTGAATGACGGACGCCGCCAGTACCGGAAGTTTGGCGTAGTATAGCAGACGGACAAGGATAGGCCAAGTTGAGATTGGGGCTGAGACAGGTCTATCGCATTAGGCCGAAGAACGAAAAACCGTCGTTCCTGCGAAGGCAAGAACCTCTGCCCCTGACGCCACTAGTGCTCAGTCAATTTTGGAATAGTAGTTACCGCAAGGCAACCTGAAACGATGGTCCCATGCTAAACAGTTCGCCACCTGCGCAGTAGCACCTTCGATTCCAAACGTGACTGACTACTAGATTCCTGCTTTCGCAGGAATGACGGATTCCCCCGATTCCAAATGCGATAGCCCTGGGGGCTGAGAAGATTGCGAACCCCTACTGAACCGTCACGCCGGGAAAGATTCAAACATGGATTAACCGGATGGACAGGATATTCAGCGTTCTCTTACCGGTGCACAGGCGGCTAGGGGTCGGAACAGTCCCGGGTGTAGCCGCAGTTGGGACAACGGATTTTGCATTGTCGCTGAAGCATACGGGTTCCGCAGATTTCGCAAGTCAACCCGTCATCCCGGTCAACAGCCAAGTTGTGAAAGTATTCGGATTTCGCAGGGGTGGTTTTCATAATGCGGTATCCACTTTGCGGGGAGAGCTACCGGCCAGGAGGCGAGACTATTCTGGTCTGCAGGATCATTTCGCTACCCAAGGTTCCTTCGGCGGTAGGTTCGTCAACAGTCAGGTTAACCCAGTCGAAGCCGTACAAGGATTCCGGCGGATTCAGCGCCATACTTCCCCACCCGGCGGAGTCCACGTTTATTGGCCCCATTGGAACGCTCTGGCCGTCCCTGGAAAGCCAGACCTGGTAGGAGCGGGCCGGCGAAGGCGGTTCCATGTTGGACAACATCAGGATCGCCTTTCGTCCATCATGGGTAACCAGCAGCAAGCCTTCGGATTTGCTGGCGCCGTTGGTTGGCCGCAGTTGAAGCGGTAGGGTGGAGGGCTGAGCCATTAGGTAATTGGTGTCCATTACGTGCTTCAAAGTGACGTCGGTTTGAGCATCGCTGGCCACCAATTGTTCTAGGCCGGCGTTGGCCTCCAGGTATCCCTGCTCCAATTGGCTAATCCTGGAATCGGCAGTTAGGTCATCCCGCTCCAGTTCGTTCAGCCGATTGGTGGTAAGCAGGTTCATAATCAGGGAGGCGGAGAGTAAGCCGACAACCAGGGTGGCGGCGAGGGGTAGGGCAAAGCTGCTGAAGTTGAATCGGTGACTGGCTTCTTGGTCGAGGGGTAGGGCTTCTTGATTCGCAGTCGGAGGCGCGAAGATCGGTGGCAAGTCCTCAACGGCCTGCATCAAGCGCGTTTGAAGTAGAGGCGGCGGGGTCTGTTGCGAGGCGGCCTGGGCCAAGGCCAACGCGGCCTGCTCCAATCCGGCCAAGGTACGACTGCAATGGAAGCAGTCTTGGAGGTGATACTCCAGGTTGAGGTATTCATCCTCGTCCAGCGCGCCAAGGGCATAGGCCTCCAGCGCGTCCTCTGGATGCTCGAATTGGTAGAAATTCTGCTGACTAATCGATGTCATCTTGCTCTAGTTCTACCCGTAGTTTTTGCATAGCCAACCGCGCCCGAGTCTTGACCGTGCCCAGGGGTTGGCCCAACCTTGCCGCGATTTCCGATTGGGACAGGCCGTTATAGTAGGAAAGAAGGATGACCTCCTGCTGGGCCGGCGGTAGTTTATCCAACGCCCGGCGGACTCTTTCGGCTTCCAGGTTGCGCTCGGCCTCTTCTTCGGTGCCCATCCCTCCGGAAGGCAGCAAGTCCAGCGTTTCATACTCTTTGGGGTCGGTTACGGTAGTGGCGCGCCGCCTGGACCGGATGATGTCAATAATTTTGTGATGCGCAACGCTCATTATCCAGGTTCGCGGCTCTCCCCGGGAAGGGTTATAGCTGGCAGCCTTGAGCCAAAGGTTCAGAAATACTTCCTGGGTCGCCTCTTCCGCTACCGCTTCGTGCCGTAGCATATACCGAGCCAGGGAGTACACTGGCGAAGAATACCGGGTATAGATAGCTTCGAGCGCATCCTTTTCTCCTGTGGCAATTCGGTATATCAGTTCCTGATCCTCCAGGCTCTGGTAGTCAACCACCGCAACTCTCCCGTTCCCCGGGGTACGAGAGCCACTCGTTAAAATATACGTTAAACATTGCTGAATGGATTGCCGAACGAATCGGCGGCCGGCCGGTTAATTGAACTGGGCAAGAGCGGTCCGCAGGGAGCGGATCTGTCTTTCTACTTCCGCAGAATCCTGGGGCGACTCGCCTCGCCGCAAATAATTTTCAAGGGAGCGAATGGCGGGCAGGTAGTCCCGCAATTGAACCTGACACCAAGCTAATTCCTTATACAGCGAAATCGCATCAGGGTCAATCAAAATCATCCGCTGCAAGGCGTTAATTCCCCGTTGGTAATCCCGACTTCGCAAATAGATTTGCTTCAGATTATTCAACATTCTGAAGAGGATTACGCGCTTGGGGCAAGGAGCTAGAAAGTTGTCATTCCAGGCCAAAGCAGGGCCAAACATATCCACAACCAGGCGGCGGCAGTCACCGGCGGAAAGCAAAAGGCCGGTATGGAAGGGGTCAAGGTATAAATCCAAGTCTTCCAGGGCCACCAGGAAATGCCCAGGCATTCCAACCCCGTAGCACTTCAACCCCAACCGCCGGGCCACTTCCAGATACAGAACGGAAAGGGCAATGGGTATCCCGATCCGGGTATCTAGTACCCGGTTCAGGAAGCTGTTTTCGGGATTGTAATAGTCGTCAGGGTTGCCGGTGAAACCCAGGTGCTCGAACAGATGAAAGTTCAAGGCTTTAACCAAGGCTTCCCGGTCGTAGCCGCCGCCGGCGGCGGCTCTAACTTCATCAGCCAGCGCATTCAATTGCCGGAGACACTGGGTCACTTCCAAGTCAGGGTACTCTTCCCCGGCCAGGTAGAGGGCAGCCCGGTCTAACTCAAGCTGCGTCTCCGGCAGGCTTACCTGCCAGGCGAAAAGCTCCCGAAAATCCTCTTGCCGGTTTGCAGTCATAGGCTCCTGACCGATTCTACTGGCGAATTATAGCATAAGGCCGGTGCCGGCCCTCACCCCCGGCCCCTCTCCCAAGGGGAGAAGGGTGGAACTGCTCCCGCTCCTTTGGGGAGAGAGCCGAAGTGAGGGGTTACCTTTGCCCTACCGGACTTCTCCCGCTCTGAACCACCGGCCGGAGCCGGGCCCGACTAGAGAACCCGGCTAGACAATCAGGCTGTCGAAAACCCCTTCCAGGTCGGGCAAGGCTTCCAAGTTCCAGAGCAAATCTAATGCGTTGCGGCACTGCTGCTCGGAAATGACCGGGGAGGCCAGATAAGAGAACTTGGCCCCGACTTCCCGGTCATCCAGCGAGTTTCGCCGGTGGCCTTTGGGATAGGAGGTAGCGGCTACAACGCCGGAACCGTCCCCGGTGGTAATTTCTATTCGGCAGTTGTATTGCTCCGGGTACTTGTCGGTAAAGCCAGGCCCCTCGGTCATAATCATTTTGCCCATCAAGTTTCTGAGGAACGGGTCGGCGATACGGTCGTCGGTGAAGCTACCGGGAGTGACCGCGCCTTCCCGCAGGGCCAGGGCTACCAGGAATGGGATGCTGTGGTCGGCGGTCTCCCGGGTTCGAGGGTCCCATTTCTCCGGTTCGGTGGCCGGGCTGCTGACCGCCGATTTGTAGGTCTGGATACTGATGGCCTCGATGTCGGACAGGTTTACCTGCGGGTGCAATTCAACCGCCAGACCGATGGGCGCTTGGGTGTGAATCTGCGAGGGATAAAACTTGAAGGTCGTGTCGTTGATTAGATAGGGCTGCCCGTCTCCCCCAAACTGATCCAAGGTTACAGGCTGGGCAACCCCGGCCTGTTCCCACAGCCCCCGCCGGCCCTCGAAAGGCTCGCCGGGGCCGGACATTCCAGCAGCGGCAAGTTGAGCGGCGAACACCCCAGCGCGGGTAGCGGCGGCGGTAGCGCAACCCTTCCACATAGACAACTCGCCGGTCCGGGTTACGCCGAGGGGCAGATTGGGCGCCAGGGCCAGGGATACGGCGTTGGCTAACTGTTCCCGGTTCAGGCCCAGCAGCTTTCCTGCGGCGCAGGTGGCTCCGACGATGCTGAACATCCCCTGGTCCCAGCCATAGTCGCCGGTGACTACCTGGTCGGACAGGCGGCAGAAGACTTCGTAAGCCAGAGTTATCGCGGTAATCAGGGCGCGCCCGTCGTTGCCCTGAGCGTCCGCCACCGCCAGGGCAGCGGCAATCATATCGCTGGGGTGGCCGCCGCCGGGTGAAAAGTAAGAATCGTTGCAGTCCAGGTAGCGGGTCATCACCCCGTTGGCAAAGGCGGCCAGGTCCAGAGAACTGTAATCCCCGGTTCCCAGCACCCGCGCCGGGGGTGTGCCGGCAACCGAACCGGCCAGGCGTCGGGCGATTTTACCCGGTTCCGACAGATACCCGCCCATGGCGCAACCGAGGGTATCTACCAAAGTACGCTTAACCTGGTGCACCGTTGCCGGGTCCAGGTCTTCGTAGGTTAGCTGGCAGGAGTACTCGCTTAATAGTTTGGTCGCCTGGTCCATTTCCTACTCCTTTGGTTGATGCCCTCACTCCCGGCCCCTCTCCCCCAGGGAGAGGGGAGAGGCCAGGTCGGGTTACCGTAGTACCAAGACGATTGCAAAGTCGTGGCAGTTGAGCTTACCCGCTCAGCCTGAGCCTGTCGAAGGATAAGTCGCCAGATATGGGAGTGTGGTTCGACAAGCTCACCATGAGCGGATTTCGTGGGACTTTGCAATCGTCTTTAACGTAATACGCGGCTAGTTATCCGCCGCCTGGGCTTCCCTGACCCGGCTGACCAGTTCGTTGTAGTGGTCACCGGCCTGATTCAGCAGCAACTCCACATCTTCGGCCAGGACATAACCCTGGCTGACCAACTTTTCAGCCGCCGCCCGGATTTGGGATAGGTAGTCCTCTCGAGAACCGTAGCGTTCCTCGATGGAAAGCCGGGGGTCACCCGACGCTTCCCGTTCCTCGCGGGTCGGCGGGAAGGGGATGGTGGAGCCGGCCAGGGTGCCGCCGGTGGCCCCGCCGGAGGACAGAATTTGCCCTTCGCCGCCCATTTCGGCGTGACGCAGGTTCCAGCCGGTATGGGTTGCCAGGGGTACGGTTACGATGGGCAGGCGGATGCCGGCCTGTTCGTTGCCGTCGGAGTCCACGGCCGGCACCAACAGAGGATAGGGCTTGCCAACGATGGCCGGGACGTTGCTGGCTACGCCCGGCTCCGGGCCGAAGTCCAGCCGGTAGAAGCGCCGCAGCGGGCTGGGGAAGTTCACCCCGGGGATGGTCTTAACGGTGTCGGCCACCGCATCCGGAGTAAATGCCGTCCCGTTGTCCAGACGGGGATGAGCGCTGGGCGGAGCCGCCTGGCCGTCGGTGACCCAGCGGTCCAGGTTAACCAGGGCGGCGCGGAGCAGGGGCCGATAGTCCAGGCAGTTGAAGGGCTGCTGGCCCCGGCTGCCGTTGGCCGGGTCGCTGTCCCGCAGGTTTGGTGTACCCAGGGGATGCTGGGCGCCGCCAAAGTGATAGATTCGCACCTCCTCCGGGACTTCCAGGTCACGCTCGCCGTTGATGTCAATATGCACCATTCCGCCAGCGCCGGCCCAGTATTCGGAGGAGGTGTAGGTGTACATAATCTTGGGCAACGGCCCCTGGGCGGTGGCGCGGGAAAGGACGCCGTCGGTCTTGCCGGTCTCCGGGTCGGTCTGTTCCACGTCGCTGAAGGGGAACAGGCTGTTGGGACTGCGGCTGGCCTGGCTGGAGGGCTGGGCGAACCGCTGGTTAAACTCGCCGTGTTTTGCGCCGGCCACGTGAGGAATCAGGCCGTCAAACACCGGGCGGCCTTTCTCATCATAATTCAGGCCATAATAGACCAGGTCGCGCAGGAACCGGCCACTCTGGGAGGAACCGAAGCTGTAGGCGTGTTCCAGGGAATCGGCGCAGGGATTCCCCGCCTCGGCGGAACCGTAACGCAGGAAGGCAGCCAACTCTCGGGTAGCCAGGAGGCCGGTCCCCACGATGGGCGCGCCGGTGGTGGAGTAGATGACCTGATAGACCTTGCCAGGCTCGAACCCGGAGGCCATATAGACGTAGTTAGCGTCGGGAACAACCGTCCCGTCCTGTACCCGGGCAAAGGCCCACTGCTCTCGGGGAACTATCTGCTCCGGCCCGTCCTCACTGTCCTGCACCGTCATTACCGAATCCCAGTCCTCCAGGTTGTTGGCGGGATAGGGGCGGTGGTTGCGGTCGGAGATGAACTGTTCGTTAATCGGCGTGTTGGGTACAAAGGTGACCACCAGCTTGCCGGTGATTCGAGAGCCATCCGTGTTCCGGGCCTCCGGCGCGTAGAGGCGCAGCACACCCGGAACGTCCGGGGCGTCGTGCTGCCAGCCACACCAGGCAACGGTGTAGCCCTGCCGCATCAGAAAGCCATTGCCCGCTTGCAAGGGAACGTCCGCGGCCAAATCCGGTGCGTTGTTGAAATTACGCAGGCACGGGCCGCGCCCCCGGTTCAGGATGTCAAAGAAGAGCCGGCCATTGCCCTTTTGCGGGTTGACCGGTTGAAGGATGCGAAAATCGGAATAGAAGTGTACCCCGCCGGTGTTGCTGCGCGGGGCCAGCCGGAGGTCAATCACCATCTCGTTGGCCGGATTCACCGGGTCAACGACAAAATAGGCGGTGCCGTCCAACTGTTCATAGGGGCCAACGTCGCCAAAGGACTCGCCATCGGCGAAGGGTTTTCGGGAAGTTATCTCCAATCTGCCAACTGCCATTGTTTACCTCCTTTTGCCGCTTGAAATCAGGCGGTAGTCAGTTCTTGTAAAACCTTGAGCCGAACCGAGGGTAGCTTCTTCAGCGTTTGGGTTTGGCGGTCAAGTTCAAAGCCTGCCGATTGCAAGGGAATCAGTCCCAACAAAGGCTCAGCGCCGGCGTCCGCCATTATTATTGTCCCACCGACAATTTCACCCATAAACTCGACCACGGCGGTTGTGGCATCCATTCGGATTTCGCTGCCGTCTCCCAAGCAAAAAACTCGGCTGCCCAAAGGCGCTAGGCCGATAGATTCCAGGCATTGCCGGGGTACTCGACAGTCCATTACGCCGGTGTCAACCAGGAAAAGGCCCTCCCAGACCCGTTCGGGTTCTGCCGGGTTCCTGATGGCTACGGTTACATACGTTGCTCCCATTGGTTGATCTCCATGTTAATCTTCTGACAAAGGCTTTTTACGCAGTCAAGACCGGGTAACAGGCCCTACAAAATCCCGCTGGTGTCCACCTCCAGGTCGGTGGGTGGTTCGTCGCCGGTAAAGTCCTGCCACCACTGGTTGAAGTTGGCTGCGCCGTACTTATCCCGCAACCGGGCCAGGTGGGCCTTGACTTGCACCAGCACCGGAAGTTCGTAATCGGCAACCAATTGGTAGGTGCGGGCTACCCATTCCAGGGCGCCGGTCAGGTTATCCTGTTCCTCAGCCACCATGCCCAACTGACCGTAGGTGCGGGCCGCCCGCTGGACGTCGCCCAACTCCTCAAAGATTTCCCGGGCCTGGTGGTACCAGTTCTCGGCGTTGTCGTACTCCTTTTGCTCGTGGAACAGCACGCCCAACTGGCGACACTCATCGCCGGCGCCCCGGCGGTCGCCCAGTTCCTCCTTGCGTTCCAGGGCGGCCAGATACCATTCCTCGGCTTCCTCGAACACGATACCCCGGTCCTGCTCCAGCAGTCCCAGGAAGTGCAGTTCCGTAGCCATTTGGGCCACATTGCCCTGCCGGTCGCTCAGGCTGAGAGCCTGCTGGTACCAGCTTTTGGCTTCGTCGAACTGGTATTGGGCGTGGCAGACGGTGCCCAGGTCGTGAAACACCAGGATGGCGGTTTCTTCATCCCGGTGCTCTTCCACCAGGTCACGGGCGCGGTGATACCAGCTTTCCGCTTCCTTGTGCTCAAACTTTAGCTGAGTGACCATTCCCAGGGCGCGGTAGTCCTTGACCATTTCCTCTTCGTCGGGGAGGCGCTGGTGGATGTCTAACGCCTTGCTGTACCAGTCCTTAGCCTCGGTGTAAAGGCGCTGATATTGCCGGACCTGCCCCAGGGCAAAATAGTCGTCGGCGACGGCGGCCCGGTCGTCTCCCGGCTCGATAATGTCGAGGGAACGCTGGAACCAACCGGCGGCCTGGTCGAGCTGACGGCGCAGCAGGGCGATGGCACCGAACTGGTGGTACACCGAGGCAGCCCGTGGGTCGGTTTCCGCTTCGGGCTGTTCGGTTAGGTAGTCGGCCAGTTGTTGGTTAAATTCTTCCGCCCGTTGCAGGTCGCCCAGGTCCACCGACTCGCTGACGTCGGTACCCAGCAGGTACAGCCAGAGGTCAATAGCGCCAGCGGATTCGGCGGCGTCAGCGGATTGGCCTACCGATTCCAACAGTTGGCCCCGCAGCCGGCGCAGTTCCGGTATTCGTTTTTGCATCCGGTAAACCTGAGCCAGCGGCTGCACCAATAGCTGGGCGTTATCCCACTGCCCAGATTCCAGGGCCAGGCCCAGGGCCTGGTTCAGGTTGCCCTCTTCAGCCAGGACGGCGGTTGCCCCGGCGTCCTGATTTTCGTACAGAGACTCCATAAAGTAGTCGGCGGTGTCGGCATAGACCCGGACAAACTCCGATTCCAGCCGGCCAATGGCCGCGGAGGGTACCTGCTGGCCCAGTTTCATCCCGTAAAAGCGGGGCAGGGCCGGGTGTATCTGGTACACGCTGGGGGAGATAGGTTCCAGGAACCCGGCGGACAGGGCGGAGCGGAGCAGGGTGCGGCAAGCGCCCCAGCCCAATTCTTCGCTCATGGCGGTACGGTAGGGCTGTTCCTGGGTGATGTGGGTCAGTATGTCCATCATCACCCGCCGCTGGAAGAGGGCCAGGAAAGGCAGGTGGGTGCGGCTGCGGTGGGACATTTTGGACCAGGAGTATTCCAGCAGGACGGTCAGGAAATTGTCGCGTCCGGCCTCTACCAGGTTATCGGGGAACTCGGCCAGCCTTTGGCGCAGTTCTCCCAGCAGCACCGAGGTCGGAACTTCCTTGAGCAAGGGTAAGGCAACCTGGCAGGCCAGGGGATGACCCTCGACAGCATCCAGCAGGTCAAGGGTGTCGGCTCCCACCCGGCCCGATTCAACCCCGGACTTTTCCAGAACTGCCGCGGCCAGGTCCCGACGGTCATGCTGGATCAGCCCGTTCAATTGGTAGCGGGTAGAGGGGCAGGTCAACCAGCTTTCCGATGGGCTGCGGGAGGCCAGGAGCGCCCAGCTTGCGCCGGGGCCGGTTACTTCCGATAGAAAGGCATCTAACTCGGCCTGTTCAGCTTCCTCCAACAGTCCCGGGGAACCTTCGGGGAACCCGGCGATGTTTTCCACGCCGTCCCAGATAAGCAGGGAAGGTTGTTCCTTCAGGTACTCGACGACCCATCCGCGCTGTCGCTCGGCGGACATATCGGCAAAGTTCAAGCCGACGACGGCGGTGCCAATTTCGTGGATTACCCGCTCCAGCCCGGCGGGGTGAGCCACCTCAAAGGTGGTGTAAAAGACTCCGCCCGGCCTTTCTCCCTGGCCGGTTTTCTGGAAGCGTCGGGCCAGGCCCAGGGCCAGCTCCGTCTTGCCCACGCCTGTATTGCCGGTGAGCAGCGTTACCGGATGGTTCCTTAACCGGCGTTCAATCCCGGCCAGTTCTACTTGGCGTCCGACCAGGCCGTACTGGCCGGCGGCCGGGATTTGGCTTTCGACGCCGGCATCTTCCTCGGGCTGGATTACCGGAGCGGCCAGGGGATTGGGGGCCTCAGCCTCAATAACCGGCGGACTATATTGGCGAGACTGGTAAACCAACGGAGTAGTCCAATCCCAAAAAACTTGCGGGCCAACCAGGGTTGACCGGCGGGGTTCGTCCATCAGGCCGGCCCGAGCCTGGGCTACGGCGGTAGCCACATCCTGGCCCTGAGTCATTGCCAGGTAGAAGCGGCGCAGGAATCCCTCGCCGATGGCCGAGCCATGCAGGTAGTGGGGGAGCAGGACGGTCAGGGGTATTCCCGACTGGCACATTTTGCTGCCTAATTCGGTCCAGGCGGTGGTATTTCTGGCTTGACGCCGGCCGCGATCGCCGGCGGTCAGCAGGGCTACCGGCACTTGGGCGTTGACAAGAATGTCGGCAACTTGCCGGGCTGGAATCGGCGACGGGGCGGATTCGGATGCTTCAAAGACAATATCGCCCGAACCCTCGCTCAGCAGCAGGCCGTCTAGGTGCACCAGATGGTAATGGCCTGGTTTGTCGTTCAATAGCCGGGTCAGCGCCTCAAAGGTGGGCGGGCGCAGGTAGTCAAGCTCTACCTGGGCGTCCAGAGATTCCAGCACCTTTACCGCTGCATCAGCTAAGCCGGCGGAAACGGAGGCCTCGCTGCCTTCCGGCAAGGGAGACACCAGCAGGACGTTGAGTTGCTCATTGGTTAAGGATTCCGCAAAGGCCGGTAGTTCGGAAGTGTCAATTCTGCGAACGATGGAAGCCAGCCCGGAGGCCAGGTAGCCGGAGTTCGGTTCGTTGAGCAGTTCCCAGGGCAGGGCCAGAAAATCGGAGCGGGGTGATATGACGGCCAGTTGGCAGCCGGACAGTCCTTCGCCCTGGGCGGTGGCGAATAGTTCCCGCGCGGCGTCATTGCCGCCGAACACCAACTCAAAGAGGAGCCGTCCCAAGTTGCGCAGGCCGGTTTCCACCGCCTCGGCCCGGGACTTCGCCGGCCCAAAGGGATTGTCCAGGTATTCCTGAAAGTACCAGGCGATTTCAGCCCGGTCGGAGTCGTCCAGTGGGTTGCGAAACTCCACCGGAGGAGCGGACTGTGTTCCAGAATCCTCATTCGCATCGTTGAGCAAAAGCTGTAACTGCCCGGTGTCGGGCAGGTCATGTATCTCAAGTAGTTTAACCACCAATAACTCCCGTCAGGCAGAAGCCGGTTCCGAAAGGGCGGTAGCAGAAAATAGCGCTTGCCTTGTAAACCTGCCGGCCTCTGGTTTAGAATCGCTGCCAGTTAGAGTAGCTGCCCGGAAGTCGCCGGTCTCGGGCCTTCGGGCGCCGGACAAACCTCGGTAATTTCACATAAGTGACTGTTGCCCGCATTATACTATATCCCGGTAGGTTTGAGTCTAAAACGGACGAAAGGGCTGACGAAAAGGCGGACAAAAAATGCTGGGCCGCCGAATAGTCGCGGTTGGAGTGAGGGGAAATGATTTATCTTGATGACGAGATGCGCCAGTTGATTGACAACGCCATGGCCGACGGCTGCACCTGCTTATTGGGCACGGCGTCCAGCGGCGGCAAGCCTCAAATCAGCATGAAGGGCAGCGTCCTGGTCTTTGACCGGGAGACGCTGGCCTACTGGGAACGGGCCAAGCGTTCTGCCCTGGATAACGTGGCGGACAACCCCCAGGTGGTAATTTTCTACCGCAATTCCGAAAAGCGGATAACCTGGCGCTGTCACGGGCAGGCTACGGTCTATGAGTCCGGGGCAATCCGAAACAACGTGATGGCCCGGACGATTCAAGGAGAGTTAGACCGGGACCCGGAGCGGCTGGGCGTGGCGGTGCTGATCAAGCTGGACAGCATCACGGATTTGGGCGGGAATGTGTTGCAGGAACGTGAGTAGCGCTTAGACACGTGGTTTATCCACGAAGGACACGAAGGGGCGCGAAGTTTTTTTGGTATTGGTTTGTGGTTCTTTGTGTCCCTCGGGGATTGTTGAATGTTGTTCAGCCCCAGCCTGTGATACCATTAGGGTGTCAGCCGACCCAACACTAAAGGACGGAGACCAAATGACCACTAACAACGATAATCCAGCGGTAGGCCGTAAATTTGAGGACAGTGTTGGAGAGTATCTCAGGAAACAGGGTCATCTGGTCGACCATAACCATTCAGTCGAAATTGGACTGGAGGGCTCATCAAAGAAGCCGCATAAGTTTGATTGGGGCAATGACACTCTCTTGGTAGAATGCAAGGCTTACACTTGGACCAAGGGCGGTAACAGGCCAAGCGCCAAACTTTCTACGCTTAAAGCGGCGATGCTGTATTTCATCGCGGCCCCGAAGCTATATGTTAAGATGCTCTTCATGCAGCAATCTGAGTGGCTCAGTGAGAAGGATCCAGTGACGTTGGCAGAGTATTACGTGCGGCAGAACGGACATCTAATACCGAAAGATGTAGAAATCCACGAACTTAATGATCGTGACCCCGATAACCTCTTTGCCAAATGCATTTGGCCGCATCCAGGTCAATAACAACTACTGAAAGCCATATCAAAAGTCCGTGATTCCTGTTTTCTGAGGAATGACGGTGTTCTTATCCATCCTCTTTACCCTTGAAACACCGCCAAGGCGTCGGCGGCTCTTATGCCCTGGCCTTGGGGCAACACCATCAGGGGGTTGATGTCCAGTTCAGACAGGGTGCCTTCGAGGTTTACGGCCAAGTGCGAGATTTGCACCAGGGCATCGGCCAGGGCGTCCACATCCGCCACCGGGGAGCCGCGGAACCCCTTCAGCAGTTGGGAACCCTTTACCTGATTTATCATATCCACGGCTTCGGGCCGGGTTATGGGGCAGAGCCGCAGGGCAACGTCGTTATAGACTTCCACCATCACGCCGCCGGTGCCAAAGAGCAGCACCGGCCCCAGTTGGGCGTCGTAGGATACGCCGACGATTACCTCAACACCGCCGGACACCATTTCCTGGACCAGGACGCCGTTGATGGCTCCTCCGGGCGCTGCTTGGGCAGCGTTTGACATAACCTCGTCGTAGGCAGTTCTTACTTGCTCGGCATTAGATAGGCCCAGCCGGATTACGCCGGCCTCGGTCTTGTGCAGAATGTCGGGAGAGTCCACCTTCAGGGCCACCGGGTAACCGATGCTTTCTGCCGCCGTCACCGCCTCGTCTGCGGTCGTGGCTGTTGCTTCCCTGGTTATTGGTATCCCCCAAGCGGCAATCAACTCCTTGCTTTCGTGTTCGGAGAATGTCGTCCGGCCCAGGGAGGCCAGCCTTGACCGGGCCTGCTCCTGTTCGGCGGTCATCGCCGGCGCGCTGCCAAAGCCTTCCGTCAAGCGCCGGTCACGCCATTGGTGGTAGTTCAACAGGGTGCGGACTCCCAGGGCCAGCTTGTCGGGGACGTAAAAGACGGGTATCTGCGCCGCCTTGAGCTTGGCCAGCCCGGCGGTGGCGGAGCGGGTTCCGGTCCACAGGAAGGCCAAGCCCCGGTCGCTGTTGTCCCGTTGGGCGATTACCTGCTCGGCCTGGGCATCGGCGCCGGCGCTGGCTACTACCAGGGTACCGATGTCCGGCTGGTCGCTCATGTAGCTCATGATTTCGGGGAAGGAGTCGCTGTTAGCGAAGCCGGTAACGTCGGAGGGATTGGCGGCCCAGCCGAACCCCTTGAGGACGCCGTTAATGCCGTCCCGCGCCGTGTCGGTTAGCGGCGGCAAGTCCAACCCGGCCAGCCCGCACATATCGGCGGTCAGAGAGCTGATGCCGCCGGAATGGGAAACGACGGCAACGCCCCGCTGCACCGGCTTGGCGGTGTGGGCCAATAGCTGGGAAACTTCCAGCAGTTCGTCGTAGTCCTGGACCCGGGTAATGCCATACTGAGCAAACATTTCGTCGTACAAGGCATCCACGCCGGTAAGGGCGGCGGTGTGGGAACGGGCAGCCTGAGCGCCCAGGCCCGAGCGCCCAATCTTAATCAGGACGATGGGCTTGCCCCGTTCCGCTGCCAGTTGGGCCACTTCCACCAGCTTGCGGGCGTCCTTGAACCCCTCGACGAAGCCGGCGATGACCTTGACCGAATCCTGGTCCAGCAAGTAGCGGGCGAAGTCGCAAAAGTCGAGGTCGGCCTCGTTGCCGGTGGAAATGATGTGGCTCAGGCCGATACCCTCTTCCAAGGCGCGGGTCAGGAAAGGGCCGAAGGCTGAAGCGCCGCTCTGGCAGATAAGGCCGATTGGCCCGCTGAGACCGTCAGAACCGCGGGAGGATGCAGTGGGCCAGATGTCGGCTTGCAGGTTAGCCAAGCCCAGGCAGTTGGGGCCGCAGATACGGATGCCGGATTCCCGGGCAAAGGCGCTGACCTCTCCCTGCAAGTCCCGCCGGTCGTCCAGGTCCCGCTCGGAGAAGCCGGCGGAGATGACGATGGCAGCGCGGGTTCCCTTGGCGTGGCTCTCCTTCAGTACATCCAATACCTGATGGTAAGGCACCACGATGCCGACCAGGTCCGGGGCCTCCGGCAAGTCGGATACACTGGGGTAGGACTTTTCACCCATTATTTCATCGTAGCGAGGGTTCACCGGATAAACTCTCACCCGGTCTTTGGCCTTCAGCACCGCGTTGAGAAAGCGTCCCCCGTATTGCATTCGGGGCGTAGCGCCGACGACGGCGATGGAGCTGGGGTTGAGCATCTTGTCGATGGAAGCCAATTGACTTTCGGTCCAGGTTGCCATTGAGTACCTCGCTGTATGTTTCAAGAGTGGGAATGTTCGTCGCCCGGTTCAGGGAAGCCGTGCATCCCGGAGAGTTTAGTGAACATTGAAAATGGAGTAGTTGGTGACGGCGAGGGGCTCGTTGTTGGCAGTGCCGCGAATTACTACCGTATAAACCCCCGGCCCTATTTTCTCGATTATCTCGGTAAGGTCGGCCTCTACTTCGAGCTGACCACCGCTCTTTTTCAGGACCTCGGCGACGGTGATGGTGACCTGACTGGTCCTTTGTTCAAGGAGGCGAGTCTCTTTCCCGGTTCGGGGCGTCGCCGGGTCCACCGAATGGGGGCCCACCGCCGCCGCCCAGCTATATTCAACGGGGCGGAGGACATTCCGGGAGTATTCGCGACCTCTCCGGGGAGGCGGTAAGAGGAAGGTCGCCGGCACTCTGGCGCAACAGCCATAGGTGGCGTCAAGCTGGCCCAGGGTCAGCGGGCGAGGCTCAGGGTCGTACCAGACCTGAATTTCCTCAAAGCTGATGCCCCCTTTCCAGCGGGCATTAAAGGTCAGGATGCCTTCTCGGATGTCGGGTTCCTCAAAATACTCAATATAGTCGCCCTGGAACTGCTGCACCATCCGGCAATAGTGGTCGGCGGTGCAGGCAATGCCCAGGTTAACCTTCTTGTGCCACTTGAACAGGATATTCTCCCGGTCGTTGGGGCTGTCCATCAAACTCTGTTGTTGAAGGGCCAGATCAATTTTCCAGGATGATGTTGTTGTGCCGGCCGGCGCCGCCGAGCGGTAGCCGGACACGGTTTCCCAGGAATAATTGCTGCCACCGGCCAGGGTAAAGCGCATATAGGGGGCCAGCCCATCCATTCCCCAATGAGACAGAAAGCCGTTATCCCGCATGGCTTCGGTGTGGTACTGGGCCGCCCGGTTATCGCCCAAGGTGACCGGCTCCAGGCCATTTCCCTGCCGGTTTTCATTGATCAGGCCCAGCATGAACTCCCGCATTTCCGCCACCGGCGGCAACGGGACCGGCGTGGCCGTCGGCTCCGGGGTTGCCGTAGGCGCAACAGTTGGCGTCGCCGTCGGCGCCGGTATCGGCGTAGGGTAGGGAGTATAAGTAGGCAATGGCACCAACGTAGGGAAAGGAGTATAGGTCGGCGCAAGCGCAAGCGTTGGGTAAGGAGTATAAGTAGGCGCAGGTCTCGGTGTCAGATATCTAATCGTCGCGGGCACTGGAGTCGGCGTTGGGTAGGGAGTGTAGGTCGGCGCTGATATTAACGGCGGGTAGGGAGTGTAAGTTGGCAATGGCGCCGGGGTGGGCACCGCAGCGAGCGCCTCCTGGACCTGGGCCTCGACAGTAGCCGGAATATCCGGTAAGGGAGCGAGGGTATCCTGCCGGCAAGCTATTAGCAGGAGAGCCGCCAATCCCAGAGTGATCAGGGCCGATTTGTTAAAAATAGCGGTCATTGCTGTCCCAATTTCTCCGAATACAGGCCAAAGATGGCGGCGGAGCCGGCCACCTGGGACATACGCGGTTTCCGGCTCTGCCGTATGCGAATCATCGAAAAGGAAACGCTGATCTTTCCCTTTTGATATTTCCCTTTAATGGTAAGCCGGGGCAACGGCCTAAGATACTCTGAATAAGTCATTGAACACTAGCGCCTTCACCCGTCGTTCCTGCGCCGGCAGGAACCTCTGTACGTAACGTTTTAGGTTCCTGCCGGCGCAGGAACGACGGATAAGTGTAAACATCACGAGTCACGGACCTATTCAGAGGTTTCCTAAGTCTCCCCGGCGGTGCGCAGGTCGGAACGCCAATCGTCCGGCGAGGGGCCGCGGTCAATTATCACGTCAATAACCGAGGGCAGGCCGGAGGCTTGGGCGTCACGCAGGGCTGCGGGCAGGTCACGGGAGTCGTTTATCTGTACGCCGAAGCAGCCGAAGCCCCGGGCTACGGCGGAATTGTCCGTATCCACAAACTCAGAGGCGATGCGGCGGCCTTCCGGCTGGTGGTGCCGTACCATACCGAGAGCGCCGTCGTTGAACACGATACAAATCATTGGCAGATCGTACTGCATCGCGGTGGACAGGGCGTTGACCGTCATCATATAGCCGCCATCGCCGGTAACACCTACCACCGGCCGGTCCGGGTACACCAATTTCAGGGCGACGGCGGCGGGCAGTCCCCAGCCCATTCCGGCAGTGCCGCCAGGGGCGAAGAAGGTGTTGGCCTGGGCCGACTGGTAGAAATGGGCCATCCAGGTGCGGTTGTTGCCGGCATCCAGGGCGTACACTGTCGAGTCGTCCATCGTTTCCCGCAGCAGGGCGACTAACCGCTGGGGGGTCACCGGGGACGTGTCCAGGTGCATTGCCGGGTCGTCGTAGAAGGAGGCATCGGCCTTGCGTTGGGGAAGGCTGGCAGTCCATTCCCGACGGTTATCGCCGCTGGTTGACGCGGCGTCCGGGGAAGCCTCCACCAACTGGGACAGGATGCTGCCGGCATCGCCAATCAGGCCCAACTCTATAGGGAAGGTCCAACCGGCATTGCGGTCGTCAATGTCTATCTGGATGATGCGCTGGCGGTGGGGGTCGAAGACGCTGGGCCGTTCCCGCACCGTGTCCTGCGGGCTGAGCTTGGCGCCCACCACGATAACGGTATCGGCGTCGCCCACGGCCCGGTTGGCCGCCTCCTGACCGTAAACGCCGGCCATGCCCAGGGCAAGGGGATGGGTTTCGGCGATGGCGCTCTTGCCCTTGTAGCTGGTGGCTATCGGCGCACCCCACAACTCAGCCAGTTGCTGAAGCTGGGCGTGGGCCTTGGCCTGGTGTACGCCGTTGCCGGCAATTATCACCGGGCGGCGAGACGAGGAGAGGATTTCAATAGCCTTTTCAATGTCCTGGGGCGCGCTCTGGGGCTTGGCGGTGTTCAGATAACCGGCGGTGTTGTGAATAAAGGGCGGTGATTCCACGTCCACTTCGCCGGAGATAGATGCCGAACGCATCACCACGGCGGCCGGCCCGGGCCGCCCGCTGGTGGCGTGCTTGATTGCCAACTGGGTGCCCAGCACTGCCTCTTTGGGACTGGTAGCCAGGGAAGTGTACTTGGTCATTGACTTAATAATGGTAGGGAGGTCAATGCTGCCGTACTCTCCGGCGCCGGACTGGTTGGCCGGATGCTGGGCGGAGCCGCCGTCGGAGGTATCGGTCAGGACCAGCATTGGGGAGCTGCTGAGCATGGATTCCATGATGCCGAAGCTGGCGTTGGAGCCGATGAACAGGCCCTGGCCCATTACCACGGCGGGCTTGCCGGTGGCGCGGCCATAAACGTCGGCCATTATCGCCGCCGTCTGCTCGTGGCGACACAGGATGGCCTTTATCCGGTCTTCCTTGCCGACCAGCAGGTTGTAAATCTGGCCGGTGCCGCCGCCGGGAATCCCGAACACATACTCAATCCCGGCTTCCTCCAGGACTTGAACAATCAATTCATGGGCCTGTGGCATAGTACCTCCATAAAGTCAGCAATCCCTGACATTTATTGAACTAAAGCAGGTTATTCCATCGGAATGCCGAGTTCTTTTGCTTTTTCCAACATACTGTGTTCATCCGCAGGTATGTAACCAAGATTCCGCGAAACCTTCGCCCAGTAGGAGAGCGGCTTGCTCGTGTGGAAAAATTTATCTCGCTCTAGGGGAAATCCCAGAGGCCCCCGGATTTCTTCTAGTTCGGAACGGTACACGTCGCCCATTTCCGGAGACTGGACTCCCAAATCCGCCAAGCAGAACAATATGTCTGGAGCTTGGGGATCAATTTCGGATATAAGCCAAGTCCCTGGGCCGTGCGGATTGAATACCTTCACCACAGGAGGGCTGTCCCCGTTTTCAATCCTTCCATTTCTTGCCAGCTTTTCTTCAATCCTCTTGGTAAAGAGCTTCATCTTGTCTCTCCTTTGGCTCGTGGTCCCAATGTTATCCTCAGAATCAAGGTGACTCGCACTGGTACGGGATGCAAGCGGTAATGCTACTAAACTAAAGCCAAGGTGGAATCTACATTTGTGGGACCCCGAAGGTCGAATCAGGCGTCACAGTGAAGCTCTTACACCTGCACTTGCAGGACGGTTCGGCACCTCCGCTTGACCTCCTCCATGTGTACATCCCACCTTGGCTTTGGTTGAGGAGGAATCGAAAGACCTTCAAGAGAGGTCTGATTATAATGTAGGGAATGAGGCGATGATAACCCGCCTACAATGGTGGGTCAAGTTGAAGCTGCGCCCGGCGCCCATAGCGCATCCAACGCCGGCGTTGACCGAAGGCTACGGCGGGCATAGAATCCCACAAGCTAATAACTCTTAACATAAGATTGGCGGTGAGATAGATGAAGAGCGTCGAGATAGACCGAGCCAGGCGGCTGAAAGAGGAACCGGAGAAGGGCCATAACCGCTGGCACCCGGACATCCCGCCAATTCTGGAGGTTGAGCCGGGGGAAGAGGTGGTACTGGAGACCCGGGACGCTTCGGACTGCCAGATATTGCCCGGAATGACACCGGCTGACCTGCAAAATCTGGATGCCAAGGTGGCGCATCCATTGACCGGTCCGGTTTACGTGAAAGGGGCGGCTCCCGGCGACCTGCTGGAGATTGAGTACCTGGACATCGTGGCCCAGCCCAACGGGTGGACGCGGAACCGGCCCGGTGCGGGGTTCCTGCGGGACCTCTTCCAGGAACCGTATTTAGCCCATTGGGAAATCAAGGACGGCTGGGCTACTTCGCCCCAGATACCCGGCGTCCGCATCATTGACGGTTCCTTTATGGGGACGGCCGGGATTGCTCCGTCCCACGGGCAAATGGAAGCCTGGACGGCCCGGGAAGCGGACCTGATACGGCGGGGCGGCATTGCCTTTCTGCCGGATGCCGAGGATGCGGTGCCCAATGCCGGCCCGGTTGCCGAAACTGGCTTGCGTACCCTGCCGCCCCGGGAAAACTGCGGCAATGTGGATGCCAAGCAGTTGACCAAGGGTTCCAGGCTGCTGATTCCGGTAAACGTGGACGGGGCGCTATATTCGGCGGGCGACGGACACTTTGCCCAGGGCGATTCAGAGTGCTGCATTACCGCCATCGAGATGGGGGCTACCGCTGCGGTGCGGTTTCGGGTACTGTCCGGGGAGGCGGCCCGGCACAACATCCGGTTCCCCCGCTATGCCCACCCCGGCTACTTTCTGCCCCCGGAATGGGCTGCGCCCCGGAACTTCATCGCCACTATGGGTATGCCGATCCGGGACGACGGTACGCAGGAAGGAGAAGACCATTTGACGCTGGCGGCCCGCAATGCCCTGGTCAATATGATTGAACTGCTGCAAGAGCGGGGCTGGAGCCGGGAACAAGCGTATATCATTTGCAGCGTGGCGGTGGACCTGAAGATAAGCAACATCGTGGACTTGCCCAATGTGACTGTTTCGGCTTTCCTGCCGGAGGATATTTTTCAGGGTTAGCCGGTGAAGGGGTCGGGTCATCAGGGCTATCGCATTAGGCCAAAGAACGAAAACCCGTCATTCCTGCGAAAGCAGGAACCTCTGCCCCTGACGCCACTGGATTCCTGCTTTCGCAGGAATGACGGATTCCCCCGATTCCAAACGCGATTGCCCTGGCCGGTCCCACTGCCGGGGAGAAAATTAACTGTAGCTGTAGCTGAGGGGTAAACATAAGGAGTTGCGGCAGGGTTGTGACACGCTGAGAGGCGATTTCCGAGGTTCTAAGGTATTCCACACCCTTGAACCACGGGAAATCGGCTTCTGGGTCACCAGTTCTCCGGCGGCAAAAACGACCGCACCCGTGACCGGGACCTCAACAACAAGAAAAGTCGCCAGTCCGAAAAACTGGCGACTTTTTCTATCCGGTTTCTTTGGTTGTTCCGCGGAACAACCCGTCTCATCACATCCACCACTGCGGCATACTTCTGGCTGGTCGATCCGGCGTAATGCCAGGCCGGAGGGCAGGGGTTAACTGACCCGCTTGACCTCGAGGGTCTCGCCAGGGGCGAGGGCTACGCGGCGTACATTTATGCCGAGCTTGAGCAGCCAGTACCCGAGAGTAGCCTTGCTCACGCCCAGATCGTCGGCGGTACTGGACAGCCCCTTTTCATTTACCATTTCGGGGAGTAGCCGCTCCAGGGGACGCTGGTGTTCCCTTTCTACCCGCTGCATTAATTTCGTCTTCCTCGCCAAAGTACTCCTCCTTTTGCGGTGCATTCGTGCTGAGTAACAAGATGTAATAGATGGTAGCACCTGTTCGGGCATTTGTCAATACTAGACTATTATATTTCTTATACTTTTTTAAGAAATAGTTAGAACAGAAAAATAGATACAGAAATGGCGATTTCAGGGCCTGAAATACCGCCCGGAGGCCGTGAGGGGCCGCAAATCGGCTCTCAGCGCGCCGGACATTCCGGGCCAGTTTGGCGATTTTGGGGTCGGGAGCATTTCCCGGGCCTGGAACCTGGTAGTGTACTGACCGCACGGCGTCAACCGGCCTGGTGCGGTCAGGCGCGCCGGCGCCGGCGGTTACTTTCCTCAAGTGTACTTTAATGCGGGGAGTGTACTAATGAGTGTAATTGTAGTTACATTCCGCCTGTTACACTTGGAGCGCCGTTGTCCCTGGTGTGCTGACGAATGTAAGAGATGTACCGGTGCAATAGCGAAGGCTACCGGCCGTGGGTGTCACTGGAGGCTTGGAACCGGAGAGTTTTGGCCGGGCTGCTCGCGGCGCTGGAACTGCCCGCCACCTAACAGTTCAGAGTTGAGGGGATTCCCCAGGGTAAGAAAGCCCGTCGTTCCTGCGGAAGCAGGAACCTCGCTAACCGCAATTCGAGGTTCCTGCCCGCACAGGAACGACGGACACTTCGACACTGAACAGTTACCCCGCCACCGTTCCGGTTTGACCCTCCCCAAGCCCTTTGGTACTCTGGACATAGTTATGCCGGGGAATCTGCCGGAATATCCGCCAAACCAAACTTTATACGAGGCAATATGATGCAAGCGCCAACCCTGCGGGACGTTTATGAAGCCCGAAAGACCATCGCTCCCTATCTCGCCCGCACTCCTTTACACTACTCGGCGGGGCTTAGCCAATTGCTGGACGCCGAGGTGTATCTGAAGCACGAGGAATACCATCCCCTGGGAGCGTTCAAGGCCCGGGGCGGTATAAACCTGCTGGCCCACCTGAGCGACGAGGAACGGGCGCGGGGTGTAATCACCGCCTCCACCGGCAACCACGGGCAATCAATTGCCAACGCCTGCCGGATTTTCGGGGCGCGGGCGCTCATTGCCCTGCCGGCCCAGGACCCCAATCCGCTCAAGGTGGCGGCAATGGAGTCCCTGGGCGCCGAACTGGTCTTCTACGGCGAGAACTTTGACCAGGCCAAAGCCCACTGTGAGCGCCTGGCTGCGGAGGAAGGCTACCGCTACGTTCACCCCACCGACGAGCCGCTGCTGATCGCCGGCGTAGGCACCCAGATGCTGGAAGTAATCGAGGACCTGCCCGACCTGGACGTAATGTACCTGCCCCTGGGCGGCGGCAGTGGGGTGTCCGGCGCTTGCGTGGTGGCCAAGGCGATTAACCCGGCGATTCAAGTGCGGGCGGTGCAGGCGGAAGCGGCGCCGGCCGGTTACCTCTCCTGGCAGCAAGGGCAGTTGGTGCAGGCTCCGATGCACACCTTTGCCGAGGGGATAGCTACCCAGTCCGGCTACGAGCTGCCCCAGCAAATAATCCGGCACCTGCTCGATGACTTCGTGCTGGTCAGCGACGACGAAATACGCCGCGCCATTGGCTTGCTGGTGGAGAAGGCCCACACGATGGCGGAGGGAGCAGGAGCGGCGGCTACCGCCGGCGCGGTCAAGCAGCGAGAAGCCTTGGCCGGGAAAAAGGTAGCAATTACAATCAGTGGAGGGAACACGACGGCAGCCCAGTTGATGGACGCCTTAAAAGTGTACCAAGAAAGCAAATAATGTAGTAATTTTATATGTGAATGTAACATCAAATGTAATCAATTATGGGTGAAAGTGTAGTGAAATGCAGTGCAGTGTAACGGTTTTTCGCCTAACTATGGGCAGAAATGTACCGCGCCAATTCATCCCTGGAGAACTCCGGCAGGGGTACTTCCCCGGCATAGCCAATCATAATCAGGCCCTCTTCCGGGGCCAGGACTTGACCGATCTCCCAGCCGGTAATGTCGGCCTGCTCCAGGGCTAATAGTAATTTCGGAACCTCGCCGGCGGGCAGGGTGATTATCAAACAGCCCGATGCCAGCAGTCCCAGCGGGTTCAGGCCCAAGGCCTGGCAAATTTCGTTACACTCCGGCAGTACCGGAATGCTGGTTTCCTCCGCTGCCAAGCCCATGCCCGAGGCTGACGCCACTTCTCGCAGCGCGGTTACCAGGCCACCCTCAGTTGGGTCGTGCAAGGAATGTATTGTAGCTACGGTGCAGGCGATCCGGGCTTCCTCGACTACGCTTATTCCAGGTTTGGTTAGAAATGCGGCGGCGGCATCAAGGGTTGCTTGGGATACACCGGCGGCCTTCAAGGCCGCGCCTTGCTCCCGGGCCAGCAATGCCGCGCCCTCAATAGCTATCCCCTTGGTAATGACGATGCTGTCTCCTTCCTGGGCGCCGCCGGTGGTGATGAGCCGGTCCCGTTCCACCTCGCCCAGCATATTGCCCAGGACAATGGGCCGGTCAATGCCGTAGGTGACTTCGCTGTGTCCGCCAATCAATGCCACATTCAGGGCAGTACACGCAGATATTACCTGGTCAAACACCGCCTCTGCATCAGCTTCGGAAAAACGCTCCGGGACCAGCAAGGTCGCCAGGAACCACTTGGGTACACCGCCGGTACACGCTATATCGTTAGCGTTGACTTGCACCGAGTACCAGCCAATTGCGTCGGTGGCAAAGGTAACCGGGTCGCTCTTGGCTACCAGCAGCCGGTCTCCCATATCTATAACTGCCGCATCTTCACCAACTTTCGGCCCAAGCAACACCCGCGGGTCGCTGACTCCTTCCTTGGCAAGCAACCGTTCCAAAAGCTGCGGAGGAAACTTTCCAATATCCACAGTAAACCACCACGATAGATGTTTGTTTGCGTCCGGCGGATAGTGTAACAGAACTGCCGAAACGCGGCAGAGGCTTATAGCTCCGGGCCACCCCGGGTTGGCGACATAAGGCTGCAACCCGTCCGCCGGAAAATTGACATAAGTCGGCGGCAAAAGAGGTCGTTTTTTCAGGTCAGGGGTGCACAAATACCTGAAAGCGGCGCAAATCGCCGCTCAGCGCCTTCACTCTCGCCCCGGCCCTATCGCTCAATGGAGCGGGAGGAACGGGAGTAGTTGGGAAGTCCGTCTTCCGGTAGCCAGGGCCGGTGCAAAGTCGGCTGATTTGACCTCTCCACTCATCCTGAGCCGGTCGAAGGATAAGTCGCCCGATATGGGAGCGTGGTTCGACCAGCTCACCAGGAGCGGATTTTGTTATTGTGCTGGACTTTGCACCGGCCCGTTTCCGGTAGCAGGGCTATCGCACCAGGATTGAAAGCTATCTGTCGTTCCTGGGAAAGCAGGAACCTCTGCCTGCAACATTTTAGGTTCCTGCTTTCGCAGGAACGACGGGAAAGGGGAATCTGCCATCACGTGCGATAGCCCCGGTTCCGGTAGCGGCCCGTCTCGACCTCGACCCCAGCGGGCGGTTCGTGCTAAACTTGGCTCTAACCTAACCCCACCGGAAAACCGGATAATGTCTGCTTTGCAAAATCGTCCGCTAGGCACTTACACTTCAGAAAACAGTCCATACCAGGGCCGGCCGCAGGAATTGGATACCGCCGTCCTGGTGCTGCGGGAAGGAGGGGTAGTGGCCTTTCCTACCGATACCCTCTACGGGTTGGGCGCGGATGTGTTCAACGCATCGGCCTTGCAACGGGTGTTTGACATAAAGGGCCGCCCGGCCGAGTTGGCCCTGCCGGTGTTGGTTGCCGACTGGCCGCAGGTTGAAGTGGTGGCCGTTGGTCTTACTGAGGCAGCCCGCCGCCTGGCAGCGGCCTTTTGGCCCGGCTCCCTGACCCTGGTGCTGCCCAAGTCGCCGTCCCTTTCCTTGCTGGTAACCGGCGGACGGGACACGGTAGCGGTACGGATGCCGGACCATCCGGCTCCCCTTACCCTGGCCGCTCAGTTGGGCCGCCCAATTACCGGCACCAGCGCCAACCGCAGCGGAGAGGCGGACCTGAAAACCCTTGCCGCGGTGCAAGCGACGTTGGGCGGCTCGGTTGATTGTATTGTTGACGTTGGCCCCCCGCCTCAAGGTACGCCTTCGACGGTAGTTGACTTGACCGGGGATGTTCCCGCGCTAATCCGGGAGGGAGCAATTCCCTTTTCCGAGGTGTTAAAGGTCTGGAATGAATAGGGCAGCCGTTTTGGAAACCTACCGGGCAGCTTTGGATGGGGAATTGAAAGAGTGTTTCGCCGGGCGGAACGGCTTCCTCTATAACCTGCTTCGCTACCATTTTGGCTGGGTGGATCAGCAGGGGCAGCCAGAAAGTGCGCCGGAGCGGGAATGCTTCCATTCCCTGCTGGCGCTGGCGGCTTGCGAAGCCTGGTCCGGTGAATGCACTCCGGCCCTGCCGGTGGCGGCGGCAGTAGAGTTGGTGTATAACTTTTCGCTGGTGCACGGGGATGTTCAAGCCGGGCGGGTGGATGCCAACGCTCGCCCCAGCATCTGGTGGGTCTGGGGGCCGGCGCAAGCCATCAATGCCGGTGACGGCCTGCACGCCCTGGGGCGGGTGGCTATTCTGCGTCTGAGTCAGGTTGATATTCCCGCCGAGGGGGTGTTAGCCGCGGTAGAAATGCTGGACCGGTCTTGTCTTGCGCTGTGTGAGGGCCAATATCTGGACCTACAGTTTCAGGACCGGCTGCTGGTTACCATCGCCGACTATGACCAGATGATTGAGCGCAAGACGGGCGCACTGGCCGGCTGTTCCGCTGCCGCCGGCGCGCTGGCTGGCGGCTCCGATGACGCCACGCAAGGCCAATTCCGGGAAATGGGCGTTAAGTTGGGCCTGGCCTGGCAAATTAACCGGGACGTTGCCGACTTTTGGGGGCCGGCCGGCGACGGCGTCACCGCCAGCAATGTCCTGAACAAGAAAAAGAGTCTGCCGCTGATTTACGCGATGGAGCATTGCAGCACGGCAGCCAAGCGGGAACTCGGCTCCATTTATATGAAACGGGTTCTGGAACCGGGGGACGTAGCCCGAATTATCGGCGTCATGGAAGAAACGGACGCCCGCGCCTATGCCGAGAGCAAGGCCCGGCAACTGGCGGAGCAGGCTTTGGCGCTTCTGGACGACCAGAGAATCCCCGCCGAGCGGCAGGAGGGGCTGAGAGCATTGGCCCGGCAGGCGTTGGCTGATTCGGCCTGATGCTCCGTTCCATTTGATTTACAGCCTAACATTACATAAGTCAGGAGTCATAAAGGCGTATGGCGAAGCGCACCCTCTCCGGCCTGGAGGTCGAAAACAAGCGAGTTCTGGTAAGGGTTGACTTCAACATCCCTATTGAACAGGGGGTGGAAGTCATCGCCTCCTACGACCAGCGGTTGCGCGCCACCCTGCCGACGATCCGCTACTTGCTAGAGCGGGATTGCCGGGTCATTCTCTGTTCTCACCTGGGCCGCCCCGGCGGAAAGGTGGACGAAGCGCTGCGACTGGCCCCGGTAGGCGACCGGCTGGCGGAGCTGCTGGGCCACCCGGTACATAGCCTTGCCGACTGCATCGGCCCGGAGGTGGAAACCAGGGTAAAGGCAATGCTTCCCCGGGAAGTAGTCTTGTTGGAGAACCTGAGATTTCACCCTGGAGAAGAGAAAAACGACCCTGGCTTTGCCCAAGCCCTGGCCGCCCTGGCCGACTGTTTCGTGATGGACGCCTTTGCCGTAACCCACCGCGCCCACGCTTCCACCGCCGGCATCACCAACTTCTTGCCGGCGGCAATGGGTTTGCTGGTGCAGCGAGAGGTAGAAGAGATGGGCAAGGCGCTGGAATCTCCGGCATCCCCCTTGGCGGCGCTGATGGGCGGGGCAAAGGTCAGCGACAAGATTCTGGTACTGGAAAACCTGTTGGACAAGCTGGACCACCTCTTTATCGGCGGCGGCATGGCGGTAACTTTCCTGCGCGCCCAGGGCTATGCTACCGGCGCTTCTTCCATTGAGGAGGACCGTTTGGAATTTGCGCGGCACGTGCTGCAACGGGCCGCCGAACGGAACATCGGCGTACACTTGCCCGAAGACGTGGTGGCCGCCAGCCGATTTGAACCCGACCCGCCGGAAACCCGCACCATTCCGGTAGCAGATGTGCCTGAAGGCTGGTACATTATGGACGTAGGAGAGGCTACCGCCGCCAAGTTCGCCGCGGAGTTGAGTTCCTGCCAGACTATCATCTGGAACGGGCCGATGGGCGTGTTCGAGATGCCCAGATTTAGTCAAGGCACCCGCGTTGTGGCTAACGCTATCGCCGGGTTGGACAGCGTGACTAGCGTAGTAGGAGGCGGCTCCACGGCGGAGGCGGTTGAAGAGTTGGGGCTGATGGAGCAGATGACTCACGTATCCACCGGCGGCGGTGCTTCCCTGGAGTTTCTGGAGGGGCGGGAGCTGCCCGGTATCGCTGCCCTCCCTGATGCCTGAAGCCCGGGAATATGCTGGTCTTTAACATAAGGATACTTTGAATAATTCATCAAGCTTTTAGTGCCTTCACCCGTAGTTCCTGCGCCGGCAGGAACCTAAAACATTGTGGACCGAGATTCCTGCTTTCGCAGGAACGACGGGTAGGGGGGTGAACAGCACAAGTACGGACCTATTCAGAGGTTTCATAAAGCCCTAATTGAAAAGAATCATCATAACGGTGAGACAAATATGATAGACCTGGAACAGTTGCACGACTGCTACGTAACCACTTCATCCAAAATCGTCCTGCTGGTGGTGGACGGCCTGGGCGGGCTGGCCCACCCCGACACTGGCCGTTCCGAGTTGGAAACGGCCAGCCTGCCTAACCTGGACGCTATGGCGCAGGAGAGCGCCTGCGGCCTCACGACGCCGGTGCTGCCTGGGGTGGCCCCGGGCAGCGGCCCCGGCCACCTGGCCCTGTTCGGCTATGATCCGTTAAAGTACATCATTGGCCGGGGCGCTTTGGAGGCACTGGGTATTGACGCGGAGTTGCGGCCAGGCGACGTAGCGGCGCGGGGCAATTTCTGTACCGTTGACGGCGCTGGCAACCTGGTGGACCGGCGGGCAGGTCGTATCCCCACCGAGTTGAGCGCGCCCCTTTGCGAACGGCTGGACCGGATTGAACTGCCCGGCGTTCAGGTTGACGTTTTCCCGGTCCAGGACTATCGGTTCGTGCTGCGGCTGCGCGGCGAGGGCCTGTCCGAGGCCATTTCCGAAACCGACCCCCAAATTACCGGCGTCCCGGCCCTGCCGGTGCGCGCCCTGGAAGCCGCCGCCGAAAAAACGGCCAACCTGGTTAACGATTTCGTGAGCCAGGCAAGCAAGCTGTTGGCCGAGGAAGAGCGGGGCAATATGGCCCTCCTGCGGGGTTGGGCGCAATTGCCGTCGCTGCCGCCGATGGGCGAGGTTTACCGGCTTAACCCGGCGGGCATAGCCGCCTACCCGATGTACCGGGGCCTTGCCACCGTAGCCAATATGAAAATTATCCCCACCGGGCAGACTTTCAGCGAAGAAGTGGACACCCTGCACCAGGAATACGACAATCACGACTTCTTCTTCATCCACTACAAGCCGGCCGATGCCGCTGGCGAGGATGGGGACTTTGACGCCAAGGTGCAAGCCCTGGAAAACCTGGACCCGCTAATTCCCCGCATCCGGGAGTTGGAGCCGGACGTTTTCATGGTGGCCGGCGACCACGCCACCCCGGCGATTATGGCGGCCCATAGCTGGCATCCGGTGCCTTTTATGCTCCACTCCAAGCTGACCAGGGGAGAAGGGGTGCCGGCTTTTAACGAAAGGGATTGCGGACGCGGTTCCATTGGCAGCATCCCCGCCACCAACGTAATGCTGCTGGCGATGTCCCATTCGGGCAAGCTGACCAAGTACGGCCCCTAGATTTACCCCTAACCGGAATTGAGGAGCGCAATAGCGGATGCCCACCACAATAGTTGCCGGAAACTGGAAAATGAACACTACCGTGACCGAGGCCGGGGAATTGGCCGGAGCGGTGCGGGAAAAGGCCGGGGCCGCCGCCGGCGTAGAAGTAATCCTTTGCCCCCCCAGCATTTCTCTGGTTGCGGTGCGAGATGCCGTTGCCGGCTCGCCGGTGAAAATTGGCGCCCAGAATATGCACTTTGATGACGCCGGGGCTTATACGGGAGAAATTGCTCCGCCAATGTTGCCGGGTATCTGCGACTACGTGATTCTGGGCCATTCAGAGCGGCGCCAGCTATTCGGGGAAACCGACGAAACGGTGAACCGCAAGGTGCTGGCCGCCATTCGCCACGGCTTGCAGCCTATCCTTTGCGTGGGGGAAACCCTGGAGCAGCGGGAGTCTGGGCAGGCTGCCAACGTAATAACCGGGCAAGTGAGTTCGGGCCTGGCCGGGTGTTCAGCAGTTGACATAAGCGGCTTGGTGGTGGCCTATGAGCCGGTTTGGGCCATCGGAACCGGCCAGGCGGCCACCCCGGAAATTGCTGCCGAGGTGATGGGCGGGGCCATCCTGGAAACGCTCCGTTCCTTATTCGGAGCGGCGTCGGAAGAAGTTCCTCTGCTGTACGGAGGCAGCGTTAACGCCGGCAATATCGCCGACTTTGCCGCCCAGTTTTGCATTCACGGCGCGCTGGTCGGTGGCGCCAGCCTGCAAGCCGACTCCTTCATGGAAATAGCCCGCCGGGCCGGGGAAGTAAGGGCCGCCGGCGTCTAGCAAAGCGGACAACGGCAGCAGGTCGCAATGTCCCCCAATGAAGCGCCTATCCTCTTCCTGGTCGGCCCTACTGCGGTGGGCAAGACCAGGTTGGCTATAGCTCTGGCCCAAAGCCTGAACGGAGAGATAATCAACGCCGACAGCCGCCAGGTTTACCGGCACATGGCGGTCGGCACGGCCAAGCCTACCGTCGAAGAACGAAGACAGGCTGCCCACCACCTTTTAGACTTGATGCCTCCCGACCAGAGCTTTAGCTTGGGGAGTTTCCTGCCCCTGGCCAGGCAAGCCAGCACAGAGATTGCCGGGCGCGGACGGCTGCCGATAGTTGTTGGCGGCACCGGACAGTACATCTGGGCCTTGCAAGAGGGCTGGGACGTACCGGAAGTTCCCCCTAACGCCGATTTCCGGGAATCCTGCGAACTGGCGGCGGCCAGAGAGGGCAATAAAGTCCTGTACCGCCGGTTGCAAGAAATAGACCCGGAAAGAGCTGTGGAACTGGACTCCCGCAACCTGCGGCGGGTAATCCGCGCCCTGGAAATCCACCATGCCACCGGCCGGCCTCCTTCTTCCTACCGCAAAAGAAGCGACCGGCAGCCTCCATCGCTGGTAATCGGCCTTACCCTGGAGCGGGATATTCTGTACGACCGCATTGACCGGCGGGTTGACCGGATGATGGCCGACGGCCTTTTGGATGAGGCACAGCGCATCGCTGCAATGGGTTACTCTCTGGGCAAAGGGGCTCTCGCTTGCCCCGGCTACCGAGAGTTGGGCCAATATCTGGACGGCGAAATTTCGCTGGATGAGGCGGTACAACGTACCAAGTTCCAGACCCACCGCCTGGCCCGCCGCCAATATACCTGGTTCAAGCTGGATGATTCCCGAATCCGCTGGCTGGATGCGGGCAGCCGGGATGTGGAGGAACAGAGCCGAACAATGGCCGCCGGTTTTCGGTGAACCGTCCTTGACCTGGGTCTGGGCCGTTTGAGGGACGCGGCCCTGTGGTACAATAGGCGCAACTTGCAGCAAGAGGGCCTGATGAATTTTACCAAGATGCACGGGGCCGGCAATGACTACGTCTATATTGATGCCCGCCGTCTGGACGAGGACTGGCCCGCCCTGTCCCGCGCCATGAGCGACCGGCATTTCGGCATCGGCGGCGATGGAATCATCTTGATTCTCGACTCGGACCAGGCCGACTTGCGAATGAGAATGTTCAACGCTGACGGCTCGGAAGGGGAAATGTGCGGCAACGGCATCCGCTGCTTCGCCAAGTACGCTATTGAGCGGGAAATTGTTCCGAAGCCGGAGCAAGGTTTGACCGTGGATACTTTGGCCGGCATTCGCACTGTGTACCCAATTTATGACGGCAACGGGGTAACCGGAGCGCGGGTCTCGATGGGCCTGCCCTTGCTGAATCCCAGCGAAATTCCGGTCAACCTGGACCCGGCGATGAGTTCCACCCGTGGCCCGGTGCTGAAATACCCAATACATCCCGGCGATTTTCGTCTGTTCTTGGCCTTTGTGTCCATGGGCAACCCCCATGCGGTCACCTACATTGACCAGCCAATAGGAGAGTTCCCCTTACACAACATCGGGCCGTTAATTGAAGGCCATCCCATATTCCCCCGTCGGGTGAACTTTGAGATTGTGAACCGGCTGGATTCGGGCCACCTGAATGCCCGGGTCTGGGAACGCGGTTCTGGCGAGACCATGGCCTGTGGTACCGGCGCCTGCGCCATTGCGGTCGCCTCCCGGCTGCAAGGGCTGGTTGATGACCGGGTTGACGTAACCCTTCCCGGCGGCACACTGACTATTGAATGGGACGGCGAGGGCGAGGTTTTCCTGGAAGGCCCGGCGGAGGAAGTCTTTACGGGGGAATGGTGACGGCGATGAGTACGGCTACACAGCGACTCACTTATGAAGAATGGCTCAATCTCCCCGAAACGAAGCAGCGATACGAGATTATTGACGGGGTGATGATAGTGCCGCCAGGACCAAATGTTGACCATCAGTGGATTTTGCTGGAAATGTATTCCAGATTGTCCAATTTCGCTAGAACTGTTGGCATTGGCATCGTGCTTGCTGCTCCACTTGACGTGATGATTCAACGTCGGCCATTGCGAGTCCGACAGCCCGATGTCCTGTTTCTAAACACCCAAAGGACGGGGATCCGAAGGCGAGCCGATGTTATCGGTATGAACTTTCTGGAATTACCCCCCGACTTGGTGGTGGAGGTACTTTCACCCAGCAACAACCGGCGGGAGATGGCAAACAGGATGCAAGACTACCAGCAAATCGGCGTGTACGAATGCTGGCTGGTTAGTCCAGAAGCCGAAACCATCGAAATAATCAGCTTGACAGCTGCGGAACCCGAATCTACGGCAATCTCTGGCGTGGAGGACACGCTGCGTTCTGACTTGCTCTCTGGTTTTGAATTGAATCTGTCGGAGGTCTTCAAGTAAGCATTCGGCGTCTTGTCATTGGCCTAAACTTTCTTCACTCTTCTTCCCAGGAGTTCTAAAGTGCAATTTTCCAGTCGCTTGGGCAAGCTGGCCCCTTATCCCTTTGTGGAAATCTCCCGCATTATTGCGGAAAAGCGTGCTGCCGGCGCCGATGTGGTCACTTTTGGCATCGGCGACCCGGATATACCCACGCCCCAGCCGATTATTGACCGCTTGCTGACCGCCTCCCAGGACCCGCCCAACCACCGCTACCCGGAAACGGACGGACTGCCGGAAATGCGCCGCGCCATTGCCCACTGGTACGAGCAGCGATTCGATGTCAGGCTGGATCCGGACCAGGAAGTGCTGCCATTGATTGGCGCCAAGGAGGGCATCGGCCACGTCGCCTTTTGCTTCCTGGACCCGGGGGATGTGGCGCTGGTTCCAGACCCGGCCTATCCGGTCTATGGGGTCGGGACAATGTTCGCCGGAGCGGAGAGTTACATAATGCCACTGCGGGAGGAAAACGGGTGGCTGCCCGACTTATCCGCCATTCCTAACGACATCGCCCGGGCCGCCAAGGTGATGTGGCTCAACTACCCGAACAACCCGACCAGCGCTGTAGCCAGCGCCGAGGATTTGGCCTCCTATGTTGCCTACTGTCGGGAATATGACATTGCGCTGCTCCACGACGCCGCCTACAGCGAGGTAGGCTATGACGGCTACCGGGCGGCCAGCCTGCTCCAGATTGAGGGAGCCAGCGACGTAGGCATCGAGTTTCACTCCCTGTCCAAGAGCTACAACATGACCGGTTGGCGAATGGGCATGGCCGTGGGCAACGCCGATATGATTAAGGCTCTGTTCCAAATCAAGGCCAATCTCGACTCCGGCATCCCCCAGGCCATCCAGGAGATGTCGATGGAGGCGCTGACCGGCCCCCAGGACTGTATCGAGGATAACCGAGTCATCTACCAGCGCCGCCGGGACCGGGTGGTAAGCGCGGTAAGAAAGATGGGCCTGGCGGTGGACGTACCCCAGGCCAGCCTCTATATCTGGGCGCGGGTTCCCGAGGGCTTTACCTCTGCCGCGTTCGCCGCCCGGCTGCTGGAGGAGGTGGACATTGTAGTTACCCCCGGCTCCAGCTACGGCCAGTTCGGTGAAGGTTACATTAGACTTTCCCTGACCACCCCCGACGAGCAGGTGGAAAAGGGCTGCCAACGGCTGGAATCATGGACTATACCGACTCCCTAGGAAGGACAGGAGGGATAAGCTCATACCTAAGCAGACCGTCGCCACCGAACCGGAACGGGAAAAGGCCATCCTGGTTGCCGTAGAAGTAAAGAACCGCTCCCACCCCTGGGAGTTGGACGATTCCCTTGAGGAACTGGCCTACCTGGCCCACGCCGCCGGCGCCCAGGTGGCCGGCCGGGTAACCCAGCGTTCCGACCGGCTGACCTCCACTTACGTTGGCAAGGGCAAGTTGCAGGAAGTCCAGGAACTGGCGGAGGAGCAGGGCGCCGAAACGGTTATTTTCGACGATGAGCTGACCCCCACCCAGCAGCGCAACCTGGAAGCGGCCCTCCAGCTTAAGGTCATTGACCGGACCGCCCTGATTCTTGATGTGTTCGGACGCCACGCCCGCACCCACGAGGGCAAGCTACAGGTGGAACTGGCCCAGCACCAGTACCTATTGCCCCGGCTGGTCGGCCAGTGGTCTCACCTGGAAAGGTTGGGAGGCGGCATCGGCACCCGCGGCCCCGGCGAGACTCAGCTTGAGACGGACCGCCGGCTAATCCGTAACCGCATTCAGAAGATTCAACAGGAGCTGGACAAGGTACGGGAGCGCCGCTCCATTTACATCAGCCGGCGCAAGAAGGCCAGCATACCAATGGCCACCCTGGTGGGCTACACCAACGCCGGCAAAAGCACCCTTTTCAATGCCCTGAGTGATGCCAAGGTAGAAGCCGAGAACCAGTTGTTTTCTACCCTGGATCCGGTGACCCGCCGTATCCGGCTGCCCTCCGGCGACGAGCTGCTCCTCACCGACACCGTGGGTTTCATCCAGAAACTTTCACCGATGGTCGTAGCCGCCTTCCGCGCTACCCTGGAAGAACTGGCCGAGTCGGACATCCTGATTCACGTCCTCGACATAACTCACCCCAAAGCGCCGGAGCAGGCCGAGGTGGTGGATGACACCCTGGAAGACCTGGGACTGAGCCAGAAACCCCGCCTGCTGGTCATCAACAAGATGGACTTGCTGACTGACCGGGACGCAAGTCAGTCCCTCGTGCCTCCGCCGGGCCTGGAGTCCTACCCCAGTGTGCTAGTCTCGGCGGCCAAGGGCTGGAACCTGGACCTGCTGCTGCAAGAAGTGGAGGCCCAACTGGTGGAGCTGGACGGCCCGCTGACCGTCTTGCAGTCAGCGACGGGCAACTAGGCGACTCCGACTCGTCGGCGCGCCGGGCCTGAATTGCGCCGGCAGGCCCTCTTAACCTCCAGGGCTATCGCATTTGGAATCGGGGGAATCCGTCATTCCTGCTTTCGCAGGAATCTAGTAGCGCCAGGGGCAGAGGTTCCTGCTTTCGCAGGAACGACGGGGTTTCGTTCTTCGGCCTAATGCGATAGCCCTGTCTTAACCCTCCCGACCCATTGGTTCGCACAATAGACGTTATGTAATATCCGGTGGGGATTTTAGGCAAACGCCTTTACATAATATCTTTACTGCCGCGACGCGCGGCCGGCCCTCCCGTCCAAGAATCTCAATCATTCCTCGCCTTGTTGTTATCCGGGCCTCACTTCTGTAACATCCGTGCCAGCAAGATAACGGAATTGGAGGAAAAGTATGCGAGTTGAGGGAAAGGTGGCCTTAGTCAGCGGCGGCGCCCGGGGCATCGGCGCGGCCACCGCTAAGCTGTTGGCGCAGGAGGGCGCGGCGGTGGTGTTAGCCGACGTGCTGGAAGTCGAAGGACGTGAAACGGAAGCGGAGATTGGGGAAGCCGGCGGCCGGGCCACCTTTATGCGCCTGGATGTTACCAGCGAGGAAAACTGGCAGCAGGTCATTGATGCGACGGTAGCGACTTACGGCAAGCTGGACGTAGTGGTCAACAACGCGGGCATCAGTGGCCGCGCCGCCGTTGCCGAAACCGACGTGGAGACCTGGGACCGGGTGATGGAGGTCAACGGCAAAGGGGTATTTCTGGGCACCAAGGCGGCCATCCCGGAACTGCGGAAGGCCGGCGGCGGCTCCATCATCAACATTTCCTCAATCTATGGCATTGTGGGCAGCGAAACTTCGGCGGCCTACCACGCCTCGAAAGGAGCGGTCCGTATTTTCACCAAGTCGGCAGCCATCCAGTATGCCGGTGAGGGCATCCGGGTAAACTCGGTGCATCCCGGTTTCGTGGACAGCCCGATGACTGCCTCCAGCCATGCCCTTCCCGAAGTCCACGACCTGCGGGTAGGCCGGACGCCCCTGGGCCGTATGGGGACGCCGGAAGACATTGCAGCGGGCATTCTCTACTTGGCTTCCGACGAATCTTCCTTTGTCACCGGCAGCGAACTGGTGATTGACGGGGGAATGACGGCCCGTTAGTTTTCGGCCATTGGGTCTCGCTAGTTGGCCACAAAAGCAGGAAATGCCTGGCGAATGTCAAATACGGGGCAGGGCCCTTTCATTCTCCCTCTCCCTTGAGGGAGAGGGCCGGGGTGAGGGGGAAACCTCGGGCAGCAACAACGATTCCCTACGGAGGAACGCCCCACCCTAACCCTCTCCCAGAGGGAGAGGGGACTTTCACGGAGAATGAAAAGACCCTGAATACGGGGTTGCGCGTCTGCCCCTGTCTGCCTATAATTGTAATCCTGAAAGAACCGAGGGCGGTTAGCTCAGTGGTTAGAGCGCCTCGTTCACACCGAGGAGGTCGGAGGTTCAAATCCTCCATCGCCCACCATGTGGCGAGGCTGGAGACAATGGTCTTCACGTGGTCTTCACGCTACCGGTTCAGGCCAGCCGAGGTGGCGAAACGGCAGACGCGCTGCGTTCAGGGCGCAGTGTCCTTTATGGACGTGTGGGTTCAAATCCCTCCCTCGGCACCATTTCTTTCCGGCGGTTATTGGCAGTTAGCCTTCTTGTAGGGTACGGATAAACCTCCGGAAAAGGATAAGGGCCAATAGACCAATACAGGTTCACGGAACACGCGCTTGTAGCTCAGCGGATAGAGCGCTGCCCTGCGGAGGCAGAGGTCGTGGGTTCGAATCCCGCCAAGCGCGCCACTTAGGTCAATCCCGGATTATGTCAACCTCGGTTTGCACCTTTTTGATAGGAATATGGCGTTTCCCATATCGGGCGGTTAGCTCAGTTGGTTAGAGCGCCTGCTTTACACGCAGGAGGTCACTGGTTCGAGTCCAGTACTGCCCACCAGGGCATAAGCCAAGAACCTTCGAGACTAAGCCAGGTTGATGGCGCCGAAACCCAGGACTTGGATAACTTCCCCGAGGCTGACTGGACGACTCCTGGCGGATGAATGAGATTACACCCCATATTTCCGCTTTAGCCTATATCATGCCCCACTTTCCAACGCCATTGCAGTCGGGATTTGGCCCGGCGATGACGCTGAAGTGAGCGCACAACCGAGAGATAACGACTATTATGCTGAGATTCGTTGAAGAAATCGTTCTGCTGCTGCTCCGCGACGAGGACGGGAGATTCGTTCAGATGCCTAGTTGGTCTCTGGACTATGCCATCGCCGGCGGTGTGCTAATGGACCTGGCGATGGAGAATCGCATCGACACCGATTTGCATACCCTGATGCTGCTTGATGCCACTCCCGTCGGCGACAGCCTGCTGGACCCTACGCTGGCGGGTATAGCCAGGGTAAGCGAAGCGGGGGAACAGAAAGACGCCCGTTACTGGGTAGAACACACGGCCCAACACGCTCACGAAATCCGTGAGGAAGCCCTATCCCGGCTCGTATCACTAGGCATCCTGGAACACCAGGATGACCGGTTCCTGTGGGTTTTCCGTTCCCGGCGTTATCCGCTTATTGACGGCCGGGCCGAACGGGAGGTTAAACTGCGTATTATGGGAGTGCTGTTCAGCGACGAGATTCCGGATCCTCGCGATGTGATGATAATTTGCCTGGCCGACGCGTGCGGGATTTTTAACCGGCTATTGTCAAGGCAAGAATACAACGGAGCGTCCGACCGCATCGCTCAGGTGAGCCGGCTGGACCTCATCGGTCAGGCTATGTCCCAGGCCATCTACGAAATACGGGTGTCCGTTGCCGCATCGGTACAGGGCCACATGGTATAGCTCGTTGCCGCCGCTTCGTTAGCTGAGGGGGCCGCTGCTCCCCGGAAAGCCCTTCCCAAAAGGCCACCAGGGCAATCGCATTATGTTAAAGGTCGCTTTTTGCGTCGTTCCTGCGAAGGCAGGAACCTCGATCCGTCACAGGTTCAGATTCCTGCCTCCGCAGGAATGACGGTTGGTGAGTACTCAATAATGCGATTGCCCTGAAAAGGCCACCTTGACAGCTTGTATCTGAAAATCTACATTATGGGTGACGATTTTTACCCTCCTCGGTCGTGGTAATTCAGCCACCCATTCACAAGGGGGCCGTAATGAGCAGCCGTCTCCTGGACCGGATAGACGCGCCTGGCGACCTAAAAGGGCTGACTCGCAAAGAGTTGGACCAAGTTGCTCAAGAAGCCAGAGACACGATCATCTCCGTTATCACCGAGCGCGGCGGTCATTTGGCATCCAACTTGGGCGTTGTAGAACTCACCCTGGCCCTCCACCGCGTTTTTGACAGCCCCATAGACCGCATCGTCTGGGATACGACAAACCAGATGTACACTCACAAGCTGGTGACCGGGCGTCGCGACGAGTTCAAGAACATCCGCTTGGAGGGTGGGTTGTCCGGCTTTGGGGAGCCAATGGAAAGCCCTCACGATACCCTTTGCGCCGGCCACGCCGGCACCGGCCTTTCCATCGCCCTGGGTATCGCCCAGGGAACGGCGAACCGCCGGGCCGACTCATGGACTATAGCGGTAGTCGGCGACGGGGCGATGACCTCCGGTTCCAGCTTTGAAGCGCTGAACAACATCGTCCATCTCAACCCGGAAAAGTTAATCGTCGTGCTTAACGACAACGGAATGTCCATCTCCGAAAATATCGGCTTTCTCACCAACTGGCGCAAGCGGGTTATCACCCACCCCGAATACCAGGCGATGATCGGGCGAATGCGGGCGCTTTCCAAACGGGTGCCTACCGGGGAGGTGATTTACCGGCTGGTCCGAAGGTTCAACGACGGGCTGGACAGCTTTATCCTACCCACAGTGTTCTGGACCGAGCTGGGGTTTCAGTACCTCGGCCCGGTGGACGGCCACGACTTCGGGCAGCTTGAACAGACCCTCAGTCAGGCCAGAGCTGCTACTGGCCTGGTGCCACTGGTGCATGTGGTGACCCACAAGGGCCACGGCTACGAGCCGGCCGAGGATGACCCGGTGAAGTTTCACCAGCCTAGTTCGCCCTTGGGCGCCGGGTCGGGAGCGCCTACCTATTCCCAGGTATTTGCCCAGACTATCAAACGCCTGATGCAGGAGGACGAATCGGTGGTCGGGATTTCCGCGGCAATGCTGGAAGGCACCGGGCTGGAGGAAGTCCGGCGCGAATTCCCCGACAAGGTTTTTGACGTGGGCATTGCCGAGCAGCACGCCGTCAGCATGGCGGCGGGGATGGCATCAACCGGCCTCAATCCCTTCGTATCCATCTATTCGACCTTTCTCCAACGGGCCTTTGACCAGGTGGTCCACGATGTCTGCTTGCAGAACTTGCCGGTGACGATTATCGCCGACCGCGCCGGTATTGTCGGCGAGGATGGCAAGACCCACCACGGCGCCTACGACATCTCATACCTGCGGTGCCTCCCCAACGCCGTCGTGGCGGCGCCGATGGACGAAAACGACTTGCAGCATCTCATTTACACCGCCTACAAGCACCCGGGGCCTTTTGCCATCCGCATTGCGCGGGGGACCGCTACCGGGACGCCGTTGGACGAAAACCTCAAGGAACTCCCCCTGGGCAGGGGATCAGTGGTTCGGGAGGGCAGCGACGTGGTGATTTTCGGTTTGGGCAAGACGGCCACCGCCGCTTTGGATGCCGCGGACCAGCTTGCCGAGTATGGCGTGGCCTGCGGCGTCGTGAACCCGATTTTCGTTAAGCCTTTGGACGTCAGCCTGTTGTTGGACGCCGCCCGCAGCGCCCGGCGGATCGTCACGGTGGAAGAGAACGTGCTGGCCGGTGGGTTCGGGTCGGCGGTACTGGAAGCCCTGGCCGAGGCCGGAATGGAAGACGTGCAAGTCCACCGCATCGGTATGCCGGACTATTTCATCGAGCATGGCACTGCGGCGGACCAACGGCACCGGTTGCAATTGGATTCCGAGGGCATCGCCCAGCAAATCCTGACTGCTTTCTTCCCCGAGAGAGTGCCCACCATATCCGGCAGCGAGGCCAGCCAGGAGGTGGCGACCGGGGCCTAGCCTAAAGGTACTCGGGATAAGTCATTAAACTCCAGCCCTTCACCCGCAGTTCAGCGCCTTTTCATCGTACAACTAGGGCAACCCTTGTGGTTGCCCTGGACTCGAGGCCATTCTCCTGAACAATGAAAATACCCTGACCAGTCGTTCCTGCGAAAACAGGAACCTCTGTTCTTGACGCCTTTAGATTCCTGCCTCCGCAGGAATGACGGATGCTCCCGATTCCAAATGCGAAACCCTGCGCTAGTGGTTTTCCCCTTTCCCGGCTGAGCAATGCGTTATGTTATCATAAGAACAAATCTCGCTCTATTCATACAGGGAAAGGAAATGTAAGGAGTCTGAACATGATAATAACCCGACTTTACACCGGTGACGACGGGGAGGCACACATGGAAGAACTGGAGACCGACACTTTCCCCAACCCGGCATCCCTTTCCGAGATAACCGACATCCGGTTCCGGGTACAGCAGCCGGGGCAGTTCAGCGACTGGCACGTTGAGTCTCGCCGCAACTATATCGTCACGCTATCCGGGGAAGGGGAAATAGGTTTGGGTGATGGTTCGCTGCACCGATTTGGACCCGGCTGCGTCGTGCTGGTGGAAGACCTTACCGGACACGGGCACACCACCCGCGTTTCCAGCGACGTGCCGCGGGTGACCATCGCTATTCCCCTGGCAAACCAGACGCCGGGAACCTAGCAACCGGAGACTTTACCAATGCCCTACGTGAAAAATGGCGGCGTTCGTATCCACTACCATGTCGAATACCCTGTCGAACTCGCCGGCCCGGGGAATGAGAGCAAGCCGCCCCTGGTATTGATGCACGGGTTTATGCAAAGTGCGGCGGATTGGGCTGCGGCAGGTTATGTAAATGCGCTGGGCCGGGACTATCTCTTGATACTGCCGGATGCGCGGGGTCACGGCGGCAGCGACAAGCCTCATTCCGTTGCCGAGTATGCGATGGAGTCGCTGGTGGCCGATTTGGAAGCCGTCCTGGATGCCCTGGAAGTAGCCCAGGTCAACTACCTGGGCTACTCCTTTGGCGGTTGGATCGGCTTTGGCGTGGCTAAATACGCCCCGGAACGTATCCGGTCGCTGCTCATCGGTGGAATGCACCCCTATGTACGTGACCCCGGCCCGCTGAACCGGCGCATTGCACGCTTCACCAGTACCAGGGACGCCCTGGCTGCCGGCGGCCACCACGCCGAGTTGATTCCGGCCCAGGTCAAGGCGCAGTTTGATGAAAACGATATTGATGGTCTGATTGCCCTGACCACCGCCATCCGCGACTCGGAGGGCTTTGAGGATGCCCTGGACTCTCCTGCTGTCTCCACCATCCCCGGCCTGATTTACGCCGGGGAGGATGACCCGGCCCATCCGCTGGCTCAACGCTGCGTCAAGGGACGCGCCAATATGCGGTTCCTGTCCCTGCCGGGGCTGGGCCACCTGGAAGCGTGGCAACGCAGCGATGTTGCCTTGCCCCGCATCCGGCAGTTTCTTGAAGAAGTTACATAGCCGCTGCTGATCCTCAACAGTTATGGCCGGCCCCAGGGCTATTGCAGGTGATGGCAGATTCCCATTTCCCGTCGTTCCTGCGGAAGCAGGAACCTCTGTCCGCAACATTTTAGGTTCCTGCCTTCGCAGGAACAACGGATAGCTTTCAATCCTAATGCGATAGCCCCGTGGCCGGCCCAAGTCAAGGTTGATTCGGGAACCCTGGTAGCGTAGAATACTTGGCAAATATGGCTCGCGTGACCCGCAGGAGTGTTTCATGCCTCAAACTACGGAGTTGAATCTTCTCTGTATGTCCGGCCAGGGGTCGGTACAGGCTGGTGAAGCCCTGGCCAAGATTTATGCCGGGCAGGGCTGGTTCGTGTCGGTGAATGTTTATCCCGGCACTCGCGCCCGCAGCGGGCCGGTTATCAACTACGTCAAGATATCCGATTCCCAGGTTATGGCAAGCTGCGCCAACTATCACCCCTCGGAAGTCATAGTTTTCCAGGAAGAGTTGCTGCTGACCGCCAAGCAGAACTCTCACGAGCTTATCGCCGACGCCATCGGGCGGATGAAGCGGGGCACTCTCCTGGTTAATTCTCCTAAATCGCCCCACGACATTGACCTGCCCTTTGACCTTGAGGGTGTGGTGGCGACGGTGGACGCCACCGGAATTGCCGAGCGGCTGCTCCGGCGCAACCCGCCCCCGGTGGGCCTTACCCTGCTGGGCGCCTATGCGCGAATTACTGAGTCGATAGATATGGATGCTTTGCTGGAGACGATCCGGGAAGCCTTCCCCGGCGCCATTGGCGAGCGCAACGCCGAGGCCACCCTGGAGGCTTACGACAGCGTACAGGCCATTGGCGGAGTAAAGTTCCAGGTGGACCGACGGCCGGCCCGGCTGACGCATACTCCGGTGGCAGACCTGCCTCAGTATTACCAGTTTGACCGTTACGACCAACTGCCCGGGTTCAGCCAGGGCAGCCCCTTTGTCTGGCGGGACAAGGTGCCGGTCTGCGAGGATAACAAGTGCATCTGCCCCGGCGTCTGCATCAGCGAGGTTATGTGTCCCGACGGCACCGGCTTTATCATCCGCAAGGACCTGCCGCACCAGGGCTACCGCATTGACGTGGACTTTTGCCGAGGCTGTGGTATCTGCGCCGAGGTCTGCGTGGGCAGCGCGCTGACGATGGTGGACGAAGACCAGGTAAAGAAGGACAACCCGGACTATACTGACATTACCGCTGCGCCCCATCGCCCCGAAATCGCTACCCACCAGCGTATTCACCTCGACGTTTAACAATGATGATGTATTGTGCGCCGAGAGATTTAAGGTAATCCGCTGGTGGTGAGCTTTTCGAACCACCGCGCCTCACCCTTCGACAAGCCCAGGGTGAACGGGAACGCAGCGACAGCTCGATGATTGAAAGACTCAAGAAAAACGGCCAGGAGACTATTGATGACCTCCCCAGCGAGTTCTTCCGCAGCTTCTCGGGAACCTAACCAGCGCCAGGCCCTGACCGGCAACAAGGCGGCGGCCCATGCCCTGAAACTGGCCCGCACCCAGGTATTATGTTATTTCCCCATCGGCCCCTCCGATGAAGTCGGTGAAGAGCTGTCCCGGATGATTCATCGGGGCGAGTTGCCTGCCGAGGTCATTGAACTGGAGCATGAACGCAGCGTGATGAACGCCCAGATAACCGCTACCCAATCCGGTGCCCGCTGCTCCTTTGCCACCAACTCCGAGGGCCTGTTGATTGCGGCGCAGCAGCTTATCTTTGCCTCCTATGCTCGCATTCCCATTGTCATTGTAGTGGCCCACCGCGCCCTTGAGCCGCCGGCCATTGTCCGCTCCGACGACCAGGACACGATAATGTACCGTGACATTCACTGGATGCACTACCATTGCGAAAACGCCCAGGACGTAATGGATACCGTCATTCAGGCTTACAAGGTCAGCGAAGACCCGGATGTTTTGCTGCCGGCCTTTGTCACCTACGACGGTTGGGAGGTATCCCACAACAGCTACCCGGTGGAAGCGCCCAGCCAGGAAGCGGTGGACGCTTTCCTGCCGCCGCTGGTACTGCCTCCGGAAGTTGACTTTATCAAGAACCTGGATTTCGCCGCTTACTACGGCGGCAACCGGATGAGCGGCTACGGCTACATTGACGTGGAACGGGAATATATGGAGCGCCGCTACCAGTTGGATGAGGCGCTGAACGTCACCGCCAAAGCCCGGCTGAAGCAAGCCCATCAGGATTATGTAAGGCTGACCGGGCGGGGCTATGGCGGCCTGATTGAGACTTACCGGATGGAGGACGCCGAGGTTGCCATCGTGGCGATGGGTTCCCTGTCCTCAACCTCCCGGCTGGCGGTGGACCTGATGCGCGACCAGGGCAAGGCGGTCGGGCTGGTCAAGATTCGCACCTACCGCCCCTTTCCCAGCGAGGACTTGCTGGAAGCTCTGCAAGGAGTCAAGGGCGTGGTGGTGCTGGACCGCAACACCGTCGCCGCCGTTTACCAGGACTTGCGGAGCGCCCTTTTCGGCCAGCCCAACCCGCCCGTTGTATTGGGCCGCATTATCGGCCTGGGCGGGCGGGACGTGACCCACTTCAACATAGTTTACGCCGCCGAAGAGGCTTTGGCCGCCGCCGGCAAAGGCGTCGCCGACAAGCCAATGGACTGGCACTTTGAGGTTATCGAGGACGAGGAAATGCTGGCCCAGGTTCTTAATGGTTAAGGGCTACCGGAATCGCCTTGCAAATCGTTCCTGTTAGGGAGAACAAACTATGCCCATAAAAATGATTCAGGACACGCCCCAACAGCGGGTCTTTATGAATGTTACCGCCAACCAGTGCCCCGGTTGCCCAGAGAACCTGGCTACCCGCCTGGTGATGCACATTGTTTTCGACCACCTGAAAGAGGAAAACCCCATTATTTTCGGCCAGGGTTGCGGCATTGGGCGGGATTTTCTGCAACGGAGCGGTCTCGGCACCCACGACAGCGGTATCGTCGGTATGCTCACCGCCATGAAAGTCCGCAATATTGACCGCCCCATCGTGGTGATCGACGGCGACGGGCAAATTGACCTGGGTTTGGAGGATCTGGCTACCGGCTTCCAGCAGGGTTACAAGTATATGCACGTGGTTTGCGACAACCAGGCTCACGCCGCCAGCGGCAGCCACGCCACCGGTAGCACCCACCCGATGGCCCGCACCAGCGTCCGGCCCTCCGGCAAGTTGCGGCACCCCAAGCACTTTACCTTGATGCTTATGTTCAGCGGCGCCGAGTACGTTGCCACCGCTTCTACTTCCCATCCCCAAGACTTGGAACGCAAGATTAAGAACGCCTCCACCCGATTACCGGCCTTTATCCAGATTCTAACCCCTTGCAACCCTTCCTGGGGCTATGATGACAACAAGGGTATCGAGGTGTCCCGCCTCGCTGTTGAAAGCGGCATCTGGCCCCTTTACGAGTGGAAGGACGGTGTTTTCCAGCGTCAGAACATCATGCGCAAGTCCACCGTCCGCGACTACCTGGGTTCCCAGCGCCGGTACGCCCACCTGGACGAAGAAGGTATCCAGCAGATGGAGGAATACGCTACCGACCTGAACCGGATGATGATTAAGCTGGAAACCGGGTTCTCCGCCTGAGGAACTGCCGTCTATGGCTAATGACGTGACTACCGGCAACCGGCCCTGGCTGAAATCCTACCCGCCCGGAATGCCGCATAACTTGCACTACCCCTTGGCGCCGCTTTACCATTTCCTGCAAGAATCGGCGGCCCGGTTTCCCGACCGGCCAGCCCTGATTTACCAAGATGCGCCGGACGGGGTAGAACTGGTAACCAAGCCAGTCACCAAAACTTATCGCGCGCTGGACGAAGAATCCAGCCGCTTTGCCGCCGCACTGGTATCACTGGGCATTGCCAGGGGTGACCGGGTGGCCTACTACATTCAGAACTCACCGGAACTGGTAGTTGGCTTTTACGGCATCCTCAAGGCCGGGGCGGTGCCGGTTCCCTGCAACGTAATGTACCGGGCCGAAGAACTGGCCTACCACCTCAACGACTCGGGGGCAAAAGCGCTCCTCTGCGAGGCCGACCTGTATCCCACCGCGCGGGAAATTTTGGCCCAAACCCCGGTTACTGAAGTAATTGTCGCTGGCGCCGCCGCCGATTCTTCGACCCACTGCTGGGAAAAGCTGCTGGAAACCCATCCCCCGTTGGAGCAATTGCCTCCATTAAACCCGGCTGAAGACCTGGCCTTGCTGCCTTACACCGGCGGGACCACCGGCGTTCCCAAGGGCAGTATGCTGACTCACGCCAATCTGGTAGCCAACGCCATTCAGTTCCGGGACTGGTTTGGCTACGAACCGGGCGGCGAGGTTTTCGTCGCCACCCTGCCCCTGTTCCACATCGGGGGAATCGCCGGGGTAATGAGCGTTCCGCTGGCTGCCGGCGCAACTATCGTCCTGTTCCGCCGGTTCAGCCCGGAACGGGTTTTGCGGGCGATCCAGGACTACCGGGCCACCCGCTTTCTCGGGGTGCCCACTATGTACATTGCCCTGCTGAACTACGAGGACGTGCGCTCCTACAACCTGTCATCCCTGCGCCCCAGCCGCACCAGCGCCGCCCCGCTGCCGCGGGCGGTCAAGGAGTCTTTTGACACCCTGGTCGGCCATGAAGTGCTGATTGAGGGTTACGGCTTGACCGAAACTTCCCCGCTGACCCACGCCAACCCGGTCAACTGCGCTGAGGCCGGCTCCATTGGCGTCCCTCTGCCGGATACCGACGCACGAATTTTTGACGCCGAGTTGGGAATTGAGGAAATGCCATTGGGGGAAATCGGGGAGTTGGCCCTGCGCGGCCCGCAAGTTATGCGGGGCTACTGGAATCGGCCCGAAGAGACTGCCGCCTCGATTCGCGATGGCTGGTTTTACACCGGCGACCTGGCCTATATGGACCAGCGGGGCTACTTCTACATCGTGGACCGGAAGAAGGACGTGATTAACGCCGCCGGTTTCAAGGTCTGGCCCCGAGAAGTGGAAGAAGTACTCTATCAGCACCCGGCAGTACAGTTGGCCGCGGTGCTGGGCATCCCTGACGATTACCGGGGGGAGACGGTCAAGGCGGTAATCGCTCTGAAAGAAGGGCACGGTTTTGCCTCTGAAGACCTGGCCCGCCGGGACATACTGGACTATTGCCACCGGCATCTGGCCAACTACAAGATACCCCGCATCGTGGACTTCCGGGACGAACTGCCGGTCAGCGCCGCCGGCAAGGTGCTGCGTCGGGTAATGCGGGATGAAGCTGGGTAATCCCCGTATGGACACGAATAAGGAGTGGGGCTGATGCTTCGTTCCTGCGCCGGCAGGAACCTGGAATCTTGAGGCCAGAGGTTCCTGCCGGCGCAGGAACGACGGTGATACAGGCAGCGGTTGGAACGAATGGCTGGAAACCTGGCTTTTCTTCCCTCAGACCAACACCGGGGCAGGTTTCAAACTCGTCCCTACAAAACGCCGGCTGTCCTCTTACCCATTCAGACCCCTTTTACTGCACCGCGGGCAGAACCTGGCGCGTAAACCTGGCAAGCTGCTCCGACTGATTTGGTGAAGCAAAGCGGACAATGAAGTAGGTTACCCCGGCCTCTCGGTAATGCTGTATGGCCTCAATGCACTTTTCCGGCGGGCCAAATACGCAGAGCAGTTGCTGGCTTACCGCCGAATAGGGCCGGCTGTAGTAAGCCTGCATAAATTGGTCGCCCTCTTCCAGGGCTGAGTCTTCTTCGTTCAGGTTGACCGAGATGTAGAGGGCGCGGGTCATAGACTCCGGGTCGCGGCCTATTTTCACCGAGTTTTCCTGCACCCGATCCCAGCACTTATTGAACAGGTCAACGCTGGGCACGTTGGTAATCCAGGCATCGCCTAACTCGGCTACCCGCCGCAGTCCTCGTTGTACCCAGTTGCTGGATACCCATATCGGGAGCGGCTGCTGCAACGGCCGGGGTTCCAAGGCGACGTTCTGCAAGGGGTAATAGCCCTCTTCACTGGTTACCCGTTCCTCGGTCCAGAGGGCGCGCAAAAGCCGGATGCCTTCCTCCATCCGGTCAGCTCGCTCGGCCACGGGTATCCCCACTGCGGAATGTTCGTCAATATACATCTGGTTATCACCCCGTCCTGCGCCGGCCCCCAGGATGACCCTTCCGTTGGAAATGTTGTCAATGGTGGCCAAGGCGTGGGCCAGGTGAACCGGATGGCGCAGGGCGGTCAGCATTACCGCCGTGCCGATTTTGACCCGCTGGGTGCGGGCCGCCAGCGCAGCCATGATGGTCAGCGGCTCCAGCCGAGGCTTGGAGGTGATGCTGTCGCCCACCCAAACCGAATCGTAGCCCAGCCGTTCCACCGTTTCAGCGATTTGCCAGTTCAACTCCACCCGGGGCCGGCCGCCACCGGCGTACACCAGCACACCCCGGGTGGGCAGCAGGATACCGAAATTATCTATCATGTCCATATACTTTTCTCCCTGGAGAGTCGCGCTGTAAGAGTTTGGTAACCCTCGCAACGCGCCACAGGTCAAATAAATGTCACCCGGAGCTTGCCGAAGGGTCTAAAGTCCTTCGGGCAGCGACAGTATTTGTGGATAAGGTTTTGGATTCTTCACTCCGTTCCGAATGACCTACTTGGGGTCACCTTAGGTAAACAAACCTTGACCCCAATCATACAACCGGCCAGCGGGACGGGTAGGAAATCCCGGTGCGGGCCAGCAAATCCTCTCCCAAAGCCTGTACCTTTTGCACCAGTTCCCATTCGTCCACGAACAGGGGTTGGTGGTTCTCAACTCGCACTTGACCGTCAACTATGACAGTATGAACACTTCGGCCGTCGGCGTTATAGACCAGGTTGTTGACCGGATTAAACAGGGTTCTCCACTCGGCGCGGCGGGTATCGAACAGCACCAGGTCGGCCTTCTTGCCCTCCTCTATGGAGCCGATGTTGGCGTCCAGACCCAGGGCCTTCGCTCCGCCGATAGTTGCCATTTCCAGGGCCGTCTCCGCTGGAATCATCCCCACGTCCTCCCGGGCATCCTTGTATAGCACCGCGGCCAGGTACATCGAACGCAGGGTCTCCAGCAGGTTGGAGTTGTTGCCGGCGTCGGTGCCTAAACCTACCGTCGCGCCGGCCTCCAGCAGTTCCGGCAGCATACCGTTGTGGGTAATCCCGGTGCCGCCCTTGATGGCGGCGGTAGGGCACATAACCACGCCAGCCCCGCTGCCGGCAATACAGTCCACCTCGGACTGGTCCAGCCCCAAGCCGTGAGCCAGCGCCAGGTTTGGCCCCAGCAGGCCCAGGGAATCCAGGTATTGGGTCGGACGCATTCCCTGCGATTGCAGGCACTCCTGAATGTAGCGGGAGCCGTTGTTGAAGTGCAGGGTCATTCCGGTCTGGTATTCATCAGCCAGGGACTTGGCGGCCAGCAGCAGTTCCTCGGTCGAAAATCCCGGTGAGAAGGGCATCGCCCAGGCCCGTACCCGGTCATCCAGGCGATGGTCGTAGCCCTTGATGACCTGCTCCATCAGACCAATGGCCTCTATGGTATCGTAAACCGGCAGGTTGACCGGGTTGGGCTTATCGGTGACCTGCCAGCCCAGGATTATGCGGCAGCCCGATTCCTGGTAGGCTTGCATACAGGTGTCCAGGCCCTTGGTGCTGCCGGGGTCCAGGAAACAGGTCGTCCCATACTTCAGAAGCTCGGTAATAGCCAGCAAGGAGGTATAGTATTCTTCCTCTTCAGTCATCGCCCCTTGCAGCGTGAAGACGTTGGGCAGGTAGGCTGGCCCCAGGTCATCGGGGAAAATCCCGCGGGTGGCGTGGGCGTAGCTGATGTGCATATGTCCGTTAACGAATCCGGGCGTGACCACCATTTCGCCGGCGTCAATCACCCGGTCGGCGGGAATGTCGGCCATTTCGTCGGTCTTGCCCACTCGCACGATGCGTTGGCCCTCAATCAAGATGGAGCCGTCCCGAATAATGCGCCGCTCCGGGTCAACGGTAACGATGAACCGCGCGCCGTCAATCTTAATGGTGGGGTTTGCCATTGGAGTCACTTCTCCTGTAAAGGACGGGAGAACGAAATTAACTTGCCTACCTGCTACCAAGGCATAATAGGGATGGCCCGGCCTATTGGCAAGTACCACCGTTTGGGGAGCGTCCTCTGCTATAATGGGAAACCCAGCTACCAAAGACGCTGCCAAAGATGCTACCGTAGATCCGGGGGGAGGTGTGCCTATGCCTTATGCGGGATTGAGTCTGGAAGGGATGACCGCCCTGGTTACCGGCTCGGGCCGGGGCATCGGCAGCGCTCTGGCCTTTGGGTTGGCCCAAGCCGGCGCCAACGTGGCCGTTTCCGATATACCGGAGCAACTGGCCGGCGCCCATGAAACAGCGGAGCGAATTAAAGGCGAGGGAGTGGAAAGCCGGGCCTACCAAATGGATGTGCTGGACCTGGGCAACATTCGCCAGACGGTGGATCAGGTAGTCCGGGACTTTGGCCGGCTGGACATCCTGGTGAACAACGCGGGTATCCGCCGCCGCCAGCCGGCGTTGGAAGTTACCGAAGCAAACTGGGACGCGGTCATTGACACCAACCTGAAAGGACCTTTTTTCTGCGCCCAGGCCGCCGCCCGTCCGATGATTGACCAAGGTTTCGGCAGGATAATCAACATTTCCTCCCAGTTGGCGGTCACTGCCGGGGAGAACCGGGCGGCTTACTGCGCCAGCAAAGCAGGGTTGGCTAACCTGACCCGCGTCCTGGCCCTGGAATGGATTAAGTACGGGATTACGGTCAATGCCATCGGCCCCGGCCCTACGGAAACGCCAGGTTTGCTGCTTGCCGACACCCGCTCCGCCGCCGAACTGGAAACCGACTTGAAGGCCAATATGCCCCTGGGCCGCCGGATGATCCCGGAGGAACTGGTGGGCGCCGCCGTTTACCTGGCCAGCCCGTCGGCGTCCGCCACCACCGGCCATCTACTAATCGTGGACGGTGGCTGGACAGCGATTTAACCCCCAATTTACCCCAATTTCTTTGCCGGAACCGGAGGAACAGCATTGAACCGGGAGATAGAAGTACGCCGAGCCGGATTGAGTGACCTGGATACCCTGGTCAGCTTTAACGCAGCTATGGCCTTCGAAACGGAGGACAAGGGGCTGGATGAGGAAAAACTCAGGTCGGGAGTCTTGGCTGCGCTGAACAACGAAACCCTGGGGTTCTACTTGCTGGCGGAGATTGACGGTCGGACGACAGGCCAACTCATGATTACTACCGAATGGAGCGACTGGCGCAACGCCTATTTTTGGTGGATACAGAGCGTTTACGTTGCCCCGGAGTTTCGCCGCCGCGGTGTGTACCGCGCCCTGGACCGGCAAGTACGGGAAGACGCTCAGGCCGCTGGCGACGTCTGCGGCATCCGCCTTTACGTGGAGCGCACCAACCACCGGGCGCAGCAGGTTTATGTCAATCTGGGAATGTCCCGGTCCCACTACGATATGTATGAGGTGGAGTTTGGGGAGTAGGCGGGGAGTTGCGTCTGGCAACTCACGCCTTTCCAACCTGAATCGGAGGCAGCCGGGCGTAATTATCAGAGCTTTCGCCTTGGATTGGAGGCTAACCGTCGTTCCTGCGCAGGCAGGAACCTAAAATGTTGTGGGCAGAGATTCCTGCTTTCGCAGGAACGACGGGTAGGGGGTGAACAGCACAAGTACGGACTTATTCAGGGGTTTCCTGAAATCTTGTGAACAGAGGTTCCGGCCTGCGCCGGAATGACGGTGGAGCGTTGGTATGACGATGCTACAAGTATCCAAATTAAGACGCGATAACCCTGGCCCAATTGCCCCCGCAAGTTGACTGCCCCCTGGCCGATGTTTTATCTTGAACTGGCCGCTGGCATTTACCCGGCGCCACGTTTCGCTATCCTTCGCGGAGGACTATGGCAGAGTCGCCCACTGAATATGATTACCTGGCCCGCGGGCAGTTTTACTTGCAGCAGGGCAACCTGGCAGCCGCTATTAACGACTTTGACCAGGCCCTGGCCATTAACGCAGATTTCGCCGTTGCCTACTACTACCGGGGTCTGGCCCAGCGCAACGCCGGCAACTTCTCCCAAGCTATTGCGGACTACACCGCCGCCGTGCGGGTGGAACCGGACTATCCGGTGGCTTTTTACGCCCGGGGCGTGGTCAACCGTCATCTGGAGAATTACGCGGAAGCTATCCGGGACTATGACCAGGCCATTCACCTGGAACCGGAAGACGCCGATTTTTACTATGCCCGCGGGGTAGCCCACGCCTCGCTCAAGCACTACGATGCTGCGATTGCCGACTTTGAGCGGGCTATTGACCAGAACCCGGAAATGCCCAACGCCTACTACAACCTGGGCATAGCTCACCGTGACCAGGGCCGGTTGGAAGTGGCCCTGGAGTATTACTCCACGGCCTTGAAGCTGCGTCCCAACGACGCCGACTACTGCTACGCCCGGGGCAACCTCTACAGTGACTTGCACCAGTATGAGCCAGCTATTGCCGACTATAACCGGGCTTTGGCGATTGTTCCCGTATTCGCCAACGCCTGCTACAACCGGGGCATTGCCCTCCGCAACCTCGGTCAATCCTCCGACGCCATCGCCAGCTTCAACGAGGCTTTCCGGCTCGGGCCAGAGTTCGCCAACCTTTACCTGAATCGCGGCATCGCCTACTCTGATTGCAAGGAGTATCAATCAGCCCTTACCGACCTTAATCGCGCCCTGGAGCTGGACGGCAATCTGGCAGCGGCCTACCGGGCGCGGGCCAACGCCCACCGGGAGTTGGGCAATCTGGAGGCCGCCGAAGCCGACTTGCAACAGTACCAAAGGCTGACCGGGCAATGACCGGCGAAGACCGCTACCTGCAACGGCTGCCTATCGGGGGCCAGTTGGGTCACCTGGAATACTCGGTAACCGCCGAGAAGCTGCGACTGTTCCGGGATGCGGTTGGATACCCGGAAGCCGCCTTTCCCAACATAGCCGCCCGGGAGTTTCTGGAAGTGCTGACCCGCAAGTACGGAGCAGTCGCAGCGGACAGCGTTGCTCACACCGACCGCTACTACCGGCCTCCCATCCAAGACCGGCGCGTGCAGGTGACCGGGTGGGTGCGGGACAAGTACCGGCAACAAGGAGCGGAACGGCTGGTGGTGGAGACTTTTGCCGTGGACGAGATAGGCACGGAGATTCTCCGTAGCGAGCATACTTTCCAGTTTAGGGTCGGGCGCAGGGCGGAACGCCTGGGCAGAAGACCAGGCTGGTCGCGTCGAGGGGCCGAAGCTGCGTATCTGCATTCTATTGAAAAACGGGTTACCGAAGAGAACATTGAGATGTTTGAGACGGCCAGCCGTTTGCTGATTTCCGGCAATGGAGCCGAGGGGGCCGCGCCGTCGACCAACGTCCACACTGGTGCGGCGTTGGCTCAGGGTATGGGCCTGGCCGGAGCCGTTGCCCCTGGGGAACTGGGACTCGCCTACCTGCATGAGTTGCTGGACCGGCGGTTTGGTATAGATTTCCGGCAGGGCGGACGATTGAGTGTAAACTACCGCCGCCCGATTTACGCCGGCGATGTGCTGACCGCGCAGGGGTTGGTGGTCAAAAAAGAACCGGCCGGCGAACGGGTAAACTGGCAGCTACAGGTCTGGCTGGAAAACGGGCGGGGTGAACAGGTCATAACCGGAGAGGCCCGGGTTACTGTGCCAAGCCCTTTGACCTGATACCCTACTGTAGCAGGGCTATCGCATTAGGTCAAAGAACGAAAACTCGTCGTTCCTGCGAAAGCAGGAACTTCTGTTCTCAAGGTTTTAGGTTCCTGCCTTCGCAGGAACGACGGAAATATGACTGTATGTCTAATGCGATAGCCCTGCCTACCGTAGGGAAACCCTGGTGGTTGCCCGGCCCAGGGAGAGTTACATTATTCGTGTCCTTTCGTGTCTATTCGTGGATAAAAACGGAGAGGAAACAATGCCGAGTTTCAGCGAGCAGCTAAAGGCGGAAGCTCAACCTATTTGGAGAGCTATTTTCGCCCATCCCTTCCTGCAAGAAATACGGAACGGCGCCCTGCCCCTGGAGAAGTTTCAATACTATTTAACCCAGGACTATCAGTACCTGGAAGGCTTTGCCCGCACCGTGGCAATGGCTTTGGCCAAAGCTCCCGATTCCCAGACCTTGGAAGAATTGTCTCATCGGGTACTGACCCCGGTGGAGCGGCCTCTGCACCACCAATTGCTGGAGGCCGCCAGCGTTTCAATGGAATACATCCAGGAAGTGGGCCGCTCTCCCACCAACACTGCTTATGTCAACCATATGCTGACTACGGCGTCGCTGTACGGTTTAGGCCCTACCGCCGCCGCCTTGCTACCCTGCCCCTGGACTTACCACGAACTGAAGGACGAAATAGGGCCGTCGGAGCATCCTCTCTACAGCCAGTGGACCGGGTTTTACGTTGCCGGTTTCCTGGAGGGCAGCGTCAATGCCTGGCGCGGGTTTGTGGATGCCGCCGCCGAAAAGGCTGGCCCCGAGGAATTGGCCGTAATGCGGGAGGCTTTTCTGACCAGCAGCCGCTACGAGTATATGTTCTGGGACATGGCCAATCGGATGGAGCGGTGGCCGGTCTAGGCTATTTCTCTCTTATCCACGAATGAACACGAAGAGGCACGAATGGTCTGATTGGCCCTTCGCGTATCTCCGTGTCTCTGCGCCTCTTGGTGAATAACCCTTCTTTCACCAGGAGACGCAGAGAGGGAGAGATGAGCATAGGGATTGCCGGCCAGTTAGGGCGCCATACGGGCCGGGCCCCAGTTGTAGGGGATGTTTATCAGGTTGGACTCCAGGTTTTGGGCCGAGGTCTGACCGCAGACGGCCAGGGCGCGGTCAAACTCGGAGCGCAGGATTTCCAATACGCCGTGGACGCCCTCAGCGCCATTCTCGGCCAAGCCCCAGTAGAGGGGGCGACCGATGCCGACGGCCCGCGCGCCCAGGGACAGCGCCTTGAGGACATCGCTGCCCCGCCGGACGCCGGAGTCCAGATAAACCTCGCAGTTGTCGTTAACCGCCTCGACGATTTCCGGCAGCATCTCCAACGAACTCATGGTGGAGTCAATCTGCCGCCCGCCGTGGGTGGAGACCAGGATGCCGTTGACCCCGCTTTCGGCGGCGACGTGGGCATCCTCGGCAGTCCTGACGCCCTTCAGCACCAGCGGCAGGGAAGTCAGGCCCCGCAGCCATTCTAATTCCTCCCAGGTCAGGGGAGGAACCTGGGACGGCTGCCAGTTGGGAGCTTCGTCGGTGCCGCTGACATCGGCCAGCCGATCCGGGGTGGCCCGGAAGTTAGCCAACTCCGACGGGTTGACGTACTGGTTTCGCACGTCCCGCTCCTTGGCCGACGGCACCGGCGTGTCCACGGTCAAGACGATGGCCTTGAAGCCGGCTTCCTCGGCGCGGTGCACCAGCATTTCGGTCAGGTCGTGACCCCGGTGGTAAAGCTGGAACCACAGGGGGCCGCTGGCCGCCGCCGAAACCTCCTCCATACTGTAGTGGGATGAAGTGCTGAGCATCATCATAGTATTGGACATCCCCGCGCCCCGGGCGGTGGCCAACTCTCCGTCGGGATGGGCCAGCTTGTGGCCGCCGGCCGGGCAGACGAACACTGGCATACTTATTTCAGTGCCGAGGACGCTGGTGGTCAGGTCGCGGTTGTCAATGTTCCGCAGGAAACGGGGGCGGATGGTCAGGTCCTCAAAGGCGCTGCGGTTGCGCCGGGTGGTGAACTCATCCATCGCCCCGGCTTCAATAAACTCCCAGTTGTTGTGGGGTATTTTGACTTTTGCCCTGGCCTCGTAGTCGTAAAGATTTATCGGGTCCATTAAACTTACGCTCCTTTTTGCTGGACTGGTGGGGTGGATTTTCCTACTTTAAGGCTTGGCGGGGGTTTAGGCAAGGGTAGCAAACAGCCATCCGCTCCAACAAATTCTCCTTTCCCATCCACGAAGGGACACCAAGTGACACGAAGACGAGATTTATCCACGAATAAACGCGAATGTTCACCAATGAAATTTTTATTTTCGTCCCATTTTATAGCTGGAGCGGTCCGGGGATGGGACATTTATGTATCCATTACCAGATACGAATATTCAGGAATGGTGGGGAAATTTTGTCCCATTGGTCAGGGTTCCGATAAAGGGTCTGCCGATGGACCGGTTTTTGCCACAGAGCCACAGAGGACGCGGAGTTTCACGGAGTTGATGCTTTTACAGTAGAGGGGTGTCATGCGGAGTGGGAAGGAGCGGGTGGCAGCCGATGCAGCGGTTTGTTTAGCCACCAAGGGGCACGAAGGAACACGAAGACGGTATAATGGAAGCGTCAAGACATTTGGAGGCCCGGATGGAGAAGGAATTTTTCCCGCCCTTGCCCGACCCGGCGGAGAATCAGCCGCCGGAGGCCCGCCGAGTCATGGGCGAGAGGCTCATCAAGCAGGCAAGGCACGAACTGGACACGGGTGACCGGCTCCAGGCCGGCGAAAAGGCGTGGGGAGCGGCAGTGCAATACCTGAAGATTATCGCTGAAGAACGAGGCTGGAACCACACATCTAACCGGCAGCTGGAAAGTGTGGGCAAACAATTGGCGGCAGAATATGCCGAATATTCCGGCATAATCTCCGGCACTCTGGCTGATGCCTATCACAAAGGGCACGAAAATTTTTATGAGAACCGGCGCAGTTTAGGGGATGTTGAAGATGCTGTTGAAGGCATAGAGCGAGTTTTACCGGTGCTGGACCGATTGGCCTACGAAGAGCCACGTTCCATACAGATTGACTCTAACAGCCAGCTGCGCCGGTTGAAGGTGCTGACGAGTAATGACGAGTTGCAGGTTGGTGATTCCTCGCCAGTGGAGTTCTCTTTGCGGGAAAGGTATAACCGTGGTAAAGGGGAAGGAAGGGTGGTTCGGGAAAGTGGCCTGACTGAACTACCTACCTTGCAAGATATCATTCGCGACTTGATGCGGACGCTGTTGGAAGGCTATCCGGGCTTGTTGACTGACGAAGACCTGCGAAACCTTGAAGACATGGATTATTGCCAGCACACGATGGGATTTCGTGGCACCGGAGTTCCTATTTTACGCCCAATCGAACTCGGCCCTAAAGTTTCTGGCCATAACCGTTATTGGACAAAGCCTTACGATGGAAGATATTTTGTTAGCAAGGAATGGTGGGCGACTCACCATTCTCACAACGCCGACAGTTTGCTACGGTGGGTAGAGCAGCTCATCAACCGGGAACTTGCACACCCCGGCTCAGACGCCCTAAGACGACATCGAGATGAGTTACAACTTTACTTGGAAGCCTGACATTTCGCCAAAACTTGAGGGTGCCGCTAGATGCGGCGCCCCCGTTGTTTCTACCAGACCTACTTGCTCTACTCTACTCTTCCGGCGGGCTGAAGGGGACGATGCCGGGTATCCACCACTTTTCCCAACTGTCGTCCACCCGGGACTGGAAGAAATCCAGGTCCTCTTCGTTCAAGTGGGCGAACCGGCCCTGGCGCTGTAGGTAGTCCCGGACCGGCTTGCGCTGGCGGACACCGTTTTTGATGGCCCGGGAGGGGCCGCTGAGGATTAGCTCCCCCTCGGCAATCTCGTACTGGACCCACAGGCCCGTCTCTACGGCCAGCATCCCCAATTCGTGGGAATACTTGGGGTCGTAGTCCCAGCCCTTGGGGCAGGGGTCAATGACGTGGATGAAGGTGGGGCCGCCGATGGTCAGGGCGCGGCGAACCTTGTTGGTGAAGTCCAAGCCATAGGAGGCGCAGGCCGTTGCCACGTAGCGGCAACTGGGATGGCCGGCGGCCAGCATCGGGGCCGTGTTCTTCTTCCAGCGGCGGTTCATAATCCGGTGAACCTTACCCGGAGGGCTGAAGGTCGAGTTGGCGCCCCAGGGGGAACTGCCCGAAACCTGGATGTCGGTGTTGGCGTAGGACTCGTTGTCGTAGCAAAGAATGAGCAGGTTGTACTCCTCGTGCTGGAGGGCCGCGGAGATGCCGGACAATCCCATGTCCACGCCGCCGCCGTCGCCACAGAAGGCGATGACATTGATGGGTTCTTCCTTCATCTTGCCCTTGCGCATCATGGAGGCCAGGCCGGCGGCGGTGCCGGTGGCGGCGGCGCCGGAGGAACCCAACTGAGTGTGCATCCAAGGCACTACCCAGGGAGTGCTGTAGTAGGTGGTGTTAGCTACGTACATACAGCCAGTGCTGCCCACGACGATGGTGCGGGGGCCGGCGGCCTTAATCATCAGCCGCATGGTCAGGGCCGATTCGCAACCCTGGCAGGTGCGGTGGCCGGAGGTAAACCCTTCCTGTACCGGTATGTTCTTGACCCCCCTAACTTGGGGGAGCTCTTGCAGTGTAGTCATATAATCTACTCCCTCACTCCGATCCAGTTGCATTCCTTCTCTATCTTACCAGTATCTATCGCCTTTTGGGTGATTTCAACCATTTGTTCCACGTCTCTTACCCGAACTTCCCGACCGCCGAGGCCGGCGATGAAGTTTACCACGTAGGGCCGGTTCTCCAACGGGTAGAGGGCCGACCGGATTTCGTTGAAGAGGACGCCGCCAAAGGAGGGGGAACCGAAGGAATAGTCACGGTCCAAGACGGCCACGGCCTTGCAGCTGCCCAAAGCCTCTTGTACCTCTTCGGTGGCGAAGGGACGGAAGAACTTCAGCCGAACGAAGCCGACTTTCTTACCCTGCTCCCGCATCCGCCGGATAGCCACCCGGACCGGCAGGCTCAGGGTGCCCATCCCAATCAGGATGATGTCGGGGTCGTCGTCGGTCATGTACTCTTCGAGGAAGGGGCTGGGGTCGCCCCGCCCGAATACTTCCTTAAACTCTTCGTAAACCTCTTTAATCACTCCCGGCGTCCGGTGCATCGCCTCGTCGGACTGGCGGCGAATTTCCATCAGCCAGTCTTCATTTACCTGAGGGGCTACGGTAATCGGGTTGTCCGGGTGAAGCTGGAGGCGGCCCCGGTCATAGCCGGGCAGGAAGCGGCGCACCTGCTCTTGGGTCGGCACGTTGACGATGGCCTGGGAGTGGGTCAGGAAGGAGCCGTCGCAACTGAGGGCGAAGGGCAGGAAAGCCCGGGAGTCTTCCGCTATTTTATAGGCCATCAGCGCCATATCCAGGGCTTCCTGGGCGGTGGCTACCCAATAGAGCATCCAGCCCAAATCGCGGACGGCCATCGCATCGTTGTGTTCCACGCCAAAGGCGCCGGGGTCGTCCAGAGCCCGGTTGCCCACCATCGCCACCACCGGCAAACGCAGGCCGGCGGTCACGGCGATAGCCTCAAAGGCGTAGAACCAACCCACGCCGCTGGAGCCGCAGAAGGTCCGCGCACCGACGGAGGAAGCATGCTTGACGATTTCAAACTGGGAATGTTCGCTTTCGGCCACGATAAAGTCGCAGTCAAAGGCGCCGTCGGCCTTGAGCTTGGACACATACTGCATCACCGTGTCGTAGGGCCGAATCGGGTAGGCGGTGATAACGTCAACGTCGGCCAGGGCACAAGCAATGGCTACGGCCTCGCTGCCACTAATCAGCTCCTCCTTTTCGGTCATAAACAATTGTTCTTCGATGGTAGTCATTAATCTTCACCTGCCTCGGCAATCTGCTCGGCATATCCGCCTACGTGGTGGAAGCCGTGGGTGCGATCGACCTGTTTCTGCTTCTCAATCAAAGTAATCATCCACTGCTGATAGCCCGCTTTGTCCTCTTGCCACGCTTCGTACTGGCTGTCGTTGTCGTTGAACTCGGCCTCGTTAATCATGGTAACGCAGTCGGCCACCGGGCAGACCGCTTCGCAGACGCCGCAGCCGCAGCAGGATTCCAGGTTGGCGTCATAGAGGCCATCCGGGGTAACGTCAAAGCAGGTGTCCGGGCACTGGAGCCAGCACAGGGTGCACTTGATGCAGGTATCGAAGTTCACTATCGGGCGCATGGAACGGGTGCTGTACTTCTTGAACACGGAATTGCGGACCGGCTGGTAGCCTTCCTCTCCGCCGCGGAAACCGCCGCCCTGCTCAATGCCGCGAATGACCAGACCCTCTTCCATCGTCGTCCAGCCGGGCAGGTCAAAGGTAAAGGGAACGTCCGAACTGCCCTCGCCGGGTTCTACCGGGCGCATACCGGCCCGTTCGTAAGCCCGTTCCGCCGATCGGACTTTAAGGTCGTCCCAGCCCTGATCCTGGATAGCGTCCACCATGGATTCCAGGCTGACCAACTGGGGGCAGACCTTGGCCAACGCGCCGAGAATCCGCACGTCAGTGTGGTCGTCCTTGTAAACCCACAAGCCGGAAAAGCTGGGGACGGAGGTTACCACCGAGATGTTGTAGGGCTGGTCTTTCTGGTGAATGTCCTCAATCAGGGCATCGGTCTCTTGGCGAGAGGTAACAATCAAGGTGCCGCCGGCCTTGGTCAGGGCGTTGATCGGCTGCAAGCCGTACCAGGCCCAGGACTCAATGCCCTTGCACATCGTGTCATCAACATTGATGGTTACGTCAACTTCCTGCGCTTCGTAAACTGCCAGGTTTTCCTCGAGTTCCTCGGCATCGTCGGCGACAATGGCGAACTGCTTGGCCGGAATGCCATTCCGTTCCGGGGAGTCGCCGTAGCGGCCAAAAGCCGTGCCGTACTTGCCTTCCTTCCTGGCAGCAAACACTATGGAGCGCACAATGTTCCGAGCCAACGTCTTCTGGAAGATGCCTCGGTACACCACCTCCACAGCTACTGTGCTCATAAGGGTTCCTCCTGTAATGTATAGATTGGGTACAGAGCCTTTAGCGGGTTTGCCTGGGTTCAAGTAAATCTCGAAATTGCCGTTAGTCGTCGGCCGGCACGGCCGCCGGTTCCACCGAAAGATTGACCTGGTGGCCGTCCCGGGTCGATAGTTCCGCCGGTTCCACCGAAAGATTGACCTGGTGGCTGTCCCGGGTCGAGGGTTCCACTGCGGTCAGGTGGTGGTCCATTGCCTGCTGCGCGCCGGTTACATCGCCCATTTCAACCATCTGGAGAATCTGGCAATGAGAGGCCAGGGAACGCTGCGGGCGGCCCGGTTCTTGGAGCGAGCGGTCTCGGGACATCTGGAGAATATCCTCTATCGCGCTGACCACCTTGATCAGGGCGGAGTTGTGGGTCGCCGAGGCCAGGGCGAAATGGAAGGCCGTATCCGATTCCACGCCGGTCTCACCTGAATCAATCTGGCGCTGCTGCTCTTCCAGTATCTGCCGCATCGCCGTCACCTCGTCGTCGGTAGCCCGCTGGGCGGCCAGGGCTGCGATGTGGGGTTCCATCAGGTGGCGCATCTCGAAAACATCCTGCAACACCGCCGCGCCGGTGTTCAGGTTGGCGGCCACCAAGTCCAGCACCGACTCCAGGTTCTCGGTGTTGATAAAGGTGCCGGAACCCCGCTTGCTGACCACCAGCCCCTGCAATTCCAGGGAACGGATGGCCTCCCTTACCGAACTGCGGCTGACCTTGAACTGCTCCGACAACTCCCGCTCCGAAGGCAGCCGGTCGCCGTGCCTTAGCGTACCCTGGCGGATTAACGAATGAAACTGCTGCACGATTTCCTCGTACAACCGCCGCCGTTTAACACTGTGTATTTGTTTCTGCATCCTGCCTCGGAGCAAAGTGGTCAGACCAATTGGAGACTGGGGTTATTATACTATGGGGTGTGGGGTTGTCAAGCGGGTGAAATGCGTGTTATTACATTCCTTGGGAATGCATTGATCAAAATCCAGCCCGGCGCGGGTACTATGAGAAGCCTCTTTCTGCCACTACTAATTGCCATTAGTCTTATGCCCCTGGCAGGCTGTAGTTCAGCGTCGTCCCCGGACCTGCCTGCGATGGTGGCAGAGGTCAGACCGGCGGTAGTGCGGATCACAACAAACAGTGGCAGCGGGTCCGGCGTCATCTTTGAAACTCTTTCCGAAGACCGCGGGCTTGTGCTAACCAATCACCATGTAGTAGAAGACACCCGTTGGATTGATGTAGAGGTGAACGATGCAGAAACTTTACGCGGAAAGCTGATAGGTTTTGATCCGGACATTGATCTGGCAGTTATAGAGATTTGCTGCAATGACTTTAAGACCCTGGAATTTGGCGATGTTTCGGACCTTCAGTCGGGTAGCCAGGTAATAGCCATTGGCTATCCCCTGGACCTTCCCGGTGAGGCCTCGGTTACCCGCGGCATCGTGTCGGCCATACGCTCCAATAGGGAGTTTGAAACCATCCAGATTGATGCTCCCATAAACCCCGGCAACAGCGGAGGCCCTCTCGTCTCGGAAAGCGGCAAGGTGCTTGGGATAAACACCTTTGGCATAAGGTCAATGGAGAACCTGGGCTTCGCTATATCGGAGAGGACCGTTCGGGCTGTCTTGCCTCAATTGAAGACCTCCGTCAGGCTTGCTTACACTCCGCCCCTCGCGCCGGAATCCGCCAACCGACCGGCCCAGAGGCCCACCCCGGTTCCTGCCCGCATCACTCCGCCAGCGCCCAGACCAACCGCTATTCCTGTAAATGTTCCAACCAGTAAGCCTACCCATACCCCCAGGCCGACCGCCACGCGTGTTCCCACAGCGACACCATCACCAACACCTACCCCAATGCCAGTAGAGTTGAAGTCGATAGATGTCAATCGTTACCTTAAATGCGGACTGCGCCTGGATGGCGCCCCGGTCTGTTGGGGACACGATACAAGCTCTGGAGACAAACTGCCGCCTGAGGATGAACGATTCAAGGAAATTAGCATCGGCCAAATCTCAGCGTGCGGAATCCATCTTGACGGAACGCTCCTTTGCTGGGGAAGGAACGTGATGGACTATTGGCGGACAACTTACCACCCGTGGAATGACGTTCCCGAAAATGAAAAAGTTAGCGCTATTGCTTTGGGACGGTCAAGTGGTTGTGCTCTTCGGCAGGATGGCTCTCCCGTATGCTGGGGCTTGAGCCAACACGGCGAAGCCTCTCCGCCTAAAGGCGAGAAGTTTGTTGCAATTAGTATGGGTAGTTCTCACACTTGTGCGCTCCGCGGAGACGGCACTCCAATTTGCTGGGGACGGGGAGCATCGGCTCATATACCTCCCACAGAGGAAAAACTCAAGGTGATAGACAGCGGCCACAGAACCACTTGTGGGATTCGGCTAGATACCACTTTACTTTGCTGGGGAAATCCTCAGGATAATGTGTGGAAAGAGTATCCTCCTCCCGTAGGAAAAGATTTCGTTGACCTAAGCGGCACCTGCGCCTTAAAGCGGGAAGGTTCAATTGTTTGTTGGGGACGTTCCTCGAGGGAATACTTACTCCAGTTGCGCAACAAGCCAAGAGATTTTAAGTATCCTCCCAGAGCAGGGAAATACACATCAATAAGCGGATGGTGTGCATTGAGGTCAGATAATGTTCCAGTTTGTTGGGGAGGCAATGAATACGGGTCGGCCACACCGCCCACCAAAGGACAAGAGTCAGAAATATACGAGAGGTTTCGCGCCGAACGGGAGGCTAGAGCTCAAGGCCAGTGAAACTTTAGCACCCGGCTAACTTGGCCCGAGCCGCGACAATGTAGTCACATCGCGAAGGTTAGATGATTTCAGGAGGCGACACAAATGTCCACCTACACCATTACTGAGTTCAAAGCCCGGCTCAGCCAAATACTTCGCGACCTGGAAGAGACGGCGGAGAAGTAATTATCACCCGCTGGGGGAGGCCCTGCGCCAAGCTCATCGCGATACGGGATCAAACAGAGGCGTAATCTTCTTGAAGAATCTCTTACTGATAGGTGAATTGATTGCTAAACTCCGGTGTCCCCCCGTCATTCCGGTGCAGGCCGGAATCCAGAAGCGTTCGCAGCCGGCTGTGTTCCTTCCCCGTAGTATTTCTGGATTCCGGCTTCCGCCGGAATGACGGGTTTGGCGGCAATGCTGGGATGGAATAGTTTAGATATTCATTCACGCATCAGTAAAGCAAACCTAAACCCCCGAACTCTTTGGGGCGTTTCCATCCCCCCTTTCCCCCGCCTCCCCCATTTATGTTAAGATTGCAGCTAAACTTGCACCGCGCCCGGGAACCGGGTGGCGTATTAGCATTGAGCATTTGGAGGTAGCCAGCGTGTCCCCACGACAGAAGGCCGGCGAGGCCGTTATTGAGTTGTTGCGTCAGGAGGGGGTTTCACATATTTTTGGCATTGTTGGGTCTTCTTTCCTCGACATTCTTGACCCCCTTTATGACGACGACTCGATGCAGTTTGTCGGGGTGCGCCACGAACAGGGAGCGGCGCTGATGGCCGACGGCTTCAGCCGGATTTCCGGCGCGCCCTCGGTTTGCCTGGCGACCAATGGCCCCGGCGTCCTGAACCTGACCTACGGCATTGGCTCGGCTTACGTCGCCCATTCGCCGGTGGTGGTGCTGGCTCCTTCCGCTTCTCGCGACCACCAGTACCGGGACTCCACCCAGGAATTTGACCAGGTGGCGTTGTTCAAGCCAATCACCAAGGCCAGTTTTCCGATTAACAAGATTGAACGGCTGCCCGATGCGTTAAGGCAGGCCTTCCGGGTTGCCACTTCCGGCAAGATGGGGCCGGTTATGGTGGACATTCCCCGGGACCTGCTGCCCGGCGCCGAAATTGAACTGGACTTGTTGCCCCCGGAGAGCTACCGCTCCGGCCAGACCCGCGCCCGGGGCGACCGCAACCTGGTGGACAAGGCAGCCCGCACCCTGCTTTCCGCCCAGCGTCCGGTCATCGTGGCCGGCGGCGGTATTCAGTGGAGCAACGCCGGCGAGGAAGTGACCCGGCTGGCCGACCTGATTGGCGCCGCTATAGTTACCTCTTACGGCCGGGCCGACGCCGTTCCCAACGACCATCCCATGTTTTTAGGTCACTTGGGGCGGTTGGGCGCTGAGGAAGGCATTGAGGCCGTCCGGCAGGCCGACGTGATTCTGGCTGCTGGAACCAGGTTGAGCCAGTCCACCACCTTTTACGACCACCGCTTTATTCCGGCGGACGCCCGAATTGTGCAGATAGAGATTGACCCCCAGGAAATCGGGCGCAATTATCCGATAGAGGTAGGCATTGAGGGCGACGCCGGGGCGGTGCTGGAGGACTTGCTGGAGAAAATCAGGGAACAGGAACCGCGCCCGAATCAGCAGTGGCTTTCGGAAATCCACGACTGGGCCGCCCGCCGCAAGAACCGGCTGGATGAAGAGGGCCGGGATAGCTCTACTCCGCTGAAACCGCAAAGAGTCTATGCCGAATTGCGCCGGGTTATGCCCCGGGACGCCATCATCGCGCTGGACGCCGGGCTGGCCCCCAACTTTGGGCAGGACCGGCTCAATTACTACCAGCCCCGCAGCCTGATGACCTCCCTCGACTTGGGCGGTCTGGGCTTCAGTTTCCCCGCTTCCCTGGGCGCCAAATTCGCGGCCCCGGACCGGCCAGTGGTCAACTTCAATGGTGACGGCGGCTTCCTCTTCAACGCCCAGGAGTTTGCCACCGCGGTGCGCTACAACCTCAAAGTTGTTACCGTAATTATGAACAATAGCTGCTGGGGGTCGGAGAAAGCCTACCAGCGGTATGCCTTTGACGAACGCTACGTCGGCGCGGACACCAACAACCCCCGGTTTGACCGCTATGCCGAGTTATTCGGCGGCCACGGGTTCTACGTGGAACGACCGGAGGACATCGGCGATGCCCTGCTGGCGGCGTTGCAGGCCGACGGCCCCAGTATTATCGAAATCCCCACCGACCCGGACGAAATGCCCCGCCCGGCCCGGCTGGCCGAAGTCCAAGCTCCAACTTAACCCCCGGAGGCGCGTTCCTGACTGTTGGGGCGCCGGCCGCAGTTTCCCAACCAGCCAGAGTTGAGTATATGGAAGAAGCAGTATTTCCTAAAGAAGTAGATATTGACGGCGCAGCTATCACCGTCCTGTGGGACGACGGGCATCGCGGCCTGTATCCCCACCGAATGCTGCGGCTGCGCTGCCAGTGCGCCAGTTGTGTTGAAGAGATGACCGGCCGGCCCCGCCTCGACCCGGCAACGGTGCCGGAGGAAGTGCGGGCGGTGGACCAACTGCCGGTGGGCAATTACGCCCTGCAATTTCTGTGGAGCGATGCCCATTACACCGGCATTTACACCTTCCGGTTCCTACGTTCAGTGTGCGCCTGTATTCCCTGCAACGAGGCCCGCGCCCGGCAAGGCTAGGGCGGTTCGACCAGCTCACCTTGAGCGGGTGAAGGTTCGCCTTGAGCGGGAACAAGCGCGCCTGGAACAGGAGACAAGCTGACCATAAGCGGCGGGCGGACTCATTTTGAGAAGGTCAAGCGTACTAAACGAGATTGGTATAGCCCGCCCTATGCGCCTTCTCTATGGACTTTCCTGATTCTCCGCCGTGTAAGAACGCTTGGGTTTGGTAGCCGGCTTGAGCTTGGGCGCAGAAAAGGTGTTGGACTTGAAGGAAAAGGTGGATAGCTGACGCTGGCCCGGTTCGTTGCAGGTCTTGCAGGGCATCGGTGCATCGGCTTGGGACGCCGGGCGGATGGCTTCATATTCTACATTGCAATTAGCGCAGTAGTACTCGTAAATTGGCATGATTCCTCCGGATTGGCAATGTGGATGCTTCTCATTTTATACCAAGCCTGGACGGTATCCCAGCCCTCACTCCAAGTTGCCTGGCCTCTATATTTCAACAGGAGAGCAAACGAAGCATGGCAGAACCCAGCGAAGTTGTTATCATCGGCGGCGGGGTGGCCGGTTGCGCCGCCGCCTATTATCTGTCCCTGGCCGGCGTGAAAGCTACCGTGATTGAGCGGGATGGTATCGGTTCTCAAGCCTCCGGCTACTCTGCCGGCGGGCTGAATCCTTTGGAAGGCTCCCACATTCCCGGCCCTCTCGGCCCCTTGGCGATGGAGTCCTTCAACCTGCACTTGGGTCTTTGGGACAGCCTGCGGGAAGATACCGACCTGGACTTTCAGAGCCGCATAGTAGCCCTGACCAAGGTGGCCTGCTCGGAATCGGAAGAGCCAGCATTGCAGGAGTCGCTGGATACCTTTAATGGAGCGAAAGATAACGGTTTCTCTGGCAAGTGGCTGGACCGGCAGCAACTTCTGGAACTGGAACCCCGCCTATCCTCGTCAGTCCTTAGCGGAGTATATCTGCACGGCAACGCTGCCCTGGACAGTCATTTGTTCACCCGCGCCCTGGCCGCTGCCGCCGAAAAGCGGGGGGCCAGTATCCGCTCAGCGTTGGCCCGTGGCGTCCGGCTGGTGAGCGGACGAGTCCAGAGCGTAATCCTAGAGGACGGCGAAATCCCCTGCGGCCAGCTGATCCTCGCCGCCGGGCCGTGGTCGCGGGAGGCCGAGCCGTGGCTGGATATTTCCCTGGCCGTTGACCCTCTGAAGGGCGAGATTTTACGGCTGCAACCGGACGGGCCGCCGCTTACATCTGATTTTAACGGCGCCGGCGCTTCCCTCTATCCCAAACCTGACGGCCTGGTCTGGTGCGGCACTACCGAGGAATGGGAGGGATTCAACCGGGACCCCACCGAGGCCGCCAAAACTACTATCTGGGAAGCGGCGGCAAGGTTGATGCCCGATCTGGCCCGCGCTCGTTTGGTACGGCACACGGCTTGCCTGCGTCCCGTAACTCCCGACTGGCTGCCCATCATCGGCCAGGCCCCCGGCTGGGAGAATGTTTACCTGGCAACCGGCGCGGGCAAGAAGGGAATCCTGCTCAGCCCGGCCATTGGCAAGGCCAGCGCCGACCTTATCACTCAGGGCCGGACCGACCTTTCCATCGGTTCCTGTTCCCCGGCCCGGTTTGCCCCGTCTGCCCGGCTGGAGGCCGCCGGTTCTTCCGGTGACGCCGAAACTGATTCCCTACTCCCTCAATCGGCATCGGGCACCTGCAAACACTGGAGCTATCAATGGCGCAGACTATCCGCATTACTGCCGGGGTGGTACAAGTTGAAGCAGTATTGAACGACACTCAGACGGCCCAAGCAGTCAGGGAAGCGTTGCCCATCACCGCTACCGTCAACACCTGGGGCGATGAAATATACTTTGGGATACCGGTCAACGCAGATTTGGAGGACGGGCAGGAGACGGTGGACTTGGGTGACTTGGGTTACTGGCCGCCGGGACGAGCCTTTTGCATTTTCTTTGGGCCGACTCCGGCCAGCCGGGGCAACGAGATACGTCCGGCCAGCGCGGTGGTCGTCATCGGAAAGGTGACCGGGGATGCTACCCGGTTTACGGGAGTTCGGTCGGGAACTACCGTCACTATTGAAGCTGTAGAGGGTTGATTATGACCAGTCCTGCCACTACGGAAAATGCTCAGAGTGGAGCCTTGCGGGGTCTCCGCGTCCTGGATTGCAGCCATTATATCGCCGGCCCGCTGTTGGGTATGCTGCTGGCCGACCAGGGCGCAGAGGTTGTCAAGTTGGAGCGGCCCGGCGGTGACCCGGCCCGCAGCGAACCGGCCTTTGCCACCTGGAACCGGGGCAAACGCTCCGTCGTCCTGGACTTGAAAACCGGAGCCGGGCAGGCATCTGCCCGGCAACTGGCCCAGGAATCCGACGTGCTCATTGAGAATTTCCGGCCCGGAGTGGCTGACCGCCTTGGCATCGGCTACCAGGACTTGGCCGTCCTGAATCCCAAGCTCATCTATTGCTCTCTCCCCGGCTTTGGGGAATCCAGTCCGCACCGGAACCGTCAGGGCTGGGAGTCCATAATTGGCGCCGCCACCGGCCTCTATCCCAGCGTCGAAGACTCAGATGAACCCCTATTTACGCCCTTACCCATCGCCAGCACCTTTGCCGCAATTGTGGGCGCGGTGGCAGTGACAATGGCCCTGTGCGCCCGCGATCATAGCAACCATAGCGGCAATGACCGGCAGAGTGGGGCCGGGCCAGGCGGGGGCCAGCGGATTACAGTGCCTCTTTACGATGCTATGTTTACCGCTATGGGTCGCCATCTGGTACAGTTCCACGACCGGGAAGAGCCGGACACCCGGTCCCAACCCCGGTTGCCCATGCAGCGTCAGTACCAGTGCGCCGATGGCCGGTGGGTGCAAAACCACGGCAACTACCAGCGGTTTGTTCACCAATTTCTGGAAGCGGCGGGCAACCCGGAATGGGGACCAGCGGCGGTGGCCGACTTTGGCAAGCCGCTGGACGTGGAAACTGCCGATATGTGGCTGCAACGCTTTGAGGAGACTTTCCGGCAGCGTACTGCCCTGGAGTGGCAAGAAGCAATCAGCGCTGCCGGAGGAGCTTGCACCGTCTGCAAGACCGTGGACGAATGGCTGAATCATCCCCACCCGCTGGAAGCCAAGATGGTGGTAGAGGTGGACGACGCTCAACTGGGACGGATGAAACAGCCCGGCGTCCAGGTAAGGCTGCGCGGCACACCGGGAGCCGTCCAGGGCCGCGCCCCGCTGCTTGGTGAACACACCGAGGAAATCCTGCATGGGCTGAAAGCAAGGCCACCCGTCCCAGCCGCCGCGGTAGCGGAGACCGCACCGGGCACTGCCCCGAACTCGGATTCGGTGCTGGGCGCCCTTGAGGGTGTGCGCGTCCTGGACTTGTGTATCGTGCTGGCCGGCCCGACCTGTGGCCGCACCCTGGCCGAGTATGGCGCTGACGTTATCAAAATTGACGACCCTTCTCGCCCCTATGACCCTTCCGGTTCGCTGGACGTTAACCGGGGCAAGCGCAGCATCATGCTGGACTTGAAGAGCGATGCGGGGCGGCAAGTCTTCTATGAGTTGCTGGAGACCGCCGATGTGGTGGTGGAAAATTACCGCAAAGGCAGCCTGTCCAAGCTGGGGCTGGGCTACGACGACCTGCGGCAGCGCAAGCCGGACATCGTTTACGCCTCGCTGAACGCCTACGGTTATGATGGCCCCTGGAGCGAGCGGCCCGGCTGGGAGCAGTTGGCCCAGGCCACCAGCGGGATTCAGGTGCGGCGCGGCGGGCGGGACGCTGCGCCCATGCTGATGCCTTACCCGGTCAATGATTATGGCACTGGAATGATGGGCGCTTACGCCGTGGCCCTGGCCCTCCACGAACGCAACCAGACCGGACAGGGGCAGTCGGTGGACAGTGGCTTGACCTTGACCGCCGGCCTACTTCAATCCCCCTTCTTCCTCGACTATCCCGGACTGCAACGAAAGGAGCCGGAAGGAAGAGGGTTGCGTGGTTGGTCGGCCCTCTCCTGCCTCTACCCGGCCAGCGACGGCTGGTTTTACCTGCACTGCCCGGACGAAGCCGCCCGGCGCAGTCTGTTCGCGCTGCCTGAGCTTGAGGCCCTGGCCGGCCACCCGGATTTGGCTGATTCCTCGGGGATTGTTCCGGCTCAGGACGGCTCCCTTGCCGCTGAGTTGACCGCCATCTTTAGCCGGCGCCCCCGCGCTCACTGGCTGGAAAGGTTAACCAATGCCGGAGTCAGCGCCATTGAGAACGTGGGCATCAGCGACTTCCGCAACGTACCCCAGGTCAGAGAAGCGGGACTTATCGTAACCCGCGAGCATCCCGGTCAAGGCCGGGCCGACCATTTGGGCAACACCGCCAAGCTGTCCAAAACTCCAATGCGGCTGGGCCGTCCCACGCCCATGCTGGGCCGGGACGGCCCGGAAATACTGGCCGAGGCCGGCTACTCGGCGGAGCAAGTTGCGGCCTTGCTGGAAAAGGGCGCCGTGACCTTGCCGGAGGCCGGGTAGCCCCACAAAGGAACTCACCGGCGAAGAAAAACTTTTGCCTTTGGGTGATACCGACCCAAAATCAGGGTAACCCGGCGCTACAGCCGGATGCAAACCCTTCAGATACGTGATAAACTTTGGGCAAGTCATTGACCGGCGGATTCGGCCCATGTGGCCTTTCGTCGCAATGCCGGTTTTAAGTGCAGGTTCAGGCCCCGTCAGGGTTGGCTCGTCACCGCGTCCGCCCGGGGCTGGAGAGGGAGGATAAAGAGCTTTGTTACGCCTTTACAATACCCTGAGTAAGCAAGTTGATGAAATACACCCCATTGAACCCGGGAAGGTTCGGATGTACACCTGCGGGCCCACGGTGTACCGCTACGCCCATATTGGCAACCTGCGCACCTACATGATGGCGGACTGGATTCGGCGCGCCCTGGAAGTCAACGGCAACGAGGTCTATCACGTTAAGAACATTACCGACGTGGGCCATATGCGTCAGGAGTTGGTTGAGGCCGGCGGCGACAAGATGATTATGGCCGCCCTCGCCGAGGGCAAGACCATCCAGGAGATTGCCCAGTTTTACGCCGACAGTTTTCATGAGGACGAGGCGCGGGTGAACATCCTCCCCGCCCATGTTTATCCCTATGCCACCCAGCACATCCCGGAAATGGTTTCTCTGACCGAACGCTTAATGGCTAACGGCTACGCCTATGTTGCCGGGGGCAATGTTTATTTCGACGTCCCCGAGTTCTCCAAGTATGGCAACCTTTCCCGAAACTTCGGCGGCAACCTGCTGGAGGGTGTGCGGGCTGAGGCCGACCCGCTCAAGCGCGACCCCCGGGACTTTACCCTGTGGAAAGCCGCCGAGCCGGGCCGGGATGTCAAATGGGACAGCCCCTGGGGTGAAGGCTTCCCCGGCTGGCATATAGAATGTTCCGCCATGGCCCACAAGTACCTGGGCGAACGATTCGACCTTCATACCGGCGGGGTGGACAACATTTTCCCCCACCATGAGGATGAGATAGCCCAGAGCGAGGGCGCTTTCGGCGATACCCACGTCAACTATTGGGTACACGGCCAGCACCTGTTGGCCGACGGCGCCAAAATGGCTAAATCCTCGGGCAACGTCTTTTTGCTGGACGACCTGGTTTCCCGCGGCATTAACCCCCTGTCCTTCCGCTACCTGTGCATGACGGTGCGCTATCGCCACCGGATGAACTTTACCTTCAACTCCCTCAAGGCCAGCGAAAAGGCCCTGTCCAACCTACGCAACCGGGTTTGGGAATGGAAGAGCTTGCCGGAACTGGCGGAATTGCCGCCGGAGGCACAAGCTGAAACCGGGGAGTGGCGGGCCAAGTTCTGGAACGCAGTAGAAAATGACCTGGACTTGCCCACCGGCTTGGCCCTTACTTGGGATATGGTGCGCTCCGGCCTGCCGCCCCAAGCCAAACTGTCCCTACTGCTGGATTTTGACCGGCTGTTCGGGCTGGACCTCGACCAGGTGCCGGCCGCCTACCAGGTGCCGGAGCCGGTGGTGGCTGCCGTGGGCCGGCGCAGCGAGTTGCGGGAACAGGTCAATTACTCCACCGCCGATACTTTGCGGGAGGAGCTGGTATCCAGCGGCTACGTGGTGCAGGACACGCCCCAGGTTACCCGAATTCGGCCCAAGACTCCCCTGGAGCAACTTGAGGAGCGATGGCACTGGGTTTCCTCGTCCCGCGAGGTGGAGTCGGCCCTGGACGCTTCCGACCGCTACGACTTTAGCTTCATTCTCAACGCCTATAACTACGCTGATGACGTGCGGCGGTGCGTAACCGCGATGCGGGCCTTCACCCAAGGCCATACTGCCGAGATTATCGTTATCGACAACGGCTCCACCGACGAGACCGCCGAGTGGCTGGAGGAGTACCAGGGTATTGACGGTGATTTTCGGGTAGTCCACTGCGACCATGTCATTGGTGACGCCGCCGGCAAGAATATCGGCCTGAAGCTAAGCCGGGGCAAGTATATTATCATCCTGGACGCTTCTACCGAAATTACCGGGGATGTCCTGGGGCCGATTGCGGAGCAGTTGTCCGATGAATCGGTCGGTATCTTTGGCCCTTACGGTCTCACCACCGACGATATGCAGCACTTCCACGAAGAAGTAGAAAAGGGAGAGGCCGACGCGATGCAGGCTTACTGCATGGCCTTGCGGCGGGAAGCGCTGAGCAAGGTCGGCCTGATGCACGAGGGGTTCCGCTTTTACCGGAACCTGGACATCGACTATTGCTTCCAGTTCAAGGAAAAGGGCTACCGAGTAGTGGCCGACAGCAGCCTCCCCATGGTGCGCCACGAACACCGGCAGTGGACCGAGTTGGAGGACGGGCAGCGGGACGAAATGAGCCGCAAGAACTTTGGCCGTTTCCTGCGCCGCTGGGGCAACCGCCCGGACTTGCTCATCTCCGCCGGCGCCCAGGGCTTCGAGACCGGGTTCCACCACTAACCAAGGCCAACGGGCAATACCCAACACCAACCGGAGCGGGATACCTTATCGAGCCTTAGCATCCTTTGTAGTTGAAAGCTCTGGCTCACTCCCATCCCGCTTCGGTCAAGTATGAACGCCTTCCACCTCGCTACCGTTCCCCTACCTTTCTCCTGTTTTCCTGGCTGTATTTGACTGCCGTTTTTCGCCCCGGACTCCCTTATTGGTGACCCAATATTTGCTGGGTGACCTTTGATAAAGATTTAGAACATTGACCAATTTTGAACCAATTTTAATTTACGTTTTACGCATTATGTTCTTTGTAACCCGTGTCACTTACCGCCACAGGTTCAACGAACACTGAGAAATTACCTGAAATCCGCTTCAATTTCCTTATTATTGCTGCCGGTTACCTATCGCTGGGTTACCTTGACGCTAAAAATCGGGGGTGTTAGAGTCCCAATATCGAAGCCAATACCGGAGTCTCAGCGCAATGACCGATGATGTGGTGGGGGTGCTAGGGGGCAACCAGCGAACACTTTCTCGACTGATGACTTTGCTGGAGCAACGGGACCCGGTAGCGGCTTCGGTAATGAAGGAAATCGACCACCACACCGGCCACGCTTATACCATCGGTATCACCGGACCCCCCGGCGTAGGCAAGAGCACTATAGTTGACTGCCTGGCCGAACTCCTGCGGCAGCAGGGCCACACCATCGGGATAATCGCGGTTGACCCCAACAGCCCATTCAGCGGCGGTGCGCTCCTCGGCGACCGCATACGAATGCAGCGCCATTACCTGGACCCCGGCGTATTCATCCGCAGCGTTTCCACCCGAGGGCAGGCCGGTGGGCTGCCCCGCACCGTCAACAGTATGGTCCGTTTGCTGGACGCAGCCAGCAAGGACATCATCCTCGTAGAGACGGTCGGCGTCGGTCAAACCGAGTTGGGGGTTATGGGAGTGGCGGATACGGTGCTGGTAGCGCTGATGCCGGAATCCGGTGACACCATTCAGACCCTCAAAGCCGGCGTGATGGAAATTGCGGATGTCTTCCTGGTCAACAAGGCCGACCGCGAAGGGGCCAACCGGATGGCAGCCGGTATTACCGCAATGCTTCAGACCACGTCTCAGCCGGCAAGCTGGCCGCCGCCAGTAATGCTTACCCAGGCCGACCGGGGCGAAGGAATCCCGGAACTGTGGGAGAAAATCAAGGAGCACCGTAATTTTATGGACTCCGCATCCCCGGGGGATAACATCCTATCCCAGTTGGAGCGCCGCAGGGCGGAGCGCCGGCGCCAAGAGTTTCTGGAATCCGTAGAAGAGGAACTGAAGCAGCGTCTCAATGCCCTTATTAAGAAGAACCCGGTATTGATCCAAATACTGGAAGGAATTGCCGAAAGGGAACTGGAACCCTATTCTGCGGCCTTGGAGTTCCTGGACGGCCCCGGCCTCTTGAACTCCGGGCTGATTTCAGACACTCGAACCCCTTGACAGCAGCCTTTTCCGTCCGCGCTGATTTCTCGCAGCCCTGAGTCTGGTCAAAGCGTCCACGAGAGAGTTGATATGTTGTGTTTAGGTGTTGACCTCAAGACCTCTACCAAGCGCCCAAGTGCGGTGTCAGTTGTTGACGACGACGCACGGGTTGCCTTTATTGGCTCTTTCCTGGATGACTCCGGACTATTTGAAATCGTTGAGAAATACCCGCCTGCCTTCATCGCCATTGGTACGCCGCTGGGCTTGCCGGAAGGTCTCTGCTGCCTGGAACCCACCTGCGACTGCAAGCTGGTTACACCCCAGAAAAAAGGCCGCCAATCGGAACTGGAACTGGCCCGGATGGGTATAAGCTGCTTCTTCACCAACAAGGGGTCAATAATCCGCAACCTAATCTACCGGGCGGTCCGGCTCAGCCAACAGTTGGATGCTATGGGCCTGCATACGGTTGAGGTATATCCCCACGCCACCAAGGTAATCCTCTTCGGGGATACGGTGCCGCCCAAAAACAGCCCAAGAAGCCTGCCCTTTATGAAAGAGGAACTGCCTTCGCTGGTTGCCGGCCTTGATTCTTTTCTGGACAAATTGGACCGCAGCGCCTGTGACTCCCTCATCAACGCCCACACCGCCCGGCTCCACTTTAACGACGAAACTGACCGGGTAGGCACCGAACAGGAAGGCTTTATCGCCATCCCCAAGCTAATCCGGCTGGAGGCCAGCCAGTAAACCGATAACCAGCTCGCCGGCTTGTTCCCGCACCGAAAAAACCCGCCCCCTTGTTTCTGCTCCTCCCGGAAAACAAGGGGGCTTTTGATTTGGCTTGGCGCGGGAATCCCGGGCTAGTTCTAATTATCGCCGCCGCTCCCGCCGTTGCCTTGCTGCGTGTTGCCACCCATACCCAGGAAGGGCGATAGCATGGAAGTAAACTCCATCGGAAAGATGAATTTGGTAGAGGGGCTGGAGCCAAGCGATTTGAGAGTATCAAAATACTGGAGGCTCATCGTCTTGGCGTCAACCGTGTTGGCTACGCTGTAAATCCGGTCCAGGGCGGTGCTGAACCCCTCGGCGCGCAGGACGGTGGCTTGCTGGTCGCCCTCGGCCTCGAGAATCGCTGCCTGCCGGTTGCCCTCTGCCTGAAGAATGGCCGCCTGCTTTTCTCCCTCAGCGCGGTTAATCTGGGCCTGGCGCTGACCCTCCGATTCGGTAATCTCGGCGGTCTTGATGGCAGCGGCGGACTTCTCTCGCTCCATCGCCTGTTTCACGCCGGGCGGCGGGTCAATCTCGTTGATGGCTACATTTCTTACCTTGACCCCCCAGCGGCCGGTATTCTCGTCCAGGGCAAGCTGCAATTGGCCCTGAATGCGCTCCCGTTCCGCCAAGGCATCGGCCAGGGTAATGTTTCCGATGATGGAGCGGAGTTCGGCCACGGCCAGGTTAACCACCGCGGCCTCGAAGTTCTGCACGTCCAGCACCGATTTCCGCGGGTTATCGTCATCGGGCAACACCTGGTAGTAGATAACAAAGTCCAAGTCCACCACCACGTTATCAGTGGTAATGTATTTCTGGGTCGGCACCCGCTGGGTTCGTTCCCAGATACCTACCTTGGTCCCGGTAAAGATGAAGGGTACCAGAAATCGGAATCCCGGGGTGACCACCCGGTCGAAACGCCCAAAACGCTGCACCACCATTCTTTCCTGCTGCTGAACGATCACTATACCTGAAGCCATACCGCACCTCCGTGCAAGTCCTCAATACTTTCCTGGATATACTTGGCCTTTTCGCAATCCTTCAAAAAACCTGCTAAAACGGAGTCAGTCCATTTCATCAAAAGGTATTACCGTCAGAATCAGGTCATTTATGCCAATTACTATAATTTTTCCTCCTACAGGTATCACAGTATCATTATCGCTTTCCGCTGTCCAGTTGCCATCTCCCAGCCTAACTACCCCCCGGGGAGCCAGTTCGGTAATAACTGTTCCAACCCGGCCTAACATATGGCTAGAGCTATCTTCCTTCTCACCGGCGCGAGACTTGCGAATGACCCAGACCAGGTAAAACAAGCCGGCGCCCAACGTGACCGCAGTGGCAGCCAGCAGCCAGGGACTGACGCTGATGGGTGGCAAGGTTGGGGAGGGAGTCCCGAATTGGGCAAACAGCAGGAATCCGCCCAGCACCAGGCAAATAATCGAACCAACGCCCAGAACGCCAAAGCCGGCCACCTGGGTTTCCAGCACTGCCAGGGCTAGGGCCAGGGCAATCAAAACCACGCCGGCCCAGTTGACCGGTAGGTTCCCCAGGGCCAGGAAGGCCAGAATTAGGAGAATGGCGCCAACCACTCCCGGCGCAATCAGGCCGGGGTTGAACAACTCCACCACGATTCCCAAGCCACCCAGGGTCAGCAGCAGAAAGGCCACGTCCGGGTTGGCGATAAACTCCAGAAAATGCTCCAGCGGGTTTTTGTCCAGGTCTTGAAGCAGCAGGTCATTGGTGTCCAGCGTCCACGTCCGGCTGCGGGTGGTCACCTCCCGACCGTGCAATTGGGCCAGCAGGTTGTCCAAGTCGGTGGCGATAAAGTCAACCAGATTCAGGTCCACCGCCTCGGAGGCGGTAAAGGACGCGCCTTTGCGTACCGTGTCCTCCAATTTCTCTCCGTTACGGCCTCGTTCATCGGCAATGCTCCGAATCAGGGCGGAGGCATCGTTGGTCACCTTGTTGGCCAGGGTTTCGTCAAGTTCTTGTCCGGTGGCGGAAACCGGTGTGGCTGCGCCAATGTTGGTGCTGGGGGCCATAACCGCAAAGTTGGCGGCGGCGGTAAGGAAGGTGCCGGCGGAACCGGCCTGCGCTCCGCGCGGCGAAACATAGACCACCGTTGGCGTATCCGCCTCCAGCAGCATTTCCACGATTTCACGGGTGGAGGACATCAACCCTCCTGGCGTATCCAAGCGGATGATAACAAGGGGGGCGTCAGTATCCGCTGCTGCTTGCAGGGCGCGCTCGATGTACCGCTCCTTGACCGGATTGATAACCCCGTCGACGTCCAAAACCAGCGCCGCCGGACTGCCCACCTGGGCCAGGACCGGCCCAGTCAGCCCCAGGAGCAGCATCATGCCGAACAGCAAGGTCAAGCCCCACCGGGTCGCCCTGACCGGAGAGGAGGTTTGCCACCGCTTTGTCGCTACCTTGCCGTTATACATAGGACTATCATCCTTCTTGGGGAAAGCTATGTCAAACCTGGTTTTCCCTTACTCCCGGCCTCTCTCCCCTAGAAGCGGGGAGATTTTGGGGCAAGGGGAATCCCATTGGAGCAATTGCCCCAGTTGGTCGCCAGGGATTCGGGAGAGCAGGGCAGCGATGATGTTGTAGCAGTCGGGCGTCTTGCCATCGCTGCGGCAACGCTCCAAGTATTGGTGCAGGGCTATGAAGGTGGGGAGGCGGAAGCCGTGTTGGGCCAGGCGCCGGATAAAGGGCTGGGGTCGGGGCGCGGGCCGGCGGTCGGCCACGGTGGCCGCCCATTCTTGGGAGAAGTCTTCGGCCAAGGGGCGGAGCCGGACAATGGCCAGCTCCCGGGCGTATTTGCGGCGGAGGGCGTTGACGCGTCTCCTGAGTTGGGACAGAGTGTACATGGTGTTACCTCCTTGAGTTGGGCACCGGGCATCTGGCGTGGGGAGAGAAATTAGATTTCCCCGCCCATTTCCTCTCATTTCCACCCATTCTCCGCCACGCAGGACAAGAAGAGGCAGGAAGCAGGTTTTGTCCCCGACCAAGCCCGATGGTTTAGGGCCGGGGGCTTGGGCTATCGCACGTGACGGCAACCATCCTTTTCGTGTCGTTCCTGCGAAGGCAGGAACCTAAAACCTTGCGTACAGAAGTTCCTGCCTTCGCAGGAACGACGGATAGTCTGCAATCCAAATGCAATAGGCATGGGGCGGGGGCAGACAAGTAGGGCAAGTATTCAGGTATTATGGTAGGGGAGCGTCATGCGGATTGGGAAGGGGGGGTGTTAGTTGGGGGTGTTCCGTTTGACGGGGCAAGTTAGCCAATCTACAATAGCCCCAACAAAGTATAGATTTGCTTTAGTTGCGAGGAGGCTCTAATGGCATACGACTTTATTCTGGTAGAAAAAGAGGAAGGGGTCGCCTTTCTGACGTTGAACCGCCCGGAAAAGCTCAATGCGATGAACCGGCAGCTTAACCGGGAATTGCAGGACGCGGTGCGGACAATGAACGAAGACGACGAGGTTGGCTGCATCGTAATAACCGGCGCCGGTGAACGGGCGTTCTCCGCCGGCGGCGACATCCATGAGCAGCGGGAACGGGACAAGGAAACCGACCAGGGTTCCCGAGCGGAGCAAGACCAGAACCGTTCCAGGGGCACTTACGACATCAGCGCATCGCTAAAGCCGGTCATCGGGATGATGAACGGCCTGGCCTACGGCGGCGCAGCGGTATTGTCCTCTTCCCTGGATATGCGCATCGGCTGCGAGCGCGCCAGCTTCCGGTTCCTGGCCGCCGCCTATGGTCGCATCAACTCTACCTGGACGCTGCCCAACCAGGTGGGTTGGCCCATCGCCAAGGAACTGTTGTTCACCGGACGGGTGGTAGATGCTGAAGAGGCCTATCGCATCGGGCTGCTCAACCATTTGGTGCCTTCGGACCAACTGCGGGCCAAGACCCTGGAAATTGGCTCCACCATTGCCAAGAACCGGCGGGAATCGGTAATGGGCATCAAAGAACTGCTTTTGCAGCACAAGGGCTGTAGCCTGGAACAGATGTGGGCCAACGAGCGGGACTTCACCACCAACCGGGTGCGGGGCTACAACGCCGAGCAAGCCTTCCCGGAGTTTATTGCGCGGAAAGGGCGGGGGTAGGTCTAGCTACTCCGACCAATTCGATTTATCCGGTTTAACCACGAATGGACACGAACAGGCACGAATGGCTATAGAGGTAATTTTTGGAAAGGACTACCGGATAAGAAGGAAACCTTCGTAAAGCGCCAGTCTGTAGGGGCAACCCTTGTGGTTGCCCTGGAGAAGTAAGGAGATTTAATTCGAAAAGGGCGGGCTTGAAACCCGCCCTTACATTCGTTTGGCGATGAAATCCGGTTAGCTGCTCTCCAGTGTCCCCTTGGTGCTGGGCACCTGGCCCATTGCCCGGGGGTCGGGTTCCACAGCATCGCGGAGGGCGCGGGCCAGGGCTTTGCAGAGCGCTTCGGCCTTGTGGTGGGGGCTGGAGCCGGCGAGGACCTTGGCGTGCAAGTTAATCTTGCCCTCGATGGCAAAGGACTCCAGGAAGTGGCGGATAAGGTCGCCGGACAGGGTTTCCACCATCGTTTCGTCCAGGGTGGTTTCCACCACGGCGTAGCTACGCCCGCTCCAGTCCAGGGCCACCATAACCAGCGTTTCGTCCAGGGGGACGATGGCGTGTCCCATCCGGCGGATTCCCCGAACCTCGCCCAGGGCCTGGTGAAAGGCCCGGCCCAGCAAGATGCCCACGTCCTCTACTAGATGGTGCCAGCCGACGTGGACATCGCCTTGGGCCTCCAGGGTTATGTCAAATAGGCCATGCCGGGCTATCTGGCTTACCATGTGGTCCAGAAAACCGTTGCCCGTGTTGACCGCATAGTGGCCCTGGCCGTCCAGGTTTACCGACAGGGAGATGCGAGTCTCGGCGGTTTCCCGTTGCAGGGAAGCCACCCGGGCCGGCAAGCCGGAAATGGACACCAACTGAGCTTCCGAACTATTTAACCGCTCCAATTCCTCACACTCCTACCAGTTCGGCCAAAGCCGCGATAACCTTATCCGTCTCTTCCGGCAGCCCCACGCTGGCCCGCACGTAGTCCTTGAGTTGGGGGGTGTTGAAGTAGCGGAGGAAAATACCCCGGCGGCAGAGTCCCTCGAAAATCGCCTGCCCCCGTCCCTCCGGCAGCCGGCACAGGATGAAGTTGGCCTGGGAGGGCCAGACCTCGATGCCTGGAATCCCCTCCAGCAGGCCCATCATCCGTTTTCGCTCGGTGACGATGGCTTGCACCCTTTCCAGCAGGGTTGCCCGGTCTTCCAGAGAGGCGAGGAGGGCGACCTCGGCGGCCAGATTGACGTTGTAGGGGGGCTTCATGCTCATCATCGTAAGGGCAACGTCCGGGTGCATTACTCCCAAGCCGATTCTCAGCCCGGCCAGTCCGGCCCACTTGCTGAAGGTACGCAACACCACCAGGTTCGGGTGATCCTCAATCAGCGGTAGGGTGGTCTGGCCGCAAAACTCGTAGTAGGTTTCGTCCACCACGACAACAACGCCGGTAGCCAGCAGGGCGCGGATTTCAGCTTCCGAGGCCGCATTACCAGTGGGATTATTGGGCGAGGCCAGGAAGATGGCCTTGGTGCCGGAATCCACGGCGGTTACCACCGCTTCCACGTCAATGCCAAAAGCGCTATTGCGGGGTACGGCCCTGACCTCACCGCCGCAAACCTCGGCGGAAAAAGCGTACATTCCAAAGGTGGGCGTTGGTATGACGATGTTTTCCCCCGGCCCCAAGAACATCCGCAACAGCATATCGATCAGCTCATCGCTGCCGTTGCCGGCCACAATCTGATTCGCGGGAGCGCCCAAATAGCCGGACAGAACCTCGCGCAGTTGCCGCTGGTCCGGGTCGGGATAGTGGTTGTAATGCTGGAAACTGCCCAGCGCCTTAACCACCATGGGCGACGGCCCGAAGGGGTTTTCGTTGCCATTGAGCCGGATTACTTCTTCCGGAGGAATCCCGGCTTGCTGGGCCATAACTTCCATCGGGTCCACGCCGTCGTAGGTCTTGAGTTGGCGGATGTGGGGCAGCAGGAGGTCTCTAACGTCTGTCATTTCCTAACTCAAACATAGATTGACCAGATATACAGGATAATTCGGTTCCCTGGACATAGCATTACCCGCTCATGCTGAGCTTGTTGAAGGGTCTGGGCTAACTACCGTTCTTCAGGCTTTCCAAACGAACTTCGATGGCGCCTGAATGGCCGGTTAGCCCCTCGGCATGGGCAATTTCAACGGCGGCAGCGCCCAAGTCCTGGAAAGTCTGGGGACTCAAGCCCACCACTGGCATGGTACGCATAAAGTGGTGGACGCTGAGGGCGGAATTGAAGCGGGCGGTGCCCCCGGTGGGCATTACGTGACTAGGCCCGGCGATGTAATCGCCCATCACCTCCGGGGAGAACTCGCCCAGGAAAAGCCCTCCGGCGTTCTTGACCTGCCCGGCCCAGGCCCAAGGGTCGGACACCATCATACACAGGTGCTCCGGGGCGATGCGGTTAGCCAGCTCCACCGCTTCAGTCAGGGTATCAACTAACACAATTCGCCCCTGACGTTCCAGCGCGCTGCGGGCCAGGTCGCCTCGTTCCAAAGTGGCAAGACGCTGCTCCAACTCCAGTTCCACCTGTTCCACCAACCGACGAGAGTTGGTTACCAGGATGGCGGTCGAGAGAGGGTCGTGCTCCGCTTGGGCAATCAAGTCGGCGGCGCAAAAGCCCGGCTGGGCCGTTTCGTCGGCGATAACTATGGTTTCCGTGGGGCCGAAAATGCCGTCAATGTCCACCTGGCCTTGAACCAATTTTTTGGCGTAGGCCACAAATATGTTGCCCGGCCCGCAAATCTTGTCCACTTTGGCGATGCTCTCCGTGCCGTAGGCCATTGCAGCGATGGCGGGAACGCCGCCAACCTGGTAAACCGCATCCACTCCGGCAATCTGGGCCGCCGCCATCACCGCCGGATTCAGCGGCTCGTCACCCCGGCGCGGGGTAGTCAGGATAATCTCCTTGACCCCGGCGACCCGGGCCGGAATGGCAGTCATCAATACGGTCGATGGATAAGCGGCGGTGCCGCCGGGGGCGTACAGGCCCACCCGCTGCAGAGGCCGTACCATTTCACCCAAGCCCTGTTCCAGGTCCACCCAGTTACGGGGCAAGGTTGCCTGGTGAAACTCCCTAATTCGTTGAGCGGCCAGTTGCAGGGCCGCTTCCAGTTGCGGGGAAATGCCGGCGCGAGCCTCGGACAGTTCCTTGTCGTCAATCCGGAACTCGGGCAAGTCGGCACCATCCAGCAGGCGGGCGTAACGGCGGATGGCGGCATCCCCTTCCCGGCGCACATCCCGGAGCATATTAACTACGGACTGTTCCGGGGTTACGTCGTCGCCGAAGGCCTGCCGCGTCCGCTCCAGCACCGATTCGGGGAGCGAATCCAGGTCCAGGGGGTCGAGGCGGGCCAGGACACTTTCGGCTTCGGCCAGGCCATGCACCAGATTAAGCTTCACCAAGATACTCTTTCACCTGCAATAGAGTCTGATTCAAGGCTCGTTCCCGGTAGGCAGCCAGTTGTTCCCGGGGGACTTTGGTATAGACCTCTTCCAAGCTGTCCGGCATTTCGGCCAGGAAGCGGTCAACCAACTGCTGCACATCGTCGTTGTCGCGATACATCCGATTCAAGGCCCGCTTGAGCCGTTCCCAGTCGAACTCCCAACTCATAAACCGGGCCACCCATTGCCGCCACTCGGCCAGAACCTCCGCGCCCAGAAAAGATACCTCCACCCCCTGTTCACCATCGCAAATAACATTGCCGGCGTGGGTGAAACCCTCCATTTCCAGGTGGGCCTGCCGGTCCATTTCAAGCTGCAAGGCCCGGTCCCAGATTTGGGCTTCTACCTCATCGCCGGCCAGGGTATTTTCATTAGCGAAGTAGGGCCGGAACATGGTGGTAATCCAGACCTCATCGGCGGTCAGGTGGCTGACGTAGCCCAACACAAAAGCCAAGGTAGCCGGGGGTAGATTCCGGCGGTCAGCCAGTTCGGGATAGAGGTCAAACATTCGCCGGGTGCCGGTTCCCACCGATTCCAGGGACAGGGGCGCAAAGTGGGTGCGCTCCCGGTCCCACTTGGTCATCGCCCGAATATCGGGGGCGGTAGAACCCAGAAAGCAACTGCCGAGGTGGTCGTGGACAAAGCCCCAATCCAACTCTTCGGCGACTTGCCGGGCGATATATATGTGCATTGGCAGATTGGGCACGGCCTAACCCTCGATTCCGGCGAACGATTCGGCAGTGGGGTCGAAAAGGCGGCTGAACACCGAAGACTCCCCTTTGAACAGGTAGCTGACCTGCGCAGCGGAAATATCAATGCCGCCGCAGTCGCGCAGGTGGTCAACCGCCTCCATTAGCCGGTCCTTCCGCACCAGCAGGCTCACGCTGTACCAGTCCTGTTCCTCCACATTATAAACCCGGGCAATGGTAGGCCCCCGCAGGCCGGAAACCTCCGGGCGGGTCAGGAGGGTTGAGCTTACTGCTTCAGGGGAGACGCCGCGCACGTTGGCGGTCAGGCGGTAGTATGGCTCTGCCCGCATATGGGCTTCCAGCATTTCGACAAACTCGCGGGCCAACCGCAGCCCGTCGCCTGTTTGAACCAGGCTGGTGGTATTGGCAATCAAACAGGACTGGGAACTGAGAATAGTGCCGCCCTCCAGCGTCTTGAGTCGGTTCTCCCGCAGAGTGGCGCCGGTGGCCGTCAGGTCGGCAATCAGGTCGGCGTAACCGCCTACCGGGGCCGCCTCCAAAGCGCCGCTGACCGCAACCAGGGTGAAGTAGTTGATGCCCCGCCGGAACAGGTATTCCCGCAGCAGGCGGGGATACTTGGTAGCGATACGCAGCTGCTTGCCTTCCTGCCGGAACTCCAGGGCCAGGTCGGCCAAGTCGTCAATTGAGGAAACATCCAGCCAGGAATCGGGAACGGCCAATACAAAGTCACACCGGCCATAACCCAGATCGTCCATCAGGCTGATGACCCGACGCTCGTCGTTGCGGTATTCGAGGTATCGGTCCAAGCCGGTGATACCCAGTTCGGCGCTGCCCTCCTCCACTTTAGTAGTGACATCGGCGCTGCGCTGGAACAACACCTCCACCCCCGCCAGGGCCGGGATGTAGGCGGTGTAGCGGCGGGCACTGGGACGGCGGACTGACAAGCCACAGGAACCCAGGTAGTTCAGGGTTGGCTCGTAAAGCTCCCCGTCGCTGGGAATTACCAGGCGCAGCGATGCCTCGCCCCGGTTGCGGGGCCGACCGTTGCTTTCGATGGTCCGGTTATTCAACATTGTCATCCAACATCATAGGTAGTCCGTTCTCCGCTGGAATGGACTAACAGCGCTCGTTTCATTCCCCGACCGGCGGCGTAAGCCAAGCTATCCGACAGGCTGCGGCCACAAACCTCCAACTCCGCCGGCACACCCTCCGCCCGCAACTCCTGGGCGGCGCGGAAGGCGTGGCGATAACCTTTCGGCGTTTCCGCCAACACCAGGGTCGAGCCTTCTCCTACCTCTGGGTTAGCAGCATCGTCCTGGCAACCCACTAATGCTAACAGAGTTTCCAGGGTATAAGCAAAGCCCAGGGCCGGCACATTCGCCGGACTGCCCAGGGCGCGGGCCAGGCCGTCATAGCGGCCGCCGCCGCCCAGCGGGTCGGGCCAGCCGGGATGCTTCACCTCAAACACGATGCCGTTGTAGTAGGCCAGCCCGCGCGCCAGCCCGAAATCAACGGTCAGCGCTGCCTCAATGTTCGGGCTGGCGGCAAGGATTTCCAGCAACTCGCCCAGGCGGTTTATAGCGGATGGGTCAGCGCCGGCCTCCTGAACAACCTGACGAGCGGCCGGCATAGCCAACGCCGGCTCTCCCTGGACTGCCACCAGACTTGACGCCAGGGCCAGGCCGCGTTCCAGCCGTCCCATTTCATCGCTGCCCCGTAGCTTGCGCAGGAAGCGGTCAACCACCTGGTCCGGGTCCCGCTGCCCAAAGCGGCGCAGGTCGGTCCCGTTCCAGGTCCCGTTCCATTGCAGGAAGCCTTGAATTACCTGGCGCGCCTGAGAATCGTCCAAACCGACGATGGCGGCGCTTAGTTCCTGATTCTCCGGGTTGCGGTCGCCCAAGTGCAGTTGGTAGGCCCGCTCCATTACCCCCGGCAAGGCGGACGGCCCTTGCCGCAATTGTGGTACGCTTTCAATGATAAAAGTCCGCGCCCGGTCCGAGACCCCGGCAACGTCCAGAAGGCTATGGAAAACGTCCAAGTCGGCCAGTTCCACCCGGCAGCCGGTCAACCCGGCGTGGCCTGGCAGTTGGGCGGCCAGGGTAATCAACTCGGCGTCGGCCAACACGCTGCCGGAACCCAAAAGTTCCGCTCCCACCTGCGTAAACTGGCCGCTACCCTCCGGGTGGGCGACTTCGTAACGGAATACCGGGCCGGCATATTGCCAGCGAGCCGGCAATTCTATTTCCCCGGCATTTTCCAGGTAGTGCCGCATTATCGGAGAGGTAAACTCGGGGCGCAGGCTGACCTGATTGCTGCCGGCATCAACGAAGCTGTACATCCGGGAAGCCAGGCCGCCACCCGATTGGCGCAGGAATAACTCGGTGGCCTCCAACAGTGGAGTTTCCAGAATTCGGTAGCCATAGCTGCCAATCAGGGACACAAGGCTATCCTGCAAGTCTCGCTTGCGGAGCCAGGTTTCCCGGGAGAGGTCGTACATTCCCCGGAGGCGCTCTACCGGTTGGGTTGAATTAGCAGGTTGCGTTGACATCGTGGAGTATTGTACCCCAGCTACGTTTCGGGTTCAACCGGGGAGCGGAGAATCGGGAGCCGGGCCAGCTAGGGATGAGCATTCAGCCCACCGTCCACGTACACCGGCTGGCCGGTGGTGTAGTCGCAGGCTTCAGAGCAGAGGTAAGCCAGCAGCGGGCCGATGTCGCGGGGGTGGCCCTTGTGCCGCACCGGGATGTAGCGGACCAGTTGTTCCTGCAATTGCACTTCCACGGGTATATCCTCGGCGACGGTCCAGCCCACGCCGATGGCATTGACCCGGATGTTATGCGGCCCCCACTCTACGGCGAGAGAGCGGGTCAGGGATAGCAGCCCGGCCTGGCTGACGCTGTAAGCGGAACCGTTAATCATGCCCCGCTCGGCCAGCCCGGAGATTATGTTTACCACCCGCCCGTACTCCTGGGCAATCATCCGGCGACCCACCTCCCGGCTGAGCAGGAAGGCAGCCCGGAGATTGCGGGACTGCACCTCATCCCACTCTTCCGGGGTGATTTCAACGATGGGCTTGGCAAACAGGCTGCCCCCTCCGTTGACCAGAATATCCACCCGGTTGTGGACCCGGTCGAAAGCCGCCAGGGCTTGAGAAACTGCCTCCGGGCTATCCAGGGTGACCGCAATGCCGCCGTGTCCGTCCACCAAGTTAACCGCATCGGAAAGGCCTTGCATGGCGGAGTCCAACAATTCCTGGCGGCGGGCGATCACAAAGACGCTGGCGCCAGCCTCGGCCAGAGTCTGGGCCAGGACGGGAGCGTCGTCACCGCCGGCGGAGGACAGCAGCGCCACCTTTCCGGCCAGGCTGTATTCGGGGAGAATCGGCATTCCGGGTCTCCTGTAGGAAATAACGGCGGCAGAGGAACAGCGTAACTCGCCTATGGTTCCAGGGGGATTAACGGCGCGTAGCCGGTGGGGGCCAGCCCGCCGGCCAACCCGCCGCCGTCCAGGGTAAAAGTCTCCCCGGTCATATAGTCGGAGGCCGGGGAGGACAGAAAGACCGCCACCGGCCCAATATCCTCCGGGCGTCCCAGCTTGCCGGTGGGCAAATACGCGCCGGATCGGGGCAAGGCTTCCCGGATATCCGAGTCGGTGCCTGCCGTGGGAATGAAGCCGGGGACGATGCTGTTGGCGGTGACACCGTGTCGGGCCAGACTGAAGGAAAGAACCCGGGTCAACTGGATAACCCCGCCCTTGGTACAGCAGTACATATAAATGTCCCGCCCGCCCCGCAGTCCGAAACCGGAGGCCACGTTGATTATCTTACCCTTGCCCTGTTCCACCATTGGTTTGGACACCGCGCGGGAGCAATAAAAGGCTCCGCTCAGGTTAACATCAAGGGCGGCTTGCCAATCCGCATCGGATATTTCCCAGATGGGCGTGGGCGTGTTGTCCGAAACCAGGGCGGCATTGTTTATCAGGACGTCAACCCGGTCAAAATGCGCCAAAGCAGCGGCAATCAGGGCGTCCGCCTGGGCCGAGTCACTGACATCGGTAGGAACGGCAATGGCATCGCCGCCCAGGGCCTTGACTTCCGCCGCGGCGGTTTCAATCGGGCCGGGCCGCCGTCCGGCAATGACCAGATTGGCGCCGGCGCGGGCCAGGTGACGTACCATCTCCAGTCCCAAGCCGGTGCCACCGCCGGTTATTACCACTACTTTGTCATCCAGACTCAGCCGGTCCAGCATTGTTGCCCCTTGGATTATCAGCTTGCCGAGCGCAGGGAAGTCACATCTCCGGCGGCGAAGGTCTGCAACCTGCCGTCGTCTTGCCGCAACTGCAAGCTGCCGAGTTCGTCAATCCCGTCGGCGTACCCCACGTAGTCCTCTCCCTGCCAGGACACCCTTACCTGCTGGCCCAGGGTGTCCAGCAACTCCTCCCATTCTTCTATCGGCGTGTTTCCGTGATTCAGTTGAATATAGAGGGCATCCAACTGTTGCAGGATTTCCCGCAGCAACTCTTCCCGGGGAATGTCGCCGGCAGAAGCGTGGTTCAAGCTGATGGCATTGCCCGACAACTCGTCAATTTCATCGGCGTCCAGATCAACATTTACTCCGATTCCGACAATGGAGTGGCGAACCTGGGCGCCGGATATTGCGCTTTCCACCAACAGCCCGGCCACCTTTTTGCCGTTGAGCAACACGTCGTTGGGCCACTTGATGCGGGGCTTCAAGCCGCTGATGTTGGTAATGGCCCGCACCACGGCCACTCCGCAGAGGCTGTTGAGGAAAGGGAGGGTCTGGAGCGTCGGGTAAAGCACCACGGATAGGTAAAGGTTACCGGAACGGGATACCCAATTCCTGCCGTGACGGCCCCGGCTGGCGGTCTGGGTCTCCGCAACGATGACAGTGCCTTCTTCGGTTCCCCGCTCGGCCCGCCGCACTGCTTCATCCATCGTGGAACTGACCTCTTGAAAGAAGAGGAGACGCTTGCCGACCAAACGGGTGTACAGGCCGCCGCTCAGGGTTTCGGCTACTATGTTGAGACCTGAGTTGTTGGGACCTGGGCTGTTACGACCTGATGAGTTCCGGGGCGCATTGCGGGCCGCAGGATTTCCGGCCATAGCTCTATCCTTGCTTTTGGCTGCTGCTTTCTGGTTCAGCTTCAGGCTTAGACTTGCCGGACTAAAAAGCGCCGGCTTTCGGATTGCCAGATTAAATATGGTCATTGCTACTTCCTCCCTTCTACCTCCCCTCCCGATTTTGCGGCTTAGGTCACCGCCCATTCCGGGGGCGCCCGATCAAGCCTGTTGACCACGATGTACTATTTGCTCCTGTATCCGGCCGCTACCAGCCATGCTCTACCTTGTCCTGAAGAACACTTACCAAGTCAGCCACCGGGACCCGTACCTGGTGCATGGTGTCGCGATCCCGGATGGTAACCTGTTCGTCATCCAGGGTATCAAAATCGACGGTGACGCAATAAGGTGTGCCAATCTCATCCTGGCGGCGGTAGCGGCGGCCCACGCTCTGGGCATCATCGTACTGGGTGCTGAAGTGGCGGCGCAACAGGTCGTGAATGTTGCGCGCGGTCGGGGCCAGCCGGGCATTTCGGCTCAGCGGCAACACCGCAACCGTAATCGGGGCCAGCTTGCGATGCAGATGAGACACCACCCGTATGGCATCCCCGTCCGGTTCCTCATCGTAGGAGTCGAGCCAGAAGGCCAGGGTGGCCCGGTCAACCCCTCCCGATGGTTCGATGACGTAGGGGATATAACGCTCCTTGGTTTCCTCATCGAAATAGGTTAGATCCTCGCCGCTTGCTTCGGCGTGGCGGTTCAGGTCAAAGTCGGTGCGGTCGGCGATGCCTTCCAACTCGCCCCAGCCCCAGGGGAAGCGGTATTCAATATCGTAGGTGTCCTTGGCGTAGTGGGCCAACTCATCCGGGTCGTGGCGGCGCAGGCGCAGGTTCTCTCGCCGGATGCCGTATTGCGCGTACCAGCTAAAACGGCTCTCCACCCACTCTTGGAGCCACTCCGCATCGGTGCCCGGCTTGACGAAGAACTCAACCTCCATTTGCTCAAACTCGCGAGTGCGGAAGGTGAAATTGCCGGGAGTAATCTCGTTGCGAAAAGCCTTGCCAATCTGCCCGATGCCAAAGGGGAGCTTCTTCCGCGAGGAGTTAAGCACGTTCTGGAAGTTCACGAAAATGCCCTGGGCCGTCTCAGGCCGAAGAAAGACCTCGTGGCCGGTATCCTCCACCGGCCCCATAAAGGTGCGGAACATCAGGTTGAAGCGGCGGGGGTCGGTAAAGTCGCCGCCGCACTCCGGGCAAACCTCGGTTTCCAACTGGTCGGCGCGGAAACGGAGGTGGCAGTTGCGACATTCCACCAACGGGTCGGAAAAGTTTTCCACGTGGCCGCTGGCAACCCATACCTGCGGGGCCATCAGGATGGCGGCATCCAATCCCACCATATCGTCCCGCGCCATGATGACCGACTGCCACCAGGCTTCCTTGACGTGGCGTTTCAGCTCAACGCCCAACGGGCCGTAATCCCAGGTCGAGGCCAGGCCGCCGTAAATCTCGCTGCTCTGAAACACAAAGCCCCGTCGCTTGGAAAGGGACAGTATCTTATCCATATCGGCGTAAGGAAGGATGCGGGCCACCAATCAACCTCCACTAGCTGAGTAATCCGCCTGCCCCGGTCGAAGCCGGGCCAATCGGCAAGAAAAGGTTACCAATTCCCTTATGTAATGTAAATAACTGTCAGAGTGGGATTCGGGCAGTTTGCCGGTCGGCGGGTAATGGAAATGGAAATTGAAGCTATAAGTAACTGACCATTCCAACCCCCAACGCCAAGTATTGGAAATGGAGTGAGGCTTGCAATGGAGTTAAGGCAAGTTCAGCCGGTCGTAAAGCCGGCGGAAATCTCCGGGCGCGGGGCTGCCGGCTTCTGCTCGTGCCTCGGACTGTGGGTCCGAATCTCTCGGTTCCCAGGGCAACTCCCGCCGGATAGCGTCGGCCAGGCTGTCGGCCCGCAGGTCGTCAAGTTTCAGGTAGCGGGCTCCCATCGCTTCGGCCAGGGGGCGGGCCAGGGCCAGTTTGATGAAGTCCAACTCCGTGTCAATCACCACGCTGGGCAACCGCTTTTCCTCGAACAGGGAGGCCATTCCCTTCGCTTCTTCTCCAGGTTGGGTTGCGCCGCCATCCAGGCTGACATTGGCCCGGCCATCGGAAAGCAGGACCACCAGGGGCAATACGTTGCGGTCTTTCAACCGTTCCGTTTCCAGGGTTTCCAGGGCCAGGTAGAGACCACGCGAAAGGGGCGTGCGCCCGCCGGTGGGCATATCCTGCAAGTATAGCTGGGCCAGGTCAACGCTGTTGGTGGGCGGCAGCAGTAGTTCCGCCCCGGTTCCCCGGAAGCTAATCAGGGCGACCCGGTCCCGCCGTTGGTAAGCGTCCAGCACCAGGGACAGGACGGCGCCCTTGACCGCGACCATGCGCCGCTGTGCCCCCATTGAACCGCTGGCGTCAACGATGAAGAGAATCAGGCTGCCGGTCTTGGTTTCCCGTACCTTTTCCCGCACATCCCAGGGTTCAATTATGACGGCGGGAGTATCAGCCTCAGCTGCGTCGGCAATGGAGTCTTGGCGGCGTAGCTGGTGCGGGGCGGCAGCGCGCAGGGTGGCGTCCAGCGCCAGATCGGTGACATTGCCCTGAGGGACTTGGGCGCGAACGTAACGGCCGGCCGACGAACCGCTGACCGTGGTGACCCGGCGGCCCGAGGACTGGCGTTCCCGCCGGTCCGGGGGAGGCAACAGGATCGACTGGACCGAATAGGGGTCGCCAACTTCAAACTGCTGTTCCTGGGGTGGCCGGCCCCCGCCCAGGTCCGAGTCGTCGTTATCCGGCTCGTCGTTATCTAGCTGGTCGTCCTGGTCGTCTAAACCGGATGGGTCGGAATCATCGTCGCCCCGGTCGTCGGAAGCAGAGGAATCCCGGTCGTCCGGCTCCCGGTTCCGGGACTGGTTCTGAAAGTCTTCCAGCATATTATCCAACTGTTCAGTAACCAGGTGGGGCTGCTGGAAGGGCTGGCGACGCTGGCGGTGCAGCAGGGCCATCTGGGCCGCCTCCCGCACGTCCTCCACGTCAACTTCGATGCGCCCGTCGTAGGCGGCGATGGTGCTGGCGGTCTTGTACATCACGATGTCGCCGCGCAGGCCGTCCACCTGGTACTCGGCGCAAATGTCGGTAATCAAGCCCAGGATGTCTTCGCCCACCGTCACCTGGGACAACAATTCCCGGCTGCGGAGCAACCGCTCCCGTTCCTTCCGCTCTTCTTCCAGCCAGCCGGCCATAAAGGTATGGGGGTCTGTCTCGTAGGCGATGCGGCGGCGCACCACCTCCCGCCGTTCCTCCGAGGGCATTATACCATCCACTTCCACGGCCAGCCCGAACCGGTCGAGGAGTTGGGGACGGAGGTCGCCCTCTTCCGGGTTCATCGTCCCTACCAGGATAAACTCGGCGGAATGGCTTACCGAAATGCCCTCCCGCTCCACGTAGTTGCGTCCCATAGCCGAGGCGTCCAGCAGCACATCAACCAGGTGATCATTGAGCAGGTTTACCTCGTCAATGTAGAGGATGCCCCGGTGAGCGGCGGCAATCAGGCCCGGCTCAAAGCTCTTGCCGCCGGTCTTGATGGCCTGCTCGATGTCCAGCGAGCCAACCAACCGGTCTTCGCTGGCGCCCACCGGCAGGTCAACGATACGCACCTGGTGGCTGACCGGCGGATTATCGTTGGCGCCCGATTCGCACCACTGGCACAAACCCTGCCGCGCCTCCGGGGAGCAACTATAGGGGCAGCCCTGAAGCACGGTTACCTCGGGCAGCAGGGCGGCAAGCGAACGGACGGCGGTGGACTTGGCCGTGCCTTTCTTGCCCCGGATAAGAACACCGCCAATCTTGGGATTGACGGTGTTGAGAAGCAGCGCCCGCTTCATCGCGGTCTGCCCGACAATGGCGGTAAAGGGGAAGGACGGTTCTCCGTTTGGTTGGGTCAAAGGATTAGCCTCCGCGCTGTACCAGTAGGCAGCTTATGAATGCCGGCTGGCCGTCAGGTCGCCGGCGGCTTCAACGCCCTCCGGGTAGGCGCTGATTCCCCGTTCCCGGTAACGGGCGTAGCCGGCCACACCGAGGGCAATCAGCATCCATAGGAGCAGGTGTCCGATGATGGAGAAAGTGCGGAAAAGGATTACCAGAGCCTCCGGCACCCACTGGGGGATCGGGTCGGGGTTGCCCGGAATAGCATAGGCCAGGATAAGGGCCACCACTGCGTAGGCCAAGCCAATGCCGGCGTAGCTCAGCAACCGCTGCGTATTCTTGAAGCCGGACTCCTGAATAAACCGGACGGCTAAACAACCTGCGGCGACCGAGGCAAGGGAAAGCACCACAAAAAGGAACTGGAACCCTTGCCGCCCCAACAGGGAAGCCTCTTCGCCAATGCCCGGCGGGTTCAGCGGATATTTAATCTGGGTGAAGAGGGAAACGGCCCAAAAGCCCAGCAGACCGGCAATGACCGCCCAGGCCCACATATTCCAGCCCGGCGCAGCCCGGCGTACCAGGTGATACAGTACGGTGAAAATTGCGCCGAATAATACGCCCAGGACAGCTAACCCGGCCACCAAGCCGATACGCTGCATTCCCAGGGATATGGAGATGCCCCCCACTTCCACCTGAACGCTGCCGGCGGCGGCCTCCGCTTCAGCAGCGGCTTCCTCCAGGCTGATGGCCCATTCCATTACCGGCACGTTAAAGACGTTAAGGAAGCCGCCGACCAGCAGGCCGGCTATTGCTCCCATAATCAGGGAAACCGGAAGCACATTGCGCATCAAGACACCTCCCGATCGGTGCCCAATTATTTCAGTTGGATACTCATAGAAAGGTTGCCGGGACTGGCAGAGCCAAGCCCGGCAACAGTGTCAGCGAACCGTAGGTGACCCGCCCCCACACGATTGGGCATAACCTTGTGCAGGACCGGCAGCTCAGGTCGGCCTAGTGGCACATAAAGGCGACGTGGCGGGCGTGGTGAAAGAACTCGTGGACAACGCCCAAGACGGCCGGGGAGCCGATGGCGGCGCCGTGGACGCTGGAATCAACATAGCCGGCAAAGTAGAGTACACCCGCGCCCAGCAAAAGCCAGGGAACCCATACCGGGGATGCGCTGTCGCCAAATACGCTTCTCAAGACTGTCAACATTTTTCCCTCCTGTATTGTCCTGTTCCAAGTTGGGCCAGACGGGCCAACTATTCCTGCTACCTGGTTTCACAGTCTAGTACCTTGTTGGCCCCAATTCAAGTGCCGCCGGCCATTTATTGCCGATCTATTGGCGTTGAAACTCGGCGGAAACCCGCCGGCAGCGCTAGCGTTGGACGTAAACCACTCCTTCTTCCCGGCCCACGTACCGGTCCCGCATTTCCTCAAAGGCCCGGTACTTTTCAGGCTGGTACTCGGTGCGCTGGTGGTCATCGTCCAGATACGGGTTGGGGAAATAGCAGCGCACCAGGGTTTCCTCCCAGTCCTTGGAAAACCGCACGTAAAAAGACTTCAAGCCGCCATGACTGTCCGCCTCTACGAACTGAATACCATTGACCGACGCCTCGGCCAGGTGAAAATGCCAGTTATCCGCCTCAATTGTAACCCAGCCGTCGTCGAAGTCCGGCTCCTTGATGCCCTTTGAGGTATTTTCACTGGCAACTTCACCGCCGCCGACCACCCACATCATCTGGTCATTGCCGGTCAATTCGCGGATGAGTTCCGAAATTATCTCCATGCTTTACCTCCCCAACCATCCCATTGTCCTGTTGAGATTGCCATTATGGGGATTCCCGCGCCTCTTGTCTAGCTTCCAGGTCGGTTTCCAGTTCCAGGTACAGCTCCCGCAGTTTCTCCAGGATTTCCGGCGGGGGGTCTTCCCACATTCCCCGCTCGATGGCTTCCAGGAGCCGCTCCACAATGCCCCGCAAGGCCCAGGGGTTGCTTTGCCGGAAGAACTGCTGCATTTCCTCGTTGAGAACGTACTCTTCGGTAACGTCCTCATACATCCAGTCTTCCACCACCTGCGCGGTGGCGTCATAGCCAAACATATAGTCCACGGTAGCGGCCAACTCGAAAGCGCCCTTGTAGCCGTGCCGCTTCATCGACTCCATCCATTTGGGGTTGACCACCCGGCTGCGGAACACCCGCCGCGCTTCGTCCTGCAAGTCGCGCACCCGGGAACGGGAGGGGTCGGAAGTGTCCCCGAAAAACTGTCGGGGGTTGCGACCGGTCAAGGAGCGCACCGTGGCAATCATCCCGCCGTGGTACTGCATATAATCGTCGCTGTCAAAAACGTCATGCTCCCGGTTGTCCTGGTTCTTGGCGGCAATCACAATCTGGCTGAACCGCTGCCGGAACTGGGGGCGGGCGTTGACCCCGAAATCCTGGCGGGTGTAGGCATAGCCGCCCCACGCGGTATAGACCTCGGCCAGGTCATGGACCGTTTCCCAGTTGCGCTCGTCCAGCACCGGCAAGATGCCGGCTCCATAGGTCCCCGGCTTGCTGCCGAAGATGCGGTAGAGGGCGCCGGCGGCACGCGGTTCGGCCGGCCCACCATGAGTGGGGGAAGAATCATCGCTCCGCTCCAGGTCTTCCTGCAAGTGCTTGACGATGAAGTTGCGCTCCGGCGGTTCGTCCAGGGACGCCACCTTTTCCACCGCCTGGTCCAGCAGGTAGATAAGGTTGGGGAAGGCATCGCGGAAGAAACCGCTAATCCGCACCGTTACGTCGATCCGGGGCCGTCCCAGTTCCTCCAGGGGAATAACCTCAATGCCGGATACCCGGCGGCTTTCCGCCTGCCAGACCGGCCGGACGCCCAGCAGATACATTATCTGGGCAATGTCGTCACCGTGAGTACGCATGGCCGAGGTTCCCCAGACTACCACGCCCACCATTTCCGGGTAGCCGCCCTCTTCCTGCAAGTACTTTTCCAGCAGGGCATCGCCCAGGTCCTTGCCTACTTCCCAAGCGGCGGGGGAGGGCAGCGTCTTGGGGTCAACGGAGTAAAAATTGCGTCCGGTGGGCAGGACATTAGCCATTCCCCGGGTTGGCGCGCCGCTAGGACCTGGCGGCACGAAGCGGCCCTCCAGCCCCCGCAGCAGGTTGTCGATTTCGTCGGTGGTGCGCATCAGGGCCGGGTGGATGAAATCAGTAACGTAGCGCAGAACCTGGTCGGTAGCGGCATCGGGCTGACCCAGCAGTTCGGCAACGACCTCCGGCACCTGCCCCGATTGAAACCCGCCGGACAACAGCTTGTCATAGGCGCTGCGGCAGAGCATTTCCAGCCGTTCAATCACGTCGCCGGCGCTGCGTACCGGAGTTTCCACATCCAAGTCTCGCAAGAGGGATGGTATGCTTCCGTTGACCGCCCGGCCGGGGTCATCCAGCAGGGCAATGTAGTCCAGCCCCAAAGCCTCGGCCAAGGCGCGGCGCAGGCTGGGAATGCCGCTGATGTCAAGCCGGGTCAGGGCGCACAGCAGTCCTACCAGTTGTTCCTCAGTAGGCGGTTCGCCCAGGGTATGCAGGCCGTCCTTAATCTGCACGTCCTTGATTTCGCACAAGTACCCGTCAATTTCCAGCATGAACCCACCGAAATCGTCGGGTTGAGCTTCAACGCCCAAGTCCCGGTGGAGTTCCGCCTGCTGTACCATCTCCCAAATCTGGCTCTCCAGCATGGGCAGCTTGGCCGGGTCCAAGGTCTGGCACTGGTAATGCTCATCCATCAGCTGTTCCAGCTTGGCGATGTCGCCGTAGCTGTCCGCGGTGGTCATCGGTGGGATCAGGTGGTCAATGATGGTGGCGTGGGTGCGGCGCTTGGCCTGGGTGCCTTCGCCGGGATTGTTGATGATAAAGGGATAGAAGAGGGGCAAATCTTGCAACGCCACTTCCGGGTAACAGGCGTCGGACAGGCCGATACCTTTGCCCGGCAGCCATTCCAACGTGCCATGCTTGCCGACGTGAATCATCGCGTCAGCGCCGAATACGTCGCGTATCCAGCGATAGTAGGCGATATAGTGATGGGTGGGGGTCAAGTCCGGGCTGTGGTAAACCGATATGGGATTCTCCCCAAAGCCCCGGGGCGGCTGCAACCCGACAAAGACGTTGCCCAAGTCCAGCCCGGCAACTGCCAGGGAATCCCCGGTGCGGTAAATCTGGCCCGGCGGATCGCCCCAGGATTCCTGTAGTTGCTGCTGTACTTTGGGGGCGAAACCCTGGAACCACTCGGCGTACTGCCGCCGCTCTACGTGGCCGGCCGCCAGCCGCATTTGCTCCTCGGTTAGCGAGTCCCGGTCGTTGCTGCACCGCTCGATGATGCGATGCACCAACTCATCCCCGTCGGCAGGTATATCCTCCACCCGGTAACCGGCGGCTTGCAGGGCATTCAGCAGGTTGACTACCGAAGCCGGCGTGTCCAGCCCCACTGCGTTGCCAATCCGGGCGTCCTTGGTGGGGTAGTTGCTCATAATGATGGCGATGCGCTTGTCCCGGTTGGACTTGAGGCGCAGGGCGGCCCATTTTGCCGACAACCGGGCCAGGGCGTCCATCCGGTCCGGCGCCGCTACGTAACGCTGGAGCCGGGGGCCGGTCAGGGCTGTACCGTTGGAACCGGGGTTGGAACCGGCAGTTTCTTCCTTGAAGGAGACCGGCACGGCAATAATGCGGCCATCAAACTCCGGCAGGGCCACGTTCATTGCGGTATCAATCGGCCCCAGGCCCAGGGAGTTTTCCTCCCATTCCTGGCGGGTGCCGGTGCTGACAATCCCCTGGATAATTGGCACGTCCAGCGCATCCAGCAGGTCCACCGACCAGCCGGTGGCGATGGTTGGACCTTCCTGGCTCAGGTCGCTCATCGCCAGGCCCATGGTGTTGATGATGCAATGCACCCGGGACACTCCACTAGCATCGGCCATAAAGGTGGTCAGGGTACGGCTGCGCTGCCCATCTTCCTCCGGGTTATGCTTGAGGCTGTAGGAGTAAACCGGCAGGACGTTGACCTGCTGTGCTTCCAGGCAGCGAATAAGGTCGTCCACGAACTGCAAGTTGCCGCTCATCCAGTGAGCGCGGTAGAACAGCAGGCCAATGCTGGGGCGATCTGGCCTGAACCGGCTGCTGATAAAGCGGTCAACGTCATCGGTTTCCTCTGCGCTGGCATCGGGGTGGTAGATGCCTTCCCAAGGCACCGGCTCCGGGGCTTCGTGGCCGTAGTCGCTGCCCAGGTAAGTGTCGCTGAGGAAGAGGAAGAGGTTGCGGAAATTGGGAATCCCGCCGCGCATCAAGTAGGAAAAGACTGTTTCCAGTTCGGCCACCGGCACCGAGCAGGCGGTTACCAGGTCTTCATCCCATTCCTGGTGGCCGGGACAGGCAATCAAGGGAATCCCCCGGTCGTGGCACAGACTAACCAGCGAGTCAAAAGTGTCGGGCATGGCCCGCTTGCCGCCCAGTAGCCGCAGCACCACGACACCGGCATCACCGGCGGAACTCAATAAGTCGGCACGGGACTCCGCGCTGTCCAACCCCACCGGGTTGTAGGCCCGCACCTGCGGAAAATCATCCGGCAGACCGGACAGAGCCCGGTCGGCGGTGAGAATATCAGTATCGGCAGTGGTTACCAGAACCAGCGTCTTACGGCTGTTTTCCGGCCTTTCTGTTTCCGGCATAGAGGTCAAATCGGTCAATACCTTCCGGTTATTCCTGCCCGTTTATTCTTGATCTGAAGTGGATCGGAGAAAGACCATTATCGACAGGTCGCTGAACTCTTCGGAAAGGTCGGCACACTCTTGCAGAGTGCCGCTCCAAGCCTTTTCTCCCTCAAGAGTTAGCCGCTGATAGACCGTAACCGGGCGTACCGCGGGAATGCCGGCAGCTACCAGGTCGCTGGCGATGCCCGGCGGCATCAGGTCAAAGGGACGGGGCAACAGGATTATGTTACGCAGCCCCTCCCGCAAGTAGCGTTCAAGTTCGGCCAGGGCCGGTTCCGAGCCGTCCCGCCGGTGCAGGGTAATGAACAGGGACTCTTCCAGGGCAATTCCGGCGCGGGCGCAAGCTATCTGGATGGAACTGACTCCCGGAATCAACTCCACCTTTTCCGCCCGCCGGTAAACCCGGGCCAGCAGTTCGTGGGCCGAGACGTTCAGGTCTCCCCAGCAGCAGACCACGCAGTTCTTTCCCTGTCCGGCCTGCCCGGCGGCATACTCCAGCACCTCTTCCTGGTCCCGGTAGCTCATTGGCCGCACTTCGGCGCCGCCGCACCACTCGGTAACTACATCAAGAACGGTCTTGAAACCCACGACGAGGTCGGCGGCTTCCAGCGCCTGCCGCCCCCGCATGGTGAGCATCCGGGGGTCGCCGGGGCCGACCGCCACCACAGTCATTGCTATTCCGGTATTATCGCTGCTCATCTAATACTTACCTTGTCCAGGAGACTGCCGGACCTAACCCGGTAGTCAATAAAAACAAATCCCCCGGCTCTGCTGCTACCGGGGGAACTATCAGGTCAGTACGATTCACGGCAACCCTGAACATACCACCAAGCCGCCATGAAGAACCGTCTCCGTTTAGCGCAGAGCAGAGGTCCAACATTCCGGGGCAGGTCTCCTGGCTTACGGATCACAGCTACTTTGACGCCTTCCCATCCCTTCCTTAGTCCAGCCCCATTCGTGCTGGGTAAGAACCTTTGGACAGTGGCAATCCGGTCAAAGAGCTTCCCGTTTACAGTGGCGCAACCGCTGCGGATTCTCACCGCCTTCCCAATTAAACCGACACGGTGCCCCGAACGTGAAATTTATTTGTTAAGGTTGAACGGAGGTGTATCCTCTATCCTGCCGGTACTTTAGCTGTCTGCCCCCGGCTTGTCAAGTTGGCCGCGTCCTTTCATAGGGCAATCGCGTTATAATTTCCCATGATGTCATTCTGACCGAGCGGAGCGGAGGAAGAATCTAAAATCCTTCCGGGTGGACCCTTGCCGGATACCGGACAACCCTTGCTCCGAAAGATTCTGGATTCTTCGCTCCGCTCAGAATGACCTAGAGCGCAGAATGACCGTTGGCGAGGCCACTGTTGGTTAAAGCGCGATTGCCCTGCGTCCCTTCACCTACGGATAAGGGAAACCAAACCGCACCCATTGGAAAACGGTTTGACACCGGCAGCGCCTTTCCTTATCTTGGCTGGTAAGAATCAGCTTAAAGGATCGGGAGGTCTGTTGTGGCTTTTGGTTGGGGAATCGTCAGCACCGGATTGCACCCGGATAACAAGATAGCGCCGGCAATCACCGCCGCCGCAGGTTCGGAACTGGTAGCGGTGTGCAGCCGCGACCAGGGTCGGGCCGACGCCTTTGCCGCCAAGCACGGAGCCAGCGCCGCCTATGGTTCCCTGGACGATATGCTGGCCGACAGCCGGGTTGACGCCGTGTTCATTGCCTCTCCCAACTCCCTCCACGCGGCCCAAGCTATCCAGGCAGCCCAGAGTGGCAAGCACGTCCTCAGCGAAAAGCCGATGACCACCACATTGGAGGACGCGGTGGCGATGGTGCGGATTTGTCGGGACAGCGGGGTCAAGCTGGGCGTGGGGTTTGAGTTGCGACATAATCCCGGTCACATTCTGGCCCGCGACCTGGTGGTTCAAGGCGCGCTGGGGCGGGTTACCCTGGCGCAAGGGCAGTGGGGGTTTGGCACCCGGGGCCAGGAGACATTTCCGCCCCGTACCGGATTGCGCCAGTGGTGGGACGACCCGGAAGCCATTGGCGGCGCCTCAACAATGATGGGTACCGGCGTCCACGTGGTTGACCTGTTAAGGTTCTTGCTGGGCCAGGAGGTAACCGAGGTGGCGGCCCTTACCGACGGGCAGACCGAGGAGCGGCCCCTGGAGCAGATAGCGACGCTCACGCTGCGGTTCGAGGAGGGAACCCTGGGCACCGTAGTTTGCGGCCGCCTCTTGCCCGATTCCCGCAACGACTTTGCCCTCTACGGCATCAATGGCCGAATCACCAGCCGAGCAACCATCTGGGAGTCCCAGCAGGGCGAGGTTGACGTGACCACCGACACGGTGAGTTGCACCGAAGCCTATACAGACAACTACCTGGGCAACTTCATCGCCCAAATGGAGGACTTCCAACGGGCGGTAGAAAATGATCACGAGCCGGCGGCAACCGGCAGGGACGGCCTGCGGGTGGTGGAAGCGACCTTGGCAATGATTGAGTCAGCCCGCACTGGCCGGGTGGTCAAGATTGAGCCGGTGGAGGTTTAGGGGCCTGACCGATTGAGACCTCGTTGAATGTAACAGTTCAGAGTTGAGGGGATTCTCCAGGGTAAGAAAGCCCGTCGTTCCTGCGAAAGCAGGAACCTCGAATTGCGGTTAGCGAGGTTCCTGCCTGCGCAGGAACGACGGACATTTCGACACTGAACAGTTACCGTTGAATTGGAGAACTTGACAATGAGTTGGAGAACTTGACGATTTGAGGCTGATGTTAGCGGCTTGCCCTTCGGCGTGGGCGTGGGCGGCCCAGGGCAATCAGAAACATCACGCTTTTTCCCGCGGCATGAGGCGAAAAGAACTCCGTAACATCATCGTCGAAGAAGGTCAGCCCGGAGGCCCCCAACCGTTGGGCGTAAGCTGCCAAGTATAGCTGTCCGGCGCGAATTGCCGCCTCGGTTTGGGCCATTCGGTATCCCCGATTGCCATACTTTGCCAATACGGCGGACAGGTCGGTCAGGAAGTAAACGTTGACGCTGGCGTCGGCGGGCAGTTCCTGTTGCAGCCCCAGGTATCCCGCTTCCTGGCGAAACTCACCTTCCTTCAGTTGCTCCAGGGCCATTTGATGCGGATGGTAAACGTAGCTCCCCGACGGCAGTCCGGCCACGTCGTTAACAATCAGGTACAACTGGTTCAAGGTTGCGCCGGGGTTACCCAGAAAGTCGGCAGGCAAGTCCTGGGTAGCCCGCAGCAGCATATTGGAAAGCTGCGTAAAAGTTATCGGTTCGCGCCGGAACTGACGGCTGGAACCCCGCCGCACGATTACCGACTCAATACTTTCTACGGGCAGTTCCTCTTCCGGCGTTGGGTTGATCGGAAATAACTCGCCGAGAGGGTCAGGGCCGGTCAGCGCCGGCGACCCACCCCGCAATTCCGCTGCCTCTCCAGGAAGGGCCAAACAGGATGCGGTGTGCATCTCCCGTATTTGTGGGTAGTCCACTTCACGCCGGGAATAAGGTGACACCTCCAACCCCAGCGGCGCAACCTCTGGCGGGGCCGGCGGGCTATTGCCGTCAACTCTCCCCACCGGCAGCAGGTGCAGGACCGCCTCGCGGTCCTCGTCCAGGTCCAGCAGCCGGTTGACCGGATCGTCCACGAAGGACGTTACTACTCCCAAGGGCAGCCCGTTGGCGCCGGCAATCGCCAGGAGATTAGCCAGAATAGTCCCGCTGTCCCACCAGGAGTGACGGTAGGCTCGGCTCTGGTATTTCCAGGCATTGCGCCAGTAAACGGAAGTGGTGACCAGAATAGCCGGGGCTTGGGTTACCGACGGCTCGCCGCCGGACGCCGCTGCCAGAGTTCCCCGGTAATCTCCCGCCCGCAACTGACGGAGGGAGAAGTCGTGGGGGCCAAAGTGGTAAACGCCGTCGGCCAAGCCGGTCATCCCACCGCAGACCAGGTAAAGCTCAATGTGGTAGAGGGCGCCGGTGCAGGCCGCCGCCCGAAAGTAAATCTGGCCGCCGGGGGTAACGCCCCGCTTGGTAATCCCGGCTCCAAAGTAGAACAACCCGGCCAGGTCTCGCAGGGTTGGTTCTACCTGCTGGGCAGGCAACAGTGCAGTCAGGGCCGAAAGTGCAGCTGCTTCGCTGGAGGGCAGGTTATTGGGGAGCGGCTGCCCATCCAAATCAGGATACACCTTGAAAGGTATCGGCTGGTTGTCCCAGTCCATGTAGTGGGCCGTGGTGTGGACGCTGTGCCAGGAATGCTTGGTAGCATCATGGTAGCGCTGGGCGGCTGCCGTGTTTCGGTTGTTCGAGCTATCTGCCACCATTCCCCTCTACTGCTGAATGCCGATAAATAAAGTCAACCCTTTGCCCGGCCCAAGTTGGACCGACGCCGTTAGCCGGCGGCCCCGGATTTGTCCTCTTGCGCCGTCCACACCGGGTAAGGCCATCCCCCGCTGAGGATGCGCTGCCGGTAGGCCAGGAGTCGGTTGTACCCCGCTTCATCCTGCCGGTAGGCCCGCTTCAGGTTGCCAATGGTCAGGCTCGGCTCCACGTCGTAGGAGCCAACCACCGCCCGGCCGGGATAGCTTTGGGCCGCATCCTCGGCAAAGAGCAGCAGTTCAGCCTTGGCCAGCAACTCGTCCTCGCACCGGGCGTGAACAAACAGCGGCGGCCAGTCGCCGTCCACCAGCAAATAACGCATAATTCCCTACGTGGGTCTGGGTGTAAGGCTATTGTATCACGTCGCAAGTTGGATGGAGTTCAGGAGGTGACGATGGGACTATCTGATTCCAATTACTGACAATCGTTGCTTGTCTAAAACTACCCGGTTTGCTAGGATAAGCCATCCCACACGTCGGAGAGGTTAGATGTCCACCAGCCAATACACCGTTGCCCCCTCTAATGGGCTATTGCCAGCAATGGAAGGGATACCATCGGTCATTAACGGAGTTCCTGATGGCTGTTGGGACTTTGCCAGCCAAGATACGCAGTATGCGACCCACGGTATCCATACCTACGTTGCTGCCATGATTCCTGCCCTAGCCCGCCAGTTAATTGACACCTACGCCCCGACCCGCGGAACAGTGCTGGACCCGTTTTGCGGCGGTGGCGCCGTTCTTGTCGAAACCATTCGGTCAGGCCGCCAAGCAATTGGGCGGGACATTAACGCACTGGCGGTGCTGGTTTCTAGGGCAAAGACTACTCATATTGAAGCCGAGGAAATCCGTATCACCGGAGCCAATGTTCTGGCCCGAGCGATGGAGTACGAAGGCCCACCGATACGTTTTCCCAAATCTGATTTCGTAGAGTTTTGGTTCAAAGACTATATGCTTGCACCTTTGACGGCTTTGCGAGTTGCGGTTGACGAAATCCAGAACTCAGGGTTGCGAAACCTGTTTCAGGCACTGTTTTCAGCCACGGTCCGGAGTGTCAGCCTAACCCACCGAAATGAAGTCCGCCTGCGGCGAATGACCCCAGAACAGCAAGAAATCTTCAATCCCGACATATTCGGCGTATTCAACAAGTATATTGCTTTGGCTGAAGAGCGTATTCCAGCCCTTCCCCCGGGTTCGAGGGCAATGATAGAAAAGGGGGATACCCGGCAGCTCAGCTTGCCCGACGATGCGGCTGACACGATACTGTGTTCGCCGCCTTACGGGGATGAACGTAATGGGGTCAACTACACCCAGTTTTCCAAGAATATGCTTTACTGGCTGGGTTACAGTCGGAAGCAGATGCAGATGTCCAAGGACAGCACCTTGGGCTGGGGCAAAGGACAGCGCATCATCTCACCGTCCCGGTCTCTGCACCACGCGATAGACCTCTTATCCGACAACCCTGCTTCCGTACGGGAAGCTGTGGCCTTCTACGCGGATTACTACGATACCCTCCGCGAAATGGCCCGGGTAACTCGAAACCGAATCATCATCGTCATCGGCAACCGGGTTCTGAACAAACAGGTGCTGGACAATGGGCAAATCACGGTTGAACTGATGGATTCCATAGGAGTTCAACTGGAGGATTGCCACTTCAGGAAGCTCCCCACCAAACGCCTGCCTAAGATGCGGGAAGCGGGCGCTGCTATCGACCAGGAAGCTATCCTGGTGTTCAGGAAGTAGTTGGGTTATCCGTGCCTAAGTGTTTCTCCAACAGCCCCCTAATAATCTCTTGCACATCCTCAACAGAATCTATCTGATAAACCTCATCCACCAGCGGCACCGGAGTCCAGTTAACTTGTACCAGGGTATGAGTTGCCGGGTTGCGGAGGGCGTTACGGTCTCCGGCGGATACGTTAGAAGCTATCATCGCGTAGAAAGCGGTGTAGAGGTTCTGTTGCCAGAAGCGGCCGGCCAAATGAGCTACCAAGGACTTCACGACGTTGGCTTCATGGACAATCTGATATCTCCTATCCGAACGTAGGGAGGTTTTGACTGTCAGCACAAAAGGAATCGAGTCAGCTGAACAGCGTCCGAGCAACTTTTGATAAGCCACGTCCAACTGCTTTAACAATTCCTCACTGACAGATACAGAATCTGATGGGATGTCAATATCATCTGTCAAATTGGTAATGCATACGAAATCAGGATTGGACATTGTCATTTCTATTCCACGATCCCTCAGAGAAGCAAATAATTCCGTCAAGTAGCCGTTTGCCCTTTGTTCATATAAATTATGGAAACTGAGTTGTGAGGCATTGGGAAGTTTCAAGATTAAAGTCTTGGCTTTGTCAAACTCGATAGCCACATTCCAGAAAATTAGCTTTAGAATGTTCTCAAACCACTCTCCTCTTGTATTGTTAATGCCTCCGCTTAATGACTGGCCGGTTCCTGCACCATATCTCGCATCGGCCGCTCTCCTCACTTGGTTCTCCAAGTCATTTATAATCTTTGGAATACTCCCTTCCAGTGTCAGGCCTCTAAATACGCAGTCAAACACGGTAGGCCTGGTTATCCTGGGAGCTTGGTCGTCAAGTTTGGTAACACAAGGCGAGCTGTACGGACATTTCTGACATTCTTCCGCTTCAGCAAAATAGGGTTCTTTTCGTGGCTTAGTCGTCAACTCGCCCTCTTTCAAGAGATTATGTGAAACGTATTGTAACACTAAAGAGAAAAAGGGCCGGGCGTTATGCCTGGCCCTCTTTTGTCCGTAACCTGTTCAGCCCAAGCTCAACCCCCGCCAATAGCCGGCAGGAAGTGGACTTCGCTGCCCTCCTGGACCCGTTCCAGCAGGCCAATCTGGCTGGCCTCGCCGTCCACGATTACCGCAATTCCGGTTTGCAGGTCGTCCTCTTCCTCGTCGTAGAGGATGGCCTTCACCCCCGGAAACTGCTGGTCCAGGTTGTTGATCACCTGGCGCACCGTCCGGCCCTCGACCTGTACCCGGTGCTGGCCGCCGGTCAGGCTTTGCATCGTGGTTGGTATCCACACTTCAGGCATATTATGTTTACTCACTGACCCGCAGTTACTTGGAGCCGTCTTCCTTGCCCCACAGGGCCTCCAGGACCCTACCCGGGTTAATGGGCAGGCTGTTCATCCGCACCCCGATGGCGTTATAGACGGCATTTGAGATGGCGGCCATAGGAGGCACGATGCAAACCTCGCCAACGCCCCGCACCCCATAAGGATGACTGGGATTGGCGATTTCCACCACTACCGTATCAATCATCGGCAGATCCAGGCTGGTAGGCATCCGATAGTCCAGGTAGCTGGAATTGACCATGTGGCCCTGGTCGTTAATGAAATACTCTTCGTTCAGCGCCCAGCCGATGCCCTGGGCCACGCCGCCCTGAATCTGGCCCTCCACGTAGCTGGGATGGATGGCCTTGCCGGCATCCTGCAAGGCAGTGTAGCGGAGAATGGTCACCTTCCCGGTGTCCGGGTCAACCTCCACGTCCACCATGTGGCAAGCCAGGGCTGGGCCGGCGCCGGGCGGGTTGACGCCGGCGCTGCCCACGATGGGGCCGCCGGTGGGCGTCTGGCGGGCCGCCAACTGCCGGAAGGTCAGGCGCAGTTCCGGGTCGGACTTGTGCTGCAAGACACCGTTCTCGTACTCCACGTCCTCAATCGAAACGTCCCATATCTTGGCTGCCCGCTCAATCATCTGCCGTTTGATGTCCTGGGCGGCGGTATAAGCGGCCATACCGGTCTTGAAGGTTACTCCGCTGCCACCGGTGTTGGAGGTGAAGCCGATGGAGTCGGTGTCGGCAATTTGGGGCTTAACGTCTTCCATCGCGATGCCCAATACCTCGGCGAACTGCTGAGAGACGGAGGCGCGGGTGCCGCCAATGTCCGGCGAACCCTCGATAAGGCTGACGGTGCCGTCCGGGTGCACCAGAGCAACGGCGCTGGAGGGACCGGAGTTGTTGCCCCAGAATCCACTGGCAACGCCCCGCCCCCGGTACGGCCCTTCCAGGGGAGCCGAATAGTGGGGGTGAGCCTTGGCCGCCTCCAGGGTTTCAATGAAGCCAACCTTGGGCATCAGCGGGCCGGTGGCGCGGCGAACGCCCTCTTTGGAGCTGTTCAGCAGCCGGAAATCCAGCGGGTCCATCCCGATTTTCTCGCAAATCTCGTCAATGGCGGTCTCCATCGCAAAAGCGGCGGCGGGAGAACCGGGGGCGCGGTAGGCAGAGGTCTTGGGCCGGTTGACCACCACATCGTAGCCCTCAATGTAGGCGTTGGGTATGTCGTAGGCCGACATCATACACTGGGCGCCGCCGGGCACCGGAGAACCGGGGAAGGCTCCCGCCTCAAATATAAGGGTGGAGGAAGCTGCGGTAATGCGGCCTTCCTTGGTGGCGCCAATCTTGACGCTAACGTAGGTGCCGGAGGTGGGGCCGCTGGCCTCGAAAATTTCGGCGCGGTTCATTGCCATCTTTACCGGAGCGCCGGCTTTGCGGGCCAGCAGGGCCGCCAACGGCTCCATGTAAACGGTGAGCTTGGCCCCGAAGCCGCCGCCAATTTCCATTTGGATTGCCTTGACCTTGGAGACGGGAACCCCCACCAGGCGGGCGGTGTAGTCCCGCACCATGAACTGGCCCTGGCTACTGGACCAGATGGTCAGGCTGCCGTCCTCGTGCCATTGGGCGGTGCCGCAGTGGGGTTCAATGTAACCCTGGTGGACCGCCACGGTGGAGGTTTCCTTTTCTACGATGATATCCGCTTCCTGGAATCCTGCTTCAACGTCGCCCAGCTTGAACTCGAAGTGGTTGGCTATGTTAGTGCCTTTGGTGGGGTCGTCGTCGTCCAGAATGCCGCCGGCCCGGATGGCGGCGGTAGTCATACCGGCCAGCCGTTCGTGAACCAGCGGAGCGTCTTCCTTCATTGCCTCTTTGCCGTCCATAACCGGAGGCAGCACCTCATACTCCACGTCAATCAGCTTGAGGGCTTCCTCAGCGGCGTGGGCGCTGGCCGCTGCTACAGCGGCGATGGCGTGTCCCTTGTAAAGAGCCTTGCCGTCGGCGATGACGTTGTTGCTCAGGAACTTATAGTTGACCATCGCGCCCTCGGCCAGTTCGGAGGCGCGACCGGAGGGTTTCTGTATATCGGCGGAAGTGATAACCGCCCGCACGCCGGGGAGGGCTTCGGCCCGGCTGGTGTCCAGGGACTTGATACGGGCGTGGGCGTGGGGGCTGCGCAGGACCTTGCCGTACAGCAAACCGGGCAGGTTGAGGTCGGCAGCGTAGTTAGCCTTGCCGGTGACCTTGTCGGCGCCGTCAGGCCGCACCGGCCGGGTGCCTACCACGTTAAATTCCTGGTTAGACAGAACAATATTTGGCTTGTAATCGAGCATATGTTCCTCCACCTGAGATTGGAAAATAGTGAACTACCGTTGTGGATGATATGATAACACATTTAGAGAGTAAGAATAGGATTTCCGGTAGATCGTAGAGAGTTCTCATTGGGAAAATCTACGACGGGAGAAGAATTACGTTGAAGCTAAACTCGAGGAGGACCCGGTGAGAATTGAGACGATTGCCGCTCAAGCTGCCCATAAGGTTGACCCGGCCACGGGAGCTGTGGCTCCGCCGATATATTTATCTACAACTTTCGAAAGGGATTTGGACGGCCAGTATTCGCGGGGGTTTGTCTATTCCCGTGGCGGCAATCCAAATCGCCAGGCTTTGGAAGAATGTATGACCCTTCTTGAAGGAGGCGTTGCCGCCGCTGGATTCTCCTCCGGTATGGCGGCTACGGCCACTCTGTTTCAGGCATTGTCAACGGGCGACCATGTCATTTTACCCAGCGACTGCTATCACGGCACTTCCCGCCTTCTGCAGGATATATTTTCGCATTGGGGACTGGCAGCTACCTGGGTAGATATGACTGACCTGGAACAGGTTAGTCAGGCGGTGCTGCCCAACACCCGAATTATTTGGACCGAGACGCCCTCCAACCCGCTCCTGAAGATAACGGACCTGACCGAAATCGCCCGGATTGCTCATAATGCCGGAGCTCTTTGCGTTTGTGATAACACCTGGGCGAGTCCAATTCTGCAACAGCCTTTGGGGTTGGGTGCTGACTTGGTGATGCATTCAACTACGAAGTATTTGGGCGGCCACGAAGATGTCCTGGGCGGCGTTATCGTCAGCAAAGAAGACTCGGACTTCTTCCGCCGAGTCAAGTCGATTCAGAATGCTTGCGGAGCAGTCCCGTCACCCTTCGACTGTTGGTTAGTACTCAGAGGTATTAGAACATTGCATCTCAGGATGCCGGCCCATAGTGAGCGCGCAATCAAAATCGCCCGCTTCTTGAACGATCATCCGCGCGTAGAGGCGGTTCATTATCCTGGCCTGACCGGGCATGAGGGTCATGCCATTGCAGCGCGGCAAATGTCGGGCTTTGGGGGTATGTTGTCGTTTCAGGTTGGAGGAGGAAGGGATGCGGCAATGCAGGTAGCCGCCAGGGTTAAGCTGTTCATCCGGGCAACGAGTCTTGGTGGCACTCAGAGCCTGATCGAGCATCGCGCTTCAATGGAAGGACCAAATACCGAGACTCCTGATAATTTGCTTCGGGTATCTATTGGGTTAGAAAACGTGGCTGACCTTATTGAAGACCTTTCGCAAGCGTTGTAAGAGGTTGCCAGCCCAAGAAAACGCCAGCTAATCCAAACGTCTCCCTCGCCAGAACTTTGTCCCGACACTGGAAGGAGACGACGGGGGCGACTTGGGTGGGCGCAAGGGCTGGCCGGTAAGCAGTTTGTAGCTGGCTATAATGCCGGCCCCGACGACAAAGCCTCCAACGTGGGCCCAAAACGCGACGCTTACCTGGCCGGAAACCCCAATGGACAAGACCGCCTGGATAAGCTGCCAAAGGAACCAGAAACCCAGGAGCAGCGTCGCCGAAAGCCGCACCACGGTTATAAAAAAGAAGATTATGATGGTGTTAATGCGGTTCCGGGGATACAGCAGCAGGTATGCCCCCATAACTCCGGCGATGGCCCCGCTGGCTCCCACCAGGGGAATCGGCGACGCCGGGTCAACGAGCCAGTGGGTCAGAGTGGCCGCTGCGCCGGTCACCAAATAGAACAGCAGATACTTGATGTGGCCCAAGCGTCCCTCAATGTTGCTCCCGAAGACCCAGAGGAACATCAGATTCCCAGCCAGGTGCAGCAGACCGCCGTGGATGAACATTGAGGTGAAAATAGTGGCCCAGGTAGGCAACGGCGTATCAATATCGCCGAAGTTAAGCAAAGTGAGATAGGCGGTTCCTTCGGTTAATTCCCGCGGAATGAAACCCCAAGTGAGAAAGAACAGGGTCAGCCGGAAGCTGTCCCCGCCAAATAACAGACCCAATCCTCTCAGGGTAAACTCGTACAGGAAAACCAGCAGGTTCAGGCCAATAATGACATTATTGACCGGGGCATAAGCCCGCCGGGGGACATCCGCATCAGAAAATGGAATCAATCAGTAGAGAACCTTCCAAAGGAAATCAGAGGATTCAGGCGATTCTCGGGCGATACACCGATTCGCAACTAACCAGCCTTCGCCGGCAGTTGGCTCGGCAAGGCAGGATTTATAAAAGGGGAATCGCTCCGACTGCCTACTAATTACCTATAGGTGAACCAGGAGCGTTCCCCCCATTACATCCTGGATTTACGCCACCACATCCTCGGTTGCGTGGGTCAGTTCCGCGGCGGCGTGAACCACCATTTCAACGGCAGTCTCCGGGCTGATTCTGGCGCCGTTAAGGATCAGGTGGAAGAGTTCCGGGTCATTCGGGTGCACCTTGAAGAACTTTCGGAAAAAGGCGATCCGCGCCTCTTCCAGTTCCGCCACGTACTTGCTGGCTTCGGCTCTGGCGTAATGTTCCCGGGTCATGATGTTTTCGATGCGAGATTCCAGCGGCGCCAGCATCCCCACGTGGAGCGCGCCGGGAAAGTCGGCTAGTATCATATTTCCGCCCCGGCCGATAATTACCACGTCGCCGCCATCGGCCAAGCCCTTGATTACCGAGCTGGTAGCTTCGATAAAAGCCTTGTCGTTAACCGTCTGCGTCGCTGAGGGAGAATCCCCGATCAGCTCGGTGTAGGTCTCGGCCGGCAGCATTTCGGTGCCATGCCCAAAGTAGGGTTCTCCGCCCACCCCAGAAATCGCCGACCGTTCCAGCATAGTCTGCAAGAAGCGGCCCAGCCGCTCCCGGAACCGGATCACCCGCTGCTCCTTTTCGATCAAAGTAACCATCGGCGACCCCACCAGACGGGCCGCTTCGGCAAAAACCATTCGGTCAACGTAGTTGATACCCAGCCGTTGGGCGACCATCTGGCCGACCTCAAAGGTGCCGCTTCCAATAGGCCCATTCATCGTAATTACCGGCATCTGACACCTCTCGACGTTCTGGCTTACCTGCTATATTTCTTGCGCTGCCAGTATGTTCTTCCGAAACCAGGGAAAGGGACTACTGTATCCCGTTGCTCATCAGCCGCGCCCGCCGGCGAGGGTACTCATCCCACAGCAAACCCATTGCAAAGGAGTCATACCAGTTATCATCCTTGCGATGGGTTCTTCGAAAGTGTCCTTCCAGCACAAAACCCAAGTGCCGGAACATTCGCAGAGCGTTTTCGTTATACTCGGGAACATCCACCCAGACCCGGTGCAGTTCGTAGGTGTTAAACGCCTCATCCAGCAGCGAAACCAGAGCGGACGTGCCGTAGTGATGATGCCAAAGGTCTTTGCGCCCAATCAGCAGAAACAACTGCGCTTCCAGCAAGGGCCATTCAATCACCAACTGACCCTCGCCGATGTGTTCGCCCTCGCTGGTATATACCGGGTAAATCTTGCGGTCTTCGTCGTCCAGGAATTCGGCCCATTCTTCCGGGGAGACTTCCAATATCTGTTGCGGCGAATAGCCAATGTGAAGCGGCTGCCCATCTTCTCCCAAGCCATACCACAAGCTGTTGACATCATTGTCGCTGAGCCAGTCGGCCAGCCGGTTAACGTCTTCCCTCGTTAGCGATGACAGGGTTATTTGCGGAAACATCTTGCACCCCCGGTCAGGAAGCAGAGCTTGGTCCCGTTGATATCCGGCCCCGCAGCTTGAAGGATTTCAGACTGTATTAAGAATTATGAACTAAATCATCAGCCAAATCAATTGCTCATGGCTCCAAACCCAGGGCAATCGCAGTAGGATTGAAAGCTATCCGTCGTTCCTGCGAAAGCAGGAACCTAAAATGTTGCAGACAGAGGTTCCTGCTTTCGCAGGAACGACGGAAAAGGGGAATCTGCCATCATATGCGATAGCCCTTGCTCCAAACCCGAGTCTCTCCGGCATCCCCGAAATATACCGGAAAGTGGGACCTAAAATCGCCAATGAAAAAGCGAGGGCCGGCATCCTCAACGGACGCCAGAATCCCTCGCCAAGTTTCCATCGTTCACCTAACCAGCCAGCCCAGGCAGCGCAATTGCTAGGAGGCGCCGACCGGGGCGGTGGCCGCCAGAGAATTTTTAACGGCGCGCACCTGGTCCATCAAAATAGCGAAATTCTCGAAAGTAAGGGACTGGGGGCCGTCGCACTTTGCCAGGTCCGGGTTGGGATGAACCTCGATGAGCAGACCGTGAGCGCCAGCGGCGATGGCCGACAGGGCCACCGGGGTTACCAGATACCAGTGGCCGGTGCTATGGCTGGGGTCGCCAATGATGGGCAGGTGGCTGAGCCGCTTGATTACCGGAATCGCTGCCACGTCCATCGTGAAACGGGTGAAACTCTCGAAAGAGCGGATGCCGCGCTCGCAAAGAATGACATTGTTATTGCCGCCGGCCAAGACGTATTCCGCCGCCAGCAGCCACTCTTCGTAAGAGGCGGCCAAGCCCCGCTTGACCATCACCGGCATTCGGGTCTCGCCCACCGCATCCAGCAGGTTGTAGTTCTGCATATTGCGGGCGCCTACCTGCAATACGTCGGAGTATTTGGCAACCGTGTCAACGTCGCCGGGGGTCATCACCTCAGTAATGATGGGAAGGCCGGTCTCTTCTTTGGCAATGTTCAGCAGTTTCAGGCCATCAAGTCCCATGCCGCGGAAGCTGTAGGGGGAGGTGCGCGGCTTGAACGCCCCGCCGCGTAGAATCCTGGCCCCGGAAGCCTTGACCGCCCGGGCGGTGCTGACCATTTGCTCCTCGTCTTCCACCGAGCAAGGGCCGGCCATGACCACCGGCTCAGGGCCGCCGACCGCTACGTCGCCGACCATTACTATTGAGCTGTCCGGGTGAAACTCCCGGCTTGCCATCTTGTAGGGCTTGGAGATTGGCACCACTTCGGCCACGCCGGGGAGTAGCGCCATTTCGTCACGGAGGTCCGGCGGTATGGAGCCGAGAACCCCCACCACAACGCGTTCAACACCGTGAAAAACCTGGGGGGCGAGTCCTGGCCGATTTTCGATGCGAGCTTCTACCTCCGCCAGTTGTGCCGGAGTGCTGTCCTTGGACATTACCACAATCATTTCTTCGTCACCTTCTCGATTCGGGATTGGTATTCCCAGTTTAACTTACCAGAATGGGCCAACGTCTGGGCGGAAAACCACCCAACGGATTGGAGATAAGGTTTGGACTATGCAAAAGACAAACGGCCCGGAGGCCGTAAGAGAAGCGGCTGAACAGAGTGCCCGATACGGTTTTCACGGATTCCATTACCGGAATTAACTTCATGTAGTCTCTAGCCCTTGCAGTCGCAGGACTTCCGTGCCTTTGAGATAGACATTCTTCAGCTCTTGAGGTTCCTTTTCAGTATTCACCAGTATAAGGACACGAACGCAACTCGGCAAGGAGTCAGGGACGGGAATCTCGGTAGCGCACATCAATGCGGTGTTGTTCCACCCCAATTGGCGGGCGGCGGCGGCGGGAAAAGCTGCATTCAGGTCGGGGGTAACGGTGAAATAGGCCATCGCCACATCCCGCTCCTCTATTCCGTTGGCCTCAATGAGATACTCCAGCATTTCCCGGGTAGCGGAATATATTGCATCCGCCGTATTGCTGTCGGCGGTGGTCGCTCCCCTCAGTCCTCGACAAACTGTCATCAGTCGGTTCCTCCCGGCGGCCAGGGTTTGCCGGCAAGTTCCGCAACCAGCTTGCTGGCCTGGGCCACCACCTGGTCGCGGGGCGATTCCAGGATTGTACGAATCAGGGCGGTGCCCACCGCCGCTGCCTGAGCATATTGGCACACCGTTTCTACATGGTCACGCCGCGAAATACCGAATCCTACGGCCAGTGGCAGCGACGTATGCGCGCCTACTCGATTAAGCAACTCCGGCCCTCTTGCGGAAACCTGGTCCCTCTCTCCGGTAACTCCGGTCAAACTAACACAGTAGATAAAGCCGGAACTTACCGAGACCGCGGTCTTAATGCTGTCGTCAGTGCTGGTGGGGGCCAGCAACGGCACTAGGTGAATGTTCCTAGGGGCGCATTGCTGATACAGGGGGCCGGCTTCCTCACCCGGCAAGTCCACCGGAATAATCCCATCCAGCCCAACTTCCGCCATTCGCTGCGCAAACCGCTCCAGACCATAAGTATAGACCGGATTGTAATAGGTCATCAAAATCAGCGGCGTATCCGGCACCTGCTCCCGCACCTGGGCTACCGTGTCCAGGCAGTCGTCCGGAGTGACACCCTGACCCAGCGCGTGAAAGCTGGATTCCTGGATGACCGGCCCGTCCGCCAGGGGGTCGCTGAAGGGGATGGACAGTTCGATGGCGTCGGCGCCGGCCGCGGCCAAAGCAGGAACCAACTCCCTGGTCGCCTCCAGGTCGGGAAACCCGGTGGTCAGGTAAACAATCAGGCCGGGGCGTCCTTCCCGCTTGATAGCCTTGAACTTATCCTGGATACGGTCGATTCGGTCTTTGCTCATCCCAACCGTACTTTGCCCGAACTGCCGCTTGCTTCTCGGCGGCGCCGGGTTCATTCTTCAGGTTGATTCTGCCTGCAACTGTAGCTTACCCGTTGCCTATTGTCTAGCCCTGGTAAATGATAGCCACCAAAGCTACGGCGTTCTGCGCGGCGTGGGCTAAAATCGAGGGCCACAAGGAGCCGGTCAGCCGGTACAGTCCGGCCAGCAAAAGCCCGGCGATAAAAATGGGAACCAGTACCCCGGGGTGCAGGTGAAAGACCGCGAAAATCAAGGCGCTGCCCAGCGACGCCCGCAATACACCCCAGCGGGGAACCAGGCCGGCAAAGACAAAGCCGCGAAAAAATAGCTCCTCGGTCAACGGCGTCCAGCCGGCCAGCGCCTCAAAGGTAAGCAGGGCAGAAATGCCGGGAAATACTACCGCCCGGGGCACGTCGGGCGGTAGCAGCAAGCCCACGCCCAGGAGTCTTACCAGCAAGGCATAAAGCGCGGTGGCCCCGATGCTCACGCCCACGGCCAGCAACGCCAGCAGCCCGCACTTGACCCAGGAAAGACGCGGCCGGCGCAGCCCCAGGGCAGCCAACAAGGTAGCCTGGGATACCCGCTCCTTATCCTGTCCCAGCAGCCAGACCGACGCGAGAATCACCACCCCGATGGCGTGGCTGCCCAGCCAGGCGCCCCAAGCCAAGCCATTCGGCAGTGGCTCTAACAGCAGGATAGCCGCGCTAAGCAACAGGAAGGACATCCCCACCAACAGCAGGGCCATCGTCACCTGACCACCCCGCCAGGATACTGTGGCCAAGCCGTCCTGATTCTGCTGGTCAGTCTCCAACCGGGAGGAGACCGCTCTCAACCTGCCCCCGCAAAGGACGCAGAAGGCGTCGGAATCATTAGCTTGATAATTGCAGTCTTGGCAGAGCAAACGCTCTTCTCCGTCTTAAGATTCAAGGTTTTGACGCCAGCTCGCATACTTGGACCACCGGCTGGAAGAGTATAGCAACATTTGATACCGGCAAACACCGGCGGCGCCCCGACCAGTTGCCAACCTTCAAGGCAACTACTCACCCCGGCCCTCTCCCCAAAGGATAGGGAGTAATTGATCCGCTCGCCTTGTGGGAGAGGGGCCAGGGGTGAGGGCTATTGTGTAAGACGCACAGTCATATTCCCGTCGTTCCTGCGCAGGCAGGAACCTGAAGCCTTGAGAGCAGAGGTTCCTGCCTGCGCAGGAACGACGGATAGCCTGCAATCCAAATGCGGTAACCCTGGGGGCGAGGAATGAAGGCCCTACTTGAACGCATTGGCCCGGATAAAGGCCCGGATTTGCTATACCTACCCATTAGGTTGATAATACGCCCGGTAGGTTATCACCCGTTAAACACCTTCAACCATTAAACATCCGCCCACTAAACATCCGCCGCGAGGTGACTGCGATGCCCGGAGAAAAGCCCTTAACCCGCGAGAACTTTGACTACCTCGCCAGGGCCGCCGGCCTTAATGTGAACTCTCCGCACATGGACGAGCTATTTCCTTATGTGCAAAACGCCTTGGCCGGACTGGAAGCCCTGGCAGAAATTGACGTCGGCGGGGCCGAACCGGATATGGCCTTCAGCCCGGCTCAACCATTTCAGGAATAAGGAAGGGCAATATGGACGGACTTGGATTATGTTATATGAGCGCCGGCCAACTTTCCGGCCTCATCCGCGACAAAGAGGTTTCGCCGGTTGAGGTAGTTGATGCCCACCTGGCCCGCATAGAAGCTACGGAACCCACCCTCAATTCCTTTATCACCCTCTTGCCGGAGCAAGCCCGGGAGGTTGCCCGCCGCGCCGAATCGCAAATCCAGGCCGGCAACTACCGGGGGCCGTTGCACGGGATTCCGGTAGGGCTGAAAGACCTGTTCAATACCGCCGGGGTTCGCACCACTTCCGGCTCAAGAATCTTTGACACCTTTGTGCCGGCGGAGGACTGCACCGTGGCCGCCCGGTTTCAGCGGGCCGGGGCTATCCTGCTGGGCAAGCTGAATATGCACCAGTTCGCCTACGGCCCCACCGGGGAAAACTTCGATTACGGCCACATGCACAACCCCTGGAACCCGGAACTGGTCACCGGCGGCTCCAGCGGCGGCTCCGGCTCGGCGGCAGCCGCCGGCCAATGCACCATAACAATGGGCAGCGACACCGGAGGGTCGGTTCGGATACCCGCCGCCCTGTGCGGCATAGTCGGCCTCAAGCCTACCTACGGCTTGGTCAGCCGGGCCGGATTGACTCCCCTCTCCTGGTGCCTGGACCACCCCGGCCCGATGGTGCGGACGGTGGAGGATGCCGCCCTGACCATGAACGTCATTGCCGGCCATGACCCCAAGGACGTGGCTACGACGGTTAGAGAAATCCCCGACTACACTACTGCCCTTGCCGGGTCGGTTGAAGGGTTGCGTATCGGCCTGCCCCGCGAATACTTTGACGCCCCGCTGGACGCGGAGGTAGAAGCGGCGGTGCGGGCAGCGGTCGCTCACCTGGAAGAGCTGGGGGCCACGGTAACCGAAGTTTCCCTGCCGATGTTCAAGGATTCCCAGGCGATTTCCGGCGCTATCCTGATGGCCGAGGCGTCCGCCTATCACCGGGAACTGCTGGCCCGGGACGGGGATAAGCTGACCCCCTCAGTCCGTCTGCGCCTGGAAGCCGGCCTCTTCGTGACCGCCGCCGATTATCTGAAAGCGCAGCAGGCCAGGGCTAGGTTCAACCAGGAAATGGCGCGGCTATTCCAGGATGTTGACCTGTTGGCCGGCCCCGCGGAGCCGGTAACCGCTCCCCCGATCCTGGCTTCGGAAATGGTAATTGGTGACCGGACGGTGGGGACGACCGGGGCGCTGACCCAATACACCCGACCCTACAACATCAGCGGAACACCGGCCATCTCCGTACCCTGCGGCTTTTCCGAGGCTGGAATGCCCATTGGCCTGCAACTGGCCGGGAAACCCTTTGACGAGCTAACCGTCCTGCGGGCGGCTCACGCCTACGAGCAGACTACCGATTGGCACCGCCGCCGGCCACCCATTTAGGGATTTGGCCGGCTCTGAAAAGCTGCTTGAATTATGGGGGCTATCCGGCGGGAAGGCTGAGCCTCTCAGGCGTTGTCCGACCCGTTATGTCACTCTGCCCAAGGCTATTGCACCTGAGGGTAGATGTGCCTTGTCCGTTGTTCCTGCGCCGGCAGGAACCTAAAACCTTGAGGACAGAGGTTCCTGCTTGCGCAGAAACGACGGACAGCCTGCTATCCCAATGCGATAGCCCCGTCATTCTGCCCCCTTCACTGTCATTCTGAGCGGAGCGGAGAATCCAAAATCTTTCGGTTAGAATCGCTACTGGCGCCGGGCAAATGACCGGCAAATATGGACTCAATAAGGATTTTGGATTCTTCGTCGCTCCGCTCGTCAGAATGAGAACTAAAATACCCTTCATTCGGAGAGCGCGCCGCATACGGGACCGAAGGCAATTAGGTTATAATAAAGACAGCAAAGACCAAGTTGCCATGATTCGGCTGCCGGGATAAGCAACATTGGGCGCAATCACCGCAATAACTTTCGACTTGTGGCAAACCCTGCTGCTGGACCGCCCGGAGGTAGGGCGCGTCCGCAGTCAGGCACGGTTGGACGGTACGCGAGACGCCCTGCTGAAAGCCGGGGAATTGCACGACGCGGAGCGCATTAACACAGCTTACAGGAACTGCGCCCGCCGCTGTCAGGACATCAGGGAAGAGCTGAAGGACATCAGCTTCGGCGAGCAGGTTGAGATATTTGTTGACGGCATCAGCCCCGGTCTGGGCTCTCGCCTCTCCGAATCTACCTTGCAGGAAATTGCCACGGCCTATGGCGACTCATTCTTTGTCCACCCGCCGATTCCCCACCCGGACGGTGTTGCGGTTTTGCGCAGCGTCAAGGAAATGGGGTTTCGGATTGGCTTGATTTCCAATACGGGAATGACGCCGGGCGTGTCCTTCCGCCGTTTCCTGGCCGAGCATGGGATGTTGGAGTTCTTTGACACCCTGACCTTTTCCGACGAAGCGAAAGTGGCAAAACCGGCTTGCGAGATTTTCCTGATTACCTTGCGCGCACTGGATGCCACCCCGTCCCAAGCTATCCATGTTGGCGACCACTTCCAGACCGACGTTATGGGCGCCAAGCAATGCGGCCTGAAAACAGTGTGGATTGAGGGGTTCTACCCAAGGCCCGACCCCAATGACCCGCTGACCGAACCTGACATCGCGGTCCCCGAACTGGGTCTGGCCGTTTCAGCCATCCAAAAATTGGCCCGGCACAACCCGGTGGCCGGCCCCGGAGCATCGGCAGGCTAAAGCCGTTATGCTCCCGACCCTGACGCTTCCCGGTGGTATCTTTCGGGTGTCCTGAAGCAATTTAGAATGGTCTTGGGACAGTCGCGCCGCCGGGCCGGCTTGCTTGACAAGGCCCATACCTTATCCTAATCTGGAATTGTAGCCAGTATCCGCTGTCTTTGGTACAGGGGCCGGGCAATCGCAATTTCGCATCTCCTGCCACCGTCATTCCTGCGTAGGCAGGAATTTCTACCTGGAGGATTTAGGTTCCTGCGAAAGCAGGAACGACGGACAGCGGTGTCCCGGCATAATGCGATTGTCCCGGGTACAGTGGAAGCTGACGCGTCAGCATTTCGTGGTTGGCCTTAAAAGGAGAACACAGATGGCGATTGTGGGGTGGGGAAAAGGAATGAGCGGGAGCCGTCGCGGAGCCGACAATGGCTGACCTTAATCAGCTATGCGACAGCTTATTGAGCCGCCGTTCCCTGATTGTTGCCAGCAACCGGGGGCCGGTGGAACACCACATGACCCCCGACGGTCGCCCGGAGGCGCGGCGGGGCAGCGGCGGCATCGTAACCGCACTTAATGGGCTGGCGCAGACCGCCCAATTCACCTGGATTGCCAGCGCGATGGGTGAAGGCGACCGCGCCGTATCCAGCGGCGCCCAGGGTTCTGCCTACCATTCCCCCCTGCCCGGCCACAAGATAAACCTCCGCTATGTGGTCACCCCCCGGCGGGTTTACCACAAGTATTACAACGTGCTGTGCAATCCCTTGCTCTGGTTTTTGCAGCACTATATGTGGAACCCGCCCTACAACCCCAACGTAGATGCCAGCGTCCATGACGCCTGGCAGGGCGGCTATGTGCCGGTCAATCAGGCCTTCGCCCGGCTGGTAGTGGAACAATCCCTGGAAAGCAGTCAGCCTCCGGTGGTCATCGGTCACGATTATCACCTGTACCTGCTGCCCGAATTGGTGCGTCGGGAAGTACCCGACGCCGTTATCCAGCATTTTGTTCACATACCCTGGCCGGCTCCGCGCTACTGGCAGATGATTCCTTCCTACATCACGCGCCAAATCTGCGCCTCCCTGTCCAGCGCCGACATTGTCGGGTTTCAAACCCCCCAGGACCGGCAGAGTTTTCTGGATACGGTGGAGGAGTTCGTTCCCGACGCCCAAGTTGACCGGCAGGAATGTCTAATCCGGCGCCAAAGCAAGACCACCCACGTTCAGGTTTACCCAATTTCCATCAATGTGGCTGAGGTGCAGCGTATTGCTAACTCCCCACGCGCTCTGGAATACGAAGAGAGAATACGGTCAATCCGGAGCGGCGCGACTGCGACTATCGTACGCATCGACCGGGCCGAGCCCAACAAGAACGTAGTCCGCGGGTTTCGCGCTTATGAACTGCTCCTGTCCCGCCATCCTGAATTGCAGGGCAAGGTCAACTTCCTCGCCTTTCTGGTGCCCTCCCGGACCCATATCCGGCAGTACCAGCGTTATATGGAAGAAATTCAGCAGGTGGTGGCGCGCATCAACCAGAGCTTTGGCAGCCCGGAATGGCAGCCTATAACCACCTTCATGGAAAACAATTACACCCAAGCCATTGCCGGCATGAAGCTGTACGACGTGCTGCTGGTCAACACCATCATGGAAGGGATGAACCTCGTAGCCAAGGAGGGCCCGGTGGTCAATACCCAGAACGGTGTGTTGATTCTTTCCGAGACCAGCGGGGCCTACCACCAATTATCCGGGGGGGCGCTGCCGGTATCGCCCACCGATATTGAAGGGACTATGGAAGCCTTGCACCAGGCCATCCTTATGTCGCCGGAAGAACGGAAGCGGCGGGCCGGCACTCTGACGGAAGCGGTGAACCGGGAGGACGTCAACCACTGGATTTGCCGTCAACTGGAAGACATCGGCAATCTGCTCTAGCCGGAATTACAGGAGAACATCGTTGATTGACGACCCCTTTTACGGTCAGCTGCCGGACGGAGAACGCCCGGACATTATGCTATACATTTTTCCCCATCTTCAGGAGTTTCTGGCGGTTGACCTTCGGGACGACCGCTCGAAGGTCTCGCTGTTGAATACCGCCGAAGTCTTTGACGAGGAGTTCTTTCACGGCCTGGAATTCGAGTTTTCCAAGACCCTTCGGGAAGGGAACCCGTTCCCCTTTGCCCACCTGATTAACCTACCTTTGCGGTTGGAGGAAATCATCCGGGGCGTGGCAATGTCTTCCATTCTGGAGCGGCTGGACGTTGACCCGGACGATGAAGAGGAACTGCCGACAGTGGTAGTGTTCATCATCAGCGGCGGGGCGCTGGCGATGCACTCCGACCGCCTGGTCACCAGCCTGCGGGAATTGTTGCAGTCTTATCCCGGCGGCGCAGACATCTCCGAGTGGGAAAGCGTAATCGCCCGTCTGGTTGCGGAGGAAAACGTCATTCTGCAAGACCTGAGCCACCAGGAACTGGCCGAGGCCTTGCGCGACGATTCCCCCGACTACTTTACCCTGTGGGAGAACCGAAACTGACCGACAATTGGCAGCCGGCAGGCAATGGCGCCGGATGGTAGTCAAGATTGAAATTGCGCGCCGGGCAGACGCACCAGTCTGACCCAACAGGGCGGTGATCGACGTAGAGGCGGGTTACAAACCCGCCCGGTTACAAAACCCGCCCCAAGACAAGAAGATCCTCGAATCACCCTCATTCAGGATATTACTATTGAAGAAAGTAGGATTGATTTCCGATACCCACATGGCCGGCAGCGGGCGCAGCCTGCCGGAGGTAGTGCTGGAAGCCCTGGCCGGGGTTGACCTGATTCTCCACTGCGGCGACCTGGAGTGTCTGGGGGTGCTGGACTATCTGGAAACAATCGCCCCGGTCCTGGCGGTGCGGGGTTACGAAGACCCGACGGAACCGGGCGACCGGCTGGCCCAGACCACCCGGGTAGTGCAGGTTGAGGAAGTCAGCATCGGAATGGTCCACGATATTCAGTGGCCCACGCCCCGGATTTCAACCAGCCCGGACGGTACGGAGCTGGTCTTCCCGGAAGGGCGGCTTGCCGACATCCTGGCCCGCAAGTTTGGCCGGCCGGTGGACGTGGTGGTTTTCGGCGATACCCACGAGGAACTCATCTGCCACTGCGACGGCGCGCTGCTGATAAACCCCGGCAGTCCCACTTACCCCGGCCGCCGCCACCGTCCCGGTTCTTTAGGGACGCTGGTCCGGTTGAAGATAGATGGCCGCGCCGTAGAAGTCGAAATGGTCAGACTGGCGGAGCTAGGCGGAAATCCCTGAACTCGTAGGGGCGGGTTTGAAACCCGCCCCTGTTGTTTACCGAATTATGCCTTTGTATCTTACCCCGCAAAATTGATTAGCGCCGGCAATTCCGCGAAAACTGGGGCAAAGACCAGGGATACAATTGCCATCAGCTTCAGCAGGATGTTCAGGGATGGGCCGGAGGTGTCCTTGAACGGGTCGCCAACCACGTCGCCCTCTACCGCCGCCTTATGGGCGTCGGAACCCTTGCCGCCGAAATTGCCCAACTCCACGTACTTCTTGGCGTTGTCCCAGGAACCGCCGGCGCTGGCCATCATTATCGCCAGCATGAACCCGGCGGAAACCGCCCCGATCAGCAGCCCGCCCAAAGCGGCCTCGCCCAGAATAAAGCCGGTGGCGAGAGGAGCAACTACCGCCATCACGCCGGGTATAATCATCTCGCGGAGGGCGCTCCGGGTACTGATGTCCACGCAGCGGGCCGAGTCCGGCTGAGCGGTTCCCTCCATCAGGCCGGGAATCTCCCGGAACTGACGCCGTACCTCGTCAACAATACCCTGGGCCGCCCGTCCCACCGCTTGCATGGTCAAGGCAGAGAAGATGAAGGGCAGCATCGCCCCGATAATCACCCCAACCAGAATCTCCGGCTGGAGCAGGTTAATGCCGACACCACCGGCGGTCAAGCGTCCGTCTTCGCCCAACTCAATCAAACCGGCGCTCACCGAATAGGCGGCCAGCAGGGCCAGGGCAGTCAGGGCCGCCGAGCCGATGGCAAAACCCTTGCCGGTGGCGGCGGTGGTGTTGCCCAGGGCGTCCAGAGCATCGGTACGTTCGCGAACCTGGGGGTCCAGTTGCGCCTGCTCGGCAATGCCGCCGGCATTATCCGCCACCGGGCCGTAAGCATCGGTAGCCAACGTGATGCCCAGAGTGGAGAGTAGGCCAACCCCGGCCAGCGCCACGCCGTAGAAACCGGCGAACCAGTAGGCCAGCAGAATGGCAATAGAGATGCAGATAACCGGAATCAAGGTGCTGAGCATTCCGGTGGCGATGCCGCTGATGATTACCGTGGCGGCGCCGGTCTGCGATGCCTCGGCTACCCGCTGGGTTGGCTTACGGCTATAGGAAGTGTAATACTCGGTTGCCAAACCGATAATCGTGCCAGCCACCAGTCCGGCCACCACGCAGCCGAACCAGGCCCAGTTTCCGGTGACGGTGACGGTCAGGACGGCGGCGAAAATAATCAGCAGGCCGCCGGCAGCAAATATACCGTAGCGCAAGGCCCACAACAGCTTCTCAAAGTCGGCCTGTTCGCCGCTGCGTACCACGAAAGTTCCCAAGATGGCGGCGATAATTCCGGCTCCGGCCAACAGCATCGGGAACAGAGCTTGCTCAAATTGAGGCTGCTGCATAGCAAACAAAGTGCCAGCCCCCACCAGGGCCACGGCGGAGATGATGCTGCCCACGTAGGACTCGAACAGGTCGGCGCCCATGCCGGCCACGTCGCCCACGTTGTCGCCCACGTTGTCGGCAATTACGCCGGGGTTGCGCGGGTCATCCTCGGGGATTCCCGCCTCCACCTTGCCCACCAGGTCAGAACCCACGTCGGCGGCCTTGGTGAAGATACCGCCCCCAACACGGGCAAAGAGGGCGATGGAACTGGCCCCGAAGCCAAACCCGGCCACGGCACTGATATCCTGGAAAATCAGGTAGAGGATGCTGACTCCCAGCAGGCCAATGCCCACTACGGTGACTCCCATCACCGTACCGCTGGAAAAGGCCACGCGCAGGGCGGGATTCAGCCCGCGCATGGCAGCGGCGGCGGTGCGGACGTTAGCCCGAACTGCCACGTTCATTCCGATAAAGCCGGCCAAGCCGGAGCAAATGGCGCCTACCAGGTAAGAGATGGCCGTTGCCGGTACGCCCAGATTGTGGGTGAAAAGGGTGTAGTCCAGCACAGCCAACACTACGGTAACCACCAGGATAAAGGGCAGCAGGGCCAGATACTCTGTACGCAAAAAAGCCGACGCCCCAGTTCGAATGGCGTCGCCTATTTCAGTCATTCGCTCATTGCCCGCATCGGCTCCAATTACCCGGAAGGCCATAAAGGCGGCAAAGGCCAGGGCAATAACCCCGGCAACCAATGGCAATACAATTAGCAGACCGCTTGTGGAATCCATGAACACACCTCTACCTTCAAGGAATGCTCCGTTTTGAGCGTTGGAAACTTATCATATACCCATTGGGGTGTCAACTTGAGGTGTAATAGGAGAGAACTGCAAAACTCCCTTGCTGGGCTTGTGCGTGTTGCGCGCCCTCGATTTTGTCCGGGGCCTGTTGTACTGCCGGTGATTGGAAGGGGGGTGAATTGGGCAGTGTGGCTTACGCCTGGTCGAAGTCCGACCTGGAGATTCCCAGGTCTCTTCTGATTTGGTGGAGAGTTCCTGTGGCCAAGTCACGATTGCCGTGCCTGGGGATGATCGCCCGCTGCCCGTTGGAGGGGTTCACCCACATTTCGTGGGACCCATCGGCCTGGCGCCGGAATCTGCAACCCAAGGTTTCCAGCTTTGTGCGGAGTTCCCGGTAGGTCATGCGGTTACCGTTAAGGTGCCTTCAGGGCTGCGCAAGGGAGTTAGCTCGGGGGGCAGGCCTTGACCGTCTTCCTTGCAAACTTGGATGATGGTCTGCGCTACTGCTAAGAGGCTTTTGAGGGTTTCTTCCGGGGTGTCACCCCAAGCCACGCAGCCCTGAAGGGCTGGGACCTCGGCCCGGTACAGCCAGCCGTGGTCTTCCGCAGGTTCGTGGAGCACATAGTTCAGCTGGTAGATGTCCATATTTTTTTCTCCGGTTCCGGCGTTCCCTGTCGTGGAATGTTTTCTATTTTGGCCTGCTGGAGTCTTCTGGTCAAATGGCCGTCTCTCAGGATGCTTTCTCCATCGTGGAGTTTCGCAATTGTCTCGTAATAGGCGGCAGCTAAACCGCAGGTAAGTTGACGGCCAATACGTCGTTCCTGCGGAGGCAGGAACCTCAAAGCGTTATGGGCAGAGGTTTCTGCCCCCGCAGGAACGACGAACTGTAACCTTTGAGGTTAATGCAATTGCCCGGTAGTGGCGGCAGACAACCGCTCCCTAAAACCAGGTCATTCTGCGCGTGGCCGAGGAATCCAGAACCCCGCCCATTCCGCCATCCAAATGGGCCACCGCCGAATATGGTAGAGTAATACCAACTACAAAGTTAATGCGAGGACCAATGAGCGTTCAACGGCTTTTTGACTTGACTGGCAAGGTAGCAATCGTAACCGGCGGCAACGGCGGGTTGGGGTTGGGTATGGCCCGCGGCCTGGCCGGCGCCGGAGCCAATATCGCAGTGGCCGCCCGAGATGCCGATAAAACCGCCGAGGCTGTAGCGGAATTGGAATCCTTGGGGGTTCAGGCCCAGGGTTTGACCGTGGACGTGACCCAAGAATCGGAAATCAAGGGGATGGTGGCCGATACCCTCGACGCCTTTGGCCGGGTGGACATCCTGGTCAACAATGCCGGCACGGTGGTACGCAAGACTCCCGACCAGACCACTACCGAGGAATGGGACCTGGTGCTGGATGTCAACCTGCGGGGGGCGTTCCTAGCGGCCCGGGAGGTTTATCCGCACATGGTCAATCAGGGCGGCGGGAAGATAATCGGCATCGGCTCCATGTATTCCATTTTCGGCGGGGGAGGCAGCGGCGCGCCCTACTCCGCCAGCAAGGGCGGCGTGGTGCAACTGTCCAAGAGCCTGGCCGTGGCCTGGGCCAAGGACAATATCCAGTCCAACGCCATCCTGCCCGGCTGGTTTATGACCACGCTAACCTCGGACATCCCGGTCAACCAACCGGAACGATTCCAGATGATTAGCAACCGCATACCCGCCGGCCGCTGGGGCGAGGTTGACGAGTTGCAGGGGGCGGTAGTTTTCCTGTCCAGCGCCGCCTCGGACTACATCACCGGAGCGGTACTGACGGTGGACGGCGGCTTCTCGGTCATGTAAACGATCCCCCTCACCCCGACCCTCTCCCCAGGGAGAGGGAGTAGCTTCACCCCTCTCCTGGTGGGAGAGGGGCCGGGGGTGAGGGCCTACCCCAGTTGCTCCAGCGCTTGGCGGGACAGCATCATCTTTACCGGGCTGATCGGGCGGAAGGTACGGGAAACCCGCACGTCGCCGGCCAGGCTGCACAGGGTATAGGCATCGTAGGGGGCCAGGCCCTTCTCCCGCACCAGAAAATCCACCATTTCCCGCACGGCCTGCTTCATTGCCGGAGCCAGGTCTTCCCCATAGGACAGCACTACAAAATGCTCCGGGGTCAGGGCGCGGGGGCTGGCGATGTGCATACCCTTTTCCACGGTCACCCGGATGTGGCTGTCGGCGGCGCACTCCGCCCCCGTTCCTGCCACCGCGCCGTCCCCCACGATAGCGTGGCAGTCGCCCATCACCAGCAGCCCGCCATCCACAAACACCGGCATATAGATCGTGCTGCCGGCCACCAGTTCCTTCATATCAATGTCGCCACCATAGGGGCCGCTGTCGCTGGCGGTGTTCTGAACGTAGGTGGGTGTGGTCGCCACCAGCCCCATCGAAGGCAGCATGGTCAGCTTCAAGCCGCTGGGCAGCACCAGTTGGTTGTCCTCAAATTCCATTACCGTCGGGTAGCCCTCGGTGAACTCTTCTTCAAGGAAGCCGCGTCCCGGCATAACCATGTGCGCCGCCCCTTCCTTGGGGGTGATGCTCAGAAACTCCACCTTTAGCGCATCTCCCGGCTCGGCGCCATTGACGTAGATGGGGCCGGTAGCCGGGCCTTTCAACGCTTTAGCGTCCAGGGATGCCGGGTCGCGCAAGCCCTCAAAGGCGTCCCAGGTTTCTACGATTAACTCTTCACCGGAGTCAATGGTGATTGCCGGTTCACCCTCCGGGTCCAGAAAGTAAATATGCTGGTCTCGGCTTAACCGCTTCATCTCGCTCATTTCACTCCTCAATCAGTTGATGACCGCAACCTGACCGGTCGCGTTTACGCCGTCTAACCTGGATTGGCGGGCGCTGACGCCAAGGATTGGGTCCAATTCCACCACGGTAACCGTTACAGTGTAATTGTCCGAAGATGCGCCGAGGGGCGACCCGGAATAGAATGCCCTGGTACTGCCCTGGGAAACGTCCACGAACCGCTCCCAGTGGCCCAAGGCCAGGTAGTCGCAGGGGGCGGCGGCGACCTCGTCGGGATAAATGGGGGAGGAACGCAAGTCCTTATCATCAGCAAAATGGTAGTGACCGTGGGCCAGGGCCACCAGCCAGCGGCCGGCTTGCGCCTCGGGCATTCCGAGCAAGGGTCGAAACTCCGGCGTGTGCTGCAACATCGCCCGGCCCCAAAGGTCAAGGGTTAAGTCGGGGAGGGAGATGGTCTGCCCGGCTTCTTCGGTAAACAAGAGAAAATTGCTGGGCGCATCCTGGAAAGGCTGCCGGCGGTAAAGAGATTCCCGGTGGTAGAGGTCATGGTTGCCCGGCAAAACCACCACCGGACACTCCAGCCGCCCCACCTGCCCCAGGAAAAACTCCAGCACCCGGTCCGGCACCCGGGCATGGTCGAAAACGTCCCCCACGATAAGGAGGCCGTCGCCCTGTAAGACGGTCACGCTGTCAACCACGGCGCGAAAAGCGTCTTCCGCCACTTCGGGCCGCCAGTCCACGCCCAGGTGGGTATCGGAGGTATGAATCAAACGGATCTTCTTTCTGCTCTGCAACTAATTTCCTTTATGTCAACTGATTTTGGCAAATCCTCAGGGCCATTGCATCTGACGCAAATATCTACTTTGCGTCGTTCCTGCGAAAGCAGAAACCTCTGTCCGCAAGGTTTTAGGTTCCTGCCTGCGCAGGAACGACGGGTGAAAGCGCCAGAGTTTAATGACTTATTCAGAGTATTCTTGAGTTCCTGCTTTTGCAGGAACACCGGATAGCCCGCAATCCCAATGCGATAGCCCTGGCAACCTTTAGGACCGGTATTCCGTTCTTAGTGAGCTTGTTAGTGGAAAGCTCCGTTCGTGGTGAGCCTGTAGAACCACCAACCCTCACGCCCGTTTACTTTCCGATAACCCCCTTTCGCCGCAGTTCCGCAATCACCTCCGCCTCGTAGCCCAGTTCAGCCAGGATTTCCTCGTTGTGTTGGCCCAGCAGCGGCGGGGGACGCTTGATGGCCGCAGGTGTCTCGGCCAGTTTCAGGGGCGAATTGGGGATTCTCAAGTCCGGCACGTTGGGGTGGGACAGTTCGGCAATCATATTTCGGGCCTGCACCTGGGGATTGTTTACCACATCATCCACCCGGTTGATGGGGCCACAAGGCACGCCGGCCCGCTCAATGACCTCAACCCATTCCGCCACGGTGCGGGTACGGAAAATCTCGCTGAGCAGTCCGACGCATTCGGCCCGGTGGACCACCCGGTCGTCATTGGTCTTAAAGCGGGTATCTTCCAGCAGGTCGGGCCGCTCAATGGCCGCACAGAAACGTTCCCACAACCCCTGATTGGCTACCCCAAGGATGAAGTAGCCGTCGGAGGCCGGAAAGCTCTGGTAGGGAACCAGGCTGGGGTGGCCGGAACCCATGCGCTGGGGCACTACGCCGGTAGCCATATATGCGGTAGCGTGGTAGCTCAAGGCGGCCACTTGCCCGTCCAGCAGGGCCGCCTCGATGCGCTGGCCCTGGCCGGTCTGCCGCCGGTGGTACAGGGCGGTTACCACCGAGCCGTAGGCCATCATTCCGGTAAAGAGGTCAACCAGGGAAAAACCGACGCGCAGGGGCAACCCGTCCGGTTCTCCGGTCAAGTCCATCAAACCGCTGTAGGCTTGAATAATCAGGTCGTAGCCGGGCTTTTCGGCCATCGGGCCGGTACGCCCGTAGCCGGATATGGAGCAGTAAACAATGCCGGAGTTTATCCGGCGAATGTCCTCGTAACCCAGACCCATCCGCTCCAGAGCGCCGGCGCGAAAACTCTCAATCATTACGTCGGCGTCAGCAGCCAGCGACCGTACAATATCCAGTCCTTCCTCTTCCCTCAGGTTCAGGCTCAGGCTGCGCTTGTTCCGGTTGAAGGAAACGAACTGGGTACTTTCTCCATTCCAGAAAGGTGTCCAGGAGCGGGTTTCGTCGCCCCGTTCCGGCTCCTCAATCTTGACCACATCGGCGCCCAGGTCTCCCAGCAGCATCGTACAGAAGGGGCCAGCCAGGGTCCGGGTCAGGTCAACCACTTTAACATCTTCAAGAGCCGAAGCCATAAGTTTCTCTTCCTTACAATATGAGATAAAGTGCGGTATCGGACAAAGTCGGCAAGCGACTTGGGCCGGAACCAACCAGGGCGGAACTGCCGTGCGTTGGAATTATAGCACGGAGCCAATGTTACCTGAACCCGGCCGGCATCCCCTCACCCCCGGCCCCTCTCCCACAGGGCGAGGGGTGAATCTGCTCCCTCTCCTTTGGGGAGAGGGCTGGGGTGAGGGGTTGGCGCCGGGGTGAATCAGATTCCCTGAAATTAAGACGCGATTGCCCTGAGACGGCTATCCGCCCGTTGACCCCCCATTCGGTCAATGGTAGCGTAAGGTGACGGTTCCGTTCCCTTAACTTCATCCAACCTCAAGTCCGGTCAAGGTGAATGGCGAATGAATAGAGAAGAGCGTCCTTTAATAGTGGTCCTCGGCGGCATCAATATGGACCTGGTGACGCTGACCGCCCGATTCCCCGAGGCCGGGGAGACGGTGGTGGGCCGGCAGTTCCTGACTTACGCTGGCGGCAAGGGGGCCAACCAGGCCATGGCGGCGGCCCGTATGGGAGCGCGGGTGGCGATGGTAGGCCGCATCGGCGACGACATCTTTGGCCCGCAGGCAATCCGCTCCCTAGAGGACGCCGGAGTGGATGTCTCCGGCGTGGCCGTAACGCCCGGCACCAGCACTGGCATCGCGGTGATCAACATTGACGACACGGCGCAAAACCAGATCATCCAGGTTCTGGGCGCCAATAACACCTGCGGCGAGGCCGAAGCGGAAAAAGTAATGGAGTTGTTATACCGGGCGTCGGCGCTGCTGCTGCAACTGGAAGTTTCGGTAGAGCTGTCCTTGAAAGTAGCCCAGGCCGCGGCGGCCCGGGGGGTACCGGTAATCTTGGACCCAAGCCCGGTGCGCCCCCTGCCGCCGGCTTTCTACACCTGCTGCGATGTCATAACTCCCAACGAGACCGACGCGCAGGCCCTGGTGGACTATCCAGTGACGGACCGGGAATCAGCAGCCCTGGCGGCGGGTACGCTGCTGAGCCGGGGCATTGATACGGCGGTGGTCAAGCTGGGTCCCCAGGGAGCATACTACGCCACCCTGGAAGGCGGCGAGTACGTGCCTCCCTTTGTGGTGGAAGCGGTGGATTCCGTCGGCGCCGGAGATGCCTTTAACGGCGCGTTAGCGGTAGCCTTGGCCGAGGGACGGAGCGTACTGCAAGCAGTTCGGATGGCATCGGCGGCCGGCGCTCTGTCGGTAACCAGGGTAGGCGCCCAGGACTCCATGCCCTCTCGGCAAGAAGTAGATGCCCTGTTAAGAGCCTCCAACTTCTGACCGGTTTATCTGGCCGGTTTACAGGTAAATTATGCAACAAGGCGACAAGTTCTGCTCCGGCTGCGGTTCCCTGCTGGAGGCGCGTCAGTCAGCGGGAATACTGCGCCCGGTCTGCCCCGGCTGCGGCCGCGTCGTCTTTTACGACCCCAAAGTGGCGGCCGTTACCATTATCGAAAGGGAGGGCAAGGTGCTAATGATGCGCCGGGCTGGTGACCCCGGATACGGTCTGTGGAGCGTGCCGGGCGGTTATGTTGACCGCGGGGAGGTGGTGGAAGAGGCCGCGGCCCGGGAAGTGGAAGAGGAAACCGGGCTGCTGGTCAAAATCGAGGGGCTGGTCGGCCTGTTTTCCGAGGCGGGCAGCCCGACAATCGTGGCCGCCTTTGCCGGCGTGGAAACCGGTGGCATACTGCAAGCCGGTCCGGAGGCGCTGGAAGTGGCTTTTTTCAACCTGGACTCCCTTCCTCCCCTGGCCTTTCCCCGCGACTCCCAGATGTTGCATCGGTGGCGGGAGAACCGGGGGAAGAGCGGTTAGAAACCCTCCGGTTTTCCAAAGTTATTCCAATGTAGCGCCGGCGAGTTAGTCCTCGCTCAAATAAATTATGCAGATTACGCTGAAAAACGTACTTAACCAGGTAACCCGCTCCGCGCTGGACTTACTGCTGCCGATGCGATGCCTGGGCTGCGGTAAGGAGGGGGGCTTGCTCTGTCCTCCCTGCATTGCCGCTTTGCCCCGGCTGGAACCGCCATTCTGCGACATCTGCGCCGATTTGGGGGTCAGTGGGATCTGCCGGGAGCGGGTTCGCTCCTCCGGGCAAATAATAGAGGGGATACGCGCCCCGTACCTGATGCAAGGCGCCGCCCGGCAAGCAATTCACCAGTTCAAGTACCGGAATGTCCGGGTGGCCGCCCCTCTGCTGGGCCGGCTGCTGGCCGACTACCTGTCCGCCAACCCCATCCCCGGCGACGTACTGGTTCCGGTGCCGCTGCACCCCCGCAAGCTGCGGGAGCGTGGCTATAACCAGGCGGGGCTGCTGGCCCGGGAAGTGAGCAAATTAACCGGGCTGCCGGTAGCTGAAAAACTGCTCTACCGTACCCGGAACACCCCACCGCAAGCCCGCACCTCGGGGCGCCAGCAGCGCGTGGAAAATATGGAAGGCGTTTTTACCTGCCCAACGGATGCCACGGGAATGTCCCTGATTGTAGTGGACGACGTGAGTACCACCGGCAGCACCCTGGCCGCCTGTGCCGCCGCCTTGAAGGAAACCGGCGCTCTTTCCGTGTGGGGGTTTGCCTTTGCCAAGGAGGCCCGCCGAAGCCAGTTCCCGGACTTGGAAGCACCTGCTCCGTAAACGGGAAAACTGCATTGGCCCATAAAATCCGCTCATGGTGAGCTTGTCGAACCAGAGCTGCATTCAATAGGGGGATCCTTCGACAAGCTCAGGACGAGCGGTCGGGGGCTATGACCGACTTTGCCATTGTTCTGGCTCCGTAACCAGCAGGGCTATTGCATTTGGATTGGAGGCTATCCGTCGTTCCTGCGAAAGCAGGAACCTAAAACGTTGAGGACATAGGTTCCTGCCTTCGCAGGAACGACGGGAGAAGGGCTTCACCGTCACGTGCGATTGCTCTGCCGTAACCAGGGTGCCTTATTGCAGGCCGGTTTGTTAGGGTTCGCTCCGGTCCCAACTCGGCAGGGCGTGGTAACCAACGAAGGGAATATCCACCCGCGCCGGCAAGCCTTGAGCCTTCTTGAGGCGTTGGATGTTATACAGGTGGGTCATATACTCGAAATAGCGATGCCGGAAGGTGGCTTCCAGGGTTATGTAACCCTGTGCCGGGTCTTCCAGGTCCGGTCGCACACCGGAAGAATGGGCCTCCAGCCAGTGCAATTGGCCGCCGATGTTGCTTTTCAACTCCCTGCTGCGCATCGAGTCCACCGTTTCCGAGTCCAGCACCGACAAAGCAAAGTCCAGGCCCTTGCGGAACACCGCCATAATGGAGTCCAGTTCCCAGTACTTGGTTTCGTCCAGCCGCCGGTCGTAAGGGGACTCAATGATGCCTTCCCAGTCCTCGATTTCGGGCAGGCCCTCGGTAAAAAGGTTCTCACCCCATCGCTGTAACAGCCACCGGAAATCGCCGGAGGCTACGTGGCTCACGTTGTAGCGAATGCTCCACTCACTCCAACCCCACTGGTCCGACCGGAAATCAAGCTGTTCGTCGGTCAGCCCTTCCAGTTCTTCGGCGTACATATCATAGATTTCGTTCTGGAACTGCGGGAAAAGAACCCTTCCCGGGGAACCGCCGGTTATTTCCTGTTGTGTCATAGCTGCTGCTACCCCCTGGTAGTAGAATTGGTCCCTGGTAGTAGGATTGGCCCTTTGCCGGAAAACGATTGGGGTCCGCCCGGCAACGATTTCAGAATGAACCAAGCAAGTAACCGGGCAATTTGCCCGTTAGGACGTTGCCGGCCTCACCCAGGTTTCTGACCAGGCGATGCAGGCGCTGCTGCTTTGTTTGTCGCCGCGCATTTCCAGCGCCGGCTCGCCCTCCACTAAGTTGCCGTTGATGGTCAGTTGGGCCCGGCGGGCCGGGACGAAACAACTGTAAACACCGTGGGGACGGCCGGGCGCGCTGCCCGCCTCCACCCGCAGCACATAAGGCTCCAGGAAATCGTACCAGGTCAACATTATCTCGTCATCGTCGCTGGTCACCTTTTCCGTCCAGAAGGAACGGATATCGCCGGACTTGGTAAACTCCGCGTCGGTGACCGGAATGTTCCGGGCGGCAAATTCAGGGAAGAGCAGGCACTCTATTTCCTCTTGAAGCCAACGGGCCAAGGCAATGTTATCGGCATATATCCGCACCTCGTTGTCCGTCGCGTCGCTCTTGATGAACAGGACGTGGCCCGGGCCAGCCGGGGATAGGAGGATGCGCCAGTGGCTGGTTCGGGTGAGTTGTGTTTCGCCCCCATCCTGAGAAAGGCGGATAAAGGAGTTTTCTCCGGTCAGTCGGACCTGGTTAGGGTCGGTAGGGCTGGTGGTCATACAGCGATCTCCTAGTGAGTAGATTCCTGGCAGGACTGAAACCAAGCCGGACGGCATGGTTAATCGTGCATCAGGTCATCCGAGTTATCAGATTGTACCGAACCGGCGCGCCGGCGTATGCCTCCGGTAATGAATACCGCAGCCAGACCAACGACGTTGATGCCAATAACAGCGGCGCCGGCCCAGCCGTGCCCATATAAATCAGCCCGGCGCCGGCAGCTACGATTAGAACCACCACAATAAATGCGGCGGCTAATCCCCAATCTTGCCGCCTGGATTCCCGGTAATCCATCACTTGACGGTGGATTACCTCGCCTTCCATCATACCCAGAAATCTCTCGGCTGCGCCGGGTGCCAGCCTTTCGTACCGCTCCATCGTAACCGGATCGGGAAGAGGGCCAATCCATGTTTGTGCCGAAATGGTGAACGTGTGGCTCTCTTCAGGAATAACATCAGCCTGCCACGTGGCAGGCTGATTCTCGGGGAGATTGCTGGCTGCGCCATCTTCCATCGTCACAATACAACCGTTAGCGTCCGAAGGTTTCCTTTTCTTGCTTCTCAAGCTTGGTGAGGGCGGTCTTCATATCGCGGCCGATCGTTTCCCAGTCCTCTCGGAATTGTTCAGTTACGGTCTTGCCGTAAGAGCTGCGGTGACGCCTGCGGTCAAAGTTGGAGAAAGGGTCGAAAATGCGGGCCAACCCTTCCACGAATGAGCGTGACGCAGTGATACGAGCTTTCTGCTTTGCCATCAGCGCACCCTCCTGTTAAGTCTCAAACCCATTATACACTAATGCCGGGAACACCTTACACTTGAATTTCACCGGCACCCCTTATCGGAAAGTCGGTGCGCCGCCCGGGCATTGAGGACCGCGCACCTGACACTTTAACAAACCACGGGCAGGTTTAGTTGTCCTTGGCCGGGAACCAGTCCTGCTTCCAGGGGAAATCGCCGGTCCCCGTGTCGTAGGCCGGCAGGCCATTTTCCACCCGCTCCCGGTAGGGACTGGTAATCGGCTCGGCGTAGGGGTAAATGCCGCCTTCGTACACACTGGGGCCTTGCTTGAAGTGGCGGGCCTGGGCCAGGGTTTCCACGAAGGGCATATTCATGTCGTAGAGCTGCTCGACCCGCTTGGGCCGGGGGCCGGCCTTGGAGACGTGGCCGAAAAGCTCCCGTCCCATAATCCGCTCGGCCATCCAAACGCAGTCAATTACCTTGTCGATGTCCACGCCGGTATTGACGCCCATGTCTTCCATCATGTGGACCAAGTCCTCGGTGGGGGCCATGCCGGTGGCGCGGCCATTGCCGCAGTAAGGGCAGCCGCCGTAACCGCCGATGGTGCCGTCCAACTCTAAAGTGTCATCCGGGCCGAGGGTGCGCATAGCGGCATAGGCCGAGGCGATCGCCATGTTGCGGCCGTTGTGCAGGTGCAGCCGGAAGTGGCTGATTTCAGGCCAGCGTTCCTTGACCCGGGTGATGCTCTCTTCCACCTTGGCCGGGGTGCAGTGGCTCATGGGGTCGCCCATGGAGCAGCTGACCACCTTGATGCCTACTTCGTCCCACATACCGTGCTGCTTCTCGAAGAGGGTCATCAGGTTGTCAACCGGAAACTCACCGAGGAAGTTGGAACCCCAACTGGCGTTGCAGCCGATACCGGCTTCCCGGATGTTGAGTTCCTGGGCCTGGGCGATAATCTGGGGCCACCGTTCCATCTCCTGCATCTGAGAGCGGTTGGTGTTGCGGCGAACAAAAACGTCGCACATATGGCAGGAGAGGCGCGGGTAAGGATCCCGCTCAATGGTCAGGGGCGGAGAATAGGCCCGGGCGCGCTCCACACCCCGGGAGTTCAAGGCCAATGCCGTGTAGGTCACGTCGGGGTTGGGGGTGAAACGGGTCACGATTTCGTCAATTCGCTCCATTTGAGGCGTCCACTTGGGGCTAACAAAGGAGCCGACTACTATCTGGGGCAGACCGGTCTCGGACAGCGCATCCAGCAGTTCAATCTTGTCGTCCACGGATATGCTGGCATCCTCGATCTGCATACCCTCCCGCATTCCTTCTTCTTTGTAGATTACTTTCGGCCACTGATACATCAGATTCCTCCTAATCCCTTATAGTGCAATGGGATATTTCAAATCCGGTAAAAACCAATTCGGGGCGCCCACTTCCGGGGATACTGATTGGGCGGATTGTATGGTTTGGGCCAAGTATTTGTCAAGGAATGCGCTACCTGTGGAATCGCCTGCCGCATTGCTCCGATTATCCTATGGAACCTCTGAACAAGTCCCTTCCCCTTCGACGGGAGAAGGTTAGAGCCTGCCCCGAACTGGATTCGGGGATGGGGGTGCCGGCGCGCATTGCATAGCTGACGCCCCTAAGCTCCCCTCCGAAATTTCGGCTTTCGCTGCAATGTCGTTGACTTATTCAGAGGTTCCCTATGCCTCGGCTTGCCAGCGTGAACTGTTGGGGCTAATATGGGGCTGAGCGGAACAAGTTCAAGCAAATAGGTACGACAGTTGCCGGTAGAAGGACCCGGCTACCGTGTGGTCGGAGCCGATTACCGGATACCAGTTAAAGGGGGCAAACGTGCCAGAAGCGACTATTAACGGTTTCCGAATGTATTATGAGGTACACGGCACAGGGCAGCCGCTGGTGATGATTCACGGCGGGCTGGGCGGCGGCGAAGGCTGCGTTCAGATGATGGCCCACCACGCCGAGGTTCTTGCCCCGGATTTCCAGGTGATTTCCTACGACCGCCGCGCCGCCGGCCGCTCCGAGACCCCGGATGACGGTTACTCCATCCCCAACTATGCCCAAGACCTGTACGAGTTGCTGGGGCATCTCGGCGTTCCCCGCGCCCACATTCTAGGTTCTTCTGCTGGCGGCCCCATCGCCCTGCAATTTGCGCTGGACCACCCGGAGATGACCCAAACCCTGCTGCTGATTAACACTATGACCTACGTTCAGGAATCGGAGCGGGCGACCCGGCAGCGGGAGTTGGACGGCATTAAACAGGCCGGGGCGGCAAGGGGACGGGAGGCGGCAGTCGAAGCAGGACTGACCGCCCGTTGGCCCGGACTCAAAGAGTCACAGCCGCAGGAGTTCGCCAAACTCCGCGACATAAACCTGGGGCAATACGAAGGTATAGTTAAGACAATCCAGAGCTACCTGGACATCAAGGATTCGCTGGAATCCCGCCTGTCCGAGCTTACCATGCCAACGATGATTGTCCACGGCACCGCCGACAGCCGGATCAACGTAGAGTGCGGACGGCAACTGCATCAGGGAATTGCCGCTTCCGAACTGCACATTATCCCCGGAGCGGAACACGGCCTGCTCAGCAACGAGGCTACGCGCACCAGGAACCTGGTGCTGGAGTTCCTGGCTGAAGTGACGGCGCTACAGGGAACCTGAGAAACCTCTGAAAAGGTGCGTGACCGTGATGTTTAACCCATCCGTCATTCCTGCGCAGGCAGGAACCTAAATCGTGCGGAAAGAGGTTCCTGCCTGCGCAGGAACGACGGGTGAAGGTGCCAGAGTTTAGGGAACAGGAGAGCACAATGTCCACCATCGGCTTTGACCACATCGCTATGCCCACGGCCAACGCGGAGAAACTTATCGAGTTTTACAAGCAGCTGGGCTTTACCATTAACGACGAGGACGCCTGGCGCGCCGGAACCGCCAATATTTTCTCCATCCAAATTGGCGATTCCAAGATAAACGTCCACCCGGAGGGTTACGAGGCGACCCTGCGCGGCCCTACGGCGGTGCCGGGCTGCGCCGACATCTGTTTCGTTTGGGACGGGACGGCGGAATCCTGCCAGCAGATGCTGGCCGAGGCCGGAGTAGAGGTTATCCGGGGGCCGGGGCCTCGCAAGGGTGCCCGGGCCGGCGGCGGGCTACCGGCAGTCAGCCTTTACGCCCGTGACCCGGACCAGAACCTGTTGGAGTGGATGATTTACCTGTAAAAACCAGTAACCGAGAACAGCAGGGCTATCGCATTAGGCCGAAGAACGAAAACCCATCGTTCCTGCGAAAGCAGGAACCTCTGCCCCTGACGCCACTAGATTCCTGCCTTCGCAGGAATGACGGATTCCCCGATTCCAAATGCGATAGCCCTGCCCGGAACAGCAACTCATAAATAGATGTAATTCCATAGAAAGGATGTAAGCACATGGCAAGGATGACCGGCAAGGAAGCTCTGGCCCGAATGCTCGCCGCCGAGGGCCTGGAATACATTTTCGGAAACCCCGGCACCAGCGAAACCCCCTTCTTGGACGTGCTCCAGGACTACCCCAACCTCAAGTACGTGCAGGCGTTGCAGGAAGGTACCGCCGTCGGCATGGCCGACGGTTACGCCCGAGCCACGGGCAAGCCGGCCTTTGCCAACATTCACATCGCCGGCGGGTTGGCTAACGGTGTCAGCGCCCTGTATAACGCCTACCGGGGCGGCACGCCCCTGGTACTGACCGCCGGCAATTCGGACACCCGAATGCTGCTCAGCGAGCCGGTTTTGTCCGGCGATCTGGTGGAAATGACCCAGCAGTTCACCAAGTGGAGCGCCGAGGTGCCCCACGCCTCCAATATACCGATGGCGGTGCGGAGGGCCTTCAAGGAAGCCAAGACGCCGCCCACCGGCCCGGTCTTCCTTTCCTTCCCTTGGGACACCATGGACGAAGAGGTTGACGTTGATATTGTCCCGTCTTCGCCGGGTTACTTCAGGATGCGCCCGGATGTCGCCGCCGTTGCCAGGGCTTCGGAACTGCTGTCCCAGGCGGAAAACCCGGTGATCGTGCTGGGCGACCGGGTGGGACAGTCCGGCGCAATGGCCGAGTTGGTGCGAGTGGCCGAGCAAGTGGGGGCCAAGGTGTTTGCCACCTCCTATACCTACTCCGAGGTTAACTTCCCCACCAACCATGACCAGTACGCCGGTATGCTGAACCTGAACAGTTCGGCCACCCGGCAGCAACTGGCCGGCGCCGACGTGGTGTTGGCCGTCGGCACCAACGTATTTTCCTCCTTCCTGTACGTGCCGGAACCGTTTCTGTCGCCTGGAACCAAGCTGATTCACCTGGACAGTAACGGCAAGGAAATCGAGAAGATGTATCCCACCGAATTAGGCATACCCTGCGATCCCCAAGCCGGGCTGGCCGACTTGGCCGACGCCCTGGACCAGGATATGTCCGCACCAGCCCGGGAAGCGGCGGCAACCAGGGCGGCGACCCTGGGCAACGCCCGCCGCCAGGCCAGGGAAGCCTACCTGCAGCGGATGCAGGGGATGGCGGACAGCCGCCCGATGCCGGTGGACCGGATGATGTACGAATTAGCCCAGTCCCTGCCGGACAATGCCATCGTCGCCGACGAAGCCATAACCTCCCGCGGCGCCCTGTTGCAGGCGATTGAGCCGGACGCGCCGGGCAGCTTCTACAGCATCCGGGGCGGCGCTCTCGGCTGGGCCATGCCCGGCGCGCTGGGCATCAAGCTGGCTAACCCGGACCGCCCGGTGGTAGCGGTGGTGGGAGACGGCGCGTCAATGTACACGGTGCAGGCATTGTGGACGGCGGCCCGCTACAACATTCCGGTGACCTACGCTATCTGCAACAACCGCTCCTACCGCATTCTCAAAGTAAACATGGACGTTTACCTGCGGGGTATGCTGGAAGACTCGGAAAGAAACAGCGAGTATGTTGGGATGGATTTCGCCACGCCCCTGCCCTTGGCGGAAATCGCCCAGGCTATGGGAGTAGCCGGCCAAAACGTGGAAGACCCTACGGAATTGCGCCCGGCCCTGGAACGGGCCATTGGCAGCGGCAAACCGGCGGTAATTAACGTGAGCATCGACGGTTCCTTGTAATACGCTATAAAACAGGCGCCGGTAAAACGGTACGCCCCGGCAACGGATTTCCCTTGCCGGGGCGCTTTCTTGTCTAACGGTATTCCCAATAACTAATGGTATTCCCATGCATGATGCTATAACCGCGCTGTGGGGGCCAGGGTCTTTTAGGGAACCTCTGAATAAAAGGGTTGAATATGGGATAGTGAGGGGAAAGGAAGATAATGGCCAGGGAGTAGGAGGATGAACGGGCAACCCAGCTTTGCCGATCTGGACTACCAGCACAAGCGGAGGCGGACCCGACGGGAGGAATTCCTGGAGCGGATGGACTCCTTGATTCCCTGGCAACGGCTGGAAGAGCGCATTCGACCCTGCTACTTCCCGTCGGAGCGAGGCCGGCGTCCCTATCCCTTGCCCGTGCTGCTGCGGGTGCATATTGTCCAACTGTGCTACAACCCCTGCCTTCGCAGGGGCAGGCTCTGAGCGACCCAGCCCTGGAAGACCTGCTGTACGAAGCGGAGTCGGTACGGCGGTTTGCTGGGCTGCGGTTGTCGGAACCGATTCCCGATGAGAGTACCATCCTGCACTTTCGCCACCTGCTGGAGCGTCATCAGTTGGGCCAGGGACTGTTTGAGGAAATCAAGGGTCACCGGCAAGAGCAGGGAGTGCGATTGCGGGAGGGAACCATTGTGGACGCCACTATCATTGAAGCGCCGTCATCCACCAAGAACCGCACCGGGCAGCGGGACCCAGAGATGCACCAGACCAAAAAGGGCAATCAATGGCACTTTGGGATGAAGCTGCACATCGGGGCGGACGCCAAGACCGGTCTGGTGCATCGCCGCAGCGCCACCTCAGCTAACGTGCATGACGTGACCGAGACACACCGGTTGGTGCACGGCGGGGAGCGGCAGGTGTGGGGAGATGCCGGCTACACCGGAGTGCAGCAGCGCCCCGAGAACCTGGGATTGGCGGTGGACTGGCTGGTGGCCATGAGGCCGGGGCAGCGGCGGAAACTGGAACCGGACAGCGGGGAGGCAGTAGTAGAGAAGATCAAGGCATCGATACGGGCCAAGAGCCTGCCCCCGCGAAGGCGGGGGTGGAACACCCCTTCCTGGACGTAAAGCAGCTATTCGGCTATGCCAAAGTACGCTACCGGGGCCTGGCCAAGAACACTGAACGCGTGGCCCTGCTGCTGGGGCTGGCCAACCTGAGACCGGCCCAAGCCCTTTTAGCCAGTTGACCCAGGGGGCAGTGCGCCCCATCGACCCACAGACCCGAAATCCGAGCCTGGCCAGGCTCAAGAATCTACCAAAACCGACCAATTAGCCGGCCCTAAGTCTCCCCCCAAAGCCCGCAACACTCGAAAATTGTCATTGCTATCAATTGTTCAGAGGTTCCCTAGTTGTCATTCTGAGGAGCGGAGCGACGAAGAATCCAAAGTCCTCATTTGCCAACCATTTGCCCGGCACCACGGTGGTTCTGGCGGTAAAGATTCAGGATTCTTCGCTCCGCTCAGAATGACAGTAGCGGCTCAGAATGACACCGGAAGGCGGATGACAATAAAAAGACCCTGATGTGGGGGCGGGCTTGAGACCCGCCTTTTCTTACCGAGGAAACCACCCGGCCAGAGCCTTATTGCACTAAACCAGGGAAGATTTGAAACCGGTCTCTACGCCGGTCCCTACGATCGTTGGGCCGTTGGGCGCCTACTCCCCAATTCCCAAGGCCACAATTTCATCCCAAGCCTCTTTGCTGACCGGCTGGACGGAGAGCCGGACGCCCCGCTTGACCAGCATCATATCTTGAAGTTTGGGGTTCTGCTTAATTTCCTGCAAGGTAACCGGACGGGCAAATTCCTGGTCTGCCCGGATATCAACCATCAGCCAGGTAGGATTGGCCGGGTCGCTTTTGGGGTCATAGTATTTGTTGTTCGGGTCCCAGGCGTTAAAGTCCGGGTAGGCTTCCCGCACCACCCGCGCCGTGCCTACAACCGCGGTCGGCTTGGCGCTGCTGTGGTAAAAAAGCACCCCGTCGCCGGCCTTGATCTCGTCCCGCATCATATTGCGAACCTGATAATTACGGATGCCGTCCCAATAATCGGTACGGTTCTCCTCCGCTAGTAGTTCGCTAAAGGAGTAAGATTTAGGTTCGGACTTAAACAGCCAATATCTTCGTTCTGCCATCTCTTCCCCTCTTAAAACCGGGCGGGGTCGCTCCGTCCAAGCTATAGCCATTCTCAATCCTGGAGCCGGGCCTTGAAGCCGGGCCGGGCAGACCAGATTGAAGCTCCTCAGGTTAAGGATTCTACCGTTCCGACCCCGCTGGTCGGTGTGACTTTAGGCAGGAACAGAATAGCATACCCGGTTGCAGCCCTTCCAAGGCGGCAGTAACCGTTTTTCGGTGATATCACCGGCAGTGCTGAGCCTCGTCTTAACCAGCCATGCGCCCCACTGGCACCGTATCCGGGCGCCGCTAGAGGGCAATTTCGCCCTCTTCGCCGGTTCGGATACGGATGGCATTTGCCACGGGCGTTATGAAAATCTTGCCGTCGCCAATGTTTCCGGTACGGGCGTTCTGGACGATTATGTCAATTGCCCGCTGGCTATCCTCGTCCCGAACCACGGTTTCCAACTTAACCTTGGGCAGCATATCCACCACATAGCTACCGGCAACACCCCGAGGCCCGCCAACTGCTATGCCCAACTGCGCTCCCCGCCCGGTAACCTGGGTTACGTTTAGGCCGGGCAGCCCGCCGGCGGCCAGGGCGTCCTTAACGCTGGTTAGTTTCTCCGGCCTGATGATTGCCTCTATCTTGTTCATACCACCCCCAGCGGCGAATTGACCGTCGGATAATTCAGGTTACCCGGGCTGTCTTCGCCTATCTTGCTAACAATTATAGACCATAAAGGAACCGGGTAAAATGCCGCCGCGTAAGCCGGGCCGGGCAACGGCAGATGATGGGTAAGAACCCTTTCCCGTCGTTCCTGCGCAGGCAGGAACCTCTGTTCTCGAGGTTTTAGGTTCCTGCCTGCGCAGGAACGACGGGGCCTCGGTAGGGCGGGTAAACGGCTCCCGGCAGCCTTACCGGAGTCGAATGCCGGCCTCTTCCCGGTCAAAGCAGCCCTCCACCAGATTATCCCGTTCCTGCCGCAACAGGTCCTTGCGTACCCGCAGGCTGGGTGTGCGAGGCAGTTCCTCGCGCACCTCAAGGTAGCGGGGAACCTTGAAGTAGGCCAGATTGTCGGCGCACCAGTAAACTATTGCTTCCGGCTCTATTTCGGCCGGCGGGCGGGGCGTCACGTAGGCTTTGACCTCATCCTCGCCCAACTCTGACGGCACGGCGATTACGGCGCAATCCAACACCGACGGATGGCGCTTAATCACATCTTCCACTTCCTGGGAGGATATATTCTCGCCCCGCCGCCGGATGACGTCCTTTTTTCGGTCAACGAAGTAAAGGTAGCCGTCTTCGTCCTGCCAGCCCAAATCTCCGGTGTGCAGCCAACCGTCCCGCAACGCCAGGCGGGTCTGCTCCTCATTGCGCCAGTAACCGGGCATCAGCGCGGGGTTTTTGATGGTAATTTCTCCCGCCGCGCCATTGGCGACCGGATTGCCGGAGTCGTCCACGATGCGGATTTGATTGAGAAACCGGGAATCGGGATGCAGCCGGGGCGAACCGGAGGAGTTGGGCCGGCGGCGCTGTCCGATTTGCTCGATGGAGCCGTAGCAGGTTTCGGTCATACCGAAACCGACGATTATGTCGGTGCCGAACCGGTCCTGAAAGTCTTGCAGGAACTCCGGTGCAAAGGCGGGAGACCCATAGAAAAGCCTGACCCGGTTGGCCCGGTCCAGTTCGGAGGGCGGCTGTTTGGACAGCACCGGCATCATCATCCCGATAAAGTTCACCACCGTAGCGTCGGCCCCGCGCACCTGCTCCCAAAAGCGAGAGGCGCTGAACCGCTCGGCGACCACCAGCGTGGCGCCGGCGGCCAGGGCGCCCATCGTAGAGTAATACTGGGCGTTAGCGTGGAAGAAGGGCAGGCAGGTAAAGAAGCGGTCATCTTCGGTGGCTTCGGTCCAGTGGGCGAATCCCTGCCCGGCAGCCACGTACATCAGGTGGGTCACCTGCACCCCCTTGGGGTTGCCGGTGGTGCCGGAGGTATAGACCAGCATTGCGATGTCCTGCGGCAATACTTCCGGCGTTTCGGCCAACATCTGGGCTTGAGCCAGGGCATCGTCAAAGTTGGCCCACTCGGCTCCCACAGCAGGGTCGAAAGCAGTGCCCAAAGCAGGTTCTTCCGGGGCTGACGGAGCCGGGGCATCGCTCCCCACCGGCGTGGTTACCAGCAGTTTATGTTGAACGCCCGGCGTCAGGTTAACAGCTGCGTCGGCTACGGCCAGCAGGGTAGGATGGGTAACTACGGCTTTGGCGCCGGCGTCGTTCAGGATGAAGGCGGTCTCATCCCGCTTGTAGGCCGTGTTGACCGGAACGCTGATGGCGCCAATCAGGGAGAGGCCGAACCAGCAATAATGGAACTCCGGGCAATTGGGCAGAAAGAGGCAAACCCGGTCGCCGCAGCCTACCCCCATTTCCTGGAACATTCCGGCGGTTTGCCTAACCCTCCGGTGAAAGTCATGGTAGGTGATGGACTGGCCGGCAATCTCCAGAAACACCTTGTCCGGATTGCGGCGTACCACCCCATCCAGGAACTCGCCCAGCGACATTTCCCACATCGGGCGGATAGTATCCGTGGGGCCGGTTATACTTGCTGCCATATTTCCTGCTTTCCCGCTTTCCGTCGATGCCGGCGCAGTTATTGAAGACTTGATCAAAGGTAGAGAACGGAGGAGCCTTCCGCCGTTCAAGCTATCACGGGCCAATGGCAGGGTCAATAGGGGGCAGTGGTTGGGGTAGGGCTATCGCATTTGGAATCGGGGGAACCCGTCATCCTGCGCCCTACTCGTCATTCCTGCGAAAGCAGGAATCTATTGGCGTCAGGGGCAGAGGTTCCTGCTTTCGCAGGAACGACGGGTATTCGTTCTTCGGTCTAATGCGATTGCCCTGCCGCCACACCGCCTCGGTTGACACCACCCGGTAGCTGAATTAAGCTGAATTTCCATTGCAAGGCAAACTCCTTACGACTGAAAACAGGGGCTATGGCATGACAACGTCAACGGAAGCTACGGCAATCTCGGTTGACCCAAGCCGGTTGCGGCTAACCGACCCGGCAGGAACAACCGGCGTACTGTTAGGTATGCGCTGTCGAAACTGTGGAATCTACGTTTTTGGCGCGGCCATTTTCTGCCAGGCCTGTTCTTCGGACGACCTGGAAGCGGTGGAGCTGAGCAGAAAGGGAATGCTTTACAGCTTCACCATTGTCCGGGTGCCGCCGGCCGGTTGGCCTGGCCCGGTTCCCTACACGCTGGGAGAAGTCGAGCTGCCCGAAGGCCCCCATATTTTAGCTGAAGTGGTGGATTGCGCCGAAGGGAACTTGAAAATCGGCTTGGCGGTTGAGTTGGCCCTGCAAAGAGTCCAGGCCAATGAGTCGGGCCGGGCGAGAATTGTTTACAAGTGGCAGCCGGTAGGACCGCCGGCGGAGGCCGGGAAGGAGGCAAGGGAGTGACTCAGTTCAAGTCCGGTCGGGATGTGGTAGTAGTCGGGGTCGGACTGCACCCCTTTGGCCGGTTTCGTGAGAAGGACCTGGCAACCCTGGCCCAAGAGTCGGTCATTGAGGCCCTGAAGGACTGCGGCGTCCGCTGGCAGGACATTCCGGTGGCCTATTTCGGCCACGTCTATTATCAAGGAATGTCGATAGGCGAAACTGCTCTGGGCAGCTTGGGCCTGACCGGGATACCGATAATTAACGTGGAAAACGCTTGCTCCAGCGGCTCAACCGCCTTCTGGCAAGCCTACTGGGGTATCACCTCCGGGGTTTATGACCTGGCTCTGGCCTTCGGCGCGGAAAAAGTTCCCGGCGGCCCGGTAACCGTAACCGCCGAGGACAGCCCGGAGCGGTACATCGGCGGCGACCACATGATGGCCGGCTATGCCCTGCGGATGCGTCGCTACATGGAAGAGACCGGCGCGCCGGCAGCAGCCCTGGCCCAGGTCACCGTCAAAGCTCGGCAGAACGCCGCCCTGAATCCCTACGCCCACCGCAAGGAAACCTATACGGTGGAGGAGGTGCTGGCGTCGCGGCCCATTGCCGACCCGCTGACCCTCTACCAGTGCTGTCCCACCAGCGAAGGTTCTGCCGCCGCCATTCTTTGCGCCCGCGATGCCCTGGGACGGTACGGCTTGGACGAGTCCCGGGCGGTGCGGATACTGGCAGCTACCTTGACCTCCGGCAACTACAACGGGCGGGGCAGCGACCATTCCGCTTTCAGTCCTTACCGCACCGAACCGGCAGCCCTGGCGGCTTATGAAATGAGCGGGCTGGGGCCGGAGGACGTGGACCTGGTACAAGTCCACGATGCTGCCACTATCGGGGAATTGCAGCAAATAGAGGCGTTGCAACTGACCCCCAAGGGCGAAGCCTGGCGGGCTACCCTGGAGGGCCGCACCACCCTGACCGGTGACCTGCCGGTAAATACCGACGGCGGGCTGTTGGCAATGGGACACCCCTTTGGCGCTACTGGTATCCGAATGGTCCACGAAACGGTGACCCAGCTACGCGGAGAGGCCGGGCCCCGGCAGGTTGCCAAGGCTCAGGTTGGGCTGGCCCAATGCTCCGGAGCGGGGGACGTTACCACCGTTCATATTTTTGCCAGGTAGTTCGGCGGTGGTTGGCGGTTCATTTTTGTCTGGACTTTTTTCACACAGAGACGCGGAGGCACGGAGTTACCCAGAGAAGCCTCTGTTTCTCGACGCCTCCGGGTGAAAAGGAACGCAATAGGCTAGAGATTTATCTATGCCAGCTTTCGTTATCCTCGCCGCAATGAAGGGAAGGTTCATTTCCGACCGCGGCAACCACTACGACAACTTCCAGATGATGGGCTATATGGAGGCGTCCGACCCCAACACGGCGGTAACCACCTTCTTTGACCAGCCCCCCTACCCCATCCGCTGGGAAGACGTGGAATACCTGTGGGCCGAGCAGCTTGCCGACTCGGCCCACACCGGCCATCACGGGGACTATGAACGAGTCTATATCGACACCCTGCGCCGCCGCTGGGAGTCTAAAGACAGGCAGTAGGCAACGCCTAGTTTTCCGCCGCCACTTCCCTTAAAGCCGCGAAATCCCGCCGATAAGCCTCGGCCAGCGTACGCCGGTCGGTGGTGTGCAGCACAAAACGCGCCCCTTGCCGGACCCAGTGGGCGGACAGGTCTGACGTCTGGTGATGCACCAGGGTCGGGATTCCGTGCGCTTCCGAGGTGTCTATTACCTTCTTGACCGTATCCTGGTATTCGGGACGGTCGTACTGGTCGGGGTAGCCCACGGATATGCTCATATCATTCGGCCCAACAAAGATGCCGTCAATCCCTGGCACCTTCAGGATTTCTTCCAGGTTGTTGACCGCCGTCACACTTTCGATGCCGATGATGGCGACAGTATTCCGGTTGCGCTGTTCCAGGTAGGCACGGCTGGCGTCGCTGACGTGCTCGCCGCTGTCCATCAGGCGCCGGACCGCTTCGCCCTTCAAGGGGCGCCACTTGGCTGCGCCGATTACCTCCTTGACCTCTTCCACCGTTTCGCAGTAGGGCGCCAAAATCCCCTGCGCCCCGGCATCCAGGGCCATCGTTACATAGTGGGAGGCCGGTATGGGGATGCGCATAATGGGAACCACGCCGGAGCCGCTAAAGGCGGCCAGGTAATCGGCCAACTCGGCCCGGCTGCGCGGCCCATGCTCCGTATCGATCACCACGTAATCCAGGCCGATGCCGCCCAGGGCTTCCACCCAGCGGGGATTGCGCCCGTGGGTTATCATCGTGCCATATACCCGGCCACCCGCTTGCAGGGTGGCTTTCAATTCCGCTCCGTTCATGCTTCCTCCATAATCACATAAGGCTACTACGGCCCAAGTATAGCATCGGGCTATGAACCGGGAAAGCAACCCCTCTACTATCCTAGGACGATTGCAAAGTCCGTTCGCCCTGAGCTTGTCGAAGGGCCAGGCGGTATGGTTCGACAAGCTCACCACGAACGGGTTTGGTGCTTGGCGCGGACTTTGCAATCGTCCTATCTACTATCCCAGGGTCTTTCGGTTCTTCTCCCTGGGCTGCCACAAGGGCAGCCCCCACCAAACAGAACATCCTGGGCGTAGGGGCAACCCTGGTGGTTGCCCGCCGCCGCCCGCCAACCCCGCTGAAAAGCGAAAGGCCCGGTCTGCTATACTGAACGCAAAGCGACCGTTTGAGACCCCAATGGAGAGTAAGTTGGAGGGTAAGTGAACCGGCCCCAGTTAATCACCAAACAGCAGGAATGGGAGCAAATCGCCGCCCGCTTGGCCCACGAAACCGAATTGGCGATTGATACCGAAGCCAACAGTATGTACGCCTATCGAGGCCGGATTTGCCTAATCCAGATAGGGAGCGCCGATTCCGCCTACCTGCTTGACCCCTTGGCCGTGACTGACCTATCCGCTTTGGGAGCAATCCTGAACGACCCGTCGGTTACCAAAATACTACATGGGTCTGACTATGACCTGCGCTCCTTTTACCGAGAGTACGGGTTCAAGGTATCCGGGCTGTTCGACACTGAGACCTGCGCCCGGTTTCTGGGGATGCTCAGCCCTAACCTGGCCGACGTTTTGCGCAATTTTCTGGGGGTGGAGATACCCAAGAGCCGGCGGCTGCAACGGTCGAATTGGGCGCTGCGTCCCCTCCCTCCTGAAGCTGTGGCTTACGCTGCCGCCGATGTTCAACACCTCATTCCCCTCGCGGACAAATTGCGCCAACTCCTGGCTGAAGCCGGCCGGCTTGACTGGGTTAAAGAGGAGTTTTCGCGCTTGCAAGAAGCCGGGGCAATCCCTCATGAAGGAACCGAACCGGCCTTTTTCAGAGTGAAAGGGAGTGACCGCCTAAGCCCGCGGGAGTTGGCAGTTTTGAAGGAACTGTTTGAGTTTAGAGAGCTGGAAGCGGAACGACTGGACTGGCCGGCCTACCGGGTTATGCGGAACGAAACCCTGCTCTACCTGACCCAAACGCCCCACGTTCCCCTGGAAGAGGTGCCGGACTTATCCCCGCAGTTGGTTCGCCGGGCGGGAAGCAAGATAAGGGAGGCGGTAAAACGAGGACAGGGCGGCCCGGTAGTTAACCGCCCGGCCCGGACCCGGCGAAACCATTTCCTGAGCCGGGATGTCCAGGCCCGCTTGCAAGTCCTGAAGCAGTGGCGGCTGAATAAGAGCGCCGAACTGGGCTTGGACCCGGCGCTGCTTTGGCCGGCGGCCAGCCTGGAGCGTTTGGCCCAGCAGCCCAACACCTGGAAAACCGAGTTGGCGGGAACGGAAGCTGTCGAGATTCGGGCCTGGCAGCGAGAGCAGTTCTCAAGAGAATTGGCTGAGATAGTGGACGGAGCGGCCCGGAAACATCCTCCAACTAACTCTAACGGCTAGTCAACCTACCGGCTTCTAGGGGAAACCTCTGAATAAGTCCGTGACTCGTGATGTTTACACTTATCCGTCGTTCCTGCCTTCGCAGGAACGACGGATAAGTTGTCTTAGCGATGAGCACTCGCGTTAGTCGGAACAGATGGTTTGAAACCCGTCCAAGTATCGCTCTTCTTTAGCTAAGGTGACGCCGGGAGTTGCTCCGTAGCAAACAAATTGTTAAAGATGAAAACAGGGCAGGTTTCAAACCCGCCCCTACAGCGTAGTTATACCGACACACGTTGCGCCGGCTAATACCCGTCAGTTATCAGCCTCCGGCAGAAGGCAGCCGTATTCACCAGGTCAGGGATAACCACGTATTCGTCCACCGTGTGCATTTCATTGGTGGACATTCCCACCACCACGCTCTGGATGCCCTGCCTCCGCATCACGTTGCCATCGGTGCCGCCGCCGGAGGGCCGGATGTCGGGCACCAGGTCCATATTCTCCATTATCCGTCGCGTCATCCGCACCACTGCCTCTTCCGGGTCCAGGTTATACATATGGAACAGGACTTCCAGTTCCTCCTCGATGGTCGCGTCCCGGTACTTCTGGCGGGCCTGCTCCAGCGTGGCCTGTAGCTGCACTTTAAGCAGGTCGAAGGTCTCGGTGTTGCGGCTGCGGAATTCACCGCCAAACACCGCCTCCACCGGGACGGCGTTGCGCACCGTGCCGCCGGAGATGAGTCCTACGTTAAAGGTGCTTTCGGGGTCAAGGCGGCCTTGCGGCAATTCGCCAATTATCTCTGAGGCGATTCGGATGGCAGAAAGGCCCTTTTCCGGCTCAACGCCGGCGTGGGCGCCCCGGCCTTTGACCGTTACGTCAAAGCTCATATAGGTAGGACTGGAGCCGGTTATCGTATTCACCGGGCCGTTGCCGTCGAACACCACCGCTTCCAAAGCCCGAATCATCGAATAGTCCAGGTTGGTGGCTCCCACCAGTCCTATTTCCTCGCCACGGGTAAAGACGGCCTGCACCGGACGGCGGGCTACTCCATCATCCACCACCGACTCCAGCCCTTCCAGAATTGCCGCGATGCCGGCTTTGCAGTCGCCGCCCAAAACGGTCTGGCCCTCGGAGACAATGCGGTCGCCCTGGATTAGTGGCACAATACCCCGGCCCGGTTCAACCGTATCCATGTGGGCGGAGAGGAGCAGCGGCCTGTCGCCCGGTTCCGAGGCAATCACATTGCCGTGGGCATCTCGTTCTACCGTAAAGCCGAGCTTGGTCAGCCGCCCGGTCAGGTGTTGGGCGACCTCCTCTTCTTCGTTGGAGGGGCTGTCTATGCGTACCAGGTCGCAGAAAGAGTTTACCAGTCTTTCCTGATTTATCATCACAAATTACCTCACGTTGACTGCCCGATTAACGGGTCTGCCCGCATTATAACATTCCACCAACACACCCAAGGTGTACGGGCCGGCTTTATGGAGACAGTGCGATAAGGGCCAGGCCTAGGACGATAAAGCCGGAGCCGAGCAGTCGGCCCAACCCGAAGGGTTCCTTCAGGATAAAGACGCCCATCAGTACGCCGATGACTATTCCAACTTCCCGGGCCGGGCCAACATAGCTGACCCGTGACAACGAGAATGCGGTCAATACCAGGCCGTAGGCAATGAATAGAAGTACCCCGGCGGCGACTATGGACCAGGGATTCAAGCGCCACTCCTGCCACACCCGGGCCGGCCCGTGGTTACGCAATATGTAGGGAACCAAACCAATCGCCGCTCCCAGGTTGAGCAGGTAAACGTACAGAAAGGGTTGGACATATTCCACCCCTCGCTTGTCCACCAGAGTATAAATCGTAATGGTCAGCCCGGTCAGGACGGCGTACCGGAAACCACCGTCTCTAATCAGCTCCATTGGGTGATGGAAAATCCGCCGAAATCGGCCCCACCAGGACACAAGATAGATGCCGGCGATGATTGAGACAATGCCCATAATGGCCGGCAACTCGATTTGCTCCCCCAGGGTCAATACTGCCAATATGGGAACCAGCATCGGGCCAACCCCGCGGGCGACGGGATACACCAGGGAAAGGTCTCCCCGGGCGTAGCCGCGTCCCAGCAGGATTGAGTAAAAGGTATGGGTTATCACCGTGGCCAGGACCAGCCACCAGCCGGGCTGCTGTACCGGGTTGAACCAGAGCAGCGCCACACCCAGCGGCGCCATCAGCACACTCCCGCTGACCAGCAACGACCAAACAAAGATTTCCTTGTTGCCGGAACGCTTGATCAGCAAGTTCCAGGAAGAATGGGCAACGGCAGCCAACAACACCAAAACCAGCGATAATGTGGTCATGGGAAGAGTATAGCTTAACCGAAAGCGGTTGGAGGAATCCCGGAGGGGTATGGCTCAGAGGACAAAAAGATAGGCTGGAAGCAAAAGGGGAACAGGTTAAACCGTAAAGGGAGAAAAGAAGGAAGAAAAGGTTGGTAGCGCATAGGGGATTCGAACCCCTGATCTCCGCCTTGAGAGGGCGGTGTCCTGGGCCGCTAGACGAATGCGCCACACCAACGGCTGAAGTACAGGCCCATGATGTATCCAGCACCAAGAATATAGCAGAACTCGTATATATTGTAAACCACTTGGCCGGGTTACAACAGGGTCTTTCGGTTCTTCTCCCTGGGCTGCCACAAGGGCAGCCCCTACCAACAGAATCCTGGGCGTAGGGGCAACCCTTGTGGTTGCCCTCTGCATCCCGCCAACTCCGTCGAGAACCGAAAGACCCTGCGGTTAAACAGGGTCTTCTATTTTCATCCGTCTTCCGGTGTCATTCTGAGCGGAGCGAAGAATCCAAAATCTTTCAGCCAGAACCGCTGCCTGCGCCGGGCAAATGGTCGGTAAAACGGGTTCGGGTTCTTCATCGCTCCACTCCTCAGAATGCCCACCAAAATACCCCATAGACCCACCGGGTTGAAGTAGCAACGAAATGCGCCGTGTGGTATATTTTCCTATGGAAATCCGCTAATTTCCGATTGGGGACAGGCCAACTGGAGACAGGCCAATTGGACGCAGGCCGCGCATGGGACGGCCGAGAAGGACTCGATGGTCAGCAGCCCAAGAGCCAATGCCAGGGATACCCAAAACACGAGCCGGTCGGTGGGCGAAGGCATCGTCATCATAGATTTCGGCTCCCAATACAGTCACCTGATTGCCCGCCGCGCCCGGGAATCGAAGGTTTACTCCGAAGTGGTCTCGGCTTCTTCAACCTGGGAAGTGGTTACCCAAAGAATTATTCCAAAAGGGGTGATCCTCTCCGGTGGCCCGGCCAGCGTTTATGAACCCGACGCACCGCTGGTCCCCGACTGGGTTTTCGAACACAACCTGCCGGCCCTGGGCATCTGCTACGGAATGCAGGCCCTGGTACACCAGTTGGGCGGCAAGGTGGCCCCGGGCGAGAAGCGGGAGTACGGCTCAGCATCGCTAACCCAGGAAAGCTCTGGGCCGACCCTTCAAGCCACCGAATCCCTGCTCTACGATATGCCTGATTCCTTCCAGGTCTGGATGAGCCACGGTGACCGGGTTGACCTGTTGCCCCCAGGATTCACCTCCCTGGCCGGCACCGAGAACTCGCCGAATGCCGCCATCAGCAACGGCGCCGGCATTTTCGGGCTTCAGTTTCATCCCGAAGTCCAGCATACGCCCCTGGGACAGACCATCCTGGATAACTTTCTCTTCCGGGTCTGTGGCTGCCGGGGCACCTGGACGCCGGAGAACTTTGTTGCCGACTCGGTGAACCGCATCCGGGAACAGGTCGGAACGGGACGGGTCATCTGCGCCCTTTCCGGCGGGGTGGATTCCTCGGTAGCCGCCGTGCTGCTGCACCGGGCCATCGGCGACAACCTGACCTGCATTTTCGTGAACAACGGCCTGCTCCGCAAAGACGAGGCGGAACAGGTACAGGAAACCTACCGGCAGAATCTCGGCCTCAACCTCCTCTACGTGGACGCCTCCCAGCGCTTTTTGTCCCGTCTGGAGGGTGTAACCGACCCGGAAGTAAAGCGCAAGGCCATCGGGGAAGCGTTCATCCGGGTATTTGAGGAATCCGCCGCCGAGTTGAGCGACACCGAGTTTCTGGCCCAGGGTACCCTGTATCCCGACGTAATCGAGAGCGAGACGCCGGAGAATCGGGCCTCCGCCCGAATCAAGTCGCACCACAACGTGGGCGGCCTGCCCGACTATATGAAACTGTCGCTGGTTGAACCGCTGCGTTACCTGTACAAGGACGAAGTGCGCGAGGTTGGGCTGGAACTGGGCCTGCCCCGGGAAATAGTTATGCGCCAACCCTTCCCCGGTCCCGGCCTAGCTATCCGTATCATCGGAGAGGTTACCGAGGAACGGTTGGAAATCCTGCGGGAATGTGACTGGATTGTGCTGGACGAGGTGGAAAGGGCCGGACTCTATGAGGAGATTTGGCAAAGCTTTGCGGTACTCAGCGACAGCCGCACTGTGGGAGTAATGGGGGATTACCGGACTTACGGTTATGTGTGCGCCATCCGGGCGGTGTCGAGCAACGACGCCATGACCGCCGATTGGGTGCGCCTTCCCTATGAGGTCCTGGCCCGCATCTCCAGCCGAATTGTCAATGAGGTAGGCGGGGTCAACCGGGTCGTCTATGACATCACCAGCAAACCCCCAGGCACTATTGAGTGGGAATAAGGTAATGGAAATCCGGAAGGAATTTCCATAGAAACCAGGGCTTATTCACCCGGTGAAAACCCCTGGCCGTCCGACTATCCGCGAGAAGATGAACCAACGTAGCCGATTTGCCTTTCCAATGCGGGTTACTCAACACTATTCCCCCGGCACGTTGCGGCGCTAAAGGAGACAATTTTAACCCTTGAAAGTCTTGTTAGTCGGTTCCGGCGGGCGGGAACACGCCCTGGCCTGGCGGTTGAAGCGCAGTCCCCGTTTAACGGACCTCTGGGTAGCCGGGGGCAACGCCGGCACTGCCCAGGTTGCAACCAACCTGAAGGTCAACCCGGAGGACGTGGCTGCCGTGGCCGATGCCGCCCGGTCACTGGGCGTTGACCTTGTGGTAGTCGGGCCGGAACAACCCCTGGCCGACGGCCTGGTTGACCGGCTGGGTTCTATCGGCATTCCCGCTTTTGGCCCAAGCCGAGCCGCCGCCCAACTGGAGGCCAGCAAGAGCTTTGCTCGCCAGGTTATGCAGGATGCCGGGATTCCCAGCCCTGAATACCGAGTTTTCCGCGACCGATCTCTGGCCCTGGACTTCCTCCACTCTCATGGAGGGCAGGTGGTGGTCAAGGCGGACGGGCTGGCAGCGGGAAAGGGCGTCGCCCTTTGTTCCAGCACCGAAGAGGCTGTCATTGCGGTAATGGGCTGCATGGATGACCGTATCTTCGGAGCCGCCGGGGATATAGTCGTTATCGAGGAATGGCTACGAGGAGCGGAGGTCAGCGTTTTCGGGTTCAGCGACGGAGAAAACGTCTCTAACCTGGTTGCCGCCTGCGACTACAAGCCAATCGGGGAAGGCGACACCGGGCCGAACACCGGGGGAATGGGCAGCTTCACGCCCCCGGTTTTCTGGAACCCACAACTGGCGGAAGAGGTCAGCCGGACGATTATGGAGCCGATTATCGGAGCGATGGCTCAGCAGGGCGCCCCTTACCGGGGTATGCTTTACGCCGGCCTTATGTTTACCCAAAGCGGCCCGAGAGTCCTGGAGTTCAATTGCAGGTTTGGCGACCCGGAGACCCAGGTAATCCTGCCTTTGCTGGAAAGCGACCCTATCGAAGTTATGACCGCTTGCATTGAAGGCAATCTCTCCCAAACCCAGGTCTGTTGGGGCGCCCAGGCCCACCTCGGGGTGGTAATGGTATCCGGCGGCTACCCCGGCCCTTACGCGACCGGGCTGGAGATAACCGGGCTGAATGAAGAAGATTCGGATACTATAGTATTCCAGGCCGGCACTCAACTAACTGCTGATAACGGCGGACGGGTAGTTACCAGCGGTGGGCGGGTGCTGACCGCAGTGGGCCGGGGCGATTCGCTGCCCCAAGCAAGGGAAGCAGCTTATCGGAGAGCGGAACAGATACACTTCCAGAACGCCTACTACCGCCGGGATATTGGCGACCTATCCACTGGCTGCCGGAAGGGTGTATGAGCGCCGGAACTGTCTCCGCTGACCGCTTTGCCCTGGCCGAAGCCTACCGCCAAGCCGAACGGGAAGGTGCGTTGGCTCGTTACTGGAAACGTCACTGGCAGCGAGCCGGTGAGTTGGCAACCTGGCTTTCGGAAGACGAACTGCCCTCCCTGACCGAGGAACAGGGCCGGGCCTTGTACCGCGCCTCCGGGGGCAGCCGGAGCAAGCATTTTGCCGTTAACCCGATTGCCGAGGTTAGGGATACCCTCGATTTCTTGCTCTATGATAGTATCACTCTGGAAGCGCGTTTCAACGAATGTGTGTCCGAAATGGGGGCCTATAGACTGGCCGGAGCGGGCAAGGAGTTCATTTCCTACCTGCTCTGCTTGAGACAGCCGGGCTTGCTGGCCGTGTGGAACCCGGCCGCCGAGCGTACTCTGCGGCGGCTCGGCCTTTATCCCAAGACACTGGGCAAGGGGCACTTGGGGCTGCGCTACCTGGATTTGCTGGACGGCTTGCAGCGGGTACGCACCATGCACGGCTTGGCCGACTATCGGGAAGTTGACGAATTCTGTTATTTTGTGAGTCGCCTCGGTAAGTCATGAATTAAGAGTACCGCCGGCATAACCTTGGCCGGCGGTTAACAAGACCATTAAACTGTCGGGAGGGCGGTATGGCTTGGCGGGAAACATTGTCAGAATTGCGCGGTGAAGTGGAAGTGGCCCGCACCCAATCGTTGGGCGATCCCGTGGATGATGACGAACTCTTACAGGAACGGGAAGAACTTTACCAGTTGGCCGCCTCGCTCCAAATCGCCCAACTGCTGGTGGACGTAAACGAGATCCTCCTGGGCGGCAGTGGGATAGTTGAATCGTCCTCCGATTTGGAGTACTTCGAAGAAGCCGAGGATGAGTTCGACTTTGACGATGATGACGATGACGACGGTGAAGAGGAAGAGGACGACGATGAATATGCGGATGGCGAGGAACTTCGTTTTTCCCTGTCCTGGGAAGAAGCCGTAGAGTGCGCCATTGACGTGGAGCTTGGGAAAGCCGACGACCGGATCTACTTGCTGGTGAACGGCGAAGAAGTACGTCAGCAGCGGGAAGTCCTGGAGCGGGCCGTAATTGAGGCTTTCAAGGAAGAAATTGACCTTTAGCTCTATTCTCAAATCTTGAAATGGAAGGGATTTTGTTGTGCCATTAGTCGGAGTAGTGATGGGCAGCGCCTCGGATGAACCCGTGGTCAAGGAGACGCTGGAAGTCCTGGAACAAATGAACGTAGATTACGAAGTGCGGGTAATGTCGGCCCACCGGACGCCGGAGCGGGTGCAGGAATACGCCACCACGGCCCGGGAGCGGGGCATCGAAGTGCTTATTTCCGCCGCCGGCGGTTCGGCGGCCCTGGGGGGCGTCCTGGCCTCCTGGACCACCCTGCCGGTGATTGGAATTCCCCTGGCCTCCAGCGAGCTTAACGGTATGGACTCCCTGCTCGCCACCGCACAGATGCCGCCGGGCATTCCGGTCGCCTGCATGGCCGTGGGCGCTTGGGGGGCGCGCAACGCCGCTTTCTTCGCCGCCGAAATCCTCGGGCTGCGGCACGACCATATCCGGCAGGCTTACGAGAATTACCGGCAGCAATTACGGGAGCGTTAAGGAGCATTAGCTTGATTCCCGCCATCCTCACCGATTTTGACGACACCGCCGCCGTCCAGAACGTGGCGGAAATGTTGCTGCGCCGGTTCGGCGATGACACCTGGCAGGATGTTCGCGCCCGGTTCCGCGACGGCGAGCTGTCGCTGAAGGACTACCAGGAAATTACCTTCCGCAATATCCGCGCCGACCGAGCCACGATGCAGGCTTATGTTAAGGAAAACGCCAACCTGCGCCGCCACTTCACCGAGTTATGGGACTACTGCCAGCAATTGAACAGCCCGATGGCAGTGGTCAGCCTGGGCCTGGATTTCTATATCAAAGCCCTGCTGGAAAAGGAGGGCGCGCCGGACGTGCCGGTATATTGCGTGAACACCCGGTTCACCCCGCAGGGCATCTCTTACTACTACCACCACGCCTACCCGGGGGAAGAAGGCCGGGGCAACTCCAAGGGCCTGGTCGTTGACCGCTACCGGCAGTTGGGGTATCACGTAATCTATGTAGGGGATGGCCGTTCTGATTTTGAGGCGGCGAAAATAGCCGACACCGTCTTTGCCCACAGTTTCCTGGCCGAGGAATGCCAACGTCAAAAGGTTCCTTTTCAGCCTTTCACCGACTTCGGCGACGTGCTGGCCGCAACCAAAGAATTATTTGGGCAGACCGGAACCTGACGGATAAACCAACCGAATTGGCGCCGATTCCTCAATAACGCTGATTCCTCAATAACGTCGTAGAGACACAGGCCCTTCGTGAAACTTCGTGGCCCTTCGTGGATAAATGAAAAACATTAGGGGGAACAGGATTGATTGATCGATATTCCCGCCCGGCGATGAAGAAGGTCTGGTCGGATGAGAACAAGTACGAAAAATGGCTCCAGGTGGAGTTGGCCGTGGCCGAAGCCTGGGCCGAAGAGGGCGTAATCCCCGCCGAGGACTTGGCCCGGCTCCGCCCGGTCAAATACAACCATCAGCGGATGATGGAGCTGTTCGAGATTACCCGCCACGACGTGACTGCCTTCCTGACCTCGATCACCGAGGGCATCGGGCCGGAGGGACGCTGGCTGCACTTGGGTATGACCTCTTCCGATATGCTGGACACGGCCCAGAGCCTGCAAATGGTGGAAGCCGGCGAGTTGCTCCAAAAGGAACTGGCTCAAGCCATTGAAACGGTGGAAAAGCAGGCAGTAGCCTACAAGGACACCATGATGATGGGCCGCACCCACGGGGTACATGCCGAACCGATGACCTTCGGGCTGAAGCTGGCCCTCTGGTGGGAAGAACTGCGCCGCCAGCAGGCCCGCCTCCAGGATGCCATCGAGAGCATCCGGGTGGGCAAAATCTCCGGCGCGGTAGGCACCCACGCCACCATCCCGCCGTCAGTAGAAGATAGGGTATGTCGCCAGTTGGGGTTGCAGGTGGCCCCGGTTTCCAACCAGGTCATCCAGCGAGACCGGTACGCCCATTTCATCACCACCCTGGCCCTCATTGCCGCCTCCCTGGAAAAGTTCGCCACCGAAATCCGCTCCTTGCAGCGCACCGAACTCCACGAACTGGAGGAACCTTTCGGCCAGGGGCAAACCGGCTCCTCGTCAATGCCCCACAAGCGTAACCCGGAGTTGGCAGAGCGTATCTGCGGCCTGGCCCGGTTGATTCGAGGTCACAGCGTAACCGCCCTGGAAAACGTGGCGCTGTGGGGCGAACGGGACATCAGCCATTCCTCGGCGGAGCGGATAATCCTGCCCGATTCCTGCCTGGCCTTGGACTACATCCTGTCGATCTTCACCCGCATTGTGAAAGACCTGCGGGTCAACGCCGACCGGATGTGGGCCAACGTGGAGAGCAGCCGCGGGTTGATCTTCAGCCAGCGGGTGCTGCTGGCCCTGGTGGACCAGGGCCTGGGCCGGGAGGAGGCTTACAAGGTGGTGCAGCGCAACGCTATGCGAAGCTGGGACACGGGGCAGGACTTCCGGGAGTTGCTGAGGGCCGACCCAGACGCCCAAGAGTGGCTGCCCGGGTCAAACTTGGAGGAACTCTTCGACTACGGTTATTACACTCGCTACGTGGACGACACCTTTCAGCGGATCGGGCTGCTACCCGCCAGCGGATCGGCCTAGCCTTGGCGGGATAGCCGGCTTCCTTTGGCTAAAGCCGGCTACCCGGTTAGTTTCGGATAACTTATAATAATTAAAGGAATTATGTATGCTGATCGAAACCAGACTGCCCAATATCCTGCACCGGGGCAAGGTGCGGGACACTTATGCTATCAGTGACGACTTGCTGCTGATGGTTGCCACGGACCGCATATCCGCCTTTGACGTGGTGCTGCCTACCGGCATCCCCAACAAGGGGCTGGTGCTGAACCGGATTTCCAGTTTCTGGTTTGACAAGACCAGCCACCTGATTCCCAACCACCTCATCGCGCTAGCCGACGCGGGCAACGCCGCCCCCTTGCTGGCTAGCAACCCGGAACTGTCCGAGGTTTCCCCCGAACTGGCCAGCCAGGCAATGATTGTCAAACGGGCGGAACGGATAGATATCGAGTGCATCGTGCGGGGCTACATTACCGGCTCCGCCTGGGCCGAGTACCGGCGGCAAGGCACCGTCTCCGGCAAGCCAATGCCCGCCGGCCTGATCGAAGGAACTCCCTTCTCCGAGCCTCTCTTCACGCCTACCACTAAAGCGGAGGAAGGACACGACCAAAATATGTCCGACCAGGAAGTCGAAGATATGGTTGGGGCGGATCTGGCCCGGCAACTGGCCGAGGCCAGCAAGTCGGTTTACCGCTTTGCCCACGACTACGCCCGGGAGCGGGGCATTATCCTCGCTGACACCAAGATGGAGTTTGGCCGGCTTAACGGCCAACTAATTTTGATTGATGAGCTGCTGACGCCGGATTCCAGCCGGTTCTGGGATATGGAAGGCTATGCTCCCGGCAAATCCCAGCCCAACTTTGACAAGCAGTTCGTCCGGGATTGGCTGGTAGAACAGGGCTGGAACCAGGAACCGCCGGCCCCGGAACTGCCGGCAGAGGTAGTCGCCCGGACCACGGAACGATACATTGAAGCCTACCGCCGGCTTACCGGAACCGAACTCCAGCCGGCCGACAGCTAGTCAGCTCATCTCGGCAGGATCTAGGAAACCTCTGAATAAGTCCGTGACTCGTGATGTTTACACTTATCCGTCGTTCCTGCGCAGGCAGAACCTAAAATGTTACGTACAGAGGTTCCTCTTTCGCAGGAACGACGGGTGAAGGCGCTAGTCTTCAATGACTTATTCAGAGCATCCCTAGCGAAGTCCCGTGCAATCCGCTTCCGTGAGCTGGTCAAACCGCCGGCCAGACCAAACCGCTCAAGGTGAGCCGGTCGAACCATCTTGCGACAAGTTCAGTAGAAACAGGTAAAGTCAATTCTCAGCCATTTGCAATCAACCAGCAACAACGGGAGGTAACGGAATTGCCCGAATCACGGCGTCGCCGGCGCAGGTCCGCCAACCGGGGCCGCGCGGCGGACCTGGTAATAACTCAACCCCGCAGAAAGACCAACTATTGGTACCTCGCCGCCTCAGCAATAATTGCCATACTGGTAATCGGCGGATTCACTGTTGGGGGAATCATCGGCCTCTTTCCCAACCAATCCGGTGGAGCCGGCAACAGCAGCGAATACGTCGAGGGCATTGGCGAACAGCAGGAGATTATGGCCACCCAGCGTCACGTCCCGGAAGACCGGACCGTGGCTTACAACACCACTCCGGCCACTTCCGGCGACCATTGGGACTGGTGGGCGCGCTGCGGCTTTTATGCGAATGGCCTGCCCGACGAGCGCATCGTCCACAACCTGGAACACGGCAACATCGTAGTCAGCTACAACCTGGCTACTGAGGAAGAAGTAAGCCAGCTCAGGGAGTTTATGGACGGCTTCGAGTTAGCCCCGGCCTGGGCAGTAACCCGGTTCTACGACAAGATACCAGAAGGCACCGTTGCTCTTTCGGCCTGGGGCGTTCTGGACACGATGCAGGGCGTTGACGAAGACCGGATCGAGGACTTCTTCCGCAGCTACGCTGGCACCTTGGGGCCGGAGTTCCCCAATGGCGCTCCCTGCACCACTAGCGGGGTTATAGACTCCCCGTAACAGCCTAACCCTGATTCTCGCGCCCGCGCGCCGCTCCGGGAACAATACCTGACTGGACAAGGAACGAAACATTGTATTTAGCCAAGGTTCGCGTGACTCTCAAGCCCACAGTCAACGACCCCCAGGGAACCACCGTCCTGGGCGGCCTGAAAAGCCTGGGCTTTGACACGGTGGAAGGGGTACGGGTGGGCAAGTACCTGGAGATTCAAGTCGCTGAACCGGAACCAACGTTGGCGCAGGAAAAAGTCACCCAGATGTGCCAGCAGCTTCTGGCAAACCCGGTGATTGAAGAGTTCAGCGTTGAACTGGAAGAGCTGTAACCCCTTTCCCCCTTCCTATCCACGAATAGACACGAAGGGAAAATGAAAATTATTCGTGCTCATTCGTGTCTATTCGTGCCCATTCGTGGATAAACTCAGCAAAGGAGATGACGCCATGACTACCAGCAACCACAACACTCACGTTTACGTTGGCGCCGAGAGCAGCGGCCTTTATCGTTTGTCCCCCGGTTCGGAAAGCTGGGAGGAACTGACCAATGGGCTGCCGGAAAACCCCATCGTGCCGGGTGTCGCCGTCCACCCCAGCAACCCGGAGATTATCTACGCCGGCACTCAGGACGGCCCCTACCGCAGCGCCGACCGGGGCGACCACTGGGAACGGCTGGACTACCCGAAACTGGCCCCTCCGGTCTGGACTTTCCTGTTCCGGCCCCGCGACCCCAAGGTAATGTACGCCGGCACCGCGCCGGGCGAGCTTTACCGCAGCGTCAACGGCGGCGATTCCTGGACCAAGCTAGACTTCCCCCTCGGCTCCAATGAGGTGAGCATGGCCTTTCCGACTCGGGTGATTGGCTTGACCGCCGACCCCAACTTCCCCGACGAGATGTACGCCGCCCTGGAAGTGGCCGGGGTCTTGCGCTCGACGGACGGGGGCGACTCCTGGGATGAAATCACCGGCTCACTCGCGCCCAGCGAGGACACCCTGGACCTGCACGGGGTACAGTGTACCGCCGCCTCGCCGCGCACCGTGTTCATCACTACCCGCGTCGGACCTTTCATCGGGCCGGATCGGGGCAGTGAGTGGATCCCGATAAACTTCGGGCAGTTCTCCGAAATTTCATATACCCGTGACCTGTACGCTGCGCCCCACGACCCCAATATGCTGTTTGTGTCCATCGGCGCCGCGGCCCGCAGCAAGCAGGGCGCCCTTTACCGCAGCCGCGACCTGTTCAAAACCTTTGAGCCGGTGGGCCAGGGGATTGCGGCTAACAGCACCATGATGGCGGTACGGGTTAACCCCCGCGCGCCGGAGCACGTCTTTTGCGCCGCCCGGGATGGGCAGGTTTTCGGCTCCCTGGACGACGGGGCAACCTGGAGCAGCTATGAATTGCCGGAAAAAGCGAAGGAAGTCCGGGGCTTGGCCGTAGGCTAAACTCCAATGCAGATGATTACTAAACTCGGGGGGTTAAAGGCTTTTTAGTTGTCATTCTTCGTCCGCTCAGAATGACAGTGGTTCTCCGAGTTCCCTAAACGCAAATAGGGCCGTAGTTCACATCAACTACGGCCCTACTAAATTACCCGGGTAATATGCTCCCGGCGATTAACCGGCTATGCTGCTCTGCAGCAGGTCAACTATTTCCTCCACCGAGGCTTGCTGCCAGGCTTCGGCCCGGGCGGCGGTGCGGGTGCGGCGTTCCCGGCCATAGTCCTGTTCGCTGATATCCGGGTTCTCTGCCTGGATTGCCTTCCCAATCTCCTCAATTTCCCGCTCGGCAATCTCCGGCCGCTCAATCCAGTGGCCAATGTAGCGATGGTCGGCGGTGTAAAAAACGGCGGTGGGAATGGACATCCACTGCCCATTCTTGAGAAACTCGTTCATTATGTCATGGTGCTGGTCGCGGGGGAATACCCGCATCTCCCAGCCGGCCGCCTCGGTTATTCGGGCCAGTACCGGCAACCCGCGCACCACGTCGCCGCACCAGTCCTCACAGAGCACCAGCATTTTGGCCGGGCCGTTGGGGTTGCCAACCAGTTCCTTCAGGGCGGCAGCGTTATCCGGGGTCACCTGGAAGTTCGCGTAGAAGCTTTCCATCCGCTCCTTGTTCACGTTAATCTGGGCCATGTAGTCGGAATGAGTAAAGCCTTCGCTGAACCGCTGGGGAGTTACGACACTGGTTTCGCTCGCCATTTTGCTCCTCCTGAATCTGTCAGTTTGTCTTTGGAATCTACCGGGTCAAAATCTGGAAAGCCACCGGAACGGCCAACCGGCCGTTAGCCAATTTCTCAACCCCGGTGGCCCTCGAAGCCAATCTCCACCCGCCCGTCCGGGTGAACAATTATCGGCACCGTGTCGCCGTAGAGCAAAGCCTCATCCAAGGTATCCTGGCTTTGGTCAACCCGACGCTCATCGTACTTAATGCCCTGGCGACGCCACGCGTCACGCAACCGGTCGGAGGCCGGTCAAACGGTAAGGGTGTAAACCACTGGAATGTCTGCCATACATTCGCCCCCCCTGGTAGAAGTTGGGGCCGCGCCCCTATGCTGATTACTGCCATTCTACAACGGCACGGGCTTACTGTCATTAGCCGACTCTCCCCTGCCCAGCAGAGCTAATGCATTTGGATTGCGCGGGCTATCCGTCGTTCACAGGACAGCAGGAACCTCTATCCGCAAGGCTTTAGGTTCCTGCCTTCGCCGAAACGACGGGAAAGTGGACTTTGCCTTCACTGCGATTGCTCTGGCAAGGGTAACTCTTGTGGTTGCCCTGACGATTGGCCCCGGATATAATGCCCCTGATTCGTCCGGGCAAGGACGCTTAACACTTGGGTCAAGGAGGATAAATGATTGCCCTGATTGTAACGATAAACATCAAACCGGGGTTCAAGGAGCAGTTCATGGCATCAATGATGGGAGACGCCCGCGGCTCCAACAACGACGAGCCGGGTTGCCTGCGCTTTGATGTGCTACAAGACAACGAAGAGGAAAACCGCATTCACCTGTACGAGGTTTACCAGGATGATGCGGCGGTGGAGGCCCACCGGGCCGCGCCTCACTATACCAAGTGGCGGTCGGAGGTAGCCGACTGGTTCGACGGAGAGATAACCCGCCGCGTTGCCACCCCGGCCTATCCCACCCCGGAGAAGTGGGAAAAGCGCCCGCCGGCGGACTAGCCTGCCTGCGGTCTCACTCACTCCGGCCCTCTCCCAACCGTCATTCCGGCTTTCGCCGGAATCCAGAAAGTCTCCGGTGTAGGGCCAACCTAATTACGGCAAAGGTTCCTGGATTCCGGCCTGCGCCGGAACGACGGTTGCTGTACAGGGGAGAGGAGTCGTGGGCCAAGAGCTTTTATCGCTCAATGTTCCGGGCCAACGCCCGCCGGAACGCCGCCAGAAAACTGTCAATTTCCTGGCGGGTGATGGCGGTGGACAGCGCGCCTACCAGGTTGGAGGCCATCAGTATTCCCTCATTCAACAACCCCAGAAACATCCGGTCCCGCAGCCTGGCATCCCCGGCAGCGATGTCGCGGTAGTTGACTATCGGCCGGTCGATAAAGTGGATGCCGAATAGCGACCCCAGGCCGGTTACCTGTACCGGCACCTCAAGCTCGGCGCATGCGCTCCGTATTCCTTGACGTAGTTCTTCGGTCAGCTCCGCTAGGTCCCGATAGACTTCCGGCGTAAGCTGCTCCAGGGTCGTAAAACCGGCCAGCATAGTGAGGGGGTTGGCGTTGAAAGTTCCGGCGTGGGATACTGTGGGGCCTCCGGTAGTACCAATGGTAGGGTCGTAAAGCTCCATTATGTCCCGCCGGCCGCCGAAAGCTCCCACCGGCAAGCCCCCGCCGATAATCTTACCCAGCGCGGTCAAGTCCGGCGTCACCCCGTAATACTGCTGCGCGCCGCCCGGGGCCACCCGGTAGCTGATTACTTCATCGAAAATAAGCGCCGTGCCATTGGCGCGGGTAAAGTCGCGTAGCATCGTAAGGTACTCGACTTGGGCCGGGACCATTCCTACCGACCCCAGCACCGGCTCTACAATAACCGCTGCCAGGTCATCCGCGTTGTCCTCCAGAATACGCCGCGCCCTTTCGGTATCATTAAAGGGAATAACGGTAACCTGTTCCGTCACCCCGGCTACGAGGCCGGCGCTGGCCGGAACCGGCGTGGGCTTGTCCGGGTCGCCGGCCCGGGCCGGGTCAACCCGGACGCTGACGGTAACCGCATCGTGGGTTCCGTGATAGCCGCCCTCGGCCTTGGCGAAACGGTTGCGCCCGGTAAAGGCCCGGGCGGCGCGGAGGGTGTTCAGCGTGGCTTCGGTGCCGGAGTTGGTAAACCGCACCAGGTCAAAGCTGGGTATCCGCTGGCAAAGGAGGCGAGCCAGGTCAATCTGGTGCAGGTTGGGAGCATTATAGCCAACGCCCCGTTCCAACTGGCCCCGGATTGCATCGGTAACCGGAGCCGGGCCGTGACCGAGAATCATGGTGGTCATAGTGTTGATGAAGTCCAGTCGCTCCACGCCGTCGGCATCCACCAGCCGGCAGCCCTGGGCATCGGTAACGAAGATGGGGTAGGGGTTCCAGAAGATGGAGTTGCGGCTGTCACCGCCGGGCAGGTATTCCCGCGCCTCTTCCCACCTGGCGCGGGACTTGGGGGTCATTTCCAGGTAGCGGGTCAGTTCGGGGTTGTTTTTGGACACCGATAAACCTCCCGCCACTTGCGGTCAAGCGAGATTCAGATTCATCCCCGTGGCGCCCTCACCCCCGACCCATCTCCCTCAGGGAGAGGGGTAAAACTGCTCCCTCTCCTTTGGGGAGAGGGATGGGGTGAGGGGAGCGGCCGGCAACCGGCCGGCTTACCACTTGCTGGACTCTTCCGCATGGACATGGTCCGGCAAGCGATAACTGATGCCCGCCTCGTCGAACAACGAGGTCTCCAGCAAGCCGGAAAATTTGTTGAGGTTAGTTTGCTTGCCATAGCCCGGGCTCAGCTTACGAAAGATTTGGCCTAACCTTTCTTCCAACCGAAACCGCGCCACTACACCGAAGGCCGAACCCTTCGGGAAATCGAGCTGGTCGGCCAGTCCGTTCCCAATAAGGCCGCGGGTGAGACGGTACACGTACTTAGCTAACCTCTGCCGTTCACCAAAGTCGGTTATTCCGGCAACAATCGGCGCGGAGTTAACCAAAGCGTGAGCCATGACAACTGATTCCAACTCGGAAGCAGGCTCGCACATAAGCCCAACGTCATACAGTTTCAGGGCTTCTGGCGCATCGCGGAACAGGATCGTCTCCGGTATGCCCATGAGATGACCGGAGTAGCGCCAGACGGCCATGAAGCTGTCATATTCCTCTTGACTGTAATCAGCGCCCAGGGTTTTCATGTGCTTCAGCAGCCTTGCCGAAAAAGCGGAAATGGCATAACCCAAATGGGCCAAACTGATTGGCAGCCCCCATGCTTCGGTATCCCATTCCTCTGAATCGCTGAGCAAGCGTCTTATTCGGGCGTGAATTATCCGGATACGGACGGACAATTTCCAGCCATCCCCGTCCCGGTCCAGGCCGCCGGGTAGGAAAATGTCCATCATGTGACGATTATTCTGAGTCAAGCGCCGGACGCCCTGATCACGCACCCGCCCAGTGACGAAAAAGGATTTGGCAATGTTGGTCGTAAACCCTTCAACGAGAACCCCGGCGACGAATGCCACCAGGATGAGCTTCGAGTCCCGGTGAAACATACGGATACCCGGTCTGAATTGGGAAAAGTCAACCTACTCCGGCACAGTTGACGACTGTTCAAAGAATCTTAGCAAGGAGGCCGGCGCGTCCCGGAGTGCCTCCTCTCCTTCGTTATTCATAGCCGCCTGGATTAAGCTGTTTTGAACTTCCGGGCTGAGTTCCTCCAGGTCTGCCGCCATCTCTTCAGCTAACGGGTCGCCAATGAGGGTGTGCGCGATGTAGTTATCCGCTATTTCAGGTGCAACGGCTCGAGCCTGTTCATAGCCCTGAATGTAGTCGGTAGGGATATTCATGGTCAGCGGAGGGGAGGACTCTTTGATCTTCATGTTCGTTTCTCCACGCTCTTCATTCCAGTCTGCGGCCTGAAGTTCGGCTTCCGCTGTCCCACTCAAGACTTTCAAGTCTCGTGTATGTAATGATAGCACAAAGAACCGGCAAAACGGGATAGCTTAAACAGCAGGGTAATCGCATTTATCGGAGATCGCCGCCCCAACCCTTAGAGCAACTCCCTCACCCCAGCCCTCTCCCGGCGGGCGAGCTGACAGGAGTAGGTATTCGGCATTTCAGATAGGAGTTACCTGGTGGTATGTCATCCTGACTGGTGATATGTCATCTTGAGCGCAGCGAAGGATCTAAAATGCCCGGCTGCTGCCTCCTTCCGGTTACGCTAAAGTCTCTCCTAGCCGGAGTTTGGATTCTTCACTCCGTTCAGAATGACATAGGACTTACGCAGTTGGATGTCATTCCAAGCCCTTCGGCTGCGCTCAGGATAAACTCCGCCGAGGAATCTAAAACGCTCATTAGCAGCCATATTTCCGGCGTCGCGGGATGTCTCTCTGAAGGAGTTTAGATTCTTCACTCCGTTCAGAATGACATACTAACTGCGTAACTTCTGTGCTAAATACCTACCCCTATAAGCGGCGGGCGAGGGAGCAGCCCGTTCGTGATGAGCTTGTCGAACCACCCCTCTCCCTCTGGGAGAGGGGCCGGGGGTGAGGGCTTTACCGCGTCACGCCGGAGCTGGCACTACCGTCCGGGGGAAGTAAATGCCCCGCAAGGGACGACTGCCCAGGCTCAGGGCGATTGCGCCGATGAACAGCGCACCGCCAACCGAGAGCACCAGCGGCGCATTCAGGAAGGAAACATCCACCAGGCCGGCATTGGCCGCGTTGGCCAAGGCCATGCTGCCGCCCACGTGGAAGGAGTAAACCCCGGATACCCGGCCTCGGACCGAGTCATCCACAATCGACTGGATTATGGTGTGGCTGATGGTCATAAAGCCGCCCTGGTTCATCCCCACCAACACCGTGGCCGCCAGGGACACCAGCGGGTCCGACGACACCGCCAGAATAATGGGGCCGACGCCGCTGGTAACGCCAAAAGCCAGGAACAGCTTGCCCCGAGTCCTTTCGCCACGCACGCCGGCCAGCCAAACGGCGGTGAGCAAGGCGCCAACACCTACGCCCATAATCAAGAAGCCGGCCCCTTCCTCGCTGGTGCCCAGCTTTTCCTGGGAGATGACCGGCAACAGCGACTCATAGGACATAGTGAGGGAGCAGTGGGCCAGGACGATGAGTACCATCGCCAGTACCCGAGGACGGGAATAAACGTAGCTGAAACCGGCGATGAGGTTGCCAAAGAAGCCGCGACGGGCATCAATGGTTCCCGTGGAACGGGTGGTTATGCGGGTTATTTGTATCAAGCCAAAGGTGTACAGGACGGCGCAAGCCCAGAAGACCGGCTCTATGCCGAAATACAGGGCCACCAGCCAGGCCACCAAGCCGCCGACAAAGCGGGATCCCTGCTGGGTCGCCTCGTTGAGGGCAATGGCATTGGGCAGCAGTTCCCGGGGCACCAGGTTGGGCACCAGGGATTGGGTGGTAGTCATGTGGGCCGAGCGTATGATGCCGTTGAACAGGGACAAGCCCACCAGCACCCAGATATTGGCCAACCCCAGGGTCACCAGCAGGGCGAGCAACAAGATGTGCGCCAGGTTAAGGGTGTAGGTCCACTGCAAGACGGTTTGGCGGTCGAAGCGGTCGGCCAGGAAACCCGTAATGACGGTGGAGAATACCCGGGGAATCATCGCCGCAAAGGTAACGACCCCGACCCAAAAGTACAGTTCGGTGTATTGGTCAGCGAGGACGGCCCGGGAAACAATCAAGGCCCAGGAAGCGGAGCCGGCACAGAGGTTGGCAGTCCAGAGGGTGAGATAGTCCTTATGCTCCAGCGCCAGTAGAAAACGGTTGAAGGGAGCGGCCAGCATATTGCCGACGCTACCCGCCATGACTTGGCCCCCAAATGCACGGACGGTTCAGGACGGGACTACCTGGAACGAACCCGAACGGAGAGCAAGGCCCCGGAGGATGTTGAACAACGGAGGTTTGCAAGGTACGGCTCCCAGTTTACGGGCTTACCGCAGGCGAACCGGAAAAAGGCGCGGCCTGGGTGGGTTTTGGGGATTATATACCTGTTGGCCTTTTTAGGAAAGCGAGGGGCAATGTTGGCAGGGTAATCGCCCTTAACCCGTCATTCCTGCGTAGGCAGGAACCTAAAACGTTGCGGACATAGGTTCCTGCCTTCGCAGGAACGACGGGTTAAGGGAATATGCGGTCACGTGCGATTGCCCTGCTATATGCCCAGGTTGTAACCCTATCCGCGCTCTTCCTGCCGCACACGGAAGCTATCCTGGGGGCGAAGCCTGCCAGGCCACTACCATAAAACACAAGAGCCTTTTAGATGGCGCCCATCCACCGGGGCATTCCCTTAACGCGGATGCTGGAAACCAGGAACAGGGACTGATTGAGGCGGCGGACCTCAAACTCCTGGAAACCGTCGCCGACCTCCAGGTGGCGGGAGACTGCCGCCAGGACATCCCGGCGCAGGGCTTCCATCCCGTCCGGGGCCACCAGGTCATACCGGTCCCGCATAATCGCCGTTTGCAGCCGGTCGCGGGCAATGTTTTTGGTGTAATTCGACTTTTCCCTGGTCTCTTTTCGGCTCATTGTCCGACGCAGCAAACTAAGCATGAGAATACTCGCTTCGACTAATGCCCATCAGGTCCCTTACCTTATCCATCAAGCCGGATTTGGCTTCCAGGTCGAACAGGGGCACATCGTCTCCGTCAATTCGGGCTACGATTCGGGAAAAGGCCATGCCGGACGGCGCCTTCTTATCGTGAATCACCGGAACACCCTGGTTGGTGGCAGTTATCAGCCGGTCGTCCGCCGGGACCATGCCCAGTACATCCACCGCCAGCAGCTCTACAATATCGTCCTTGTCCAGCATATCGCCACGCTTTACCATGCCGGGCCGCACCCGGTTAATTATCAGCTTGGGACGGTACAATTCGGCGGCCTCCAACAAGCCAATGACCCGGTCGGCGTCACGAATGGCCGATACTTCCGGGGTGGTAACCAGAATAGCTTCCTGGGCCGGGCCAATGGCATTCTTGAAACCCTGCTCAATACCTGCCGGGCAGTCAATAATGATGTAGTCAAACTCCTGCTCCAGCTTGCGGCACAAGTCCGTCAGTTGTTCGGGATTGATGCAATTCTTGTCCCGAGTCTGAGCCGCGGGAATCAGGTAAAGCTCCTGAAGGTGTTTGTCCCGGATCATCGCCTGGTGCAGCTTGCAGCTGCCCTCAATGGCGTCCACCAGGTCGTAAACTATGCGGTTCTCCAGTCCCATCACCACGTCCAGGTTGCGGAGGCCGATGTCGGTGTCAATAACCACCACCTTGTGGCCGCGCATCGCCAGGCCGGCGCCGATGTTGGCGGTGGTGGTGGTCTTGCCCACACCTCCTTTACCCGAGGTGATGACTATGGTCTTACCCTTCATACAGTATTCCTCCCTGGTAGTCTTCGTTGCGCCGCAGGAACGGGGCAACAAATATAGAACTTCGGCGTAGATAGGCAATCTGAGGCTTTGCCGGCTGCTGGTGCTGATTCAGCCTGGGCCGGCGGACATTCTGCGGGGCTTCACCGATGTGCGGGCCAATTTGCAGCCGGTGCGATTCCAGGCTCATTGCAATAATGGTGGACTTGAGGTCTCCCTCGGCCCCGGCGCGGGCCATGCCCCGGAGCGCGCCCAGCACCACGATGTCCCCTCCGGCGATTATCTCCGCCCCCGGATTCACGTCGGCCAGCACCACCACGTCCCCCGGATACCGTATGACTTCCCCGGAACGGCAAGTAGTCTTGATAATCAGGGCTTCCTTGCCCCGGTGCGGCCCGAAGGATACATCGCCCCGCGTCGGAGGAGGCAGGACGGGTTCTTCAGCGGGCCGGCTTTCCGAAAAGCCCGGCACCGGCTCTTCCACCGTTGAATTTCCAGTGGGCTGAATTGGGCCAACAAACGCCTCGAAATCCGGCTCCAACTCCGCAGCGGCAAAGTGGAGGTCAAGGGAACTACTGGGCGCCGGCGTTTCCTCGACCAGTGTTTGTTCCTCATTTTCCGGCACAGGACTTTTCGGCGCAGGGCTATCCGGCGCTGCTGCAAGGGAGACGACCGGTTCAGGCAAGTCAGCTTCCGCCCGGCTATTTTGAGCCAAGTCGCAAACACCGTCTTCCGGGCCAAAAATTGCCAGGGCAAGCTGATGGCCTTCCTGTTGCACGACAGCGTGGGCCGGATTGAACCGGATAGTTTCGGCAGCAGCAACCCCAGCCCTGAACGCCGCCGGGTTTGATTCCTTTGATTCCTCGGATTCGACGATTTTCTTCAGCGAATTGCCCACCGAGGGTACAACTTGACCAGGAGAGAGGGTAGGAGTTTTGTATCCCCTGTCACGGGCCAAAGCCTCTTCAAGAATCTCCGGGGCGCACCAGTAATGGGATACGGTGAGGCCGGTCTCCTTGTCCAGAATGTTTTTGATACCGGAAAGCTGCTCGGCGACCAGGATACGGCGGCCCACATTAACCGAGACGGTGCCTTTGGAGTACAGGCCACGGCACTCCGAAAGATAGTCACGCAGATTTTTCGCCGCGATTTCAAAGGGAACGGTGTCATCAATGGTGAAGTCCACATTGGTGCCCCGCCCCATCACTTGTATGGTGTCGGTTTCCAGCATTAGCTTCTTCAACTCAGTTGACAGGAGGTTTCCTAGTAGTAGATTGCGCCTGCGGCCATACAGGGCTATCGCATTATGTAAGGCTCGCTTTTGCGTCGTTCCTGCGAAGGCAGGAACCTCAATCCGTCACGGGTTCAGATTCCTGCCTCCGCAGGAATGACGGTTGGTAGGTACTCATAATGCGACTGCGGCCCTACGGTTCGTATTGGCAATAACACCGGCAAGCTGACGCCGACGCAAAGGGATAGGGGCGCAAAAAATGACCCCAGCGCTCCCGGAAAACAGCAAAGCAGGGCTACGGTAAATGGCTCCAGCCGGCCCAAAATTGCCTCGAAAGAGAAAGGAACACCGCCACACTTACACCTCTGCCCACGTCCCATAGGGGTTATAACAGGGAAATTTCGGCCAAGTCAAGGCTTATGTTTACCTGTTTTAGAGAAGATTTTCGACGGCCCGAAAGGTGGCGATGCGAGAAACCCGGATTTGCGGAGAATGCGCGAGGCCCAAGTATGAGGCGGGCGAGTAAAGTGGCGCGCCGTTACATCCGGCGGGCAGGTCGAGGAAATTCCGAGTATTCCCGGTATGTGTTGATGCGCTGTGTCTATAGGGCCAGGCTGGTGAGGCGGGGCAATCACATTTTGTTAAGGCTCGCTTTTTGCGTCGTTCCTGCGGAGGCAGGAACCTCTGGCCTCAAGATTTCGGGTCCCTGCGGAGGCAGGAACGACGGATAGGCTGTTTTAGCAATGAGCAATCGTATTACTGATGCGTTAATGGATTACTAAACTCTAGGGTTCTCCGTCATTCCGGCGCAGGCCGCAATCCAAAAATACTACGGAGCGGGTTTCAAACCCGCCCCTGCATCAATCGCCAACCTGTAGGGTAAACCCTTGTGGTTGCCCTGCCCCAAGAGTAAAACGGGATAGTCCGCGGGAACCCCGCTCTCCCCGTTCAGCTATTCCGCCGCTCCGAAAATTGCTACCGAGCAGGTAAAGGAACCGGGACGGCCGCCCAGGTTGTGAGTCAGCCCCAGGTCGGCCTTCTTCAACTGGCGGGCCTCCGCCTTGCCCTGTAGCTGCTTGTAAACCTCGTAAATCATTCGGATGCCGCTGGCCCCGATGGGGTGGCCGAAGCATTTTAGGCCGCCATCGGTGTTGACCGGCAGTTCTCCTTCCAGGGTGAAGGTTCCGGCAGCCACGTCGTCGCTGCCCCGGCCTCGGGGACTGAAACCTAAATCCTCATAGATTATCAACTCGGTGATGGTAAAGCAGTCGTGGACCATCGCCAGATCCAATTCTTCCCGGGGGTTGACGATCCCGGCTTCCTGGTAGGCGGACTGACTGGCCCGAACACTCTCCGGGAAGTGGGTAAAGTCCCAGTCGCTGCGAATCGTTCCAAAAGCGCCGACGGACAGGGCCAGCGCCTTGACCAGCACGTAATCGCGCCGGAAGCTGCGGGCAATTTCCGGCGTGGTGATGATGGCCGCCGCCGCGCCGTCGCTGACCCCGCAGCAGTCAAACAAACCCAGGGGCCAGGCAATCATCGGAGCGTTAACCACCTGCTCCGGGCTGACCTCCTGCTGGAAATGGGCGCGGGAGTTGAGGGTGCCGTTATGGTGGTTCTTGGCCGCAATCCGGGCCAGGGTTTGCTTGCCCTCCTCGTAAGAAATGCCGTACTGGTGAAAGTAGCGGGTCGCCGCCATGGCAAACTGGGAGGGCGGTGGAGTCGGCGGCGTAACGTCGGAGCCGGGCGCTTCAGGGACGGCCAAGCCGGAAAACCCGGAGTCCTTCAGCTTTTCCACCCCCACCGCCAGGACAATATCGTGGATGCCGGCAGCTACGGCGTAGGATGCGTTGCGGAAGGCGTCGGTGGCAGTGGCGCAGGCATTTTCCACCCGCGTTATCGGAATATAGTCCAGCTTCAACGCCTCGGCTAAAGGTTGGCCGGTTCGGAAACTGCTAACCGTCCCCAGCCAGGCGGCTTGCACATCTTTGGGTTCAATACCGGCGTCAGCATAAGCCTCGTAGGCCGCCTCAACCATCAGGTCGGCGGCAGAGGCGTCCCAACGCTCCCCGAAATTGGTGCAGCCCATCCCGATAATGGCTACCCGGTCCCTGATGCCGCTCATCGCACTTGCCTCCTACGTAACTCGGCCTTATCTAATTCGGCTGGTCTCCATCCCCAAACCGGCGGGGAATGGCTTTCCAGTAGTAGTTATGGATGCCGTTGACCACCCGCAGCTTGCGGAAGCTCATCGTCACCGGCATACCCACTCGCACCTCATCCAATTCCCGGTCGGTCATCATGCACAAAATCCGCCCGCCGCCCTGGAAGTCCACCGCGCTGACTACCAACGGGGTGTCAACGGCGCCGGCGATGTAGTCCATAGAGTAGGTAAACACCTCGCCGGGCCGGTCACTTAGCCGTACCGTGGCGAAATCGTCTTTGGCCTGACAGTCCACGCAGACCCGTTGGGCCGGATATTGTACATAACCACACCCGTTGCATTTCCCGGCGTACAATCGCAGGTTTTTGTCGTTTTCCCGCCACAGGGCCGAAACCGAGGGCGACGCCGGGGACGGACGGCGGGCGGCATCGTCAGTGGTCCAAAGCTCCCGCCAGCGGGCGTAGGTCTCATAGTTTTCCAGCGTTCGCCCCGTGGCCAGATGGCCAGCCAGTCCGCCACTTCTTCCGTTAGCGTTGGCTTTACTGCCGGCGGCCGATTCCACTAACCCAGTAGTGCGGAAGGCCAGCAAGTCGCTGCCATCACCGTAGGAAACCGCCAGGAGCAACTGCCCGGCTTTGGCCTGTTCCAGCGCGCCGACCAGGAGCATCGGCGGGAAGGCGGCCCCGGTGCAACCCAACCGGCCAAAGAGGGGGTCTTGTAATTGTTCCGGCTGCAACCCTAAACGACGGGCTAACCGGCTCTGCCGCCGGGCATCAGGCCCGTAGAGAGCCACCTTGTCAAAATCCTGGAGACGGTAGTTATGCTTGTCCAGAAAACCGGCCATCGCCTCCGGCACGATGCGCTCCAGACCCTCTTCGGTGGCAAAGCGGTCTTCCCAGGAACGAACAAAGGAATCGCCGGAGGAGCGCCAGTTATCCAACATATTCTCGGTGACGGAATGGGAACCGGCCAGCTCGGCAATTAGATCATCCTTGCCTACCAGGAAAGCGGCGGCGCCATCTCCTGAGTTGCGCTCGGTTTCGCTCCGGGGCGGCCCTTGCCGGCTGTCGGCGACCACTACCAGCACTTGAACCGCCGAACCGGCAGCCACCGCATCCAAAGCGGACTTGAGGGCGGTAGTGCCGGCGCGCAGCACGTCGGTAATATCGGCAGCGAAGATGTCCCGGCGCAAGTCCAGGGCTGTGGCGATGATGGCCGCTCCCTGCTTTTCGGCGTAGGGAGATGTGGTGCTGGCAAAAATAAGCCCGTCCACCGCCTGCCGGTCATGTCCGAACAAACAGTCCGAAGCGGCGGCCACCGCCATAGTAAGGCTGTCCTCATCAAAGTTTGCCACGGCACGTTCTTGGCCCCCACCTTGCGAAGCTCCCCAACCGGCAGTTTCCCGACCTAGCCGGTACTTGGGAACGTAGGCGCCACAGGCTACGATTCCAATCAAAACCTTTACTTCACCTTTAGAAATTTGACCCTGAAATTTGGCCTATGCTATCAGCCGTCAAGTTGGGATGTCAATTTATATACGCCCACGCAGGCCAATCGCATCTTAATTTGGATACTTGTAGCATCGTCATACCAACGCTCCACCGTCATTCCGGCGCAGGCCGGAATCCAGGAAATCCTGAGGTAACAATCTGGTTGCCGGCTGGAGGCTGTGCTGGATTCCGGCTTTCGCCGGAATGACGAATTAAGACGCGATTGCCCTGCCGTCAACAATTGGTTTTCCATTTGGATGTTTCCGGTATGTTACAATCAAATTAGCCGTACCCTACGCCGGAAATATGCGGCTTTCCAGATGGAGAGGGCGCAAGATACGAGATAGCTAAGAGGCCGGAGACTTGAACAAACTTCGCATTTTCGGCACCTACCTGGTGGTTCTGGCAGTCGGCGCAGCCCTGGCCCTGGCGGTCAACTACGCCGTGGAAAGCGGCTTGCCAATGGGCAATGATGATGTGCCGGCGGCGCAGGAGTTACCGCCGGAGTTTGACCGGCTACGCGAGGCCTGGGAACTGCTCCACAAGGAGCATATTGACCGGCTGGAGTTGGACCCCAAAACGCTGAGCGACGGGGCGATTCGCGGAATGTTGCGGGCTCTTGACGACCCCTATGCTTCCTTCCTCGACGCCGAACAATTTAACCAGGAGGCTCAAGAAATCCGCGGTTTCTTTGAGGGTATTGGCGCCCAGGTGGCTATGCAGGAGGGCCAGCTAACTATAATCACGCCGTTGCCGGATACCCCGGCAGAACATTCCGGTATCCTCCCCGGCGACGTTATCCTAGCCATTGACGGGGAAGGCGCCGAGGGTCTCAGCCTCATGGAGGCCGTATACAAGATTCGAGGAGAACGCGGCACGACCGTGGAGTTGCTGATACTGCACCTGCACTCGCAGGAAGCGACGCTGATTCCCGTAACCCGGGGGGTCATTCCCCTAGAGACAGTGCGGTTCGCCATGCTGCCCGAGGGCATCGGCCACCTGCGAATCAGCAGCTTTTCCGACACCACCAATCAGCAGGTTGAGGCCGCCCTGCAAGAGTTCCGGGAGGCCAACGGGACCGGGTTAATTATTGACCTGCGCAATAACCCCGGCGGCTTGCTGAGAGCCGTAGTCGATGTAACCAGCCAATTCTTGGAAGGCGGCTTGGTGACCTATGAGTTGGACAGCCAGGGCAAACGGCGGGAGTGGCAGGTATCTTCCGGCGGCAAAGGCCAGGACGTTCCGATGGTGGTGCTGGTCAACCAATTCAGCGCCAGCGCCAGCGAGGTATTCGCCGGGGCTATTATTGACCACGGCCGGGCGCCGGTAATCGGGGTAACTTCTTTCGGCAAGGGCAGCGTAAATACTATGCGCGGCCTTTCCGACGGCTCCGGCATTTTCTTTACCATTGCCCGGTGGTACACTCCTAACGGCACCCTGATTGAAGGAGCGGGCATTACCCCAACCTACAAGGTGACTATTCCGCCTGACAGCACTACCGACGTGCAGTTGGATCGTGCCATTGAACTTCTGCAGCAGCGCATCGTCCAATACCGCTAACCACTACGGCCCCGCTAAGCGGAGCGGCCACCTGGCCGAAACAGAGCAATATAGTTATGACTAACCGAAAGAAAAAGACGGCAGTAAAGCAACAACCCAACAACCGGGTGATTACGTCTAATCGGCAAGCGTTCTTCAACTACGAAATACTGGAACGCTACGAGGCCGGGTTGGCCCTCACCGGCACGGAGATTAAATCGGTGCGCGCTGGTAAGGTGGACTTGCGGGAGGCTTACGCCCGGCCTATGGAGGGAGAACTGTGGCTGCTCAACGCACATATCGCCCAATATGACCCGGCCAGCATCTACAATCACGACCCGCGTCGTCCCCGCAAGCTCCTGCTTCACCGGGAGGAAATACAGAAGATTATTGCCGAGGTCGGCCAAAAGGGTTTGACCGTGGTGGCCCTGCGCCTATACATCAAGAACCACGTTGCGAAAGTAGAGTTGGGCCTCGCCCGGGGCAAGCGCCAATACGACAAGCGGCGGGCAATTCGGGACCGCGAGTTGGATCTGGCGGCCCGTCAGTCAATGCGGGCGGCTCGATAACCCAGGGCTATCGCATTAGGCCGAAGAGCGAAAACCCGTCGTTCCTGCGAAAGCAGGAACCTCTGTCCCTGACGCCACTGGATTCCTGCTTTCGCAGGAACGACGGGTAGGGCGCAGGAATGACGGATTCCCCCGATTCCAAATGCGATTGCCCGGCTCATTAACCCCCGTTCACGACTCGGAAATTCCGCTGGTTATTTCAGGGGCGGGTTTGAAACCCGCCCCTAACCTTGCCGGTTGGGGTATAATCTTGGATTAGTGAAAAACATCACACTCCGGCAGGGATTAGCTTAAAACCTGGCCCGTTCGGACCGATTTGGCAAGGAGGACTATTTTGATTAGAAGCCTGGGAGACAAGACCCCGCGAGTCGCAGAAACCGCCTGGGTCAGCGAATTCGCCTACGTAGTCGGGGATGTGGAAATTGGCGAGTATTGCAGCATTTGGCCGGGGGTAACCATCCGGGCCGACGGCGCGGAAAAGGTGGTCATCGGCAACTACGTCAACGTCCAGGAAGGGGCGGTAATCCACGGCAACGGCATGGTAATCGAGGACTACGTGACCGTCGGTCATAGCGTCGTAGTTCATGGCGACCGTATCGGGACCGGCTCACTCTTGGGAAACAACTGCACTTTCCTGAACCATTCAACCATCGGCAAGGAGTGCCTTATCGCCGCTAACTCGGTAGTGCTGGCCAACACCACCGTCCCCGACCGCTCCTTTGTGACCGGCATACCGGGCACGGTCAAGCGGGAAGTCAGCGAGGAGCAGGTCGCCAATATGAAGCGGACCGCCGGACATCTGGTAGAGCGGGCCAAGATGTTTAAGGCCAGCGGGCTATAGGGCAGTTTTTTTCACCCGCCTTCCTGTTTAATTCCAGGCGCTTCCAGTGTCATTCTGAGCGGAGCGAAGAATCCCAAATCTTTCAGCCAGTACCGCCGCTGGCGCCGGACAAAGGCCGGCAAATACGGACTCAAATAGGGACTTTGGATTCTTCGCCGCCCCGCTCCTCAGAATGACAACCAAAAGACCCTGGGCCGCAAAGTAGGGTTTTGCCTGTCGAGCCATTACGGTAGGCCCTTCGACAGGCTCAGGACCAACGGATAGACTCTTTCCTCAACAATGATCAAAGACCCCTGGCTGTAAGTCCCCAGCTCTCCTTACTGGGTCAGCCCAAGCGTTGTGCCACCGGAAGAACTTCGGCGGCCAGATGCTCCATCACCCGGATGCTGGCGTCCAGCCCATCTACCCGGAAGTCATAGGTAAGCTGGTTAATTCCCAGTTCCCGGCAGTAGTACACATCGTCAATAACCTCCTGGGTGGTGGCAATTACTACGCCTCCGGTGCGCACCGAGGCTTCCTCTTCAGCAGCGTCCAGGTCGGTAAAATGGAGGCTGCGCTTGAGGGAAATGGAAATGGACGCGGGGTCGCGCCCGGCCCGCTCCGCCTGCTCACGCAGGTAGGGCAGGTTTTGGGCCACGAAGTCCGGGGTTTGGCGGGTGGTGTGCCAGCAATCGCCGTACCTGGCCACCCGGCGCAGCGCGGGACGGCTGTGGCCGCCCACCCAGATAGGAATGTGGGGCTGCTGCACCGGCTTGGGGTAAAACTGGATGCCCTCAATGTCGTAATAGTTGCCGTGAAACTCCGGGTGCGCCTGAGTCCATAAGGTCTTGAAAATCTCCAGGAACTCATCGCTCATTGGCCCCCGCTCGGCATAGGGAACGCCCAGCGTGTCAAACTCCTTCTCCAGCCAGCCGACACCCACGCCGCAAATCATCCGCCCATCGGTCAGCACATCCAGCGAGGCAAACATCTTGGCCTGGACCAGCGGGTTGCGGTAGGGCAGGATGATTACGGTGCTGCCCAGCTTGATGGTGTCGGTGCAGGCTGCCATGTAGCCCAGCATGGTCATAGTTTCCAGAAACGGCTCGTCGGCCGGACGGGAAAAGGAGCCGTCAGCGGTATAGGGATACTGGTTGGTGCCGCCGGTGGGCAGCAGTACGTGGTCGCCGGCCAGCACCGACTCAAACCCCAGTTCCTCAGCCCGCTGCACAAAACGGCGAATACCCTGGGCATCGGGCAGACGGGGAATACTAAGTCCTATTTGCATACTCCCAATAACTCCTTCACAAAAAGGGAAGCGGCATTCCATTTCTACCGCTTCCCGTCTCGAAACCCGCCAGGAACACCGCCGAGCGGTAGTATATCACGAGTTGTGGTTATGTCCACCAAAACCCTTGACCTATCGGCAGGCGGGCGGGTAACTCCGGGTGGATACACGCCGCCCCGCCGGGTCGAACAGACCTGCCGTGTCCGGTTCGGTATTATGCCAGATGGGGCTACCCCTGCCAAATGAAAACCCGCCCGATTCCGGGTGATACTGGTTAGTGTAAACCCGGACGCGGTCTCCCGGTGACAATTCATAGGAATCCCCAAAAGTAAACTCTTGGTTCTTGTCCCCAATATCCGCCAACCTCCAGCCTCGCAAATCAACCGCCGAATTGCTGTTGTTCAACAACTGTACGTACTCGTCAGCTTCGCTTCTGGGAACCACACCGTCATAGAAAATACATTCGATAATCACACTGTTGGCAGGAAGTTGTGTAGGGGTCGGCGTGGGTTGTGGCGTAGGGCTAGCCGTTGGCGTAGGCGCTTGTGTCGGCACAGGCGTAGCGGTTGGAACCGGGGTGGGCGTTGGTGTGGGTGTAGGCATTAAGGTAGGCGTCGGGGTAGGCGTCGCGGTCGGAACCGGGGTAGGGGACGGAGCAGGCAGAGGAGTCGGTGTCGGAACCGCTATGGGTAACGGCGTAGGAGTTGGAGTAGGTACGGGCGTTGGCGTAGGAGTAGGCATTGGCCCAGGTGCGGGAGTTGAAGCCGGAGCCGGAGCACCCGCAGGGGCTGGGTTGGGTAACAGGATAGCCGAGGCTTCCGCTGCGTCGCGGGACGGCGTGTCTGGCGCAGGGGAGACGGTAGAGGCCGGCACGGCCGGCTGTTCCGATTCCGGGGATGGAACAGCAACCGGCTCCGCGGTTGGAGCCGGGAATTGGGACAGCTCCGAGCTATTGTCCATGCTCGATTCATTGCCGGAAATTTCCGCAGGAACAAAGGAAAGACTCGAAACCGGCGCTGGCAAGACCGTAGGCAAAGGCAGCGAAACCGGGGTAGGGATGGGTAAGGGCATTATAGGAGCGTAGGGCAAGGGCCGCGGCTTAGCTTCGGGACTCGGTACTTCCTGATTAAACGTCGCCAATGCCCGCTGGGATGGCGGGTTTTCAGGTTCTACGGCAGTCGAAGAGCCGCAGCCTGTAATAAGTAGGGTCACCAGAAGGAAGCCCGGGGCAAGCCGTAAGGTGATTTGTTTTCGGATAGGAATTGCCATGCGAGAAAGGAATGTAACGCAGCTCCCGGCAATAAACAAGGGCCTCCTGTCACTAGAGCCGGGCTATTTAACTTTCCCAGCGGCGCCAGTCATGTGAACTCGTCTGTTCCCGCGGGCGGTTTTGGATTCCCCGAAAGTGGGAATGACGGAATGTTTAGTCATTTGCTCACCCATCAGTAATTACGTTCGCCCGGAGCTTGTCGAAAGGTCGTTACCTGATTGTTCGAGAAGCCTCTCCTGAACCAGCCACAAGGCTCTCCACAATCGGATTTTGAAATTGTCCCGACAATGATGTTTTCCTAAGTTGCCAAATATCTTGTCCGTGCTATAATCTAGGTTAACGAAGAAGCGAGCCAGGGTAGGCGGCAAATAACTTGGGCCAGCGGAAGTCATCCCGCGTTGGGGGAGTCCGCACTGGTATCTGATTATACGCCGGCGATGGATGAGGTGGGGGTGGTGTGACGGCCCGCATTGCTCGACCCGAATGAGGGTTGATTGATCAGCGGCAAACCCAAACTCCCGGCTACATCGAGAACTAATTTAGAGGAGGCGAACCGTGGATAAAGGAAGTCTAGTCTTCAACGCCGGTCACGTGGACATTACCTTAGAATACCGAGCACTCATGCCCGACCAGGGTCTTTGCGTACAGGTCTTTGGCAAGGTGGACGACAACGACGTCGAAATCTTGCGCTTTGACTGCTTTGACCAGTTGCCCCATTACCACTATGGCCCGGCCAACAACAACATCCGGTTGAACATGGACAAGACCACCGTAGGCAACCCCTTCGGCTGGACCATGGACATCCTGCGGACCAAGCTCCCCTCCATGATTAAGCGGTCCGGTTACGACGCTCTTGCCGCCGCCGTGGAAGCAGAGCCGGCATCCGCTGCAACCTTGGACGAGATCGAGGCCACGGGCCGCCAGATGGCCGTCAGTATGCGCCGGACCGTAGCCCATAAGTTCGAGCGAATGCTGGAAGGCGACGTTTTCACCGTCGGCAACCTGCGCATCGGGCTGGAATATCGGTTGGCTGCCAATACCGAAGGTCTCGCGATTCACGTCCTTTCCGACGTGGCCGACCAGACCGTGGAGCTGCTGGCCTTTGACTGCTTCGTCAACGGCCCCCACTACCACTACGGCCCCCGGAACCAGGACGTCCGCATTTACTGGGACACCACCACCTCCGGCGAGACCCTGCGCTGGACGCTGGACCAGTTCTATGCCGGCAACCTGAAGAAGATGATCGAGCGCGCCGGCTACCCCATCACCGCCAACGACGTTGACGAGAACCTGCTTCAGGCCACCATGCCGGCCATCGAGAAGCGGGCGCTGGAACTGGTGGAAGAGAATCGGGGCGGCGGCAACGACCCCAAGGCCGCGCTGCTGAAGGAACTCGACTCCCTGAAGGAGCGCGTAGCTGCCCTGTAATTCCCGCGACATCCCGCCTTGGAAGGCAAAGTGAGACGGCCCGGCTATTGCGCCGGGCCGTCTTTTGCTATTCTCCCGTCATTCCGGCGCAGGCCGGAATCCAGGAAATGCCTTGGGTAGGTCAACATTCCCCAGGGTAAAGCGCTCTGGATTCCGGCTTTCGCCGGAATGACGGGATGGGCAGCCTACATCATCGTATAGCCGCCGCTGACGCTCAAGGTCTGGCCGGTTATAAAGCTGGCCGCATCGGAGGCCAGGAAAACCACGGCGTTGGCAATCTCTCCCGCCGTACCCATCCGGCGCAGAATGTAGGCCCGGCGCACTCGCTCCAGCACGTCGTCGGTAAAAATGTCCCGCATCTGGTTCCACATACTTTCCGGGCTTATGTCTTCTTCCGAAGGTGGCACGATTAGACCGGGGCAGACCACGTTGAGTCGCAGCCCGTACCGGCCCGTTTCCCGGGCAATGGCCTTGCTGAGCGCGATGACCCCGCCCTTGCAGGCCGAATAGACCGCTTCCCGGTACTCACCCATCCGCCCGGCGTCGGAGCTAATGCTGACGATGGAACCGGCCTCTCGTTCAATCATGTGGGGCAGGACAGCGTGAATGCAGTTGATCGGACTCCACAGGTTGACCTGCACTTCCTTTTCGTGCTCTTCCCGGGGCTTTTCCATAAAGAGGCGGTCAATAGTCCAGCCCACATTGTTTACCAACACGTCCACGCTGCCAAACTCGGCGATGGACTGCTCCACCATTGCGCCTACCTGCACCCGGTAGGTGACATCGCAAGCAATGACCTTGGCCCGGCTGCCGGTGTCCATTTTCTCCACCTCGGCAGCTACCGCTTCCCCCTGGGCCGGCGACAGTTCGGCGATAGTGATGTTAGAACCCTCGGCGGCAAAAGCGTGGACAATGGCTCGGCCGATGTTGGAACCGCCGCCGGTAACAATGATGTTCTTATCCTTTAATCCGAGTTCCATAGTTGTTGTCCTCCTGATTGTAGCCCGTTATCCAGTCATTTGTTGCCTGCCGGCAGGGCAATCACATTATAATTTCCCATGATGTCATTCTGACGTAGCGGAGCGGAGGAAGAATCTATAATCCTTCCGGGTGGACCCTTTCCGGATACCGGACAACCCTTGCTGCGAAAGATTCTGGATTCTTCGCTCCGCTCAGAATGACCTAGCGAGCAGAATGACCGTTGGCTAGGCCACTGTTGGTTAAAGCGCGATTGCCCGGTTGTCTGCCGGCTTTCCAAGACAGCAATTTTGCAAAGACCCTGACATCCGCTCATGGTGAGCTTGTCGAACCACCGGGGACCGTCCTGTAACAGGCTCAGGACCAGCGGGCGGAGTAGGCCCCCGCAAATTCGAGTCCCGCTTTACGGCCTCGGCGCTGGGGGAATGCCGCCAAAGCGCAGCCGGAGCAAGCCCTTGATGTCCTCGGCGGCGGTGCCGGTTATGTTAACCGTGCTGGTAGGGTCGTCGTCCCACTTGACCGGGATTGACTTTATTCGATAGCCGCGCTTAGCGGCGATAATCAACAACTCCGTGTCAAAAAACCAGTTGTTGTTCTCAATATACGGAATAATAGCCTGAGCCGCCGGCCGGGTCAGGGCCTTGAATCCACATTGGGCGTCAGGAAACCCGGTGAAGAACATGGATTTGATGAGCAGGTTGTAGCTGCGGGAAATAAACTCCCGCTTAAAGGCGCGGGTAACCTGCGATTCCTTGCTCAAACGGCTGCCGGTGACTACGTGGTAGCCCGATTCCAGGGCTTCGATCAGTTGCGGAAAGTGGGCCAAGTCGGTGGAGAGGTCCACGTCCATATAGCTGACAATGTCCGCCTCACTAGCCAGCCAGGTTGCTCGCAAGGCCCTCCCCCGGCCCTTTTGAGGCAGGTAAAAGTAGCTTACCCCCGAGTATTGCCGGCAAAGCTCTTCCGACACGGGGCGGGTTTGGTCAGTGGAGGCGTTGTCGGCAATGATGACCTGCCAGGGGTTTGCCACGTTGTCCTGGAGGAACCCGGTTAACCGCTCGATACTGCCGGGCAACGCCTTCTCCTCGTTATAGACCGGCACCACAATGTCCACGGTAGCGACCATCGCTAACGGACCTCAATAACGGGTGAGCCGGCCAAAACCAGACATTGCGGGCAGCTATAGCCGGTGCAGGGCAACATTACCATCTGCGCGAAACCATTTGCGCCGAATCAGTGCCGGAAGTGCCGGACGCCGGTGAAGACCATCGTGATACCGTGGCGGTTGGCCGCCTCAATAACTTCATCATCCCGGATGGAGCCGCCAGGCTGGATAATGGCGGTGATACCGGCTTCGGCGGCCAACTCGACGTTGTCCGGGAAGGGGAAGAAGGCATCGGAGGCGAGGACGCAGCCCTGGGCCTTGTCCCCGGCAATTCTTTGGGACAGGTGTACGCTGACCACCCGGTTAGGTTGGCCGGCGCCCATGCCCAGCAGTGTCCGGTCCTTGGCGAACACGATGGCGTTGGACTTTATATGCTTTGCCGCCGTCCAGGCAAACGCCAGGTCATCCATTTCGGCCTCGGTGGGGGCGCGCTCGGTAGCCGTTTCCCAGGCAGCCGGTTCCTCCTCAATAGCGTCGGGGGTTTGGACCAGCATCCCCCCGGTGATGGGCCGGATGTCCAGCGCCGCTGCCCCTGCAGCCTCGCCAATCTCATCCACGGCCAGAATACGCAGGTTGCGCTTGCGCTGGAGAATTTCCAAAGCCTCCGGTTCGTAGTCCGGGGCCACAACTACCTCATAAAAGACCGGGTTCATGGCCTCGGCGGCGGCGGCGGTTACCGTCCTGTTGTAGCCGACAATTCCCCCGAAAGCGGAAACGGTGTCGCCCTCATAGGCTTGCCGGTACGCCTGGGCCAGGTCATCGTGACTGGACAGGCCACAGGGGTTGGCGTGCTTTATCACGGCAGCGGCCGGCTGAGCAAAATCACTGACTACTCGCCAGGCAGCATCCGCGTCCATCAGGTTATTGAAGGACAATTCCCGACCGTGCAACTGGCGAGCGTGAGCGATGCCGCCGGATGCGCCTCCGGCTGGAACGTAGAGGGCGCCCTGCTGGTGCGGATTTTCCCCGTAGCGCAGGGTGTTCACTTGGCTAAAGGATAGGTTCAAAGTGTCCGGCAGAGATTCCGTTTCGGTGGAATCGTCGGTAAGGTAGCCGGTGACCGCAGCGTCATATTCGGCGACGTGGCGGAAAGCCTTGGCCGCCAAGCCGCGCCGCTCCTCGTTACTCAGCCCGCCGGCGGTAATCTTTCCTGCCACCCACTCATAGTCCGCCGGGTCAACCACCACGGCCACGGAAGGGAAGTTCTTGGCCGCCGCTCGAAGCATCGTGGGACCGCCGATGTCGATGTTCTCCAAGGCATCGTCCAGCGTGACGCCGGGTTTGCTGATGGTGGCGACAAAGGGGTAGAGATTCCCCACCACCAAGTCTATTGGTTCAATGCCGTGCTTTTCCAGTTCGGCCAGGTGTTCTGGCGAATCGCGGCGGGCCAGCAACCCGCCGTGGATGACCGGGTGCAGGGTCTTGACCCGCCCATCCAGGATTTCCGGCGAGCCGGTAACTTCGGATACCTGACGTACCGGCAGACCGCCATCCTGAGACAGGGCTTGATGGGTTCCCCCAGTGCTAATTAGCTCAATACCGGCGGCGGCCAAGCGGCGGCCAAACTCGACGATTCCTGTTTTGTCGTACACGCTTATCAGTGCTTTCAATTCGACCATTCCTCGATAGGGTGATTTCCCGGTAAGTTGCGCCAGACCGGATCCGGGGCGGTTAAGTTGGCTGAGTAAATAGTACCTGTTGGTCGCCGGTGCGTTCCACCACCCGGCCCACCACCAAGGCGTCGGGCGCGGCGACACGGATTTGGTCTATGTCCCCTTCCCGGCAAACGGCCACCATACCAAGGCCCATATTAAATACCCGGTACATTTCCGCGGTTGCAACTTTACCCTCGGCCTGGATGAGGGAGAAAATTGGCGGAATGCCCCACGATCCGGTCTCAAAGCGGGCGGCCACATTGTCGGGCAGGATGGCCGGCATTTTGCCGGGCAGCCCGCCGCCGGTAATGTGGGCTAATCCCTTCATCACGCCCAGGGCCGGCTGGAGCATGGGATAATAGCAGCGATGACGCGCCAGCAGTTCCTCGCCCAGCCGATGGCTCAGGTCTCCAAAATATCGGAACAGAACGGAGGGGTCAGCATCGGTATTGAAAACCTGCCGTACCAGCGAAAACCCGTTGGTATGCAGGCCGGTGGAGGGGATGCCAACCAGCCAATCGCCAGGCGCGATAGAGCCATTGTCCAGCAGTCCGTCCTTTTCTACTACCCCAACCAGGAAACCGGCCAGGTCAAAATCATCGCCCGAATAAAGGCCGGGCATCTGGGCCGTTTCGCCGCCGATTAGAGCGCAGCCTACCTCCCGGCAGCCCCAGGTAATACCTCGCAGCAGGGTTTCCATCCGCTGCTCGTCCAGGTTGCTAAAGGCGATGTAGTCCAGAAAGAAGAGGGGCTTGGCCCCGCGGGTCAGGATGTCATTGACGTTAAGGGTAACCAGGTCCTGGCCGATTGACTCATAATGACCCAACTGGGCGGCGATTTTCAGCTTGGTGCCCACCCCGTCCGCACTGGCCACCAACACCGGATTTTTGTAGCCGGAAAGCTCAAACAGGCCGGCAAAGCTGCCGCCGGAGTTAAGCACTTCCGGGCCATGCGTCATAGAGGCAAAAGCCTTAATCCGGTCCTTCAGGTTTTCCATGACATCCAGGTTAACCCCGGAGGCCTGATAAGTGTCACCGGTCAATGCTGGTCGCTCCTAACAAAAGCTGAGCAGGGGATAATTTGCACCCGGACGACAGAAAGCCGGATGCCAACCGCAACAGTCCCGGACTAAAGTGCCATAAAAGGTTAAACCACCCGGCAAAGGATAGCAAGTTTTGGGGATTGGAGTTGGCGGGCTTCGCCTCATTAGGGATGCATGGCGAGGTTACTCCAGAGGCGCAATTCTGCCGGGTTGCTCAAGCCGATTTGCCCGGGCCCAAGCTTCCAGCAGTTCCCCCTGGCGAAGTGTAGCCCATTCCGACACCAAACTCTGTGCGCGTGGAGGAAGACGCCCATGCAATACAGTGAAGCTGTTTATGCCTATCAATGCTTCGGCTCCTCCGTAAAATGCGTGGAAGTGCGGTGGGAAGTGGTCAGCGAAGTACATACGTATGATGATTCCGTAGAACCGACATATTTCAGGCATTCTCAACCGAATGTTGGGCGCCCGGCATCAGTTCCGCAACGGATTTACCTGTGAGCTTCAAGTAAAGGGCGTCCGGGCAAATTTCTACATCTTCTCCCCAGGCAATTCCGCCACCCGGGGCGATATAAACTGCTTCGAAGCAAGGCTGGTCGTTCCAGATTCGGAAAACGCCTTGCCCGGCCAAGCAGGACAGATCAATCTCCCCGGAAGCTCCGTCCGAGTACCTCAACCATATCCGGTAACCCGGCCTTGGTTCTACTTCGATTGGCCGAATCATACTTTCTCCCTTACCTTACTTGTACTGACCGGTTGGTTTATTAAGAATATTGGCCTGTTTCTCAATCCAAGCACGAACATTAACTCGGAATAGCACTGAGAATCAAAGTAGGAAAAAGGAAATTTGAGGCAGGTAAGCGGTTATAAATGTCACCGGGAATACCAATCAAGAACCGCCCCTACTGCTTAGGCTCCAGCACCAGCTTGCCCAACTGGAGTTGGACCGGCACCGGGTAGTTGCCGGTGAAGCAGGCATCGCAGAAGCCGCCGTGTTCTCCTTTGGTAACTTCCAGCAGTCTTGTTATGCTCAGGAAACCCAGGGAGTCGGCGCCGGTAAGCTCACGGATTTCTTCGACGGTCTTGTTCGCGGCAATCAGTTCATCCTGGTCGGCCATATCTACGCCCATGTAGCAGGGATATTTGATCGGCGGCGCGCAAACGCGGATGTGAATCTCCTTGGCCCCGGCGCGGCGCAACACCCGGATTACGTGGGGCGTGGTTGTACCGCGAACGATGCTGTCGTCCACCACCACCAACCGTTGTCCCTTGATGACTTCAGTTAAGGGGTTGAACTTCTGGCGCACCCCCAGGTCCCGCAGCCGCTGCTCCGGCTCAATGAAGGTGCGGCCCACGTAGCGATTCTTGATTAGCCCGTCGCTGTAGGGAATACCCGATTCGCGGGCGTATCCTACCGCCGCCGCCGTGGAGGAGTCCGGGATACCCACCACCAGATCAGCATCAACCGGATGCTCTCGGGCCAGTTGCGCCCCCATTTCCTGACGGGCGGAATAGACCAGAATGCCATCCAGCACGCTGTCCGGCCGGGCGAAGTATATGTGCTCGAAAATGCACATCGCCCGCCGCTCCGGGTTGTTGCTCCGCACCGCGGAGCGAACCCCGTTGCGGTCAATGACCACCACTTCGCCGGGCTTAATATCGCGGAGGTAGTCGGCGCCCAAGTGGTCCAAAGCGCAGCTTTCCGAGGCAATCACCCAACCTCCATCCAATTTGCCCATACATAGCGGACGGATACCCAACGGGTCCCGCGCCGCGATCAAAGTGTCTTCGGTTAAGGCCACCAGAGAATAGGCCCCTTCAAGGGTACGCATACAGTAGAAAACCCGCTCTTCCCAGGAATCTCCGGGAGCGTTGACCAACTGATAGGCCATTACCTCGGAGTCGGTAGTGGAAGCAAATTGGCAGTCCCACTGTCCCTGTAGCTGCACTTTGAGTTGGACGGCGTTGATAATGTTGCCGTTGTGGGCCAGGGCCAACCGTCCGGCGCGGCCCTCGACCAGCAGAGGCTGGGCATTGCAGAGTTGGCTGGTGCCGGTGGTGGAGTAGCGAGTATGGCCGATGGCTAACTCGCCGGCGAGGGGGTAGAAGTCGCGTTCCCGGAAAATCTGGGTTACCAAACCCATATCGGTGTGGACGTTAATGTGCTCACCGTCGGAGGCGGCGATACCGGCGCTTTCCTGCCCTCGATGCTGCAAGGCAAAGAGGCCGAAGAAGGTTACGCGGCTAGCCTCTGCGCCCGGGACATAAACACCCACCACGCCACACTCTTCCCGAGGGTGGTCAAAGGGGGCCCGCAGCGTTGGAACCGCAAGCGCTTTACTCACGCCGATATTTTACGTTCATTTAACATCGCCGGTCAACGATTTCAACCCCCAATTTCCGATCAGGCATACGGGATGGCTAAACGAATTGCTGTCCGACCTGGCGATTTAATGGCCCGGTCGCCCCAAAAAGTACCGGGCCGGAGCCAAATTCCCGGCTATCGCTTGGGAATAATGGTGACTTTGCGTTCTTCTCCGAACCCGACGCTCTCGGTGCTGACACCTTCGTTTTCGGCCAGGGTTATGTGAATGATACGGCGGTCGGCAGCCGACATCGGCTCTAGGGTAATGCTCCGGCCGGTTTGACTGACCCGTTCGGCCACCTTGTTTGCCATGTCGCGCAGGGAGGATTCCCGCCGCTGGCGATACCGCTCCACATCCAGCACTACTCGGGAGCCTTCGCCAAACTCTTTGCGTACAATCAGGTTCACAATAAACTGCAAAGACTGGAGGGTCTGTCCCCGGCGTCCAATCAGGAGGCCCGAGTCCGCGCCGGTCAAGTCTATAATCGGGCCGCCCACGTCCGGGTCGTTGGCAACCCGAACGGTGCAAGCAACATTGACCCCGGCGGTGGTAAGGATGTTGTTCAACGCGGCCAAGCCCAGGCCGGCCACCGTGCCTTCCCCGATCCCGGCGACAGCTTCTCCGGTGACCGCTTCAACCTCGGACGGGACGGCGGTTGTGACTTGGGGAGTCTCCTCCGGGCTTTCCGAAACGCGCTCCTCAGTTTCGGTGATTTCTTCCGGTTCCGCGCCACCGGGGGCCAGCCTGGTTACCCGGACCCGGGCGACCTCGGCGCCGATACCGAGGAACCCGGCCTTGCCTCTACTTAGTATTTCTACCTCTACCTCGTTGCGGTCTGCGCCTAGTTCCTTCAGCGCCAGCTCTTCGGCTTCTTCGACGGTTCGGGCGGTTCGTACGACTGTTTCCATCGCTTTCCATCTCCTTGGACGCCGCATCTCGTTCGGCAGATTGGGTCGGCTGGGTCGGCGCCGGCGTTGACCGGGGAATTAGCGGGAAAAGAGGACCCCAGCCGGTTATGAAATACTGTATGCTGACGCCGATTACATTAGAAACTATCCAGTACAAGGGTAGGCCGCTGGGCCATTGCAGCGAGAAGAATCCCAAAAATATGGGAATCATCCACAGCATCATGGTCTGACTGGACTGCTGGCGCGGGTCCGGCGATGGCATCATCGTCATTTTCTGCTGCACCCAGGTGGAAGCAGCCACCAGCAGGGGGAAAACTATTGGGGACGGGTCCGGCTCCCCCAGACTCAGCCAGAGGAACTGGTCATTCAGGGGCGCCGCCGAGTGTATCGGAACAAAAGTAATCCACGAATATAGCTTTTGGGACAATCCCACCAAATCTTCCGGCTTGGTGAAAAGGGTCTGGATGAGAACGCGAAACAGGCCGATAAGGATGGGCAACTGGACTACCAGCGGCCCAAGACAGCCTACCGGGCTTACTCCCGACTCCCGATACAGGCGCATCGTTTCCTGAGAAATACGGGCGCGGTCGCCGCTGTGCCGGTCCTGGATTTCCCGCATCCTGGGCTGCAGTTCGCTCATGCGCCGCATCTGGCGAATCTGCTTCAGGGTCAGCGGCAGAGTCACCAACCGCACCAGGATGGTAAAAACGATAATGGCGATGCCCATATTGCCGAAACAGACTACGTATAACACCATCAAGGTGTTGAGCATCGGCCGTATTATTACTTCGTTCCAGAGGAGAAAGAAAAACTCCAAGGAGGCTCCTATCCTTCAGTTGTTACTGGCAGTGCAACCTTTTCCCTAACAGTTCCACCGCTGCGCACATCTAATCAACCGGTCTAATTACATGGTTCGTGGTTCGCGGTGTCATAACACCAGATCGACTCTTTATCCTGGCCTTCGGTTACTGCAATCCGCCGTATAACTCCGTTATCGCCGCTGACGAATACGGAATGGCGCTGAATGACCGACAAATTGCTCAGGTCAGGGCCAACTCCGGTGGAAACCGGCGGCGCGCCGCCGGCCAGCGGAGACTTTATTTCCGATTTTTCCAGGCCGGGCAGGTTGCTGATTACTTCACCTTGATCCAGGTCGGATGGGCTGGTACTCAGCAGGCGCATCCTGCCGTCCACTGCGGCCACCACCAATCCGAGAGGCACCACCGCCGGGGTGGAAGCTATGGGGTTTCCCATGTCGTGACGCCAGAGGGCTTCCTTTAGTTCGCCAGGCTGCGGAGCGGAGGAATCCAGCGCATAAACGTTCCCGTCCATAGAAGGAGCGAATATAGTCTCCCCGTCAGTTACCGGGCCGGCCCAGAACCAATTGGCCGACTCAAACTCCCATTCCAAGTCCCCGTCGTCGGGGTCAAGGGCGTAAAGTTTCTTGTCAAATGAACCGGCAATTACCAACCCGTCAAACAATAACGGGTCGGACACTACGGCGGCGCCGGTCTCAAATCGCCAAAGCTCACTGCCGCCGCGCAGATCAACAGCGTAGATGTAGTGGTCGTGGGAGCCGAAATAAGCAATGCCGTTGAGGACGGCCGGGGTTGACCAGATTTTGCCCTCCGTTTCGAAGGGAGACCAGGACAGTTCTTCGCCCGTAGCGGCATTGTAGCCGTAGAGGTTACCGTCCTCCGAGCCTACCAAGAGTATGGTAGCAGAGCCGGATTGGCTACTGATAACATCAGCGAGTACCGGGCCGCTAATAAGGGGTTGGGGTTCCAGGGATGGGTCGGTGCGCACTGCTTTTTTCCAACCGGTGGCGTCGCTGCCCGTATCAGCGGACAGGGCGTAGATATACCCGTCCACCGCGCTGACAAAGACCAAACCCAAGTCGGCGCTCACTGCCGGGGGGCCGAAAGCTCCCTCAAGCCCGCCGCCGTCGCCCAGGGGAGGATAGGTCCAGGCAACCCGGGGGGTGCCGGAGCCAAAGTCATCCAGCGCCCGGATTTTAACCTGTTTCTGGTCGGAGTCCAGGTCCAGGCCCAGACTGGCGCCCAAATCGTCCAGGTTTCCTCCCATCGGGGAGGCCACATATACCCGCGCCGGGTCGCCGGGTTCGGCGGAAAACTGAACGGTTAGCGGCGCCCAACCCACGTTGTCGCCGCCCAGGTTGGGCCGGCAACCGAGCAAGAAAAGGGCGGGGAGCAAAGCGAGCAGCAAAACCCACCGACCAACCGAAACAGGCCGGCGCCTTGACCAGTTGGCCGAAGGGTTGCCGTCGGGTGACTGGGAAACGGATGCAATTTTTTTGGTGGCAGTTTTCGAGACAATAAAGGGTAAAACAAAAGTCATAAAATTATGGAACCGGATCGTAGCCCTTCCCTCCACCGGGACGGCAACTTAACAGTCGTCTCAGGCCCAACCCGCTACCCTTAAAAACGCCGTATTCCCGAATGGCCTCGGCGGCGTAATGAGAACAAGTAGGAGTGTAGCGGCAGGCCGAAGGCAGGTAGGGAGAGATAGCCGCTTGATAGAACCGGATAATCAGGAGCGCGGCGCGTGTCATCAAAAAACTAATCCGTTGTCGAGTCGGTAAGAAATAAATTGGTACGCCGCAAGAGATTATTCGTGGCCCGTTTCAATTGCTGAAAATCGGCTTTTTCAGCTCCCCGTCGAGCGATGAAAACTGCGTCCCAGCCTCCCTTCACCCGAGTCTGTCGAATTGCTTCCCGCAATCTGCGTTTCACCCGGTTCCTGGTAACCGCATTCCCGACCCTCTTGCTGACCACGAATCCAAAACGGCTCCACTCCAAGTCATTGGGCAGAACCCGGATTACCAACAGCCGGTTGGCTGCGTTGCGGCCTTCCGCGTGAATCTGGGAAAAGCGCCGGCTCTCGGTTAGCCGGAACCGTTGTTGCATTATCTAAAGACCGACGCTTAAACGGTCAATTGATGCCGCCCCTTGAATCTGCGGCGGCGCAGCACTGCCCGTCCGTCAGAAGTTCGGGACCGGGAACGAAAGCCGTGAACCCGTGCCCGACGGCGCTTCTTTGGTTGATAAGTACGTTTAGGCATTATTCGATTACACTCCAGTCTTCGGATTATATGGCGGGAGGCGAACTTCCGTCAAGGGAAGGCCGGCCAGCACCACAAGGTCTTTCGATTCTCAACGGAGCGGGCAGAATGCAGCGGGCAACCCTTGTGGTTGCCTTGCCCCGAAGAATAAGACACGATCGTACTGTATTCAGGGCCAGGGCAATCGCATTATGTTAAGGCTCGCTTTTTGCGTCGTTCCTGCGAAGGCAGGAACCTCGACCCGTCACAGGTTCAGATTCCTGCCTCCGCAGGAATGACGGTTGGTAGGTTCTCATAATGCGATTGTACTGTATTCGGGGCCTTTTACGGTTAAACCCCAGCCGGGAAACATGGTATAATAATCTTCGCATTATATACAGTCCCGCGTAGGTTTACTCGGCATTACTTGGCAGGCCGAAGTGGCGGAATGGTAGACGCGCCGGTCTCAAAAACCGGTGGGGGCAACCCCGTGTCGGTTCGAATCCGACCTTCGGCACCAACTCCAATAACCTCTCTGACAACCGGAGCGTCGAAACGCCCGGAGGACACTGCTCCGGGCGTTTCCTTTTGCCTTTCTTGTGATGGAAGTTGGAAAAGACCCACCACCTCGCGCCGTTCAGTCGCCGCCCAGACGATGTCCGTCCAGATAGCGGCGGGCCGCTTCCAGGACCAGTTCGGGGTATTCCATCGCCACAAAGTGGGAACCTTTGGGCAAGGTCTCTAGCTGCGCTCCTTTGGCTTCTGTCAGGAAACGCTTGATTTCATCGCTGTTCCGCGCCTCTTCATCCGGGTAATTGCCGGTGTAGCCCAGCAGCAGCAAATACTGGCCTCCCAGGCTCGTCAGGTAAGGCGTGGGGTCAAGAGAATGGCGAGCCTCGTAGTATATGGCCTCGACCTCGGTAGGACACTTCAGTTCCGCCCGGCCGTCTTCCAGCAGGCGGGTACCGCCGTAGATGTAATCCCGCACCGCAGCATCGGTCCAGGTGCTGAAGACCCGGCGGTTGCGATAGGCGTCGTACATCACCTCGCGGGTCTCCCAGATTGCCCGCTTGTTGCGGGTCCGGTTCATCCGCTCTTCCCGTTCCTCCGGGCTGTGCACTTCCGCGGCCGGGCCGACGCGGGTATCCAGCAGCACCGTAGGGCCGATAGTTCCCGGCGCCTTGGAATTGGCAATCATTATGGTCATACCCCCGGCGGAGTGGCCGATGGCATAGGGGGGCTGGGCCGGATTCAACGTCTGCACCAGCCCAATCAGGTCATTGGACATAGCGTCAAAGGTGTAGTCGCCCGGTTTGTCGCTGTCCCCGTGTCCCCGCAGGTCCAGGGAAAGGACGTGATAGTCCCTAGCCAGGTCTTGGGCCAGGGGATTCCAAACCTGAGCGCACAGGCCGATGCCGTGGGTCATAATCAACAAGGGGTTATCCGGGTTTCCCCAAGAAAGGCCATGCAGTGTAATCCCGTTGGCCTCGATGAATTTGCTTTCCGGCTCCAATGGTTCCTCCTATGGCGAATGTCTGAATAACTTGCCTGGTGACCAGGTGCCGCCGGACCTGGCTGAGTCCAAACCGTTCGTGGTGAGCTTGTCGAACCACTCTCCCCTGCCCTTCGACAGGCTCAGGGTGAACGGGTTAGTGGACTAGCTAAAACAGGTTCCAGCGGGGTTGGCCGGCGGCTTGCTCCCGCAGATAGTCAACTATCCAGTCCCGCACTGCCGGCTCGATGTAAAAGGTGGGGCGAATCAGGTCGCTCTCGTCCTCAATCAAGCCTTCTGCCAGGGCCAGCGTTGCTTCTCTGGTTCCCGGCATTATGCTGACGCCAACCCGCAGGTTAGCCAGGGAGGGTTTAATGCCGCGCAGAAAATCCAGCTTTTCCTCTACCGATTGACGGGTTTCGCCCGGTTCCCCGAACCGTTGGGCGATGGTGTAGTGCAGGTCGCCTTCCTCGCAGATGCGGCAGGTTTCCAACAGCGGTTCCATCCGCTGCCCCAGGGACATACCGTCGTGAGCGTCGCCCCGCATATTCCCCATCAGCACCAGGGCGCAGCCGGCCTGCTTCATCATACCAACCAGTTCCGCATCGCAGCTGTAAGGGGCGAGATTGGTATTCCAGTGCAGCTTCAGGTCGGCCTCGGAAAGGGCAGCGCAAAGCTCTTTGGCGTGGGACATGGGGACATTAAAGCCGTTGTCGATAAAAAAGACCTTGCGCAGCCCGTACCGCTGCTCCATTTCCTTAACTTCCTGTACCACCTCATCGATCGGGCGAATCACCCGCCAAGCGCTCTTTCCCGATGGTTCAGTGCCCGGGGAGGTAGGATAGTTGAAATCTCCCAGCTTGGTCAGTATGCCAATGCCAAACCCGGCCCGCTGGTAGCGCTCCATATCCAGGTCATCAAACCGGGGCGGCTTGGAAAACTCCGAAGAGCAACGCATCCCGTTGTACTGCATCTGGCCTTCTTCCCGGTAAACCAGGCCGGGCAAATCCAGGTAGGCGGGTTCGCCTATCTCGATCCGGCCGGCCAGTTCGGCAAAGGTCTCTCCGGCATCTCCGGCCAGGCCCAGGTCCGGTTCCAGGTAGGTGAAACACTCCCGGGGCAGCAGGCTGAAAGCCGGCCCACCGCAGACGATGGGCGCGCTGGAAATTTCTCTGACTCGGTCAATTACTTCTTTAGTTATCGGCAAGGCCCATTGCGGATCAAGGTAGCTGTGATTGCTCAGGTTGCGGATGGAGAGGCCAACCAGCTCCGGTTGAAACTCGGCAACGGCAGCTTCCACGTCCGCCAGATAATCGTCGGAGAACATCAAGTCCAGCACCTTGAGCCGGTGCCGTTCCGGGTCCAAATGGCCGGCGATATAGGCCATTCCAATAGGCAAGGGGCGGGCATCCATCCGGCTCATCAGCCGATGGTGCCGGTTGGTAGCAATCAAGAGAATCCTCATCGGGTCTTCCTCCCTTCCTGGCTGATTCAGTTCCCAATATACGTCATCCGCCCCATTCCGGCAAATGCCACCGCTACGGGACCCCTTCTGTCTTATTTTGGGGCGGGTCAATATCTATCTATTCCAATAAATTAACCATAAGAGCTACTGAACACCTCATAAATTTTACCCGCAGGTTGACCATTAAGCGTCCAAGCGTCGTTCCTGCGCAGGCAGGAACCTAAAACCTTGAGGCCAGAGGGCCTGCCTTCGCAGGAACGACGGAAAGATTGTTTTGGCTATGAGTAATCGCATTAGTTGGTACAGATGGGCTTGAAACCCACCCCTACAGAGATTCTCCTCAAGGGCAAGAGATTCTGTCTCCAGCGCCAGGACGATTGCAAAGTCGCAGCAGCAGCCTTTCGTTCTGGGCAGAGCGAAGAATCCCAGCTATGGGGTGAGACCTTTCACTCCCCCAAAGGTTGCAACCACCGGACTTTGCAATCATCCTGTCTCCAGCACGCCCCAAATTGACAGGAACTCAACCCCTATGCTACGTTTGGGCCAGCCTGAAAATAACCGTTATGTAATAACTTCCCGAATACGATAGCCCCTTCCACCAAACTTGCCGGAGAGAGCTAATGCGAAGTATAGACATCCACGCCCACATTACGCCCCAATGTTTCTGGAGGGCAACGGAAAACGGCGGAAATTGGCACAGCCTGCGGCGGGAGCAGGACGACCGGGGACGGGAAATCGCCGTGGTCGGTGACCGGCGCGGCGGGCTTCCTCCCAAGGCTCGGTGGACTCCTGAAGAGCGGATGACCGATATGGACTCCCTGGGCGTCGATATGCACGTCCTCTCCCCCTACTCCGGTTTCTACAACTACGGCCTGGACACGGACATCGCCGTTGCTACCTCCCGCGACTCCAACGACGAAATAGCGCAGATGGTCAAAAGCTGGCCCGATCGGTTTGCCGGTCTGGGCACCCTGCCGATGCAGGACGTAAACGCCGCCGTCGCCGAGTTGGAGCGCATTATGACCCAAATGGGCTTCAAGGGCGCCATGATTAACGACCACGTTAACGGCAAGCTGCTGGACGAGGCCGAGTTCCTTCCCTTCTGGAAGGCGGCAGAGCAGATGGGCGCGCTGATTCTATTCCACCAGGGCGATGGCACCATTGTTGACTTTCGCACTGATCGTTACCACCTGCCCAATACCATCGGCAACCTGGCTGACCGGGCGGTGACCTTCTGCTCCCTGGTGCTGGGCGGGGTGATGGACGCCTGCCCCGACCTGAAAATCTGCTTGTCCCACGGCGGCGGCTACACCTGCCAGGGCATCGGGCGGGTTGACCGGGGCTGGCGCGGGTTGCCCGATTCGCCGACCAAACCAAGCCAACCGCCCAGCGCTTACCTGAACCGCTTTTACTACGACTGTATCGTTTATACCGAGGAAGCCCTGCGCTTCCTGATTGACAGCGTGGGCGCCGACCGGGTGCTTTTCGGCACCGACTGGCCCTACGACATGGTATTTGACTGGCCGGTATCCTGGATTCTGGCGCTGGAAAGCCTGACCCAGGAAGAGAAGGAACTGATCCTGTGGAAGAACCTGGAAAGCCTGCTGGACCTTTAACCAAGTAGGCAGTCCAATAATCCGGGCCGTAATCCCCGGCCCTTTTCCTGAAACTATTACTTTTAGCTAACAGCTATTTTAGCTAATAACCTTGGGAGGTTACCGGATGCGGAGCATAGACATCCACGCCCATACCTTTACCAGGTCAATGTTTGCTGCCCTCGATTCCGGCCAGGAATGGTACGGAATGCACTACGAGGGAGATGATCAGCGCAACCTCTTCATCAAGGAGGGCAAGAGCGTCGGCGTCAATCCCAAGCTGAAGTTCACCCCGGAAGAGCGTGTCGAGGATATGGACCGCCTCGGCACCGAGGTACAGGTCGTGTCGCTGCACACCCAAGTCTTCGGCTATCACCTTGACCCGGCGGCGGGACTGGCCCAGGCCAAAGAAGTAAATGACGACATCGCCGACTTCGTGAAAGAAGCGCCCAATCGCTTTGCCGGAATGGCGACTCTGCCGGTGCAGGACGTGAACGCCTCCATCGCCGAGTTGGACCGGGCGGTGAATACTCTGGGACTCAAGGGCGCGGAATTGGATACGGTGGTAAACGGCAAGACTTGGGACGAACCCGAGTTCCTGCCCCTGTTCCAGGCCGCCCAATCAATGGGCGCAACGCTGTTTTTCCATCCCCAGCCTCAGCACAACATTATGCTGGAGCGGGCCAACCGCCTGGCCTTGCCCAACTGTGTCGGGGTGCCGCTGGAGGATACTTTGCTGGTGGCTGCCCTCATATTTGGCGGCGTCATGGAAAATTGCCCCGACCTGAAAGTTTGCGTAGCCCACGGCGGCGGCCCGGCCTGCTTTGGCATGGGCCGGATGGACCGGGGCTGGCAAGTCCGCTCCGAGGCACGGGTGAACATCAGCAAGCCGCCCAGCTACTACCAAAGCCGGCTCTACTACGACATCGTTGTTATGAGCGAGCGGGCGCTGCGGTTCCTCATTGACCAAGTGGGCATTGAGCGGGTGGTGCTGGGCAGCGACTACCCCTTCGTGCCCTGGGATCCTTCGCCCACCGGCTGGCTTCAAGGGCTGGAAAGCCTGACCCAGGATGAGAAAGACCGGATACTGTGGAAGAACCTGGAAGAGGTGCTGGGCATTCAGACTAGCGGCGAATAGATAGCGACCGTCGCCGGATTAAGGCTAAATAACAGAGCAGGAAGTTGGCTATGGAAAATCTCTGGTCGGAAAGTGAAGCCCAGGAACTCAACGAGCTGGACAAGCTGGTTTATATGAGCCGGCTGATTGGCGCAGACCCGTCACTGGTGGTCTGGGGCGGCGGCAACACCTCCATCAAGGTCACCGAAAAGGACTTTCTGGGCCGCGATGTGGAGGTAATGCGCATCAAAGGCTCTGGCTCTGACCTCAAGTCTATGGAGCGGTGGCAGTTTCCCCGGCTCAAGCTGGAAGAGGTACTGCCCGTCTTTGAGCGGGACGGTATGTCCGACGAGGAGATGGTGGACTACCTGGACCGTTGCGTCCTTGACCCCAACTCGCCCCGGCCCTCCATCGAAACCCTGCTCCACGCCTTTCTGCCCTTTATGTCTGTGGCCCACTCCCACGCCGACGCGGTGGTTGGACTGACTAACAACCGGGACGCCGACGACATTCTCCAAAGGGTCTATGGCGACAATGTGGCGGTGGTCGAATACCTGCGGCCCGGCTTTCAACTTTCCAAGCTGGTGGGGCTGGCGGTAAAGGAATCGCCGCGGCTCAGCGGCGTGGTGCTGGTCAACCACGGCCTGTTCACTTGGGGCGACAGCGCCAAGGAAGCCTACGACCGGCACATTGACCTGGTAACCAAGGCCGAGGAGTACGCCGTCCAAGGTCAGAGCGGCGCCTCCGGCACGGTCTTTGGCGGCTGGCAACGCAACCCCTTGGCCTCCGACCGGAGAAAAGAGGTTGCCGCCGCCGTTGCGCCTACGCTGCGCGGCCTGGTCAGCGAACAGCGGCGGGCGGTGCTCCGGTTCGACGACGCGCCGGACGTGCTGGAGTTTATCGGTTCCACCGCCGGGCAACGCCTGAGCAGCATCGGCCCGGCGACCCCCGACCACCTGATCCACACCAAGCGCAAGCCCCTGTGGCTGGAGGTGGCAGACCCGGAGGATACGGCGGCAATAAGAGAGCGACTGCGGCAAGGTATGGCCGAGTATGCTGAGGAATACGCTGGCTGGTATCAGGAAAACACCACCGGCGACGATTCCATGCTGGACCCCTACCCCCGAGTGATTCTGCTGCCCGGAGTGGGTATGTGGACTACGGGCCGGGAGGCCCGGGCCTCCCTGATTACCGACGACATTTACCACCACACTATTAACGTGCTGCGCACCGCCCAATCGGTCAGCGACTACACCTCCCTGACCGCCAAAGATGCCTACGATGCCGAATACTGGCCTCTGGAGCTTTACAAGTTGACCCTGGCCCCGCCGGAAAAGGAACTGGCCCGGCAGGTGGCCCTGGTAACCGGGGCAGCCAGCGGCATCGGCAAGGTCATCGCCGAGCGGCTGGCGGCGGAGGGCGCCCACGTTATTGTCACCGACCTGGACGCCGAGGGCGCGCAGGACGTGGCTGCCGGGATTAACCGTTCCGCCGGGCCGGAGCGGGCGGCAGCTTTCACGATGAACGTGGCCGACGCCGGACAGGTGGCCGAGGTTTTCCAGTCCCTGCGCCGCACCTACGGCGGCCTGGACATCCTGGTCTCCAATGCCGGCATTGCCCCGGTGGGAACCATCGATAGCCTTTCTCTGGCCGACTGGCAGCGTTCCCTGGACATCAACACCACCGGCCACTTTCTGGTAGCGGCGGAAACGGTCAAGCTGATGAAAGAACAGGGCATCGGCGGCAGCATGGTGTTCATCGGCACCAAGAACGTACCGGCGCCGGGAGCCGAGTTCGGGGCCTACAGCGTAGCCAAGGCGGCCGAGGTGCAGTTGGCCCGGGTACTGGCCCTGGAAAATGGGCAGCACGGCATCCGGGTAAACGTGGTCAACCCGGATGCGGTTTTCCAGGGTTCCCAGCTCTGGTCGCAAGAGTTGCGGCAGGAACGCGCCGCGGCTCACGGGGTGACCGTTGACGGGCTGGAGGAGTTTTACCGGCAGCGCAATCTGCTCAAGGCCAGAGTCTTTGCCGAGGATGTGGCGGAGACGGTGCTGTTCCTGGCCTCCAACCGCTCCGCCAAGACTACCGGGGCAATGATTCCGGTGGACGGCGGAGTGCGGGAGGCTTTCCCCCGGTAGGGGCCAGCGGACGACAATCGCTTTACCCGTATGGGCAACCCTTGTGGTTGCCCTGCGCCGCAAAATGATATTTCCCTGCCTCCGGGAGAATTACGGGACAGAGCAAAGGGCAATCGCGTCTAAATTTGGATACTTGCAGCATCGTCATACCGACGCTCCACCGTCATTCCGGCGCAGGCCGGAATCCAGAAATCCTGAGGTAATAACCTGGTCACCTGCTGGATGCTGTGCTGGATTCCGGCTTTCGCCGGAATGACGGGTTAAGACGCAATTGCCTTGGGACAGAGCAACGTATTTGACCTGAAAAAGGGGCACCCACCAGGGGCACCCCTACCTCTGCCAATTCCTATTGATTCCTGGCTACCGCTTCACGTACTTGTCCACGCTCATCGCCCCGGTCAAGGCCAGGTAAACGTTGTCCTGGTTGTCCACCCACAGGCCGTGAGCGGAGCGGGAATCCCAGCGGGCCAGGGTTCGGCCCTCCTTATCCCGCACACTGATGCCGGGGGTGGAACCTTCCAGCGAGGACTCGGCGATGTAAAAGTCGCCGTTGGTGGACTGGGATATGTCGTTGGGGCGGGTCATGTCGGTCCACATATTAAGAAATTCGCCCTCAGCGGTGAATACCTGCACCCGGCTGTTTTCCCGGTCGCAGACGTAAATCAGCCCTTCCTCATCAATCAGCAGGCTGTGGGGCAGGTGGAACTCCCCCGGGCCGCCCTTGCCGGGTACGCCCCAGGAAGCAATTAGCCGGCCGTCGCCGCTGAACCGGTGCACCCGGCTGTTGCGGTAGCCGTCGGAAACATACAGATCGCCGGAGGGGGACGGGTACATTTCTGAGGGAAAGTTGAAAGGCCCGGCGGCCCGCGGCACCAACGCCCCGGCCTCTTCACAGCCGGTATCGGAGTGGACGCCCCGCTCGCCGATTACCATCAGCGGCTTGCCGTCCAGGGTGTATTTCAGGCAGACCGAATCTTCCCGGTCGGTCAGGTAGATTATGTCGTCCACGATGCAGAAACCGTGGGGCAGGTTAAAGGCCCCAATGCCCCAGGAATTGAGGTAGTTGCCCTCGGTGTCAAAGACGACGATGGGCGGGTCCTTGCGCTGGTAAACATAGACCCGAGCCTCGGAATCGCTGGCTACCGAGCTTACCACGCCGAAAGTCCAACCCTCCGGCAACCGCGCCCAGTCTTGCACCAGGTCATAGTCGTGCTTCTCGGTGTTAACCAGGGTCATGTTGGCACCTCCTGATTTCTGAAATGACGAGGGGCGGGTTTGGAACCCGCCCCTCCGGTTATCCGGGTCGTTTTACCGCTGGCGGACCCACTTGTCCACGCTATGATCGATGGTCAGGCCCAGGTAGATGTCGCCCTTGGAGTCCACCCACATACCGTGAGCATGGCGGACTTCCCAGCGGGTAATCAGGGCGCCGTCGGGCTCCCAGATACTCACATGAGGAACGCCGTCCACCTCCTGCTCGACAATGTAAAAAATGCCATCGCTGTCCCGGGAAATATCATCGGGGCCGCCCATGCCGTTGGTCCACTGGGTGATGAACTCACCGTCCGGAGAGAAAATCTGCACTCGCCGGTTGGCCCGGTCACAGACGTAAACCTTCCCGTCCGGGTCCACCAGGCAGCTGTGCGGCAGGTGGAAATGCCCCGGCTCAGTCTTGCCCGGCTGTCCCCAGGAAGCAATCAACTCTCCGTCCTTGGTAAAGCGGTGCACCCGGGCGTTGCGGTAGCCGTCGGAGATATAAATGTCACCGGAGGGGCTGGGCACCATTTCCGTGGGATAGTTGAATGGCCCGGCGGCGCGCGGCACAAAGTCGCCCGGCCGCTCGCAGCCGGTGTCGGAATGGACGCCCCGCTCGCCAATGACCTGTAGGGGTTTGCCGTCCAGGGTAAACTTGACCGCCACCTGGTCGGAGCGGTCGGTTATGTAAACGATGTCGTCAACAATGGTGATGCCGTGGGGGTCGGCGATGGCGCCAATTCCCCAGCAATTCAGGTAGTTCCCTTCCGAGTCAAAGACCATGACCGGCGGATCCTGGCGCTGGAAAACATAGACTCTATCCTGGGAATCGGTGGCTACCGCGCTGACGATGCCCAGAGATTCGCCTTCGGGCAGTTTGGGCCAGTCCTGAATCAGTTCATAGGTATATTTGCCAGTGCCGGCAGTAGTCATAAATGCCTCCTTTGTAATCCAAGAAGTTGGGCCACGGGCTAATCCCGCAGGAAAACTCCATTCTTGTTAATTGGTCCGATTCATAGCAGGCCCAGCCTGACTAAGTCGGCCGCGGTCCATTTGGCCTGACCCTGAATAATCCGGCGGAGAATGTCTATTCGGAAAGTTTCTCCTTGACCATGAAAGGAAACGGTAACTCTTCGCCCGTTGGGATGTAGGTAACGCCTATGGCTGCCGTTCTGCCAGCGAAATGCAAAACCATCCCTGCATCCGCGAGTTGAAGTGAGTTGATGAGTTCACGGGCGGTCAGACTGCGCAGCCGGCTCCAGTCAATTGCCACCTTAGACGGGCACCGCCACCCTATGCTCGGTAGCGAAGATAGTTACCTCTTCCGCCGGACCTTCCGGGATCGGCAGATTATCCTCAACCAGCTCTGTCAATACCATCTCAACTACTTCCCGAATGTGCCTCAGCGCCTCTTCCTCAGTATAGCCCCAAGTAGCGGCTCCGTATTGCTCCAACACCGGGCAATAGGATACCCAGCGGTCTTCATCCGGTTCAACTACTACTCGAAAAACGTAGGTTTTCATCCATACCTGCCCACATTTGGCTTCATGCTATGGCTCGTTCCCAACTCTACCATACCCTACTGGAGAATTACCACAACTGGCGATTGAACCAAATCAGGCAAAGTACCCATTAACAATGTGCTCCTTGATAAGCCCGGCCACCAGTTCCGGACGCTGCACCGGCACGTCGTGGATGCTGTCGTCCAGCCAAACCGTCTTGCCTTGTGGCAAGGCATTCTCGGCGACCGCCACGTTCCTTTCCCGCCGCAGGGTACGGTCCGCAACCGAGTCATCGTTCTGCATCCGCGCCGGCAGTATCAACACCGGGCAGGGAACCTGCGGGTAGAGCTGGGGGGGATGATGTTCCCACAAGGCATCAATTATCCGCAGGTGGTTGTCCCGGCTGAGGTGGGCGCGGATGGTGCCGTCCTCCAGCACCTCGAAGTTCGCCAGCAAAACCTCCTCAAACTCCTGGGGAAGGGGAAAGGGCCGGGGCCGGGAGCGGAATCGCTCCTTAAACGCTTCCAAAGTTACGCCGGTGAAAATGGGCGGCGCCATATCCACCCGCGCTTTCTCCAGGGTCGCGTCGGGCCTAGCCGACGGTTCAATCATCCCTCCGTCCACAAAACAGATGCCCCGGGGCAGGTCGGGGTAGGCTACCGCAAACTCCAGGGCTACGTCCGCCCCCCAAGAATGGCCTACTACGACCGGCTTTTCCAAACCTCTGGCCTCAATGACGCCCAACAAATCCCGGGCCACGGTAGCAAAATCGTACCCGTAATCCGGTTTGTCGCTATGCCCATGACCCCGCTGGTCCACGGCGATGACTGCAAAATCCTCGGCCAGGATAGGAGCTACCAGATTCCAGATATGGCAGGTGGAGGCCAGCCCGTGCAGCAGCACCACCGGCTGAGCCTCCGGCTTATCGAAGCCGCCCCAGTCCCGGTAATGCAGGTTAATGCCGTTGGCCGGCAGCCAACAGTCGATCGGAGTTGCAGCCATCCTTTCCCTCCCGCGGGCTTCTGTAACGTACCGGAGTTTTGGTCAGAATAGCCCGTTCCGGCCCATCAGAATCATAACCAGCCAGCCCGGGGTTGACAACCTTGTACGGACAGAGACACCGGCGGATGTGGACAGGATTGCCATGTTCAACTAGGATTGGGGAGCGGTCCCAACCTGAACGGGGAGAAGACTTATGACAGCAGACGAGCAATCCGTTCCCCATAGCCGGCCGGATAGCTATTCCAAAGTGGAGGTCAGGGAGGTGCGCACTATTCCTCTGCCCGACGGCGATACCGGGGAAGGGCTGTCCATCCGCACCGAGCGGGGCGAAATTACTGCCATCCTGCACCGCTGCCCGGAATCCCGGAAGGGTGTCATCTGGGTCTGCGGCGCACGGGGTGGTTTCGGCGGGCCGGGGCCGGGCCTGTATGCCCAATTGGCGGAATCCCTGACCGGCCAGGGTATTTCCTCGCTGCGGCTGGGCTATCGCCTTCCCAACATTCTTCCTGAATGTGCCGTGGACTTGATGGCCGGGGTGACTTACTTTGAGGACTTGGCCCATGACCCGGTGGTGATAGTAGGGCATTCTTTTGGCGGCGCGGTGGTTATCGCCGCCGGCGCGATCAGCCGCCATGTGGCCGGCGTGGTATCACTATCTCCACAGACCTACGGCGCAAACATGGCCGGCCTGGTTTCGCCCCGTCCATTGCTGGTAGTCCACGGCAAGAGCGACACCCGCCTGCCCTACTCCTGCGGACAACAGGTTTACGACTGGGCTAGAGAACCCAAGCAACTGGTGCTGTACGATGGGGCGGAGCACCGGCTGGAAGAATGCCGGGAGGAACTGAAAACGCTGCTGGCCGACTGGATACCAACAACCCTGGGGGCCGCGCCGGTTGCGCTATGATTTACCGAAAGGAGTTGTTGACCCGATGCAATTGAGAGACCGCATTGGCTACGATGCCGGCGCCGCCCGGTTGGAAGACGCCCTGGAAACGGCAGCAGCCCACGACTTTCATTACCTGGACTTCAACGCCGACCAAGGGCCAAACCGCCTGGATAACTGGGATGAGGTCCGCGTTGAATCGGTTACCGCCGCCAGCCGCAGCAGCGATATAACCCTGACCCTGCACACGGCTTCATCGGTCAACATAGCCGAGTTTTCTCCCCATGTGGACGCGGCGGTTGACCGCTACCTGGAAGGCTACATTGGCCTGGCCCGGCGGCTGGCCGGCAATGGAATAGACGTGAACGGCGTGGTGGTGCACGGCGGCTACCATTTCAGCAGCGCGCTGGAGGCCAGGATGACGGCGTCCCTGGAACGACTGCGGCGGGCCACCGCCTACGCCGAGCAAGCCGGGGTTACCCTGCTGCTGGAAAACCTGAACTTTGAGCCGGACGACGCCGAAATCCACTACCTGGCCTATACCGTCGAGGAATGCCGTTATTACTTCGACGCCATTTCCTCCGAACGGTTTGGCTGGGCCTTCACCGTAAACCACGCCCACCTGGTGCCGGAGGATGTTGACGGTTTTCTGGACGCCTTCGGGGTAACGCGCATCGGAGAGGTACGTCTGGCCGACAATACCGGTCAAAAGGAAGTTCACCTGAACCCAGGAGAGGGCAACATAGACTTCCAGGCCGTTTTCCGGCGGTTGGAGTCCGCCGGCTACCGCGGGTTTTATACTATGGCTTTCGGGGCCTTGTCCGACAAGCTAACGGCGCGGGAACTGTTTGCCAGTTACGGCTGATCAAGGCTGAGGCATAGCCGCCTATTCGCCAATGTCCACCGGGACTAGGTAAACCCCCTTGGCCCGGGGCAGCAGGGAACTTTCGTAGTTGTAGTGGGTCTCGACCAGCACCCGGTATTGGGTATCCGAAAGCTGCTGCCACCCGAAAGGCACCGGGTTCCAACCTACCATTTGCAGCAACCGCTCCTCCCCTTCAATTGAAGACTCCAGGCCGGCCTCGCGGATGCGCAGGATGTTGGCGGTCATGGCAAAATCGTCAGCCACTTCCTTGCCGGTCATAAAGACGTGCATTGCAGAAGATTCAGCATCGGGGCCGCGCAGCAGCGTCCAGCTTAAAGTATGGTCCCAGTTTACTATCCGGGCAAAATTTGCCGGGTCAGCCTGGAAACCTTCTTCTGACACATCAACCACCCAAATGCCCCCGCCTTCATCCTTGAAGCCGTAAAGTGTGTTAAACAGGTGGTTTCGGTCGTCACTCAGCCGGGGCGAAACGCCGTAGAGTCCGGCCTCCGGCGCCTTGGGGAATTGGGCAATGGGATACTGAACCTTCTCGTACTCCCCAGGTCTTGCTATGTTCACCATATACACCGCCTGCCAGCGGGGGTCGGGCGGTTGGTCGCCTTCCGGGGACGGCCAGCCCTCGGTGCTCAACAGCCAAGCCTGTCCATCGTAGGGCAAGGGCAGGGCCATCAGGATAATCCCGGGGGCGGTGTAGATTTCCTCGGCGCCGCCGTCGTGATTAAGCGTGAGGATTTTGTACCGTTCTTTTTTATCCGGTTCCAGGGAACGGCGGGCAATCAGGTAGTACCGTTCTTCGGTATCCTCGTTACTCTGGTAGCTGCGGATGCCACCGGCGGTGTCACATTCTCCCAGCCAGGTAAATTGTTCCTGGCGCAAGACATCGGCAACCCAGTCACTCTCAAACCCGAAATACTGCGCCCCGGCGCCGGAACCGCCCCAGAGCAGGGCCTGAATCCGCGCGCCAAAGGGCGCGCCGGCTCCATCCGAGTCTTGGGCCGAGTCTTGGGCCACGTGCTGGGGGGTGAACCGAAATCCCACCGAGTCCATCAGGTTAACGTAGTCGGAATGGTTGAGGCTTTCCCGGTAAACGTCGCACTGCTTACGGGCCAAGGGCGTCGCCGGGTAGCGCTGTTCATCAAAGGGCAGCGTCAGAATCTCCCGCTCATATTCCCGGGCCAGGTCGGAAGTCCCTACACTCAAGGCCCGCGGGTTCAGGTGCAGGTGCGAAGGGGATGCAATTCGGGAATCCTTGCTTTGCCATTCCTTGGGCAAACTAAACGGAATGACCAGCAGGGTGCCGTCCGGGAAAACCTCGGCCACCACTCCTGCCGCATCTTTACCTCTCAAATACTCAAAATCTACATTGGCAAACAGTTCCTCAGCGCCACTTTCTTCCGCCAACTTCAGGCGCAGACCCCCATCAATGGGTATCCCCATTGCCATCAGCCGGTAGATTTTGTGGGCCGGGTGTTCCCCCAACAGCTCCGATTGCAGGGCGAGCAGGTCAACGTAGGACTCAACCCCGTCCTCGACCAACCGCAATTTCAACCGGCCTCCTTGCTCGACGATTAAGTCAGGTTGACCGCCAATCTCCCGCAATTCTCCCTCCGCGGTGCGGGCCAGGAAATGAGGCTTGACTAAATCCCCAATTAAGAGAGAGGTATCGTATTCAGGACGGGGCGCGGTCAACTCGGTCGCAACATTTGTGACCGCAATATGAAAATCGGCCTTTGCCGGCGCCGTCGGGGCTTCAGCCGGCGATTGCGGCGCCGGGCTTGGGCTTGCCGTCGGGGTTGGCTTCATTTCGGCGGCGACCGCCTCCGGTTCCAAAGTGGGAGAAATACTCCCCGCCCCGGTGGACAACTCTGACTCTGGAGCAGAAGAAACCGCTCCTATCTCGGTGGCCGAGTCAGATCCAGGCGTCGGCGAAACCGGCCCCGCCTCCGTTGCGCAGCCGGCGACCAGCAGAACCGGTCCCAGCAGAATCAACAAGGGCAAATTGCCGCCTCTCATCCATCGCGCCAGTGTCATTGCGCACCTCCGACATAAGGCTTGAGCGATGCATAAATTACATCGTTAATCGGGGTTGCCACATTGACTTCGCGGCCCGCCCGCACCACGGCGCCGTTCAGGGCCTCCAGTTCCAGCGGGCGGCGGGCCATAATGTCGGCGTGCATCGAGGCGTGCATATCCTCCAGATCGCCTTCAATGTAGGCCAGCGTGTTATCCACAACGGCGGCATCCAGGTTTACACCGGCGGCTCGGCCCACCGTTTCTATCTCCCGCAAACAGCCGACAATCACCTGCCGCCATTCGGGCCGGGGCATCAGTTGGGCCATCGTCTCCCGGGACAGCGCGGTCACTCCGGCCATAGTAGCAATGAAGAGGAACTTGGTCCACAGGGTCTGCCGAATGTCGCTGCTGAACTCGGCGGGTATCCCGGCCCGGTTCAAGGTATCTCGGATAATGTTGCCCCGTTCCGAATCGCCGCCATCAAGTTCTCCGAACGCGATCCGAACCACACTGCCGCTCTGCCGGATAACACCGGGTTCAGGGCGGGCAGCCTCAATGTAAGCAGCGCCAGCCAGCACCTTCTCCGGCCCTACCGCCTGGGCGGCAGCCTGGTAGCTGTCTATGCCGTTCTGCAAGCACAGCACTGTAGTTTCCGGGCCAACCAGGGGCAGCATCGCCGGAATTGCCACGTCGTTCTGGTAAGTCTTGACCGTCAGCAGGATTAAGTCGGTCACCCTAACCTCTGCCGGGTTGTCGGTGGCATTCAGGACCTCGCCACAGGGGATCGCCAGCAACTCATCATCGGTCTGGATTTGCAGGCCCCGCTCCCGAATGGCGGCCAGGTGAGCGCCCCGGGCAATCAACGTTACTTCGTTGCCGCCATGGGCCAACATCCCGCCAAAATAACCGCCGATACTGCCCGCTCCCATCACTGCAACGCGCATCTTCGCCAACTCCCGATCAGATAGTGCAAATAATCAGCAGGAAGAACACTCCTCAAATCAAGATAACCCCTAAACTGGGTGCTGACAACACCGGCAACGTCACCGTTCAATCACCGGAACGGAGCAACCCAATCCAGCAGGGCAATCGCATTATGTTAAGCCCCGCTTTTGGCGTCGTTCCTGCGAAGGCAGGAACCTCAACCCGTCACAGGTTCAGATTCCTGCCTCCGCAGGAGTGAAGGTTGGTAGCTACTCAATAATGCGATTGCCCGGCCCAATCCAGGCGTTCCCTTGACGCTAGGTTCATTTCTCCTTATGCTTTCTCTACTATCCGGGAAAATCAGGTCAAAGAAAAAACGCACCGGCAACATTGCCCGGCTACAGCAAGGAGTAGCGGATGACCCAGCAGAATCAACCCGCCCCACCGATTACCCCACCCATACCTCAGCCGGAATCGGATTTTTATTGGGAAAAGTGCAAGGAGCACGAGTTATGGCTCCGGCACTGCCAGGATTGTGGCAACATCTACTTTTACCCACGGGACATTTGCCCCGGCTGTTTCTCCCGCAACACGGACTGGATTCAGAGCAGCGGGCAAGGAACGTTACACACCTTTTGCATCGTACACCGCGCCCCAACCCCGGCCTTCCGGGATATGGTTCCCTACGTTCCAGCGGTGGTGGAACTGGAGGGCGGCGCCCGCATCTGCACCCACATCGTGGAAGTTGAGCCGGACCCGGAAGTAATCAAGTGCGGAATGGCGGTAGAGGTGGTCTTTGACGACCTGACTGACACCATCAGCCTGCCCAAGTTCCGGCCTGCCGCCTGACCTCCACCACTATGGAATTGGAAGGCAAGGTCGCTATTGTCACCGGGGGAAGCCGGGGAATTGGCCGGGCCGTGTGCCAGGGATTGGCGCAGGCCGGAGCCAAGGTGGTAGTTGCCTCCCGCACTGAAGAGGAAGTCCCGCCAGGCAGCGAGTTTGAGCGGTACGCCGCCGGAAACATTCGCGACACCGCCGAAGCTATTCGCCGCGCCGGCGGTGAGGCCATGGCGGTAAAGTGTGACGTTTCCAATTCCGAGGAAATCCGCTCCCTGGTGGAAACCACTCTGGACCGCTACGGGACGATAGACGTGGTGTTTTCCAATGCCGGGATAGACTGCGAATCGCCGGTAGTTGACTTGAACCCGGAGCTGCTTGACCGCTGTTTGGCGGTTAACGTGCGGGCGCCCCTACTCTTATGTAAATACGCTTTGCCGCCGATGCTGGCCCAGGGTTCCGGTTCCATCATCGGCATTACCTCCGGCTCCGCCCGAGGTTACCGGGAAGGGCGGGTTGGCTACTCAATGAGCAAGGCGGCGCTGGAGCGGATGTTCCTGAGCCTGGCCGAGGAGGTTCGCCCCAGCAACATAGCGGTCAACCTGCTCAGCCCCGGCCGGGTGGACACCTGGATGAACCGCCGCGGCGACTGGCCCGGCACCGCCCACATTCCCATGGTAGAGCCGGACCTGGTTATCCCGGCGGCGGTATGGCTGGCCGGCCAATCGGCGACAACATTCACCGGCCAAGTGGTCGAGCGGGCCGACTTTGGCGTAACTTGGGGCCAGAGTCATAACTAACGCGATTTGGCCCCGGCGCAAACGTCGCCCTTGAGAGACCCGTCAAATCCATACTTCCCACCCCAAGCCTTGAGCAATTTCCAAAAAGCAAAGGAGGAAAGCTGATGACTACCCCTAATCCGGCCCTGGAAGTAGCTCCCAAGATGGCTGAACTAAGCGCCAACGTGCTGTTCGGCGATGTTTGGGAACGCCCTGAACTGTCCAAGCGGGACCGCAGCCTGATTACCGTGGCTACCCTGGTCGCCCTGTACCGCACCGACCAACTGCGAGGACACATCAACCGCGCCCTGGACAATGGTGTCACCAAAGAGGAAATCGGCGAGGTAATCACCCACATGGCCTTTTACGCCGGTTGGCCCACCGCCGCCAACGCCGTGCGGGTTGCCAAGGAAGTGTTCGATTCCCGGGGATAACCCGTTGAGACACCGGAGTCGATGTAGGATGTCCTATCTCGTAGGGGCGGGTTTGGAACCCGCCCCTGTTTTTTGCCGGCAGAAACAATTGGTGGCTGTACCTTTCCCCAAATCAAGGAACCGGGCAGGTTTCAAACCTGCCCTTACGTCTATTCAGTCTAGCCGGCTATCTTACCCGTCTCATTGCAAATGTTCAGAGTTGGGGAGGCGTCTGCGCCCCTATACCGCCATTCCGGCCCCTATACTGTCATTCCGGCGCAGGCCGGAATCCAGGAATCCTTGCCCTCTGGAACGCCAATTCCTACTTGGTGTCTCTGGATTCCGGCCTGCGCCGGAATGACGGGTTAAGGTGGGAACGACTCCTCAAGACTGAACAGTTACGTCTCATTTATACTTTCCTGGCGGCAGTTAGAAACTCCTGGACGGCGGCGTAATTGCGAGCGCCGCCACGGCGGATTGGCGGGATGAGGTAAATGTTGTGGATGCCACCTTCGCGATACCGGCCGTACAGTTCTACGGCTATTTCAACCCCGGTCCGCCCGGCAGTCAGTTCATCCAGAATCGCGGACGGTACAGAGCCAAAGGCTACTCCGTCCCGCTCCAACAGCTGCAAGCCGAAGAAGACCGGCACGCGCAACGGCCTCTCCGCAACCTCAGCATAGGCTTGCCGAAACCTGCCAGCGTCCTGTGGGTCAAAGATGGGCTGGGTAATCAGAAAATGCGTCCCGGCTTCCACCTTGCGGCGGGTGAGGCGCGCCTCCCGCTTGATTCCGCGGCACAAGTCGGCGGTGGCGCCGATGCAAAAGTCGGTGGGGGCCGGCAGTCGGCTATCCCGAAAATCCCGACCCTGGTTCATTGCGGCGATGTCGGCAATTAGCTCCGTGGGCTGGTAGTCGGAAACGTCCTTGACCCTTTCCACATCTCTTTCGCTGAAGGGGTCGCCCTGGACTACCACCACATTCTCCAGTCCCAGAAGCTGCGCTCCCAAAAGGTGGGACTGGATCGCCAGCCGGTTCATGTCACGGGTGGCTAGTGCAAAGGCCGTTTCCCGGCCCGTTTGCTGCCGTAAATGGGCGGCCAACATTGCGGAGTTGACCCGTACCGCGCGGCCGGGGTTATAAGCCACCAGCAGGAAATCGGCGTCCGGCGCTGGCTGCGGCAGTTGGTCCGGCCGGCCGGACCGGGGCGGTGAGAAATCGCAGATGAATGCCGGGCGCCCGGCGGATTCATAGCTGATTTCGGTAATCTTTGCCATTTCCCGACCTGCCCGGCAACGGGGCGTTGAACCTATAAATGAGGTCAGGACTCCAGTTGCTCCAGGTATTCACGGAAGGTTCGCATGGATTTTTGCTCGGACATACCAATGTAAAACCGGACACACTGCACGTACTCAACTATGTCTCGGGGCAACATCAGCAGGTTCTCCCTCGGCTCAGACACATGGTAGAGTTGGTCCACGCCGTCTTCCAACCCCACGTACAAGGTATCCTCCAGCACGGCCAGTGCTTGGGGGTCCACGTCTTTCCGGGCCATCCAGCGGTCGAACACAAAAGGCAGACGCGTCCAGTTGAACCACTCTTCCCCCAAGTCATACTTGTGGGGGAATCCCCGCGCACCGCGCCGCTGTCGCAAACCCCGGTCGCCCATCACCAGAAAGGCGTCGTGTTCTTCCTGTATCGGTACGAAGCCCTGCGGAGTTACCTGGTGCTTGAGCGCAAGCAGTACCTGAAGCAGTTTAGCCGAGGTTCCCGGCTCATCGGTCACCCCGATACGCGCGCCGTTCAGTTCCTCGATGGGCAACTTGGAGTGGAGGAATACACTGCCGGACCGGTCAGTGCTGGCAATGCAAAAGCCGCCTACCGGCTGGAACTTGTCCTCCATTCCGAAGGTATCAACTACGGGAATGGGAGCGGCGTCTATAACCCCCTGTTCCACATCGTCCGCCGCCCGGTTGGGCATGGTGTCAACCAGTTCCAGGCCCCGATTTTCCGTGTCAAAATAGAAGGGTTCGCAGATCAAATAGGGGATTCGGCCCACTTTCATTGCCATAAATAATTCCCGATCTCCAGGTTGGAAGAGTGCCGACCGGCAAACCGTTGCCGGCTGTCCGCCGCGCCAGGTTTGCCAGTACCGCCAACTACCAATTGTAGGGGCATAGCTATGGTCAGTCAAGGAAAATGCCGGACGCCCAGGGCAATCGCGCTTTAACCAGCAGTGGCCTCGCCAACGGCCATTCTGCTCGCTAGGTCATTCTGAGCGGAGCGAAGAATCCAGAATCTTTCGGAGCAAGGGTTGTCCGGTAGCCGGAAAGGGTCCACCCTGAAGGATTTTAGATTCTTCCTCCGCTCCGCTACGTCAGAATGACATTATGGGAAATTATAACGCGATTGCCCCGGCCTGACGCCGCCATACAGCCCAGGACAGATTGCAAGTCCGAACAACCCGGGCAAACGTAGATTAAAGACAGGGGCAACTTACACATTTACCACGGTTCACCCTATAATGATAATACGCGTTGCCGGCTTCGGAATCCATCTATACAACCCGTACCACTCCGGTCCGACGTTCCTGTCGGCGGGTACAAAAAAGGACTATTTATGCGCTTGTTTATGACCTTTGCAACCATCGCAGTCGGAGTCGCAGTCACGGTCGCAATAGCCACCGCAGCCTTGGGCAGCCTGGCCCTGTCCACCGCGCTCGGCCCAGCCAGTCCGGTACAGGCCCAGGATAGAGAAATACAGGTGCTGTCCCACCAGGTGGAAACCAATTTCCCCAAAAGTGTCAACTTCACCGTCGAGGTTACCGGGCCGGATGAAATTGACGAAATTCGGGTCTATCTGAAAACTATCGGCCAGACCAACCGGAGCGCCTACCGGCAGGTCGAATTTGAACCTGGCACAACAATCAGCGGCGAGGCAGAGCTTTTGACCAGTGGCAACAACTATGTACCGCCCGGGACCCGTATGGCCTACTCTTTCGAGATTAGAGATACGGCCGGCCGGGTGCTCCGCACCGAGGAGGAGATTTTCGTCTATCTGGACACCCGGTTTGAGTGGTTTACGGTTACGGAAGGAATAATAACGGTCTATTACAACAATCCGTTGGTGGAAAGCCGAGCGCAGCACGTCCTGGAAACGGCGATGACCTCTCTTCAGGTGATGGGGCCGGTGCTGGGCATTGACCCGGAACACCCCCTGCACATTGTCACCTACCACAACTACCGGGATATGATTGACGCCTTGCCATTCCGGTCTCAGGCCACCCGCGAGCAGTTGATTACCCAGGGAATGGCTTTCGATGAGGAGCGAGTATTGATGGTGCACAGCGGCGACCGGTCGGTCACTTCTACTACCGCTCACGAGTTTATCCATTTGCTGGTTGGAGACGCGGCAGGCCGAGCTTATTCCCAGGTTCCCGCCTGGTTGAACGAAGGACTGGCCGAGTACGGCAGCCGTTCAGGAAATGGGTCTGAAATCGTCAGCAATACCCTGCTGCGCGCCATTCAATCCGGCAAACTGCGCCCCCTGTGGCATCAAGGCACTTTCAGCGGCACTCCTGATGACATTATTATTGGCTATGCCCACGGAGAGTCGGTTGTAACCTTCCTTATTCTCAACTACGGGGAAGCCAAAATGGCCGAATTGATGCAGGCCATTACCCGGACCTTGGATATGGACAAGGCTCTGCAACAGGTTTACGGAATGGACCAGTATGAACTGGATTCGGCCTGGCGCCAGGCTCTGGGCCTTGAACCGCTTCCCCGGCCCCAGGAAACCACGCCCACCCCGCGGCCAACACTGGCCCCAAGGCCCACGCCGGAGCCGAACATTTCCATTCCAACTTTCGAGCCGCCACCCCGTTCTCACACTCCAACGGCACAACCGCAAGCGACCGTCGCCGCGGAACCTACCGCGCCAAAACCCAGCCCAACGGCAGCGCCAATGGCGTCGGCGGCAGAACCCTCCGCACCGGATAATAATCCCTCCGGTGCCGCGCCAGCGCCCAATGCCTCCGGCGCCGCGGGAGAAGGAAATGAAGCGGGAGCGGGAAATGCACCGGGCGGGTGCGGCCCCCCGGCACTGCAAAGCGGCGTGGTAAGCGAAATTGCCCTGCTGGGCCTACTGCTTAGCCCGCTGGCGATGCTGGCCGCCCGGAGAGGTTACCGGAAGCGGTAAATATACCTTCAATGCTGGTCAAAAAGAACCGGGGCGGGTTTTATCCCTCCCCGGTTTATGTTTATATGCCAGCCAGGGCCACAAGCCGTGGCCCGTTCGGTGACCTGCCTACGCCGGATAGGTGCCAGCAGCTTACAGCGGCAGCCTCAACGGGCGCGGGGGTTAAAGGCGTCGTTCAATCCATCCCCCAACAGGCTGAAGGTGAAGAGCAGCAGCACCAGCACCCCGGAAGGCACCAGGGTCAGGTGTGGGTCGCTGCGTAAGACCGAAATGTTGCCGTTCTCGAAAATCATCACTCCCAGGCTCGGCGTCGGGGGTTGAATCCCGATGCCCAGCCAGCTTAGCACGATTTCCGCCCCGGCGACCGCGCCCAGGCCGGCCGAGACCGATACAATAACCGGGCTGATGACGTTGGGCAAAATATGAACGCCCAACACGCGGCGGGTGGATGAACCCATTGAGCGAGCCGCCTCTACGTACTGATTTTCCCGGGCCTGCAACACCTGCCCTCGCACCAGCCGGGCCATGCCAAACCAGGAAAAAGCTGCCAAAGCCAAGGAGATTACCAGGTAGTCCACCAAACCCAGCCGCACGATCCAGTCAATACCGGAGGCGTCTTCAAAATCCCGCACCCACTGCAATACGCGGGGTTTTACCGTAGCCACGATTATCAGCACCAGGAATATGTCCGGGAAAGCTGAGGTCACCTCCCCTACCCGCATAATTATGCTGTCGGCCAGACGGCCAAAATAACCGGCGATCAGACCCAGGCTAATCCCGATCAACAGTGCGCCGGTGACCAGCGAAGTCACGGTGATAATCACCGTAGTCCTCAAACCGTAAATCACCCGGGTCAGCATATCCCGGCCCAGCCGGTCCGTCCCCAGGGGATGGGAAAAACTCGGCCTCTCTTTGACTATAGCCAGATTCTGGTCGTTGTAGCCGTAGGGGGCGACCAGCGGAGCAAGGACGCCTGACCCATACATAATTGTAATGATGCAAAGGCAGGTTACCGCTAGCTTCTTGCGAAACAGCCGGCGGAAGGAAAGGTACATGTAGCTGCGAGAGCGTTGGTTACTGTCCGGCAGGGCCAGACGTTGTGTTTCATCCCGCAACGAAGTCACCCCCCAGCCGGATTCGCGGGTCGAGCATAGGATAGATAAGGTCCACAATCAGGTTTGCCAGGACGAACAGGGTCGTTCCCAGCAGCGTAACCGCCATAATGATGGGATAGTCGCGGGCGAACAGGGACTCAATGGTCAGCAGGCCAACGCCGGGGATTCCGAAGTAAAGCTCAACGATGAAGGACCCGCTGGCCAACCCGGCCAGCGAGAATCCCAAAGTAGTCACCACCGGAATCATCGCATTGCGCAGGATGTGGCGCACCCGCACCACCCGTTCCGGCATACCCTTGGCATAGGCGGTGCGTATATAATCCTGGCCGATAACGTCCAGAGTACTGGCCCGGGTCAGACGGGTCACGATAGCGATGCCGGGGATGCCCAGCACCAGCGCTGGCAGGATGATGTGGAGCGAGAAGAACCCGCCCCAACCGTGAGTAGGCAAAAGGTCCAGCTTTAACGCAAAAATGAGGAGCGCCAGGGGCACCGTGAGGAAAACGTGCAGTGACTGTCCCACCAGGGCAAGGGCCACGGTGGCGCTGTCCCACCAGGTCCCTTGCCGAAGCGCCGCAAACAGGCCGGCGGCGATACCCAAACTCACCGAGATTAACAGCGCGGCGAAATTCAACTGGGCCGATACCCAGATGCGCTTCTTGAGCAACTCGGTGACGCTGCGGCCCCGATACTGGTAACTCTCGCCAAAGTCGCCGTGGGCCACTTCCCAGATGTACCGGGTATATTGGGTCACGATGTCGTCGTCCAGGCCCTGCTGCGCCCGAATCCGCTGGGCCACGTCCTCCCTGAAGTTCTGGCCCATCAGGATTTCCACCGGGTCCCCCGGCCCGAAACGGCCGAGGGCAAAGGTGACAAAGGACGTAATCAGCAACAGGAACGGCACCCACAGCAGCCGACGCGCAATGTATGTACCCACGGCTATTCCCTCATTCCAGGACTACTCTTCGCTCAGATGTATGTAACGAAACTTGGGGATAGACAGCGGGAGCAGGAAATAGTCCTTGACGTTGGGCTTGATCAGGAAGTACCAGTCCTCATCGTTCCAGAGCAGCACCCAGGGAGCATCGTCCAGAATCATCTGCTCTATTCGCTGGTAAAGTTCCAGTCGGAGGGACCGGTCCTGTTCCACCCTGGCCTCTTCCAGCAAAGCGTCCACCTGGAGATTGCTATAGTTGGTGCGATTGCCTTCGCTTTCGCTATGGAATAGCAGGTCCAGGAAGTTCTCCGGGTCAGGGTAATCGGCAGCCCAGGCTAACGAAAACATCTGGTACCGCTCGTCGTTCACATCTTCCAGAAAAGTGGCCCATTCCGTCTGTTGGATGTCCACCTGGATTCCCAACTCCTGCTCCCAAGCCTGAAGTATTACTTCCAGGCCCAGCGGAACTGCTGCGCCCAGGCTGCCGGAAATGCTGAGGGTCATCCGGGGCAAATCATCCAGGCTGTCTCCATACTTGGATTCCGCCAGCAGTTGCCGCGCTCGCTCCGGGTCATAGGGGTAAGGGTTCGAGTCCGGATTGAACCCCGGAAATCGCGGCGGGATAATAGTCTTCGCCGGCCGCACCGCTCCCTCGTAAACCACGGCTGCGATGTTGTCCCGGTCAACCGCCAGATTCAACGCCTCGCGGAACTTGGGGTCGTCCAGCGGTGGTTCGGTGGCGTTCAACCCGATGTAACTGGTAGAGAAGCGGGCCGGGTAGGGGTGCACTTGGGAGTTAAGCGAGCTGCTCGGGTCAAGTATCCTTTCCAGGTCGGCCAACCCCACGCCGGTAACGTGTACCTCATCGTTCTCATAGAGAATCATGGCTGAGCCGCCGCTCAGAATCATCTCAACCTCGTCCAGGTGGGGAGGCCCAAGATGGTAGTATTCGTTGCGAGCCAGTCGTAGCACCTCGCCAATCTCGTACTCGGCCAACCGGAACGGCCCGGTCCCGTTGGGGTTGCGTATCCAGTCCTCACTCCCCTCTACATTAGCCTGGTCCAGGACAAATCCGGTGGGATAAGTCAGCTTGGCCAGGAAATAGGCTTTGGGGGCGTCAATGGTTATTTGTATGGTATGGTCGTCAATAACCTTTACCCCTTCAACCTCACTTGCCGCGCCATTGAGTTTGGCCTTCACGCCCACTATGTCGTTCAGGTACTGGTCAACTACCGGTGAGACCGTTTCCGGATCGGAGACCCGCTCCAGCGACCATTTTACGTCCATAGCGGTAACCGGCTTTCCATCGTGAAACTTGGCCTCCGGGCGCAGGTGGAAGGTGTAAACGGTGCCGTCTTCGCTGACTTCCCAGCTTTCGGCCAAATCGGGCGCTACGGAGAAGTTGAAGGGTTCTATGGTCACCAATCCGCCGAACAATTCGTTCACGAACAGACCGGAGATGTTATCCTCGGCCAGGTGAGGGTCAAAGGTCGGCGGGTCTCTAAACAACAGGATTAGGGAGCCCCCGTCCGTAGCTTCGCCGTTGCCGCTATTGGCGGCGCGAGTGCCGGGTGCGAAGGGTTCAGGGGCGGTACTGGTATCTGCGGAAGAAGTGGATCCTGAAGTTGCTGCGGCGCTGGAGCTAGAAGAATCGGTGGAGCCAGCCGGCGCCGGCGAGGTAGGCATAGTGTTCTGCGCTTCAGGCTGTTGGTTCTCGGTGAGAGGAGTTTGTTTGGCGGTCCCGCTCCCCGTATCTCCCGTAGAACCCAAGGGCGGGGCGGTGGTATCAACGGCGCTGCCTTCCCTGTTGGAATCGGGGGATTCGGCAGGAATTTCAGAAGTCCCGGGGAAGCAACCCACCAGGAAAAGACCAAGAACGGCTATAAGTATTAGAGTCTTCCAACCCATATTTACCTTCCAGTTCAAAGTTATAGAAATTGGGTTCGCATGGGAAATCGTACCTTAACTCTATTCAAGCCCGATTCAAGGTTTATCCACGATAGCTCACCTCCGAAATTATATTAGCAAGCCCCAACGATAGCAACTCTCAATAAGCTACCATAGTGGACATAGCCCTGGTTACTTTCCCCAGGGCCTTTTCATTCTCCCTCTCCCTTGAGGGAGAGGGCCGGGGTGAGGGGGAAACCGCTGGCAGCAACAACGATTCCCTACGGAGGAACGCCCTCACCCTAACCCTCTCCCAGAAGGAGAGGGGACTTTCCCAGAGAATGAAAAGACCCTGTACTTTCCATGTACTCCTTGAAAGGCAGCCGCCTTTTTGCTACCATAGAGGACAGAGAGTTTCGGTGCCGACCTTCCATCATTTAGAAGTCGGTGCGGACAGCTCAATGCGGCGAGCGTAGCCAAGAGGCCTAAGGCGCCTGTCTGTGGCACAGGAGATCACGGGTTCGAATCCCGTCGCTCGCCCCAATGGATTATCTCTTGCATCTCCCCTATGCGCCTGTAGCTCAATGGATAGAGCACTGGGCTTCGGACCCAGGGGTTGCGGGTTCGAGTCCTGCCAGGCGCGCCATCTTTATCAACTCTTTAGAATTACCGCCCTTTGCCAGGCCGACTTGGTTTGGCTTCCCTCGACCGGCCACCGGGCTGATTCGGCGAAAGTCCCTTCGGGAACAGTCAGCTTATCCATTCATACGAAACCTGGCTCCCTTTCGGATGTTTTCAACGGATAGAAACAGGCAGAAAGGAAGGGACTCCCACTCAACGATGGACGCAACAAGCAGGAAAATCTGGATACTCGGCCACCGGCTAAGTATGCGCGGGTATGTGGCGGAGGCTTGACGGTTGCGGGAGATAGCAGGCCAGGCTGGCCTTGCTCAAGAAGCCGCACTCACGGCGGCCGGGGAGCTGCTGGAGGAACTTGCCCGGCGAGCGGGAGACCTGGCAAATTTAGCCGGCAACCTTGCCCAGGCAGAACTGCCGACCGGCGAGCGGGAGTAGGCGACCAGCAATTAAGGGACGGGACAACCCCGGCAATAGCTGGTCGTTTAAGCGGGTCGTAACCCTAATTGCCGTGGCACCGCTTGTATTTCTTGTTGCTGCCGCAGGGGCATTTCTCGTTCCGGCCTATCTTTCGGCCTTCCCGACGGGAAATCGCCCGCTTTTCTTCGCAGTTGTTGCAAGTACACGCCGTAGGATGCTCCGCATACCAGTTGGCTCTGACCATCGTTCACCTTTGCCCGGTATTATATCGACGCCAACCCCTCCTCCTGAACTCCGTGAAGCCCCCAGGGCTATCGCACTAGGCCAAAGAAAGAAAACCCGTCGTTCCTGCGAAAGCAGGAACCGCTGCCCCTGACGCCACTAGATTCCTGCTTTCGCAGGAATGACGAATTCCTCCGATTCCAAATGCGATTACCCTGGGTGAAGCCCAGGGAGGGCGTGACCATTGGGGAATCGGCTACCGGATTTCCAGCAACTCCACCTCAAATACCAGGGTTGCCCCGGGCGGAATGAGGCCACCGCCGACTCCCCGGTCTCCATAGGCCAGGCCGGGCGGTATGGTTAGCTTGCGCTTGTCGCCAACCCGCATCAAGGCAACCGCTTCATCCCAGCCCTTAATTACTTGGCCCGCGCCAATCGTGAACTGAAAAGGTTCGTTCCGGTCCACCGAACTGTCAAACTTGGAACCGTCCAGCAGCCAGCCGGTATAGTGTACCACCGCTGTGGCTCCCGCCCGGGCGGATTCTCCGTCCCCCGCCTTAATTACCTCAAATTGCAGACCCGACGGGGTGGTCGTCACTTCGCCGGATTGAGAACACCCAGCCAATGCCAGCCCCAAGACCAGCAAAAGAATCGGCAGAATACGTTTCATTGCGACCTGTTTCCCCCAACTGACAAAATGTCTTTATGCCGGTAACATCCCCGGCCAAAGTACACGATTTAGTCCGGCACCGGCACCGGCGAAGCCCGGTTGGTTAAATTAACCACTCTCGCATCCGAGGCGGCGATCAGGTTGCCCGGCGTTATGATAATCTCCTGCCCCCATACGCCGGCGCCAACCCCCAGCTCAGCGTAGGTGGTCAGGGCAGCATCCAGAAAGGAACAAAATCCGGGTGGCTGCCAGTGAAAGGGCGGGATGCTCCCCACCGCGTAGCCGGTAACCTCCAGCACCGTTTCCGGGTCGGCCAGGCTGACATTCCGAGAACCGAGGGCCTTCTTCAGTTGGCCCGAAACGGCGTGTTGGTCGCCGCCCAGCATTACCAACGCCAGTTCCCCGGCGCCGGTGCGAAACAGCAGGGTCTTGACCATCTGCCCCTCGTCAAAGCCGAGAGCCTGGGCAACCCGCGCCGCTCCCTTCTCGGTTTCCGGTGGAAAATCCAACTTGCGGTAAAGTATCCCCCGTTCCTCCAGGTAAGTGTGCGCCGGTAGATTCGCAGCAGTCATAGCAAGGGTAGGTTAGAACATATCCGGCGGCGGGTCAACAGCGGGGCTTTACCTCGGCGGGGCAATCGAACCGGAAAAGAAACTCTCTGTGCCTCTGTGGTGAAATTCACACAGAGGCACAGAGTACACAGAGGATTCCTACAGAGAGCCGGGACGGGTGCCCAGGGTAACCTTGATTTCTTCCCGGCCGCCATCCCGGAGCACTTCCAGGACGATTTCCTGGTCCGGCCTGGTGTTGCCGACCAGATAGGCGATTATATCGTCTATCCCGTCAACCGGATTTCCGTCTATGGCAACAACTATATCCCCTCCCACCGGTATTTCCAGGCCCTCCAGCAGCATGGTCCGGTCACTGCCGCGCAGGCCGGCCTTGGCTGCCGGGCTGTCGGGGACTACTTCAATTACCAGGGCGCCCAGGGTCCCGCCGGGCAACCCCATCACTTCCGCTATATCCGGGATAATGCTGGAGCCACTGATGCCCAGCCAGGAGTATTGGAAATGGCCTTTTTCCAGAAGCGCCGGAATAACCTGTTTGGCGATGTTGATGGGAACGGCAAATCCGATGCCGGAGTTGGAGCCGGACCGGCTGATTATCTGCGTGTTTACCCCGATAACATGACCATTCCGGTCCAGCAGCGGCCCGCCGGAATTGCCCGGATTGATCGGCGCGTCGGTCTGCAACACCTCCGGGATGGAAAATGGACTGTGCCCACTGCGGATAGTGCGTCCCACCCCGCTGATGATTCCACTGGTAATGCTGAACTGCTGGCCAAAGGGATTGCCCAGGGCAACGGCCACTTGACCCACGTTAACCTGGTCGCTGTCGCCCAGCGTCACCGGAACCATGACTCCATCCGTGTCCTGGACTTTAATTACTGCCAGGTCGGAATCCGGGTCGGTGCCCAGAACCTTGGCTTCCATTTCGGTGCGGTCGGGCAGAATCACCGTCACCCGGTCGGCGTCGCTGACCACGTGGTGATTGGTGACAATGTGGCCCTCGTTATCCCAGACAAAGCCGGACCCGCCGGAGTGTTGAAAAAAGTCGTCGGGCAAACCGGGAATAGCCGGCATTTCCTGCGACGCCCCCAGGTTTTTGGACACCCGGATTAGCACCACCGAGGGCAGGGCCGCAGTGTAAATGTCGCCTAATACCTGCTCGTAGGCGGCAACGACCGCCGCCGGGTCCAATCCGCCAATGCCGTCAATGAGCAAGTCGGTCGAATCGCCTTGCCCGCCGTCCTGGGGAGCCGCCGGTACTGCATCTCCAATACCGGGACCGCCCAATGACAAGGCCCCGGTTCCGCCCGCCGGGTTTATCGCCGCAGCCGGCGGCGACTGCGCATCAGCCAGGGACGGCAATCCAATTCCGGCCTTCGCCTTCGCCGGAGCAGCTTCACCTTTCCGGGACGGGGTGGCTGACTCGACGCCGGAATTGCTGTTACGATTCACCCCCACGGCCACCCCTTCTGCTGGGGTTGCGGAAGACACCGCGCCGGCGCTTTCCTCCGGGCTGAAATCGGGCTGAACGAAAGAGCAGCCGGCCAGGAAAAGCCCAAACACTATGGCCAGAACCGGGAATAATCGGAGCCGGCGGCGTATGTCGCCGTTCCGTTTCGTAACTAATCTAAAAAGCGTTCCATTCAGCATACTCTGCACGATTATCCTCCTTTCCAAGTTAATGAACGAAGGAGTAACTGTTCAGTGTCGAAGTGTCCGTCGTTCCTGCGCAAGCAGGAACGACGGACTTTCTTACCCTGGGGAATCCCCTCAACTCTGAACTGTTACACGAAGGAACCTAAATACGTATATTTCCAGTATAACCCATAACCTTTTGTATGAGGTCCCGGCGTCCCGCCGCAATCGGGTTGTAAACGAGTTGTACTCGGATTGCAAACGATTGGTCAGCCTATACTTACGAACCGGCGGCCAGCGGCGGATTTACCGGCGCAGTATCTACATCCTATTACCCGACCGGACTTCAATACCCAACTGCCCATCGCCACCGTGTTGCCTAATGTTACCGGGGAATTATGAAGAAAATATGAGTGGGCCTACCCATCCCCTGGGACCGGTTAATTCTCCCGGAAGCAGCCCGGGGCTATCGCATGAACCAAAACGGTCACTAGCCGTCGTTCCTGCGCAGGCAGGAACCTAAAATGTTGCGGACAGAGGCTCTTGCTTTCCCAGGAACGACGGAAATATGACTGTGCGTCTAATGCGATTGCCCTGGGAAGCGGCCTTGCCGTCATTGAAAATCCGGGGTAGCTATGCTACCTTAATCCAGCGATTCAGGTGCAGGAGCGCCTTAACCGGGAGCGAGGGTGGAGAGCAGGCCAATGGCAGAAGAGTCCCCCATTGCCGGCAAGGAAAACGGCATCCAATGGCTGCCCTGGGGTAAGCCAGCCTTTGACCGCGCCCAGCAGCAAGACAAGCCGGTCCTGCTCTACATTTCCGCCGTTTGGTGCTATTGGTGCCATGTGATGGAAGAAACCACTTATACTGACCGCGACGTGGTCGGTTTCATCAACGACAACTTTGTGCCAGTGCTGGTTGACAACGACCACCGGCCCGATGTCAACGCCCGCTATAACGTGGGCGGTTGGCCCACCACCGCTTTTCTGACCCCCCACGGCGGCTACATCGCCGGGGCTACCTATCTCCCGCCGGACCAGTTATTGGCGATGTTGCTGGAGGTGCGGCGGGCTTACGGCGAGGACAAGCCCGGCCTCTACGACCAGGCGGCCCAGTTACAGCGGCAACGCCAGGATTATGTGAACCAGGTGGCCGGCGGTCAGGAACTGACCCACCAGCAGGTTGACCGCATCGCCCGGCGGATGACTGGGGCCTACGACGCCCGTTGCGGCGGTTTCGGTGAAGAACCCAAGTTCCCTTCCGCGCCCATCCTGCAATTCCTGCTACACTTGCTGCGCACCACCGGCGAGGAGTTTTACCGCGCCATGCTGTTAAAGACCCTGGACCGCATCGCCGCCGGCGAGCTTTACGATTCCGTTGACGGCGGCTTCTTCCGGTACTGTACCCAAGCCGACTGGACCGAGGCCCAGCACGAAAAGATGCTGGAGGACAACATCAACCTGGCTAGAGTTTTCCTGGACGCCGGGCTGTTGATGGGCCAGCCGAAGTACCGCCGCATAGCCGCTCAGACCATTGATTATCTGCTGACCGTGCTTTACGACGAAACGGCCGGCGGATTCAGGGGCAGCCAGGGCGCTCATTCCGACTATTTCGGCCGGCCCCGGGAAGTCCGCCGGGTACAAACCCCGCCCGCCCCGGACTCTTTTTGCTACACCGGCTGGACCTGCCAAGCGGTATCATTGCTGCTGGAAGCCGCCTGGAAACTGCCCCGTCCTGAGTTGACCGGCTTGGCCCTCCGTGTGCTGGACGGTATCTCCGACAAAATGTCGAGCGGTCACCTGGTCCATGCCTTTGATCGATCTGGCGCGCCCTCGCCCCAACTAACCGCGGACGGAGACCTGCTATGCGACTGGGCTGCCCTGCTCAATGCCCTGGTGGACGCCCACAACTGCTGCCCGCAGCGACCGGACTATCTGCAACGAGCAGTGGCGACGGCAGCCGAATTAGACCGGCGTTTCTACGACCACGGCAAGGCCGGTTGCTGCGACATTGAGCTCGACCCGGAGGCCGTCGGTTATTTGCGGGAGCGGGAAAAACCGCTCCAGGATAACGTGCTGGCCGCACAAGCCCTGCTGAAGCTCTACCAGGCCACCCAGGATGCCCAGTACCAGTCACGGGCGGAAAACGTCCTCAGCGCCTTTGTCGAGGCCAACCGGGACTATGGCGAGCACGCCGCCAGCTACGCCGCAACGGTTGACCTCTTTCTGCACCCGCCGATAGAGATTACCATTGAGGGGCCGCAGGACGGGGCCGACACCCTGGCCCTGGTCAAGGCCGCCGCCCGCCTTGACTACCCTAACCTGGTTATCAAGCCGGCGATCAGTCCGGGAACCGGGGAGCCAGGCAGCGGCCCGGCCCAGGCCCACGTCTGCCTGGATACCATTTGCTTCCCGCCGGTTAGCCGGCCGGAAGCCTTGGCCGATTCGGTTGCGGAGGCCCTGGAGGGCCCCCAAAACCCGGTCGAAAGCATTTTCGAACGATTCACCAGTTTTTGACCTCCACGGGAATCAAACGGGAAGTCGAAAGGCAAACACCGGATCACCAATAACGAGACTTGAAGCTCGAGAACGGGAGGCCACCGCTGAAAAGCGCAAGTTGCAACGACCTTTGTGAAGCACAAATTGACCGCGACCATACCCTGGCCGGCTGGGTCAGCCGCCGCCGCGACCACGGTGGAATAATTTTCGTTGACCTGCGCGACCGCTCCGGCGTGGTGCAGGTCGTATTCAACCCGGAGCTGTCTCCGGCGGCCTACCAGACCGCCGAACAGTTGCGTTCCGAGTGGGTAATCGAGGTCAAAGGCACCGTTTCCCGGCGCCCCCCAGGGTCGGAGAATCCCGCCCTGCCCACCGGAGCCGTCGAGGTAATCGCCCAGGAAGTCAAGGTGCTCAACTCATCCTTGACTCCGCCCTTTTACATCACCGACGAAGTGGAAGCTGACGAGAGCCTGCGCCTGAGGTATCGCTACTTGGACCTGCGCCGGCCCCGGATGCAGCGCAACCTGATACTACGCCACCAGGTTGTCAAGTATATTCGGGACTTTCTGGACGCCAGGGGTTTCCTGGAAATCGAAACTCCCATCCTGATTAAAAGCACCCCCGAAGGTGCCCGGGATTACCTGGTGCCCAGCCGGCTCCAAAAAGGCAACTTTTATGCCCTGCCCCAGTCCCCCCAGCAGCTCAAGCAGCTATTGATGGTATCCGGGGTGGAAAAGTATTTCCAGATTGCCCGTTGCTTCCGAGATGAGGACCTGCGGGCCGACCGCCAGCCGGAGTTTACCCAGCTTGACCTGGAGATGAGCTTCATTGAGCAGGAGGACGTGCTGCAGCTGACCGAGGAACTTTACACCGGCATGGTGGAAGCGCTGACCCCGGAAAAGCAACTGATTAAGCCCTTTCCCCGGCTGCCTTACGACGAGGTTATGGCCCGCTACGGCAGCGACAAGCCCGACTTGCGTTTCGGCCTGGAAATGACCGACGTTACCAACCTGGCTGGGGAAACGGGGTTCCGGGTTTTTCTCTCCACCATTGAGCAGGGGGGCATCATCAAGGGGCTGGTGGCGCCGGGACAGGCCCACTACACCGGCTCGGATCTGCGCCGGCTGGAAGAAACGGCCCGTGAGTTCGGCGCCGGCGGAATGAGTCACGTCCGTCTGCAAGGGGACCGGGACGGCTCCCTGGAGGACCTGACCGAGGAAAATTGCCTGCTTTCCCCCGGACTGCGGATGCCGCCGGAATGGACCCGGCGCTTGGCGGAAAGAATGGGCGCCAAGCCCGGCGACCTGATTCTGCTGATGGCCGGCCTGGCCAACCGGGTAAACCTGTGGCTCAGTGGTATGCGCAATCACCTGGGGGAAAGGCTGGGCCTTATTGACAACAACCTCCTCTCCTTCGCCTTCGTCACCGGCTTTCCCATGTTTGAATGGGACGAAAACAGCGGGCGTTGGGACTCCTCGCACCACCCCTTTACCGCCCCTGCCGAGGGTAAGGAACCGCTGCTGGAAGGCCCGGAGTTTGGCGGTATCGAATCTCAAGCCTACGACCTCGTCTGCAACGGCTCGGAACTTGCCAGCGGTAGTATCCGAATTCACCGGCGGGAACTCCAGGAAAAAATCTTCGCCATCCTCGGCTACAGCAAGGAGCAGGTGGAGGAACGGTTCGGCCACATTCTGGAGGCTTTTGAGTATGGCGCTCCTCCCCACGGCGGCATCGCGCCGGGCATTGACCGGCTGGTAACCATCCTGGCCGGCGCCGATTCAATTCGCGACGTAATCGCCTTTCCCAAGACGCAGAGCGGAGCAGACTTGCTGTTTGGCGCGCCAGCCCCGGTTGACGCAAACCAGCTTAGAGACCTGTCGCTGCGGCTGGTGGAATAGAAAGCGTAACAAATAAGACTGGGAGGCAACCAATATGGCAACCTCGAATCCCTTCCGATACGACGGCCTCTATTCCAGGGGAGCATTAGAAATTCCCCGGGGTGAAAATCGTCACGCCAAGTACGACTTTGCGGTGGCCTATCCCGACCCGGAAACTTTGCCCCTGGACGGCTTGGCCGAGTCCCTCAAAATTGCGCTGGAGCGGGAAGGCAAGGGCCTGGCCCTATATCCGGTTTCCACCGGCTTGCCCTCGCTGCGGGAGTGGGTGGCGGAAAAACTGGCCCGGGACCGGAACATGACGGTCAGCCCCGATGACATTGTGCTGACCTCCGGCTCCGGCGAGGCCATTTCCATGCTGATTGCCGCCCTGACTGACCCCGGCGACGTGCTGTTGACCGAAGAGTACGTTTACCTGGGAACTATGCGGGCGATGCGCCGGTATGGCGCCGACGTGCGCAGCGTCAAGTGCGACGACGACGGCATCATACCCGAAGAACTGGAATCCACTCTGGCCGGACTGGCCGCCGAAGGCAAGAAGGTAAAGTTCCTCTATACGATTCCGGTATTCCAGAACCCCCTGGGCTGGACGATGAGCCTGGAACGCCGCGTCAAGACCCTGGAGATTACCCAAAAGTACGGGGTGCCGGTGCTGGAGGACGATTGCTACGTTGACCTGCGTTTTGAGGGCGAGGACGTTACTTCCTTCCATTCGCTGGATGACACCGGACGGGTACTCTACGTGGGTTCCTTCTCCAAGATAGTGGCCCCGGGTGTGCGTCTGGGCTACATGGTTGCCCCCCAGGAGGTCATCCGCCGGGCAATGAGTTTCAAGGCCGGCGGCGGGGTGAACCAACTGGCCGCGCTGGCGGTCCAGGAGTACGCCGCCGGCCACATGGACCAGCATATCGAGATACAGAACCAGGCCCTGCGCGTCAAACGGGACGCGATGTTATCCGCCTTGGGGGAGAATTTCGGCGACGCCGCCCAGTGGAGCAAACCGGAGGGCGGCCTGTACGTTTGGCTGGAAATGCCGGAAGGAACCGACCTGGCCGGGTTGCAGGAGCAAGTATTTAACCAGGGTGTAGGCTATTACAACGGCACCATGTTCTCCCCGGAAGGCCGTGGGGCCAATTGTGCCCGCCTCTGCTTCGGCTACCCCACCGCCGAGACGGTCTCTGAGGGAATTGCCGAGTTAGCCCGCATCCTTGAGGGACACGGCGTTTTGCGGGCGTAGGGTCGCTTACCCTTTAAGCTGATGAGTTAAGTCAAAGGCCCCGGCTAATCAGCCGGGGCCTTCTTATTATCCTTTAACTCGCTGGACGGTACGACCTGTTTCCTAATCGTCAGCCGTGGCTGCCTTTTCCGGTACGCCGGCCTCGTGGCCGTTGCGGAAGGCAAACCGGGCTACCAGGTCGCCAATGCTCTGCCGGAAGCCGGAATACTCCAGTTCACCGTAAGGCAGCATTGCCGCGCCCGACCAGCCCTGGGAACGCATCTCGATGCCCTTCTGCTGAGCCAGCAGCCGGACGTGATCCCAGGCCGGGTTGTCGAAGAAATCAATGTGGGAATCGGAAAAGGTGCCATCAGCGGCGATGGAGAAGCCGATGCAGGACACCAGGGGCAAACAATACATTCCGGTTACCGGCGTATTTATCGGCACCGGCATCAGGGGCATTACGTGGGAGCCGCGGGCGTCGCCACCGATGTAGTGAGCCTTGGCGTAAGGAGAAGAAAGCTCTTCCGGCGCCGGGAAGATACCCTGGTTCCGCACCACGGCCACCGGGTCATCCTTGCCGGTATAGCTGCCGGCAATGTTGTGCAGGCGGGTGGCGGAGATGGCCGCCGCCGTCTCGCCGGAGTAGCGGGAGACAATGGAGTCAATACCGAACCGCTCGTTGTCCCGCAGCAGCACCGCCAGCCGGTAGTAGTCTTCCGGGGCGTTGAGGGCGATGATGCTGTCGCCTTGGGTGTTGTCCATGTCAATGACGTTGAAAGTAAAGCCCTCGCTCAGCCGGGGCAGCATCAGCCCACCGCAATACATCGGGTCGGCAAAGCCGAGAAACATCGGCAAATTGTAGGCGCCGGGGCCGCACTTGTCCGCCGCCAGCACCATAAAGGACTCGGCGGGGCGAATCGGGTTCGTCTTAATCGGGTCATGGTCAAACTCAACCTCGGCCACCGCCGGGCCGGCGCCGCGGATATTGCCCGAGGGAGCGTCGACCAGCAGGTCCTGCCCGGCGCCATAAAGGCCGTACTCCCGTGCAATGTCAGTAGCCTTAAGGAAAGTAGTCCAGGCAAACTGATGTATATCAGTGTCGTTAGGCCCCCGGGTATGCGTAGTGGTCATACAGATGTCGTCGCCGGTGTGCCCAACGTAGCCGTCAATCAGCAGTCCGCTGCTGATTGCCTCGGCTACCGCCTCCTCCACGGCGTCCATCATCCGCCGCGATGGTTTGGTGTGACCGCCTATTGAGCCAACGTCGGCCTTGAGTACCGAAATAGTGAGTTTCATAACGTTTTCTCCTTATGGCGTAAACGTACAATGCTTCGGGAGTAGGCCCACATTTCAAATCGCCATTTTCAGGGAATCTTTGTTGACCGGATGCAAATTGAGCAAGTTCAGCAATGCGGGATTATAGCAAGATTGCATCGCAAGGTCAAACAGGACAACTACTTGAAACGTAGCCTGCACCGGCTTTAGCGCATAATTGGCTCACTTATCAGCCCTTACCGGATACAATAGTTCATTTCAGTGTCTTGAGTAAACCGGAACATCAATGCCGGCTTGAACTATCCGGCGACGACCCAATTTGCGCTGATTTTCCGGCGAACCATCCGGCCAACCGTTCCTCCAACGCGGACGCCAGCCAGGAAAAAGGCTTGGCTGCCGAATTAGCCATTGTCTAGCCCGCCCTCAAAGTGTATATTCTTTATGTTAGGCTAAATGCGTAAACCGGAATCGAACCCAGGTGACAGCCGTTTATATGCAGTATGTAAAGAGGGATTTCCAAGGCGGACTGGCATGAATCCAGATATTATACTGCTGATTTCTCTGGCGGTAGTTGTCCTTTGGACTACTCGACTCGCCCGGGCCAAGGGCCTGAACCCCTGGATCTGGGGCGTCGGGTCGGTGCTGTTGATTGCAGTTGCCTGGAACTTTCTGACTCCCCAATTCCTGGGGCTGGTGGGAATGACACCCCTGTTTTTCCTCCTGCTGTTCAGGAGTCCCCTTTTCCGCAGAAGTAAGGCCACGGCAAGCGTGCCTTGCCCTCGTTGCGGCGCACCGGATACCGGAGGGCTGAACTTTTGCGTCCAATGCGGCTGGGACTTGTCCCGTTCCTACACCGACGTTGCCGGAGATGCCGGGCCGGCCGCTGCCCCCGTAGAGGAATCTTCGGAAAGGGAACCCGTGGCGCCGGTTGTTAATAGCATCCCTGACACCGGGCCGGAGCGCGAGGAGCGCACCAGGCCGGAACCGGCTTTCGCTCCCTCGGAGACCACAGAACCCGTGGGAACGGTAGAACCTGAGAGAACGGTAGAACCCGTGCTGGCCCAGGAAGCCGAACCGACACCGGCGGCGACAGTAGAGACGCCACGCGTTGAGCCTCCCCCTCCTCCCCCGCGGCCGACTCCCACGGCGGCCAACATGACGGAACGGGGAATAAACCTGTTCAGCCAGGGCAGGTTCCAGGAGGCCGTCGACCAGTTCACCAAGGCCATCGCCCTGGACCCCAAGTACCGGCTGGCCTGGGAACGTCGGGCCGAAGCCTATGGCCGCTTGGGACGAGCGGAACGCGCAGCAGCGGATAAGCAGCAGTTGGAAGCCATCTAGCAGCCGGGCAATCGCATTTGGAATCGGGGGAATCCGTCACTCCTGCGAAACCCCGTCGTTCTTGCGAAGGTCCGTCATTCCTGCGAAAGCAGGAATCCAGTGGCGTCAGGGGCAGACGTTCCTGCTTTCGCAGGAACGACGGGGTTTCGTTCTTTGTCCTAATGCGATAGCCCTGCTGTCACCCCTCCGGTCCTGCCAACCACCACCCTCCTTCACAGAAAAAGCCGGGAACGGACCGCCCGCCGCAGGCTAAACCGCCATTATGTGATAGCCGGCATCCACCGGGATAATGGAGCCGGTAATGCCGCTGGACATATCGCTGCACAGGAAGAGGGCAGTCTTGGCTACTTCGTCGGCGCTGATGTTGCGTTGCAGGGGTGCTTTTTCGGCGTGGATCTTCTTCATATCCAGAAAGCCATGGATTCCCCGCGCCGCCAGGGTATCCAGCGGCCCGGCGGAGATGGCGTTGACCCGGATGTTATCTTCCCCAAACTCGGCGGCCAACTGCCGGACGCTATGCTCCAGGGCCGCCTTGGCGGTGCCCATCACGTTGTAGCCGGGGTACACCTTCTGCGAAGCCTGAAAGGTCATCGCGATGACGCTCCCCCCAGCGGTCATCAACGGGGCCGCGTGCTTGACCAGGGGCAGCAGGGAATAAGCGCTCACGTCCAGGGCAATTCGGAATCCTTCCCGGTTGGTGTCGGCAAACCGGCCGGCCAGGTCCTCCCGGTTGGCGTAAGCGATGCTGTGCACCAGAAAGGATATATCACCAAAAGACTCCGCGACCTGCTCAAATGCTGCCTCAATTTGCGCGTCGTCCGAGGCATCGCAGGGCAAGGTAATGGCGTTATCCAACGTGCCGGCCAGCCGGACTACCCGGTCTTTTAACCGGTCGTTCTGATAGATAAGGGCCAGTTGCGCCCCGGCCTCGCCCAGCATCCGTGAGATAGCCCAGGCGATACTTCGGTCGTTAGCCACTCCGAAAACCACGCCTTTTTTGCCGGCCAAGTCTATCGGGTACAAGGGACTACCTCCGTTGCCAATGCTGCGCCAGCCGCCAGGACAAGCAAGCCGGCGCTGATTTTCCGATCTCTTTGTCCTATCGAAAGGCCGGCGCAACCTGCTCAAGAAAGAGGTCTAGCTGACGCTCCGGCTCAAAAGAGGCAAACCGCACTACTATCGTGCCGGCCCCAGCCTCAACGTACTCGGCCACCCGCTCCTTGACTCTTTCCGGGTCTCCGAAAGGCCCCCACCGCGTTCCCCAAATGTTGGCGCCGTAATAGCCCAGCAGGTACTTTTCCGCTTCCGCTTCGGCCCGGGCAACATCCGAATCCATGTTGACGGTCAGGTACATCACCTTTTCCAGGGACTCCGCACTCCGGCCCAGGTCGGCGGCCTTGCTTCGCACCGCTTCGATTACTTGACTGTATTCTTCCGGGGTATCCGAGATGGAAATTATGCCGTCAGCCAGGGCGGCGGCCCGCTGGAACTGGGCTTCCCGCGCCCTCGACCGCCAGTGACAAGCCAGAAACAGGGGTACTCCACCGCTCTGCACCGGGCGGGGCTTGACCGTTACCGAATCCAGGTTGAAATGCCTCCCCGCAAAGGTTAACGGCTCCTCACTCCCCAGGCCCTTAATTATCTTGACCATCTCTTCCAGGCGGCTGGCCCGGCGAGTCGCAGCGACGCCGGCCGACTGCCATTCCTGTTGTTGCTCATCGTTAAAGGCGCCGCCCACCCCGGCGGCAATCATCAGCCGTCCGTGGGAAATAAGGTCAACGGTGCCCAAAGTCTGGGCCAGCAGCACCGGATGCCGCAGGGCCATCAACAGCACCGCCGTTCCCAAACGAACTCGGTTGGTCCGGGCGGCTACCGCAGCCAGGGTCGCCAGGGGTTCCAGCCGGGGCTTGGCGGTAAGGCTGTCCCCGACCCATACCGAATCCAGACCCGCCTCTTCCACCCGGCAAGCCAAGTCAATAATCCGGTCGGCGTTTTCCGGCGGGGTGTCGGCCAGCAGCAAGCCGCGGGTGGGCAGCAAAACTCCCAATTTCATGCCGCCCACACCTCCGGTTGCGCCAGATCGGGCGGTTGGGAAGTATTAAGAAACCTCTGAATAAGTCCGTACTTGCGCCATTCACCCCCTACCCGTCGTTCCTGCGAAAGCAGGAATCTCGGTCCACAATGTTTTAGGTTCCTGCCGGCGCAGGAACGACTGGTGAAGGCACTAGAGCTTAATGACTTATTCAGAGTATCCTTAGATGCGGAAATTGCGTTGGAGTAGATCATCGTCGTCTCGCAAAGTGGATGGTCACCTTCGCCCGCCCCGCAAAGTGGGGGGTTCGTCCAGCTCAAAAGCGGGTAGGTTACCTGCGCCTCGCAAATTGGGGAACTCGCCCATAGCTGGCGTCGGCTTGCCGGGCGTTAACCGCTGCAGCAACCCGGGTTCCTTCTGCTGGAAGAACTCCAGGTCTTCCCAAATGTCCAGGTCATAGCCCAGCCCTTCGCTGTAGCAAATGGCAACGGAAATGCCCAGCTTCCCCGCCTGGCTCAGGTGCTTGGTAAAGCTGCGGTTGCCCAATTCCGCCTTGAAAGCGAGCTTGGGAGGAATCAGAATGCCGTTGGTGCCGGAGTCGCGGCGGGCCGGGGCCAGAACTATATTCCGCCCATTTCCTGTGGAGCGCAGCATACTGGTCAGGTCGCTGGCCTTGAGGAAAGGCAGGTCGCCGGGCAGGTAGAGGGCGCCCAAGCCTCGCTGAGAGGCCCGGTCAAAGGACTTGTCCACCGTATCGTTCAGGTTGCGGCCAAAATCCTCCATCCATAGCCCGTCAAAATTACGGGTCAGGTTGCGGATGCGCCAGTCCCCACCGACCACCCAGAATACGTCAATGGAGGCGCCCTTAATCGCCATGATTACCCGTCGCAGCATCCCGATAACCAGGTCGCCTCGCTCCTCGGCGGTCAACTGCCGCGAAAGGCGGGTCTTGCAGTCAGCAAGGGGTTTCATCGGTATGATCGGGATGATACTGCTTTCATCCAGCATCGTCATGGCTGCCTCCAAGTTCCAGGATGAGTCTCGCCAGGGCCACCTTATCCCCTTCAGTTTCCATCAAAATCGGCGCCACCAGTGGCCGAATCCCCAAGTCAGCGATGGCTGGCGCCAAATCGGCGTCCTGCTGGTCAATCAGGAAAACGTCACAAATATCCTGATACAGCCGCGCTACACCGAGGCAGGTGGCTTCGTGTCCCAGTTCAGTCATAATCTTGGCCGCCGGGCCGCGCACCGCCGCGCCTCCAATTATCGGGCTGACCGCTACCCGGAGCCGCCCGTCAACCTTCTCCGACTCCAGCCCTTCCCGTACTCCGGGCATCGCCAGGATCGGCCCCAGGCTCAGGAAAGGGTTGGAGGGACAGAACACCACTAGGCCGGCCTCGGCCAGGGCATTCTTGAACCCGTCGGAGGGTGGAGCATCCTCCGCTCCCCGGTACTCAATGCAAGTGACCACCGGCTCACTGCGCTGCCGGACGAAATAGTCCTGCATCGCCAGTTCCCCGGCTCCGGTGCTTAAAAAAGTGCAAACCGGCGCATCGGACATAGGAACAACCCGGTGCGCAACTCCCAGGCAACGGCAAAGCTCCGCAGTCACCTCGGACAGCGTAGCCCCTTCCCGGAGCAGTTGGGTGCGCCGGATATGGGTCGCCAAGTCCCGGTCACCCAGGTTGAACCAGGTTTCAACGCCGTAGCGGGCCAGCATTTCCAGCGCGCCGAAGGTCTCCCCGGCAATACCCCAGCCGGTTTCCGGGTTGGACAATCCGGCTAGAGTATATAACATCGTGTCCAGGTCCGGGGATACGTGCAACCCATGGAACGTCTCGTCGTCCCCGGTATTCACCACGACCGTCAACTGCTCCGGCGGCAGTTCCCGGGCCAGTCCCAAAACCAGCTTGGCGCCACCCACGCCGCCGGCCAGGGCCAGAACTTTCCTATCCCGCAAGCTCATCAAGCCGGGCGTACCAAGTCAGTCGCGGGTTTCAACGCCCGACCGAGCGGACTGGCGGGGATGCTCAAACCGGAAGGTTTCCAGCTTAACCAGCTTCCGGTAAGAACCGAAGATTTCTTCCACATTGTCGCCCACCAGGTCCAAGGGGTCAACCTGCCCATCATCCTGGTCAAAGACCCGCTTTAACCCGTAGGTGGTATAGCGTTCCGCGGGGATCCGGCCGGCCTGGCGAATCATCCCCCTGAACTCGGAGGGACGCATCAACTGCCCGTGCTGGGCGCCGGCGGAGGTGGAGATGCTTTCGTTAATCAGGGTGCCGCCCAGGTCATTGACGCCGGTGGTCAGCAGCAGTTGGGAAAGACGGCTCCCCTCCTTGACCCAGGATGCCTGGATGTTGGGTATCCAGTTGTTCAGCATAATGCGGGCGATGGCGTGTACCTTGATTACGTCCATGCCGGTGGGCCCCGACCGCACGTTGTCCACCAGCCCCTTCATAAACATCGGCGCTTCGGTGTTGACAAAGCTGAGCGGCACAAACTCGGTAAAGCCGCCGGTATCCTGCTGAATGTCCCGCAACAGGGCGATGTGCCGGGCAATTTGTTCGTTGGTTTCCACGTGGCCGAACATTACCGTCGAGGTGGTCGGTATGCCCAACTCGTGGGCGGTGGTTATTACCTCTACCCACTGATTAACATTGATTCGGCCCGGGGAGATGCGGTCGCGCAGTTCCTGGTCGAGGACTTCCGCCGACGTTCCGGGCAGGCTGCCCACTCCGGCGTCCTGCAAACCCCGCAGATATTCCCGTATGCTGCAACGGGAGCGTATGGAGCCGTAAAGCACTTCCTCCGGGGAAAACCCGTGGACGTGCATATCCGGCAGTTCTTCCTTGATCGCCTCGCACAGCTTTATGTAAAGGTCTCCCTCCATCTGGGGAGGAAGTCCGGCCTGAACGCACACTTCGGTAGCCCCGTAGTCCCAAGCCTCTTTGGCCCGGCGGACTATTTCATTCAACGGCAGAAAATAACCCTCTTCCTCCCGGAAATCCCGGCTGAAGGCGCAAAAGCCGCAGCGCTTGATGCAGACGTTGGTAAAGTTGATGTTCCGGTTGACCACGTAGGTCACCAAATCGCCCACCGTACGGCGGCGCAGTTCGTCGGCCACCAGGCCCAACGCGCTGAATTCCAGCCCGGTAGTATCAAACAGGGTAACGGCGTCAGCGACGGTAATATCCTTACCAGCCAGGGCGTCTTCCAGTACCCGGGCAACTTGGGGGTCAAGTAGGGCTATCAGGGCCTCAAGGCTGTGGGCCGTGCTACCGGCGTCCGCCGCCTGGGCAGCCGAATCTCGGTTAATTCCTTCCGGCATACCGCTCCATTCCTCCTTTCACGTATCCGTCCTCATCCGCCAGCGCCACCACCCGCGTTTTGAGAGCATCGGGCAGCAAGTTCCCGGAACCCCGGAAAAACTCCGGATAGACCGGCAGCCGGGGCCGCAACTCAAACCCTTCTGCCCCGGTGCGTTCCTGCAATTCGGCCAGGCCGGGCCACGGCGCCTCCGGGTTCACGTAGTCAATAGTCAGGGGAGATATGCCGCCCCAGTCGTTGATGCCCGCCGACAGGTAGGACGGATAGTCCCGGGCGCTCAAGTTGGGCGGCACCTGCAAGTTTATTTCCGGTCCCAGCAGGACCCGGGCCACCGCCACCGTCCAAAACAGTTCTTCCGCCGGGGCATCGGACGTTTCGCTCATCGCGGTATCCGGCTTGGCCCTAAAGTTCTGAATGATTACTTCCTGAATGTGGCCGTAGGCCCGGTGCAGGCGGCGTATCGCCAAAATTGCCTCAATACGCTCCCGGCGGGTCTCCCCAATGCCAATCAGAATCCCGGTGGTGAACGGAATACCCAACTCCCCGGCCAGTTCAATGGTGCGGAGCCTGACCCTGGGCCGCTTGCTGGGGGCAAACTCGTGAGGGCCGCCCGGTTCGTACAAGCGCGGACTAATGCTTTCCAGCATCAGCCCCATCGATGGGTTGAAGGGCTGCAACGCCGCCAACTCCCGCCGGCTCATCGTGCCGGGATTGGCATGGGGCAGGAGGGTCGTTTCCTCCAACACCAGCTTGCACATTTCGGTCAAGTATTCCAGCGTGGTTGCATATCCCCGGTCTTGCAGCCACTGCCTGGCCTCCGGGTAACGCTGCTCCGGCCGTTCCCCCAAGGTGAACAGGGCCTCGGTGCAGCCGAGCCGCTGCCCGGCTCGGGCGACCTTTAGGACTTCCTCCGGGGACATATACAGCCGCTCTGCATCCTGAGGGCTTTGCCGGAAGGTACAATACCCGCAAAAGTCCCGGCACAGGTGGATCAGCGGAATGAACACCTTGGGGGAAAAGGTCACAACTTTCCCTTTGCCGGCATCGCGAAGCTGGGCCGCAACGGAGCATAGGTCGGCAACCGGATAGGTTGCCGGTCCTTCCACCGGTCCTTCCAGCAGCAACGCTTCTTCATCGGTTACCGCTTCTCCATTGCCAACCCTGGACAGCAAGTCGTCCAGGGCAACTAAACCATCCGGCCCCATATTGCCGGTGGAGTAGCCGATGCCGATATTTTCCGTAGGATTGCCGGCTGCCCGAAGGTTCAAAAGATTCCCGCCCCGTTAAATCGTATCCGGTAAAGAAACCATTGTAGCCGTTACCAATGGCCCTAGCAACCGGGTTACGGAAAGGTAACTGTTCAGATGTGATGAGCCGTCTGCGCTCCTATACCGTCATTCCGGCGAAAGCCGGAATCCAGGAATCCTTGCCCTCTGGAACGCCAATTCCTAATTGGCCTCTCTGGATTCCGGCCTGCGCCGGAATGACGGTTTAAGGTGGGAACAACTCCTCAAGACTGAACAGTTACCAATACCGGACAACACTTGCTCTGAAGGATATGAAGGGTACTGGATTCCTCGCTCCGCTCAGAATGACCGGATTTGTGGATGAGCGGAATAACCCGGATTCAGCCAACCACGCCTACTGCATCGGCGAGTAGCTGGTAGGGCGCAAAATCACGTTGCGAACCCTGGCGTTAATCGGACCGTCCTGCTCCGATTCGGCCCGGACTTGGTGCCAGCCGGGGTCAGCCTGAAAGGCGGCCCATTTCCCTTCCCGGTCGGCCAGGCTGTCGAAACCCAGCATATATACCAGTTGGTTGCTGGTCCCAATGTCCTCCGTCCAGAAACCTACCACGTGGATATTGTGCTTCTGGAAAAAGCCGAGGGTGTGGTTGGCAAAGCGGTCGTTCAGCGCCGGTAGCCGGCCGGGGATGGTCTCGTAAATACGCAGTTCGTAAATCATAATTCCTCCAACAATTTCGGGCAGTTTAGCTTGCGCCGGCGACTACGCCGGACAACAATCAACGACTGGAGTTGCGCCGGTTATGGCGCGGCAACCCAACACTTCAGTGGGGCAACCGGCCAACAGGAAACTCAAAAGCCGGAAAAGCGGGCCTGGTCGGTAGACTCCATTATACCTTTCCAGGGACGGCCCAGGTATTCGTGAGCGCGACGGGTGGTCACCCGGCCCCGCTGGGTGCGCTCCAGAAAGCCCAGTTGCATCAGGTAAGGCTCCCAAACCTCCATCACCGTATCCGAATCTTCACTCAGGGAAGCGGCCAGCGTCTCCAGTCCCACCGGGCCGCCGTTGAACTTGTCAATGATGTTGACCAGCAGCCGGTGGTCCGACTCATCCAGCCCCAGGCCGTCCACCCGCAGCCGGTTCAGGGCCTCCCGCGCCACCGTGCCGGTGACCTGATTATCCGCTACCACCAAGGCATAGTCGCGGGTACGTCTAAGCAGGCGATTGGCGATGCGCGGCGTCCCCCGGGCGCGGGCGGCGACCTCGGCAATGCCCTCCGGGTCGGTGGTGACGCCCAAAATGCTTGCCGACCGCCGTACCACTACCTCCATATCCGCCTGCTCGTAGTAGTCCAGGCGGAACACGGAACCGAATCGGTCGCGGAGCGGGGCGCTAATCAGCGAAAACCGGGTGGTGGCGCCAATCAGGGTGAAGGGACTAATCCGCAGGTTGATATTGCGGGCCGCCAGACCCTTGCCCACCATCCAGGAAAGGAAAAAGTCTTCCATCGCTGAATGCAGGACTTCTTCCACTACCCGGTTAAGCCGGTGAATCTCGTCAATAAACAGTATGTCGTAAGGTTGGAGCGCGGTAAGAATGGCCGCCATATCCCCGGCCCGTTCGATGGCCGGGCCGGAAGTGACTTTGATATTGACGCCCATTTCATTGGCGATAATATGGGCCAGGGTAGTCTTGCCCAACCCCGGCGGACCGTAAATGATGATATGGTCCAGCGGTTCGCCCCGCAGCTTGGCCGCCTGTATGCCGATGCTCAAGTTATCCTTGACCTGTGCCTGCCCCACAAATTCAACCAGACGCCGGGGGCGCAGGGAAAGGTCCAGATTTTCGTCGTCCGGCTGGGAAGAGCCGGAGATAATCCGTTCCGCCGCCCCAGAGTCGGAACCCGGAGCGTCCGTACCCTGGGCGTTAGTGGCATTAGTGTCGGGGTCTGCGTTGGAATCCCTCAAGTCATTCCCCTGGCATTCACCGCACGGGCAGTGGACTAAAGGATAGGGTCAAGCGGAATAGCCGGCGAAAACTTACCGGCCCAGCCGTTCCCGGCCCTATTCTAGGCCGGGCCAAAGGCAGCGTCAAGGAAACTTAAGCGGACGGCAACCGCCCGCCCGCAGACCAGGCAACCCCCGCCCCTGTTCCCGCACCTTACCAAACTACCAATTCAAGTGGTCATCGCAAAGTTGAAAATCCCATCCGCCCATATATAATAGCCTCGTGAGTAAATCGCCCGATTAGAGACTCCGGCCATTCCGGTACTTTTGCCTCTGCCGAAGAAAGATGGCGAGGCAGAGTGCGGTTCACTGCTCAAACCCCTGTAACGGGCTATCTTCCAATGCTGTGGTGCTGAATATGAATGTGCTTGAAGGCGCTGACTTGGCCCAGGCCCTGACGGCCGGCTTTAGATGCCTGGAACGGTACCGCGACCCCATCAATGCCCTGAATGTTTACCCAGTGCCCGACGGCGATACGGGAACCAATATGATGCTGACCATGCGGGCCGGTGTCGAAAAATGCGCGCAAGGCCCGGCGGAAGATGCTACCGCCGGGCAGGTGGCCGCCCTGGTCGCCGACGGCGCCTTCTGGGAGGCCCGCGGCAACAGCGGCGTAATCCTCTCCCAGTTTTTCAAGGGAATCGCCCAGGGACTGAACGGGAAAGAGGTTTGCGCCGGCGCCGACCTGGCGCAGGCTTTCCGGGCAGCCACCGAGGCCGCTTACCGCGCCGTGGGCAACCCGGTGGAAGGCACGATGCTGACGGTCATCCGCTGCGTCGCCGAAGCCCTGGAATCACGGCTGGAGCAGGACGGGAAAGACGGAGACGTTTTATCCTTCTGGGAAACGGCCTATTCCGCCTCCCGGGACGCGCTGGATACCACCCCGTCCCTGCTGCCCAAGTTGCAAGAAGCTGGCGTAGTGGACGCCGGGGGAATGGGAATCGTGGTAATCCTCGGCGGGGCCTACCTCCACCTGACCGGCGGGGACGTTGACCAAGCCGACTTGGAGCTGGCTACTTCGGCAGGACAGATTGACCCGGCTCAATTGGCCTCAATTTCCGTCGAAGCCGACTTTCTGGATGCCTCAGTAGAATCGGAGTGGGGCTACTGCACCCAGTTTCTTATCCAGGGAGAAAACCTGGACATCGACCAGGTAAGGGCAGACCTGGCCCGAACCGCCGAGTCACTGGTCATCGTGGGAGACGACCGGTTTATCAAGGTACACGTTCACGTAGAAGACCCGGGCGCGGCGCTCAGCTACGGCGTGGGGTTAGGGGAGTTGGCCCAAATCAAGATAGACAATATGAACCTGCAAAACGAGGACTGGGCCGCCGGACACCAGGCCACCCGTCAAGAATCGACCATCCCCAAGGCCGGCATCAAACTGGTCGCTGTGGCCCCGGGCGATGGGCTGGCCCAACTCTTCAAGGACTCCGGCTGCGCTGCCGTGGTCAGCGGCGGGCAGACCATGAACCCCAGCGTAGCCCAGTTAGTCAACGCCGCCGAGTCCTCGGGCGGTCAGGATGTTATTATCCTGCCTAATAACAAGAACGTGGCGCTAACCGCAACCCAGGCCGCAGACCGGGAAAATGAGACCCAGAGCCTCCACGTAGTGCCAACCCATACCGTGTCCCAGGGCGTGGCGGCGACGCTGGCCTTTAACCCGGAATCCTCCGCCGAGCAGAACTTGCAGGCGATGAAAGAGGCGGTATCCGCGGTAGTCTCCATTGAAGTAACCCAGTCCATACGCGACACCACCCTGAACGGTATTGCGGTGGCCGAGGGGGACTACATGGGCCTGGTGGAGGGGGATTTGGCGGTGTTAGAGCAAACGCCGGAGGCCGCCCTGCTTTCCGCCCTGAACGGGGTGGGACTCACTGACGATCACATTGTGACCCTTTACTGGGGAGCGGATACCGACCTGGGACGGGCCGAGGCAGTATCCCGGCGAATTGAGGAAATTGCGCCGGGCATTCAGGTTGACCTGGTTTACGGCGGGCAGCCCCACTACCCCTATTTTGCTTCCGTGGAGTAACGCTATTGGCGATACGCATAGTTACCGACAGCACCTCGGATATTCCGGCCGGTCTGGCCGAGGAGTTGGGTATTACCGTCGTTCCGGCCAACGTCGTGATTGACGATGTGAACTACCGGGACGGCGTTGACCTGACTCCCGACGAGTTTTACCAACGTCTTACCACCGGCAGCCGCTTGCCCACTACCTCCCAGCCTTCAATGGGGGCTTTTCAGTCAACGTATCAACCCCTGCTGGAGCAGGGCGATGAGATTGTATCTATTCACATCTCCAGCAAGCTCAGCGGGACGGTCAACTCGGCAACCCAGGCCAAGGCCAGTCTCGGCGATTCCGTTCCCATTGAGGTCATAGATTCCAATAGCGCCTCCATTGCGCTGACCTTGATTGTAGTCGCGGCAGCCCGGCTGGCCCAGCAGTCGGCGGCATACCAGCAGGTGGCCGAGCAGGTGCGCCAGGATTTGGGTTTGACCTCCACCGTCTTTGCCCTGGACACCCTGGAGTTCCTGCAAAAGGGAGGGCGCATCGGCAAGGCGCAGGCTTTCATGGGTTCCCTGCTGAGCGTAAAACCTATACTGACCCTAATGGACGGCGAGGTGCATCCTTTGGAGCGGCCCCGTAACCACCAGCGGGCGGTGCGGCGTCTGTTAGAATTGACCAGGGAACATACGCCGGTTTCTCAGGTGGGGGTAATTTACAGCACCGAACCCGATTGGGCCGCCGACTTGCGGAGTCAATTAAGCGATTTGGTCCCCGAGGAACAAATCATTACCGCCCGCTTTGGCCCGGCCCTGGGAACTTACGTCGGCCCCCGGGCTATAGGTGTTGCTGTTACCGCGGTTCGTTAGTCATTATTAGCTGTACACCCCTGCGGCAAATGCCTTGTCCCGCCTTTCCTACTCCGGCGGACGCTTTCCGCCAACTTGGGTAACGGTCCGGTTGTTGAAACGCTGATGGCTTATCGCTCGACAAAACCTGACACCTGGATTAAGACTTTCCGGAACATTCTGGAACTGGAACAGGCCAACGGGTTTAACGACAAGGCAGTCATTGGCGGAATGGACGCCTTTGTCCGGATTTGGGCCGATTCCATGACTGCCCTCGTGAGCAAGTCTGCCTCAAACCGGCATTTGATACGCCCCGGTTATTCCGGCATGACCATCGAGGAACGCGGGGAATGGGTAGCCCAATGGCGTACGTTGCTGGAAAGTGGTCAGCAGGCCTCTCCACCCAATGAAAATCCGACGCCCCGGGCAAAACCACCTCGGCCCCCTGCTGGACGGAAGAGTCCTGTTGAAACTGCTACCAAACCGTCCCGGTCCCGTGCCAAGTCAAGCGCTCAACCCCTGCCAACCACAATCGACCTTGAGTGCCCGGTGACCAGTCTCAAAACGAGGAACAAAAACCTAGCCGGGCAACTCGCCCGGTTAGACGTATCAACGATTAGGGACTTGCTGTACCTCTTCCCCCGACGCTACCTCGATTATTCCATCAAGGCAAAGATTGCCGAGTTGTCCTACGGCCAGGAAAGGACGGTAGAGGGCGAGATAATGGAGGCGCGGGAAGTCCGGTTGGGCCAACGAAGAGGCCCCGTCAGGACCGAGGCAGTGCTGAGCGACGATACCGGCAACATCAGAATAACCTGGTTTGGGCAAACCTATCTGGCCCGCACCCTCAAACCCGGTGTCCGCATCGCGGTCAGCGGCAAAGTTGAGGCATTTAACAACCGCCTGGGCTTCCAATCTCCCATGCACGACATCCTCAAGCCGGGGCAGCCTGCCGTCAATACCGGCCGAATTTTGCCCGTCTATCCCTTAACCGACGGCTTGAAAATACATACCATGCGCGGCCTGACCAAGCAAGCCCTTGAAGGATGGCTGGGCGGCATTGAGGAATACCTGCCGCCGGCGCTGCTGACCCGTACCAGGTTAATGCCTTTGCCGGAGGCCATCCGGCAAGCCCACTACCCGGACGATTTAGGTAAATGGGCCAGCGCTCGCCGACGTCTGGCCTTCGACGAACTGCTGACCTTGCAGCTTTCGGTGCTGGCCCGCCGGCAGCGAGACAATCAACTGGTAGAGGGGGTACCCGTTGACGCTGGCGCCGACCTGGTGGACGGTTTTATAGCTTCACTCCCCTTTTCTTTAACCAGCGCTCAAAAGCAGTGCCTCGAGGAAATCCTGGCCGACCTGCGCCGCGGCACCCCGCCGATGAACCGCCTGCTCCAAGGAGAGGTGGGCAGCGGCAAGACGGTGGTAGTGTTGGTGGCGCTGCTGGCTACCATCGCCGCCGGCTACCAGGGGGCAATTATGGTCCCCACCGAGGTACTGGCCGAGCAGCATTTCCAAACCGTTACCCAGTTGTTGAGCGGACTGACCCATACTACCCAGGTGGATAACCTGCTGACCGCCAGCGTCGAATCGCTGGGCCGCCCCATAACCGTGGGGCTGCTCACCGGCAGCACCCGGGCCAGGCCGCGCCGGAAACTGACCGGGATGGCCGCCGAAGGCAGCCTTGACCTGCTTATCGGCACCCAGGCCCTGATTCAGGAGGGCGTGGAGTTGCCCCGCCTGGCCCTGGCCGTTATGGACGAACAACATCGTTTCGGGGTAATGCAGCGCTCCGCCCTGCGGCAAAAGAGCCTGGAAAACCCCCATACCCTGGTAATGTCGGCCACCCCTATACCCCGTACCTTGACGCTGACCCTGTACGGCGATTTGGACATATCCACCATCAGCGAACTGCCCCCCGGCCGCCAGGAAATTATGACTCGCTGGCCCACCCCGGACCGCCGGGAGGTTGTTTATGGATTCATCCGAAAGGAAGTCCAGGCCGGCCGGCAAGCCTTTATAGTTTACCCGCTGATTGACGAGTCCGACGCCATCGAAGCCAAAGCAGCCACGGATGAGCACCGCCGGCTGTCCCATGAGGTATTTCCCGATTTGCGGCTGGGTCTGCTGCACGGGCGAATGTCGGCAAAGGAAAAGGACCGGGTTATGCGCCAGTTCCGTGACGGCGAACTGGATATTCTGGTCACGACGGCAGTGGTAGAAGTCGGCATTGACGTACCCAACGCCACGATTATGTTAATCGAAGGCGCCGACCGGTTTGGCCTGTCCCAACTGCACCAATTCCGGGGCCGCGTCGGTCGGGGGGAACACCAGAGCTACTGTATCCTGATGTCGGATAACGCCTCCGGCAACGCGCGGGAACGACTTTCAGCCCTGCAGCAGACAACGGACGGATTTCAGCTGGCCGAGGTGGACCTGGAGTTACGCGGGCCGGGAGACTTCTTCGGGACGCGGCAGAGCGGCCTGCCCAACCTGCGCATGGCCCAACTATCCGACCGGGAGTTGCTGGACTTGGCCCGGAAGGAAGCCAACGCAATTATTGAAGAAGACCCAACATTAGCCCTGGAGAAACACGCCGCCTTGGCCGGCCAAATGGCCCGCTTCATGGAACGGGTTAGCGCGGAGTTCAGTTAAGAGGAGACTGAGGCTACGCCAACGCCTTAAACCGATACCCCACATTCCAGATTGTTTCCACAAAGGAGTGGTCCGGGTCTTCTATCTTGGAGCGCAGCCGCCGCACGTGAACGTCCACGGTGCGGGTGCCGCCCAGATAGTCATAGCCCCATACCTGGCTTAGCAGCACGTCCCGGGTGTAAACCCGGCCGGGGTTGGAGGCCAGCATCACCAGCAGTTGAAACTCTTTGTAGGTTAGGGAAACCCGGCGGCCGGCCATCAGCACGTCGTAGCGTTCCAGGTCAATGACCAAATCGCCTATCTTCAGCAGTTGCGCCCCCAACGGCCCGCTGACCCGGTATATCGCCTGCTTGACCCGGGCCAACAATTCCCCTTGCTGCATCGGGGTTAGGATAAACTCATCGGGGTTAAGAGCCGGGTCATAGGTCTCCACTGAATCGCCCGGCACCACGGCCAGCACCGGCACCTTCAATGCCCGGCAACCCTCAACCATACCCTGGCACTCGACGGGCCGGAAGGATTCCAGGTCCAGCAAGACCGCATCAATGTTCGTTTGCGGAGAGCCGGCAGCCTCTTTAACCTGCTCCAGTTCCGAGCCGAACCGGCAGGAAAGCCCGGCCCTACTTACAGTTTCCAGCAGGGGTTGCAGGCCATTTCCGTGATTTGCGAGGAGGAAAATGTTATACACGGACTCGCTCTGGGTTAGCGGATTACCGATTTTGTGGAGTAAGTATATGCGATTTTGCCTGGTTTACCAAATCATAGCGCCTACCTGCCCCGAACTGGCTAGGGCCGAAACCGCTAACTCCCCCGGCCTCCCCGACTTAAGAAACCTCTGAATAAGTCCGTACTTGTGCTGTTCACCACTACCCGTCGTTCCTGCGAAAGCAGGAATCTCGGTCCCCAATGTTTTAGGTTCCTGCCGGCGCAGGAACGACGGGTGAAGGCACTAGAGCTCAATGACTTATTCAGAGTATTCTTAACCCGATTGACTACCGGGGAAGCCGCCTCAATAATATGGGGACATCAAGCTAACTTGCTAACGGGGAGGAAGCGCCATCGCCGCCCCGGGTAAAGGAAAAATATGACGACCGCAACGCTGCCTCAAACTCCCCAGGAAGCCTGGAATAGAATCCGATCCGGCGCCTGGCGAGGCGTGACTTCCGGGGTGGCCCCGGGTTTTGTCCAGGCCAACCTGGCTATCCTGCCCCGGCAACTGGCCTTCGACTTTCTTCTATTCTGCCAACGCAACCCCCGGCCCTGCCCGCTGCTGGAAGTAATCGAAGCCGGCAACGTGGAGCCTTTCCTCACTGCGCCGGGGGCCGACATTCGCACCGACATCCCCGGCTACCGGGTTTACGAGCATGGAGAACTGACCGGGGAAGTGGGATCGCTCCTGGACCTCTGGCGCGATGACCTGGTCTCCTTCCTGCTGGGGTGCAGCTTCTCCTTTGAGTCCGCGCTGTCCGACGCCGGCATACCCCTGCGGCACCAGGAAATGGGCTGCAACGTGCCGATGTACGTCACCAACATTGCCACCAATCCGGCGGGGGTATTCTCCGGGCCGATGGTGGTGAGTATGCGGCCCGTCAAATACGACAAGATTGTCCGGGCGGTGCAGGTCACCTCCCGGTTCCCGGCCACCCACGGCGCCCCCATCCACATCGGTGACCCGTCGGTTATCGGAATAGAGGACATCAACCGCCCCGACTTTGGCGACTCGGTAGAAATCCGCCCCGGCGAGGAGCCGGTATTCTGGGCCTGCGGCGTCACCCCCCAGGCGGTGGCCCTGAACTGCAAGCCGTCGTTGATGATTACCCACGCCCCCGGCTATATGTTCGTCACTGCCCAGCGGGATGCCGACTATGCCGTGCTGTAACCGGTCAGCAGAGGAGAGACTATGACTTTCCCCGGCAATACAATAGAGGACATCATCCTGGCCAATGATATGCGGGGAGTATCGGAGTTGCGGCCCTTCCTGCCGGACAACTTCTGCGACCAGGCCGCCCAGTATATTCTTGACCACCCCGGCAACGTGGCAATCATAACCGGCTTCTACATCCTGACCGCCGGCCAGCACGAGACCGACGGGCCGCCGGGCGCCATCGCCATCGGCAACGCACTGCAATCCCTGGGCCGCCAGGTAACCTACGTCACGGACCAACATACTGCGCCAATGCTGCGTGACTGGCTGGGCGACCGGGCCGAGGTGGTAGAGTTTCCCATCGCCGGCATAGCCGCCAGCCGGCAGGCCGCCGCTGCGTTGCTTGACCGGATTCAGCCCGCCCTGCTCATCTCCATCGAACGCTGCGGCCGCACCGGGGACGACATCTATCTGAATATGCTTTCCAGGGACATTACCGACTACACGGCGCGGCTGGACTATCTCTTCGAATTGGGTATCCCCTCGGTAGGCATCGGCGACGGCGGCAACGAAATCGGCATGGGCAACCTGCTCGAACACATCCCGCCGGTGGAACGACTGCCCGACGACCCGGCAGTCAGCACGGTGGACCAGCTGGTAATCGCCAGCGTCTCCAACTGGGGCGGCTACGGCCTGGTCGCCGCCCTATCCCGCCTGGTCGGTCGCAACCTGCTGCCCCCGCTGGAGGAAGATACCCGCCTGATTCGCCAAATGGTTGACGAGGGCGCGGTGGACGGCGGCAGCGGCATCAACCGCTACTACGTGGACAACTTTACCCTGGAACAGAACGGGGAGTTGCTGGAGCGGCTGCACGGGCTGGTGGAGGAGCGGATACAATAGGGAAAAGTTAAATTGGGGGCATACGATGGTTACCAGAGAAGAATTACATAATATGATTGATTTTCTGCCCGACTCCATTTTGGAAGCAAGTGGACAAGCATTTCTGGACTTTCTGAAGAAAGAAGACCCGGTTTTATTTGCTCTGCTGACCGCGCCCGAAGACGACGAGCCGGAAACTGAGGAGGAGCGGGCGGCGGTAGATGAAGTGTTAGAGGACATTAGGACTGGTCGGGCTGAATTGATTTCTCACGACGAGGTAGTAAAGCGCCTGATGGAGTCTCCCTAGTGTGGCAAGTACAGTGGGACAGCCGAGCCGAATCTGACGCTGCCAAGCTGGACATTCAAATACGGCAACGAGTTACGGCCGGAATAAAACGATTTGCCGAAACCGGGAGAGGCAACCTCAGGAAACTGCAAGACCGGCAAGACCAATGGCGTCTGAGAGTCGGAGACTGGCGAGTAATACTAACCTTAGACTACTCGGTTAGGACCCTGACCATTCTGCGCGTCCAGCGCCGCGGCCAGGTGTACCGGTAAGCTACCCAGCCAAAACGCAGCGATTCTCTGGAAACTCTGGAGGATGATCGGAAGGAAGCGCATGGGAAACGGACCGCAATAGCGAATGCCTATGCGGAATTAACCAGGGACGGGAGAACGGTAACCAACGAGGAACTGCGCCAAAAATTGGGGTTGCAAAGCCTTGATTGATTGGGGACTTTTCCGGTTCAACCTCCCCCCCTACCCCGACAGCGTCTTCTGTTCCACCGCCAACACCCGGCGCAGGTCAAGTACGTCGTCGCGCAGTTGGGCTGCCTTCTCGAACTCCAGGTTGCGGGCGGCATCCTTCATCTGAACTTCCAGGTCTTTTATCACCCGGAACATATCCTCGCGGGACATCTCTTGACGCACTGTCCGGTAAGTGGCTTGAGTTTCAGCGACGAGCTTGATACTTTCGGTTATGTCGTGTACTGCTTTCTGGATACTCTGCGGCTCGATGCCGTTCTCCCGGTTGTGAACATCCTGAATGCCGCGGCGGCGGTAGGTTTCGTCAATCGCCCGCTTCATCGAATCGGTTACCCGGTCGGCGTACATTATTACGTGGCCCTCGGAATGGCGGGCGGCGCGTCCGACGGTCTGAATCAGGGCGGTGGTGGAGCGAAGATAGCCCTCCTTGTCCGCGTCGAGGATCGCCACCAGGCTTACCTCCGGCAAGTCCAGCCCTTCCCGCAACAGGTTAATGCCCACGATAACGTCATAAACACCCAACCGCAGGTCTCGCAGGATTTCGATTCTTTCCAGGGTATGAATATCAGAGTGGAGGTAGTGGTTGCGGATTCCCATCTCCGACATAAAGTCGGCCAACTCTTCAGACATCCGCTTGGTCAGGGTGGTTACCAGGCAGCGCTGCCCCCGGTCAACCCTGGTCTTGATTTGATGCAGCAGGTCGTCAATCTGCCCCTCCGAGGGTTTGACTTCAATGGTGGGGTCGAGGAGGCCGGTGGGCCGGATAACCTGCTCCACGATTGCCGAGCTATGCTCCATTTCGTAGGGGCCGGGCGTAGCAGACACGAAGATAACCTGGTTGATGTGCCGCTCAAACTCGCCAAAGTTTAGGGGCCGATTGTCCAACGCCGAGGGGAGCCGGAACCCGAAATCCACCAGCGTTTGTTTGCGGGACAGGTCGCCATGATACATCCCCCGTACCTGCGGCAGGGTCATGTGGGACTCGTCCACCAGCATCAGGAAGTCTTCCGGGAAGTAGTCCAGCAGCGTGTGGGGCGCGGTGCCCGGCCCGCGGCGGGACAGGTGGCGGGCGTAGTTCTCGACGCCGGCGCAGAACCCCGTTTCCTGGAGCATTTCCAGGTCGTAGTGAGTGCGGCTTTCCAGGCGGGCCGCCTCCAGCACCTTCTCCTGCCGCTTTAACTCATCCAGCCGCTCGGCCAGTTCGTCTCGAATGTCAACGCAGGCCAGGGCCAGCTTTTCCTTGCTGGTTACAAAGTGCTTGGCCGGGTAAATGGCTACCTCCTGATGCTGGCCCAGCACCTCGCCGGTCAGGGGGTCGAGGGACACTATGCGTTCTATCTCGTCGCCGAAAAACTGGATGCGCGTCGCCGCTTCTGCGTAGGCCGGCACCAGCTCCAGGGTGTCGCCGCGTACCCGGAACTTGCCCCGGGACAGCTCCATCTCGTTTCGCTCGTACTGCATCTCGATAAGCTGCCGGAGCAGCCGGCTGCGGTCCCGTATCTCACCCACCTTGACCTGCGCCACCAGGTTAAAGTAGTCCTGCGGGTCGCCCAGGCCGTAAATGCAGGACACCGAGGCCACAATCAGCACGTCGCGGCGGGTCAGTAGGGAGGTGGTGGCAGACAGCCGCAGCTTGTCCAGTTCTTCGTTGACGCTGGCGTCCTTCTCCACGTAGGTATCGGTCCGAGGCACGTAGGCTTCCGGCTGGTAGTAATCGTAGTAGGAGACGAAATACTCGACGGCGTTGTTGGGGAAAAACTCCTTGAACTCGGTGGCAAGCTGGGCCGCCAGGGTCTTGTTGTGGGCAATAACCAGGGTGGGCCGCTGCACCTCCTGAACGATGTTGGCCATCGTGAAAGTCTTGCCGCTGCCGGTGACGCCCAGCAGCGCCTGCTGCACGACACCCTGTCGCACCCCAGCCACCAACCGCTCCACCGCCGGGGGCTGGTCGCCGGTCATCTGAAAATCGGAAGCCAGTTGAAAATCAGGCATTGCCTAGTCCTCTTCTTACTCTTTTTATCCACGAATAGACACGAAGGGCCACGAATGTTATTTGTGCAAGAAACGCTCTTCGCCCCTTACCCATGCCAAGTACAGATTGATGCCATTCTTATTGCCAGCGTAGGAAACCGTGTTGACATCGCCTTTTGCACCGAAAAGGCCAACGAATTGCTTGTAATCCTCAATGTGTTGGTCTTCTTGGCTGAAAGAGTGAACCAGCATTACGGCAGAGCTTGCTCCAAACCGTTCTGCTTCAATTAACGCTGATGCCGTGCGATGCAACAACTGGTAGCGGATTTTATTTACGTCACTATCTTCTATCTCAAGCTTTTCCTTCAAGAATTGCAGGCGTTTCGGTTTGCCGCTTTTGGGTGATATTTTCTTAATCCACGATTTAACCCGTGGCCCAAAATCCTCACTAACCTTTCCCTCAACAGCAATCACAATCCGATTACTATCGGACTTAGCGTGGACTAATATATCGTTTTGGGAGCCGGCAGCACCGCCAGGGAGCGGAACCACATATTCCACATCACCCCGCAGTAAATCTACCTCCTTGAGTACTCCAAACCCCGACTCGTCAAACACTTTCTTTACTTCCGGAGGGAACCCGTCCGACTTCTCCCAGGAGTGAGCGAGCGCTTTGGCAGATTTCCCTGTTTTCCACTGTTTATTAGGTTTAGCCAGGCCAGCTCTCCAGTCCTCTGGACCAGCAGCTTGCTTACTTCGTACAAAAAACTTTCCCATTTATGACTAACCACCCCCAATCTGCAACAACGCCTGCCGGATATAGTCCTCCACGGCCAGTTCCGGGGAACGGTCCAGGTTGACAATGGCGCGGCGGGCCTCGGCGGTGGAGTAGCCCAAGGCGGTCAGGGCGGCGATGACCTCGCCATCCATGCCGCCGGCCGGGATGCCGGCCATATCCCCCGGTTCCAGTTCCAATTTGCCCTTTAACTCCAGGACAATCCGGCCGGCGATGCGGCGGCCCACGCCGGATATTCCGCTCAGGGTAGCCACGTCTCCTTCGGCGATGGCCTGCTGGAGCCCTGCCGCGCCCAAGCCGGAGAGCAGGGCCAGCCCCAGGCGCGGGCCAACCCCGGAAACACCCTGGGTAACCAGAAAAAGCTCCAGCGCCGCCGGCGTGGAGAATCCGTAGAGGACCGGCTGGTCGTCCCGCATTCGCAGATGGGTAAAAAGGTGGGCCTGGCTGCCGATGTCGCCCAAAGCCGAGATGTCTGAGGCGGGAACGTAAAGCTGGAGAGTCACGCCGCCGACCGTCAAATGTACCCAGTCGCCGCCCGCAGCGGACAGGACGCCGGTTACCGCGACAATCACGTCCTAACGCTCCGCGCCGGGGGTAATCTCCCGCGCCAGGGCCGACCGGGCGCCGCTTTGGATGAGGTGGCACAAGCCGACCGACAGGGCATCGGCGGCATCCGATTCAGGGAGAGTCGGCAAGCCGAGGGTGGCGGCCAGGGCGCGCTGCATTTGTTCCTTGGAGGCGGCTCCGTAATCCGCCACGGCCCGCTTAACCTCTGCCGGACTGTATTGATAAACCGGAAGCCCGGCGCTGGCCGCTCCAATTAGCACCAGGGCCTGGGCCTGACCCACCGCGATGGCCGGCCCGATAAACTGCCGCTCCCCCTTGCCGATGAAAGGCTTTTCGACCGCCACCACCTCCGGGCTAAAAACGCTAATCATATTGCGGACGTGGGTATAAAGCTGGTACAGCCGCTCTTCCAGCAGCATTGTCTTGGGCAAGGCGACTACACCGTAGTCCTCCGCAACCGGCGCCGGTTCCCCTTGAAGGACACCATAGCCCATCTTGATTGTACCCGGGTCTATCGCCAGCACACGCATCATTTCACCACAGAGGCCCAGCGGTCTAAAGATAATGTCCGGTTAGTTGGCAGCCCCGTATTGCTCCAGCACCTCCGCCGGAAAGTCGGCGTTGGTGTAGGCCTTTTGCACGTCGCCCAGGTCCTCAAGGAGGTCCAGCAGCCGGAGGGTCTGCTCCGCGGCCCGGGCATCCAGCGCCACGGTGGCCCTGGGAACCAGGGAAATGTCGGAAGAGGCAAAGGTCACGCCTTCCTCTTCCAGGGCCTTTTGGGTGGCTTGCAGCGTGTCGGGGGCGGTATATATCTCCACGGTGCCATCCTCGATTTTCACGTCGTCCGCCCCGGCGTCTATCGCGACCAACCCCAGTTCCTCGGCCCGTTCATCATCGTCCATTTCTATGGTCAGCACTCCTTTGGTCTCAAAGTTCCAGGCGACGCAACCCGATTCGCCGAGATTGCCGCCACCCTTGTTGAAGGCGGAACGGACTTCGGCGGCGGTGCGGTTTCGGTTATCGGTAACGGCCTGGAGCAGGATGGCCCCTCCACCGGGGCCGTAGCCTTCGTAAGTGATTTCGGCCAGGCTAACTGCTCCCTCGCCGGAATCACCGGAGCCTCGCTTGACGGCCCTGGCAATGCTGTCCTGGGGCATATTGCTGCTTCTGGCCTTATCTATTGCCAGCCGCAGGCGAAAATTCATATCCGGGTCGCCGCCGCCCTGGCCGGCAGCCAGGGTAATGTCCCGGGCCAGCTTGGTGAACAGGGCGCCCCGCTTGGCATCGGCGGCTCCCTTGGCTCGCTTGATTGTTGACCATTTCGAGTGTCCTGACATACGGATTGCCTCCCTTGCGGCTTTCCCGGACGGGCCGCCCGTAATTAGTAGTACTTGTCAAACAATAGTGAAAGGCCCGGCTTGAGGTTGGTCGGAGCCTGCGGGTCTCAGATGGATTTTAGCACCGACACTCAGGCGGGTCAAAAGAGCCGAATCCCCAGGCAGGGCTATCGCACATGACGACAAACATCCCTTTCCCGTCGTTCCTGCTTTAGCAGGAACCTAAAACCTTGTGGATAGAGATTCCTGCCTTCGCAGGAACGACGGTTAGCCTGGAATCGCAAATGCGATTGCCCTGAATCCCCAGAGCATCGCCCTTTAATTGCCAACACTCCCGCCAACCGTCATTCCGAGCCGCCAACTGTCATTCCGAGCGGAGCGAGGAATCCAGAACCTTTCGGAGCAAGGGTGGTCCGGTATTGGCAAAGGGCCAACCTGAAGGACGTTGGATTCTCCCTCTGCTTCGCTCCGTCAGAATGACATCATAGAAAATTAGAACGCGATTGACTTGGGCTCAATGCTCGGACTGGCGCTACCGCAGCCCTTCCATCAACCGCACCGTCATAGTTCCCCCTTCCAGGTCAACGGATTTGATTACTTGGGCCAGGGCCGGGAGCAATATCTCGCCGGATGGTCCGGAGACCACGTAAACGTCATTGCTGCCGGTTACCAGGATTTCACTAATCCGGCCCAAATCCTCTCCCGCATCGGTCAGAACTTGCAGGCCGATTAGCTGGAAGTGGAAATACTCGCCCTCGGGCAGCGTGGGGGCAGAGTCGGTGAGGGCGGTAATCTCCTCGCCGGTCAGGGCGCGGGCCGCAGCCTGGGTATCCACCCCTTGCAACTTCAGAATTGCCTGGCCGGAACGCCCGGAGCTGGAATGAGTTATGCGGTAGGTACGGCCCTGGAGGTAAAGCTCCTGGCCGGAGTCAAAACGATGCGGAACGTCGCTGAGGACTCTGACGCGCACTTCTCCGGTTACACCGTGCGCGCCCAGAATCAGCCCAATGACAGCATACGTTGGGCCGGCTTCAGAAATAAGTCGTCTTGAGTCGGTCAAAGCGTAGTCCGGGCGTGGAGTTGAGGAAGGACAAGTCTCTGGACAGGTTTCAAGAAGGATGCAGCGTTACACTATCTCCAGCATGGCTCGGGTGCCATCTTTGACTGCCGCCACCCGCAATAACACCCGCATCGCCTGGGCCACCCGTCCTTGCCTGCCGATTACCTTGCCCTTATCCTCCGGGGCCACTTCCAGCCGCAGGATTACCTGGCCGTCCTCTATCGTTTCGGTCACCTTGACCGCATCGGGATTGGTGGCCAGGGATCGGGCAATATACTCAATCAATTCTTTCATTCAACCAACTCTTTCTCCGGAGAGTTGACTTTCTCGTAAATACCATCTCTGTCGAAGATGCGTTTTACCGCGTCGGATGGCTGTGCGCCCTGCTTCAGCCACTGGATTGCCCGGTCTTCCTTGTAGGTAATCGCTGGCGGGTCAACCATCGGGTCGTATTGACCAATCCACTCCACATAGGCGCCATCCCGGGGTGCGGCGGAATCCGCCACCACTATCCTGTAGGAAGGCTTGCCCTTCTTCCCCACCCTTCTTAACCGAATTCGCAGCATAGAAACTCCGTCTGGCCGGTTGCCTTGCCAGCCCTGTATTATTGACCGCATTTTAAGAGGAATAGACATTAGCTGTCAATGGCCGATATGCCATTGCAAGCTCCAGTGCGTAGGAGAAAGAAACCAAAAGATAAAAGCTCGTTGAAACGAGCTTGGAGAAGGTGGAATGCCGCCGCAAGCTACGGCGAAAAAAAGGTTCGGGCCCGGCCAATCTGGAAGGAACACCGCCCGAAGTAAACTGAGGTCTCGGGGGCGATGGTAGACATTGGCCTGGGCCCGACTGACGGGTATATGTCAAAATGGACTGTTAGGTGAGACTCACCCCGTCGTGTCCAGACTGATGCCTACCATCGCCCCCGTGTCTTAAACTATGTTTCATACCACATCACCTCCTTTTCAAGATTCCCGCCAAGCGGTTATCCCATTGTTAACATACCCTGAAGCAATTGTCAAGGACAGTCTGCACTTTTTCAGGGCCTTTCGGTTCTTCTCCCTGGACTGCCACAAGGGCAGCCCCTACCAACAGAATATCCTGGGCGTAGGGGCAACCCTTGTGGTTGCCCTCTGCATCCCGCCAACCCCGTTGAGAATCGAAAGACCCTGGTGCTATTTAGGGCAATCGCATTATGCTGAGGCTCCCTTTTCCCGTCGTTCCTGAGGAAGCAGGAACCTCGGTCCGCCATGTCTTTAGGGATACTCTGAATAAGTCCGTGACTCGTGATGTTTACACTTATCCGTCGTTCCTGCGCCGGCAGGAACCTAAAACGTTACGTACAGAGGTTCCTGCTTTCGCAGGAACGACGGGTGAAGGCGCTAGTGTTCAATGACTTATTCAGAGTATCTTTAGATTTCTGCATCCGCAGGAATGACGGATCCCCGATGCGGTTTCCTATTCAACTGCGTACCTTCTATGACAGTTGGCAGCTCCGGGCTGACCGCTACTGGCTCGGGAAGTCGGTTGGCGAATGCTCCGGCAATTAGGGCGCGTTTGCCCTGGCTACTCCCATCTGCCGGGTTGCCCCCGGCATTGGCCGGTGGGATAATTAGGCACCCGTTTCTCCAAGCGCCCACTGTCGGTTGCCAACGTAGCGGGTAGGGAAGAGGAAACTGCCAACCGGCTCAATTACTCAATTAGAGGTTCGGATGCGTCTGGTATTTATGGGAACCCCCGCCTATGTGGTTCCCGTGCTGGAAACCTTGACTGCCGCGCCGGGAATACAGGTAGTTGGCGTGTACACCCCACCCGACCGGCCCCGGGGTCGTGGTCAAGCGGTGGAGCAAACCCCGGTCAAGGCGGCTGCTCTGGAACGGGATTTGCCCCTCTTTCAGCCGCCGTCCCTCCGCTCCGCCAGGGCGCAGCAGGAACTGGCCTCCCTGCAATCCGACGTAATCGTAGTGGCGGCTTACGGCAAGCTGCTGCCCGCGGCAGTGCTGGCCCTTCCCCCCAACGGCTGCCTGAACCTGCATCCCTCCCTGTTGCCCAAGTACCGCGGCCCTTCCCCGGTAGTAACTGCTATTCTGGACGGCGTAGCGACAACCGGCGTCACCCTGATGCTGCTGGACGCGGGAATGGACACCGGCCCCATCCTGGCCCAGCAAGAGCATCCCCTGTCCGGGAACGAAACCGCCGCCACCTTGACCGAAGACCTTTTCCGGCTTGGGTCGCAACTGCTGCTCGATAATCTGGAAACGTGGATTGACGGCAACCTGCCGGCCTGTCCGCAGGATAACTCCGTCGCAACCGTCACCAAGAAACTGGAACGGGCCGATGGCTGGGCCGACTGGAACCTGCCAGCGGCGGAACTGGAGCGCCGGCGGCGGGCCTTCACACCCTGGCCTGGCCTGTCAACCAACTGGCAAGGCAAGTCCCTGCGCCTGCTGGAGGTGACGGCGGTGGAGCAACCCTTTGAGCAAGTCGGGTTCGTGGCTGAAGACCCGGGGTTAGTGCAAGGCTTGGCGCTGGAGGACTCGCCGGTCGGCATCGGGACTGCCCGGGGCATTCTGGCATTAAAGACTGTACAACTGGAAGGCCGCCGCGCCACCTCTGCCGCCGAGTTTCTGCGGGGCTACCCGGGTTTTATCGGCAGCCAACTCTAGGCTGCGCCTGGCCCGGAACTTGGCTCCGGCGCCGAGCTTTGCCCGCGTAATTTTTGCCACCTCGCCCAGCCATAAGGAGCGGCATACAGCGCCACCCCAACTAACGCCAGCAACAGCCCCGGATTACCCAAGCCGTCCAGCAATCCCTCCAGAGCCGATTTCAGCACATCCGACGCCAGGCTGACCGCTGCCGGGGACAAGTCAAGTCCCAGTTCCGGCAATCGGCTTACTTGGCCGACCACCAACCTCGGAAGCATAGCCTCCACCAACCGGCCCAGCAGGAACGCCGCCCCACCGGTCAGTAACAGGGTCAGGCCGGGCCAGCGCAAGCAGCCCACCCAGTTAGGCAGATAAAGCAACCCCATCGCCACTGTTCCGAAGATGACGACAATAAGAGACCAGAACCGACCCCGGCGAACATCGTCCCGGAAGTCTTCAATCTCCTCTCGCAGTTCCGCCTCGGTGAGTATTCCCCCCTCTTCTGCGGCCAGGGCCAGCAGGTTGAGACGGCTTCCTTCATCCAGCCCTTCGCGAAGGCGGGCGACATTATTGCCCACCAACGGGATCGCCGCCTGTCGCGCCGCCAGTTTTAGAAAACCCTGGGTATCGCCGGCAACAAACTGCGCCCGCAATTGGGGCTGGACTTCTTCCAGTTTTAGCCTGCCTAGCTGGTCCGGAGAAAGGTAATCCGGCGCCCCGGACATTACTTCGTCAAAGATGTCTCCCCGCAAGTGAGCGGGAATAGCCCGCAGGGATGGGATTTTGTCCGGCGCCCGGCGCTCCAAAACCGCGACGCGCAACGACTCAGTGGAATCCTGAACATAGCTTTCCAGGTCTGAAAGTGTGTCCAACGAAGCCGGTTCCAGAACTTCCAGTTCAGCAATCCGACGGTCAAGATAGCCGGTCACAACCGATTCCAACCCGGTCAACGGCCCTTCAAGGTCAACGTAAAGTTCCAGCCGGTCAGTTTCGCCGCCGAAATAGGCTGACCCCCTTGCCAGGTTGTCCTCAACCTGCTCTTGCAGGTAAGCCGGCGGCGCCACCTGCTTTAGCAGCTCAACTTGTTCGGAATGGCTGACTGCCGGAACCCGTTCAAACCACTCCTTAAAAAGCGACTCAAAACCGGGGTCCGGCAGAACTTCCGAATAGAGCCGTTGGTAAGCATCCTGCTCCGTCAGGGCGTCGGCATAAATCCGGTCATTGAACAAGCCATTAAGGGCGCTGAATACGACATAGACCAGGAAAGCCCCGAAGACCAGCAGCCCCAGGACAAATGAGAGCACGGAACGAAGTATCCAAAGCAACATCATGCTATTATCCCGGTAATAGTCCTTTCCCTTATTCTAACACCGTCTCCGGCGCCAACCCGACCCACTTTCATCGGCCCAGCAGAGACCGGGGAGGAGCAGCGGCGCCAGGGACTTGCCCCCCCCAAAGCCAGGGCTATCGCATTAGGCCGAAGAACGAAAACCCGTCGTCCCTGAGAAGGCAGGAACCTTTGCCCCTGACGCCACTAGATTCCTGCTTTCGCAGGAACGACGGATTCCCCCGATTCCAAATGCTATAGCCCTGTCCCTAAAGCGGAATCACGTTGACACCCAAAGGCCGTTGGTGATACATTTCACAACGTCCAAATCAGCTATATTTCCCTAAGAGGAACCACTATGCCAGCCAAAATTGCCGTCCTTGCCAAACAGGTCATTGACCCTGAAATGCCGATGGCCGCCTTCCAGATTGACTCCAACGCCAAGCGGGTGGTAACGCCGCCCAACATCCCGCCGGTGGTCAACGGGTTCGACGAAAACGCGGTCGAAGCGGCCCTGCAAATCAAGGACGCCCAGGGAGCCAGCGTAACCGTAATCTCCGCCGGCTCATCCTTTGCCCTGGACGTGATGAAGAAACCCTTATCAATGGGCGCCGATGAACTGGTGCTACTCCAGGACGATGCTTTCCAAAATACGGTGGACAGTTTCTTCACCGCCCAACTGCTGGCGGCGGCGGTGCGCAAACTGGAGGGTTTTGACCTGATAATCTGCGGGCGTCAAGCCTCCGACTGGGACAACGCGCAGGTGCCCCTGGGCGTGGCTGAACTGCTGGGCCTGTCCTGCGTCGCCTTAGGCAAAAAGGTGGACCTGCAGGACGACAAGGTGGTGGTGGAGCGGCTGATTCCCGACGGCTACGAGGTGGTCGAAGCATCCCTGCCCGCCTTGGTTACCGTCAGCAACGAACTGGGCCAGCCCCGCTATCCCACCCTGCGCGGCATCATGGCCGCCACCCGCAAACGGCCCACCATCTGGAGCGTGGCCGATTTGGACCTGGACGCCGGTCAGTTGGAGCCGCGGGTAACTCTCCATGACCTTTTCGTGCCGGTACGCAATGCCGAGTGCGAAATCATTGAAGGGGACGACGAGGCCGACGCCGGCCGCAAACTGGCCCTGCGCCTGCGCGAGGACAAGTTCATTTAACACCAACTTGGAACCCGGGCAATCGCGTCTTATTTTTGAGGCGCTGGCGTATCGTCATTCCGGCGCAGGCCGGAATCCAGCGTCCCACGCACCGACGGACTTTCAACCCGGCATACACTAACGTCAACCACTAATAGCTAACCAACAACACTTACATTCACCAACGGAGGCCATGATGGCTGAGGGAACGGGAGTACTGATTATCGGAGAGGCGCAAGGCGGCGAACTCAGCCTTGCTTCACAAGAGGTATTGGCCGCCGGCCGGAAGATTGCCGACGACTTGGGGCAGGAACTGGCGATCGGCCTGTTCGGGGCCACCCTGGAAGGTCCGTCCCAAGCGGCCATCGCTCACGGCGCCGACAAGGTTTACTCCGTGACTCACCCGTCCCTTGCCGACTTTCAGGTGGAACTCTACCTGTCCGCCATGGAAACCCTGTGCAAGGAAATTAACCCCGGCATTATCCTGATTGCACGTACCAATGAGGGCCGCGAAATTGCCCCACGGCTGGCGTTCCGGCTGGGCGTTGGCCTGGCCCAGGACTGCCTTGAGGTTTCGGCAGATACCGCAACCGGCAAGTTGCTGGCGAACCGCCCGGTGTACGGCGGCAATGCGGTAGCCGTAGTCAGTTGCAACTACAATCCCCAGGTAGCCGCCGTCCGGCCCAAGGTTTACGCGCCGCTGGAACCCGACTTGGCCCGTCAGGGCGAGGTTATATCCTTTCCGGTGGACCTGGACGCTGCCCTGGTCAAAAGCCGGGTAATTGAGGTGGTCAAGGAAGAGGCCGAGGGCGTCAAGCTGGAGGATGCCAGCATTGTGGTGTCCGGCGGGCGCGGACTGGGCGGCCCGGAGCCCTTCGCCAATCTGGAAGAACTAGCCAAGCTGCTGGGCGGCGCGGTAGGCGCATCCCGGGCAGCGGTGGATTCCGGCTGGGTGCCGGCCAGTTACCAGGTGGGCCTCACCGGCAAGACTATCACCCCCGACCTCTACATCACCGTCGCCATCTCCGGCGCCAGCCAGCACATGGCCGGCTGCTCCGGCTCCAAAGCCATCGTAGCCATCAACAAGGACGCCGAGGCCAACATCTTCAAAGACGCCCGCTACGGCGTAGTAGGCGACTGGGAAAAGGTGCTAAGCGCCCTGACCGAAACGGTGCGGGAGCTGGTGCAGGAGTAGGCTCACCCCTTTCTCTTATTTCGTACCCCCGGCTAGAAAGACGCAAGGGTGGTGCAACATGGACCGGACAATCGTTCTCATCGTTGGCGCCATCGGCGGAGCTATCGCCCTTGCAGTCGCCATGATTATAGTTTCCGCATTTCGTCCCTTATCCACCCTGGAAACTGCGCTGTGGCAGCTAATTTCGCTAGTGGCCGGCCTCTACGGTTCTTACTTGCTTGGCCGACGAGCGGCCCGGGATTCAGCAATGGACCTCTTGCGCCTTCATGCCCGTCCTGCCGTGCGGCGGCTCTTGGCTATACGGGACAGTTTGCGCCGACTATCTGCAAGGATTGAAGAGTTCCAGTTGGAAGATAGCGACCCTCGCCTGGAAGTAATCCAGGCAATAGTTGACGAACGGATAAGACTCGGCGATTCAGCCGTCGAAGACTGGCGCGACGTCGCAGCTGAAGAAGTCGACCAAGTTATTGGTTCGTGGGGCGGCAGTCAGAGGTCTTTACACAGCGAAGAAGATCACCAGAGCCAAAGCCAGCGAAACTGAAGCAATTCCTTAGCTAGGGGCAAGCGGTTATTGGGAAAGGTCACCCAACACCACGTTATCAATCAACCGCGTCATCCCCATACGCACCGCCACCGACACCATAGCCAGCCCACCAACCCGCTCCAGTTCTTGCAGGGTAGCGGCGTCCGCTACACTAACGTAGTCAATGCCCCCAATCAACGGCTCCTCTTCCAAGATGGAGCGGACGGCAATTCGTAGCAATTCAGCGTCACCCTGCCCTTCCCGCCACAACTCCCCCGACCTGGACAGCGCCCGGTAAATTACCGGGGCGGCGGCCCGTTGCTCGGCGGTCAGATAGGCATTGCGGCTACTAAGAGCCAGACCGTCGGCATCCCGCACCGTGGGAACGGCCACGATTTCTATGCCCAAGTTCAGGTCCCGCACCAGTTGGCGAATGACCGCCAGTTGCTGGCCGTCCTTCTGTCCGAAATAGGCCCGCTCCGGGCGCACCACGTTAAACAGCTTGGTTACCACGGTAGCCACCCCGCGGAAATGGCCGGGGCGGACTGCTCCCTCCAGCCGGTTCGCCAACTCCCCCGGCTCCACCCAAGTGTCAAACCCCGGCGGGTAAACCTCTTCCGGCGCCGGAGTGTAAACCAGGTCAATCCCCTCCGCTTCCAGCAACTTCAAGTCCCGCTCCATATCCCGGGGGTAGGCGGCCAAGTCCTCCTGCGGCCCAAACTGTGTAGGATTCACAAAAATGGACACGGCAACGGTGGCGTTCTCCCGCCGCGCCTGCCGCACCAACGCCAAATGCCCCTCGTGCAAGGCGCCCATGGTCGGCACCAGGCCCAGGGGGCGGGCGCAGGTGTTGGTGGCCTGGGTGGTGTCGATGTTGGTGGTTAGGGTGAGCATGGTTATTGACGCTGAAGAAGGGAGGTATCGATTGGCATGAAATGCTTGGCCCACGGGCTATTGAAGAATGACTTGAGACGCTCTTCGATAAGTTGTTGAGACCTGTCGTTGCCTAGCAAAAAATAGGCCCTTCCAATTCCTTTGTGTTGGTGCCTTAGTGCCCAAATGGGACCCGTATTAAACTGCCCCCGGATCTGTCTAAACCAATCGCGAAATTGTATGGTGTGCGGTGTTCTATTCAAGTGGTGGTATACGACGAGATTCTTACTAGCAAACTCATTAAGATCATTGACATAGATGTGCTGCGAACTTTGTTTCTCCTCACAATGTCTGAACCCGTTGTCAGGATCAAGAAAAATGAGGTCGGCTTGCCTAATTTTGGCCGCAGCTTTTTTCAACCAGTCTTGACGGCTGGTGGAGTTTCGAATTTCGTCGCGATGGTGAAGAGTATTTTTAGGCAATATTCCAGAGCATTCGACTTCAGCAACGCTCCTTCGGTCATTCTTGACCATATCAGCTAATGTGATGTGAAGTTCCGGGTCACAGAGGTTGAAGTCTATATCGTCAAGATAGGAAATTTGGTTTCCGCCACTACCCTTCTTCCGGTGGTAATACCACACTACCCCCAACCGCAAATTCTGTTCGCAGTCAGGACTCGTCACACCCGTCAACCACCGCAACAACCCGTACTTCCCAAAATCCCCTATATCTCCTACAAATTGGTCTTGCATAATCGTTGCCTCCAATCACCCAAACAATTCCCCAATCTCCCGCTCCAGCCGCTCCTCCGCCGTTTCCCCTAACCGGACTTCTTCCTGCCAGCCGGCCCCAACCCGGTTGCTCAGTTGGGCGTAAGACTCGGCAGTCCCATAATCCCGCGTATGCACTACTACCGGCATGGGGACGGCGTGGCCGAAAATCAGGGCCTGCTGCTTGGACTCCAGGCGGGCCAGTACGCCCCGTAGCTGGCGGCTGCCGGCGGTGCCTGACAACACGGCGTCAATATCCCGGTCGTTGTCCAGCAGGCAGGTCAGCCGCGTCCCCAATTGGCTCATCACCTCTGAATCTATGCCGCTGGGCCGCTGGTCAATGACCATCAGTGTCACGTTGTATTTCCGCAGTTCCCGGGCGATGATGCCGAAGATGGTCTGCGGGGCCACCGAGGGGCTGAGGAACTTGTGCGCTTCTTCAATGACGATAACCAGCGGGCGCGGCTCTTTGCCCTGACTGCCCTCCGCCTCCTCTTTCAACTCGACGTAACGCTGGTGTATCCGTCGGGAGAGCAGGTTGCTGACCAGGATGTAGGCGGTCAGGTCGTTGCCGTACCGCCCGAACTCCAGGACAACGTGCTTGCCCCGTTCTAGGTGCTCAATTATTCTGGCGGCGGCGTTGTGGCGGTCGTTATCCTCCAGAAACTGGAAGCGTTTGATGCGAGTCAGCCGGTTGTGCAGCGTCCCCAGGGCCGCCCCGTTCACGTTCAGGTCCTTGGCTAGTTCGTTGATGTCCTGCCCTTGGTATTGCAGGAATTGCCCCATCCAGTTCTTGCCAAAGTGCTGTTGCAGGTTGTAGGCGGCGGATGCGGCCACGTCGGACAGGTTCAGGGTCTCCCGCAGCAACTCCACGTCCTCCGGCTCAATCTCTCCGTAGCCGATGCGCACCACCTCGTCGGCTGAGGAACCCCTCCGGCGGGAACTGTCCTCGTCCAGGGTGAAGGTGGATACCTGGGCCGGGAATAGCTGTTTCAGTCCCTTGACCTGGAGGTTGTGGTCGGTGTCCTGCCCGCTCCAGCCGTATTCGCTGTGCATATCAAACACCAGTGATGACGCCGTGCCGCCCTGGAGAATGCCCACCAACAGCAGGCGGGTCAGGAAGGTCTTGCCGGTGCCGCTCTTGCCGAACACACCGATGGAGCGTTTAACCAGTTCGTCCAGGTCCAGGCAGACCTTGGTGTCCATATCCAACGGACTGCCAATCCAGAAATGACGCTCATCGTCCTGGCCGAACACCAACTCCACGTCCCGGGCCGAGGCGGGGTAGGCCGGGGAGAAGTGAGAGGGAATGGTCTTGGCCGCCACCGGGCCTTCGCTGTCGCCGGCCACCAACGGCATGGTCAGGTTGGGCAGGGCCGACACCGTGCCGTATGCCACCGTACCGGACATCGCCTCGACCATAACCGGGTCACTGCTGTCGGGTGGGGTGTGTTTCAATCGGGAGTCGGCGCTGCTCAGCTCCAGGTCGGTCACCACGCCAAAGAAACGGTACTTCCGCCCCTGAATAGTCACGAAAGTCCCCACCTTGACATCCTCAATCAGCGTCGCGCCGGACGGGTTCAGGCGAATCTCCACCCCCTGCGCCAGGGATCCGCCCACCACCAGGCCCAGCGAGGCAGTGTCGGGCAGGATACCATCGGCCGGGTTGCCGTTAATGCCGTTAAAGAGGAATCCATCGGTCATACCATAACCCTCCGCATAATCGCGCTCAAACGGGACACATCGCCGGTCAACTCGCCAGCCAGGGCGCGGCCGGCCCGCAGCACAAAAGCATCCTTATCCGGCTGGCAATTCGCCGCCTCGCGCAGGCAGGCCACCACTACCTCATCGGCCAGCGGCGGGCCGGAGTTAACCAGCAGCCGCAGAAAGTCCAGGTTGGCCGTAAACCCGGCCACCAGGTCCGGCGAGCAAACATGGACAAAGGAGTGAATCCGCGGCGGGGCCGGCGGCAATAGCTGATAGTCCGCTCCACTACCCTGATGGCCCACAATCAAGGCGTCAAACCGGGTAGTCAACAGCCGTTCGATTTGCGGGTTGTCCCGGTAAACATCGTCCATGGAATCCGCTCCCTGGCCCCGAGCCAGCACCGGACGGCTGGGGTCCAGCGGCTCGGTTCGGACGCTCTGCACTACGGCATAGATTGCCGGGTCGCCAACCTGCAGCAAGGCCCCCAGGGGTGGCGCTCCGTAAAGCTCATAGCACTGGGCCACAAAAGACCGCGAATCGGCCCCAATTACTTCGCCAACCCTTTCGCCATCAACTCTTCCAGTTCCCCCGGTAGATTCGGTAGTCAGATGAACCTCCGTTATTTCCCCGCCAATGTCAAAGATGCTGGGGTGATTATAAACGGTAATTCCAGCGCAAGGTAGTTTTACAAAGAGACACAGAGACGCGCAGAGACCCTCTGCGGTCCTCTCTGTCTCTGCGTCTCTGTGTGAAAGACGTTATAATAGATATGACCAAACTTAACAGGAGACTTTCTTGATGGAAATTAGCACGGTAGCTATTTTAAGCCCCGGCGATATGGGCCACGCCGTCGGGCAGCGGTTGCGGGAAAATGAACTGGAAGTAGTCACCTGCCTGGCCGGCAGAAGCGAACGGACGCGGGCTTTGGCCGAGAAGGCCGGAATACAGGACGTCGCTACGCTGGAAGAACTGGTGGAACGCTCCGACCTGATTATGTCAATGACCGTATCGGCGGCGGTGTCAACCCTCTGCCAAGAAGTAGCCGACGCCATCCGAACCACCGGGAGCGACATTCTCTTCGCCGAGTGCAACGCTATCGCCCCCCAACTAACCCGTGAACTGGCGCCGGTCATCACCGGGGTCGGTGGCCGGTTTGTGGACGTATCCATCATCGGCGGGCCGCCGCGTCCGGGCTACAGCCCCCATTTCTACACCTCCGGCGCCCAGGCGGTTGAGTTCGAGCAACTAGGACAATACGGGTTGGACGTGCGCCGGCTGGACGGAGATATTGGTCAAGCCTCCGGCATCAAGATGTGCTACGCTGCAATGACCAAGGGGTCTTGGGCCCTCTACAGCGAACTGCTGCTGGCTGCCGAGCTGATGGGTTTGACCGAGCCTTTGCTGGCCGAGTTTCAGGGCGGCCAGTCCGCCGTACTGCAAAGATTGGAACGGACGATTCCCACCGTCCCGCCCCGCTCCCGTCGTTGGGTCAGCGAGATGGAGGAAATCCGCGACACCTTCGCCCACCTGGGGTTGACTCCCCGCCTCTTTGAGGGCGTTGCCGAGATGTACCGCTTCATTGGCAGCACTCCCTTGGGCGAAGAGTTCCCTGAGTCCCGGGACCGGGAGCGCACCTTTACCGAAACTATCCAAAAGTTGGCCGGTTACGTGGCGCTACGGGAGGAGGACGGCAATTAGACCATTTTCCGGAGCAACGTAACGGGACGGCGGCCCTGGCTCCCGTCGTTCCTGCGCAGGCAGGAACCTCCGGTCTCAAGGTTTAGGTTCCTACCTTCGCAGGAACGACGGGAAGCTGGTCTTTAGCTTTGAGGCCTGGCCAATAACGCTGCACAAGACAGCCAGCAAAAAGGAACGGCCCCAGCGGATGCTAAACGCCGGGGCCTTCTTTCTCCATGTAACTCGGGGCGCTCTGCGCCTCAGTGTGAAACCGGACCAAGATAGGACTTACGGTTCGGTCTGCTCCGTCTGGCTGCCCTTGACCGTTACGGTGATGTGCGCCATCGCCGTTTCGCCCGGGGCGCCGTGCCAGTGGTTTTCCCCGGCGGGGATTATCACCACGTCGCCGACGGTAACTTCCACTTCCTCATCGTCGGTGGCAACCGTGCCGGTGCCCTCGGTGACAATCAGCATCTGGTCGCCGCTGTGCTTGTGGAACTTGTTGCGGGAACCGGCGCTGAAACTGACTACGCCAAAGTTAAAGTTGTTGCTGTCCCCGGCCTCAAAAGGAGCCTGCCGGGTGACTATATTGCCGGTGAACAGTGCGCTGGTTGCCTCTTCCTTGGCGGTTTCGCTAATCCTGACGACCTTCATTGGGGTTCCTCCTCTGTATTTACCTAGTGGTATGGTTAATGCCTTAAATATACCCGGTTGCCCTTGCCAAGTCCATAGCCGGGGCAAGGGAGGGCTATTGTATTTAGCAGACGCCCTACCACCCCAGGACAACCACAAGGGTTGCCCCTACATGAACCAGCTCGGTCTGTAGGGGCAACCCTTGTGGTTGCCTTGGTTCCCCCTTCGTGAAACTTCGTGTCCTTCTTCGTGTCCTTCGTGGATAAACTACTTCCCCGATCCTCGCATCGTCGTCAGCAAGTCGGCGAGGGCCTGAGCCAACCGACCTGGTCGTTCCGCAAATTCCGGCGTGGGGTACCATTCGTAATCAAAACTGCGCAGCACCTCGCCTTCAACGCTGCACCGCAGACTGGACACTATCACCTTGAAACCCACTGCATCGGTAGCCATTTCGGCCAACTGTTCCAGCACCGGGTCGGGGCAATCGTAGATAACCAGGAAGCCGCCCTGACGCTCCCCATCGGTCACCCGGGCACGAAAAACCTGCCCCAGCAGGTCCAGTTCGACGATGGTAAATGCCTGTTCCGGCCGGCCAAAGTCGGGCCAGCCGATATTGATCGTATCGCCAACCTGCCAGTTGCGCATAGTCCTCCTGCCCAAGGCATCAGCAGGGCCCTCTCGGCCCCCGCCCCTACAATCTTCAGCCATTCCTAACGTATCTAAGGATACTCTGAATAAGTCATTAAGCTCTAATGCCTTCACCCGTCGTTCCTGCGCCGGCAGGAACCTAAAACGTTGTGGACCGAGATTCCTGCTTTCGCAGGAACGACGGGTAGGGAGTGAACAGCGCAAGTACGGACTTATTCAGAGGTTTCCTAAATGGAAAACCCTATCCTACAATTGCCGGAAATCATCGGCAAGCTACCGAGAATTGCAGAATAGTACTTGTCAACTCTTCCCAAATATAAAATTCGCTCATGGTGAGCTTGTCGAACCACGCTCCCGCAGCATCAGGAAAGCCAAAGGCGCCGAGGAAGCCAGTATCAAGAGCAAAGCCGGCGCCGCTGCTTGCGCGAAAAAGGCCTCCGAAGCCGCACTCCAAATAGAGGTTGCCAGGGTGGAAAATCCGATGGGCCCCAACATCAGTGTTGCCGGCAGTTCCTTCATCGTCAAGAGGAAAACCAGGGCCGCCCCGGCTAAAATCCCCGGCCGCACCAGGGGCAGCGTAACCGACGTGAACACTTGCAACGGCGCCCGTCCCAAACTGCGGGCCGCCTCTTCAACCCGCGGGTTTACCTGCAAGAAGGAGGTTCGCGCCGAACCCACCGCCGTGGGCAGGAAGAGTATCACGTAAGCCAGGATGAGCAGGCTGATGTTCTGGTAGAGGAATCGGGCATAGTTGGCCCCAAAGAATACCAGGCCCAGCGCCACCGCAATCCCCGGCAGGGCAAATCCCACGTAGGTTATCCGCTCCAACAAGGAACTAAGCAGGCCGGGATACCTCACCGACAGGGCGGCGATGGGCAAAGCGGCGAGGACGGTGGCAGCGGCAGCCAGCCCGGCCACATACAGGGAGTTTCCGGCGGCAGCCCAAAGCACCAGCAACGGCTCTCCGGCGGCAACTCCCCTAACCACCCAGTAAACCAGCACCGACATCGGCAAGACCAGGGACAAGCTGACCACCAACGCGCAGAACCCGACCGCCGGCCACCGCCACCGCCCCAGCGGAACCACCGGGGCCGGACGTGCTGCGCCTTGGTCCACCCGGTAGTAGCGGGAACGGCCGCGGGTCATAGCCTCTCCGACCAGCAGGGCCAAGGCCAGGCAAACCAGGGCCAGGGAAAAGGCCGCCCCCAAAGTACGGTCCAGGGCCGCCTCGTACTGGATGAATATGGCCCAGGTGAAGGTCTCGTAGCGCAGCAGCGACACCGCGCCAAAGTCGCTGAGGGTGTAGAGGGCCACCAGCAAGCCGCCGGCAGCTACTGACGGGCGGAGCAGGGGAATCACCACCCGCCGGAAGGTGGCACGCCAGCTATAGCCCAAGCTCCGGGATGATTCCTCTAGGGATGGGTCCAGCCGTTGCAGGGCCGCCCGGACGGTCAGCAGGATGTAGGGGTAGCTGAGAAAGGTGAGGGTCAGCATGGCCCCGGGAAAGCCGCTAATGTCCGGCAGCCGCTCTATCCCAACCAGACTTTCCAGGAACCCCTGCAGCATCCCCCGTGGGCCAAGCGCCACCACCACGGCAAATCCGGCCACGTAGCTGGGAATTACCAAGGGTAGAGTCACCAAAACACCCCAGACCCGGGCTAACGGCAGGTCGGTGCGGACAGTCAGCCAGGCCAGGGGAACCGCCAGCAGAATAGAAGCGACGGTTACCGCGCCGACCAGCAGCAGGGTGCGCAGCAGGATTTCCAACACCCGGATGCGGAGAAAAGCATCCCAGAACTCGTAACCGGCGCCCAGAGAGCGTACCGCCAGGTAAACCGGCGATAACAGCAAAAAGGCGCCGATGATCAGGGCCGGCGCCCACAGTATTACCGGAGGGCCGTTTATAGCCCCGACCCGGCGCAAGGCCGGGCCGAATAGGTTAGCAAGGAAAGTAGGCAAGGGTAGCGCTCGTCGGGTGTTTTAGTAGATGTTCCGGGTCATTATGGCAGAACTCGCGCATCCTGCAACAGGGACTGAGTTCCTTTCAAGTCAACCAGGTCCCCTGCCGTCAGTTCGGGCTTGAGAATGCCGGCTAGAGGCACCAATACCCGCTAGGTCTTTACACCCTCGACCAGTGGATACTCAAAGGTGGCGCGTCCACCCTCTCCGCCCGGGGAGGAGGACGGCATAGGAGGTGGATGCGCCGAGGAACTGCCGGTTAATAAGTATATACATAGTTATTTTATAACTATTATTTATTTATTGAACAAGACTGTACCATTACGCTATTACTGTGTCAACAGCGCACTGCAATAATAATCTAATTGGCGTTGCAGCAATTACGGACAAGCAACCTTACCAAATGCCGGCAATACCCCATCCCGTTACCGGCACAGATATCCCCTCATAACGGAACCGGACGGGTTATACTACTGTAACGGCATTTCGTCTTTTGACTAGATTCGCTGACAAGGGCGCATCATCTTGATTCCTCATCTTCCTGGAACAGCAATCCCCCCAAGACTTTGCCGCAGGTACAAGGTCGCCACAAACCCGCTTGGCTTGTGACGTTGCCAAATCCCAAAGCTATGTCTCAATGCTCCATTTTCTTGAATCTCTAGCGTCCACCAATACTTTCTTTACCTAAACGTCCCATAAGTAACCTGCAACCTTACTCTACATCACTGCCCCTGGACGACAGCGTTGTAATAAAACCAATATGGGCTAACTATTGCTTTTGTCTACAATAACCTTTATTATTGTGCAACCTTAACTTTTAGCATATACTGTGCGATAATGTTGCAACGTACAGACGGGAGAAACCAGAACGGCAAGCCAATCCTGCTCGGTAACTGTGGCAAAGACGGCCTAGAGGATGTAAATGGCGACCAAAATTAACCTGCCGGCTCATAGCACCCAGCGAAACGAGATGGCCCACCCCGCGAATGGCGTTAGGTCAACTGCGGCCGGCTCGCCCGCCCTAGTCAAAACGATGCTGGAATGTGTGGGTGTAACCAAGAACTTCGGAGACACCATCGCCGTTGATGAGTTCAACCTGACTATCCCCCAAGGTGAGGTCATCGCCTTGCTCGGCCCCAGCGGTTGCGGAAAGACCACCGCCCTCCGCCTGATTGCCGGGTTCTCCAACCCCGAAGCCGGGTCGATCAGCATCGGCGGCGAGCCGGTGCACCAAACCGGCCGGAGTGTTCCCCCGGAAAAGCGCCGGGTGGGTATGGTATTTCAGGAAGGCGCGCTCTTCCCGCACCTGACCGTAGAACAGAACATCGCCTACGGCCTGCCCAAAGACGCCGACCGCTCCCAGCGAGTCCAGGAAGTGGTCAGCCTGACCGGGCTGGGTGGCCTGGCCCAACGGATGCCTCACGAGCTTTCCGGCGGCCAACAGCAGAGGGTCGCCTTGGCCCGCGCCCTCGCGCCCCGTCCTGAATTGCTGCTACTGGACGAACCCTTTTCCAACTTGGACCCCGGCCTGCGGGAACAGGTGCGCCGGGATGTAATATCCATTCTCCGCGCCAGCGGCATTACCGCCATATTCGTCACCCACGACCAGGAAGAGGCGATGTACGTCGGTGACCGCATCGCGGTGATGAACCGGGGAAAGATAGAGCAGCAAGGAACACCGGAGGAGATTTTCCACCATCCCAGCACCAAGTTCGTTGCCGAGTTTGTGGGTATGGTGGACTTTGTGCCGGCCAGTTGGGAAGAGGGTCGGATAGTGACCGCCCTGGGCGCGGCGGACTTGCCGTACCGGCCGGTTTCTGAAGGGTCTCTGGAAGTTATGGTGCGCCCCGACTGCGTGGATTGCTACCCCTCCGCCGACGGCGAGGGCGTAATCACTGACCGGGAGTTCCGGGGCGCCTTTTACCTCTACCGTGTCCTACTTGCCAGCGGGGGAACGGTCCGCTGCCTGAGATCCCACACCGACGAATACCCGGTTGGCGCAATGGTCAAGGTAAAGGTACGGGACGGCCATGCCATGCGGCCTTTTGTGGACGGTTTGGCCCTGACCTCCTAATCTTCTCCAATCTTTCCGGTTTCAGTCTCCTCCCAACCGGCTTTCTGACCAGCTAACGTGGGTGCCCGGTTCGTCACTTTCACTTCAGGGCTATCACTTTTGGATTGCGGGCAGCCAGTCGTTCCTGCAAAGGCAGGAACCTAAAACCTTGAGAACAAAGGTTCCTGCTTTTGCAGGAACAACGGATATATGACTGTGTGCCTGATGCGATAACCCTCTGACTTTCACTTCCACTAACCTACCGCAAAAGACCGAATCGTTGTATAATTTCCAATCATTAGAAGTTTATAGTCCATACGCCATAAGACGGGCTTTTGTGCCCGTGGGGCAATTCCGTCAGGCGATGCGGTGAGGTTAGGCTATGCCCAAAGCAAAGAGGACCGGCCGGGGCACAGACAAGGGCAACACGTCTGACGAAGGGAGCAGTCAGGAGAGATTTTCAGCGGTAACCGAGAACTACCTGCTTTGTCTCTACAAGCTGTGGGAGGATGCGGTTACCCCCACGGTTACCCAACTAACCGACACCATCAAGCAGCTTCCCCCTACCGAGGGGCTTGGCTCCTCGGTGCCTTCAGTAGCCGGGATGACCCGCCGGATGCAGAAGCAAGGGCTAGTGCAAATCGGCTCAGACAAGCGAATTCGACTGACTCAAAGGGGGTTCGAGGGGGGCGAGGAGATTGCCCGTCGGCACCGGCTGGCGGAATGGCTGGTAGTCCGGCTGCTGGGTATGGACTTGCATTGCGCCCATATCGAGGCCCACCGGCTGGAACACGGCATTTCCGGAGACCTGGAAGCCAAGCTGATGGAACGGCTTGGTTACCCGCAAAAATCGCCCTTTGGCCGCCCCATTCCCGGCGTCGGCGCTCCCCAAATCCCGCCAAACTGCGTGACTCTGGATTCAGTGACCACAGATGCGCCCTACCTAGTGGAACGAATACCCGAAGAGGACTCCAACCTGCTCCGCTTTCTTGCCAAAGCCGAGATAACCCCGGAGAGCGCGGTCAGCGTAACCGAGGCTACGCCTTACCTCGGAGTAATGATGGTGTCCACCCCGTCCGACCAGGTATCTATGGGCTTCAACGTGGCCCGGCAAATACTGGTGCGGCCCGCCGGGGATTAGGTATCCACAGCGCCACTTTCCAGCAAGGGAACAGGCAGGCACATGGCCTGCCCCTACTTCGGACCCTTTTTGTAATGTTGGGGCAACCCTTGTGGTTGCCCTTTCTGGTGGTTGCCCTTCCCGCGTTATGACGAGTGACGCCACCAACCACCAGGCCTATCCCGCCAGCAACGTCTCCCGTACCTCAGCCCAACCCTCGGCCATGCGCCGTTCCGGGAAAGACCCCATTTCCTCGCTGCGAATTACTTTAACCAGGACAAATATCGGCCCGGTTTCATCCATTACCTCTTCCAGCCCAATCAGGAATTCCTCCAGACTATCGAAGCTGAAAGTCCGGCTGTAACCGGCGCCTTGGGCCATGGACAGGAAGTTAATGTTGTCCAGGCCCTTGACCGGAATGCCGTCGGTGGAGGAATAAGCCACGTCGTCAAAGACGAAATGGACCAAGTTCTCCGGCATGGATTCCCCGATTGTTGCCAAAGCGCCCAAGTCGGTGCGCAGCGTGGCGTCACAGTCCAGCACCAGCACCTTCCGGTCCGGCTGCGCCAGTGAAAGGCCCAAGCCCACCGCCGGAGCGCGGTCCATGCAGTCGGTCAGGTCAACATCCAACTCCCGGCGTTGGGATACCTGCGCCCAGTCCCGCAAGGCTGCCGAGGTAGATACCACCAGGGCATCCTGCCGGTGGTAGTTAATTGCTCTTGCCGCTTCCGTTGCTGGAATCACCGGGTTCGCCCTCCCCGTCATTTTCGATCTTCGCCGCCGCCTGCCTGGCGCCGATGCGGCGAGTAGTGGCCATCAGGTACAGCCCGCCCACAATCAAGACACTGCCCAACCCCACGCCCAACCCCAAAAGGACCGGACTGTCTTCCCGCAACAGCCCCTGGTAGAGCAGCCAGAAACCGAGGGCAAACACCCCCAGGCTCAGCAGCCGGCCCAATAAACTCCTGCCCAGGTCCTTCAACAATCCGTCCTCCGATTCTCACGCAGAGACGCAGAGAAAGGGAGGAACGCAGAATTATCTCTGCGAAGCTCCGCGTCTCTGCGTCTCTTTGTAAACAGAAACCTTAGCCGCAGACATCCACCGGGAATTGAAACTAGCTCGGACTGACACCCAGAGCTTCCGGGACTTCGTTGAAGGCCATCAGTACGCTGCGCGGCGAGCGGGTGCGGAACTGTACCGGCGTGTTCTCAATCTGCGGCTCAACCGCCAGATGGACGAAGACCGGCCCCTCGGCGCTCAAGGCTTCATCAATGCCGTTGGTAAAGTCCTCCAGGTTGTCGTAGGAAAAGACCGCCGCATAACCGGCCGCCTTGGCCAACCCTTCCCAGTCGGCGATCTCGGAGCCGGGTATCGGCTGCCCGCCGGTCACTGCATACACCCCGTTGTTAAACAGGAAGTGGTAAAAATTGGTGACTCCTTTATTGGCCGACGTTACCATCGACCCGAGGTTCATCAGCAGGCTGCCGTCGCCGTCCAGCACGAATACCTTGCGGTCCGGCTGGGCCAAGGCCAGGCCCAAACCCAGGTTAGCCGCCTTGCCCATCGCCCCGGACAGGGGCAGGTCCAGGCTCTGTTCTGTGGTGACGCTGGGCAGGCCGAAGCCCACGTTATTGGCATTCATCGTGGGTACGATAATGGAGCCGTCCCGTTTGCTGTCAATCAGCCTTACGGCATCGGTATTGTTAATCATCCGTCTATTTCTCCTTGCCGCATCTTAATAGTAGGCTAGGCGCCGAATTCGGTGCCGACCAGAACGGCCACCGGCTTGCGAGTGCGGTCCGCTTCTTCTATCGCCGTGCTGATGCGTCCGGCGTCGTCGTCGGTTTCAATCAGGTAGTAGTTGATGCCCCAGGCATGGAGGATATGCTCAATAAAGCGAGCCGCGGAGTCGCTGGTGATGCCGTGGCGGCTCCAACCCCGGTAGCCAATCAACATTACCAAAGGCTGGTTGATGTCCAGGCCCAGCCCGCGGATGGAATCGCCGGACTCAAAAATGCCGGTGTTCTGAATCAGGACGATGGGCCGCTTGCCCCCTACCCAGAGGCCGGCAGCAATCGCCATAGTCTCCCCCTCACGGCAAACGGGCACCAGGTCCAGGGACTCCTCACCCATCAGCAACTGGTACATAAAATTGGTTTCGCTGTCCGGCAGCCAAACCACATGAGAAATGTTGTTCTTCTTCAACTCGGCTACAATAGTCGGAGGATGCAATACTGCTTCATAAGTCGTCATTAGGTCTCCTTCCCGGGGGCAGAATTAACTCTAAGGTTGCCCCATTATAGTAAGGGGTAGGTAGGTAGTCAATGGTGGTGGCGGCGGCGGACCGGGCTATCGCGTCTTAATCCCCTGTGCTTTGTCCAGCCATTCTTCACTGGAGCAACCCCCTTACCCCAGCCCTCTCCCCACCGGAAAGGGGCCGGCAAGGAATAGCAACGGGTGGAGAGAAAATTAAGTTTTCCCCGCCATTTCCACTCGATTCCGCCCATTTTCCTGTTTCCGACAGGGGCCGGGAGTCCGGGGGGTTCCAGGGGCTTCCAGCCAGGGACCGGGGGTCCGGGGCAGGTAAAATATTATGGTAGGGGAGCGTTACGCGGTTTGGGAAGGCGCCGGTGTCATCGGGGCAGAGCCTGTGCAAAGTCGCCCGATTTGACATCTCCGCTCATCCTGAGCCTGTCGAAGGATACCCCCGAATAGAGAAGCGTGGTTAGACAAGCTCACCATGAGCGGATTTTGTCATCGGCGTGGACTTTGCACAGGCCTTGACCGATAAAGTGGTATTGACTCAGATTGCCCTAATTCTGAAGGTGCCTTTCAATCAACCTGAGTCACTACCGATAAAGTCCTTATATTGCAAAGCAACGTTTCATAAAGTATGATTATAAGGTCACTGTAATATAAGCGAGATATTTGGAAAAGGGGGCTTTTGGAATGTCCATGACAGTACCAGTCTCAAAGGGTGGAAGAGGCAATGGCGGAAAAAGCGGAGGAGGCAAGCCCTCTAACGCCCCAAGCACGACCGGCAACAAGTCCGGCGGTCGCAGGGGCAACAATCCCCCCAAGAAGTAGCTAACGGATAACGAATTCGAGGCGCCAGAAAGCCCATGGGCGACCCACCAGCTGGGTCTCTCATGGGCTGTCTTATTGATACCTATACCCGGTCTGAATCCCTAAAACTCCACGTTCTTCGGCGTCCTCGGGAAGGGAATAACGTCCCGGATGTTCTGCATTCCGGTGGCGAACTGCACCGTTCGCTCAAAACCCAGGCCGAAGCCGGCGTGAGGCACCGTTCCGTAGCGGCGCAAGTCCAGGTACCACCAGTAGTTTTCCGCGTCCAGCCCCGCCTGCTTCATCCGCTCCAGCAGAACGTCCTGTCGCTCCTCCCGCTGGCTGCCGCCGATAATCTCACCGATGCGCGGCACCAGCACGTCCATTGCCCGCACCGTCTCCCCGTCATCGTTCATCCGCATATAGAAGGCCTTGATGTCCTTGGGGTAGTCGGTGACCACGACCGGCTTGCCCACCCGCTTTTCGGTGATGTAGCGTTCGTGCTCCGACTGTAGGTCCAGCCCCCAGGCCATCGGAAACTCAAAGTTCTCGCCGGAGCTTTCCAGCAATTTAACGGCCTCGGTGTAAGTTAGCCGCTCGAAATTGGAGTTGATGATGCCTTCCAGGGTGGCGATGGCCGATTTGTCGTACCATTGGTTGAAGAAACCCATATCCTCCGGGCAGTGGTCCAGGGCATAGCTGAAAACGTACTTCAGAAAGTCCTCGGCCAGTTCCGCCAGCCCGTCCAGGTCGCAGAAGGCCACCTCCGGCTCTACCATCCAGAACTCGGCCAGGTGGCGGGAGGTGTTGGAGTTCTCGGCACGGAAGGTGGGCCCAAAGGTATATACATCGGAGAGGGCCAGGGCAAAGATTTCCGCCTCCAACTGGCCGCTGACCGTCAAATAAGTGGGACGGCCAAAGAAGTCCTCGGCGGCGTCCACCGCACCGTCCCGCCGGGGCGGGTCCTGCAAGTCGAGGGTGGTGACCCGGAACATTGACCCGGCGCCCTCGGCGTCGCTGGCGGTTATCATCGGGGTCTGGATATACTGAAAGCCCCGTTCCTGGAAGAAACTGTGAATGGCGTAGGCCATTGCGTTGCGGACCCGGGCCATTGCTCCAAAGGTGTTGGTGCGGGGCCGCAGATGGGCAATCTCCCGCAAGAATTCCAGGGTATGACGCTTCTTCTGAAGGGGGTATTCCTCCGGGTCAGACAGACCCAGCAGTTCCACTTCCCGCGCATTGACCTCGTACTTCTGGCCCCGGCCCTGGGACTCCACCAGTTCCCCGGTGACGCTGAGACTGCACCCGGTATTGAGGGATGCCACCAGTGGGTAATGCGGCGATGACTCTTCCACGACAATCTGGAGGTCCTTCAGGGTAGAGCCGTCGCTGATTTGGATGAAGGAAACCGCGCCGGAGGAACGGCGGGTCTTGACCCAGCCTTGGACCAGAACCTCGCCGCCGGCCGTTTCCCGATTCAGAATGTCCTTCACTTTGCTGCGCTGCATCATAACCCTCCTGCTGGCCCAACTACCCCGATTCTAGCACCGGAAGGTTAGAAAGGAAAAGTGCGAGAGGGACTGATAGCGGGCCGATCGCATTAAGAGGCATGATCCTTTCTGCAAATAGTACCCCGTTGTTTCTCAGCTACCGCGCACACGGTCATTTAGGCCGAAGCGGAGGAATCTAGGGCCTCGGCCCGCTGAAAGTGTTCTCCTGGCAAGGATTTGAGATGCTTCGGCAAGCTCAGCATGACAGGTCAAAGGGCCCCGATGATTCGAGCCAGCAAGAGTTAGCCCAAATGCGATAGCCCTGGGATTGTTGGCATGGACGTACCGCGCCAGTATAACCTAATGATACGGAATTTCCGGGACCGCGAGACAGAACTGGTCTTCAGGGGCCAACGGTCGAGAAGACTTCCACCCAACATTCAACGCAGCGCTTATGAAAAACTGGTAATGATTGATGCGGCAGTGGAATTGGATCGATTGGCCTTCCCGCCAGGAAACAGATTGGAAAGATTGTCAGGTGACCGAGTGGGCCAATATAGTATTCGCATAAACAATCGTTGGCGGATTTGCTTCACTTGGAGCAATGGTATTGCCGAGGACGTGGAGATAACTGACTATCACTAGGAGGCAAACATGGAACCACAAGAATGTGAGAGGTTGCTGCCGGTCCATCCGGGGGAGATTCTTCTCAAGGAATTCATGAAACCGTATGGGGTCACGCAAGACAAGCTGGCTAAAGGAATTGGGGTGCATCCGCGGCACGTTAGCGAAATTGTACGTGGAAAGCGGGCGATTTCACCAAACTTGTCGATGCGCTTGGCTCGCTACTTTTGCACATCGCCGAAGTACTGGATAGACTTTCAGGTTTACTTTGACATGAAAGTAGAAGAGCGGAAAGTCGGTAATTCTCTCGACAACGAAATAGCTCCCCTACCGGCCGCCGTGCGCCACATGGTTGAGATGCAGGAGACCCTAGGCGAACTAGTCGAAACGGGCGAAGTCAGTTCCGAGCCGGTTGACAGATGCTATTATTGCGGCAACGCGGTGACACCGGGCACGGTGATCCTGGAAGTTCGGCAGCAGGGTATGTCGAGAATTGTCCAGAGTTTACCGGGCGACGTGTGCTTGCACTGCGGCCAGGGCTTCCTGACCGCTCGCACAGGGAAGGAGGTCAAGCAAATGCTGACTGCCGATCCCTAAATCCCCGGCCTAGCCCGATGCCACTCCGTCGCTTGCTCGTAGGCGTAGGCTATGTTTAGCAGGCGCTCCTCCGACAGGTGGGGACCAATTAGCTGCATTCCCACCGGCAAACCCTCGGAGAAGCCGCAAGGCACCGAGATAGCTGGCAGCCCGGCGATGTTTATCGGCAGGGTACAGACGTCGATCAGGTACATCTGCACCGGGTCGGCGGTCTTTTCGCCCAAGGGGAAGGCCACCACCGGAGACGTGGGCGTCACCAGGGCATCCACCCGCTCAAAGACGCGGGCAAAGTCCTGGCGGATTAGCGTCCGAACCTGTTGCGCTTTCAGGTAATAGGCATCGTAATAACCCGAGGACAGCGAGTAGGTCCCCAGCATTATCCGCCGCTTTACCTCCGGCCCAAACCCATGCTGACGAGTGCTCTCCATTGCCTGCCACATATCCGGGGTGTCCTGGTAGGAATAGCCGAACTTCACGCCGTCGTAACGCGCCAGGTTGGCCGAGCACTCCGACGGGGCGATGATGTAGTAACAGGCCAGTGCGTGTTCCGTGGTGGGCAGAGAAACCGGCTCCACCGAGGCGCCCAGGCTCTCCAGGGTCTTCACACCGTTCAGCGCCGCTTCCCGTACTCCCTCTTGCATCCCGTCCACAAAGTACTCGTCGGGTATGCCCAACCGGACGCCGGCCAGGTTTCCGGTCAACCCGGCAGTGAAATCGCAGGTATCCAGGTTCAGGGAAGTGGAATCTCTGGAGTCGTAACCGGCGATGGCGTTCAGGGCCAGGGCGCAGTCGGTCACGTCCTTGCCCACCGGCCCGATCTGGTCCAGGGATGATGCAAAGGCGATAAGGCCGTAGCGACTCACCCGCCCATAGGTGGGCTTGAGACCCACCACGCCGCACAGGGACGCCGGCTGTCGGATGCTGCCGCCGGTGTCCGACCCCAGGGCAAAAATCGTCTCTCCGGACGCAACGGAGGCCGCCGCGCCGCCGCTGCTGCCGCCGGGCACCCGACTCAAGTCCCAGGGGTTATGCGTGGGAAAGAAGGCCGAGTTTTCGCAGGATGACCCCATAGCGAACTCGTCCATGTTGCCCTTGCCCAGCAGCACCGCACCCTGTCCAAACAGCTTTTCCGTCACCGTGGCATCATAGACCGGCACATAGTTTTCCAGCATACGGGAAGAACAGGTTGTCGGAATGTCTTTGGTGCAAATCAGGTCCTTAATTTGCACCGGAACGCCCGTTAACGGCGCCCCGTTCCCGGCGGCCAGGATGCGGTCGGCAGCTTCGGCCTGTTGCAGAGCAAGTTCCTCGGTGACGGTAACGAAGGACTTAACCCGGTCTTCCACCTGCCGGATGCGGTCAAGGCAAGACCGGGTAAGCTCCACCGAACTAAAAGCCCGGCCATTCAACCCGGACCGGGCTTCGTGAATCGTTAATTGCCAGAGTTCCGACAAAGAGTTCATTCCTCCAAAACCGCTTTAACCCGGAAAAATTCTCCTTCCTGCCGGGGGGCGTTGCGCAGCGTTTCCTCGGTGCTGAGCGGCTCTTGGGGAATATCGTCGCGCGTTACCGTGTCCAGTTCCACGGCGTGGCCGGTAGGAATCACCGACTGGGTATCGAGTTTCCTTAGCAGCTCAAACTGCTCCAGAATGTTGGAAAGCTGCTCCCGGTAGGTTTCAATCTCATCCTCGGTCAAGCCGATGCGGGCCAGGGCGGCGATATGTTCAACCTCAGCGCGTTCCAGTGCCATAAAACCCCTAAGAAACCTCTGAATAAGTCTGTGACTCGTGATGTTTACACTTATCCGTCGTTCCTGCGCAGGCAGGAACCTAAAACATTACGTACCGAGGTTCCTGCTTTCGCAGGAACGCCGGGTGAAGGCGCTAGTGTTCAATGACTTATCCAGAGTATCCTTAGTTCATCTCCGAGCCGCCGGAAACACTAACGGACAGGCCGGTCATATAATCCGACTCGGCGGAGGAAAGGAAGGCCGCCATCTTGGCGATGTCATCGCCCTGGGCAATTCGCCCCAGGGGAACCCGGGTTGACCGCTCCCGCACCATCAGCGCCCGGTGTTCCTCCGCCGACTGCCCCTCAGGAGCCAGGGCAGCGGCAATAAAGTCCACCCGCTCGGTATCCACCAGACCGGGGCAGATAGCATTGACGTTGACCCGGTGCGGCGCCATTTCCTGGGCCAGGGCTTGGGTAAACCCGACCAGGGCAAACTTGGAGGCGCAATAGACGGCGTAGCGGGCAATTCCCCGCTTTCCGGCGCCCGAGGAGATAATGATGATTTTGCCACCCCCGTTCCCCGCCTGATCTCGGGCTACCATGTGCCGGGCCACCGCGCGCGAACACAGGTAAGTACCCCGGACGTTTACCCGCATTACCTCGTCAAAAGCGTCCTCTTCCAGTTCCACCACCGGCACCCGGTCCCGGCCGGGACGGGAACCGGCATTGTTGACCAGGATGTCAATGTGGCCGAACCGTTCCAATACCTGGCCCACCATCTGGTCAACCTGGCCGCTGTCGGAAACGTCGGAAAAGAGGCCCAGGGACTGCCGCCCCTCGGCTTCGATTTCCCGGACCACGCTGGGCAGCCCCTCCCAACCTTCCAGCCGGTCCTCGTCGCGGATAGCCTCCAGCGACTGCGGAATGTCGGTTACCACCACGTCGGCCCCTTCCCGGGCCAGTCGGGTTGCGATAGCCCGGCCAATGCCGTGCCGCCCGCCGGCGCCGGTAACGATAGCCACTTTGCCGTTAAGGTCGTACATTGTCCACTATTCCTTCATTAAGCCTTGCTGGCCTTTATTCAGCCTTGCTGGGCAGGGAAATCAGAGCCGTGCCACCCACGTAGCGTTCTCCGGCAGTTCCGGTCATCAGCACATCGCACTCAATCAGGTTTTCCCCGTTCTCCTGGCGAGTGTCGGTAACCGTAGCCGAAATCAGCAGGGGCTTGTTGTGGGGCACCGGCTGACGGAAAACCAGGTCCAGGTCTTTGAGCGATTCCGGGCCGGCCCAGTCGGTTAGGGCCTGGCTCATAATCGCCATACTCATCACGCCGGGGACGATGGGGCCGGGGAGTCCGGAAGCCTCGGCAATAGCCTGGTCGGTGAAGCGGTTGGGCATCGGGTTGCCCCAAAGCCGGCAGAAATTGACTACGTTGTCATCGGTGGCGACCAGTTCCCGGGGGCCTATCTCGCCGCCTAACTCAATGTCCTCAAAATAGGGACAGTTCCCTGGGGTCATTATGTTATGTCACTCCCGAGCAGCGTAGGATTCCTGCACGTCGGCCACTACCGTTCCATGCTGGTTGCGAAAAGTGGTTTCCCAAACCTGGAATACCATCGTACCGCTGCGGCCCGTCTTGGGATAGACCTCTTTCAGGTGGGACGAAGCAGTCAGCTGGTCACCAGCTACCACCGGGGCGCGGCTTTGTATCCGCTGTCCGGCGTGGAAACGGGTGCGGCCAAACTTCAAGTCTATGTCCGGCAGTTCGACGTTGCGCACCAGCAGCGTACAGAAAGTAGGGGGGGCAAGGACGCCGGGATAGCCGGCCGACTGCGCCGCCGCTTGGTCGGTGAAAACCGGGTTGGTCTCGCCGATGCTGCGATTGAAGGTCTGGATTAGGTCGCCGGTAATCTCAAAAGGCCCGGCCTCATGCTCTACGCCATACAAGTCCCGGTTGTATTCCAGTTCCATCGTCATAGTAGCTCCTGAAGAAACGGCTGAAGAACGCCCAATGCGGCATTGCCTTGCCCACTGTCCACTGTCGCCCACTGTACGCTATTGAAGCCTGCCTCAGCCTTGCTTGGTATCCTCCAGCCAGACCGGGGTAAAATCCCCGCTGAGCAGGGCATCAACCAGTTCCTGTTCATTACGTATATTAGCTGGGAAGGAAGTCAGACAAGCTCCGATATGGCTGGCGAGGTGAGCATCGCTGCCCCCAGTGCCCAAGTAGTTCTGCTCTTGACAAAGGCGGTCGGCCCGCTCGTTCTCGCCGGCCCGGCTGCCTCCGTTAAGCCGTTCTACGATATGCACGTCGGCAAAGGACTCGCCCTGCTCCATATAGTCAACCAAGCCAATGCCGAAGCGGCCCGGGTGGGCCGGGATGGCGATTGCGTCGTGCTGGCGGGCTGCCTGCATCAGTTGCCGAGCGTCCAGCCGCACGTCGGCCAGATTAACCTCTTTGGTCAGGGCCTGGGTGACGCCATAGACCAGGAAGTGGCCGTACCGGGTGTCCAATTCCGACCCTTTGAGGATCAGGACATCATACTCCGCTGCCAACTGGGAATAGTCCTTGTCAAAGTCGAACTTGCGATGCTCGGTGAGGACAATTCCGTCCACCGTGTACCCTCGCTTGCGCCACACTTGAATAAACTTGACGTACTGCTCCACAGTGGCGCGGGAGTCGTCGGAGGAAACGGAATGGCTGTGCAAGTCCAGGTACATCCGGCAGGTGATTGCCTCCAAAGTTTTTGACCGGGACGGCGGGCGGCCAGGCAGCGGCCAGGACAGCCCTCTCTTCAGCTATGAAATTCGCTGGGTGAAAGGAAAATCACACCAGCGACCTTACGTCACCATAATAGCGTTTGGGGCTGGATTCATCAACCGCCCCCGGAGCTATCCCACCTGACGGCAGTCGTCCCTTTCGCGTCGTTCCTGCGCAGGCAGGGACCTAAAACCTTGCGGACAGAGGTTCCTGCCTCCGCAGGAACGACGGATAGCGATAGCCCGCTATCCCAATACAATAACCCGGCAACCACCCCAACACGAACCCCATCCGTTAGCTCCGCATAGCCTTCAGAAACCCGTCGCCGCCGCTGCGAATCATATCCTGGGCGCCTACCGAAAGAAGCTGGACCCCGCGGCCGGCAAAGTGCCGGAACCGCTCAACATTGCCCAGGGTCATTCCCGCACTGGCTACCCCCACAGCCTTGCCCGCCGCCTTGGTCCCCTCAATCACCCGGTCAATGGCCGCGTCCAACTCGGCGGGGCTGGCCATGCCCATTGTCTGGGTAAGGTCGCTGCTGCCTACCAGGAGAGCGTCAACACCGGGAACGGCGGCAATCTCCGGGACGTTTTCCACCGCTTCCGGCGTTTCAATCATCACGATAACCAGAACTTCCCGGTTGGCGGCGGCGTAGTATTCCGGCGTAGAAAGTCCGGCGCCAAACCGGTTGGTGCGGCCTCCGGTGGCGCTGCTGCGGTCGCCTTCCGGGTAGTGGTGGGACGCGCGGGCCACCCCCTCGGCCTCCTCCCGGGTGGATATATGCGGCACGATAAGACCCTGGGCGCCCCGGTCGAGAAAACGCAAAATAGTAGAGGGATAGGCATTGGGAATCCGCACAATGGGCGACAGGTCGTAAAGCTCGGCGGCCCGCACCATGTTTTCCGTCTCGGAATCGTTGGAGGAGCCGTGCTCGCAGTCAATCCAGACCCAATCGAATCCCATTACGCCGTACAATTCCACCAGCCCCGGCGCGTAAAAGTTGATACTGGCGCCGATGGCTACCTGTCCCTCGGCAATTTTCGCTTTGGTTTTGTTGGTTCGAACCATGCCCTCTCCTGATTATCGCCAAACGACGAATAGCTTGCCTGGGTAATGATTTATACTACCCCAATCTCCACCTTCCAAGCCGGCGCAAGCGGAAGCCCTGGGTGTTAAGGAAGTGGAGAGAACCGGGAAAACCTGTAAGCCGGGTTCTGTATCCCACCGACTGGCCTCGCGTAAAAATTACTGAGGCGCGGCGGGCGGTGACCATCTATCTAGCCCCTCACAGGAATGTCCGCGGACAATTCCCGCAGTCCGAAATAGCAAGCGCTACGCCGGACGACGTTGCCATCGGGGTCAAGCAGCCAACCCGGGGACGAGCCGGACGCCCCTAGTCCCTCTATTCGGCCTTGCTCCAGGTGGGGTTTAGCCGTCGCTGTGTCACCACAAGCGACCGGACGCTCTTACCGTCCGATTTCAACCTTGCCGCCGGCTTTCCCTGAAGTCGCAATTCCGAGGAACCACAACTCCGCGAAATAGCCCGGAGGCGGTATGTTTCTGTGCCACTATCCGTCCCCTGGAACAGCGGTAAAGCTGTCACAGGAGCCTGGGCGTTACCCAGCACCCTGTCCGGTGGAGCCCGGACTTTCCTCCCCAGCAAGGTAACCCTCACTGCGGCGGTCACCCGGTTTTACCTGGCCTCTCCAACCGCACTCTAGCATACCCCCCTGGGAGGGTCAAGGAAGGAGAGGCTACCCATAGGGCAATCGCACGTGATGGCAGCTTCTCTTTTTCCGTCGTTCCTGCGCCGGCAGGAACCTCGAATTGCGGTTAGCAAGGTTCCTGCTTGCGCAGGAACGACGGGATTTCTTACCCTGGCGAATCCCCTCAACTCTGAACTGTTACTCGACGGTGGCTATCAAAAGACCCTGAAACTCTCCCAGGTCAATGCCGTCTTAACCCTTCATCCCGCCAACCCGCCCCAAATTAAAATCTATGTCCCAGCGCAATCGCACGTGACGATATAGGCCCTTTTCCCGTCGTTCCTGCGAAAGCAGGAACCTCTGTCCTCAACGTTTTAGGTTCCTGCCTCCGCAGGAACGACGGATAGCCTCCAATCCAAATGCAATAGCCCTGATTTATGTCCCACACCCTATTGACATACTGCTTGACCCGTCTCTAGTCTGAAAATATGCAGATGGCCGTCGCATATCAACCCTGGAAGCAGGATTACCGGCATACCCTACCCCAAGGCAAGGTTAGGCCCACTTCGAAGTGGCAACCCCTTTCCCAGGTTCCAGGCCCTCAAGAGCCTCCCGGCCCAAGGCCGGAAATCTTGAAACCACTACCCGGCCAAGCAGCCGGCGAAAAGCGGTTCGACGGACGGGATAAGGTCGGGGGATTGCCTCCCCAACCCCAAGACGCACCTCACCGGCAAGTACCCGGTAGGTCGGACGCTGCGGCCCTGGCAAACCCGTCAACGGGCCGACCTTGGCCCGGGAACAACTATCCCCGGTAGGAACGGCGGGGCGTGCCAAAACGCGTCCTGCCGACGCCTCTTTAACCGGCCCCTGGTCAGCCGGTAGAATCACAAATCGGCAGGCATTGGCAGAACCGGGCAATCGCGGGTTGATGTCCGGGTTGAGAGGAAAGCGCTCCGGTAGTGGGCGCCAGGTGATGTAAAGAACCGGCCAAAAGTCAAAGGAGAGCGCCGGCTTCCTAGCCGGGCAGTAACATCCGACCGCAACTGTTGCAAAGAACGGTTTGGCGACCGGCCCTTACCCGTTGCAGGTGTTGGGTCGGCAGAGACATTCGACAGGCCTGGCACAGGCCCCGCACCACCCGGGCTACCGCCTGCCCGCCCTTGTTCCTACGCAGGCCCTCATAGCGGGTCAGTTCAATAGCGTCAACCCCGGCAGCCAGCGCGGCCCGGTCTTTCATCAAGGCTTCCTGCCGGTCGGTCAATTCCTCTAACTGTTCCCATAGCTCAGCTTGACGCGCTTCCCAGACCGACTGCCTATCCGTCAGTTCCTGCTCCAGCCTCGCTATCGTGGCTCGGGTATCCTCCGATTGCAGGGAAAGCTCCAGGAGCTTAACATCCTGCTGCTCCACTTGATGCTGGACATTGCTGGCTTCCAACTGCAACGCTTCCAAATCCCTCGGATTGGCAAGGTCGCCGCCGTACAGCTGCGTGTCTAAAAGGGCCGAGCGTTCCCGCTGGCGTTCCGTATCCAATTGCAGGTTCCGATGCGCACTCTGGATTTCCTGCAGCCGGACCCTGGCCTGCTCCAGAGATTCCTCAAGCTGGCCCAATGACAAGCGGGTTTCCAATTCCTTCTCTGCCTCGGCTATCCGGTGATTAACACCATCCAAGTCGAGGTCTAGCTCCTGAAGAGAATACAGTTGTTTTACTGTGGTCATCTAGCCGCCTGAATAGCTTAAATGATTGTCCTGACAATAGTTATTTGGACACAGTGATTCTATTGACCTTGACCGCATATTGTCAATGTCAACTATAACTTCAATCAATGAATCAGATAGTTGTCGGGGATTAGGATAAATCTCACCGGAGCATTCCGCCGGAAAGCTCTCCCGTTCTTCTGCTATACTTGCCGTCAAGTCTCCGGTTGGAGTAACCGGCCCAAGCAGTATGAGGTAAGTCATGCGTATCCTCCATTTCTCCGACCTGCATATCGGCGTGGAAAACTATGGCCGGATTGACCCGGCAACCGGACTTTCCACCCGCTTGGGGGACTTTCTGGGTTCGCTGGATGAAGTCGTGGAGTTTGCCCTGAACGAGCAGGTGGACCTGGTGCTGCTGGCCGGCGACGCCTACAAGGGCCGCGACCCTTCCCAGACCCACCAGCGGGAGTTTGCCAGGCGGCTGCACACGCTGTCCTCGGCGGGAGTCCCGGTGTTTCTGCTGGTGGGCAATCACGACCTGCCTAACGCCAGCAGCCGCGCCAACGCCGTGGAGATTTTCCCCACGCTTCAGGTGCCGAATGTTCACATCGGCGACAATTTACAGACTTACAACATAAGCACGCCGGCCGGCCCTCTTCAGGTTGTAGCCGTTCCCTGGCCCAGGCGGGGCGGGATATTGACCCGCGAGGAATCTCGAGGGCTGACCATCGAAGAGGTCCGCCAAAGAATAGAAGAGGTTATGACCATTGGCATTCAGGCCCGGGTGGATGCCTTAGACCCTGACATTCCGGCCATCCTTTCCGGCCACGTTACCATCAACGGCTCGACCGTGGGTACCGAACGCTCCATGATGCTAGGCAACGACCATGTACTGCTGGTCAGCGCCGTTCACCGCCCGGAACTGGAATACGTTGCCTTGGGCCACATCCACAAGCACCAGGTTCTACGCCGGGAACCGCCAATGGTGGTTTACTCCGGCAGCTTGCAGCGAGTGGATTTTTCCGAGGAGGGGGACGATAAGGGATTTTGCGTAATTGACCTGGACACCGAAGCTCCTCAGGGACAGCGGCTGGTGGACTTTCGTTTCCAGCCGGTGCAAGCCCGCCCCTTTGTAACCATTGATGTTCAAGTCCCGCCGGGTGAGCCGGACCCCACCGCTGCCGTCCTGCGGGCCATTTCCCGCCGCGATATTGCCGACGCCGTGGTGCGGGTTCGGGTTCGGGCGCCGGCGGCAGTGTCCACCCCGCTCCGGGAGGGCGAAATCCGGGAAGCCTTGCAGCCAGCCCACTACATCGCCGCCGTTAGTCTGGAGCTAGACGGCCCGCGTCGCACTCGGTTAGATCGCGATTCGGCAGACGATTTGCAGCCAATGCAGGCGCTGCGGCTTTACCTGGAAAGCCGGGAGGCTGAACCGCAGCGACGCGACAAGATAATTCGCTACGCCGAGGAGCTGATTCAGGCCGATGAATCCGTCGAATCGACTCCAAATATGCTGTGACTATCCCTATTGTATCTCAGCAACAGAGTGCAGGGTCCTTTAGTTGTCATTCTGAGGAGCGGAGCGACGAAGAATCCAAAATCCTCATTCCCCGACCATACACTCAGCGCCAGCGGCGGTTCTAGCGGCAAGAGTTAGGATTCTTCGCTCCGCTCAGAATGACAACTAAAATACCCAGCGACGGCGCGGAGGACAACTGCAATAGCCGGCCCAACTTGACACTCCCCTTGACCTAACTTAAACTCCCCTTGCAATCCACCCACAAGGGGGGTTAGCGACGACAGTTTCCATTTGTGGCGGGCCGCTGGGATCCGATGCTGACCGAGACGGCCAAAATCGAAAGGTTCCCTTTTCGCGAAGGCTTCAACGGCTGCGCCACAGTTTGGCGTGGCCTTATTTTTGCCTGGTACCACGACACAGCAGGGACGCCTGCCTTTCACCTGGAGGATAAAGCTGCTTGAACGCCACCCTTACCGCAGTGGCCGGACTGGAAGTAGGCCACTACACCGACCAAGATAATGCCACCGGCTGCACCGCCGTCCTCTGCCGTCAAGGGGCCGTCGGAGGCGTTGACGTGCGCGGCGGCTCCCCCGGCACCCGGGAGACTGACCTGCTCCGGCCCATGCACCGCGTTGACCGGGTTCACGGCATTGTCCTTAGTGGGGGCAGCGCCTTTGGGCTGGACGCCGCCTCCGGGGCAATGCGGTATCTGGAAGAGCAAGGCATTGGCGTCAGGGTAGGCCCGGCGATTGTGCCGATAGTGGCGTCGGCCATCCTGTTCGACCTGGGCTTGATAACCGACAAAGTACGACCCGGCGCTGCTGATGGCTATGCCGCCGCCGTAGCTGCCAGGCCTGACCCGGTCAGCGAAGGCAGCATAGGAGCCGGAACCGGCGCTACGGTAGGAAAAATCCTCGGCATAGAACGGTCGGTCAAGGCCGGTATCGGCTGCGCGGCATTGACCCTGCCCGGCGGAGCCACGGTATCCGCCCTGACCGCCGTGAATGCCGTCGGAGACGTGGTTGACTACCGCACCGGCCGGTTAATCGCCGGCGCCCGGCGGGAATCGGAACCGGGATTCATCAACGCGGTGGAGTTGTTGACCCGGGGAGAACCCAAGACCCCGGAGCCGGCAGCCCCTCCCTTGAGCAACACCACCATCGGAGTGGTAGCGACGGACGCCACCCTAACCCGCGAGGAAGCCAACTGGCTGGCTCGTATCAGCCACGATGGGCTGGCCCTGGCGATACGGCCCTGCCACACTCTCCGGGACGGCGATACAATGTTTGCCTTGGCCACCGGACAGCGTACCGGACCGGAAGACATCACCGCCCTGGGAGCAGCGGTAGTAGAGGTTACTGCGCAAGCTATTTTGCGCGCCGTGACCACCGCCACCGGGTTGGGAGGCATCCCCGCCATCAATGAGTTGTGAGATGGACAGCAATACAACCCGTATCGGGTTCATCGGAGCCGGCGTCCTGGGTAACGGCCTGTCCTTGGCTTTGGCCGAGCAGGGCTATAACGTCGCCGCCGCCGCCAGCCGTCGCCCTGAATCGGCCCAAGGTTTAGCCGAGAGGATTCCGGGTTGCCGTGCGCTGGAGTCCCCGCAGGATTTGGCTGACGGCACGGATCTGGTGTTTATAACCACCCCCGATTCGGTGATTGGCTCGGTGGCGGCGGCGGTAAGGTGGCGTCCCTGCCAAGCGGTTGTCCACTGCTGCGGAGCGGTCGGACGGGGTATTTTGCAGCCGGCAGCGGAGCAGGGAGCCAGCACCGGGGCCTTTCACCCTTTACAGACCTTCGCCGGCTTGGCCGACCCCGCCGATACGGTGGCTCGGCTGGCCGGTGTCACTTTCGCCATATCCGCCTCGGGAGAATTGGGCCGGTTTCTCGTAGCAACGGCCCAGCGTCTCGGCGGCGTACCGGTCCAAATCGGCGACGCCGACCGGCCCCTGTATCATGCCTCGGCGGTGTTGAGTTGCGGCTACCTGGCCGCCCTGCTACAAGGGGCGGTGCGGCTCTGGCAAGCAGCAGGTTTCAGCGAAGAACAGGCCCTGAACGCCCTGCTCCCTCTATCCCGCGCCGCGCTGGAAAATGTGGCCCGGTCTGGATTTGCCGGCAGCGTTACCGGGCCGGTGGTTCGCGGCGACGTTGATACTATCCACAGCCACTTTGAAGCGATTGCCCGGAGCGCCCCGGAATTGACCGGCGTTTACCTTTCACTGACCGCTGCATCGCTGCCATTGGCCGTCCAGGCAGGAATTGGCGCGGACGAGGAAAAAGCTATCCGTCAATTACTGATTCAATACGATACTGATTATGATGGGAACTACCGGAGGTTGGACTCATGCCCAGAATAACCGTCAGGAATATCGCTGAAATGAAACGGCGGGGGGAGAAAATCCCAATGATAACCGCCTACGACTACACCACGGCCATAATAGCGGACGCTGCGGAGATTCCGATTGTCCTGGTGGGTGACAGCCTGGGCATGGTGGTTTTAGGCTACCAATCAACCATTCCGGTGACGCTGGATGACATGATTCATCACGTTAAGATGGTGGCCCGGGGCAGCAAGAACGCCCTGATTGTCGCCGACCTGCCCTTTATGACCTACCAGATTGACCCGGCCCAGGCTTTAACCAACGCCGCCCGCCTGATGCAGGAAGGCGGCGCCCACACGGTCAAACTGGAAGGCGGGGAGAATGTGGCCCCGATTGTGCAGCGCATCGTTGAGTGCGATATCCCGGTTATGGGCCATATCGGGGTAACTCCCCAATCGGTCAACGCCCTGGGCGGCTACCGGGTGCGCGGGCGCAACCCCAGAGAGGCATCCCAGTTGCTGGCCGACGCCCTGGCCCTGGAAGCGGCCGGGGCCTACGCGGTGGTGCTGGAACTGGTGCCGGCGCCCTTGTCGCAGCTCATTTCCCAGCGGTTGACCATTCCCACCATCGGCATCGGAGCCGGGGCCGGCTGCGACGGGCAGGTGCAAGTCCTTCACGATATGCTGGGACTGTTCACCGACTTCGTCCCCAAACACGCCAAGCAGTACGTCAACCTGGCCCAAGTGATTAAAGACGCCTTTTCCCAATACTCCCAAGAGGTCAGGGACGGCTCATTCCCCACGGAAAAGGAGAGCTTTGCGATGGACGAGACCCTGTTGGCCGAGTTGGGCAACCCTCACCAGCCTGGCGACTCCTGAAGGTCGGTCGGTGGAACCCGGCCCCGCGGTAATGCCGGGATCCTCCGAAAATTACGCTCGAAAAGAAAAGGCGCCGAATTCATCCTTCGGCGCCTTCCCTGATTATCCGGGGACCGAAGCCGGACCTAAGACCGGGGCCTCCGGCTCTCAATCTGGTCAACTATCTCCTGAATCTCGGCCAAAGCGTTCTCAACGGCCACGGCATTGTGCTGCCGCACCACGATGCCTTCCTTGTCGGACAGCCCGGTCAGGTCAATTCCCAACTCCGCTTGGGTATTGACCTCCTGATTTTGCAAAGCTAGGCTCTGCTGAATCAGGGATAACCGTATTTGCTGGGAAAAGATGCTGGGTTCATAAGGCCGTGCAGTGAAGAACCGGCTGGAAACCATAATTCCGGATTCCCGATCAAATCTGATAGCCCGCTGCGGAGCGTTGGGATAATAAACGGTTAATTCGGCGTTGTCGATAAGCCCCGCTTGAACAAAGTTTTCTACTTTTACCTGACGGCTCAGGGAACCCTCAACCGGGTCATAGAAGGCGAGGAACAAAGTATTGATATTGGTGTTGGCGTTCACTCGCAGAGAGTACCAAGCTCGGACTGGGCGGCTCAAAAGCCCGAAGTCCAGATAACCCTCGTACAGAGGATTGCCGTATTGGGGGTCCACAGGCGGCGGTACAAACCTGGCTTGGTCACCGACCTGCTCCATGCCGGTATCCTGCGGGGAGACGGGAGGCTGTTCGGGCTGGGTCGGCATTGACACCTGGGGAGCGGGATTGCTTCCCGGTACTGTATTCGGCTGAATCGGTTGAGTGATGGCCGGTGAGTTGGGCGCTACCGGCGCGGCTGCAGGATTATTCTCCAGCAACAGATAGATAACCACGCCGCCAACAATAAGCACGACCAGTAAAACTAAGATAATAAGAATTGGTGAGCCGGTGCCTCCCCGGTACTCCGGCGCTCTTGAGACTCTCAAATTTGCCTCCAGTTATTCGGTTCAATGACGGCTCAGGAAACAGGCCTGGGCGTGATTTACAGTTAACAGTTACAGGTTGGGCAATACGTCGGACAGCTTGGCGATGTCCTCCCAACGCCGGCCTCGACCTTCGCGGCGGTCTCGGGAAGTGTTCATCATGTTGGCCGCCTCCCGGTAGAACCATTCGATCCGGTCCATCGCCTTGCCCTCACCAAGATTCGCTACCATGGCAGTTACGCTGATGGTATCGGAAGTCCGGCCTGGGTAAGTCCCCTTACGCCGGCCGGCTCCTGGCACCAGCTCGGAGAAGGTGTTGTCCATCATCTCCACAATCTCTTCGGTGGCCTCGTTTGCCGGCCCGCTGAACAGACCCAAAACGTGCTGGGCATCATACAGCGTTTTGCCGTCATCCACGTATTCACAATCGAGGGAAAGCTCGGAGAAGGCCTGAGTAACCACATTCTGCGCTCGTTCAATCTGAGCCTTGGATACCGAAAAGTGCTGCTGGGACCGGTCGCCGCCGGCGCGAATGCGGCCAAACAAAGTCCTAGGCCGCCTAACCACAGGAATAGGGGCGTGGCTAACGCCAATCACGGTGGGGCCTTTCAGTATTCGGACAACGTCGTTGGCGTCCAACACCTCGCCGATGTAGCGGCGGTCGGTTTCCTCGCCGACGCACAGGATATCCATGAAAGAGTCGGCGATTTTCCGGTTGATAGTGGCGTAGTTCAGGCCCATAGAGTCCTGCTTTCGGGCAAACTTCTGGTTGTCCACCAAAAAAACTGCGTCGGCCTTGGAGTTTTCCAGGACTTTTTTGAGACAAGTGGCAGTGTTAATGACGCTGTCCGGCTCGTCATACTGGTTCTCAAAGGGCAGCACCAGCATAGCATAGATCGGTTTCTTGAACTCTTCCTTGAGCAGGTCAACGATAACCCCCACTGAACCGGAGCCGGTTCCACCGGCAGTAGTGGCGATGACCAGAATGGCGTCGGCAGTGTAAACATCCCCGTAGTCTCTGATGGTGGAAGCAATCTTGCGGGAATCTCGCCGGGCCTGTTCCGCGCCATCGGCGTTAACTTTGCCCGCGCCCCGCCCCCGGAACTCATCAGTTGAACCCAACAAAATGGTATGGTCGTCAGTCTGCGGGATGTTCTCCAGACCATAAAGGTCGCCAGCCCCCAGATTTACCGCAAAAACACCGCAGGATATGGGGTCGCTCTCCGTGCCGGTAAATATACGAATCCTTCGATTCGCCCAAACCCACTGCCCCAGCGCAACGAACTCATCCGCTATATTGGATCCCCCTTGACCCGTCCCAACAACAACCAATTTCATGGCAAACTCCTTTTAAAAACGGATACTGGGAAGCTGGGAGGCTGCCAAATTACCGCCCAGCGAATTACCTTTCTACATATTGTTAATCAACACCTTGGCGAATCTACGCCAATTTTGTCATTAGGCATATCACTACTGCTAATTGTAACACGCCCAACAGATTCCGTGCAATTGGCTTTCAATCGGGTTCCGGGGTCTTGTGGTTGTCATTCTGAGGAGCGAAGCGACTGGAATCCCCCGTTGGCCGCCTGACCATTCTCCGGCGCTCAGGTTGTTTCCAGGACGGGTTGGGATTTGGGATTCTTCGCCCGGCTTGGAATGACAGCAGGAAGGCTAATGACAACTAAAATACTCTCCCGTGACGGCTGGTTTCGTTGACACATAACCCTTGATAGCATATATTTTGGTGAAATTATCGCAGTCGCCGGAGTATGCCCAAGCTCGCCAACGCCAAGTTGGCGGAGATTTCTTTGTTCGCTGCTATACGAGGCATTTGATAAAGTATATCGACTAATCCCAGCGGCATAAAGGCAAGAGATCGAAAACTCCATCGTCCTTGCCTGCGCAGCGTAATTCAATCGCCGGAAAATTACCGGCTCCAAAAACTGAGGAGCGAGTATGCAGCGGTTTATCATTATCAGGTGCTTCTATGCGCTAATCGTCCTATTCATCGTTAGCATTATCGTGTTTGCGCTGGCTCGAATCAGCGGCAACCCGGTGGATGTTTTTCTTCCCTTCGACGCTACGGATGACCAGCAGGCAGCCCTGGAGCGAGACCTAGGCTTGGACCAGCCGTTGCCCATACAGTATTTGAAGTTCGTGGGCAACGCCTTGCGCGGTGACTTTGGCGACTCCATCAAGTGGGACGGTCAGACCTCCATGGGCCTGGTGGCCCACCGGTTCCCCGCCACACTTCAACTGGGCATCATCGCTATGGGCATCAGCCTGCTAATTGCCGTTCCGGTCGGGGTGTTGTCTGCGGTCAAGAAGGACACCGTCTTCGACTACATCGGCAAAGTCATTGCGCTGGCCGGTCAGTCTTTGCCTCCCTTCTGGCTGGGTATTGTGCTCATCTTTATATTTGCCGTTTATCTGGACCTATTCCCCACTTCCGGCCGGGGCGGAGGAAAGAATCTAATTCTGCCCGCCGTAACCCTGGGCTGGTTCCAGGTGGCGGCGATGATGCGCCTAGTCCGCTCGGCAATGCTGGAGGTGCTGGACTCCGAGTACATAAAGCTCGCCCGCATTAAAGGTATCGTGGAGTGGAAGGTAATCTGGAAGCACGCCCTGCGTAACGCCTCCATTGCGCCCCTGACTTTCTTCGGCATCGTGGCCGGGCAGCTGATGACCGGCGCGGTAATTACCGAAAGCGTTTTTACCTGGCCGGGCGTCGGTTTGCTGGCCGTGGACGCCATCCGCTCCAGGGACTATCCGGTGGTGCAGGCGGTAGTTATTACCTTCGCCGGGATTTACATTCTTTCCAACTTGATAGTGGACATACTTTACGCCTACCTGGACCCTCGCATTCGTTATTAGGGGCCTGACCGGGCCAACCGCCCTTTCAAGAGTTGTAATTTAGGAGCCCAGCGAGACAATGCTGAATACCAAGAAATTATCTCAAAACCACTGTCGCTGTTTGCAGCGCCCTTCGGCAAGCTCAGGGTGAGCGGTAGATAGTCTTGCTCCGCTCAGGGTGAGCTTTTCGAACCACATTTTGAGACAGTTATTAAACAGGAGTTAAGTCAATGCAGATAAGCGCTCCAGCAAGGAAAGCCAGTTGGTACTCCCCGTCCGGGATAGCTAACCTTGGGCGAGAGGTACGGCGGTATCCCTTGATTCCGCTGGTAATTCTGATAGTGGTTTTGGTAATCCCGGCCTTCTTTGCCCAGGTTATCGCACCACACCATCCGACGCGGGGCCAGTTTGCCGAACGGCTGACCCCCCCGGCGTGGCAGGAAGGAGGCTCCCTGAAGTACGTCCTGGGTACCGACAAGCAGGGGCGCGACCAGCTTAGCCGCATCCTGCACGGCGCCAAGTACGTGCTGATTGTATCCCTGACGGTCATCGCCATCAGCGGAGTTTTGGGGGTTTCTCTGGGCCTGATTGCCGGCTACTTTGGCGGCAGATGGGATATGTTGATTATGCGCGGCGTGGATATTGCCTTATCCATACCGGCTATCCTGTTGGCCTTGGCGATAGTAGCGTCGCGGGGGCCCAGCTTCGGCACAGTAATTTTCGTAATCTGTGTGGTTCTGTGGTCCAGGTATGCCCGGCAGGTGCGGGGCGAGGTCTTGTCCATCAAGAACCAGGACTTCATATCCCGCGCCCAGGTAGCCGGTTCCTCCAGCTTCCGCATTATCGTGCGGCACGTATTTCCCAACGTGGTCAACACCATAGTGGTGCTGGCCACCCTTCAAGTGGGCTTCGTGATTCTGCTGGAGGCGAGCTTGAGCTTCTTGGGCGCTGGAATCCCCCGGCCCACGCCGGCTTGGGGCCTGATGGTATCCGACGGGCGCGACCTGGTTACTGCCGCCTGGTGGGTATCTTTCTTCCCCGGTGTTGCCATCTCACTAGTGGTGCTTTCGCTCAACCTTATGGGGGACTGGCTGCGCGACCGGCTGGACCCGAAGCAGCGCAACCTGTAAATCTCTAAACCACTGCAAAGAATCAGGGACTCCATCCAGGAGTCCCTGATTCTTTGCCCTTTGGAAATTGCTTGCGGAAGATGTGGTTATATTTGGCGGCGCCCACACCGCCACCGCAGGTGAAGGGTCCGAAACCTGCCCATCAACGAAGTTCATCCTTCCAAAGCTGGTAGCCAGCGGCCAAGACACCGGGCCAGGCCCCCAGACACAGCACAATCAACCCCCAACTAACCTCCACGCTCCCTTCAAAGAAGACCCTGGAATCGGCCCTGGGGATGTTCCCGGCATTGGCCCAGTTGACCACTCCCACCAACGCGCTGACCAGAAGGAGCAGGAAAATGGCGAACAAAATGAAGCCACTGGAATTGGGAGGATGTATCAACCGCCAGAGAATCAGGACGCCGGCCAAAGAGGCCAGTATCAGGGCAATCATGCCATCGCCCACCAGGGGAATCATACCAGGCGCCTCGGTACCAATAACCAAGAACACATCGGACTCGCCACCAACCAAGCCGTAAATGCTCCGGTAGCCCGGCACCTTGGCCCAGGGACTCAGCGCGCCAACGATTACCAGCGCCGCGCTGACAATAGCGATAAACATAGAAACGGGGAAGGCTGACGGGCCACTGGGCGACGATGCTTGATAGCTAAGCAATTTTGTTCCCATCCTTTGACATTCATAAATAAAGGGTCATAACGGCGGGACAATACTGCTGCAATCTCCTGGCCTCCCGTTTCAGTACGATTGCAGCAAGAACTTTCCTTGTGGGCTAACTCGCTAAGGGTCGCTGAAATGGTCACCGGAAAGCGGGGATAACCTCTTCCGTGAACAGGCCAATCGAACGCATTACCTGTTCATGGGTCAGGTCGCCCCAGGCAAAGATGGAGCAAAAGTAATTGATGCTGCTCTCCTCCACCGTCCGCTTTACCTGGTCGCGTACTGTCTCGGGAGAACCGGCGAGGAGTACTTCCTGCTCCACCCATTCGTCGAAATCTATGGTAGCGGGCAGGGGTACATCATGCTTGTCCCACAGGAAGTTGATGTTGTAGAACCAGGTATCGAATGCCTTCCGGCAATCGCTGATGGCCTCCGCATCGGTAGGAGCCACGTAAACGTGACGGGTCAGTCCCAGTTTCGGCTCCTTGATATGACCGTTCAGCCGGTTGGCATCCCCCTGATGCTCCTGCCAGAGCTGCCGGTAGAGGTCAAAGTGAGGCTTAACGTCCACCGACCGGTCGAAGACGCTGCTGGTGTTGAACCCATGCTGCGCAATCCAGGGCACCGACTCCCGGTTGTTGGTGGCGTACCACAGGGGAGGATAAGGCTTCTGCTGTGGCTCGGCCCACAGGCGGATGTCCTTATAAGTATAATACTGGCCCTCATAGTTCAGGGTGTCTTGGGTCAGACCCATGATAAGGATATCCAGAGCCTCGTGGAACATATCCCGGCCGTTCTCATAGTTGACATCATAGTGTTCGGCCTCCATCGGGACGATACCGCGGCCCACGCCCAGTTCCAGACGGCCGTTGCTCAGGTTGTCCAGCATACAGACTTCGTGGAGCAAGCGCAGCGGGCTGTAAAAAGGCAGCAGGAAGACCAGGGGGCCCAGGCGAATATTTTTGGTGCGCTGGGAGGCCGCCGACAGGAAAACCGACGGTGACGGAGCCAGACTCAAGGGGGTTATGTGGTGCTCGGCCAGATGGTAGCAGTAAAAGCCGTTCCGGTCGGCATATTCCAGGAGCTTGAGCCGCTCCTCATAAATCTTGTTGTGGGGCTGCTTTTCCCATTCAATCCAGTCAAAGATGCCAAACTCCAGGGCGTTGCCGTTGGCCTGCGTAGCGCTCATTCCAAGACTCCGGTACAGTTGTTAATTAAGAACCCAAGTGTTAATACGAACCCCTAGCTAAAAAGAGAGGCAGGTTACTATTATAGCAACCTGCCTCCTTTGGCACCAGTAAGGGCGCTGCCCTCCCGGCTGAATCTACTTGGCCGCCGCCTTTACGCTGTGCAGGTGGCCGCCCCGGGGCACCGTGCTGCCGGGATAGACCCAGTCGGAAACTACCGACGGGTCCACCGCGACGGTGTGGGGGAACCAGAACAGCGGCATATTTACGTAGTTCTCGAAGGCGTGGTTACCGAACTCGCGAGCAATCCGGTCCCGCTCGTCGTCGTCGGTGGTCGCCCGCCATTTAGAAGCCATTTCGTTGGTCCAGTTGTCCTTGTAGGCGTTACCGGAACCCAGGTTACTCAGCAGGTTGGTTACGCCGTACTCCAGGGGGAAGTAGATAATGATGTTGGGCCAGACCCGGTGCTGCATCTCACGGCCACGGTAGCGCTGCCGCACGGTGGCGCCGTCCAGGTCCTCAATCTCCACCTCAATTCCCACCTGTTGCCAGTAGTTGGCAATGGCTTCCATCGCCTGGGGCATCTCCGATTCACCCGGCGAGACGTAGGACTGCACGGTAACCTTGATGGGGTTATCCGGCCCATAGCCGGCCTCAGCCATCAACCGCATGGCCTCTTCCGGATCGTACTTGTACTTGGTCTTGTAGCGCTCCGGCCAAGTGTCATCCCAACCGTAGTGGCTGGGGTGGTAGTAGCCGACGTACATCAGCTCGCCGATGCCCTTGTAGAGCTGGTCCAGCAGTTCTTCCCGGTTGATGGCCTTGTTCATCGCCTCGCGTATCTTGATGCCATGCTCCATATTGGCCCAGGGCACCGTATTGTCAAAGGCTGCCAAGTCATCCGGGTCGTCACCCAAGTACATACCGCCAAAGAAGACGAAGAAGTTGTTGGCGGTGAACTGGGAGCGAATCAGATTCAGGCCCTTGCCAGCCACGTCCTTCTGCAGGTCCAGGGGAAGGTCGGCCATGTGGGCCTCACCGGCCAGCAGGGCGGCGTGGCGGCTGGCATCCTCCCGCACCCAGTAAATCCTTATTTCCTGGAAGTCCGGGTCTTCCGCCGGAACATCGTCTGCGTCCTGGGTCCAGTGACGGCCCGGAGCTTTTTCGATGACGAAAGCCTGGGCCGGTTCCAGGTCCAGGTACTGGTAAGAAGCGGTACCCTGCAGCCCGTTCTCATCGAGCAGCTTTTCCCGGTCTTCCAGGACAGGCCCGGCGGATTCCCAGAAATCCACACTCCACGGCCCCATCTCCGAGGAAGCGTTGCTCATTATGAACTCGGCGTCGAAGGTGGTGGTCGGCTTGCCGTCCTCGTGGAAAACTACGGTGAAGGTGTGGTCGTCAATAATCTTGAAGAACTGGTCAGACCCGACCTTCTCATTGCGACCGGTGAAGAACCGGCCGGTGCCCAGACGAGAATCCTCGCGAGTGAGAATCTCGGAGGTGTGCTTGAAGTCCTTTGAGGTCAACTCGCCCCAGCCGTTGTGGAACTGGACGCCCTCGCGAATATGGAAAGTCCACTCGGACAGGTCGTCGTTGGCTTCCCACTTGGTCGCCAGCTCCGGGATGTACTGGCTAGTCTTGCCGTCAATGCCGATGGCCTGTTCCAGGATGGGGTCATACAGCACGTAAGCCTGGCGGCTGCCGGCCCAGGTGCGGTTAGACTCATTGGCCACCGCGCCGATGGCGTATTGCAACCGCGTTACCGAACGGGCCTCCACCATCGGCTTGTCCGGAGCGACTGCCGGCACTGCCGTTGGCGCCGGTTCAGCCTTGGCGGTCGTATCCGTCGTGGTGGAACCGCTGGGCGCGGGCTTTGCCGCCGCAGCCGGTTCACGCTGAGCCACCGGGGCCGGGGCCTTTTCCTGCGGTAGTCCCGCCACTTCAGAGACCGACTTTGAAGTAACACTTTCCGCAGGCGCTGCCGGGGCCGACGATGAGCCGCACGCCACAATCAGGAGTAACAACAAGCAAAGAGACCCGTAGATCCATGTCTTAGGATTTGCAAACCAGTGATAATTCATACTCTTCCCTCTCTAACCTCCTATGAGTATCGTAGTTGGATATGTCCTGAGCTATCCGTCGGCAGACCAAGGCTTCCTCAATTACTGACGCACAGCCCCAATACGTCAGCAACGCATTAGGCCCACAAACGACAATTTGACGCACTATAAGACAAGCCATATCAATTGTCAATAACCGCTTCACGCAGCATTAACCTGGCATTTATATCTGAAAAGGCAACTGTCCGCACCGCCTATTGAAGGCGGCAATTACACCCTCGGCCGCCTCAACCGGATGGCTGAGCTCACCCCCCCACCGGGCCAAAATCGGGCGGAGGAACCCGGCGCCGGGAAGCGGCTTCGTAGGCCGAAGCTATGGTCAGCAGAATGTCCTCCTTGCCCGGCTCGGTGCGGAAAACCAGCGAGAAGGGCAGGCCGGGTGCGTCCAATGCGGTGGCGACGTCGGACTGGGCCGATTCGTAGCGGGTGCGGTCAGCAGACAGCCTGAAGACCGGGTCGTAAGCGGTCTGGACGTAACCGGCCGGTATCAGAACCTCGGTCAGGCCGGCGTTGGGGCCGTTAGTCGATTCCTGCCGGATGTTGTTCCCTCCGTCGTTCTGGTTGGCGCCGCCAATCTTGGCCGGCGGATAGGGGGTATGCAGCCGGACCAGGGCGTCCAGCTTATTCTCCAGAATTACCATCATATCCACTCGCCGCAGCAATTCCCGCAGCATAATGCGCTCATCGACCCCCTGGCGTCCGCCGAGGGGGTTACGCATATCGGTAACTTCTTCCCAGTTCTTGAAGGCAGCCCGCTGGTCGTCGCCCCAGAACTTGGAACGGGCGTTAAGGCTGGGCCAGTCCACCAGGCTCTCGTGGTAGCCCAAGGCGCGCCAGTCGGCGGAGCGGCGGGACAGGTACTGCCGGATGTGGAACCGGAAGGACATCGCCAGTACCTGCTGCTGAATGGTTGCCAGGTCCAGGTTCACCGGCGGCTCAATCAACCCGTCGGCCAGCTCCACAAAATAGTCGATGGGCTGCATTTCCCCGGAACCGAAAAACTTGCCAGGGGCGAATTCGGTAGGAACAATAGTCTCGGCAAACTCCTTGAACAGGGGTTGGCCATCCGGCCCCAGCCGGTAGAGGATGTCGGGCATAAAGACCGGCACCAGCCGGGCAATGGCCCGCCGGAAGTCAACCGTCATTGGCTCAATCTCCGGGTCGGCCGGCCAGTTCCGGTCCCAGTTCCGGTCATAGGACTCCAGCAGGGTCGCGCCCAGCCGGTCCCGCAGCACTTCCTTTATCTCCCGGTTGGCGGCGGTGACAATAGGTTCTTCAGTCAGGGAACCGCGGGGGTAGGCCATTGACTCCCGGATAATGCCGATGCGCCGCCCGGCCAGGGAACCCGACTCCCCGGAACTGCGGGCGTGGCCGGCGTAGGGGGTGGAAAGCACCGAGGACCGGGGCACGGTGGTGAAGGGGTCGCGCGGGTCATAGTAACCGTTTTCCGGGTCTTTCAGGGCGTCCAGCACCCTGGCGCAATCCTGAATCGAGCGGCAATGGATGCCGCTGCGGTCGCAGTAGATGTCGGCGCCGATGGCCCCGCCGTCAAAACCCAGCATCGCCTTGTGGGGCAGGATGAGGGCGACGGAGTTGTGGTTGGCCGGCCCTCGGGTCGAGGCGCGGGTTTCCTCGCCCAGGCTGGCCATTACCATGTTGGCGCTGACCGACAAGGCCGAGCCGGAACTTGAACCCAGGGAGGCGGAACGGGATGTGTCATAAGGATTAGAGGGATTGCCAGCCCAAGTGCTGCGCTGATAGCCCAGCACCGAAGGCAGTAGCTCATCCGGCGTATGTCGTCCGCCCGGGTCGCCGGCCCGCCCGTTGTATTCGGTGTTAACCGCCTTGGCGAAGATAATCGCTCCCTTGTTGCGGAGCTGCTCGACCAGGATGTGGTCACGGGCCGGAAAATCAATGTCGTAGGCCGCATCGCCGCCGCCGGTGGAGCGCATATCCTTGGTGTCGAAGGGGTCTTTGAAGGAGAAAGTCACCCCGTACATCGGCATCAATTCCAGGTCCGGGTTACGGCCATAAGCGGCATCCAGTTCCGCCGCCCGTTCCAGGGCATCGGGTAATTGGCGGAAATGCTCGCAGACCGGAGGAGCGCCGGCGGGCAGCGGCCCTTGAGAGGGATGGCGGTCATAGTCCCCTTTGCAGGTCACCGACCGTTCCCCCCGGATGTTCAGGGTGCCCAGGGCGTTGACCTGGCCGGCCTTGCGCTGGGCGACAATCATCCCGTACTGCTGCTGCACCGAAGGGTCGGATGCGGTGGCTTCCATCCGGCCAAACTCCAGCGGCTTCCCCTGGTACTGGTCCAGGTCGGGGAACACCTCGGAAGCCTTGACCGTTTCGGTGGGAAAGCGAATCGGCTCCCCGCCCCGTATCGTTCCAGTAGTCTCAGGAACCGGCGCGCCGTCCTCGGTTACCAGCAGGCTAGGTACGCCGTTGTAGGCGCGCACCCGGTCAATATAACCCTGAACAATCTCGACGCAGGTGGTCTGCCCCGCCTGTATTGCCGCCTGCAAGTCTGCGATGGTCGCCTCTTCCAGGCGAAACCGGTTCTCGCTCATAACCACACCTTCCATCAATTCAATTGTTGTAGCGCTAAAGCGGCCGTAGAGTTGCCTAAAGTCAGCAAATAACGGACAGCACTCGAAGGGGTTTCGGTGGCCCTCCGCCCTCTGGCGCCATTCCGAGGACTTCCTTTATCATTCCGAGGGCTTCCTTTGTCATTCTGAGGGCTTCCTTTGTCATTCTGAGCGGAGCGAAGAATCCAAATCCTTCAGCTAGAACCATCAATGCCTCCGGGCGAATAGTCAGCTAACAAGGACTTGAGATTCTTCGTCGCTCCGCTCCTCAGAATGACAACCCAAAGACCCCAGCCGACACTCCGGGCAATCACACCGGGACTATGGCCGCCTGGGGATCATGATTTAAGGCAAGGGCAGGGCGGGTTTGAAACCCGCCCCTACAGCTTGGGCAGTTAAAGTTACCATTTACCCCAGGCCGGGTAAGCCGGTTTAATCGACCACCACCTGCTCATCCAGCAGGACGCCGCCGTCGCGGTAGGCAGTAGAAATGGGGTCGCGCAGCAGGGCGGCCTGTATTGCCTCGATGGGTATGGTGCGGGGACTGCCCGGCACCACAATCCGGCGTACGGCGTTGCGGTGGGCCACCCGGCCCTCGGCGGCGTTGCCCTGGGCCTGGCCGCGCCCTCCGGTCACGTTCATACCCACTTCCACCCGCAGGTCTGCGGCATCACCGACTCCCTCCAAGGGCAGCAGACGGCTCAAAGTGATCGCCGTGGAGGCGGCCCAACCGGCTTGGGCGGTAGGGAAGGGCGGCGGCACCCAGCCATCGGAACTGTGGCCGGCCAGCAGCGTCCACCGGCTGGTATGAGTCAGGTTTTGGGTGGTTACGTAAACCTTGGCCTCTCCCTCATGCTCCATCCCCCCGTTTTCGTCATATTCCTTAGTATCCAGCAGATAGCTGCCGTGCACTGTGCCTGGCATTATCGCCGGCAAGTTCCCCTCCAGAGGTTGGAGACCCTCGGTTGCCGGCGATGCGGCGGTTATCTCGCCGGACAGCCACTGCACCTCATCCTCCACCACCATCGCGCCCTTGGTGAGGGCCTGCCCTACGGGACAGAAACGGGCGGCGCGCTGGAGTCGGACCCGCTCCGCCTCGGAGATATTGCCCTTGAGCCTGACCACTTCCCGGACGCCAAAACCGATAGAACCGGCGCGCTCCACCGGCTCAACCTCAAAGTCAACCTCAATGTCTTCCAGAGCTATCCCACCCCGGTAGGCCACGCCTACCACCGTGACCACGGTTCAAGCGGCCCAACCGGCCACCGCCAGGTACTGCGGCGGCGGGCCGCTGCTGTCGGAGCTCAGGTTGGGGATGCCGGTTACGAAAGGCCAGGGGCCTCGATTACCGGCGCCGGCGCCGATCAAAGTAAGAACCGTGTCCTCGCCCACCGGACGGGAGATGATGTTTCGTTGGGGCTGGGCAGCGTTGGAGCTATTAGCTTGGGTCATCAGGCTCCTCCGTATAATGAATTGGGATTCAGCCCACTATAGTTGGGTATTAGTGAAAGCGTCAACCGGATTAGTCGGCGTCCCGCGGGAGCCGACAAGAGCCATCGGTAGGGCAGGGTTTGAAGCCGGAAAAGCGGGGACGCACCCGCCGGAACAGGGCATAGCCGGCCATCCCCAACTGCCGCAGCACCGGAACTCGCGTCCAACCCCAGACCCAACCCTGGCCCACGGCATCCCACAGCACCGGAAAACCGTCCAGCCCCTCATGCAGGACGCCATACCGGTCTCTGACATACATCCGGGAAACGAAGTCCGACAACTCCAGGCCGCATTGGGCCGGGTCAAAGTCGGGGTCGGTAATATCTATGGCGCGAAGGTTCCCCTTCCGGTCCAGCCGCTGCAAAAGGCGAATTTCCCGCTGGCATACCGGGCAGCGGCCGTCATAAAAGACCTCAACCAATGGCGCTTTCTCGGCGGTGTCTATGCTTGCCATACTCGCCAACTGTTAACCCATCTGGGCGGGTTTGAAACCCGCCCCTACAGGCGCAGACTTGAGGTTAGGGGGCAACGTCAAAAGGCCCGGGCAGTTCCAACTCATCGCCAATTTCGCGAATGGCGGGTAGGACTTCCTGGTCCATCAACTGCAAGCAACGCATGGTAGCCTCGTGAGAGATGGAGCCGTCATTGGTCCAGACGGCCAGGATGCCGGGGCGCACTGCTTCCAGCACTTCCCGCACCTTGCGAATCACCGTGTCCGGGCTGCCGATTACCATACGATTGTTGTCAATCATCGCCTGGAAGGTCTCATCGGTGACCGGGCCGGTGCGGAAGGGGTCGCTGGCCCGGGCTTCCCGCACCTTGGCTTCCCGCGCGTCGTCGGCCCATTCGTCCCGGGTGGCCCGGTTATAGCCGGGCGGGAAGGAATACTCGCGGGGCATCGGCACCCGGCCAACGCCGACCAGGGCCTCCAGGAAGCCTCTACCCTCAACTTTCGCCTTTTCGTCCGTATCCTGAACGTGGATGGGCAGCATATAGCCAAAGTTCTGCGGCCCAGCCTCGTACCCGTTCATTCGGGCGGCGTCCCGGTAAATGTCCTGCATATAGCTGAAGGTGTAGGGAACGATGCCCAGGTAGAAGTAGGGGTAATGACGCTCGGCGCACCAAGCCGCCGTCTCCGCGCTGCCGGTGCCCGGAATCCAGACGGGCGGGTGGGGCTTTTGCAAAGGCACCTGGAAGGGATTAACCGCCCGGAAGTGGTAGTGCTTGCCCTCCCAGCGGAAGGGGCCGGGTGTGGTCCAGGTCTTGATTAGCAGGTCATGGGCCTCCTCGAACCGCTCCCGATTGTAAACCGGGTTGGTGTTGGTGGCCCAGCTTTCAGTGCCACCGCCCCGGACAAAGCCGGATACCAGGCGGCCCCGGGAGATGCAGTCAATCTCGGCCAGTTCCTCGGCCAACCGGAGGGGGTTTTCGTGGATGGGCAGCGGGTTGCCCATCAGGACGATTTTGGGCTTCTTGGTGATGCGGGCCAGGATGGCGGCTTCCAGGTTCATTGCCGCCCCCAGGCTGGTGGGGGTGCTGTGGTGCTCGTTGAGCATCATCCCGTCAAACCCCACTTCTTCGCAGTATTGCCACTCATCCAGGTAATAGTTGTATTGGTTGGCGGCAACTTCCGGGTCAAAATGGGAGTTGGAGAAAGTGACCCGGTGGGCGCCGTTGGGACTGTTCTTAACGTCATCCTCAGTATAGTTAAAGTAAGCGCGCTCGGTAAACCTCATTACGAACATGGGCAAGCCTCCTGGCCGGCAGATTCAGGGCAGCCTACTCCGGCCACCCGCCCGGCAGCGTACCTTGGGATTGGTTGTAAAGTTACTCTACCTGTTGGTTGTAGTCAATCAAGCCGCTCTCGCCATCTTTTACTTCTCCGGCAACACTGGCGGTGCAAGGGCGGGTTTAAAACCATCCGCTTCAACTAATTCGACTGCTCAACGGAGAAGCAAGTGATCCGTCGTTCCTGCGTAGGCAGGAACCTTTGGCCTCAAGGTTTGAGGTTCCTGCCTACGCAGGAACGACGGGTAAGGGTCACCCTACGAGCAAGACGCTTGTAGGACAATTCATTAGTTTCTAATGACCAATTAGTTGGAACCAATGGTTTGAAACCCACCCCTACCGGGTAGCGGTTATCGCTGGGGCGAGGACCAGGTCGGACACATAGATCCGGCCCTACTGCCAGAGCTGTTCCGATGCCCGGCGCGCCCCTTCTACCAGCGAACCGATTTTCATCCAGACTATCTTGGAATCGACCTGGAGCCGTCCGGCAAAGGTGCCGAAGCCGCAGTCAACGCCGGCAATCATATTCTCCTGGCCTACCACTTCGGCATAGCGGATTATCCGGTCGGCCACCACCTCCGGGTGTTCAACGAAATTGGAGGTGGAATCTATCACGCCGGGGACAATGATTTTGCCTTCGGGCAGCTTCAAGTCCCGCCAGATTTTCCACTCGTGTTCGTGGCGGGGGTTGGCGCCGGGGAAAGCGACGGCAGCGGGTTTGGCTTTCAGCACGATGTCTATTACGTCGCTGATTGGCACGTCGGTATGGTGCGGCCCCAGGGTGCTGCCCCAACAAATGTGCATCCGCATCCGGTCAGAGGGGATGTCGGCCACCGAGTAGTTCAGCACCTCCACGTGCATCTCCGCCACGGCCCGAAACTCCTCCAGCGTCAGGTGAGAGAAAATCTGGTGACGCCCCAGGGCCAGGTCGGGACAGTCCAACTGGAGCAGGAAACCGGCGTCCACGATGGCCCGGTATTGGCGCTTCATAACCTCGGCCAACGCATAAAGGTATTCTTCGTCGGTAGCGTAATACTCGTTGTGCAGGAAGCGGGCAATCTGCCCCGGCGACGGGGAGGTCATAAACACCTCCTGAGCGGATACGCCGGAGGAAGCGGCTTTGAGGTTGTCAATATCCGCCTCCACCGCCGGCCAGTCCTCCCAGTCAATAGGCCCGGTGCAGGTGGGCCGTACTTGGAAGGGAGAGGCAAAGGGTTTCAGCAACTCGGCCAGTTCGGGAAACTCAACCTCGCTGGTCATACCGCCCAATGGCGCACTTTCGCCATCGTAGCCGGTGAGCCGGTCTTTGACGTACACGGTGTAGTCCACCCGCCCCTGCTCGCCGTCGTTGATAACGTCCAGGCCGGTCTCAACCTGCCGGTTTACCACGTCCTGAACGGCGGCGCGCACCGACGAAGCCAGGTCGGTATGACCTGCCGGTTGGGCGGCCAAGCGGGCTTGCTGCTCCTCCACCAGCAGGCCCAACATATCCGGCGGACGGGGCAGGCTGCCCGTGTGGGTGGTCAGTATCCGGTCAACACTCTGTTTCATCGTTATTTCCTTTTCTAATGATGCGGGACGGGGCGGTTAATACGTAAACCCCTTGTTGCCGCCAATTGTATCCACAATAGTTTCGGTAAACTACCGAAACGAACAGCCGCATCAGGGCTATCGCATGAACCAAAACGGGCACTATACGTCGTTCCTGCGAAGGCAGGAACACAACCTTGAGAACAGAGGTTCCTGCTTTCGCAGGAACGAGGGGTTCTCTTCTTCGGCCTAATGCGATAGCCCTGACAGCGGCATCAGGTAAGCGGTCCACTTCAATTTCCTAGCTGTGCTCTCCTTCAGCCAACTGGAAATAGATGTTGTGTGAGCTAGCAGGCTCGATGCTGGCTGTCTTGTAGCCGTAGGGACTGACGGACGGGGCCTCTCCCCGCAGTTCGTTGCCCTTGGCTTGCAAGTCGCTGAAGACCTGGTCGATGTCGTCCACACCCCAGGCGACGTGCATGACACCGGGACCGCTATCTCGTAGCTGACGCGCCAGCGGCGTGTCATCCCGCAGCGGTTCGAAGAAGTCAACCAGCGTTTCCCCAACCTGGTAAAGGACGGATTTGAAGCCGCGTTCGGTGAATTCGTCAGTCCTAATGGGCTTGAGGGAGAAATTACGGTCCAGGTACGCGGCAATGTCAGCTACGCTCTCCACCGCATAAGTAACGTGATGCACCTTGTTTAGCATGATGAACCTCCAAGCTGTTAGAATTGGTGCAAGCCTATTGGATTTTGCTCCGACATTCAACCCTCAAGAGGTGCCGAGATGAGCGAACACAACATATTCGAACTGGGTGATGTGGACCTGCAATGCGGCCTGCGACTGCGCGGCGCCCGCCTGGCCTACAAGACCTATGGGGAGTTGAATAGACGCAAGGACAACGCCATCGTGTTTCCCACTTTCTTCGCTTCCCAGCACTCAGCCAACGAACCGATGATCGGGCCGGGCATGGCGCTGGACCCCTCCAATTATTTCATCATAGTGCCTAATCTATTCGGCAACGGGCTCTCCTCCTCCCCCAGCAATACGCCGGCTCCCTACGACCGGGCGAGATTCCCTAAAGTCACCTACTACGACAACATCAGGTGCCAGCGCCGCCTGGTGACCGAGCAGTTCGGTATAGAACGCATCGCGCTGGTCTGCGGTTTCTCGATGGGCGCTCAGCAGGCCTTCCATTGGGGCGCGCTGTTCCCCGACATGGTGGAGAGGATTGCCCCCTGGTGCGGCTCGGCGCGAACGTCTCCGCATAACTTCGTTTTTCTGGAGGGGGTCAAGGCAGCGCTGTGCGCCGACGATGCCTGGAACAATGGCTGGTACGACACCCCACCACGCAAAGGATTGCGGGCGATGGCCCGGGTTTATGCCGGGTGGGCCCCATCGCCGGCCTTTTATCGGGAGAATGTGTTCCTTGACCTGGGGTTCTCGTCCCTGGAGGACTATTTGATCACTGCTTGGGAGGGAAGGTATTTACAGTTGGATGCCAATGACATCCTGGCAATGGTCGCAACCTGGCAGGCCGGGGACATCAGCAACAACCCCTTGTACCAAGGTGACTTCGAAAAGGCTCTGGGGGCGATAGCGGCGCGAGCATTTGTCATGCCCTCCCACACCGACCAGTACTTTCCACCGGAGGACAACCGGATAGAGGTTAGCCTGATGTCCAATGCCGAGCTACGCCCGATCGCAACAATCTGGGGGCATACCGGCGGCGGCCCGGGCCGCAATCCCGCCGATACCGCATTCATTGACCGTCAGCTAAAGGAGTTATTGGCGAGTTGACTTTGTAATAAACGAGTGAGCGCCGGTACTGTTGAGCGGATTGGCCTTGGTCGGGTTGTGTGGCAGCTTCGAGCTTGGATTTCCTATTACGCCGGCAGCCTACGGGCAAAACTGCGGCTGAATCTCTACCTCCGCCCTAAGTAACCTCTGAATGAGTCCGTGGCTTGTGCTGTTTACACCTACCCGTCGTTCCTGCGCAAGCAGGAACCTCTGTCCACAACGTTTGAGGTTCCTGCTTTCGCAGGAACGACGGGTGAAAGCGCCAGAGTTTAATGACTTAATCAGAGTATTCCTAAATCTGCAATCGGCGCAGGGTCGGGCGCCAGATTGCCAGCCAGAGGGTAAAAGCAAAACTTACTACTGCGCCGCCAGCCAGGGCCAGGGGCCAACTGACGAAGTCCGCCACTACCGCCATTGGCAGGGAGCCAATGAACATCAGGCCGGCCGACACATACCACAAGCTCATCACCCGACCCTGCAACTCCGATGGCACGGTTAGTTGCAGCACCGTGGTGCCCAGGGAGATGTAACCGATACTCCCCGCACCGACGAAAAGCAAGATGCCCCAGGAAAGCCAGAACCACTGCGACCAGGCAAACAGGAACAGGCTGAGCTCAAAGAGCAAGACCGAGCCGATTAGCAGCAAGTTCTTGCGGCGGAAGTTGCCCAGCAAGGCCAGAAAGACGTTAGCCAGCAACGACCCCAACCCGGCGGCAGTGATAAGTAGCCCGGCTTCCGCGGCGCCCACCCCCAGCACTTCCTTGGCAAAAGCGGGCATCACCTGGACGTGGGGCATCCCAAAGAACCCGAAAGCGAACCCTACCCCGATGACGGTAAACGCCACCGGCGTCTTTATAAAGTAGTCCAGCCCGGTCAACAAGTCTCGGAAAATATCCGTTTTTCGGGCCGGCCGGTCCTGGCCGAAGTTGCGGATAAGCAGGACGCAACCGGCCGCCATCAGGTAGCAACCGGCATTGATGTAAAGGGCTGGGCCGATGCCCAACAGCTCGATGATTCCGCCAGCCAGGGCCGGACCGACTATCCGCCCGGTGTTCATCACCGCCGCATTAAGCACCACGGCGTTCATTATGTCATCCCGATCCACCAGGTTTACCACCATTGCGAGACGGGTAGGCATATTGATTGCGTGAAGCGTCCCCAGCAGAAAAGAGGCAGCGAAAATCTGCCAGACGGCCACCAGATTGGTTATAGCCAGGGTGGCAACAGCAAAAATGATTATGGTTACGCCGGTTTGGGATACTACGAGGAGTTTTTGGCGGTTAATGCGGTCGGCAAAAATGCCGCCAAACAGCACGAGAGTCAGGTTCGGTATGCCATAGAAGAATGCGGTCAGCCCTAGTTGGGAAACTGAGTCGGTAAGGGCGAGCACCAGCCAGCCGAGGATTAGAAACTGCATCCCCTGGGCCATTGCCTGGCCGGCGGTGCTGAGCCAGAACCAGCGGAAATTAGCGTAACGCAAGGCCTGAAAGGCCGGGAGTCGGGGGGTAGCTGCCTTAAAACGTGCCAACAGTTGGGCCATTTAGTTCCTTTGTGCCAAAGATGTCAGACCGGAATACCGGCCCACGACCAAGAGAAATCGCCAGCGGGGCCGGCGGCGTTGCTGACACTATAGCATTAGTACAATGAGGAGGGGGAGAAGAAGGAGGGCTATCGCACGTGATGGCAGGTTCCCCTTTCTCGTCGTTCCTGCGAAAGCAGGAACCTAAAATGTTGCGGATAGGGGTTCCTGCTTGCGCAGGAACGACGGATAGCTTTCAATTCTAGTGCGATAGCCCTGGGATAACAAGGATAAAATTGGCAAGGGTCTTCCGATGCCTGATGGGGTTGGCAGGAATGAAGAGGGCAACCCTCATGGTTGCCCCTAACGAAAATAGCACCCCAAGCTTAACAACCCTGGTGGTTGCCCGGGGAGGAGAACCGAAAGGCCCAAGGAGGTTGGCAGGAATGAAGAGAGAACCTCCTGAAAAAACTGCTACACCCGGCAACGCCGGAATCAAGGCAATCGCAGCAGTCAACTGCGGAAACGACGATACCGGGGAGAAAGACCCATAGCTTCTGCTTCGAGCAACAGGGCAACAGAGTTGGCGGCACGGCGTAAACGAGTTTCGGGCCGCTTGGCTTCCTTTACGTAGTCGGCGTACTCTTTCTGGTGGGAAAAGGACAGTTTCGCAAAGGCGGCGCTGGCCCCGGCGCTTGATTGGAGCGCCGCGGCAAGCTCCGGCGGCAACTCCGCCTCTCGTGGCTCCTTATCCGGCTCCAAGACAAAACTGGCGCTGTCCCCGGCGGTTACTCCCGCCCGGTCGCGCAAGTCCTTGTTGACCACCAGGATATGCACGTCGTCGCCCTGGGGCAGAAGGGATGACCGGAAAGGAACGTCGTTAATGGCGCCTTTGACCGCGACCCGCCCCTTGGCCCCGAACTCCTCGGCCACGCTGAAAGGCGCCCGGACAAAGGTCCACGCACCCCGCATATCGGGCCTTTCCAGGGTTGCTTCAAATTGGTAGGTGGTCATAAACCATCCCTTTATAGAATGTTAGGGGATACCCTGAATAAGTCATTAAGCTCTAATGCCTTCACCCGTCGTTCCTGCGCCGGCAGGAACCTCTGCCCCTGACGCCCCTGGATTCCTGCTTTCGCAGGAATGACGGATAGGCAGTCTGCCCGGCTGCTATTGCTGCACGGATCGGTGAAAGACCTCTTCCTCGGTAAGAGACTCGCGGCCAAACCAGCGGTCTTCAATAGCCTTAAAGACGACCTCAAGGCCGGAGTTGATTCCTGCCGTAATTTCTATCACCTGTTCCGGCAATCGGAGGGAGTCAGCGTCCGCCGCCTCCAAGTCAAGGATGATTGCGGCGATGGCCCGAATCACCTCCACCGGCGCAACCTGGGTGGCGTTCATTCTGGCTTTGGACAAGCATTGCAACGCCGACGATGCCGGGTTATTCAATAGAATCTCACTGGCTACGTCGGCTCGGTCGGCAAGCGCCGCCCCCAGGAAATCGGCAATGGGACAAAGCTCATCTACAAGCTCCGGTTCATCACCGCCGGTCTGCTGAACGCGGCGAGCGGCGGTGTTCACCGCGCGGGAAATTAGCTCCGTCCGCTCCAACCACCGGCCCATCCAGATGAGATTGTAAACCCGGGAATCAATTAACCAACTGCTTTGGGAAGCAGTCAAAGACCTGGGCTCAGTCATAGCAACACACCTTCACCGATTTAGGAAACCTCTGAATAAGTCCATGACTCGTGATGTTTACACTTATCTGTCGTTCCTGCGCAGGCAGGAACCTAAAACGTTACGTACAGAGGTTCCTGCTTTCGCAGGAACGACGAGTAGGGGGTGAACAGCACAAGTACGACTTATTCAGAGTATCCTTAGAACCGATTTTCAATCAACCTGAGAGCATCGTCAAAAGACACCAGATCAGCCTCAAGCTGGACTTGGGCCAGGGCGGTATCCAGCCAACCGGAACCCCGGGAGACAAAGGTGCCTTCCACCGGGGCCGCCTGGGTATAGTCCCGGCCCACGGCGAACTTAATCAAATCTCCATTTCCGGCCAACGCCTGGCCCCGGGTAGGGTCTGCCGGCAGCCAGCCCAGTTGGGGATGCAGGAACTCCAACCAGGCATGGGTTTCTCCCACCTGGGTCGCCAACAAGCCACTCACGTACCGCGCCGGGATTCCCAGCGCCTTCAGGAATCCCATTGCCAGGTGGGCCTTGTCCTGGCAAACACCCATGCCAGAGGCCAGGACGTGTTCGGCGGTAGTTGCCACCGTCGTGCTTTGCTTCACGTAGTTGATATTTCGGTAAACCCAGTCGGTAATCTGCGTCACCGACTCCAACAGACCTTCAGCTCCCCAGGTGATGTCACGAGCTATAGCGGCCAGCTTTTCCGGGTCCACCAGGGGGGTGGGCGTCAGAAACTCATTAACCGACTGGTCAAACACCAGGGAGCGCATCGCTACCTCCGCGGGCAAGGCCGGCGGCAGTTCTATCCGCACAACCCCAATGGCCAGAATGATTAACTCCTGGTGAGGAGTGGTTACCCTGACCCGATGGGTGATGTTGCCGTAGGCATCCCGGAATTGGGCGGGACGGCTGACGGGCGAGGTCATGACCGAGGCGGTCACGGGCGTTTGATAAGTATCGGCACAAGCCGACAACCTCAGGAAATTATCGTTTTGCACCACCACATCGGTGTAGTGGTATCGGGCCGCATAGCTGTAGCTGGCGACGATACCGGCCTCACTTATCGAACCACCCAGGTTGGTTTGCATAGCCCACCCGATGAGTTATTGGTAATGCGACTGTTGGCCTTGGATACCCGGGTCAGGCCGCCGGGGAAGGCCGTAGCCTCGCCGCGCCCGTTTTGCACGGCGAACACCCGCAGGTCGATGTAACGCTCCTCGAACTCTCCGGTTTCATCATCAAAGATCAAATGCCTGGAAAAATCCAGGGTTTCCTGGGCGATGAACACCCTGGGTTCTTCAATGATACTCCGCGCCAGATTAGTGCGGTAGTCCCCGCCCAAATCGGGCATAACGTAAACGCCCATTCCGCCGTAGCCCTGGCGAGTCTTTACCACCATCTTGTCCAGATTATCCAGCACGTACTTCCAGCTTTCGTCGTCCTGCAAATCGTAGCTGACCGCTTGTTCCAATATCGGCTCCTCGCCCAGGTAGTGGCGAATCATCTCCGGTACCCACATAAAGACCAGCTTGTCATCGGCGGCGCTGGTGCCCATCCCGTTAACCATCACGACTTTACCTTGCAGGTAAGCCTCGGTCAGGCCGGGAACGAAAATCTCCAGGTCTTCTACCCGGCGGTAGATGAGGTCCACCGCCACGTCGCCGTCCAGGGCCTTGACCATCACCCGGCCGTCGTAGCCGACATACAAGTCCGAGCCTTCCACCAGGGGAATACCCAGCAACTCGGCCAGGTAGCGGTGTTCAAAGAACGCCGCCCCGAACTTGCTGTCGGTCAGGAGGACGCAGACCGGGTTGTCGACGTCGCAGAGGGAGGTGAACAGGTCCAGGTAAGTTGCCTTTATGTCGTAGGGAACGACGTCGTAGGCCGCCGCCAACTCCGGCATCAGGCTTTTTGCCATTTCGACGGATTTGAGCTGGTAGGAAATCCCGGAAGGAATCCGCAAATTATCCTCCAGGATCACATACCGCCCGTCCTTCAGGTGGACCAGGTCAATGCCGTAAATGTGAACGAAAGTATCCTTTGCCGGGTGAAAGCCCTGGTACTCCGGGTAGAAATACTGGCAGGAGTAGATAACGTCCTCCGGGACGACCTTCTGCTCGCCGGTGTAGAGGTCCAGCAGAAACAGATTTAAGGCCTTGAGCCGCTGCTCTACGCCGGCGCTGATAACGTCCCATTCGGCCTTGGGAATGATTCGGGGTATCCAGTCGGTGGGGATGGGCCGAAAGGCATTGGGGTCAAGCAGGAAGGACACGGCGTCGAGGGCGGCCTCTCGCTTGCCCTGCCGCCAAATATCCCGCAGCCCGGCAACGCCCATGCCGTCAATGGCGGTCAGGGCTTCCCGATAACTGGGATGCAATGAGCCGTCCGCGGCAAGATATTCGCTGTAAGTCTTTTCATTGAGCGCTAGTGTCGGCAGCATAATCTACTTCTTCCGTTCCTCTTATCTTTTAATCCACGGAAGAGTATAGCAACAATTCGTTAATGCTTTGTTACGGGAAGGTTACAAAGGCAGGGGCAATCGCATTTGGAATCGGGGAAACCCGTCGTTCTTCGGCCTGATGCGATTGCCCGGTTTACAATGGCGTTGCGGAGGCGGCGGTAAAACAAATGACAACGCTTACCAGGTTGCCGGGTGCGGGAGTTTGGATAATGAGGGAGGCAAGCCAGTCAGCAAGGAAAACCACTCCTTCAACGGGAGTGTCTCAGTAAGCTAATCGGAAAAGTGTTGGAAACAATTGAGGGTGACGACAAACCTCCGGTGGCGCGCATCCGGGCATCGAGGTGACTGCCGAGTACCTACCTTGTTTACGGCGGCGCAACCCGGACTGCAATTATATCAGTGCCTTGATACTGCTGGTGCCGCACCGACAAGGCGAAGCTCCGCAGCAGGCGGAGGGAGATTTCATTCTCTACCGGGGATTCCGGGGCGTGCTGCTGAAGTTGCCGGACCTGGTCCTCGATGTTCTCTTCATTGCCCCCGCCGATAAACTCCAGGTCGGCGATCGGGCCTTCGCTGGAGGCCAAGACTACCAGGCGGCCGATTTGTTCAGCGTCTTCTTCCTCCAAGTCTCCTTCCAGATTAAGCGGCGCCAGGGTCAGGAGCGTTTCCTCGGCAACTGCGCTCAGCCGCTCTTGCATCGCAGCTCCCAGCCGCGGCGGTTGGCGAACCGGGCGATGAACTCGTTGAGTTCCGGCAAGGCGTCTATGTGGAGCCGGGCTTGAAAACGCATACGGCGCGGGTTGGTAAGCTCCAGATATAGAATCATCATTATTGCGGCGAATCCCCCGGTGGTTATACCGCTCTTGAACAACGCTCCCACCACTGCGCCGAGGTTGGGCAGGGTGAACAGCCCGAACTGGAAAGCCGCGCCAATCCAGAAACAGACTCCCGCAATCACAATCTTTTGCCGGTTCGGTTCGGCTTGGATGATGGTCCGCGCACCGTCAACAAACAGGGTTCCCGTCACCAGGATGAGGTATCCGGTCATTACCGGCCCGGGTATGGTGCTGAGCAGCCCGGACACCTTGGGCAGAAAGGCCCCCACGATAAAGGCGCAGCCGATGCAGTAGCCAACCCGGCGCGCCGCCACGCCGGTTAGCTGCGTAAATGACACGATGCCCGGATTGATGATGTTGGGCACCGCCCCGGCCAGGCCGGCCAACAGATTAGACACGCCGGCGCCCAACAGCGTCCGCTGAACCTGCCGAAAGTCCACGGCCCGGTCATCCCGCCAGGCGACCCGCTGCAAGGCAATGGCTTCGCCGTTGGCTTGTATGGAGATGATTACACCGAGGAAAAGGAAGGCCGGAAGCAGCGTCCAGAAGGGAATGCCGAAGTCGCGTCCCAAACCGGGCCAGGCGCTGGGCAGTCCCACCCAAGGGGCTTGCAGCGCCGGGGCGATGTTGTAGATTCCGAGTGCGGCAGCAACCAGGCAACCGCCGACAATGCCGATTACCGGCCCCAGAGACGCAGCAGCGCCGACCCGCGCAGGGCCAGCGCGGCGACAATGCCCAGGGTAGCCAGCGCAGTCAAAGGCGCCGCCACCGGCTCGGCTTTCGCTGCCCCGTCCAACAGACCAAAGACCACGGAAGCCAGGGTTATGGAAAGTATCATCATCACGGTGCCGCCCACGGTTGGCGTGACGATTCTCCGCAGAATGAACAGCCATTTGGAGATGACGAGTTGAGCCGCCGCCGAGACGAGCACCAAAGTCGTCAGGGTTGCCGGCCCCCCGTCCACCAGCGCCGTGATGCAGAAGGGGATGGAGAAGGCAGCCGTAAACATGGGCAAACCGGCTCCGGCCCCAACCGGCCCCAACCGTCGCACCTGAATCAAAGTGGACACGCCCACGACAATCAGCGAGGCGAACACCATCCACACCAGGTAAGAATCGTCCCTCCCTGACGCTTTAGCCACAATCACCGGCGTTACCAGCAGGGTGGCCGAGGCGATGAGGCTGAACTGCAAGCCATAGCCGAGCGAAGCCAGTAAAGGCGGACTCTCCTGCGCCTCGTAGCTAACATTCCGCGAAGCTGCCGTAGTCGCCAGAATTGCCTCCCTGAGTTGGCTACCTAACCCGATTCCTTAATCATAAGTGGTGTTGTATTACAAACTTCCAACTTCCCAGCGGCTGGTTCACCCTGTACGCCGTGCCGGTTATCCGGGCAATTCTATAATCGACACCCAAGCCGGCCGGTTGCCCAGGGGATAAGTCTCCAACGGCGTCAACTGCCCGGTGTCCGGGTTGATGCTAAAGGATGCCATGCGGCCCGATTCCTGCCCGGCGGAGAAGAGAAACTTCTCCTGGGGGTCCAGGCACAAGGCGTTGGGTATCGGTTCAGAGGCAACAATGCCGTTGGAAGTCAATTGTCCCGTGGCCGTATCTACCGAAAAGCAGGCGATGCTGTTATGTCCCCGGTTGGGAGCGTAAAGGAACCTTCCCGACGCCGAGACCTGAATCTGGGAGCAGCTATTCCGCTCCGCGAAACCCTCCTCGGGCAGGGTGGTTATGGTCTGATAGAGAGAAAGCGTTCCCGAGGCAGTATCCAGGTTATAGCCGCTCACGCTGCAACCCTGCTCGTTGGAAAAGTAGAGGATGTCCAGGGACGGGTGAAAGCAAAAGTGGCGCGGGCCTAAGAACTCTTCCAACTCCACTCTGGCTGGCGTATTCGGGGTTATCTGGCCGGTGTCCTGGTCGAACCTGAACTGAAAGATGGCGTTGGGGCCATTGCCGGCAATATGCGGCACAAAAGCGTAGGTATTGGTCGGGTCAGCCTGCATTGCGTGGGCGCCGGTGGCCGTTTCCAGCCATTCAATAGGTTGGCCGCCCACCGAGCCATCATCTCCTATCGGATGCACGCCCACATGGGCGCCCTGGTAATAGGCCGACAGCACAAACTTGCCGCGGCGGTCAGTGGAAATGAAAGTGGGATTAGCTTCCAGCGACACATTCCCGTTCCGGGTTAGTCTCCCGCTGGCCTGGTCAACCTCGAAGCTGGTTATCTGAGGCGTGTCGCGGCAGCCCGCGTAAAGAAACTTCCGGTCCGGGCTGATTGCCAGGGTGAATGGCCCGCCGGGTACGGATACCTCAACCTGAGGAGATAGCTTTCCAGTTTGCGGGTCTAGGTCAAAAACCGAAATCTGGTCATCCTCTTGCAGAGCAACGTACATTAAGTAAGGCATCGTTTCCTCCTGCTGTTAAGTTTGAGGGGGGAGTCCGGTACGTTTCGCAGCTAGACCGGTCTTCCAGTCCTGGTAGCGCAACCCGGGTGTCCAACCACAGATTTGTGGTGGAGGTGAGGGGATTCGAACCCCTGACCCCCTGCTTGCAAAGCAGGTGCTCTCCCTCTGAATCCATTATCGGGAGAAAAGGGACCCCTCAGTTACCCGCTACATTCTACCAGATTCGTGCTTCCTTTTCCCTGAGTTCAGAAGTTAGGGCAGCGCTTCACCCACTCGACGGCCTTACTCAGGGCCCCTAACTTCCCATAGCCAGAAGCCGACCTCCAACTCGGCGGTGGCGGGAAAGGGGCCGTCAATGACGGTGCGACTTGCCCCGTCAAAGGCCAACCGCTTGCCCTGGGACGATGGCCTAAGACCCTCGCCGCCCTGCATAATACCGGCGTTGACCAGTTACTGGTTGAAGGCACCCACTGCTTCGATGAGTTCGGGGGAAGCATGACGCGGGCCCCGCTGTTAGCGGTTGCTTTGATTGGGGTTAGGACGCGCATTTGGGGGAATCCTGATACTAAACCTGACCCGGATGTCTGTTCTAAATAGAATTTCTTGATATGACCACTTCTTTAGCACAGCTTTCTAAAGCAAAGCTGCTTTCAAGCTAAGGGCATTCCCTCTATGCACCCTTTTCAACCTCTCCCTTTAAGAGCACATGTACTCTCTTCAGTAACATTAAGAGGGTAAGAAAGAATAAAGAAACCAGGAAGAAAACCACACCGCTTAAAGCAAACGTGGCGACCTCGGAACAATCCATTACCACAACGGCAAGCACTGAAGCAATAGCTACAAGTGCTACTAAAATAGCGAAGGATATATTACTTATGACTTCTTTAATTAGCCTTTGTCTTAGTCCGTCTGGGTTTTCATTTGGGCCAATAGTCCTTCGTGATAGATCGTAGGCCAGCAGCAAAAGGTTAAAGAGCAGGGCAGCAAAAATCGACAAGGAAGTAGAGACAATAGTGATCAAGTCTTTTTCAAGGCCACCATAGAACTTTAGCAACAAACCAGTCATTATTGCCGGGGTGCCGAAAAATACGATGAAATCCACTGAACTTCTCTTGTCTTGAGGATAGTCTCGCAGTGTTCCGAGATGGTCGCGAATAATCCCTGATATGTTGATCTTATCCAGCATTATTCTCACCGGCACCAATCCCCTGCATCAACTCCTCCAAGAGTTCTCTAGCCACGCCGTCAATACTATCGAATAAAGGATGACCATCTGCTCCTATTTCCAAGTCATCTGTAACGTCATAATTTGACCTTAGGTTCATGACGTCAGAAAGGTCCACTGTTCTCTTACTACTACCAAGTTGTATCTCCACCTTGACGGTGTCGTAATCAAAATCTTGGATCTCAACCATCTCATTTACTTGCCTTCTTCGCGCCAGGACATCACGGACTCTATCCAATAGAGGGATCCTTCTATTTCTCCTTGCAAGTATCACCAACTCAGCGTGCCCCAACTGCTCTACGTGCCCACCGCCTTCGTAGGCATCAGTAATGTCATTGGGAATATCAAACCTCACAAACCTAACCTTTGTAAGTTCCCCATTTCCCATAAGCTGGTCGATCAATTGCTGGGGAACTAGCGGATTGATCTCAAGCATTAGATTTGGGTACAAATTACCAAAGTAATTTGAGAAATCTTGCATCAGGGCTAACTTCACGCCTAACTGTCCTCTCCTTTGCAGTACCAACACTCCTTCATCTTGCTGGTTAGGGAATTGAGCACGGAAATAAAAGGGGATTACTTCTGCGTCGTACATTGTCCGCTGATATGCCATCGCGTCAGCTTGCACATCGTATAACTCAGCTTCGTATCCGTACTCCCCAGATTCAAATCTACCGCTTATGGTTCTACCTTGTTGTTGGTAATTGAGGACCCCAAGCAGCTTCTGCGTTTCACCGTTGATAGATCGATTGGCCTGGCGTTCCCGCAGATAAGTCGTGAGCGTCGCCAGAAAATCATGATTATTCGCAAAGTTGTCCAGATGAAGGTACTCTCTAGAGTTCTTACGCCGTAATCTCACCGTATAAGATGTAAGGAAAAATCTAGCCAATATGACCACCTTGATGTTAGGAAAATTTGCAGAAGCCTAATCACCTTGACCAATACTACATTGGTCTTTGGATATGACAAGTTTCAGCGACAAAGGTGGAGGTGAGGGGATTCGAACCCCTGACCCCCTGCTTGCAAAGCAGGTGCTCTCCCGACTGAGCTACACCCCCAAGGTTCGGCCTTAAAATACGGACCAGAAAAGGAACCGTAGTTTTCGGCGTGTGTCATTCTACCACGAAGCGGCGGGGAGATTCGACATCGGGGACGCAACCGGGTATTATATTGCCCATCGAAAAAGGCAGAAGTTCCACCAAAACTAACCTTCAGCAATAAGGAGCAGCAGATGCGAGGAGTCGCAATAGTATCACCGGTCAGGACTGCCGTAGGCAATTTCGGCGGGGCGCTGCGGGGTGTTTCCGCCGCCGACCTCAGTTCCCTGGTTATCAAGGAGTTGGTCGAGCGCAGCGGTATTGAGCCGGCCAGGGTGGACGACGTTATTCTGGGCCTGGGCTATCCCAGCGGCGAGAACCCGGCCATTGGCCGGTTGGCCGGACTGAAGGCCGAACTTCCCATTGAAGTCCCCGGCTACCAGTTGGACCGCCGCTGCTCTTCCGGCCTGCAAGCCATCCTCAACGCCGCGATGCTCATACAGACGGAGAACGCCGATGCGGTTATCGCCGGCGGCGTGGAGAGCATGAGCAACGCCGAGTATTATGTCAACGAGTCCCGCTGGGGCAGCCGGTTCGGCTCGCTGACGATGCACGACCGACTGGTGCGCGCCCGGGAAACCATCTCCCCGGAGGAGCGTTTCGGCTATATCTCCGGCATGGTAGAAACCGCAGAGAACCTGGCGAAACAGTACGAAATTTCCCGGGAAGAGCAGGACGAATATGCTCTGCGCAGCCACCAGCGGGCGATTGCCGCCGTTGAGTCGGGCAAGTTCGACCAGGAAATCGTGGGAGTGCCCATCCCCCAACGGCGAGGCGACCCGGTAGATTTCAACAAGGACGAAAACCCGCGGGCTGATACCTCTATCGAAGCCCTGGGCCGGCTCCGCCCGGTGATGCCCAACGGGACGGTCACCGCCGGCAACGCCAGCAGCCAGAACGACGCCGCTTCCGTTTGTCTGGTAGTGGCCGAGGACAAGCTGGAAGAATTGGGGTTGACGCCGATGGGCTACCTGAAGGGGTGGGCCGTAACCGGCTGCCACCCGGCCTACATGGGAATCGGCCCGGTGCCGTCGGTCAACAAGCTAATGCCCAAAATCGGTATGTCCCTGGAAGACATGGACCTGATTGAACTGAACGAGGCTTTTGCCGCCCAGGTACTGTCCGTGCTGCGGGAGTGGAAGCTGCCCAACGAGGACAAGCTGAACGTCAACGGCTCCGGCATCTCCCTGGGCCACCCCATTGCCGCCACCGGCGCCCGCATCCTGACCACCCTGCTCCACGAAATGGAGCGACGGGGTGTGCAGTATGGCCTGGAAACCATGTGCGTCGGCGGCGGCCAGGGCATGGCGGCAGTGTTTGAGCGGCGGTAATTGGCATAGGGCGTTAGGGGGGTGGCGTACCCATTCTATTCGTGCCTATTAGTGTCCATTCGTGGATAAACCAATGAAGACCCGGAGGGATGATGGTAAATCGACACGAAGTTGCGGATGTTCTGGTAATCGGCGCGGGCGCCTCCGGTGGGGCATTTACCTGGAGCCTGGCCCAGGCCGGCATCAAGGTGGTCTGCCTGGAACAGGGCGGCTGGGTCCCCCTGGACGCCTTTCCCACCAGCGAGCCGGACGCCCAGGTGCGCTGGCAGAACGACTTTCATTCCAACCCGAATTTCCGCGGCCTCCCCGAAGATTACCCCGTAAACGAGGCAGAAACTCCCATTTCGCCGCTGATGTACAACGCCGTCGGCGGCAGCACCATCCACTGGGGTTCCCATTTCCCCCGCTTCCATCCCTCCGACTTTCGCCTCAAGTCCCAGGACGGCGTGGCCGACGACTGGCCGATGACCTACGCCGAACTGGAACCCTACTACGACCTGAACGACCGGATGAATGGTGTATCCGGCCTAGCCGGCGATCCGGCTTACCCGCCCAAGCCACAACGGCCCACGCCGCCTCTGCCCATCGGCATTGGCGGGGAACTGCTGGCCAAGGGCTTCAACAAGCTGGGCTGGCACTGGTGGTCATCGGATAACGCTATCTCCTCGGTGGAATACGACGGACGGCAGCCGGACACTGGCGGCGCCCTTCGCTCTATGTCCAGCGCCGACATCATTTACTGGCCCAAGGCCCTGCGCCTGGGCGCCCGCCTCAAGACCTACGCCCGGGTTCGGGAAATCCTGGTGGACAAATCGGGCCGGGCCTCCGGCGCCCTTTACTATGATGCCGAGGGCAACCTGCAAGAACAGCGGGCGCGGGTCGTAGTGATGGCCGGCAACGGAATCGGCACCGCCCGCCTGCTGCTCAACTCCAAGTCCGCCCTCTTCCCCCAGGGTTTAGCTAACAGCAGCGGACTGGTGGGCAGGAACCTGATGCACCACCCCTGCGGCGGGGTGATGGGCATCTTTGAGGAATGGCTCGGCGCCGACTCCGGCCCCCGGGGCAGCACTATGCTAAGCCAGGAGTTCTACGAGACCGACCTGAGCCGGGGCTTTGTCCGCGGCTACGACCTGCAAATTACCGGCGTCACCGGCTCACCACTGCCCACCGCCCTGGGAGGTATCCAGCAAGAGGTGGCGCCTTGGGGCCAGGACCACCACCGGGTTTTCGGCGAGCGCTTCGGCCACACCATCAGCGTAACCATAATGACCGAGGACCTGCCCGAAGAAAGCAACCAGGTAACCCTCGACCCGGTATTAACTGACTCCCACGGCATACCGGCGCCCAGGATTCAGTACACCGTTAGTGAGAATACCCACAAAATGCTGGACCACGGCGTGGAGCGGGCGCGGGAGGTATTGGAGGCGGCCGGCGCCAAGCAGACCTTCCCCTCCCACCTGCGGCGCAATGCCGGCTGGCACCTGCTGGGCACGGCACGAATGGGAGACGACCCCAGCAATTCGGTAGTGGACCGTTGGGGCCGCGCCCATGACGTACCCAACCTGCTGATTATTGACGGCAGCATTTTCACCACCGGCGCTTGCATCAACCCCACCACCACGATTCAGGCCCTGGCCCTGCGCACCGCCGACTTTGTTAAGGGTGAGGGGAGCAGTCTGGTAGCCTGACCTAACAGTAAGCGTCCGGTGCCACCAGAGGTTTATGGATTCCCTTGATTGAATGCCCTACCCGAAATCGGGTAGGGCATCTTACTGACAGTTGCCCATTGTGCGCTTGTACTCAAGTTTGCTAGTCTAGTTAAGTGTTAGGAAACCTCTGAATAAGTCCGTGACTCGTGATGTTTACACTTATCTGTCGTTCCTGCGCCGGCAGGAACCTAAAATGTTACGTACAGAGGTTCCTGCCGGCGCAGGAACGACGGGTGAAGGCGCTAGTGTTCAATGACTTATTCAGAGTATCCTTAGCTAACGGCAAAAATGATTTGAAGGAGTTTACCAATGCCCAGAGTAGTCCATTTTGAAGTTTACGCCGATGACCTGGACCGAGCCAGCCAATTCTATGGCGACGTTTTCGGCTGGTCCGTTAACAAGTGGGAAGGGGAAGGCGGTTTCGTCTATTGGCTGGTCAACACCGGCGAGGAGCCGGCGCAGGGAATCAACGGAGGGTTGTTGCAACGCCCCGATCCGGCGGCGGTAACCACTGTGATCCTGGATGTGCCGTCGGTGGACGACTACACCGACAAGATTGCTGGCAGTGGCGGAACCCTCCTTGTACCCAAGTTCGCCGTGCCCGGGGTTGGCTACGCCGCCTATTTCAAGGACACGGAAGGCAATCCTTTCGGAATCTTTGAGGATGACAGCGCCGCCAGCTAAGGCCGGGGCGTCAGCTAAACCGAGATTAGGGGCAGGAGACAAGATGCCTAGAGTAGTCCATTTCCAGATGTACGTTGACGACCCGGAGCGCGCCAGCAAGTTCTATAGCGAAATCTTCGACTGGAAAATTACCGGTTGGGAAGGCGATGCGGGGTTTTGGCTGGTCAATACCGGGGAGGACTCGGAGCCGGGAATTAACGGCGGTATGCTGCGACGTTCCGAACCAGGCCCCGACCCGGACACCGACCCGGCGGCGGTTATCGACGCGGTTAATACTGCGGTTAATACTATAGTTATGCAGGTGCCGTCCATTGACGACTACGTCCCCAAAATCACCGACGGCGGCGGCGTCCTCACCGTTCCCAAGTTCGCCATCCCCGGGGTGGGCTACGCTGCCTACTTCATCGATACGGAAGGCAATCCCATCGGCATCTTCCAGGATGACGATACGGCGGCGTAATCCGCGACTGCAATTGACGTTAACATTCCATAGCGGTAGTATGACCAAAACCGCAGAGCTTTGGAAATTTTCCGGTCAAGTCAAGTCACGACTAATCCGCTGCGGTGACCGAGATGAGGAGGAGAAAACTATGGCAGAAGTTTTCGGTGAAGGCGACTTTCAATACAATTTTGTGGAGGATTGGGTAAAGCTGCCGCAGGGGATGCGCCTGATGGAATGCCCCGGCGTGGTCTGCGACTCAGCGGACCGCGTGTTCATCCTGACCCGTGGCGAGCAACCGATTATGGTGTTCGACAAGGACGGCAATTACCTGCGCTCCTTTGGCCAGGGGCTGTTCAGCAACCGCACCCACGGCCTCTACATCGCCCATGACGATTCCATCCTGGCCGCCGACGACGGCATCCATACCATCCAGAAGTTCACCCCCGACGGGGAAAAGGTGATGGAAATCGGCGAGCGCAACCATCCCGCCCCCAAGTGGAGTGGCCAGCCCTTCAACCGCCCCACTTCAGCAGCCATCCGCCCGGCCAACGGCGACATCTACATCTCCGACGGGTACGGCAACTCTCGCATCCATGTCTATACCGGCGACGGGGCGTACAAGTTCAGTTGGGGCGAGCCGGGCATTGACGCCGGCCAGTTCATCCGCCCGCACAATATCGCCGTGGACGGCGATGACCGGATACTGGTGGTGGATCGGGAAGCCCACCGGGTGCAGGTCTTTGATCCGGAAGGCGGTTTCATCACCATGTGGAGCAACATCCACCGGCCCGACGCTATGGTTCTGTGGGACAACAACATCTACATTGGCGAGTTGAACGGAATGGGCGGCGTGGACGACGCCCCGGGCCTGGGCCACCGGGTAACCATCTACGACCTGGAAGGCAACCGCGTTGGTATGTTCGGAGCCAAGGAAGAGGGCGAGGGCGCCGGCCAGTTCATCGCGCCCCACGGCATAGCCGTGGACTCCACCGGCGCCGTGTACGTCTCCGAGGTGTCATATACCATCCGGGGCTCACACATGGACCCGCCCCGGGAGCTGCGCAGCTTCTCCAAGTACGCGCGGGTTAGGTAGGGGAATTGCCGCCGGCGCCTGCTCCGGAAGGGCAGATTGCCGGCGGCTGAAACCGCGATGAGGAGATTCCATGGTAACCTATGAAATATTTGTAGGAGCCTTGTTTTCGCTGCTGGTGGTAGGAGCCGGGGCTTTCTACTGGTTAATGTCCGAAATTCGGGGTCTCCGACAAGATATGCGTCAAGAGATACGTGCAGTTCGACAGGAAAACAGAGAGGATAACCAGGCGTTGCGCAAGGAAAACAGAGAGGATAACCAGGCGTTGCGCGAGGAAATACAAGCGAGTACGCAACGAACACTGGAAGCCCTGTATTTCCACCGTCATGACCCAGAAGACGCTGCGATATTCTACCCACCCACACCTACGACACCCGCTGACTGAAGAGCGAAGCCATGACAACAACACCAAATTTGGCGAAAAAGGGTAGAAGCCTATATTGACTATCCGGACAGAGACAAGAACAGCAAACTGCTGAAAGACCTGGAAGTTCACCGGGAACGGATTGAGTCCCAGCTAGGTCAATCCCTGGACTTCCAGCCATTGGAAAACCGGCGGGCCTGCCGGGTCGCCATAGTCCGCCCCGGTAGCATTGAAGACGACGATACCCTTGAGGCGGTTCGGGACTGGATGGTGGAAAATCTGTTAAAGTTCAAGCAGGTGTTCGGTCCCCGCCTGGCGGAACTCACAAAGTAGCGCTATCTCAACGGGAAAGAGTGATAACTTGAGCGAAACCACCACAGCAAATTGGGATAACGTATTCGAGGCGGTAGAAACCCTGTATGAACTGGGCTGGACCGACGGGCTACCGGTACTGCCACCGACCGCCGAACGAGTAGCCGAGTTTCTGGAGCGCGCTGGCCGGGACGGGTCGGAAGTGGTGGGCGAACTGCCAGAACGCCGGCGCGTGATAACCGCCGAGAAGGTAGCCGCAAACGCGGTTATGGCGGGTTGTCTGCCCGAATACCTGCCGGTGGTGCTGGCCGCTACCGAAGCCATGCTGGCGCCGGAGTTCAACCTGGTCGGGCCGTCCTCCAGCATGGGCGGGGCGGCCACCCTGGTTATCGTCAACGGCCCGGTGGCCCGGGAGTTGAACATCAACGCCCGCAACAACCTGTTCGGCCCCGGCAACCGGGCCAACGCCACCATTGGACGGGCGATGCGATTGGTCCTGATGAACGCCTGCGCCGCCATCCCCGGCCTGTTTGACCGCAGCGTAATCGGACATCCCGGAAAGTTCACCTACTGCATCGCCGAGGCGGAAACGGAAACCCACTGGAAACCCCTGCACGTGGAAAGGGGGTTCGCGCCGGAACAGAGCGCAGTTACGGTCTTCGCTGCCGAGGGGCCGCGGCAGGTCCGTTCGGTCGGAAGGCCCGAAGCCATCTTGTACGCCATCGCCGACGTTGCCTCTTCCCTGGGCACATCCCTCTCCACCTCCGGCTCCGTTGGCGACTCAGCCGCGGGCATACGGCAGGGGGAGACGGTAGTCACCATAGCCGGCAACAGCGGCCTGTGGCGGGACTGGAGCAAAGACGAGGTCAGGAGTTACCTGCACTCCCGCATCCGGCGCTCGGTGGCCGACCTGAAAAGGGCGCAAGTTTTCCCCGGCGAGGTAGAAACGGGGGACGAGGAAAGGTTGGTGCATCTAGCCGCCGCGCCAGAGGACATTCTCCTGGTTTTCGCCGGTGGCGAGGAATCGAATATGTCCTCGGTAATTCCTAGTTGGGGGCCGAAGGTAGGCTCCACCGCAGTTACCCGGGCAGTCCGAATGCCTGGCGAGTAACCGGGTTTAACGGTGACGGCAGGCCGCAAAATCTGTTGAAGAGGGTCAAGAGTATGGCAAACGACAACGGCAACCAATACACCCTGGTAAACCCCACCACCGAACCGATTACGCCGCCCTTTGACGGCGCGCCTCGGCTACCCACTCTGGCCGGCACCCGGCTGGGCATCATTGACGACAGCAAGCGGAATGCCGACGTGCTACTGGAAGAATTAGCGGAAACGCTGCGTACCCGCTACGAAATAGCCGAGGTGAAGTGGCACCGCAAACCCAGCGCCTCCCGCCCAGCCGACCCGTCGGCGATTAAGGAGTTAGCGCACGACTGCGATTCGGTGGTCATCGCCATCGGGGATTGAGGCTCTTGCAGTGCGTGCAGTGTGCACGACGGGATTCACGTAGAAAAGGCCGGGCTGCCCTCGGCTACTATCTGCACCGACCGGTTCATTCCCACCGCAAAGGGAATGGCGAAGATGTGGGGCGCCGCCGATTATCCCACCATATTCACCGAACACCCCATTGAGAACCTGAGCCGGGAACAATTGCGGGAACGGGCCGAGGGTCTGGCCAGCCAGGTGGTAGCCATCCTGACCGGCAACTAGAGATTCACGGCGCTTGTTGACGCAGCGGCCAAGACGGGGCGGGTTTGAAACCCGCCCCTAAAAATCCGCTATTGCCCACCCGTTTACACCGGCAGACATACCTCCGCTAAAATCCATAAGTGTTACAAAACCCAGGGCAATCGCGCTTTAACCAACAGTGGCCTCGCCAACGGTCATGCTGCTCGCTATGTCATTCTGAGCGGAGCGAAGAATCCAGAATCTTTCGCAGCAAGGGTTGTCCGGTATCCGGCAAGGGTCCACCCTGCAGGATTTTAGATTCTTCCTCCGCTCCGCTACGTCAGAATGACATCATGGGGAATTATAACGCGATTGCCCTGTTACAAAACCAGCTAGACCCGCATTTGCGGCGGGAGCAGGTTGGGGATTGAGTCGGTAATCGGGTAGGTTTCGTTGCAGTTGGCGCAGAGAAGAGCGCCCTCAATTACATCGTCGCCTTCCTCTGTTTCTACCTTCAACTCCAGTTCGCCCTTGCAGACCGGGCAGGCCAGTATTTCCATCAGTTCTTTGTTCAAGTTTCCTCCGATTCCTCACCGCTTTTGATTCAGCCATTTAACCGGCCAGGCTGCTTTCAAACAGGGCACTCAACAGGTCGGCCAAGCCAAACACGACCACGCCAATAATCAGCAACGCCGTGGGGCCGGCAAGCCCGGCCCGTATTCTGGCCCAGCGACTTCCGGCCACCGCAGCGTCCTGGCCACTGGCCCCGCGCCTTCTAAACCGGATGACGGCAAACATATACAGGGCCAGAACGACTTTCAGGGCCAGCACCCCAATGTACGGGACGGTCACCGAGTCGGCGGTAAGGCGGCTGGCGGTCAGGATAACCCCGGTTACCACCAGGACGATAATCGCCGTGTTTACCAAGCCCCGAAACTCTGCTCCGATGGCCCGGTTCGTATCCGAAGTAGCGGCGGCGCGGCGGAAAGCCGGACGCAGCACCAGCAGATAAAAAATCCCGCCACCGACCCAGGCCACCGCGCCCAGGGCGTGGCACCAGCGAATCGCTACCAGTATCCAGTCAACAACGGTCATCCGGCAGGCAAATACGTCCTCATTCTGCCCAGTTCTTCCTACATCCGGGCCGGAACATTCTATTCGCAGCGGGCAGCAGGGTCAATTGATGAGCTTGCCTCTGGCCGGGGCTACCGCACTAGGATTGAAAGTTATCCGTCGTTCCTGCGAAAGCAGGAACCTCTGTCCGTAACATTTTAGGTCCTGCCTGCGCAGGAACGACGGGAAAGGGGAATCTGCCATCACGTGCGATAGCCCTATTAACCCTTGCCGGTCACCGCCCTTGACTCTAATCCGGCGCAGGTTACAATCCTTCCAAAAGGACATCCTACAATGACCGACGGGGTTAAAATAAAGGGGGCAAGAATATGCGGTTGGAAGGAAAGGTGGTACTGATTAGCGGCGGGGCCAGGGGCCAGGGCGCGGTGGAGGCCAAGCTGTTCAGCAGCGAGGGCGCGCGGGTAGTTATTGCCGACGTTCTGGAGGATGAGGGCCGCCAGGTGGAGGCCGAAATTAACGAAAACGGTGGCGAATGCCTGTTCCTGCGGTTGGACGTGACCAGCGAGGCTAACTGGCAGGAGGTGGTGGCCGCCACAGTGGACCGCTTTGGCAAGCTGGACGTGCTAATCAACAACGCCGGCATTTACCGGACGGAGCGGGTGGAGGAAACGACCGAGGAGTTGTGGGACCAGGTAATGGACGTTAACGGCAAGGGGGTGTTCCTGGGCACCAAGTGCGCCATTCCTGAAATGCGCCGGGCCGGCGGCGGCTCCATAATCAACATCTCATCCGTAGCGGGATTGGTGGGCAGCCAGATGTCCGCGGCCTACGGTTCCTCCAAGGGCGCAGTGCGGATTTTCACCAAGGCTACTGCCATTCAATACGCCGAGGACGGCATCCGGGCCAACTCCATCCACCCCGGCATTATCGAGACGCCAATGACCGAGCATCTGCTGGCCGACGCCGAACAGTACCGGGAACGGCTGGGCCGCACCCCCCTTGGCCGAATCGGACGCCCGGAGGACGTGGCCTACGGCGCCCTGTACCTGGCCTCGGACGAGTCCTCCTTCGTAACCGGCAGCGAGTTGGTGATAGACGGCGGCCGCACGGCGATGTAGGGCAGGTTTGAAATTAGCCCGGTATCCAGCCTGGCATCCGGGTTGATCGAGGCATATTGACCGACCGGCGCAAGGGCGGGTTTGAAACCCGCCCCGGCAACCGTACTTGACGGTAAAGGCCCTTCTCCCGTCGTTCCTGCGAAAGCAGGGACCTTTGTCTGCAATATTCCAGGTTCCTGCTTTCGCAGGAACGACGGATAGCCTCCAATCCAAATGCAATAGCCCTGTGAAACCCGCCCCTACGTTTGCAATATCCAATAGCTTGGGGAATACCCCGGCTACCGGCCGAAAGCGTAATTGTCCCGGCGCAGGTCGGCGCCAACCTCCAGGGTATCGCGTTCCCGGTCAATGGTGATGGCGTTGAGGGCGCCCATCCGCGGCGTCCAGTCGTCCCAAACATCAACTACGTGGCCGCGCCGTTCCAGTTCGGCGATGGTGGCCGGGTCAATGCGTCCCTCCGCCGACATTGCCGCCGGCGTGTAGCCGTGGGGCCAGCCGGAATCGGGGAAGCTCCAGCTTGCCACCCGCGGAGCCTCAATCGCCTGCTGCACGTCCATCCCGAACTCCACCACATTCAGGAAAAGCTGCACCATAGATTGACACTGGACATCGCCGCCCGGGGTGCCAAAGGGCATCCACAACTTGCCGTCACGGAAAGCCATCGCCGGGTTGGGCGTCAGCCGGGGGCGTTTACCCGGGGCGAGGCAGGCGGGATGCTCCGGGTCCAGCCAGGTCTGATAGCCCCGGGTGGACAGGGCAAAGCCCAGGCTGGGGGTTACCGGCGCGCCGGTCATGCCGTCGCTGGGCGTGGCGGAGAAACCGTTGCCCCAACGGTCCACAATGCAGATATAGCTGGTGTCCGGCTCAGCCAACCCTGCTACCGGCTCCGGGTGGGCTGGCTGGCTTCTATTGAATTCATGGCGGTGGGCGCCCTGGTAGGGCCAGGGGTCACCGGATTGCGGCATTTCCGGGCAGGCCCGTTGCGGGTCAATTTCCTGCCGCCGCTGCGCCGCGTAGTCGGGGTTGGTCAGACCTGACATTGGCACGTCCACAAAATCCGGGTCGCCGTAGTAGGAATGGCGGTCGGAAAAAGCCAGCTTCAGGGACTCAATCAAGGTATGCAGATAGTCAGGGCTGTTGTGGCCCATGCCGCGCAGATCAAACCCTTCCAGGATGCCCAGGGCTTGCACCGTCGTCGGCCCCTGGCACCACGGCCCGCAGGTCACAACGTCAATACCCTTGTAGTTGATGGACACCGGCGGCTCCAGCTTGGCCTCAAACTCGGCCAGGTCGTCCAGGGAAAGTAATCCACCCTGCGCTTGATTGAACTGCACCATCTCCTCGGCAATCTCGCCCCGGTAGAAGAGGTCGCGGGCCGCCTGAATGCCGGCTTCCCGGCCGCCGCCAGCCGCTTGCTCCACCGCAATCAGGCGTCGGAAAGTGCGGGCCAGGTCACTTTGGACCGCCAGGTCACCTGACTTTAAGGCGCGGCCCCTGGGGAAGAACACCTCCTGGGTTGCAGCCCAGTGAGCGGAACCCCGGCGCCCGTTGCTGAACTTCTCTTCTTCCCGCGCCAAGGCCCGGTGCAGGGTATGGGGTATGGGAAACCCATTCTCGGCCAGTTCCAACGCCGGAGCGACCACCTGCTCAAAAGTCAGAGTGCCGTACAACTTCAGCGCGGTCAGCCAGGCATCGGCGGCAGAGGGGGTTACTGTGCGGAGTACGCCAGCCGGCAGTTCGCCACCGCAATGACGATTGAAGTAGTCAACGCTGGCGGCCTTGGGCCACCGCCCCAGGCCGCTGATGGTCGCCGTTTCGCCGCGCCCCGCGTCATGCACCATAATCGGGGCCACGCCGCCGAAGCTGGTATATTGGGGCAGCGTCACATTTAGAACAATGCCGGCCGCCACCCCGGCGTCAGTAGCGTTGCCTCCCTGCTCCAGAATGCGATAGGCGGCGGCGGTAGCCAGATAATGGCCGGTTGCCACCATGTGGGTGGTGCCAGCAATGAGCGGGCGATAAGTCCTGAGTCCTAGCGCCATTTCCAAGCCTCCTCAAGTAGTCTGATTTGGGTTGGCTAGTTTAGGTCGGCCAGCCGGGGCATAACATCCTTGGCCAGAGAAGTCACCGAGTTGACCCAGCTTTCCTCCGGCTGCCACTCGTGGCCCATGGCCAGCAGGACGCCAAAACCGCCCACATCCCGGTGCATCTGCCGAATTTTCTCGGTCACGTCGTCGGGACTGCCCACGATCCAGACGTTGTCCACCAGGTATTCGGGCGTAACCGCTTCGTCGGGCATTTCCGGGTCGATCTTGAACAAGCCGGTGCCGTTGACGTACTTCATCAAAGGTATGAAATACTGCCGAAAGTCCCGCCCGATGGTGCCTCCCAGGACTTCTTCACGGGCCTGCTCGGTGGTTTCCGCCACGTAGATTTCACGGGCAATACGCCATTCGGAGCGGTCAGGAGTGCGCCCGGACTTACTCGCACCCAATTCCACCGCATCCCAATGGCTCTTCAAGGTCACCGGCGGCACCAGGTTGATGCTGAGGGGGAGCCAGCCCCGCTCGCCGGCCAGAATCAGGGTATCCGAGTTGGGGGAGACGCCGGCCACTCCGATGGGCGGATGAGGTTTCTGGTAGGGCTTCACATGAAATTGCAGGCCGATTTCGGGCACCGGCTCAGGTATGACGAACTTCCAGAAGGGATGTTGGTATTCGCCCGGCTGGGGGTCTTCCCACATTTTCAGGATCAGCTCGATCATTTCCCGGGACATTCCCCGGTGAGCGCCCTCGGAAGGGTCAACTCCAAACACCTCAAAGTCGCCGGGGAAGCCGCCGGAACCGACGCCCCAGTAGAACCGGCCCCGGGCCAAGTTATCCAACTGGGCGACCCGGTGGGCAATCATAAAGGGGTCGTGGTTGGGCATACAGGTGACGCCGGTACCGAAAATGATGTCTTTGGTACGGGGCAGGGCCGCAGCGATGAACTGGTCGGGGGCGGGTATGTTCTCCCAGACCGTAGTGAAATGCTCGCCAATCCAGGCCTCCCGGTAGCCCAGCCGGTCCAGGGTTTCCAGCTGCACCAGGTCGGACTCCATGGTTTCCGAAATGTCGGAGCCGGGCGGATGGAGGGGCATAGTAAAGTAACCCAAGCGCATAACCGCCTCCTCAGGGGAGTTGATGGCCGACCTTCGCCGGCGGGGAATACGGGTAAGTATAAGCCATTGGTAAAGCCGGCTCAACGGCTGAACAATTTGCCCATTTTCACACAGAGACGCAGCGACTCGGAGTATTGCAAAGTTGCCTTTCTGCCAGGACTATCGCACGTGATGGCAGATTCCCCTTTCCCGTCGTTCCTGCGAAAGCAGGAACCTCTGTCCGCAACACTTTAGGTTCCTGCTTTCGCAGGAACGACGGATAGCTTTCAATCCTAGTGCGATTGCCCTGACCTCTCTGCCCCACGGTTGCCCGGCGTATTGTGTGAATATCACCCGGCAGTGGAAAGTCTGGCCGCTTTACCCTAGAATTGCCGTCAAATTGATGGCTGGATTTGACTAACTATGCTCTATGAAGTTGAAGTGACCGATGGGGGCAACAGCCCCATGGCCCTGAACCGGGTCTTTGACCTGCTGGAGGAACCCCGACCGGTCAGCAGACTGTTCACCGCTGACCTGAGCGGCGAGGATGTTTGGTGCCAGGTTACGGGCTGGAGCGAAGCCGGCCCCGGCCCGGCCTGGGCGGCGTTGGCTGAGGACTCTGGAGACGGGGTGATTCTGCTAGTTTACGGTGGGAGCGAGGGCATCCGCCTGAAGCCCGACGGGGATGCCGGAGCGTGGGGACTGGGAAACTCCGGCCAGTGGGGCGAGCCTTGCCTGATGCTAGACAAGGATACGCGGTTTGAGGAGTGAGGAGGGGTTGCCAGGAAATACTCCTTTATCGGCCCAACTTGTATAACTTAGGGATACTCTAAATAAGTCATTGAACACTAGCGCCTTCACCCGTCGTTCCTGCGAAAGCAGGAACCTCTGTACGTAACGTTTTAGGTTCCTGCCGGCGCAGGAACGACGGATAAGTGTAAACATCACGAGTCACGGACTTATTCAGAGGTTTCTTAGACGGATGGGCCGGAAATCCGGTCTATCCATGTTTGAATACCTTAGTTTCCGTCGTCACCGGCCAGGGATGCCGCGTGGCGTCCGGCGAAGGCCGGCATAACCGCAGCGGCGAATTGGGAAAGCTGGTCTTTGAACTCCAGCCAGGGCATACCCTCCGGCCATTGCAGGATTACGTCTTCCAGGCCGGGGTATTTGGCCTCGACTTCATGGAGGAAGGGAATGAAGTCCTGAGCCGGGCCGCAGTACCAAGCCTTCTGCTGTACGCCGTCCTCAATCCTGGGAACGCCCACCGGCGCGCCCGGAGTACCCCAGGGCCGGCCCTGATCGTCGGTATAACGGACAAAGCCAAAGGGAGCGAACCACTTGTACCGCTCGTCGTGATAGGGCCGAATCCGTTCAATTGCCTTCTGTTGAGTGTCGTCAAGACAGAAACCGAAACCCAACGCCATGTCCTGGCCGAGGGTGATGGAACGACCGGCGGCCACGGCGGCATCGTGGTAGGAGTGGAACATCCGGTCCACCAGGACTTCGCCGGTAAGGGCCACCATGGCCTTGATGCCCCGCTGGGCGATATACTCCAGCGTCTTGCCGCTGGCGATGGGCTGCCAAATCTCCACCGGACGCTTCAGGGGGCGGGGTACCAAAGTAACATCCTCAACCTGATAACCACGGTAGGGAACATCCGGCGGGATGGTGTAGTACTTGCCCTTGTGGCTAAAGGACTCTTCGTTAAAGGCTTTCTGGATTACTTCCATCTGCTCTTCGAAGAGTTCCCGGTTGGCGTCATTGTCAATTACCGGCGAGCCGAAGGTCTCCACCTCGCGGGAATGGTAGCCCCGGCCTACGCCGAAAATCAGCCGGCCCCCGGTAAGAACGTCGGCCATGGCAAAGTCCTCAGCCAGCCGCAGGGGGTGCCACATCGGAACTATGTTGAACGCGGCACCAAACTTCAACTGCTTGGTAAGCCCGGCCAGGTGGACGCCCAGCAGAGTCATATTGGGGAGGCACTCATAGCCCTCCCGCTGGAAATGATGTTCCGCCGTCCACATACAGTAAAAGCCCAACTCATCCAGGTGCTTGGCCAGAGCAACGGCGTGGTCGTAGGCTTGAATCAGCTTTTCGTTGGGATACCTTCGATCATTGGCCGGGGTGCCGCCGGCCCCCACGTTATCCAGGTCAATCTGCCCGACGTACAAGACGGAAAACCGCTTTATCATGCCTTAACTCCCTGTGTTATCTGGTCTGCCTTTCAAGGATAGATTTATTTGCCCCTTACTAACCCGAAAAGGATTACTCAATTAATCGGTAACATTGTAGATACAGCCGGCTAATTATAGCACAGCGAGGTAGTAGGCTAGAGCGGCTTGAAGCGGTCAACAGGATATGTGCAAAGTCAAGGCCAAGCACGAATCGTAAATGTCCAGAGTTGGGGAGGCGTCTGCGCCCCGATACCGTCATTCCGGCTTTCGCCGGAATCCAGGTATCCTTGTCCTCTGGAATGCCAACTCCTACTTGGCGTCTCTGGATTCCGGCGCAGGCCGGAATGACGGTTTAAGGCGGGAACAACTCCTCAAGACTGAACATTTACGTTCATTGCAAATGAATGGGCATAACCGGGTACAAGGACTATAATCGGCGGAGGCGGAGCAGAGGTTACCTGAACCGCATTTCCAAGTCTGCCAAATCTGATAGTAATGGGCCGGCGACCGTACCGAACAGCCGGAGGGGAGTGAAAATGGACCTGGGATTGAACGGCAAAACAGCGATGATTACCGGAGGCAGCCGGGGCCTGGGCCGGCAGATTGCCGAGGCCCTGGCGCGGGAAGGTTGCCAAATAGCCATCTGCGCCAGGGACGAGACTCAACTCAACAACTCGGTGGCCGAGTTGGCCGGGCTGGGTTATCGAGTTCAGGGGACGCCGGCGGATGTGACCGAGGAGGCGCAGGCCGTTCGTTTCTACGAGGAGACCGTCGCCGGCCTGGGCGACCCGGACATCCTGGTCAACAACGTGGGGGGCCGCCGCGGTTCGACTCTGTTTGAGGAGACCAGCATGGCCCAATTCAGGGACGGCCTGGAGGTCAACCTGTTCAGCGCGGTACACCTGACCGCGTTGGCCTTGCCGCACATGAAGGATCAGGGCTGGGGTCGGATAATCAACATTTCCTCAATCTACGGACGGGAACACGGTGGCTCGATAGATTACATGACCGGCAAGGCAGGGTTGATCGCCTTTTCCAAGCACCTGGCGTTGCAGATGGCGCCCCACGGTGTACTGGTCAACTGCGTGGCCCCCGGCTCCATTGACTTCCCCGGCAGCACCTGGGAGCGGTTCCAGAATACCCAGCCGCCGGAAGTGGTGTCCGAGTTTATCAACCGCAACCTGCCCATGGGCCGGTTTGGCTGGCCGGAACCGATAGCCGAAACGGTGGCCTTCCTCGCCTCAGACCGGGCCGACCTGATAACCGGGGCCTGCATCAACGTGGACGGCGGCCAGTCCAAGTCCCTGTTCTAACAGACCCGAGGAGCCTGGCGATAAATGGGTATTCCTGAGGCGGGTTAGTATAACCAAAACGGAGGGGCGGGTTTCAAACCAGCTGTTCCAACTAATTGGCCTTGCAAGCGCCTTGCCCGTAGGTTTACCCTTAGTCGTCGTTCCTGCGAAGGCAGGAACCTCTGGCTTCACGGTTTTAGGTTCCTGCCTTCGCAGGAACGACGGAAAGATTGCTTTTTGCGGTGAGCAATCGCATTAGTTGGAACCGATGGTTTCAAACCCGCTCCTACCAGAGTAGCCTTATTGATATGGGGAACCCCAACACATATACCGGGAATATCGATAGATGCGCAAAAGGCGCCTCGCGGCTGTCTAGCCGCCCACAAAGAAGTCGAGGACGTTGCCCAGCTTGGAGGTATCGCCCCGGTAGATTTCGGTGTAGCCACACTGCGAGCAGGACACGGTGGTGAATTTCTTGTTCTGCACGTCAAAGAACCGGGAGAAACCGCCCCCGGTGGCCCGAAACTCATCGGTGGTGTAGCTATTGTTATTGCACTTGACGCAAGCGTATGCGGTTCTCCGCACAGCCATCTTCAAACCCTCCCAATTGCAACGATACTGCTTCCAAAACTAACGCTGCCACACTATAAGGATAATCTCGGCCCGGTTTGCTGGCAAGCCAGGCTATCCCCTAATACAGGGCAATCGCATTTGGAGTCGAGGAGGGTATCCGTCGTTCCTGCGGAGGCAGAAACCTCTGCCCCTGACGCCGCCAGATTCCTGCTTTCGCAGGAATGATGGACTTGCGCAGGAATGACGGATTCTCCCGATTCCAAATGCGATAGCCTGGTCCCCCGATATTGCCCGGATTGTGCGGGGACATTCTCCTGAACGGGAGAATACTAGGCCAGGCTGCCGATAAACTCCCGCCAGGCCGCAACGCACTTCTCCGGCTCCGAGTGCTGCACGTAGCCGCTGGCGTTGGGGATTGCCACCAGGCGGGAATTAGGCAGCAATCCGGCCATCCCCGAAGCCCGATCGGGGGTGTTGGTGTCGCTATCCTGAGCTACCAACACCAGGGCCGGGGTGGCAATTTGCGGCAGGATGGGGGTCAAGTCCTGGGTGGAGAGATAAGCCAGGGTTTCCATCACCACTTGGGGAGAAGCCTGCATCATTTGCTGAGCGTACCATTCGTGGTGGGCCGGGTTGGATTGGCCGGACACCCGCCGGTCGGCGGTCTGCCGGACCCAAGCCTCAATGCCCTCAGCCTTGATCAGGTTGTAATTTTCCAGGTATTGGGGCGCACCCACGAACTTGTAGGGTGAGGTGCAGGTGGTGACGGTATGCAGCCGCTCGGGATATTCATAGGCAAACTGTAGGGCGACAGTGCCGCCAACGGTCTCGCCAATCAGGTGCACCTTGTCCAGTTCCAGATAGTCCAGCAACCCCAGCAAGTCGGCGGCGAACCCGCGCAGCGACCAATCGTAACCCGGCGGCGGCACCGTTGACCGGCCAAAGCCCCGGGCGTCCAGCCGCACCACCCGGTACTGGCGGGCCAGCAGCGGAACCCAGGCATACCAGAGGCGTCCGTTCTTGGCGTTGCCGTGGTGCAGTACGATGGTCTCCCGGGGACTCCAGGGGTCGGTGTAATCGTCATCCTCGTAGTACATTTCCAGGGTATCGTCCAGTTTAACGGTAGGCATAATCAATCTCCTTCTTTAATTGCCACTCCGGTCAGTCCAGGGTATTTTTATTGTGGTACGCCTTCCTGTGTCATTCTGAGCGGAGCGAAGAATCCCAAATCCTTCAGCTAAAGCCGCTGCTAGCGCCGGGCAAATGGCCGGTAAATAAAGAGTTTGGATTCTTCGTCGCTCCACTCCTCAGAATGACAACTAAGAGACCCTGCCGATTAAGCATACTTCCCGGAGACAACAGCCGGAGCAGGCCGGACTCTTCCGACAAGATTTTCCGGCGTGGTGGTCCAACAGGGCATGAAACTCATTGTAGCGGCCGACATCCGGCGGCAGTTGCTGGTGAAACATCTGTTGGAAGTCACCGTATCCCTCTTTTCCATTATCCGGCAAGATGCCCAGCCGCTTCAGAATCCTTATGGTATAGGTGTCAATTACAAAGGACGGTTTACCCGCCGCATAAACCATAATAGCGTCGGCAGTTTCCGGGCCGATGCCGTAGATGGACAGTAGCTCGGCGCGGAGCGTTCCGGTGTCCTGGTCAAACAACAGGGACAGGTCACCGCCATAATTTTGCAACACATGGGCGGCAAAAGCTTTCAGTTTGGCGGCCTTGGCGTTGAAATACCCGGATGGGCGGACTATTGCCGCCAGTTCTTCTTGCGGGCAGCGGTGGATGGCCGGAAACGACCAGCAATCGGCCTCCTTGAGATTCTGGAGAGCCAGCTCCACGTTTTTCCAGGATGCCGCCTGGGTCAGGATGGCACCAACCACCACGTCAAAGGGGCCGTCCCCCGGCCACCAGTCCTGCGGCCCATAAGCATCGTAGAGGAGCCGGTAAACCTCCTGGAGAGTGGTCTGGTTCAAGTTTCCAGGCGGTTGGGTCAATTTACCTCTCTCACAAATTAACCGGAATCGGGTCGGCCAATCTTATTTCCTCCGGTGTGACTCGGCAGCGGTAGGCGTAAACCTCCACGCCAGCGGCATGGGCCGACCGCAAGGCTGCGCTAAACTCCGGGTCTGCCGCATAGTGGGGAGTAAGGGATCGGGCATCGCTGCGTTGCACCACAAACACCGCCGCCGCCCGGTGACCTGCTGCCACCGCTTGAGACAGGGTGCGCAGGTGTTTAACCCCGCGGGAAGTCGGCGCATCGGGGAACTGAGCGACGCCTTGGTCAACCACCAAGGTCACCGACTTGGTTTCCAGGTAACACCGCCCGGCCGGACCTTCCAGCATCAGGTCCAGGCGGCTCTCCCCATAAGTTACTTCCCGGCGTACTTGCGGATAGCCGGCGAAGGGAGGCAAGTAGCCTCGCGCCAAAGCCTCCGCTACCAGCGCGTTGGGCAGCCGGGCGTCGGCGGAAACCAGGGTGGAATCCAGGTCAACCAGGGCCAGGTCGAATTGAGTTTTCCGGTGTTCGCCGGGGGCCGGGGCCAGCAACATCCGACGCCCAGGTTCCAGCAGTTCCCCCAGCCGCCCGGAATTGGCGACGTGCACCATTACTTCCCGGCCGTCCAGCTCCATTAAGGCAGCAAAACGGTTAAGCCGAGTCAGGAAACGGGCTTCCACCAGTTCCGGGTGTAACTTCACTGCCGCCTCAATAAAAATTGGTTGTTCTGCGTAGCTACTGCTGGCTAATAGTAGCAACCTGGCACAGTCCTGGCAAACCGGCGGCGGAGACAGATAGCAAACCGAACGGTCACCGGGCTATAATGTCAGGAAATTACCGGGGTAGATTTATGTCCACCTATCTGAAAAGCCTGGAACGCGCCTGTGACACCAACCATAGCCTGGTTTGCGTGGGGCTGGACCCGGAGCCAAGCCGGCAGCCGGTGGCCGACGTCTTTGAGTTTAACCGGGCTATTGTTGAGGCCACCGCCGACCTGGTTTGCGCTTATAAGCCCAACCTGAGCTTTTATGAAGCGTTGGGACTGCCCGGCCTGCGGGCGCTGGAACAGACTATCCAACACATCCGCCAAGTTGCGCCCCAGGCGCAGATTATCGGGGATGCCAAGCGCGGTGACGGTGGCCCCTCGGCAGCGGCCTACGCCCGGGCCATGTTCCAGGTCTGGGGTTTTGACGCCGTTACGGTCAACCCCTGGGGCGGAGCGGACACGGTACAGCCCTTTCTGGAAGATGCGAGCCGGGGCGCATTTGTGTGGTGTCGCGGTTCCTTTGCCGGCGCGTCAGACCTGCAAGACCTAAAGGTGGACTCGCCCTATGGCAAGATGAGCGCCTATGAGCATTTGGCCCGGACCTCTCTGGAGTGGAACGGGCAGGGGAATCTGGGACTGGTCGCCGGGGCCACCGAACCGGAGCAGTTGGCCTCGGTGCGGGGAATCTGCCCCGATATGCCCCTGCTCATTCCCGGCGTGGGCGCGCAAGGCGGAGATTTGCAAGCCGCCGTCCGCAACGGAGTTGACCGCCAGGGGCGGCGGGCAATAATCAACTCCTCACGGGGCATAATTTACGCTTCGGCCGGCGCCGACTTTGCCCAGGCAGCCCGGCAGGCTACGGCAACGCTCCGTGACGCCATCAACCAAACGCTGGAAGGCGAGGGAAAGGGATGGCCCTAGACCTGAAAGTCGGCGACGAAGTACGGATGAAGAAGGCGCACCCCTGCGGCGGTTACCATTGGCGGGTAACCAGGTTAGGCGCAGACATTGGCATCCTGTGCCTGAAGTGCCGCCATTACGTGATGCTGCCCCGGCCTTATCTGGAACGACGGGTGCGGGAGGTAGTGCGCCGGGAGTCGGTGGGCGAGGCTTCGGAAAGCGGATAACGCGTACTGCAGGATAATCGGACTTTGGCCGGAGGCGATTAGCGTTTCACCCGGAGCAGATCATTGGCGCTTGCCGGGTCTTCAGCAACGGGAGTTTCCCACTCGTCCAGGTGCACGTGAAAGTCGCTCAGGTGCTTGACCAGAGTGTCGATAAAATTGCGTACCGCTCGACCCAGGAATTTGCCTTTCAGGGTACAGACCCCGATGACTGAGGAGGGGAAAATGTGCTCCAGGGAAACAACTCCCAGCTTATCGTGGTCTTCCGGGTGAAGCGTAAAATCGTTGCCGATGGCAACGCCCATACCAATCTCCACGTACTGCTTGACCGATTCGGCGTGATCCACCGCCAGCACAACGTCAAAATTGATGCCGTTATTCTTGAAAGCCTGCTCCAAGTTGCGGCGAGTCAAACTCTCCGGGCTGGAAAGAATCAACGGCCAATTGGCAATATCATGCAGGTCGATGGGATGCTTCTGCAAAAGCTGGTGCCCCGGCGGAGTCAGCAAAACGACATGGTAACGGAACAGTTCGGAAAACTCCAGTGAGGGTTCATCCGCGGGCGGGGGCGCAGATAAAGCCAGATCCATCTCCCCGGATTTAACCAACTGCATCAGGTTCAGGTAAGAGCGGGCCGTAAGCTGCAATCGGACATCTGGGTAAAAGTCAAGGAAGGATTGAATCGGTCTGGGCAGGTGGTGGGTAACCAAATCGGGATAGGCGCCAATATGGAGGGAGCCTCTTCGCTCCGTATAGTCCATCTGGGTTTTGAGGGTATCCACGGATTCAACTATCGGGGTTATCAATTCTAAAAATATATACCCTTCAGAGGTTAACTGAATTGGCCGCTTGATACGGTCAAAGAGAGTTATGGCGAACTCATCCTCAAGTTTTCGCAAGTGGGTAGTAACCGTAGGTTGACCCAGTTCCAGCTTGCGAGCCGCCTTGGAAACGCTGTGCAAGCGCGCCACATGGTAAAAGCTGATAATCTCGCGCAGTTCCATAATAACGTGCCCACCCTCAAGCTAGTTTAAGGCATATAATACATGGATATAATATATTATACAATATCACTTGACAAAATACTAAACTATCTTGAGAATGACTTTTGCCGGACACGATAATTTAGACGCAATTATTTAGAGTTGGTGCGCCGGTTACCTAACCGACGATTGCCGAAGCAACCATCTTTGCCTCTGCGTACTTGGAGGGACAGGGCTAATGGCTTTTGTTATTACTGAACCCTGTATCGGGGTCAAAGATGCATCCTGCGTAGAGGTCTGTCCGGTAGATTGTATCCACACCGGCGACGACGAACCGATGTTTTTCATAAACCCTGACGACTGCATCGACTGCGCCTACTGCGAATCGGCCTGCCCGGTGAATGCTATATTCGATGAGTTCACCGTTCCCGCTACCATGCGGGAGTACATCCAGAAGAACCGGGTATTCTTCAGAAAGTAGCTGGCCGAAAATTAGCTGGCGGGCGCCCTAGCAAATTCCAGTCGGGTTCCCCCGCCCAGACGCTGACAAGGGTAAGTATTTAGGACAGAAGTTACGCAGTTAGTATGTCATTCTGAACGGAGTGAAGAATCCAAACTCCGGCCAGGAGAGACTCTACCGGAACCGGAAGGAGGCAGCAGCCAGGCATTTTAGATCCTTCGCTGCGCTCAGGATGACATACCACGCTCAGAGTGACATACCACCAAGTAACTCCTATCTGAAATGCTGAATACCTCCCCCTATAAGCCGCCCACGCGGGGATAGACCGTTAAGGAGACCCGTTGGACCTTGTTCTTTTAGTCCTTCGCCGGCTCAATGTAATTGGCAATTTCCGGGAATTGGGTAGTGACCGGCAGCGCCGGGAAACGATGATCGGCCTGGCCGCCACTCAATTGCTGGTGCAGCTCTCCAGTATGCCGATTGCGCTGGTCATCCCATCAGTGGCCCGCCACTTTGAAATAGACGTGGCCCAAGCAGCCTGGATGGTGGTAATCCGGCTGCTGATGTTGGGCAGCACGGTCTTCCTGGCAGCCCGGCTGGGACAGAAGTTCGGCCACGTTCGCGTCTATTTCACTGGGGCAATTCTCCTCTCCGTAGCCAGTGTCCTGTCCGCCACCTCTTTCACGCCAACCCAGTTGATTCTCTGGAGCGGCGTTGTGGGCCTCGGCGGCGCCCTGATTACGGCCAACTCCAATGCCATCCTGGCGATGGTGTTCCCGGCGGAAGAACGGGGACGCGCCTTTGCGGTTCCGGTGGTGGCAGCCCGGTTCGGAACGCTAATCGGCCTGGGTTTGTTCGGGGTTTTCCTGCAATTCTTCAGTTTGCAATGGGGCTGGCGGCTGGTATTTCTTACCGCCCTGCCCATCGGATTGCTGGCTATCTGGTGCAGTCTCCCGCTGCTGAAATACCATGCCCAGCAGATGACCGAAGAAGTTAAGCAAGTTCCGATCAACTACTTCGGCGCGGTGCTGATGATAGCCACCCTGGGAACCTTCATCCTGTCCGGGTTGCACATCCATGAGGGAGCAGAGTCTTTCACCACGCCGGACGCTTTGAGCTACCATATACCGATGCACTTGCTGTTTTTGGCCTGTCTGGCCCTGTTCTTCATCATACAGCAGCGGAGCGCCGACCCTTTCGTGGACTTCCGTTACTTCAAGCAGAAGTATTTCTCGATGGCCTTGTTCACCAACACCACCTTCCACCTGTCGATGCTGGCGGTAACGACCCTGATACCGATTCTGGTGGAGAACGGCTTGGGTCAAGCGCCCATATTTGTGGCCCTGGTCCTGTTGCCCAACCAGTTTATGGGGCTTTTCCTGCCTACCCTAGGCGGCTGGATTCACGACCGGTATAACCCGCGCTGGCTCCGGCCCAGTTCGCTCCTGCTTATCGCAGCGGGGTTCTTTCTGGCTGGATTCTTTGCAGACAACGTACCCATCTATATGTTGCCGGTGATGCTGTTGCCGATAGCCATTGGTTCCAACTTGTTCAACTCACCGAATAACGCCACAGTGATGAACACCCTGCCGGAGAACCGGAGTTTTGCCTCCGGGATGCTGGAAACCACGCGGCAAATGGGCCACTCGGTGGGGACTACGGTAAGCGCCACGGTGCTGGGATTGGCCCTGCCGGCGACCATTGACTTGTTGACCGCGACTGAGGCCCGGCCCTATTACCTCGGTGGATTCCAGATTTCCGCGCTGGCCGTAGTGTGGATAATGATTTCCGGCAGCATCGTAGCAATGTTCCAACGAACGCCCTCGGCCAGCCAGGCCCCGCCCAGGGCTGCCCCGGCGCCCCAAGCCAGCGGCGGCGACTAATATTTCCTCTTTTATCCACGAAGGAACACGAAGAATCACGAAGGGCTTGTCTCTTTATATTTCCTTCGTGAACCTTCGTGTCTCTTCGTGGATTGATTATGTCGGGGCTTTGCCAGAGTTGGCCGGGGCGGGTACACTATGCGGGTTAATTCCAGACTTGAAGAATTGAGGTAGATAGCTATGGCCCTGTTTCTCCGGGACGATGAGGTCAACCAAGCGGTTTCAATGGACGAAATGCTGGACGCTATCGAGGAGATGCAGCGGCATTTCGGTCAGGGCGAGGTAATGAACCTGACCCGGCGCAAGATTATCGGCCCTGGCGGGATGCTCTCGGTGATGGGCGGCGGCCTGTTCTATGACAACATCCTGGGCGTCAAGACCTATACGGTGGTCAAGGGCAAGTATTCCTTCCAGGTCAGCATCTACGATGCAGACACCGGCGAGCTGATGTGCTACACCCAGGCCAATCGGCTGGGTCAACTGCGCACCGGAGCCACCACCGGCATAGCGGTCAAGCACCTTTCCAAGCCCGACGCGGCCACCGTGGGCATCATCGGCACCGGCTACCAGGCCCCGGCCCAGTTGGAGGCGGTATGCAAGGTGCGCGACATCAAGAAAGTCAAGGCTTTCAGCCGTACAGCGGAGCGCCGGGATGCCTTTGCCCAGGCTATGACCAACTCCCTGGGGCTGGAAGTGGAATCAGTTGACGATAGTGAAACCGCCGTGGCCGGCAGCGATATAGTTATCTGCATCGCCGCCGTTATGGACCCGGTGCTGGAGGGCGAATGGCTTTCGCCGGGGGCAACAGTGATTGGCGCCGGCCCCACCACCTGGCGGGTCAGAGAAGTGGATGACGCCACCTTTGCCCGGGCTGACAAGATATTCGTTGATTCGGCAGAACAGGCCCAATCAGAGGCCGGGGATATGGCCAGCGCCGTTGACCGGGGCATATTGCAGTGGAGCCGACTACAGGAACTGCGCCACGTAGTAACCGGCGCAGTCAGTGGCCGAGATAACCCGGAGCAGATAGTCTATGCCAAACTGATGGGCACCGGGGTAGCCGACGTAGCCGCCGCCAAGCTGGCCCACGACCAAGCCAAGTCCAGGGGTCTGGGCATGGAAATGGAGTGGTAGGTTTTTATCCACGAATGGGCACGAATGTTCACTAATGGAGTTGGTTGCTTGGATGACTGGCTTGCGAAGGAATGCCAATCTGCTCCCCCACGCAGCCATCAAATATTATTGTGCTCATTCGTGTCTATTCGTGGATTGAAGAAACTACGGCCACATAATCCAACCGGTATGGTCCGTCCGCGCCCGGAACAGGTGCCCGCCGCCCGTGGTGACGTACAGCGTCTTCAGGTCCGCGTCCCCGAAGCAGCAGTTGGTCGCCCGCTCGGCGCGGATGGGGTGGGTTTCCAGCACCCTCCCGGCGGGAGAGAACACGTAGATCATAGGCCCCGGGCCCGCAGTCTCCCAGCCGGCGCAGGCGATGATGTTCCCGTCGGTGTCCAGGGTCATCCCGTCCACACCCCGCTGTGCGCCCCGGTGGTCCACCCCGAAGGTGTGCAGAGCTTCGTAATCGCCCAACGACCCGTCGTCGTTGATTGGATAGGCCCGCAGTTCCCTTAGTCGGTCCAGCCCATAGTCACTCTGCGCCACGTACAGCGTCTTCTGGTCCCGGGAAATCAGGATTCCGTTGGGCCGGCTGATGTCGGTGGTGGCCCGTTTCAACTCATACTGGTCGTCGCCAGTCGGGTCCAGCCGCAGCACCGACATATGGTCCAGTTCCTGCGGCCCGCTGTCCCCGATGCCGCTGTACGGGTCGGTAAACCAGATTCGGCCGGAACGGTCCACCACCAGGTCGTTGGGGTTGTTGTGCCGTTTGCCGTCCAGCCGGTGCGGCAGCGAAGTGATTGTCTTGCCTGCCTGCTCAAACCGGACGATGCGCCGCCCTCCCTGCTGGCAGCCGAACAGGTTGCCGGAAACGTCGAAACAAAGCCCGTTCACGTGGTTGACGCCGGTGAAATACTCGGTGGTCTCCCCACTCTTGGGGTCATACCGCATCAGACGGCTTTCGGGGATGTGGGTGAAAATGACCGCCTCGCCGTCCCAGACCGGCCCTTCGGTGGTGCCGCCATACGGGCCCGCTACCAGTTCAAAGTCCCAACTCATGACAAGTAACCTCCTCGTCGGTTGCTGTGTTTAATAAAACCTGACACCGGCATAACCATTGCATTAGAAGAATGACTGACTACTAACCCTCTGCCGGCTGCAAGTAAGCGTCAATCTGCTGGACACTATAGCTGCCCCGTTCCATCAGGAGGCATTCCACTGCGGCCCGCGCCGTGTCCAGCGAGGTGAAGCAGGGGATACGCCGCTCCACCGCGGCCCGCCGGATGTAGAAGCCGTCGCGCAGCACCGAGGTATCCCCGGACAGAGTGTTGATTACCGCGCCCACCGTACCATCGTTAATCACGTCCACCACGTTGGGATGGCCTTCGCTGAGCCGTTTGGTAATCATGGTAACCGGCATTCCGGTGGCGGCAATCATCGCCGCCGTCCCTTCGGTGGCGTACAGGTGGCAATTCGCCTCCAGCAATTCCCGGATCAGCACCAGCGACTCCGCCTTATGCTGGTCGGCGATGCTGAGCAGCACCCCGCTACCCTTCCTCAAGTTAAGGTTGGCCGCCATCAATGCCTTGGACAGAGCGTTGGGAAAGTCCCAGTCAATGCCCATAACCTCCCCGGTAGATTTCATTTCCGGCCCCAGATAGGTGTCAACCCCCACCAGCTTGGACATGGAAAACACCGGGGCCTTAATGCCCACCAGCTTTTGCCGGGGCCAGAGGCCGCCGGAGTAGCCCAACCCGGCCAGGGTTTCGCCCAGCATCACCCGGGTCGCCAGCCGGGCCACCGGCACCGAGGTAACCTTCGAGATAAAAGGTATGGTACGGCTGCCCCGGGGATTAACCTCGATAATGTAAACGGTAGTCGCCTGGGCATCTTCGGCGGGCGAATGGGGACTGCGGTAGGCGCTGCCGCCCTGGATGACAAACTGAATGTTCATCAGCCCCCGCACGCCCATCGCTAACCCGATGCGGGTGGTGTAGTCAACCAGGGTGTCGACTTCGTCCTCGGTCAGGTTCAGCCCCGGATAGATAGCCATGGAGTCGCCGCTATGCACCCCGGCCCGCTCGATATGCTCCATAATGCCGGGGATTAACACCTGCTCCCCGTCGCAGATGGCGTCAACCTCGCACTCCTTGCCTTCCATGTAGTGGTCCACCAGCACCCGCTTATCCAGCCCCACCTCGGTTGCCACGGTCAGATACTTGACCAGTTCCGAGGCGTTCTGGACAATCTCCATTGCTCGTCCACCCAGCACGTAGCTGGGGCGAACCACCACCGGGTAGCCGATGTTCTGGGCTACCTGCAAGGCCTCGGATACGGAGGTCACCGACGCCCCCGGCGGCTGGGGAATGCCCAGCCGGGACAGGAACTCCTCGAACTTCTGCCGGTCGGAGGCCACGTCAATGGCCTCGGCGCTGGAACCCAGGATGGGCAGCCCGGCGTGGGCCAGGGATTGAGACAGGTTGATGGCCGTCTGCCCGCCGAATTGCACCACGGACGGGGGCGGCCGGTCATCAATGGTCTCGTTGTCAATAACATCCCGCACCGCCTCTTCATCCAGCGGCTCGAAGTAGAGGCGGTCGCTGGTATCAAAGTCGGTGGAAACCGTTTCCGGGTTGGAATTGATCATTACACTGGACACCCCGGCCTGGGACAAGGCCCAGGCGGCATGAACGCTGCAATAGTCGAACTCGATGCCCTGACCAATGCGAATCGGGCCGCTGCCGATGACAATTGCCTTGTTGCCGGGCAGGGGCAGCGCCTCATTTTCCTCTTCATAGGTACTGTAGTAGTAGGGGGTGGCCGCCTCAAACTCGGCGGCGCAGGTGTCCACCATCTTGTAAACGGGCCGCAGGTTCCAGCGTTGGCGCAGGTCGCGCACCTGTTCCGGCAGCATATCGGCCAGGGTTCCCACCTGCTGGTCGGAGAATCCCACCCGCTTGGCCCGGTACAACAGATCGGGAGTAAGTGTCTCGGACAAGAGGCGGCGTTCCATTGCTACAATTCGCTCCAGAGCGCTGATGAACCAGGGGTCAATGAAGGTTTCATTTACCAGGGCTTCCGGGGAGGTGTTCCGGCGCAGGGCGGCCATCAATGCCCACAAACGCAGATCGTTGGGGGACAGCAGGTTTGGCGGTTCAGCGCCATCCGCTCCGGCTTCGGATGGCAACGCTTCCCAGAGCAGGGTGCGGTTGCCCAGTTCCAGGGAGCGGACTGCTTTCTGCAAGGCCGCCTCAAAGGAGCGGTCAATCGCCATTACCTCGCCGGTGGCCTTCATCTGGGTGGTAATCTGGCGGTCGCCGTGGGGGAACTTGTCGAAGGGCCAGCGGGGAATCTTGACCACGCAGTAGTCCAGGGCCGGCTCAAAGGCGGCGCCGGTCTTGCCGGTTACCGCGTTGGGGATTTCGTCCAACCGCTTGCCCACGGCAATCTTGGCGGAAACCCGCGCAATGGGATACCCGGTAGCCTTGCTGGCCAGGGCCGAACTGCGACTGACCCGGGGGTTGACCTCAATCACGTAGTAAGGGGAATCCGCGTCCCAAGGGGATTGGATTGCCTGAAGCACGTCCGGATGGGGACGGAGGGCCAACTGGATGTTGCAGCCGCCCTCAATACCCAAACCCCGGATAATCTTGAGGCTGGCGGTGCGGAGCATCTGGTACTCTTTGTCGCTCAGGGTCTGGCTGGGCGCCACCACGATGCTGTCGCCGGTATGGGAACCCATCGGGTCCAAGTTCTCCATATTGCAGACGGTAATGCAGTTGTCCGCACTGTCCCGGATGACCTCGTACTCGACCTCTTTCCAGCCCACCAGAGACCGCTCCAGCAGTACCTGGGAAATGGGGCTGGAGGCCAAGCCGCTGCGGGCGATGTCTTCAAACTCCTGCCAAGTGTTGGCGATTCCGCCGCCGGTGCCGCCGAGGGTGTAAGCCGGGCGCACGACCAGGGGCAAGCCCATCTCCCGGCAGCAGGCTCGGGCTTCCTCGATTGAGGAAACTGTTGCGTTGGGCGGCTCCGGTTCGCCGATGTCGTGGAGAAAATTGCGGAAATACTCCCGGTCTTCGGACTTACGAATAGTCTCCAGTGGAGTACCCAGCAGCCGGACGTTGTAGCGGTCCAAAACGCCGGCATCGGCCAAAGCAACAGCCAGGTTCAGGCCGGTCTGCCCGCCCAGAGTGGGCAGAATGCCCTGGGGGTGCTCCTTCTGGATAATGCGCTCGATGACCTCTACAGTGAGCGGCTCGATATATACGTGGTCGGCGATGTCCCGGTCGGTCATAATCGTGGCCGGGTTAGAATTGACCAGGACGGTGGTAACGCCTTCCTCGCGCAGGGCCTTGCAGGCTTGCGTGCCGGCGTAGTCAAACTCGGCGGCCTGTCCGATAACGATCGGGCCGGAACCGATTACCAGGACTTTGTTAAGTTGTTGTCCTTCATTGCTCAAGGGCTGTTCTTTTCCTCCAGGACCATCCTCAAATCAGGTGTAAGGATGGGCAACCAGTACCACGACCAGTACCAATTCATCATTGAAACCGTTGGAGCAGGAGCGCCCACAAGGGGCGCCCCTACACCTATTGATGTTCACGTAGGGGCAACCCTTGGGGGCGCCCAGGGCGCCGCGCGCCTAAAAGGTGGGCAATCGGCCGGGCAGCTGCATCAGGCCTCGGTCATTCAGAGTGTTAAGCATCTGGTAAATGAAGGAGCCGTAATAGGCCCCATCCCAGTCGAACTTGGCCATTCCGGGGAAATCCTGCTCCGCCCGGGGCGGGACCCTGAAGTTGACCGAATCGTTGCCGGTCTTCTCCACTTCGAGGCAACCGACCGGCTCTTCATAAACCTGACGGGTTCGGTTGTCAACCAACTTGACCGAAATGTCCCAGCGGCGGCCCACTTTGGCGCGGCTGACCGTGGCGAGTTGATAGCCGAAGTAGTTATGCGAAAATCCGGGAACTACCCGGTCCAGCAACCCCAGCATATTTGACAAACTAATTGGAAGATCAGCTTCAAGTCCTTCTTCCAGCAAAACCATCGAAAACGCCGTCATTTTTGAACCTCCAATAATTGCGAATGAGAAACTGGAATAATTACCTTCAGATTTGCCTCGGTTCAAGGCGGTCAAGTTCTCATTACCCCGACTATCACCTCCTTGCCTCCCCTCACATCACGCGGGCTATTGGCTGAATTCCTTTACCATATCCAGAAACTGGTCAAAAATGTACTCACTGTCCCGGGGGCCAGGGGACGCCTCTGAATGATATTGGATCGTAAACAAAGGCAAGTCCCGGTGGCGCATACCCTCAACCGTGCCGTCGTTCAAGTTGATGTGGGATACCTCCAGTCCCGGCGGCAGGGTATCCGGGTTGACCGCAAAGCCGTGATTCTGGGCGGTTATGTAAACCCGGCCAGTGTTCAAGTCCTGTACCGGGTGGTTGCCGCCCCGGTGGCCAAATTTCAGCTTAAAAGTATCGGCGCCCAGGGCGCGGGCCACAAGTTGGTGGCCCAGACAGATGCCCATTACCGGCACCCGGCCCAATATCTGCCGCACATTGCCCACCACGTAGTCCAACAGTTGCGGGTCGCCGGGACCGGGAGAAAGCAATATGCCCGACGGCCCCATCGCCAGCATATCTGCCGCGTCGGTGTCCGCGGGGACGGCGATAACCTCGCAGCCTCGTTCTTGCAACAGCCGCAGGATGTTGTATTTCAACCCCACGTCGGTCACCAAGATACGATGACGGGTTTCACCCGAGTCATCCCCAGCGGAGATAGCGGGGAAGCCCTCGGATGCTTCCGGGCCGGCGGCGCTCCAGCGATAACGCTCGCCGGCGGTTACGGTACGCACCAGGTCCTGGTCGTCGTAGCGGGGCATTTGGGACAGGAGGGCCAGGGCGTCTTCCGGGGATTCGGTGGTCAGCAGGCCCATCATCACGCCGTGTTCCCGCAGGCGGCGGGTGATGGCCCTGGTATCCACGCCGGAGATGCCCGGTATATCCTGGGAACGGAGAAATTCGTCCAGCGTCCGGTCACTCCTCCCGTGGCTGGGGCGGTCGCAATGCTCGCGAGTAATCAGTCCGGCAACCCGTATTTGGCGGGACTCGAAGTCCTGAGGGTTGATGCCGTAATTGCCCACCAGCGGGTAGGTCAGGGTTACCAGTTGGCCGGCGTAGGAGGGGTCGGTCAGCACCTCCTGGTAGCCGGTCATGCTGGTATTGAACACCACCTCGCCGTGTCCGGGTATTTCTGCCCCAAAAGACTCGCCCCGGTGAATCGAGCCGTCCTCCAATACCAGATAGGCCGTCCGGGCCGTTTCCCTAGTCGCCATTGACAAATTTCTCAACCTCGCAAGCCTTTAATCCCAAGGCAATCGCACGTAACGGTAATCGCCCTTCTCACGTCGTTCCTGCGCCAGCAGGAACCTCTGTTATCAACGTTTTAGGTTCCTGCCGGCGCAGGAACGACGGCCCCATCCGTCCGGTGGCGCGATAGACCCGATGCGGTTCCTGCCGGCGCAGGAACGACGGATAGCTCCTGACCCCAATAGGATAGCCCGCACCGACTTCCCATACTTCTTTGAAGCCAGCCGCCAAATCTTGATTAACCCGAAAAGTCCTGATGCACCAGCTTTCCCTCTACCAACGTCGCCAGCACCCGGCCTTTCAGCGTAGCGCCTTCCAACGGCGTATTCCTGCCCTTGGAGGCAAAGGCTCCGGTGTCCACCACCCATTCAAGTTCCGGGTCAAAGAGGACCAGGTCCGCCGGGGAACCAGCGTGGAGGGTAGCCAAGTCCTCAAAGGACGGTCCCAGCACCCGCGCCGGGCCGACAGTCAGCCGGTCAACCAGGGCGCTAAGAGAAATCTGCCCCCGATGCACCAACCCCATCAAGGTGCCGAGGGCGGTCTCAAACACGCTGATACCAAAGGCGGCTTCCTGGTAGGTGACTTGCTTGCTGGCTAATTCGTGGGGAGCGTGGTCGGTGGCGATGCAGTCAATCACTCCCGCGGCCAGTCCTTCAATCAAAGCATCTACGTCCTTTTGGCCCCGCAACGGCGGATATACCTTGGTAGAGGTATCGAAGTTTAACGGCCCGGCTGCTCCTCCGGCAGTACCCTTCGCAGCGTCCTTGTAGCCCAGCGCCCACTGGTCGGTGATGGACAGGTGGTGGGGGCAGACCTCGGTGGTAACCGACACGCCCCGTTCGCGCGCCTGCCGCACCAGGGCAACGGAGCCGGCGGTGCTCAAATGGGCCAAGTGCAGCCAGCCGCCGGTCAACTCGGCCAGGGCCAAGTCGCGGGCAATCATCGCCTCTTCCGCCGCCGCCGGGATGCCGGTCAGCCCGAGCCGGGTAGCGGCCCAGCCCTCGGCCATCATCCCACCGGGGCAAAGGCTGTGTTCCTGACAGTGATTGCTGATGGGCATTCCCAAGTCCAGGGTGTAGGTCAGGGCCAGCCGCATAATGTTGGCGTCATATACCGGGTCGCCGTCATCGCTAAAGGCCACCACTCCGGCGGCGGCCAGTTCCTCCATCTCGGCCAGTTCTTTCCCCCGCCGGCCCTTGGTAACGCAGCCAATGGGAAAGACCCGCACCACGCCGTCGGTGCGCGCCCGCCGCTGCACCAGTTCCACGACCGCCTCGTTGTCTATGGCCGGGTCGGTGTTGGGCATACAACAAAGGGAGGTAAAACCGCCGCGAGCCGCCGCACGGGTGCCGGTGGCGATAGTCTCTTTGTACTCGAACCCCGGCTCCCGCAAATGACAGTGCAGATCAATGAACCCGGGGGCGGCAACCAAGCCGTTGGCCGGAATAGACCGGCACCCCTCCGGGATGTCGGCGGCAGACAGCCGGGGGCCGGCGGAAATTATCTTACTGCCGGAAATCAGGATGTCACCAACCGCGTCCACACCCCGGCCGGGGTCAACGATTCGGGGACCTTGAATCAATATCGAACCTGATTCTGCGTTGCTAACCAATGTTAACCTTTGCCTGACCTTAACTTCCCATGTTGCGTGGCCGGTCTAACTCGAAACTAACCCTTCCAGTTCCCTGGCGCCGCGCCCGGCACAGAGTTGGTAAAGGAGAGCCATCCGCACCGCCACGCCGTTGGTCACCTGTTCTTCGATTACGGAATGGCCGCCGTGGGCAATGCTCGTGCTTATCTCAATGCCCTCATTCATTGGCCCGGGGTGCATCACCAGCGCATCAGGCTTGGCCCGGGCCAAGCGATTTTCGGTAACCTGCCAACGCCGGATGTATTCCCGCATACTGGGCAGGAAACCGCTGCTCTGCCGCTCCGACTGGAGGCGAAGGGCCATCACCACATCGGCATCCTCAATGGCCCGGTCCAGGTCAGTGTCCACTTCCACCTGGGCGAAAGGATGGCCCTCGTCCCGGGCGCCGCCGCAGCTCAACAGGTCCAGGGGCAGCAGCGTGGTAGGGCCGCATAGGGTAACCCGTGCGCCCATTTTGGTCAGGCCCCACATATCGGAGCGGGCCACGCGGCTATGCAGCACGTCCCCAACTATGACCACTTTCACTCCCTGGAGACTGCCGGCCCTTTCCCGAATGGTGTACAAATCTAACAATGCCTGGGTAGGGTGCGCGTGCAGCCCGTCTCCCGCGTTAATGACGCTGACCTGGGGCAGGTGGCGGGCCAGCAGGTAGGGAGCGCCGGAATGGGGGTGACGGATGACGATAACATCCACGCCCATAGCCTGCAAGGTCAGCCCGGTATTCAGCAGGGACTCGCCCTTTTCAACGCTGCTACCCGAACTGGACATATTGATGACGTCGGCGCTGAGGACCTTGCCCGCTTCCTCAAAGGAAATCCGGGTACGGGTGCTGGATTCGTAGAACAGGGTTACGACCACCCGCCCGCGCAGAGTTGGGACTTTCTTGATGTCCCGGCGCAACACTTCGACCATCGCTCCGGTACTGTCCAGCACCGACGTAATTTCCCCAGCCGAAAAGTCGTCCAAATCCAGGACGTTCCGCCGGGGATTGCCGGTAACGGGAAAGGCAGACGTTGCAGCCTCGCCGCCTATTGCCGCGGCATCCGGAGAAGTCATTTTATCCTGCGCTCCAGCTTTACTATGATTACGTCTTCTTTCTGGTCAGTTTCCGTCAACCTAACCTTAACCTCTTCATCCATGCCGGTAGGGGTGTTCTTGCCCACATAGTCGGCGCGAATGGGCAGTTCACGGTGGCCCCGATCCACCAGAATGGCAAGCTGCACCTGACGGGGGCGGCCCAGGTCGTTCAGGGCATCCAGCGCAGCCCGGACGGTGCGGCCCGTAAACAGCACGTCATCCACCAAGACCACATTCTTGCCCCGAATATCCACCGGAAACTTGGTGGGCCGGACAACTGGACTCTCCCGGGCCTGCAAGTCATCCCGGTACAGGTTAATGTCCAACTCGGCCAGAGGCACTCGGCTGCCCTCAAAGCGCAGGATGTTCTGCTCCAGCCGCCGGGACAGGATTACGCCGCGGGTATGGATGCCGACCAATACCAGGTCGGACACTCCCCGGTTCCGCTCCAAGATTTCGTGGGACACCCGGGCCAAGGCCCTTTGGATGTCCTGTTCGTTCATTATCTGCCGTTCCGTCATTCCGCTGCCCTTTGCAGACTTGCCGAGATTGGGCCAAATCTAACCCCTCACCCCGGCCCTCTCCCCAGAGGAGAGGGAAGATTTTCACCCCTCTCCCTATGGGAGAGGGGCCAGGGGTGAGGGTTACGCCAAGAGCTCGTCGCCGGTCCCTTTCATACTGCTTATGGTATCAACCAGCCGGGTCATACCCTCTTCCAGCATTTCACCGACCGACGGGTCCAAAAGCTCCCCTTCCGGGCTAAAGACGCTGGCAGCGTTGGGAACCAGAATTAGCGGCTTGGGAATGACCCAGCAGCCTTCGCACTGCAAGCAATCGGAGAGGTGCAGGTGCATCCGAATGCCGCCGGACTTGCCCGGCGTGGTGCCCATCGCGAATACCACCTTGTCGGTCAGGGAATTGGGCGGACGGCAGGCCCATTCGATGGCGTTTTTCAGCACCGCCGGTATGGAATGGTTGAACTCCGGGGCGGATATGAGCAGCCCGTCGGCCTGGTACAGCGCATCCTTCAGCGCGCTGACCGGCTCCGGGAAGCCGCCGCCGTCCAGGTCGCCGTTAAACAGGGGCATACCGGCCAGGCTGGCCTCTGCCACCTCCGCCCCCCTAGTCTGGAGCATTGGTATAGCGAGACGGGAAAGTTTATGGTTCCAGGAATCCTGCCGCAGGCTGCCTACAATGCTGACTATTTTCATCGCTTTCACCCATATTTTGACGCTCCTTCCCCGACCCTTTTCCAAGAGTAGAGGGAGCATTGCTACACCGAATCCCGGCGTCCGCCAATAAAATACCCCTTGCAGCGGCGGCAAGGGGTTCGGCAAGGCGGTCAGCTCCGCGTCAAGGCGGATGACCTGACCTGAACCGGGCGAAACACTTTGCCAGCCTCACGGGACTGCTTAAAAGCCGGCCGGCTTGCCACGGCAAACAGGCCGAGCCCAACGATATTTGTATTTTCTAGTCGTTATATTAACAGATTTTGCTGCTGGGGGGAAAGCTCTCCTTATGCTGACACCCGCTTCTTCCGATTGTTCATATAGTCAACCAGGATATATTCGCCCAGGTTTTCCGAGCTGCTGTAAAAAGCCCGGCCCTGGTTGATGCGGGTCATGCGGCACCTTTGGCGCCGGCATACGCTTGAACCTCTACCTCAACCATCCCGAAGGTAGTCGAAAGCAGCGGAGAATCTGCGCCATAGCCTGCCAGGGTTTCCTGTTCAGCCTCGGTAAGAGGTTCGTTGTGGTAGGCTACCGCCTGATTCAAAGACATCGGACTCTCCGGCAGAGGGTCACCATGTTTCAACATACCTTCAATATGGAACACTACGGCTTCCCTAACCGATTCTCGAATCTCTTCCCGGGTCTTGCCCGTACTGACGCAGCCCGGTAAGTCGGGAAGATAGGCGCAGTAGTTGTTGGGGGTCTCTTCATAAACAACTACATACTTCTGCTTCATCGGTTCCCCTCGCTCAGTCCCGCCTGGGTTAGAATACTCCGCCATGTCCTCGGCTTCAAATCATCGCCGGGATGTCCCGGTATGGTGACAGTGCCTGGTTTCTCCGGGTGATGGTACTGGCGATGGCTGCTCCGTGTCCACGCTAACCGCCACCCATCCCGCTCCACCAGCCTTATCGCGTCCCTGACTTTTGGCATAGGCCAAATTCTTCCTTGTACCTGCCCGTCCGGGCCAAAACCTACCCCGTAACCCGCTTCTTCCGGTTGTTCATATAGTCAACGAGGATGTATTCGCCCAGGTTTTCCGAGCTGCTGTAAAAAGCCCGGCCCTGGTTGATGCGGGTCATCCGGTCAACGAAGTTCACCAGTTGGTAGTTGTTTTCCAGCATAAAGGTGTTAATGACTATGCCTTCCTGGGTACACTTCTTGACTTCTTTCAGGGTTTCCAACTCGGTGCGGTAGCTGGGCGGGTAGTTGAAATAGGAACGGCCTCCTTCCAGGTGGGCCGTGGGTTCGCCGTCGGTTATCACCAGTATCTGCCGGCTGCCGCCCTTTTCCTTGGCCAGCAGGTTGCGAGAGAGCATCAGGGCATGGTGCAGGTTGGTGCCGGAGACCCAGGCGTTCCAGTTGACCTTGGCCAGGTCTTCCTCCTTGATTTCCCGGGCGTAATCGGAGAACCCGACAATGTGCAGGGTATCTCGCGGGTACTGGGTGCGAATCAGGGCGAACAAGGCCAAGGTTACTTTCTTGGCGGCCTGGAAATTGTTGAACAGCCCCATCGAGCGGCTCTGGTCCAGCAAGACTATGGTAGCGGCGCGGGTCATCTGCTCGTTGCGGTAAATCTCAAAGTCCTGGGTGGAGATTTTCACCGGCACCTGCGGCCCGCCCCGAACAATGGCGTTCTTGACGGTGGTCTGCAAGTCTAATTGGAAGGGGTCGCCAAACTCGTAAGGCTTGGTTTCCGCCAGCAGGTCGCCGCCGGCCCCGCGGGTGTCCAAATCGTGGTTGCCGTTGCGGTCCTTTTTCAGGTGGACAAAGACCTCCCGCAGGGCCTTCTGCCCGATGCGGCGGATACCCCGGGCGGTCAGTTCCAGGTTGTCATCACCGGTGACGTAGCCGGCATCCTTGAGCAACTGGCGCAGCCGGTCCAGTTCCTCCCAAGCGCGGCGGGCTTCATCGCCCAGCAGTTCAGCCAGCTTGTCCGGGTCCACGTCATCCAGGTTGCCGGTACGCAAGGCTTGTTGGAGGGCCTGTTCCAATTGATCCAGGTCCTGGAACTGGCGCATCATTTCCATCGCCTGTTCCATAGTGAGGCTGTCATCGCCAAGGAAGGGGTATTGGCGGCGCAGGTCGTCCATCGGCATCAACTGTTCCATCAGCGAGGCGAATTCCGCCATTTGCCGCTGCATCCCCGGGTCCAGGGCGGACATTAGGGCGTCTTCAAGCTCACGGCGCATTTCCGGGGACATACTGTCCAGCATTGACTGCATTTGGGCCAACTGCTGTTGCATCATCTCCATCAGTTCGTCGAAACTCTGCGGCGGATTGGGGCCGAACATCGAGCCGAACTGCTGCATAAAGCCATCAAAGTCCGGTTCCCGGCCCGCCAACTTGTCCTGCATCATCTGGTTGAGCTGGCGCATCATTTCTTGCATCGCGGCCATCTGTTCCGGGGACATTCCCTGGATTTGCTGCTGCATCTGCTGGGACATATTTTGCGCCATTTGGCTTTTCAGCAGATCCAGCAGTTCCTGGAACATCTGCTGGGCGTCCGGGTCAATGAAGTCGTATTCCATCAACTCCTGGAGTTGCCCGCCCAAGCCTTCCGGCAGGTTGTCCAGTTTTTCCCGGTTCCGGTTGGCCCGCTGCTTCAGCAGGTCATTCAGGCTCTCTTGCTGAGGGCGGTCTTCATCAGAGGCTTGGGACACTTGCTCTTGAGCTTCGGACAGGCGACGGTCAATGCCCTCTCGCTCGGTTTGGAGGATGTTCTCCAACCGTTCCTTCAGGTCATCCACCACCGAGTCCATATTGTGTTGCTGTAGCTGTTGGCGGCGGCGATTCTTCAACTGCTCCATCATCTCGCGGAGGCCGGGCATTTGCTGGCCTTCCCGGTTCTGCATACCGTTGCGCAGCAGTTCCCGCAGGGCCTCCATAACGTCGCCCTGTTTGAGCAGTTCGTCGGACAGGCGATCCATCAGCTCATTGGCATCAATATCAAAAATCTCCTGGGACCCATCCCACCGAGAGTAACGGTAAGTGCGATAGAGCATGGCGTCCTCCCTTTGCTTAAAACTGCTTGAGCCGCTGTCGGTGGGAGCCGGTGGCAGACCAGCCGGTGGAAAATGGAACCCCAAGCCAAGCTGAAGCCGGGCCGCAACGTAGTCAATTCAGAATGATGTGGGAAGAGTATAGCACAGGTTAACACTTACTCTCTTGGCGAAAGCTAATTACCGCAGGGCAATCGCGTTTTAATCACCGGCATACCCTAATTGTCATTCCGAGCGGAGCGATGGATCTAAAATCCCTCGGGACAAGGGTGTTCGGTATCGGCAAAGTGTCTCACCTTAAGGATTTTAGATTCTTCCTACGCTCCGCTCCGTCAGAATGACATTGTGAGAAATTAAAACGCGATTGCCCTGCCAGTTACCGACTTGCAGAATCGGCAATGCAAGATATTCGTCGTTCCTGCGAAGGCAGGAATCTCGGCCTTCAACGAAGTAGGTTCCTGCCTCCGCAGGAACGACGAGAGCCGGGCCTCTGCCCAATAGAACAAGCCTATGTTCAACCATTACACCACCTGCGCCCCGAGTATCTTCGCCAGGTGGCCCAAAGCCCAGGTATGGGCATCCGGGTCAAAGGTAGAGACACAGTTGGCCGGCACTTCTACTATGTAGTCCCGGTTGCGGGCGTCGGAGGTGGTGTGCAAGACGCAAATGTCGGTGCAAACGCCGCAGATGATTACCTTGTCCGGGCGCAAGTCTGCCAGGCGTCGCTCCAGGTCGGTGTTGAAGAAGCCACTGTAACGGTTCTTGGGAACCAGGTTTTGCCCGGTGAGGTATCCGGCCAATTCGGGGATAACCTCCGGTTCCTCGGTGCCTTTGACACAATGCACCGGGAATATCTGAAACTCCAAGTCGTCCGGGTCGTGGTGGTCGGACACAAAGAGAACGGAGGCTCCCTCCGCCGTTTCCCGCGCCAACAGGGACTGAATGTTGGGGATAAGCTGGCGGTAGCCTGCGCAGTAGAGGTTGTGGCCCGGTTCCAGAAAGCCCCGCACCATGTCAATTACCAGGACTACATTTGCCATATTCGCACCTCCATGACCCTCGCCAAGACGGCGTTTCTTGCTACGGGTCAGCCTTGGACTTCGCCTCTAACGGGAAGCAGGTCCTGCCAACCCCGTGGTCCCATACCGATTCTGAAAAAGACCGGCGACCGGCGTCTCTTTCAGAACTATCCGTGGCGAATACGGCGCACAGCTCGTAGGCGTTGCCTTCAATAGCCCGGTATTCGTAGGGAACATCCGTTTCCGGGTCTGCAATAGAGCGCACGCTATACCGGGGTCCGACCAGCTCCGCGAGGGTGCCAGGCATTTCCTCGTTAAGTTCCAGGAAAGTATCGACATTATGGGAAATGTTCCTCAAGTGGTCTATCCGTTCCTGATCGAGCCGGATGTCTCGCTGCTGCCCCGGTGTGCCAATCACGTAAATAGAATAGCCTACGCCGGCGATTACCACCACAATGGCGCCGATTACCAGGGCCCGCAACACCGGCGCCGCTTGAACGACGGAGATGGAAACCTCGTCTTCGGCTTGCCGCATATCCCACAAGTAGTACCCGAAGATCGGAACCGTGATTACCAGTATGGCGGCAACCTTAAAGAAAAAAGTAATGGTAGGGTCGCCGGTGAGCAGGCTGGACAGCAGGGCAATCACGTCACCCAGGATAACTGACGCACCCACCACCAGGGTCAGGTAGGTAAGCCACCGGCGAATCAGGGACTGCCGCCGTTCCGGGTCCATCGCCACTGCCCTTGCCAGCCAGCGCATCAGGACAAGATAGACCGGAAATGCCACAATGACCGAGGCTATGGCCGACGCCTGGACCCCAGAGCGATAGGATTCATAGCGGTAGAGGGAATCGGAAAAGGTATGGTCTATGAGACCGAAGAGCATTGCACCGAAGCTGAAGGCGGACACATACAGGGCAATAAAGGAAACCAGGTAGAGGAACGCTTCCCGCGCGTGAAGATAAGGTCTTGGCCGGGGCACCGCCACCGGAAAATCCACCTCGGCAAAGGCCGCAAAGGCGCCGCGCAGGTCCCTTTCCTGCCAGCCGGCCTCCAGCAGGACGTTCCGAATGGCTTCCCGCTCCAGACCTTTCTCCAGCGATTCCTTGATGAATTGGCGCAGTTCTTCGTTCACCGCCGCGCCTCCACAGCCGGCGCGGAGTAGCTTTCGTCCAGGGCCAGCATCTCGGACAAGCCCACCGACTCAAAACAGTCTTGCAAGCTGACCATATTCTCCACCAAGTGGGCAGTGGTTCCACGGGTCATCAGGTCCCGCATCAGGTCGCCTACCACCTTGCTCACGGTTAACAGGGCGCTGGCCGGGTAGATTACCAGCTTGAAACCCAGCCGCTCCAACTCCTGGGCCGGAATCAAGGGCGACTTGCCCGTCTCCACGAAATTGTAGAGGAGGGGCAGTTCCAGGGAGCGGGCGGCCCGTTCCGCCTCCTCCGGAGACCGTAGGGCTTCGACAAACAAGACATCTGCGCCGGCCTTGGTATAAGCCTCGCAACGGCGCATAGTGTCATCCCAGTCGGTCACCGCCAGGGCGTCGGTGCGGACGATTATCACAAAGTCGTCATCGGTGCGGGCATCCACCGCCGCCTGAATCTTGCCCACCATGTCCTCCGGGGATATTACCCGCTTGTTGTCCAGGTGGCCGCAGCGTTTGGGAAACTCCTGGTCTTCAATATGCACCGCCGCCACCCCGGACCGCTCGTACTGGCGAATGGTGCGTTGGATATTGAGGATACCGCCATAGCCGGTATCGGCGTCGGCGATGACCGGCACTTCTATGGCGGCGGCAATGTCGGCAGCGTTGGCGACCATCTCGGTCATCGTAGCCAACGCCAGGTCGGGATAGCCCAGCCGGGCCACGGAGGTACCGGCGCCGGTCATATAAACCACCGGAAAGCCGGCCTGCTCGATAATCCTGGCGGTAAGGCAGTCATAAGCGCCCGGCGCCATGATTATCCCCGGCTCCCGGAGCATTCGCCGCAATCTGGTCGTTGCCCGTTCCATAACACCTCCAGTGCACTGACCGGGAATTCGCATTGGGAATATGAGTTACTCGTCGTTCCTGCGCCGGCAGGAACGTAAAGGGTTTCGTACATAGGTTGCTGCTTGCGCAGGAACAACGGATGGCAGATTCTCGGCCACGTATGATTATGAAAACAGGCTATTTTCATGGTGACTACGGGAAAGGTGGGCCGGCCTCGATCGAGGTTACCCTGACGACCGACGGTTAACTAATCATCCCGCCGTCAATGGTCAATACCTGGCCGGTGATGTATCCGGCGCCGGGGCCGCAGAGGAAAACCACCGCCTCGGCCACATCGTCGGCGCTGCCAAAACGCCCCATCGGGATGCGGCCCAAGACCTGCTTGCGGGCTTCCTCGGTCATCTGGTCCACCATTCCGCCGGTGTCAATAAAACCCGGGGCCAGCGCGTTGACCGTGATGTTCCGGGAGGCAACTTCCCGGGCCACGGCCTTGGTAAATCCAATCAGGCCGGCCTTGGAGGCGGCGTAGTTGGCCTGTCCGGGGTTGCCGCCCAGCCCGACTACCGAGGATATGTTAATCACCCGACCCTGGCGGCGGCGGATAAGGTGGGGCATAACGTACCTGGTACAGAGAAAGGCGCCGCGCAGGTTAACTTCGATAACCCGGTCCCAATCCTCCGCGGTCATACGCAGGAGCAAGCGGTCGCGGGTTATCCCGGCGTTGTTGACCAGGATGTCAATGCGGCCCCACTGCTCCAAGACTTGCTTGACGATGCCCTCGGCGGAGTCCTCGCGGGAAACGTCCCCGGCCATTACCAAGGCTTCTCCTCCAACGTCAATTATAGATTGGGCCACCTGCCGGGCGGCTTCCTTCGAGGACTGGTAATTAACCGCCACTTTGGCGCCATCCTGGGCCAGACGGCGGGCTATAACTGCGCCGATGCCCCGGGATGCCCCGGTCACCAAGGCTACTTGTCCTTCCAGACTGTTAACCGCCATTACTCTTGACCTTCGGTCAAGCAACGCCGGTTAATTTCCAACAACTCCTCCCGCATACTTTCTACCAGGCCCCACTCAACACACTGGACGGCGGTATTGATTGCCCCGGTCATTCCCGACGCCTCGGAGGAACCATGCCCCACCAGCACTGCGCCATTGACGCCGAACAACGGCCCACCCATGGTGCGGGGAAGGTTGGTGGTCTGCCACAACTCGGACAGGACGCGGTTCATCTCTTCATGGGACATTAAATCGGACAATTGACTTGCCAAATAGCCGCCCAGGGCGCTGCCCATCCCCTCCGTGAACTTGATGAGGATGTTGCCCACGAAGCCGTCGCAGACGATGACGTCGGCCTTGTCGGTAAAGAAGTCCATGCCCTCCACGTTGCCGACAAAGTTGAGGTGGCTCTTCTCCAGCAGTTGGTAGCTTTCCTGTACTTGCCGGTTGCCCTTGGACTTTTCGGACCCGACGCTGAGCAGGGCAACCCGCGGGTTTTCGATGTCGAGGAACTTGTGGGCAAATACTGAGCCTAGGGCGGCGAAACTCAACAACTGCGCCGGCCGGCAGTCCACGCTGCTGCCCAGGTCCATCAGGATGGTGCGGGGAGCAAGCCCCAGAAAAGGGCCGCCAATACAGGGCCGCTCCAACCCTTCCATCATCCCCAGAATCAGGGCGGAAGCAGCCATCGACGCGCCGGTAGAACCGAGGGACACCAGCACATCCGCCCTTCCGTCCTTGACCAGCTTGGTTCCGACAATTATCGAGGCATCGGGTTTTTGCCGGAAGGCGTGCATCGGGTGTTCATCGTCGCCGATCTTGCCCACCGACGGGACTACGGTAACCGGCTTGCCGGCCGGGTTATAGTTAGCCAGTTCCCGTTCTACGGCGTCCTCATCCCCAACCAGAAGTAACTCTATGTTATGGTTGTCGAGAGCGGCAACCGCTCCCTTGACCGTTTCGTGAGGGGCGTAGTCGCCTCCCATAGCGTCCACCGCTACCCTAATCGGCGGTGGCACTTCATTATTTTGCATGATCAACTTTCCTTGATTATCTAACCCGGAGCGGGAGCCGCCCTTAAACGGCGTCCTCATCCCGGTTATCCTGATACAACCTGAACGTGGCCGTGCCGGTAATCAATTCCTGCTCAGAGTTGCGGTTCACCACCCCGACGGAACAGACGACCAGCCGGTGGTCGGGATGATCCTCTTCCCGGGTTACCTGGCCCCGGGTTTCCACCAAGTCATCCAGGTAAGCGGCGCCCTTGAAACGAACCCGCAGGCTGCCGGTTTCCAGCCAGGCCTGCCCGTAGGCGGCGGCGAGCATTTGCGAAACCAGCGCCAGGGTAAACATCCCGTGGGCGATTACGCCTCCGAACTGGGTAGTCGCCGCAAAATCCGCATCCAAATGCAAGGGGTTGGAATCCCCGGCGGCAGCGGCATAGGCGTTGAGACTTTCCTGGGTAATTTTCCTGACCACCACCGGCAGGGACCGGTTTTCTTCGGATTGTTCAGACATAGTTACAAACGCTTCAATTGTGGGGGCCCTTCCCGAAGGGCGCAGAATCCCCACTAAAGTGACTCGGACAACCTACAAACTTTCCTCGCCGCCCACCGGAACCAACACCGTAGTTTTGCCGGTCTGCACCGTTGCGCCCCCGCCGTCCTGCAGCGTATAAGCCAAGGAGGTAAACTGCAAATTACCCCGCCGGCGGGGCCGCTCCAGGACGGCCATTCCGTGAATCTCGGCCCCGATGGATACCGGCAGTAGCGCGTCCATCTCCTGAATGCTGTGGATTGTCCCCGGCGGCAGGGAGAGCTTTTCCAGCAACGCTCCCAAGGCATAAGCGCACAGGGCAAGGGGGGGAACCAGCCCCAAATTGAAATATAAGTCCAGGTCGTCACCGACGGATTCCAGGTATTGCCGAACCGACTCCTCGGTAAGGTTCCATCGGCCCAATTCTATTCCAGTATCGGTTTCCACCGAGTGTCGTTCCAAGTGTCGTGTTCCTGTCCTTATCGGCCGGATTGGTATGCTCGCGGTGATTATACTTATCCCCAACGGGACAGGGCAACAATTCCAGGGGCAGCCAAAGGGCATTTTAGCTGCTATCCACTTTTCTATGTCATTCTCAGGGCAGCGAAGAATTCCAAATCTATCAACTGGAAACACCGCCGGCGCCGGGGCGACTCAGGACGCCAAGCCAAAGGACTCTGCCGCCAACTCCGCGATATGCTGGCCGATGGCCAGGGAGGAGGTAGCCCCGGGCGAGGGGGCGTTCAAGACGTGAATCGCCTTTTGACCGCGCAAGATGGAGAAGTCGTCCAACAGCGCGCCGCTACCGGAGACAGCCTGCGCTCTTACGCCGGCGCCGCCGGGGGCCAGGTCTGTTTCCTGAATTTCCGGTATCAGCTTTTGCAGGTCTCGTACGAATACCTGCTTGCTGTAAGAACGGTGCATTTCCGCGACGCCGGTTCGCCAATGCTTGGCGGTCATTTTCCAGAACCCCGGATAAGTGAAAGTACCCAGGGATTCGGCCAGGTCAATATCGCTTTTCCGGTAACCCTCTCGGGCAAAGGCGAGAACTGCGTTAGGCCCGGCCTCAACGTGACCGTGAATGTTGCGGGTATAGTGGACGCCCAGGAAAGGAAAGCGCGGGTCGGGCACCGGGTAAATCAGACCCTTGACCAGGCGCTGGCTCTCCGGGCGCAGGGTGTAATACTCACCGCGGAAGGGGATGATTCGAATATCGGTCTGTTCTCCCATCATCGCCGCGACCCGGTCAGCATAAAGACCGGCGCAGTTAATAACGTGCCCGGCCCGCAGGATGCCTCGTCCGGTTTCGATTGACACGGAGCCGGAAAAACCGTTGATGGCCCGGACCGGCGCCTCGGTATAAATATCCCCGCCGTACTCCTGAAACCGGGAGGCATAGGCCGCCGACACCTTGACGTAGTCAATGATGCCCGTTTCCGGCGACCACAAGGCCCGAACCCCCGAGGTGTGGGGTTCGATTTCCTGCAAGCGTTCCGGGCCAATCAGCTCCAGGCCCGGTACGCCGTTGGCTACGCCGCGCTCGTAGAGGGCGTCCAGTCGTTGCAGTTCCGACGCATCAGTGGCGACTATGGTTTTGCCGCACTTCTCGAACTCAATCTCGTTTTCCTCACAAAACTGCACCAGCGCCTGGGCGCCGCCGACGCAGAATTGGGACTTCTGGGAGCCGGGCCGGTAGTAAATCCCGGAGTGTATCACCCCGCTGTTATGCCCGGTCTGGTGAGTCGCCAGTTCTTTTTCTTTCTCCAGCACGGCAACCTTGCAGCCGGCGCCAAATTGGCGGGTCAATTGCATGGCGGTGGACAGGCCGATAATCCCGCCGCCGATGATTGCAACGTCGTATTCCCTGGAGTTCATGCCTTACCTCCGGCAGAAGGATATGCGAAGGGCCGCCGGCTGAAGCGGAGAGCGCGCCCATAGAACAAAGTCAACAAGCCAATGGTAGCATTGGCGGGAAGGAGTGTAAATGCGCCGGCGCAGGGGGCCCAGGGCTGTCGCACGTGATGGCAGATTCCCCTTTCCCGTCGTTCCTGCGAAAGCAGGAACATCTGTCCGCAACATTTTAGGTCCTGCCTGCGCAGGAACGACGGATAGCCTTCAATCCTAGTGCGATAGCCCTAACAGGAGGCCAAGACAGTTGCAAAGCCCCGGCCGAGGGCCAAACCCGTTCCGAATCGGCGCGCCGGCAAGCCTGTTTTCAATACGAATTGCATTGGTGATTACACTGGACATCATTGACATCTACAATCATCACAATTAAACTTTCGTGAAATTACTACGCTTCGGAAATATAGTATCGACTATTAGTGAGAGGAATTATATCTCTTTAACATTCTTGTCTCCGACCATATTAACGTGAATCGGACGGCCGAAGTCCATAATTAACGAAAAATAGAGATTCCCCACACATTTGTTTGTTGCGGAATCAGTATTTTAACGAAGCTACACGGCCTTAAAGCCTTCAATCCACTGAAAAGGAGGTGATGGAAGAAGAAATGCCTTTGCCGAACCGACCCGGATTCTAGCGGAGGTCGTGCGCAAGGAGAACCGCTGGCACGAACCAGCCTGACCAATTGACAATTAGTCCCAAAGGGGCCGCGGCAAATATACCCTTCACCTGTTCGATCCAATGCGCCGGCCGGTAAATCCGCAACCGTACAACAAAGGAGGATCAAGGATGAAAAGGTACCGAATCGGGAAACCCTGGCCAATTGTATATTCTTTAGTAGTGTTAAGTCTCCTGTTCCTGGTAGCCTGCGGGTCGTCAACTGCGCCGGTGGAGACGCCAGCCCAACAGCCGGCGACTGCCGCAGAGCAACCCGCCGCAGCGGCACCGGCTCAACAGCCGGCTGCCGCCGCAGAGCAACCCGCCGCACCGGCTGCTGCCGCACCCGCTCAACAGCCGGTCGCCACGCCGACTACCGTAGCCCAGGCAGCCGTGGCAGTAGCGGGAGAATCAATGGCCGGCCCCAAGGAGGCTCCCAGCTTCGAGTCCTATTGGAAGCCGCCCACGGACTTCTACGGTGACCCGGTGTATGGAGGCACTCTCCGCATCAACTACGAGGACCCCCTGGAACACGCCAACGTCTGGGGGGCTCGCACCGGCTCCACCATACGCTACCGATTGCCCACCCATGACACTTTGATGCAGGACAACCCGTACGTACCGGGCTCTCCCTTTATCCCGGGATTGGCCTACGGCTGGACCGTTGACGCCGATCTTCAAGGCGTAACCTTCTACCTTAAGGACAATGTGTTATGGCACAACGGAGCCCCCTTCGTCTGTGAAGACGCCCGGTTCGCCTACGAGACCATGATCACTGGGGAAGGTCTCACCCGTCCCTACATGCAGATCCGGCTAACCAACGTGGTCCTTTCCGAATTGGCATGCCTGGACGATTACACCCTGAAGTTCCGGTTTGACGCCCCCAACGCCGTTCCTCTCCTCAACTTTGGCAACCCCGCCACTGTAATTTTCAACAAGGAATGGTTTCTCGCCAATGGTGAGGATGCCATGTTCCAGGACGTCTCCGTGGGGACCGGGCCTTTTGCCTGGAGAGAGGGCCAGACCGTCGGATTTGATCGGCAAAATTTTGACAAGAACCCCAACTATCACTTTGAAGGGATCCCCTACGTAGATACCGTGGTTGTCTTTGGCATCCTGGACGAGACGGCGCAACAGGCCACCATGCTGGCCCGCCAGACAGACTGGCACTGGGTGCGCAACTTCGGCCAGTACAAAGAGTACGTCGAACACGATCAAATCCAGACGGTCATACGGGCCACCCGGAGCAGCGAGAACCTCTGGATTAACACTCGCAATGCTCCTCTGGACAACGTCCGGATTCGGCAGGCCATTGCCATGGGTATGGACCGGGTTAGCGGCATTAACGTCGCCCTGTCCGGTTATGGCTCCCAGGGATTGGGGTTGATGCCGCCCGGTAGCCTCTGGGCTGCGGACAGGGAAGCAACCTGTGCAATTCCCGGTTGGTGTGAACCTGCCGATATGGAAGCCCAACGGGCCAAAGCCATCCAAATCCTGAAAGAGGAAGGCTTCGACTTCGACAAGACCTATGTCCTGACCGTGGAAGGCGACGCCCAGCGGGTGAATCGCGCCACCTTCATGCAGGAACAACTGCGCCTGCTGGGAATCAAGACCGACTTTGACACGGTGGAAACCGTCGCCTACCGCGAGCTTAGCCAGAACGGCAAATGGGGCGACTTCCTGGCTTCCACCGGCGGCGTGTCCGGTGTGGACGACCCCTTCATCGGATTGGGCCACTACCACCGCTGCGACAGCTTATACAATTTCCAGACCCCCGGCACGGACTGCGACGCCACGGCGGAAGGCCTGTTCGAGGAACTCGGCAATCTGACCGCCTATGAGGACCGCAAGGCCAAGGGTGTGGAAATCCAGCTCTACCTGATGAGCCAGTACTGGAACTTCCCGGCCTTCTGGGAACAGGAAGCGGTCGCCTTCTGGCCGGAAGTGCGCGGCTACGTCCACTACCCCGGACCCACTTCCAGCCACCTGCGCTGGGCCCATATGTGGATTGACCCGTCTCTCAAGGACAATACCGGGTTCTCCGGTCAAACCACCGGCGTACCCGGCGGGGAGTAAAACTCCCGGTTAGCCCGATTGGTTACTCAGGGTTCTCGGCGAGCCACCCATTCTATGGGTGGCTCGCCCTTTTTGTCCCCCTCACCAACCCGTGAGCCAAAGCCCTGTCTAGCTCGCGGTTTCTTCTAATTGCCTTTTGTAGGACCTCTTCGACCAGCTTCGGCAGCCTTACCGAAACCGAATGCGCGCTGGTTGGCATATATACAACGAAATACTCTGGTAATTACGTTAAAAATTATTGACATTTGCAATAATAACAATGATAATTCCGCAACATGACCACAAATTCTAAATTATATAACTTATTACGATTCCAGAGTTTATTCGAAGTCGCATAGCTTTCAAGCCCTAAATTAACTGAAAAGGAGGCGATGGAACAAAGAATGCCCTTGCCGAACCAACCCGGATTCTAGCGGTGGTCGTGCGCAAGGGGAACCACTGGCACAAACCGGCCTGAAAAATTGACAATTAGTCCCAAAGGGGCCGCGGCAAATATACCCTTCACCTGTTCGATCCAATGCGCCGGCCAATAAACCTGCAACCTTGCAACAAGGGAGGATTGAGGATGAAAAGGTACCGAATCGGGAAACCCTGGCCAGTTGTATATTCTTTAGTAGTGTTGAGCCTTATGTTCCTGGTGGCCTGCGGGTCGGCAACTGCGCCGGTGGAGACGCCAGCCCAACAGCCGGCGGCTGCCGCAGAGCAACCCGCCGCAGCGGCACCGGCTCAACAGCCGGCTGCCGCCGCAGAGCAACCCGCCGCACCGGCTGCCGCCGCTGCGGCACCCGCTCAAGCGCCGGTTGCCACGCCGACCACCGTGGCCCAGGCAGCCATGGCAGTAGCGGGAGAAACAATGGCAGGGCCCAGCGAAGCTCCCAGTTTTGAGTCTTACTGGCAGCCGCCCACGGACTTCTACGGTGACCCGGTGTATGGAGGCACTCTCCGCATCAACTACGAGGACCCCCTGGAGCACGCTAACATCTGGGGCGCCGCCACCGGCGCCGCCAGGCGTGTCCGAGCGCCCACCCATGACACTTTGATGCAGGACAACCCTTATGATCCGGGCTCTCCCTATATCCCGGGATTGGCCTACGGCTGGACCGTTGACGCCGACCTTCAGGGCGTAACCTTCTACCTTAAGGACAACGCGCAATGGCACAACGGAGCCCCCTTTGTCTGTGAAGACGCCCGGTTCAGCTACGAAACCATGATCACTGGGGAAGGTATCACCCGTCCCTACATGCAGAACCGGCTTTCCAACGTGATCCTTGCCGAATTGGAATGCCTGGACGACTACACCCTGCAGTTCAAGTTTGACGCTCCTTCCGCCGTTCCTCTTATCAACTTTGGCCACGTCAACTCTGTGATTTTTAACAAGGAGTGGTTCATCGCCGGCGGTGAGGATGCCATGTTCCAGGATAACTCCGTCGGGACCGGCCCCTTCATCTGGGGAGAAGGCCAGACCGTTGGAATTGATGAGCAGCATTTCGACAGGAACCCCAACTATCACGTTGAAGGGCTTCCCTACGTGGACGAGGTGGTTGTCTTTGGCATTCTTGACGAGACGGCCCAGCAGGCGACCATGCTGGCCCGCCAGACCGACTGGCACTGGGTCCGCAACTTCGGCCAGTACAAGGAATACGTGGATCACGATCAAATCCAGACGGTTATACGGGCCACCCGGAGCAGCGAGAACCTCTGGATTAACACTCGCAATGCTCCGCTGGACAATGTCCGCATCCGCCAGGCCATCGCCATGGGCATGGATCGGGCGACCGGCATCATCGTCTCCCTGTCCGGCTACGGTTCTCAAGGATTGGGGTTGATGCCGCCCGGTAGCGCCTGGGCGGTCGAAAGGGCTGATGCCTGTGCAATTCCCAGTTGGTGTGAACCTGCCGATATGGAAGCCCAACGGGCCGAAGCCATCCAGATCCTTAAAGAGGAAGGTTTCGATTTCGACAAGACCTACGTCCTGACCGTGGAAAGCGACGCCCAGCGGGTAAACCGCGCCACCTTCATGCAGGAACAGCTGCGCCTGCTGGGAATCAAGACCGACTTTGACACGGTCGAAACCGTCGCCTACCGCGAGCTTAGCCAGAACGGCAAATGGGGCGACTTCCTGAGTTCCACCGGCGGCGTGGCCGGCGTGGACGACCCCTTCATAGGATTGGGCCACTACCACCGCTGCGACAGCCTGTACAATTTCCAGACCCCCGGGACCGACTGCGACGCCACGACGGAAGGCCTGTTCGAGGAACTCAGCAAGCTGACCGCCTATGAGGACCGTAAGGCCAAGGGCCAGGAAATCCAGCTCTACCTGATGAGCCAGTACTGGAACTTCCCGGCCTTCTGGGAGCAGGAAGCCGTGGCATTCTGGCCGGAAGTGCGCGGCTACGTCCATTTCCCTGGGCCCACCGCCAGCCATCTGCGCTGGGCTCACATGTGGATTGACCCGTCTCTCAAGGACAATACCGGGTTCTCCGGTCAAACCACCGGCGTACCCGGCGGGGAGTAAAACTCCCGGTTAGCCCGATTGGTTACCCAGGGTTCTCGGCGAGCCACCCATAGAATGGGTGGCTCGCCCATTTCTGCCCCCCTCACCCAACCCGTGAGAGCCTTGTCTGGCTCGCGGTTTCTTCTGATTGCCTTCTGTAGGACCCCCTAGACCAGCTTCGGCAGCCTTGCCGAAACCGAATGCGCGCGTTGGTCAGCATATATTTAAGACGAAATACTCTGGTAATTACGTTAAAAATTATTGACATTTGCAATAATAACAATGATAATTCCGTAATATGACTACAAATCCCAAATTGTTTAACTCATTGCGACTCCAGAATTTATTTGAAGCCGTATAGCTTTCAAGCCCTAAATTAACTGAAAGGAGGTGATAAAACAAAGAATGCCTCTGCTGAACCAACCCGGATTTAAGCGGGCGACGTGCGCGCGGGGAGCCGTTGGCACATAATCAGCTTGGCACACCGACAATTAGTACCCAAGAGGCAAGGCCAACAAATCCCTAACCTATCCGATCCTAAGCGCAGGCCGATGAACCCGCAATAAGGGAGGATAGGCTATGAAAAGGTACAGAATCGGGAAACCCTGGCCAGTTGTATATTCTTTAGTGGTGTTGAGCCTTATGTTCCTGGTGGCCTGCGGGTCGGCAACTGCGCCGGTGGAGACGCCAGCCCAACAGCCGGCGGCTGCCGCAGAGCAACCCGCCGCACCAGCCGCAGCGGCACCGGCTCAACAGCCGGCTGCCGCCGCAGAGCAACCCGCCGCACCGGCTGCTGCCGCTGCCGCGCCCGCTCAACAGCCGGTCGCCACGCCGACTACCGTAGCCCAGGCAGCGATGGCCCCGGGTGCAGGAACAGTGGCGGGGCCGAAAGAAGCCCCCAGTTTTGAGTCTTACTGGAAGCCGCCCACGGACTTCTACGGACAGCCGGTGTACGGTGGAACTCTCCGTATTAACTATGAGGACCCCCTGGAGCACGCCAACGCCTGGGGCGCCCGCACCGGTGCCGCCATGCGCTACCGGTTGCCCACTCACGAGTCCTTGATGCAGGACAACCCCTATGACGATACCTCTCCTTTCATCCCGGGGTTGGCCCGCGGCTGGACGGTTGACGGTGATCTGCAGGGAGTAACCTTCTACCTCAAGGACGGGGTGGAGTGGCACAACGGGAGCGCTTTCGTTTGCGAAGACGCCCGGTACAGCTACGAAATCATGATTACGGAGGAAGGAATTACCGGTTCCTATATGAAGGGCCGGCTTTCCAACGTGGTCCTTGCCGAATTGGAATGTCTGGACGAGCACACGTTGAAGTTCAGGTTTGACGCTCCTTCCGCCGTTCCTCTCATCAACTTTGGCCACGTCGCCTCCATGATTTTCAACAAGGAATGGTTTGTCGCCGGCGGTGAGGATGCCATGTTCCAGGACGTTACCGTCGGGACCGGGCCTTTTACCTGGGGAGAAGGCCAGACCGTGGGCATAGACGAGCAGCATTTCGAAAAGAATCCCAACTATCACTATGAGGGGCTGCCCTACGTGGATGAGGTGGTTGTCTTTGGCATCCTTGACGAGTCGGCGCAACAGGCCACCATGCTGGCCCGCCAGACCGACTGGCACTGGGTGCGCAACTTCGGCCAATACGACCAATACGTGGACCACGACCAAATCCAAACGGTAATACGGGCTACCCGGAGCAGCGAGAACCTCTGGATTAACACTCGCAAACCGCCCTTGGACAATGTGCGGATTCGCCAGGCCGTTGCTATGGGTATGGACCGGAACACCGGCATCATCGTCGCCCTGTCCGGCTACGGCTCCCAGGGGTTGGGGCTGATGCCTCCCGGTAGCTTCTGGGCCGTGGAAAGGGAAGCAGGCTGCGCGGTTCCGGGCTGGTGCGAACCGCCGGACATGGAAGCGCAGCGGGCCGAAGCCATCCAAATCCTGAAAGAAGAAGGTTTCGATTTTGACAAGACCTACGTCCTGACCGTGGAAAGCGACGCCCAACGGGTAAACCGCGCCACCTTCATGCAGGAACAGCTGCGCCTGCTGGGAATCAAGACCGACTTCGACACGGTGGAAACGGTCGCTTACCGCAAGGCCCGCCAGTCCGGTGACTGGGGCGACTTCATGAGCTCCACCGGAGGAGTGGCCGGCGTGGATGACCCCTTCATAGGATTGGGTCACAGCCACCGCTGCGACAGCCTGTATAATTTCCAGACCCCCGGCACGGAGTGCGACGCAACAGCGGAGGCGTTGTTCGAAGAGTTGGGCGGACTCACCGAGCCGTCGGCGCGCAAAGCAAAGGGTCAGGAAGTCCAGCTTCACCTGATGAGCCAATACTGGAACTTCCCGGCTTTCTGGGAGCAGGAGGCGGTGGCCTTCTGGCCCGAAGTCCGCGGGTACTCCCACAACCCCGGACCCACTTCCAGCCGTCAGCGCTGGATCAGTATGTGGATTGACCCGGCTCATAAGGACGATACCGGGTTCTCCGGTCAAACCACCGGCGTACCCGGCGGGGAGTAAAACTCCCGGTTAGCCCGATTGGTTACCCAGGGTTCTCGGCGAGCCACCCATAGAATGGGTGGCTCGCCCATTTCTGCCCCCCTCACCCAACCCGTGAGAGCCTTGTCTGGCTCGCGGTTTCTTCTGATTGCCTTCTGTAGGACCCCCTAGACCAGCTTCGGCAGCCTTGCCGAAACCGAATGCGCGCGTTGGTCAGCATATATTTAAGACGAAATACTCTGGTAATTACGTTAAAAATTATTGACATTTGCAATAATAACAATGATAATTCCGTAATATGACTACAAATCCCAAATTGTTTAACTCATTGCGACTCCAGAATTTATTTGAAGCCGTATAGCTTTCAAGCCCTAAATTAACTGAAAGGAGGTGATAAAACAAAGAATGCCTCTGCTGAACCAACCCGGATTTAAGCGGGCGACGTGCGCGCGGGGAGCCGTTGGCACATAATCAGCTTGGCACACCGACAATTAGTACCCAAGAGGCAAGGCCAACAAATCCCTAACCTATCCGATCCTAAGCGCAGGCCGATGAACCCGCAATAAGGGAGGATAGGCTATGAAAAGGTACAGAATCGGGAAACCCTGGCCAGTTGTATATTCTTTAGTGGTGTTGAGCCTTATGTTCCTGGTGGCCTGCGGGTCGGCAACTGCGCCGGTGGAGACGCCAGCCCAACAGCCGGCGGCTGCCGCAGAGCAACCCGCCGCACCAGCCGCAGCGGCACCGGCTCAACAGCCGGCGGCCGCCGCAGAGCAACCCGCCGCACCGGCTGCTGCCGCTGCCGCGCCCGCTCAACAGCCGGTCGCCACGCCGACTACCGTAGCCCAGGCAGCCGTGGCAGTAGCGGGAGAATCAATGGCCGGCCCCAAGGAGGCTCCCAGCTTCGAGTCCTATTGGAAGCCGCCCACGGACTTCTACGGTGACCCGGTTTACGGAGGCACTCTCCGCATCAACTACGAGGACCCGATGGAGCACGCCAACATCTGGGGCGCCCGCACCGGGGCCGCCATTCACTACCGCCATCCCACCCACGAGCCCTTGATGCAGGACAACCCTTATGATCCGGGCTCTCCCTATATCCCGGGATTGGCCTACGGCTGGACCGTTGACGCCGATCTTCAAGGCGTAACCTTCTACCTTAAGGACAACGTGCAATGGCACAACGGAGCCCCCTTCGTGTGTGAAGACGCCCGGTACAGCTACGAAACCATGATCACTGGGGAAGGTATCACCCGTCCCTACATGAAGGGCCGGCTTTCCAACGTGGTCCTTGCCGAATTGGAATGCCTGGACGATTACACCCTGAAGTTCCGGTTTGACGCTCCCTCCGCCGTTCCTCTCATCAACTTCGGTAACCCCGCCGCTGTAATTTTCAACAAGGAGTGGTTCATCGCCGGCGGTGAGGAGGCCATGTTCCAGGATAACTCCGTCGGGACCGGGCCTTTTACCTGGGGAGAAGGCCAGACCGTGGGCATAGACGAGCAGCGTTTCGAAAAGAACCCCAACTATCACTATGAGGGGCTGCCCTACGTGGATGAGGTGGTCATTTTCGGCATCCTGGACGAGTCAACCCAGCAGGCCACCATGCTGGCCCGCCAGACCGACTGGCACTGGGTCCGCAACTTCGGTCAGTACAAAGAGTACGTCGAACACGATCAAATCCAGACGGTTATACGGGCCACCCGGAGCAGCGAGAACCTCTGGATTAACACTCGCAATGCTCCGCTGGACAATGTCCGCATCCGCCAGGCCATCGCCATGGGCATGGATCGGGCGACCGGCATCATCGTCTCCCTGTCCGGCTACGGTTCTCAAGGATTGGGGTTGATGCCGCCCGGTAGCGCCTGGGCGGTCGAAAGGGCTGATGCCTGTGCAATTCCCGGTTGGTGTGAACCTGCCGATATGGAAGCCCAACGGGCCGAAGCCATCCAGATCCTTAAAGAGGAAGGTTTCGATTTCGACAAGACCTACGTCCTGACCGTGGAAAGCGACGCCCAGCGGGTAAACCGCGCCACCTTCATGCAGGAACAGCTGCGCCTGCTGGGAATCAAGACCGACTTTAACACGGTCGAAACCGTCGCCTACCGCCAGCTTAGCCAGACCGGCAAATGGGGCGACTTCCTGGGTTCCACCGGCGGCGTGGCCGGCGTGGACGACCCCTTCATCGGATTGGGCTTCTACCACCGCTGCGACAGCCTGTACAATTTCCAGACCCCCGGGACCGACTGCGACACCACGGCGGAAGGCCTGTTCGAGGAACTCAGCAAGCTGACCGCCTATGAGGACCGCAAGGCCAAGGGCCAGGAAATCCAGCTATACCTGATGAGCCAGTACTGGAACTTCCCGGCCTTCTGGGAGCAGGAAGCCGTGGCATTCTGGCCCGAAGTCCGCGGCTACGTTCACTTCCCCGGGCCCACTTTCAGCATCCGGCGCTGGGCCTATATGTGGATTGACCCGGCTCATAAGGACGATACCGGGTTCGCGGGCCAAACCACCGGCGTACCCGGCGGGGAGTAAAACTCCCGGTTAGCCCGATTGGTTACTCAGGGTTCTCGGCGAGCCACCCATAGAACGGGTGGCTCGCCCATTTCTGCTCCCCTCACCCAGCCCGTGAGCTAAAGCCTTGGCAAGCACGTCAGGAGCTTTTAGTTGTCTGACAACTTTTCATGTCATTCTGAACGGAGTGAAGAATCCCAACTCATCGCAGAAACAACCTTGAGCGTGGAAGAAATGGCTGCCGGCCACCGTTGGGATTCCTCGCCGCTCCGCTCCTCAGAATGACATAGGAAGGTAGATGACAACAAAAGGGTCTCCCAGGGCGGCCCGGCTCAAGGTACGCTCGGCTCCAGTTCGTTCAAGAGCTTAACTTGCTCAAGGGAATCGGAGCGATGGTCGGTCTCTTGACCCGCTGCCGGTCAACACTCCGCCGTATGCCCCATAACCAGGTCGCGCAGGGTCACCAGGCCGAGAGGGTTCCGGTCGTTGTCCACGACTATGGCGCGGGAGACTTCAAACCGGACCAGCAGGCGTATAGCGTAGCGGACCAGCATATCCGGCGGCAGGGTCAGCACCGGCTTGGACATAATTTCATAGACATTGACCCGCTCCGGCGCCCGGTTTTGGGCAATCACTTTGCCGGCTATGTCGGAGACGAGGACCAGACCTACTTCGTCGTTGTCGTCGCGTCGGTTGACCGACAGCGAGTTGACATTGTGCTGCCGCATCAGGGAGATTGCCTCGGCCACCGTCGCCAGCCCCTCAATGCTGTGCAGCTCGACAATCATCAGGTCACCTACTCTGACCAGGTCATTCCTGTTCATATCTCGTATTCCAACTCCTCTCGAATAGCGGGCAATTGAGTAGCGAGGCCCACAGCGTCCTCAATGTCAACCTGGAATGCGATGCCGGTGCTGTGTTCCGTGTCGAAATGCCCGGCGTCGCGGATGCGTTCCAGAATGTCCCGCGCCCTAGGTTCCACCACCAGGAACAGCAAAACGTCCCTGCGGGTCTCCAGGCCCAGGCCGAAGAAGGTCTTCCCCGGCTTCAACCCCTCACCCCTTACGCTGGTGATTACCGTGGCGCCGGTGGCTCCGCCGGCCCGCGCGGCGTGCATTACTACATCGGTCTTCTCGTCGCTGACCAGTGCGACAATCAACTTCATTCGCATGACTTTAGCCTCCCCGGATTGCTTGGTGCATTGCTTGGTGCATTGTTTGGCGGATTGCTAGGTGTTTTTCAGGTGGCCCAACCAGGATGCGGCGATGGCGTAGATCAGCACTGACATTATGGGAAAGACGCTGGCAAAGGCAATGAGTCCGAACCCGTCAATCAAGGGATTGCGGCCCGGGATATTCGCCGCCAGCCCCAGGCCCAAAGCCACGACTACCGGGACCGTAACTGTAGAGGTAGTGACCCCGCCGCTGTCATAGGCCAACGGTACAATCGTCTTGCTGGATTGAAACGTCAACGCTATTACGACAATGTAGGCAGCGATGATGTACCAGGGCAGCGGTGTCCCGGTGACGATGCGGAAGCAGCCCAGCGCCACGCCCACGGCCACCCCCACCGCTACGGCCAGCCGCAAGCCCCAAGCGTGGATTGCGCCCCCGGAGACGTCCTCAGCCTTGATCGCCACGGCAATGAGCGAGGGTTCGGCGATCGTAGTGGCAAAGCCGATGGCGCCGGCGAAAGCATAGACCAGCAGGTAGTCACGCCAGTCGATACTGCCGGCCAGACTCTGCGTCCCAATCGTGTCGGGCGCAGTGAGTTGGCGCGCCATCGTTTCCCCGATGGGGAAGAGCGCCTCTTCCAGGCCAATCAGAAACAGGGCCAACCCCAGCAGGACCATTACGAACCCGGCAATCATCCGACGGGGGTTCGGCAGACGGCGGCGCAACACGACAATCTGGAAAAAGACGAGAATCCCGACTATGGGCGCCACATCCAGCAGCGTGGACAGCAACGACTCCTGCACGGCATCCAGGAATCCCATGGTCAAGCCACCATGCCATAGGCCAGCACACAAATCATCGGTGTCAGGCTGGCGAAGGCGATAAGTCCGAAGCCGTCAACCAGCGCATCGCGTCCTCGGATTGAGGAAGCTAACCCCACCCCCAACGCGGTTACCAGCGGCACGGTGATCGTACTGGTGGTGACTCCCCCGGAGTCGTAGGCCACACCGATAATTTCGTCGGGCGCAAAGGCGGTCATCACCGTTACCAGCACGTACCCGCCAATAATCAGGGGGTGAATGGGCCAGCCTTTCAGGATGCGAAATACGCCCAAGACGATAGCCGCGCCCACGGAGAAAGCCACCACCAGGCGCAGATTGAAGGCGTAAGAGCTGCGGGCCTGGTCGTGGGCCGCGATAACGCCCGCTTCCGATGCCACGTCAGCCGCCTCTGCTGAAATGGCAATCAGGGCCGGCTCGGCGATGGTGGTGCCGAATCCCAGGCAAAAGGCAAAGGCCAGCAGCGCGGTCAAGCTGCCCTTGTTGGCGAAGCCCTGGGCCAGAGCTTCGCCGAGAGGAAATAGCCCGCTTTCCAATCCCTGGATGAAGAGAGTCAACCCGACGACTACACAGAGCAGCCCGAAAGTGACCCCCCAGAAATCGGGGAAGGGCTGCCGCAGTACCACAAGCTGGAAGAAGGCGATGACCAGAATTATCGGCGTCAAGTCGCGCAGTGACCCCAACGTACGATGCAACGCCTCAGTCAGAAAGCGGGCGGAGTCTCCTATTCCAGATATTCGCGTCTGCCGCACCAATACAGAAAAACGACTGAGTTCAAAAATCATTGGCTGCTCAGTTCTCAGGTTGGCCGGCCAATAGTCCGGTTGTCAAGCAGCTACCGACCGGCAATCAGGCGGCAATCAGGATGGTATGGCGATGTTAGGACAATAGTACGGCGGCGCTGTTTTAGGAGTTTCAGCGGGCCGGCTTACGTCCGGTCTATTTGAACTTGGGAATGACCTTGTCGGTGAGCAGCCGCAGGGTATTCATCACGACTTCGCGCGGCACCGATGAAGTCCAGTTGACCTCGAACATGATTTCGTCGCTGCTGAAGGCCTCCCGGAGCACTTCGATCTTGTCAACCACCTCTTCCGGCGTCCCAAACAGATTTACTTCCTCGGTGGCATCGGGGCTGGCGGCGCCGGCGTCGGTGCTGCCGATGCCCACCCTACCGGCGTAATAGCGCCTAGCGAGACTCATCAGGGCCTCGGTCTGGCGGGTGGCTTCAGCTTGCGTGTCGGCCAACAGGGTGGGAATGCGGACCACGGTAGTCGGGTCGCCGGGGTGTCCTGCGTCCATCCAGGCCTGCCGGTAGCTCTTCACGTCTTCCCGCAGAATCTCGGACCCTCTGAGGTCATGGGGTGAACTGCCGGCGCCGATGGCGATGCGGTAGCCCATAGTCCCCATCGGCACGAAACTTTCCTGGCTGTCCACCGGCAGCAGCATTTCGGGGTAGGGCTTCTGGAAAGGCTTCGGGATGGCGAGGTACGATTCGTAGAAGGCGGGGTAGTTATAGTACTTACCCTCAAACCCGGAGAAACTGTCCTCCGACCAAAGCTGCTTCAGGAGTTCCAGGAACTCAAAGAACTGCTCCTGCCGGTCGTCGGAGCCGCGGGTGCGCCCTCCCGCGCCGTAAATGAACCGGCCCTGGCTAATCTGATCGACGATGGCAATCTGTTCCGAAGTCTGGAGAGGGTCCTCCTCCGTCAGATTATCAAAGGCGTACCTTTCATGGGGCAACGCCCGTTCAGACACGGTTTCCCCGGGCTGCCGCATAACCGGGCGGTGGATGGACGACCCGATCTTGATTCGCTTGGTGCGGGCGGCGACCACGGCAGCCAGCATCAGAACTTGCGGGTCCATACTCGCCTGCTTGGAGAAGTGACCTCCGCCGAGCCAGATATAATCCCAGCCCATATCCTCTACTGCTTCAATCTCTTCCCAGTTCTTGACGTAGGCCTCCTCTTCGAGGAGCTTTCCGCCATTATAATCGAGGTCCCAGGGAACCTTGCCATCGGCATAGAGGGCATTCCAAGTATTGAAAAGTCCAAAGTCCATGCTCTGCCCTCCCTTATTTCCGAGTGATAGGACCCGTCGGCGTCCCCCAATCCTAGCATTAGTAACAAACAGGGTCAACGTCAATGAATCTTGGGGCCAGGAGCAGTGCAATTGCACGTGGCGGTGAAGGCCCTTCTCCCGTCGTTCCTGCGCAGGCAGGAACCTAAAACCTTGAGAACAGAGGTTCCTGCCTGCGCAGGAACGACGGAAATATGACTGTGCGTCTAATGCGATTGCCCTAGCATCAGACAGGTCAAACGAAAATGACTTGCCGGGCGGTTAACCCACCCGGCAAGTTGCTTGAACAGCTCCGGCGTTCCCTTAAAACCCTCTCGGCCTAGCGCCACTGCCGCTGTCGACGCTGCCGGGTTATCAGGTAGAAACCGCCGCCGGATACCAGCAGCCCCATCCCCGAAACCATCATTACGATTGGCCATAGCGCGGATTTTCCCGATTCCTCCTGTTGGGGAGCCGGCAGGGCCGGCCGCAACGGTTCGGGGACATCGGCAACGCTGACCGACATCGCTGCTGGAAACACCATTGCCACCGGTTCAGGCGTGGGCTGGACCGGGGCGGCCGGCGCCTTTACGGTGGGTTCCAGGTCGGGGACTGCCCGGCCCATCGTCTGGGTCAACGGGTTGTCTAGCGACATCTCCGGCAAATCGATCAGGTTGATCGTAACGAAGATTACGTCGCTGGCTCCCCGTCCGTCGGACACCTTCAGGAGCAGGACGTAAGCAGCCTGGGTCGCGAAGTCCAGCGGCGCCTCGGTTATCAACTGCCCGGAGGCTTTATCGACAGCGAAGGATGCGCCGTCAACTCCTCCCAACGAGTAGGTCAGCCGGTCTTCGTCGGCGTCGGTGGCCGCGACCGGCTTCCCGATGTAGATTGCATACCCCGTATCTTCGGCTACCGAACGGGTGGCGCTGACTCCCTCGGTGAACACCGGCGCCCGGTTGGCCGGCAAGCCGTCACCGGCACCGACAGCAGCAGCCGAAGTGGGAATGGGCGTAGGCGCAGGCGTCGGCGGAACAACGCGGTCGTCGTCGTTGATACTCACCCGCGCCGTGTCAGAGCCGCCGGCCACCACCTTGCTCGGAAGCTGCCCAAACCCCAAGTCCACCGTGTCGGTGCGCAGGTCCGAGTCCTGGAGGGCCTGGAAAGAGAAGCGCTGCGAACTCTCGCCCGGGGCGAAGGAAAGGGCGGCGTCACTCAACCCCGATACCTGGTAATCCTCGGTTGCAGCGGTTCCCAGCGTTACCGTTATCGGGATTTGCAAATCCCGGTCAGTTGGCGCCGATAAAATTACCGTGACATTGATGGCGCCGCCTTCAAGCACGGCGTAGGCTTGCGATTGGTAATTCACGGCTAACTGGATTTGGCGGCTGGTGGGGGTTGCTGCCGTCCTGCCCCGTCCCGGGTCCGACCATTGGCCAGTATTTTCTGCGTTCCGCGCCTGCACCCGGGCCTCGTAGGCCGTATCCGGCGTCACCGCGTTAATCGTGGCGCGAGGACCGGACACGGCCACGTTGTCGGCGCGCCAACTCGCCGCGCCCTGCTTGCGGTACTCTACCGCATAGCCGGTAATGTCGGGGCCGATGTTGGTCGGCGCAAGCCAGGAAACTTCCAGGGCCGTGTGACCGCCGCTTGAAGCCGGCAGCACGGTGGGAGCCGCCGGCTCGCCCGGCGCTTCGTTCGCGTTGGTAACATTGATGGTAACGGTGATGCTGTCATCCGTCCTGGTATCGGCATTGCCGCGGGCGTTCTTGCCGTCGCTGACCGACACGGTCACGGTGTAGCTGTCCCTGGCCTCATAGTTCAACCCGACTTTGGTTTGCACCTGGCCGGACGCGGCGACGATAGCGAAGGAACCAGCATTACTCCCGCCCAGGGTGTAGGTCAAGGCGCTGTCCCGGTCCGGATCAGCAGCTACGATTCTCCCGCCGATGTTCCGGCCGGCCGCCGTGTTTTCGGCGATGGTCAGGATGACTGTCTCATTAGGAAAAGCCGGCGGTTCGTTCACGTCGGTGACGGTGACCTTTACCGCCGTCGTGCCGGTGGCGGCCCCGTCATTGGCTCTAACCGTCACCAGATACTCGTTGTTCCGGTTGGCGTCCGCCGGAGCCTCGAAGTTGGGCGGATTTTGGAAGGTCAAAACCCCGGTCGCGCTGATTGAAAAGTCGCCGCGGTCGGTTCCCGCCAGCGACCAGGTGACCGAGCCACCACCATCGTCGGTTGCGCTGTAGGCGCCCACCACTCCCGTACCAGCCTCGGGGTAACTTACGTCGGCATTGCCGGTTACTATCGGAGCTTCGTTCTGGTGGGTAACGGTAACGGTCACCGTCAGGCTTCCGACGAGGCTGCCGTCAGAGGCTTGGACCGTCACCTCATATACGTTGTCCCGGTTGGCATCCGCCGGGGCCTCGTAGTCGGGCGGAGTCTTGAAGGTCAGCTTCCCGGCGTTGAGGGAGAAGTCGTCGCGGTCCGCTCCCTCTTGCAGGAACCAGGTAACCGGATCTCCCTCCGGGTCGGTCGCGCGGTAAGAAGCCACGGTTCCGGTCCCATTTTCCGGGTAACTCACGGCGGTTATGCCGGTTACCGTTGGCGGCTCGTTTCCGTTGTCAACCGTGATGGTTACCCTGATGGTGTCATCCGTTGCCGTGTCGGCGCTTCCGTCGGCGGCCTTGCCGTCATGGACCGACACGGTGACGGCATAGCTGGACTTGGCTTCCCGGTCCAGCGCGAGTTTAGTCTGCAACTGGCCGGAGGACGCGACGATGTTGAAGGAAGCGACATCACTCCCGCTCAAGCTGTAGGTCAGGGCATCGCCATCGCCGTCAATGGCTGCAACCGGATCCCCGATGTTCTCGCCTGTCGCCAAGTTCTCGGTGATGTTGCGGGTAGTCTTATTCCCAGCGAAAACCGGCTTTTCTTCCACGTCGGTAACGGTTACGGTGACAGCTCGCGTAACGGTATTGGTCCCATCGGAGGCTTCCACCGTCGCCAGATAGACGTTGTTCCGGTCGGCGTCGGCCGGGTTTTCGTAGTCCGGCGGCGTTACGAAGGTCAGTTTCCCGGCACTGCTGACCGAGAAGTCATCCCGGTCTTCCCCCGAAACCGACCAGGTGATTTGGCCGGTCTTATCCGGGTCAGTCGCCTTGTAAGTGAATAACGTCGTGGCGCGATTCTCGGCGTAATCTATCGTCGAGTCTGCCTCAGTAGCAATCTCCAACGGTTCGTTCACGTCAGTAACTGTGACAGTGATGTCCAGCGAATCAACGAGGACGCCGTCGGTGGGCATTATCGTCACCAGATACTTATTGTCCTTGTTTTTATCAGTCGGTTTTTCGTAGTCCGGTGGCGTATTGAAGGCCAATGCGCCACTGCTAAGGTCGAAAGCGTTGCTGTCAGCCCCCACCAGCTGGAATTCTCCGAATCCGGTTGGGATATTATAAGGGGACACCGCATCGGAGCCGTTCTCCGGATACTCCACGCCAGCTGGACCGGTCACCGCTGGCGGTTCACCTACGTTAGTGACGGTAACCGTCACCCTCAGGAAATCTTCTTGGCTGCTCCCGGAGCCGGCCTTAATCATTATGTCATAGACGTTGTCACCGCCTTTGTCCCGCCCAAGCTCGAAGTTTGGCGGCTCATTGAAGGTAAGTGCACCTTTATTATCGATGGAGAAAAAATTGCTGTCGGTGAAATCTCCAGGAGACACGGTTAAGCTTAGGGGGCCACCCTCTGATTGATAAATGGCTACCGGGTGGGTCCCATTCTCGGGGTACTTAACGGTTTCGGGGCCCGTCGTCCTAGTTTCGTCGGTCACGTTGATGGTTACGGTAATAATGTCAGTTCCGCCGGAGGGGTCTTCGGCAATTACCGTCACCATGTAGCTGCGCTTAGTTTCGTAGTCTAGGGCGGCTTTCGTCCGCAGTCGGCCGGTAGCAGCGTCAATATTGAAGGATGCGGCATTGGTGCCGCCCAAGGTATAACGCAGTTCGTCGCTGTCCGAGTCATTAGCCGATACCGGGTGGCCGATGACGGAACCCGGTTCAGTGTTTTCCGCAATGCTTCGGGTAGTAGTATCTCCGGTAAAGACCGGCAGGGTGTTCTCTGCCGGCTCCGCCTGAACAGGGTGGGCCGATACCGCCTCGGCAGTTTTGGTGGAACCCTCCCGGTTGGTGTAGGATGCCTTGGCCCGCAGGTGTCTCCCCACGTCTCTATCGCTGTTCGGGGTGAAAGTGACTGACGTTCCCGTGATTATGGGGTCCCACTTGCTCCTGTCCGAAGAACTTGCCCATTCCCAGGTGAGGCCCGTAATTCCGCCGTCGGGGTCGGTCAGGCTGGCCTCCAGTTCCGTACCTATCTGAGGTTGCCCCCAGGACAGGGTTACCGTCCCATCCTCATCCACGTTGGTGACATTGACCGTAACCGTGATTGTGTCATCCACCTCCGTGTCGTAATTACCTCCGTTGTTCTTATTATCGCGGACCGATACGACAACCGTATATGTGGCCTTGGTTTCGTAGTCCAGGGGAAGCCTAGTTTGCAACTGACCATCCTGCCAATTAATTTGGAAGGCCCCGTTGGCCGTGTCGGTCAGCTCGTAGATGAGTGGGTCGCTATCTCCATCGGTGGCCGTGATAGCGGTGCCCACGGATTGGTCCGCCGCCGTGTTCTCGGCCACCTCCCGGATGTCGGTCGCGGACTCGAACTCCGGCTGGCTGTTTGACTGGGCATAGGCCGGACTGGGTGGGGAAAGAGGGGAAGAGAGGACTGCAAACATACCGATAAGAGCAGCCACGCCCAGCATTGTGATGGTTCCAAATAACGCCCGGTAATACATACACCCCTCCTCACACTTCCCTGGTAACCCAATCGGGGAAAGTTCGCTCCACGTCCCGACCGCAGGGCTGGCCCTGGAGCGGTTGCGGTCACTAATGCGGGGACGGGCGCCTCCCCTCGTCTTCCCTTCCACTACCACCGCGCCCGCACCCGAATAGTATTTGGCCTGGAAAATGGGCCGGCCGCAAGCTGCCGTATGCCATCCCCGGACCAAGCGCCGGAGTCCGTAACACCGGGGCAAACAGCCCCTTCCCTAGCCTATTTTGCCCAATGTAACACTTTCCCGCTCTAGCCCGCTTCGTACTTGCACTGCCACTTTTGAGCACTTTAGGGCATTATTCTTCCTGCCCCAGAACAGGCAAAGCACGGTAGAAGGCCAGACAGCCAGGCAAGGAAAAGCGCCCAACGGTACTTGGTCGGAGATGTAGCGGAGTTGTTTCTTGAGAGCGCCACCGGGGAGGCTTGCCGGATTTCATCAGAAAGCCCGGCCGACCTTAAAGTCAAGAAGCCGGTCGCGTTACAAGCCAAGAGGAGACGGGCAAAAAGTTCGCGGAGGCATGGCCCTGTCCACTGCGCGGACGGGCTGGGAAGTGGTGGGCCCGGCTGGGTTCGAACCAGCGACCTACCGGTTATGAGCCGGTTGCTCTGCCACTGAGCTACGGGCCCTCCAACTTTTAGCTTATAGACCCTTGCCAGGCGTGTCAAGGAAGGAAACCCTTACCGTCAGAGCTATCGCATTTGGGTTGCAGGCTACCCATCGTTCCTGCGAAGGCAGGAACCTAGGGCCTGTTGACACAAATCCAAATCGTAGCTATCCCCGTGTAATGTCACCCTGAGCGGAGCGAAGGGTCTAAAATCCCTGCTATAAGAAACATTCCAGACCCTGACCATTTTAGATTCTTCACTCCGTTCAGAATGACAATTTTGGCCGTTCAGGATGACATAGTAAGGGAAGCGGGAGCACGTTTGCGTCAACAGGCCCTAAAACCTTGAGAACAGAGGTTCCTGCCTGCGCAGGAACGACGGGAATATGACTGTGCGTCTAATGCGATAGCCCTAGCCCTACCGTTCTCAACAAAGATTGCCCCCCGAGGATAAATCCCCGCGCCATTCCCTACTCCGTTTGCCCCGAACCCGATGGCCTACCTCGGAAGACCGATATTAGCATCGCCAGCAGCAGCAGGCCGGTCATGGTCAAGTAGGTGTTGCGCAGGCCCGCGGTAAAGGCATGGCCCACCCCGGCTGCGCCGCCGCCTTCGGCCTCGATTTGTACCGCCGCCAGGCTCGGCTCATACCCCATTGACCCCATAGTGGCCGTAACTATGGCGGTGGCTACCGCTATGCTAACTACGTTGCCCGCATTGCGTACCAGGTTCAGAAATGACGATATTGTCCCGTAGCTTTCCCGCTCCACCGAGCTTAACACCGAACTGACGTTGGGCGAGTAGAAAGTACCCATGCCGCAACTTTGCAGAATCAGCCCCGCTATTACCAGAGTCAGGGGAGAGCCTTCGGTCAGCCGGGAAAGGATAAACAGCCCGGTAACCGACAAGGTCAACCCGCCCACCGTAAAGGGTCGCCAGCCGTAACGGTCGGAAAGCCGCCCGCTCAACGGCCCCAGGACCAGCACACACACCGCTCCGGGCACCACTACCAACCCGGCTTGGGTGGGGCTGTAGCCGAGAACTTGCTGCAAGTAAAAGGGGGTCAGGAAGAAGACTGCCGACCCCCCCAGGAAGGTAAGGAACCCAGCGGATACGCCGCAGGAAAAAGTCAGACGCTTGAAAAAGCGCGGGTTCAGCATTGGGCTGGGCGTACGCAATTCCCACCAGACAAAGATAACCAGCAGGGACACAAAGGCGGCCAGCGCCGCCAGGATGAGCGGCGAAGTCCACCCGTAGCGGTGGGCGTTGTTTATCGCCAGCAGGAACAGCAGCAGCGCCCCGGTGGACAGGGTGGCGCCCAACCAGTCGAACCCCTGCCGGGGCTGGCCTTGCCCGCCGTCACCCTCCCGCCGGCCCGTCCCGTTCGACAGCACCGCCAGGCCCAGGCCGATGCCCAGGGCCATCAGGGGGATGTTGACGAAGAATACCGATCGCCAGCCAAAGAGGTCCACCAGGAAACCGCCCAGGGCCGGGCCGACGATGGCCCCGAAACCGACTACTGCCATCGTGTAGCCGATGGCCTTGCCCCGTTCGTTGCCCGGAAAGGCGGCGGCGATTATCGCCATGCCGGTGCCCTGAGTCATGGCCGCCCCGGCCCCCTGCACGATGCGGGAGCCAATCAGCACTTCTAAATTGTTGGATAACCCGGCCGCGAAGGCGAACAGGGCGAAAACCAGGGAGCCGATGATATAGACCTTTTTGAGGCCGATGATGTCCGACAGCCGGCCCATCGGCAGCAGCAGGGCGCTGATGGTCAGGGTATAGCTGATAATCACCCACTGCACCGTAGGGATGTCGGTGGCGAAGTGCCGCGCAATCTGGGGCAGCGCCACGTTGACGCTGACCTGGTCGGCCACCGATGCAAAGGTGCCAACGGCCACGGCCCCGAAGGCCCACCACTTGTAGTTAGTGCTTCGCGCTATAGTTGCAATCATCTACTCATTACTGCCTTTACCCCTCACCCCGGCCCTCTCCCCTAGAAGAGGAAGTGCAATTATCCCCCTCTCCCTGAGGGAGAGGGCCGGGGTGAGGGGGGCCACTAACTCAACGTCCGCACACTGCGGAAAGTTATCGCTTGCAGGACGGCGACGCCCAGGCCGACCGAGGCAATTACCGTGAAGGCGCCGGATGGGTTCCACAGTTGGATGAACAGGCCAATCAACAGGGTCGCCAGCGGCGTTATGCCGTGGTCCAGCATATAAATGCTCATTACCCGGCCCCGCAGCGTGTCCGGCACCACCGTCTGCAAGAGGGTGCTGTTAGCTACCCGGAAAACGTACTGGCTAAAGCCCAGTCCCGCCAACATAGCAAAGGAAACCCACAACCAGTGCGACTGGGCGAAGAGCAAGATAAAGATACAACCCCCAATCAGGCCGATAAAGGTAGCCATTCCCTTCTTGGTGATATAGCCGATTAAAGCCACGAACACCGCAGCAACTACCCCACCCACTCCCACCGCCGCAGCCAGCGCCCCGCCGGAGCCGGCGCCCCGGCCCAGCACCTCGGTGGTGAAAACGGGCAGCACGAAAATCAAAGGCTGAAATAGCAGGTTGGGAATGAGGGCCATAACAATTAGCTGGAGAATGCTCTTCTCGTTTTTCACGTAACGGATGCCCTGAAGCATACTGGTGAAAACCGAGGTGCGCTCCCGGGGGCCGTTGCTGCGATAAGGGAGACGCACCGGCAGCATCAACAGCACGATGGCGACGTACATTACCGCTTCCAGAAAGAAGTTCCAGTTATACCCCAGGGTAGCAATCAGCAGCCCGCCCAGGGCCGGAGCGATAATGCGGGTGCTGGGGTAAACCATCCCGTTCAACGCCAGGGCGCCGGCCAGGGCGTGGTGAGGCACCGTATTCGCTACCATCGACTGACGCACCGGCTGAATGAAGGAATGGGCCGCACCGGCGAAAACCATGTAAATGAAGGGATGCCACCAACGCAACGGCCCGGTGGGAACTTCGGCATCCAGGTCGGTGGAAATAACCAGGAAGGCGAAAATGCAGGCGGCCATGGCCATACTGGTTTGAGTGACCATTAACAGCTTGCGCCGGTCCACCCGGTCGGCCAGCACTCCAGCCCAGGGGCTGATGAACAGCACCGGCAGGGTGCGAATGCCCACCACCGCTCCGGTAAGCAGCGCGTTGCCGTCGGTAAGTTCCAGCACCAGCCAACCGATGGTGAGCAGTTGAATCCATTGTCCGCTGACCGCGAAGAAATTTCCAGCCCAAACGTATCGGAAATCTTTATAGAGCCTGACGGTAGAAAAGGCGCTTAGCCCCGGAACCCTTCCCCGCCGGGGGGTGTCTGCAACAGTTTCCTGCCGGGGCGTGTTACTTGCCATGTACGCGAATGTTAGCCAAACAGGTTCACCTATCCTTGGATACTATGGGAAAACTAATGGGGCAACTCTACGATATTAGCACAAACCGGCCCGGCTTTCATTCTTTTTTGAGATAATGACGGGGCAATAGTATCAAACCAAGGCGTCCGTTCTGCCGTCGTCCCTGCGAAAGCAGGAACCCATAGCTACCTTACTGCTTCCACTTAACTACCCTTCCACTTCCGCTTAACTACCCTACCGAGTCCGCTCACGGTGAGCCTGTCGAACCATTGCAGCCCAGGGTAGGTTCGAAACCCGCCCCTACATCAATTGCCGTAACAGTTCAGAGTTGAGGGGATTCCCCAGGGTAAGAAGGCCCGTCGTTCCTGCGAAAGCAGGAACCTCGCTAACCGCAATTCGAGATTCCTGCCTGCGCAGGAACGACGGACACTTCGACACTGAACAGTTACCAATTACCAACCCGTAGGGTCAACCCTTGTGGCGCCTGGTCCCTGAGACTAAAACGTGATGCCCCGGAACTCTAAATCCCCAGCAGACTTTCCAGGTTCTTCCAGAGGATAGCCTCCTTCTCCTCCTGGCTCAGGCTGGACAGCCCCTGCACCCAGGACACCGGCCAGTCAATCCGCATATTGGCCGGCCAGTCAGTACCCAGCACCACCCGGTCGGCGCCCACCGTGTCAATCAGCATCCGTAGAGCCGGCTCGCTGTGGGTCAGGCAGTCATAGTAGAACCGCCGCAGGTAGGCGCTGGGCGGCTGGCTGATGTTGGCCCGCGCCTCGGAGCGTACCTGCCAGCCCCGGTCCATCCGGCCAATGCCGAAGCAGGTATAGCCGCCGCCGTGGGCCAGGCAGACCTTCAAGTCGGGGCATTTGTCCAGCACGCCGCCATAGGCAAAGGAGGCGAAGGTTATGGCCCGGTCCACCAGGTTGCCGATGGTATTGGGCAGGTGATAGCGCTCGGTGCGGGCCTCCACCACCGTCGGGTCACCCTGGTGAATGAAAATCAGCGCGCCCAGCTGCTCAGCAGCCTGCCAAAAGGGCAGAAACTCCGGGTCGTCGTAGGTCTTATCGTTGATCTTGTCGTCAATCATCGCCCCGACCATGCCCAGTTGGTTCATTACCCGGTCCAACTCGGCGATGGCGGCGCCGATGTCCTGCATCGGCAGGGTGGCAAAGCCCTTGAACCGCTCCGGGTGGTCCAAGGTCAGTTGGTGCACCTCGTCGTTACAGTCCCGGGCTATGGCCAGGGTGGTGGTCAGCTCACGGTCGTACATATAGAAGGCGGAACTGGTGGAAACCACCTGGACATCCACGCCCAGGGAGTCCATATCGGCGATGCGTTGCTCCGGCGTCCACTCCTCCATCGGGTCAATATCGGCCTCGTCACTGTCCGCGGTCAATCCGTGCCAGGACTGCCCGGCCCGAACAGCCCGCTGAAAACACTGGGGTTCCTGGTGAGCGTGAATGTCAATGGCGCGCAAGGTGGAGCCTCCTTACTGTTGTGACTAGCTGTAATGTAGTTGAACATACCGGGATGAATGGGGGTAGTCAAGCGGCGGAGGGTTGGTTTCAGGGCAATCGCGCTTTAACCAGCAGTGGCCTCGCCAACGGTCATTTCTGCTCTCTGTGTCATTCTGAGCGGAACGAAGAATCCAGAATCTTTCGCAGCAAGGGTTGTCCGGTATCCGGAAAGGGTCCACCCGGAAGGATTTTAGATTCTTCCTCCGCTCCGCTCCGTCAGAATGACATCATGGGAAATTATAACGCGATTGCCTGCAGTTGCGGGGATTGTTTGACAGGGATTTGGATTGATGGCTAGTATGGATAGCATATCCGGGATTAGAAGTCTGGCTGGGAACGCCGTAAAGGGACGCACTTTTTATGAACGATGACAACGCAACCGCCGCTGAGGTAAAGGCCCTGCGGAAAACTGTTTCAGACCTTGCGGCAAAGGTGGAAAACCTGGAAGAGCTGGTAGCGGAGTCACACAAAGTCATCCTGGCCTTCTCCCAACCCGCTGACCGGACTGCCCAACATCAGGTCAGGGAAACGCGGGCTGGTGAGGATTACCGGGTTGATGCGGCAGAAGAAAGCGAGTCCCCCATGGAATTGATTGAAGATGCGGAGGACTGGAGTTCCTTGACGGGCAAAGACATTCCCGAAGTGGTTTTGCAAGGTCGGAAAGGGGAGAAACTGCTGGCGGAACTGGTCCGGGTTTATTCAGCCTTTCCCAAGGTGCAAGCCATCGCCGTAGGGCCATACCTTGACGAAATCAGGGTTTTTGTGCTGGTTGAGATGAAACAGCACTACGACGGAAAGCTGGTAGGCAGACTGATTGACGTTGAGTATGACCTGCACGGTAAATTCAAGCCTTTGTGCCTGGCTATGAGCTACCCCCCGGTAGGGGACTTAGACTTGTCCCAAACCAAGTACGATGTCGGAACTATCATCTGGCGCAGAGGTTCTGTGGAGTGTGAGTAGCCGAAGCATCCATATCCAACAGGCCAGGCACAATGAGGCGTTGGCCAAAGAACTGGTTAGCAGCGGGTATCGCTACAAGGACTGGGCCGTGATTGCGGCCTTCTACGCCGCGTTGCATTACTTTGAAGCCCGGTTGCATGACGAGCCGCCCTTCAGTCACCCCCGGCTAAACGGCCGGGTTTTCCACACGGCAGATATAAATTCTCAAGCGGCGAGTCAAGTCAGATACTCCGTGCACCGCTGGCGCAGCGAGTTGCTTGAAAGCAACTGTGCCAGAGATACCTGGCAGGCTTACGGGAACCTACGTGATGCCAGCGAAACTGCGAGATACCATTCGAGTGGAGGGATACGGTCAACAGCACATAATTTCTTTACGCAAGGAGAAGTTGACCGGCTTGTGTCAAACTGTCTTGAAACGGTCAAGGCCGGGTTGGGCTTTAACTGACCGCCCGGCTCATCCTGGCCCCGCCAGAGGCGTACCGGCTATTACAACCCATTCCAATCCCAACCACTCACCCATCAAAGCAAAGAACCGTTCGGTATCCACTCTCTCCACTACCGACACCGGCCCGTCCGGGGCGGTTACCCGGCTGGCGGCCAGTTCCGGCCCAACGGCGGTTTCTACGGCTACCCTAGCCCGGCGGGTGGTCAATACCTCCGGGGACAGGGCGGCGGCCAGGGCCAGCGGGTCGTAAAACTCGAACCGCTCCCGCCGAGCGTCCAACTTGAACCAGTTTTGCACCAGTTCCACCGCCAGTTGCCCCAGCCGGTTGTCGGCCCGTAGTCCGGCAGCCGCCTCTCGTCCGATGGCGACCTGACGACACGACCCCAAGTCAACCAGGGTCAACGAGACGCCGGAGGCCAGGGTTTCCTGCGCCGCCAGCGGGTCGCTGTAGAAGTTGAACTCGGCGTAGGGTGTGCTGTTGCCGGGGGTGTCCACGGCGCCGCCCATTACTACCACCGCTGCTGCTTGCGACAGCGCGCCGGGGCGCTGCCGTTCCAGCCGGGCCAGGTTGGTCAGCGGGCCAAGGGCCACCAGGGTTATTTCGCCGGGGTAGGTATGGAGTTGGGTTGCCAGGAAATCCACCGCGCCGACCGCCGCAGGCAGAGTGCCGGGTTCGGGCAGACGGCGGGACAAGCCGCTCCAGCCGTGAAAGTGTTGAGCGTAGGGAAACTTGCCGGACAGGGGACGGGAACTGCCTCGCACCACCGGCACATCCGCCCGTCCGACGTACTCCAACAAGGCCAGAGCATTGCGGGTTCCCCGGGCCAGCGGCACGTTACCGCCCACGACAATCAGCCCGGCCAATTCGACGTCGGGACAAGCCAGCGCCATCAAAATGGCAACGGCGTCGTCTACGCCGGGGTCGGTGTCAATGATTATGCGGGCCATCGCATTCAATTACGAATTACGAGACGGACTCTGACCAATTTCAATTCCTAATTCGTAATTGATAATTCGTAATTGAATCTAAACCTCGGTCAGGTTGACTGCCGCTTCTTCCAGGTCGAAGTCGTTCTCCCACAGGTCATCCAAGATGGCCTGCTCGCTGTCGGTCAGGTCCGGCACGTCCACCGCGTCGGTATAGTGTTGCAGCTCGTCCAGGTTGGTGAAGTTGGGCAGCACCGAGACGATGGTGGGCTGGTACAGGGCGAACTTTATCGCTGCCTGGGCCAGGGTGCGGCCCGTCTCTTCGCCGGCCAGGAACTTTACCTGCTCCACCTTGCGCAGGGCCTCCCGCAGCCACTCGGTCCGCCGGTGGGAACGGTGGTCGCTCTCGTCAAAGGTGGGCGCCTCGGTGTAGCGGCCGGTCAGGGCCTCGGAGGCGTGGGGCACCCGGGACAACAGACCGACCTCGCAGTCCTTGGCGATGGGGAAGAAGTCCTTGGCCGGGTCCTGCTCCAGAATACTGTAAATAATCTGGAGGCTGCTGACCTGGCGTTCTTTCATTGAGGCCTCGCCCTCCTCGAACCAGCCGATGTCCGGCCCCAGGGCCACGCCGTAGTAGCGGATTTTACCCTCGGTCTTCAACTCCTCCAGGGTCTCGAAGAGTTCATCCCTCTCCAGGGCATCAATGCGGGGGTTGTGCACCTGGTAGATGTCGATGTAGTCGGAGCTGAGGCGGCGCAGGCTCTGCTCGCAGGCAAAGCGGACAAAGTCGGGGTCGAACTTCTGGGGCCGCTCCTGGTGGCCGATGCGGGGCGTCACTTTGTCGTAGAAGTCGTAGCCGAACTTGGTGGCAATGACCATCTCGTGGCGGCGGTGGCCGAGGACTTTAGCCAGGATTTCCTCGCCATAGCCCTCGCCGTAGGTATCGGCAGTATCGAAAAAGTTGATACCCGACTCCAGGGCGTTTTCAAGGAGCGCCGCCCGCTGCTCCTCGGGGATTTTACCCCACCAGGTAGTAGCCACAGTCCAAACGCCGAAGCCCACCTCGGAAAGGGAAAGCTCGGTGCGGGGTAGTTGACGGTATTTCATGGTTGTTATTCCTTTTGTTTGGATGGGATTACATTGCGGGATAGATTTCGTTCGGGTTGACGGATCTAGCCAGGGCTTGAGCCGCTCGGTCAGGTGTTTCCGTTACACCGTAAATACCGGTATGGGATGGGTCACCGGACTGTCCCAAGTTAATGAACCGGATGCTCAAGTTCAACGCTCTTTGACAATGTTCAACGGTTGCCCCACGTTCAATACGGCAAAAGAAGCCGACCGCGCTACGGTGCACCCCTTGTCTAGCAAGGTTTGGCGCACACCAGCAATCTGAATAGGCCGGTCTGCCGGATTGAAGTGCTCCAACCAGTTGGTGGACAGATATTCTTCCCGTTCCCGCAGTTGAAATGCCTCGGCTATTGGCCTCCCGTCTGTCCCTATGTCTCGACGTCGGCAGTATCGGGCAACGTGGTGCTGGGGTGCAAGTTCTTGTTGACGGGATACTCCGGATGCCACGTAAACAAACCTACCTCTACCAGTTTTTTGGCTACCGCCTCCAAGCCGCCGGCGTTGCCACCATCAATCTTGACCCACTTGCCCGGCGCGTAGGTGGCGGCGAACCGCACCCGTTGAGAATCAAGAAACCAGATGGCAACCCCCCGTTCATCCTCAAACCGCCAGTCGGCGCAAATCTGGCCTTCCGCCGAACAGCCCATTTCCACCCGGGTATCGGAATGCACGGCGCTGAAAAACTCCCAGAACCCCAACACGCTCTCCAACGTAATCGGCGCGTCCCCCTCCTCCAAATCTTCAGCAGAGGCAAAATAGGCAATCCGCCGCGCCAAGTCCTCCCGCCCCCCCTCGGCCAGGGCAGCGCATACTTCCTCAATGGTGTTGGGCTGGTTCATGGTGTGAGCCTTTTATGGGTCAGTAGGAGGTTCGTACTTGGTAAATAGCTCCCGTTCAATGAGTTTCTTCACGAGAGTATCCCGTGTGGTGTAATCCTTACCATTCTTGATTGTGATTGGTTGACCGTCAATGTCGGTGGCAGTGAATTTCACACGGTCAATGTTCAAGAAGGTCATTGCAACGCTTCGTTTGTCAGCGAATTGCCACTCTGCGCTGAGTAGCCCTTCCTTGACATCCAAGGCAACATCGCCGCCGGATCCTGTACCACTCCATAGCAATAGGAAACACCGGATACTTGCCAAATCAACTTCTTCGCCTTCATTTCCTTTACCCCCGAAAGTGAGAAGTTTAACCCGCTCTGCAAGAGTGTTCTCACCCCAGTACAGTAAGATGTTATAGATACTTGTGGTAGTAAGCAATCTGTTGACGTTACGCTTTTGAATAGGGCGAGCAACCAGCGGAGTAAGTGAGGTTTTCGGAACACTGGCCGAGGCAAACTCTACCAACTTGTCCCAATCAATATCGCCATTGCTGTCGCAAAAATCAAGGGAAAATGCAAGGGAGAATCGGTTTACGACAGCACCATATCGCGCCGCAAAGTTATCGTTGCGTTGTTTGGCATCGTGTCCCAGTGGTTCGATGATACGTGTATATAGGTCGTTATCGTTAGATATCAGTTCCCAGAAGTTTTGCCCACATATTTTGAAGTAGCCAGGTTTGCTCTGGTTTGGCTCTCGACCATAGCAACAACCATTTACCGCCACTACATTTAGCTCTATATTTCCCTGTTTAAGCACCTGAGTAGCTGCATTGAAGTTGTCCTTCAACTTCTTAATTTGTGAGCTATTTCCCCAGTTTGGGCCAGACTTTATGGAGACGATATACCTAGCATTATTCTTGACAAACTCTAAGTCTATTCCAGTTATGCCTGACTTCTGCCCAGCATAAACTTTCTCGGCAACGTGAATTGCCAAACCCTCAAGAAAATCACCAAACAAAGTTTCTTCTTGAGAGCTCAAATGTGCGTCAAGTAGCAACGTAATTAAGTCGGAAACTGTGTGGATGTTCTTGCTCTTGAAGAGGTAAGGATTCTTCCGGCTCAACAACTTATCAAGGGTCAGTTCGTTCAGCGACTCCAACCGCTTATCGTGAAAGCTACCTATGTTGTCTTCAACGTAGGCGATGATCTCTTCGTCAGTAATCTTGCTCATATCGCAAGCCTCGTCCGTTCCTCCAACTGCTTCCGTAAAGCATCGTAATAAGGTTGGTGCAACTCAATGCCTATGACATTGCGCCCTTTGTCCAAGGCGGCAAAGGCAGTGGTGCCGGAACCCATAAAAGGGTCAAGAACCATATCACCCGGGTCGGTGAAAAGGTCAATAAACCATTCCGGCAGCCAGTAGGGAAAGACGGCGCTATGGTTGCGGTTGCCGCACTCGGTAGCCCCATGCAGCACGTTGGTAGGATAAACCATATCCCGGCCCAGCCAGTTGGACACATTCTTGCCGAACCCACTGCCAACTTTGGATTCATCCCTGGTGAGGTCGGTTTCGCTCAAGTTGTTCATCCGGTTCTCGTACCAGTCCCCCACTGGCACCATCACGGCTTCCTGGTTCATCTTGAATTTGCGCTTCTTATTGAATTGCAGCAGCCGTTCCCAGGAATCACGGAATCGGTTGGGCCATTTGCCGGGGTAGCAGTTCTTCTTGTGCCAGACGAATTCCTCAGTCCAGAACCAACCCCGCTTGCGCATTTCCAGGATTATCTCAATTACATAGGTATGCCGCTCGCCGTTTATTGCCATCTCTTTGATGTTCAAGACGAAAGTGCCGCTGGGTTTCAAAACCCGGCGCAATTCGTCGGCAATAGGCAGAAACCATTGCACATAGTCGTCGGGCTTGACGCCACCATAACTACTCACCCGCCGGTCAGCGTAGGGTGGAGAGGTTACAATAAGGTCAACTGACGAGCTGGGAACTTTAGCTAACTCGGTGAGACAGTCACCGAGGATTAAAGTTACCTCTGCCATCCCGCTTACACCGTAACCTTGTGCATTTCCTTTCTGACCGACCGGATTTCTACTAATGCGGTGTTAATGGCGGAATTGACGGCATTAGCGGAGTCCAGTATATCCTGATTCACTGCGCGGTTGCCTCTAGGAGCGGGTTTCACAGCCTCTTTGAGACAATGCCTTGCTCTTACCAGATTCCCGGCAAATAGTTTGGGGTCCGAGAGAACATTTCTCCGCGCGTTACGCATTGCGATGGCGCAAAAGTCGAAAAACATACCAGGCCCGGTAATAACCCCTTGATGTGGATAAACAGCCAAAGCCGTATTGAGGGCACGGTCAATCTCTTCAAGAACTTGAAGAACGGCAGCGTCAGCCCTCGCTTCCGTCGTAGTCAAGACATCATTAGCAGTAGTCATAGTCCCTCACTCAACAGAATCGGGTGTCTGCCACTTATGCTAGTTAAGCGTGTTATCTCCCGTCAACCACCAACTGTCAGTAACTTGTTCTATCCCGGCCAACATTATAGGCCGGGGCGGCTTGAGTTGCCACTGCCCCGGCCTATCGCTGGCACCGGAGGACTCTACATTTATCGGTAGGTTCACCCGGCGGGGTTAGCTCCGGCCCCCCGGCGGCGCCGGCCGGCCAGGTACTCGACTATCGCCGTAACGCCGATGACCAACACCGTTATGCCCAGGGTGAAGGGCAGCGTCATCATAAAGGTTAGCATCACCGCCTCCGGCTGGACGCTGCCGAGGGTGACGTTGGCGACCCGCACGATAACTACAAAGGCCACCAGGCACAGCCAGGCCATGCCCGCATATTTGGATACCCGTTTGGTGTTCCGGTAACTCATAATCCTACCCCCTCTCTCTTCCACGTCAGTATATGAAGAGCGGAGCACTCTCAGGCTGCTTACCCCGCCGCCACCGCCAGCCCCAGGCTCCCCTTAATCGCCTCCACCTGCCGTTGAAACTCCGCGTCGTCCAGCGCCGGCTCCAGTTGGCCCAGGTTGATGCGGGGCATTAGGTCCACCCAGGAGGTGCAGCCGCCGTACTCCTTGAGGTACGGCACGGTTATCGCCTGCTCCAGCCGATAGACCCGCAGCAGCAGGATGGACAGGGGCAGCATCGGCTTCCAGCGGAGGCGGGACTGGGCGTAGGCGTCGGTCCAGATGTGGTAGGGGGACAGGTCTTCCACCTTTTCCTGCGCTTCAACCTCGATAATCTCCTCCGCCCTGGCCCAGTGGCTGAAGGTGATGCTGTCGGACTTGGGAGTGTCGGCCAGCAGCCGGCCCAGGGCGGGTTGACTGGCCGGTTTCAGCAAGTCCTCCCGCTGGTGTTCGTAGGTGGGATAGAGCAGGAACTCGGGGTGGACTACCCGAAAGTCCTTGCCTGATTCGTGGATGCCCCCCTTGCGCAGGAGCAGGATTTGCTCTCCTTGGGCCAGGGCCTGAACGGTTACGGCCCACTCTTTAAGGGCAATCTGGCAGCGGTCGGGTAAAGCTGGCAGCATGGCTTTCCTCCTACTCTAATTATAGCAACAGACTTGGCAATTTACTGCAACTAATGTTAGCCACTTTCGGTGTTTTCGACAATTGTCACATCTGCGGCCTTTCGGTTTACCGCTGGGCAACCACAAGGCTTGGCCCTACACCTGGCGGCTCGTTAACAGTAGGAGCAGCCCCTTGTGATGGCCCTGACTCCGGGCCACGGCCCCTACTCAATCCAGAAGTGGGGGTTCCAGGCGATTTCCCACAGGTAGCCCTCCGGGTCGGCGAAGTAGCCGGAATAGCCGCCCCAGAAGGTATCCTGGGCCGGTTTGACCAGAGTAGCCCCGGCGGCTACGGCCACCTCCAGCAGGGCGTCCACCTCTTCCTTGTTGTGGACGTTGTGGGCCAGGGTGACGCCGGAAAAGCCGCTGCCCCCTATGTTTTCATCAAGTGGTATTCCCACGTCGGCAGCCAGAGCCTCCCGGGGGTAGAGAGCCAGCCAAGTGCCTTTGTTCTGGAAGAAGGCGATGGACTCAGTGTTGTCGTCAAAGAGGGTCAAGCCCAACCCGTCCCGGTAAAACTCCACTGCGCGGGGCAGGTCGGTTACCCCCAGGGTAATAATGCTGATGCGTGGTTCCATTGTTAATCCTCTAATCTTTATCCACGAACAGACACGAATGTTCACTAATGTTTATTGGAGATTCTATTAAAAAGGAACTCCGTACAGCCGGCAAGTTTACATTACCTGAAAAAAATAATATTAGTGGTCATTCGTGTACATTCGTGGATTGTAATGGTTCAGGGCAACGGGGTGGGGCGTTCCGTTTGCAGAAACTCCAGGAAGGCCTGCTGCGTGGGTGATAGCTGGCGTTCCTTGGGATGGATCAGGGTCAGTTGGCGGCGACAATCCCAGTCCTCTACCGTCAGGACCGTCAACATCCCGGCCCGCACCTCGGCGGTGACCCCCAACCGGGAGATGACGCCTACGCCGCCGCCAGCCACGGCAGCCTGCTTTACCGCCTGGTTGCTGCCCAGGCTCAGGGCAATCTGGGGCGGGATGCCCAGTTGGATAAAATGCTGCTCGGCAGTGTTGCGAGTAGCTGACCCCTGTTCCCGCATAATCAGCCCAGCCTCCGCTGCCTGGGCCGCCGTTACCGGCTGGGCCTGGGCCAGGGGATGGGTTGGCGCCGCCACCAGGACAATTTCATCCTCCAGGTAGTCAATCAGCCCTATTTCCGCGTGGTTGGGCACGGGATGGCTACCCACCATACCCAGGTCCAATTCCTGGTTCAGAATCCGCTGGGTGATGCTGCGGGTGTTGCCGATGAATAGTTCCACCGCAATTCCCGGGTATAACTGGCGGAACCGGCCCACTGCCAGGGGCAGCACGTACTCGCCGGGGGTGGCGCTGGCGCCCAGGGTCAGGTGGCCGGATTGGAGACTGTGAATCTCCTCCAGCGTCTCCAACAGCTTGCCGGACAGGGAGAAAATCTGCTGGGCGTAGGCGTACACCGTCTCTCCCACCTCGGTTATCCGCAGGCCCCGAGAGCGACGGTGGAACATAGGGGCGCCCAGAAAACGCTCCAGCTCCTGTACTTGAATGGATACGGCGGGTTGAGTGATGTTTAGAAACTCGGCGGCCCGGGAAAAACTCCGGTGAGTGGCTACGGCGTAGAAGATGTAGAGTTGGTGGAAGTTGAGGGAGCCTCCACCGCTGGCATTAACCAGCTTCAACGGAGGAAATGAGGGGAACGCTTCCCCGTTTACCATATCCCCTCCAATCCGTACTTAGAAACTATCTCAAGCCGTGGTTCGACCAGCTAACCATGAACAGGACAGCCAATACAATCCGCTCACCTTGAGCCGGTCGAAGGGCCCGCCCGGAGCAGGGGCAGGGGTAGTTTTGAGACGGTTTCTTAGTCAACAATCGGGTCAGGTTTTTGGCTGCTCGGCCAGCCCCAGCAGGTTAGCCAGGTTCCGGGTGGTGGTCTCGGCCACCTCTTCCAAGGTAATGCCCTTCAGGTCGGCCAGGCATTGGGCCACCTCCCGCACGTGGCGGGGTTCGGTCCAGTTGTGCCGGTACTTCTTGAAGGGCTGGGGATAAGCGTCGGTTTCCAGCACTATGTTAGCCAGGGGGATATTGCGGGCAACCTCTTGCAGTTCGGGCAGGCGGGTTAGCGGGCGGGCCAAGGAGATAAAAAAGCCGCCGTCGATCGCCGCTCGAGCCGTCGGTTCATCGCCTTGAAAGTAGTGCATCACACCGCCGACCGCTCCGGCATCCTCCTCCCGCAGGGTGCGAAACACCTCCGGGTGCGACTCGCGGGAGTGAAAGATGATGGGCAGCTTCAGGTTCTTGGCCAGACGAATCTGCGCCCGGAACACCTGGTCTTGCACCTGATGATCGGGAGAATCGGGCATAAAATCCAGCCCAATCTCGCTGATGCAGACCACTTTGGGGTTGTCTCGGGCCAGCGACTCCAATTCGCCATAGACTGCTTCATCCACGGGTTGGTAGGCGTGCATAGGGTGGATGCCGACCCCAGCGTAAAAGGGGGCGTGTTCCTCGGTCATCCGGATGCAGGCGCGGGTGGATTCCAGGGTAGTGCCAGCGCAGACAATAAAGCCGATGCCGGCCTCGGCGGCCCGCTGCAAGATGCCAGGAATATCCTCCGGCCCGTACTGGTCCAGATGGGTATGAGCATCGCCGAACAGGTAATTTTCGGAAAGGGAACCGGTTCCCCGGCCCTCGGCGCTGGTCGTCATATAACCTACCGCCTCACTCCGTTGCACCGGATATAACACTTATTTACTAGAGATTATAACCTCGCCGTCAAGGCTTCGGAACGATTAAATACGACTGCCAAGGCAATCGCATTAGGCCGAAGAACGAAAATCCGTCGTTCCTGCGAAAGCAGGAACCTCTGCCCCTGACACCACTAGATTCCTGCCTTCGCAGGAATGACGGTTCCCCCAATTCCAAATGCAATAGCCCTGGTGCGACTGCCTAATGGTCTTTTAGTCCCCATTCTTGTATATTACCCGGCAAGGGATGGAGCAAAGCATCCCGGCAGTAGCGCACCGACTAGTGGACGGCAACGAACCCCTGAACAAGGTTATTTTAAACCCCACGCCGGGCTGAGGACGGGATTATCCAGGAATAGACACGAATGAGCGCCAATGGATTTGTAGCGCAAGTCTCTGAAATAAACGGGACATTGTCTTGTATAACATTAGCGCCTGTTCGTGTCTATTCCTGGATAGAAAAGGCAGAATAATTATGCACAAGCACCATGCGCTTTGGCTCGGCTTGCCGTTGCTGCTTATCGTTATATTTGCCCTTTCCCAAGCCTGGCTGCCGGGCCGGATTTCCGGGGCGGCCATTCTGGTAGCCATCATCGTGGCCCTGGCAATAATTTTCGTCCTGCGGTTCAGAAAGACTTTTCAGGACTGATGGTGTTGAACCAACTTACTAAGCAAGGAGGAATGAACTTATGCCCGATTTAACCTCAGTGTCCGCCTCGGTGGGCGCGTTGCTGAAAGAAACGGAACAGACTTTGGCCGTATCCGAATCAAGTTGTGGCGGATTGATTTCCGCCGCGCTGGTGGCCGTGCCCGGAGCCTCGGCCTACTACGTTGGCGGGTCGGTGGTATATACCCGCACCGGCCAGCGGGGGCTGCTGGGAGTGCCCGACGCGGCCCTGGAAGGCATCCGGGCCAGCAGCGAACCCTATGCCCAGCTTAACGCCCGCACGGTGCGGGAGCGGCTGGGTACGACCTGGGCGGTAAGCGAAACGGGAGCCAGCGGCCCCACCGGCAACCGCTACGGCGATTCTGCCGGCCACGCCTGCATTGCCGTCGCCGGGCCGGTGGAAAAGGCCATTACCGTGGAGACCGGCGACTCGGACCGGGAGGCCAATATGTGGGTCTTCGCCCAGGCCGCCCTGGATTTGCTGGAGCAGTGCGTAAAAGAGGCGCAAGGGGGGTAGAGCTATAGTCCCCGGGTAGCCACTCAACTCAGCAGAGGCCACAGCCACTCTTTGATGACCAGCAGGATGACACCGCCGACCAGCAAGCGATTAGTCCAGCGGATTTCAGCGAGAGAGCCTTCTATCTTGCCTACGGCGCGGGTCAGTTCAGTAATGTTGCGCTCCGTGGTGTCAACCCGGCCGGCTACGGCATCGAAACTGTCTTTGCTGACCATGTTTTGCTCCCTGCGGTGGGTATAATTTGGGATGGCCGGCTATGTCATCTTACCTTTGGCTTGGGCTACCCGCAACAAGCAGATTATGGCGGCGGAGGCCACCTGTTCTGAATTGTAGTCCATCGTCATTCCGGCAACGCCGGAATCCATAAGAATTGCCTCATGTAATTACGGGCGAGAAATGACGATGGACGAACAACGCTTAGTCCGCGACTACTTCTTCCAACTGGAGGGGCTTGGCTACGCCGCCGTGCTCATGCAGCCACTCCTTGGCCTCGTCGTGCAGCATATCGGCGAAAATCTCCAGCCGGTTGCCGTCCGGGTCGAAGAAATAGACGCTTTGGCTCATTACGTGGTCCATTGTTCCGTCAATCTCCACCCCGTGGTCCTTCAGCTTGCCGTACAGTTCCTTCAGTTCATCCGGGCCGCCCTCGATTTCCAGGGCGATGTGGTTCAGGCCCAGGTGGTTCTTCTCCAGGCGGTCGGCCGGCTCGCGGAAGGGGAAGAGAGCGATGTCGTGGTGCTCCTTGCCAAAGGAGAGGAAGGCCATGTTGCGCTCCGGGTTATGGCTGACCACTTCCATCCCCAGCACCTTGGTATAGAAGTCAATGGAAGCGGGAACGTCGCGGCAGTTCAGTACGATGTGCTGTAACCGGCTGATTCGGGCCATTGCGATTACCTCCGGCAGTAAATTCGGGGAATGATACCAGAAAGGGGCGGCGGCGGGCAATAAAGCAAATTTCGCTGTCCCCTCACCCCCGACCCCTCTCCCATAAGGAGAGGGGAGATAGATGCTCCCTCTCCCTCAGGGAGAGGGTTGGGGTGAGGGGACTCAAATTAGGGTTTCTCTATCGGCGCGCCTACGATGCTGCCCCACTCGGTCCAGGAACCGTCGTAGTTGCGGACGTTAGCGTAGCCCAGCAGTTGGGTCAGCACAAACCAGGTGTGGGAGGAACGCTCCCCGATACGGCAGTACGCGATGGTCTCTCGTCCGCCGTCTATGCCCTTGCCGCCGTACAACTCGGCCAGTTCGTCAGCAGACTTGAAGGTGCCGTCCTCATTGGCGGCCTGGCCCCAGGGGATGTTGGCGGCGCCGGGGATGTGGCCGCCCCGTTGCGAGCCTTCCTGGGGCAGGTTGGGCGGCGCCAGCAGTTCGCCGCTGAACTCCTGGGGCGAGCGCACGTCCACCAGGGAGATGCTGCCCCCGCCCACCCCGGCCAGCACCTGGTCCCGGTAGGCCCGAATGCTCTCGTCCGGGTCGCTGACGGTGTAGGTCGTGGCCGCCGGGCTGGGTACGTCGGTGGTTAGGGGACGGCCTTCGGCTAGCCACTTGGCCCGCCCGCCGTTCATCAGTTGGATGCTGTTATGGCCATAGTACCTGATTTGCCAGAAGGCCCAGGCAGCGAACCAGTTGTTGTTGTCGCCGTAGAGGACGATGGTAGTGTCGCTGCTCACGCCGGCGTTGCCCAGCAGTTCTTCCATTTCCGCCTTGCTGACCACGTCGCGGCGTACCGACTGCTGCAACTGGCTCTGCCAATTCCAACCCACCGCTCCGGCGATGTGGCCCTGCTCGTAGGCGGCAGTATCCACGTCCACTTCAATCAGGCGTACATTGGCATCGCTGCCGTGTTCTGCTACCCAATCGGTGCTTACCAGGGACTCGGGATGGGCATATTCTGCCATTTCTTCACTCCTTCGTTGCTGCTTATTTGCTGTCGAAAATTGGCTTACGGTTCTAAACCTATTATAACTATCCCCGGCAACAATGGGAAATACTTGCACGATGGCAGAGCAGTCGTGCTTGGATACTAGCCTTCCTACTTCCACAGGAATTACGGGGAAAGGGAGCATCCATCGCGACGAGTACCGCCGTTACCTGCTCTTAACAGTAAAGGGGCGGATTAAAAACCCGCCCCTCAATGTTCCCGATAGAAATGTGCCGGCAGCTCTGCCCGGTTAGCGGCTCGGTTAGCGCAAGGGAGCAGCGTAAATCTGCCCGCCCTTGGGGCAGTCGGCGCAGGGGGCGTTGGCCCACAGAGCGTTGCGGCCGTTCTCCCGGGGCAGGTTGATGCCTTGGGGGCCGAGATTGCGGTCGTAAATCTCGCCGTAGTTGCCGACGGCCTTGATTACGTCCTGGGCCGCAGTGTTGCTGATACCCAACTCTTCCTGTCCAAAGGAATCCTCGAAACCCTCCAGCCCGAACAGCCGGTCAACCTTGGTATCGCCGGTGGCGGCGCTGGGTACGCTGTCCGAACTTACCCCGTAAGCCTCGGCGTAGATAAGGATTCCCATTACGGTCTTCACGACGTCGAACCACTGGTCATCGCCGTGGGGGACCACCGGGCCGAGGGGTTCCTCGGAAATGGTCTCCGGCAGAATGACGTGGTCGTCCCGGTTGGCGAGGGCCGTGCCCAGGGCGGCCAACTGGGAGCGGTCGTTGGTGAAGGCGTCGCACTGTTGGCCCTCGTAGGCGGCCACCACCGCGTCGGTGTTCTCAAAGGTCAAGGGTGTGATATTCAGACCGTTCTGGTTGGAAAAGTCTTGCATATTCAACTCGGTGGTAGTGCCCTGGGTTACGCAGACGGTCGCGCCTTCCAGTTCCAGCGCGCTGTTGACGCCCAGGTCTTTGCGGACCATAAAGCCCTGTCCGTCATAGAACATGGTCTGGGCATAGTTGCCCCAACCGGCGTCGCGGGAGGTGGTCCAGGTGACGGTGCGGACCAGCATATCCACCTCGCCGGACTGGATGGTAGGCCCGCGCTCGGCGGCGGTAATCAGGCGAATTTCGATGGCATTGGGGTCGCCCAGTACGGCGGCGGCCAAGGCGCGGCACAGGTCAATGTCAAAACCGACGCTATTGCCGGCGGCGTCCAGGGAACCATAGCCCGGCACGTCGTTGCGGCTGGCGCAAATGACCTTGCCCCGTTCCTTCACGGTTTCCAGGCGGCCGCCTTCCATCATTGTCATGGATCCCATTTCCTCCATCTTGGAGGTCATCTCGGCCATCTCAGATTCCATAGTTTCCATTTCGGCCTTCATAGTCGTATTTTCCCTTTGCATAGCCGCCATCTCAGCCGAGTTGTCCTCCCCGCAGGCAACTATGGTTAAAATCAGGGCGCTTAACGCCACAAACAGGATAAGAGTCTTCTTCATATATAAAATGTTTTCCTCCTCATTTTGTAAAAGTCTTTAATGCAATGCTCACTGCCAGTTGACTATGCTACTACCACGCTAACCATCGGGTCAAGAAAACGTCAGACGGACACAAGGCTATCGCACCAGGATTGAAAGCTATCGGTCGTTCCTGCGAAAGCAGGAACCTCTGTCCCCAACATTTTAGGTTCCTGCTTTCGCAGGAACGATGGGAAAGGGGAATCTGCCATCACGTGCGACAGCCCCGGGTAGCCAGGCCGGTTTGGCGGCGCCCGGCAGTTCCGAAAAACCGGATAATCCGTTGACCTGCAAACGGGAAGTCCTTGCGGCGCCGGTGGTAGTCTATATTCGGCTTATATTTCCAGGTTGGGGTGTTAAATATGGACATAATTAGAATGGTGTTTGCCGTAATTCTGCTCTTTTGCTCCGTTGCGGTGGCGGTGCAGTTTATGGTTTCGCCCCTGTACGCGGACCTGGGGCAGGCCGTTTTGGTAGTATGGTATTACCTGGATATGCTCATGGCCGTATCGCTGCTGGTCGCTCTGACGGTGCAGTTGCAGCGAAAACGGGCGGCGGACCGGGGACGCGGCGATGGTCTGAGCCGGGAGCGGCTGGAGGCCAACACGATGTTTTATATGTCCGTTATCGTCGCTCTGCTGTTCTTCCGCAACTGGTTCGACCTGCTGACCTCCAATCCGCTGGGGAATCAGTCGGTGTCCACTCTGGTTGTCTGGGACATCGTGGACCCGCTGGTTGTGATCATAGCCGGCCTCACCGGCTGCCGCCTGTGGCGCAATTCCGCCCCCTCGGCCGGCTACCTGAACGCCGGCCGGACTTAAGGAGGGGCTATGGACAATATGGAGGGGCTATGGACAATATGAAGAAGGGGCTGGGCGCGCTCCTGGCCCTGATTGCCCTGGCGGTGGCGATTAACTCTCTGGCCGGGGAGTTTTACGGGAGCTTGCTGCCTGACTCCGGCTTTGTCTGGGACATTCTCAACTGGTTTATGGCCGGGGCTATCTTGGTTGCCCTGGCCTACCAGTATCTGAGCAAGCGAGCGCTGGATAAGCCGGGAACCGCGCGGAGTGTCAACTTTCAATATCTGTACACCAATCTACTCCTGTTTGTCGCCATTGTCCTGACCCTCTGGTTCTTCCACAACTGGTTCAACAGCTTCAGTTCAGACCCGGAGGCTCCGTCGCTCCGGGCCGGGGTCGTCTGGATTATGGTTAATGCCATTTTCATTGCGGTGACCGGCATAACCGCCGGCCAACTCTGGCGCCGTCCTGCACCCGGTCCCGTAACCGTTCCCGTAAGCGTTCCCGAACCTGTTACCCGGGAAGAATCCCGGAATGCCGCCGGGAACGAAATCGCCGGCCAATAATGGTGAAGAACAACACTGGGTTGATACCCAGCAATTGCGACCCATAGACGAACCCTATCGGTAACTCAGCGATGATGCTCCGGGGCGTTCGTTCTCTAATTTCCCTCCGGGACTGGGCAGACCCGTAGGTCTGCCCTGATGTGTGGCTGGTTGAAGCAGGGAGGGCCAGAAACCCACCCTGGACTACAATGGTTCGACAACCTCGCCATGAGCGGGCTTGCTTGCCATAGGCGGCATAGTCAGGCGGGCCTAGCTGTCCAGCTATAGATTCTCCTGGCGACCGCAAGGATGACTGGCAAAACGAAAGCCACGGGCGGTGAATTTGGGCAATGGATATGGCGGGCTATCAATGGTAAAATAATCTCAATTCCTTAGAAGCGATGACCTTGGGTGACCTGCGGAGACGGGAATTGGCAGAAAGTCTCATTTTCGTCAGCCGGCCAGCTTTTGCTATTGGCGTGTTACAATAGTTGAAAATGGTCGGACAGCAAACGCAACGGCGCCGCAGTAGGGCCACCCTTTACGTTTGCTGGGCGGCTGTAGCGCCACACCGGGAGGTTTTCTTATGACCAGCAAGGTTTTTAGAGACGGCAATACCAGAGAATCCCTCCAGTTTACCGCCATGTTTGACGCGCTGAGCCCGGCCTACCGGGCCTCGGTGGCGTTGCAGGCTTTGCGCGCCCGGGATCATGTGGCTACCGAGTCCGGGCGCGCCCTCGACTCGGCAATCCGGGGCAGTATCAGGCTGGTCGGTTATTCCAACCCGGCTTTGGCTATTTCCTCGGTTCTGCTGGAGCCGGTCGCTAATTCGGTAGCCAAGTCGGAAAAGCTGGCGGCGGCGGCGCTGCGGGTCTGGGCCGAATCCCACGAAGACCTGCACCGGTTGGTGATGGAACACCTGGAAATGCAGGGCATACCGGCGCAGTACCCGGATTTTTCGGCCGGCGGCTTCCGGGATTTCTGGGATGAGGATAGCTGGCAGCGGGAACTGGACTGGATTGTCGAGTTTACCGAGGACTGGAGTGAAGAAGACATCGCCCTGATGTTGTGCTATGTGTCGGGTAAGACGATTATCGTCCCGGATTTTGACGACGATGAATCCGAGGAGGTGTCTGCGCCGGTGACCAGTTTACGTGACCGTACTTCGCTGCCCCCCGAACCCGCCGTAGAAGCAACACCGAGTCCCAGGAACGAGACTCCCCATGAGGAAGTTGCTCCGCCGGAACCGCCCGCCGGGTTTGTCAGCCCCGATATTCTGACCCAGTGTATTGCCTATCTGCGCTCCTTGAAACCGGAGGACTGGAATTGGAACCAGGCGGTTCCCGATTTTGTGGAGACCGTCGGCAGCATCCGAGAGTTGAAGGCGGCACAACGGGAGCGCCGGGCCAGTCTGGCTGTGGCCCACGGCGAAATTGAGCATGAATTTGCTCCTGACCTGGAGTTCCTGGAGCAGGATATTTCCGCCTGGTCGCCGGAGGGCCTGACCGACCTGGTTGAACTGGACCGGACGCTGGAACTGGCTGCCGGGCTGAAGCGTCTTTTGACCGAGTACCGGGATGTCCGCCGTCCGGGCGCCACCCTCAGCGAAGAACTCACCCGACGAGAGAGGCGTTTTGCCCTGGAACCGCGCATACTGGATACTATGGGTCTGATGCGCCAGGCAATGTTCCGTGACCGGAACCCCGTTGACGGCCCGGCCTCCCGGAACGAAGCGGAGCCGGAATCCGCAGAACCCTCGGGGTTACGCCCTAGCCTCAGTCGTGAACCGCCCCTGCAGCGGCCGGGTTACCAGGGGGAGCTAATCTATGAACCGTCGGAAGAGGGAAAGGCTACCGGCAAGTTGGTTGAAGGCTAGGTGAGGGGCGGCGCTACTGACGTAGTTGGCCGGTAAGATAATCAGGGCGCAGTGGTTTTCCGCTGCGCCCTCGGTGCATCCGGGGCATTCAAGCTGTCCGGGCCAATTGACCGCAAAGGCGTCGGCCCGGGTCAGACGCGGGTCATCAGTTCCAAGAGATGGCCGTCCGGGTCCTGGAAATAACAACCGCGACCACCCCGGCGGGTATTGATTTCCATATCCTCCGCGCTGCGCGGGCCGCTGCCGTAAGTAATGCCCTCGCCCTTTATCCGGTCGAAAATGGCGTCGAAGTCATCATCGCCGACGTAAAAGGCGTAATGGTGCGGCTCGAACTCATCCCGGTCGTCATAATCCAGAGTCAGGGACTCGTTGACCTGCACCGGAGCGAAGTGCCCCGCCGGCCCGGCATAGGTCAGGCCGAAGATACGGGCAAAGAACCTGGCCCCGGCCTCCTTGTCCTTAGAGGGTACGATGGTGTGGTTCAACTCGATAGCCATGGTGCACCTCCGATAAAGTGGGTTTCTCTATTATACCCTCCCCAGGTAATTCTGTCCCTTTCACCCGCCATTCCGGCAAGGCAACCACAAGGGTTGCCCCTACAGGTTGGTGGTTGACGTAGGGACGGGTTTCAAACCCGCCTTGGGCCGCAACTGACGGCGTAGGCTAAAGCGGCCTGCACTCCGCCGAGGGTCAGCGACGGGTAGCTGGCAATAATTTCGCCAGGAGTCAGCCCGGCGGCCAGGTTGTCGAGAACCACCGACACCATTACCCGGGTCCCGGTGATACAAGGCTTGCCGTGACAGATTTGTGGGTCAACAGCAATATAGTCTCGCCAAGTCATGTACGGCCTCCCAACTCTCCAACTCACATTTAATTATACTCCCCGGCGCCAGCGCCCGGAACCTGTAGCTGTCGCTATTCAGCACACCCTCCCGCAACCGGAAGCTATTGCGCCGGTGGTACTGTTCGGTTCGGCTCTCCTTTCCCGCGTAGGGGCAACCCTGGTGGTTACCCTGTTTTCACTGGAGGGATTGCCCTGTTTTCACTGGAACGGCTGGGGCCGGTTACCCCCGCTCCTCCTCCAGCGCAGCCCGCAACACCTCCTCGGCTACCCGCACCTCTACGCCGGCCCGTTCTTCTTGCAGCAGCATTGCTACCCGGGAGTCCCGGTTGCCCCAGCCCCGGTTGATGGCCTCGGTCAACTCGGACAGGGCCAGGTTGGCCAGACGCATGGGGACGTTGAACTCCCGGCCCACGCCCACGGCCAGGTCCACGTCCTTGCGGGCCAGTTGGAGGGCAAAGTCGGGCGGGTCAAAATTGCCGGGCAGCAGATGCTCGGCCAGCCCCTCAAAGGTTCCCCGGCGGCCTTGAGCGCCCCGGCGCACCGCTTGCCACAGGGCCAGCGGCTCTACCCCGGCCTTGACTCCCATCGTGAAGGTTTCGGCCAGGGCGCACTGGATAATGTAGCCGGAGCAGTTGTGCACCAGCTTGGCGATCGCGCCGCAGCCAATGGGGCCGACGTAGTATGCCTTGTCGCCGATGGAATCCAACACCGGCTTGTAGCGGTCGAACAACTCCCGGTCGCCACCCACCCAGATTGCCAGGTTGCCGCTGCGGGCGCCCCGGGGGCCGCCGCTGACCGGAGCGTCCAGCATATTGATGCCCTGGTCGGCGTAGATTTGGTGGATGCGGCGGATGACGGTGGGGGAGTTGGTGCTGAGGTCAAAATAGACCTTGCCGGCGCTCATCCCTTCCAGCATTCCCTCTTCGCCCAGGGCCACCGCTTCCACCTCCACCGGGCCGGGGAGGGAGGTGAAAACCACATCGGCGGCCTCGGCCACCTCCCGGGGGCTGTCGGCCCAGACTGCGCCGGCCTCCAGGTGGGGCGTGGCGGCCTCCCGCCGGATGTCGTGGACAACCATTTCGTTGCCCCCCTGCAGGCAGTTGTAGGCCATACTGCTGCCCATAGTTCCCAATCCGATAAACCCGACTTTCATAGTTTCCTCCAATAAACTCTGCGTAGCTCTGCGCCCTCTGCGTCTCTGTGGTGAAAAAGGTCTCAACCGCAGAGACGCAGAGGTATAAGAGTTACGCAGAGGGTTAGCCCCATTATGCGGTTTTGCGCCCGCCCTTTCAACGGAATATACTTGAATATATGTCAACAGAGTAAAGCAAGGGGCAACTGTTCAGTGTCGAAGTGTCCGTCGTTCCTGCGCCGGCAGGAATCTCGAATTGCGGTTAGCGAGGTTCCTACTTGCGCAGGAACGACGGGCCTTCTTACCCTGGGGAATCCCCTCAACTCTGAACTGTTACAGCAAGGGGTGTGATAATGACGCTGGAATCGTCTATTCTGACCCGTACCGAACGCAATCTGTGGAGCGCAATTGTCTCCGAGGCGATGGCCTACCTCAAATACAATGCCTATGCCCACAAAGCCCTGGAGGAGGGCTACCCGGAGGTAGCCCAGATTTTCCAGGAGGTGGCTGGGGCGGAGACAATTCACGGCCTCAACCACCTGCGGGTGGCCGGCGATGTAGGAACGACCCCGGAAAACCTGCACGCGGTTACTATAGGCGAATCCAAAGAGTTCAGCACAATTTATCCACGAATGATACGGGACGCTCAGGAAGAGGGCCGTCAGGACGCCGCCGACTCCTTTGCCCTGGCCCTGGAGCGGGAACAGCACCATCTGGATATGTTCTCCCGCGCCCTGGAACAACTGAATGCGCGCCAGAGCCGGGCCGGCACCAATGCGCCGGCGGCCCCGGCCCAACCTGCTGACATTGTACCTATTGTACCTAATGTGACGGCGGCCCAGCCGGCGCCGGTGGAAAGCACGGCCCCGGCCTTCGACTCCGACCCGGCCGACGTGGAAGTCGTGACATTAGGCCCAGACCTGGCAATTGGAGAAGGCCAGGCTCGCATAGATTTGAACAGCTACGTCGCTGCTACCCAGGAAGTAGATAGGGAGCGGTTCCGGGTCGCCAATCTGGGGCGACTGCGGGAGGTAGTATTCGGCGCCCAGGACGGCATCCTCAGCACGGTAGCCTTGGTGACCTCGGTAGCGGTGGCGATCGGCGACGGTTCCACCGTCCTGGTGGCCGGCCTGGCCGCCGCCCTGGCCGGGATGATTTCCATGGCTACCGGCGCCTACCTGGGGTCTCGCGCCGAGTTGGACGTGCAGCGGGCGGAGATTGACCGGGAGGCACGAGAACTGGAGGAAAACCCGGCAGAGGAGTTCGCTGAGTTGGTGGTGATTCTCCAGCGGGAAGGCAAAACCTTTGCCGAGGCCCACGCTCTCGCCAGCGAAATCGCTCAGGATGAGGAGTTGTGGCTGCGGACGCTGGTGGAAAAGGAACTGGGCATCAGCCTGGAGGAAACTACCAATCCGTTCAAAGATGCTTTGGTGATGGGCGTATCCTTTGTGGTGGCTGCCTTCGTGCCAATCTTGCCCTACCTGTTCCTGCAGGGCGGGACGGCCATCGGGGTGTCGGTAGCCGGGGCCTTGCTGGGCCTGTTCATCCTGGGTATGGGCAAAGGCCGGCTGGTCAGCAAGTCACCCATCCTGCAAGGGCTGGAAATCCTGGTAATCGGGGCCATCTCCGCCGGCATCGGCTTCGCCCTGGGTGACCTGATACCGCGGCTGATCAGTTAGGTAAACCTGGCTGGACCGGATGAACAGGATTTTGTTGGTTCTTATGTAAGATTCCTCCGCATAAACAACCAACTATCCCGTACATCCGGTCCATCCATGTAAGTTAAGAGGTTCAGGGCAGCTTGCCCAGGAAAGCGCGGACGGCGACCAGAAAGTCCACCGGGTTGTCGCCGGCTACCAGGTGGCCGGCGTTAGGTACGGTCACCGTGTCGCAGTTGGGAATAACCTGCTGCATCTGCTGCATCGTCTCGACGGCAAAGATGTCGCTGTCCCCGCCCCGCACTACCAAGGTGGGACAGGTGATTTTACCCACCACTTCCCATAGCTGTTCCGACGACCAGGCCGGGCCTTGACGTCCTGGCGTACGCAGCAGCTTGTCGTATTTCCAGGACCACTTCCCATCGGCCCGTTGGCGGATGCTGTATTTCAGGGCGCCCAGGGTCTGCTCCCGAGAGCGGCCGGTGTATTCCTGCACCCGGTCGGCGAACTCCTCGAAAGAGTCCAGTTCGTCGGGCAACTCCCGAAAGTTCTGAATCCGGTTGCGGCCCCGGGATTGGGCCACCGGGCCGGTATCTACTATCACCAGCGACCGGAGCTGGTCCGGGTGGCGGGAGGCCCAGACGTAGCTGTTGCGTCCGCCCATCGAGTGGCCGATGAGATTGAAGTCGGAAATCCCCATAGCTTGAACGAAGCCGTCAATATCGGCTTGGTGCGCTTCCAGGGAGTAGTCCTCGTCGGCGGCCCAGTCGCTGTCGCCATGGCCCCGCTGGTCCAGGGCAATAATGTGGAAGTCTTCGGACAGGGGCAGACTGACAAAGTCCCAACTATGGGCCTGCTGCGAGCCGCCGTGCAGCATAACTATCAGAGGATTCCCCGGCGCGCCCCACTCCAGGTAGTGGAAGTTCATCCCGTTGGCCTGGACCGTGTTATCCGTAGGCTCATTCTCCTGGGTGAAAGATACACCCTTCTGTCGCGCCGCCTCATACAGCGTAAGGCCCAAGGAATGAGAAGCCATAGCGGGAACCTCCCTATGTGTATCAGCGTTAGTCCCAATAATAACCCGGATAGGCCGGGTGTCAAGGCGGGGACGCCCTCACCCAGGGCAATCGCATTAGGCCGCGGGGATAATTTTCGTCGTTCCTGCGAAGGCAGGAACCTCTGGCCGTAACGCATTTAGGTTCCTGCCTTCGCAGGAACGACGGGTTGCGGATATTCCAAATGCGATAGCCCTGGCCATCACCCCCGGCCCCTCTCCCGGAGGGCGAGGGGAGAAATGCCGTCCAACAATCTCCCTCTCCTTGGGGGAGAGGGCCGGGGTGAGGGGGAAAGGCGCACCCGCCGCCACCGGCAAGGTTTATTTTCCCCCGGCCAAGTGTTATTATTGTAGCCCAAGTCAGGTTAGGAGAAATGGATAGATGACCACCGAGGCAATCAAGCTGGAACTGGAACCCCGGGTGATTTTAGGTAAGAAAGTAAAGCAACTGCGGCGCAGCGGCACCGTTCCGGTACACCTTTACGGGCCGGGCATTGCGGCGCGTCCGTTGCAGTGCGAACAGAAGCAACTGCTCCGGGCCTTGGCCCGGGCCGGCAGCACCAACCCCATCAGCCTTTCGGTCCAGGGAGAAGCGGGCGAGCGGCTGACCTTTGCCCGGGAAATCCAGTGGAACCCGATGCGGGGCGACCTGCTGCACGTGGACTTTCTGGCGGTGTCGGCCACGGAAAAGGTAGCGGCCCAGGTGCCGGTCAATCTGGTCGGCGAGTCGCCCGGGGCGCGGGAAACCGGCGGCGGCATAGCCCAGGTGCTGTACACCGTGGACGTGGAAGCCCTGCCTATGGAAATCCCCAATGAGCTAGAAATAGACTTGGCCGAACTGGTTGACCCCAACTCCGTAGTTCGCGCCGCCGACCTACCGCTGCCGCCTAACGTGACGCTGATCACCGACCCGGAGGCAATGGTAGTGCGGGTTGACGCCGGCCGGGAGGCTCCGGCAGCCGCCGACGAGACGCCGGCCGCTGAGTCCGAACCTGAAGCCGAGTCGGGAGCAGCCAGCGGGGAGTAGGGAAAGGCAATTGACCCCCGGCGAGGCCTGGGGGTTTGGCACGGCCACACCAGGCGGAAGTTCCCATTTCTCCTCGTTCCTGAGCAAGCAGAAACCTCGGTCCGCAAGATTTCAGGTTCCTGTTTCAGGTTCTTGCGAAGGCAGGAACGATGCTCACCTTGTTTTCCAAATGCCTTTGCCCGGAGGGGCTTGGGCAATGCAGCATACTCCGGCCCGGTTGCCGGGGTTATCTTATCGGTTCCGGTGCATTGCAGGGAGGCAGCGCCATGTACATGGTTTATCTAGGTGAATCCGGGGATACCGGCAACAGTCTTAACGACCTCAATCAGCCGCACCATGTTTACTCCGGGCTGGTAATTCACGAAAACCAGTACGTGGCAGTCAACGGGGAGTTTAACGCCCTCTGCCGGCGTCATTTCGGTAATCCTCTGGGCAGTGCGGATACCCCCTCGGAACTGCGGCCGGCCGACGTTTACCAGGGCCGGGGCTTTTTCAAGTCCTGGACGCCGGCGAAACGGGCCGAGCTTATCCAGGACTGCCTGAACATCCTGATACGCCGCGAGACCCCGGTGATTGTCAGCTTCGTGGACAAGGCGCAGTTGGCCCAGGCGCGGGATAACGGCAACGAAGCGGTATCCGCTTGGGCCAGTCCTGCCGAAGCCATTACCAGCAAGTTCCTTTTCGCCCTCAATATGTATATGGACGAGGCGGCGGTAGCCGACGTGCACCCAGACCATATTATGGAGGCCACCGGGCCGATTAAGGACTATACGCTGGTGGTGGCGGAGACGGGTAAGTCGGTCAAGCCGGAGCACATGGCCCGGTTCCTCCACTCGGAAGTGGAAATACCCACGCCGGCGGTGCTGGAGAACTGTTGCTACGTCGGCGCCGGGGAATCGGTCTGTACCCAGTTGTCGAATATCTGTGCCTACTTCGTCCGCCGGTGGCTGCAAAACCCCTCCGGCTCCCACGGCTACTTTGAGGCCCTGCGCGACGGACGGGTAATCCAGGTAATCTACGCCGTCCAGTTCTAACCCTCTACTAAACATGGATTTACAGGATATATAGAACAGAAAAACATTTTGTATATCCTTTCAGTGCAAACGCACGCGACGGCAGACCCTCTTTTTCCGTCGTCCCTGCAAACGCAGGAACCTTTGTCTGCAACATTCCAGGTTCCTGCTTGCGCAGGAACGACGGATATCTTCCCAGTCCTAATGCAATAGCCCTTCCCTCGTCCTGCAGGGCAATCGCGTTATAATATCCCCTAATGTAATTCTGACGTAGCGGAGCGGAGGAAGAATCTAAAATCCTTCCGGGTGGACCCTTTCCGGATACCGGACAACCCTTGCTCCGCAAGATTCTGGATTCTTCGCTCCGCTCAGAATGACCTAGAGAGCAGAATGACCGTTGGCCAGGCCACTGTTGGTTAAAGCGCGATTGCCCTGCCTCGTCCTGGTCCCCGGTGGACACAGCCGGATGCGCTAGGTATAATTATTGGACATTCCCTACCACGGAGAGGTGCCGGAGTGGACGAACGGGCACGACTGGAAATCGTGTAGGGGTTTACGCCCCTCGAGGGTTCGAATCCCTCTCTCTCCGCCAGCAATTTTTCCCTATCCCCGGCCAACTGCGTCTTTTCCTCTTTCCGACTACCCGCTGGACGCCCTGAAGGTGATGAAGTGATTGAGGGTTTTGCCAGGCTGATACCTGATTCTCAACGGGATAAGCCCGGTCGAGCTTTCGGGTCAGGAAGGAGTGCGTTTAATTCGCCATCCGACTTGTACATACTTGGACTTAACCCCGGCGGTTCGCCCGTAGAATACCCTGAACCTGTCGCGGCGCACTCCAATGAGGTTCTGTATGGAAAACCGGAGAGGTGGTCCTACTATACGGATCGACCACGTAGTCGTCGCTATGCTGAGAGGTTGCTACACCTGCTGAGTAGGCTGGGTCGAGACCCGACAGACGTACCAGTGAGCAACCTAATTTTTGAACGGTCCACGAGATCTGCGACATTAAGAGGCCAGGGCCAGTTAGCCAAAGAATGCTGGCCCTTCCATCAGGCGGTCATAGAATACCTCGGGGTGCGGGTTGTTGTTTGCCTGGGCCAGGATACTGGCAATTGGGTATGCTATAAATTAAACGCAGAATGCTTAGTGGATAAGTTCAAAGAAAACAACAAGCGTGAGTGGACAAGCCGCACTTACAGAAATGACAGTGGTCTATACGTGGTTGTAATGTCCCATCCAAGCGTAGCGGACTGGACAAAGTCGGAAACCGACCCTACGGCGTTAGTCCAGCGGGCCCTTGATGAAGTTCGCAGCGGTTAGTGTCTTAACAGCGAGGAACTGGGCTACCACAAGGGTAGCCCCTACGTTAGCTGCTTCAACTACGCTGCTACCCACCCTGCTCCAAACTCGCGACGCTGAAAATTACGTGGAAGGGCATACAGTAGATTATGACGCTTCCTTGAGTGGCGGGGTCTATGTCCGCCGGTATCTCGTAGTTCTGGTCGCCGATGTTGCCCTTGAGCTTTTCCAGGTGGGCGTAGCCCCCGGCTTGCAGCTCTTCCCGGCTTTGCGGGTCCGCGGCCGTAGCCAGCAGGACGCGCAAGTCCGGCCCATTGGTTACCTCAAAGTCCTCCAGCCGCAGCAGGTGGGAACCATCGGGGAGACGGTAGATAGTGGCGGTACCGCGGCCCCGGTGGAAGGAGTCGGCATCGCGGAAACTGCCGCTGGATACGACTTCCGGGCCGGCGGCAGCGACGTTCATTGCCGGCGGCATCGGCTCATCCATCGGCGCCTGGTTCATCTTGGACATAGCGACCATCACCTGCTCTACCTCCGCCATCGTCATATCCGCCGGAATCTCGGCGGTGGTGGCGAAGGGGAACTCCTCATTCACCGTTGTGCTCAAAAAGAGCGGTGACAGGAGCCACCAGGCCGCCGCGATGACCGGCACCAGGATTACCACGCCGGCTATTATCAGTATGTTCCTTTTCCGCATTATCGACTCCATTTCGTTAAATAATCCCCTCACCTCGGCCTTCTCTCCGGGAGAAGGAGTATTGTCACCCCTCTCCCCAAGGGAGAGGGGCTGAGGGTGAGGGGAACAGGACAAGCAAACTAGGATTTATTGGCGTAAACCTCCGGGTTGGCGCACTGCTCCAGGGGTTTTCCTTCCAGCCCGGCGATAAGGTTGCGGGCTGCCAGCATACACATCGCGCCGCGGGCGGCCAGGGAGGCGCTGCCCACGTGGGGAGCGATTACCACGTTCTCCAGGGTCAGCAGCGGGTCATCCGCCGGTATGGGTTCCGGATCGGTCACGTCCAGCCCGGCAGCGTAAATCCAGCCCTCCTTCAAGGCAGTGTAGAGGGCGCGGGAATCCACCACCGGGCCGCGGGCCGCGTTGACCAAAACGGCGGTGGGTTTCATCAATCGCAGTTCCGCCTCGCCGATGTAATGGCGTGTCTCCGGCGTCAGCGGCACATGGAGGGACACAAAGTCGGATTCGGCCAGCAGGGTAGGCAGGTCGGCAAAAACCAGGCCATATTGGGTTTCCAGTTCCGGCCGGCGGGTGCGGGAGTTATAGAGGATTTTCATGTCAAATCCCTGCCCCCGTTTCGCCATTTCCAGGCCAATCTGTCCCAAGCCGACTATGCCCAGGGTCTTGTCGTGAACATCCACGCCCAGCCAGCGCAGGGGATGAAAGGCCAGCGTCCATTGACCATTGCGGACCCACCGCTCGCTTTCGCTGATGCGCCGGGCGGCGGACATCAGCAGGGCGAAGGCCACGTCTGCCGTAGCCTTGGCCAGCACCCCAGGGGTGTAGCCCACTGGAACGCCCCGGCGGGTAGCCTCGGCTACGTCCACATTGTCCAAGCCGACCGCCAGTTGGCTGATGACCTTGAGCCGGGGTGCGGCGTCCAGCAGGAGAACATCTACCCGGTCCATGATGTTGGTCAGGATGGCGTCGGCGCCGGCGGCCCTTTGCCGGAGGACTTCCGGGGACGGCGGATCTTCCTCGGGCCAGACCTCCAACTCGGCGGCGGCCGCAATCAGGTCAAGGGCCTCTTGCATAATCCGGCGGGTAACGAAAACGTGGGGTTTGTTCATAAACTCCGCTGCCTGTTCACTGATGGGGGTGATAGTAAAAATTATAGCCAATGGCAGGGGTATTTTCCAGACGTGCCGAGCAATCGCGCTGCAATAACCAGAGCCCCCGCCCGCTGTCACTCTAACCCTCCCACTGTCATTCCTCCGCTCCGTCAGAATGACACTACCGGGAATTAAGACGCGATTGCTTATCCGGTTTAAGTCCGGCTTAAATTGGCAGCAAGTTATAAGGTGCTATACTTACACCACCCAAACCCTTGGAGGAATCATGGCCCTGTTTCTGAACGAACAAGAAGTCGCCCAACTACTGCCGATGTCCGAGTGCGTAGATGTATTGGACGAAGCGTTTGCCCACGCCGGCGCCGGCAAGGTTGACATTAAGCCCCGCTCCCGCATCCGAATGCCCGGCGGGTTTTTCCACTTTATGGCCGCCGCCGATGCCGACCATCAGGTATTTGGTTACAAGGCTTACCCGTCCTTTGCCGGCGGCGCCCGGATGATTGTAATGCTGTATGACTATAACACGGGTCAGCTTTTGTCCTGTATGGAAGGGAGCCGGTTGGGTCAGATTCGTACCGGCGCCGCCTCCGGGCTGGCTACCCGCTACATGGCCCGGGCCGACGCCGACAGCGTGGGAGTTATTGGCTCCGGCTTCCAGGCCCGCAGCCAGTTGGAGGCGGTCTGCGCCGTCCGGGACATTAAAAGGGCCAGGGTTTACAGCCGCCGCCAGGAACGGCGGGAGGAGTTCGCCCAGCGGATGGGGGAGCGGCTCAACCTGGAGATTACGCCGGTGGACAGCGCCCAGGAATGCGTTTCCGACGTAGCGGTGGCGGTCACCATCACCTCGGCCCGGGACCCGGTGCTGGAGGGCGATTGGCTGGCCCCCGGAACCCACGTCAACGCCGCCGGCGGCAACCACTGGATGCGCCGGGAAGTTGACGAGGCTGCGGTGCTGCGGTCGGAGGTTATCGCGGTGGACGACTTGGACCAGGCAAAAATCGAGTGCGGCGATTTAATCTGGCCGGAGAGCCGGGGCGAGTTCCGCTGGGATATGGTCTGCGAGTTGCAGGACGTAATCGCCGGCCGGGTGTCGGGCCGGCCCAACGACCAGGCTGTTACCCTGTTTGAGTCAATGGGCGTCGCCCTGGAGGACATTGCGGCAGCCCAATTGGTTTACCGCAAGGCCAGGGAGCAGGGCATCGGCCAGGAATTGCCCTTTTAAGGGGTCATTTAACCTGGATAGACCGGATTTACAGGATAACGGAGTCTGCCTTGCCCTTCAGCCTGTCCATCCCGTTATCCACGTGAATTAAGTCAGGGACGGGTTACAACTACAACCCCAGCTTGCCGGGGTTCATTATGTTAGCCGGGTCGAGGGTCTGTTTCAGGTCGCGGATTACGTCGTGGCCTACTCCCAATTCTCTAGCCAGCAGGTGGTTGAGCTTCATTCCTACCCCGTGACAGTATTCCATCACGCCGCCCATGTCCTGGGCCAGGGTAAGCACTTCCTCCACCGCTTCGGCCAGGTTTTTCCGAAAGCCGTCACCCTCGCCGGAGGTATCCTCCGGCACCACCATCATTGAAAACAGCTCCGGGCGGCTCCAGATAGCATACTCCACAACGCGGACGCCCCTGGCGGCCAGCATTTGCTCGCAACGGCGGCGGTACTCCAACACCTGGGAAACGGGCAGGGCCATGTGCAGATAGTCAAAGCTGCGGCCCCACTGCCGGTTCCAGCGTTCCTCCCGGGGGCGGCCCAGGGCATTGCGCTTGTAGCGCTCCCCGGAACTGTGCCGCTCCTCCCAATAAGTCAGGGTTGGCCCCGGGCCGATGTCACGTCCGCCGAACTGGGTACAAACCTGCATCGCTCGCCGTTCCTGGGCGGACACCCCCTCTCGGTAGCCCTCAAAGAGCAGGAACATTTTAATCCCGTCCTCCTCTTCGGTCAGGTCCAGCAGGGTGGGATGAAGCTCCAAAGCCATCAACTCGGCGGCGGCGTCAAAACCCCGGTCAAAACTGTCAAAGGCCACGGTCGCAAATACCTGGGCCTCCGGGCGCCGGAAGACCCGGATAGTGGCCCGGGTGATGATGCCAAAGACGCCCTCGCTGCCGATAAACAGGTGGTTCAGGTTGGGGCCGGAGGAATACTTGGGCACCGGGCGGGTGTCCAGGATGCGGCCGTCGGGCAGCACTACCTGGAGGGCTACTACCTGCTGTCCCATCGGGCCAAAGGCGCTGGCCCGGTAGCCCACGCCGTTGGTAGAAATAGTGCCGGCAACAGTGGCAATGGGAACGCTGTAAGGGTCGTGGCCAATCATCAAGTCCCGCTCGGCCGCGGCATCCGCCAGGTCTTGCAGCACCACCCCCGACTCAACGGTGGCGGTCAAGTCCCGGGGGCTGATTTCCAGGATGCGGTTGAGCCGTTTCACATCCACCACGATACCGCCGCGCACCGGCAGCACCCCGCCCATAACGCCGGTGCCGCCGCCATAAGGCACCAGGGGAATCCCTGCCGCTGCGGCCAGAGTCACAATCTGGGTCACCTCCGCCGCCGAGCCGGGCCGTACCACCAAATCGGCCAGACGTTCAAAGGCATAGCCGGCTCGGTAGGCCCGGAAGGGAGTCAAGGCATCGGCGGAGTAGCGGTCCAGGTCATAAGGGGAGGATAGTACGTTGTCTTCGCCGACAATACGGGACAGGGATTCGGCAACTGAGGTTTCTATCATAAAAGTCACAAATACAAACCGGCTAAAAACGGCGTGCCGGCCAGATGGAAACACCGGCTCAGGATGGGTATAGGTTCAGGTAGATTATGGCAAAGGCGCCGGGAAAGGGCAAGCCCGGCCGGGGTTGGCAGGGCCGGGCTATCGCATTTGGAATCGGGAGAATCCGTCGTTCCTGCGAAAGCAGGAATCTCTGCCCCTGAGGCCACTAGATTCCTGCCTTCGCAGGAACGACGAGTTTCGTTCTTTGGCATACTGCGATAGCCCTGCGGTGGCGAAGAACAGGGTGGGAAAGACGGGTTCGGTATTGTATAATCCAGTCAATACGATAAGAAGAGAGAACTATAATGGCTAATACACCGATAACGATTGAAGTCGATGCGGAAGCAGCGAAGGTTTACGCCTGCTCATCCCCGGAGGACCAGAAGAAAATCCAACTGTTGTTGAGCTTGCACCTCCGAGACCTCACCCTCAAACCGCGCCGGTCTATCTTTGAAGTAATGGACGAACTCGCGGCGGAGGCGGAGGCAAATGGCTTGACCCCGGAGATTCTGGAGTCAATATTGCGGGATGAGGAGTAATTTACGCGTAGTGCTGGATACCAACGTGGTGGTCAGTGCGGTTTTGTTTCCTCAATCCCAGCCCCGTCTAGTCGTTGACAATGTCATCCGTCAGGAAGCTTTACTTATATCTTCTGCTACCCAGTCTGAATTGGACGATGTTCTCCTTCGTAACCGTTTCGACCGGCACCTGCAGCGAGAAAGGCGCAGAGAGTTTCTGAATCTTGTGGTGCAGGAAGCCGAGTTGGTTGAGATTAGCCAGTCAATAACCGCCTGCCGCGACCCAAAGGACGATAAGTTCCTGGAGTTGGCAGTCAGCGGTCAGGCCACTCACATTGTAAGCGGCGATAACGACTTGCTTACTCTGCATCCTTTCCGCGGTATTCCGATTCTCACTCCCTTGTCTTTCTTGCTGAAATACAGTGTTTAGCCCGCTGTATGCAAGGTTGTTGCCCGTGGATTCTGAGCTAATTGGGCGCCAACACTCCGTTCCTGCGGAGTTAGGAATCTAAATGCGTCAAGGACAGATGCTCCTGCTTGCACCAGAAGAACGGTATGTACCAAGGTTTCCAATGCGATGGCCCTACACTGCCCCTCCTCCGTTTGATACCCCTTCCGTTTAGCGTTATACTGTTGCCCGGCCCGGCGGGGTCTAATCTGACCGACGTCGGGTTCGTTTCTGGACACATACTTTCAATCAATGGGAGGGAACCGGGTGGAATTCAATATAGCCGTACTTAGCGGAGATGGTATTGGGCCGGAGGTTACCGCCGAGGGCGTCAAGGCGTTGCAGGCGGTGGCCGGCGCCTTTGGCCATTCCTTTAACCTGGAATACGGCGACGTGGGCGGCATATCCATTGACAAGCATGGCGCCCCGCTGCTGCCGGAGGTGCAGGACCTGGCCGGCGCCGCCGACGCCGTCCTTTTTGGCGCGGTGGGCGGCCCCAAGTGGGACGACCCGGCGGCAACCACGCGCCCGGAGGACGGCCTGCTGCAACTCCGTTCCCACCTGGGCGTCTTTGCCAACATCCGCCCGGTCAAGGTCTATCCCAACTTGGTGGAGTCCAGCGTCCTCAAGCCGGAAGTCCTGGAGGGCGTGGATATGGTGGTGGTGCGCGAGCTTACCGGCGGCCTCTACTACGCCCAACCCAAGGGCCGGCACGAAACCCCCCAGGGCTGGACCGGCGTGGATACCATGCGCTACAGCGAGGGAGAGATTGAACGGGTGCTGCGGGTCGGGTTTGAGTTGGCCCGAGTCCGCCGGGGCAAGCTGGCCTCCATCGACAAGGCCAACGTCCTGGAGTGTTCCCGCTTGTGGCGGCAGATTGCCACCCGCCTGGGCGAAGAGTATCCCGACGTGGAACTGGAGCACGTCCTGGTGGACGCCTGCGCTATGCAATTGATCCAACGGCCGGCCCGCTTTGACGTAATCGTGGCGGAAAACACCTTTGGCGACATTCTCACCGACGAGGCGGCGGTGCTGTCCGCTTCAATGGGCCTGCTGCCCTCGGCCAGCCTGGCCGACGTGCCCATCGCCGGCCGGAAAATCCGGGGCTTTTACGAGCCAATTCACGGCACCGCCCCGGACATCGCCGGCCAGGGCATCGCCAACCCGGTGGCCTCCACCCTCAGCGTGGCGCTGATGCTCCGCTACTCCCTGGGTCTGACCGAGGAGGCGGCCAGCGTGGAGCGGGCCGTGGAGCAAGTACTGGACGCCGGCTACCGCACCCCGGACATTGCCGTGAACGAATCCTCCCGGGTCAGCACCACCGAAATGGGCGACCGAATTGCCCAGGCAATTACGAATTAGAAATTAGAAATTAGAAATTAAGAATTATAAGCTTCTGGCACGCAATTGATAATTCCTAATTCCTAATTCGTAATTGAAGGAGCAATATGCTGGGCCTACCCGCCGAAGTATCCCTCTTTGTATCCGTCCCGGTCTTTCTGTCCAGCGCCGCCGCCGTCATTTTTATGGGAGTCCAGCTTGCCAAGTATGGCGACGCCCTGGCTACCCTGACCGGCTGGGGCCGGCTGTTCGTCGGCAGCATCCTGGTGGCCCTGGCTACCTCTCTGCCTGAACTGTCCAATAACATCACCGCGGTGCGGATCGACAACCCCGAATTGGCCCTGGGCAACGTGGTAGGGGCCAACATGGTAAATATGTTCACCATGGCGGTGGTGTCCCTGCTCTTTGGCGGGCGGCGGTTCTTGCAGCGGGTAGCCCCGGAACAGGGCTACCTCATCGTGCTGGCGGCTATCCTCACCGGGCTGGTGGTGCTTTTCACCGGTTGGCACGCCCTGTTCCCTGGCGCTATCACCGAGGCCAACATCTGGCAGATTGGCCTATCCTCCCTGTTCCTGCTGGTGGTGTATGTTATCGGGATGCGGATCGTTTACCAGCGGCGTCCGGTGGAGGTCGAGGGGGAGGAGGAAGACCCGGGGATGACGCTGCGCCGGGCCTGGCTGATGTTCAGCCTGGTATCGGTGGGCGTGATTATCGCCGGCGTATTCCTGGCCCAGAGCGCCGACTGGATAGCTAATGCCACCGGAATCTCCTCCGGTGTGCTGGGGATACTGGCCGTATCCATCGTGACCACCATGCCCGAGGCGTCGGCGGCGGTGGCGGCGGCCCGCATGGGCGCGGCGGATTTGGGCGTGGCCGGGCTGTACGGCAGTTGCGTCTTTAACGTGACCATCCTGGCCTACGCCGACCCTTTCTTCCGCGGCGGCGTGATAATGAACTTCTCTGCGCCGGAACACTTTGTGGCCGGCAGCATCGCCGTTGCGCTCATCCTGTTTGGCGGGCTGCTGCTCTGGGGCCGGAACCGTATGCCCCAACCGCTGATTGTGGGCAGCTTGGGATTGATGGCGACGGTTTATATCATCGGTGCAGTGTGGGTGGCCCTGCTGGGCGCGCCGGGCTAGTTAGCAAACGGGGACCATGGCTTGGTTGGGACAGGGGGCGCCCGCCCCTTAAGCGTCGAAAATGCTGCTGACCGCACAAGTGAAACCGGGCAGCAGGTCTAATCCGTTGAGGGTGTCATTCTCGGTGAGCGTCAACACCGGGTGACCGTCCCGGTGAACGTCCACTGCGCGCGTGTCCGGATGCACTACCCACACCAGGCGCACTCCATAGCGAAGCCACATCAGCGCCTTGTCGTTGACCTCGCGACGGCTGTCATTGGGGGATACGACCTCGACCACCAAGTCGGGGGCCACCTCGGCATAGCCGGTAATCCTCGCTTCCAGCGGGATTTTTTCCGCCGAGAAGTATGCTATGTCAGGCTCTCGAACGGTGTCAGGGTCCCGCTCCAGCCAGACGCCCGAGTCCGAGGCTGTCAAGCTCCCCAGCTTCCGGAGCTTGACGAAGGCCCCCAACAGAACACCCAGATTCATCACGATTTTGCCATGTTCATATCCCGTTGGCATCGTCTTGCAAAGCACCCCTCGGATCAACTCGCCACGGACTCCCTGGCTGTACAGTCGCAGCAAGTCGTTGGCAGTTAGCAGTTCCGTATTAGTGGTGGTCATATCCAACTCCTTCGTTGAAACCATGCAACTAATATGGCGCAGCATTCCGAATTTATCAAGCGCTTGCTCCCGTTAGTCAGGAATGAGGGGTCGATCCCATTTTCCGGGGCCTAATTGAAGGCGCTTGCTCCCGGCAGGTAGGGCTGACGGCCAGGGCAATCGCGTCTTAATTTCCCCTGCTGTCATTCTGACGGAGCGGAGCGGAGGAAGAATCCAAAATCCTTCGGGTTAGACCTTTGCCGATACCAGGCAACCCTTGCTCCGGAAGATTCTGGATTCCTCGCTCCGCTCGGAATGACAGTAGGCGGCCCGGTAAGGCAGCTGGCGGGGGGCCATTGATTAAGGCGCGATTGCCCTGGGCTGACGGCGTTCTCCGTCAAGTTGGTGAAAAGGTGGCGCCTGCTCGTTGTGGATTCCCACGAAATCGGGAATGACGGGGAATGTCAACTACGCTCAGACGGACGCCCCGGCATACCGCGCAATTTCCACGAAACCGCTTTCCTCTTCCGACCACGCGAAGAGGGCCGACTCCACCACCCGTTGGCCGTCAATGCCCACCACCAACTGCTGTACCGGGTAAGCTGGGCCGTCGCCCCAGGGACTGGCCGCTACCGCTCGGTCGGTGGGAGAAAGGTAGGCCCGCCCATTGGGGTGGGAATGGTAGATGACCAGGGCCGGCCGCTCCCCGTCCAGGCTCCGGTTCAGTTCCAGCAAGTCCTCGCCGGTGAAGACGTAGGCCCTCTCGGCGGTACGGTCGGCGGCGGTCGGGTGGTTCCCCGCGTCCTGCGCATTGACGCAGGGGTGAATGTCGGACGCCGCGCCGCCGTTCCGGGGGCCGGACAGCCAGCCACAGCATTCGGCCGGGTAGTTGTGGCGCGCCTCCCGGTAAACCGCTTCCAGCAGGCCGGGAGGAATCGCCACGGGTTTGATCGAGTCGGCGGGTTCCGGCGTTCCGGGCATGGTAAATCCTCCTTTGATTCCCTGGCTGACTTCGTAGTCAGGCTGAGTTGCGGCGTCAATTTCCGGCGAAGTCCGAATTAGTCTGAACTCCATAAATCCAGTTATGGATTATTGCCGTATGATTAGCCAAAGTATATATATTTTCTTCACAAAATCCTCAAGATTTTCACCTACACTGGCAAGCGGTAACCAGGAAAACCGGCGAACCGGCGTAGTCAATAAGGACAAGAGAAGGGGGTAATCCCAAAGGGGGATACAACCGATGATGAAGAATGTCACCAAGCTCTATTTCAAGGCGTGCCTCAAGTGCGGCGGCGATATGTACCAAGACCGGGACGCCTACGGGGCCTTTCAGAAGTGCTTGCAGTGCGGCCGCATTATTGACCTAGAACTGGGGGCGGTATTTTCCGGCAAGCCGGAGGAGGACAAACTGGCCGCCTAAATGCCGGTTATCCGCTGGCCGCCGGTGCGCTTCCGGTGTTCGGCGTAGTCATGCACCACTTGCTCCTGCTCCCGGGTCTGGATGGAGCGGGGCCGTAGCTCCCGTACCATGTCAATGGCGGCCTGGGGTTCGTAGCCCATATACACCAGGTAAGCGGCCAGCACCGTTCCCGTTCTGCCGATACCGGCGTGGCAGGTAACCACCACCGGACGCTCCCAGTTCTCGATCTGCTCTTCAATCCACCGCGCCATCCGGTCTATCTGTTCCAGGGTGGGCGCGGAGAAATCGGGCACCGGCTCGTACATATCGTACAGCTGCCATAGCTCGGCGGAGATGGTGTTCTCCTCCATCCGCAGCACGGCCCTTATATCCTGCCGGTGGAAGAACATCAGGTCCCGGCGGCTGGTAGGCCCCATTGCGCCGGCCAGGTAGCCCTCCAGCACCCAACTGAAATTCAAGTATTCCAAAGCTAATCTCCGTATATTCCGTCAATAGCGCGGCAAAGGCCACAACCGGGTTAGCCGGCAAAGGCTGACCGGCCAGACCCCGGCTACCGCCAATTATACCGCCCGTGTAGGGGCAAGCCAATACGGGAAAACCGCCGCACCACGTCGATGTAGGGGCGGGTTCGGAACCCGCCTTCTGCTGGTAACTGTTCAGTGTCGAAATGTCCGTCGTTCCTGCGCAGGCAGGAACCTCGAATTGCGGTTAGCGAGGTTCCTGCCTGCGCAGGAACGACGGGCTTTCTTACCCTGGAGAATCCCCTCAACTCTGAACTGTTACCTCTGCTGAACCCGTTAACCTATTCCCAGACGACGGCGCAACTCCACTCCGTCCATTGACTCCACTTCGACCAGCTTATCACGGGAGGCATGGCCCCGGGTTAACCTGACCCGGCTGCGCGCGATGCCCAAAGATTCCGCCAGCAGGACAATTACGGCGGCGTTGGCCTTGCCGTCCTCCGGTGGGGCGGTGACCCGTACCCGCAGCACATCATCCCGATACTCCACCACTTCATTGCGGGACGCTTTGGGCTGCGCTCGCACCCGGATAATGGTCATAGCCTCATCCTACCTTGCCGGATAGGGTTAGTAGGGATAGCCCTTGCCTATTGCTCCGGCGGGGGCCACTCGGTGCCGCCCTCGGAGGGACGCTGGCCCGGCGCCAGGGTCAAGCCCTCGGATACTACCTGCTGGAACTCTCGCAGGATAACTTCGCCCCAGTCCTTGGCCTTGCCGACCCGAAAGGCCGTCCGCCGGCCCCGGGTGGCGGACCGGGCGTCGTCTCCGCTGGCCCCGGCGGTGGCAACCTCCTGGGCAATGGCGTCGTCCATCGCGTCGATCTGGGGCACCAGGGAGCGAGCCGTCTCGACAAAGCGGGAAATCTCGCCCATCTCCGCGTCAAAGGTCACGAATACCGGCACCGTGCCGGCCCGATGCTCCGGCAGAAAGCCGTTGGTCAGTTCCAACTCATCATCCCGGCTGAACACCTGCAATTTCAGCTTATCAGTGCTGTCGGCCAGGCGCAGGATGGTCGGCGTGGTGCTGAGGGCATCGCCGCACCAGTCGGAAGTGAACACCGCCAGGTTCAGCGGCTCAGCCAAGCCGTCAAAGAAGGCCTGGGTGTCCGCCGGCACCTCCACCCCGTTGTAGATGTCAATGAAGGGCTGCTTGTTCACTTTGATGTATTCGATATACTCCTCGGTGGTCATCCCCTGGGCAAATTTTTCCGCAGATAGTGCCATAGCGATACCTCCTTTTTATTTAGTCCACGAATGAACACGAAGGGGCACGGATGTTTTTTGGATTACCCCCAATATACCATACCGTCAGACAGGGTTATATTTTCAGGGCGGGAATCGCGGTCTTGAGCAAAGCATTCCAGATACCCAGCACAAAACACTGGTGCTTCTTCGTGTTCATTCGTGGATAAGCAACCGTTAATAGCCAGGGGTGCGCCACTCAAAGGCCAGGGTAGCGTAGCGGATAAACACTGCGCCGCCCGGCGCGCCAATCGGCCCGTTCATCGCTAGCAGGGCAATGGTATGCTGGTCGCCGGGCTTGGGTTCGGCGTCCACCACCACCCGCTGCGGCACGTTAAACCCCTGCACCGCGCCCCGGTCCCGGTTGCATTCCCCGTCAATCCAAAGCTCGCCGTAGTCGTCAATGCAAGTCTCAAAAATGCAACGGGCGCCGGCGATGTCCCGCCCCTCCACCTGCTCCGGCAGGGTCACCTTGATACGATACCAGGCGAAGGTAACGCCCCGGGAGTGCCACTCGGTCAGGTCGTTGCACACTTCCCAGCCGGAATCGTCATAGTCCACCAGCCGGGCCGGGCTGCCCTCCAGTTGCGCTACCAGCCCCTCGTTGAGTTCGCCGGGCACCAGGCCGGGGGCATAACGCCACACCCCGTTAACCGCTTGCAGGTCCGTCGGGTCTTGCAGGTTTAAGTTTCCTCTGGGCATCGCCTCATCTCCTTACGAATATAGTTGTTGACGAAGTTGCAGTTCCTGCCCTTCTACCGCCATTCCCGTGTAAGTCTGTCATTCCGACCGAAGGGAGGAATCTAAAATCCTTCAGCAAAAGCACGGTTAAGGTATGGGAAAAGGGACTGTCGGCCGGGATTTTAGACCCTTCACTCCGTTCAGGGTGCCCAAACAATAGGCAAGGGCAACAGGCGGGTACAGCCTTCTCACACGCCGACAATCCGAATACCGGAGTGCACCTTGTATATCCGGTTTATGTTAACCAGCAGGGGCGTAATCTGTTCCACGTACTTGGCGTTAGCCAGGCTGCCTCCGTCCACGGGTCGCAGGTGGTGAATCTTTTCGGCCAGGGACATAACCAGCGCCTTGGCCTCCCGGTCGTCGGCACAGACCACCACGTCCCCCTCCATATCCCGCTCCGGCTCTTGCAGCTCCTCGGCGCTGACGTTTTGAAAAGCAGCCACTACCGGCGAGTCGGGCAGCAATAGTTGGGCTTCCTCAGCGGCGGAACCGGCCTCCACCGGCACGGCGATGGCGCCCTTGCCCCGCTCAAAGCGCATCGGAGCGATGACGTTAACCACTACCTTGCCGGCCAGAGAACCGGCCAGCGGCTCCAGCAAGGGCCGTTGGGCCTCGTAAGGCACGGTGAGAAAGATGGCTTGGGCGCGTCCTGCCGCAGTCAGGTTATCCGCCCCGGTGATGGCGCCGATACCGGCAGCGTAGGGGTTTGGCCCGGTCAACCGTGGAACCAACTCCGCTGCCGCCGTAGCCGCTCGCTCGGCGTCCCGAGAGCCGATAATCACATCCTCTCCGGCCAGGGCCAGCCGCAGCGCGAGTCCCCGGCCCTCCGGCCCGGTGCCCCCCAGGAATGCCAGCATATTGCCTATCCTCCCCGCTTCGGTTGTGTCCAGTCTATCGCCAATAATATACCATACCCGGCGGCTTTGCTCTCGTCTAAGGTTTCCCAGCAGGGCAATCGCACTTTAATCAACAGTGGCCTCGCCAACGGTCATTCTGCGCTCTAGGTCATTCTGAGCGCAGCGAAGAATCCAGAATCTTTCGGAGCAAGGGTTGTCCGGTATCCGGCAAGGGTCCCCCCTGAAGGATTTTAGATTCTTCCTCCGCTCCGCTCCGTCAGAATGATATCATGGGAAATTATAACGCGATTGCCCGGTCCCTCCGTGGTAAGGGGTTGGGAGTAGGGGCGGGAAAGTGCTAGAATTAGCCCATCCTACCTTATTGCCCGACTGATCCTGGCGAGGCGAAAGGAGTAACCTGGTTGACTACCAACCTAGCGGAGCCTTATCTGAAATATGCCCTGTTTTGTCGGGACACCGAGACCGGCTCGGATGACGAGCTTACTTTCAAGGGAATAATAGACCTGGTGGAACTGCCGGCGCCGGCCGAACCCCCCGGCCCGGATTCCCCGGTTCTGACCTTCGTGGACGTAAACCTGGCCTTCTGCATCGCCGGGGCTGCGCCGGGCCGCCACCACCTGATGGTGGGGATCAAGGCGCCCGGCATTCCCCTGGACATGCCTCCGCCCCAGAACATTGACTGGGAAGAGGGCATCCTGTTCCAACGGTGGATAAAGACCTTCCGCATCCCGGTACAGCGGGCCGGCCTGCACGTTGCCGCTATCCTGCTGGACGGCTCCCCCCTGGGCGAGGCCAGCTTTCTGGTGCGCTATAAGCCCGAGGGTTAATCCACGAAGCGTCGCTAAAGGACACGAAGGTTCTGCGGTAATTCCTCGATAGATGGAATGTGCTGGACCGGCCAGGGCGGGTTGAGATCATTTGTTCCAACTAATTCAACTGCCCAATAGTGAAACAAGTTATCCGTCGTTCCTGCGTAGGCAGGAACCTCTGGCCTGAAGGTTTTAGGTTCCTGCCTGCGCAGGAACGACGGATGGATTGTTTTAGCGATAAGGGATTGCGTTAGTTCGACCGGAAGGGTTTGAGACCCGTCCCTACAGCTAAAAGCATTCGTTCTCCTTCGTGTCCCTTAGAGCGTGATCGTGGATTAAAGCCGCAGACAACCGTCGCCAAAGGCAGGTAGTTATCATCCTTCCTATCGCCATAATCTGCGTTGTCTTGTTTACCGGCAGCTACTTGATGGCGCGGCGACTGTCCCTCCGCAAGAACCGCCGTCCCGAAGTCGTAATCGCCGTCGGGATGATTATCGGGACGTTGGCCTTCGCGGTACTCTGGACAGTAAGCCTGGTGTATGGCGGCGGCTACGCCAGGATTGCGGCATTGGGCGCTTTTGTCCTGATGCCGGCCGTGGTGGCCTATATCGTCCCACCGAAAAGCTGACCGGAAGCCCGGGCAAATAAACCACGACGAAAGCAGGTGAACCGCTTGAAGGCAATGGTGATACACCAATTCGGCGAACCCGAGGTGATGCAGTGGGAAGAGGCTGAGACGCCCGTTCCCGGCCCGGGGGAGGTCCTGGTTAAAGTCCATTCCGTATCGGTCAACCGCACCCTGGACTTGCAGGTGCGGCAGGACGGCGGCGGCTATGGCGCCATCCTGCCCCTGGTCTTGGGCAACGACCCGGCCGGGGTGGTGGCGGAGATCGGCCCAGGGGTGGAATCACTCCGGGTCAACGACCGGGTAGCCATTTCCCAGGGCATCCACTGCAACGCCTGCGACCATTGCGCCGCGGGCAGCCACCAGGACTGCGCCAACCGGCGGATGCTGGGCATTCACCTGTGGGGCGGCTATGCCGAATACGTGAAGGTTCCCGCCTCCAACTGTGTCAGCATCCCCGACGGCCTGTCCTTTGGCGCGGCTACCGTCGTCGCGCGCCACTTTCCCCTGGCTATTGCCCAGACCCGCCTGACCAATCTCCAGGCTGGAGACTGGGCCTTGGTGATGGGTGCAGCCGGCGGCCTGGGCAGTTGCATTGTCCAGGTAGCCCGCAGCATAGGGGCGCGCATAATCGCCGGGGCCGGGGCTGCGGAACGGGTGGCCGTGGGCCGCTCCCTCGGCGCCGACTACGGCGTCAATTACCGGCAGGACGACCTGGAAGCGGAGGTAATGCGCATTACCGAAGGCCGAGGTGTGGACGTGGTATTTGAGAACATCGGCGACCCGGCCCAGTGGGACGGCGCTTTCAACAGCCTGGCCCGGGGCGGACGGCTGGTCACCGTGGGCGCCCACGGCGGCGGTATGGTCACCCTGGACCTGAAACGGCTCTACCAACGGCGTCTCCAGGTAATGAGCGGTCTGGGCGCCGAGGGCCGGGCCGAACTGGAGCGGTCCCTTGAGTTGACGGCTCAAGGAGCGTTTCAAGTCCTGATTGACTGCACCCTGCCCCTGTCCCAAGCAGTGGCGGCCCACCGGCTGGTGGACGGCAACGAACCCCTGGGCAAGGTGATACTAGGCCCCACGCTGGGCTAGGGACGTATTCCAGGGAGTTCCCTCTTCGACAAGCTCAGGACGAACGGCAGCCATAGCCCGTCAGTTGTAATTCTGACCTCTGCGCCCGGTTAAACGGAATTGGTTATTGGAAACCCCAGGACTATCGTACGTGATGGCAGATTCCCCTTTCCCGTCGTTCCTGCGAAAGCAGGAACCTAAAATGTTGCGGACAGAGGTTCCTGCTTTCGCAGGAACGACGGATAGCTTTTAATCCTAGTACGATAGCCCTGATTGGAAACCCCAGGGCAATTGCGTTTTAATTTCCCGTGATGCCATTCTGACAGAGCAGAGGAAGAGTCCAAAATCCAACAGGTTGGACTTTGCCGATACCGGAAAGCCCTTGTTCAGAAGGATTAATCACAAATGGTGGGAATGCTGGGGGCGCTAGTGGTTAAAGCGCGATTGCCTTGCTGGAAACCTCGAAACCATTGGCAACGGCAAGGTTGACCGAAGCAAAAGTCAGGGGCGGGTTTGAAACCCGCCCCTACAAATATGTCCCGGATAATCCCGGCAGCTGAACATCAGCTGATCAATCGTCCGCGACTCCGGTGGTCCTGGCCCCCAGGTCCGGGCTGCTTTGACTGGACAGGGAAGGCGCCGGCTGCGGCGGGAAGTTTGGCTGGGCCGGCTTGGGAGCGTAGGGCGCCGGCTCCGGTTCCGGCGGAACGGCTGGCGTACCCGGTTCTCCGCCGGCATCGTCCGCGTTGAACAGCCGATTCAGTTCTTCGCCGGACACCGCTTCATGCTCAATCAGGAACTCGGCAATCCGCACCAACCTGGGCTTTTGTTCGATCAGGATTTCACAAGCCTTCACGTAGGCGTTGTTAACCAGTTCCTTAACTTCCTGGTCAATCTCCTCGGCCACCTTGTCGCCATAGTCCCGTTCCTCGCTGAGTTCCCGGCCCAGGAAGACCAGTTCCTCCCGTTTACCAAAGGTGCGCGGCCCCAGGGCCCTGCTCATGCCGTAGCGCTTAATCATGCTGAGGGCGATTTTGGTGGCCCGTTCCAAGTCATTGCTGGCGCCGGTGGTCACCTCGTCGAAGATTTGTTCCTCGGCTACCCGGCCGCCCATAGTTACAGACATCATATCCAGGAATTGGTTCTTGGTCCACAGGTAGCGGTCTTCCTCGGGCAGGAGGGTGGTATGGCCGCCCATATTGCCGCGGGATATTATTGAAATCTTGTGTACCCGGTCGGCATGGGGCAAAACCCAGGCTACCAGGGCGTGGCCTGCCTCGTGATAGGCGGTCATCTCCTTTTCCCGGCTGTTAATGACCCGGCTCTTGCGTTCCGGCCCGGCAATCACCCGCTCTACCGCCTCTTCAAAGTCGGGCATAAATATGCTCTTCTGGTTCTTGCGGGCCGCCAACAAGGCTGCTTCGTTAATCAGATTGGAAAGGTCGGCGCCGCTGAAACCGGGGGTTTCCTTGGCCAGGGTTTCCAGGTTAATTTCCGGGGCCAGGGGCTTGCCGGCGGAATGTACCTTGAGGATGGCCTGCCGACCCACCACGTCGGGCAGGTCCAGGACCACTCGCCGGTCGAAACGGCCGGGACGAAGCAGGGCCGGGTCCAGAATGTCCGGGCGGTTGGTGGCGGCCAGGACGATGATATTGGTCGTGCTCTCGAACCCATCCATCTCCACCAGAATCTGGTTCAGCGTCTGTTCCCGCTCGTCGTGGCCGCCGCCCAGCCCGGCGCCCCGGTGACGGCCCACGGCGTCAATTTCGTCCACAAAGACAATACAGGGAGCGTTGCGCTTGGCCTGCTCGAACAGGTCTCGCACCCGGGCCGCGCCCACGCCGACGAACATCTCGACGAATTCGCTGCCGCTGATATGGAAGAAAGGTACTCCGGCCTCGCCGGCTACCGCCCGCGCTAACAGGGTCTTGCCCGTCCCCGGTTGACCTACCAGCAACACACCCTTGGGAATGCGGGCGCCCAGGGAGAGGAAGCGTTCCGGGTACTTGAGGAACTCCACCACCTCTTCCAGTTCAGCCTTGGCCTCGTCCACCCCCGCCACGTCGGAGAAGGTGACGGTGGGACGGTTGAAGGACATCATCCGCGCCCGACTGCGGCCAAAGCTCATGGTCTGATTGTTGCTGCCCTGGGCCTGGCGCATCATAAACAGGATAAGCCCGCCGAAAAAGATGAGGGGCAGGAAATTCAGCATCAACCCCAAAAAGCTGCCCAGTCCGCCGGAGCCTTTGAAGGTAACCTGGACCCCGGCCGGGCCGGTTTCCACGTCGTTGTCGGTCAAAAGCTGCATTATATCGGTCTGGTCGTTGATGCGACTGGTGAATTGCGTCCCGGCGACGCCGCCGGAAACCCGGGGGATGACGGTCAACTTATTCCCATCAACGATAATTTCCTGGACCTCGTGGTTCTTTGCCTTGTCCACCACCTCGGTAAGGGGCAGGTCGCTCCGCGTACCGAAGGCGGGAATCAAGGTATAGAAAATTACAATCACCCCGATAATAATCAGCAGGTACACCAAGCTATTGCGGAGCCAGCGATTGCTTCCCATATATTCTCTTCTTCCCCTTACGAGACCTTCATCCCCGGGCCGGACCCAACTCAACTGCCTGAAAGCGACTATAAGGCCCAACTCATATATTAAATCAGACAGTCGGAAAATGCAAAACTGGTTTGCGGCCAGGGCAATCGCGTTATAATTTCCCCTAATGTCATTCTGACGTAGCGGAGCGGAGGAAGAATCCAAAATCCTTCAAGTTAGGAAACCTCTGAATAAGTCCGTGACTCGTGATGTTTACACTTATCCGTCGTTCCTGCGCCGGCAGGAACCTAAAACGTTACGTACAGAGGTTCCTGCCTGCGCAGGAACGACGGGTGAAGGCGCTAGTGTTCAATGACTTATTCAGAGTATCCCTAAAATCCTTCAGGGTGGACCCTTTCCGGATACCGGACAACCCTTGCTCCGAAAGATTCTGGATTCTTCGCTCCGCTCAGAATGACCTAGAGAGCAGAATGACAGTTGGCGAGGCCACTGTTGATTGAAGCGCGATTGCCCTGGGTTTGCGGCAGGACGATGGCTCCTTCACCATGGGTGAATCCGGCGCCATCCCCTCCCCCCGGCCCCTCTCCCGGAGAGAGGAGTAAAATTGCTCCCTCTCCTTCGGGGAAAGGGCCGGGAAGAGGAGTTTGCTTGGAAGTTACCCGTCATCCTTGGTCAACTCAATAACCCCAAGGTCAATACTGCCCTCGCCATCTACGGCAATTCTCCTTTGGGCAAAGCCTAACTCTGCCGACTCCCAGCGCAGTTGATAAGTCCCCGGCGCCAGTTCCAGGCTGAAGTCGCCCTGGGCATTGGGCTGGAACCGGGCCAGGTGCCGGGGCGGCAGCGGCTCCAGCCGGAGCAGCCGGTCATCCTCGGGGCGAGGACGGCCCCGGCCATCCCGGTTGCTGGTGGTGAAATAGACGTAACCGTCGGGAGCCATAGCTATGGCCCGCAGGCGGCCAAACTCATTCTTGAAGAGAACCTCGCGGGAAAGGAAGGAGCGAAACTCCGGCGGTTCCAGCGCTACCCGCTGCAAGTGAGCGCCCTTCAGCGCGGTAAAAAGGAGAGCGCCTTCCCAGGAATGGGCCAGCCGGCCCTCGGAATAAAAGGCAGCGCCGGCGATGGCCACCGTCGGCGTCAGGGCCAGCAGAGGGTCAACGAATTGGGGATTGCCAGCGACCCCGGTGACCTCGGGCCAGCCGTAATTCTTGCCGGGTTCCAGCAGATTAACCTCGTCGTCCCGGTCCGGGCCGTGTTCAGTAATGAAGAGGTCGCCGGTAGTCGGGTGCCAGGCCAACCCCTGCGGGTTGCGATGGCCGTAGGTATAGACGAGAGAGTCCGGGAAGGGGTTATCGGCCGGCGTCGAACCGTCGTCCGACAGCCGCAGCACCTTTCCAGCCAGGGAGTCCAAGTTCTGGGCCAACTCGCGGTCGGTGGCGTCGCCCATGGTCACGTAGAGATAGCCGTCCGGCCCAAAGCGGATGCGGCAGCCGTCGTGACGGGATGAACCGGGAATTGCGTCGAGGATTATCCGGTGGGCGGTTCCGGTACCATCCTGGTCGGTCAGGCGGGCCACCCGGTTGAGCAAAGCGCCGGCATCGTCCCGGTAGGTGTAGCAGACAAAGAGGTGGCCGTTCTTGCTGAAATCCGGGTGCAGAGCAATGCCCATCAATCCGGATTCGGCGATATGAGCGACGTTCAGGGTGGCGTAGGGCGCCGTTTGCAGCTCTCCTTCCTGAACGACTCTAATCCGCCCCGGCCGCTCGGTAATCAGGATGCGCTCGTCCGGGGTGAAGGCCAGGTCCCAGGGGATTTCCAGCCCTTCAGCTACCGTTGTGACCTGTATATCTTCGGATATTTCGATTGCCTCAATGTTAACGACTATTTCGGAGGAATCCGGCTGGGCCGGCAGCAACACCCGCCCGGCCACCGATACGGTTTCGCGGTTGACCAAAGGGATTGGCGCGCCGCCCACTTCCGACGCAGGATTGCCGGTCGGCTGGCAGGCTGCCGTTACCGGAAAGGCCGTTACCAGCAGAACCGGCAATAGCACAGTCCAAAGCAAGGGCTTGAGGGTACGGTAGATATTGGCTGACATAAGAAGAGCGCAACTTTCGAGAATAACAAACTAACGGTTGAGCAAATAGCATATACTTATAGCATATAGAACCATCCTAAGGGAATTAAACCCGTTCAACGCCAGGGCAATCGCATGAACCAAAACGGGCACTAGCCGTCGTTCCTGCGAAGGCAGGAACCTAAAACGTTGCGGACAAAGGTTCCTGCCTTCGCAGGAACGACGGAAATATGACGGTGCGTCTAATGCGATTGCCCTGGTTCAACGCAGCGCAACAGCGTAAGACGGAGGCAGTCCGCCTTAACCCAGGGCAGACACCCAGGTCTGCCCCACGGATAGGTCATTAACGAACGTTGGCTCATTTGCCGGCTGGCCCATCCACCAATTACCCAGGATAGACCTTCGTGCCTCTTCGTGTTCATTCGTGGATAAACCTTAGGAGAAAAGCAATGGTCAGCAGCCCCAAGCCTCGCGTCTATCTTATCGGAACCGGCGGCAGTATCTCCTTTATCGGCGATTACCGCACCGACTACGTTAACTATAGCTACCATAACCGGCACTTGACCATCCAGCAGATGCTGGAGCGGGTGCCGGAGGCCGCCGAAATCGCCGAGGTGCTGCCGGAGCAGCTCATCAACGTGGGCAGCGCCAACGTGACGCCTACCCACTGGCTGGGGCTGGCCCGCCGCATCAACCGCATCTTCCGCCAGGACCCGCAGGCCGCCGGCATCGCTGTCACCCACGGCACCGCTACCCTGGAGGAGACGGCCTACTTCCTGAACCTGACGGTGAAGAGCCGCCGCCCGGTGGTGGTCACCGGGGCGATGCGGCCGCCCACCGGCTTGGGCACCGATTCCGACATTAACCTGCTGGACTGCATCCGGGTGGCTGCCGCGCCCCAATCGGCGGGCCGGGGGGTGCTGACCGTGCTGAACAACGAAATCCAGGCGGCCCGGGACGTGACCAAGAGCAACAGCTACCGGCTGGAGACCTTCCGCTCCGGTGAACTGGGCTGCCTGGGCTACGCCGATTCCGACGAGCAGGTCGTGTTTTACCGGACGCCCACCAAGACCCACACCCAGGATACCGAGTTTGCGGTGGATGAGTTAGACGACTTGGCCGAACTGCCCCGGGTGGATATTGCCTACGCCTACGCCGGCGCCGACGGACTGGTGGTCAACGCCCTGGCCGAGGCGGGCGTCGCCGGCATTGTGGCCGCCGGCCTGGGCGGGGGCAGTTCCTCCCCGGAGTTCATGGCAGCGCTGAAAAAGGCCCAGGGCCGGGGAATCCCCGTGGTCATCGCCACCCAGACCGGCAACGGGCGGGTGATGCGCTCCCGCCGCTTCGTGGAGGACGGCTACATCGCCGCCGACAACCTGACGCCGAAGAAGGCGCGCATTTTGTTGATGCTGGCATTGACGAAGACCGATGACCCGGCGGAAATACAGCGGATGATGCTGGAGTATTAGGGGGGACGTTTTTATCCACGAATAGACACGAATAAGCACGAATAGGAGGCGGGAGTTATGGCAGAGGAGGCAACTGAGATTATTGGGGTGGATTTTAGTGGCAATGAAAAGCGCAATGCTACATGGGTTGCTAGATGTTGCTTGAAGGGTAGCGTGTTGAAGATCGAGTCGTGCTCCCATTTGGGCAACGCCCGAGAGAAAGCGCACAAAGATCTGGAAAGGATATTGAAAGAATTGCCTTCAGGCTCAGTAGCGGCTATGGATTTCCCTTTTTCTGTACCCGAGGAGTTTATTGAGTATTGGGGCGAATGTGACGAAGAGCTTGCTTCGCCGAAGGATATGACTGAATTGTGGAAAGCTGCCAGTAGGGTAAAAAAGAGCAATACCAAATTGGGGGAGTGGTGTAAGAAATTTGTAGATGCTAGGAAGGATAAAAAGCTATACCCTGAGCCCAAACGCAGGGGTGATTTGTATCAGCCCGGAAGTTTTTCCCCGCTACACCGAAATCAACCCGATATGGTTCCTATGACGTTTCGTGGTATGCAAATGCTTGACCGTCTATGTAATAGCGAAGATAGCAGTTTCTGTGTTCCACCCTTATCTGAAAAAGACCATTGCGGCTCGGTATTATTGGAGGTAATGCCGGGTTCAGTGCTGATATCAATGGGGCTTCCCTATCAAAATTACAAAGACAATCCCAGAAGCATGAAAGAAGAAGCATACTATAGGAAGTTTCGGTCGGACATATGGGACAATCTCGCAGCCAGGTCAGGGATAACAATAAGCGCCAAGGACAAGACCGAGTTAGATAAACTAGGAGAAAAGGCCAAAAACGATAAAGGTGGTGACTGCCTTGATGCGGTGGTTGCGGCAGTTGCGGCGGCCATTTGGTCTCTGAGTAAGGAAACCTTCCATTGCCCACCAGAGAAAGGCTCCCCAGCAATTCTCAAAGAGGGTTGGCTCTACACCCCGTGTCCCTCTAAACTTCCCGTTAATGCTAGCCAATAAAAGGAGGGCCTCAGATTAGAGGCCCTCCCCTTCGTGCTTCTTCGTGTCCCTTCGTGGATAATTAACCCGGAACCTCGTCGTAGTGGTCGAACTCGGCGATTACGTTGCCTTCCTTGAGCTGGGCGATTTCCTCTTCCGAGTAGCCCAGCAGGCCGCTGAGGACCTCCTCGTTGTGCTCGCCCACCTGGGGGGTGGAGCCGACCACTGCCGGGGTGCGGCTGAAGTGCCAGAAGTCGCCGGATACGGCGATGGAGCCGGCCAGAAAGTCGGGCACTTCCTGCAAGGCGCCCCGCTCCCAAGGATGAGGGTCTTGCGCGGCCTGGGCGATGGTGTTCACCGGCGCCGCTACCACGTCGTGCTGGGTAAAGTGGGCGATGACTTCCTTCATCGTCATATCCGCCATCAGTTGGTGCATGGCGTCGTTAATCACCGAGCCGTTGCGGCCCCGCTCGGGGCGGGTGGTGAACCGGGGGTCTTCCAGCCATTCCGGGCGGCCCAGAGCGTTACAGACCCGGTGCCAGTGGTGCTGGTCGCCGGCGGAAATCAGCACCCAGCCGTCCTTGCAGGGGTAGGTGCCGCTGGGCGGGGCAGCCGACTCGCCCCGGCGGGGCTCTATGCCGGCGCCGTGATAGGCGGTGATCGGGATTTCGGTGTAGCTGTAGCCGGTGTCGGCCAAGCAGACATCAATGCACTGGCCCTCGCCGGAACGCTCCCGCTCCTGCAGGGCGGCCAGGGTGCCGATGGCGGCGTGCAGGGCGGTGGTACGGTCAATGATCGGAACCCCGGCCCGGATCGGCGGCATCCCCTCCTGCCCGGTAACCATCGCAATGCCGGACATGGTCTGGCCGATGGGGTCGTAGCCAATCTGGTCCCGGTAGGGGCCGAACTGCCCGTAGGCCGAGACGTTGACCATGATGATGCGGGGGTTAAGCTCCTTCAGCACGTCATAGCCAAAACCCATATTTTCGATGGTGCCGGGACGGAAGTTTTGCAGGATGACGTCGGAAATCTTGATCAGCTTGCGCAGGGCCTCCTTGCCTTCCTCCTTGCGCAGGTCCATGCTCAGGCTCTTCTTGCCGCTGTTATACTGCACCCAGTAGGCGCTCTGCTTGCGCACCCAGGGGCCGTGGTAGCGGGTCTCCTCGCCGCCCAGCCGCTCCACCTTGATGACCTCGGCGCCCAGCCGGGCCAGGACCTGGGCGCAGCGGGGGCCGGCTTGGTGACGCCCCAGGTCAATAACTCGAACTCCGCTCAAGGGACTATTACCTTCTGCCATCTGAAACACCCCTCGTTTAGTCTGCTAGTCTTGGGACTAATTTACCATTGGGCTTAATTTACCACCGGATTAAGGAAAGGGCAAGCGGGATTCACCCAGAGACGCCGAGGACACCGAGATTCCCAGAGACAAGACCGGGAAACTCCGCGTTTCTCTGCACATCTCGGTGTCCCTGCAGTAAAAGAAACTATGGACATCGCCAGGATTTGGTGTTAAACCTGTAATTGTTATGCTTGCCGTACTGGAAAGAAGCGCGAATTATGACCCGTCGGCTTCCGGCTCAAGCAAGGGGCCGGTGGGCCGGATACCGGAAAAGCTGTTGGCTCGGCTGTGGCAGAAACGGGCGGCCCGGCAAGCGGAGTTTCGCACCAGCGGCGGCCGGCGGGTACGGGTGCTGTACCCCGGACGGCCCGGCGCCGCGGCCGGCCCCGACTTCCGCGATGCCCTGCTGGAGGTCGAGGGGCTGGGTCTGGTCCAGGGCGACGTGGAGTTGCACGTCCGCCAGCAGGACTGGTACGCCCACGGCCATGCCGACGATCCCAACTACAACGGCGTCGTCCTCCACGCCGCCCTGGAAACCTCGCCCCAGGTCACCAGCCTGCAAAGCGGCCACCAGGCCCCGGTAATTTCCCTGGCCGCGCTGCTGGCTGCGGAGGATGCCCTCACCCCGGCCCTCTCCCAACAGGAGAGGGAGGAAGGGCCTGGAGAAAAAGTTTGGGCCATCCTGGAAGCGCGGGGCTGGCCCCGTCCCGCCACTGTCGCCGGGTTGGGCGACCTGCTGGACGCCGCCGGCGACGCCCGTTTCCAGGCCAAGAGCCGCATACTCCACGCCTTTATGCGGGAACAATCGGCCAGCCAGACGCTATACGAAGGCATTATGGAAGCCCTGGGCTACCGGGCCAACCGCCAGCCCTTCCTCAAGCTGGCCCACCGCGCCCCCTGGACCGCCCTGGCCCGGGAAGCGCTGGCTGGCCCGGAGTCGGAATCGGAGTGCAGTGGGATAATTGAGCGCCGCCTGCTGGAACTGTCCGGCCTTTCCCAGTCGAAAGAAAGGGCGGGCCGCCGCCGGATGGGGTACGGCTTGCCCCTGGCCGCCGCGGAGTGGCATTGTTTCCGGGTGCGCCCGGCCAACCACCCCCGCCACCGGATTGCCGGCGCGGCCCGGCTGCTGGCCCGTTTCCTCTACGTCGAGTCATTAGAAACGGAAGTAGAAGAAGGGCAATTGATTCGGGAATTGGGCCAGGTGGTGGCCCGGGGCAGCGCCGCCAAGCTGACCTCCTCCCTGACCGTGGCCGCCGACCCGGGTCAACCTACTGCGGGGCTGGCCTACGTCGGCGGTGCCCGGGCCAAGGACCTGGCGGTGAACGTCGTCCTCCCCTTCTTCCACGCCCTGGCTGAGGCGGAAAACACTGGTTCTTCCCCCGCCCTCAAGCTATACCGCGGCTTCGGCAAACTGCAAGACAACGAACTAACCCGGGAGATGGCTGCGCTCCTGTTGGCACCGGGGACGGAACCGGGTGGGGCAAAAATAGTGACTACCGCCCGCCGCCAGCAGGGCCTGATTCACCTGCACCGCCAACTGGCCGGCGGGTAAATGGGTTGGGATGGGGTGTTCCTAACCTGGGTTGATTAGCCGCGACGTAGGGGCGGGTTTGAAACCCGCCCTGTTCTAACTAAAAGACCATACAAGGCCAGTTAGTTGCCCTACAAGTGCTTCGCTTGCAGGCTGACTCTTAATCGTCGTTCCTGCGCAGGCAGGAACCTAAAACCTTGAGTCCAGAGGTTCCTGCCTGCGCAGGAACGACGGATAGATTGCTTTAGCGATGAGGGGTCGTATTAGTTGGAACGGACGGTTAAACCTGCCCTTACTTTTCTACTCCGGCAAATGTAAGACTGCCAGTACCCTAACCCCCCACCACATAGTCCTGGTAACGGTCGCGCAGCACCTTCTTGTCGAACTTGCCAACGCTGGTCTTGGGAATTTCGTCGATGAAGACCACGTCGTCGGGGAGCCACCAGCGGGCGAATTTTCCCCGGATGAACTCGATAATCTGGGTCTTGTCCAGGGATTGGCGGGACTCCTCCTTGGCTACCACGCAGGCCAGGGGCCGCTCCTGCCAGGTGGGATGGGGGATGGCGATGACCGCCGCCTCCAGCACATCGGGGTGGGCGATGATGGCCGTCTCCAGGTCCACCGAGGAAATCCACTCGCCGCCGCTCTTGACCATATCCTTGACCCGGTCGCCAATCTGCACGTAGCCCTCGGCGTCCACCGAAGCGATGTCGCCGCTGTGGTACCAGCCGTCAACGTAGGTCTCGACGCTGCGCTCATCGTTGTAGTACTCGTGAGCAATCCAGGGGCCGCGGAACAGCAGCTCGCCCCGCTGCTCGCCGTCCCAGGGCAAATCCTGCCCCGCATCGTCCACCAGCCGCATCTCCAGCCCGGCTACCAGCAAACCCTGGCTGCCGGACAGGTCGTGCTTCTCTTCTTCCGGCAGACCGTCCAGGTTGGACTTGACCCGGTTCAGGGTGACTATGGGAGTGGCCTCGGTCATGCCGTAGGCCTGGACCAGGTTGACCCCCAGCCTCTCCTTGTAGGCTCGGATGACGCTGACCGGCAGAGCCGAACCGCCGCAATATATCTCCCGCACCGAAGAAAAGTCATAGGTCTTGCCGGACCGCTCCAGGTAGTCCAGCAGGCCCACCCAGATGGTGGGCACCCCGGCGCTGACCGTCACCCGATGCTGCTCAATAAGCTCGCAGATGGCCTGGGGGTCGGGGCGGGCGCCGGGCATAATCTGGTTGGCTCCCACCATAGTGCTGGAGTAGGGAAAGCCCCAGCAGTTGGCGTGGAACATCGGCACAATAGCCATAGCCGTGTCCCGCTCCGAAAATGCCATAGTATCGGCCATACACTCGGCCATGGTGTGCAGGTAAAGGGCGCGGTGGCTATAGACCACGCCCTTGGGCCGCCCGGTAGTCGCCGAGGTATAGCACAGGCCGGCCGGCGTGTATTCGTCCAACTCCGCCGGCACAAACTCGTCGGAGACCGCGGCCAGCAGCGTTTCGTAGCTGAGCGCTCCAGGCAAGGTGGTTGACGGCTCCGGGTCGTCGGTCATTATGACGTAATGCTCCACCGATTCCAGTTGGGGCGCCAACTCCTCCAGGATTGGCGCCAGGTCCGGGTCAATGAGCAGTACCTTGTTCTGGGCGTGGTTGATGATGTAAACCAGGTCATCGGGAAACAGGCGGATGTTGATAGTGTGGTTGATTGCTCCCATGCAAGGGGCGGCGAAGTAGGCTTCCAGGTGGCGGTAGGTGTTCCAGCCAAATGTGCCCACCCGGTCCCCTTGTTTCACGCCCAAGGCGGTCAGGGCGTTGGCCAGGCGATTGACCCGCGTTGCCAGGTCCCGGTAGGTGTAGCGATGCACTCCGCCTTCCACCCGGGTAATAATTTCCTTGTCGGGAAAGACGGTCCTGGCCCGCTCCAGGATTCGGGTAACCAGCAGCGGATAGTGCATTGTCATGGCCTATGCCTCCTTATCTGGAATGACGAATTAGGATTTAGGAAACCTCTGAATAAGTCCGTACTTGTGCCGTTCACCCCCTACCCGTCGTTCCTGCCGGCGCAGGAACGACGGGTGAAGGGACTAGAGCTTAATGACCTATTCAGAGTATCCTTAGGAGGTATGGACTAAATTACTTGATGCCCAATTCGTAACTGTTAATTCCTAATTCCCAATTATTTAGCCCCCGGGTCAGGAACTCTTGATGCTCACCCCCCCATCCACGGCCCAGGTTTGGCCGGTGACGTAGGCGGCGGCCGGTGAGGCCAGAAAGACGGACAGGTAGCCGATCTCCTTGAGGTAGCCCACCCGGCCTAGAGGGACTTGCTCTTTGGCCGCGTCCTGGCGGGCCTGGTACGCCTCCGCCGACATCTGCACCGGGTCGGGGAAGCTGCCGGGGGCGACGGAGTTGACCCTTACGCCGTAGGGCGCCCACTCCTGGGACAGGGACTCGGTAAAGCGCATCACGCCGGCCTTGGCGGCGTCATAAGCCGCTGAGCCTTGCCGTCCCCGGAAGGCCGCCCAGCCGGATATGTTTACCACGCAGCCCTGACCTCGCTCCAGCAGGTGGGGTCCGAAAGCCCGGCAGCCTTGAAAGGCCTCGGTCAGGTTGACATCTACAATGAAGTGCCATTCTTCTTCAGACATACCATCCAGGGCAATGCCGGGCAGCTTGACCACCGGCTTGCGGATGGCGTCGCCGACGCAGGTCACAGGGTGTCAATATGCCCGAACTCAGCCAGGGCTTGTTCTGCTATCCGTTCCATATCTGCGGCCTTGGTCGCGTCGCCGGTCAGGGGCAGGGCGGCGTTGCCCAATGCGCGCACCTCCGCGGCCACTGCGTTGACCCCGGTATCGGTCAGGCCGGTAATCGCCACATCGGCGCCGGCCTCGGCGAAAGCCAGTGCAATGCCCTTGCCAATACCCCGGCCCGCGCCGGTAATCAGGACTTTTTGTCCAGTAACGTCAAACTCAGGAAGACTCATCACACCCCTCCAAACCGGCAATTTCAGCTTTAGGGCAAAGTTTAAGGGTAAGGGGAAAGCCCCGTCAATGCGGCCCCCTTGTCCCTCCCCACTTTGTTAGCCACGAATAGACACGAATATCTTTATGGACCCTCTGCGAAACTCCGTGTCTCTGCGTCTCCCTGTGAAAGCAGAGTTTTTTCACAAAGAGACGCGGAGAACGCAGAGGGTCGCAGAGAGCTAATCAAACCATTCGTGTTTATTCGTGGCTCAAGAGCATCGTCTTTGACCCGCAACCTCCACTCTAGTAATATGCGAACAATTACCGACTTGCTGCCTGGAAGGAGTTTCTTATGAAAGCCGTTTATCTGGACCAACCTGGCGGGCCGGATGCCCTGGTTTATGGTGATTTGCCGGAGCCGGAAGTCGAGCCGGGCGAAGTGATGCTGCGGGTCCACGCCAGCGCCCTGAACCGAAGCGATATGGGTGCGCGCACCCGGGGCCGAGGCGGCGCCGGGCCGCGCATCATGGGCATGGACGTGGCCGGCGCGATTGTTTCCATAAGCCCCGACGCCAATACCACTTTGCAGGTGGGCGACCGGGTGCTGCTGGAGAACCGGGTCAAGTGCCACGTCTGCGAAAACTGCGTAGCCGGTCTGGACCAGTACTGCACCGCCCAGCAACGCATTGGCGTTGACCTGGACGGCGGCCATGCGGAATATATCACCGCCCCGGCTATCAACGCCTACAAGATTCCCGACTCGATGAGCTTTGCCGAGGCCGCCGCCATCCCTCTGGCCGGACATACCGCCTGGCAGTGCATGGTGGTGCAGGGCCAGGTGCGCTCGTGGGACGACGTGCTGATTCAAGCAGCCGGCAGTGGAGTGGCCAGCATGGCGATCCAGATTGCCAAGATGGTGGGGGCGCGGGTCATCACGACCGCGGGCAGCGACTGGAAGCTGGAAAAGGCGAAGGAATGGGGCGCGGACGAGGGGATCAACTACCGGGAGACGACCAATATCAGTGAGCGGGTCAAGGAGCTAACCGATGGTAAGGGGGTGGATTTGGTGTTCGACGTGGTGGGCGCCGATGTGTGGGAGGAAAATTTGCTCTCCCTGAAGCCAGGCGGCCGTCTGGTTATTACCGGAGTAACCTCCGGCGCGCGCACCAACATGGATCTGTCCATCCTGCAGGGCCGTCCATTGCACCTGATGGGCAGCGGAGGCCGCACCCGCCGCAGCTTCAGCGACCTGATGAAGTGTATCCATCAAGGCGAGCTAACGGGCATCGTGGGCCAGACCTTCCCCTTGACCGACGTGCCCGAGGCGCACCGGGTGATGGAGTCGCGGGAGTTCTTCGGGAAGCTGGTGATTGAGAATTAGGCGTGCAGCCCGACGGTGCGCCGGGCCGGCATTTTGATGCGAATAATCACGAATCCGTCTTTTGAGGAGGTTTGAAGCGCCGGAGCCGAATCAAAAAGAACATTCGTGATTATTCGTGTTCATTCGTGGATAAACCGGAATAAACCGGCGGTGGCAAATACGCCTAACCCTGGCGGCGGCGCAACTCTTCCTCCAGTTGGCCTACCCTGGCCTCGGCGGCTTCTCGAGCGGCCCGTTCTTCCCGGAAGGTGGGCAGGTAGGCCCCGGTCTCGTGGTGGTAGAACTTCAGCATTCCTTCCCGCCAGCACAGGCTCAAACCCAAAACCATACTGTACCCCTTCAGTACCCCGTCCGGCTCGCTGCTCAACTCAATCGGCTCATACACGCCGTTCACCAGCCGGTCTCCCGCCAGCGGGTACCCGTAGTGCTCACCCCCGCTGGGGTCGAAACGCCAGTACTCGGGAACTCCTATCCGGGCGTAGGTCTGCGGCTTGTTGTCAAGGTCAACCCGCGCCGTGCTGGGCGAGCCCACTTCCAACACCAGGTCCGGCGGCTTGCCCACCTCATCGGGCAGGTACAGCCTCCGCCGGGTTATTGCCGCGGCGTCCACCCCAATGGCTACATACCAGTCCGGGCTGATGCGCACGTTCCGGTTGGCCGGGTCGTAACAAATGAAGGTGTTGCCGCTGCGGAATACTTCCTCCGGCGGGTACAACGAGTCCAGGTAGTTGTCCAGGACATAATAGGTCTCCGCGACGGTAGGAAGTTGCTGCATGTGATCCGGCCCTGCGTCAAGTTCGTCCGCATTAAACTCCAGGCGGTCGTAGTCGATGACGGACCGGATGCGGTAGGGGAGTTTGGTGGTCTTGGTGGTCATGGTCGGCCTCTGGGCGGCATCGGGATTTTCACAAGGATAACATGGTGCAGGGCTTTTTGACATCTTTTGACGCCGCGAACAGTGGGAGTTGCCTTGGGTGGCGGTCGTTTATCCCTCAATAACCATGTAGGCGGCCGTCTGCTCTGAAATGCGTCCTTCTTCCCGCAGCTTGGCCAGGTGGGTGCTGACATTGCGGGCGGCGGCGCCCCGCAGGTTTTTGCGCAGGTTGCGGGGATATACGGATGTAACCGTTTCGTCCACCGTACTCGCACCCTCGGCCAGTGCCGCCAGCACCTGGTCTTCCCGTTCCTGCCGGTGGGTTAACTGCCGGCGTATGCGTGCCTCCCCGTTGTGGATGACCTGCCCGTGGCCGGGGCAGATTATTCCGGGCCGCTGCCGGGCCATAACTTCCAGCGAGGCCATATACTGTTTCAGGTTGCGGACGCTGGAGGAGGAGTTGCCCAGGATGTTATCGCCGCTGAACAGGACATCGTCGGCCCGCAGATAGTAGCAAACGTGGTCGTCCTCGTGGCCCGGGGTGAACAACGCCCGCAGAGTGATGCCCCCGCCGGCCGGCGCCAGTTCCCTTGACCTCAGCTTGACCACGCAGTCCTCCCCCAGCCGCTGGGCCAGGACCGGGGCCAGCTTGGGGTGGCAGCGCACCGGGCAGTTGAACTCTTCTTGCAGGCGGTCCAGCCCGCCGATATGGTCGCCGTGGCCGTGGGTAATCAGGATGGCCGACATCCGGGGCCGGCCCAGTTCCTCGTAGTAATCCAGTATCTGCCGCGTCCAGGCCCGGTACGGCTCCCCGGAATCCACCAGCACCATCTCATCCGCCGGGTCGCCCACAAAGTAAATCTGGGTGCCGCCGGGGTGCATCGCCCCAAAGGTGCTTTGGTCTTCCAGGATGTGGGTGCTGTAGATGTGCTCGGTAATCTGCATAGCTGTTCCTTTCCTTTTTCTATCCACGAATAGACACGAAGAGGCACGAATGTTATTCCTTTAGCTGCTATTCATGGTTTTTGTGTTCATTCGTGGCTAAACCGGTCACCCTACTGGCCCAAGCCTCGCTGCATACCCCGCAGGTAGCTCGCCTGACCGCCGTGCTGGTTAACCTCCCAGATGAGCATACGGAACATATCGACCAGCTTGATAGTTTCCCCTCGCCGGTTGGTCATATCAGTATTTACCAGGGAAGCGTCATCGTGACTGGACAGGAAATCCAGCAGGTTGTTGCGGGCTGCGTCGGCGTACTCCACCAAAAGGTCTTTGTCCGGACATCGCCAGTTGTTCAGTTCCTCAGGGCCATAGCCGAACCCCACGTCCATCGGCTCCGGCTGGGAACCCAGCCGTGCTGCCCATTCCTGCTCGTACAGTTGCGGGTCGCGCCGGGCCAACGACTGCACCCACATATCCAGCGCGCGGCTGTAGTGCCACAAGATGAACCCTATTGAATGGCACTGGTCATTGGGGCGGTACTCAATCTCAGCCTGGGTGAGACCGTCAATATAGCGTTCCATCCATTCCCAATGGGTGTCAAAAGACTGCTTGATAAACTCTTGCAACGCCATTTTGCCTCTCTATATCAATCCACGAATGGACACGAATATCCACAAATTTTTCTTAATCAAGATATTAGTGATTGTTCGTGCCCCTTCGTGGATAAACCCCGTCCTTACTCCGCCACGATGTAGTTGCGCAGCAGGCCGATGCCGCTGATTTCCACCTCTATGGTGTCGCCGGGGATCATATCGCCGTCGGCTCCCTGGGTGCCCATCCAGAGGACATCGCCCGGATGGAGGGTGGTATATTTGCTCATCTCCATAATCCAGGTCGGCACGTCCCAAATCTGGTCTGCCGAGGTAAAGTCCTCCCATACTTCGCCGTTGTGCCGGACGATTATGTGGAAGCTGTCAAAGGCCAGGTCGGTGACAATCCAGGGGCCGAGGGGCTTGAAAGTGTCGCAGTTCTTGCCCCGGAACATGGTGCGGTCGCCGCCCTGCCAGACCCGTTCACTGATGTCGTTGCCGATGGTATAGCCGAAAACGCAATCCAGGGCCTCGTCCCGGCTGGCGACCTTACGGGCGGGCTTGCCGATGACCACGGCCAGTTGGCCCTCCGGCTGCACCGCTCCGGCGCTGTCGGCAGGCACCACGATGTTTTCCTCAGTGCCGATAAGGGCGTGGACGGACCGGAAGTTGGGTTCGGGAATTTTGGGGTAGTTGGGCGGAGAGCCGCGGCGGGCGGCCATTCCCTCCACGTGGCCATTATGGTTGGGGCCAGCGGCGTAGAGCATCGGCGGAATTATGGGCGCCAACAGCCGCACCTCGCCCAAAGCGTAGGTAGTGCCGGTGTCGGCCGGCGAAGTTGGCCCGTCCGGCCCCATCGGACTGCCTTCCACTTCGATAACCTCATCATCCACCACCCGGCCATAGCTGACAGTGTCTCCTCGTTGAAAGCGGCACCAAATCATAGCTGCCCTCCCTAATGTGTTGCGACTAATTTGCCCCGATTGTGGCATTGGGACGGGTGGTAGTCAAGGTTGGTGGGTGAAGCCAGGACGTTTGTGCTATGATTCGGCAAATAGCCAGACCAATGGAGGCCCGGTAGATGATTACCTGCCAAGATCTCGCCAACTCCCTCCCCCGCACCAACGGCAAGGTTTCCTTGAAGGGCCTGGCCGCCGCCGCCCAGGTTTACCGGGACGCCTACGGCATCCCTCATGTGCGGGCCACCAGTGAGCCGGACGCCTTTTTTGCCCAGGGGTTTGTCACCGCCCAGGACCGGCTGTGGCAGATGGAGTATGACCGGCGACGCGGCAGCGGACGCTGGGCCGAGGTCGTGGGTCAGTCGGGATTGGATCAGGACCTGCTGATGCGCCGCTTCCGCTTGGAGGCCAGCGCCCGGGCCGATTACGGAGCGGTTAATGACCATACCCGCAAGCTGATGGACGCCTACGCTGCGGGAGTAAACTCCTGGATTGATACCGCCACCGCCGAAGGTTCCCTGCCAATCGAGTATTCCATCACCGGCCTGACTCCCGAACCCTGGCAGCCCTGGGACGGGCTGGTAGTGTTCAAGGTGCGTCACATCCTGATGGGCGTGTTCGAGTCCAAGGTCTGGCGGGCGCAACTGGTGCGGCAACTGGGGCCGGAAAAGGCGGCGGCCTTGGCTCCCGGCTACCAGCCCGGCCAATTGCAAATCCTGCCGCCGGGGACGCGCTACGCGGGTACTATGAACGATGGTATGGTGGATGACGGCCTGGCTGAACTGAGCCAGGGCGCGGCAGCCCTCAACTACCTGCGGGAGACCGACAGCGGCAGCAATAGCTGGGTCATCGCCGGCGACCGCACTGCCACCGGCAAGCCCCTGCTAGCCGGCGATTCCCACCGCGCCCTGGACACACCCAACGTCTATTACCAGAGCCACGTCGCCTGCCCAGAGTTCGATGTGGTCGGCCTGGCTATCCCCGGCGTACCGGGCTTTCCCCACTTCGGCCACAACGACCGGGTGGCTTGGTGCATCACCCACACCAGCGCCGACTACCAGGACTTGTACTTGGAACGGTTCAAGGAGGATGACCCTAACTACTATCTATACCAGGGCCAATGGCTCAGGGCCGAGGTCTTCCAGGAGACGGTCAAGGTTCGAGGCGGTGACCCGGTGGACCTGTCGGTGCGGGTTACCCGCCACGGCCCGATACTCTCCGACAACCCGGAGAAAGACCCTGGCAACCCGAACCATAGCACGGGCATCGCCTTCAAATACACCGCCACCGACGGCCCCAAGCCCTGGCCCGACATCATCCCGGCTATGCTGCGGGCCAGTGACGGCCACGAGTTGGCCGACTCCATGCGGGGTTGGGTTGACCCCGGCAACAACTTCCTTTTCGCTGACCTGGACGGCAACATTGGCTACCTGTGCCGGGGAGAAATACCCATACGCTCCCGCCAGAACGCCCGTCTGCCGGTCCCCGGCTGGACCGGGGACCACGAGTGGCAGGGCAACATCCCCTTTGAGGAAATGCCCCGCTCGATTAACCCGGCGGAGGGTTACATTGTCACCGCCAACAACAAGCCGGTGGGCGACGACTACCCCTACTACATCTCCTCCGAGTTTACCCCCGGATTCCGCGCCGAGCGAGTCACCAAGGGCTTACTGGCCCTGGAACGTCCCACTGCGACGGACATGGCCCGGGTGCACAACGAACGCATTTCCATCCCGGCCCTGGCCTATATTGACTATCTGAAAACCCATCGGAACGAAATTGAAACGGCAAACTCATTAACTACCCAAGCCCTGGACAAACTGTTGGCCTGGTCGGGCAGCATGGATGCGGAAGGCGTGGAGCCAACCATCTACAGCGCCTTCCGCGATGCCCTGATTTACCGCATTTTCCGGCACAACCTGGGCGAAGAGTTGACTAAAGAAGCGTGGAATCCAGCCAACCGGGGCACCGGCGTATTCCTGGGCCGGGTCAAGACCCAACTGATTACTCTCTTCCCGGCGGATGACCGCCGCCTGCTGCCGGAAGGGGAGACCTGGCCGTCGCTGATTTCGGCGGCCCTAGCCGAGGGCGTGGCGACGCTGCGGGATAAACTGGGCGCGGATATGGAGCAGTGGCGTTGGGACCGGCTGCACCAAGCCCACCCCAAGCATACCCTCTCCGCCGCCTTCCCTGACCTGGCCGGTCTGCTGGACCCGCCGGCTATTCCGATGTCCGGCGACGGCGACACGCCCCTGGCCGGGTCTTATTCGCCAGCCGACCTCGCCACCGTGGGCGGCCTGTCGGTAGCCCGCTACGCCTTTGACCTGGCCGATTGGGACAACTCCCGGTGGGCCATTCCCCTGGGCGCGTCAGGACACCCAGGCAGCCCCCACTACCACGACCAATCGGAGGTTTGGAGACAGATACAAATGGTGCCAATGGAGTACCGTTGGGATGGGATTGTCGCCCGGTGTGAAGCGCAGCAAACCCTGGAACCGGTGTAAGGAAAAGAAGAACCATGAGTATGTTTGACTGGTATCAGCAGGCCCGCACCCGCGTCGAGCAATTCCTCCCCGACTTGGACCCGGAATTGGAGGTTGAGGTAGAGGAGGACTCGATCACGCCCTACGACGGCAGCGGCGAATATGATACCTTCGTCCTGTTCTTTTCCCACGCCTCCAACCCAAACCTGAGCTGGACCATGGCCGTTAGGCCGGACGAAGCCTTCATCAACGACGAACTGGAAGAGGTGGTCAGGCGAATCTACTTTGAGCGGGTGGAGTGATAATCCAACCTTAATTGGTTGCGTTAATTTCCAATCGTCGTTCCTGCGCAGGCAGGAACCTCGCCCCAAACCAAGTCCCCCTATCCCTACGGGAGAGAGGCTAGGGGTGAGGGCATTAGTGAATATTCGTGCCTATTCGTGGATAAAAGTCAGAAAAGAGGTGAACCCATGCAGAACCAGCCCGGCGGGTCTAGCGGCAAGGTAGCCATCGTTACCGGCGCCGGAACCGGAATCGGCAGAAGCGCGTCCTTGGCCCTGGCCGCCGAGGGTTACTCGGTGACGTTGGCCGGTCGGCGGGCCGAATTGTTGGAAGAGACTCTCAATATGGCCGGGGATGCCGCGGGCCGGATGCTGGCCGTCCCTGGCGACGTTGGCAAGCCCGAACCGGTCGCAGCCCTGTTTGCGGCCACCAAAGAGCGGTTCGGCCGGCTGGATGTATTGTTCAACAACGCCGGCATCAGCGCGCCCCCCATCCCGCTGGAGGACCTGACTTTCGAACAATGGCAGGCGGTGGTGGATGTGAACATTACCGGCGCCTTCCTGTGCACCCAGGGAGCCTTCCGAATGATGAAGGAGCAGGACCCGCAAGGGGGGCGCATCATCAATAACGGATCGGTGTCTGCCTATGTTCCCCGGCCTAACTCCGCTCCTTACACCGCCACCAAGCACGCCATGACCGGGCTAACCCGTTCCACCTCCCTGGACGGCCGCAAGTACGACATCGCCTGCGGGCAGATTGACATCGGCAACGCTGACACGGAGATGGCCGCGGTTTTCAAGACCGGCGTCCCCCAAGCCCACGGGGAAATAGCGGTGGAACCTACTATGGACGTGGAAAACGTGGCAAAAGCGGTGGCCTATATGGCCGGCCTCCCCCTTGATGCCAACGTCCAGTTCATGACGGTAATGGCTACCAAGATGCCATATATTGGCCGGGGATAGCGCGACCAAGGGCCGTGTTGCCAACTTTAGCTCCGGGGTGACGTAGGCGCCGCCACAAACTCACCCCGAGCAGATTATAGGTTGCCTATTCTGTGGAGTCTGGGAAGTTGTCTTTGCTTGCTAAGCTGTTAGCCTTAGCCGCAACCTACTCAAAAGCAGCTTCCAACCGCCTTTCAGGGTCCGTCTCATCGGTGAAATCCTGAAACCCGTCCCTGCTCTTCAGGTCACTAGCCATAGCCGCAAGCCGCTCAAAAGAGGCTTTCAGCCGTCTTTCCCATTCTTCTGATGGTGTCATTGAAGCGCCCTATAAACCCGGTTAACCGCATTGGTAACTGTTCAGATGTGATGAGCCGTCTGCGCCCCTATACCGTCATTCCGGCGAAAGCCGGAATCCAGGAATCTTTGCCCTCTGGAACGCTAATTCCTACGTGGCGTCGCTGGATTCCGGCCTGCGCCGGAATGACGGTTTAAGGTGTGAACAACTCCTCAAGACTGAACAGTTACAGCAAGATGACCTCCGTACGATGCCTTTGCCCTGTTCCAAATACGAACCAGGTGCATTAGTTGGAACAGATGATATGTGTACGCGACCTAGAAATGTGGCTTGCCCTCTTTAAGTTGGGTTACCCTACGCCCCGCCACCACCCCCAATTATTTCCGGCAGCGTGGCGCTGAACCGCCCCTTGTTAAGCGTCTGCTGCGCCCCCAGCGCCGCCGCCCACTCCATCGTGGTCACATCCTCGTGGGGCCCAAAGGCAACAATCCTGGGGCCGGACTTGCCATCTGGGGCAACTCGCTGCTGCAAGCCGGCCAGGACGCCGGCCCAGGTGTCCGTATCTCCTTCCAAATCCACCAGCACCAGTTCCGTCTCCCCGTCGGCATAGCTGTTCCAGAAGTCCGCCTCCGTATTGGCCTGCCGAACCGAGTACCCCAGGGGTTCGGCGACGGTTTCGACGCGCCCCTGGAAAAACAGGTTTTGTCCCAGAAGTATTATCCGGCTCCCCGTCTTAATCCCATAGTCGGCCATCTAGCCCCCCTGGGACTGCTGCAGCCGTTCGCCCAGCAGGTCAATGGCAGCTTGGGCCGCGCCGCGCTTGTTCCCGTCCCGGTCGCTGTCCAGTTGGATGTGAATGGCTACGTCCTCGCCGTCCTTGTCCGCCAGGCCGATGTAAAAAGTTCCAATGGGGAATGTGGAATGTCCCTGGGCCGGACCGGTGACGCCGGTGGTGGAGACGGCGTAGTCGGTGCCGGTCAACTCCAGCACACCCCGCGCCATGGCGATAGCCATTTCCTCGCAAACGCTGCCCTTGCTGTTATAAAGCTCATCGGACACGCCCAGGATGCTCTGTTTCAGGCCGCCGGTGTAGGCAATGACGCCGCCGGGGAAAAACTGGGAGCTGCCGGGGATGGTGCCCAGCAGATAGCCGACCAAGCCGGCGGTGTCGGCCTCCGCTACCGAAACCCGCTTGCCCTGGGCCATCAACATTTCCGCTACTTCCTTGACATCCATAGAAACCCCTCCTGCTGCCTGGATACGAATGATATTTGAGTAAGTAAAGACCTGGTTGCTGGCTGCATTATAAGTCGCCGGGCGGCTGTTGGGAAATGGCCTATTTCATCCACGAATAGACACGAAGAACCACGAATAAGAAACATTAGTGAACGCTCGTGTTCATTTGTGGGGCGCGGGGCCGGGGGCGAGGGGTCTGCGGGGGCGGGTCAGCCAGGCGACCAGCACTCCGGCCACCAGGCCGCACAGGTGTCCTTCCCAAGACACGAAGCCCGCCGTGGGCAGCAGGCCAAAGAGAATCCCCCACCCGAAAACCACAATTACGACCAGGGCCACCAGGATGGACAGGATGCTCCGCTCATAGATGCCGCGGGCTACCAAATAGCCGAACAAGCCGAAGACCAGGCCGCTGGCCCCGACGTGCACCACCGGCCCGCTGCCTCCCCAGGGGCGTCCTACCAGCCACAGGCCGGCGCCGCCGATAAAGATAATGAAGGCCGTCACGCCCCAGAAGCTGGTGCCCCCACGTATCGCAACCAGCCCGCCCAGCGCCAGCAGGGGAATGGTGTTGGCCGCAAGGTGGCCGAACCCCGCGTGCAGGAAGGGACTCAGGGGGATGCCCCGCAAGCCTTCCACCGTGCGGGGCGCTACGCCATAGACGTTGAGCTGGTGTTCGAGGAAGGTGTTGACTACTTCCACGACCCATAGCATCACCACCAAGGCCAGGAGCAGCGCCAAGTTGGCAATTCGACCGCCCACTGCTCTAACCCTCCGACCGCGCCGAGGGGTTGGACGCCCCGGCGTCGTTTTCATCAATACGGCTTCCGGGATGGCAATCCGGCTCTGCGCCGGCAGCCGGCTTTTGCAGCAACAGAAAGAACTCCCGGTTGCCCTTGTCTCCCAGGATGGGTGAGGCGCACAGGTTCCGCACCCGCAAGCCCCGGTTGGCCGCCCACACAATTATCCGGCCCAGCGCGCCGGCGTGGACTTTCGGGTCTTTGACCACTCCCCCCCGACCCACCTGCCGCCGCTCGGCCTCGAATTGGGGCTTGACCAGGGTTACGATGCAGCAACCCGGCTTGAGGTGCGCCAACGCCGGGGGAATTACCAGGGTCAGCGATATAAAGGACACGTCAATGACCGCCAGGTCCACCGGCTCCGGCAGGTCAAAGGGATAGCGGGCGTTGCACTTCTCCATTACCGCCACCCGCGCATCCTGGCGCAGACGGTGGTGCAATTGGCCGTGGCCCACGTCCACCGCATAGACTTTCTGCGCCCCCCGCTGCAACAGGCAGTCGGTAAAGCCGCCGGTGGAAGCGCCCAGGTCCAGGGCGGTCAGGCCGGACACCGGCAGGGTAAACGCGTCCAGGGCGTGGGCCAGCTTTAGCCCGCCCCGGCTGACGTAGGGGAGCCGTCCCCGCACCTCCAGCGGCGTAGTTTCCGCCAGGGTCGAACTGGACTTGAGCACCCGCCCGGAGGGAGCGAACACCAAGCCCTCCATAATCAATAGCTGGGCCTGCTCCCGGCTTTCGGCCAAGCCGCGCTCGGCCAGCAGCAGGTCGGCCCGTTTCTTGCGTGTCCGTTGAACCATAATTGCGAATTAGGAATTACGAATTACGAACGGACTGTCACAAGCCAAAATTTCCCGATTAGGAATCAAATCATCGTAATTCCTAATTCGTAATTGATAACCCCTACTCCCCGATGAAGTTGGGCGGGCGCTTTTCCAGGAAGGCGCGGTAGCCCTCCTGATAGTCCCGGGTATCGAACTGGGTCAGGGGCAGGTCGGCCTCCTCAGGCGTCAGGTTGTCGAGCGCCGGCTTGGCCAGCACCTGGTTAAGTGTGCGCTTGTTGGCGGCGTGGGACCGGGGCGCCAGGGCGGCGATTTCGGCAGCCAGTTGGTAGGTGACAGCGGCCAGTTCTTCCGACGGCGTTACCTGATTGAGCAGGCCAATCCGCAAAGCCTCCTCGGCGTCCAGCAAGCGGCCCGACAGCAGGATGTAGAGGGCGTTTCCCTTGCCCACCAGGTTCACCAGGCCCCGCATTTCCCGGTGGCCGATGCTGATGCCCAAGCGGGCGGCAGGAATCCCAAGCCGGCTGCCCGTGGCGGCGATGCGCAGGTCGGTAGCCACCGCCAGTTCGCAGCCACCGCCGGCGGCAAAGCCCCGAATCATCGAAATGGTGGGCGTGTCCATCGTGGCAATGGTGTCCAGCAGCCGGTCCACCGCCCGGTTATAGACCCGGCCCTTGCTGGAGTCGGCACGGTACTGGTCAAAGTCCGCGATGTCCGCCCCGGCGGAGAATGCCACTTCGCCGGCGCCGGTAACGACCACCGCCCGTACCTCCCGATCCGCATCCAGTTCCGCCAACCGGTCGGCCAGCTCGCCCCACATTTGATAGTTGATGGCGTTGCGCTGGCGGGGACGGTTGATGGTGATGGTGGCGATGGCCGGATTGTCCGGCTGGCGTTCTACCAGAACCGGGTCGGGGTGAATCTGCTCTGTAGTGGCTGTGGACATCGGCGCCTCCAGGCGGTGCGGGAAGAATCGAAATGAATATAGAAGAAACCAACACCGGCTAGCTTACCTTGACGGCGGAAAGGGCGTCAACCACATATCGTCATTCGGGCGCCCCAAAGGGCTTCCGGGGCGAAGGTCGCGCACCCGACGAATACCTCCTCTCCTTGGGCAGCTATACCTGGGGTGAAAGGGCTGCCATTCCGTCGGGCATATCAATCAGGTTAATTCCAGGATTAACCGTCCTCAATCCCCCGCAACCGCTTGCCTACAGCCGGGTTAGACATTAAGATACAGGCACCATTTACCCCGCATATAACCCATCGTTTTGCAACACGGAGCGGCGCCAGCCAACGCCTAGCCTTTAACGAAAGTAACAATCTAATTTTTATTTGGTGGAGCGGTACTATATGAAAGCAGCCAGACTGGTAGGCCCGAAGCAATTCGATTTCGTGGATTTGGATATGCCCCAGGCCGGCGACGGCGAGTGCCTGATAAAACTGGAACGCGTCTCCGTTTGTGGCAGCGACATCCGCCACGGCTACGGGCCGATCGAGCCGGAAGAGAACTACCCTATGGCCCCCGGCCGGCCCTGCCATGAGTTGGCCGGCGTTATCGTGGAGAGCCGAACCAACGTCTATCACGAAGGACAGCGGGTTATCGTGATTCCGGATCGGGGCACCGGCGGCCTGATGGAATACCTGGTTTCCCGCCCCGGCCGCATGATTCTGCTGCCCGACGAGGGGCCGCTGGACGAGTGGGTTATGTGCCAACCTCCGGGAACCGTCCTCTACTCCTGCAAGCGGATGGACACCTTGTTGCAAAAGAACGTGCTGGTGCTGGGCCAAGGCAGTATTGGCCTCAGCTTTACGATGCTGACCTCCCGGATGGGAGCGCGCAACGTCATCGCCGTTGACCCACTGGACTACCGGCTGGAAAAATCCATTGAGATGGGAGCCTCCCACACCGTCAACCCGGACCGGGACGACCTGACCGAGGCGGTGCAGGAAATCACCCGAGGCGCCGGCCCCGACATCGTGGTGGAGGCCGCCGGCTACCCCGACACCTTCAACATCGCCTTCCAGCAGGTGCGCCAGTTCGGCACGGTCATTATCTTTGGCATCCAGAGCGACCACTATGTGCCGGTGGAGCATAACCTGTTAATGGAAAAGCAGCCGACTATCATCCCCACCACCGGCGCCCGCAGCCTCGACCCGATCAGCCAGATTCAGGATCTAGTCAACCTGCGGGAGCGGGGCTGGTGCGAACCGGCCAACCTGATTACCCACCGCCTGCCCTTTTCCCAGGTTCAGACCGCCTACGATATGTACGAGCAGCGGCAGGACAACGTCATCAAGGTGGTAATGGACATTAACCAGTAGCGGACCGTAACTTCACCTGCGGCATTTCCACCGAGTTCTCCACGCCTCCGGGCTCCTTGACTTTGCCCGGAGGCTAAAGCCACTGAATCCTCGGGAAAAAGAGGGGAAAGCTGTCCAATAGCTCAGGAGTTGAGACTGTGGGGCCAGCCTCATCAAACATCAAAATGGTCAAGGAAAACCTGGCGCTGTCCATCGCTTTGTGGGCGGCGGCGCAGCGGGGCGTAATTACCGCCGCCTTTATCCCAGGCAAGACCGAGTTCAAAGCCCTGACTGATGAAACGGTGGAGGTGGACGCACCCCTGGAACTGCGGGATAACAAGGATCTGGTGCGCTGTGTCAGCAACCAAATCCGCGGCGCCTTTGCCTTCTCCGCCATCCAGACCTACCGGTCTCTCGAAACCACCTATTCCGGTACGCCGCTGCAAGAAGCCGACCCGGACCTGAAAGCGGCCCGGTGCGCCTTTTACCTGCTGAACAACACGATGAGCCGGGACTTACTGGCGCCGGTCTGGATTTGCCCGCCGGACTATCGCGACCGCTTCGAAGTTAGTGAAGTAGCCTTTGTCCTTGACGCATCGGCCCTGGACGGCAAGGAGGTCTTCTGGGACGACTTTGGCGGGTTGCAGCCTTACCTGGCCTTGCTGGAGTATTGCAGCGATCGGGTGGCACTGGCAGACCAGTCCTTATCCGACCCGCAGCAGGTCCAGGAACAGTCACCGGCGATTGCCCCCGCCGCGGCGTCCTCCGGGGAAAGGTCGCTGGCGGCCATACCCGACTTTATTTCCGCCCGCTGCCTGGTGGGAGAAGAGGCCAAGATAATCGCCAAGGACTTGTACCAGGCCTATATCGACTGGTGCCAGGAACAAGGCCAGGAACCGCTGCCTCAGCGCAGCTTCGGGATGCAGCTGACCGCCCAGGGGTTCCAGCGGCGGCGGCGGGGCAAGGGCCGCCACTGGTGGACCGGCGTGGGCCTGATGGATTCCTGGCCGGCCTAGTCCTCCCGGACCGGAAGAACCGGCGCCTCTCTCCTCCCCACTCCTGCTTCGCCAAGTCATTTGGTTTATCCACGAACAGGCAAAATACGCGCACAGGGAGGTTTCCCATGTCACGAGGGGGCAATGAGTACCTGGACAAGCTGGCCGAGTTTGTGACGAATACTCGCCTGGAGGACCTGGCCGACTCCACCGTGGCGGCGGCCAAAGACGTGGTACTGGATACTATCGGCGCCATCCTGGCGGGCAGCCGCCTACCGGAAAACGCCAATTTTGCTCGCCTGGCCCAAACATTGAGCGGCCCCGGGCAAGCCACCCTTTTCGGCCATTCATTAGGGCAGTCGCCGGGGCAGTCGGCGCGGTTACCCGCTGCTGGTGACTCAGCCCAACCACACCCCCCACCCGCTGGCGGTGAGCCGGTCACACCACCGCCGCTGAAAGTACAACCCGTCTTTGCCGCCCTGGTCAACGCCACCGCCGGCGTGGCCCTGGAACTGGACGAGGGCAGCCGGCTCGGCGGCGGGCATCCCTCCATCCACGTCACGCCGGGGGCCATCGCCGTTGCCGAAGAACTGGGCGCATCCGGCAAGGCGGCCCTGGAAGCGGTCATCGTCGGCTACGAGGTAACATCCCGCATCGGCTCCGGCGTTCAGTCACGGGCCGAGATTCACTCCCACGGCACTTGGGGTACGATTGGCGCGGCGGCGGCCACCGCCCGGCTGCTCGGGTTTGACGCCGCCGAAACTCGCCAGGCAATGAATCTGGCGATGTCCATGAGTCCGGCCAACACCTGGACGCCCTGCCTGGAGGGAGCGACCATCCGCAACCTCTACCCTGGCCGTTCCGAGTTTCAGGGCATCATGGCCGCCTACCTGGTCCGCTGCGGGTTCACCGGGGTCAATGACGGTCCCGCCGACCTCTACGGCAGCATCCTGGGTGAGGGCTTTGACCCGGCGGCGGTAACCGACGGTTGGGATAGCAAAGGGCTGGGCAGTCCACTGCGAATTGAGCAAAACTACTTCAAGTATCACGCCTGCTGTCTTTATAACCACCCGGTACTGGACGCGGCGTTGACCTTGCAACAACAGGAAGGATTCGAGGCCGCCCACATTACCCAAATCCGGGTGACCGCGCCGCCCATCGTACAGATTATGGCTAACCCGGCGCCGGAGAATATGCTGTCGGCCAAGTTTTCCATCCCCTACGCCCTGGCCGCCGCCCTGGTAGGCGGAGAAACCGGCGCGCCTGCTTTCTACCCGGAACAGGTGAACGACCCGGCCATTCGCTCCCTGGCCCAAATGGTGGAAGTAGTTGCCGACCCGGAAATGAGTATGCGCCGCTACGATTACCCCACCGCTCGGGTAGCTATAACCCTGGGAGACGGGCGGGTCCTGGAGGAAAGCGCCGCCGCCCACCACGGCGACAGCCACAACCCCCGTCCGCGGGAGGAGTTGGTGGGTAAATTCACCGCCCTGGCCGGCCCAACCCTGGGGGCGTCAAGGGCGGCGGAGGTGGTAGCAGCGGTGGGCCGGCTGGAAACGCTGCCCAGCATCCGGGAGTTGACCGCTTTGCTAGGTGGGGGCTGGGTGGGGGATAGCAGTTGAGGAGATAGCAGTCGTCAGCCCCTTGCCCTAATCGGCAATCTTACCGGACTGACCGGCTTGGACCACGGTGTGCCCTTGCTCAATAACTTGGTGGAATGCCGGATATACTACATTCCAGTCCAGAAGGTCCACCCGGAAGGGCCGGCCGGATTCCTGAAAGGCTTCCGTAAGCTGGCCCAATCGGTTCCAGTCAATCTTGTCTGGGGCCACGACCAAGGCTATCGCAAGTGATGGCAGATGCCCCTTTCCCGTCGTTCCTGCGAAAGCAGGAACCTAAAATGTTACGGACTTAGGTTCCTGCTTTCGCAGGAACGACGGATAGCTTTCAATCCTAGTGCGATAGCCCAGGTGGTCCGGCAAGAATCCGCCGTATTTCGGCGAGTTCCCCCGCTTTAACTTCAATCTTCCGGTCTTCAGTCATTGTTCTAAGAAACCTCTGAATAAGTCCGTACTTGTGCTGTTCACCACTACCCGTCGTTCCTGCGAAAGCAGGAATCTCGGTCCACAACGTTTGAGGTTCCTGCCGGCGCAGGAACGACGGCTGAAGGCACTAGAGCTTAATGACTTATTCAGAGTATTCCTAAACCTTCACCTGCAATGATTAGTTGCTATTCGTGGATCAGATTTACGTTGCCTGCAAAGTGTTGCGCCCCTTGGCTGAGCCAAGGGGCGCATAAGGCAACGTGGTCAGTAAGTCTCTTCGAGTGAAGGATTCCCTTGCTACGGGTAAATGTCGCCGCCCAATTGGTCCCGGTGGGGGGCAAACTCCAGGTTGGAGGCGATGTCTCGGGCGCAGCAGCCGAAGTTCCACAGGTCAACTTCCGCGCCGATGGGCCAAACTACGTTAATGGCGGCAATGGTGATGTGAACGGCGTTCGCATGAAGCCACTTAGCGGTTTCCCGCTCAATTTCTATCCGCTTCTCAAAGTTGGGTTCGCCGAACATCGCCTCTACCTGGGCATCCAGCCACGGATGTTCCATGCCGCGCATAATCAGCCCTTTGCTGGATATACCGTGGCTATAGGCGTTGAGCGGCTCGTCGGAAGGGCTATTATCGTGGGTATTGTAGCCCTTCCAGGTGCGGTTGACGAAGTGGGGCCGGAATGCCGTCATCGGCATCCGGTGCTGCTTGCAGCGGACGTTGATTTCTTCCCACATCACGCAAACCGCCTCACCTACCTTGGGAGTGCCGGGGTAGGAGCGCTGGGTCAGGGCCATGTCAACCTCGAAACCGTCGGCGTAACCGGCGTCGGCCAGCAGCTGCTTGGCCCTTTCCGGGTTGTATTCCGGCTTGGTATTTCGCATCTCCTCATCGAAGAGGTGTTCGTAGCCGGTCCACCGCCAATAAGGATTGTTGGCGTGGCCTTCGCCGTCCAGCACGTTGTCCACGATAGACTCCCGGTCAATGGCGATGCGCATGGCTTCGCGGATGTCCCTGGCCCGCTTCCACTCGGGAGAGTTGACGTCGGCGGAGACGGAATTCCAAGGCAAGTCATTGTCCCGCTCCGGTATGCCCTCCCGGTCGATGTATAACTGGCCGTGGAGAGTCATATGCAGTTCCAGGGCGCCGGTGAAGCGCATGAACTTCACGCCGGAGGCGTCAATCAGGGTGGGTATGGAGCCCAGGGAAGTTTGCATGGTGTCCAGCTCGCCGGCCAGGAAGTTGGCGATGCGGGTGGACTCTTCCGCAATCTGGAAGTAGTGCAGTTCCTGGAAGTAGGGCGTCTTGTGCCAGTGGTCGGGCACCGCTTCGGAGATGAAACGCTCGTTGGTGCGGAACTCGACGAACTGCCAGGGGCCGGTGCCGATGCCCTCCACGGTGGCCTGCTCGTCGCCAACCGCGTCGGCGTAGGCCTGGCTGGCCAGAGGGATGAAGTTGTTGGCCCCGAACTGCTGGAAGCGCCAGATGAAATCGAAAGCCTCGTGGGTGCCGGTGTTTATCTCCACGGTCAGGTCGTCAATGAAGGTGACGGTTGTTTCCGTGTCGTCTCGCTGGAAAATCCGGCGCATATTGGTCTTGCCGGGGTGCCGGGCCTCCTCCAGCATTATCTGGTTCACCACCCACATCAAGTCTTGGGCGGTTGCGGTGCCCCAATCTTTGTGGTAGGGGATGCCCTCCTTCAACTGGAGCCGCCAGGTGGCGCCATCCTCGGAGACGCTCCAGTCCTCCAACAAGTCGTTCTGGAGTTCCCGTTCGGGACTTATGCGCCAGAGAGCGTCGAAGATGACCGGGCTGACGTAGGTGGCCTGGGGAACGGCCATATTCTTGGGCAGGAACTGGGGCGGCCCCAGGTCTTTGTTGGCGATGCGCAGGATGCCGTAGGGGGCGTCCTCAACTACGACTACCTCAGGGGCCGCCTTGGCCTGCTCCGGCGCCGTCGTGGGGGTAGGAGAAACGCTTCGCGCCACGGGTGCGCTGGCCGGCGCAGCGGAGGAAGAGTCCGGCGCGGAGGATGCAGGGGCAGCCGGCTCGGACTTGGCGGAAGAACCGGAGTCCGCAGGTTGGGCTGGCTCGGGCGCCGCCGGCTGTTGCTGACTGGCCTGAGGAGCGGGTTCCTGGGCCGCCGGCGCTGCCGGCTCCTCGGAGGCTGTGCCGCAAGCTACGCCAATCAACAGCAGCAGCATAACCGCCGGCAACAAAAGTGCCCTGGGTCGGTTGATACGCAGAATTTTCACTATAATTCCTCTCCTTATTAGACTGACGCTATGCCTTCATTGACCGGCGATTGTACGGATTGCGTGAATCAATTGGCGTTAAGACCATTATATCTCAGTAGAAACACCCGTATTCGCAAGAAGCATAGCGGATTAGCCGATTGCCGGACGCATATCCGGCAACGTAGGGAACATATACTACATGCAGCCGGGCTTGTCAATGCGGGGATGAGCGGGGTAAGGGCAGTTGCATTAGACGGACAAAACTCTTTTCGTCATTCCTGCGAAAGCAGGAATCTAAAGACCTTGCGAACAGAGGTTCCTGCTTTCGCAGGAACGACGGATAGCTTTTATTCCTACTGCGTCGGCGATCCGGTTTCGGCTTCTTGCAGTGGCGATTAGTCGGAACAGATGGTTTGAAACCTGCGGTTACCCAGGGTGGTTGTCCGGCAGGGGCAGCCGCGGTCGGCGGGGCACAAGGGCGTACAGGTTGTCCGCTCCGGCCGCAGCTTGCCATCCGATTAGCTACCCGGGGTAGGTTAGAGCATCGGTACGTAATGTACGCCCGCCACCGTCGTCCTCCCATCCGTTCCGGTATGCTATTCGGTTTGCCAGTTATTTGATCCCGGACCCGCACCGCTCTCCAATTCTCTAATGGGGAGAAGAGATAACGGGTCTTGCAGTAACCTCCTTCCGGTAAGCCGACCTTCCGGTCGAAATTCCCGGTTCAGGACCTAGCGGCCAGTGAAGGCCGCAGGGATGCCACTTCGAAGTGGTCTGCGCCGTGAAACGATTACGCCTGTAACCCTGGGCCCAGGGTTGAGTGCTTTGGTTAACCTCACATTTCTAACACTAGAGAAGTGTTTTACGGGGTGTCAATAGGCCAGGGTAAAAGGATTTTCGAGGTCTGGCGGAACCGGCCGCCCTCACACCTTGCCCCTCTCACTGGGGAGAGGGGAGTCCTGGATTCCTGGCTTTGCAAGAATAACAGCAAGGACAGGTAAAGAGGCCGGGGCGAGTTTGAAACCCGCCCCGGCGTTTGACATCCATTTTGACATCCATGCGGAGCCAAGGTGCTAGGCAAATATGCCCAGGGGGTTGAGGGAGCGGGGAACGTCGGTAACGTCCATCTCTTCCTTGCGCTTCATATAGCCCACCACCAAGTAAGTGAGGGGTGTGGCCGCGGTCTCGTAAAGTATCTTGACAATCCACTGGGCTATCGCCGCCCCCAACAGCGCATTGGCGCTCCAGTCGCCAAACAGGCCAAAGGCCAGGAATATGAATATGAAGGAGTCTAACCCCTGGCCCACCACCGTGGAGCCGATGGTGCGCACCCAGAGGAGCCGGCCCTGCATCTGGTATTTCAAAAGAGCCAGCACCGTAGAGTTGGAAAACTCGCCGATGAGGTAGGCCACGAAGGAGGCGATTAGTATGCCCGGAACCTGGCCAAGGATACGACTGTAGGCGCCCTGGTCGGACTCACCCCAAAAGAAAGCGCCCGGAATTATCCCGGTCAGCCACAGGGCAATCACCACCAGCAGGTTAGCGCCAAACCCCAGCCAGATAACGCCCCGGGCAATCCTGAACCCATAAACCTCGGTGAGCACATCACCAACGATATAACTGATGGGGAAGATGATGATGGATGCCGGTAACACTATCGCCGGACTACCGAACCACTGAATCGGCAAAATCGTGATGGGCTTTACCGCAATGATGTTGGAGGTAATCAATACGGTAATGAACAGGACCAAGACGATGATAAAGCTGCCGGAAAATCGCATAACGTCCTCTCCAATTACGAATCAGGAATTACCAATTCTTGGTTACTAATTCCTAATTGCCTTATGAGCGGTATTCGACAGATACCGCAGTATGAATGCCTCCCCTGATTTTATAGTCCAGCGTGACCTTCATCCTACGGGGTTGGCAGCAAGTTACCAGGTCTTTGAGGATACGGTTGGCGGCGTGTTCCTGCACTATGCCCACATCGCGGAAAGAGAGCAGGTAATACTTGAGGGATTTCAGCTCGATGCAGCTTTCTCCCGGCACGTAAGTTACGCACAGGGTCCCATAGTCGGGCAGGCCGGTCCAGGGACAAACGGCGGTGAATTCGTCGGTGTCTATGGAAACTTCCGATTCCTGCTCCGGGTATTCATAGGCAAAGGCCAGCAGACATTCGGCGTCAATCGCCACTTCATCGCGTACCTGCACCTGCAAGTCCAGGCTTTCGTACTGCTCTTTCAACTCGGGTATAGTTGCCATCCAGTCGCTACCCTCCATAATGGTGTGGAGTATTTTAACACAGCAGCGCAGGGTGCGCGGAAGTTTATGCCTCAAACCCAGGGCCATCACACCTGACGGTCAGATCATTTTTTACGTTGTTCCGACTTCCGCAGGAACGACGACCGGAAAGGCTGGTAGGTTCTTTAATACGACTACCCCTGGGTTAGTTGCGTGTAACAGTTCAGAGTCGAGGGGATTCCCCAGGGTAAGAAAGCCCGTCGTTCCTGCGCAGGCAGGAACCTCGCTAACCGCAATTCGAGGTTCCTGCCTGCGCAGGAACGACGGACACTTCGACACTGAACAGTTACAGTTGCGTCATTGGCAGGCAAAATTCCCGATTATGCGCTACAATTCAATGCGGCTATTCGGGCGCCTTGTCTATCGTTAAATACCGGGCCTTCTACCGGCGGAAAGTCAGTGTTATGGTCAATGAAAGGCGATTTTTAACCTATCAGGGTATCCCGGTCTGGCGGCACGTACAGGTTATCCAGTCGGCCGTGCAGGTCGTATCCGCCATTGTGGTGGTGACGCTGGTCGTCTGGTTCTTCGCCAATATGGCCAACGCCATTCAGGACCGGGATATTCCCTACGGCTTCAGCTTTCTCTCGCGGGCTTACCAGACCCCCATCGGCGAGCATTTCATCCCCTACGAGTCCTCGGATACTTTCCTCTATGCCTTGGGCGTAGGCGCCACCAACACCATGTTCGTTGCCATTTCCGGCGTCATCCTGGCTACGCTGCTGGGCATCTTCATCGGCGTCTCCCGGCTGTCCAGCAACTGGATCGTGTCCAAGCTGGCTGCGGTTTATGTGGAGTTCTTCCGCAACGTGCCTTTGCTGGTGCAGCTGTTCTTCTGGTTCTATATCGTGCTGGCGCTGCCGCCGGTACGGGAGGGTTACGTCATCGCCGGGCGGTTCTACATTAACAACAGCGGAATATCCCTGCCCTGGCCGCATCCGTCCTCCTTCGCCATTGCGCTGACCTGGGTTGGTATGGCCGTGTTGGCCATCATCGCCGGCGTACTGGTCGGCAAGTGGCTGTCCCGACGCGAAACCCGGACCGGCCGCCCTTCCTATCCCCTGATTTCCGGCTTTGCAACTGCTATAGTTATCGGCGCCCTGGCTTGGCTGGTATTGAGCTTTGCCGCCGGGGACTCGCCCTTCCTTATATCCACGCCGGAACCCCAGGGCCGCTTTGGACGCATTGCCGGCGGCTTCACGATGCGGGCCGGATTGCTGGTGATTCTGCTGGGTCTGGTGATATACACCGCCTCCTTTATCGCCGAAATAGTCCGCGCCGGCATCCAGTCGGTAGGCCGGGGGCAGACCGAGGCAGCCCGCGCCCTGGGTCTTTCGCCGATGAACACCCTGCGCAACGTCACCTTTCCTCAAGCGCTGCGGGTTATCATCCCGCCGCTGATTAGCCAGTTCCTGAACCTGACCAAGAACAGCAGCCTGGGCGGGGCGGTGGGCTATACCGAGCTGACCAACGTGGCGGTAACCATGACCCAGACCGCCCCGGCGATTTCCATTTTTATGATGATTATGGGGTCCTACCTGGCAATGAGCCTGACCTGGTCGCTAATCGGCAACCTTTATAACCGGCACATCCGGTTTGGCGGAGGGTAGAATATGGCTTCTCCCTCGGCATCGGCCCCGGAAACCCTGCTGCCGCCGCGCTCCGAGGTGGGAGTTACCGGCTGGATTTACGCCAACCTGTTCAACAGCTGGTTTAACGGCATCCTGACCGTAGTTTCCCTGGTTGTCCTGGGCCTGGCCCTATGGTTCGGGTTGAAGTGGGTATTTTTCATTGCCGACTGGACGGTAATCGCCCAACTGGGCGGGCGCTTCATCATCGGCCAATACAATACGGAGGCCGCTTGCCCTGGGCTGAACTGTTTCTGGCGACCCCAGGTTGCGCTGCTGCTGGTCACCGCTTTGCTGGGCATGGCCTGGGGCATGAGCGGGAACCCGGTAGCCCGGACCGTAGCCGTCATACCCGCCGGAGCGATGGCGGTCTTTGCCTTTCTCCCCTACAGCCTGGAAACTATGGGGCTGGACGTGCGGTTGCTGCTGCTGGCTAACCTGCCGGCCCTGGCCGTGGGTTGGGCGCTGGCCCGCTACACCCCGCTAGGCACCGGGACGCGGGTTACACTGGTAGGTGTGGCGGTATTCCTGCTGACCCTGATTTTGCTGCGGGGCCTGCCCAATGTACCGGGCTTGCCGCCCGTTTCGGTGATTTACTGGGGCGGCCTGATGCTGAACCTGATACTGGCGGTGGGCGGCATTACCCTCAGCCTGCCCATCGGAATCGCCCTGGCCCTGGGACGGCGCAGCCGGCTGCCGGTGGTAAAAATCCTGTGCGTGGTGTTCATTGAAGTATTCCGAGGGGTGCCGTTGATTACCCTGCTTTTTATGTCCCAGGTGCTGGTGCCGCTGGCTTTCCCGGAAAACTTCCCCCAAAACTCCCTGTTCCGCGCTGCCGTGGTAATTACCCTGTTCAGCTCGGCGTATATGGCGGAAAACATACGGGGTGGGCTGCAAGCCCTGCATCCCGGCCAGGCCGAAGCGGCCCGCGCCCTGGGCCTGGCCGGCTGGCAAACCACCCTGCTCATCTCCTTGCCGCAGGCCATCCGCAACGTAATTCCGGCAATTGTGGGGCAGTTCATCGGCCTGTTCAAAGACACCAGCCTGGTCTATATCATCGGGATGCTGGACATCTTGGAAATCGGGCGGGCGTTCATTCAAGGCAACCCGGAGTTTCTGGTTAACGCGCGGGAGGTCTTCGTTTTCATAGCGCTGGTCTTCTGGGTTTTCACCTACGGAATGTCCTATGTCAGCGGCAAAGTGGAGGAACATCTGGGGGTGGGACAGAGATAGGATAACGCCCTCCCTCCCGGCCCTCTTCCTCGGGAGCAGGGTGATATTTTCTCCCTCTCCTCTGTCTCAAAGCGTTTTGGACTCCTTGCTCCGCTCGGAATGACATTACCCGGGGGGCGCGGTTAATTGGTTGGAACAAATGGGTTTCAAACCTGCCCACACACTACAACGAACCAGGGATACTCTGAATAAGTCATTGAACACTAGCGCCTTCACCCGTCGTTCCTGCGCAGGCAGGAACCTAAAATGTTACGTACAGAGATTCCTGCCTGCGCAGGAACGACGGATAAGGTAAACATCACGAGTCACGGACTATTCAGAGGTTTTCTAAGTAACCGGAAATAGTTGGAGGTGCTTATGACGGTCAACAGACAGGCAACGGAGGATACTAATGAGGACATTATTGTCTGCCGGGACGTGCATAAGTGGTTCGGCAATTTTCATGCCCTGCGCGGCGTGTCGACCACGGTGAAGCGCGGGGAGGTGGTGGTGATTCTGGGGCCGTCCGGCTCCGGCAAGTCAACTTTCATCCGCACCATCAACCGGCTGGAGCATCACCAGAGGGGCGACATCATTGTGGACGGCATCGCCCTGACCGAGGACGTACGCAATGTTGACGCCATTCGCCGGGAGGTGGGGATGGTATTCCAGTCCTTCAACCTCTTTCCTCACCTCACCGTGATGCAGAACATCACCCTGGCCCCGGTCAAAGTCCGTCACTGGTCTCTTGATCAGGCCAAAGAGGTGGCCGTTGAACTGCTGACCCGGGTGGGCATTCCGGAGCAGGCCGACAAGTTTCCCAGCGAGCTTTCCGGCGGCCAGCAGCAGCGGGTAGCCATTGCCCGCGCCCTGGCGATGCAGCCCCGGATAATGCTCTTTGACGAGCCAACCTCGGCCCTGGACCCGGAGATGATTAAAGAGGTGCTGGACGTGATGCGAGAACTGGCCGGCAGCGGTATGACCATGCTCACAGTTACTCACGAAATCGGGTTCGCCCGAGAGGTTGCCGACCGGGTGGTGATGTTCGACGAGGGCAATATAATTGAGGAAGCCCCCCCGGACGTTTTCTTCACCAACCCCCAGCACGAACGGGCGCAGATGTTCCTGTCGCAAATCCTGTCCTGATTTGCTGACGCTCCGCCTCTGACCCGGCCCGCCACTACCGGGTTATACTGTTGGTATGCCCCGATTTATTTCTATCGTTGCGGTCCTGGCCCTACTCATTATTGGGGGCGTTGCCTGTTTTCTGGGGTCCGGGACAAATGCGACGCCGGAGCCGATGCCCCCGAGAACGCCAACCCCCGGCCCGATGGCGCCGTTATCTATTTCTCAGCCTACGTCTATGCCCGCACCCACTCTATTGCCGGTGGCAATGGCACCCACCACCACCCCTACTTGGACTCCGGTGCCGGCTACACTTACTCCGCCGCCACCGCCCGGCTATTCCAGCCTGCGAAACGCCCAGCACCTGGAACAGATAAATCCAGTCGCCGCTCGTATTATCCGGGCCTTGCCCTGGGTAGCCGATGGGGTAAGCCCGGCAGAGCAGCAGGCCGCCGAATCCCTCATCTACTTTGCCACCACCGAGCAGACCCTGTTTTGGGATCTGACGGAAAAACCGTGGCTGGCAGCAGACTCTTCTCGGCAACTGTCCCCGGTTCTCAACGGCCTGGATAACATACTGTCTCTGGACCAGGCAGCTGTTGAAAAGATAGTGTCGATGCCCTTTCTCGATGCCCTGGAAGCCCCCGACCTGGCGGCGATGGAATCCCTGGCTCGGCTGGCTTACACCGACCTCAGCGCCTTCCGGGGGATTATGGCTCACCCGAATATCAACGATGGGATTACCGATGAGGAGGCTAAAGTGGTCGCCCTGCTGTGGGGAGTGAACCTGAAAAACCCCGGCCTGGTGAATACTCTGCTGGACTTCTCCCGGATTACCCTGGAGCAGCGTACTATAGACCTGCCCCTGGCCGGCCAGGTGATGCTGGCCATTGTCCGTACCCGCCCCGGCGCTGGCCGCAGCATGGACTTGCTGGAACATTCGGTCCGTGCTACCGAGGATTTCATTGGCGAACCTTTTCCAAAGCAGTACGTGGCCCTCCTGTTTGAGGATGCCGTCCCCTCTTCCTATACCGGCACCAACTTTGGCACCCACCTGGTGATTCTCCCCAAACACGACGTGAACGATGACAGCCATGAATCCACATCGGCGGGCCACATCATCGCACACGAGGTGGCCCACTACTACTGGAGCGGAGCCGATAACTGGCTAGATGAAGGAGCGGCGGAGTTTAATGCGGCATATTCCGAGCGAATCCGGGTTGGCCGGCCCCTAATCCCGGACAATTACCCCTGCGCGGCGGCCGCCAGCATCGTTGAACTAGAATCCCGAAACTATTTGAGGGATTCCAGCGGTTTCAGATGCAATTATGCCCACGGCGAGCGGCTGTTTCTGGACTTGTACCGCAGCCTGGGCGACGCCCTCTTTCGCCAGGGCTATCGGCGTCTGTACCTGGCAACCGGCATAGATGGCGGCGATTCCTCCCGCAGTAAGGCAAGCATCTACGAAGTCCGGGCCGCCTTCAAGTCCAATACTACCGACACCACCGACACCACCACCACCACCAAAGGCGCAGCGGCGGAAGCCAGCAACGCCGCAGTGGACCGGGTGATTGCCCGTTGGTACGACGGCGCCGAATCCTACGATACCGGCTTCCTGGACAACAGCCCGGTAATAGCCCAGTTGCCCAGCGTTAACGGCTGGATTGACCGGGCTTACGTCGCTCTTACTGAGCAAGGGCGGCCAGTAACCAGCTTCTCTACCTCCGAAGCGGGCGATTGGGTCTGGCTAACCTTGGATTATTCCTACGACTTTTCCGGCAGCCTCCAGCAACTGGATTTTGAGGTTGTGGAGTATTTTGAGGACGGCTTTCCCTACCGGCGCGACACTTTTACCGTCGAGGCGGAGAGCAGCTATATCGGCGGCACCCAATGGCTGTCGGTTGGGCCGGGGCCGGAACAGGATTGGGCGCCCGGCCTTCACTGGGTTTATGTTTACCATGAAGGCCGCAAGGTGGCCGAGATGGAGTTCGAGGTTACCCGATGAGAGCCTGTTTGCCGGCCGAAACAGGGCTGTAGTTTTTGGATTCAAGGCTATCCGTCGTTCCTGCGAAAGCAGGAACCTCTGTTCGCAAGGTTTTAGGTTCCTGCTTTCGCAGGAACGACGGGAAAAGGGCATTCGACATTATGCAGCTAACCACCCAACGGCTAATCCTGCGGGAGTTTGTCGCCGAGGACTGGCCGGCCGTGCTGGCTTATCAGCAAGACCCGCGTTACTTGCGCTTTTACCCCTGGGACACCCGCACCAAGGCCGACGCCCAAGCCTTCGTCGAGATGTTTCTGGCGCAGCAGCGGGAGCAGCCCCGCCGCCGGTTCCAGCTTGCCATTGCCCTGCCCCCAGACGGGCAGCTCATCGGCAACTGCGGCATCCGGCGCAAACCGGATAATGACCGGTAGGCAGACATCAGCTACGAACTGGCCCCGGAATGCTGGGGACAGGATTATGCCACCGAGGCAGCCCGGGCGATGGTCAACTTCGGCTTCCGGGAACTCGGCCTGCACCGTATTTCTTCCTGGTGCATTGCTGACAACGCCGCCTCGGCCCGGGTGCTGGAACGGCTGGGTTTCCAACAGGAGGGACGCCTGTGCCAAAACGAATTCTTCAAGGGCCGCCGGTGGGACACGCTACTCTACGCCCTGCTGCGGCAGGAATGGGAAGGACTGGCTGAGTACCGGGAGGTTTGAGGGCAACCACAAGGGTTGCCCCAGGAGTTGTGGGCCTAAAACAAAGCGATGGGGTTTACCGGCGAACCGGTGCCGCCGACCACCCGCAGCGGATTGACCGCCAGCATAAACTCATAGCGGCCTTCGTCAGCGCAAGCCTCGGCCAGTGGTTCCAGCAGGGCGTTGTCCAGCAGGCCGATGCCAAAGGCAAAGATGGCGCCGTGGACGCTCCAGGGAACATCATAGCCGTTGGGCATATAATCCATCATATCCCAAACCAGCAGGCAGCAGTCCGATTCCCGCAGGAACTTGAGGCAAGAGGCGTGCAGCCCGGCCCGGCCGGCCGGGTCTCCGCCCCAGATGGGGTTGACTTCGTCCCACTTGCCCCGTCCGCCGTACACTACCAGCGCGTCCCCGGGCTCAAGGGTGATGCCTTCGGCCTGGGCGACGTCCTCCAGCTCCCAGCCGTGAATGGGTTGGTCCAGGGTAACGAAAGGTTCGCCCCGGAACTTAGGAACATCCAGCAGCACCCCGCGAGTAATGATGCCTTCCTTCCAGTGTTCGACGGAACCCCAAGTGGCGCCGTCGTAGGTAATAACGTCCTCCGGGCGCCGCCCGTTCCACATCCCGTTTTCGTCCCAAACGTGACACAGAGCATCCAGGTGGGTGTTGGCCTGGCCGTGATAGGAGACGCCGTAGTAGTCCACCGCCGAGCCGCCGCCGGGCTCCCGGGGGTTGCGCCGCATAAAGTGCTGGGCCGGATTGGGGTTATTGGGCGCCGGGGTCTTGGGATAGACCCGGCTCAGGGACACGGCCCGCCCGGAACGCACCAGCCCGGCGGCAGCCACCCGCTTTTCGGGAGTGACCAGATTCATTGCCCCCAGCTGGTCATCGTCGCCCCAGCGGCCCCAGTTGCGGTCTTCCTTCAAGTAAGCCAGGACTTCATCCCGGCTCGGTACACGCCGTTCCATAGTTCATCTCCTTGCAGTGGCGGAGTAAGCAATCAAACATGGATTTACCGGATATACAGGACTTTGTTGAATTCGCCGGATATTGCCGTTACAAAGGTTAACAATTGATCCGGTATATCCGGTGTAGCAATGTTAGCCCTATGGGGCTAACCAGACTGTTTGACCGATTCTTGCAGGCAGGTGAAAAAACGGTCGAGCAGCCCCTTGGCCACGCTTTCCATCATCCGCTGACCCACCCGGGCTACTGTGCCGCCGGCCTGGGCCTGGCTGGTCACCTGCACCGTGGTCTTGCCGTCCTGCTCCTCCAGGGTTACCCGGGAGTCGCCGTTGGCAAAGCCGATGGACCCGCTGCCGCCAATGACCAGCCGGTAGGAATGATGCGGGTTGGCTTCGGTAATGGCTATCTTGGCGGTATAGCGGCCCCGCACCGGCCCGACGCCGACGTTGACCACTGCCTGGTACTCGTTTTCACCGGCCGGTTCCAGGCTCTCGCAGCCGGGCATACAACTTGCCAATGCCTGGGGGTTCATCAAGGTATCCCAAACCTTAACGGCGGGAGCGTCAAAAACATACTTGGCGGAAATTTCCATTAGGACAGCCTCCGCTACGGTTTATTCGCGAATGGAGACGAATATACAGGAATGTTATGTAATTATCCATTCGCGCTTATTCGGGTTGTTCGTGGATTACAACCTACAGCCGGGCGTCAGCCAGCAGGAGCATATTCAGCAAGGCTTGCGCTCCGTTGGCGCAGTCCTGCGGCGGTGTAAACTCAGCTGGGGAGTGGCTGATGCCGTCCACGCTGGGTACGAAAAGCATCCCCGACTCGGTAATGGCGGCGATGGCCTGGGCGTCGTGGCCGGCGCCGCTGGGCAGCGACTGAAAGGCCAGACCGGACTGCTCCGCGGCCTCGGCCACCAACCCCTGCATCCGGGCGGGCAGCGGCACGGCGGGGGTTGACTCCACGGTGCTGATGCCAACAGACACCCGGTTGGCATCGGCGATTTCGGCGGCGTTGCGGCGGAAGGTAGCCTCGGCAGCGGAAAGGGCGTTAATATCCACGTCCCGAAACTCCACCCCCAGACTGACCTCGCCCGGCACCACGTTGACCGCGTTGGGCCGGACTTGCAGGTTGCCCACAGTAGCCACCCGGCAGATTTCCGCATCGGTAGCCAAACTCTGCGCCGCCAACACCAGGTGGGAGGCGGCGGCCAAGGCGTCATGCCGGTCGGCCATGGGCGTTGTGCCGGCGTGGTTGGCCTTGCCCTGGACCGCCACGGAGAAAACTGCCCGTCCGGTGATGCCGGTCACCACGCCAATGGGTAGGCCGGACTGGTGGAGAGTTGGGCCCTGCTCGATGTGCAGTTCAAAGTAGGCGGCCAGTTCCCCGGGGTACCGCCGGGCCTGGTCAATCCGAGCCAGGTCGCCGCCAATGTCGGCCAGGCGAACCGCGAGAGAGACGCCCTCCTCGTCAACAGTGGTATAGTCCTCCGGCTCCAGCAGTCCGGCCATCGCCCTGCTGCCCAGCAGCCAGCGGTGAAAGCGGGTGCCTTCCTCGTTGGTGAATACCATCACCTCCACCGGATGGCGCAGGGTATAGGAGTGGTCGGCCAGGGTCTGGACTGCCTCAATCGCGCCCAAAACGCCCAGCGCGCCGTCATACTTGCCGCCGTAAGGCACGGTGTCGGTGTGGGAGCCGAGGGCAATGGCAGACAGATTGGGGTCGGCGCCGGGCTTGCGCCCGATGATATTGCCGGCCGGGTCAATGCGGGTTTCCAACCCGGCCCGGCGCATCAGGTTGAGGACATGCGCCCGCCCCTGAACGTCGGCAGGGGAGTAGGCCAGCCGCAGCATCCCCTGGGGAGTCTCGCCAATACGCCCCAACTCCGCCAGGGAGCGGTTAAGGCGGGCAGCGTTAATGGTGGGTGGTGGTGTAGTCATGGGCGGCACTCCCTAGTTGGATAGTTCTGACTCGGCACTTTCCAGCGGCGCGTCTACGGTAGCTTCCAGCAACCTTTGCGCCAACTCCAGGCCCTTGGCCTTATCCAGGCTCTGGACATAGGAATGAGGCGGAATGAGGCAGTTGGGGCAGCCATTGTTGCCGGAATTGATGCCGGAACACTGGCAGTCCACCGCAATCTCCATTCCGGTTTCAAGGATGTTACGCCAGCGGTCAAAAACCTTCTTCACTATGCCGGTGCCTCCCGGATAGCTTTCAATAAGGAAGATTTTGCCCCCGTCCGAGTGGGTGGTGGTGTCGTGGGAATCTACCGGAAGGCTAAAGAGAGTTCCAACCCGCAGCATTTGCTCCACCGCGGCCAGAGCCTCCCCATCTAATTCTCCGGGAGGACCGGCGCCTTCTGGCAAGTGTTCACTACCGCTGCTGATGATACCGGCGACGTCTATCCAGAAGGACTGGGAGGTTAATTCCCAAGTTGCATCGCTTTCCGGTGTGTATGTTTCAATCACCCGGTCACCATCTGAGCCATTCCCTTCAATCACGTTGACCCCGGTGAAGTCTTCGCGCAACGTCACGCTGCCCCAATTGGCGGATATGCCATCTTCCCATTTGGAGGAACTGTACTCTTCTCCGATTTGCACGTCCCGCACAAAGGTGGGATCAGTCCTGAGATTTGCCAGGTCTGCCGATTCGAGCAGGTGTATTTTGGGCTGGCTGTTGGATTCCCCGGGGCGCGCTTGTTCCACCCGGTCCACTCGGTACTTGATACCGGAGCGGAGGTAAATAGCCCGTGTGTAAGCCTCCCGGAACTTTTGGTAGGCGGACATTTCGCCAATCGGTTCATTGTCACACCGTAAGCTCCACACCTGACCTTCAATACCGCGAAAGTTGACCTTCGCCTGGGGAAACTGCGTGGGTCGCCTGGCAGACCGGCTTCCCGGAAACTCGCGAAAGATGGCGGCGCCCAGGACATCCGCCGAAAAGGAATAGACCCGGTCCCCGGCTTCCCGGATGAGGGACGGCAAATGCGCTCGGATGATTTCTGCGTTATTGGGGTAGGCGACTATTTCGTCCGCCTGATGGTCCAGAAATGCTAGCAGGTTGCCGGCATAAAACCGGTTCATCGGGTCGTTCATGGCATAGCAGAGGACAAAGGCATCCTGGTCCCAACCCCGGCCGGCTGGCCCAATGCGCTGCCAAGCGGCCTGAACTGTGTCCGGGAAGCCGGCCAGGATTACCCCGTCCGTACCGCCGGCGTCAACGCCCATTGCGATGGGGTCAGAGGAGAAAATCACCTTTTTAGTCCCGCCCGGCATACCTTCCCGAACCGGCTCGCCGGTGGTGTCATTCGGCCCACCCCGGACAAGGGCGAGGCAGTCTTGGTCCAGTCCTGTATCGTCGAAGGCTTTGCGGGTTGCTTCGTAGCACTGTTCCGCGAATTTTGGGGTTGGGCAGAAGATGATGACGGATTTGTCCAGTGCCACGCAGGCCGAGGCCGCTTTGCTGATGCGGCCTTGAAAATCGGCGTAGAACTGAGAACCGGAAACCTCGGGGTCAACGAAAAGGTAGTGCCGCTTGGGGCGTATTTGGCCCGAAGCCGACACCGGCTCAAAACTGCGTCCGGTAAGATTCTCGGCGTGTTCTGCCGGATTGGCGCAGGCATCGGCAGCCAGGAAATACTGGGGCGCAGCCCCGATAAGCTCCAACTGATGGGCAAATCGCCGCAACAAGACTGCCACGTTGGCGCCAAAATAGCCGCGATATTCGTGAATATCGTCCATCGCGACGAACCCGAGATTCTTGAGGAAATCGGCCCAATCCCGGCTGCGGCCCAGCAAGGACATATTAAGCATTTCCGGGCTGGTAATCAGCACCGAGGGCGGATTGCCCTTGAGCCGTCTCCGTTCCTCCGCGCTGGTATCGCCGTCATAGCGTTCGGCGTTTAACCCCATCTGGGACAGGAGATTGTTCAACTGAGCCAGGTTGTCGTTGGCGACCGCTTGCATCGGGCACAGCAACAGGGCATGGCTGCCGGGGTTTCGCAGCAACGACTCCACCATCGGGATAGTAAAGGACAGGCTTTCCCCGCTGGCCGCTGGAGCATCCAGCACCACATCGGCCACCACATCAGAGCCGGACAGGGATTTTTCAATAGCCGCAGCCTGGCGTTCATACAACCGGTCTATACCCAGGTCTGCCAGGGCCTGAGCCAGCGTCGGAGTTAGCTCCTGGAATATGGAGCCATCGGCATAGACGGGTTCCACCCCATCCCTGGTTTCCCGGGTGATTTTATCCTGCTCCAGCAGTGCGCCGGATTCCCGCAAGCCTTTTATAAGCTCGTCCAGGTAAGGGTCAATGTCGGCCACAGGTTCGGGAGTCTCAACTAAAGCAGCGGCAGCAGGGGGGCCGGAGGATTCCGGCGAATCCGCAGCATCGTTAACAACGGGACCATCTGCCGACTCCAACAAGTCGCTGTCGGTCGCGGCCTCGAGACATTCCCGCTTCAGCATTTCGAGTTCGGTGGCGCTTGGCGACTCCATCGCAGTGAGCAAGCCTTGAACTACATTCAAAGCCTGGTATGCTGCATCGTCCGAGAAGGGCTGGCGGCTGGCCCAAGCCTCGTGAGCGGAGTTTACTTCACGAATCATGCCCGGCTCAATGCCGGCCAGAGCTTTACTAAACACCTGATTCCATGAAGCCTGCATCACGGACAGCAGGTCCTGGGTTTTCATGTTGACGAAAGGATTTTCTGCATTACGGACCTGGCCCAGGATTTGCAGTACCGCCGGTACGGCATCGCCGGCGTGGTAGTTAATAAACTCCCGAGGCACGAAGGAGTCGAGGTTAATCCGGAGCAAATAAAGACCTCTTGCCACTCTTGCGCTGTTGGACCTCACGTTTCCTCTCAAACGAAAATTAGAATCAGGCTTAGATTATACCTGATTCTACGGAAATTGTTGGCTATATTCGACCGGGACGATCGCAAAAGTCCATTCGTGGTGAGCTTGTCGAACCATTAAGGCCGTAACTGCAACCCTTCAACAAGCTCAGAGCGGACGGAGAAGTTGGCGATTTGACGACTTTGTAATCGTCCGGGACATTCGACCGAACTGTCGCCTAACGGTTACACCATAACCCGGAACCCGTAGCCGTCGTTGTTCAGCTTACCCTCGGCGAAGCGGGACATACGCAGGGGGGTTAGGTCTATTCCGGTGGCCCGGCCCTCCAAGACTAGCTCGGCCAGCAGGGTTCCCACCACCGGCGACAGCTTGAACCCGTGGCCGCTGAAGCCGGTACAGATATACAGGCCCTCAATGCCCTCCACCGCGTCAATGATGGAATGGGAGTCGGGCGTGGAGGTATAGAGGCCGGCGTAACCGGTGCTGAACTCGGCATCAGCCATTAGGGGAATACGCCGGGCCAGGCGGCTCCAGACCTCCCGAATGAAGTCTGGGCCGGCCCGCTGGGCATACAGCTCCGGGTCATCAACCACCTCTTCCATATTGCCGTTGCCTACCAGGGTCAAGTCGGAGCCTTCGGGCCGGAAATAGATACGGTTGATGATGTCGCCCCCGCCAGGATGGTAGGGCAGTTCTGCCAGGGGCCGGCGCAGGTGGATTACCTCGTGGCGGGTGGCCGCCAAGGGCAGGTCAATGCCCTGCTGTAACAGGAACCGGCGGCTCCAGGGGCCGGTGGCGACTATCGCCCGGTCAGTGGCAATCCGTCCGGCAACGGTGGTGACCCCGGTCACCCGGCCTTTGGCTACATCTATGCCGGTGACCGGCGACCGGAGCAATGTCCTGGCTCCCAATTCCCGGGCGCGGGCGGCGTAGGAAAAGGCGGTCGTCGAGGCATCAGCGTAACCGGAGAGGGGTTCGTAAGCAATGGCGGCGCAGTCGTCCAGATAGAAACCTGGCGCCAAGTCTTGGGCATCCTCCCGGCTGACCAAGTGGGTGTCAATGCCCACACCTTGCTGCATTGCGACATTGGCCCGGAAGGTTTCGACCTCACCCTCACCGGCAAAGAGCAGTTGGCCGGTCTGGACGTAACCACATTCGCCGCCAATCACTTCGCCGAAATTGCGGAAGGTCTCCAGGCTTTGCCAGGCCATGCGGGCGTGAATCTCAGTGGAGTAGTGCATCCGAATGGCGGAGGAGGAACGTCCGGTAGAGCCAGAGCCGAGTACGTCCCGCTCCAGCAGCAGGGAATTGGTGAGGCCGCGGGCCGCCAGGTTGTAGAGGATGCTGCACCCCATAACCCCGCCGCCGATTATTACGGCTTCTGCCGACGTTGGCCGGGACATTGGCATGGTTGTGGTCATTGTTTAGTCCTATCGACGGTTGTTGGCCCGGCGCACCCGAAACCCGCCGGAGCTTTTCTGTTTCCGCACCCACTTCAGGTAGCTATGCACCTGGGAGTTGGCTTGCAGTAGGGGGATGGAGTTAAGTTCCTGGGCCAGGGTTGCTTCGGAGAAGAGGGCATGCAGTTGCCGGTGGCAGGTTGGGCAGAGGTTGGCTGTTGGCCCGAACCGACCACCTTTAGCCCGCGGCACCAGGTGATGCACCGTATAGCGGTCCACCTCCCGACGGCAAAGCTCGCACTCAATCGCTTCCCCGCGTGACGGAAGCGGCGGCGAGTTGACCTGCGAATTAGGTCGCTGGGAAGTCCGTCGAGCCAAGAAGCAATCTCTCCGGTGGACCATTGAGTTATGTCCGGTACCGCCCCGGTCGGTTCACGCTGAAGCCGGGCCGGGGAGCGCCGGCTGTCGCCAAGCTAGGCGTCCAGGAACCGCCAGCCCGGCAGGTCAACCTGCCATTCACCGTCCTCCAGCAGCATAGGAATAACCAGCCCGGACATCATCCGGCGGTGGGGGACAGTGCTCTCGCCCTCGATGACGCCAAAGGGCAAGAAGGCAAAGGCGTGAATATCGTCGATGAAGTTGGTAGGAGCCACGCCCAGGTCGGTCAGGTCTTCCAGGGGCCAGAGGCGGAGCACGGTATCTCGAAAATCCTTCATCATCGAGGGACGCATATCGTGGTCAAGGTCATAGGCGGCGCGGTAGGCGTTCTGCATATCGACATTGTTGCGCGTAGCCCAAACGCCCAACCGCATACCGCGAGTCTCTTTAGACAGCATATTCCAGGCCAGGTTCATATCGCCGTCACGGATGGCCTCAGCAAAAATGCCGGCCCGATTGCCGATGTCGTCAGGTTCCTGGCTTCGCTTGTGACCGGGAATGCGCATGGGAAACACCTTTAGTAACTATCTCAAAAGTCCCTTTGCCCGTGACGCCGCCCCTCAACAAGCTCAGGGTGAGCGGGTTGGCAAAGGAAACCTGCTCTGGGTAAGCTTGCCGAACCGGATTTTAAGATAGTTTCTTAATGCAATTTTTCACCGAAGTTATCTTATGGTTATCTTTCGACCGACATATACCACGTATAGCGGTTCGCCGGGAGATACGGGCCAATTAAAGTGGACACGAAAAGGTGGGTTATTTACCTTGCCATGCCATGTGGCGAAAAGAAATTGACTGCTTGTTTCCGGGTGCGGGAAGGTAAGGCCCCGCTCAAATTCGAGTTTTTCGGTATCGGAAGAGTCTGAAAACCATGCTTTATCCCCGGTAAAGTGTTCTTGGTACAGTTGGTGGCCCTCGGGTGTGCGGCGACCGGAATTGTCAATCGCTCCCATCAGCCGATCCAAAACGTCCAGACGACTGAGAATATGTCTCGCTGCTCCGGGAACAAAGGGCTGCCCATCTAGATAGCGAAAGCTGTCTGATGAGAACCGCAACCGTTGGAACCTACCTCTGGACGCTGCTTCCAACTGACCCCAGGACGCTATGGGCGGTTCCGCTCCCTGAAGGGCGGTTTCCAATTCGGACTGAGTCCAATAGTTGGTGACTGGAATGTCTGTTGACCCATTGTCCAATATAATTACGGCTATGGGCGAATACTCCCAATCCGAAGGCTTAAAGCTCACCAATCGGCGGTCAATTCCAACACTGGAGCAATAGGCGGCTTCTCCTATTGCCGTCTCGGTGACGATTTCGCCGCCACACTCCAGCCAGTCGTTAGAGTTGTGTTCGAGTGCGTCCTCCCAAAATGGACCTCGTTGCGTAAGCCAAGGCAGCACCGCTCTTTTTTCGTCACGGGTGAATGTTTGGAGTGCATCAAACACCGAGATTGACGGGTTAATCCGACTATTCACAGTGTTCCTGTGGCAGTGTAATTCGCGGCCAAACTTGCGGGCGGCGTTCCGTATGCTGACGATCTGGCCAACAGCTTCCCTGAACTCTGCTAAATCGTGAAACTGCCCGTGAATCGACAGATCGTTCAGAATGAGTTCCACTTACTCCCCCCAACCTGCGAAATAGTCCATGTCTTTGTCGAATTGGTCAAAGAAACCCTCCGGCCAAACGTCAATATTGCCAGAGCGATCCAGAGTTGGACTTAACACCTGTGGCGCATCTGCCGTCCGGGGACGGAAAAAATGAACCGCCACTTCCTCTGCCGATAACCGCTCCTCTTTTACAGCCCGGCGGATGCCGTTGAGGACGTGGTCGCTGTGAGTTTCCACGATTACCTGCACCCCAGCGTGGGCCACGTCGGCTAGGAATTGGCCCATAAGCGCCTGGCCGGCTGGGTGTAGGTGGACCTCCGGGTTTTCAATCAACAGAATGTTGCCCTTTGGAATAGAGAGTGCGGCTACTATGATGGGCAGGATTTGAGTAATCCCAAAACCGCAGTGAACTGGACGAAGGAAATCTGTATCTGGAGAAATTCTTATCCCAAGGGTCAAGACATTAGCATTAGGCACATGCTGCACGTCCAAAGCACAACCACGGAAGAACATTCCTAGGCGTGCCTCGACTTGGTTCCGTAGCGTAGGCGTTGTCCCTCTGAGAACCAGTTCTTCTGCAATGCGTTCGTATCGCCCTTGGTATAATACGCTGACGGTATTTTCACCTTCCGGACCGACTGTGGAAATGGTGTGCTGGTCTTCTAAAGTATATACTTCCCTAGGCCCTTCTCGCTCTGCCGTAATGTAGGTAAGGTCGCGGACTTGAGCTACTAATGGCTTCACGACTTCAGCCACGTCGGTAGGCAGTAGATATTGGAGTTGCTCCGGATTATCTCTTTGCTTCCCTCCTGCTACCACCCGAGCTACTTCTAGGGACAAATCTTCGCGGTAGCCGGTGAATGTCCAATAGCAGCTTATGTCATCATCAAGCAAACCAATGTCAAAACTATCCCTGCCATGTACCTGGTCAATAACGTCAGTCACGGTTCCCAGCTTGGCTAAGGTGCCGTTGAGCATCAAACGCGTTGACCACTCATGTTCACGCATAGTTTGATGCAGCAATACCAGGGACTGGAGGACTGAGGACTTACCAGAGGCGTTAGTGCCAGACAGCAGCGTCAATGCCTCCAGAGGAAGCTTCAGTAGTTCAAAACACTTGAAGTTCATGAGACTAAGCTGGGTAAGCACCAAACACCTCTCGGAACATATTCCCGGCTGATTCGAACCGCTGGTGCACGCGGTTTACTTGGTTGGTGCCGTAGGTGATGGCACCATAAAATGCATCTTCTTCCTCCATCAATCGATGGAAAGCCATTCTCAGGGCGTCTGCCCGTGCCTCGACCTCACTCTCTTCGTATTGAGCAAGTCCGGTGACCATCACATCCCACAAGGAAGCATTGATGACATTTCGGTCTTCTTGTCCCTCGAAATGCTTCCTGAACGCATGCTTGCCAAACACGTTGAGGTTATTGACCAACCCTGCTCGCAAATGAGCAGACAGTTTTTCTAGCTTGGCCTCGTCAAGTTCATTCATACGCTTGAGGGTTTCTGCCAAAAAATAATCCATGTCACCGCGGTAATCATTGAGAGAAAATAGCTGGAACCCGCAGAAGCGGTTGACGAATTCACGGTCCCGCATCTGAGCCGTATTCAGACTACCGCCTGTCGCCTCTACAAAAAGTTTACTACTTGCTTCTTCCTTTAAGAATCGAGTGGCTTGTCCCATATATAGGCAATTACGCATCTGTTGCCGGGTCAAAGGAGCGCCGCCATTCACCCGCTCGAATATGTCCAACCGTGCCCGCTCCGGCGCCTTCGCGTCTATGACGTAGAGGGTTAGATTGCAGTCCTCAACCCGATTTTGTAGCTTGGGAGAAAGGTCTGTAAAATACTTTCCATCTAGTTCAGGCTGGTGCGGAAGCCTGAGTCGCAACCCACCATCCACGAAATTCTTAAAAGTGGACAACCGTTGTAAGCCGTCCACCACAACCATCCTTCCATCAGCATTTTCCGCAATATAGAAAACGGGCAGAGGTATTCTCATCAACACCGATTCAATCAGTTTACTCTGCTTAACAGTATCCCAAATGAAATCTCGCTGAAAATCCGGGTCCATTATGTACATACCCTGATTGATTCTACGGAGTATGTCATGGACTGTGCGATTCTCATTCCGAATAAGCAGAGTGTCGAGAGGATATTCCCCCAGAGACTCGTCCTCACTGGTGCCGATGCCCTCTACCCCTATTTCCTCGGCGTCGGAAACAACCTGCTGCTCCGTCGTCATTGCGCCTCCTTACAGTTTTATCCCAATTATACATTGAACTGTTTCCCTCTTAACACCCCACCGCGTAGCCGTCCCGCCGGGGGTCAGCGCCGCCGTGCAGGGCGCCCGTCTCCGGGTCAACCTGAATCATCATTTCGCTGCCGGTGGCTTCCCAGCCGCCGAGGACGTTAAGCTCGTGGCCTCGCTGGCGCAGGCCCTCCAGGGCATCCGGGTCAAAGCGGGACTCCACCAGCAACGCGTCGGCGCAGGTATGGGGGATATTGGATTCGGTGGGGTTTTGGGTGTTGCGCCACCGGGGGGCCTCCACTGCCTCGGCCACGGTCATCCCAAAGTCCAAGACGTGGGTAATCACCTGAAGGTTGGTCTGCACCTGGGTATCAGCGCCGGGAGTGCCGCAAACCAGGGCCAGTTGCCGCGCCGTTCCGTTACCGGATGTCGGACCGCCGCGGAATACCATTACCGGGTTCATGGTGTGACGCACCCGCTTGCCCGGTTGGAGGCAGTCCACGTGGTCTTCTTCCAAGTGCCAGTAGGTCATCCGGTTGTTGAGCAGAATACCGGTGTCGCCAGCGATCAGGCTGGAACCCCAAGCGCTCTGGATACTCTGCAACTGGCAGATGGCGTTGCCTTGTCCGTCAGCCACCACAAAGCAGGTAGTGTCCTCCTGCTCCTGGCCGGCGCCGGCCTTGGCCGGGATGCCCTGAGGCTGCGCCTGCTGGTATTGCCAGGGGTTGCCGGCCTTTACGTCGTAGGCGACGCGCTCCGGGTCAATCAGGCGGGCGCGCTCCGCAGCATATTCCTTGGAAATCAGGCCCTCCACCGGCACGTCCACATATTCGGGGTCGGCGACGTAGGCCTCCCGGTCAATAAAGGCCAGCTTCTTGGCCTCGACCATCAGATGGACACTTTCGGCAGTATTGCAGCCCATGCTCTTCAGGTCGAACTGCTCTATCAAGTTCAGTTCCTGGAGCAGGATGTGGCCGCTGGAGTTGGGCGGAGCTTCGTAAACGGTGTGGCTGTGATAGGTGGTGGCGATGGGGTCTTGCCACCGGGCGCGGCAGTCGGCCAGGTCCTGCATCGACAGGATGCCGCCCTGCTCCTCGCTGAACTTAACGATGGCCCGGGCGATTTCGCCTTTGTAGAACGCCTCGCACCCGCCGTCAATGATGGCCTGGAAGGTGCGGGCCAGATTTTTCTGGTAACAGATTTCGCCGGGTTGCAAGGGCCGTCCGTCGCGGGTGAATACCGCCTGGGAGGTGGGGAACCGGCACAGCAGCGCGTCGGCGGCAATCGACCGGGAGAGCACGTGGCTCACCGGAAAACCATTGTCCGCCAGGTCAATAGCCGGCGCAAGACATTCCCCCAAGGACAAGACGCCATGCTTCCCGTGAACGTCCAGCCAGCTATTCAACAGGCCGGGCACCGATACGGACAGGATTCCTTTTTGCGGTATGCCCTCGGGCAGGTAACTTTCCCGGGTGGCGGCGTAGGGAGCGGCGCCGGTGCCGTTGCAGACCTCAAGCCGGTCGGTGTCCTTGCGGTAAACCATGATAAACCCGTCCCCGCCGATGCCGGACATCAGGGGTTCAACCACGTTGAGGGCCGCGGCGGTAGCCAGGGCGGCGTCGGCAAAGTTGCCGCCCCGCTGCAGTATGGCAATGCCGGCCTGGGAGGCCAGGGGATGCCCAGAACAGACCATTCCGTTGCGTCCCATAACGACGGGACGATAAGACTCGTAACTTATACCGTGGGGTGACTGGGCCATGGTGGGGCCTCCTTTGTGCTGATTAGTTGGCTAGCAACGCAACCAATTCTGTGCCACAACGAGGTCTGGCAATCTCAACCTCTTCTTGTGATAGTTTCCAAGGAAGGCATACCCTGTTGTTCTTGGATTTGAATGCGGTGCTGGCAATTGGAATCATCCTGCCACTGAAGGCTAGAATCGGATAACACCCTCTAGGCGAAATGCCGTTCAATAATTCGTCTGCAAGTACTATGCCGGCTTGGATTTGTTCAACAATAGGAGGTATGCTCGGTTGAGACCTGCCTCCTTTCAATTCTACCGCGCAGACAAATCCTCCCTGCTCACCGCTCAGAATAATTCTGTCGCAAAGTTTTCCGGCGGGGTTATGTGCTTTCTGGTACATGGAGCCATTGATAATTACCATAGAGTCGCCATCAAGTCCTCGAAGATCCAAACTGCAATTCCGATCCCTACAATTGGAACTACGCAGCACTCTTCATGTTCCCGCCTTATTTTGTCAATCAAGCCAAGGACAGTCACTTAACCCGAATCCTTTGAAATGACACCGTTTCCTCATAAAGATCGTTGGCAACCAGCGCAAACTCGTCCTCGTCAATCCCCACGTCCTTCCGGATCTCCAATTCTTTAACCCGACTGCCTCCTTCTTCCTCATCCCATTGGAAGGCGTAGGCGCTTACATCCCCATGCTTAAGGCAGTCCGCCCGCTCAAATCCTTCCCGCTTCAACCACCGGTCGCTGGCATAGCTGGCGCGCAGCAGGTTGTTAAGCTGGCTGACAAGGTAGTCGCTGTGGGTGGTAACCAGTACTTTTACCCCCGCGTTCACCAAACGAACAATGGCGCGGGCCATGTATCGCTGGCTCGCCGGGTGCAGGTGGGATTCGGGTTCTTCAAGGATTAGCAGGTCTCCAGGACGGACTAAGTACTTGAGGTAAAGAATTATTGGGGCCAGCTCAGAAACCATGGAGGATGTTCGGCTGAGAGGGAACTTACCCCACTTGGATTCGTAAACAACTTCGGGAAAAGGAACATCCGAAACTTCCTCGAAATCCACCTTGCCTCGCACCACCGCTTTTTCGAAAAAATTAATGGCCATTGAGAGAGGAGACTCCGGAGTGTTAAGGAACCTCTTGTCCATAACCAATATGCGTCTCAGGAAATCCGAAATCACTCCAGAAGGACTCTCAACATTGACGCGGGATGGAAACGGACCGGTTCGAGCACCAGCAATTTCTCTGTAAACGTGCATTAACCCCGTGCGACCAGCGGGCAAATAATAACCTTCTAAGCAAAAGCTTGCGAACAGTTGATGCACGGCCTCCCGTAAGAGACTGAAGAAAAACTGAGAATAATAGTCTTCCCGTCGTGATATTGAGTCGGCAGAGTCAAGAGTGCCGTACTTTATACGGTTCAAATTTGTTGGATGGAAGACTATATTTTGTTGAGCAATATCAAAACTATGTTCTGATTCGACGGGTGATGCTGCACGAGAGTCTGCCAAAAAGGACATATTGAAGACTGGTTTATATTGCTCGAAGAGTATTTGTACATGGTCATTAAGGTTTCTGTTCAGACCATGTCTTTCCCCAAAAAATATGCCGAGACCTTCGCCTAGAGCTCTGGTATAAGAGTGCAAGAGCATTCTGAGTTCTGAGTTCGTCTGATTCTGTAATTCCTTGGGCAGCTCACCAAATGGAAACTGAGGATACTCACCGGAGGAAGTATCAATTCCGCTGGCCCAAGAATTAACTGCCTGTTTAGTCTCTTCGTTAAGTTCTCTTTCAATGTCAAACAGAGGTTCAACGCGGAAAGGAGACCGGAAGTCCTTGTCATACGGCCAAATATAACGTCCGTACACTGGCGAACATATTGCAAGCAAATAAACCAGCGTCGCCATATAAGACTTCCCCGTGTTACTCGGCCCCACAAATACGGTGAGTGGCTTCAATCCCACCGTTCCCTCAATTATGGGGCCGAAGTCCTTGGCCGTTACCTTTAGCATTTCTTGGCCTCCCTTCCCCGGATTTTCTGGGGACGTTGACCCTACCCCGTAACCGCCTGCCGCCGGGCAATTGCGGCCTCGGCCCGGGGGCTGATGGCCCGCTGCACCGCTACGTTTACCAGGGCCGGCTTGTTGGCGGCGAAGGCCCGTTCCAGCGCCGGCTTCAAGTCCTCCGGCCGCTCCACAAACTCGCCGTGGCCGCCCAGTCCCTGCACTACCAGGTCGTAGCGGGTCTGGAGCAGGTCGGTGGCTACCGGACGCCCGTAGAGGCCAAGCTGTATCTGCCGGTCAATGCCCCAGGCCGCATCGTTGCCCAGAACGGTTACCACGTTAAGGCCGTGCCGCACTGCCGTGTCAAACTCCATCCCGTTGAAGCCGAAAGCGCCGTCGCCGGTCACGTTGATGACCCGCGACTCCGGGTAGGCTACCTGCGCCGCCAGCGCCGAGGGCAGAGACGATCCCAACATTCCCAGGCTGGAGACGTAAGACCATTTCTTGGGCATCTGCGCCGGCAGCAAGGCTCGCCCAAAGTGGCAGAAGTCGCCGCCGTCAAAGGAGAGAAAATCATCGGGACGCAGCATGGACTCCAGCGTCTTGTGGACGAACATGGCGTGCATCGGGGTGTCCGACACGGCCAGCCCCTCCGCCCATTCCGCCTGGGCGGCGCGGGAGGCCCGCAGTTCCTCCAGCCAGGGCAAGTCCTGCCAGGTGTGATTCGAGGCTTCCTGGGTCAACTGCTGCAGCACACTGGTGACGTCGCCGACAATGCCGACGGACACGCCACGGTTGCGGCCGATCTCCGCCGCTGACGGGTCAATCTGGATAATCCTGGCATCGGCAGCAATGTTAGGCGGCCGGCAGAAGCCGATGGTGTAGTCCTGTTTGCGACCCAGCAGTACCACCACATCCGCCTCGCGCAGCTTGGTGGCGGCCTGGTTCAGGCCCCGTTCGAAAAAGCCAAACCCGTAGGGATGGTCATCGGGTACCAAGCCGCGAGCTTGGCCCTCGGTCAGCACCGGCACCTTGGCTGTCTCGGCAAAGTCAATTAGCGCCCGCCCGTCCTGAGTGTAACCGGCGGCCTCACCAGCGATTACAAAAGGACGCTGGGCCTGACGCAGCAGGTCAATCACCTGCTGAATCTGGGCTTGCGGGGCAAGGATGGCCTCACTGGCCCGGTACTCATCGGGATTGAAGAAGACCACCTCGTTCTCATCCAGTTCCTGCTCTTGTATGTCCACTGGAATGGTCAGGTGGACCGGCCCCCGGCGTCCACTGTAGGCCAGGCGCACCGCCCGGGCGATGCTGTCAGGGATGCGGCGGGCGTCGTGAATCATCAGGGATTCCTTGGCAGTCGGCGCGGCCATACCCACCTGGTCAATCTCCTGCATCGCGCCCCGGCCCAACTCCGAAAGGTCTGCGGAACCGGCGATAGACAAGAGCGGGCTTTCGCTGTGCATAGCGTTGGTCAGGCCGGGGATGGCATTGGCGAAACCGGGGGTGGTGTACATACAAACGCCAAGTTGTCCGGTAATCCGGCCCCAGGCGTCGGCCATGTGTACCGCCGCCTGTTCGTGGCGAGTATCAATGAAACGGAACTCCTGGTCGGCCATCACATCCAGCACCGGCAGCACGTGATCGCCGGCCAGGGTGAAGATGTTATAGACGCCCTCCAGCTTGAGGGCCTTGGCGATAAGGTGACTTCCGGTGACTCGGGCCATTTTGCCTCCTCAGAAACGGTAAAGTGTTCTATTTGATGGGCGAATAATAATTGGGGATACTCTGAATAAGTCATTGAACACTAGCGCCTTCACCCGTCGTTCCTGCACAAGCAGGAACCTCTGTACGTAACGTCTTAGGTTCCTGCCTACGCAGGAACGACGGATAAGTGTAAACATCACGAGTCACGGACTTATTCAGAGGTTTCCTAGAGCTAATCACTGCCGTCACTACCGCCAAGGCAGGAGCGACGCTGCCGAAAAGCCGAATTGGTGAGGTAGATTATGGTGGGGTGGCGGCGGAGCGTCAAGTTTGAGGTTCGGCCCCAAGGGAATCACGTCTTAACTTCCCCCCAATGTCATTCTGACGGAGCGGAGCGGAGGAAGAATCCAAAATCCCACAGGTAGCCCGCTCGACCGATGCCGGATAACCTACACCTTGATGGGTTAGGGAACTTCTAAATAAGTCCGTGACTTGGGTGTTTATCCCTACCCGTCGTTCCTGCGAAGGCAGGAACCTCTGTCCACAACATTTTAGGTTCCTGCCTTCGCAGGAACGACGGGGTGAAGGCGCTGGCGTTTAATGACTTATTCAGAGTGTCCCTAGCCTATATAAGGACGCAGGGGGTTAGCAGAACGGTCAGTCCATCACGTCCTTGTAACCGGTGTTGTTGGGGTCAAAGCCCTTGGGGAAGCGGGTTGTCTCGTCGTACTTCGCCATGTTCAGGTCCGAGCGGTGCAGGCTGGCCCGGTCAAAGTCAGCCCCTCGCATATCCGCCATAATCCACAGGGAATCCCGTATTTTAGCCAGGGTAAAGTCAGCCCCGTCCATCACGGCCCGGCTCAGGTCGGCCCCGTTCATATTGGCCCCTTGAAAGCCGGCACGGGTCAGGTTGGCGCTGCGCAGGTCGGCCTCAATCATCGTGGTCTGGCTGAAGTCGGCCCGGGTCAGGTCGGCGCTCAAAAAAGAGGCGCGGATGAGGTGAGCGGCCCGCAGGGTAGCGCCTTGCAGGTTGGACTGCTTGGCGTCGGCCCAGAACATATTGACGTTGGCCAGGTTGGCCCCGGCCAGGTTGGCTCCGGTCATGCCGGCCCGGCTCAAGTTGGCCCCATCCAGGTTAACTCCGGTCAGGTTGGCGCCAGAGAGGTTGGTACGGGTAAGCCGGGCTTCGCTGAGATCGGCGCCCTCCAAGTTGGCGTTGCGCAGCCGGACGCCGGACAGGTCAACCCCCGAAAGGTCGGCCCCGGCCAGTTCCAGGATGGCATCGGGATGCTCGGACAGCCATTGCGCCAAGGCTTCGCGGCCCTTCCGGGCTGCCTTCAGATGTTCCGAATTAAGCACGATAATTCTCCCAGGCTATATTAGTAATTCCCTACTTGGGCAATTCTCACACAACGTAGCAGAGGACACGGAGAAACGCAGAGAATCTCGGTGAAACTCTGCGTTATTCTCTGGCCTCTGTGGTAAAAAACCAGCCCCGGGTCAACCGGGGTTAGCCGTTCCCGGCGGCCACGGCCTCATCAACCTGAAAGATTTTCTCGTCGATGTCCATTTTCAGTTCGTTGGCCCGGGACAGGTTGGGATAGACCCCATCCTCATCCATACGGTCGAAAATCTTATCGCCATCCAGATAGACTTCCAGCCGGCCCTTATCGGAGGGGGTCAGCTTGATGGCGATGTCGCCGGGGTTCTGGTACTTGAGGAACTCGGTCGCCAGCCACATGGCGACTGCATGGTAGCCTCAAGGTACGCAGTAAACGATGTCAACTTCAACCTTACCGAACTCTGCTCCTGGCATGGCCCTCCCCTTTCCTGTATAAGCGCATACTGTCTGGGATAACGGGAGCTAGTTTAGCGCAACAGGGCGGTTAGTTCAAGGTTGGGAGGCGGAGCCCAAAGACCCTGCCCACTCACCGCCCCGGTTTGAAACCGGGCCGGACAAAAGGTAAACTGGCCCAACCTGTCCCACGACTAAAGCAACAGGAAAACAAGGAGGGATTAGTATGTCCCGAATACCTCCGGTTACTCGCGAAAGTGTCCCCGAGGAACTGCGCTCCGTGTTTGATGAAGTTAGCTCCGGTCCCGGCGGAGTCGGCACCGGCCCGATGTCCATTCTCAAGCACAGCCCGGAAATGGCCCGCCGCGCCGTACCCCTGTTCGAGTACGTGCGCAACGAGTCCTCGCTGCCCTGGCCGGTGCGGGAACTGGCGATGCTGACCACCGCCCGGGCCAAGGACTGCCTCTACATCTGGAACGCCCACGCTGCGCTGGGGAGGCAGTCGGGTTTGAGTGATGCCCTGGTGGACGCCTTGCGGGACAAGCAGCCATTGCCCCCGCTTTCTGCTGCCGAGGCCGCGGTAATCAACCTGGGCAACGAGTTTTTCACCGCCAGCCGAGTCAGCAAGGCCACCTTCAACGCCGCCCTGGAGGAGTTCGGGGCGCGGGGCGTAGTGGAACTGACCACGCTGATGGGCTTTTACGCTATGCTGGCCTTCAACGCCAACGCGGTGGACTTACAGTTGGCCCACGCCTCCGAAGAGCCGATGCTCCCGGTGTAGGAGCTGCACCGGGCAATCTCCCATTTGTTGGGGGATGACTGCAAGCCTGGTTCCGGCCATCGCCCCGGCCACAATGCGGAGCAAGGTTTATCCACGCTCCGGTGACACTATCCCCAGGCAATCACATTAGACGCAAAGTCATAGTTCCGTCGTTCCTGCGCAGGCAGGAACCTCTGTCCCTGACGCCACTGGATTCCTGCTTTCGCAGGAATGACGGATTACCCCGATTCCAAATGCGATTGCCCTGACACTATCCCCAGGGCCTTTCGGTTCTTCTCCCTGGGCAACCACAAGGGTTGCCCCTACCGAGGAACTTCAACCTGTTGTAGGGGCAACCCTTGTGGTTGCCCTCTGCATCCCGCCAGCCCCGTTGAGAATCGAAAGCCCCTGACACTCAGGGCAATCGCGCTTTAACCAACAGTGGCTTGGCCAACGGTCATTCTGCGCTCTAGGTCATTCTGAGCGGAGCGAAGAATCCAGAATCTTTCGGAGCAAGGGCTGTCCGGTATCCGGAAAGGGTCCACCCGGAAGGATTTTAGATTCTTCCTCCGCTCCGCTACGTCAGAATGACATCATGGGAAATTATAACGCGATCGCCCCGTCGTCCTGAACTATACCATAGCGGCGAGACGCCGACCGGTGTATAATAGAAAAGTAAAGAGAGTAGAGTGAAACTCCGGAGGCCAGCAGCGGAAAAAGCCCCGGCTGGACTAAGCCGATAGGGTATGGGTTTAAGCGTCCTCAACAGCGACGCACCGGGATTCGAGCCTTGCCGCTTCCCAAAGAGGGAATGCCCTCAATGGCAAATCGCCACAATCATCCCTATGGGCGCCAGACCATTCCTCTTCCCTAAAACAACCCCGGACGCATATCGGCCGACAGCCGGACCCCGGCGGGTAGAAATAGTTGGGTTGGCTGGTAATTACGCACCCCACGGGCGCATACCGGTCCGCCGGAGTCCGGGCAAACAACCTATATAATCCCAGAATCCCAACAGCAAGGGACAGGATGGATCGAATCCGGCCGGTTATCTCGATAAAGATACCCTCGGCCGGCAATCATCCATCGGTCCGGGCAACCGTCCCTTCAACAGACCGGACAAAACGGCAACCCGACAGAGAAGAGGTGAAAGCAATGGCGCCGACCATGATCGAACAGAATACCCTCAGCTGGATTCCCGCGGAGCAGATTGAGGAATCCGCCAGGGAGCAGATACGCAACATCGCCACCCTGCCCTTCATCCATAAGCACGTAGCGGTCATGCCCGACTGCCACTTCGGCCTGGGCGCCACTGTCGGCTCCTGTATCCCCACCAACGGGGCCATCATCCCCGCCGCCGTTGGCGTGGACATCGGCTGCGGTATGATTGCCGTCAGAACCAACCTGGGCAAATCCGACCTGCCGGAGAACCTGTCGGAAATCCGAAAGGCCATTGAGGAGCAGATACCCCTGTCCGCCGGACGCTACAATTCCTCGGTCAAAAAGACCGCCCGGCCCCGGGTGGAGCAACTGGAGGCAAGGGCAGCGGAGGTTGGCCGGCTGGAGTTCTACAACCGGCGCGATAAGAATTGGCGCCGGCAGCTTGGCTCCCTGGGGTCGGGCAACCACTTTATCGAGTTGGTGCTGGACGAGCAGGACCGGGTTTGGACCTTCCTCCACTCCGGCTCCAGGGGCATCGGCAACAAGATCGCCGACTTCTACATAAAGGTCGCCAGGCAACTGATGGAAAAGTGGTTCATCAGCCTGCCGGACCCGAACCTGGCCTATCTGGTCCAGGACACCCAGGAGTTCAGGGACTACCTGACCGATTTGGAGTGGGCGCAGGAATTCGCCCTGCTCAACCGGGCCGAGATGACCGAACGGGTTCTCCGAATCCTGGCTCACCGTTTCGAGGCGGTGGAGGAACTGGAAAGGATCGAGTGTCACCACAACTTCACGAAGTGGGAAAACCACTTCGGCAAGAACATCCTGGTCTCCCGCAAGGGCGCGATCGAAGCCCGGGAAGGGCAGATGGGCCTGATACCCGGCTCGATGGGCACCGCCAGCTACGTGGTGCAGGGCAAGGGCCACCCGGCATCCTTTAACACCGCCCCCCACGGCGCGGGCCGGCGGATGAGCCGGGCCGGAGCCAGGAAGTCCTTTACTATGGCGGATTTCGACCGGGATATGGCCGGCATTGAGGTACGCAGGTCTGAAGCCTTCCTGGACGAACTGCCCGGAGCCTACAAGGACATCGACCTGGTCATGGAACAGTCGAAAGACCTGGTAGAAATAGTCCACACCTTCCGCCAGTTCCTGAACGTAAAGGGCGACTGACCAGCCCCGAACCGGGAAGGCAAACCGTCAAAACCATACGATTGCAAAGTCCCTTAAAATCGGCCCATCGTGAGCTTGTCGAATCACCGGAGCCATCCTTCAACAGGCCCAGGGCAAGCGGGTAGGATTAACTTCCACGACTTTGCAATCGTTTCGTTTGTCCGCACCGGGCAACCGCATTTGGAATCGGGGGGAACCCGTCGTTCCTGTGCCCTACCCGTCATTCCTGCGAAAGCCGGAATCCAGTGGCGTCAGGGGCAGCGGTTCCTGCCTGCGCAGGAACGACGGGTTTTCGTTCTTCGGTCTAATGCAATCGTCCCGTTTATCCGCATAAAGGGTATTGACTTTAGTTACTGCCAAGGTTACATTCACCGGGTCCACCTTGACTTTGGAAAGGAGGGACCTATGATACCCCCACGATTCCACTACCACGCCCCGGCAACCCTGGACGAAGCCTTTTCCCTGCTCAACGAATATGGCCCGGAGGCCCGGGTGTTGGCCGGAGGCCAAAGCCTGATTCCTCTGATGAAGTTGCAGTTAGCCGCCCCTTCCCACATCGTTGACATCAACCGAATCCCCGGTTTGGCCGACATTCGCGAGGCCGACGGCGCGCTGCACATCGGCAGTCTTACGAGAGAGTCGGACCTGGACGCGTCGGAAATGGTCCGCACCGCCTATCCCATTCTCCACGACACAACTTCAGTCATCGCCGACCCGCTGGTGCGTAATATGGCTACTGTCGGCGGCAACCTGGCCCACGGCGACCCGGCCAACGATCATCCGGCTACTATGGTAGCCCTGGGCGCCAGCGTGGTTGCCAGAGGCTCCGGCGGGGAGCGGGTAATTCCGGTGGCCGACTTTTTTGAGGGGCCACTGACTACCGCCCTGGCTCAAGGGGAAATCCTTACCGAGATACGGATTCCCACGCCCCGGGCCGGCAGCGGCGGCGCCTACCTCAAGCTGGAGCGCAAGGTAGGTGATTACGCCACCGCCGGGGTGGCCGTCGTCCTCACTATGAACGGCGGCGTCTGCCAGCAAGCCGGCATCGGCCTGACCAACGCTGGCCCAACCCCGGTTAAGGCCGCCAGGGCCGAGACCTTCCTGGCCGGCCAACGGCTGGACAACAATACCATCCGCGCGGCGTCCCGGCTGGCCGCGGATGAAGCCCAGCCCACGGCAGACCTGCGCGGCTCGGTGGACTATAAGCGGGATATGGTAAGAGTATTGACCGGACGGGCAATCCGCCTGGCCTTGGAGCGAGCCGGTTAGGGTCGGGGGCATCCCCGCCAGGAGATAAAGAAATGACTACCGAAGCAAGTCAGCCAACCACGGTTCAGGTCAAGGTAACCTTGAACGGCGCCGAGCAGGAGGCCGCAGTAGAACCCCGGCTCCTGCTGGTGCATTTCATACGGGAAACCCTGAACCTTACCGGGACTCACATCGGCTGCGATACCACCCATTGCGGCGCCTGCACCGTCCTTTTGGACGGGAGGCCGGTAAAGTCCTGCACCATTTTTGCCGTTCAGGCCAACGGACGGGATATAAAGACGGTTGAAGGTCTGGCTACCGGCGGCGCCCTCCATCCGATACAAGAGGCTTTTACCGAGGAGCACGGCCTGCAATGCGGGTTCTGCACTCCGGGGATGATGCTGACCGGCGTCGCTTTTCTGGAGAATAACCCCGACCCCTCCGAAGCCGAGATTCGTCAGGCCATCTCCGGCAACCTCTGTCGTTGTACCGGGTACGTGAACATCATCAAGGCATATCAGTCCGCCGCTGCCAAGCTGCGAGAGCGAGGTGCATAAATGACTATGCGAACACCACCGGAAATCGGGGGCATGGGCCATTCCGTTCAACGCAAGGAGGACCCCCGTTTCCTCCAGGGCAAGGGCAACTATGTAGATGATGTCAAGCTGCCGGGAATGCTCCACCTTGACATCGTGCGCAGTCCACTGGCCCACGCCCGCATTACGAGCATCAACTCCGAAAAAGCGTTGGCTATCCCCGGCGTTCTGGCCGTCATTACCGGCAAAGACCTGGAGCAGTATAACCTGGCCTGGATGCCCACCTTGATGAGCGACCTCCAGATGGTGCTGCCGGTAGATACGGTCAAGTTCGACGGGCAGGAGGTAGCCGCGGTTTTGGCTACCGACCGGTACATCGCCGCCGATGGGGTTGCCGCGGTGGAGGTGGAGTACGAACCGCTGGAGCCGGTGGTCAACCCCTTCCGTGCCCTGGAAGCCGACTCTCCGATTGTGCGGGAGGACAAAGAAGTACCGAGCAACCACATTTGGCACTGGGAAGCGGGCGACCGGGACAGTACCGACCGGGCCTTCAGCCGGAGCGAAGTAACGGTCAGTGAAAATATCTACATCCCCCGCATCCACGTCTCCTCCATTGAGACTTGCGGCTGCGTAGCCCAATGGGACTCGGTGCAGGAAAAGCTAACCGTGTGGATGACTACCCAGGCTCCGCACGCCATCAGAACAGTCATCGCGCTGGTGGCCGGCCACTTGGGGATGGCAGAACATAAGATAAGGGTAATATCCCCGGACATCGGCGGCGGCTTTGGGGGCAAGGTGCCAGTTTATCCCGGCTACGTCCTGGCTATTGCCGCTTCCTTCCTGACCGGCCATCCGGTCAAGTGGGTCGAAGACCGGATGGAAAACCTGATGGCCGACTCCTTTGCCCGGGACTACCATATCGCGGCAGATGTTGCCGTCAGCCAGGACGGGACGATGGAGGCCCTGCGCATCAAGACCATTGCCGACCACGGCTACACCGACGCGGCCTGCAACCCCTCCCAGTTCCCCGCCGGGTTGTTCCACATCTGCACCGGCTCTTACGACTTCAAGGATGCCTTCGTTGAAGTGGACGGGGTTTACACCAACAAGCCGCCCGGCGGAATCGCCTACCGCTGCTCCTTCCGGGTTACCGAGGCGGTGTACGCCGTGGAGCGGATGGCCGACATCGTGGCCCACCAACTGAACATAGACCCGGCCGAGTTTCGGATAAAGAACTTCATCAAACCGGAAGCCTTCCCTTACCGCTCCGTCTTTGGCTGGGAATACGACAGCGGCGACTATCAGGGGGCGCTGCAAAGGGCCATGGACATGATCGGCTACCATGACCTGCGCCAGGAGCAGGCGGAGAAGCGGGCGCAGGGCGATCTAATGGGCATTGGCATATCCAGCTTCACCGAGATTGTCGGGGCCGGCCCCTCTCGCCACTTCGACATCCTGGGCATCAAGATGTTCGACAGCGCCGACATTCGGATACACCCCACTGGCAAGGCTATAGCCCGGTTCGGCACCAAGTCCCAGGGACAGGGGCACGAGACCACTTACGCGCAAATCATCGCGGAAGAGTTGGGCATACCGGTCAGTGACATTCAGGTGGAAGAGGGGGATACGGACACGGCTCCCTATGGGCTGGGAACCTACGCCAGCCGCAGCACCGCTACCGCTGGGGCAGCGGCAGCCGTAGCCTCCCGCAAGATTCTGGACAAGGCCAGAGCGATTGCCAGCTACCTGCTGGATGTCAGCGAAGAGGACCTGGATTGGGAACCGGGCAAGTTTTCCGTGCGGGGCGCGCCGGACCGCGCCAAGACCATCCAGGAAATCGCCTTCGCCGCCTATACCGACCACCCGGCCGGCATGGAAGCGGGACTGGAGGCTCACTCATCCTACGACCCGCCCAACCTGACCTATCCCTTCGGCAGTTACATCTGTGTCGTGGACATTGACAAGGGCACCGGCGAAGTCAAGATACGCCGCTTCGTTGCGGTTGATGACTGTGGCAACGTCATTAACCCGATGATTGTCGAGGGGCAGGTGCATGGCGGGTTGACGATGGGCCTCGCTCCCGCCCTGCTGGAAGAGATGATTTACGACGAGAACGGAAACAACCTTACCGGCACCTTTATGGACTATCTGCTGCCCACCGCCGTAGAGACTCCGGTTTGGGAGACCGACCGGACGGTCACGCCCTCGCCCCACCACCCCCTCGGCGCCAAGGGAATCGGCGAGTCGGCCACGGTGGGCGCGCCCGCCGCCATCGCCAACGCCGTAGTAGATGCCCTCTGGCACCTGGGCGTCCGCAACATTGACATTCCGATAACCTCGGCCAAGGTCTGGAAGGCGCTGCGGGATGCCGGAGTGGATGAGTAAAGCAGCCAATGTTCGATGACCTGCTGGAACAAGTCGTAGAATTAAAAAGCCAGGACAAGCCCTTTGTCCTGGCTACTGTGGTGGCTTGCCGCCCGCCCACCTCGGCCAAGCCGGGCGCCAAGGCCATCGTTCAGGCCGATGGCAGCTTTCACGGCTGGGTGGGCGGTAGTTGCGCCCAACCCCTGGTGATTCAGGAGTCGCTGAAAGTCCTGAAGGAAGGTCAGGCGCAGGTAATGCTCCTGTCGCCCCACCCGGAAGAGATTGAGTTGGGGCTGGAGGGGATTGTCCCCATACCTATGACCTGCCAGAGCGAAGGCACCCTGGCTATCTACCTGGAACCCTTCCTGCCCAAACCCCAACTACTGGTAATCGGCAACTCCCCAATGGCCCGCAGCCTGGTCTCCCAAGGCACCGGCCTTGGCTTCCGCGTTTCCGCCTGCGACCCGGCGGCCAGCAAAGAGTTATTCCCCGATGCCGACTCCTTGGTGCAGGACTTGGCTGCTGTCGAGGGCAGCATCGGGCCAAGGAGCCACGTAGTGGTCGCTACCATGGGCCACTACGATGAGGAAGCCCTGGAGGCGGTGGTAAGCAGTCCCGCCGGCTACATTGGCCTGGTCGCCAGCCCCCGGAGAGGACGGGCGGTAATGGACTATCTGCAAGGAAAGGGTGTGCCACCGGAAGCCCTGCAAAAGGTCAAGTACCCGGCCGGGTTGGACGTAGGTGCGGAGACGCCGGAAGAAATCGCCTTGAGCATACTAACTGAGGTTGTGCAGAAGATGCGAGCGGCGGGCGGCGGGATCGCGTTGGAGGCGGTAGCCGAGACCGTATTGGAAACCGGGGCGGCAACCGCGCTGGACCCTATCTGCAAAATGATGGTCAACACTGCCGACAGCAGGTACCTCACGATTTACCAGGATGAGACTTACTATTTCTGCTGCCTGGGTTGCTTGGCGGAGTTCGAGAAGGAACCGGAACGGTACGCCAGCCAAACGACCGGCTAAAATACGGGTTGATCGCTTTAAGCCCGCCCATACCTAACGGCTAACATCTCGGCCAGGATAGCCACTGCCAATTCAGCAGGAGTCCGAGAGCCAATATCCAGCCCAACGGGCGCCCTTATTCGCTTCAGGTCCGCCTCGGTAAAACCCTCATCCAGCAGTTTCACCTTTCTGGCCTCGTGGGTAACTCTGCTGCCTTGTACGCCGATATACCTGGCGTCGGAGCGAAGGGCGCAGCTTAAAGCCGGGATGTCAAACTTGGGGTCGTGGGTCAGGACTACCACGTAAGAATGACTCCCCAAAGACACTTGGGCCAACGCCTCGTCCGGCCAGGACCGGATTAGTTGGTGGACGGACGGGAAACGCTCCTCAGTAGCCAGGACGCTGCGCGCATCTACTACAGTTACCTGGAATCCGACCTCTTCAGCCAGGCGGCTGAGGGATATGGCGGTGTGAGTGGCCCCGACAATAACCATGCTGGGCGGAGGCGTAAAGGCTTCCAGGAACACCTGGGCTTCGGTATTTTCCGGATTTTCCGACCCTTCCCAGGGCAGGGTTACCAGTTTCGCGCCGCCGGTTTGCAGCAGCAGGTCGCCGGCATCGGCCAACAAGCCGTCTAGTTCGGGGGCAATAGTTCCAACCGACTCGCCGGCCGGCAGCATGGTCAGCTTACGTCCCAGCAGGGACTCCGGGGCCAGGCCAATGGCATAGACCGCCGGTTGCTGCGCCTCTACCGCTTGAGCCAAGGCCACCCACTCGCTATCGGGCTGGAAAGGCTCAATCAGAACGTCAATTGAGCCGCCGCAGCTTAGCCCAACCTGAAAGCCCAGCTCGTCGGTGATGCCGTAGTTGACTACCGCCGGTTTTCCGCTATCCAGCGTCTGTATAGCCCGTTCAACAACGTCAGACTCCACACAACCGCCGCTTACCGAACCAACCATCCGGCCACTGCGGGTTACGCCCAAACGCGCCCCGGCCGGTCTTGGCGCCGAGCGTTCGACCCGGAGCACCGTAGCCAAAGCAATCTCTTCCCCATGGGCCTGCCATTCTTTCAAACCAGGCAGAACATCTTTCATTCCGTCCTATCCCCTCGGAGGCTTTTGCTTCAGTTGTTCAGTGCGCGGGTACTTTCAAGTGCATTGGTGCCGCAATTATATTCAGGGTTACATTGTTGGTCAAACCGGGACCGGGTAATCGCGCTTCAATCAACAGTGGCCTGGCCAACGGTCATTCTCCGCTCTAGGTCATTCTGAGCGGAGCGAAGAATCCAGAATCTTTCGCAGCAAGGGTTGTCCGGTATCCGGAAAAGGTCCACCCTGAAGGATTTTAGATTCTTCCTCCGCTCCGCTACGTCAGAATGACATCATGGGAAATTATAACGCGATTGCCCTGTGGGTAATCGCGCTTCAATCACCATAACCCCTCCAACGGTCATAGGAGTTACGCAGTTGGGAGCAATTTTGTAGCTGAGTTAGCTCACGCCCAAGGATAATTTCATTTCCAAGTGCGTAACTCCTATGACATTAGAGAGGGGGTGCAGGTTAATTAGTTGGAACAGGTCTTGTAATCCGCCCCGGTATCACCGTTCATTAGCTACGGTTATGCCGGGAGTAGTTCTGTAGGGCAGAAATGGTCAAAGCTGAGAACCGGGCGGGTTTGAAACCCGCCCCTGCATCCCGGCTATATCAACATCAACATCAGGGCGATTGGCTTGGGGAGAGGCGGTAACTCTGACACTGCTAGGATCAGGACTGACCCATAAGCGCCAACGGCGCCTCCGCCCCGCCGCCAATCTACTCGCCCAGCTCAGGCGACCAATTGTAAATCTTCATGAGCGTTCCGCCCATGAGCGCCGAACGCTCCGAGTCCGAGAGTTGGTCGGTAACCCGGAATGCCTCAACGCCCTGCTCGTAGGTCAACAACTTCACCGCCCGGGTCCAGTCGGTCCCCCACATACATCGCTCAAAGCCGAAGGCGTCGAATACCCTGGCCAGAGGGCCCCAGATGTCCGGGTACGGAAACGGCTGGTGGGACAGGGTACAGGCCCCGGAAATCTTGATGGCTACGTTGTCACATTCTGCCAGCGAAAGAACGTTGGCCAGATCGGCAAAGGGTTCCGCCGGCGCCGGTGGCTCAGGAGGCTGGACCAGACCCACATGGTCAACTACCATCTGGGTGTCCGGATTGCGGCGCGCCAGCTCGCGCAGGAGAGGCAGCTTGGTCGAACACATAACATTCACCGGAACGCCAGCCTGAGCGCCGGCAGCGAGGATGCGATTGAGACCTGGGTCGTCCGCTTCGAATGGCTGAGCCGCCAGCATCAGGCGGACTCCCACCACACCCGGCGTCCCGGTCCACTCGGCTATCTCATCAGCAACCGTTTCCGATTGTGGATCAAATGGCTTGATTAGACCGAACCGGCCCGGATGTTTCGCATAGACCTCGAGGGCATAGCTGGCGTCGTAGCGATACATTGAGAATGGGGAGATTAACAATGCCCCATCGACGCCGACCGCGTCCATTGCAGCCACCATATCGTCGCCAGTGACCTCATCAGGTCCCTGCAAGAATCCGATCCAGGGACGCTCGGGACGGTCTCGCTCGTAAGAATGTACTTGTGAGTCAATTATGGGAGTCCGAGTCACCATCGTATTTCTCCTTGTCACTTGTAATTGTCGGGTTGGCGTGTGGGGTTCCGCTCCAAAGCTCCTCAGAACCGTCGAATCGGATAGGTTAGTTTACACCTGAACCGGGCTTCGGGTACAAGTACACGGATGTCAGGCAGGGCAATCGCGCTTAATTTGGGTACTTGTAGTAGCGTCATACCAACGCTCCACCGTCATTCCGGCGGAGGCCGGAATCCAGGAAATCCTGAGGTAACAACCTGGTCACCGGCTGGATGCTGTGCTGGATTCCGGCTTTCGCCGGAATGACGGGTTAAGACGCGATTGCCCTGGGATGTCCGGGCAGTGGAACAGCACTATAAAACGGTCGAGGAAAACGCGGGGGAAGGGGGCCTGCGCCAAATCGCGCGGGTGATGCTCCTCTCGCCTCTAGCCACTCTCTGCTGTGGGGGTTAGACGGATTCCTGCGGTGATCTGAGCCTTAAACCGGCGGAACCTAACCCGGCCTACCGGATAATTCGTGGAGGAAACAGGCCACTGTATGCCTTGGGGCGACTTCCATCAACTCCGGCTCCTCCGCGGAGCATCGGTCCATGGCGTAGGGGCACCTGGTATGGAAATGACACCCGGAAGGGGGATTGAGAGCGCTGGGCACCTCGCCGGAAATTACCAGCTCTTCCCGTTCCTCATCAGGATGTGAAGGCAATGCCGCAGCAAATAGAGCCTGGGTATAGGGGTGCAGGGGATTGTTGCTCAACTCCAGACTTTCCGCGGTTTCGACAATCTTGCCCAGGTACATAACTGCGATGCGGTGACTGATGTGGGCAACGGCGGCCAGGTCGTGGCCGATGAAGACGTAACTTACGCCCAATTCCCGTTGCAGTTCCTCCAGCAGGGTGAGAATATGGGCTCTGATAGACACATCCAGGGCTGAAACCGGCTCATCCAGGACAATTAACTCCGCATTGGTGGCTAGAGCGCGAGCAATGGCGACCCGCTGGCGCTGTCCACCGCTGAACTCATGGGGAAAGAGCCGAGCCACCTCTGCCTGCAAACCAACCAATTCCAGCACTTCGTTAACTCGGTGTTTAATACCTTGTTGAGACATGAGACTATGGACTTCCAGCGGCTCGGCTATAATGTCTCCAACCCGCATACGCGGACTCAGGGAACTGAAGGGGTCCTGGAATACCACCTGGACCGATTGTCGATACTCTTTCAGGCCCTTGCCTTTGAGTTTGGACACGTCTTGTCCCTTGAAGATTAGCGACCCCGATGTGGGCGCTTCCTGGGTTAGCACCAGTTTGGAAGTCGTGGTTTTACCACAGCCGGACTCGCCCACCACACCCAGGGTCTCCCCGGAGTAAACGCTGAAACTGACCCCGTCAACCGCTTTAACGTAGCCTCTAACCCGTCCAAATACTCCTCCGGTGCTTACCGGAAAGTACTTGGTCAGGTTGCGAGCCTCCAATAGCGCTTCAGGCATTCTTTGTTTCCTCAACAGATAGCCAACATTTTGACTGTTGTCCATTCATAAACGAAACGTAGGGAGGTTCTTCATTGATGCACTGGTCGGTGGCGTAGGGGCATCTGGGGTGGAAAGCGCAGCCGGTTGGCAGGTCGGCCAAATTGGGCGGCTGACCCAGAATTACGTACAGCGGGTCCTTATTCCCCAACCTGGGAATAGACTTGATCAGGGCCTGGGTATAGGGATGCTTGGGGTTGTTGTATATTTCCCGCACGTCTCCCTGCTCGACAATCTTCCCGGCGTACATCACGGCAACCTTGTCGCACATCTTGGCTACGATACCCAGATTATGGGTCACGAAAATCAGGGAGACGCCAGTTTCCCGCTGGAGGTCTCGCAGCAGGTTCAAATACTGCAACTGAATGGTAACATCCAGGTTGGTAGTCGGTTCGTCGGCCACAATGAGCTTGGGGCCGCCGGCCAGGGATATCGCTCCCACTATGCGCTGCCGCATACCGCCGCTCATCTGGTGGGGAAACTCTCGCATCCTGATTTCGGGGGAAGGAATGCGGACGGAACGCAGCAACCCAACGACCCGCTCCCGGAGAGCGCTGCGGCGCATACCCCGGTGGTGGTATGCCGGCTCGCCGACCTGGTCCATGATGGTGAACAGCGGGTCCAGAGAGGCCATCGGGTCTTGCAGAATCATACCCATGTCGCGCCCGCGGATATTCCGCATTTCCTCTTCGCTGACCTCCATCAGGTCCTTGCCGTCAAACTCGATGGAGCCGCTGACAATCTTGCCCGCTCCGGGCAGCAGCCGGAAGATGGCGTGGCAGGTCGTGGTCTTGCCACAGCCGGACTCTCCCACCAGGCCCAGGGTTTCTCCCTGTTCCAAGGTGAAGTTGATTCCGTCCACTGCCTTCACTACCCGGGTGCCCCCGAAGCCGGTGAACTGGGCGTAAAGGTCATTAACCCGCAACAGCGTTTTGGTTGTAGTTGCCATCTTCTCCGGTTCCTTAACTAACTACCGGTTCCGCAACTGGGGGTCAAGACGCACCCGCATCCAGTCGCCCAGCAGGTTGGCCGCCAGCACCAACAGCATGATGCAAACTCCAGGAGCTACCGTGAGCGTCCAACGCTCTGAAATGAGGGTCGGGCGGGCTTCTGCCAGCATATTTCCCCAGGTGGGAGTTGGAGGTGGGACGCCCACGCCCAGGAAGCTGAGCGAGGCTTCCAGAATAATTGCCACCCCGACGGTGAGGCTGAACAGGACCATGGCCGTATTCATGATATTGGGCAGGATATGCCGTAGCATAACCCGGATTTTGCTGGCGCCGGTTACTTCGGCCAACTTCACGAAGTCTCGCTCGCGCAGGCTCAGGACCTCGCCGCGGATTACCCGCGCATATCTGGTCCAAAACACCAACATCAGAATCAGGATGATGGTCCAAAGGCCGGGACTGAGCACGGCGGCCAGGAAAATGCCGAATACCAGGGACGGCAGGGCCAATTTCGCATCGGTGACCCGCATTATCACCAGGTCCCAGAATCCACCCAGGTATCCCGATATAATCCCTAAAGATACGCCGACCACTCCGGCAAAAACCGTACCGAGCAGCCCGATAATCAGCGATGTCCTGGCCCCGAAGATCAAGCGGCTCAATATGTCCCTGCCTTGAAAGTCAGTGCCCAGAGGAGTGTCCCAACTGCCGCCGACGTAAACCGCCGGAGCGAAAATCTTGATTGGCTTTACTGAAAGCTCCGGGTCGTGGGGAGTTATCAGCGGCGCAAACACCGCTACTAGTACCGTTTCAATTTAATCCTGATGGATAGATATGTAGGAGTTTACTGCGGGCGTCCTGAGTGGAGAACCGCCAGTCGATGACGGCGCCAGCATCGTTGCGCTCGCGTTCGAGCGCGGCGACCTCCTGCCACAGCAACACTTCACCGCCGACCCGGCGGTTCAGACACTGTCTGCTGAAGACGCTCAACTCGATCTCGGCCAGGTTCAACCAGCTTCCGTGATTGGGTGTGTGGTGAAGCTCCAGGCGTTTGGCGATGCGCCGGGCTTCGGATGGCTCAAACGCTTCGTAGAGCGAGCCCAACTTGTGGGTATTGAGATTGTCCAACACCAGCCGGATCACTTCGGCGTCAGGGTATGCGCGGTCCACCAGCCACTTCATTTGATAAGCGAAGTCCACCGCAGTGCGACGCCCGGTCACTTCGACATACCTCCACCCACCCTTCGGTTCACAGAACAGGAACCGGTTCCGGGTCCCGTTTCGCTGGTACTCCGTGTCATAGCGTTCCACCCGTCCGGGCTTGGCCTTGATGGGTGGCCTCACCTCCTCGACCAGCTGCTTGGAGGTCTCGTCGAAACACACCACGGGACGCTCTGGGTCGTAGGCTTCGTGGTACAGAGCCTGCCCCGTACTGGATACGAGGTCCAGCACGTCCTCCATCCGCGCCACGAACTCCCCGCTCAGCTTGGGGATGCACCACTCTTTCTTCTTTCAGGGTTTGAGTTCGTTTTTTTGAGTATCTGACGCACCGTCTCCAGGGAGATGCTCCCAGCAAACTCCATTGCCACCACCTGGGCAGCAAGTAGCTGGAGCGTCCAGTGTGCGTGTCCTTCGGGCGCATTGCTGCAGGTGATGGCGACCAGAGCCTGCCCCGTACTGGATACGGGGTGCGCTTCCTGTCTGCCGTTCAGCTTGCGCCCCCGGCCCGGCCGTGGCCGGTCGTTGATTGCGGCTTCCAACCCAGCCTCGACGAACCGTCTGCGCACTCTGGCAACGGTGGCGGCGCTGAGCGAAACCGCCGCCGCTACCTCGCGGTCTGCGACTCCTGCGTCAGCTTTCAACAGCGCAAGGCCCCGCTTTACCGTGCGGGCCAACGGCTTGCCACGGCCGGATGTTTCAATCAGCGCGGAGCGTTCGGATTGGGTCAGTTCGACTTTGTATTTGGAGACAGGCATGTCAGGTACGGCCTCACTAAAGCATTTTACTCAAGCCTACCTGATCTCCCTTATGATTGTAAGACTTTCTGGAAACGGTACTAGTGGCGTCAGGGGCAGAGGATGGAACAAGGCATTTTCGATTTACGATGAGGAACCCGGACCGCCTGTCCGGTAGGCCGTCGGCAGCTCCCGCACCAAGGCGCCCACTTTGCTCTCGGCAGTGGACAGGTCAAACTGGCTCTGGAGGTTCAGCCAGAACTGGGGTTCCACACCGAACCAGTGGCCGAAACGCAGGGCAGTGTCGCCGGTTACCGAACGCTTGCCGGCAATTATCTGGCCGACCCGGTTCGGCGGCACCTCAATTTGACGCGCGAACTCCGTGGCAGACACGCCCAACTCGGCCAGTTCCTCTTTAAGGATTGAGCCGGGATGAACGACTCTTTTGAACATGATGCCCACTCCTGATTTAATGGTAGTCCACAATTTCTACATCGGTTGGCCCGGGATACCCTCCCGGCCAGGTGAAACACACGCGCCATTGCCGGTTTGTCCGAATGCAATACTGCCCGGCCCGCCACCCGGCCAGAGCCTCCAGGCGGTTACTGGGCAACGCTCGCAGGGTGTCCAGTGAAGGCGCCGCATTCAGAATGGAAAGCCGTTTGGCCGCTTGCTCGTCAAACCCCTGGAACCGCGCTACGAATTCACCGCCGGCGAACCGTTCAGTGTCCCGGTCAGCGTAGTTTAGAATCATCCAGCACTCAGTATAAACTGGTGGACGCTTGACGTCAAGCGTCCACGCACTAATGTAACCGTTCGGGGTTAGGAAGGCGTATTGAGTTTAGACCGTCGTTCCTGCGGAGGCAGGAACCTCTGTTCTCAAGGCTTTGGGTTCCTGCCTTCGCAGGAACGACGGTTAACCTGCAATCCAAATGCGATTGACCTGCTTATCCCCCAGGTCAATCGCGTTATAATTTCCCATGATGTCATTCTGACGTAGCGGAGCGGAGGAAGAATCTAAAATCCTTCCGGGTGGACCCTTTCCGGATACCGGACAACCCTTGCTCCGAAAGATTCTGGATTCTTCGCTCCGCTCAGAATGACCTAGAGCGCAGAATGACCGTTGGCCAGGCCACTGCTGGTTAAAGCGCGATTGCCCTGCTGCTTATTCCCATCACTATATTACTATGCGCCCAATTTATGCTATTCTAGTTGGTACATGGCAACTAACTGCTCCCGACGAGGATCGTAATCCCCGAATTGAGTTGCCAGGCCTATTTCTTTTAAGGACTTACCTTTGACAGAAAGAATTTTCATCGGTGTTGCCTGGCCCTATGCCAACGGGCCGCTCCACTTGGGACATTTAGCCGGCTGCTACCTGGCCGCCGACATCTTTGCCCGTTATCACCGGATGCGGGGCAATGAAGTCTTGATGGTGTCCGGCAGCGACACCCACGGCACTCCTATCACCATCCGCGCCGACCAGGAAGGCATTACCCCGGCGGAGGTGGTGGAGCGGTATCACGCCGAGTTTCTGGAAACTTGGGAACGGCTGGGTGTCACCTTCGACCTGTTCACCCATACCAATACGGAAAATCACGAGCGGGTGGTCCACGATATTTTCCGCTCTCTGCTGGACCAAGGCCTAATTTACACCGATGATATGCTGCTGGCCTTTTGTCCCGGCTGCCAGCGGTTCCTACCCGACCGTTACGTGGAGGGAGTGTGCCCCCATTGCAGTTACGAGCGGGCGCGGGGCGACCAGTGCGACCAGTGTGGCCGGACGCTGGACCCGCAGGACCTGCTTCAGGCCCAATGTATCCTGTGCGGCGGAAGCCCGGAGTTCCGGGAGTCGGAGCATTTCTTCCTCAAGCTATCCGCCTTCCAAGAGCCGCTGCTGGAGTGGGTCCGGCAGCAGCCCCACTGGCGGGCCAACGTCTCCAACCAGACCCGCAGTTTCCTTGAGGGCGGCCTGAAAGACCGGGCGATTACCCGCGACCTTACCTGGGGCATTCCCATTCCCCTGGAGGGCTACGAGGGCAAGCGCATCTACGTCTGGTTTGAGGCGGTTATCGGCTACCTGTCGGCGGCAGTCGAGTGGGCCGCCAATAGCGGGCAAGCCGACAAGTGGGAGGATTTCTGGAAAGACCCGGCGACCCGGAGCTACTACTTCATCGGCAAGGATAACATTCCCTTCCACAGCATCATCTGGCCGGCGATGCTTATGGGCTACGGCAACGGGCTGAACCTGCCCTATGACGTGCCGGCCAATGAGTTTCTCAGCCTGGAGAACCGCAAGTTCTCCACCAGCCAGAACTGGGCGGTGTGGATACCCGATTACCTGGACCGGTACGACCCCGACCCGCTGCGCTACCTGCTGTCCATAAATATGCCGGAGAGCGGGGACGCCGATTTTTCCTGGGCCGAGTTTGTCCGGCGCAACAACGAGGAACTGGTAGCCACCTACGGCAACCTGGTCAACCGGGTGCTGTCCTTCACCTACCGCAACTTTGACGGGAAGGTGCCGGAGGCGGGAACCCTGGACGAGATAGACGAACAAATGCTGGAAGCGGCCCGCTCCGCCCTGGACACGGTGAGCGACAGCCTGCACCAAACCCGGTTCAAGACGGCTATCGGCCAGGCCTTTGCGCTGGCCCAGGAAACCAACCGCTACCTGGACACGAAAGCCCCCTGGCGCACCATCAAGACCGACCGGCAAGAGGCCGCCACCTCCCTCTGCGTCGCCATCAAGGTCATTAACTGCCTTAAAGTTATTCTGGCTCCCTTCCTGCCCTTCAGTTCGCAAAAGGTTCACGGCTTTCTGGGGTTTGACGGGGATATAACCGAAGAGCCGTGGCAGTTTAAGCCTCTGGTCAACGCAGTTCAGGGCGGCAATCCCCTGCGGCAGCCGGCGCCCCTTTATACCAAGCTGGACCCCCTGGTCGTTGCGGCGGAAAGCCGGCGGCTTGGCGAACCGGCGGGCTAGAGGCTGTTTTGACACAGGGATTAGACCAGCGGGCGGTCACCATCTACACCCCGATCCAGCAACAATTGGCATTGGTAGAGGACAAGTTGCGCGACCTGTCCAATACCACCATCCCCGAACTGGCGCCGTTGCTGGACCATATTCTTTCTCACGGCGGCAAACGGGTGCGCCCGGCGTTGACCCTCCTGGCTTCCAATTTCTTTCCACTGGACTCGGACAACCCAATTAAAATGGCTACGGGCGTGGAACTGCTCCACCTGGCTACCCTGATTCACGATGACACGGTGGACGACGCCGACCTGCGGCGGGGTAGGGCCTCGGTAAGCGGACGCTGGGGCAAGGAGGTGGCGGTGTTACTTGGCGACTACCTCTTTGCTACTTCGGCGACCCTGGTTTGCGATACGGGTAATTTGCGGGTGGTACGTCGGTTTGCCCAGACCATTATGGAACTGGCCAGCGGGGAGATTATCGAGTATTTCAATACCTTCAACCCTCGCCAAGAGATGGACCGGTATTACGACCGCATCTTTCGCAAGACCGCCTCCCTGTTCTGCACCGCCGCAGAGACCGGCGCCGTCTTGAGCGGGGCCGCAGAGGATAAAGTCCAGGCGCTGCGAGACTACGGGCACCACATCGGGATGGCCTTCCAGATAGTTGACGACCTGCTGGACATTCAGGGAACCGAGGCCGAATTGGGCAAGCCGGTGGGAAATGACCTGCTCCAAGGGGTATTGACCATGCCCACTATCCTCCTGATGGAGCGCTATCCCGAGGACAACCCCATTCCGGCCTTGTTCCAGAACCCGGCAATGGACGGTAAGCTACAGCAAACCCTGGATATGATAAACAACTCAACAATTATTGCCGACTGTTTTGCCGTGATCCGCGAATACTGCGACAAGGCCATTGAAACGCTGGAAACCCTCCCGAAATGCCCCAGCCGCGACTCTCTGGAAAGCCTGGCCGATTACGTTCGGGAGCGCAGCAGTTAAGGCCCTTGCTTCACTCTCCCCGGCACTCACTCCCCGATTCCGCCATCCCAAACCACCTGGCCGCCCACCACAGTTAGCCGTGCTTTAGTATCCCTCACTCTTTCGGTATCAGTCCCAGCCAGGTCGCTGTCTACCAGTACCAGGTCGGCCAGCATTCCCGGCCGGATGGCGCCCTTGCGCGCCTCGGCGCCCTCGGCTATTGCTCCGCCCCGGGTGTAGGCTCGCAAAGCGTCCAAAACGGGCCGGGCCGGGCCGTTTGGTTTAAGTTTCTCAATCCCGCCCCGCTCACCAGGCAGGGATTTGCCGGAGGATGTGCGCCGGGTGACGGCGCTGTAAATGGCCGGCCAGGGGTTGGGGTCAATCACCGGAGAATCGGAGCCGAAGGCCAAAGGAATGCCGGCGCGGGCCAGGGCAGCAGTAGGGTAAAGGTAGGGCAACAACCCAGCCTCGACTCGCTCCAGGTAACCGTCACCCCGCCAGTAAATAAACCCGGGCTGGGTAACCACGACTGCGCCGGAACGCGCCAACTGAGTCACTAAATCCGGCGGACACTCGGCGCAGTGTTCAATACGGTTACGGGGCCGGGGCTGCCACTCGCCAACGGGTAAGCTCTCCACCGGAACAGTAGCAAGGCGATGGTTCATTCCCTCCAGGTTGACGGCAGCGGTGACCGCATCTTCTTCAACGGCGTGGATGGCGACCGGAAACCCGGACTGATGGGTCAAAGCAACCAACTCTTTCAGCTCAGCCGGGCCAGGATGCAGCGCGCCGGTGGTCAAGGTGAGCATAATCTTGGCGTGGCCCAGCCGCAGCCGGTTGTCGCCTGCTCCCCAACCCAAGCCGGCGGTGGCGAACTCTGCCAAATGCGACACCCCGGCCATCAGCATAACGCGGGAAGTAAGCCGGCCCGATTCGGTCAGTGACCGGAAGGTTTCCCAATGCGACGGCCTGTTGTTCGGTCCGGCGTCGTGCACCGACGTGATGCCGTAGCTGAGCAATTTCCGGTTCAGCCGGGCGATACCATCCTCAAACTCTTCAGCCGTACGGGTATTGCCCAGCCTGGCCCGCAAGAAGCCGGACAGCTCCAGCAGCAGACCGTCCGGCTCTCCCGATTCCTCATCCCGATGAATGATTCCTTCCGGTGGGTCGGGAGTAGTGGCATCAATTCCCGCCAGTTGCAAACCCCGGCTGTTCAGCACCGCAGCATGGCCGCTGCCGTGGTCGAGTCGTACCGGATGCTGCGGGGCAGCAGAATCAAGGTCTTGGCGAGTGGGGTAACGTCTTTCGGCCAGCCCCGCCGGATCCAGGCCAAAGCCGCGAATCCACCGGCCCGGCAGAATCTCCCCGGCGCGCTGGGCAATGGCTGATTTCAGGTCAGTGATGGAATTAACTGAAGATGGACTGCAATCCACACCAGTCAGGGACGATGCCGCAGCCAGCAGGTGGCAGTGGGCGTCAATCAACCCGGGAATCAGGGACAGTCCCCGGCAGCCTATGATTTGGGTATGCGGTTTGCGAAGGTTGGCGATGTCCTGCTCGCTGCCGACGGCAAGGATTTTCTCCCCTGAAACCGCTACCGCCTCGGCGCAGGGTAGAGCCGGGTCAAAGGTGATTACGCGGGCATTGGTGAGAATTAAATCGGCGTAGGCGACCATTTCAGTAAAGGATCAATCGAGAGTAATTGGTGGTAAAGAGGATTGCGAGGCTAAATGTGCCATATCCGCCTGGAAGCGGAGTTGGCGCTAACCGCCCCACCGTCAGGTTGCCAGGGGCAGCACCGCCGCATCGTGCTGCTCGTCGGCATGGTAGGAACTGCGTACCAACGGGCCGGAGGCTACGTGCTTGAAACCCATTTCCCGCCCAATGCGCCCCAACTCGGCGAACTCCGAGGGATGATAGAAACGGTCAATGGCAATGTGCCTGGCGGAGGGCCGCAGATATTGGCCGATGGTCAACAGGTCGCAGTCCACTTCCCGCAAGTCCTGCATCGTCTCAACCACTTCTGCCACGGTCTCGCCCATGCCGACTATGATACCGGACTTGGTGACCGCGCCGGGAACCAGTTCCTTGGCCTGGGCCAATAGTTCCAGGGACCGCCGGTAATCTCCCTTGGGCCGCACCTTGGGGAAAACCCGCCGGCTGGATTCAATGTTGTGGTTTAGCACATCAGGCCGGGCGTCCATCACCCGGGCCAGGGCTTCCCGGGAACCGGCAAAATCGGGTATCAACACCTCAATCTTGCACTCCGGGGACTCGGCGCGAATCCGGTTAATGCAGGAGGCAAATATAAAAGCGCCGCCATCCGCCAAATCATCCCGGTTTACCGAGGTAATGACACAATAGCGCAGGCCCATGGTCTTGACCGTATCGGCCAGCCGCGCCGGCTCCTGCAAGTCCAACCCCTGGGGCCGGCCGGTAGTTACGGCGCAGTAGTGGCAGCGGCGGGTGCAGATTTCACCCAGAATCATAAAGGTGGCGGTGCCCCGGCCCCAACACTCGCCGATGTTAGGGCAATGGGCCTCCTCGCAGACCGTATGCAACTGTTGCCCGCGCATTAACTGCTTCAATTCCAGGTAGCGCGGGCTGCCCGGCATGGTCACCTTGAGCCATTCGGGCAGCTTGGGCCGGATGGCGGCCCTGTGATTCCGGTCGATGTTCAGGTTGGTCATCAAGGCTCCGTTGTTTTTACCTGGATTTGTAACTTGCGCCGGTGCAGGGCCGGCGCTTTCCCGTAAGGACTAAAATAGCTGGACCACCCGGGGCGCCACGCGGCATTTCTCCGCCACGATAATGGCCTCAACTTCCTCAACCGCCTGATCCAGGCAATCATCCCGGTTAACCACCCGATAATCGTAACGGCTAACCAGGGCCAACTCCTCCCTGGCTACTTGAAGACGCAACTCGGCTTCCTCAGCCGTTTCTGTCTGTCGCTGACCCAGGCGGCGGGCTAATTCTTCAAACGAGCCAGGAACCAGGAAAATAAAGAGGGCTTCCGGGGCCAGTTGACGTACCGTTTCCGCCCCTTGCACGTCTATTTTCAGGATAACGTCCTTGCCGGCCTTAAAGCCTTCCCGCACCTGGCTGCGGGGGACGCCGTACCAACGTCCGTAAACCTCGGCGCACTCAAGAAACTGGTCCCGCTCGCGCATTTTGTGGAAGGTGTCGGCGTCCAGGAAGAAGTAGTCCTCTCTGTCTCGCTCCCCCGGTCGCGGCGGGCGTGTGGTGGCAGTAACCGCAAAATGCCAGGGCTGGGCCAGCTTTCTTAGCTCGGCCAGAACGGTATCCTTGCCCACGCCCGAAGGCCCGCTAATCACTACCAAAAGCGGAGTTGCCGGGGCGAGTTCCGGTATGTCGTTTCCAAATTGTTGGGCCAATTGCCGCACCTTAATTCTCCGCCTTGTCCTAGCGCCGGTTTCCATCTCGGGAGCCGCGGAACAGCCTCCGCTGCGCGTCCAGCAGCTTGCGCCCCACAAACATTTCCCCCATGCTCTCGGCAAAGGTGGGCAAGTCTTGATGGGGGTTATACTGACGGGCTTGGGGGCCGTAGTCGCCGGCCAGCCACCTAGCCCTGCCGTCCTGGGCCTGGACAAACAGGTCCAGGACGGAGGCGGCGTCCAGGTTTTCCCCGTCGGCGAGCAGTTGGCGCACCTCATACAGTTGCCGGATAAAGGAGTCAATCCAAGCCACAATCGGCTCCGGGTTGGACAAGCAAATATCCCGGTGCATCATCGTGTCCCCGGAGGCCAGGCGGGTCAAGTCGTGGTAGCCGCTGGAGGCGACCCGGGCAATGTCGTCCCAGTTGGCGCTGCCGGTAGTGCAGCCGACCAGGGCCACAGATAGCAGAAAGGGCAGGTGGCTGACCGCCGCTACAAAGCTGTCGTGTTCCTCGGTGCTGATGTAGAAGGGAATGGCCTCAATTGATTCGACCATAGTGGTAATTTCGGCCAATGCTCGCTCGCTGGCCTTGACGCTGGGAACGATGCAGTAAGTCTTGCCCTGGAAAAGGTTGACATCGGCGTTCTCCGGCCCAGCGGTCTCCTTGCCGGCCATTGGGTGGCCGCCGACAAAGTCCACGCCGTCAGGCAGGTATTGGTCGGCCCATTCCAGCACAACCTTCTTGGAACTACCTACGTCGGTGACTACGCAGCCCTCGGGGAGATGGGGAGCCAGGATTTCTAAAACTTCCTGCATCGCCATAATCGGCGTCGCCAGGACCACTATATCCGCCCCTTCAATCGCATTCAGCAGGCGGTTTTCTATTTTGTGGAAGGCATTGCTACGCTGCGCCCCGCTGCGGGCGCCGCTATCGGCGTCGGTGCCGACCACTTCCAGGTTCAGCAAATGGGAACGACGCAGGGCCAGCCCCAACGAAGTGCCCATCAAGCCGGTGCCAACGATAGCTATTTTTGGCATCAAATACCTCCCAATATCTCCAGCCAGGTATCTCCGGCCCTATATTTCAAGGACGTTGCCGTGGCGCCGCTTCCGGAGAATCTTGGATACCATCTTACACTATTTCAGCTACCGGGAAAACCGGGGAATGTACGGCACAGGGCAATCGCGTCTTAACCTTGGGAAATCGGATTGATTACGGGACACACCCTCACCCCGGCCCTCTCCCTGGGGGAGAGGGCCGGGGTGAGGGGTGACACCGGCGCTCTGCCCGGTCAGGGTTGACAAATCCCCCGCTGAAAATTAGGGTAACAGCAGAAAAGGCGTCGGATAAAGTGTATTGTTTCATGCTGTTTCCAATCGGCTTGCCGCAGCATTACCGACTCAGACCGGACGCCGTTGAGCCGTCCCGGTTTCCGGGCGTGACTGCCGCAACCCAGCGCTTTCAGCCTGCTTTTGCCCCCTTCTTCTCCAGTCGAATACCCGCTCGCCCAGCCCAACCCGTTTTCCCAACCCGTTTTCCCAAATCGTTCTCCCAACCCGGCGCGAAGAGCCAGTTCACTCTCCTAAATATATCGGGAGAACGTCCTTCTTCTACCCGGCTAGTCCGGGTTGTTGAGTTGTTGGATAGTACCTTCAGGAGGGACTTTAGATGCAGAATAATGACGATTCCCGGAGCGATGACGACGTTAATGCTCCCGCCACTCCCGTAGCGGAGCGAGGGGAGAGCCAAGCAGGAAATTCAGGCGATAACGATGCTTATGTGTCGGTCAAGTCCCTCTGGAAAGTGTTTGGCAAGAACCCGGAACGTGTCCTTGAGCCGGAGTTCGCCGATAAGGACAAGGGCTTCTTTCAGAGCGAGATGGGCAACGTGGTTGGGCTGCGGGACGTCAGTTTTGACGTCAGGAAGGGCGAGACATTTGTGGTTATGGGACTTTCCGGCAGTGGCAAGTCAACCTTGGTGCGCTGCCTGCTCCGCCTCATTGAACCCACCACCGGCGAGGTTGTCATTGACGGCCAAGACATCACCAAGATGACCGACAAGGAACTGGTTGACTTTCGCCGGGCCAAGATTGCCATGGTCTTCCAGCACTACGGCTTGATGCCCCACCGCAACGTGCTGGACAACGCCGCCTGGGGCCTGGAGGTCCAAGGGGTTGGCAAGGAGGAACGCTACGAACGCACCCGCAAGACGCTGGATATGGTCGGACTCAGCGGCTGGGAGGACTCTAACCCCCGCCAGCTTTCCGGCGGGATGCAGCAGCGGGTGGGGCTGGCCCGCGCCCTGGTGGTGGATACCGACATTCTGCTGATGGACGAACCTTTCAGCGGCCTGGACCCGCTCATCCGGCGGCAGATGCAGGACGAACTGCTTAACCTGCAAACCGAACTCCAAAAGACCATCGTATTTATCACCCACGACCTCAACGAGGCGCTGAAACTGGGCGACCACATTGCAATTATGCACGATGGCGGGGTGGCCCAAATCGGCTCGCCGGAAGACATCGTGCTGCGCCCGGAGGATGAATACGTGGGCGATTTCACCCAGGATGTGCGGCTGGAAAGTGTCCTCACCGCCAGCAAGGTAATGGTATCCCCCAAGGCTACGGTGATGGGTCACCAGGGGCCGCGCGCCGCCCTCCATACCATCGGCCAGAGTGACGGCGACGTGGCTTGGGTGGTGGACCGGCAGGAACGATACATCGGCCTCCTTTCCATCAGCAGCACGGAGCAAGCCTTGCGGGCCGGGGTTAAACGAATGGACGAGGGTTGGGAGTACGTTGACCGGAGTTACCTGCCGGTATCCCCGGCCACTACCTTTGACGCGCTCATCCCCATCGCTATGTCCAGCGATTTTCCCATACCCGTCGTTGACGACAGGAAAGTTCTGGTTGGCGAGGTGCACCGCAGCGCCCTGGCCGAGGCCCTGGCCGAGACTTCCGCAGTGGACCCGGACTATGCCGCAAATGCGGCCCTGAACGCCGCCATCGCCGCCGAAAACAGCGAAGACCCCGCCGAGCCGGCCAACTAGGAAAGAGAAGGGCCGACCGGCCTGAACCGGTCCGTGAAGGCTCCCGGCCAGCAGCAGCAACCAATGTTGCAGGAGGTAACTATGGCAGTCGACTTAAAGAGATTAGCCGGTTGGGTCAAGGGGAATAGAAGCGTGTCTCAGGGCGACAATGCTAAGTCAATCCCAAGGAAACTTCCCCTTTTTATTGGAGTCATTGCCGCTGCTGTACTTACATCCCGAATAATTAACGGCTCCGATATGGAATCCGCCATGGATTTCCCGGTGAACTTTGGGCCCGCAGTTACCGGAGGAATCGATTCGACTATCACCTGGGTAATTACTAACCTGGGTTGGTTCTTTGACGCCATTAGTCACAACTTGAAGATCGCCCTGGGCAAACTGAGAGATTTCTTGATATGGGTTCCTTGGCCTGTGATTGTGGCGTTAGTTTTCTTGATCGGATGGCGAGTAGCCTCATTTCGCGTTGGCGTAGCCGCCTCGTTGGGATTGATCGCAATCGGCGTAGTGAATTTATGGGAACCGGCGATGGTGACAGTTGCGATCATGATAGTGTCGGTTGCCATTGCGGTAGGGGTCGGGATTCCGCTTGGGGTGGCGGCGGCGCGTAGCAATCCATTTGATACCCTCCTGCGTCCCATCCTGGATGCCATGCAAACGATGCCCAGCTTCGTGTACCTTGTCCCAGGAATAATGCTTTTTGGTTTGGGAAATGTAGCTGCTATTTTGGCTACCGTCCTATATGCCATTCCTCCTTGCATCCGTTTGACAAGTCTGGGCATCAGGCAGGTTGACCCAGCAGTAGTAGAGGCCGGCCGTTCCTTTGGAGCTACTCCCTTTCAAATACTCTTCCACGTACAGGTTCCGATGGCAGTGCCAACGATAATGGCCGGAATCAACCAGACGGTAATGATGGCTCTGGCAATGGCGACAATTGCAGCCATGGTAGGAGCCGGGGGTCTGGGTATTGAGGTCCTGCGCTCGATGGGCCAACTTGAAGAAGGAAAAGCTTTCGTTGCCGGGGCAGGAATTGTGGTGATGGCAATAATCATTGACCGAATTTCCCAAGGATTTATCGTTTCTCGACGTATCGACTGAATCAACCCCAGCCGCGAAAAATCACAATAAGGTAACCCTGAAAATTTCGGGAGCTGATGGCTACGACCAGGATTTCTTTGTATCTGGCCCTTAGAATGAAACTCCCCGTTTGACAGGCAGATCCCCTCTGGTCTGAACAGATACTTAGGTTGGCAACAGTTCGGAGTTAGTGTGGCGTTTCCGCCCTAACTCGTCATTTCGGACTCGACCTGGAACCCAGAAAGGCAAATCCGAAATCGACGTACCGGGGAAGTTCTCCCTAGATACCGACTTTCGTCGGTATGGAGGGTATGGCCATGGCGGGCATCTATACCAACGTAAAGCAGTTACACGGGATACCATTGGTTTGACAGTTCCGGGGCGTACTGCTAACATTTGTCGAAGTAGTCGGCAGTAGTGGATGTGTGGAATCATATAAACATTTAACAGGGAGGGATTTAGTTTTGTTTACTAAGTATCGGGGCATTATCTTCATGGTGGCGATTATGGCCCTTTTCGCCCTCGTTGCCTGCACACCCGAGACTCAGATAGTCGAGGTCGATCGGATAGTAGAGAAAGAGGTACAGGTCGAGGTGCCGGTCGATAGGATTGTCGAGGTAGAAAAACAGGTCGAGGTGCCGGTCGATAGGATTGTCGAGGTAGAGAAGGAAGTCCCCGTCGAAGTCACGGTTGAGAAGGTTGTAGAGAAGGAAGTCCCCGTCGAAGTCATGGTTGAGAAGGAAGTGCCTGTCGAGGTAATTGTTGAGAAAATAGTCGAGGTCGAACCCGTTAGAGAAAAACGTGAGTTGGTGTTCGGAGGTCTCGGCTGGGACAGCGCGTTGGTGCAAAATGGGGTAGCTCGCTATATAGTCGAGCATGGCTACGGATATCCTACTAGCCAAATAGAAGGGCAGACCGTGCCATTGTTCCAAGGACTACGGAAGGGCGAGATCGACATTACCATGGAGATTTGGCTGCCCAACCAGAACGCCGTTTGGAACGAAGCAGTAAAGAACGGCGAAGTAATTCCTGTAGGGCGAAGCCTTGAAGACAACTGGCAAAGTACATTTATCGTCCCAGGGTATCTACAGGACGCCAATCCTGGTTTGATGTCGGTGGAAGACCTTAAGAAGGATGAGTACAAATCCTTGTTTGAGCAGCCAGACAGCGGTGGAAAAGCGGTACTGTTAGGTTGTATAGCTACATGGTCATGCCGAGGGGTTAACGAAGGGCAGCTTGATGCCTACGAACTTCGGGACTATGTTGAATTGAGAGACCCCGGTACGTCTGGCGCTTTGGCCGCTGCCATTGAAGGCGCGTACCTGAAACAGGACCCGATCTTATTTTACTACTGGGGGCCAACTAAACTGGCTAGCGACTTAGACATGAGGCGTCTGGAGCAACCCGACCCATCCGAGTGTCCCGATAATGATCCAGTCCATGGATGTGAATTTCCTGCCGCTCAGATAATGATCGCCATGAACACATCGCTAGTGGACGAAGCACCCGAATTGATCACCTTCTTCAGAAAGTGGGACTGGTCGGCAGTCAACCAGTTGGCAGCCGATGGATGGTTCGCCGAAAACAAGGACAATTATGGTACCAGCGAGGAAGCCTATTCCGCCACCGGTGTTTGGTATCTAAAGAACAACGACGGATGGAAGGATTGGGTGCCGGCAAACGTTCTTGAGAGGATAGAAGCAGCCTTGGCTAACGAAGGGTAACCAAAGTTACGCGAAACCAGTTTGCAAGAAGGGGACGGCCATTGTGGCCGTCCCCATTTCTTTGCCGGCTGGTATAATGGCCCCGGAATACACGCCTACTATGACCCGTTGCAACGGGTCGCCAGGCTATTGCCGAGGTGCTGAATGACGACCCTTGCCCCTATCCCCGATCCCATCTCAGACGCAACTCTGGATACCCTGCGGAATATACCCAGCCAGACCTTGATTGACGGCCTCTGGGTGATGGGCTGGCCGATGAGCTACATCGAAGGCGCCCGGCCCCTTCAGCCGGGCCAGAAGATGGTGGGCCGCGCCGTGACACTGCGCTTCGTGCCCCACCGTCCCGACCTGGCCCAGGATAAGCCCAAGGGCGACCAGTCGGCAGAGTACGTCGCCTACGAACTGTGCGGCCCCGGCGAGGTGCTGGCAATTGACGCTATGGGCTGGACTTACAGCTCCATCGGCGGGGACATCAAGTTTATGCGCCTGCACCAGCGTGAGGTCGGCGGCCTGGTCACCGACGGGTCGGTCCGCGACAGCAATGCCCTGGTCGGCTACGGCTTTCCGGTCTATTCGGCCTCCACCACCGCCAAGCAAGGGCCGGCCGAGTTCTGGCCCTGGCAGGTCAACGACGCCATCCAATGCGGCGGCGTCCTGATCCGCCCCGGCGACGCCATAGTCGGCGATGACGACGGCGCGGTGGTCGTGCCGCGGGCCGTGGTGGATCAGGTAATCGCCATCGCCCACGAACGGGAGGAGGTGGAGGAGGTTATCAAGGCCCAGTTGGAGATTGAACGCTGTTCCCCGGGCAAGTACTACCCCTTCAACGACCTGACCTGGCAACTCTTTGAGGCGAAAACCGGCAAGAAACGGCAGCAGTAGGGACGGCCTCCGCCCCAACCGGGTAGGGGGCAGACCTGCGTGCCTGCCCGGTATCTGCCACCCGTAACCAAACTCGCTCATGGTGAGCGGATGGACAGCTCCAAGCGCGTAAAGTCCGCTCGTGGTGAGCTTGTCGAACCACCCAATACTAACCGAAAACTTAACAATTAACAGGAGGACATCATGGCTCGAATACCCTTGGCAACCCGAGACAGCGTACCGGAAGGTCAGCAGGCAGCCTTTGATGCCATCGTAGGGAACGGCCCGGTTCCCAACCGGGGACCCGGCTCGGTTACCATCCACGTACCGGAGGCGGCCCAGCGAGTAACCGCCCTGAACCAGTACCTGAGGCAAGACTCCAGCCTGCCCTTGAAAATCCAGGAACTGGCGATGCTGGTGACGGCGCGGGAAGTGGACTGCCAGCACATCTGGAACGCCCACGCCGCCTCCGCCTGCGCTGCCGGCGTACCCCGGGAACTGGTGGACGCCCTGCGGGAGGGCGATGAGTTGTCCGACCTAACGCCGGACGAAGAGGCGGTGGTCAACTACGGGCGGGAGTTCTTCCGCACTCATCACGTCAGCCGGGGCGGTTGGCAGGCCGCCTTTGAGCAGTTCGGCAACCAGGGCCTGGTTGAGCTAACCCTGGTAATGGGCTGCTACAGTATGCTGGCCTTCTGCATCAACGCCTTTGACACCGACCTGCCGCCAGACCGGGATGAACCGCTGCTGCCGATTTAGCTCACGGTCCAAATTGACCCATGAAATTGTAGGGGCGGGTTCCAAAACCGCCCTTTCTCTATCGAGATACTCTCAGCGATAGACTAGACCCGTATGGCCGAGGCACGGCGCTTTACCCCAGTAAGCGGTAAACCTGGAGGCGGTGGCGCAGGCTGTCCACAATGTAGATTCGGCCGGCTGAATCCAGCTTGACGGAGGTCGGCCCCCAAAGCAGCTTTTCAACGTTGGCCGAGCGTTCCCATTCGTAGCCCCGGTGGGCGTCGTACTCCGGGCGGAGGCTTATCTCCGGTTCCAGGCTGGCTTCACGCCGCGCCGCCGCTTCATCCGGGTTGGCGGCAAAGTAGTCCTCGGCCCATTGGGAAGATGTTGAATCGCCCCGAATGGCAGCGACAAAGTTACCCTGCTCATCCAATACCTGCACCCGCTCGTTGCCCCAGTCGGCCACGATGATATTACCCCGGCGATCCACCGCCAATCCTGAAGGACGGCTAAGCTGTCCATCGCCTTTGCCCGACGTGCCGAAGGAGACCAGGAATGCCCCCTCGGCGTCAAACTTCTGGATGCGGTCATTGCGCCAGTCGGACACATAGACATTGCCTTCGTCGTCCAGCGCCAGGCCCCAAGGCATATTGAACCGGCCGGGACCAGCGCCATAACCTCCCCATTGGGCCAAGTATTCGCCCTCCCTGGTGAACTTCTGTATCCGGTGGTTCAGGCTGTCGGCAATCAGCAGGTTGTCCTGGCCGTCAAAGGCGACGAATGAAGGGCGATTCAACTGGCCGGCGGCGGTTCCGGCCCCGCCCCACTTGCCCAGGAAAGTGCCGTTCCGGTCATATATCGAGATGCGGTTAAGGGCCTCGTCGGCGACATAGAGACGGTCGTCGGAGTCAAAGGCCAGGGAACTGGGCCACCAGAAATCACCGGCGGCAGTGCCTCCCGTCCCAAACTCACCCAGATAATCCTCGGCAGCAGTGCAGATGGTAACCCGCTTGTAGGGAAGGCGGATACCCACCTCCGGCCCGGCCCGGTTCAGCACGTAGAGGGTTCCCCCGGAATCCAGGGCCAAATCCACCGGGTTGTTGAATCCCCGGCCCTGGTTAGCCATAAATCCTATGGTGTGGCTGTATTGAATGGATGCGGTGGTTGTCATCGACAGACCCTCCCGTTCGTAACGGCGGCGTGGCAGCAGGAAGAACGACCGGGAGGTTAGGCCAGTTGATACTCCCGGGTGGCGACAATCAGTTGGAGCATTTCGGCGACGCGCTGCTCCGCGCACTCGGCAGCGCCGCGGCCCTCAAACACCAGGTTGCCGTCCTGCTGCGCGTGGACAATCAGGCTTTGGCGGGTGGTCTCGGTTACCTCAAACTGGCTCAGAAATTCCAGGCAGGCATTCACGAATTGCTCCGGGGACAGTTCACCCCCCACTGCCCTGATCCGTTCCAGAATAGCCCGGACGCCGGGTTGAGTTAGGTCGCCCATCTCCAGAGCGGCGGCGTTCACCCGCTCCACCAAGTTGCCGGTGTCAATCCACTCCCGGCCCGTGTGCCAGCCCTCCACAGTGGGGGGATTGAGTATTTCCTGGCCCATAAAGTTCACGTCCATCGCCAGGTTGACGATGCTCCACTCCGGGAAGCTATGGCTGCCGGCCAGCCGCGCCGTACCCGCTACCAGTTCGGTGGGACTCTTGACCCGAGCCAGGCGGGAATCTTCAGCCCGGAAGAAATCGGAAAGGAACAGAGCGCGCATCACCGAGCGGATGTCGCCACCCGTTTCCCGGAACTCGTCCGCCAAATGCTGGATAGACGCTTCGTCCGGCGTGTCGGAAACAAAGAAGCCGTACAGCTTAGAGGCGACAAACCAGGCAGTCGCCGGCTGCTGGCAGATTAGGTCAATGACATCCTCGCCATTGAAGGAGCCGGTCTGTCCCAGGAAGGTTTTAAGTCCGTCGTCGTGGTCATCAGGCAGATAGACAAACTGCCAGTCCAAACGGCCGTGGGGCCAAATGGAATCCCGGGAGGCGCGGATGCTCATATAGTTGGCGTTGGCAATGGTCCAGCCGGTGAAGGCCCGGGCGCAGGCTTTAACGTCGTCCTCGGTATAGTTGCCAATGCCCATCGAAAACAGCTCCAGCAACTCCCGCCCATAGTTTTCGTTGGGCGCATCCTTGTGATTGTCCTTGTTGTCCAGCCAGAAAATCATGGCCGGGTCTCGGGAAAGTTCCAGCAACAGGGTGCGGAAGTCCCCCAACCCGCAGCGGCGGAAGGTATTGGTCTGGTCCACCACAGCCTTGGCATGGTTCAGCTTGCCGTAAGCGGTGGCAAACAGCCCGTGCCAAAACAGGGCCATTTTCTCTTCCAGGGGCCGGTGGGTGTTGATGATGCGGTACAGCCAGTAAGCCTGGGAGCTTTCAATCAGCATCAGGCTGTTCTGGTCGATGTGATACCGGCGCAGTATGTCCTCATCTAGGGCCGGGGCCAATTCCGGGTGCAGCAGTTGCTCTACCGTCGCCTCGTAGCCCTGGGCAACGTAGCCTTCGAGTTCGTCGCGGGTGGCGCCAAAGCCGGCCCGGCGGAGCAAGTGGGCCATCAACGCCAGTTCGCTATTCGCCATCTTCCGTCCTCCCCTGTTTCCGAACCGAATTTCACTCTTTACCAGTATAGCACCTGCTCCTCGACCCCGGTAGCGAGGGATTCAGGGCCATCGCATTAGAAAAACAGTCATAATTCCGTCGTTCCTGCGAAGGCAGGAATCTCTTTGCTCAAGGTTTCAGGTTCCTGCCTTCGCAGGAACGACAGACAGCCCGCAATCCAAATGCGATAGCCCGGCAAGGGATTCAGTCCGACAATTCGGCACCATCCTCGGTGGCAACTTTAGCCGGAGCGTAATCCGGGGAATAACCGGCAATCCACCCTAACTCCTCCTGCCGGTCCAGAGGCACGACATTGGGCCTACCGGCCCCCACCAGTTCCTCGCCAATAACCCCGTCCTCCCGCAGCCGGCCTATTTCCGATGCAGACAAGCCCAGTACCTCACCGAGAACATACTCATTGGCTTCCCCCAATTGCGGGGCAGGGCCGTTTATGTGAACCTCGGCTCCGAATAGCTGCCAGCCCCGGCCCAGGTATTCCCGATTGCCCAGGCCCGACTCCGGCGGGTGCTCTACTGTCTCGAACAGGCCTCGCGCCCGCAGGTGCGGGTCGGCCAGCAATTGCCCGGCGTCCAGCACCGGACCGGCCGGAACCCCGGCGTTTTGCAACGCAGCTACCACCTCTTGCTGACTACGCGCAGCGGTCCAACCTTCAATAATTCGGTCCAATTCGTCCTGATGTTGGTGGCGGGTAATCGAGTTGGCAAAGTGAGGGTCAGCATTTAACTCAGAGAGACCCAAGACTTGACAGAAAGCCCGCCAGTCCGCATCGTCCCGCACCGCGAACGTCACCCACCTATCCTGGCCCAGGCAGGGGTAACAGCCGTGGGGGGCCATTGCCTCGTGGCGGTTGCCCAGGCGACGGGCGCGCCGCCCGTTATAGGCATAGTCCAAAAGACCCTCGCCGAAAAAAGACACGCCCGCCTGGTACATCGCCAGGTCAATCCAGACTCCTTGCCCGGTGCGCGCGCGGCGCAGGAGGGCAGCCATTATTGCCAGTTGCGCCGACCAGCAGGCCAGAAAGTCGGTGTAGGAGTTGCCAATCTTGTTGGGGACTTCGCTGGGGGACGAACTGCCGTCCTCCCCCGGCTCCAGGTAGCCCATAAAGGCGCCGGCGCCGTGAGTTGGCTCCAGGGCCGAGGCCATCGCCCCGAAGTCGCTCCAAGGGCCGCTGTGCCCGTAGCCGGTGTTGGAAACCAGAATCAGGTCGGGCTTTACCACTTGGAGGCTGGGGTAGTCGAGGCCAAAGCGGCGAGTAACCCGGGGAGTAAAGTTTTCCAGCGCCACATCACTGACCCGCAGCAGGTCAAGCAATATCTGCCGGGCAGCATCGTTCCTCAAGTCCAGTGTCAAGCTGCGCTTGCCTCGGTTCAAGGTCTGGAAGGTACCCGCCCGGTTCCAGAAATCAACGCCGGGATCGTTGTCCGGGTAAGGGCCGGTCAGGGTGCGGGTCGTGTCCACGAATTGGGCGTAATGGGTGTCAATCTTAATGACCTCGGCGCCCAGGTCGGCCAGATGAGCGCCCACGTAGGGCATAGCAAAGACCCGGCTCAGGTCAATAATGCGAATTCCCGATAGCGGCAAGGTTTCCAAAGTCCTGTTCCTTTCCGGTTTCTATCCACGAATGGACACGAAGAACCACGAATAGAGGCTGTTCCTGTAATGAAGTTTCCCTAACGGCTGGCATCTGACATATAGTTGCCAACTCTCATTCGTGCATCTCGTGATAATTCGTGGATAAGCTTGTCCTTAAATTATACCGGCCCCGCGCAGGTAAACCATTTCTTCGGCAGTTATGCCCAGCTCATCGCCCAGGATTTCGGCGTTGTGCTGCCCCAGCAGGGGAGCCGGGCGCGGCGCTGCGTACTCACCTGAAGATAGGCGCGACCCTAGCCCCGGATATTCGGCGAAACCCGCCGCCGGATGGTCAACCGGCACAAAGAAATCACGTTCCCTGAGCTGCGGGCAGTCGTACAAGTCTCCGGCGTCCTGGGCCATGCCAAATACCAGGCGACGCTCGCCGGAGGCCTGAAAGAGCGGCTTGCGGTCCCATTCCGCCAAGCCTTTGATGAGCAATTGCTTCAACTCTTCGCCGTTTTCAATCCGGCCTGACCCACTGGCGAATTTTTCATCCTTCAGCTTTTCCAGTCCAATCAAGTCGGCCACCACCGCCCAGGGTTGAGAACCCTGCACCGAGGGCACCACGTAGCCATCCCGGGCCGGCATCAATTCCTCGAACCCGGAGCCGCGCACCGCCCGCCGGCCCTTGGTGGCGCCCATATAGTTGTAGTAGGGAACCGCCTGCACCAGATGAGTAGCCAGACATTCCATCGCCGACACCTCTACCTGCTGGCCGACTCCGGTCATTAGCCGTTGGAAAAGGGCAGCCAGGGCAGCGGTAGCGGCATTCACACCGGCAACGTACTCGGACTGGTCCAGGGCGTTCCGCAACGGCTCCCTATCCGAATCCCCGGAGTGGTACAGGTGGCCGCTAAAGGCAAAGGTCACGATGTCCGTCGCCGCATAATCCCGATACGGGCCGGTGCGACCAAAGGCAGTAATGGAAACGGCTACTATGCCGGGGTTAATCGAAGAAAGAGTAGCGTAATCCAGTCCCAATCTTTCCGACTCGGCGGGGGGGAAATTCTCGACGAGCACATCCGTTTCCCGCAGCAGGCGTTCCAGGATATTCCGCCCGGTGGCAGTGGCAATATCCAGCGTAATGGCCCGCTTGCCGGTGTTCAGGTAGAGAAACGGGATGCTTTTCTCATGGTGCGGGTCGTCACCGGCAAAGGGACCGGTACGCCGGGCCGGGTCGCCCTTTCCCGGCGGTTCCACCTTGACCACTTCCGCCCCATAGTCGGCCAGCAGCTTGGCGCAGAAAGGGGCGGAGGTGTGGCCGCCCAGTTCCAGGACTCGGACGCCATTCAGCAAGCCCAGAGTTGACCCCGTAGTTGACATGGTTACCAGGGTTCCTCGTCCCAGACCAGGGGCAGGTTTTGGCCTCGCTTGGGCAGGACGACGGTTGCTTCCCCCGCCGCGGTCTGTTCACCCCGGCTGTTGGTCAGGACTACCGTGCAGTCCACCAGGCCAAAGCCGTCCAGTTCCCGCTTGCCGGTGACCGCGCCGGAGGCAGTGATAATATCACCGGGGAAGTCCATTCCCCGGTGCTGCACGAAGAACCGCTTGAACCAGCCCTCTTCTCCGGCAAAGTCAATCATCAACTGGCCCAGGTACTGGTTCTTCAGCGAGCCGTTGACCACCACGTTGGGCAGCCCTTGTTCAAGCTGGGCAAAAGGCAAGTCCCAGTGAATGCGGGCGTAGTTGCCGTTGGCCGCCGCCCAGCGCACCAGATGGCTGGTGGTCACCGGGCCCTTGACCACCGGGGGTAGGTCGTCGCCCACGGCCACATCCTCAAAATATCGCTGTTCTGCCAGCCTCGCGGCGGGTTTGGCGAGAATGGTATCTGCATCGGGAGGTGCAACCGACACGGTTTCGAGTTGGCGCGAAGAGCCGGGTTCGGCGACTTTAGGCGATACTTGGTCCGGCAGGCTGCGGTGGATGCTGACCCGTTTCGCCAGGCTGATAACTTGGCCTAGTTGGTTGGTCTGGGTTTCCTGCCGGACTACAAATACCAGCATACCGGAGCGGCCCGGCTTCTCGAAAATGTCCAAGACACGAAACTGCCGGGTAATCCAGGCCCCCACGTAGGCCGGACGCAGGAATTGCCAATCGCTGCCACCGTTTAGCCCGTAGCTATTGAAGGGCAAAGGCACCTGAAAATGGGATTCCTGGCCCGCTCCGAAATAGCCGATGGGCGGGCCGATGTCCTTCCAGGTTGCCAGGGGCGGACAGACTATCCCGGCGAACCTGGATTTGCGGGCATACTCGGCGTCCCGGTACAGGGGGTTGCCATCCTCTATCGCGTCGGCCACGTCAAAGGCCATCTCCTCACTAATCGGAAACCGGTTGCGCTCCGGCGGCGTTTCCGAGCCAATCAGGGCGAGAACTTCTTCGGTTATCAGGCTGTCCGTCATATCGGGCTACTCCGTTTCGACCTATGGTATGAATCTGGCAAGGTTTGAGTCCCTAACCCACCCAGGCCCGAGGGGCGATTCCCTCGATGTCGGTTACCACGTCAACCACCGCCGGCTTGCCGGAAGCGGCGGCCTGCTCCATCGCCCCCTGAAAGTCCTCGGGGCGTTCTACACGGATGCCAAAACCGCCCATATCCTCGGCCAGCTTGGCAAAGTTGGTGTCCGGGAAGACCCACAGCTCGTCCGAGTTGCCGGTGACGCCGACGCTCTCGTAGGCCCGCTCGTTGCCCCGCTTTTCCTGGTTCAGCGAGTGGTTGTTGTTGACTACGGTGATCGTGTTGATGCCATAGCGCACCGCCGTTTCCACCTCGCTCAGGTGATACCAGAAACCGCCGTCGCCGGTGAAACAGACCACCGGGCGGTCGGGGACGGCGCACTTGGCGCCCAAGGCCGCCGGGAAGGCCCAGCCCAAGGAGCCGGCGCAACGGAGAAATCGCTGATTGGGGCTATGGAGGTCCACCATCGTACCGGTCCAAATACCGGAGTGGCCGGTATCGGACAGTAGCACGGCGTCATCGGGCAGGTATTCCGAGATTTCCTTGCAGAGACGCTCCGGGCGCATTGGGGCAGTATCAGAGTTAGCCAGGGGCGCTACCTCCTCGCGCCACTCCCGCACCAACTCTTGAGCGCGGCCCACCCACTCGGCCCGTGGCCCCAGGGGTTCCATCTGTTCAATCAACTTGCGCAGGGAGGCGCGGGCATCGCCCTGCAAACCCACCTGAATGGGATAGCTGCGGCCCAACTCTTTGGGGTCTATGTCCAGTTGGATAACCGGCGTGCCCGGCCGGGGAATCTGCCACTCGGTAGTTACCTGGCTGCCGGTATGGCTGCCGACGAAAAATACCAGGTCGGCCTCGGCCACCACCCGGTTGGCGCACCAGCGGGAATAGGTGCCACAGACGCCTACGGAAAGGGGATGGTCGTCGGGGATGGTGCCTTTGGCGTTGAGGGATGTGGCTACCGGAATGGACAGCATTTCAGCCAGTTCCACCACCTCCCGCTGGGCGTCCGAAGAGGCGACCCCGCCGCCGGCCACGATTACCGGGCGCCGCGCCTCGGACAAGGCCCGGGCGGCATCCCGCACCATTTCCGTTTCCGGCTCGCCGCGGAAGGGCGGTACGTGGGTAAAGGGAACCTCAACCACCACGTCCAGGTCGGCCTCGGCGTCAATGATGACGCTGCCCGAGGAACCCTGTAAGTCCAGATGCACCGGCCCGGGCGCGCCGGAGGTGGCTTCCCTGAAGGCTTGCCGCAGCAGGCTGGGCAGTTGTTCGGCGCTATCCACCAGGGCATTGAACTTGGTGACTGCGTTGAAGGGCTGAACGTGGTCAACTTCCTGGTAGTAATTGCGGTATTGCTGCATCGGCGCGCCCCGGCCGGTCAGCGCGACCACCGGAGAGCCGCCGAGGAAGGGATCTTGCAGCCCGGCGGCCAGGTTGGCCGCTCCTACGTTCTGGGCCATGCACACCGCCGGCCGGCGTGCCGCCCGTGCGTATCCGTCGGCCATGTAGGCGGCGGCCTTCTCGCTGTGGGCCATAATGCGGGCGATGCCCACCGTCTCCATCTCCACCAGGGCGCGGGTGACAATCATCGGCATATAAAAGGCATGGGTCACGCCATACGCCTGCATCGTTTCCACCAGAAATCGGGCGCCGGTCATTCTTGGCATTGCTTAACCTCCCCGGAACTTTTCAGGTCTGTTACTGTTTCGGATAATAGCGTTAGCTTGCACCGCTGGCAAGAGGCTGGGTCGTTTTTCACACAGAGGCGCAGAGTTAGCAGAGGTTCACAGAGATTCTCTGCGTCTCTGTGTGAAAAAGCGGTGGCAAGCCGACTACCCAACTCGCCCCAAAACGGGTATAGTTGGTGGCAACACGATACACCAATCTTGGATATGAGAGGCAAAGAAATGGCAGAGATACTCGGTGTTGGCCTAACCCATTCTCCATCGCTAATCAAACCCGACGAGGAAATGGACTTTTCCATCACCCGCAGCCTGCGCAACCCGAAGCTCCCGCCGGAACTAAAAATACCCACCAACTGGCCGGAACCCATGCGTATCGAGTACGGCGAGGATGAAGGACTGGCATCCGCGAAGAAAGCGCGGGAGCGTTTGGTCAACGGCTTCCGCAAACTGCGCGAAGAAATTGACGCCTTCCAGCCCGACTTTGTCCTTATCTGGGGCGATGACCAGTATGAGAACTTCAAAGAGGACATCATCCCGCCTTTCTGTGTGCTGGCTTACGATGAGATGGAGTGCCAGCCCTTTATGACCAGGGACGGCAGCGCCCGCATCAACGTCTGGGATGAGCCGGCAGACAAGACCTTCAAGTACGCCGGAAACCGGAATGCGGCCCGCAACCTGGTCAGGGGCCTGCTGGAGCATGGCATTGATATGTCCTATGCCTACAAGCCGCTGCACGAAAAGGGCGGGTTGGGCCACGCCATCCTCAACACCCTGCTTTACCTGGACTATGACCGCAAGGGGTTTGACTACCCGGTCGTTCCCTTCCTGGTGAACTGCTACGGCAGCAAGGTGGTACGCAACCGGGGCGGAGCCGTTCAGTACGAAGAGGAACTGGATCCTCCCGGCCCGTCGCCCAAGCGTTGCATGGAAGTGGGCGCAGCGGTGGCCCGGGTCTTGAAGGACAGCCCTTACCGGGTGGCGTTAATCGGCTCTTCCAGTTGGTCCCATGCCTTCCTGACCGAGAAGAACCACTTGCTCTACCCGGACGTGGCCTCAGACCGCGCTCGGTTTGAAGAACTGCGCGACGGAGACTATGCGGCGTGGAGCCGGATTTCCACCGACCAGATTGAGGACGCCGGCCAGCAGGAACTGCTGAACTGGATGTGCGTCGCCGGAGCAATGCAGGAGTTGGGCCACAAGCCGGAGATTGTTGACTACGTGGAAAGCTACATCTTCAACTCCAACAAGTGCGTCGCCCTGTTCAAACCGTAAGCCTTCCAGCAGGTATAGGATACAAAGGTAGGGGCAGGTTTCAAACCTGCCCCGTTTTTGTTATGGGAACAACAGCCTATTTAATTAGGACAATTACATACTCATCTACCAATGTCTACTGGTATCAACTTCAAGCAACGCTGGCAGACTGAATGGCCGGACTGCTTACTGCCAACCGACTTCAAAGCCAATCGTTCCCGCTCCCTCTGCCGCAGAAGTTCCCAGGATTCCGTACCGTGTATTCCCCCTCTGAGACGCCCGCTGAACAACTGACCATCCGGTTGCCACCCGCAAGCTGTTTTGGTAATGGGGTTATAATAACTGGAAATGCAGAGGTGGAAGTGGCTCCTCATTTCCGATTCGTAATCAGCTTCATCCTGGCGCAACTGGGCCAGGGTCTTCTCTGGCCTGATAAGGCGTACCAAGCGGTCAAAGTGTTCGATAATGGACTCGATTTCGAGTGGACTACGTTGCAAGGTACGCCGAAGTCTTTCTTCTGTCCGCTTCGCACTTTCCCGGCTATGAGTATGGGTGAAAAAAACGAGCTCCCCTTCTTGGCCGGCAGTCGCTGTTGACCCGGCGTCGAGATTGTGTTCGACGAGCCGGCTGTCCATGTCATTAGTCTGGCCGATATAAAGCTCCCCACCCTCAAGCCTCAAGATATATACATACCATAAGACCGGCTCCCTGACCGCATCGGATATTGACTCCCTTTGTTCGTTGGTCACGCCGCTTCTCCTTATACTGGGACATTGATAAACAAGTACACTATTTCTTTAATTGTACGGGGGCGGGTTTGAAACCCGCCCCTACAAGTTTTAAGCCTTTTCCGTCGCCGGCTATTCCTTGCCCGCGAACACCGCGGTAATCGGCTGGTGCCCGGCATTCTCCGCGTATGGCTCTTCACGGTACAGGGACAGGGACTTCATCACCGGAATGTCCTGGATGGAGAAGAGGATAGCCTCCTCGTCGGTGTCGTTGGCGTGTTCGTGCCAAGCCCAAGAAGGCACCACCAGGAAATCGCCCTCGCCCCAGTCGAATCGCTCGCCGTTGATTACGCTGTGACCCTGGCCCCGGAAAACCTGGTAAACCGCGCTGCTGGTGTGCCGGTGGGCCTTGGTGTTCACGCCGGGCCGAATCATCTGAATCCAGCAAGCCATCGTCCGCAGCACCGGGCCGCCGGTGGCCGGGTCGGAATACTCCATCGCCACATCATCAAAGGGGCTGGCTTCAACTTCTGCCAAGCTGCGCAGGGCGGCATGAGTCCGCTCCCACTTGTAGTGCCACAGCGGGGAATAAGGGCTATTATGCTCTTCCCAGGCCGGCCGCAGCGCGCCCGAGGCGTACTTTCGTTCCGACTCACCGACGCCGACTATGGGCTGCTGGTCTTCGGGGAACTGCTCGTAGAAAGTGGCCTCCAAGTTGTTTACCAAGGGGGTGTCCAACCCGTCCAGCCAAATCATCGGCTCGCTGCCTTCGTTGTTGTGGTCGTGCCAGGTCCAGGACGGGGTGAGCACCAGGTCGCCCGGCTCCATGTAGCACTTGTCGCCTTCTACCGTGGTGTAGGCTCCCTGCCCCTGCAAGACCCAACGGATGGCGGTGGGCGTGTGCCGGTGCGCCGGTGCGTTCTCCCCCGGCAGCAGCAGTTGCAACGCCGCCGAAATAGTGTGGGTCGTGCCGTGGTCCAAGCCGGGGTTCGCCAGCCGCAGCACCCGCCGCTCTACATCCCGGTCCGGGGTGACGATGTCGCCACTCCGCAGCACCAGGGGTTTAGCATCATTCCAACGCCAGGCGAAAGGAACAACTGTGGGTTTACGTTCCAGCCGGCGACCCATCCAGGCCGCCCGCAGCCCCGCCGCCTCGGTTCCTTCGTAAAAACGGTCTTCCTCTTCCGGGGTAACCTTTCCCACGTAGGAAGTCATTGCAACCCTCCTAAATCTGGATAGCTTTTTGTTGGGGTGATTCTAAATGGGCGGTGTAAGGGTGTCAATTGAGCGAATGGTGTATAGTGCTGTTGGTCTTCACCTCAGGAACCCTTAAACGCAGCTGAGCAGAGGCGGGGCGTATGAAAGCGGAGCACCCGGTAAGGGCAGACACCATACTGCACAACGGACAGGTAATAACAGTTGACCCCGCCGACTCAATACAGCAAGCCATTGCCATCAGCGGCAGCGCTATCCTCGCAGTGGGCAGCGACGCGGACGTAACTGCTCTGGCCGGGACGGGGACAACTACCGTCAACCTGCGCGGGCGCACCGTAATTCCCGGCATCGTGGACATTCACGCCCATCTCGATAGAGAGGGCCTCAAGTCCATTTTCCCATCTTTGGCCGGGCTACGCTCAGTCGCCGATATTCTGGAACGTGTAGGGCAACTGGCGGCGGAGAAAGCCCCCGGCGAATGGGTGGTTACTATGCCCATTGGCGACCCGCCCAACTACGCCGATATGCCCCAGCTATTGGCGGAGGGACGTTACCCCACCCGTTGGGAACTGGACCGGGTCGCTCCCGATAACCCGGTTTACATCAAAGGCATCTGGACGCCCTGGAACGTGCCGCCCTCCGTTTCCATTGCCAACAGTGCCGCTTTGCAGCTTGCCGGGGTTGACCGCCACACCGCCGAACCGGATTCCAGCGTCGCCATCGAACGGGACGACAGCGGCGAACCCACCGGAATTTTCATCGACACCGGCCGCTATCCATCAGTGGAGTTCACCCTGATGCAGGCGGTTCCCCGGTTCAGCCAAGGCCAACGGGTCGCGGCCCTGAAAGAGTCCATGCGCCTCTATAACTCGGTAGGCACTACCGGCACCTACGAGGGCCACGGGGTCGCCCCGGAGGTGCTGCAAACCTACAAGGCGGCGTGGGACGCCGGCGAGATGACCGTGCGGGCCAACCTGACCGTCAGCCCCAACTGGCCCTCGGTAAGCTATGCCGCCCAGGAAATGGAAAACTGGGGCCATTCCGCCTCTGGAGCGGGCTTTGGAGACGCTATGCTGCGGGTTAGCGGTTACTTTATCCAGTACGGGGGCAACCAATACACCGCCCAAGCCCGTTCCTCCCAACTACCCTATACCGGCTGGGCCGGCTTTATCCAGAGTTACCATTCGCCGGAGATTTTTACCCCGCTGGCACGGCTGGCCGCCCAGCACAACCTACGGGTCAACACCCTGGTGCGGGAGACACTGGAGGAGGTGTTGACCGTATTTGAGGAGATTGACCGGGAGTTTCCGCTACAAGGTCGTCGCTGGACCCTGGCCCACGTCCTGCATACGTCCGGTACACAACTGGAGCGCATCAAGAACCTGGGCTTGCTGGTAGAGACCATCCCATTGACCGAACTCTGGCTGCGGGGCAACCGCTACCTGGGTTCACCCGATCTGGCCGCCACCGCCGCCGCCCACCGGGATTATCTGGCCCAAGGGGTGGATTTCAGCTTTGGCACCGACAACAAGCCCTACAACCCCTTTGCTACCCTCTGGGCCGCGGTAGCCCGCCGGGAACGGACTACCGCTGAAATTCTGGGGCCAACCCAATGTCTTACAAGGCTTGAGGCGCTGCGTGCCTTCACTCTGGGCGGGGCTTACTTTTCCTTTGACGAAGGCCGCCGCGGCTCGTTGGAACCTGGCAAGTTGGCCGATCTGGCCGTCCTTTCCGAGGACTTACTTACTATGCCGGAAGAGGTCATACCGGAACTGCGCTCCCTACTGACTACGGTTGGCGGCAAAACGGTTTTCCAGGCGGAAGATTTCTGACCTGGGCCTGCCCTGCCGCCAAGTCCACTCCCCGGCGCTACTCCACCACCGCGATAGCCGATAGTTCAACCTTCAGCTTGGCATGAGTCGCCAGGCGATTGACCTCAATGGTTGCGGTCGAGGGCCGGTGGTCACCGAAATACTCCCACCACACCTCATTGAGTTGGTCCTGCTCGTTTACGTTGGTCAGATACCGGGTGACCTGGACCACGTCGCTGAAGGTTGCGCCGCAGGCATCCAGGCCGGCCTTGATGTTTTCCAGGGCCATGCGGGCCTGCTCCGCCACCTCTTCCGGTATGTCGTCAAACTCCGCTTCGATATGGGGGTGGTTGTGGTAAATCTTGGCTGCGGTAACCCCGGCCAGAAACAGTAGGGAACCGCCGGTAACCTTGATGGCTGGGGCGTAAGGCAGATTAACTGAAGGGTCCCGGTCGGCGGTGTGGATGACTTCCAGTCTCTTTGCCAAATCAATATCCTCCAGGTTAGATGGAAAAGTTCAGTTGCCTGTTGCCGATTATAAGGTATGAAGCAGCCGGATAAGGTCGCTCGGAGGGCGGTTGACCGGCTGAAAACCGCTCAACTAAACTCCCGCTTACCCTTGAACACCGGCTTGGCAGCGAGCCAACCCGAACCCACAGGGAAACCAGTCCGCCGGAAACCGGCATTACTGATACGTGATTGGATTACTAAACTCGGCCCTTCCCCCGTCATTCCGGCGCAGGCCGGAATCCAGAAGCGTTGGCCACCAGTTACTTTCCTTCCCCGTAGCATTGCTGGATTCCGGCCTCCGCCGGAATGACGGGTTGGGCGGCAATGCCGGGATGGTATTGAGGAGGGGATGGTTTTCGCCCTGGAAACCTTCTGGCCGGCTTCCGACGGTTGGGCGGCGGCGCGCATTGAGGAGGAAGTAGTGGTAACCGCCGACGGGCCGCAGGTCATTACCCGTTTCCCGGCGGAGGAACTGATAGTTGCCGGAGTCAAATGCTACACAGCCACCGGCCCGCTGCCGACTACCAGGGACGCCCAATCCCACCGGAACAACCCCTTGCCGCCGGCCACGCCCAATCACAGTAAGCCGACGAATCAGAGATAGGCTGACAGGATACACCGGATAATCTCTCCCTTACCTAATCCAGTGCATCCTGTCCATCCTTGTAAGTTAAACGTGGGACGGGTTTGAAACCCGCCCTGACAAGTTTCTGCTACCTCGATAAGGCTGCCTACGGGTTTTCCGGCGGGTCAGACATTCCCAGCAGGATGTCCTCCAGGGTGCGGTCCAGGGCCGGGTCCAGATCCACCGGCTCCACGTAGGGGATTACGTTGTAATCGGAGCGAACCTGCTCGATGATGCGCTTGGCCTCGGCGTTGTTCTCCGCAATCCGGTCCAGGTTGGACTGCAATTCCCGGGATTCGGTCTCACCCAGGGCCTGCAACTCGCTCAGGTCAATGTCCAGCTTGAACATGGACTTGATGCGGCGCATTATGTCGTAGAAAGAGCGGTGGTCGCGGAAAATGCCCATCTGCTCGTTGTTGGATACCACAAAGGGGTACATTGGGGCCATCGCGCCCAGCCGAAACATTTCCACTTCCGGGTATTCGAAATGGGCCAGAGACACCATCGCCATTCCGATGGTAGGCCCACGGCGGCCCTCGGTGCCCCGGCTGGACATTATCAGCCCGTAGCGTTCCAGGGTTTCCTTCATCTCCGGTCGGCTGTAAACGCAGTTAATCCGCCGCTCCAGTTCCGGCGGGGCCGGCCCGTTGACTCCCTCCACCGCCACGGTCTGCTTGATGCCCAGTTCGCGGACCGCCTGGAAGAAGCCGGCCCCGTACAGGTCAATGCGGCTCCAGGGTTCTTCGCCCAGGAAAATAATCAGGCCGTTGCCGGCGTCGTAAAAATCGTTCTCCCGCTCCATTGGGCTGGAAGGCAACCCTTCTTGAAAGGCGGCGGCGGGGCGGAAGGTGTCGTGGGTGCCGGCCACCTGAAAAGGATAGCACAGGGTAGATACCTGGTCGCCCAGCCGGCCAATCTTCCGCGCGCCCAGCTTTTCAATCAGATAGCGGGGCAAGCCACTGGAAATACGACCGCCGTTGGACCACTGGCGCCGCCAACCGGCAACCAAAAACTCGGCGTTGGGTTTCTCATGGAGGACTAATAGTTCATCGGCCATTAAATGTTCCTCCCCGATATTACTGCGGTTTCACCATTACTGACCCCATTATAACAGGCTGGGAAATAGTGGGCAGGGGCAAGTTTTAGCCCCGAGGCAGTTGTGTTTTAATCTCCAGCGCTCCAGTCAGTCATCATTCTCCAAGGCATCCCCTCACCCCAACCCTCTCCCCAAAGGAGAGGGAGTACTTTCACCCCTCTCCCCGTGGGAGAGGGGCCGGGGGTGAGGGCAGGCCCCGGAACGAATCCGAATCCCTGAAGCTAAAACGCTATTGCCTTATCCCAAACTCGCCCCTCCATTCTTGAGCTACTGCCCTGGCAAAATCAAATCGGCGACCCGCTCTGCCAGCATTATTACTGCCGGGTTGATGGGAGCGCGCACCAAGTCGGGCATTATAGAGGCGTCCACCACCCGCAAACCCTCCAGCCCGTACACTTCACCATACTGGTTGACTACCGCCATTGGGTCGTCGGACGGCCCCATTTTGCAGGTGCAGGAGATGTGGGAATAGGTGGTGGCCTCCCGCCACAGCCATTGGTCAAGGGCAGCATCGCTGGCCAGGTCGGCGTCCGTCGGCTCAATCCGCTCTCCCAGAAAGTCGGAAAACTCTGGCCGATTGGCCAGGTCCAGCGCCAAGCTGATTCCGGCCCGGAGCCGCTCCCGGTCAAAGGATTCAGCCAGGTAGTTGTAGTGCATCGCCGGCTGAACCTGGTAGTCGGCGGAGTCAAGGGTCAACTCTCCGGTGCTTACCGGCAGTAGCAGGGCTATCATCATCTCCACGTACCGGCGGACGTTGGCGGCATCCTGTTCTTCAGGCGGGGCCGCCGTGCCCCTGGCCCGCGCCGGCACAAAGGAGGCCAAGCTGATTCCCAGGTCGTTGCGCAAGTCAGACCCCGGAGCGGTCAAGCGCAGGGCGGTGCCGCCGGGGGCCGCCCTGGATTGCTGCAGGTAGTCGTCCCTGATGTTCCAGGTAACGTACACCTTGGGGTGGTCTTTAAGGTTCTGCCCCACGCCAGGGGTGTCCTGCACTACCGGGATGCCCAACCTTTCCAGTTGTGCCGCTGGGCCTACGCCGGACAGCAGCAGCAGATGGGGGGAGCCAACGGCCCCGGCGCTGAGAATTATCCGGTCCGTCTCGACTGAGAAAGTTTCGCCGCCGCTTTCCACCAGCAGGCCCACCGCCCGTTTACCGTCAAACAGAATCCGCTGCACCCGGCAGTTGGGCCGGACGGTCAGGTTGAGGCGGTAGCGGCCCTGGCTCAGGTAGCCTAACGCCGTGCTAAACCGTACGCCGTTATGGTTGTTGGTGATCCCTGGACCAATTCCGTTGGAATCGGGATTGTTGTGGTCGTCGGTCTCCTGGAATCCGCTGGCCCGGCAGGCGTCGTAAAAGGCTCGCTGGGTGGGATGCCAGCCGTCCGGGTTGGAGTGGTGGACGAAGATTGGCCCTTCCGTGCCGTGGTAATCGTCGTGGCGGTCAACGTCGGTTTCAATCTTTCGGAAGAAGGGCAGAACCTTCGCGTAGCTCCACTCGTCGTTGCCCCGGGCGGCCCAAGCGTCAAAGTCTTCGGGCACGCCGCGGTAAAAGGCCGACGAGTTAATGGCGCTGGAGCCGCCGGTCACCTTGCCCCGCGGCACCAGCATGGGCGGCGCCTGGTCGGTGGAGGTAGCGGTGAATTGCCAATTGTGCGCGTTTTCGGTGAGGGATGCGGGATGCCCACTGGCAGTCCGGGATGTTGGCGACACCGGAGCGGCGCTGAACCCATATTTCAGTTCATCCGGCAGCCGTTCAAACTCCGGGTAATCCGGCCCGGCCTCCAGCAGCAGCACAGAGCGGCTTGGGTCTTCAGACAACCGCGCCGCCAGCACCGAACCGGCGGAACCGGCCCCAACTATGGCAACGTCGTACTTCATAGAGCACCAATCTTTAAGCAAATTGGGCGGGTTGCAAACCCGCCCCTCAATATATACAGGATACTGCACGACACCGGCGTAAAGCCGGTCATTGCGAACCGGGGCTCGGCCTAATCGTCAGCCGGCACGGGTTCGGCTACCCGGTTGTCCACCAGGTCAGCGCTGCAAGCGGCGCCATCCAGCAAGCCCCACTGCACCATCCAGTGGTAGGTGTCCTCGACTATCTCATCGCTGTAAGGCGTGTTATAGGAGTAGCGGATGCGGGACAGGTGGAAGTCCTCCGGGGTAATGCTGCCGTACTTTTCGGCGACGGAGGCAAAGCGCGGTTCATCAATGAGGTAGTGGAGATACTTCCGCTTGTCGGCGTTAATCATATCCACAGCTTTAACTACCGCCCGGTTGATGGCCGCAAAAGTCTCTTCGTCCATATTGTCGCTGGCGTTCTCCGCCCCCAGGTAGTGACCCTCGCAGACGGGCCGGCAGCCCAGCTTCTCCGCCAGGGTAATCCACGGTTCCATCAGGGCGGCGGCGTCCACTTCGCCCTCCATCAACGCTTCGAAACGGTACTGGGGAGAGCCGTAGTGAACCAGCTTCAACTTTTCCTGGGGCAGATAGCCGGACAGTAGTCGCAGGGCGACGTAGTGGGAGCCGGCGTGGAACTGCACCGCAACGGGCCGGTTGCCCAGGGTGCCGGGGTAGTAATGAGGGGAATCCGGGCGCACCATGATGGCCTGGCTGGCTACGGCGGAACGCAGCGCGATTATCTTGGCGCCCTGTTTGCTTTCATAGGCCCGACGGACCTGACCCTCTTCTCAAGCCCGGTAGATGGACACCTTGGCGTCCTCAAAGGCTACGTGGCCCAGAATCGGGTTAACCTCTTCCGGGTTCTCGGTATGCGCCACTTGGCCGCTGCTGATGGCGGTGACGAACTCCATATCAATGCCCTCGGCCTCAAACAGCCCTTCGTCCCGCGCTACCAGCCAGGGCAGGCTGAAAATGGCGCCGTTGATTTCGCTGACTACCTTCTTCATCGGTTGCTGCCCCCTTGTTTTTCCTGAATTGTTGTATTGATTGTGGTCTTGCCCGTTAGTTTAACAAAGCCGAAGCGTGGCGTCTATCGGGCAAGTGCAGGGTAATCGCATTAGACGCACAGTCATATTTCCGTCGTTCCTGCGCAGGCAGGAACCTAAAACGTTGCGGACAGAGGTTCCTGCTTTCGCAGGAACGACGGGTTTTCGTTCTTTGGCCTAATGCGATAGACCTGCGGGCAAGTGGGTTCCAACTTGACGCTAATTCCAGGCCCAACTACAATCACCCCATCCGACCGAATCAGGTCTGAATCTGAAAAACAATCCGGCGCCGCTTGATTGCTCGACTTTGACGACAAACCGGCGGTGACCCGAGAAGGAAATAGCATGGTAAGAATGACCGGAGGCCAAGCGCTGGCCAAGTCCCTATACCTGGAAGGGGTCAGGGTAATCTTTGGCCTGCCCGGGGTACAGCTTTACCACGCCCTGGACGGATTGCAGGGCGAGCCGGGCATCCGGTTCATCACCACCCGCCACGAGCAGGCGACCACCTACATGGCCGACGGCTACTCCCGCGCTGGCGGCGGCATCGGCACGGCGATGATGGTGCCGGGCCCGGGGCTGCAAAACGCCGCCGCCGGCATTGGCACCGCCTTTGCCGCCTCTTCCCCCATCCTGGTGGTGTCGGGGCAGATTGAGCGGGACCTGATTGGGTCCGACCGGGGCATTCTCCACGAGGTCAACGACCAACTGGACACGATCAGGCCGGTTACCAAGTGGGCGAGGCGCATCCTGGACCCGGCGGAAATCCCCGACGCAGTCCACGAGGCTTTCTATCACCTTAAAACCGGGCGACCTCGGCCCGTAGAAATCGAAATCCCGCCGGAGACGCTGGCCGATATGGCCGAAGTGGAGTTGCACGAACCGGAGGAGTACCCCCGTCCGGCGGCAGACACCTCGGCAGTACGCGCCGGCGCGCAAATCCTGTCCGAAGCGGCGAACCCGCTAATCTGGGCCGGCGGCGGCGTCATCTCCTCCGGCGCCCAGGATGCTTTGCAGCGGGTGGCGGAACACCTGCAAGCCCCCATCATTACCACCCCGGAGGGCAAGGGGGCTATTTCCGAGCGGCATCCCCTGGCCTTGGGCGCCCACCGGCTGCGCAACGACCCCGTGGCAAAGGAAGACCCCAATTTTGACGTAATTCTGGCGGTAGGCACCCGTATGGCTAACCCGGCCTGGCTGGGCGGCCAGCGCATTGTCCAGATTGACATTGACCCGGAGGAATTGGGGCGCAACTACGAAAATACCTTTGGCATCGCCGGCGACGCCCGCCAAACCCTGGAAAGCCTGTACGGTAACCTGGCCGGCCTGGCGCCGGCCCGCCCCAGCCGGGAGGCGGAGGTTGAAACCCTCCGACAAAGGCGGGCGGAGACCGCCCGGCGAGTCGAACCTCAAGATTCCCTAACTGCCACCATCCGCGACGTAATGCCGGAAGACGGTATATTGATTTCTGGGATGACCCAAATCGGCTACTACACCCGGGCCTTCTACCCGGTTTACCAACCCCGGACCTTCCTGACCTCATCCTATTCCGGCAACCTGGGTTACGCCTTTCCGGTGGCATTGGGCGCCAAGGTAGCCCAGCCGGACAAGGCGGTGGTTGCGGTGTCCGGCGATGGAGGTTTCCTTTTCAATTCCCAGGAACTGGCTACTGCGGTGCAGCACGGCATCAACGTGGTAGTGGTGGTCTTCAACGACAACGCCTACGGGAATGTCCTGCGCGACCAGGTGAACCGCTTTGAGGGCCGCATCTACGGGGCGGCGCTGCACAACCCGGACTTCGTCAAGCTGGCCGAAGCCTACGGGGCCAGGGGCGTAAGGGCCAATCCCGACCAGTTGGGTTCGGCTCTGCGGGAGGCGCTGGCAGTTGATGCGCCCACCCTGATTGAAGTGCCGGTTCAGGCCATGCCCACCCCTTTTGAGTAGCTATTTCAGTTTAACCACGAATATGCACGAATGAATTAAAGGGATAATTGGGCCTAATCAAAGAATCCATTCGTGCCTTTTCGTGTATATTCGTGGTTGACTCCCGTACTCCCCGCCGGCAAGGAGGCCAGTAGTGAACGCAGCAGCGCCTAATCCCCCCATCCGCTTTGGCATTTTCGACTGGATTGACAGCAATGGGTCAAACCCGGCCGACCTGTACGAGCAGCGGCTGAAGTTCTTGGAATACGCCGACTCCGCCGGTTTCTACTGCTACCACATGGCGGAGCACCAGGGGACGCCGTTGGGCATGGCTCCGTCGCCCAGCGTTTTTCTGGCCGCCGCCGCCCAGCGCACCCGCAACATCCGCTTTGGGCCGCTGGTCTATCCCCTGCCTTTCTACAACCCCCTGCGCCTTCTGGAAGAAATCTGTATGCTGGACCACCTGAGCCGGGGCCGGCTGGAGGTGGGCATAGGCCGGGGTATTTCTGCCTACGAGCTGGACTTCTTCGACATCGGCGTCGATGACTCCCGCACTATGTTCCGGGAAGCCCTGGACATCCTGATCATGGGCCTGCGCACCGGCAAAGTTTCCTATGCGGGAGAACATTACACTTTCAAGGACATTGATCTGCCCCTGAAAGCCTGGCAGCGGCCCTATCCGCCCCTGTGGTATCCTACCGCCAACCCGGAGTCCATCCGGTGGATTGCCAGCGAGGGCATCAGCACCGTCTCCCACTACCCGCCGATGGAAACAATGCGGGAACACATCGAACTCTACAAGAGCGTCTGGGCGGAAAACCGGGGCAACCCGGACCGGCTCAACGCCCACGAATCGGAACCCAAGTACGGCATTACCCGCCACATCTACGTGGCCGAAACCGACGAACAAGCATTGCGGGAGGCCAAAGCCGCCTTTGCCAACTTCATCGCCAATTTCAACCACCTCCGCATCCTCAACTACGACGACACGGGCCGCACCAATTTCCTCGCCGACTTTGAGGGGCGGCTGGCCGACGGCTTGCACATCGTCGGCTCGCCGGCAACGGTGCGGGAAACGCTGAAACAGCACATGGAGATTACCGGCTCCAATTACTTCGTCGGCTCCTTCTTCTTTGGAACCCTCACCACCGAGCAGACGCTCAACTCCCTACGGCTCTTTGCTGAGCAGGTTATGCCCGCCTTCAAGCACGCCTCGTGACTCAACGAAGTCTTCTAGTTGTCATTCTGCGGAGCGGAGCGACGAAGAATCCAAAGCGCTTATTGGACAACCATTCGCCCGGCGCCAGCGGCGGTTCTGGCTGATAGAGTTGGGATTCTTCACTCCGTTCAAAATGACAGCAGGGGCGCAGAATGAGACCGGAAGGCAGATGATGGTCAAGAGAGCCTGAGTACCCAGACGCGGCGGGTAGTTTCAATCCAGTAACCCTTAACGGCCTTCGACAACCTAGAGGATACCAATGACCGAATTCAGCTCCTTGCATGAACTGCACGACCAGGTTATCGAATGTGCAAAGTGTCCCCGGCTGGTCGCCCACCGGGAAAAAATAGCGCGGGAAAAGGTATCCCGCTACCGGGACTGGGACTATTGGGGCAAGCCGGTGCCTCCCTTTGGCGACCCGGAGGGGCGGCTGATGATTATGGGGTTGGCGCCGGCGGCCCACGGGGGCAACCGCACGGGCCGCAGCTTTACCGGCGACCCCAGCGGAGATTGGTTGTTCCGCTCCCTGCACAAGTTTGGGTTCGCTAACTCGCCCAAGTCCGTTACCCGCGGCGACGGCCTCTATCTAACCGACGTTTACATCACCAACGCGGTGCGCTGCGCTCCCCCGGACAACAAGCCGAGCCGCGAGGAAAAGCAAACCTGCCGGCCCTATCTCATTCAGGAACTTAAACTGCTGGAGCAAGTTAAAGTAGTGGTGGCCCTGGGGAAGTTTGCCTACGACGCCTACTTTCAGACCCGGGCAAAGGCGGGCTTATCCAATCCAAAGCCCAGACCTGCCTTTGGTCACGGCGCAACCCATCACCTGGACGACGGCATCGTCTTGATTAGCTCCTATCACCCCAGCCAGCAAAATACCAATACCGGAAAGCTGACCGAAGCAATGTTCGACGCGGTTTTCCAAAAAGCCCGGGAGATTTTGGACTGAACGGCTGATGGAATAAGAATGTAATCGGCAAGTCAGCACAGATAAAGTGAGGTAATTATGAAGTATGATGTAATCGTTGTCGGCGCCGGTTCGGCCGGCTGTGTACTGGCGTCCCGTTTGTCCGAGGACCCGGAGCGGTCGGTGCTGCTGCTGGAGGCCGGGCCGGACTACCCGGACCTGGAATCGCTGCCCGACGACCTCAAATACGGCCACACCCAGGAAGCCGAATTGCGGGGGGCTCCCCACAATTGGGCCTTGACCGGCACCATCAACCGAGTGCAGGGGCCGCGGCACGTCGCCCAGGGCAAGGTAGTCGGCGGCTCCGGCGCCATCAACGGCCAACTGATGCTCCGCGGGATGCCCGAGGACTACGACCGCTGGGCTGAGTGGGGCAACGACGAATGGGCTTACCTGAAAGTCCTGCCCTATTTCCGCAAGATGGAAACTGACCTGGACATCCGAGACGATTTTCACGGCTCCGACGGCCCGGTGCCGGTGCTGCGCCGGGACAAAGGGGAGTGGACGCCGATTCAGACCGCCTTGTACCGGGCTGCCGTCACCGCCGGCTTCCGGGAGGATGCCGACATGAACGGGCCGGAGTCCACCGGCGTCGCCACCCTACCCGTCAACAACCCGGAAGGCATCCGTATGTCCGCCGCCCTGACTCACTTGAGCCAGGCCCGCCACCGCCTCAACCTGACTATCCGGCCCAATGTGCTGGCCCGGCGGGTGGTGTTTGACGGGAAAAGGGCTACCGGCGTGGAAGTGGAAAGCGGCGGCGAGGTTTACACCGTGGAAGGTGAACAGATTGTCCTCAGCGCCGGAGGACTGAAATCTCCCCACCTGCTGATGTTGTCCGGCGTGGGGCCGGCAGAGCAGCTTAACGCGCTGGACATTCCGGTCGTGCAGGCGCTGCCCGGCGTGGGCCAGAACCTGCGCAACCATCCGTCGGCCAGCGTCGGCCTGCTAGCCAGGGAGGACGTGGAACTGCCGGTGGACGCCCACTATGCCAGGGTTGCTTTGCGCTATACCTCCGCCGGGTCGGAACACCGGAACGATGTAATGGTAATGACCAGCTCTCGATTCGTCACTTTGAGCGGAGAGGTATTGCCCGACCGGGCCATCCGCATCTCCTGCGCCCTGGAACTGCCCTTTGGGTTCGGCGAACTGCGGATAGTATCCACCGACCCGGCGGAACAGCCGGAGTTCAATTACCAATACCTGGAAGACCCGTGGGACCGGGAGCGGCTGCGGGAGGCGATGCGTCTCTGCGCCCGCTTGGCCGAGTCGGAAGCCTACCAGGACATCGTGGTGGAGCGGACGGCGCCAACGGACGAGGAATTGGCCTCGGACGACCTGCTGGACGCCTACCTGTTCCGCACCCAGGGAACCTCGCGCCACGTCTCCGGCACCTGCAAGTTGGGACCGGCCTCGGACGGCATGGCGGTGGTTGACCAGTACGGCCTGGTTCACGGTCTGGAGGGACTGCGGGTTGCCGACGCCTCGATCATCCCTTACCTGATTCGGGCCAACACCAACGCCACCGCATTGATGATTGGCGAGCGGGTGGCTGATTTCATCAAGGAAGGGAAGTAACTCTGCCTACCTCTGTTCCTCTGGTGGAATAAGGTAAATTGACCGGAGACCCGGAGTTTCGCCGAGGGTTATTTCCACCGCAAGAGGGATTAGCGGTCGAAGAAATCCGTCATATCCGCTTGGAAACTCCAAATCGCCGGCGTTTCGTCCACCGCGAGTTGGATGCCTAGCGGTCCCGCCACCGATACCACCAACTGAGCAGTTTGCGGACGATCGACTACCAGCTCGGCGGGAAGGAAGGGCAGCGACTCCAGCAGTTTCACCAGCGACTCTTGGTGGTCGGCCGTTGTAGGGCCGGCGCCCCAAAGGTTCTCGGGGAAAACCATCCCGGAAACCGGGTCGCCGATCGCGACCACCGTCGGGAAGAAAGGTCGCTGGCCTCGCTCCGGCTGGACTGGTGAGTAGAGATAAAAGATACCGAACTCCAGGGTGTTGCTGCTTCTGGCCTTGGACTCGGCCAACTGTTGCAGCCGCGCCGCATCGGGATAGTCCGGGGCAAGCGCGGAGGGAGGCGGTGTTAGGGTTTCCCATTGGTCATGCCATTCGCCTTGTCGCAGAACCTGGGTCAGAATCAGGTCGGGGCTCTCGTCGAGATAGAGGGCCAGCTCACCGGCTTCAACCCTTGCGGCGATTCCCATTGTCACCCGCAATGCCTGGGTCAGAAAGACGGCCTCGTCCGCTTCCGGTCTCCAGGGAGCGTAGCCCGGCTTAATGCTGCGAAATATCGGCCATTTGCCCCGGCCACGGTACCGCAAACCCAGATTGCGGATAATGTCGCGGTCCGTGGTACTCAACACTTCCCGGTCAGCGAGCAGGGCCGACAGAGCGTCCATCGTGTCCAGCACCTCCGGGGTTTCACCACCTAACTCACCCGCCATAAGCTCCAAATAATGAGCTAGCCCTTCGTCGCCGTTATAAACCGCCAAGCCGTACTCAATCCCGCCGTCGCCCAATACGACGCAGTACCCCTTGTATTCCCCGGAGGGATGCTCGACAGCCACAACGTCAGAGTTGTCCAGCCATTCCCAAGGGGCGGATTCGCAGTATTCGCGAAAAGCCTGATACAAGTCGAGCCATTGTTCGTTGCTAGGTTCGGGCATTCTCCCTCCATCTGTCCCTATGCCTCTTCATCTCTTTGGCGATGCAACGTATATTCACCGCGGATACGAAAAGGCTTATTCTCGCTCCAGAAACCGCCGCACCGACTCCATCATTGGCTGCCGGTCGTAGGTGGCGTACAAAATCTGGGCGTTGCGCACCAGATCGCCGGCAAAGAACCGCTCGTAGTGTAGGCTGCGGGAGCCGAAGGCGCTGCAAGAAATGTCCCAGGCCAGGTGGAAGAGCTTGGTGCGGTCAAGGGCCGATGCCGTGTCCGTAGCCAGGTAATGCTCCAGGTCCGAGCCAATTTCCGAGTCAAAGTCGGCCTTGCCGGGCAGCGCCATCAGGCTGCTGGAACCCAGCAGTTGCATAATCTCGATCATACGGGGGTAGAAGCTGCGGGCGTACATATTCTCCGCCACCGTCAGCGGGAAGCGAGAGGGCGTCAGCAGGCCCCACTCGTTGGGCGCCGCCTCTACTTCGGCGGTACGCAACAGGGATTTGATTATCTCCAACTGCATCACCATCTCGGCAATCCGTTCCTGGACGTGGGGCTGCTCGCCGGAGCCGAGGGTTTCCACCATCAGGGAGGCCGTCCCCAGCAAAAACTCCGTCTTGGCAAGTATGCGGGTAACCACCTGGTGGAAGCTGTGCAGAATCCAGCCGGTGCGCGCCGTCATATTGTTGCAGCTCTCCACGTTGCCCAGCAGAAAGACCCGTTCCCAGGGCACCAGCACATCCTCAAAAATCGCCACGGCGTCCATCTCCTCAAACCGCGCCCCCAGCGGATGGTCAAAGGTAGAACGCCCGTAGTCGAAACTCTCCCGGCAGATGTAGCGCAGGCCCGGCGTGTCGCTGGGTATGGAAAAGGAAATGGCGTACTGGTCGGCGTTATCCGCCGTGTGGTGGGAACGGGAGGGGTAAACCGCGATTTCATCGGAAAGAGGGCCTAAAGTAGCCAGCACCCGCGCCCCTTTAACCACAATCCCGGCGTCCGTCTCCTTGACCACCCGTAGGGCCACGTCCTCGGCCAGAGAATCGGTTATGTAACTCTGCGGGGAGCGGGAACGCTGCGGGTTAACCAGGGTATGGGTCAGGCAAAGGTCTTGCTCCCGGATAAGTTCGTAGTAGCGGCGCACGTTCTCGCCGAACCCGGCCCGGTCTTCATCAAAAAAAGGAGCCGCCGCCGCCATCGCTACAAAGGCGGCGTTCATATAATCCGGGGTGCGGCCCATCATCCCACCATGGAACGTGGCCCAACGGTAGAACATCCGCCGCCGTCCTTCCAACTCGCCGATGTCCTGCGGCATCATAAAGGACTTGCCAACCCGCTCCCCGGACGTGGGTGACGCATAGGTCATCTCGTCCCGTAACGCCGGCTCGTTTTGCAGGTCATAAAGAGCGGCTACCGAGCGGGCGCCGTTGGCAAACCCTGGGTGGGTAGTAACGTCTTTGACCCTCTGGCCGTCAACCCACACCTCCGGCGGCCGGTCTCTGAGTCCTTGCAGGTATTGTTCTCCGGTGCGCGCCGGCATATTGCTGGACCTCCATTGCCTTTATTCCAGTATATCAGGATGGGGGGGTGTTTACTGACAGGCGCCGATTGCCCCCGGCTACAATAAGCGATAGTATAAGCAGCAAATCTCATCGACCAGCCAGTTGGGATCAGGGTCAGGATTAAGCGATGACAACAATGGAACAGGAACCGGGCCGAAGCCTGGGCTACATAGAAGGACGTTTAGAGGAACAATCCAAGGCAATTGAGTTATTGCATACCGACTTGAAGGACGGGTTGGCTGAACTCAGCCGCAGGCTTGACGCCGGGTTGCAGGAAGTCCGGGCCGGGCAACGGCAAATACTCATTACCGCTTGGATTATCGGCGGCGGCTTAATTGCCGGCTTTATCGGCGCAATGGTGACGATGATTGCGTTGGTAATCGGGGGCGGGTAGGTCTTTCCTGACAGTCAGATGAGGGTTTCCCAGAAAGGAGTTGGAATCATGCCAAACTACTCCATCAGCGTGGGCAGTGTGGAATTAGTTTCCCTCAGTGATGGCGAGCCGAGCCGGTCGCCCTTTATGCCCTTTCCGGACACAACCATTGAGCAGTGGCGGGAGTTTCCCGGGCTTCTGGATAGCCAGGAGCAGATTCACAGCCGCTACGGGACGACGGCAGTCCGCTCCGGCGGCAAGTTGATTGTCATTGACACCGGCCTGCAAGCCCCGGATGGCACCCTGCTGGAGGATATGGAAAGAAAGGGAGTGGACCGGAACGCGGTGGACCTGGTAGTGTTCACTCATCTGCACCCTGACCACGTGGGCTGGAACCTAACCGATGGCAGCCCCAACTTTCCCAACGCCCGCTACCTGGTTCCCCGCAAAGACTGGGACCACTGGACCCAGGAATCGGTGGCGGCGAACGCCCCGCACATCACCAACCAGGTTTTGCCCCTGAACGAACTGCAAATAATGGACTTGATAGACGACGACTACCGGATAACCGACGAACTTACGACGGTGGCAACTCCGGGCCACACGCCGGGGCATATTTCGATTGTGATTGCATCCCAGGGCGAGCGGGGTTATATTCTTGGGGATGTGGCCCACACCCCGGCCCAGGCTCACTATACCGACTGGAATCCTATTTTCGATGTGGTGCCGGATTTGGCCCGCACCACCCGCCATTCGGTGATGGATATGCTGGAGACGGACGGGATACTGGTATCAGCGGGCCATTTCCCCGACCCGGGCTTTGGCCGGTTCGTGCGTGTTGAAGGCCGGCGCCAATGGCGGGGTGTCTAACCCTCAAGTACCATCACAGCGTCAAGCTACCAGGAATACAAAGGCGCAATTCAGAAAAAGGAGACGCCATGATTTACGAAGTTCGTACCTACACCCTGGAACCCGGCACCGTTGGCAAGTTTGAGGAGAGCTTTGCTGATGCCCTCCCGCACCGGGAGAAGTATTCACCCCTGGCCGCTTTCTGGCACACTGACATCGGCGTGCTGAACCAGGTCATCCACGTCTGGCCTTACGAGAACCTGTTGGAGCGGGAGCAAATCCGCGCCGAGGCCGTCCAGGACCCCAATTGGCCGCCCCGCGACACCAGCATGATTATGAATATGGAATCGGAAATCTGGAATCCCGCTTCCTTTATGCGACCCATGGGCGGCGGCCAGGAATTAGGCAACGTCTATGAAATGCGCATCTACACCTACAAGCCGGGGTCAATTCCCGAACTGCTCAGCCGTTGGGAGAAGGCCCTGCCCTGGCGGGAACAGTTCTCCCCCTGCGCCGCCGCCATGCACTCCGAACTGGGCGGCCTGAACCGCTGGATGCACATCTGGCCCTACAACGACCTGAACCACCGCGACGAGGTTCGGAAAGCCGCCAGCGGAACCCCCAACTGGCCCTCCGGCGCGCCGGGCCGCATCCGGCAGGAAAACAAAATCATGCTGCCCGCCTCCTTCTCTCCGATGCACTAGGCGCGTAGCCAACTCCCTGCCCCCGGTGTCTCTGCGGTTCGATACCTTATCGCAAAGATACCGGGGCAGGAGTATCCCTTATTTATCGATGCAAATAACCGCCCTACTTACATCCTTAGAAACGCTGGAAACGCCCGCTTTCGTTTATGACGAGGCCGCCGTCAAGCGGTTGCTCACCTATGCGGAAACGATACGCGCCGGCGCCGGGTGCCGGGTGCTTTACTCCCTGAAACCCCTTTCCTTCCCCGATTTGCTGGAGTTGATGGCGCCCTACCTGGACGGGTTTGCCGTCAGTTCTCTGTTTGAGGCCAAGCTGGCCCGCTCCGTCTTTGGTGGAAGAGGCTCGATACATCTGACCACCCCCGGCATCCGGCCCGCTGATGTAACGGAACTGGGCGATGTATGCGACTACATTTCCTTCAATTCGCTGGGCCAATGGGAGCGTCACCGGGGCGCTCTGGCGCCGAAGGTCAGTTGCGGACTGCGGGTCAATCCCCGCCTGTCCTTCCTGGATGATGAGCGGTACGACCCCTGCCGGCCCGACTCCAAGCTGGGCGCACCCCTGGAAGAAGTGGCAGCCCTGGCCGCCCGTGACCCAGCCCGGTTTGAGGGTTTGGATGGACTGCTGGTCCACACCAACTGCGATTCAACCGATTTCGGCGAACTGGAAAAAACAGTTAACCGGCTCTACACTGAAGCCGGAGACCTGCTTCGTCGGGTCAAGTGGATAAATCTGGGCGGCGGGTATCTGTTTGATGACTCTGCCGACTTGGCCGCGCTGTACCGGGCATTAGAGTCTCTGCAATCCAAATACGGGCTGGAGGTAATCATTGAGCCGGGGGCGGCTTTCGTTCGTTCCGCCGGCTACATCGTTGCCACAGTCCTGGACATCTTCGCCAACAGCGGCAAGCAAATAGCCATCCTGGACACGACGATAAACCATATGCCGGAAGTGTTTGAGTACGACTTTGAGCCGGATGTAGTGGGCCATGACGATGGGGCAGAATGGGAATATATCCTGGCCGGCTGCACCTGCCTGGCCGGCGACCTGTTCGGCGAGTACCGCTTTCCCCAACCCTTGGCAGTTGGGGACAAGGTGGTATTTTACAACGCCGGAGCCTACACCATGACCAAAGCCCATACATTCAACGGCATCAATCTCCCGGCGATTTATGCCCTGACTGATGCTGGCGCCCTGGAGCTGAAAAAGCGGTTCACCTACGCCGATTACGCCGCACGGTGGGGAGCTTATGCCGGCAGTCCTGTTTGAGCGCGAGCTGATTGTCCCTCCCTTGTCCCGCCGCCTGAACCTGGTGGAAGGCTTGGGCGAGGCGGTTGCGGCTCAAATCGAGGAGGGTGACATCCCGATCCGGTTGGCGGTAACCGCCTCTGGCGAAAAGGGATACCATTGCGAAGCGGGGTTGCTTTCCGGCTTGGAGTCTGTTTCGAAGTCCGCCCCGGGGTCACTACCGGAGGCCGGCTTGAAGCGGCCAAGTCCGGCGCCCCTTTTCCGGTTTGTCCGGCGTCCGGTAGAAAACACAGAGAGTTTCAACGCTGTCCTGCTGGTACCCACCGGAATCGGAGCGGAAATTGGGGGCCACGCCGGAGACGCCGCCCCGGTGGCGGCGCTGTTGGCCTCAGTTTGCGACACGCTGATAACCCACCCCAACGTGGTAAACGCCTCGGACATAATTGACCTGCCCGCCAATACGCTGTACGTGGAAGGCAGCATCATCACCCGGCTGCTACTGGGCGCCCTGGGTTTGCAGCGCGCCCGCAACAACCGCCTGCTGGTGGCCATCGGCCATCATCAGGATGAACTTTTCACCCACGCCGCCATCAACTCGGTTAATGCGGCCCGGTCATCCTACGGGCTAGCCGTGCCGCGGATAATTCAACTAGGCCCGGAATTAGAGATGGATTCCAGCTATACCGGGTCGGGGCGGGCAGCCGGCCGGGTGCGGGGACTGGACTGCCTGTTTGAGGCGTTGGACGAGTACGCCGGCGAATACGATGCGGTGGCGATAACTTCCCAGATAATCGTGCCACCGGGGTATCACGCCGACTACTTTGACAGCATGGGGGCAATGGTGAACCCCTGGGGGGGAGTGGAGGCCATGCTAACCCACGCCGTTTCCGCACTCTACGACATACCTTCGGCCCACTCGCCGATGCTGGAAACCCAGGAAATTGCCAACGAAGACCCGGGCATCGTTGACCCCCGGATGGCGGCGGAAGCGGTATCCCTGACCCTGCTCCAATGTATCCTGAAAGGCTTGCAGCGCAGTCCCCAAATCATCACTGACCCCATCGGGATGATGCACCACAGCATCCTCACCGCCGCCGACATTTCCTGTTTGGTTATCCCGGACGGCTGTATTGGCCTGCCCACCCTGGCCGCCCTGGAGCAGGGAATACCCGTGATTGCGGTCCGGGAAAACCACAACCTGATGCGCAACGACCTGACCGCCCTACCCTGGGCAGCCGGGCAGTTACACCTGGTAGAAAACTATTGGGAAGCTGCCGGGATAATGGCAGCAATGCAAGCCGGTATAGACCCGGCGGCAGTGCGGCGTCCCTTGCTGCCGTCAACGGTAGTACGGAAGGGATAGTAGAGAGGGCTTCGGGAAGCGGTTACGTCCCCGGTGGCCTGTTTAGAGAAAAGTTGACCCTTTTCCGGGGCTGGACTGTCCGGGCAGAACTATCCGGGTAGAAGTCCATCCCCAATAAAGATATGCTCGGCCTCATCCAGGGTCAGATCCGACTCCGGCAGTATCAAGTCCGATTCTACCAGTTCGTCCACCGGCACTGGCGTTCCCTTATCCCGAACCAGGTCCAGCATTTCCTTGAGCAGCAGCTTGAAGTTTTCCTCGTCTTCAGACTCCACCGCTTCCACCATTCGGTTGTCAATGTCGTTCAGGTCGTCAATAACTGAACCTGGCAGGTTGAACTGGCCTTCGCTGAGAATGCGAATAATCATAGTTGGTTTTCCGACCTCTATTCGGTTTGGGAGGGCCGCTGCCCCTGGAGCGCGGACAGTTCGTCATCCACGCTGGGCTGCCCGGCGGGAAGAGACCTGGTTTCGGCACCGGCGGGGGGACTGATTCCCTTAAGGGCGGCTAACTCTGCCTCTATGCTTGCGGAGCTAGAAATCTGGGCCAATTCCCGTTCAATGTCGTCCTGCGGCCCGGTAATGTCGTCGAGAACGCCGGTAGCAACCAGTTCATCAATAGCGCCGGCTTTGGCCCGCATCTGGTCGGTCTTGTTCTCGGCCCGCTGCACGGCCAGAGAAACGTCTCCCATCTCCTCGGATATGCCGCCCAGCGCCGCGCCGATACGGACCTGGGCCTGGGCCGCCGAGTATTGGGCCTTGATGATTTCCTTCCTGTTGCGGAAGGCGTCAACCTTGGCTTGGAGACGCTGCTCGGCTATAGTAAGCTTCTGCTGCTCCAGTTCCATGCCCTCAATCTGTTCATCCAGCCCCTGCAATTCGATCATCGCGTTCTGCTTGCGCTGCAGAGCCAACCGCGCCAGGTCTTCCCGGTCAGCGTCCAGTGCCTGTCGGGCCTGGCGCTCCAGCCGGGTGATGTTCTCCTTGACCTTGGTAGCCTGCTGCTGAATACGCCGCTTGGCGGTGACCATTTCCACCACGCCGCGCTTGACGTTTTGCAGCATCTCCAATTGCTTTTCGTAAGAGTAATCCAGCGTCTCCCGGGGGTCTTCGGCGTTGTCGAGCATCCGGTTCATCTTTGATTTAACAATGGTGGACATTCTGGAAAACATTCCCATGTCTCTTACCTCCCGGTTGGAGCATTCATAGGGATTTCCGGTTACCTGAAACGGCGGAGTAGATCCCCGGTATCAGACAAATACCGGGGCGCCCGCCCTAATATCTATTTTTATTGCCAAAAATCGCCATCGCCCCCACCACTATGGCAAGAACAATGCAGATAGCGCCGAGAATCCATAGCAGGAAATTCAGGACACCGCTAATCAGGAGTATCCCCAGGATTAGCAAAAATATCGCAATTACGATTCCGCCAAAGCCTCCTAATTGACCCATCAATTAACCTCGTCACCGACTGGTAAGTTACAATAAGTTGCAACAGGTATGAAATAACGCCCGGGAACAACACGACTGCCCGACTGGAGCCTCTCGGAGCAAGTGGTTTTCGGGGTCGGGCCGACTTACTCAGATTTCCCGGCTTCCATAATCCATTCCTCCGCTAACCCATTCTTCTGCCGGCCTTAAGTCAACAATACCTTGCCTGGCAAGCCGGGTCAAGGGGAGTAAGCGACAAGGGATACCGAAAACGTGCCAACTGAGCAAGGCGTCAATAGGGATTCCCCCGGCATCTCGTGCTATCATAGGGGAGGCAATCCGGGCAGGCCGCACCAATTCTCCAGGTATTCCTGACCGCCGGTTGCCGGTATAATCAGGAGGAGTTAGCAGTTACCATGCTGCGTTCACTATTCGGCAGGGGTAAGAAAAGACCGGCGCCCGGGAACTTACCACCCGGAGACACTATACGCGACGCCCGTGTCGGCGACGTGGTAGTAATACAGGGCTTGGCCCTGGAATATGACGACGCTTACTTCGTGGTGGAAAATGTGCACCGCTACGGGGGCAACGGCGTTATCTGGTTTGAGCTAGTGGTGGCCGACGCTGAACACCGCATTTGGCTGGAGTGGTCCGACGACGGAACGGAACTCTTCATAACCGCATCAGACAACCGCCGGCCGGTGGGTCTGGAAGCCATTGGGTTGACCGAAGAGGGCTTGGTGGCCCTGGACGAGCAGAAGTCCATCGACAACTCGGTTGCGATAGACGGTCAACGTTTCTTCTTCCGCAACAGCTTTGAAGCCTTTTATTTCCGGGACAACCGGCCCACCGGCGGGGAAGGCTTTTATCTCTGGGAGTTTCTGGCGGAGGACGAGCAGCGAACTTTGGGGATAACCAAGTTTGAAGGGATGCCCTACGAAGCCCATTTCAGCGAGATAATCCCCCCGGAGAATGTCACTCTTTATCCAGGGGAACGACCGGAACAAAGGAATAGGTGAGTGCAATGCTGGAAGCCTTCATAGACACCCTGACTTTCTTTCCCCGAGGACTGGTTTACGTGGTCTTGGGTTTGGTCGTCCTGGTCCTGGCTAAACTGGCCCGGGACCTGGTAACTCGGCATGAGATTGATGAGGAAATCGTCGAAAAAGGGAACTTGGCCGTAGCTCTGCGCCTGTGCGGCTACCTGCTGGGAGTAATCCTGGTATTCCTGGCGGCAGTGTACCAGCCCTTAGTCCAGCCAATCAGCGACGTAGGACTAGGCTTTACCCGGGAGTTCGGCTTTGACCTGCTCCGGGTCTTCCTCTACTCCCTGGCCGGCATTGTGGCCCTGAACCTGGTACGGCCGCTCGCAGACCGGCTGGTGCTGTACAAGTTCAACGTGGAAAGGGAAATCGTTGACGAACAGAACGTGGGAACCGGGGCGGTGGAGTTCGGGATGAACGTGGCGGCCGGCCTGATTATTGCCGGCGCCATCACCGGCGGCAGCGTTGGCACTGAAGTCGAAACGGCCTTGATTGCGCTTGCTTTCTTTGCCTTGGGCATGGTGGTGCTGGTGCTCTTCGCCCTCTTTTATGAACTGACCAGTTCCTTCAACATCCACGACGAGATTGTAAGGAACGATACAGCGGTGGGCATCGCCTTCGGCGGCAACCTGGTTGCTATCGGCCTGGTAGCGCTGAAGGCTCTCTTCGGGGATTTCGTTGACTGGCAAACAAGCATAGTAGGGTTCGTCATCTTTGCGGTTTTCGGTTTCGTCCTGCTTTACTTACTGCGGCTGCTGGTTGACCTGATACTGTTTTCCAAAACCAAAGTGTCCGACCAGTTGGTGGCCGGAAATATCGGCGTGGCGTTTATTGAAAGCACGGTCGTAATCAGCGCCGCTCTTATACTGTTTTTTGCAATTTAGGACGTTGCTCAACTACCGGGGAAGGACGGAAAAAGGCCGGGCCGGGCGCGTACTCCTTTAGCCAGCAACGATGGCAACCCCTGGGCCGGCAGGGTTAAGGCGGTAGCTAATCGGTATCCGGTTGACCGAAGGACGCCTGCAACCGTCCGGCCATTTGCGCTTGGGAACGCTCCTCTCGGATGGCTTCAGCCTGTTCTTCCAGGTAAGTATAGCCATCGTCCACTATCTCCTGAATCACCTCTTCGGGAACCTGGCAGCGGTTTACCACCGGCTCCAGCACTTGGTCAAAGAAACCTGAATTACCTATAAGCTCCGGCCAAGTTGCGGCGCATTCATCCAGCGTCCCGTCATAGAGCCGCAGCAGGAACACGGTCCGCACCGGGTCCAGTCCCTCGGCGATGAATACCTGCACCCGCAGGTCGTCGCCATAGCCGGTATCAAATTCAGTGGATTGGGTATCCCAGTCCCACAGCGCATCCTTGAATACATTGAAGCGGTCAATGCACGCCTCGGTCTCCGCCAGCAGCGCGCCGATGAACCGCCGGCCCTCCGGTGTAATTTCGGGGCATCCGGTTTCACCGCCGAAAGCCAGAAAATCGCAGTCAAATAGTCCGGCGGCTATAGGCTGCAACGGGGAGCTTTCACTGATTTCAGCTAAAGGCGGCAGCCGGTACTCGTGCTTGTCGAGAAAGTAGAGCAGGGTACACAATTGCAGCCAGGACAGTAGTTCTTCCTGACTCTCAACGTAACCTTGTTCAATAGCATAATCCAGGGGCCGGTACTCCGGCTCGATAACCAACTCCAGGCTGCAAGGTGCCGGATTGTCCAATGAACCGGATCGGGAAGCTGTCGGCAACTGTTGAGAGAGGTCTGCGGCAAGGTCGGAAAGCTGAGCCGTCCGGCCAATACCGGCGCTCAGCTTGATGTGGCACAATCCCGAGCGATACTGGTCCATAAGTGGCAGGAAGCAGTCGTAGATGTCCGGCAAGTCCGGGTTTTCTGCCGCGTCCAGCAGTTCCTCAACTGCCAACTGACCAGCCTCATCCTCCGGGAATATCGCATCCAAAAGCTGGCCGAGGGAGAGAAAAGCATAATCTCCCGGCAGGACTATTTCAAGAACCGCGTCCAGCGGCATACCTGCCAGGGATACCGATAACGCAAAACCTAAGCCACTCATAGGGTATCCATATCCCGCTCAAATAACCGGCCTCGTTCATGGTGAGCTTGTCGAACCACGCCCCCGCCTGAACCTTACTTGCCCGCCGCCGCCACTAAAGCCGCCGCTGCTGCTCCGGGAAGAGGAGGAACCAAAGCGGGAGCCGGAACGGGAAACGGCGCTGCTCGACTTGAAGCCCCCGGATGACCTTTGCGTCTGCTGGTAGGATTGCCGGCTTGAACTGATATTTCGGCTGGACTGCTGGTAGCGGGAGCCGGCAAAGCCCTGCTGCTTGGTGGTATAGCGGCTGTTACGGGAAACCTGGTTGCTGTACCGGCTGGACTGGCGGTAATTGCCGCGCTGCTGGCGAAGCGTCGGGCCGTAATTAGCCGGCGTGTGGTAGAAGTACGGCCCCCGGTTAAAGCTGCTGGCGACCAAATAGCCAAACAGGAATCCACTGCCCCCAAAACCGCTTTGATAGTAGCTGTTGGAGCCGTGGCCCCGCATATTGTACTCTTCGTTCAGTTTGACGATGGAAAAGAGCCGGTCATCCTCGGAATTGTCAATGTCGTTATTACCGTTCAGGTCCTCCCACCCCTCCAGGGTCAACCGGTCGCCATCCTGCAAGGCGCGTATCAAGATGATACCGTCGCCCTCGTAGATTTCGTTGACCCGCTGCTCGAACTCGGTGGGGCTCTTGGAACTTTTGAAGGCCGCCTGAACGTCATCCAGGTTTATCCGGCCTGCCGCGCCGTCGGTCGCCGCCCAGTCATCGTAGGTTGGGCCGCTACTGCAAGCGGCGATGAGCGGCGAGCCGGCCACCATGCCCCCGGCAAAGATTGCCATGCTTAATTTACGAATTTTTGGCGCCATTTAAGCTCCTTATCCTCCGGCTTACCTGACTTGGTGCCCGTCAACCCGGGCCGGACTGTTAGCAATTGCCCCGGTCAGCTACCTTGCCCCAGAATGTCACCCCACCAGCGTTGCCACGTCCTTATTCAATTCTACTACCTTTTCCGGCTGGGCCGGCCCCCCGGTCAGCCGGGACAGGGGGAAGGTAAGCAGGCGGGACAGAAACAGGTCAGCCGCCCCACCCTGAAAGCGCTCCCAGCCACCTGCGGCGTGGATTATGTAATCCGCCACGGCGGACTTGTGCCCATAATTGCCCAGCCGGGAGGCAATAGTTAACGACCGCAGGCCGGCCCGGTAATCTTTCCACACTTCATCGCCGCACTGCAACAGCAGCAGCCGGGCCAGTTCCGTAAACTTGGCGTCGCCCAATTGGGATTTCAGCGACTCCAGCCGGACCGACAGCAACTCTTCCAACGCCCCGTCCAGCCGGTCCAGGGCCAAACCCCACAAGCCGGAGCTAGCTACTCCATACCATTGCTGCAAATCGGTCACCATTTCGTCCAAATGCCGGCCATAGTCGGCGCCGTCCATTTCGGGAAAATGACGCTGGACTAGCCGGGACGCCGTGTTACGTACCAGCCCGGCGACGGGTTCGGAAAGGTCGCCGGCCATCATTATTTGCTCTCGCGTCCGGTAATAGGCTCCGGTGTGCGCGTCGGATACGGCGGCGTAGTCCTGGATGATACTGCGCTGTACCGCCTCTTCTCGCTCAGCTTCATCCTGCCGGCGGTGGAGGTATTGCTCCACCCCGCTGCCTTCATAGTACACCCGGCCGGCGGGATCCGTTTTCCGGTAAGCGGCCAAGCTGTGCCTACTACTTCCCTGGTAGGCCAACTGCCGGTCGTCCCAAGACAAGAAGAACCGGGTCGAGCCAAACCGGCCCTGCCGCCCGCTGCGTCCCTTGAGTTGTAGGGTAACCCGGGGCGATTCGTTAAACTCGGCGCTGATAACGTACAGTCCCAGGCCGAACTCTATGGGGGCGGCCGGCGCAGTCTTAAAGTGTACCGATTCCGGCGGTGCAGCGCCGGCGATAGTAACTTCTTCCCATTGCCCAACCCGTCGCCGGGTGACGGTCAGTCCCCCGCTGTCCGCCGAAGCCTCAACCAAAAGGTCAGCTTCCTCTCCGGTATAACACCGGACTGTTACCGGGGCGCCTTCCTGCTCAAGCCGACTTCGAATCAGGGCCACGTAGTTGTCCAGGATACGCCGGTCCAAATCGGCTTCCAGGATAATGTCGGTGCCCCGCCCTGCCATGTTAGTAGCGACAGTAACGGCGCCAATTGTCCCAGCCTGACGGACAATTTCGGCTTCATCGTGGCCGGTTACGGCGTTGAGCAACTGGTGGTCAATACCGATTGCCGACAGGCATTCGCTGACCTGCGCCGACTGTTCCACAGTCTGAGCGCCGACCAGGACGGGCCGCCCCACTCGCTGCCAAAACTTTACCGCATCGGCAATAGCCGCTAGCTTGTCCGCGCCGGAAAGATATACCCGGCCGGGCAAGTCCTGGCGCAAAAGGGGACGGATAGTCGGAACGGTTACCACCTGCAATGAATACCGGCGCCGGAACTCTTCAGCCGCGATGACCGCCGTGCCGGTAATACCGGACAGCCATTGGTAGCGGTTGGCGAATCCCTGTACCGAAATCTCGGCCAAGCTCTCGCAGTCGGGATTTACGGTAACTGCTTCTTTTGCTTCCAGGGCCGGCTGCAGTCCATCCTGGTAGCGGGTGTCCGGTCGGGGCCGCCCGGTGTAGCGGTCAAGCAGGACCACTGCATCCTCGGTAACCAGGTAATCCACATCCCTTTTCAACAACAGGTTAGCCCGCAGCAGTTGGTACGCCTGGTTCGCCAAATTGACCCGGCGCGCGCGCTTTCGGGATAAAGGCACGTTTACTCCGTCCAACTTTCCAGCCGGTTCTTTCGAATCCGCCGACTCTCCATCGGCATAAAAGGTTCCCAAACACGTTTCCAGGAAGGCTATGCCTTTAGCAGTCAGGGTAACAAACCGTTCCTCCGGACCAATCACATAGAACAAAGCGGCGCTCAAGGACTCGTCCGGGTAGTCGGAGCCGTCGGGGTAAAGAATGGCCTGCGCCCTTCGATAGGCGCGGGGATAGGCCGCCGCCAAATGCCGCAGGTCATCGTTGTCCGGCTGGGCCAGAAGGGCCATACCGAGGAGGGTAGCGAAAGCCCGGCTGTTAGGAGGTTCCCGGTCCAGTTGGGCCAAGTATTCGCCGAATAATCCCAACTGGCTGGAAATCAGTTCGGCAACTGCATTCCTCGCCCGGTTAAAGGCTTGCGGGGTCATCAAGGGAGAGCCGGCAATTATCATTGGGGTGCGAGCTTCGTCAATCAGGGCCTGGTCCGCCTCGTCAATTATGGCAACCTGGCAGGGCGGCTGGACCTGCTCTGACGCTACGGTAGCCAGGTTGTCCCGCAAGAAGTCAAACCCAAACTCCCGCATCGTGCCATATACAATCTGCTTGGCGTAAGCATCGCGCCGTTCCGCGCCATCCATGTGTCCCAGCACGGCGTCAACATTGAGACCCAGGGAGCGGTAAACCGGGGCCAGCAAATCGCAGTCCCGGGCCGCCAGGTAATCGTTGGCGGTGACAATATGCACCGAGCGGCCCAAAACGGCGTGCATTATTGCGGGAAAGGCGACGGCAACGGTCTTGCCCTCTCCGGCGTTCATCTCAACAACCCTGCCGCGGAACAGGTGCAGGCCAGCCAGAATCTGCTCGTCGGTGGGCCAGAATTGCAACAGATTGCCGGTGTCCTTGCGGGCTACTGCCCGGTAAAACTCGGCGGGCAATAAAATATCCCACCCGTACCAGCCTCGACCCACGTCCTGCAAGTGACGGATGGTTTCTACGATGATTCGCTCATCGGCGTCCAGGGCCGCGGTTTCCTCACCGGACTTAGCGATTCGGAAATAGGCTTCCAGGTTTTGCCGGTCAAAGTCAGGGTCGAAAATACGCCAGACTCCCAACCGGCGGCGGATGCTTTCGTCAGCAATGGCGAATACCCGGGTCAGGTGGACAGCAGGGTCGGCTGCGGGCTGTCCTTTGATGTCGCTCCCGATTTGGTTGAGAGATTCCCGCAATTCCGTATCTGAGTAACCATCTAAACCCAGGTCGGAGTGCAGTCGCCTTATTTGGTGCAATAAGTCCCGCTCCGGCCGGCGGCGAATGGCGCTGAACAGCCTTCCGACTGCATCCGGCGAATGGCCCAACCGTCGCCCAGCAACCGGGGCTATCCTGCCCGGGGGCTCCCGGGCGGCGACTGGCAGGCCACCAGTTCCATTTTTCAGGCTGTCGGTGTTTACGCTCATCAACCGAGTATTCCTAGTCCCCCTGAAGGGAAGGGTTAGCCAACTTAATCACCACCAGCCCCGCGTCATGACCCGGCCGGTCCCATTCATTATACCGATGCAGCAAGTGCTCCCTGGATTCCAGCACCTTTGCGGCTACTTGCGGCTTGGCTACGACCAATTCCCGGCCCAATGGTGAATCCAGCGCCCACTCCCGGTTCACGTCGCATTGAAAATTGGCCCGTTGGCAAATGCCGAGATATTCCTGGCGTAGCCGGGCGTACTCCTTGCCGTTACGGTAGGGCAGGGGTGTAACGTAGAACTCATCGGATAGATACAGGCCAAGCTCATTTTCAAATACCTGTACCATGTCGGTATAGGAAAGCCAGCCCTCCAGGGCAAAAAACAGGTTTTCCGGTATGTCTTGGGGAACACGGTGATAGTAATAGTCCTCTTCGGCTTCCACCATCCTGACCCTTACCGAAGTCTTGTCGTCATAACCCAGCATCCGTTCCGCTTCCGCGCCCTCAAGGAACAGGAAGGGAATGTTGCCGTTGGTGGCGTCCACCAAGACTGGAACGCCGTCCAGGTGGTACAGCAGGGCGGCGTGTTGCCAGTAGCGCATATACCGCTTAGCAAACCGGAAATCGAAGGTAATCAGCATTTCTCGCAGTTTGTTGACCGGAACCGGCTCGCGGGCGTTGTCACCGCCAATAAGATACTCTGAATCCAGGCCGTAATGGTCAGTGAGGAACTTCAACGCCTGTACCTTTTCGGTACAGATTCCCCCGGCGCCGGCGACAATGTTCCGCACCGTCTCGTCGCCGCTCTTGAACATCAGCTTGTCGCCGGTGAACCGGGAATAGTTCTCGAAGTCGCTGTGCCAGATATGGCGGCCCAGGGCTTTGATAAACTGCAATCGCCGCTCCGCCGAATCCAGCCGGAGCACCGCATCCGCTTCTGCCGGGCCGTAGGCTTCTTTCAGGGTAGCTTGAACAAAATATGCGAAGAAATCTGGGTCGTTTTCCCAGCGGCGGCGATGAAATCCAACCCAATTGCGCTGGTAGGATACGTTGAGGCGGTCAATAGTAAGGTCAATTACGGATACTTCAGTTTCATCGACGCGGGCCGGTTGGATAGCCGGCTGCTGCTCTACACTAACCGCCCGCTTCCCCTGCCTGAAAGCAATACCGGAAAACATACCGGTCAATTTACCCAAGTCGTCGCAGGCATAAACCAGGTCCTGCATCGCCCGCAGTGAACGCAGTGAATCAGCGGTGATGGCCCCGGCCTCCAGCAAACATTCCGCCGGACAATGCAGCAAGTATTTTTCAAGGATATGGCCCACGGTCAATTGACCGTCGGACGGCTCAAGGCGCAGGGCTGCCCCGCGTCCGGTGCATGAATCAGTCAATTGTAGTATTAGATATGGGGATTCCACCCTTCACCACCCTTTATCTGCAACGGGGACGGGGACGAGTCTGCGCCGGGTGAACGGTTAAAGGCTACCTGCCACCTTAAGCCATTATACCGGGTAAATATGCGATGGGGAGATTTACTGATCCCGTGGTTAAGCGGGTAGCAGACCGGGCGGTAACCTGTTCGGAGAAAAAGTTGGCGGATTATAGAGAGGCGGTTACATGGAGAAGCAGGAAATCCCGGGCTGAAAACCAATACTCTAGCAATTCTGAATGGTCGGGGTGAGAGGATTCGAACCTCCGACCTCTTCGTCCCGAACGAAGCGCGCTAGCCACTGCGCTACACCCCGACTGTTTGGTGAAGATAAAACCTGCCCGCAATTCCGGCTTGTGGCGAGGTAATAGTCATCCTTCATCCACCATTATACTACAGACTGCGTGTAATCAGGTAGGGCGGTTCCGGCAAGGTCAGGGCAATCGCATTTGGAATCGGGGGAACCCGTCATTCCTGCTTTCGCAGGAATCCAGTGGCGTCAGGGGCAGAGGTTCCTGCCTTCGCAGGAACGACGGGTTTTCGTTCTTCGGTCTAATACGATAGCCCTGCGGCAAGGTTTGGGCGGGTTCCTCCGATTCCAGCCGCACCTCACCGCAACATTTCCTCGGTAATCTCGGTCAGTTTATCCAGGTTCAACACACCGTCCCATTTCTTGTGGAGTTCCCCGCCGGCGTTGATGAACACGGTGGTCGGCAGGCCCAACACCCGGTAATCCTGGACCACCTGCGAATCATCGGTGTAGCCGGCGGCATAGGTCACGCCCAACTCGGTTAGCAGCTTGCGGGCGTCATCCTTGGAACCCAAGTTCAGGAATTGGCCCATATCCACCCCGACCAGTCTGGCCCGGCCCTCAAAGTCGTCGCTAAACTCCTGAAACTCTGGCATTTCGGCGCGGCATGGTGGACACAGGCCGGCCCAGAAGTTCAGCACCAGCGGCGTACCTCGCAGGTCGGAGACCGCTATCTCTGATGCGCCCGTTTCAGCCGCACCCTGGTAAAGAACGATGGTGAAGTCGGGGGCCGGTTCGGTAGTTTCGCCCGGCGTGGCGCAACCGGCAGCGACCAGCGCCGTCACTGCCATTATTGCGGCCAACAGAATACGCCAAACCAGCGAAATAGCCCCTGCCTTTTGGCGTGCCGATGGTAGCGGTGGTAGCGGCGCGGCCCCGGAATTGCCTACCCGGCCCCGATGGTCTGGCATAAATGGGCCTCCGAAAATAAGAGCTACACGATAAGACTACGAAATGAAACGGCAAGGCGATTTCACTCCAGGGCAATCGCCTTAGACGCACAGTCATATTTCCGTCGTTCCTGCGAAAGCAGGAACCTCTGTCCGCAACATTTTAGGTTCCTGCCTTCGCAGGAACGACGGGTTTTCGGTCTTTCACCTAATGCTATAGCCCTGGGTTTCACTCCAAGCCTCCGAGAAACTGACGGACCTAACCCGCCATACTCTTCAACCGCTCCTGGAATACCAGCAGGCGTTCCAGGTTGCGGGCCAGACGGGGCAGCCAATCGTCGCCCCAGCCCCGCATGGACAGCTTGATTTGCCGGTTGCCGACGCTCACCGACGAACCCATTGCCCGCTGCAAAGGAACCTTGGCGCTGCCCACCTCTTGCCGCAAGCCCAGCGTGATACCGCTTGACGAGTGCAAGACGGACTCCACTCCGGCAGCACCGGCCAGCACGCGCAGGTCAACCAGGGTTAGCAGGTTCTCCACCGCCGGGGGTAACGGCCCAAAACGGTCGCGCAATTCTTCCCGGAGCGCCGGCGGCGCCTGCCGGTCTTTGGCCCGGGCGAAACGCTGGTACAGGGCCAGGCGAGTCGGCGTATGCGGTACGTAACTTTCCGGTATGCTGGCCGCCACCGGCAACTCAATTCGGGACAACTCAATGGCGGAACTGCCCGCCACCGATTGCTGGCCTTCCTGTCCCCCTTCCAGCAAGTCGGCTACCGCTTCTTCCAACAACTGTCCATACAAGTCCAGCCCCACTGCGTGGATTTGGCCGCTTTGGGCCGCGCCCAGCAGGTTGCCGGCGCCCCGGATTTCCAGGTCGCGCATCGCAATACGAAAGCCGGAACCCAAGTCAGCAGCTTCCAGTATGGCCTGGACCCGCTGCTCGGCGGCCTCGGTAATTTGGCGACCCCGGGGCAGCAGCAGGTAGGCGTAAGCCCGGTGTTCGCCGCGACCCACCCGTCCCCTTAGCTGGTAGAGCTGGGAAAGGCCGAACCGGTCGGCCCGGTCCAGAATCAGAGTATTCACATTGGGCATATCCAGGCCGGACTCGATGATGGTGGTGCAGACCAGGACATCCGCTTCCCCGTCGGCAAAGGCCACCATTACCTCTTCCAAATCCGATTCGGCCATTCGTCCATGCCCAATCATAAACCGGGCCTCTGGCACCAGGGCAGAGAGTTCCGCCGTGGTTTGCTGAATGGTCTTGACCCGGTTGTGCAGGAAGAACACCTGGCCGCCCCGTTCCACTTCCCGCAGGATGGCCTCCCGGATAGTATCCTCGCTATACTCGGAAACGAAGGTCTTGACCGGAAGGCGGGCTTCCGGAGGAGTATTCATCACGCTCATATCGCGGATGCCGGACAGGGCCATGTGCAAGGTGCGCGGGATTGGCGTGGCGCTCAGGGTGAGAACGTCAACCTCGCTGCGGAGCCGTTTCAGCGTTTCCTTGTGGCCCACGCCAAACCGCTGTTCCTCATCCACCACCACCAAGCCCAGGTTCTTAAACCTCACGTCCTTCTGCAGCAGGCGGTGGGTGCCGATTACGATGTCAACTGTCCCTTCCTGTAGTCCCTCAATGACTCCCTGTTGTTCTTTGGGCGTTCGGAAGCGGCTCAACACTTCCACCTGTAAGGGATAGGGACTCAGGCGTTCGCTGAAGGTGGCGTAGTGCTGCTGAGCAAGGACGGTGGTGGGAACCAGCAAGCCAACCTGCATACCTTCGGATACGGTCTTGAAGGCGGCTCGGAGCGCCACTTCAGTCTTGCCATAACCCACGTCGCCGCAAATCAGCCGGTCCATGGGCCGGGGCCGCTCCATATCCAGCTTCACGTCGTCAATGGCCTGCACTTGGTCCGGTGTCTCCTGATAGGGAAATGAGTCTTCCAGTTCCCGCTGCCACACGGTATCGCCACTGAATTCGTGCCCCTGGGCCGCTTCACGGATCGCGTAAAGGCGCAGCAGTTCCTCAGCCAACTCCTTGGTGGAACCCTTGACCCTTTCCTTAATCCGCGTCCATTCAGCAGTTCCCAGGCGGGTCAGCGTCGGCGCCTGGTCCTGGCCGCCCACGTAAGCTCCCACCCGGTCCAGGTGGTCGGTGGGAACATAGAGCTTGTCATTGTCGGCGTATTCCAGCATCAGGTATTCCTTGCCCTCTTCGTCGCCGGACATCTGGGTGGTGCCGGCAAAACGGGCCACGCCGTGGTCAATGTGAACCACGTAGTTGCCCGGAACCAACTCGGACAAAACAATATCCTCGCCCAGCCGGTCTTTAGAGCGGGAAGGACGGTAGCGCCGCTCCTTGACGGTACCAAACAGCTCGGCATCGGTCAGCAGGGAAATGGCCGGCCGGTCTTTCCCGTTAGCCATATCCCAACCCTCATTCAGCGAACCGGTAAGCAGGTAAACGTGGCCGGGTTCCGGTGGTGTATCCAGGTTTTCCGACAGGGAAACGCCGACTTCCGCTTCCTTCAACACCTCGGCCAGGCGGCGGGCGTGTTGGCTGACCGCAATGATTGACCGGCCTTCCCGCAACTGCCGGCGCACATCATCGGTAAAATGCTCCAGTTGCCCGTAGTAAGAGGGGGCGGAGCGGAACAGTTCGTCGGCCGCATCGCCGACCCAGCTTTCCAGCAAGGCACACTCCCGGTGACCCTCCAGCCTGGGGGCCAGCTTTTCCCAGGTCAGGTAGGGAGAGGGGAAATTGCGGGGCAGTTCGCCGCGCTCTTCCCGGCTTTCCCGCATACGGAAGAACTTTTCCTCCAAATCCAGGGCCTCAGTCTCGATTTGGCTCTGCCGGTCCAGAATCAACAGGCCATCCGCCGGCAGGTAGTCCAGCAGGTTGGCCCGGTTGAGCAGACCATTGTAGAAGGAGAGAGTTTCGATATTGGGAGCGGCGAACAACTCTACCAGTTCCTCATCAAACCGCTCTCGGGTCAGGGTGGGACAGTGGGAAAAGTCCAGCCCGGAGATGCGCCGTTGAGTCTCAGACCGGTCGGCCAAGTCAGGAAGCTGTTCACGGGCCGGGATTATGGTCACCATATCGGGATTATCGCCGGAAGGGCCGGCGGAAATGGAACGCTGGGTGTAGGGGTCAAAGGCGCGGATGGTATCCACCTCGTCATCCCACAACTCCAGGCGGTAGGGCCACTCGGACTGGGGCGGGAAGATGTCAATGATGCCGCCCCGTTGGCTGAAGGTGCCGGGGCTTTCCACTACCGGTTCATGCCGGTAACCCAGGTTTACCCAGCCGGTCAACAGTTGCTCGGTACTCCCAATTCGCTGGCCCACCCGTATCCGGTCGGCTGCCTCCGTCCCGGGGTAGGTCCCGGCAATAATTTCGGGTGGCAGGGTGAGGCGCAAGGCTGCCGAAACGGAGGCGATTACCAGGGGGGCAGTCTCCCTATCCTCGGTTGGCCCTTCACCGCCGGAGGAAGCCAGAGCCGCCAAAGCTACCAGCCTTTGGTTGACGGTGCGGGCATCCACCGCCAGGCGTTCATAGGGCAGCACCTCCGGCTCCGGCAGCAGGTAAACCGGGACGGACTCTCCCAGGTAAGTCAGCAATTGGTCGTGCAGTCGGCGAGAGTCGTCGGGACGGGGGGTTATAACCAAAGTCGGTTGGTTGCGCCGCTGCCGCCAGCGTTGCCACAGGGCTGCCACATAAACCGGACGAGCGCCCCGGCGAGCGGCAAAGCGGCAAGTTTGGGCTTTCCCCTTCGAGCCAGTCGGTTCGGCAAGCCCGGAGATGTCGTTCATCAACAGAGACACGAGGCCAGGCAAAGACATATCAGAGACTGCTCCAATAAGGTTGGCCCGGCCGGGCCGCCTTACGGCGCCGGCCAAAGGGCAACAGGCAAAAGGGCTAACGGCCCGCGTTAGCCCCGGTCAGACTATTCTATTCTCTTCGCAGGCCACAAACAAGGCGTAAAGGGAGGTCAATGCCGTGATATAATATATTCCGCCCGCCCGCCTATGGAAATACGGCCCAGCCGGCAAGGCTTTTTCTTCAGCGCAAGGTTAAAGAACAGAGTTATGTCCAGCCTCGAAAAACGCCAATCCTGCAACCGTTCCGGCTCTGGCAATGCTGCCCGCAGTGGCTTGCGCTATCCGCGAATCGTGGTCAAGGTCGGCACCAGCGTACTTACCGATACCCGGAATAAGGGAGGGCTTAACCTGCCGGTTATGTCCGATTTGGCCCGGCAGATTGGTCAACTGTACCAGGCAGAAGGCGCCGAGGTGATATTGGTAACCTCCGGGGCCATCGCTGCCGGGCGTCAGGCGCTAAGCCAAGCCGGCCAGCCGTCAACGGAACGGGACATTCCTTCCCGGCAGGTGCTGGCGGCCATCGGGCAAAGCAAGCTGATGCACACCTACGAACAGCTTTTCGAAAGCCGAGGCGTCCCGGTGGCCCAAGCCCTGCTGACCCTTAACGACTTGGCCGACCGGCAGTCATACCTGAACGTCCGCAACACGCTGATGGCTCTACTTGAGCTGAAAGTGCTGCCGATCCTTAACGAAAACGACGTGGTCGCCGTGGACGAGATTGGCGAGGTTTTCGGGGATAATGACCGCTTGTCGGCCCTGGTGGCCAACCTGATTGATGCCGACCTGCTGGTAATCCTGACCGACACCAACGGACTCTACACCGCCGACCCGCACCTTGACCCCGCCGCCTCGCTTATTCCGGTGGTGGAACAGGTGGATGAAAATATACAGGACGCGGTTGGGCAGCACCGGAACCCCTGGGCGCGGGGCGGTATGCCGACCAAGATAGACGCCGCCCGCCTGGTCACCTCGGCCGGAATCGCTATGGTGATGTGCCACGGGCGGGCCGAGGACGCAGTGCTACAAGCGGCCCGGGGCCAGGCCATCGGAACTTTGTTCCGGCCGGCCGGGGGAAAGCTGGAGGCCCGCAAGCGGTGGATGTTGAGCCGGGTGCGGGACACCGATTGGGGCGAAATCGAGGTGGACGGAGGCGCGGCGGACGCCTTGCTCAATCGCCACGTCAGCCTGCTGCCCGCCGGCGTCAAAGACGTGCGGGGCGACTTTCACCGGGGAGATATAGTCTATATCGTGGACGAGCCGGGGCGTCAAATCGCCTGCGGCATCGCCAACTATGCGGCGGCGGACATCGCCCGTATCCGAGGGTTCCGTTCCGACGGCATTACCGGCATACTCGGCTACCATTACGGGCAGGAAGTAGTGCACCGCAATAACCTGGTCTTGATTTAGGGAACAACGGGCAATCTTACTTACTCCGGATAGAGGAGCGCAGTTAATCATGGCAACCACTGTTGACGAACTTTCGCTGCTGGAACAGGGCAAAACGGCGCAAAGGGCCGCCCGCACTCTGGCCGGTCTTTCTACTCAGGTCAAGAACCAGGCGCTGCTCAACATCGCCCAAGCCCTGGAAACGGAACAGAGGACGATACTGGAGGGCAACCAGGCCGATTACCACTCCGCCCAAGCCGACGGGATGAACGAGGCGATGCTGGACCGGCTGCTCCTGACCCCGGAGCGGCTGACCGGAATGGCTAAGGATGTGCGCGTGGTGGCCGCTCTGTCCGACCCGGTAAACGAGGTCATTGACCGGAGAACCCTGGACAACGGTCTGGAGGTTGAACGGCGGCGGGTGCCTTTGGGAGTAATCGGCAGTATCTATGAAAGTCGCCCCAACGTCACGGTGGACATCGCCGCCCTGACCCTGAAGTCCGGCAACGCCTGCGTCCTGCGGGGTGGCAAGGAAAGCCTGCGTTCCAACCTGGCCCTGGTCGGCCTGCTGCGGCGCGCCGTGGGAGAAGCCGGCATATCTCCCGAAATTATCCAGTACGTGGACAACCCGGAACGCTCTCTGGTAGATGCCATGCTCCGAATGAAGGAATACATCAACCTGCTGATACCCCGGGGCGGGCCGGGTCTGATTAAGTTTGTCGCCGAGGAAGCTGCCATGCCGGTGGTGGCCGGCGGCATCGGGGTTTGCCACACTTACGTTGACCAGACTGCCGACCTGGACAAGGCGACCAGTATTATCTTTAACGCCAAGGTGCAGCGGCCCACGGTCTGCAACGCCCTGGATACTGTGCTGCTCCACGCCGAGACCGCCCCGGGCTGCCTGCCCGCCATTGCCCGCAACCTGTCCCAAGCCGGCGTTGAACTGCATTGCGACCACCGGGCTTTGAGCATCCTGGGGCCGGAGCAGGGTTTGAACACCCGTCCGGCAACTGAAGAGGACTGGGGCCAGGAGTTCCTGTCCTTGACTGCGGCAATCAAAATCGTGGATTCGCTGGATGAAGCCCTGGAACACATCGAGACCTACGGCTCCGGCCATTCCGAAGCGATTGTCACCGAGGACGAAACGGCGGCGGTGCGCTTCCTCAACGACGTGGATGCCGCCGCCGTTCTGGTCAACGCCAGCACCCGGTTTGTTGACGGCGGGCAGTTGGGCTTGGGCGCCGAGGTCGGCATCAGCACCCAGAAGTTTCACGCCCGGGGGCCTTTGGGACTGCGGGAGCTTACTTCTTACAAATGGGTGATTATCGGCAACGGACAAGTCCGGGAATAGGCCATTAGCCGGTCTGGAGGCAGCCGTGGCAGACTTTGACCTGGAGCGGGAAGTCCGCACCGCTTCTTCCGAGGTTTACAACATCCTGGAAGAGAACCGCCGGGTGGGGCGGATTGACATCCACTTCACTTACAACGTGGTGCACGTTTCCTTGGTAGTGGACGAGAGCCTGACCCAAGAGACCATCCAGGAACTGGTGGAAACCATTGACCAAGACCTGGTGGACGCAGTGGGGATTCGGCGTGAAGAGTTAGTAGTCCACGTTTTCCAGGGAAGGATGACCGGGGTTTTCAGCGACAGCGAATTTGGGGGAAACGGCAACGAAAGCTGATTTAACCGTAGGTGAATCCTATGTGTGAGGCGGATTACGAATCCGCCCTTGCGTGTGCCTGAATTGTGTTCTAAGGGACGCGAGGGCAGGTTAGAAACCATTGGTTCCAACTAATTGACTATGCAAAGCTGCTGTATCGCCCGACAAGCCTTTTGCCCGCAGGCTGCCGTTGCACGTCGTTCCTGCGCAGGCAGGAACCCAAAACCTTGAGGCCAGAGGTTCCTGCCTGCGCAGGAACGACGGATAGGTCGTTTTAGCGATGAGCAATCCTATTAGTTGGAACGGATGGGTTAGAAACCTGCCCCTACAATCGGATGTCGCTAATCTATGCAAGACCAACCCGGTCAGCCTCGCTTGCGGCCAACCACCTTCAGTGCCGCCTCCTTGACCTTTTCCGGGGTCAGGCCGTACTTCACCATCAACTCCTCAGCCTTGGCCGACTCGCCGTAGCCATGCAAGGCCACCATTTCCACTGGGACCGGGTGGTTTTGACCGACCACCTGGGAAACGATGCTGCCCAGGCCGCCGTGCAGGTAGTGTTCCTCGGCAGTGACTACGGCGCCGGTTTCCCGGGCCGCCGCGACTATCGCCGCTTCGTCCACCGGCTTGAGGGTGTGGACGTTTAGCACCCGGGCATTAACTCCCTCCGCCGCCAACAAATCCGCCGCGTCCAGGCTGACCGAGACCATTACCCCGGTTGCTATAATCGTCAAGTCGCCGCCCTCTCGTATTCGTTCCGCTTGACCTAGATCAAACTGGTAATCCTCTTCGTGAACTACCGGGGTGGCGGCGCGGGACAAACGAATGTAGAACGGCCCTTGGGTGCGGGCCGCCGTTTCCACCGCCTGCACCGTTTCTACCGTGTCCGCCGGGGAAACCACGGTAAAGCTGGGCAGCGCACAAATCAGGGACAAGTCCTCAATGCCGTGGGCCGACATACCATCCTCGCCAGTCAGAATCCCGGCATGGGTGCAGACCAGCTTGAGGTTAAGGTTAGCTTGAGAAACCAGGACGCGAAGCTGGTCAAAGGGACGGCCCACGCCAAACACGCTGAAGGTGCTGACAAAAGGAATCTTTCCGCTGGCGGCCAGGCCGGCGCCCACGCCAACCAGGTTTTGCTCCGCCGGGCCAAAGTCGAAGAACCGTTCCGGGTACTTGTCCCGCCACAGGTGGGTAAACACGGAGACATTCAGGTCGCCGCCCAGCACTACTATGTCGGGGTAGGAGTCGGCCATCGCAATAAGAGTTTCGCCATAGGTCTGCCTGGTCGAGGCCATTTTCCGCTGCGCCACCATTAGGCCAATTCCTCCATTGCTTTCTGAAACTCCTCCGCATTCGGGGAGCGTCCGTGGAAAGCGGGATTGTTTTCCATGAAGCTGACTCCCTTGCCCTTGACGGTGTTGGCGATGATGGCGGTCGGCTTGGTACGCCGCCGTTGGGCCTTGTACAAGGTGGCAAGCAAGGCGTCAAAATCGTGGCCGTCGGTTTCCAGGACACGCCAGCCGAAATCCCGCCACTTCCGGGCCAGGGGTTCCAACCGCATAACGTCATCGGTAAAACGGTCGTTCTGGATTCGATTGCGGTCCACTATGGCTACCAGGTTGGTGGCCTCATGGTGGGCCGCCGACATCGCCGCCTCCCAGATTTCCCCCTCGTCGCATTCGCCGTCGCCCAACAGGGCATAGACCATATAGTCCTTGCCGTCCAGCCGAGCCGCCAAAGCGCAGCCCAAGGCAAAGGAGAGGCCCATACCGAGGGAGCCGGAGTTCATCTCCACCCCCGGCGTCATCGGGTGGGCGTGGCCCTGTATCCGGCTGTTCAGTTGGCGGTAGGTGAACAGTTCCTCCCGGGGAAAGTAGCCGGCCCGCGCCAGCACGGCGTAGAACCCCGGGGAGGCGTGGCCCTTGCTGAGAATGAACCGGTCCCGGTCGGGCCAATGCGGGTCCAGGGGGTTGTAGCGCAGCACCCGAAAATATAGGGAAATCAGGATTTCCAACTCGGAAAGAGAACCGCCGGGGTGTCCACTACCGGCGGTATAAATGGTCTGGATAATGTCCCGCCGCAACTCTTTAGCCAGAGCCGGCAAGTCGGAAACGCTGTAATCGTGCCGCCCAACGGCGGCGTCTGTTCCAATCATATCGTAGCCGCTGCTTCCTCCAACTCTTAGTATGGGTCTTAATACGGGCCACCCGGCCCTTGGCATAGCTAACCGTTCAAGATTATAAGTCCCACAAGGAAGAGTGTCTAGGCAAAGTTTTGGTAATATAGTTACAATCATCACGAAAGGATTACTTGCGTTGCCGATACAGAAAACAGACATGAAACAAAATGATAGTTGACGCCCACTGTCACATCCTGCCGGAGAGCTTTCCAGAACGCTACCGGGAGTTGGTTGAGCGGGACGCCACCCTTGCCAGCCTCTTTCCCCAACCCGGGGCGCGGATGGCAACCGCGTCAGACCTGGTATCGGCAATGGAAGCCGCCGGGATTGACCGGTCGGTGGTCGTGGGCTTCGGCTGGACCGACCCGGAGATAGGACGGGAAGCCAATGATTATGTCATCCAAGCCGTCAGTCAACACCCGGAGCGGCTGACCGGGTTCTGCTCGGTCAACCCGGCGTGGGGCAGCAACTCCCTGGCTGAGGTGGAGCGGTGCGCCGCGGCCGGCCTGCGGGGCATTGGCGAACTGCATCCCGACACGCAAGGATTTGACCTTACCGACGCCGCCCGGCTTGCGCCGTTGATGGACCTGGCCCGTTACCTGGGGCTGCCGACCCTGATTCACGCCTCGGAGCCGGTGGGCCACCAATATCCGGGCAAGGGCCAGGCTACACCGGAGCGAGTCTATCGATTCATCCGAAACTTCCCGGAAAATATCATCATCTGCGCCCACTGGGGCGGCGGCCTGGCTTTTTATGGCCTGATGCCGGAGTTGCCCGGCGAGTTGGAGAACGTCTATTTTGACTCTGCTGCCTCTCCCCTGTTGTACCGGCCCGAAGTATTTTCCGTAGCGGTCCAAACCATCGGGGCCGACAAGCTCCTGTTTGGCACCGATTACCCGCTCATCCGGCACCGCCGGCTGCTGGCCCAGGTGGAAAACTCCGGGCTGGATGTCGCCGACCGGTCAGCAATTCTAGGAGGCAATGCCGCCCGGCTGTTCGGATCGGAGACTGAGGGGCATCCATTAAACTAAGTGCACAATTTTGGCAGGAATACAGGAATAGATGACTGAGGATTTTGACGAATCCGCCGACTTCGAGACCCTGACCGACTATTTGCAGGACGGCCTGGACCTGGTATTTGTTGGCCTGAACCCGTCCAGCTATTCGGTGCGGGTGGGACATTACTTTGCCAACCCGCGCAACCGCTTCTGGGCGGCGCTGAATCGGTCCGGGCTGGTCGGTGAAGAGTTGTCGCCGGAACGGGATACCGAATTGATTAAGTACGGCATCGGCTTCACCGACGTGGTAAAGCGGCCCACGCCCCAGGCCTCCGGGCTGAAGGCCGCCGATTACCGCCGTTGGGCGCCCGTGCTGCGGGACAAGCTGCTCCATTACCGGCCTCGCATCGTCTGCTTCCACGGCATGACCGGCTACAAGGCTTACCTAAAGTATGGCGAAGGGGTCAATGAGCGGCCGGAATTGGGCGCCCAGGAACGGAACATCGGTGACAGCCAGGTCTTTGTCGTCCCCAACCCCAGCCCGGCCAACGCTCAATACTCCCTGGACGACCTGGTTTACTGGTACCAAATACTGGCCGACTTCCGCCGCGAGCTGGGCCAATGACGGCAAGACGGGACACGGTGCGGGTCTTCATCGCCCTGGATTTGCCGCCGGCGGCCAAGGACGCCCTGGCTAAAACGGTTGAGCAGTTGCAAGCGGTCATTCCCTCCGGGATTCGCTGGGTTAACCCGGCGGGTATCCACCTTACGCTGAAGTTCCTGGGGGATATAGACGCCGCGCTGGTTCCCCCGCTGCTGGCAGCCATCCGACAAAGCGCCGGCGGGTTTGACGATTCATCTTTCCCGCTCCGGCTTGCCGGGCTGGGCGTATTCCCCAACAACCGGGAGCCGCGGGTGCTGTGGGCCGGCGTGGACGGCGATCTGGCCGCGCTAGGCCGTTTGCAGCAAAGCGTGGATGAAGCCATCGCCGCCCCAGGATTGGGATTCGCCAAAGAACGCCGTCCCTTCCGTCCCCACCTAACCTTGGGCCGGGTCCGTGACGGCGTATCTACTACTGCTAGCCAGAAAATCGGGGCGGCAATTACCGAAGCCCCACCTGTCACCGCTTGCTCGTGGCCGGCGGAAGAGATTCACCTAATCCGCAGCACCTTGACACCACAAGGCGCAATCTATACCTCCCTGGGGTCGGCGCCACTGGCCGGCAAGGAGTAGAAAACCGCAATGGACCAGCACGTAATTTTTCTCCACCCGGTAGCTCCCTTCGATTTCTCTTTGACCGCCGACAACCAGCCTTACTTTCGGAAAGGCGGCGAAGAAAACGCCGGGGTGTACCAGCGGCTGTTGGATTTGGGAGACAAGCTGGCACTGGCTACCGTCCGCTCCGAGGGCAGCGTCGAGTCGCCAAGGCTGGCAATGGAACTGGAAGGTGATTCCCTGACGCCGCCGGAGGTTGAAGCCGCGCAGAAGCAGATGGAAACGCTGCTCGGCACCGACCAGGACTTGGCTCCCTTTTACCGCGCCGTCGCTGCCGACCCGGTAATGGCCCGGCTGGTACAGACCTTTTACGGGATGCACCAATCCCGCGCCGTGTCGGTGTTCGAGGCCATCGCCCAGGCCATCCTGGGTCAACAACTGGCGGCCAGCGTAGCCCGCGTAATCCGTACCCTGCTAATTGAAACTTACGGCCCCAGCCGGACCTTCCACGGCCAGCAGCACTACACCTTTCCCCGCCCGGAAGCCATCGCCACCGCCACTGTTGACGACCTCCGCAAGCTGAAGCTCAGCCAGCGCAAGGCCGAGTATCTGCAAGGTATCGCCCGAACCGAATTGGACAGGCCCGGCGGCCTGGATACCTTGCAGCAACTGTCGGACGCCGAGGTAGTCAAGGAAGTTACAGCGTTGCGGGGCGTAGGAAAATGGACGGCCCAGTGGGTACTGGTGCGGGCGCTAGGACGGGCTGACGCCTTTCCAATAGGAGACCTGGCCCTGCGGCGCGTAGTATCCCAGCTATATTTCGGCGGCGAGCCTCTAACTGATGAGCAACTGGAGGAGTTTTCGATGCGCTGGTCACCCCATCGCTCCAACGCCACCGCCTACCTGTTTGCGGCGTTACGGTCGGGGATGGGGTAAGCGGCTCAAAGTAAACTATTGAAATCGGATACACTAAGGCCGGCTCGCCGAATAATGGAGCGCAACGTGCCAGAATCCAGTTCTCTATGGTCTGGAACTATAACTTGAGCGAAAGGAGCGTCCCGGCGCAGAGTAATATGACTGCTTCTTTGTCGCCTCAAGTAAAATCCAACTTTACCGAGCGCTCGGACGCAATCCTGACCGGAAACCTTGGGTAATCGGGTCATACTGCCAAAACCAGTGCCTCAAAACGCTCTACTGGAACGGGTATTCCGTCCTCTTCAAGGGCTGCGACGTACTCTTTTATCGCTTCTCTGATATTGGCAATAGCTTCCCCCCGGGTTTCCCCTTGGCTGATGCAACCGGGAAGGCTAGGGCATTCCGCAACCCAAAAGCCACTCTCTCCAGGGTAAATCACTACTTGCCTCATCGTTTCTCTCCACAACATACTGCCGGAAACCCCCAAATAGCCAACTCAAACCCTACCTGAACATATTCATTAAACTGCGCGGGTTGCGGGTGCGGGAGAACTGGCGCATCAGCTTTTGGGTTTGCTTGAACTGGTTGAGCAGCCGATTGATGTCCTGGGGCGTGGTGCCGCTGCCCCGGGCGATGCGCCGCCGCCGGCTGCCGTTGAGGATTTCAGGCCGCCGCCGCTCTTCCGCCGTCATTGAGCGAATGATCGCCTCAACCTGCTTTATCTGGTTATCGTCAACGTCGGTGGGCATTTTGCGGGATAGCTGATTCATCCCCGGCACCATCTCCATTATCTGGCTCAACGACCCCATCTTCTTGACGCTCTGAATCTGCTGCAAGAAGTCTTCCAGGTCAAAGGTAGCCTGCCGGAACTTGCGCTCCAGCTCCTTGGCCTGGTTTTCGTCCACCGCCTCCTGGGCCTTTTCAATCAGGGTCAGTATGTCGCCCATCGCCAGGATGCGGGAGGCCAGGCGGTCGGGATGGTAGGCTTCCAGACCATCGGAACGCTCTCCCACGCCCATAAACTTGATAGGTACGCCGGTGACCTTGGTCACGGACAAGGCTGCCCCGCCCCGGGCGTCGCCGTCCATCTTGGTCATTACCAGGCCGGTCAAGCCCACCCGCTCGTTAAACTCCTGGGCCGCATTCACCGCGTCCTGGCCGGTCATCGCGTCCACCACCAGCAGCGTTTCGTGGGGCGACACCGCCGACCTGACCTCCTCCAGTTCCTCCATCAAATCGTCGTCAATGTGCAGCCGTCCGCCGGTGTCAATGATGGCCCAGGTAAGGCCCTGCTGCCGGGCCCGTTCCACGCCGGCCCGGGCCACCTGAACTACCGTGGTGGTCTTGGGGTCTTCCGAGTAAACCGGAACGTCCAACTGCCGGCCCAGGGTTTCCAGTTGCGATATGGCCGCCGGACGGCGCAGGTCGGCCGCCACCATTATGGAACTGTGACCCTGGCGGCGCAGTTGCAGGGCGAGCTTGGCGGCGGTGGTGGTCTTGCCGGAGCCTTGCAACCCAACCAGCATCAGCACCGAGGGCAGTTGGCTGGCCGGAGTAAGCCGGTGGTCGCCCCCGCTCAGGATGTTGGTAAGTTCTTCGTGGACAACCTTGACCACCTGCTGGCCGGGAGTCAGGCTTTCCATCACGTCGGAGCCGAGGGAGCGTTCCTTGACCCTGGCTACGAAATCCCGGGCCACCCGAAAGTTGACGTCAGCCTCCAGCAGCGACCGGCGCACCTGACCCAGGGCTTCATCAATATCCTTTTCGGTCAGGCGGCCCTTGCTGGACAGCCGGTTAAAGATCCCGGTTAACTTATCGGTCAGGTTCTCAAACATCCTCGCCTTCCTTGCTCCTGGATTCCCCTCACCCCCAGCCCCTCTCCCTAGAGGAGAGGGGTGACAAATCTCCCTCTCCCGGAGGGAGAGGGCCGGGGTGAGGGTGAAAAAATGGTCCGGCTAAATTGTAGGCCGCCCGTCGCAGCAGGGTCAAGGTAACTGCATCTATGCTAGAATGCAACTGAATCCAATATCCGAATATCACTTCATTTCTGAAGCCGGCAAAAATTGATACCGCTGAAACTCAACATCAGAAATTTTCTCTCTTACCGGGAGAATGTGCCAACCCTGGATTTTTCCGGCGTCCACGTTGCCTGTCTTTGCGGCGACAACGGGCATGGCAAGTCGGCCCTGCTGGACGCAATAACCTGGTGCCTGTGGGGTAAGGCCCGGGGCCAGGTGCAGGACGACCTGGTTTCCTACGGCGCCGATGAGGCCCGGGTGGAGTTGGAGTTCCTGGCTAGGGGCAGTCACTACCGGGTAATTCGCAGCCGGGTCCGCAGCGGAGGCCGGCGGCGACAGGGCGCCAGCGATTTGCAGCTACAGGCAATCAGCGACCCCACTGGCGACACCGAGGGCGGCGCCCAGGTGGCATCCGGCAATACCCTCCGGGAGACTCAGGCCAAAATCGAGCGCCTGGTCGGGATGGACTACGACACCTTCATAAACTCCGCCTTCCTCCTCCAGGGCCGGGCTGACGAGTTTAGCAACAAGACGCCGGCGGAACGCAAAGCGGTGCTGGCCTCCATTCTTGGCCTGGAGGCTTATGACCGGTTCCAAGCGCTGGCGCGGGACCGGCTGAATGAGAAAAGAGCCGATACCGACCAGCTGACCGGCAGCTTTTCCCAGATGCAACGGGAAATTGAAGAAATCGGCGACCCCTCCGGGGAACTGGCCGGCGTAACCATTTACTTGAGCGACCTGAACCTCCAATTGGCGGACCGGCGCCGGGAAACCGAAGAATTAAGGACGAGCGTTAACCGCCTGGAACGTCAGGCCGCCGAGTTATCGGAACGGAAAGGGTTGCTGGAACGGGTGCGCGAGGATATTACCCAGATAGAATCGGGCATCACCGCCACCGAAGGCCGTATCCGGGAGTACCGGCTGCTGGTTAACCAGGCGGCCGACATCGGCGAGGGCCTTCAACAGCTTGAGCAGGCCCGCCAGCAATTTGCCGCTATGGAAGAAACCCGCAACCGTTCCCTTGAGTTGCGCCAGGAACACAACGCCCTCACCCAGACTATCGGATTCCGCCGGGAAAGGCTGGAGGCCGAAGTAGAGCAAATGCGCCGCCGCATAGACCGGGAGTTGGCCCCCAAAGCCGGGGCAGAGTCAGCCCTGACCGCGGAGCAGCAGGAAGCACGCCAAAGCCTGAACGGGTTGGCTGAAGCAGAAGAGGGTCTGAATGCCGGACGGCGCCGGCTACAGGTCTTGGCAACCACCATCGGGGAAGCGAAGACCACTGCTGAGCGATACCGGGCCGAGGGGGAGCAGCTTAAAGAAAAATTGCATTTGCTTAATAGCTCCGACCCGGATGCCACTTTCTGCCCCCTGTGCCAGACCCCGCTGAGCCTGGACGGTTGCAGCCGTCTCTCGACAACTTACCAGGCCGAGATTGAGGAAAAACGCGACCTTTACCGCAGCAATAGCCGCCGTCTGAAGGAGTCTGAGGAGGAAAAGACAACCCTGGAACGGGACTTGGCCCAGCAAGAGCAGACTCTGACCAAAAGCGGCAATGAAATTCGGGAGCGATTAACCCGCCTGGAAGCGCAAATGCGGGAATCTCGCGAGGCGCAGGCCGAGCTGTCCCAAGTGCAACCTCAATTGAACGCCGCCGTCGCTGCCCTGGAGTCGGGAGATTTTGCCCGGGACGAACAGGGACAACTGGAAGCAATCGAGCGACAGATTGAATCCCTGGCCTACGATGAGGATGGCTACCGTCGGTGTTACCAACTCATTCAGGAATTACAGCCCTATGCCGAGCGGCAAGCCCAACTGTCCCAGGCCGCTGCCCGGCTGCCGGAAGAAGCAGCAGCCCTGGCGCAGTCGGTGGATATGCTCCGCCGGCGACGGTCTGAGCTGGACGACCATCAAGAGCAACTGCGCTTGGGGGAAGCGGCGATTACCCAACTGCCAGACGCCCAAGGGCAGCTGCAAGAGGCAGCGCAGGTCCTGGCCGCCTTGGAGAGCAGCCAGCAAGCCGCTGTCGGTAGGCGGGGCTTGCTGGAGGGCCAAGTAAAGCGGCTGGAATCTTTGCAAGATGGGTTAAAGGAAAGCCAGGAACGATTGTCGGCGCTGCAGGAAGAACAGGGGATTTGCCAGGAATTGGTTAACGCTTTCGGTCGCCAGGGCATCCAGGCAATGCTTATTGAGACGGTGGTTCCCCGCCTGGAAGAGGAGGCCAACGTCCTGCTGGGCCGGATGACCGACAACCGGATGCACGTAAAGCTGGAGACCCAAAGAGTAAGACGCAGTGGGCCGGGCAGCGGGCCGGGCGGCGACCCAATTGAGACCTTACAAATTAACGTCAGCGACGAACTGGGCTTGCGCAGCTATGAGATGTACAGCGGCGGCGAGGCCTTCCGGATCAATTTGGCCCTGCGTATCGCCCTCTCTAAAGTATTGTCCCAGCGTACCGGCGCGCCCCTGCCCACCCTGTTTATCGACGAAGGCTTCGGCACTCAAGACACCTCCGGGCGGGAGCGCATCCTCGACGTTATCAGCGCCATTGAGGACGATTTCGATAAAATCATCATCATCACCCACCTGGATGACCTGAAGGATATGTTTCCGGTGCGTATCGAGGTGCAAAAGGACGCCAACGGCTCCACTTTCTGGCTCAGTTAGCCAACAGGCTGATGAAATCACACTTGGGCAAGGGAGAATGCAATGCTTGACGACAACCTGAAGAGATTTGTAGCAGAGAATCGCCGGGGCGTGTTGACCACCTTTCGTCGGGACGGCTCGGCCCAAATGAGCATCATCACTTGCGGGCCTTACCAGGACGGGGTTGCCTTTAGCACCACCGAGGACCGGGCGAAGCTACGCAACCTGCGCCGCAACCCTCGCTGCTCCCTGATGGTGGCCCGGGAGAACTGGTCGGCTTACATCGTCCTGCAAGGGGCAGCAAGGGTTTTGTCCGCCGGCAACACCAACGCCGACGAGCTACGGCTGGCCCTCCGTGACGTTTACCGGACGGCGGCGACCGAACACCCGGACTGGGACGAATACGACCAAGCCATGCAGGAGCAGCGCCGCTCAGCGATCATAGTTGTACCGGAGCATATTTACGGCGGCAACGTTTCCTGATGATTGACATGGTTGAGCCGGATAGAAAGGATTTAGGGTATTCTCATACCCATTGATGTTCTGGTCCCGCGAAACTTCGGCATTGCCGGGGCGGGTTTGAAACCTATTTGCTCCAACTACCTAGCTGCTCCAACTAATTGACCCGTGACCCTCTAGCTAATGTCATTCCGAGCGGGGCCAGGAATCCAGAATCCTTGGGGACAAGGGCTGTCCGGTTTTCGCTACGTGCCTCCCCTATACCATTTTGGATTCTTCCTCCGTTCCGCTCCGTCAGAATGCCATCAAAACAGGATTGCCCCGGGTTCCAGTCCTAATGTCCGGCTGGCACGCCCCATCAAGCCGGGGTCGTTTGCAAGGCAGCCAACAGCTTTTCGGATGCAGCGGCAATCTCCGCCACCGCCGCATCGAACGCTGCCCGGTTGTCCTTTGAGGGACTCCGGTAGCCGCTGATTTTCCGCACGTATTGGGTGGCAGCGGCGTTAATTTCAACGTCGGTGGCCGGATATGCCGGCCACCGCAGCTTCTTGATGCTTCTGCACATGGCTTCTTCCCATCCGTTGGATAAGGCTGGACTACTATTTCTCAGGCCACAGCCCAAACCTACGGCCAATTCCACTCAAAAGCGGCATAGTGACCGTTCTTGCCGGTGTTATCCCAAGTCATACCGTGGTCGCTGTAGGTGCTGGCAGTGCCCTTGGCCAGGGCCAGGGAAGAACTGACCGGGTGGCCGGTGTTCTCCAACCGCATCGGCTCAGCGCGCCGCCCCACCACGATGCCCTCCACGTTGAAATCTATAACGCCCGGTATCGTGACGCTGCGTAGGTGGCCCTCGGATTTATAAGTGATGGAGCTATACTTGATGCCCAGGTAGTTGGTAGTCAAGCGCATCCACCGCTCCGCCGCTCCGCCGATGTCGCCGGACAGGATTCGGCCCAGCGCGGCTCGCTGGAACTGGTCGGCCCGGTCGTCAATGTAAGCAGCCAATGTCCAGTCACCGTCGCCCATTATGCCGGGGGTATAGGCCACCAAAATGAAATTCAGGTCGTCCAGGGCCACCCCCTGGTAATCCCCTTCTTGAATATGGAAGGCAAAGGCGACGTCGCAGTGGCCTTCGGTAGGCACCGCCGGACCGCCCTGAACCACGCAAGGGCAAAGAATCTCGCAGTTGCAGTTCTCAAAGTAGTCGCCTTTCAGGCGCCACCGTTCTTCCGTTGCCAATTTCTTGCCTCCTTTTGCCGGTCTTTCTGGGTAAAGCTTCACCCCTGTTTCTCTCCTCCATAGTTAGGAGGGAGGGCAGGGGTGAAATATCAACAGCATCCGCTCGTGGTGAGCCTATCGAACCATAACCCGCTGGCCCTTCGGCAGGCTCAGGATGAGCGGAAAGATTGAAGTCTATTTGCTGCCAAAGGGCTGGATTAGTACGCGCAGGGTGCCGTCGGTTTCCTTACGCTGGGTCAGCAGCCGGTGACCGGCCTGCTCCGCCCAGTAAATCACGTCGTAGATGTTCAACGCATCGTGCAGAATAGCCTCTACAAAGGAACCTCGGTCGTCATCCATCTGCCGGCTGAGGGCCGCAATTACTCCGGCGCAGTTCTTGCCGCGCCCGTCCACCACGGCCCAGCCACCGCCGTGTCCATTGCCATTTGCCGGGCCATTGACCGGCTGGCGGTGGACATCAATCTCGCCCGACTTGCGCAGTTCCAGTTGCTCCTTGAAGTGGGCCACCGCTTCCCAGGCCACCGCCCGGTCCCGCTCACCACTGGAGCAGACCGCGCCGCGGACGCCCACGATGTCCGGGTTGACCCGGGCCAGTTCGTCCAGGTTATCCAGCTTCAGGTGGCCGGAAAGGGCGGTGCTCAACCCGGCTTGCTTGGCCTCCAGCACCATCTCCCGCAGCCGCGCCTCCGGGATAAAGTCAAAGAGGTTGCGCCCGTCCTTGGTCAGGGTGTCAATCAGGAAGCCGTCACATTTGCCCTCGATTGCCAGCTTGACCATCAGGTCCGGGTCGAGGCCATTCTTGAACAGGTGGTTGTCGGCGAACAGGGAGCCAATCAGCTTGGTGTCGTAGCCGTGCAATGCTTCCCGGGCGCCCTGGAGAATTTCTACCGCGGATTCGTAATCGGCTTCGCAGAACCCTACCTTGACCGAAGTTGCGTCCAGCATACCGGCGGCGTGTACCGCCATCGCCACGGTGCCAGCCTGGTTGGGAACCACGCCCAGGGTCACGCTGACGTGCTTTTCCGCCGGTATCCGTTCCCGCACTTCCCGCACCAGGTTGGGGTGGCCGGAACCAACCAGCGCCTCTTGCAGGTTTTTCACGTCAATGATGTCGGCCCCGCCCCGGTCGGCTTCCAGAGCTTCGGGCATATCCTGGACGCTGACCAGCAGCATCATTCCAGATTCGGAGAGGCCGCTTCTGCCATCGCTATGGCCCTTCAGCCAGGGGGCATGAGAACGACCTTGAGGACGATCTTGGGCACCACCTTGAGAACGAGCCTGGGCCGGAACCGTGACCCTCTGGGGCTGTGGAATCAAGGGCATCAATTCCTGCTTCAATTCCGCCTTTTCCTCGGCGGTCAGGGGCAGCAACGGGGGCCGGACGTGGCCGCCAGCCATTCCCATCAACTCACCCCAGTACTTGCACATAGGCGCGGGGAGAACGCCGCCGGACTTCTTAACCGTACCGCCCCACCACTTGTCAGAAAGGGCTTTCAGGGCTTTCAGATGTTTGTCGTAGAACTCCAGGTCCAGGTCGCCCCGGCTGGCCCGGTTGATGAACTGGACGTAGTTGTTGCATTCCGGGGTATCGAACCGCCAGTCGGAGGTGTTGGCGAACATCACCTGCTGGTGGAAGCCCAACTCCTTGGCCTTGGGATAAATCCACTCGTCGGGAGTGCTGATGATGGCCTGCTTGCCGACCAGCAGGTGGGTTTCTATCGAAGTCTGCTGGTTGAAGCTGGCTTCCTTAACGCCGACCACGTTGGGAATCTGGCACAGGCGCTTCAACCCCTGGGGGCTCATCAACATACCGAATTGCGGAGAGTTGTAGAACATAATCGCCAGGTTAGTATGGTCGGCCAGGGTCTTCACGTAGTCGTAAACCACTTCCTCGGTCTTGGCTACCATATAAGGAGGAGCCACCACGAGAAGGTCAAAGCCGTCGGCCTCGGCCCGGTCGGCCAGGGCCAGCATATCCGGCACCGAAGTATGGGTTACGTGGGCGGAAATGCCCCACTGCCCGGCGGCCTCGGAGGCCACCACGTCCATAACCCGTACCCGCTCGTTAAAGGTGAGGCTCCAGAACTCGCCCATGCCCCAAGTGCAGCCGCCACCCCGGGTGCCCAGACTGCGGATGTACCGCATATTGCGCCGGAGACCGTCTTCGTCAACCCGGTTATCCGGCGTAAAGGGAGTCATTATGGTGGTCCACTGGTCTTTCAGGAAATCCCAAGCCCATTCCTGTGCCTCATGCTTACTGTACTGAGCCATGAAGTATCACCTTCCGAGTTAAGTTGCCGTTAAAGTTAGCTGCCCTGCCGCGCCCGGCGCCAAAGGGAACTATCGGGTGGATAATAAAGAATTAGGTAACGTAGCTACGGGACCCCCGAGGCAGAACGCAGGTTTTTTCGATTAGCAATCATATCTACACGGTATTGTAAGCAACGGCTTTGCCAACGTCAACCGTTTTTAGCCCACCAGCAGCCCTTGAATGCAAGTAGCGCAAAGGGAGATTTCCGGGCAATTTGGGCCGTGTTTTCACATTGTACCAGGTTCAGGATTCGGGTTGACAGGCGGGACAAAAGAAGGTGCCTCGCCCCCTGATCCTCATACCGGAAACAGGCCCGGCACAGCGAGGGCAAAGTTCACCTTCTTTGCGGGGAATGGTCCAGGTGTGCAGGCCGGAGGGAGGGTCGGGCCATTCCTCATCCCGCGCTCGGTCATATTGGGCGGTGGCCGCCGTAAGGCAAGCAATGATGCTGTTCTGCAATCTGGCGATGTCCTCGCTGCGCAGCCCACCGGCCGGCCGCATCGGGTGGATGGCCGCCAGGTACAAGGACTCGTCAACGTAGAGATTGCCCAGCCCGGCCACGGTGGACTGTTCCAGGAGCATAGCCTTGACCGGCGCGCTACGGCCGGCGAGATTTGCAGCGAGAGCATCGGAGGTAAACTCCGGGGACAGCGGTTCCGGCCCCATATTGGGGACCGTTTGGGCTGGGTCGGCGGTCAGCCAGAGATGACCGAACTTGCGCGGATCGCGGAACCGCAATTCCCTGCCGTCATCCAGGGCAAAGGTATGGCGCACCATCGGGTCTGCGGGCTGCCCAGCGGGGAGGACGCGCAACCCGCCGGTCATACCCAAGTGGATGATGAAGGTCTCCCCCGAATCCAGCGGCAGTAGCAGGTACTTGCCACGGCGGTCAATATCCTCAATCCGGCGGGAGTGGAGGCCCAGCACGAAGTCCTCCAGGGAGGGACTCCTGACACTGTTGGCCCAGCCTACCTGGATCCCGGTTATAGTGCGCCCAGGCAATTCGGCACGAATCAGGATGCGCCGGGCATTCTCCACTTCAGGCAGTTCAGGCATAGAAAGCCAGGCCAGGAAGCCGGCTAAAGGCGCTTGACCGCAAGGGTAACCTCCATACCGTCCACCTTCTGGGTCTCGCTCTTGGCGGCATCATCAAGCAGGCCCGCAATCAGTTCTTCGCTGAGGGTTTCCTGGCTGATGTAGGCGGCGTGGTGGCGCATTACCCGCGCCACTTCCTCCGGCCCCTGGTAATAGGTCACGATGCGGTCGGTAAGCTCGAATTGGGCGCTGCGGCGCAGACCCTGGATTCGGTGGGCCAGTTCACGAGCCAACCCTTCTTCGGCTAATTCCGGCGAAATCCGGGTGTCGATGGCGACCAAGCAGCCGGATTCAATGGACACCCAGTAGTCATCAACCTGTTGCAGGGCGTGACCGGCAAACTCGGTGGCTTCTTTCACCCGGCCCCAAAACTCCCGGCCTTCTCCTTTGAGCTTGTCCATCACGGTGAGTTGCTTGATGTTCAGTTCTTCCAGAATCTGAGACTGTACCAGTTCGAGGGGTTCGCCATGAATGAAGACTTTAACCTCGGCCAAAGGTTGACGTACCTTTACCCCGGCGCGAGAGCGAGCGGCCCGGCCCATGCTGCAAATCTGCATAGCCAGGCGGGTGACTACCATCAAGCGCTGGTCAATCAGGGAATCATCGGCTACCGGGTAGCTGTCCAGGTGAACGCTGTTCGGGGCGGACGGGTCAACTGAGCCGACCAGGTTCCGGTATATCTCTTCGGCTATAAAGGGGGCCAGGGGCGCCATCAACCGGGCCACAGTGACCAGGCAGCGATACAGGGTAGCATAGGCCGAAATCTTATCCGTATCGTTTTCGCTCTTCCAGAACCGGCGGCGGCTGCGCCGGACGTACCAGTTGGAAAGCCCGTCAATGAACTCCTGAATGCGCCGGCCGGAGTCGGTGGGATTGTAGGCGTCCATATAGCCGTCAACCTGGGTCACCAGGACGTTAAGCTCGGACAATATCCAGCGGTCCAGTTCGCTTTCCGGTTTCCAGTCGGCGGGAACCTGGTCGGGATGGAATTGGTCAATAGTGGCGTAGTTGGTGAAGAAGGAATAGACGTTCCAAAGAGTGAGCAACACCCGCCGCAGGGTTTCGTTAACCAACTTGTCCGAGAAGCGGCGCGGCTCTCCCGGATGGGAGGCGGTGAACAGATACCAGCGCAGGGCGTCGGCGCCGTGGGCGTCCAACACGGTATTGGGCTGCACCGTATTTCCCACGTGCTTGCTCATCTTCCGGCCCCGGCTGTCCAGCACCAGGCCCAGGCAGATGACGTTGCGGTAGGATGGTTGTTCCTTCAGCAGGGTAGCCAGGGCGTGGAGGCTGTAGAACCAGCCCCGGGTTTGGTCCACCGCCTCGCAGATATAATCAGCGGGGAAACGGCCATCCTCGGCGATTTCCGGGTTATCGAAGGGATAGTGCCATTGGGCAAAGGGCATCGCCCCGGAATCGAACCAAGCGTCCATCACCTCCGGGATACGGTCCATCATTCCGGCGCAACCGTCGGCAGAGCAGTTCAGTGTTATGTCGTCCACATAGGGGCGGTGCAAATCCAGGCTATCCAACTCAGATTGCCCGCCAGACCCGGCGGCTTCCTTTAGCTCAGCAACACTGCCAAGACAGACCCGGTGGTCGCAATCCCGGCATTTCCAGATGGGAATTGGGGTGCCCCAGTATCGCTCCCGGGAAATGGCCCAGTCCACGTTGTTGCGCAGCCACTCCCCGAACCGACCCTCCCGGATATAGTCAGGGTACCAGTTGATGGAACTGTTGCCGTTGACCAACCGGTCCTTGTAGGCCGTGGTGCGGATGTACCAGGAGGACTTGGCGTAGTAGAGCAACGGCGTATCGCAACGCCAACAGAAAGGATAGGTATGCCGATAGATGTCGCGGTGGTACAGCAGGCCCCGGGCCGCCAAATCCTGCATAATCTCTTCGTCGGCATCCTTGACGAACTTGCCAGCAAAGGGATAGTTGCCGGTTACGTTGCCCCGCAAGTCCACCGGCTGGACAAAGGCCAACTCCCGCTCGCGGCCTAGGCCCAAGTCCTCATCGCCAAAGGCCGGGGCGATGTGGACGATTCCGGTGCCGTCATCCATTGACACAAAATCGCCAGCCACCACCTGCGGCGTAAACTCATCGGTGGTTTCCAGGTTGGTAACCTCGACGCCGGAAGGCCCGGTCTCATGCACAAAACGGCGAATCTCCGAGCCATAATCGACCGGATGATACAAGGGTTGGTAGCGAGTTCTTACCATCTCGGAACCTTTAATGGTGGCGACGGTCCGGTATTCCTGGCGCAGGTTTGACTCCAGCAGTTGGGTAGCGACAATCAGCCGTTCCACCGGCCCTTCCCCTTCCAGTTCAACCAGGGAGTATTCGGAGCTGGCGTCCACCGCCAGGGCAGTATTGCCCGGCAGTGTCCAGGGGGTGGTCGTCCAGGCCAGCAAGTAGGTGGGTATGTCGTTATCTACGGGCAGGCCCTCCGCCGGTTCGGTCAGGCGAAACTTGACGAACACCGACGGGTCCGGGGTGTCTTCCCGGTAACCCAGGGCAACCTCGTGGGAACTGAGGCTGGTCTCGCAGCGAGGGCAGTGGGGGGTGCCGCGCAGACCCTCATAAAGCAACTCTCGATCCCAAAGCTGTTTCAGAATCCACCAGCCGGTCTCGATAAACTCGTTATGCAGGGTGACGTAGGGGTCTTCCATATCCACCCAGAAACCGATGCGGTCGGTCAGCGCCTCCCATTCCTTGACGTAGCGAAACACGCTCTCGCGGCACTTCTGGTTAAACTTCTCAATGCCGTATTCTTCGATTTCCCGCTTGGAGCTGAGGCCCAGTTCCTTCTCGATTTCCAGTTCTACCGGCAGGCCGTGGGTGTCCCAACCGCCCTTGCGGACACAGCGGTAGCCTTTCATGGTGCGGTAGCGGCAGATAACGTCCTTGAACACCCGGGCCAGGACGTGGTGGATACCGGGGCTACCGTTGGCGGTAGGCGGCCCCTCATAAAGCATAAACTGGGGAGCGTCCAGCCGTTCCGACTCGGTGCGCCGGAAAACGTCCTGCTCCTTCCAGTATTCCAGAATCCGGGCGTCAAGCTCCGGCATACTAACGCGGCTGGGCACGGCTGTAAACATAGCAGGTTTACCTCGCGGTCTGGGAAGATATTTGTTAAGGGGTATTATACCCTGAAGAAAGTACTAGGCCAAAAACATTCTGGCCGGAATCAATCGCAAGTTAACCGGGTCGGCCATCAGTCCGAACCCTTCCAGAGTATCAGCGCCCAGCAGCGGTTCGCAGTTCGGTGGGCCAAAGATGCAAATCCTGGTGCGCTCTTCTCCATTCATCCGGATAAGAACTTCCGCCAAGCCATACTCCACTTCGCTACCGTCGGCTAACTCAAAGACATGGCTCCACCGTGGTTCAATGCCCAACCGCTCCAGCACCGGCGCAGGCGCGAAGGTGTAAATGCTGCCGGTATCTACCAGGGCTGTTATTTCCTCTTGTTGAGCGCCGTCCCCGGCGCCCAAACTTACGGCCTGATAAAAGACTCCCATTTTGCACTAATCCTCTTGGTATTGGTAATTGTAAGTGTCTTTACCCCCATACCCGGTAAAAGTGGTGCACCGGCCCGTGACCCTGGCCTAAAGGGTAGGAGTTGCGAATGGCCCCGGTGACATATTCCTTGGCCTGGGCTACCGCATCTATCACATCCTTACCCTGGGCCAACCCGGCCGCTACCGCGGAGGCAAAGGTGCAACCCGTCCCGTGGGTGTTGACCGTGTCAAAGCGGGGAGCGGAAAACTCCTGGAATCGGGAGCCGTCGTAATACAGGTCGGTGGCCGGCCCGTCTCGGTGGCCGCCCTTGACCACCACGGCCCGGGCGCCCATCGCAACGATTTCCTCGGCGGCCCGGCGCATATCCTCGTCAGATACTATCTCCCTACCGGTAAGGGTTTCCGCCTCCGGGATGTTTGGCGTGGCCACGGCCGCCAGGGGCAGCAGGCGAGTACGGAGGGAGTCCACAGCTTCCCGCCGCAGCAGGGCATCACCGCTCTTGGCAACCATCACCGGGTCCACCACCAGGTTGGTTATCCCGTGCCGCTTTAGTTCCTGTGCCACCACCTCTACGATGGCTACGCTGGAGAGCATTCCCGTCTTCACCGCGTCAACGCCGATGTCGGTAATGACGGCATCAATCTGGGCCGCTATCACGTCGGTAGGAAGCTCATGTACCGCCGTCACCGCCACGGTATTCTGGGCCGTGATAGCCGTGAGGGTGGAGGCGCCGTAAACACCCAGGGCAGAAAAAGTCTTCAAGTCGGCTTGGATGCCGGCGCCGCCGCCGGAGTCCGACCCGGCAATTGTCATGGCCCTGGGTACTTTCCTTGAGTTCATTACTTACCTTTACTTACCGGTACTTACCGGAATTGCCGGTACTTATCGGAATTGCCGAATGAAGGTGCGTCTCCATCGTCTTGTGATTGAGTTCCTTCAGTTTGCGAGGCCAATCCCGCAGCTAATCGGGCTGCTGGTCAGGCAGGTCCCACTCACCGGAGGGTGCGTCAGCAGATGGCGTATCAGCGTAGGCGAGACCGGCGCCTTCCGTATCGCCGCTATCTTCGGATTGCACACGCAGCGCAATGGCTGGCAGCGTCTCAATATGCAGGCCGACCCGGACGCCTATCTCTAAGGAGAGCCGAGCGACTGCGTCGTTGTCATCGGCCTCAGCCAGCATTACAAAATCGTACCGGCCCAGCACCGCATATTGACCCAAAACCTCGGCGCCTTCGGAATCACATTCCCGCACCGCATCAACCATTAAGTCCGAGTTTTCCATCAGCAATCGCTGCCCGCGGTCGGTCGTAGTACCCATCAAAAAATACAGTGGCATCTCCCCTCACGTTTGCGGCCTTAGTCTGGATGTTGCTTAGTCTGCATAATTATATCATTCGGGTAAACTACCCGGTTAGCCCTCAGATTCACTCAGTCGGGCCAGTTATGGAGCAAAAAATGTAAATTGGCGGCATAGTCATTGACATCGGCAATTTAGATTGGTAAAGTATCAAATCACATTGTTAAATTGCCTGCAAACAGGCTCCCAAGGTAAGGTTCAAATATGCCTACAGTAAACCAATTAGTCAGAAAAGGGCGGAAGCCGGTGCGCAAGGGCACCAAGGCTCCGGCGTTGCACTGGGTACAAAACTCGCTGCGCAACCGGATTAAGTGGGGCGACGGCTGTCCCCAACGGCGCGGCGTGTGCATCCAGGTACGCACCATGACCCCGAAGAAGCCTAACTCGGCGCTCCGCAAGATTGCTCGGGTAAGGCTGACCAACGGAGTAGAGGTTACCGCCTACATCGGGGGAGAAGGGCACAACCTGCAAGAACACTCGGTAGTACTGGTTCGGGGCGGCCGCGTTAAGGACCTGCCCGGTGTCCGCTATCACGTAGTACGCAGCGCCCTTGATACCGAGGGTGTCCAAAATCGCCGGCGGGGCAGGAGCAAGTACGGGGCATCCAAGCCCTAGCGCCTGACTTCAAAAGTTTCAGAGTATAGACTCCGGTCTCGCTCCAGCGAACCACAATTCTTTCGACCCTCTCATTTCATCGGGGCAGGGGGAAAGGTTGACCTGTTCCACGATGAAGGTTTTTTTGTGCTTTGGAATCACAAGGGCTAAGGTGTTGCTAGATATGTCCAGAAGAAGAAGAGCCGAACCTCGAATAATCGCTGAGGACTCCCAATATAATAGCGTCCCCTTGGCCCGGTTCATTAACCGGGTGATGACTCGCGGCAAGAAGACCACGGCGCAGCGGGTGGTTTACGGCGCGCTGGAACTGGTCCGGGACGAGTCGCGGCGGGACCCTATGGAGATTTTTGAGCAAGCTCTGAAGAATGCCACGCCCCTGGTAGAAGTAAAACCCCGCCGCATTGGCGGGGCTACTTATCAGGTGCCTACCGATTTGCGGGCCAACCGCAGCGAGGCCTTGGCGATGCGCTGGATTATCCGGGGAGCCCGGGCCCGTACCGGAATGCCCATGCGCCGCGGCTTGGCTAATGAGTTTATGGACGCCGCGCGGGGTGAAGGTTCGGCAGTGCGCCGCCGGGAAGAACTGCACCGTATGGCCGAAGCCAACCGGGCCTTTGTTCATTATCGAAGATAATTAAAAGCAGGTTTTTGCGGGCGTCGAGGGGCCTGACTATTCTATGGCATCTGATTATTCAATCAAAAAAATTCGCAATATCGGCTTTATTGCCCACATTGACGCCGGCAAGACTACCGTAACGGAGCGAGTCCTTTTCCTCACCGGCCGTATTCGCAAGGTCGGTGGAGTGGACGAAGGCACCACCACGATGGACTGGATGCCCCAGGAACGGGAACGGGGCATTACCATCACCGCCGCCGCCACCACTGCCGAGTGGAACGACCACCGAGTCAATATCATTGACACTCCGGGCCATGTGGACTTCACCGCCGAGGTAGAACGCAGTCTCCGCGTTCTGGACGGCGGAATTGTGGTGCTGGATGCCGTGGCCGGCGTACAGTCCCAGTCGGAAACCGTCTGGCGGCAGGCCGATACCTACATGGTTCCCCGAATCTGTTTCGTAAACAAGATGGACCGGGTGGGCGCCAGCTATGCCCGGACAATTGACTCGGTGAAACGGAGGCTCAAGGCCAACGCGGTCCCGATTCAACTGCCGATGGGAGAAGAGGATTCTTTTGTCGGCGTTATTGACCTTTTGGGAGGCCGGGCTTCCGTGTATCCCAAAGGACGGGAGAACAGCAACGTAATGGCGCCGCCGGAACAGATTCCAGTCCCCTCCGAGTACCAGGAAGCCTATACAGAATACCGCCAGGCTATGATTGAGAAAATCGTGGAGACGGACGAAAGCCTGCTGATAAGGTATCTGGAAGGCGAGGAACTCGGCGAAGAAGATCTGCGCCTGGCCCTGCGGGAAGCGACAATTCAGCGCCGCCTGGTGCCGGTTCTCTGCGGCAGCGCTATCTCCGGCAAAGGAGTTCATCCGTTGCTGGACGCCATTATCCATTACCTGCCCTCCCCAGCGGATGTTCCTCCAGTGGAAGGTACTGACCCGAAAACTGAGGAAACCGATTTCCGGTTTCCCCAAGAGTCCGAGCCATTGACCGCCCTTGCTTTCAAGGTGGTCACCGACCCCTATGTTGGGCGACTGGTTTTCTTGAGAGTTTATTCGGGTGCAATCAAGGCCGGCGGCGCGGTTATGAACGTCACCAAGGGGCATCGAGAACGCATGGGCCGCCTGTTGCAGATGCACGCCAACCACCGAGAGGAATTAGAGGTCATCGGAGCCGGCAATATCTGCGCCGCCGTAGGACTCAAGAACACCTTTACCGGCGACACTATTTGCACCGATTTCAAGCCGCTGATTCTCGAACCTCCCAAGTTCCCCGCCCCCGTTGTCTCCGTTGCCATTGAACCCGCTACCCGCGCTGATCAGGACCGTCTCTCCGAGGCTTTGCGGAAGCTCTCCGATGAAGACCCCACTTTCCAGGTACGTTTCAACGACGAGACCGCCCAGACGATTATCTCCGGCATGGGAGAATTGCATCTGGAAGTGCTGGTTGACCGGATGCGGCGGGAGTTCAACGTGGAGGCCAACGTGGGCAGCCCGCGGGTGTCCTATCGGGAAACGCTTACCCGCGCTATTCGCAGCGAAGGCCGTTTCGTCCGGCAGTCCGGCGGGCACGGTCAGTTTGGTCACGTTTGGGTGACCATTGAGCCGCAGGAGCAGGGAACGGGCAACGTATTTGTCAACGCCATCTCCGGGGGGACAATACCCCGGGAATACATCCCGGCGGTGGAGAACGGCGTGAAGCAGGCCATGGATAACGGCCCCCTGGGTGGCTATCCTCTGGTTGACGTGAAGGTTACCCTGGTGGACGGCAGTTACCACACCGTAGATTCGTCGGAAATGGCCTTCCGCAGCGCCGGAATGCTGGCGATCCGGGAAGGAGCGCGCAAGGCCGGGCCGGTGCTGTTGGAGCCGATGGTGGAATTGGACGTGGTAACTCCCAGTGAGTTCCTCAGCGAAGTGCTGGGCGACTTGGGGACGCGCCGCGCCCAGATCAAGAACATCGAGGGCGAGGAGAGCTTCCAGGGAGTGCGGGCGATGATTCCCCTGGGTGAAACTTTCGCTTATACTACCGCCCTGCGTTCCATCACCCGGGGACGGGCTACTTTCACGATGGAGTTCAAGTACTATGAGCCGGTGCCGGAACACCTGCTCAAGACGTTAATCAACAACTAATCGGGCAGACGAACCCGGATATTAAGATTTAGGGAATAGAACAGAATGGTCACACGACAAAAGGTAAGAATTATCCTGAAGTCCTTTGAACACAAAGTGCTGGACAGCTCCACTGAGCAGATTGTGGAAACTGCCGAGCGGACCGGGGCCAGAATCGCCGGCCCGGTGCCTCTGCCCACCCACATTCGCCGGTTCTGCGTCATCCGAGGGCCTCACGTGGACAAGGATTCGCGGGAACATTTTGAAATAAGGACGCATAAGCGGCTTATCGATATTCTTGAGCCGACGTCCAAGACCATTGATTCCCTGACCCGGCTCAACCTGCCGGCCGGGGTGGACATCTCAATCAAACTGTAAGGCAGACTTCGCAAAACATCGTAGCGCACCCACCCGGTTGCGCAAGCCAAACGAAACAGGAGTTAGTCATGCTCCGCGGATTCCTGGGCAAAAAAATTGGTATGAGCCGCGTCTTCCGGGAAGATGGCCGAGTAGTGCCGGTAACGATGATTCAAGCCGGGCCTTGCGCCATCACCCAGATTAAGACCAACGCGACCGACGGCTATGAAGCGGTTCAATTGGGTTTTGACCCGGTAAAGAAACTGAACAAGCCCAAGGCCGGGCACTTCAAGGGCAACCCGCTGACCCGTTACCTGCGCGAGGTCAAAGCCGACGCTGTTGGTGAGTTTGACTTGGGACAGCAGGTTAAGGTGGATATTTTCGAGCCGGGCGAGTTGGTGGACGTAATTGGTACGTCCAAGGGTCGCGGCTTTGCCGGCGTGATGAAGCGCCACGGCTTTGCCGGCGGGCCCCGCACTCATGGTCAGTCAGACCGTGCCCGCGCCCCCGGCTCCATCGGCGGCGGTACCACACCGGGCAAGGTGTTCAAGGGCTTGAAGATGGCCGGTCACATGGGCAATGTCCGGATAACGGTGAAGAATCTGGAAGTCGTACAGGTGGACCCGGAACGGAATCTCCTTTTCCTGAAGGGCGGGGTTCCCGGCGCACCCAACGGCCTGTTAATGATTCGGCGCACCGGCAAGACCGCCTCCCGGGGCAACTAGGACTTTTTAAGGATTAGGATATGGAACTTCCGGTCATAAATCAGCAGGGCGAGACGGTAAGCCACGTTGAAGTGGACGAGTCCATCTTCGCCGCGCCGATGAACCATTCGCTGGTTCACCAGGCCATAGTAATCTATCAGCTTAATAAGCGGCAGGGCACCCACGACACCAAGACCCGCGCCCAGGTGTCCGGCGGCGGACGCAAACCCTGGATACAAAAACACACGGGCCGCGCTCGACAGGGCAGCATTCGCTCCCCACAGTGGCGCCACGGCGGCGTGGTTTTCGGCCCCCATCCTCGGGATTATCGAAAGGATTTGCCCAAACGGATGCGTCGTCTGGCGCTCAAATGCGCCTTGTCCGAGAAGATTCGCCAGGGTAGCCTGCTCTGCCTGAACAGCCTGGACAGTCTGGACGGCAAGACTAAGTCGATGGCCGGATTGATGGAGCGACTGGGCATCACCGGCTCGGCCCTGGTGGTAACGGAAAGCTCGGAATTGTCGGTGAGTCGCTCCGGCCACAACCTCAAGAAGGTGTGGACGCTGCCGGTCAACCAACTTAACGCCCATGAGTTGCTGCGAAAAGAGACCATCATTATCACGGTAGATGCTCTCCGCAAGGGCGAGACGATGTGGGCGGCCAGCCCGAATCGTCGCCCCGCGGCGGTCAGGGCAAATTTCGGCGCCGGTTCGGACGGGGAAGGAGAGGCTTAGATGAATATCTACCAGGTGCTGCTGAAGCCTACTATCACTGAAAAAAGCACCCTCCTCCAGGAATCGGGCCGCTATACTTTCCAGGTGGCACTCAAAGCCAATAAGGGTTTGGTCAAAGAAGCGGTGGAGAAGAACTTTAACGTAAAGGTAGTTGACGTTAACATTACCAAGCTCCACGGCAAGCTCAAGCGCTACGGCCCCAAATACAAGAAGATGCCCGATATCAAGAAGGCCGTTGTTACTCTGCGGCCCGGCGACCGTATCAATATAGTCGAAGGGCTATAGAGCAAAAAGGGACCGCAGGTAAAAGGGACCGTAGGTAAAGGAATCTGTTATGCCATTGAAAAACCTTAAGCCGATAACTCCGGGTACGCGGAATGCCGTTCGGCCTTCCTTTGAGGAGATAACCCGGACGAAGCCGGAAAAGTCGTTGCTGACCCCCTTGGCCAAGCACGCCGGCCGGAATAACCGGGGTCAAATCACCGTGCGGAGCCGGGGCGGCGGCAGCCGAAGGATGTACCGCTTGGTAGATTTCAAGCGGCGCAAGGAAGGGGTGCCCGGTCGGGTAGTTTCCATTGAATACGACCCCAACCGGACGACCCGCATCGCCCTTATCTACTATGCCGACGGGGAGAAGAGCTATATTCTGGCCCCCCTGGGTCTGGCGGTGGATAGCTGGGTGGAAGCCGGCCCCAGGGCCGAGATTAGCCCGGGCAATGCGTTGCCGTTACGCAACATTCCCACCGGAACGGTGGTACACAATTTAGAGTTGACCCCCGGCCGGGGCGGTCAGTTAGTGCGCAGTGCCGGAGTAGGCGCGCAGGTACTCTCCCGGGAAGGGGAGTTCGTCCTGATTCGCCTGCCTTCCGGGGAGATGCGGCGGGTGCTGCTGAACTGCCGGGCCAGCATCGGCCAGCTATCCAACCCGGACCATAAGAATGAGAGCTTGGGCAAGGCCGGCGCCCGTAGGCATTTGGGCCGCCGCCCCAAGGTAAGAGGCGTTGCGATGAACCCGGTGGACCATCCCCACGGCGGCGGCGAAGGGCGGTCTCCGATTGGAATGCCCGGCCCCAAGTCGCCCACCGGAAAGCCCACCCTGGGTTACAAGACCCGCCGCAAGAAGAAGACCTCCAGCAAATTTGTAGTACGCGGAAGACGACGGTAAAATATGTCGAGATCAATTAAGAAGGGGCCTTACGTACACCCCAAACTAATGAAGAAAGTTGACGCAGTGCAGCGCTCCGGCGCGGCGACAGTCATCCGCACCTGGTCCCGGGCTTCAATGATTATGCCCGAAATGGTCGGAATAACTCTGGGCGTTCACGACGGGCGTCGCCATATTCCGGTGTTCGTTACCGAGAATATGGTGGGGCATCGGCTGGGGGAGTTTGCTCCCACCCGCACCTATCGGGGCCACGTTTCCCGCTCCGAGCGCACCAGCCGGGTGAGGTGAAGTTATGCCGCCGGTTAGAGCCGTCGCCAAGCAAATCGGAGCCTCGCAAAAGCGGTTGAAGCCTATCCTGGACCTGATAAGAGGGAGGGGAGTGGAAGATGCTTTGAATACCCTTAGCCTGCTCCCGTCGCCTTGGGCCAAGTTGGTACATAAGGTGGTCCAGTCAGCGGCGTCCAACGCCGAGAATAATATGTTTATGGAACGGGACAGCCTGCGAATCGTGCGCATAACCGCCGACCCGGCCCGCTCCATCAAGCGGTTCCGGCCTCGCGCCAGGGGGCGTATCGGCCGCATTACCAAGCGTTCCAGCCACATCACTGTCGTAGTCGATGAAGTAGAAAGGGAGGCCTAGCTTATGGGCCACAAGACGCACCCATACGGTTTTCGGTTGGGCATTATCAAGGACTGGAAAACCCACTGGTACGCCAATAATGCCAGCAGCTACCGAACCTTGGTCCTGGAAGACCTGAAGCTGCGGGACACGGTGCATCGGGAGTACCGCAACTTTTCCGACGCCGGCATCTCCCGGGTGGAAATTGACCGGGGAGCGCAGGACACGGTAATGAACATCCACTCCGCCCGGCCCGGTATCCTCATTGGCCGGGACGGGGAACGGGTTAAGAATCTGCGGGCCAAATTGGAGGGGATTACCCGGCGGCGCGTCCAGCTCAACATTGTGGAAATTGAACAGCCGGAACTGGATCCTTATTTGGTGGGCCGGAACATCGCCGATCAGTTGCAGCGGCGGGTCGCCTATCGGCGAGCAATGCGCCAGGCTGCCCAGCGAGCGATGCAGGCCGGCGCCCAGGGGATCAAGATAATCACCAAGGGCCGCATTTCCGGCGCGGAAATCGCCCGCACCGAGAAGCTGATGCTGGGCCGGGTGCCCCTGCACACTTTGCGGGCCGATATTGACTACGCTCTGTCGGAGGCGGCGACCGCGATGGGTCGTATCGGTATCAAGGTGTGGATTTACAAGGGCGAAATTCTGCCGCCGGCGCCTGAGGCGGTGGAAGAACTGGAAACCATTGAAGTCCGGGTCGAGTCCGGCCCCGACGATGAAGATTTGACCGAGGCCATTGCCGACGATGTGATTGACGGCGTGGCTACCAGGGGGGCGTTCGATGTTGCAACCTAAACGAACCAAGTACCGGAAGATGGGCCGGGGCCGTCGCAAGGGCATGGCCACCACCGGCAATAGCGTCCATTTCGGAGAATACGGCCTGAAGGCAATGGGCTGTGATTGGATTACGGCGCGCCAGATTGAATCGGCCCGGGTCGCCATTACCCGCAGTCTCCAGCGGGGCGGCCAGGTGTGGATTCGCGTCTTTCCCGACAAACCCATTAGCAAGAAGCCGGCCGAGGTTAGGATGGGTGGCGGCAAGGCGGCCAATGACCATTGGGTAGCGGTAGTGAAGCCCGGCCGCATCCTCTTTGAGGTGGGTGGAGTAACCGAGAGCCAGGCGATGGAGGCCCTCCGACTAGCCTCCCACAAGTTGCCGATACCTACCAAGGCAGTGCAGCGGGACCAGGTTTCCGCAATCTTGGGCGGTTAAGGGACCGGGGGAAGTATGCAAATCCAGGAAATACGGTCTTTGACCGACCAGCAGTTAACTGAGGAATTGAGCAAGACCTACCGGGAGTTGATGAACCTGCGGTTTCGGGCGGCAACTAACCAGCTTACCGACACCAATCAGCCCCGCAAGGCGCGCAAGGACATCGCCCGCTTGCTAACAGTAGTGCGGGAACGCAATTTGACGGTGAATTAAGCATGGCTAAAGAAATGCGGAAGGTTCGCACCGGAGCGGTGATCCGCACCGGCATGGAGCAAACTGCGGTGGTCGAGTTGGTCTGGAAACAGCGCCACCGGCTGTATCGGAAGCAGATGCGCCGAGTGACTCGTTTCTACGTCCACGACCCGGAGAACCAGTGCCGCGTCGGTGATACGGTGCGGATTCAGGAAACCCGGCCAATTTCCAAGACCAAGCACTGGCGTCTTATGGAAATACTGCACCGGAGACAGGTCGCCGAGGTGCAGCCTATTGAACTGGAAACCGACCTGGACGCCGAAATAGCCGGAACCGGCGAAGCCGACTCCGCTGTCGAGAACCCGGCTGACGACGCAATGGACGAAGAGGATATCGAATAATGATCCAGACCTATACACGACTGAATGTTGCCGACAACAGCGGCGCCAAGCTTATCCGGCTCATCAACATTCCCGGCTCCAGCAAGCGGAAGTACGCCAGGGTTGGGGACGTGATTGTGTGCACCGTGCGGGAAGCAGTCCCCAACTCGCCGGTACGGAAAGGCACGGTAGTCAAGGCGGTGGTAGTGCGGCAGGCCCAGGCGTTGCTGCGGCCCGACGGCACTTATATCAAGTTTGACGACAACGCCGCCGTTATTATTCAGGACAACCTGATGCCTCGAGGCACCCGCATTTTCGGGCCGGTGGCACGGGAACTACGCGACCGTGGCTTTATGCGGATCGTTTCGCTGGCTCCGGAGGTGGTGTAATGAATATCCGCCGCGGCGACAATGTGTTAGTCATTGCCGGCAAGGAGAAGGGGAAGAGCGGGCGCGTCGACCGGCAACTACTCTCCGACAACCGTATTGTGGTGGAAGGGGTAAATATGATTACCCGCCACATCAAGCCCCGCCCTGGCTTGCGGCAGGCCGGGCGCATCCAGCAGGAAGCCCCGATCCATATCTCCAACGTGATGTTGATTTGCAACAAGTGCAGCCAGACCATCAAGCCCAGGACGGTCACGCTGGAAACCGGCCAGAGAGTCAGGGGTTGCCCCAAGTGCGAGGAAGTGATAGACGATGCCCGATGATGAACAGGTAGAACAGACAGAAGAACCGGGGGCGCCCCCGGAAAGCCCCCGTCCGGCCCGCCAGCGCCAGTCCCGCGCCCGTAGAGGCGGTGGCACGGCAACCGAAGATGCTACCGCTCCCGTAGCGGAAGGTCCGCCCTATCCTCGTTTGCGGGACGTTTACCGCAACGAGATTGTGCCGGCAATGATGGCCGAGTTCGGGTTTACTAACAATATGCGGGTGCCGCGGGTCCAGAAAATAGTAGTCAACATCGGACTGGGCGAGGCACTGACCAACGGACGGGCGATGGAGAGCGCCACCCGGGACTTGATGACTATCAGCGGCCAGAAGCCGATAATTACCCGCGCCCGCAAGTCCATAGCCGGCTTCAAGTTGCGGGCCGGCAACCCCATCGGCACTTGCGTTACCCTGCGGGGCCCCCGGATGTACCATTTCCTGGACCGGCTGGTGAATACCGCGCTGCCCCGTATTCGCGACTTCCGGGGGATTTCCCGGCGGGGTTTCGATGGCCGGGGTAATTTTTCCATCGGCCTCCGGGAACAGATTATCTTCCCGGAGATTGACTATAACCAGATTGACCGGTTCCGCGGCCTGCAAGTGAGCATCATCACCTCCGCGCAGAACGACGCCGAGTCAATCCGGTTGCTGGAAATGTTCGGGATGCCCTTTGTCCGGCAGAGCTAGGTCAGCAAGATAAAGAACGGTCTGAGGAGATACCTTGGCTAAGACATCAATGATTCAGAAATGGCTGCGGGAACCCAAGTATCCCGGGCGCAAATATAATCGCTGCCACCGATGTGGCCGGCCGCGAGCCTACATTCGTTACTTCGGAATCTGCCGTATTTGTTTCCGCCAGTTGGCCTTGACCGGCGACCTGCCGGGGATACGCAAAGCCAGTTGGTAGGAAACGGGCGAGAAGCAAGTCAGTTTGCCATTATTGCTGTTGAAAGAAGGAGAATAGCGAACCATGCCGGTTAATGACCCAGTAGCGGATATGCTCACCCGCATTCGGAACGGTATCCACGCCCGACACGAGTCGGTGATGGTGCCCCACTCCAAGATGAAAGTTTCGGTAGCCAATATCCTGAAGGAACAGGGCTATATTCGAGACTTTGATATGCCCAGGGGCCAGAAGTTTCCCACCATGCGGGTGCATTTAGCCTACCGCGCCGGCCGGGAACCGGTCATTAGCGGCCTGAAGCGGGTCAGCAAGCCGGGGCTGCGGGTTTACGTGGGCAAGGGAGAGATTCCACGGGTTTATGGTGGATTGGGCTTGGCTATTCTGTCCACCTCCCAGGGAGTAATGAGCGGCCGGCGAGCCTGGCGACTCGGTATTGGAGGAGAACTACTCTGTTATGTCTGGTAACACCGAAACGAAAGAGCAACCGGAAGGCAGGACTTTATCCAGGATTGGCCGCAAGCCGATTCCCATTCCCGGCGGAGTGGAGGTTGAGGTCAATTACGGCGGAGTGACGGTCACGGGGCCTCGGGGTACGCTGACCCAGAACTATCACCCGGAGGTAACGGTGCGGGTGGAAGCCGGCGAAGTATTGGTGGAGCGTCTTTCCGAGCGAAAGTTCCATCACTCCCTGCACGGCCTGACTCGCAGCCTGATTGCCAACGCCATAGTCGGCGTAACCGACGGCTATACCAAGACTCTGGAATTGATGGGAGTCGGCTACCGGGTGCAGCAGTCCGGTGAGGGCATTGTCCTCAACGTGGGCTACAGCCATCCGGTGGAGATTCAACCCCGGGAAGGCGTTACCCTGGAAGTAGAGGGCAACAACCGGGTCCACGTGCGGGGCATTGACAAGCAAAAGGTTGGGGAGTTGGCCGCCCAGGTGAGAAAGGTGCGTCCCCCCAACGCCTATAAGGAAAAGGGAATCCGGTATCAGGGCGAAATCCTGCATTTCAAGCCCGGCAAGGCCGCGGCCCGCAAAGCTTAACCTTCAGCTTCCGGTACTTTCCGGCGGTACTTTCCGGCAGACCGAATAAGTAACCACTTGGAGATATTCAGAAGAAATGCCCAGAGATAGAGAAGCTCGACAACTGAGAACTGTCCGGCACCGCCGAGTCCGCAAGAAGGTTTCCGGTCGGCCGGACCAGCCCAGGTTATGCGTGTTCCGCAGCCTGCGCTCCATCTATGCCCAGATAATTGACGATACCGGCGGAAAGACGCTGGTGGCCGCCTCCAGCCAGGAGGCGACGCGGGAAGCCGGTGCAGCAGCCATCCACCCCAAGACGGCGGTGTCCACCGCGGTGGGTACGTTGCTGGCCGAGCGGGCCCTGGCCCAGGGCATCACCAAGGTGGTGTTCGACCGGGGCGGATATAAGTATCACGGACGGGTGAAGGCGCTGGCCGAAGCCGCCCGAGAAGGAGGTCTCAAGTTTTAATGGTTACTACTACCAACAGACCTCGACCCAACCGGCCACCTCGGGAACGGGAGGAAGACCCTTCCGGCTTTACCGAGCGGGTGGTCTATACCCGCCGCATTGCCAAGGTGGTGAAGGGCGGTCGGCGGCTGCGCTTCAACGCTCTGGTGGTGGTCGGCGACGGCAACGGCAACGTGGGCGCCGGAATGGGCAAGGCCCTGGTTATTCCCGATGCGGTGCGGAAGGGCAACGCTATTGCCCGCCGGGGCATGGTCAAGATTCCCATTAAGGGCAGCAGCATACCCCACGAAATCACGGTGAAGGTCGGTGCGTCCATCGTGATAATTAAGCCGGCCCCGGAAGGCACCGGCATTATTGCCGCCGGCGCGATGCGGGCCATCCTGGAACTCGGCGGCGTCCGCGACGTGGTGGGCAAGTCCCTGGGTTCCCGCAACCCGATCAACACGGTGCAGGCCACGCTGGAGGCCCTGCGGCAATTGCGCGACCCCCAGGCGGAGCTTGCCCGGCGGCGCAGCGCTCAGCCCCAGAGTTAAATTGCTTAATTTACCAACCCTTGATTCAGATTTTCCTACCCGGTAAAACGGCGACTCAATCGCCGGAACAACAGGTAGCCCGATAGGTGGATTGATGGCTCAACTCAAGATTACCTGGACCAAAAGTTATATCGGCAAGCCCCAGAACCAGCGTAGGGTGGTTCACGCTCTGGGACTGCGCCGCTTGCATCATACCGTAATCCACGGCGACACCCCTACAATTCGGGGTATGGTCAACAAGATTTCGCATCTGGTTAAGGTGGAAGAGTTAGCCGAGGAATAGACCAACGGCAGCCGGTATGGGTCAGCGCCGTTGAGCCAGGACAGTCGTTTACCCCGGAAACGGTCGGGGCCGGGTCCCCGGACGTTCCGGGGAAAATTATCCAGGAGTAATCTCCGTTATGATGGAACATCTTGTAATCCCGTCCCGCGGCGCACGGAAGGCCCGCAAACGGGTCGGTCGGGGCAATGCCGCTGGCCAGGGCACCTACGGCGGTCGCGGAATGAAGGGGCAAAAATCTCGCTCCGGCTACCGCATCCGGCCCGGATTTGAGGGTGGTCAGTTGCCCTTGATTAAGGGTCTGCCGATGAAGCGAGGCTTTAATAACAAGTTCAAGACCCAATTCGCGCTGGTCAAGCTGGAAGACCTGGAAGGCTTTGACGCCGGCGAGCGGGTCACTCCCGAATTGCTTTACCACCAGGGATTGCTGTCCAACCTGAAGTTCCCGGTGAAAGTCCTGGGCAACGGCGAGTTGGGCAAATCTTTGACGGTTGCCGCCCACAAGTTTACCCGGTCGGCCCGGGGAAAAATTGAGGCGGCCGGGGGAACGGCGGAGGAACTCCAAGCCCGATGATTTCTACCGAAGTACAGGGGGGGCGCTGGCCCCGGTTAATCCAGGCGGCGGTTGATGCCTTTAGTCTGCCCGACTTGAGGTATAAAATCCTGTTTACCCTGGGAATGCTGACCATCTATCGGTTTGTGTCGCATATCCCTATTCCCGGGATTGATACCTTTCAACTGAACACCCTGTTTGAGAACAACCAGCTGCTGGGCTTTCTGGACCTGTTCAGCGGCGGCGCGCTGAGCCGGATGAGCATTGTTGCCCTGGGGGTGTTTCCCTACATCACTGCATCCATCGTAATGCAGTTGCTCACGCCGGTGATTCCTACTTTGCAGCAAATGTCCCGGGAGGGTGAGGCCGGGCGGGCCAAGGTCAACCGGATAGTGCATTGGCTCACCGTACCGATCGCCCTGGCCCAGGGTTTCGGCCAATTGGTCCTGCTACAGCAAAGCAATGTTTTGACCAACGTGGGCTTTACCGGCGACGCCCTGCTGCCCACCGCCGCCGCTATTATCTCCATGACCGCCGGGACAATGTTCCTGGTCTGGCTGGGGGAGTTGATAACCGAGCGGGGCATCGGCAACGGCATTTCCCTGATTATTTTCGCCGGAATCGTGGCCGGATTCCCCGGCATGATTACCCAGGGTTTCCTGGACCGGCAAGATGTGTTGGGCATCGGCTTTTTCGTGATCATCGGCGTGCTGATAATTGCCCTGATCGTGCTGTTTAACGAGGCGCACCGGCGCATTCCGGTGCAGTATGGCCGTAGCATCTTCCGGGGAGGCCGGATGTACCGGCAAAGCGGGGGCACTTACATCCCGCTGCGTATCAATTCGGCCGGGATGATTCCCCTCATCTTTGCCTTTTCCATCGTCATTCTGCCCGGCACCATCGCTACCTATTTCGCGACCAGCACGGGAGCGGTAGGGGATGTTGCCCGGTTCTTTGCCGACCTGTTCAACCCCTCCTCGGCAATCTACTGGGTGCTGGTGTTTATTCTGGTGGTGATTTTTACCTTCTTTTACACCCTGGTAGTGTTTCAACAGCAGAACTTGGCGGAAAACCTGCAACGCAACGGGGGCTTTGTTCTCGGCATCCGGCCGGGCCGGCCAACCCAGGACTATCTAAACCGGGTAATTGTGCGCCTTACTACCGGCGGCGCCCTGTTCCTGGGCTTTGTAGCCATCGTTCCTTACCTGGCGTCACTGATTACCGATGTGCAGGCAATTCAGTTGAGCAGCACCAGCCTGCTGATTATGGTGGGCGTGGGACTGGACACCCTACGGCAACTGGAGGCCCAGTTGCTGATGCGAAACTACGAAGGATTTTTAAGATAGCCGTGGCATCATCCCTGAAACCAACACCGAGAATAGCGCTGTTCGGGCCGCCGGGGGCCGGCAAAGGCACCCAGGCCCAACTGCTCAAGGAACAACTGGATATTCCGCATATCAGTTCGGGCGACCTGTTCCGGTTCCACCTTCAGCAACACACGGAGCTGGGACTTCGGGCCGCCGAATATATGAACCAGGGTCTGCTGGTGCCCGACGAGTTGGGCCTGGACATCATTCTGGACAAGGTGCTGGAATCGGGGCAGGACGAGGGTTTCATTCTGGACGGATTCCCGCGTACCCGCGACCAGGCCAGGGCATTGGACCAGGCCTTGACGGACAAATCTCGCCGGCTGGACCAGGCATTGTTTATCAGCGTACCGGAGCAAGAGCTGGTCCGACGCCTGGGCGGCAGATTTCTCTGCCGGCAGTGTCAGGCGCCGCATAACCTGGAAGAGGCCGAATTTGCCTCGCCGCCGGCTTGTCAGCGTTGCGGCGGCGACTTGTTCCAGCGGGAAGACGACCGCGCCGAGGCGGTGCAGGTCAGGATCGGAGTTTACCAGGAGCAGACAGCGCCGGTGCTGGACTATTACCGGGAGCAGGGGCTGTTGGCGGAAATTTCGGGCGTAGGCGCAATTGAAGACATTAACCGGCTGGCTCTGGCGGCTTTGGATTTGACCAATGCCGATAACGCGCGCTAATTCCGGGTTTCCAATTAGGCCAATACGGAGTAGAATAGACAGAATGAACCGGAAAGGTAAAATAGAAACCGCGTCCAATTCCGCATCGCCGTACAGCGGCGGCATAACCATCAAGTCCGTTCCGGAGATGGAGGCAATGCGGCGGGCCGGGGCCATTGTGGGCGCCACATTGACCCTGCTGAAGCGGTCGGTAGAACCGGGTATGACCACTCGGGACTTGGACAATATCGCCTACAAGGAAATTACCCGTCACGGGGCCAAGCCCACCTTCAAGGGCTACCGCGGGTTTCCTGCCTCAATTTGCGCCTCAGTTAACGAGGAGATTGTTCACGGCATTCCGGGTAAGCGGGTCTTGAAGGAAGGCGATATTATCAAGATGGACGTGGGCGCCACCATTGACGGGTTTATCGGCGACGCCGCCGTATCGGTAGCCGTAGGTACGGTAAGTCAGGATGCCATAGACCTGATGGAAGCCACCCGCCTGAGCCTGGAAGAGGGTATCAAGGCCTCCAAACCAGGCAACCGTATTGGCGACATCGGCGCCGCCGTGCAGACCTACAGCGAGGAAAGGGGCTACGGCGTGGTCCGGGAGTTTGTCGGGCATGGCGTAGGCCGCTTCCTGCACGAAGACCCTCAGGTGCCCAATTATGGACAGCCGGGCCGGGGACAACTGCTCCGTGCCGGAATGTGCATCGCCATTGAGCCAATGCTGAATATCGGCGACTGGCACACTCGGATATTGGATGACAACTGGACGGTGGTCACTGCGGACGGCTCCCTGTCCGCCCACTTTGAGCATACCATCGCCATTACTGAAGACGGGCCGGAAATTCTCACCAAGCATACCTAGCCTGCCCCGGCACGGCCGGCGGAGGCTCGGCCTGAATAAGCCACTTTAAGGAGACTTATGCCGAAGAAGGAAGCTATAGAGGTTGAGGCCAAGGTTACCGAGGCTCTACCCAACGGGATGTTCCGCGTGGAACTGCCCAACGACCACCAGGTACTGGCCCATGTTTCCGGCAAAATCCGGATGCACTTCATCCGGGTGCTGCCCGGCGACCGGGTGCTGGTGGAGCTTTCCCCTTACGATTTGAGCCGGGGCCGGATAACCTACCGATTCAAGTAGATTCGGTTGAAGCGGCCAGGTTGAAGTAACCGGGTCCAGGCTAGACCCAGGAGAGATAATATGCGAGTAACCGCATCAGTTAAACCCCGGTGCGACAAGTGCCGGGTAATCAAGCGCAAGGGAGTAGTGCGGATAATCTGCTCCAACGCTCGACACTCCCAAAGGCAGGGCTAGGCTCTGGGATTTGGAAAGTTGCGAGACGGGACAGGAGGAGTAACATGGTTCGTATAGCCGGAGTTGACGTACCCGACCGGAAGCGGGCGCATATTGCCCTGCGCAGTATCTACGGCGTCGGCCCCATTATTGCCGCCGAGATTCTGACCAAGGCGGGGATAGACCCGGAACTGCCTCCCCGGATGAACGAGTTGGACGAGGGACAGGTTGACCGCATCCGGGAAATCGTGGACCGGGAGTACCTGACCGAAGGTGACTTGCGCCGGGAGGTCAACCAGAACATCCGCCGCCTGATTGAGATAGGCTCCTACCGGGGACTGCGCCACCGCCGGGGTCTGCCGGTTCACGGCCAGCGTACCCGCACCAATGCCCGCTCTCGTAAGGGCCCGCGCCGCACCGTAGCCGGACGGGGCCGCCGCACCGGAGCGAAGAAGTAGCCAGGCTACTATCAAGAAAATGAGGCAGAAAATGAGGGAAGTTTATGCCTAGGCCAAGAACACGCCGCCGGGAACGCCGGTCAGTCCCCCAGGGAAAGGCGTACATATACTCGACGTTCAATAATACGTTGATTAGCATAACCGACTCCGACGGCAATGTTATTGCTTCGGCTAGCGCGGGAACGGTGGGCTTCAAAGGTTCCCGGAAGGGTACCGCCTTCGCCGCCCAGCGCGCCGCCGAGCAAGCCGCCCGCCGGGGTATGGATATGGGAATGAGACAGATTGACGTACTCATTCGCGGGCCTGGCGCAGGACGCGAGGCCGCTATCCGCTCCCTACAAGGCGCCGGGTTGCTGATCACCAGCATCCGGGACGTGACCCCAATACCCCACAACGGCTGCCGACCGCCGAAACGACGAAGGGTGTAGAAAGAAGGATTATGGGAAGATATACAGGACCGTCCTGCCGACTGTGCCGCCGCGCCGGTGAGAAACTATTCCTGAAAGGCGATCGGTGTTTTACTCCGCGCTGTGCCGTGGAACGCCGCCATTCGCCCCCTGGCGAGCAGAATAACCGCCGCCGCCGTCCCTCAGACTACGGTGTGCATCTGCGGGAGAAGCAGAAGGCCCGGCAGATATACGGCGTAATGGAAGGCCAGTTCCGCCGCTATATGACCGAAGCCTTTAACAGCCCGGGCATTACCGGCATCAACCTGCTCCGCACTTTGGAGCGGCGGCTGGATAACATTGTCTATCTGCTGGGATTCGCCGATTCCCGCAAGCAGGCCCGCCAGTTGGTGTGCCACGGTCATTTCGTCGTCCGGGGAGTCAAGACCGACATCCCCTCCTTCCAGGTGCGGGTGGGCGATGTTATCGCCTGGAAAGAGTCACTGAAAAATACCGATTTCTTCCGGGAACGCACCGACGGCATACCCAAGCGGCCCATTCCGCCCTGGCTGTCCCTCAACATGGCCGAAATGGCCGGCGAAGTAGTCGCCCTGCCTGCCGATGAGGACCTGAGCCAGACCATCAACTCCCGGCTAATCGTAGAGTACTATTCGAGGTAGTAAGTCTCATGTTGGAAACTTATATCCTCCCCCAGGGCCCTGACGAAGGGGGCCCGGAAACGCTCAACCCGAGTATCCACGTCATTGAGGCGACGGATACATACGGCAAGGTGGCGTTGGAACCGCTGGTGCCGGGGTTCGCACATACCATTGGCAATCCTCTGCGCCGTATCCTTCTAAGCTCAATCAAGGGCAGCGCCATAACCTGGGTTAAAATCGAGAACGTGGTGCACGAATATACCGCCATCCCCGGTGTCAAGGAGGAGGTAATGGACCTCCTCTTGAACATCAAGCGCATCCGTATTCACTCCCAATCGGAGCGGACCGGCAAGATGCGTCTGGAAGTAGAAGGGGAAGGCCGTATCTGCGCCGGCGACATCGCCACTTCCGCCGATTTCGAGATAGTCAATCCAGAGTTGCATCTGGCTACGCTGGACAACGCCGACTCCAACCTTTCTATTGAGTTTAACGTCGAACCCGGCATTGGCTACCAATCGGCTACTCAATCGGAAAGCGTTTCCGGTTTGCCGGTGGGAGTGCTGCCGGTGGACGCCATATTCAACCCGGTGCGGAAGGTTAACTACACCAGAGAACCTACCCGCGTGGGTCAAAGAACCGACTATGAGCGTCTGGTACTGGAAGTATGGACCGACGGCACCATTGCCCCGGTGGAAGCTCTGCGGGAAGCGTCGGATACACTGGTCAACCACTTTTTCCTGTACAGCAACCTGTCCCGCTCGGCGGACATCAGCGCCGACCACCCGACGATCAGCTTGTCACCGGAGATTTACCAGACTCCTATCGAGCGGCTGGAGCTGTCTCCCCGCACGTTGAACTGCCTGAAACGCGCGCACATCACCCGGGTCGGTGAAGTGCTGGAAATGTCCGATGACGACCTATTGAAGATACGCAATTTCGGTGAGAAATCCCTCGGCGAGTTGCGGGAAAAACTGGCCGAACGGGGCGTAGGTTCCCCGTCTTCGCTGGCTGGGACGCCCTCCGATTTGTCCGACTTTGCAATTTCTTCAGCGGAAGGCACTGACCTTGACGTTGATACCAAAGAAGACGATGGGGAAGTGCTGGATGTTGAAGCGGTAGCCCGGCTGTTGACTTCCGAAGGCGGGCTTATGGAAGCCTTTGGCGGCGTAACTATTGAGGCCGGAACGCCAGAGGCCGAAGAAGAAATAAAAGAAGATTCGGATTTAGCCGATGACGACGAGGAGGCAGACTAAGCTATGGCATCCCACCGAGTAGCCGGCCGCAATCTCAGCCGGTACAAGGATCAGCGCAAGGCCTTGCTCCGAGGTCTCACCTGCGAGTTGATTCGTCACGAACGTATCACTACCACCTTAGCCAAGGCCAAGGAAACCAGGATTGTGGCCGAGAAACTGATTACCCACGGCAAGAAAGGCACCCTGCATCACCGCCGTTTGGCCCTGAGCCAGATTCCCAACCAGCAGGTGGTCAAGAAGGTGTTTGACGACCTGGCACCCCGCTATGAACAGCGGCCCGGCGGTTATACCCGTATTGTCAAGTTGGGGCCACGCCAGGGTGACGGCGCGCAAATGGCCGTAATCGAGTTGGTATAGGGGTCTTTCCCGACATCAATCCGACTTTGGAACCGACTGGGGAAGAAGGGGCGCGGCGCAACGCCTACCCGAATGGGCAACTAAGCCGGAGACTGGCCCTGGTAGTTGCATACGAAGGCACCAACTACGCCGGGTTTCAGCTCCAGACCAACCAACCAACGATACAGGGAGAAATCGAAACAGCATTAAACCGGCTCACCGGCGAAAGTATCCGCATCCGGGCTGCCAGCCGCACCGACTCCGGAGCTCATGCCCTGGGTCAGGTGGTGGACTTTCAGACGGCCAGCAAGCATCCTGCAGATACTTTTAACAATGCCCTTAATTATTATTTGCCGGTGGATATTCGGGTGCAGCAAGCCTTCGAGATGGCGCCGGAGTTTCATTCCCGGCGGGACGCTACCAGCCGGCTCTACCGCTACCAAATCCTGAACCGGCGCTGGCCCTCCCCGCTAGGGCGGCGAGAGTGTCACTGGATACGGGAACCTTTACAGATTGAAGAGATGAACTTGGCGGCCCAAGACCTGGTAGGACGCCACGATTTCCGCCCCCTTGCCCCGGAGCATCCCCTGGAACGGAGCGCGGCGCGTAACGTCCATCGGTGGAGCGTGGAAGCGGCGGCAGAAACCGGGGACACTATCGTTATCCGGTGTGAAGCTAACGGTTTCCTGCGACACCAGATACGCCGGGCTAACGCGATTCTGGTGGAAATCGGCAAGGGGAAATGGCCGAGGGATGCCATCAAGGTCATCTTGAGAGAAGATAGTCAAGCCGGTAAAGATGAAGATGTTTGGGCAGCAATGCCGATTCCATCTTTGCCAGCGCACGGGTTATGCTTGGTTGAAGTAACTTATCGCGACTTTTGGTCAAAGGTTAGACAGCAAGATGAAACGAACTAGTACCTACTTTCCCAAGACCGGAGAGCTGCCCCAAAACTGGCGGGTGATTGACGCTACCGGCCAACCCTTGGGCCGCCTGGCCCGCAATGTAGCCGTGGCCCTGCAAGGCAAGGACCGGCCCACTTACACCCCTCACGTACTCACCGGAGACCATGTGGTGGTGGTGAACATGGACCAGGTGAGAGTTACCGGCCACAAGCTGCTGCAGAAGACCTACTATCGGCACAGCGGCTACGTCGGCAATCTCAAGTCATTTATCCTGCGAGATATGCTGGAATCGCACCCGGACCGGGTGCTTCAATTGGCAGTCAAGGGGATGCTGCCCCGCAACAAGCTGGGCCGGGAAATGCTCAAGCGGCTCAAGGTATATACCGGCGCCAACCACCCCCACCAGGCCCAGATAGGTCAACTGGCAGACTAGAACGAAGGAAATTAAGGACGGGTAAGAGCTTTGGTGCAATCGGAAACACAACAGCAGTATTTTTACGGGACCGGAAAACGCAAGCGGGCTATCGCACGGGTACGCCTCTACCCCAGTTCCGATGGCGGGCCGATGCTGGTCAACGGCAAACTGGTGGACGAGTATTTCAACTGGGCTCCGTGGCAGGTCATCATCAACGAGCCTTTCCGGGTGACCAACACCGGCAACCAGTTCCAACTGGTAGCCAGGGTGGCCGGCGGCGGCGTGAACGCCCAGGCCGAGGCTATCCGGCACGGCATCACCCGCGCCTTGATTGTTTATAACGAAGAGTTAAAGCCCGCTCTGCGCCGGCACGGGCTGGTGACCAGGGATTCCCGCATCAAGGAAAGCAAGAAGTATGGCTTGAAGCGGGCCCGCCGCGCCCCTCAGTACACCAAGCGCTAAAGCTCAAGCCAGGTTTCGGGTTCCCTTCCTCTGGATACGGGTTCCTTTCCTCTGGACAATATAACAGGGACGGTTCTTTGCACCGTCCCTGTTTTCTATGCCTGTAATTTGCCGGCGAAACCGGCAGGGGACGCCAGCCTCACATCAGCCCGCCGATGGTTAGCCAGTAGAAAATTATGTAAACGCCGGCAATGACCATCAGCCAGGCGCCAATGGGTTGAATGTAGGGCAGCGCCTTGCGGAGCGCGCCGACCATTGCCCCTCTAAAGAAAGCCATACCCAGGGTCAGCGCCATTATCACCAACCCCATCCCCAAGGCAAACAGGAAGAAGTTCAGCAGAATGTTGATAAACCCGGTGTCGGCGGCACTGAGCCCCAACACCGCCAGGAATATGGGCAAGGTGCAGCTAAGGGACGCTGTGCCGTAGCTAATGCCGAAGAGAAAGTAACCCCGGATTCCCAGTTGCCCGGGTTCGCCGATATGGGACGCGGCCCGGGCCGCGACGTTAGTGTATATTTTGCCGCCGCTGACCAGCCAGGCCCCGGCGATTGCCAGCATTACGCCGATTAACAGGCCAATCCAGGGCAGGAACTGAACAACGAAGGCAGCACCCAGGCCAATCAGGGTACCGACGAAACCGAAGAGAACTACAAACCCGGCGGTTACCGCTCCACCAACCAGCAAGGCCCGCTGCAAGTGGCTCAATGGGCTGACTGTCCCTTCTCCGGCCCCTCCGCTCAAGTAAAGACCCAGGTAGGCCGGCAGCATCGCAAACCCGCAGGGATTGACCGCCGAGGCCATACCGGCAGCGAAGGCAAACAGGGAGGAAGCCCCAACCAGCCCGCCGAGGAAGGTGCCGGACCTGCCGGCTAGCAATTCCACGAAGCCGTTGACGCCGTCAATTCCGGTATCGCTGCCGATGGTTTTCGCGCCAATCACTCCTATGGCTATGGCTGGAATCGCCACCAGCCCGGTAATGAAAAGGCTCCGAAACCTGGACTCTTCCAGTATTGCCGACACTCTATATACTCCCGGCGAGACCGCCCTTTACTATATTGTACGCCAACCAGTTCCAGTTGGTTGTTCAAACTAAACCGGGGTAGTCCCAACGTATGTTGGTATAACCCGCTGTAGGGGCGGGTTTGAAACCCATAAGTCCCAACTTATTGCCCGTGCAAGGGCTGGAACCCAGGACACTCTTGTTTTGATGGCATCCTGATGGAGCGGAGCAGAGGAGGAATCTAAAATGGTCAAGGGAAGCTACTTTGCAAAAACCGGATAGCCCCTGTCCCAAAGCGTTTTGGGTTTCTCGCTCCGCTCGGAATGACATTAGCCGGGGAAGGCAGGTTAATTAGCGGGAACAGATGGCTGGAAACCCGCCCCTTACTCTCACCTTTGACAATTTCCTTGCCACGGAACAACTCCCGGCATAGCATTTTAGATAGAAAATGCACTTACACGCCCAGATACTTCGCTGCTGCGTCCAGAAGCCGGGTTACCTGCTCCGGGCTTTCCGCCTCGCAGTAGATACGCAACAGGGGTTCGGTGCCGGAAAAGCGGGAGGCCAGCCAGGCGTTATCGAAGAAGAGCCGCCGCCCGTCAATCTCGTCGGAACCACGCACCGGCAGACCGGCCAGTTCGGTCAAGTCGCCGCCCCGCAGCCGGGCCATGATGTTTTCCCGCTCCGCCGGGTTGAAGACCACGTCCCGCCGCTGGTAATAGTGGGGGCCTACCCGGGAGAAGAGTTGCTCCACCAGTTGGGAGGGAGTCTTGCCGGTGCGGGCCAGGTATTCCAGAAAGTAAAGGCCGCTCAGGATCCCGTCCCTTTCCGGGATGTGTCCACGGAAAGCAAAACCGCCGCTTTCTTCCCCGCCCATCAACCCGTCAACCTCGGACATCCTGGGGCCGATATACTTGAAGCCGACCCTCATTTCGTGGACATCAACGCCAAATCGCTCGCCCAGCTTGTTGAGCATCATCGAGGAGGTTACGCCCTTGACCAGGGCGCCCCGCCGCTCCTTGTGTTCCAGGAGGTACAGGGCCAACAGAGAGAACACCTCCAGGGTGCTGATAAAGTTGCCCTTTTCATCCACCAAGCCCACCCGGTCAGCGTCGCCGTCCAGGGCAATGCCCACCGAGGCATTGTCGCTCGGTATCCGCTCCAGCAGGCCGGCCAAGTTGTGAGCTATGGGTTCCGGCTGCTCCATCCCTGGGAAGGCGGGGTTGCGGTAGCCATTTAACTCCGTTACCGTTGTGCTGCCGCCGGAAATCAGGCGCGGGATGTACCCCGCCCCGGCGCCGAACATTGCATCCACCACCACCTGGAAACCGGCTGCCCGGATGGCGGGTAAGTCAATCAGGGACTCAATACGTTCCAGGTAAGGAGGATCGGGGTCAATGTCAATTACCAGCCCCTGATTTCGCCCCTCAGCCAGGGAGAGAGTCCTGGGTTCGGACACTGCGGCTATCTTGGCTTCCAGCCGGTTGGTGATTTCGTCGGTGGCGCTGCCGGCATACTCCGGCTTGAACTTGAAGCCGTTCCAGTTGCCGGGGTTGTGGCTGGCGGTGATGATAGCCGCGCCGGCGGCTTTTTGGGCCAGGACGTTGAAGCTAACCACCGGGGTAGGCGCAGCGGAATCGGACAAGTAAACCCGGATGCCGTTGCCAGCGCAGACTGACGCCACTGTTTCGGCGAACTCTCGGGACAGGAAACGGGTGTCATAGCCCACCACCAACCCCTGGCCGGCCGTGCCGGCCTCCCGCAAGTAGTCAGCTACGCCTTGGGCGCAGCGGGCCACATTGGCAAAGGTATAATCCTCGGCAATAATCGCCCGCCAACCGTCGGTGCCGAACTTAATCTCGGTGGTCATGGCCTACTCCTCGACTCTTCGTAGAGAACCCTCACCCTGCGCCTGCCGTTTCAAGGCCGGGCCGGAAGTGAGGGCTTCAATAATCCAATTGCCTGGTTCGATTGAATGTGACGGGTTGGCGGGTACTAATCAGCCGGTTAGAGGCCCGCCTTTTGCCGGAGCATATCCACCTTGTCGGTCCGCTCCCAGGGCAGGTCAAGGTCACTGCGCCCGAAGTGGCCGTAGGCCGCCGTCTGGCGATAGATGGGCCGCCGCAGGTTCAGGTCCTCAATGATGGCGCCGGGGCGCAGGTCGAAGTTCTCCCGCACCAGATCTTCAATCTTGTCGTTGTCCAGGTGGTTGGTGTCAAAGGTCTCCACCGAAACGGAGATAGGCTCGGCCACCCCAATGGCGTAGGAGACGATGACTTCCACCCGGTCGGCCAGGCCGGCGGCCACCAGGTTCTTGGCCACGTAGCGGGCAGCGTAGGCGCCGGAGCGGTCAACCTTCGTCGGGTCCTTGCCAGAGAAGGCGCCGCCGCCGTGCCGCGCGATGCCGCCGTAGGTATCTACCAGAATCTTGCGCCCGGTCAGGCCGGTGTCACCCTGGGGGCCGCCAACGACGAACCAGCCGCTGGGGTTGACGTAGATGTTGGTGTCGTCGTCCATCATCTCGCCGGCAATGGGGTCAATGACGTGCTGCCGAATATCTCGGCGCAGTTGCTTGGTGAAAGCATCCCGGTCGGCCTGGTCTTCGTGGTGGGTGCTAATCACCACAGCATCAACCCGGTGGGGCCGGCCGTGACGGTACTCCACGGTAACCTGGGACTTGCCGTCCGGCCCCAGGTAAGGCAGGATGCCCTCCTTGCGCACAGTGGCGAGCCGCTCGACCAACCGGTGGGACAAGTCAACGGTAAGGGGCATCAGGCCGTCGGTCTCGTTGCAGGCAAAGCCGACCATCATTCCCTGGTCGCCGGCGCCGGTAGCGCGGCGAGCGTCGGTGGCAGCATCGCCCCGGTGTTCCAGCGAGGTAGTTACACCGCTGCTGATGTCCGGGGACTGCTTGCTGACGTGGGCTACTACGCCGCAGGAATTGCCGTCCAGTCCGTATTTGACATCGGTGTAGCCGATGTCCTGCATTACCTTGCGGGCAATTTCATTGAAGTCCAGGTCTGTGGCGGTGGTAATCTCGCCGGTGACCATAACCAGGTTCTTGGTTGCTACCGTTTCGCAGGCGACGCGGCTCATATTGTCGCCGGTCAGGGCAGCATCCAGCACTGCGTCGGATATCTGGTCGCAGAGCTTGTCCGGGTGACCTTCGGTTACCGACTCGGAGGTCAGCAGGTATTTGGGTGAAGTCATAAACTGTATGGGCATTGGTTATTCCTCCAATTGTTGGGGCGGCGGGCCGGCTAGTCTCCCATAAGGTTTCTCGAGTGCGCCCGCCGCGCCGGGTTTGTAATTGAAAACAAGGACAGGAATACCACTATCCTTTTAAGTGCCTTCTTCCCAACTCTCCTGGTAGCGCTGCTGGCCCGCTGTGAGGGTATCAATGTATATCCCCATCGACGCCAGCTTCAGCCGCCCCACCTCCTGGTCCGTCTCCGTAGGCACTACATAGACGCCTGGCTCCATATTACCCTGGTTCTTGACCAGATACTCCACGCTCAGGGCCTGGTTGGCAAAGCTCATATCCATAACGGCGGAGGGATGTCCCTCGGCAGCGGCCAGGTTAATCAGCCGGCCCTCGCCCAGCAGATAAAGCCTCCGTCCGTCCTTAGTGGTGTATTCCTCGACGTAAGGGCGTACTTCCCGGTGGCTGTCGGACATAGCCTCCAGGGAGGGAATGTCGATTTCGACATTGAAATGGCCGCTGTTGGCGATGATGGCGCCATCGGGCATTACGGCCAGATGCTCGCCGCCGATGGTGTGAAGGCCGCCGGTGACGGTGATAAACACCTCGCCGACCTGGGCCGCTTCCACGCCGGGCATTACGGTAAACCCGTCCATCACCGCTTCCAGAGCGCGGACGGCGTTAATCTCGGTAACAATTACATGGGCGCCCAGGCCACGGGCGCGGGAGGCGACACCCCGGCCACACCAGCCATAGCCGCCAACGACTACCCGGCGGCCGGCCCACAGGATGTTGGTGGCCCGGGTTATTCCGTCCAGGGTGCTTTGCCCGGTGCCATAGCGGTTGTCAAAGAAATGCTTGGTTTCCGCCTCGTTGACCGCGATGATGGGATAGCGGAGGGCATTGTCAGCAGCCATAGCGTTTAGCCGGATGACGCCAGTGGTGGTCTCTTCGGTGCCGCCCAGCACGTTGGGCAACAACTCGGAACGGTCCCGGTGCAGCATACTTACCAGATCGGCTCCGTCGTCCATCGTGTATTGGGGTTGGTGGTCCAGGACGACGCTGAGGTGCCGGTAATAGGTTTCGTTGTCCTCGCCCTTGATGGAGTAGGTGGGGATGCCGTATTCGCTGACCAGGGCGGCGGCTACTTCATCCTGGGTGCTAAGGGGATTGCTGGCGCACAAGACCAGGTCTGCGCCGCCCTCTTTCAGGGTTATTGCCAAGTTCGCCGTCTCGCTGGTAACGTGCAGGCAGGCGGACATCCGCAAGCCATCCAGAGGCTTCTCTTTGGCGAAACGTTCCTTAATGATACGCAAAACGCGCATCTCCCGTTCCGCCCACTCGACCCGGTTTATACCGGCTCCGGCCAGGGCTAAGTCCCTGACATCTCCCTTGGTATTTTGTACAGCCAAAAGTTAACTCCTTAGGTATGTATTTTCGTTTTTCCGGCGCCCGCCTAGGCGAAACCGGGGTAGTCAGTGGGGTGGCCGCCGGCAATCCAGGCGGGAGTGCCGTCATCAATGTTGTAAAGGTTTGTCGTGTCGTAACCCATGGAAAAGGCTACTTCGCAAGCCAAGCCACTGCGTACGCCCATGGCGCAGATGAAAAGCACTTTCTTGTCCCGGGGCACTTCGTCAATCCGGTCGGGCAAGTCGTCTATCGGAATATGAACGGCGCCGGTAATGTGGCCGGTTATCCACTCGTCATCCCGTCGGACATCCACCACCACGGTTCCCTCGGTGTCTCCGTCCAGAATAGAGCGAGCTTCGTCGGAATCTACCCGGAAATATGGTTCGCCAGGTTCTTGCCTGGGCATTGTTGATACCTCCTCGTCGAGAATAGACTCTTGGGTCAGGGCTCCTATAGATACAGCCGGAACCGGAGATACAGCCGGAACCGGAATTAGCTTATATATTTGCCCAAAATGGGGGCCAGCTTATGCCGGGTTTCCTCGGCAATGCCCTGGGGCTGGGTGATAATGGCGTCCTTCAAGGCATCGGGGCAGGGGCAGTCGGTCGGGGCGTCCAACCTGGGGATGACCCGCCGCAGCATTTCCTTGGATGCCGCCACGTTCTTCAAAAGGTTTTGGACCACCATTTCCACGGTGACCGTTTCCTCGGCTTCATGCCAGCAGTCGTAGTCGGTAATCCAGGCCATAGTGGCATAGCACATTTCCGCTTCCCGGGCCAGCTTGGCCTCGGGCAGGGCAGTCATGCCGATAATGCCAGCGCCCCAAGAGCGGTACATAAAGGACTCGGCTTTGGTGGAAAAGGCGGGGCCCTCCATGACCACCATCATCCCGCCGGAATGGGAGGTAATTCCTACCTCTTGAGCGGCGGCGGCGATAACCGCGCCAGCCTGGGAACAAAAGGGTTCAGCAAAGCCGACGTGGGCCACAATGCCCTCGTCAAAGAAGGTGTTGGCGCGCTGGCGGGTACGGTCAATAAGCTGGTCGGGAATAACCAGATCCAGGGGGGCATATTCCTCTTGCAAGCTGCCCACGGCGCTGACTGATATGAGCCGTTGTACCCCCAGGGTTTTCAGGGCATAGATATTGGCCCGGGCCGGGATGGACGTAGGGTTGAGCCGGTGGCCTCGTCCGTGGCGGGGCAGAAAGGCTACCCGCGTACCTTCCAGAGAGCCCACTACAATGCTGTCGCTGGGCCTGCCGAAAGGGGTATCCACGTCCAGGTAATGGACGTCGGTCATGCCCTCCATATCGTAGAGGCCACTGCCGCCGATTACGCCAATGCTTGCTTCCTGGTGGTGCATCTAGTCTCCTACAGGTTGGGTACTTCTTCAGGGAGGTAGTGGGTTGACCGGAATACCCGGTTCGCCACCTGGCCCTCCGCATCCTCGAAGTAGTAGGGGTTGATATACTCCCAAACCACCTGGCCTTCCGGCGTTACCTGGAACATCCGCCCGAACATTCCCTCGGTTATCAGGGTATTGCCGTTAGGCAGGCGGCGGGCGCCGGAGATGTAGGCGCTGAAGAAGTTGTAAACCGGCGAATCCTGGTACTGCCAGACAATTTCGTTGGTGCTGGGGTCAACCTCAATGACCCGGGAGAAGGGCTGCCCGGTGCGCTTGCGGTGGGAGCCATTGTCGTAAATCAGGACGTTGCCGTTGGGCAGCAGGTTGGGGTCGTGCTGTTGGGCCAGCACCGTATCGCCCAACTGCCAGACGATATCGCCGGACTTCTTGTCAATAATGCCCACGGTGGAGATGTTGCGGAAGCTGAACATCACGCGGTCATCGGACAGCGGGGCCACCGTGTTGCCGTGGCTCCACTCATCCCGCAGGTCGTTAAAGGTCAGGACATGGCGCTCCGGGTCCAGATGTTCGGCGGCGTGCCATTCCCAAATACGGTTGCCGGCGCGGTCCACCTCAACGATAACGTCGGCCCACATCCCCTCGGCATCGGTGCCCGGAACGCCGCCCTGGATTTGAGCGGTCAACTCGGCGGACATCGGCTCAACCGTAAGATACATGGCGCCGCCCTCAGGGGTGCGGCGGGCGTCGTGATGGTGCTCCTGGTCGTGGTGCTCCCATACGATATTGCCCTGCCAGTCCGCCTCCAGCATCACGCCGCCCTTAAACCGCTTCCAGGAGGGGAACCGGTCCCAGGTCTCATCCATCGTTTTGCCACCGTAGAAGAGGTTGCCGTTAGGCAGCAGGTAACCATACAGACCGGGAGGATGGGGCAAGCTCCACTGGTGGACTTCATTGCCTTGTGTATCCACCAGATACACGGCGCCCCCGCCGGTCATAGGCGCGTACAACAGGTAGCCGGGGCACACTTTCTCTTCGTCGCAGCCAATCAGCCCGACGCCGGCCATACGGCGGCGCGTTTGTCGGTCCAAGCTAGTCATCAAATCTCCTTATTAGGGCCGGAATCTGTAAGCCTTGGAATCTAGCCGCCGGCTACCGCCAGTTTCAGGCTTTCCAGGAATGGGGGCCGGGCCACGGCGTTCTCCGTTACGATAGCGCTAATGTAGCGGTGCGGAGTAACGTCAAAAGCCGGGTTCAGGGCCTCCACACCCACCGGAGCGGTAGGCGTACCCTGGAAATGAGTAACTTCCGCCCCGGCTCGTTCTTCAATTTCAATGGCATCCCCCGAGGCCAGGCTCAAGTCCACGGTGCTGGTAGGGGCGGCCACATAGAAGGGTATGCCGTTTTCCCGGGCCAGCACCGCCAGGGTGTAGGTGCCAATTTTGTTGGCGGTGTCGCCATTGGCGGCGATGCGGTCGGCGCCGGTGATAACGCAGCTAATCTCGCCCCGCTGCATCAGCAGACCGGCCGCCGAGTCCACAATCAGGGTGGCCGGAATGCCCAACTGCTGAAACTCCCAGGCGGTCAGGCGCGCCCCCTGCAAGAAGGGACGGGTCTCGGTGTTGAACACCCGGAATCGCTGGCCCGCTTCCCAACCGGCCCGGATTACGCCCAGAGCCGTGCCAAAGGCCGAGGTGGCCAGGGCCCCGGTGTTGCAATGGGTCAGCACCGAACCGCCGTCAGGCATCAATGCCTTGCCAAAATCACCCATCCGCCGGTTAATTTCTTCGTCTTCCTGCTGAATCAGCTGGGCCTCGGCCAGCAGACGCTCCTTGACCCGGCCCAGGTTCAAGCCCAACTCCGCTTCCGCCTCGGCTGCCGATTCCGCCACTTGAAGCATCCGGCGCACCGCCCAGTGCAGGTTAACCGCGGTGGGCCGAGCGGCGTTAATGGTCGTGGCCGCCTCTTGCAGGCCGGCCATAAAGGTAACTTTGTCATCTACCGCCAGTTCTTCCGATAGTTCTTCCGCCGCCATAGCCACGGCATAGGCCGCGGTAACCCCGATGGCCGGCGCGCCGCGAACCTGCATATCCCGAATGGCCGCCACCGCGCCCCGGTAATCGTCCAACTCAAGAATGACCTGCTCCATCGGCAAACGGGTCTGGTCCAGAAGTTTCAGTATTCCGCCATTCCACTGTATGGGCCTTATTTCAATCAAGGTTAAGCGTCTCCGACCGGAGGATACGGGCAGGGATTTTCCGGGCAATAAAAAAGCTTCTCACAGAGAGAAGCACAGTTCTATTGTAGCTCCCTCATCTTTCGTCTCCCCTCATACGGAGAGACGCCGGATTTAGCACCTTGCCCGGTGACAGCGCAGGCTGCTGGTGGGCCGGTTGCTTGGCTTCGTAGGGCCGTTCCCTCTGCCGTTCTGGATAAGGGTCCCAGATAAGCTATTCAACTTTTAATGGCCTGACCAACCCTATAATATACAACTCAAGGGGCAGGTGTCAAATCGGGATTGTGTCCATATAGGCCACCGGAGCGGCATCTGTAACATTATTCCGTATTAAGTATGCTAGAAACAGGTAAGGATACGTCCACCAGCAGCGAGGAATCCGCTCAACACACCCCTTCCTGCTACCCAGATTGGGATGGGAAACTCTTGCCTGATTGCCAACCCGGCGTCAATTGACAGACTTGGGAATACCCAAACATAATAGCCCCAGCAATAGCTGGAATCACCGGCCAGCAATCGAAACCGAAGCCGGCCGGAAAGCGCGTCTGGGAATATGGTAGAAAGAGCCTCAACCATACCATCTTCACCCATGCTCTCATCCGGCCTGGGCCTGTTCACCGACCTTTACGAGTTGACCATGGCCCAGACTTACTTTGAGCAACGTATGTTTGCGCCAGCGACTTTCGGCTTGTTCGTCCGCAGCTACCCGCCCAACCGGGGCTACTTTGTCTGCGCCGGGCTGGAGGATGCGCTGGAATACCTGGAGAACCTGCACTTTGACGGAGACAGCCTTGACTACCTGAGCGCTACTGGAATGTTTACCGAGGATTTTTTGGAGTATATGGGCGGGTTGCGCTTCACCGGCAGCGTCCGAGCTATGCCCGAAGGCCGGCTATACTTCACCAACGAGCCGGTAATGGAAGTAACCGCTCCCATCATTGAGGCCCAACTGGTAGAGACCTTGATTATTAACCGGCTGAACCTACAGAGCTTGCAGGCAACCAAGGCCGCCCGGTGTGTCTGGGCGGCCCAGGGACGGACCCTTTCCGATTTCGGCGCCCGCCGCGCTCCTGGCGTGGATGGGGCAATGAGCATGGCTCGCGCCGGGTACGTCGTTGGCTTTCAGTCCACCAGCAACGTCCTGGCCGCCCAGCGTTACGGCATCCCGCCGGCCGGCACTATGGCTCACTCGCTGATTACTACCTTCCCTACTGAAATCGAGGCATTCCGGGCCTATGCCCAGGCTTTCCCCGACCGCACTATTCTACTGCTGGATACCTACGACACCATCCAGGGGGCTTGGCACGCCGCCGAGGTGGGCAGAGAAATGGAGGCCGCCGGCCACAAGCTGGTAGCCGTCAGATTGGATTCGGGAGATTACGCCGAACTCAGCCGGCAAGTGCGCCGCATTCTGGACCAGGCGGGGTTGGAGTACGTGAGAATAGTCGCCAGCGGCGGACTGGATGAGTACGAAATTGACAAACTTATACAGGGCGGGGCGCCGATAGACCTGTTCGGCGTAGGCACCAAGGTCGGCTCTTCTGCCGACGCCCCCTACTCCGATATGTCCTACAAGCTGGTATGCTACGACGGGCAGCCGGTGATGAAGCTCAGCCCCGACAAGGTCTCTCCGCCCGGCGCCAAGCAGGTCTATCGCTTGCAAGAAACGGATCGCCGATTTGCCCAGGACATCGTGGCGCTGCAAGAGGAGAAACTGCCCGGTGGCGAACCGCTCCTGGAAACGGTTATGGAAAGTGGGCAGCGAACCAGACCAGCCCCGTCCCTCACCGAGATAAGGGAGCGGTTTAGCCGGGACTTTCAGCAACTCGACGACCATTACAAGCGGATATATAACCCACCCCGTTACCCGGTAACCTTTAGCGCCCGCTTGCAGCGGCAAACCAACCGGGTTCAGGCCCAACTGCTGGATAATATCGGTGAAACCTCTTCTTAATACCGGGGGTTGCCCCCAACTAACCAGAGGCAAAGGAGCGGCATCAATGAAAACGGCGGTATGCGTCAAGTACGTGCCGGTAGTATCAAGAATCACCTTTGACTACGAGCAGAAAACGATAGTGCGCGACGGCGTGCCCTCCGAGGTCAATCCTTTTGACGTGCTGGGGCTGGTACGGGCCGTTGAGCTGAAATCCGGGCCGGAGGATGAGGTTGTCGCCCTGTCTATGGGGCCGCCCCAAGCCCGGGAGGGGCTGGTCACCTGCATGGCCCTGGGCGCTGACCGCTCCATCCTGCTCACCGACCGGGCTTTGGCCGGCTCGGACACCCTGGCTACCGCCCGCGCCTTGAGCCTGGCCCTGGAACGGGAAAAGCCCGACCTGGTGGTCTGCGGGCGCAACAGCGCCGATGCCGAGACCGGACAGGTTGGCCCGGAGCTGGCCGAACTGCTGGGGCTGCCCCACATCAGCCAGGTCCGCAAGCTGGACTACCGGGCCGACTCCGCTGGCAAGGTCAACGGCATCGTCGCCGAGCGGATAACTGACGAGGGTTACCAGGTAATTGAATGTGCATTGCCCGCCCTGGTCTGCGTCACCGAGGGCGTTGCGGCGGAGACTTTCGCCAACCGGGAGCAAATGGCGGCAGCCCAGGACAAGCCGGTGGAAGAACTATCCTGCGCCCAGCTTTCCGATGACTTGTCCCAGTTTGGCCTGTCCGGTTCCCCTACCTGGGTAGAGGATATACGCCTGGTGGAACCCACCCGGCTGGGAATGATGATTGAAGGTGAAACGCCGGACGCCGCCGCCCAACAGGTAGCCCAACTGCTGCAAGAACGCCTGGCCTCCCTCGCCGAGGAGCAGGGAGACGGCAGTCCGGCCCCGGCCTCCGCCGCTAATATCCGCTACCCGGACAATCGCGCCCGCAGCATCTGGGTAGTGGCCGAAACCGCCCAAGACGGGTTGCGCCGCGTCACCCTGGAACTGCTGGGCAAGGCCCGAGAGCTAACCGCCACCACCCGGAGCGAAGTGGTAGCCGTGCTTATCGGCGTAGCGAGTCAACAGGCGACAAACACCCTGACCGCCCCACTATCGGCTTATGGAGCCGACCGGGTGTTGACCCTGGACAACACCGACTTGGGGCCGGTATGCAGCCGGGCGGTGGCCGGCGCGCTGGCTGACGCCGTTGCCGCCGACCAACCCTACGCCGTGCTGTTTGCCGCCACCGCCGACGGGCGCGACCTGGCCTCCCGAATCGCCGCCCGCCTGGGCTTGGGCTTGACCGGCGACGCCATTGACCTGGAAATTGACCCCGAAGGCCGTCTGGTGCAGCTCAAGCCGGCCCTGGGCGGAAACGTCATCGCTCCCATCCTTTCCAAAACTTTGCCCAACCTGGTCACCCTGCGGCCCGGGTTGCTGACGCCTATCGAACCGGAAGATGACGCTCTGGCTACAGTGCAGGCGTTGTCGGCTCCCGCCTTTGACGGGACGGACATTACCCTGCTGGAAACCCACAACCAGGAAGATACCGGCGGCATTGCCCTGGCCCAGGCGCAGGTAGTCCTCAGCGTGGGTATGGGCATCGGCGGGCCGGAGAACCTACCCGAAATCCAATCTCTCGCCGGGGAAATCGAGGCGAACCTGGCTACTACCCGTAACGTGGTACACGCCGGCTGGCTGCCCCACCAGGTGCAGGTAGGCATCAGCGGGCGCACCATCGCCCCCCGGGTGTATCTGGCGGTAGGAATTCGCGGCGTGTTCGACCACACGGTGGGAATCCAAAAGGCCGGGGTTATCATCGCCATCAACAGCAACCGGCGTCACCCCATATTCAAGGCCGCCGACTATGGGATCGTGGGTGACTGGAAGGAAAACCTGCCCGTCCTGGTAGAAGCATTAAAGCCGGTGCTGGCCGGGATCAAGTAACAACTGTAGGCGGGCAAGCGATTACCGGGGATTACCGACCCAGTACGTACTTTCCGGGGTTGGGCAAAGCCCGGTAGTTATCGCCCGCTATTTCATCCGTCCTCCTATGCGTTCCGATGCCCCGCTATATCATTTTGACCGAAGCGAAGAGTCCCAATCTTTCAATTGGAACCGTGCTGTTACCGTAAAAACGGTCGAAAACGACGATTTTGGGTTCTTCGTCGCTCCGCTCCTCAGAATGACAACTACAAGACCCCTGGGTCAGGGCTATCGCATTAGGCTAAAGAACGAAAACCCGTCGTTCCTGCGAAAGCAGGAACCTCTGTTCTCAAGGTTTTAGGTTCCTGCCTGCGCAGGAACGACGGAAATATGACTGTGCGTCTAATGCGATTGCCCTGACCTTGGGCGCCCTAACGGGTGACACCCCCTTGCCGGCGTACTATAATAACGGCAACTGTCAACGGACTTGGCAACCAATATAACTGAAAGCACCGCCTCTATAACATTTATAGGCTGGCGACTAATCGGTAAAGGCGAGGTAAGAAATGAACTTTGCTTACACCCCGGAGCAGGAAAACCTGCGGCAGGCAGTCCGCGCGTTCATTGAGGAAAACGTCACCCCGGAAGTCCGGCATGAAATCGAGGAATTGGGTATCCGCCGCCGGGGGCCCAAGGTGCGCGAGATGTACCAGAAGTTGGGCGAAAACGGCTGGGTCGGCATCAGTTGGCCCAAGGAATACGGCGGACAGGACGGCAGCCGTATTGACCAGTATATTGTCGAAGAAGAGTTCGCCCGCGCTGGCATCACCGTCGGCGGAGCCGGCAGCGGCGCCCCGGCAATTTTGGTCGCCGGCACCGAAGAGCAGAAAAAGTACTTTCTCCCCGGCCTGATTAACGGCGAAATCTCCTTTGCCCTAGGCTTCACCGAGCCGCAGGCCGGCGCCGACCTGGCCAGCCTCCAGTGCCGCGCCATGCGGGACGGGGACGATTATGTAATCAACGGCCAGAAGATGTTTACCACCGGCGCCCACTACGCCAGCCACTGCTATCTGATGGCCCGCACCGACCCGGAAGCCCCCAAGCACCGGGGCATTTCCATTTTCCTGATTCCGATGGACACTCCCGGCATCACGGTACGTCCCTTATGGACGATCCAGAATGACCCGCCGGCCCCCGCCGGCACCACCTATGGCGACGCTCGCACCAACGAGGTGTTCTTTGAGGATGTGCGGATTCCCGCATCCTGCCTGCTCGGCGAAGAGAATATGGGCTGGTACGTGGGGGCGATGGGCCTCAACCTGGACCGGGTGGGCGCCAGCCGCTACCTTATTTCGGTACGGCGGGACGAGGACATAGTTAATTATGTCAAGGAAAACCAGTTGGGCGACTACAGCGTGGCCGAAGACCCCTCGGTCCGCGACCGCATCGCCGAGTTGTGGATTGAAGCCCAGGTCTGCCGCCTGATGACTATGCGCAGCATGTCCCTGGTCGAACAGGGCGGCAACTTTACCTACGAAGGTTCCGCCGAGAAGGTCTTTGCCCCGGAACATGGCGTCCGTACCACCGAAACTATCTCCCAAATCCTGGGACCTTATGCCCAACTGCTTAACGGCTCGGAAGACGCCATCGAGGAAGGGGTGTTCGCCCACAACCTGATGGGTTCCTTCCAGTCCGGCATCAATCACGGCAGCACCCAGGTAATGCGGGACCAAATTGCCCGCCGCGGCTTGGGTATGCCCCGCGGCTAAGCGGCGCTGGCCGGTGCCTGCGATAACATCAATTGTCAAGCAGGTTAAACGAAGCGCCGGTTCGTACCGCCAATGCGATAAACGACACTACGCAAACCATTGTCGCCGGAGGTAAGGAACGCCGCCCTACGTATCATGCAGAGCAACGGATAGGACAGAGACGTATCACCGCCAGTTGGATAATTCAGGTTCTGGAGAATCCGGTCAGGATGGTCGAGGACCCTGATTCAATAAGTTACTACGGTTTCATCGCTGGTCGGAGCGCATTACTTAAGGCGGTGCTTCAAAAGCATGATGACAGCGTAATTGAGACCGCCCATTTCGATACTACGGCAACAAGACGCTTCAGGCGGGGTATATTATGACCTATCAATTCCAGAACTCTACCCTGGATGTCAGCTACAATAAGGATTCTGACATTCTTTACCTCCTGATAAATGGCCGGACAATCGAGACTTCGGGAGAAGTATCCCCCGGCATAGTAGTGGATTTTGGCAGCGAAGATGACGGCTTTGACGTAGTGGGCTTTGAACTGCATAAAGCGTCGGAGCATCTTGAACCTTTACTCAAAGCTCTCGGAATCGGAAAGGAAGTTTATGGACGTACTACCTAACGAAGAAGAACAAATGGTGAAGAACCTGGCCCGGGAGTTCCTGGAGGCCGAATGTCCGCCCCGCTTGGCCCGGGAAATGGAAAAGGACGACTTGGGCTATCCCCCGGAACTTTGGCAGAAGATGGCCGATTTGGGCTGGCTGGGCATTTCCCTGCCCGAGGAACACGGGGGACAAGGGTTGCCCCTTACCTACCTGGGCATCATTTTGGAGGAGTTGGGCCGTGCCATTGCGCCGGTGCCTTTGCATTCCACCGCAGTGCCGGCCCTGGCTATTGCGGAATCAGGAACCGCCGAACAGCAGCGCCAACTGCTGCCGCGGGTCAGCCGTGGAGATTTGATTCTGGCCTGGGCCTTTACCGAGCAAACCCCCCGTTACCGCCCGGAAACCATCCACGCCGAGGCCGTCGCGGACGGAGACGACTTCATCCTCACCGGCACCAAGATGTTCGTGGACAACTTTAACGTGGCCGAGAAATGTTTGGTGGCTTGCCGCACCGCCCCTGCCTCCGCTGACAACGCCGGCCTGTCGCTGCTGCTGGTGGATACCACCAGCCGGGGCGTCTCCCACACGCCACTTACCACATTGGCCAAGGATAAGCAGAGCAAGGTTTTCTTCGACTCGGTACGGGTTCCCAAGGCAAACCTGATCGGCGAATTGAACCAGGGTTGGCCGGTTGCCCAGCGGATGCTGGACCGGGGCACCGCCCTGCTCTGCGCCCAGATGGTCGGCGCAGCCCGCAAGGACGCCGAAATGGGCATTGAATACGCCAAGAACCGGGCCGCTTTTGGCCGGCCCATCGCCGCCTTCCAATCAATCCAGCACATCTGCGCCGATATGATTTTGTGGGTGGACGGTGGGCAGCTTCTTACCTACGAAGCCCTGTGGAAAATGGACCAAGGCTTGCCCGCCTCGGTGGAGGTGTCCCAGGCCAAAGCCTTCTGCAATGACAAGTGCGAGGCGGTGGTGCGTTCCTCCCAGGTGATTCACGGCGGAATGGGTTTTATGATGGAGTTTGACCTGCATCTCTGGTTTCGCCGGGTCACTGCCTGGACGATGCGGCTGGGCACCAGCTTCGAGCATCGCGCCCGGATTGCCCAGGCCCTGCTGGACCAACCCGGCCGGGTCAGATTGGGGATGAACCTGGAGCCAGTGCCCTAACTGGTATAGAAGAAATCTCTGCGTATCTCCGGGCCTCCATATCTCTGTGTGAAATTACTCCCCGAAAGTGATTTTCACCGGGAGACACAGAGACACGGAGATATACAAAGATAAGAGACTAAGGAGAGAGACAATTATGGCAAAAGACCCGGTATGCGGTAAGGAAATTGATGAGGCCGAGGCCCGCGCCCAAACCGGCCAGACCATGCACGGCGCCTCGGAAGTTGACCCCCAGCAGGGCACCCGCAGCTTCCACAACGGCCAGTGGTACTACTTCTGCGGGCTGGACTGCCGCACCAAGTTCCTGGCTACGCCGATGGCTTTTCTGGAGTCTCCGGGGGTCTGATCCGCTCTGAATGGCTCCGCCCGGTCAGCCCACTAACTGGAGCCGCCCGATGGTCAAAACCTGAAAGCAAACCTTCAAAGTTTCTTAAAGGTTCGCCGCTACATTCTCTTCAGGGCCATTCCCAATCCGGGCTATGTCCCGGCTGGCGAATAGAGAATGAGCGCCCAATATAGAAACTGCGGAGGTTAACCAGTTAAGACTATGACATTCCCTGAAACCAGCAGTAATAGCAAAAAGCCCGGAAAATATCTCCCAATAGCGGTGGCGGCGCTGGGTTTAGCCCTGATAGTTGCCCTCGCCGGTTGCAGCAGCAATACCGAGAGCAATACCGAGTACAGGGAAGGCAGCGGAAACGCCGAATCCAGCGAACACAGCGTTAAAGTTAAATCCGGAGAACCGGGCGGTGGCGCTGAACCCGGCGAGGGCAGTAGCAGTGAGGCCGGTGGGCTTGGCGAAGAGGACGGTTCCCAGTTCTCCCTGACCGAGACTTTTGACAGCGTTAGGGCCGGCGCCCGGCTAGTCCTGGCTTATGACGCTGAGGCCAACGCCTTTAACGGCACGGTGGAGAATACCACTGGCGCCATCTTGAACAAGGTTAGAGTGGAGGTCCATCTCTCCAACGGGACCGAGTTGGGGCCGACCACCCCGGTTGATTTGGCGCCCGGGCAGAAAGTTGACGTTACCCTCCCGGCCACCGGCCAGCCCTTCACCAGTTGGGGAGCCCACCCGGAAGTCGGCGGCGCCGGCAGGGAACACAGCGGTGGCGCGGAAACCGGGGAGCATAGCAGCGGTTCCGGCTCCGGGGAACACCGGGGTGGCTGAGTCGGATAATCAAAGAAATTGACCCCGGCGCTGGGTTATGCCCGTCGCCGGGCTGTCAACCTTAGAATAACTCCCCAAGGCAGGAAAGGGTCGAAATCGAATAGGCCCAGGGCAAATAGAGGAGGCACAAAATGCACGTCGGATTGGTAATGGAATGCGACTACCGAACGGGAGTAACCCAGGAGGAGGCATTTGACGAAGCCTTCGCTATGGCGGAAACCGCCGATGAATACGGGCTGGATGGGGTCTGGCTGGCCGAGCGGCACTTTGCTGCGCCCCGCCGTCCCACCGACGCCCAGGGCGCTGGCATTCCCTCGGTGGTGTCCGTGCCGTTGGTGATGGCCAGCGCCATTGCCGGCCGCACCAAGCGGGTGCGAATTGGCACCGGCGTCAGTGTACTGCCGCTGTGCCACCCGGTAAGGCTGGCCGAGGAAGCCGCCACCGTGGACCAGGTTAGCCGGGGACGCCTTGAGTTTGGCGTGGGCCGCAGCGGTTTCCCCCGTTCCTATGACGGGTATGGGATACCTTACGCCGAAAGCCGGGCGCGCTTCCAGGAATCCCTCGACGTTATCCTCAAGGCGTGGTCGGAAGACCGTTTCACTCACGAGGGGGAGTTTTTCAGCTTCAACGAACTGTGTGTCCTGCCCAAGCCCTACCAGAAGCCCCATCCGCCGGTGCGGATTGCCGCCACCACCCGCGACACCTTTCCCCAAGTTGGTCGCAGCGGCCATTCCGTAATCTCGGGGCTGCGCGGCTTCGACGTGCATGAGGTAGCCGAACACATGGAAATGTACTGGCAGGCGCGGGAAGAGGCCGGGCATCCCGGCAGGGGCGAGGTCTTTCTGCGGGTTCCCATTTACGTTGCGGAAACGGACGACCGGGGCCGCTCCGAGCCGGAAGAAAGCACCATGCGTTCTTACCGGCGGTTGGGAAGTCTGTTCGACAGCTCGGCCGGCCAGGCCGGTACTACCCTGTCCGAGGAGCGCCGGGAACGGGCGGAGCGGCTGGCTAACGTCACCTACGACGACCTGCTCCAGGACCGTCTGGCCTACGGCAGCCCGGACACGGTGGTGGAGAAGCTAATCCAGTTGCGGGACCGGCTGGGGCTGGACGGTATAATCATGGAGCCTAACGTGGGCGGCGGCCTGACCGTGGAACAAGTTCTCAACTCCGTCCGCCTCTACGCCCAGGAAGTGGCTCCCCGGCTGCGCTGACCCATTCTGCCCTAACATTTGCCGGCCAAGAGTACCGTGCGGATGACCAAAGGGGCGGGTTTGAAACCCGCCCCTACATCTTTTCCGGTTATTCCTCTGCGGATAAACCCTCAAAGAAGTCCGGCGGAACTTCTTCCCCGTCATTTACCGGCGGCCAGGCGCGGATGTAGTATTCCCGGCCCAGGATGCGATTGGCTGCTTGGCGCGGCACCCGATCGTAGGGCCAGTCTGGGGCTACCTGGGTACGGTGGCTCAGGATGCAGCCCATCTTCAACTCCATCTGGGCCGATACGTCCAACTCCAGGTTGATGTCCTCCGGCGGCGCCCCGTCATTGGCCCGCTCCGGGTTGGGCAAGGGAAAGTCTATGCCGTAGGACCGCAATGTCTGCGCCCACTCCAGCCGGAAGCCCTTGGGCCGCGCGCTGTAAAAGAGGCGTTGCGGGGTATGGGGCGTAACTCCGTTTACCAGGTGTTGGGGATAAGCCGATGGGTCCGATGCCCGCCGGAAAGCCTCCGTGGTGTGATGGCAGATGGCGATGTGGTCCGGGTGTCCGTACAGCCCGGCCGGGTCAAAGGTCAGCACCACCTGGGGGCGGAAACGGCGGATTTCCTCGACCAACCGCTCCACAATGACGGCGGCTGGCGCGTTGACAAAGGCTTGAGGGTGTTGGTTAGGCAGTGTACCTACCATTCCTGAGTCCCGATAATGCAGGACGATGTGGTCGCTCAGCCCCAGGATACGGACGGCCCGGGCCAGTTCGACGCGGCGCACCGACCCCAGGGTATCCGGGGTGGCCGCTCCGGCCTGCCGGATTTCTCCCTCCTCGCCCAGGGTGGCCGTGATCAGGCGTACCTGCACTCCCCGGGCGGCATGGGCAGACAAGGCTCCTCCCACCGGGAAAGCCTCATCGTCCGGGTGGGCAAAGCAGGCCAGCAAACGAAATTCAGTCATACCCTCTTAATCCCCTCGTTACAGGTTGCAGGACGCAGCAGACTTCTCGGTCTTAATCGTAGAGGAAGCTACGCGCAACTTCCCTGGCTTCGTCCAGGTTTTCAACTATGCAGTCTTGCGGGACGCGGCGCAAGATATTGAGGGCTTGCAGGTTCTTCTCAACCGAGCCGGAGAGACCCATAACAATGGTCTCGGTATTCTCTTCTGCGGCAATGTCAATCATCTGCTCCACCACCATGGCGGCGCTGTCGTCCAAGTAAATAGTATCTGAAAAGTCGAAAATTACAACCTCGTGGTCACGGATGTCCGCGCTAATTACATTGACCAGGCTGTTGGAGGATGCCACGGAAAAGCGCCCGCGCAGGGCTACCATGCCGACACGGGCGGCGAAAGAGTCCACCTCATCATTATCTCCCGCTTGCTCTGAAAAGAAAGTCTGGTCCAAAATGGGGACAGAAACCACACTGTCCAGTTCCAGCCGCTCCAACTGGCGCGCCCCGGCCATGCCGGCGGCAATCAAACCGATGGCTACGGCGGTGACCAGATCGAGGAACACGGTCAAGCCGAAAGTAATCAGCATCACCAAAAGATGTTCCTTGGGGATATGATGGATGCGGGTCAGGAAACGCCAGTCAATGATGTCCCAGCCGACTTTCATCAAGATGCCGGCCAGCACGGCGTGGGGAATCGCTTCAACGTATCTTCCCAACCCCAGCACCAGCGCCAAAAGGACTGCGGCCCGCAAGGCTCCCGACACCGGCGTCCGCCCGCCGGCCCGCAAATTGACCACCGTACCCAGGGTTGCCCCGGCGCCGGGCAATCCCCCAATGAACCCTGAGACCATATTGCCAATGCCCTGACCCATCAATTCCCGGTTCGGATTGTGTTGGGTTCGGGTAAGTGAATCGGCAATCAGGGAAGTGAGCAGGCTGTCGATGGAGCCGAGCAGCGCAATAATGAGGGCCGGCTGTATGGCGTGACCCAGGAACCCCAGGGAAAGGACCGGGAGTTGCAGGGTGGGCAAGCCGGTCGGCACCGCGCCGATAACCGGCGCTCCGGTTAGCCAGAATATGCCCAGACCCGTGCCGGCAGCCATCGCTGCCAGGGTGGGCGGTAGATATTTCCTAAGCTGCTTCGGCCAGAGTACACCCACCCCCAGCGTAACGGCGGCGATAGCCACGGCTTCCAGGTTTATTAGACCTACTACACCCGGCAAGGCCCTAATGGAATTGAGCGCTCCCCCTTCGGCGGAGGGCGCGCCCAGGAAAGGCAAGACTTGCAACAGAATCACGATGATTCCGATGCCGGACATAAACCCGGATATGACCGAATAGGGCGTGTAGGTTACAAAGCGGCCGATTCTCAGCACACCCAGCAAGATCTGGATGAGGCCGGCCAGCATTACTACGGTAAATGCCTCGGCCAAAGTGTTGGCATGGCTGGTTACGACCACCGCCATCGCAACGGTCATGGGGCCGGTGGGACCGGAAATCTGGGACTTGGTGCCGCCGAACACAGCGGCGAAAAAGCCGACCGCTATGGCGCCGTACAGACCCGCAGTTGGCCCCAGACCAGAGGCCACGCCAAAAGCCAGCGCAACGGGCAAACCCACTACTGTTGCCGTAACGCCGCCAAAGAGGTCGCCGCGGAGCGTCTGGAGATTGTAATTCATGCCGTCGCGTTCTGGCGAAACTCGGAGCAGGTTGGAAAGTCTGCGGTAAATCCGGTCAAATACAGTTGAGAATACCGGGCTTTCACCATCAAGAGAATGGGCTTGGCGGACGGTAGAAAGTCAGTCATGCGTACCAGGCCAGTGAGGATCGTTGATAGACAGAAAAGTGGTATATTTCACGCTGCCGGCCAGTCTGGGTCCAGCCCGGCGGCCAACTAGAAACAAAGCCTCTGTAGCTTAAAGCCAAGCTTTGGCTGTGTCAATAAACTGGAAAGAACCGGGCAATCGCGTCTTGCTCTGGGATGCCCGCCTATTGTCGTTCTGAATGTAACTGAGTGGAGCGAAGAATCCCAGCAGTGGCCCATCAGGACGATTAAAGCCGGCGGCGGGTTCAGGGCTATGGTGTTCGGGGCAGGGACAGCGGTTTGGGGTAAAGGTCAGGATTCTTCACCCCGTTCAGAATGACCGGCTGATGGGTCGGGAATGAGCGGGTGCAGGGTCTGGGATGATTGGGTGAGGGGTCCGGAATGAGGGTTTGCACCCCGGGCCACTTCCGGCAAAGGCGGTTGCTGCCGGGACTCTTGCAGACCTTGCTTTGAGGCAGACCGGGCAATCGCATTTGGAAACGGCCAACCCGTCATTCCTGCTTTCGCAGGAATCCAGCGACTTCAGGGGGCAGCGGTTCCTGCCTGCGCAGGAACGACGGGTTTTCGTTCTTCGGCCTAAGGCGATAGCCCTTTGAGGCAGATTGAACACCTTCACAGCAGCGGGATATTCCTGTAGGCTAGACGGCAAGCTTTAGCGCAACGGAACATACAAAGCTCTCGCTATTCGGCAACGAACCGCGACTAACCGCGCGGCCCTCCTCAGCCGGCCAACCACCTTGGGAATTAGGAAGGGGGTCGAGTTATTATGGTGGACTTCAACACTTACGACCTTGACTCGTCGATCTATGACGAGATGTTCCTCCATAACGGCGAGCCACGGGAGCATTGTCGGCAGCTTTACAATGTGTTGAGCGGTATCACCGCAGAAGAACTGTCCAGCATCCAGGAACGGATTACCAGTTCTTTCCAGAACGAGGGTATTACCTTCACGGTTTACGGCGACGCTGAGGCTGAGGAGCGAATTATTCCCATTGACTGCATACCCCGCGTTATGTCGGGCGCCGATTGGAAGCAGTTAGAAGCCGGCCTGACTCAACGCATCAAGGCCCTGAACCTTTTTCTGGATGATGTTTACGGGAAGTCCCGTACCCAAGACATCTACGGGCAGCCGCGCATCGTCCATGAAGGGCTTATTCCAGAGGACTTGATACGCGACTGCCCTCAGTACCGCACCGAAATGCGCGGCTTCTCCCCGCCCCACGGAACTTGGGTCTCCATCTGCGGCACCGACCTGGTGCGCACCAACGACGGGTTCCGGGTGCTGGAGGACAACCTTCGGGTTCCTTCCGGCGTATCCTATATGCTGGCTAACCGGAAGGTGTCCAAGACTAACTTGCGCCGCCTCTACCGCAGTTCCCGGGTGCTGGAGGTGGAACATTACGGGCCGGCGCTGTTGGAAACCCTGCGGGAATTGGATCCCCGGGGAAACCCCAACCCTACCATCGCTCTGCTGACTCCGGGGGTTCACAACTCCGCCTTTTACGAGCACGTTTTCCTGGCTCGCGAATTGGGGGCAGAGCTGGTGGAGGGCCGCGACCTGTTGGTCCAGGATGATTTCCTGTATATGCGCACCACCACGGGCCTGCGGCGAGTTGACGTGGTGTACCGGCGAGTTGACGACGATTTTTTGGACCCGCAGGTCTTCCGCCCCAACTCATTGCTCGGCGTACCCGGCCTGATTAACGCTTACCGCCGCGGCAACGTAACGCTGGCGAATGCCCCGGGAACGGGCGTTGCCGACGACAAGAGCGTGTACGCCTACGTGCCGGATATGATTCGTTACTACCTGGCAGAGGAGCCACTCCTGTCCAACGTTGAAACCTACCTGTGCCGCCGACCGGAGGACTTGGAGTTTACCCTGGACCACCTACAAGACCTGGTGGTCAAGCAAGTGGGCGGGTCCGGGGGGTACGGAATGCTCATCGGCCCCCACGCGACGCCCCAGGAACGCGAGGAGTACGCCAAAGAAGTGCGCGCCGACCCGGCGAACTTTATCGCCCAACCAACCCTGGCCCTCTCCCGCTCCCCCTGCTGGATTGACGGCCGCTTGGAGCCGCGCCATGTTGACCTGCGCCCCTTCGTGCTGCACGGACAAGAGACCCGCATAGTTCCGGGGGCCTTCTGCCGGGTTGCCTTGCGCCGCGGCAGCCTGGTCGTGAACTCCAGCCAGGGCGGTGGGGGCAAGGACTTCTGGGTGTTGGAGGACTGAAAATATGTCATTATTTCCCGGAACGGTTCTCAATAGTAAGAGTTGGAACGGCATAAGGGCGGCGAGGGCATTGTTGAACGCTCCCTCGCTTCGCATTCGCCTGCTGGCAGCGGGAGGAATAGTCTCGGCCCTGGCCCTGTTTTTGGGCCGGCCGGCGGTGGCCTTTGCCGCCGGCGACGCTGAGACAATGTTCGTCCTCAACACCTTCTCCTTCCTCGTCTGGGGCGCGCTGGTGATGTGGATGTGCGCCGGATTCACTATGCTGGAGTCCGGCTCGGTGCGTACCAAGAACGCCTCTATGATTTGCCTGAAGAACATTGGCATCTACGCCATCGCCGGGTTGGCCTATTTCTTTATCGGCTACAACCTGATGTATGTTGATATAAACGTAGATAGCGGTCAATTTGCCTTGAATGATTTAATCGGGGCCTTCCAGGTTCTCCGAAACCCGACTGCCGACGAGGTGGCCCTGGTGGGCGGCCAGGCGGAGGCGGTTGCCAACGTGGTCAAGAACAGCTATGCCTCTATGTCCGACTGGTTCTTCCAAATGGTCTTTGTGGCGACTACCGCATCCATAGTATCCGGCGCTATGGCGGAACGGGTTAAAATGTGGCCCTTCTTCCTCTTTACGCTGGGGCTGACCGCGGTCCTCTATCCCATCGTCGGCGCCTGGACCTGGGGCGGCGGCTGGCTGAACCAAATGGGCTTCCAGGACTTTGCCGGTTCTACTATCGTCCACAGCACCGGCGGCTGGGCCGCCCTCGCCGGCATCCTGGTAGTAGGCCCCCGGCTCGGCAAGTTCCGCCGCAACGGCACGGTCAGACCCACTCCGCCGTCCAACGTCCTGGTGGTGACGCTGGGAGTATTCATCCTGTGGTTCGGCTGGTTCGGTTTCAACGGCGGCTCCCAACTGGCTTTGGGAACTGCCGGCGATGCGGTAGCAATGAGCATTGTCCTGGTCAATACCAACCTGGCGGCGGCGGCCGGCGTAATGACCGCCTTATTGTTTTCCCAGTTTGTCCTCCGACGCATCGACCTGTTTGCCGGCCTCAACGGGGCCATTGCGGGACTGGTTTCCATTACCGCCGCTCCCAACATCGTGGACCCCTATTGGGCGGTTATCATCGGCGCCGTTGGCGGCCTCCTGTGTACCCTGGGCATCAAGTTGCTGGAGAAACTCAAGCTGGACGACGTGGTCGGGGCGATACCCGCCCACCTGATTGCCGGAATCTGGGGCACCCTGGCGGTCTGCATCGCCGGCGGCGGGCAAATCCTGGTGCAGTTGGCCGGCGTAGGTGCGGTGGGGGTATTTGCGTTTGGGTTGTCCTGGCTGCTCTGGAAAGGACTTGACCTGGCGCTGGGCGTCCGGGTGTCCTACGACGTGGAGCGCATCGGTCAGGATAGCGGGGAGTTGAGAATCGAGGCCTATCCTGAGTTTATTCTGATGCCGGAAGAATACGACGAAGAGTAAAGAGTATGCTTTCACGCAGCGCGCAAGGGCTTTACTGGATGGGCCGCTACCTGGAGCGGGGCGAGCATTTGTGCCGCTTGCTGGGGGTGCAGGTTGAATCCCTGGTTGACCGCCCGGTCGAGGATATCTACTTTGGCTGGAGCCGCATTTACGGCAGCATCGGCCGGCAGCCACCCAGCGGCTTTCTCCAACTTGGCGGCGACGACTACACGCTGGCCGACTCTTACACCTTGGTCGATGACCTGACCTTCGAGCGGTCGAATCCCGATTCCGTATGGAGTTGCATCGCTCAGGGCCGGGAGAACGCCCGGCAGACGCGCCATTGTATCAGCGCCGAGATGTGGACTCGCCTGAACCTGGCCTACCTGCGGTTGCAGCGGCAGGCTTTGGTGGACATTTGGCGGGTAGCCCCAGAGAGCTTTTATGCCGAAACCGTAGCGGAGATGAATACTTTTGCCGGCGTAGCGGAGTCCTCGATGTACCGGGATGAGGGCTGGAGTTTCATGCAGCTTGGGCGTCACGTTGAACGCGTCCAGTTCTTCGTCTCCCTGCTCCTGACTCAACTGGCTGCCGACCTACCGGCCGACTCGTCAAACGGAGAAGACGTCAGAGAAGACTCGGGGGAGGATTGGACCAGTCTGCTGCGGGTTTGCCACGCCTTCGAGGCTTATAGCCGCAGGTACAGCGTTGACGTGCAACCGGAGCAGGTGTTGGACCTGCTGGTCACCGACTCCCGGCTTCCCGTTTCCATCTCCCGGTCGCTGGACATGGCGGAGGCGGAACTCGCCTCCTTAGGCGTCAGCCCGGAGCCGAGCGCCGGTGAGGCAGCCCGCCGACTGGCCGGCCGGCTGGGCGCGCTGGTCCACTATGAATGGCCCGACCACCCGGACCACCGGAGATTGTTGCTGCGCTTGGACGGGTACTGCCGCGACCTCCACCACCTTATAACCGTGGCCTATTTCGAATACTCGGTGGCAACTGCGCCGATACGGTGATGCTGGCATCCACCCGGTGCCAGTCCTTGCACCAATAGGCTGGAAGCTGACCCTTTGCACCGGAGACCGGAGCGAACTTTTCGACCCGTTCAACGACTCCGTCCAAAGAGGCCGCCTCCGCAACCCTACCGCGCGCATCTTTCCCGTCGTTCCTGAGAAAGCAGGAACCTAAAGACCTGAGAATAGGTCAGCGCCGGAAGCAAAACAAGGCGCAATTTCCCAATGTATAGCCAAGTTCGCATAGCAGGACGACCGCCATCACCAGGGGAATGAGGCCAAGAGGACGATTTCACTGTGCGGATAATCAGGGGGAGGAATGGGTCAACCAGTGTAATGGAGATGGTGGAGCTGCGGGGACTCGAACCCCGTACCTCTTCAATGCCATTGAAGCGCTCTCCCAGATGAGCTACAGCCCCGAAAAAAGCAATGGCGTTTAACAACGCCCATATAGCATAGCAAAACCCGGCTGCCGCTGCAACCGGGTTTTGGCTAACTTGCAGGACGATTGCAAAGTCACCGGACCGCTTGCTCCTCCATTCACCCCGAGCTTGTCGAAGGGTCGCCGTTTTACCCTTGATGGTTCGACAAGCTTACCATGAGCAGACTTTGCAATCATCTCAACGTGACTTGGGCCAAGCACTTACAATACGTTGGTCATTAACTCTGGTGAACGAACTTCACCACCGTTCGCCCGGTGCTGCCCTCGTAGGGTTCCACCACGTATATATCCTTGTGCGAGTCCACCCAGATACCGTGGCAGGAGCGGTGGGTCAGTGAACCCCACTGGGCTAGCAGTTCCCCGTCCAGGTTCAGGATGCTGACCAGACCACCGTTGTGTTCGGCCACGTACACGATATCCTCATCGTCCACGTAGATAACCGCCGGGCCAATCAGCTTGGTGGGGAAATCGGTCAGATGCTCGCCTTCCTGGTCAAACACCTGGATACGGTCATTCTCCCGGTCGGCAATCAGCAACCGACCCTTGCGGTCAATCCAGGCCCCGTGCGGCAGGTTAAACTGACCCGGTTCGGAGCCGGGGCCGCCCCAAGACTTGATTAGCGCGCCTTCAGGAGTGAACTTGTGGACGCGGGCATTGGCGTACCCGTCGGCAATAAATACCTCGCCGGCTTCGTTGACCGCAATTCCGGCCGGCAGGTTAAAGGGTTCCGCGCCCCGCACCACGTCGGGCCAGGCGTTGGAACTGAACACTGAGTTATCCACTCCGGTATCGGAGCGGTAACCCTTGGTGCCAATGGTCATCAGCAGCTCGCCATCCGCGGTAAACTTCATTATCTGTCCGCCGTTGCGCTCCACCAGCCAGACATTATCTTCCGGGTCAATGATGATGGCGTGGGGAAACAGGAAAAGACCTGCGCCCCAGGAGTTCAGATAGTTGCCCTCGCGGTCGAAGATTACTACCGGATGGTCCAAGTCGCGGTTGAAACAGTAAATCCGGTCCTGGGAATCGCCATAAACCGCGGCGGCGGGCATGGCCCAGCCCTCGGGCAGCTTGGCCCAATCGGTATTCATCTCGTAGGTATATTGGCCGCTGCCGACAATTGTTCTGGTAGTCACGGCTTGCCTCCTCTTTCATTATAGTTGGCTGAAATGATTAGCTTTGGTGGCCCTGATTATGACAAGGATACCGGGCAAGGTCAAATTGGCAGCGGAGAATCCTTTCGGTCGAATTTATGCAATAGCAAGGAAGACCAACCCCCTTTGGTCGGATTTAGGGTAAACTGGATGACGGTAGAATTCCCAAGTTTGCAACCTTTCCCAAGAGGTGGACATGGCTGAGAATACGCCCGACGTCTCCATTGAATCCGTGCTGCGCCAACTGACCGAGCAGGCCAGAGTTCGCTGGGGCGCCGAATACGTTGAAAAGAATCAAGACTCGCTGCAACAGGCGGCAGAGCAACTTACCAAGGTATCTAACAACCTGCCGGACACCGAGACTGAGCCGGGATTTTACCAGTAAGGGCATTACCTGCCGTACCGGTAATTGGCAGACCGAACCCCGCCACCGGAAGGTTCCCGACATCCTTTTGTTTTGGAGGCAATTATGGCCGAGCCTTACACCCTCAGCGTCAGCGAAGCCGCCGAGCAGATACGCAACCAGCAGCTTTCCCCCACCGCCTACGCCGGGGAATTGCTGGAACGGATCGACACTCACGAGCCGGCCCTGCAAGCCTGGGTTACCATCGACCGGGAAGAGGTTTTAAGTACGGCGCAGCAGCGAGAACAGGAACTAGCAAGTGGAACGGCGTCCGGCATTATGCACGGTGTGCCGGTGGGACTAAAGGATATTTTCTATACCGCCGGAATGAAGACCACTGCCTGCTCCCGCATTTACGCCGACTTTGTGCCCGACTACGACGCCACCTGCGTTGCCCGGCTCAAGGAGGCTGGGGCCATTATCCTGGGCAAGGCGGTAACTACCGAGTTCGCCACCTCCGACCCGTCGCCGACCCGCAATCCCTGGAATGCTGCACACACGCCGGGCGGTTCCAGTAGCGGGTCGTCAGTAGCAGTAGCCTCCGGAATGTGTCCGGCGGCCCTGGGTTCCCAGACCGGCGGCTCAACCTGCCGCCCCGCCGCCTACAACGGCATCGTGGGGTTGAAGCCGACCTACGGGCGCATCAGCCGCTACGGGGTAGTGCCGGTTAGCTGGTCGCTGGACACGGTTGGCATCCTGGTGCGCACCGTAACCGACGCCGCCTTGCTGCTCCAGGCAATGGCCGGCTATGACGCCAACGACCCCGGCTCGGCCAACGTTCCTGTACCGGACTTTCAACGGGCAATGGAAAACCGGGAAGGGCCGCCCCGACTCGGCTTGCTCAACAAGGGTTACTTCTTCGACCGGGCCACGCCGGAGGTGCGCCAGCATACCGAGGACATGGCGCAGCGACTGTCCCAGGCCGGAGCTATCATCGAGGAACTGGAACTGCCGGAGAGCTTTACCACCGCGCCCGATGTCCAGCGCATCGTAATGAACGTAGAGTGCGCCGCCTTCCACGAAGAGTTTTTCCGTCACCGGGCCGATGAGTACGGGCCGCGGCTCCGGGCCAACATTGAAATGGGCCTGTTGGTGCCCAGCGTAACCTATCTGCAAGCCCAACGTCTGCGCCGACAGTTCCGGCAGGACTTGACTGACCTGGCCCAGCGGGTGGATGCCCTGCTGACTCCGGCCATTCCCGCGCCGGCGCCCCGGGACTTGAACACCACCGGCGACGCCGCCTTTCAAGCGCCCTGGACTTCCGCCGGCCTGCCTACTATAGTCATACCTTCCGGTCTGAGCGAGGACGGCCTGCCCCTGGGCATCCAGTTCGCCGCTCCGCCTTTTGAGGAGGGCAACCTGCTGGGCGTGGCCCGCTGGTGTGAAAGGGCGTTGGGGGTTGATTTGAGGCCGCCGGATTTTAGTTAAAGATGGGCCGGTTAAACGTCAGTTTCCAGAAGGACTTTTCGGTCTTGCAGGGGAATATCAGCGCGAATATCGGCGGGCAGGCTATTATAGGTCTCCAGTAGCCTTTGGGTCAATTCCCCTGCTCCCCAAAGGCGTATCTGAAAGAACGAACTCTCATTCGCGTTTCGGACTGTCCGAGTAAAATCGCCGAGGCTAACCAGCAAGCCGTGATGCGCGCCGAAATTTTGCACATTAGCTTGGAGACGGTTGTATTCGTGCAAATCCACCGGAGTGGTGCCCGACTTTACCTGCACACACAGCCAAGGTTCCTCAAAACCCATTTGACCTTTACCGGCAACTACGTCAATACCGCCGTCGGCACCCTGCCGGGTTTGCAACGTAGTATAGCCCTCCGCTTTGAGGATATTCTCTACCAAGTACTCCAAGCGGTGACCGGTGAATTTTTGCCGGATTCGCTCAACGATTCGGTCTGAGATAGCCTCATCCAAATCAACGGCTATTGTCTCGTCATCGGTGGTTTCCGTTGTGGAAATAGGGACAGTAATGGGTATTTCACCCGAGTGCCGGAGGATAACCTGCTCAATACGCTCTTGAGCATTGGGGCGCTTAACCTGAAAAACTGTCAGTTGTCCCCCGAAAGAATACAACAAGTCTTGGTCAAAACTGGTGCGGGGAATGTCAACTACAGTCCAATCTACCGGACGAATGTGAGGCATTCGCAAATTTGGCTCGTATCTGTAGTCCCCTACAATCTTGCCAATGGCTACAACCTTAGGTTGTTTACAGGGCAAGATTATTGTTTCTCCGATTTCCAACTCGCGAGCAAACCGCCACAACTGGTCAGCAGCATTATTGCTCTGTAATAATTGGCGTAAATCATCTCTATCTTGAAAATCGGCGATACTTTGTCGCAGGCTAAAGTCAATACCTACAACATTGCTGTTCAAGGCAAACTCTTCGAACTCACCGTGTGGACCAGCCCTAACTACCCAGACTGCCATCCTGATTCTCCAAACCTGATTCTATGGTTAGCTTAACAACAGGCGCTGCGACAAGCAAACATCATACGTCAGCAACACCCCAAATCCCTCCTAAACCGGCGGCCGTCGCTCAAACCACCTTGCTGCTTGTTCGTAGTTATAGGCCACCCGCAGTACCGTTGCTTCGTCAAAGGGCTTACCAGCAATTTGCAGGCCGATGGGCAGCCCGTCCGAGGAGAAGCCGCCAGGGACCGAAATGGCCGGGATTCCGCTGGCGTTGAAGGGGCCGGTGAAGCTGGGACCGCTCAGGGTGGCCCCGCCGGAGTAGCCTTCCAGCGCCGCCGCCGGTTTGGGCGACGTGGGCGTCACCAGCACATCCACCTCTTTCAGGGCATCGGCCATCTCCCGCTTGATGAGGCTCCGCACCCGCTGCGCCTGCACGTAGTCGCTCAGAGTAAGCAGGCCGCCCAGCAGGAACCGGTCGCGCACCATCGCGCCGTAGTCTTCCCGCCGAGTCTTCAGGTTGTGTTCGTGGTAGGCAAAGGCCTCGCCCATCATGATGGTCTGGTTGGCGGCCCGCGACTGCTCTACGTGGGGCAGGTCCACGTCCCGCACTTCGGCGCCAAGTTCAGCCATGACCTCCAGGGCCGCTTCTATGGCTGCCAGGGTTTCGTCGGATACATCCGGCCCGGACTGGAAGAAGTACCGGCGGGGCACCCCGACGGTCATACCCCTGATGCCATTCTTCAGTCCAGCCGAGTAATCAGGCACCGGCGCCGTCGAGGTGGTCGGGTCTTTGGTGTCGTGACCGGCCAGGGCCTGGAGCATCAAGGCGTTGTCCTCTACCGTCCAGGTCATCGGGCCGCAGTGGTCCTGGGACCAGGACAGCGGCACTACGCCGAAGTTGCTGACCCGTCCGTAAGTGGGCTTGATTCCGACGATACTGCACATAGAGGCCGGACCACGGATGGAGCCTCCGGTGTCGGAACCCAGCGCGCCCATGCAGAGGCCGGCGGCCACCGCCGCCCCGGAGCCGCTGCTGGAGCCGCCGGGGATGTGGTCCAGGTTCCAGGGGTTGCGCGCCGGCGGAAAGAGACTGGTAAAGTCCGGGCCGCCCAGGGCAAACTCGTGCATCGCCAGCTTGCCCAGCAGGATGGTTCCCCCCGCATTCAGCTTGGCAACGGTGGTAGCGTCCTCCGTCGGCACCCGGTCAGGGGTGACGCGGGACATGGCGGTGGTGCGGATACCGGCGGTGTCGTACAAGTCCTTGAGGCCAATGGGAATCCCGTGCAGCGGGCCGCGGTAATCGCCCCGCAGGATTTCCGCCTCGGCTTCCCGCGCTTGGGACAAAGCCCTTTCCGGCAACCGGGTCACGTAGGAATTGAGCCGGCCGTCAATCGCCTCAATCCGGTCCAGAAAGGCCCGCACCAGTTCTACCGGCGACAACTGCCCGGCCCGCAACAACGGCCCGGCCTGGGCAATGGTCATATAGCAAAGTTCCGACGCATTCGCGGTCATAGTATCCTCCCCGTCCTGCTCAGGATACGGTCAATTTACGGAGACACCCGGAACCTGATTTTGGTCACTCGGTCCAGTCCGGGCTGAAAATGTCCGCCGGCAAGCCCAATGGCAGCGCCGGGTCGTGGAGTGAGGCCAACTGCCCGATTAAGTTCCGGTACATCGGCAGCAGCCGTTCCATTTCTGCCTGGTCAAGTTCCAGACCGGCCCGCTGGACGATTACCCGAAAGTCGTCAAGGGTCAGCATTTCCGATTGTGACGAACTCATTACGCCCCCTTTCCCATCGTTAGGATTAGACTAAATGGCATCCGGCCATAGGCTCAGGGTGAACCTGTCGAACCGGGTTAAAACACGGCAATGGGATTCACTGGGGAGCCGGTGGTATTGTGCAGGCGCAGCGGCCCGATGGACACCATGAATTCCCAGCGGTTGCGCTCGCGGCAAGCCTGGGCCACCTCCTCCAGGTTGGCATTGTCCAGAATCCAGAGTCCCATCGCCGTAATACCCACTTGGTGGATGGGTTGCAGCACCCGCGAGTATTGGGCCGGGCTGACGTCGTTGCCGGTATCGGAGCCGAGAACGGCAATGCCCCGCTCGTGGAACAGGGGCAGACAGGCCGCCTGGCAGGCCGTGGAACCCGCCGACCGCTCCACCGGGCCTTCCACGTCGCGCCGGTGCAGTTGGCCGGTGCGTACCAGCAGAATATCTCCTTCATCGACCTTGAAACCGCAACGCTCCTCGGCGGCCAGGATGTCCTCGGGCATCACGCCCTCGCCCCGCTCCAGCCAGTCCACGCCGCGAACCAGCGGCACATCCACCAGGACGCCCCGGCTAAGAAAGCCGTTTTTGGCAGCCTCCACCGAGCAGACGGTAGCGCCCATGCTGGTAGAAACCAGGTGGGCCGGCTTGCCGTTGTAGGTCTTGCCTTCCCAGAAGAAATGTGCCAGGCTATCGACGTGGGTAACGGTGTAGCCGTGGAAAATCATCCCAAAGTAGTCAATGGCGGCGGCGTTGGGACGGTTGCTCACCTTGTCGCCGCTGGCCCAGCCCTCGCCGCTCTCCACCATGAAGTGGACCGGCGGAGCGGGTGCGTCCAAACTCGGCTCAAACCGGACGGTGCGGGCCAGGGAAACGGTAACACCCTCCTGCACCGTTGCCAGGGCTTCTTTGGTCTTTTCCGGGGTAATCAGGTTGGGGGTGCCCAGTTCGTCATCGTCACCCCAGCGACCCCAGTTAGAAAACTTCTGAAAATAGCCCAGCACCTCATCTTCCGTTGGAATCTGTCCCGGCATAGTATCTATCCTCCCGGCAAATGTAATGGTAATTTCAATGGCTGAATTAGGAACGGTTCCGGGGCATTATGCCCGATTGCGGGGCAGGGGCGCAACAAGGGGAAGTCAGTGGTGGAGGGTTATCGAATGACAAGTTCAGGTCCACCGTCGTTGTTACGAAATGGGGGAAATTGGGGCTACAAACCGGTGCGGGATTGAAACCCGTCCCTACTCCAGGAGTGATTAACCTGTGCCGGTCACAGAGTTATCGCATTAGGCTCACAGTCATATTTCCTTCGTTCCTGCGCAGGCAGGAACTTCTGTCCACAACATTTTAGGTTCCCGCTTTCGCAGGAACGGCGGTAAAGGGAGTCTGCCGTCAAGTGCGATTGACCTGATGCCGGTCAAGCTCGGCCTTGTTTGGCGGCGTCAGGTATGGTAACCTGTTGGTCACTCTAAAGGATGTACTTTCAGCTATGCAGTGTCAGATTTGCAAGAAGGCCGGTATGAGCGGCAACAACGTCAGCCACTCCAACCGGCACACCAAGACCCGGTTCAAGGCCAATGTCCACAAGCAGACCATCATGTTGGGCGGAAAGGTGCAGAAGGTCAAGATTTGCAGCCGTTGCCTGCGCACCCTGCACAAGCCGCCGCGGCTGCGGGGCAACGCGGCAACCGCTTAAACCGAATACAACGGTCGGCATTCAACGCAGATCGTTTTAGCAAAGCACCCTCAACCTGTTCAGGATTAGTCGGCTCATTGGTCTTGCTCTTACTTGTTTAAGCACAACTATTCTAGTATCCAATCACATTTGTATTGATGGGTAGGGCTGCGCATCGCGTCATTCCGGCGCAAGCCGGAATCCAGGAATCCTTGCCAGCTTGACGCTGCTCTGCTCCTGGCATTTCTGGATTCCGGCTCAAGGCCGGAATGACGGGTAAGGGTAACAAGCCCTGCGGTCAATTTATCATTTCAAATCTGTTGGGCTGCCAGGTATGGAGTTTCTGCTATGCCAAAGCCAAAGCAGGACCGCATTGTAAAAACCGGCAAAGTGCACAAACCAGATCCTATTCCTTTCGACGAAAAATTGCTTAAGGAGGCGGAAAAGGCTGTAGAGAAGCGGAAGAAGAATAAGAAATATTACAAGAAATCTGGCAAACGATGGTCTGAGCTTGATGAAAGTATGCAGAGAGGCTCGCGAGTTCGGTTAGTTGGGTAGGCATGGTAGGTAAATATAAGGGCTAATGAGTCGATAACCCACAAACACAGGCGCGCATCTTCTCCATTGCCGCCGGAACCGGCTCGTCCCGGTTGTAGATGGCTGTGCCTGCTACCAGGATTGTCGCCCCGGCGCGTACCGAGTCTTGGGCCGTTTGGTCCGCCTTGATCCCACCATCCACCTCTATCCGAGCCGTATAACCGTTGGCCTGAATTATCCCGTACAGTCGCCGCACCTTGTCCAGGGCGCTTGGGATGAAACTCTGGCCGCCAAAGCCGGGGTTGACCGTCATCACCAGCACAATGTCCAGGAAAGGCAGCACCTCTTCTACCGCCGAAACGGGGGTGCCGGGGTTTAGCGCCACACCTACCTGACCGCCTTGCTCCTTGACCTGAAATACGGTGCGGTGCAGATGGGTGCAGGCTTCGGCGTGGATGATTACCTGGTCGGTGGCCGACTTGAGGAATGACGACATCAGGTTGCCCGGTTCTTCAATCATCAGGTGAATGTTCAGAGGCAGGTTGGTATAGCGGCGGACGGCGTCCACCACCACTTCGCCGAAGGAGATGTTGGGTACAAACCGGCCGTCCATCACGTCAACGTGAACCAGGTCGGCGCCGGCCTCGGTAGCCTCCTGCACCTGCCGGCCCAGGTTGGCAAAGTCGGCGGCCAGGATTGACGGCGCAATCAAGATACGGGCCTCAGCTGTCATTGCCTTCCGCCTCCAACAGTTGACGGGCCTGGCTCAGCCCGTCGGCTACCCGGTTGGGCGCCGTGCCGCCTGGGTTGTCCCGCGCCGCCACCGATGCCAGGGCGGTTATCGCATAGACGCCGGCGTCAAATTCACCGGAAAAGCGGTGATAGTCGGCCAGGGAAAGAGCTGGCAATTCCTTGCCCTCGGCCTCGCAGTAAGCGCACAGTTGGCGCATAATGCCGTGGGCCTCTCGGAAAGGCACTCCCTTCCCTACCAGATAGTCGGCCAAGTCGGTCGCCAGCATATAGCTTTCCCCGGCCAGGCGGGTTACCTGCTCTACGTTCAGGGTCAGCCCGGTCAACATTCCCTGAAACACCTCTAGGGTAGCCAGCAGAGTATCCACCGTATCAAAAAAGCCTTCCTTGTCCTCTTGCAGGTCCCGGTTATAGGTCAGGGGCAGCCCCTTCATTATGGTCAGCAGGGCCATCAGGTGGCCATACACCCGTCCGGTCTTGCCCCGGGCCAACTCGGCAAAGTCCGGGTTGCGCTTCTGGGGCATTATGCTGCTGCCGGTGGTGAACTCATCGGACAAGCGGATAAAGTTAAACTCCCGGCTGGACCAGATTACTATTTCTTCCGACAGCCGGGACAAGTGCATCATGCAGATCGAGGCCGCCGACTGGTACTCCAGCAAAAAGTCCCGGTCGGAAACGGCGTCCATACTGTTGGCGGTAATCTCGCTGAACCCTAACTCTTCAGCCAAAAACTCCCGGTCGGAGGGGTAAGGCACCCCGGCCAGCGCGCCGCTGCCCAAGGGTAGAACGTCGGTGCGGCGGTAGCAGTCGTGGAACCGGGCCGCGTCCCGCCGGAACATCTCAAAGTAAGCCAGTAAGTGATGCGCGAACAATACCGGCTGGGCCCGCTGCAAGTGGGTATAGCCGGGCATCAGCACATCGCGATGGGTTTCCGCCACGTCAACCAGCGCCCGCTGTAAGCCGTGCAGCCCCGCTACCGTGTTGCGGATAACCCGGCGCGTATAGAGTCGCAGATCCAGAGCTATCTGGTCGTTGCGCGAGCGTCCGGTGTGCAGCCGCCCGCCGACCGGGCCGACAAGCTGAGTCAGCCGCCGCTCTATGTTCATGTGCAGGTCTTCCAGCGACGCGTCCCAAGGAAACTCTCCCGATTCTATCTCCCGCTCCACCGCCTTCAGCCCGCCGATGATGGTTTCGGCATCCTCCGCCGGGATTATGTCCTGGCGGGCCAGCATCCGGGCGTGGGCAATGGAACCGGCAATGTCCTGCCGGTAGAGTCGGCGGTCATAGTGGATGGAGACGGTGTAGCTGCTGTAGCCGGGCCTGCAATCGGTCATTGATAACTGTTCCTGTTTGATCCGGGTATTTTATCCACGAATGGGCAATTATCCGGGCCATCGCATTAGACGCACAGTCATATATCCGTCGTTCCTGCGAAAGCAGGAACCTCTGTTCTCAAGGTTTTAGGTTCCTGCCTTCGCAGGAACGACGGATACTCTGCAATCCAAATTAGGTAGCCTTGAGGAAATAATGGGTTCTAATTGCCCATTCGTGGATATACGAGTGCACTCGTGGATTACTTACCGGAAGCGGCGTGAAGAAAATCGTAGCTGGCGGACAGGTTGTCAAAGACATCCGGGTGTGGCGGGATCTCCATTATCGCCGCACCCTGGTAGTCCTTGGCCTCCAGCAGCCGCAACATCTCCCTACAATCCAGGTCGCCAGTATCCACCGTAGGATGCGGGTCGCCGTTCCGTGCCTGCTTGAAGTGGACAATCTTCAGCATATCCAGGGGCAGGGCATCCAAATCGCCCAGGGCATCACTGTCCGGAAAACGGCGCAGTTGGTTGGTTGGGTCGGGACACAACCCCAGGTACGCACCCTCTTCCGGGGTGAGCCGGGCCCGGCATTCTTGCACCAGCAGGGCCATACTGCCGATGGTCTGGCCGGAGTTTTCGACGGACAGGATGACCCCCTGCCGAGCCGCTTCCCGCGCCAGGTCAGCCAAGCCCAGGGCTGACTCCGGCAGGTCTTCAGCCGAGGCCCAGGGCAAATCAAAAGAACTTGGATCGACCGTGCGCAGGTGCGGCGTTTCCCGGCCTACGATTTTAGCCCCCTCCAGAGCCATCTGGAACTGTTCGCCGGCCGGGTCAACCGAGCCGGTCAGGCAGGGCAGAGCCATCGCCAGGTCAAAGGCCAGGTTGGGGAAACCGTCGGCAATGGCTTGCAGGCCGGTCAGGTTGGGCCGCCAATCCGCGCCCTGGCCACTTTCGCAGTCGCCGAGGCAGGTCTGCCGCAACTCCACGTGGCGGGAACCGCGGGCCTCCGCCTCGCCTACCAGTTCCGCCAGACTCTTTTCCATCAGTTGGTTGCGCCAGGAATTGGTTATCGCGCCAAATAGCATGGTTCCTCACCTCCGACGAGTTTGACTTTCTTGACCCTGACTATACTCTAGTAGCCGGGGGTTGCTCAAGGCTTGCCAGCGTTTCCATGGTCTTTGGGTGCTCGCTCGCTGGAAAGAGCGACCACAAGGGTTGCCCCTACAAATGGGTGACATTTCGCGCTACAGGGGCGATCCCTGCTGTTGACCTACCGCACCCGGTAACTCCCGTTGGTACCAGGGCCGGTGCAAAGTCCAGGGCAATAACAAAATCCGCTCATGGTGAGTTTGTCGAACCCGCTCCCTATCCGGGACTATCCTTCGACAGGCTCAGGATGAGCGGAGAGGTCAAATCAAGCGACTTTGCACTGGCCCGGCATTACTGACAACACGGCCTATACGTTTCCGGCCCCTGTGCTACAATATCAGGTACAAACCTTAACTTGACCTGCCCCTTCACTCATAGCTCTACGCCGCCAGGACAGGAGGCAAATATGAATCAGCTTTACCAGGAAAAGTGCGTTGCCTGCCGCCGGGATTCGCCGTCGGTCACCAGCAGCCAGATTGACGAACTGCACCCCACTGTCGCTGATTGGGAGTTGCTGGACGATTCCGGCATACCCAAGCTGGACCGGATTTTCAGCTTTCGCAACTTCCAGCAAGCCCTGGACTTTACCAACGCAATAGGCGAGTTGGCCGAGGCGGAGGGCCACCACCCCAAGCTGGTCACCGAATGGGGCCGGGTCGGCGTGACCTGGTGGACCCACAAGATACGGAACTTGCACCGCAACGACTTCATTATGGCCGCCAAGACCGACCAACTCTACGGGGAACTGGCGCCAGCCTCAGAATAGCCCCCTTATTCAAACCGGCCGGCAAAGGATTGAGATATGCGGGTAACCTACCATTTAAGCTCCCCGGACCTGCGGGCCGTTGCCTCCGAGGCGGCGTGGGCTGAGTCAATGGGCTATGACGGTGTTGCAAGCAATGAAACCGCTCACGACCCCTTTCTGGCCTTGACCCTGGCCGCTACCGCCACCTCCCGGGTCACCCTGGAAACCCACGTAGCCATCGCCTTTCCCCGCTCGCCAATGGTGGTGGCCTACACCGGGCGGGACTTGCAGGACTTGTCCGGCGGCCGGTTCCGGCTGGGTCTGGGAACCCAGGTCAAGGGCCACATTGAGCGGCGCTTCTCCACCGTCTGGGAGTCGCCCGGCCCCAAGCTGCGGGAGTATATCCAGTCCCTAAGAAGTATCTGGACGGCGTGGGACAGCGGGGAACGGCTGGACTTCAGGGGGAAGTTCTACCAATTCTCCCTGATGACGCCTTTCTTCAGTCCCGGCCCCGGCCGGCACGAGCCTCCGGAGATTTTCAATGCAGCGGTCAACGCCTACAACTGCCGAGTAGCCGGCGAGGTCAGCGACGGGTTGGTCCTGCATACCTTCACGTCGGCGGAATACGTGCGCCGGATTGTCCGGCCCAACATTGCCGCCGGGGCGCAAAGGGCGGGACGTAAGGAAAATGATGTAAAAATTAACGGAGGCGGTTTCATAGTTACCGGCCCCAACCGGGCTGCCCTTAAAGAGGCGGACCAAGAAGCTCGCCGTCGCATCGCTTTTTACGCCTCCACTCGCACCTACCTGCCAGTGCTGGAATGCCACGGGTTTCAGGAAGTCGGGCAGCGGCTGCACCAAATGTCCCTGGAAGGGAAATGGGACGAGATGGGCGGCCTGGTCAGCGACGAAATGCTCGACGCCTTTGCCGTGGTCGGCGAGTACGACGAGATTGCCGACAAACTGCTGGAACGCTACGGCGGCCTGGTGGATGAGGTCGGCTTGGCGGTAACCACCGCCGGGGAAGCGGACGAGCGGGAACTGCGGCGCATCATCCAACGCCTGCAAGAGCATAGTTAGCAAGGCCGAACTATTCCCAGGCTACCCGTAGGGCGGAAGGGCAACCGGCCGGCTGCCCGCCGCTATCGCGCCCAGCAGCGACACCCCAACCTCAATAATCCGGTCAGCTAAAAGGGCGGAAAGGGCGGCGGTGTGGACAGCAAGCTATTCAAGCGGAGCAACGAAACCAAGCTCACCTATTCCTTGAAATGGGCGGCCTGGGAATGGCTCTATTCCGTGGCCCAATGTCGCTGCATCGGTTTTGAGGTCAAGCTGGAAGGCCCCGGCGGTCGGGTGGTGGACTTGGCCGGCGTCGGCCCCGGCAACGCGATTTATGTGGTTGAGGTAAAGGCCAGCCGGGCCGACTTTTCCCGGGACAACAACACGCCGGCAGACTTGGCCGCCTTGAAAGAACGGAACGAACCGCTCCTGCGTCGGGGACGGCTGGCCCGGCAAACCCTGGCCCAAGCCACCAGATACGCGCAACAGGTCCGCCCCGAAGGCTGGGAAGAGGAGCCATCCTATCGCCTGGCTTTGGCCGACTACGAAAGGCTGCGGCGAGAGGAAACCGCTTACCGGAACCGGGTAGCTGCATACAGTATCAAGTTTCACGACCGCCGCTTTCTGGCAATCGCCGACTACCACTACCTCATGGCGCCCCGGGGACTGGTGCCCCACCGGAAGGTGCCGCCCCAGTGGGGTTTGCTGGACGAGACCCCGGAGGTTGTAATTCCGGCGCCCGGCAAGGAAATTCGCAAGAACTCCGGCATAATCAGCAACGTCCTGCGGGCCATCGCCCGGAGCGGCACCACCTCAATGATGCACGCCCAGGGAGTGCAGTTTACCGAGGACGGCGCCGTCTTTCCCAATGCTGACAAACCCGCTGAATAAGCCACCGGCAGCGCCGCCCTCTTTGCTATTTTCGTTAACTGGCCGGCGTCTGGTTCTCCAGGCGAACGGTGGCGGTTACCCGGGGAATGTCGCTGGACACCCGGGTGGTGTGACCCTGCCCGGTCAGGTCTTCAACCAGGCTGACGTGGCCGGGGCCGAACTTGTGCACTGACCCGTCGCCCAACCCGATTTCGCCCTCGCCGGAAACGGTGATAACGTACTGGCGGCGGGGCGCGTTGTGCCAGTCACTCATGCGGCCCGGCTCCGCCACGCTGAAGGAAATGCCGGTGGCGTTTTCGAGTTCCGTCAGAGTCGGGTGGGAAGCCGGGTCCAGCTCCTCAATGTGCGATTGCCCATCGTCGCCGGTATAAAGTCTGGTTATAGGCATATCCTAGCCTCCTCACAATCTAATGTGCTTTCCTCCCTCTCTTTCCGTGAGAGGGCCGGGGTGAGGGAGTTTCCCTATTCCATCACGAATAGAGGAACCGCCAGTCCAGGGAACCCAGGTCAAATCGGATGCGGCGGAAACCCTCAGCGTAGGCCAGTCCCGCCTTTTCGCCCTGGCGCGCCGACCCGCTCATTACCCGCTCCAGCCGCTGCTCCGGGGAACGCCGCCGCATCTGGCTGACGTGGTGGCTCAGTGATTCCGCCTTCATATCCAGGTAGCCGCTGACGTCGATGAAAACATCGGCGCTTTCCGTACCCCACAGATATGCTTCTTTAGCCATGTGGGGCTGCAGGCCCTCTTCGGTGATTTGCTCCGGGAACTGGTTGTAGCTCCAGGCATAGGTATAAGCGGCGTCAAGGGCCACTTGGCCGCTCATCCGGTGGTCGCGGTGGGTGTGGCTTCTGACCCGGTAGGGGTCAATGCAGAAAATCAACTCCGGGCGGTGGCGGCGGATTTCCCGGACCACTTCGCCCCGAAACTTCATAGTGTCGTTCAGGGTTCCGTCCGGGTGCCGCAGAAACACCACGTCCTTAACCCCCAAGGAGGCGGAGGCGTTGCGCTGTTCCTGCTCCCGAATCTCGGCCAAGGCCGCGGGGGACATCTCCCGGTCTGACGTACCCTTGTCGCCGTTGGTGCACATCACCACCACCACCTCGGTGCCGGCTTCCTTAATCCACTTGGCCATCGTGGCCCCGCAGCCACCCTCGGCATCATCAGGATGGGGGGTAACCACTATAGCGCTGCGAGGCGGGTCGGTAATTATCTCCATTCAGTACAGGTCCTTTCTTTCATTTGACTGGATTAGCGCCCGGCCAAGTTCTCGCTTGATTATGTCCAGCCGGGGCTAATGCGAATTTGCGATGGCCGGGCAGGCATCCAAAGGGGTATCGGCCTCCGCTAGGTTCTGCCAAGCCCTAAAGGTGGAACACCACCATCTTCAGCTCGGTCATTTCCTGGATAGCGTAGCCGGGGCCTTCCTTGCCCATGCCGCTATCCTTGAGGCCGCCATAGGGCATCAGGTCGGCGCGCCACTGGGGGTGGGAGTTAATGTGCAGGTTGCCGGACTGAACCTCCTTGGCAAAGCGCATGGCCCAATCCACGTTCTGGGTGAATATGCCGGCAGACAGGCCGAACCGGGAATCGTTAGCCATCGCAATGGCCTCGTCAATGTCATTGAAGGAACTGACCGCCACCGCCGGACCAAACAATTCTTCCCGGGACAGTCGCATATCCGGCTTAACGTCGGCCACCACCGTCGGGGCGTGAATCGTGCCTTCCTGGTCACCACCAGCTACTATCCGCGCGCCCTGCTCCACCGCCTCGCTAATCCACCGGCTGACCCGGGAGGCGTCGGACTCGCGGATCATCGGCCCCATTTTGATGGACTCATCCAGCGGGTCGCCGGTAGCAAACGCCTCGGTTGGAACCTTAATGGCATCCAGAAAATCGGCGTAAATCCGCCGGTCGGCCAGCACCCGCTGGGTGGAAATGCAGACCTGGCCGGCATTGGCAAAACCGCTGGCGACGGTAGCCGCCGCCACCTTCTCAATATCAGCGTCAGACATGACAATCAGCGGGCTGTTGGAACCCAACTCCATCGTCACCTTTTTTATTCCGGCGTTGCGGCAAATTCGGTCGCCCACTTCCATGCTGCCGGTGAAGGTAATTTTGCGTACCCGGGGGTCGCCGGTGATGACATCGCCAATCTCCGCCCCGGAGCCGGTAACGCACTGGATAGCTTCCGGCGGCAGGCCGGCTTCCAGCAGGATTTCGGTCAGCTTCAGACCGGACAAGGGAGTATCTCCGGCGGGCTTGAGAATGACGGCATTGCCGGCAGCCAGCGCCGGCCCTACCTTGTGGCAGACCAGGTTCAGGGGGAAGTTAAAGGGGGCAATGGCGGCTACCACGCCCACCGGCACCCGAATGGTGAACCCGAACTGGGTGGTATTTCCCGGAGCAGCGTCCAACGGCACCGTCTCGCCATGCAGCCGCTTGGCCTCCTCGGAGGAAAGGGTGATGGTCTGGATGGCCCGCAGCACCTCGCCCCGGCCCTCGGCAATGACCTTGCCCTCCTCCATTGTGATGGTGCGGCCCAGGTCTTCAACCCGTTCCGCCATCAGGTCGGCGGTGCGGCGCAGGATAGCGTACCGCTCGTAAGCGGGCAGTTTCGCCATCACTTCCGCGCCCCGCGCAGCGCTGCCGATAGCGGCATCAATGTCGGCGGCGTTGGCTCGCGGCACGGTATCAATAACCGTCTGGTCGAAGGGATTGTAAACGGGCATGGTCTCGGCTTTATCAACCCAGTTGCCGTTGAGGTACATTCTCATGATGGGTTCTTCTCCTTTGCATACTAACTACGAAGGGATTTTAACACAGCGGTAAAGCCAACACCGGGATTCACCGGGCGTGTGTCGGTGTCCTAATCCAGGTCTTCAATAGTGGTTTCGGTCAGTTCGTAGGCGCGATTGATGCAGGCATTTACCGCGAGGTTTATTTGAGACCTGACCCTCTCTCGTTCCGTTTCATCCATTCGGTGGCGGACTCCGGCATAACGATAGGAGACCGCGTAGAGACTCAGCCAGTTGCGCCTTTCTCCCGGGCGGTTAGGGTCAGGGTAAGACGTGAAGTACAGGAGTTCCCGGAGTTGCTGCGCCGACGGCGAGTTAGCTTCGGTCGGGTCTTCCAGAATCCTCTCGCTCAGCAGGTCAATGCCGTGGATTCTTCCGTAGCGGAGGTCGGCGGCGGAAATCCAGGCCTTGAGGGCGTTTTCTACCGCTTGCTGGGCGTGGAACCCGTACCCTTCCTGGTCTTGGGGCAACTCCCGGAGGCAGACTTCGAACAATCGCAGGTTGCGGTAAGCTCCCTCCAGCCGCTCCTTGACGTCGGGCCAACCTGCGGGATATTGGTCTGCATATTCGCCGGCATCGTCCAGGTTTTCGCCGTTCATAATAATTCCTTCTCTGGCCGCCTGCCCGGCTACGTGGTTTGGCGCCCGCCGGCAATAGTCGAACCTGCTGCGGCTCATTGGGACCAGGTCCACGTTGAGCGCCGGCGGGTTTTCCGCAAAGTACTCTTTTACCGCCCCTTTTGCACTGGCGTAGGCCCCCAGCGACTCGTCCCAGCTAACGATAAGCAAGTCCACATCGGAGTGGGGCCGGTGGTCGCCGCGCGCCCGGGAACCGAAAAGGATTACCATATCCTTTCCGGCGGCCTGCTGCACCGCCCTGGCTACCGCCAGGCCCACCGCGTCCGGCCTTTTGTTTTTGGCGTTGTTCTCTACGAGGGTCATTTCCTCGGTGTCCTCTACGGGAATAGTATCCTACCGGCCCAAAGCAGTGGCGCGGCCCAAATCGGTAACCGAGTAGTAGCCGGCCCGGCCGGGGACCCGCTCCAACCAGCCGAACTTGCTGCGAGCCGCGTTGCGCAGGGTTTGGACGAAGTTGTGGGCGCGGGGCCAAGCAGCCAAGTCGAAGAGCCGTCCTAATTCGTCGGCGTCCACGCCTTCAATCCCCAGGTAGCGGCTGGCGCCCTCGGCGGCCACCACGACGCGGCGCATATCTCCCAGCGGGTTGGCCGCCCGGCAAAAGTCGATGAACGCCTGCTCGGACAGCGATGACACAATCTGACTGGCCGGCGCTAGTCCACCGCCAACTAACTCGGTTACGTTCAGCGTTTCCCCTTCGCTATATTCCTCATCCTCATCATCCGGCCAATCTCCGTCCGGTTCATCCCGCCGTTCCACTGCCAGTTCCTTGTAGGGGTCGAAACCGTAAACAGCGGGCGACGGGGCGTCGGGGGTTCCAGAAGGACGACCAATGGGTGGGAAGATGTTGGGGTTTACGTCCGGCGCCGCTTCCTGCTCAATTTCCACCTCAGCCGAAGCAAGGTCGCCTTCCGATGGGTCCGGTTTCACGACGGGGGAGGTAACAATTTCCGTGATTACGGTAGGAGCGGGAATCGTTGGGAGAACGGGTTGAGTTGAGGGAGTTTCAACCGGGGCCGCTCTCTCCTCCTCACGGGTCGCGTGGCTGGGGTTGCCATTGGCTGCCGGCTGGGAAACCAGCATATCCCGGGTAATGTCGAGCAACACCATACCCAAAATCTTGTCAATTACCACCGAATCTTCCGATTCCAGGTTAATCTGGGCGTTGTTGGGCAGGGTTATAGAAATCTTCAGCATATACCGCCAGCCGGGCCACCTATAGCTATGATTGACTGGATAGATTGAGGCTATGTTACCTGCCAACCGTGGGGTTATCAAGCCGGGGTCAGCGGTAGGGCAATCACATTATACCGAGGCGGACTACCCCCACGGTTATTGCACCAGGATTGAAAGCTATCCGTCGTTCCTGTGAAAGCAAGAACCTAAAATGTTGAGGACAGAGGTTCCTGCCTTCGCAGGAACGACGGGAAAGGGGAATCTGCCATCACCTGCGATAGCCCGGTGTTGGCTTGGCTCTAAAGGGTCTGCTTTAACCGGAGGGCTAGGGAACGGGTCAGACCCGGCACCGCCGCTATGTCGTCCACCGGCGCGTCTTTAATACCCTGGATGGAGCCAAACCTGCGCAGCAACATCCGCTTCCGCTTGGGGCCGATGCCGGTAACCAGGTCAATGGAGGAACGCAGGCTGCCCTTGCTGCGCAGGTTGCGGTGGTAGGTGATGGCGAAGCGGTGCGCCTCATCCCGGATGCGCTGCACCAGATACAGACCCTGGGAGTTACGGGGCAACTCAATCGGCTCGGAGGTCTGCGGTACAAACAGCCACTCGTTTTCCTTCGCCAGCGCCGCCAGGGGAATGTCGTCTAACCCCAACTGCAACAGCACTTCCAGGGCTGCTGACAGGTGACCCTTGCCGCCGTCAATTATGACCAAGTCGGGAACGATGGCCCAGGCAGACCCCGATGCGCCGCCGCTCAATTTTTGATCGCCGGCATCTTCAGGCGTCGGAAAATCCTGCCCCTCGGCCCTGGCATCGGCCAGACGCTTGAAACGGCGCCGCAGCATCTCCTGCATACTGGCGTAATCGTCCACTCCCTCAACGGACTTTATCTGAAAACGGCGGTAGTGGGCCGGCTTGGGGCGGCCATCCTGAAACACCACCATGCTGCCCACCACGTTGGTTCCCTGCACGTGGGAAATGTCGTAGCACTCCATCCGCAGAGGCAGCGCGGGCAGGCTAAGTTCCTCCTGCAATTCGGCCATGGCCTGCTGGATAACGTCCGAGTTGTTCAGCCACTTGACCCGGTGCTGGGCCAGGCCCTGAATGGCATTCTCAACTACCACGTCCAGCAGCTTTTTGTGCTGGCCCCGACGGGGCCAGGTCAACTTGACTGCGCCGCCGCGTCGTTCTTTGAGCCAACCGCGAATCAATTCCCCGTCCTCCGGCGGGTACTGGAGCATAATAGCCGGCGGAATGACCAGTGCAGTCTGGTAAAACTGGCGGATAAACTGGCCCATTATCAGTTCAGGGGCGTCGTCCTGGGTGCCTTCCATAAAGAAATGGTCCCGGCCAATCAGCTTGCCCCGCCGGATGAAGAACACTTCAACCCAAGTTTCATTGGTCCCTTGGGCCAGGGCGATAAAGTCCATGTCGCCACCCGGGTTGGATTCCACCTTGACCTGCTGTTCCTCGGCTACCCGGTCAATGCCGCGTATCTGGTCGCGCAGGACGGCGGCCCGCTCAAACTCCAGTTCCTCCGAAGCCAACTCCATTTTCCGGCGCAACTCCCGGGTAACGCCGTCGGTATTCCCTTCCATAAACATCATGACTTGCTCGATTACCTGGGCATACTCCTCCTTGCTCGCCAGGCCGGAGCAGGGAGCCACGCAGCGGTGGATATAGTACTCCAGGCAGGGGCGGGGGTCGTGGCCGGTAATGGTCTTGGTACAGGAACGGTAGGGAAACAGCTTCTTGATTAAGTCCATCGTCTTGCGGACGCTGCTGGCCGTGGCAAAGGGGCCAAAGTAGCGCGCGCCGTCCTGGGCTACCTGCCGGGTGATGTAAACCCGGGGAAAGTCCTCGGTCAGGTCAATTTTCAGGTAAGGGTAGGTCTTGTCATCCTTGAGTCGGGCATTGTAGTGGGGCTTGTACCGCTTGATGAGGGTGTTTTCCAGAATGAGGGCTTCCGCCTCGGTGTCGGTTACGATGAACTCAAAGTCCTCAAGCTGCGCCACCATTCGCCGAATCTTCGGCGGCATACCGCTGGCCGAGCCAAAGTAGGAACGGAGACGGTTCCGCAGAACGCTGGCCTTGCCGACGTACAAGACCTCATTCCGGGCGTCTTTCATTATGTAAACGCCCGGTTTTTCCGGCGTAACTCTGAGGCGGTGTTCAAACAGGGCCTTGACCATATTTCCTACCGAAAGAAAAAAGAGCTAAGCGGAGAAGGCGCACCGGTCGCTGCGCTAGCCAATTTGAGGCCATCAGGCCGGAAGCTAGATAACGACCGCCAATACCACCAGGATAACCAGCAATGCCCCGGCCAAAGTGAGGATACGGCGCAATTCGGAACCCAGGTGAGTATAGGCCATTGGCACTTCGTTCCGGTACTGGGCCGGACTGCGACCGGACCGGCTTGGTCGAACCGACGCCGGCGCGCGGGATGGCGCCGCTGCGGGACTGCCGTTGACCGGAGCGGCTGAAGCACTACCAACCGAAGTACCATCAGCCGTTGGTGGTGCGGTTTTGACTGTAGTATCCGCCGGCTCTTCTTCCGTTACCACGGTGGCAACGGCGGGAATATCCCCGGGAGCGTGGGCCTGTCGCCGCCTCCGCCGACCGAGTTGAGCTTGACGTGACGCCACCCGACGACCTTTAGCTGGCATGGTGACGTACCTCCTCTAATGACAAGTGACGCTTGAGTCGGCGCTACCCCTTACCCGGCTTCAACCGGGCCGGCGGCGCAACTCAAACGATTAACTGCAAATTATTAAGAAATGGATAATTCCCATTGCCCTTTATCTGCCATCCATTATCTACCATACCGGGCAATTAACGCAAATAGACTGGCAATCACGCTTTAACCACCGGCGCCCCGGCCCACTGCCATTCCGACCCGCCGGCTGTCATTCCAACCCACCGGCTGTCATTCCGAGCGGAGCGAGGAATCCAGAATCATTCCAAGTAAGGGCTGTACGGAATCTGCAAATCCAACCCCAAGGATTTTGGATTCTTCCTACGCTCCGGTCCGTCCGAATGACATTGCGGGAAGTTAAAACGCAATTGCCCTGACACAAAAATGGACGCCGGCAGGGAAATCACCCGGCGTCCAAAAAATTGATCAATGAGATAGCCGTCAACCCGGCGGTGATTGGTTACACCGCGCGGGGATGGCTCTTTTCGTACTCCTTCCGCAGGTGTCCGGTAGTGAGGTGGGTATATACCTGGGTGGTGGAGATGCTGGAATGGCCCAGCAGTTCCTGCACGTGCCGCAGGGAAGCCCCTTTCTGCAGCAGGTGGGTGGCAAAGCTGTGTCGCAAGGTGTGCGGGGTTATCTTCTGGTCAATCCCGGCTTTCTTGCTGTAGTTCTTGAGGATGTTCCAGACCCATTGGCGGGTCAGCCGCTCGCCCCGGTGGTTTACGAACAGGGCCGTTTCGTCCTTGTGCGAAGCCACCAGCGACATCCGCGGGCCGGCCAGGTACTCTTGCAGGCCGTTCAGGGCCTTGCCGTGGGCATAAACGATCCGTTCCTTGGAACCCTTGCCCCAGCAGCGGATGTAGGACTCCTGAAAGTCTATGTCCTGCACGTTCAGGGATACCAACTCGCTGACCCGCAGGCCGGTGGCGTAGAGCAGTTCTAATATATTGGCATCGCGCTGGCTTTCGGCGGTGCCCGGCTTGCCGGCCTCTTCCAGGAGCCGGCCAACCTCCTCCTCGGACAGGAACTTGGGCAAGGCGCGGCCCACCCGGGGGGAGCCGAGGGACTCAGTGGGCGGTTCATCAATGTCGCCGTTCTGAGCCAGGAAGGTGAAAAAGGACTTGATAGCGGCCACCTTGCGGGCGGTGGTGGTGTCCCGGTAGCCCTTGCGAACTCGCAGGTCGGTTATGTAGTCGTTCAGCAGGTTCAAGTCCACAAAACGCCAGGCATCTTCCCGGTCCGCCGCCCCGTTAAGGCGGCCCCGGACAAATTCGCTGAGCTGGCCAAGGTCGTTGCGGTAGGCCTCCAGGGTGTTTTGTGAAAACCCCCTCTCCACTACAAGGTGCTGTAAGAATCCCTCTATCGCTTTTTCCATCTCCTATCCCTCTATCTATAACCTCCGCATCGAAACGTGCGGTAAGGCTAGTATGGTGTCCTCGTTTTCCTGAGGATGGCGGGATTCTAGCACGATTACGTTAACCATCCGGCTAGAAAGTTTGAGCGGGTTAAGAGCATTCCACGCCGGGACAGCGATTACTGATACGTGAACGAATATCTTAACCGGCCCAACCCGTCATTCCGGCCCCCACCGTCATTCCGGCGAAAGCCGGAATCCAGAAATGCCCTGGATAGGTCAACATTCCCTATGGCGAGGCGCTCTGGATTCCGGCCTGCGCCGGAATGACGGTGATAAAGTTGCCCAAGTTTAGTTTATCGTTCACCTATCGGTACGTTCACGTATTGGTAAATGGACTCAACCCGCCCTGCCGAACTTTTGAAAACTACCCGGCGACGTGCTACCTTAAAGCGCAACAAGCGCATCTGCCAGAGCAAGTATGTTCTTTATAAAACCCAAAGCGGCCACTTTCAGTTCCACAGTGTCGTCAGTTGGTTGGCTGCTGCCGGCGCTTGACGGCATATCCGGCAGAACCTTGCCGGCCGCGCCACAAGCGGCCCCCGTTCCGCCCAATCCCCTTATCTACCTTGATGTATGGATATTTGGCGGGCTGATTCTGCTGGTGATGGGCGTGGTACTGGTACGCTTTCTGTGGCGATGGCTGCATCCCGAAGACCGCGACCCGGAGGAGGGCTTGCAACCCTGGGAAGACCCGGATAACGATTCCCCCGACTGAACGGCGGCGCAGTAGTCACGTGGGGGCAGACCTGTGTGCCGCCCTAGGTGGGGATAATCTGCTCGGTCGCTTACAATTAACCGGCTTACCCCCGGTAGGGCTGCCGTATCTGGATTGCAGGTTATCCGTCGTTCCTGCGCAGGCAGGAACCTAACACCCTGTGGACAGAGGTTCCTGCCTGCGCAGGAACAACGCGAACAGGCCGTTTGCCTTCATGAACAATTGCCCCCAACCTGCCCCGGTCTTGCCTAAGGGCCGGGCCGGGGTTAAAGTATATTTTGCCAATTCCTTGTTTGAGCAGACTAACGAGAGACCCGGGGGATGGCCAACACCAGCGTTTGCGTCCTTCCGGGACAAATTAAGGGCATCCGAGGGCATCCGATAGAACATTAACCGGGCTTTGACATTCCCGCACTATAATTATTGAGCCAACAAATTTAGGAGGTTTACCTGTGTACCAAACCATTAGCAAAGAGACTATGGCCACCCTGGGCAAAATTGACTCGCCCAGCATCTGCAACGCTATTGAAGGGTTTAACGTGCGCCCCAAGAACGAAGGTTTTATGCTCCCCGAAATAAAGGGTGTTTTCCGGACGCTTCCCCCGGCCGTCGGTTATGCCGTCACCGGCGTCATCAGCGCCGACCGGCCTGAAGGTCGCAACGTCTCCCGCGAGGACTGGTGGGACCTGATTGTGTCGGTGCCCGAACCCCGGTTCATTGTGCTGCACGACATTGACAACCCACCCCTCGGCGCCTACTGGGGCGAGGTGCAGGGCAACATCCACAAGGCATTGGGCGCCGTCGGCGTAGCTACCGACGGCACCGTCCGGGACATTGACGAGGTGGAAGAATTGGGGTTCCAGTTCTTTGCCAAGGAAATCTCCGCCTCTCACGCCTACGTTCACCTGGTCGAGATTGGCATTCCGGTCACCGTGGGCGGCCTGACCGTCAACACCGGCGACCTGCTCCACGGGGACAAGCACGGCGTCACCAACATTCCTTTTGAGATTGCCGAGCAGATTCCCGATATGGTTCAGACCATCGCCGATTACGAACAGCAGACCATCGGCCTGTGCCGGTCACCGGAGTTTTCTCTGGAGGCGCTGAAGGAAGTAGCCAAGATTACCCGTCCTTACTAAGGGGAATTGACCCGTCCCGAGGCGAAAGCGGGCAACCACCAAGGGCGCCCCTACCGGGAGAATCCCCGAAGTGAAGGTAGGGGGCAACCCTCGTGGTTGACCAACACCTCCACAAGGGGTTTCCCGCTTTTACGAGAACAACCGCCTGATTCATCCTGGGCAGTCGGCGGCTTCAGCCAGCGAGATTTTTAATCAAGGAGTCCCAACAGAACTGATGAAAGCAGCAATTTTCGTTAGCCTAATCGCAATCGCCCTATTGCTGGCCGCCTGCTCGCTGCCGGAAGAGGCGCCGACGCCCACGGCAATTCCCGACGTGATACCGACCCCGCGCATCGCGGACACGCCGACTCCCCCGGTCATCGGCACTCCTACGCCGGTAAAGGAAGAATCCGCCAGCGGCCGGGTAGTCCGCCAGTACGCCGCTCCGCCTGAAATGACCATTGACACGGAAGGCGAATATAGCGCCGACATTCAGACCAACCAGGGCACCATTACCGTGGAGTTATTTGCCGAAGACACCCCTATTACGGTCAACAACTTTGTTTTCCTGGCTCGACAGGGCTTTTATGACGGCGTTGTCTTCCACCGGGTCATCCCAAACTTTATGATTCAGGGCGGCGACCCCACCGGCGCCGGCACCGGCGGGCCGGGCTATCGTTTCCAGGATGAAATTGTCCCGTCTCTCGTTTTTGACGCTCCCGGCATTCTAGCTATGGCCAACGCCGGCCCCGGCACCAACGGCAGCCAGTTTTTCATTACCGTAGCCCCCACGCCCGGCTTGACCGGCGATCACACTATCTTCGGCAGGGTTACCGCCGGCCAGGAAATAGCCGACGCTATATCGGCAGCCCGCACTGACCGCAACGACCGCCCCCTGGAGGAAGTGGTCATCCAGCACATTGAAATCAAGGAACCCAATTAGCCGGCTCATTCAGGCCTTCAAGGAAATTATCGTGGCATTCCAGTGCATCATTTACGAAAAGAAAGGCGCCATCTGTTACCTGACCCTGAATCGGCCGGAACGGCTCAACGCGCTTAACGCCACCCTGCTGGCCGAGTTCCGGGAGGCGTTGGACGTGGTTGAGGCCGACCCGGACATCCGGGCGGTCATCCTTACCGGAGCCGGGCGGGCCTTTTCCGCCGGCTTTGACATCAACCGGGAGCCGGGCGACTCCGACCCTCAAGATATGCAGCCGGACCAATGGCGGGGCCACCTCAAGAGCCATATAGACACCTTTATGCAGGTCTGGAACCTGAGCAAGCCGGTCATTGCCGCCGTAAACGGTTATGCCCTGGCCGGGGCCTGTGAACTAGTCCAGGTTTGCGACATTAAAATCGCCTCGGACCGGGCGGTTATGGGAGAGCCGGAGATTCGCGCCGGCGTAGGGCCGCCCTTGCTGATTACACCCTTCAGCGTCAACCTGGCTACGGCCAAAGAGCTACTGTTAACCGGCGACACCATTGACGCGCAGGAGGCCGCCCGCATCGGCCTGGTCAGCCGGGTAGTTCCCCACGATGACCTGATGGACGAGTGTGAACGAATTGCCCGCAAGATTTGCCTGATTTCCGAAGTGGGCGTGAAGATGACCAAAATCGCGGTGAACCGGGCCTTGGAAGGTATGGGATTCCTGTCCGCAATCCAGCACAACCTGGAGTTGATGACCCACTTCGATACCAGCGCGACGCCGGAGCAGGAGGAGTTCAACGCCATCCGCCAGGAAAGGGGCCTCCGCGCCGCCCTGGACTGGCGCGATGCCCGGTTCAGAGAGTTGCAATAGGCGGTTAGTCAGCCCTTCTCCCAGAATAAAGGGCGGGTTTGAAACCATCGGTTCCAACTAATTGAACATACAAAGCTACTGCATCGCCCGACAAGCATTTAGTCCGTAGGCTGACCCTTGCTCGTCGTTCCTGCGAAGGCAGGAACCTCTGGCCTCAAGGTTATAGGTTCCTGCCTTCGCAGGAACGACGCATAGGTTGTCTTAGCGATGAGCAATCATATTAGTTGGAACAGATGGACTTGGAATCCGCCCCCATAAATATCAATCCGTGCCTCTTCGTGGACAGCCCCTATCCGCCCAAAATGGCGATAAACACCCCGGCCACCACTGCCGAGCCGATTACCCCGGCTACGTTAGGGCCCATGGCGTGGGGCAGCAGAAAGTTGCTTGGGTTAGCTTCCTGGCCCAGCCTGTGTGCCGTGCGGGCCGCCATTGGCACCGCCGACACCCCCGCCGAGCCAATCAGCGGGTTCACCTTGTCCTTGACAAACAGGTTCATCAGCTTGGCAAACAGTAGCCCGCCGATGGTCCCGCAGGAAAATGCCACGATGCCCAGGGCCAATATCGCCAGGGTTTTCAGGTCAAACACTCTTTCCGCCGAAAGTTCCGCCCCAATGGTTATCATCAAAAATATGGTAGCGATATTCAGGATTTCGTTGGAAGCGGCGTTGCTCAGGCGAGGCACCACGCCGCTTTCCCGGAAGATGTTGCCAATCATAAACATTGCGATGAGCGGGGCCGAATCCGGCACGAACAAAATGATTATCAACATCGCCCCGGCCGGGAACAGCAGCCGTTCCGTCCTGGACACCTCCCGGGGCATTTTCATCTCAATCTGCCGCTCCCGCTGGGTGGTAAGCAATCGCATCAGCGGCGGCTGGACAAATACCACGCTTGCCATATAGGAATAGGCTACCACTGCGGTTATCCCCAGCAGGTCGGGGGCCAGCTTGGCCGAGGCGTAGATGGTAGTCGGCCCGTCGGCGCCCCCGATGATGCCAATTGCCCCCGCCTCCTCCAGCGTGAACAGGTCCGGCGAGGTAAAGAACCCAAACGCCAGGGCCAGCCAGAAGGCGACAAATATGCCCAACTGCGCCGCCGCCCCCAACAGCATGGTCTTGGGGTTGGCGATAATGGGGCCAAAATCGGTCAAAGCCCCCAAGCCAAGAAAAATGAGGGGCGGCAGGATGTTCCAGGAAGAAAGGGTAAAGTGGAATATAATGCCGAAGATGCCGGAGGTCTGCACGTTGCCGGAGCTGTCGAAATCCACCAAGCCGGTACCGGGCAGGTTGCCCAGGATAATGCCCAACCCGATGGGCAGCAGCACGTAAGGCTCCATCCCCTTGACAATAGCCGCCAAAATAAACGCTCCCCCCAACAGAAACAGGAGAGCGTTACCCCAGCTAAGATTGGCAAACCCGGATTCTAAGAAAAACTCCATACAACCTTATGTAAATCCCTTGTCATTAACTTTCACCACGGCCTTCTTATCCAATTATGGGGGTAACCAACTCCCTCTCCCCCGGGGAGAGGGCCGGGGTGAGGGGATTAGTCGGAGAGTAAGCGGCTTATCGTTCCCGCTCCCGAAGCCGCCGGGCGTCGAAAGCCACCACTCGCCCCTGCTCTTTCCACCCTTCACCATCCGTTGCGGGGGCATCCAAAGACCGCCGGTCCATTTCCCTTCGTTCCCGCCGTTCTGCTTCAACGGCCCAAGCAACGGCGGTGGCAATGGCTGCCGCCAGTTGCGGGTCGAAGGGTTGCGCGGCTTCCTGCGACGCCGTTTCCTTCGCAACCGGGCTGGCTTGGGCTAATTCGGATTCCCGGGCAACAGCCGCCCGCCGCCGCCAACTGCCCCACAAGCCCAGCAGCATGGTGAGGACAATCAGCGAACCAAGGACGACAAAAGCGGCGCTAATCCCCACGTAGGTCAGCAGGACAGCCCGGCTCAGGTCAAACTCAATCACCAACTGCTTCTATCCTTCGGTCAACTGCCTTTCCAATGCCAAGTTCCCGTTTTGGAGCAAACCCCTCAACTGAAAGGCCAACAATCAACACCGAGCAAACCGGCAAACTTCCCGGCGCAAGAGTCCTGAAGGATTATACCACCCCAGCAAGAAACGGCACGGTGAACCCTTGGGAATCCCAGGGAAATCGCATCTTAATCAACAGTGGCCTCGCCAACGGTCATTCTGCTCGCTAGGTCATTCTGAGCGGAGCGAAGAATCCAGAATCTTTCGGAGCAAGGGTTGTCCGGTATCCGGAAAGGGTCCACTTTGAAGGATTTTAGATTCTTCCTCCGCTCCGCTCCGTCAGAATGACATTATGGGAAATTATAACGCGATTGCCCTGTTGGGAGTCCGTCCAACCTCTACCCAGCGTTTACGGCGGGCAACGGGTTGGGATATATTGTCGCCAAATCGGAACGACGAGGTTTTCTTATGCCACAAGTTGAAGCAAGATTAGCCCAACTGGGCTACACCCTGCCCGAACCGCCGGCGCCGGCGGGTAACTACCTGCCAGCAACCCGCAGCGGCAATATCGTGTGGCTGGCCGGCGTTGGCGCTCGGCAGGCCGACGGCTCCCGAATATCCGGCAAGCTGGGCGCCGACTTAACTATGGAGCAGGGCTACGCGGCCGCTCGCTGGTGCGCCCTCAACCTGTTAGCCCGGATGAAAGCCGAACTGGGGGACCTGGACCGGGTGGGCCGCATCCTGAAAGTGGTCGGCTTCATCAACAGCGCGGCGGACTTCGAAGGCCAAGCTCAAGTCCTTGACGGGGCATCGGATTTATTCGTTGACCTCTTCGGAGAAGCCGGCCGCCACAGCCGCTCGGCCCCCGGAATGGCTGCGCTCCCCGGCAATATCGCCGTCATCGTCGAATGCGTCATTGAAGTAGCCGAACCCTGATGCAGGCTAGGCCAGATGAGCCGTGTCCATCAGCCGCGTCCATCAGGGGAAGTACCAAAAGTTCCCTCTCCCTCTGGGAGAGGGCCAGGGTGAGGGCTGTCCCCGCAACCGACGGATAACGCTAACCGCCGCGCTTTACCTCAATGTTTGCCAGCTTTTCTACAAAGTGCAGGATAGCGGAGTGGTCGGCCTCTTGGTCGCCATCGTTGACCAGGGACCCCAACATTTGCTGCACCAGGGCCGTAGCCGGCAGGGGAACATTGAGCTCCTGGGCTGCCTGCAACACATTCCGCAAGTCCTTCTGGTGCAGCCGGATGCGGAAGCCGGCCCGGAAGTTGCGGTCCAGCATCATTGGCGCTTTGGCTTCCATCACGGCGCTGCCGGCCAACCCGCCCCGGATGGCCTGGAACACCTTTTCCGGGTCAACCCCGGCCTTCTGGGCCAGCACCAATGCCTCGCTCAGGGCCTCAATGTTGAGCGCAACGATAATCTGGTTAGCCAGCTTGGTGGTGTTTCCGGCGCCGATGTCTCCGGTCAGGGCCACGTTGCCGCCCATAACGTCGAGCAGGTCAACGCACTGGTCGAATATCTCCTGCTTGCCGCCCACCATAATTGCCAGAGTGCCGTTAATCGCCCCCGGCTCGCCGCCGCTGACCGGCGCATCCAGCATCTCTACGCCTTTGGGGGCGCATTCCGCCGCAATCTTCTGGGACATAATGGGAGAAATGGAGCTCATATCAATTACTATCGACCCCGGCCTGGCCCCTTCCAGCACACCCCCAGACCCCAGGATGGCACGTTCCGAGTCGGCGGAGTCGGGAAGCATCGTAATAATCTTATCCGTGACCGCTGCCACTTCTGCGCTGGAAGACGCCGCCGTGGCCCCTTCCGTCGCCAGTTCTTCCACCGGCTCGCCCACAATGTCATAGACCGTCAGCGAATAACCCGCGTTCATCAGGTTGCGGGCCATTGGCTTACCCATAATTCCCAGTCCAATAAATCCTATCTGTTCTGCCATAATCCATCTCCCTACAAGTGGCGCCTCTATAGCTTTTCCCTAGCCTCTTGCGCTGTTCACCACAGCTAGGGAAAGCAGGCGATTTGGCGATTGCAACTGTACCACACAAAGCGGGGCTGTACCAGATTGGCTAGAACTGAGAGCCATCCGTCGTTCCGGCTCAGGCAGGAACCTAAAACCTTGAGAACAGCCGTTCCTGCCTGAGCCGGAACGACGGATATATGAATGTGCGTCTAATGGGAAGGCCCTGGAAACGGGCCACCAACCGTAACAGTTCAGAGTTGAGGGGATTCCCCAGGGTAAGAAAGCCCGTCGTTCCTGCGAAAGCAGGAACCTCGAATTGCGGTTAGCGAGGTTCCTGCCTGCGCAGGAACGACGGACACTTCGACACTGAACAGTTACCGTCAACCCGTTGTGCTGTACCGCCGTTGGGCGTATTATGTCTGGTGACACTTTTGACAAGAGGCGTTCATGGCCGATACGCACAAGGCACTGGTTACCGGCGGGGCCGGCTTTATCGGCTCCCATCTGGTTGACCGGTTGCTGTCCGAGGGATACAAGGTAGCTATAATTGACGATCTGAGCGCCGGCAAGCTGCGCAACCTGAACCCGGCTGCCACCTTTTACCATTCCGACATAAATCAGGCATCGGTGCAGGACATTTTCAAGCGGGAGCAGCCGGACCTGGTCTTTCACCTGGCCGCACGGGTCAGCGTAACCAGTTCCGCCCAGGACCCGGTGGACAATGCGGAAGTGAACGTCATCGGCACTTTGCGGCTGTTGGACATCTGCCGCCGTATGGGAATTGAAAAGTTTATCTTTTCCTCCACCGGCGGCGCAATTTATGGCAACCCGGAAACCAACCCCTGCAGCGAAGAGACGCCCACCGCGCCTATATCGCCCTACGGTTTGTCCAAGTGCATGGCGGAGCAATACATCGAACTGTTTCACCGCCTCTACCGGCTGCACTATACTACCCTGCGCTACGGCAACGTCTATGGCCCCCGCCAGGACCCCCACGGCGAGGCCGGCGTAATCCCCATATTCATTCAGGCGATGTTGGAAGGCAACCAGCCGCGAATCTTCGGCGACGGCGACCAGGAACGAGACTTTATCTACGTGGAAGACGTAGTGGAGGCCAACATACAGGCAATCCACCGGGGCAACAACCGGACTTTTAACATCGGCTCCGGCGAGGGAAGTAGCGTCAACCAAATTTTTGAGTCCCTCAAAAACGCCCTGCAGTACCGGTGGGGAGCGGAACACCGGCCCCGCCGGCCCGGCGAAGTGCATAAGATTTCCCTGGAGTGCGGCAAGGCCCTGCGTGACTTGGGCTGGTGTTCACAAGTCGGGCTGGAAGAAGGCTTGCAGCGGACGGTAGAATACTTCCAGAAAGTGGAGCAGTCCGGCGAACCGTCGATGCTCCGTCCCACCTCGGGCCGTTAACCTTAACCTAATCCAACTTACTCGAACCCCACAGCTAGAAGGAGCAGACAGTAAATGGAAACAGATTACGATGCCATCATTCTCGGCGCCGGCGCCGCCGGCTTGGCCGCCGGTCTTTACACTACCCGGGCTATGCTGAAAACCCTGATTCTCGAATCTCTCGGGCCGGGCGGCCAGTTGCTGATTACCGATGAAATCGAAAACTACCCTGGCTTCCCCGAGGGAGTCAAGGGTCAGGAACTGGCCCAGATGATGGAGCAACAGACCACTCGTTTCGGCGCCACCATTGACTACGCCGAGGTCGAGGCTGTCGAGGACCTGGACCAGCCAACCAAGGTTATCCGCACCTACGACCAGACCTACACCGCCAAGAGCATAATCATCGCCACCGGCGGAGCGCATAACAAGCTGGGTGTAACCGGCGAGGACGACTACGCCGGCCGGGGTGTCTCCTACTGCGCCGTGTGCGACGGCAACTTCTTCCGCGGCCAGGACGTAGTGGTCGTGGGCGGGGGCGACGCCGCGATGGATGAAAGTTTTTACCTCAGCGGCATCGTAAACTCGGTAACCATCATCCACCGCCGGGACGAACTGCGGGCCGCCCCGGTACTCCAGGAACGGGCTTTCGCCAGCCCCAAGTTCAAGTGGCTCTGGAGCCACGTGGTGGAAGAGTTCACCGGCAACGAGGCGCTGGAGTTTGCCCGGGTCAAGGACTTGAAGTCCGGCGAGGTCTATAACTATCCCACCGCCGCCGCCTTTATCTACGTGGGTTTCCACCCCAACACCGAGTACCTGAAAGGTAAGGTGGACATGGACCCGCTGGGCCACATTTACACCGACATTCACATGCGCACCAAAGCGCCGGGGGTGTATGCCTGCGGGGACGCTCGCGCCGACTCAACCCGCCAGTTGGGGGCCGCCGTCGGCGACGGCATCACCGCCGCCCTGGCCGCCTACCACGATCTGAGCGGTTAACCCTGAACAGTCTTATCAGAAACAATCAGGGGTGAGGGCTGGCCTCACCCCTTCCTATGTAAATGTTCAGTCTTGAGGAGTTGCTCCCACCTTAAACCGTCATTCCGGCGCAGGCCGGAATCCAGAGACGCCCAGTGGGAATTGGCGTTCCAGAGGGCAAGGATTCCTGGATTCCGGCTTTCGCCGGAATGACGGGTTAAGGGCGCAGACAGCTCATCACATCTGAACAGTTACCTTCCTATCACCATCCCCTAAATTCCCGCTCACCTTGAGCCTGTCGAAGGGCCACTCCAGGCAATGCACGCCTAACCCGCCAACACTTTGGAAACTTCCTGACCCAGCAGAACCAGGCTTCCGGTAATAATCACCCCAATGGCAACGTACCGGAACACGCTTTCCTTCATCCGGCGCACCAACAGGGCGCCCAGACCGAAACCAACCACCAGAGACGGGACCAGCAAAGCAATGTTTAACAGCGTATCCCGGTCAACCAGGCCAATCGAGAAATAGAGGGCAAAAGCAACGATATAGGTACAGAGAAAATAGAAGGCCAGCGCGGCCCGCATCTGTTCCCGCTGCCATTGTTGGGCGATGATGTAGGATGCCGCCAACGGCCCGCCGATGCTCAAAGTGGTAATGGACAGGGAAGTCAGGAAGCCGACCAGCAGCCCGGTTCCCCGGCGCTGCGCCATCGGCAGTTGGATGTTGAGCAGGTTAAGAAATCCCAGGCAGAGGATGGCCAGCCCAATGGTTATTCTCAGCAAGGTCGGGTTGGCCGACTCCAGCACCAGCACTCCCAAAGGGGCGGCCAGGATACCGCCCAGGGCCATTCCCCCCAGCCGCCGAAACTCCAGGTGCCGCCAGGTAGTCAGCAGCACGAAGCAAAGCAGGATGGGAATAATGGCGTTGACCGTGACCACCGCCGGCTTGGGGGCCAGGAACAGCAGCAGCACCGGGGCCACCACCAAGCCCATCCCAAAGCTGACCGTGCCCATAATCGTGGCCCCAATCGCCACTGCGACCAGGGCAATCAGCAGTTCCGGCCCGGAAAGCAAATGCCCCTCCTGCAACCGATGCCGCCCGATTTTACCCGGTCACCCCGATTGAATATCCACGCCATCAGACGCCGCCGGTTGGCTTCCAAAAGTCCAGCAGGTACTCAAAGGTTGTACCCATTGTTATGTAGTTGGAGGGCCAGCCGAAGATGCCCACCCGGTTAACGATATTGGTGCGGTCCCAGATTATGGTGTTCCGCAGTTCGTAGCCTACCGAACGCAGGGCTTCAACCACCGCAGTGTGAATCATAATCCGGCGGTTATCCAACCACATATCCGGCACGTCTATTACACAGTGTCCCCGTTCCTTGAGCAACGGGAACAGGCCGCCGTATATCTCTGCCATTGCCTGCTGGTAGGTATCCAGAGACAGCGTTCCCAAGTCTCTGGCGTCCTGGCTGTATTGTTCCGTCTTGAGATACTGGTCGTTCTTTCTCTCCACTCCGCGCCGGCTTTTGTTCAGCCGGGGCCGGTTCAGCAGATTGGCGTAGGGCGGCGAGGTCATAATGAGGCTCACCGAATCCGGCTCCATATAATTGGCAATGTCCCGGGCGTCGGCGCAAATCGCCAATTGCCTTGCATCCGCTTCCCGGCCCGAATCGGCCAGCCGAGACTTGCTCAATTCGACGTACTCCCCCTTCAGGTCAAACCCGACGGCATTGCGGTTCAAGTCCTGCGCCGCCACCAGGGTAGTCCCGCTGCCCACAAAGGGGTCAAGCACCAATTCTCCCTCGTGGGTAAACAGGGAGATACAGCGGGCCGCCAGGGAGATGGGATAGGTTGCGGGATGGGCATTCTTGTCTCTGATGTCCCGGGACTCGTAATAGAACTGCCAGACACCCAACTGGGACTTTATCCACTCCTTGGCCGTCATACAGTTGATATGCTTGGGGGGACAGGAACAAAACCTCTCGGTATCCAACTCCAGCGCTTCAGTATTATCCTTGACAATTACCATGTGCCACTCACCACCCTTCACCACTCCGAGGAGAGAAAATGATTATCCGTTAAATTGTTACTTCAAGCTGACCTTGCAATCAAACTACTACGGCCTCAAGCTACCACCGGCCTCAAGCTACCACCGGCCTCAAACTACTACCGGCCTCAAGCTACCACCGGAACAGGCCGTGCTCCGCCGCCAGCGTTAGGGCCCTTTCCACCTGCACTACCGGCGGGCCGTTGCGCTGCACCGATATTTCCACCTGTTGCTCCGGGGTCACGGTAAAGGCCCGCTCGCCATCCAGGGCAATAGAGCTGTGCCGCCGTTCCACCTCAATGCGCTCCCCTTCGGCTAACCGGCGCCAGCGGGCAATCGGCACCGCCGGAACTACGCCAGGAGCAATGGGCGCCAGAACAGTTGTGGCAATTGACTGGTTATCTCTGCCGGCGGGGTCGTCCTCTGCCTCATTCCCGTTATGCCCCAGGACGTAATGCAGGCCGCCGGCGTCGTTAATAGACACCGGCTCCAGACGCGCGCCCACCGAAGATAGGCCAATACCAGCCGGTTCGGCGCGGGTCAGAAACACCTCATACAGCGTATCCAGGTCCCAGATGGCACGGGTTGCAACAAACCGCTCTCGCGACAGCGCCACGTCCACCAGGGCCAGGTCCCGGTACTCCCCGTCCACGTACACCGCCAGCGTCTTGCTGAGCACCGTCACCCATTCCGCCATCAGGCTGCCCTCGGCCACCAGCCCGGCGGCCAGCCCGGCCAGGGTGCCTTCGGTCATTGCCGGGAATACGTTGTTGGTGCCGGTGGAGATGGGAACCAGGGGAATAGTGCAGCAACCCCGGGCCACGGCTCGGTTGGTGCCGTCGCCGCCCAAAGTAACCAGGCAGCTTATGCCCAACTCGGCCATACGTGCCGCCGCTCGTACCGTGTCGCCCTCGGTGTAATAGGTGGGCATCTCCAGCAGAGACAAGTCCAGGTTAAGCTGGGGATCATCCCGCGCCCGCTCGCATAGGTGCGAACTGTCGGGCATAGCCACCACCTGTTCTACCCCCGCCGCCTGAAGGCCCAGCAACACCCGGCGAACGATGTTTACCTTTTCCCAATCGGGGATGACCCGGCCCTGGGCTACCAAACGCCGGATATCCTTACTGGCCGCCGGATTGGCGATAATACCCACCTTGGTCAATAGATGCTCCTTCAGGCAAAACGGCGGGCCAACCGGAATAAAGGGCTGCTAACACTCCGCTTAACTTTGCTATAATGACCCGGATTTTAGACCAGAGATTATGTAACTTCAATTAGCATAGAAACCGGGTTATTGCCAAAATTGAGGCATTTTCGGACGTTCTTACTGAGGAGAAGAGACAATGGACCAGGAAATGGCATTTGCGCCGGCCACCGAATTGCGCCGACTTATTGATTCCAAACAGGTCTCCAGCGTAGAACTGACCGAGTTGTTCTACCGCCGGATTGAGGATTTCAATCCCAAACTTAACGCCTACCTGACCCTCTGCCCGGATCAGGCGTTGGCCGCCGCTCAAGCCGCCGACGCCGCCACACAGCGGGGGGAATACCTGGGGCCGCTGCACGGCATTCCCGTATCCATCAAAGACCTGGAAATGACCAAAGACCTGCGCACCACCCTGGGTTCGGCCCTATTCCAGGACCGGGTGCCGGAGCTTGACTCGGTGGTGGTAGAACGGGTACGGGCCGCCGGCGCCGTTATCCTGGGCAAGACCAACACCCCGGAGTTCGGACTGTCCGGCACTACCGAGAACAAACTGGGCGATGCCTGCCGCAATCCCTGGGACCTGGAACGGACGCCCGGCGGTTCCAGCGGCGGGGCGGCGGCGGCCCTGGCTTCCGGCCTCTGCACCCTGGCCACCGGCAGCGACGGCGGCGGTTCCATTCGGATTCCGGCCAGTTTCAGCGGGGTGTTCGGCATCAAGCCGTCCCAGGGCCGGGTGCCGCGCTATGGAGGCTACGGCTTGCCGGCAGCCAATCATTTCTCCCAGTCCGGCCCTATGTCCCGAACCGTGGCGGACACGGCGCTGCTGCTGCAAGTCCTGGCCGGCCCCGACCCTCGCGACCCGGTGTCCATGCGAGAAACACCGCCGGATTTCGCCGCCGACCTGAACGGCGGAGTCACCGGCTGGCGCATCGCCTGGAGTCCCGACTTAGGCTACGCCGGGGTGGACCCGGAGGTGGTGCGGGTGACTGAGGCGGCGGCGCGGCTTTTCGAGGAATTGGGGGCGACCGTGGAAGTTCCCAACCTGGTCATCGAAGACCCCTTCCAGGCCTTTTGGGACGTATTCGCCACCGCCTCCTATACTTCCTACGGCCACCTGCTGGAGGAACACCGGGGCGATTTCACCTATTACGGGCTGCGCGCCTTTGAGCATGGAGCAACGGTGACCGGAGCCGACTTGTCCCGCGCCCTGCTGCGGGTGGACCAACTGCGGCGGCAGATGGAAACTTTCTTTGATGACTACGACCTGCTGCTGACCCCGACGATGGCGGTTCCCGCTTTTCCCATCGAGCAGCGGCCCTCGGTTATCGGCGGCAAGTCGGTGGATGCCTTTTGGGGCTACCTGCCCTTCACCTTCCCCATCAACATGACCGGGCAGACCGCCGCCAGCGTGCCCTGCGGCTTTTCGGAGGACCCGACCAGCGCCGGAATGCCCATCGGCCTGCACCTGGTCGGCCCCCGGGGCGCCGAGGCCAAAGTCCTGCGCGCCTCCGCCGCCTTCGAGCAGGCCCGCCCCTGGCAGGAGAAGCGGCCTCCGGTGGCGTAGGTTATCCTGCGCTGAACTTAGCGGTATTGCGAAGAAATCGGGGCAGGGTTGCCCCGATTTCTTCTGTTCTTCCGATTTTTCTCTGACATTAAGAACGCCCTCAAGAGTCAGGAGCTCTTCTACCTGCTCCAACCACAATGGAAAGAGGAAGTATGCTGAGGCCAACAAGCACCAGGGTCTTTTTACCATCTTTTTTAACACGCGATTGCCCGGTGAGAGCCTTTAACCGGTCAAGTGAGACCGCTGCCGTTGTGTTAAAATAGGACCATCACATAATGAATTGGCACAGATTAGAATTATGGGTAACGATTGCCTTTGGTGTAGCGGCGGGCCTTGCACTGGCAATCTTGTCTATCAAATTTTGGGTCCCCGAAGACTGGTGGCTGCGTCAATTAATTCCGCCAGAAGCTGTAAAATTCCTCATTGAATTAGGGGATGTCAGCGGCGGGCTGATTGTAATAATCTTTATCCTGATTTTAGGAGGCACCTTAATTATGACTGTATTGCTCCACGGCTATGAAAAGCTGGCTGAAGTCCTGGCAGAACGCAAACGCCGCCGCGAGGAAGAAAAGCGCCGCTTGGAGGAGGCCCGGGCCGCAGGCCGCGCCACGGGGTTGGCTGAGGGCATGGCTAAAAACAATCAAGAATGGGAAGCGTGGGCGAGACAACTCATTAAAGAAGGGAAACTGCCTTCCGAAGTACAGTTTCCCTTCGATTCGACCGACCCCGAACCTTAGTCTTTTGTCGGCGGGCAACTAACCTTTGCCTATACCTTTAGGTATCCCCTAAGCAACCCTCTCTTGGCACCTCCGGCCCGGATTCAGCATCATTTCGTTCGTTGCGCCCAGATATACCGGGCAACGACTCTTTTTGTTTGACACGATTGCCGGATAGTGTTAGACCAATCGCAGTTTTCGTCATAACTTACGCAAAACTTGCACGGGATACTTGAAACATTTGAGGCAAAAATACATTGGCATTAAAGTTCACCTTGACCAAGTTCATTGCCTGCTGTCTGGTATTAATCGTCGCCCTCGCCGCTTTACTCGCCATCAATTTCGAGGATGGTTCCCCTGCCCTGGAACAATCCGTCTTCCCCGGCATCACCTTGGGCTTGACCGCCGAGGCTCGGGAGTCACTGCAAACGTCGGGACAAGCCTTCCCCGCCGACGCCGCCGGCTTCTCCGCTTACTACCGGGTGGGCGGCACAGGGAACGACAGGTTAAACAAAGGGGCCATTGACGACTACATCTTCAAACCCGTTGGATCAGGTTCGACAACCTTAAAAGCTGGCCCCGCCGTTCTGACCGCTATGGGAGCTAACTACACGGTAGCGAGCCTGCCCCTCCTCAACATAGACGGTATAAAATCCACCGTTAACGTCTATTATGACGACGAAGGCTGGGTAGTGGCCTACCTTCCCAAAGACGCCCCTTCATCCCAAATCTGGCAGGCCCGGCTGTTGGATGTGGAAAACCCTGTTCTATCCGACGACAACCCTTCATCCGACAACAGCCTAACCCATACTCTGCTTGATGCCATTAACGTGGTCATATCCGAGGCCCTGCAAGACACCGCAATAACCGCCGCAGATTTGGGTTATTACCACTGGAAGTACCGGGACGCCGACAGTTTCCTAATGATGGCTGTCGCGCGGAGACAGCAGGGCGAGACACCAGTATCTTTCGCCGTTCCCGAATCCCTGGACATAGCAGAAGTGTCAGCTACTATGTGGATTGCCCAAGATGTGAACGCAAATGCCCCTTGCGCCACATTTACCCTGGACGAGGCCGACCTGATTTCGCAAAAGTGCGGTAAGGGTTTCTACCACGCCACCACCAACGCGAACACCTTTTCAGCCAGCGCCGCCCACAGTTTTAGGCTGGTCCAATTGGCAAGTGACGCGGGTGCATCCGGCGCGCTGCTGATGCTGGTATATTCCGCACCCTGACCGGCGCCTGCATCGCCCGAAGGAGGAGCCAGGCAACTTGCAACGCATCATAGCAATTACGGCGGCAACCCTGGCTGCGATAATTTTGCCGGTGGCTGTTGTGATAGCCGGCAGCGCCTCCCCGTCCGGTAACACCCCCAAGTCCACGCCTCAGGACGGCGCCATAGACGTGGCTGTGACGGAAATAGTACCCGACTTGCCCGCCGGGCAGTTGCCAGCGGTAACAGAGGGCGATAAAGTCACCATCAACGTCACAGTGGAGAATAACGGCACAGAGGCAGTAACTTTCACCCTCACCTTGACGGACGACACTGACAATAAAGAGATAGGCACACGCACCGAAACCCTAGAGGCCAGCACCAGCGATACCTTCGGCTTTAACTGGAACACAACAGGGGCTTCTTACGAGGACGACCAACCTCCACCTGATGCCAGACCTCATAGTCTTACTGCCACAGCCATATTAGACACTGACACAAACCCAGACAACAACGCTTTTACCACTGGTACAATGCCTGGACATGGGGTACTGATACGGAAGAATCCAAATCCAGAACCCACGCCGGAACCTACGGCAGTACCCACGCCCGTGCCTACGCCGGAACCTACGGCAGTACCAACACCCGAACCCACGCCGACACCCACGCCGACTCCTACTCCCACACCGACGCCGACATTTACGCCTACGCCCACGCCCGAACCCACGCCCGTCCCTATGGAGATTACCTTCCCTGACTCTTTTTCACAGCCTCAAGCTACTTTCGGCCAAGGTCTGTCCCTGGCAAATCCATCAATTCAAACCACGTCCCAGCCTTTAACCGATATTTTCATCGGCGCCGCTCAAGCCACACTGGCCGGAAATACCAAGAAACCAGTCATTGACACAGTGGGAATACCAATAGTGAAGGTAAAGGGCCGCGTAAAATTGCAAGGGAGGAAAAACAGTTTGGGCGGGTTCCTGGAGGTTGACCAAGAAGTATATTTCGTTGAGTCCAATGGGGCATTCCAGGTAGAAGCGCCCTTGGGCGGCGACATTTACATCCACGCGCCCGGCTATGTTTCAACCCTTGTCCTAGATATTAGGGGAAACCCGGGCGAGGTAGTCACAATTCCAGAGTTGACCCTGCCTTTCGGTGACGCCAACGGCGACGGGCGCATTGACATTTACGACCTGAGCCTGGCCGCCGGAAACTTTGGCGACACCATCCGGCGATTACCGGCCCCCTAGCGGTCAGTATGACCGGGTACACCCCTCTCCCTGGGGAGAGGGGCCGGGGGTGAGGGGAATTAAACCACCGCGTCCCGCAGCACCTCAACCAGATGGCGAGCCGTCCGTCCGGTGCCTTGTTCCACCTGCTGGCGGCAGGATACTCCCATCACGGCCACTTCCCATTCCGCACCCTTGTCCCGGATGGCCGGGAACAGCGTCTGCTCCCCGATGGTCATAGAAACGTCGTAATGCTCCTTCTCAAAGCCAAAGGAACCAGCCATGCCGCAGCAGCCGGCGTTAATCAGTTCCACTTCATAGCCGGGAGGCAGCCGCAGCGCGGTCAGGGACGGAGCGGTTCCCACCAAAGATTTCTGGTGGCAGTGGCCGTGGAACAGAACCTTTTTGGACCGGTTGGAGAACTCTAACTCCAACTCCCCTTTGTCGTGGAGCATCGCCAGGAACTCATCAATCAAGTAGCTGTTCTCCGCTACTTTACGGGCTTTAGCATGGGCCAGGCCATCCCGGCAAAACTCCGGGTATTCATCCCGGAAGGTGAGCAGGCAGCTCGGTTCGCAACCGATGATAGGCACACCCTGGTCAGCAAAGGCGTGCAGCAAGTCCACGTTGTACCGGGCATGGGCCGCGGCCTCATCCAACAGGCCCTTGGAAATCATCGGACGACCGCAGCACTGGGCGTTAGCCAGTTGCACCCGGTAGCCGGCGGCCTCCAGCAATTCCACCGCCGCTTTCCCAATCTCCGGGTAGTTGTAGTTCATAAAGGTGTCGTTAAACAGCGCCACCGTGCCTTTGACCGTCCGGTCAGCACTGGATGCCGGGCGGGAGTTGAACCATTGCGCCAGGGTTTGGGAGGCAAAGCGGGGCAGCCGCCGGTTGGGATGCACTCCCAGCAGGACGCTGGATACGAACTTACCGATGGGACTGCCCGCCCCCCAGTTGGAAAGGGGCGCAAATCGGCTGCCCAGGCGGTTGAGCCGGTTGATGTGAGCGAACAGCTTATTGCGGAGCGGCCGCTTGTTGGTCTTGTAGTAGTTGTCCAGGAACTCGTACTTGAGTTTAGCCATATCCACGCCTGAATCGCACTCCGACTTGCAAGCCTTGCACTCTAGGCACAAGTCCATCGCTTCATAGAGCCGCTTGTCGGTGACCGTCCCCCGGGGCAGCGTGCCCGACAGCGCCGCCCGCAGCAAGTTGGCTCGGCCTCGGGTGGAATGTTCCTCCTCCCGGGTCGCCATGAAGGAAGGACACATAGTGCCGGTCAGCTTGCGGCAGGCGCCCATCCCGTTGCACATCTCCACCGCCCCGGCATAGTTGGTATCTAGGGAAAAGTCCAGGTGCGCCGGCAGGGATTCCGCCTGGTACTCCGAGCCATAGCGCAGGTTCTCTCGCATCGGGGGGCAGTCAATAATCTTGCCTGGATTCATAATACCCTGGGGGTCGAAGGTACTCTTCAAGTCACGGAAGGCCTGGTAGATTTCCGGGCCGAACATTTTTTCAGTCCAAACGCCGCGGACGATGCCGTCGCCGTGTTCGCCACTCATAGAGCCGCCGAACTCCTTGACCAGGTCGCTGATTTCCTCGCCGATGGAAAGCATCTTTTCGATGCCGTCGGCGCTCTTCAGACTTATCAAAGGCCGGATGTGCAGGCAACCGACGCTGGCGTGGCCGTAGTAACCGGCCTGGGTGTCGTGGTTGCGGACTACCTCATCAAAACGGCGGACGAACTCGCCCAGGTTTTCCGGGTCCACCGCCGGGTCTTCCACGAAGGGTATCGGCTTGGCGTCGCCGCGAATGCTCATCAGCAGCCCCAGGCCGCCCTTGCGCACGTTCCATACCATATCCTGATCGGCCCGGTCCAGCAGGTTGACGCAGGCGTAGCCCAGCCGCCGGTGGGCCATGTCATCCCTCAGATGCTCCATCTTGGCGGTTAGCTCCGCTTCCGATTCTCCGTAGAACTCCACCAGCAGCATCGCTCCGGGGTTGCCCTGGACAAAGGCCAGGTTGCGGGACTGCCCCATAGACTCCCGAGAGCGTTCCAGCACCATCTTGTCCAGCACTTCCACCGACGACGGGCCGTGCTTCAGCACCTCTTTGGTGGCCTCGCTCGCCTCGAAAATGTCGGCAAAGTGCAGCACGGACAGGGAGGTCATCGTTGGCCGGGGAACCAGGTTGACCTTGGCCTCGGTAACCACGCACAGTGTACCCTCGGAGCCAACTACCATCTTCGCCAAGTTGACCGGCTCCTCTCCCAGGAAAGAGTCCAGGTTGTAGCCGCTGACCCGGCGCATAATTTTCGGGTAGCGGGCCTCGATTTCGGCCAGGTTCTCCCGGGCAATCTGCAAGACACCCCGGTAAATGTCCGACTCCAGCCCTTCGCCGTTCAGCTTGGCCTCCAACTCGTGAGGCTCCAGGCTCTGAAAATGGGCCTGGGCCGCATCGGACAGCACCACGTCCACTTCCTTAATGTGGTCCAGGGTCTTCCCGTAAATGACCGAGTGGGCGCCGCAGGTGTTGTTGCCGATGCCGCCGCCGACACAGGCCCGGTTGGAAGTGGTCGGGTCGGGGGCGTATTGCAGGTTGTAGGGAGCCAGGTAGCGGTTAAGCTGGTCCAGGACAATGCCGGGCTGCACCCGCACCCACTGTTCTTCCTGGTTAACTTCAACCACCTGGTTCAGGTACTTGCTGAAGTCCATAACAATAGCGTGGTTAACCGACTGGCCGGCCAGCCCGGTGCCGCCAGCTCGGGGTAGCACCGGCACCCGGTTGTCCCGCGCTATTTCAATCACCGCCAGCACGTCCTCCACGCTGCGGGGGATGACCACGCCCACCGGCTCCATCTGGTAAATGCTGGCGTCGGTGCTGTAAAGGACGCGGGAAAAGGGGTCGAAGCGCACCTCGCCGGAAACCCGTTTCCGCAGTTCCTCGGCCAGTTCCGCCCGCTCCCTTCCTCGTATTCGCTGCGGTGCCGTGGTGGTAGCCATAGCCATTCCTCAATTGTTAGAAGCTTCCCGCGTTCCTGTATATTGGTCGTTAGTTTAACACAGAGAGCGGAGGAGTAGTTTGGAGTAAGCAGCCTCTGGTGATAAACTAACTCAAGACTATGTGCCTCAAGTCACGGACAAATAAGTAGATGGAACAACCACCCGAAATCTCTCCCCAAGAGCGGCTGCGGTTGCGGCAAGCGTATGAGGCTTTGCCAAAGACACTCCACGGAGATAGAATCGGGAACCGGCACAGAGATGTGCATCCGGAGTGGGTGATTTCTGTCCTGGAGAATCCCTACCAGGAATGGAACGAAATAAACCCGCAAGGGGAGTATGTTACGATAATAGTCGGACGTGTCCCGGAGTGCCGGCAGTGGATTAAGCTGGTATTTGTCGGGATACTTAACAGCATGGAACTTCAATCAGCCTACCAGGATAGGAGGCTGGAAAGAAGGTTCGGAGGAAGACCGTGGAGAAGCACATTGTAGAACATATAGAGTTAGAGCCTCTGCCGGAATTGCTGACTGAATACTACCCGGACACACAAACTCTGGTACTGGAAACCGGCGCTAGGCGGGCGGAAGGGGAAGAAATCGCGAAAGGTGTGGTGGTCTTCTACGACCACGATAACAATGTCGTGGGAATTACCGTGGAATCGGCAGAGTTCCTGCTCAAACCCCTTGTGGACGCCGTGCTGGCAAAACAACGGGGGGAGGCTAACCCACCCGTCATCCACAGCGTTGGGGGAGTGAATGTTCCTTCCCAGAGGGACGGCAATTAGCAGAACCCTTGAGGAATCTCTAATCCAATCCCCGTCTCTTCATGCGCCTCGGCTGCGTTCTCTAACGGACTCTAACGGAGGCGCAGTCTTCGTTTGTAGTTGCCCCTGCCCGGTGGTAAACTGACCGCAAAATTACTTTGACACTCATTTTTCTATTGAATCAAAAGTCGGAGGGTATTATGACTACCCATAATGAAAGCAGCGTTCAGGAATTGCAGCGCACCGCCCTGGAAAACCTCTGGGTCTATCTGCGGGAACCCAGCGATATGGCGGAAAAGGGCGAGCCGCAGATTTTCGTCGAGGGCAAGGGTTGTCAGGTTACTGACGCCCTGGGCAACACCTACATTGACGCTATGTCCGGCCTGTGGCTGAAGAACGTGGGCTACGGCCAGACCGAAATCGCCGACGCCGCCTACGCGCAAATGCTCAAAATTACCTATATGCCCATGGGCACCACTACCGAGGCCGCCGTCCGCCTCTCCGAGAAAATCGCCTCCATCACCCCCGGCGACCTGTCCCGCTCCTTCTTTACCAGCGGCGGCTCCGAGTCGGTGGAAACGGCCCTGAAACTAGCCCGCGCCTACTTCAAGCGCATCGGGGAACCCGAGCGCATCAAGTTCATCAGCCGCAAGGACTCCTACCACGGCGCTACCTTTGGCGCCCTGGCCCTGGGCGGCAACTTCCTCTATCCCAAGGCCGATTACGAACCCTTGATGCCCGGGTCCTTTCACGCTCCCCAGCCCAATTTTTACCGCTGCGAGTTCGGCAGCAGCACCCCGGAGGAATGCGCCCAGCGGTGCGTTGACGCCATTGAGAACATCATCCGCTTCCAGGGGCCGGAAACCATAGCGGCGGTTATCGCTGAGCCGGTTTCCAGCCCCATGGGCGCCGTGGTTCCGCCGGATAATTACTGGCCCCTGCTGCGGGAATTGTGCGACAAGTACGGCTGCCTGCTCATCGCCGACGAGGTGATTACCGGCTTTGGTCGCACCGGCAAGATGTTCGCCTGCGAGCATTGGGACATCACCCCGGACATGATGACGGTAGCCAAGGGCATCACCAGCGGTTATATCCCCATGGGCGGCGCTATCCTCCGCAAGCCCATCGCCGACGCCTTTGTCGGCGGGCCAAAGGCGGCCTTCCGTCACGTAATCACCTTTGGCGGCCACCCGGTAGCCGCCGCCGCATCCCTTAAGAACATCGAGATTATGGAGCGGGAAGGGATGGTCGAAAACTCGGCCACTATGGGCCGCTACCTGCTGGACGGCCTGGAAGAGTTGAAGGAGAAGCACTCCATAATCGGCAACGTCCGGGGCCTGGGCTTGATGTGCGGGATGGAGCTGGTCAAAGACCGGCAGACCAAAGAGTACTTCCCCGCCGACGCCGACCTCGGCCCGCGCCTGACCCAGGGCTTTGCCAGCAACGGCATCCTGCTGCGCGGCGGCGACGTGATGAACATTATGCCGCCCCTGTGCGTCACCCCCGGCGAGATTGAGCAGTTGGTCGCCGCCATTGACCAGGTTATCGGCCAGACCGCCAAAGACCTGGGCGCAGAATAAGTCGGACAATACCTCTGCGAATCTCCCAATCTCTGCCTCTCTGTGTTGAATTAACCACAGAGAGGCAGAGATTAAGCTATCTCCAAGCCCGGCAACAGGAGGCAGGACCATGCCCGACCCCGAAAATATCGTCTATTTCAACGGCGAACTGAAGCCGGAAAAAGACGTCGGCATATCCATCCGCGACCGGGGTTTCATCTACGGCGACGCTGTTTTCGACGCCACCCGCACCTTCAACGGCCAGACCTTCAAGCTGCGCGAGCACGTTGCCCGCCTCTACAACTCCTTGCGCTACCTGCGGATTGACCCGGGGATCGGCCCGGCAGAAATGGAGCGGTGGTCGCTGGAAGTGGTTAACCACAACTACCCGCTGCTGCCGCCCAACCAGGACTTGTGGGTAATGCAGCGCATCAGCCGGGGTGTGGAATCCTCGGAAGCCGGCGCGGAAATACGTCCCACCGTCCTGATTGAAACCCACGCCATCCCTTTCGCCCGCCGCGCTTCCCTGTACCGAGACGGCATCAGCGTTGCCACTCCTTCCGTACCCCGGGTGCCGCCCCGCTTCCTCAGCCCCCGCGCCAAGACCCACAACTACTTGAACTTGATTATGGGCGAACTGGAGGTACAGGACACCGACCCCAACGCCTGGGCGGTACTGCTGGACGAGGAGGGCAACCTGACCGAGGGCAAGGGCAGCAACATCTTCCTGGTCAAGGATGGCGAGGTTGCCACGCCCCAGGGCCGATTCGTCCTGGAAGGCATCACCCGCGGCGTAGTCCTCGACCTCGCCGCCGGCCTGGACCTGCCGGTGGCGGAAAAAGACCTGGACCTGTTCGACGCCTACACCGCCGACGAGGCTTTCCTAACCTCCACCAGCCTGTGCATCTGCCCTGTCTCCAAGGTCAACGGCGCCACCGTCGGCGATGGAACCGTCCCCGGCCCGGTAACCCAGCAGTTAATGGCTGCTTTCAGCGATTTGGCGGGGATGGACTACGTGACTCAATACTTGTCGCACCTGCCTAACGCAAGATAACCCAGCTGATTCTCTACCGGCACACAACATCAATACTCCACCAAAAAAGCATTTATTCAGCTAGCGGAGGGCATCATGGCGGATAGTCTGGACCAAATCGTGGAATCTTCCCCAGCGGAATGTCTGGCTACCGGGTTCGTATTTACTGAAGGCCCACTGTGGCACCCCGACGGCTACTGGCTGTTCGTTGACGTGCGTCGAGAGCCTGGCGCCATATTCCGTCTCAACCCCGGCCGAGAGCCGGAGATTTTCCGGGAGCCGAGCAACGGCTCCAACGGGCTGACCTTTGATTTGCAGGGACGGCTGATTATGTGCGAGGGCGACGGCCGGCAAATGAGCCGCCGCGATCATGACGGGACAATCGTCACTCTGGCCGACCGCTGGGAGGGCAAACGCTTGAACCGCCCCAACGACGTGGTGTGCCACTCAGACGGCGGCATTTACTTCACCAACCCGGGCGGACGCGTTGACCCGGCAGAACGGGAGATTGACTTCAGCGGCGTCCACCGCATCGCCCCCGACGGCATAGTTACCGCCGTGGTTACTGATATTGAGTACCCCAACGGCCTGGCGTTTTCCCCAGACGAGAGCATCCTTTACGTGACAAATACCCGCGACCGGATGTATATCGCGGCCTACGACGTGCAGCCGGACGGCTCGGTAACCGGCAAACGTGACTTTGCCGATATGTCCTCCGACGAACCGGACGGCGTACCCGACGGAATGAAGGTGGATTCGGAAGGCCGGGTTTATTGCACCGGCCCCGGCGGTTGCTGGGTCTTTGACCCGGACGGCCAGCATCTGGGCATAATCCGCCTGCCGGAAATCCCGGCCAACTGCGCCTGGGGCGGCCCCGACAACCGGACGATGTTCTTCACCGCCCGAACCTCCGTTTACACCCTGCGAATGGCCACCATGGGCATATCGCCGTGGCGCGCCGGGTAATCCATAACTGAACCGGGGGATCTTGATGAAAATAGCCGACGTTGAAGCCATCGTCCCGGTTTGGTCGCCGTCGTATAAGAGCTTCTGGAATGCTTTGTGGCCCATTAACCGGGTCAGCAACTTGGCGGCGCCGGTGCATACCGGATCAGGCGTCGTTGTCGATGGGTAGGCCAACCGTGAACGCTGCCAGCAATTGCAGCGAGAGCCGAGCATGATTTGGCTGCTGGTGGCGGCCGGCGGCGCGGCAGGCTCGGTGCTCCGCTTCGGCGCCGGCCGGCTGGCGATTCACTTCCTGGGGCCGGGAACCGTTATGGGCACCTTTGCGGTGAACGTCACCGGCTCCTTTGCCCTAGGGTTCTTCCTGACCTTTGCCTTGCAGCGCACCGACATTCCCGCCGAGGTGCGGACGCTGGTTGCCATCGGGCTGCTGGGCGGCTACACCACCTTTTCCACCCTCAGCTACGATACTATCCGCCTGCTGGAGTCCGGGGAGATTGCCCGGGCCGGCGTAAGCATTCTGGGCAACCTGGCTATTGGGCTGGCGGCGGCCTACCTGGGAATCTTGTCCGGCCGCGCCGTCTGAATCCTCTGCCAATCTCCATCTCTCTGAAAAATCCCCCCAATCGGGAATGACGGCTGACCCGGTAAATGCTACACTAACGCCATCAAGCCCAATTCTTAATTCCTAATTCTTAATTGCAAAAGGGCCGGTCAATGAGCTACATAAACTTCCACGAAAAACCGGAAACCCAGTTCGAGTATCTGATTATGGCCTTTGCCGGCTGGCCCGACGCGGGCGAAAGCGCCACTGCCAGCATCAAGTACCTGATGCGCCGGCTGGAGGCCACCAAGTTCGCCGAAATTGACCCGGAAGAGTTTTACGACTTTACCCAGGAACGCCCCCGCTCCAGCCGTACCCGCGATGGGCGGCGGCGGGTGCGCTGGCCGGCCAACGAGTTCTCCTATTGGGTTCCGCCGGAGAACGGCAGCGCCAAAGGCGCCCTCTTCTTTGTTGGGACAGAGCCTAACCTGAAATGGCGCACCTTTTCCGAAACTATCGCCAACCTGGCCCTGGACTTGGGGGTCAAGACGGTTATCCACCTGGGGGCCTTGCTGGACGCCGTTCCCCATACCCGGGAAATCCGGCTCACCGGCTCCTCCACCCTGCCGGAGTTGCAGCAGGCGCTGGACTCGGCCAGCATTGGCACCTCCAATTACCAGGGGCCGACGGGAATCAGCACCGCCGTAATGGAGACCTGCACCAAGCAGGGGATGGGCTACGCCTCCCTCTGGGGCCACACCTCCCACTATCTCCAGGCCGCGCCCAACTACCGGGTCAGCTACACCCTGGCCCAAACCCTCACCCGGCTGCTGGACTTGCCGGTTAACCTGGGCGAGTTGCGGTCCGCCGCCGAGAAGTTCGACGGGGAAGTGGTGCAGGCCATCGGCAAGGACGACCAGTTAGCCAGCTACGTCAAAAAGCTGGAAGACCGCTACGATGAATCGGTGACCAGCAGCGAAATGCCCGACCCGGCAGATGTAGTGCGGGAGCTAGAGCAATTCCTCCGCTCCGAACAGGGGCGCAACCCCGGCGAACCGGACTGATCGACCGGACTGACCACCTCGCGCGCCAGTCCCATTCCTGCATAAACTGAGCAAGCAAGTGGCAACAAAAGAAACTGCAACTAAAGCCAAAGCAACCGGCGGTAAAGGGACGAAACCCGCCCCACGGCGACGCTCCCAGAAAGTACCGCCGCCGTCCATCGCCCCTTCCATCAAAGTCGAAGAGGCCATCCGGCTGATGACGGCGGAGTACGGCCCCTTCCCGGAGGAGCCGCGCCTCGACCCCATCCACGAACTCACCTTCACCATCCTGTCCCAGCACACCTCCGACACCAACTCGGAGCGGGCCTTTCGCAGCCTGATGCAGCGGTTCGGGACGCTGGACGCAGTGGCCGCGGGGCCGGTTGAAGCCATTGAAGCCGCGATCAGCGTTGGCGGACTAGCCAGGGTTAAAGCGCCCCGCATCAAGGAAGTGCTGACCCGGGTGTTGGAACTGAACGGCTCCCTTGACCTGTCCTTCCTGCGGGAAATGCCCCTGGCCGAAGCCAAAGCCTGGCTGCGGCAACTGCCCGGCATCGGCCCCAAGTCGGCGGGCATCATCCTCAGCTTTTCCCTGGGGATGCCGGCAATGGCTATCGACACCCACATCTACCGGGTCTCCCAGCGGCTGGGACTGATTGGCCCCAAGGTTTCGGCGGACAAGGCCCACGACCTGCTGGAGGCGGCGGTCGAACCGGAGCAGGTCTATCCCTTCCACGTAGCCTTCATCAACCACGGCCGGCAGGTCTGCAAGGCCCAGCGGCCCCGCTGTGCGGAGTGCATCGTTGCTCACGGCTGCCCGTCCCGCGGCCAGTTTATGGAAACCCCAGCCCAAAAGGAACCGATCCCCGTTGCCAAGACCGCCCAAACCGCCCAAACCGGAGCCAAGACCCCCGGCAAGTCCCGGCCCAGCCCGCCAAAAACCACCAAGCGGCGCCGTATCACCACCCAAACACCCCACACCTACCCGGAAGTGGAATAGGATTCCCGGCTCGAACGGCGAACTCCTCAACGAATTACGTGGTGCTGAGAAAACCTCTAACGAGAGAAAATCCCCATCAGGAGTATTTTCCTTGCCCTCCGTCCACTCTCTATTGTCATTCTGAGCGCAGCGAAGAATCCCAACTCTTCCCAGGAAACGACCTTGAGCACCGGAGACAGGCTAACCCCCCACCGTTAAGATTCTTCGTCGCTCCGCTCCTCAGAATGACAACTTAATGAACTCGATTCTTCACCTAGTACTATCGCATTAGAAAAATTGGCGGTTACCTTGCTATCTATGTCTTGCCTCTTGCCATACCGTAGGGGCCGGTCTTTAACATTGAAAACCCGCCCACCTTTAGCTGAAAGGTTGTTCTCTGCTGACAAATCCAAATGCGATAGCCCTGGATTGCCCCCTTCTACTCTATTGACAGCCCGTAAAACACCCCTCTAACCTGAATCATACAGGAACTCTGTACAGCCGACCTGTAGCGCGCTTGTCCCCGGACGCGGGGAACCCGCTCCACACCCAGCGCCTTGTGGGTGTGTATCATCGCAGCGTAGAGGTAACTCTTGGCGCTGAAAGCCCCACTTCGAAGTGGCGCCCTAGCCAGGGCAACCTGAGCAATTGGTAAAGGCAATCGGGCCTGGGCCCAGGGCGCCTTTGGCGGGTCAGCCACTGCCGCCAGCGCCCTGGGCCAGGCCCGAACAACCCGCCCAGGAAAGCCGGGAGCAGGGTAAGCGTCGTTCCTGCGTAGGCAGGAACCTCGACGCCAACCCCACCCTCGGCAACCCCGGGCGGGCGAAACAACCCAATAACCCGGAAACGAACCCGGCAGACCACCGGGTTATGTTCCTATTCCCTGGCAAATAACCCAGGACGATTGCAAAGTGCTGGCAGGACCTTGCCCGTCATTCTGAGCTGATCTAAGGATTGCCCCGGTGGTTCGACCGACTCACCACGAGCAGGACTTTTAAGCTCACCACAAGCCGCCCCTACTCGGTAGAAACCTGAAAATGGGCGGAAATGGGCGGAAATGGCGGGGAAGATTGAATTTTTGTCCGCACCGACTCCTGACAGCCAACCGGACTCGGCGGGCATTCCCATAATGCGATTGCCCTGGTACTCACCTATACCCGGTAGCGCATTTGCGGCATTTGTAGTACAATGCTCAAGTGTGCCCCGGTCGTCTAGCCAGGTTAGGACGCCACCCTTTCAAGGTGGAGATCATGGGATCGAAGCCCATCCGGGGTACCATTTTTATCCAGCGTTCAACCGTCAGTAAGGTCTGGCACATTACGCCCGTTTTTACCCCGGTCGCGTTCTCCGTTAGCGACGCCGAGCCGGCCACTTGCATGGCCTGCACACCGGTCCCCGTTGCCCCATTTATACTTGTGGGGGTGAGTCCCTGAGAATCGTTCCTTTATGGCGCAGCCTGAGGATAGGCCGCCAAAATATAGACGAACTGGCCGCGGAAGGTCCTCCTTCCGGTACCGCTAACACGCTGACCTGTCCCTGGTGCGGAAATAACCAGACTATCGGTTTGGGTCGTTGCACTGCCTGCAACCGGTCCTTTTCGCGGATACCCCGTTGGTCGCAGACCGGGCGTGACCACCGCTTGTTCACCCTGCGCCGGCTGATTACCGCCGGCGTCGTATTGCTGGCCTTTGTTTTTGTCCTCTGGCTTAACTATCCTTTCCTGCCCGATGTCGGTATTCTCCTGTTCAATCGTCCCACTACCGAACTATCCTCCACTTCCGCCTCTGGCCAGTGGTCTATGGCCGGCGGCGACATCGCCCAAACCAAGGTAATCCAGGGAGTTGATTCTCCGCAGCAGCCGGCCGGGCAGGTCTTGTGGAGCGTTCCTATCGGCCCCTCAACCCGTTCCGGGCCGATTGTCTCCGACGGGCGGGTTTACGTCGGTGGGCATTTCAAGATAGCCGCCGTGGACGCCTCTACCGGCGCTACCCTGTGGGAGCAACCCACCACCGGGCCGGTACAAAGTTCCCTGGCCGCCGCCGGCGACTTGCTCTTTATCGGATTGCTGGACCACCGCTTCTTGACCCTGGATGCAGCAACCGGCGAGACTGTCCGCGAGTTCAAGGTCGGGGACTTTATCACCTCCGCCCCAGTGGTAAATCAGGGCATCGTCTATTTCGGTTCTTGGGACAATAATGTCTATGCCCTGGACGCCGCCAACGGAGAACCTATCTGGAACTACGAGGCCACCGCACCCATCGGCTCGCCTGCGGCCATCCGGGACGGAGTGCTGGCCGTCGCCGACCGCAACGGCAGGGTGCACCTGCTCAACGCCCGCACCGGGCAGAACCGGCTGGTGTTCCGTACCCCCAAGTCGGCCCACGCCGGGGCGGTGATAGCTAATGACCTGGTTTACTTTGCCGCCGGCGGCCGGCTTTACGCCATTGACGCCACCGAAAAGGAAATACCCGGCCAGTACCAGTTCAAGCAGGTGTGGGCCCAACTCTGGCTCTGGAAAGTGCCCGGCGTCCCCAGGCCAGCACGCCAGCAGGGCGGACGCTGGCGCTTCTCCCCGGACGGAGCTGATTCCAGCATCGTCGCCGCCCCGGCAGTCACCAATGACTTACTGTACGCCGGCGACCTGCAAGGTCGGTTGTACGCCGTTCATCCTTTGACTGGCGAGGAGTTGTGGCGATTCCAGGGCCAGGGCGGAATCTATGCCTCGCCCATTGTAGTCGGCGGCCGGGTCTATATCGCCACCCAGACCGGGCACGTTTACGCCCTGGACGGGTCCACCGGGCAGTCCATTTGGGAATTGTCTCTGGGGTCTCCCATCAACCAGCCCATAGCCTTTGCCGACGGCCGGCTCTACCTACGCACTTTCGACGGACGACTCCACACTATCGAATAGTAACGATAGTTCTCCGGCAGCAGCGCAGTCAGATTAGCTTGCTTCAGACAAGCTCCACAATTCAGGAGACGTGCCTTGACCAAAAGTTTGGCTGAATTGGCAGAACGGTTGGACCGGCTGGAGCGGGACAATCGGGAGTTGCAGGATAGCGTCGCCGCCCTGCAAAAGCAGGTGCGCCAGCGCGAGTTGGACACCGCTTATATCTACATTCACTCTAACTGGCAGTGGACACGCTGGGCGCTGGTGCGAGACCAGGACCGGGCCGGCGAAGACGTTGCTTTGTACCAACGGGCGCAAGCAGCCGAATCCACCATCCCGACAACTTGGCAAGCAGCCTGCGAACCGTCCAGTTTGAACTCCAGCCAATGGATGCCGCCTACCGCTGGCGCATCGAAATCACGGTAACCCTAAACCGCCACGGCTGCACCTTCTTTGACTAATCAGCCCTTTACACTGCCGAGCGGGAAAATACTTATCTCCCCATGCCAGAGGGGCCGGGGGCAAAGGCCAGCCCAGGCCGGTTGAAGGCTGGGCAGTAATCCGCTATCCTCACTCTACCAAGTTAAGCCGCTATACTGTCCAACCAACCAAAATCCCAACCGCAAAGGAGACACTCCAATGGCAGGAGACAAAGAGACCTACGAAATCGCTCTGAACCCGGACCAGATGGCCTTTGTGGAATCGGCCAAAGAGAAATACAACCTCCCCGACGCCGACAAAGCAATGCGGATTATCATGGACTACCTCATTACCAACCCGGAAGTCCACGACACCGTTTTCAGCGAACCGCGCTGCCTGCGCTGTGGGTAATACCCGGTAATCGTTGTTCCCTGGCCGGCCGGAATCCACCACCCCACCCAGGGCGCACACTCAAGCGCGTCCCTACAGAACCGCTACCGCACCCAGTAGGGGCAGACCCATGGGTCTGCCCTCGTGGGAGGTTGCCGCTCCTGCAAAGCGGGGTTATCCGGCAACCGGCAGGACTAACGCTCACCCTGAGCTTGTCGAGGGGGCGCCCTGACAAAAGACTCTTGTGGTAGTTTTCTATCCGCCAACCAAACCCTTAACTCCCTCCAAGGCCAGGTAATAACCGTAAACGCCGAAACCATACACCGAACCCTTGCATACCGGCTGCACGGCGGACACGGCGCCCCGGGACGTGGGGTTGGAGGCGTGTACTTCAATGACCGGGAAGCGTACCTGGGCGATGGCCGCCCGCAGCACTCCGTTAAGGCTGGTATAGCCCGCCGGGTTAATCACCGCCGCGTCCACATCCCCGTCGTGGCCGGCGTACAGGGCGTTGGCTACCTCGCCCTCTACGTTGGAGTGGACAAACTCCACGTCCAGGCCCAGGCCCTCGGCATAGCCCTTGACCTGTTCGTTTATTTCCTCCAGGGTCAGCGGGCCAAATATCTCCAACTGGACCTTGCCCCGCATATTCATTCCCGCCCCTTGAATCACCAGTACCTTGGTCATAAGTAGCTCCTTATGTTCGAATAGTCCGCCCGCTCCTCACTCCACCGCAGCCAACCGAATATACCCCCTGCGCCACCATCGGACAAGCCACCCGGCTCACTTAACCCATTACTCCACCAGCCTAACCCGGCTCGGTAGCAGCGGCGAGGCGGCGGGTTCGCCCCCAGACCAGCGGGGTGAGGAACAAGACCGGCAGCAACAGCAGCAGTCCGGCAAAGGCATTGACTGATATGGCCCAGGAAGTGCTGAACAGCACCGCCATAATTCCGATTTCCAGCGCGCCCAGAGGCGTACCCAACCCGATACACACGCTCATCAAACCTACCATTCGGCCCCGCATTTCCGGGGGCGCGGACAACATGGTGATTGTGCTTTGCATCGTCCCAAACCCCGCTTGGCCGGCGCCGCCCAGGATTAGCAGGGCAAAGGCCAGCATATACCAGGGTGACCAGACGAACAAAATGGCAATCACCAGCACCACGGTGGAACCGACCAGAAAGACCAATCCGTGACGCTCCAGGTTGCGGGTCAGGGCTATCGCGCCGGCGCAGAGCAGTTGGCCGATTCCTTCCGCCGCCACCAGCAGGCCCACCAAGGTTGCCCCGACGCCCAGGTTGTTGGCGCCAATGTCCGGGATGAACTGCTGCATCGGGAAAGCCAGGGCATTCATCACTATCGTGACGTACAGCATTCCCCAAAGCAGGGGAGTACGCAACGCGTAGCGGATGCTGTCGCCCAAACTGCGCCACACCGGCACAATCCGGCTTGGCCGTTCCTTAGTGGGTATCCTCACCCGGGTCATAACCCCCAAGTCTATAAGATGGATGAAAACGACCAGGCCACAGGCCCCGACGAACCCGGCGCTTTCCGGCGACATACCCCCCGGGAAAGGAGCAAGAAACCGCCCTGAAGCGTCGATCATTACGCCGCCCAGCAGCGGGCCAATCATCTTGCCCGACGTGTTGCTTATCGTGTCCAGGGACAAGGCATTGACCAACCGGCGTTCTCCAACTATGTCCAGGATAGCAGTCCGGCGGGAGGGGTCTTCCAGGGATTTGGTGGCTCCTTCCAGAAACACGGCCACAAAGACGTGCCACGCCGCTATGGAGTCGGTCAGAATCAGCAGCAGGAGAGTAAATGAAACCGCGGTATTGATTAGCTGAGACAGAAACAGGATACGCCAGCGGTTAAACCGGTCCGCAATGAAGCCGGTGAACAGGGACAGGGCCGGACGGGGCAGGTTGTTGAACACCAGCACCAGGCCCAACTGAAAGGGCGATTGGGTAGCCTGAAGGATGAGCCAACTGAGTACCAGCAGTTCCATCCGTCGGGAGATTTCCCGCAGACTGCCCACGTACCAAATGGCCCGAAAGTCCCGGTTTTGCAGCACCGAGAAAACCGGAACATTAACGCCGGGATTAAACCGCAAAGTTACACTTCCTACAATTTCCCCTTCACCCCAAAGAGCGGTAGGGTTCCCTATTGTAACCTACCCGTCCAGCGATAGTTGAACCGAGTACCATAAATGCAGGACAATCGCGTCATAATTTCCCATGATGTCATTCCGACGTAGCGGAGCGGAGGAAGAATCTATAATCCTTCCGGGTGGACCCTTTCCGGATACTGGACAACCCTTGCTCCGAAAGATTCTGGATTCTTCGCTCCGCTCAGAATGACATAGAGAGCAGGCCCAGAATGGCATAGAGCGCAGCATGACCGTTGGCGAGGCCACTGTTGATTAAAGCGCGATTGCCCTGACCATAATGACGCTGGGAGGCGGATGACAGTTAAGAGGCCCTGCTCTGCTATCCACGAACCAGCCAATTTTCCTTGATTGGCTAACAAAACCACGGTTTTCGGCGGTGTTCCCGGATATTTGCCCACTCCCCTTTGACGTAACCGAACAGCTACAAATCTTTTACTGGCATTAACAGCTAATTTATCGTAGTATTCCGTAATTTATTCCGATATTTTCTACTTGAAATGGTGAATTTCTTTATTTCATCTCCATTAGCTTGCATTTGGGATTTACCGGGTATATATTGTTTTCGTACGGTGAAAGTTAGGTTACCCAAGGCATTCCTCTTCTTCTCAACCGGAGTCTCTACCTCCGGCGCTGGTTGACCTACTAAGCCAACAAAACCAACCCTAAGGAGGCCAACCAGTGGCACTATCCGACAAAACATTGGTATGCGTGGACTGCGGCGGTGAGTTTATATTTACGGCTGGGGAGCAAGAGTTCTTCAACTCCCGGGGGTTTGTCAATGACCCCAAGCGGTGCCAGTCCTGTCGGTCATCCCGGCGGGCCGAGCAGCGGGGCGGCTTCTCTTCCGGGCCACGGGAAATGTTCCAGATTGAATGCGCCGAGTGCGGCGCGGAAGCGACCGTTCCCTTCCGCCCGCGTGGTGACCGGCCGGTCTATTGCAGCGACTGCTTCAGCCGGAACCGCAACACCATGTCCCAATTCTAGCCATTTCTGCCAGCAAGTCGGTGAGGCCGATGACCACGTCGGCCTCGCTTCCCCCAGGGGTTACTACTTGCTTGCCCTCCTTCTCTTTGCTTGCAGGTCATTCCTGCTTTCAGTTCAAGCTGAGTTGGTCTGACCAAACCCGGTTGCAGTGTCCCTAAGCCGCCGGTACAATGGTGCCGGTTGGCATTCACCTCCTTTGCCTAATGGCTGACCAGGCACAAACACTCCCACCCAATTCTGCCTTGCTATCCCACTCAGGACACTGCAATGAATTTCAAAGACCTCCGTGGGTTCATTACTTTTCTGGAACAGCGGGGCCAATTGCGCCGCATAACCACCCCGGTCAGTTGCGAACTGGAAATCACCGAAATTGCCGACCGGATGGTCAAGCAGGGTGGCCCGGCGCTTCTCTTTGAGAACGTCACCGGCTACGACGCCCCGGTGCTGATAAATATGTTCTGCTCCGACCAGCGAATGGCCTGGGCCTTGGGGGTGGAAAGGCTGGACGACCTGGTGGAGCGGCTCCAGGGAATGCTGCAATTGACCCAGGGGCCTCCCTCCGGGTTGATTAACAAGCTGCGCACCCTCGGCCAACTTATTCAAATCGGCGGGTTCCAGCCCAAGACAGTCAACCGCGCCCCCTGCCAGGAGATAGTCCTGCACGGGGACGAAGTGGACTTGCTCAAGTTCCCCATCCTCAAGTGCTGGCCCATGGACGGAGGCCGCTACATTACCCTCCCGCTGGTCATAACCAAAGACCCCACCACCGGCACCCAGAACTACGGGATGTACCGGATGCAGGTTTACGACGCCCGCACCACCGGGATGCACTGGCAGACCCACAAGGTTGGGGCGCACCACTACCGGGTCAGCCAGGAGCGGAAGGACAACCGGCTGGAGGTCGCCGTTGCTATCGGCGCCGACCCAACTACTATGTGGACCGGCTCGGCCCCCCTGCCACCGGATATGGACGAGATGGCCGTAGCCGGCTTTATCCGGGAGGAGGGCGTGGAACTGGTCAAGGCCAAGACCGTGGACTTGCTGGTTCCGGCTCAAGCCGAAATCGTCCTGGAGGGCCACGTTTTCACCGACGAGCAGCGCAGCGAGGGGCCTTTCGGCGACCACACCGGCTACTACTCCATGCCCGACGATTACCCGGTATTCCACGTCACCACCGTCACCCACAGAAAAGACCCCATCTACCCCGCAACTGTTGTAGGCCGCCCTCCCATGGAAGATTACTGGATGGGCAAGGTGACCGAGCGCATATTTATGCCGGTAATCAAGATGATTATGCCGGAAGTGGTGGATATGAATATGCCCGCCGAGGGAGTGTTTCACAACCTGGTAATTGTGTCCATCAAAAAGGAATACCCCGGCCAGGCCCGCAAAGTGATGTACGGCTTGTGGGGTATGGGCCTGATGAACCTGACCAAGACGATTATAGTTGTTGACCATTTCGTTGACGTGCAGAACCCCTCCGAGGTGGCCTGGCGGGTCGCCAACAACATCAACCCCAGCCAAGACCTGGTGGTGGTGGAAGGCCCCCTGGATGACTTGGAAGTTGGCTCCCCAACCCCCAAGTTCGGCGGCAAGGTGGGTATAGACGCCACCCGCAAAGGCCCGGAGGAAGGCTACACCCGAGGTTGGCCGCCGGACATAGAAATGACCCCGGATATCAAGGCCCTGGTGGATCGAAAGTGGGCCGAGTATGGGCTATAGGGGAAATATGTCAGAACCAAAGTTCACACGCCATCCAGTTGAATATTTCGGCCACACATATACCGACAACAGAAATATCGCGAGGAACCACCAAGAAATCCAGCACTGCCCATTCTTGGAGTCTGAGTGCAAGAAACCCCGCAAGAGCGAACCACATATCAAAGTGGGAGTTTGCTCGGTAGGGTACAAGGCTCAATTCTTTGAGAATTATAAGCCGGTTGTGATTTGTCCCTATCGATTTGTTACAAAAGGAGTGTTCGACCAGATCTCCAACCATTATTTCCCAGCCGATACGGATTCGTTTACCCAATGGATACCTGAAGTATCTATAGGGATGCAGGGTCAATAGATTACGTCCTTGCTAAATTAAAGTACGACACCCCTACAGAAATTGAGGATTTCGTCTGCGTGGAGTTTCAAGCAGCAGGGACAACTGGAACACCTTGGGAAGCAGTCTTGGACTTCCAGAAAAGCAGGAAGTTTTCCAAAGCAGACCTATAATTACGGCATAAATTGGGCAAACGAATTCGCTAAGACCATGATGCAGCAAGTGTACAAGAAGGGGATGGTAGTCGAGTCCTGGAACAAGCGAATAGTCTTCGTTATGCAAGATGTCGGTATGGAATATCTGAAGGCAGGGTCGTACAACATTACAGGCTTGCATGAACCTGCAACCGCAAAGGATTCAATTCAGTTTTAGCGCATGAATTGGGAAGATACAGGGAGAAGGTGGGAGTTTGTGCCTGACAAAATTATTTGGAAGTGATCTTGAGGGAGTGCGAAAAATACTGTCCGGCAGTGCGTCAGATGAGTATATCACCTTGGAAAGGTTCTTCGACAACATCAGACGCCGGCTGAACCTGACCTAGGGGGTGTCGTCAAAATAGGGTAAAGGTGGTAAATTGGTGAAAAAGGGATGAGAGTGGGGGGTGGAGGTATGACGCCAGCGCATCGACGGCACGACATTACGGACCAGGTTTGGGACCGTTTGCAGCCCCATCTGCCTGGGAGAGCCGGCAAAAGGGGGCGGCCCGCCCGGGACAACCGCCTGTTTCTGGACGCGGTATTTTGGAACTTGCGTACTGGGGCGCCCTGGCGGGACCTGCCACCGGACTATGGGGACTGGAAGAACACCCATCGCCGCTTCTGTCGCTGGCGAGACCGGGGCATCTGGGCCGACTTGCTGGACCAAGTAATCGATGACCCGGACTTGGGTCCCGACTTGGAATGGTTGATGATCGACTCCACCCATATCAAGCTGCATCCTCATGGGACCGGAGCGGTTGGGGGCAATCAAGCCGTGGGACGCACAAAAGGGGGCTGAACAGCAAACTGCATCTGGCGGTGGACGCCCATGGTATGCCGGTGCGCTTGAGCCTGACCGAGGGTACGGTTGCCGACTGTACCCAGGCCTCTAACCTGATTGCCGACATAGCGGCGCAATACCTGTTGGCCGACCGAGCTTACGACACCGACGCCATAGTAGCCGAGGCCCTGGCCCAGGGAATGGAGCCGGTGATACCGCCAAAGAGCAACCGCAAGGAACCCCGGGCTTACGACCATTACCTGTATAAGCTGCGCCATCTGGTGGAAAACGCGGTCCTGGATTTCAAACAATGGCGGGGAGTAGCAACCCGCTATGCCAAGAACGCCACGTCCTTCCTGGCTATCTGCCAAATCCGTGCAATGGTCATCTGGACTAAATTATTTTGACGACACTGCCTAGTTTCGTCTGAATATCTCGCAACCGGGTTTCGGCGACATCAAGATATTCAGAGCTAATATCAATACCGATGGCCCGACGGCCATACATCAAGCCGGCGATAACCGTACTGCCCGTGCCAACAAATGGGTCCAGGATTACTCCCCCGGCCGGGCAAGTGGCCTTTATGGGCAAATCCAGCAGCTCGACGGGAAATACCGCACAATGTGAGTCGGTTCGCCATTCATCCTCCGGAACGATATTCCATATATCGTTGGGCATATATCCTTCCGACTTGCTTTTGATGATATAGAACCCTTTTTCCGCAAGCTCTTTAGCCCGACCGCTTAACTTTGCACTATTGCCATGCAGAACACGCTGTTGCCCCCGAATAGTCATTCGAAAATCTACTAACTCGCCATTCTTAATAGCTTCCAATGTGTTATCTAAAGCTCGGATTGCATTTTCTCTTTCCGTTCTATTCAAACATTTTGATTCCAAGATTTGCTGACGGTACTTTTTCCCGGACACTCCGGTGGCTGAAATGACCTTACCATCCTTAATGGACGGCTTTTTGGTCGGTTCTACGAGAATATCCTGCCAACCGTAAAAGTATTTAGCTTGCTTAACAAAATGAAAGATGCTTTCTCTATTCATCCGCAGACGGTCCTTGCCACTTGTACTTCCTTTACTCTGGTTCCAAATAACCTCGTTCCGAAGTATCCAGCCTTGCTCTTGCAACCTTATAGCAATACGCCAAGGCATTCCCATCAACTGTTTATTGTGGTATTTATCTCCGACATTGAGCCATAGCGAACCTCCAGGAGTTAGCACGTCCTTTACCTTAGAAAATACATTGGCTATCTTCAACAAGTATTCCTCAAAACTATCTTCCAAACCTATCGCAGCCTGGCTATCAGATTCAGAATACTCTCTTAGCCCCCAGTAAGGAGGAGAAGTAATCACAGTATCAATGCTATTGTCAGGAAACAAATCCATTACTGCGCCCGCATCCCCTTTAACAAAAGCAGATTGCGACTCATTGAATATCACGGCGAGAGCATCTTGGGGTGTTCTGTTGCTCAGCATTTCTTACGTCCTCCGAAAAGAAGACTAATGAAGGGTCTCTCAAAAGTCAATTGGAAAATGTCACAACCTGATATAATGTCGTCAGCATTATGCAGGACATCGGTATTCACCGGAGCGGGGCGATGGCCGTCATCGGCAAGGTCTCCCTTTATCTCAGTTCCATCCGCATCTGGGAATCCCTCTTTGCCCTCCCCTTTGCCTATATCTCAATGGTATTGGCTTCCAACGCGGTAAACGGCCACGGCTGGCCCGGCTGGCACACCTTTATCTGGATTACCGTGGCGATGTTCGGGGCGCGCACCCTGGGAATGGCCGCCAACCGGCTGATGCACGCTAAAGAGGACGCGGCCAACCCCCGTACGATCAACCGTCACCTGCCCAGCGGCTCGCTCAAGTCTTGGGAAGTAGCCGCCATGGCCGTCCTGGGACTGCTTATCCTCTTCTACGCCGCCGCCCGGCTCAATGGCCTGGCCCTGTTCCTGTCTCCCTTCGCTGCCGCCTACGTGGTCTTTTACTCCTACGCCAAGTATTTCACCTGGCTTTGCAACTTCTTCCTGGGCTGGGCCTTGGCCATTGCCCCTACGGCGGCCTGGATTGGTGTCACCGGCCAACTTTCCTTCGAGCCGCTGCTCATCAGCTTTGTAGTGGCTATGTGGGCCGGCGGTTTCGACATTATCTACGCCTGCACCGATTACCAGTTTGACCTGGAATATGGCACCCGTTCCGTCCCTAGCCGAATCGGCATCGCGGAGGCCCTCTGGTTGGCCCGGACTATGCACTTGCTGGCCGCCGTCGCCCTGCTGGCCCTGGGTATCCTGCTGGGCCTGGCCTGGCCCTACTACATCGGCTGGGCCATTGCCGTCCTCCTCCTGATATACGAAAATAGACAGGTACACCCCGGCGACTTGTCCAAGGTGGACGTCGTATTTTTCCGGGTCAACGGGTATATTTCGGTGCAACTGCTGGCCTTCACCATCCTCTCTTTGGTCGTGTAGTATGACAATCCCGCCGGTAAAGTCTCCAGTCAAACCGCCCCCGGTCAAACCGCCGATTAAACCAATAGTGGTCGGTATTTCCGGGGCCAGCGGGTCAGTCCTGGCCCGCGCCACGGTGGACGAACTGCTGCTGCGGGATGTGCCTACCATCGTCGTCTGCACCAACGCCGCCCGTTTGGTCTGGCAGGAGGAGTTGGACATCCCCTTTGAGGAAACCCTGTCCGAGTGGCGGGAGCATCCTCATTTCACCTACTACCGGCTGGGCGACTTGCGCGCCTCCATAGCCAGCGGCACCTACACCACCGGCGGCATGGTCATCGTCCCGTGCAGTATGAACAGCATCGCCGCCATAGCCCACGGCCTGGCCAACAACCTGCTGCTGCGCGCCGCCGACGTATGCTTGAAGGAGCGGCGCAAGCTGGTGCTGGTGCCCCGGGAAACTCCGCTGCACGCCACCCACCTGGAAAATATGTTGTCGCTGAGCCGGGCCGGAGCGATAATAATGCCCCCGGACCCGGCCTTTTACCTCAAACCCCAAGGAGTTGACGACATTGCCCGCTTCGTGGCGCAACGGGCGCTGGTAGCCTTGGGGGTGGAAGAAGAACTGCCCCCGGACTTGCAGTATCGGGAACAGGCACTGCCGGAGTAGAATGGTCTTAACGAAATCGGAAGGATAGAAATGGGATTAACTTACGTGGACGGTATCGCCCGGGGAGCCGGGGGACAAGAAAAGGAGGTGCGGTTTCTAGTGGACAGCGGCGCCAAATACACATTGCTGCCCAAGGATGTATGGGAGTCTTTAGAGTTACGTTCCACCCGGCACCTGACCTTTGTACTGGCGGACGGCGCTACGGTGGAGCGGGGCGTGTCGGAATGCTACCTGATTCTGCCTCAAGGCCAGGCTCACAGCCCGGTCATCCTGGGCGAAGAAGGAGATTCAGCTCTGCTGGGCGTCGTAACCCTGGAAATCCTGGGACTCATTCTCAACCCCTTTAACCGCACCCTCCAGCCCATGCGGATGATGCAAGCCTGAATCCGATGGCAAACCTCCAGGGAGACGCCAAACAGACTTACGTGGCTGACCTGTTCGCCCGAATCGCCGGCCGCTACGACCTGATGAACTCCCTGATGACCGGGGGGATGCACCACCGCTGGAAGCGCCACACCGCTCGCCTTACCACCCAAGGACTCGCCGGTCCAGCCCTCGACATCGCCACCGGCACCGGAGACCTGGCTTTTGCCCTCTCCCGCCAGCCTGGGATTGACCGGGCCATCGGAGTTGACCTGTTGCCGGAAATGATTGCCCAGGGCCAGCGCAAGAACAGCAGCAAAATCCGGGGCAACGGCAGCGAAAGCCCCGGTATGGTCAATTTCATGGTGGGGGACGCCCTGGCTCTACCCTTCCCCGACGCCAGCTTTGCCTGCGCCACCGCCGGTTTCAGCCTCCGCAATATGCCCGACCTGCCCGCCGCCCTTTCGGAAATGGCGCGGGTAGTGCGCCCCGGAGGACGGGTAACCACCCTGGAGCTAACCCCAATGCGCCGCGGAATCAAAAGCAGCCTGTTTCGCCTCTATTTTCACCGCTTGGTGCCTATAATCGGTCAAGTAGTTGCCGGCGACGGCGCCGCCTACACCTACCTGCCCCAGTCGGTTGACTATTTCCTGCAAGCCGACCGGTTGGCTGGCCTGTTCCGGGACATTGGGTTGGTAGAAGTAAGCTATCGGAAGCTGGGCTTCGGCGCCGTGGCGATCCACCAGGGAACCAAGCCGGCGGCTTGAACTGCTCCCAACGGAAGAGGGAACAGTCCGCTTGCGGTAGCCTGTCGAACCATCCTCTCACTATGAGCGACGGGCCTGGAGTGAGGGCAACGGCGCATTATCCGGTTAAGAGACAATTCTATGCAATCGGCGACAATACCTTGTTGAGCCGTCCCGATTGGTATAAACTGGAGAAAAGAACTTACGGGTTCCAGCAATTATCTGTTCCCTCAATTCAATCCAACAGAGACGGTAATGAGTTCCATATTTGACAAACTGGATTCCATCGTCCGCCGCAACCAGGAAATTGAAGAGGCTATGGGGCGCCCTGAAGTCGCCGCCGATTTCGAGCAAATCCAGGCATTGGCCAAGGAAAGGGCCGGGCTGGAAGACTTGGTGGACATTGCCCATCAACGTCAAGCTTTGCTCCGGGAACAGGCCGACCTGAAAGCCTTGGTGTCCGAAGGGGGAGACCCGGAAATAGTCCAGATGGCCCGGGAAGAATTGGAAATAACCGAGGACAAACTGGAGCAGCAGGCCCAATCTCTCCGCCTGGCCCTGTTGCCTCGGGACCCCAACGATGACCGGGATGTTATAGTCGAGGTTCGATCCGGGACCGGGGGCCAGGAAGCAAGCCTTTTCGCTGCCGACCTGTGCCGCCTCTATACCCGCTACGCCCAACTGCAAAACTGGAAGGTAGATATTATGGACTCCAATCCTTCCGACTTGGGCGGCTACAACAAGATAGTTATCGAAATCCAGGGTAAGGGAGCTTTCAGCCGGCTCAAGTACGAGCGGGGCGTCCACCGGGTACAGCGCGTCCCCGAAACCGAGGCGCAAGGCCGCATCCATACCTCTACCGCTACCGTTGCCGTCCTGCCCCAGGCCGACGAGGTAGAGGTCAAACTCATCCCCGACGAGATGCGGATTGACATTTTCCACGCCGGCGGCCACGGCGGTCAGAACGTAAACAAGGTCGCAACCGCCGTCCGCATCGTCCACGAACCTACCGGGGTGGTGGTGGTCTGCCAGGATGAGCGTTCCCAATACAAGAACAAGCAGAAGGCTATGGCGATGCTGCGGGCCAGGCTCTTCGAGGCTGAGCAGGAACGGCACGACGCCGAGATTTCTCAGAACCGCCGCTCCCAGGTCGGCACGGCGGAACGCTCCGAGAAAATCCGCACCTACAATTACCCCCAGGACCGGATTACCGACCACCGGATTTCGGCCAGTTTCCACGGCATCCCTCACATAATGGACGGAGTGGGGTTGGCCGAAATAGTCGACGGCCTGATTGCCTGGGAACAAGGGAAGCTGTTGGAAGAGGTTACGGCCTAGACCGGGCCGCCTTCTGTGCGATAATATGCCCCTTCTTCGCGAAGCCGTTCAGCAGACCCACCGCACCCTGGAGGCGTGTCACATCCCCGACGCCCGCCTGGAGGCCGAGGTGATGTTGATGAACGTGATGCGGATGCAGCGTCACGACCTCTTTTCCCAGCAGGAAACCGAGGTTTCTCCTCAACAGGAACAGGCTTTGGCCGCGATTATGGAACGCCGCCTGAAGCGGGAACCGCTGGCCTACATCCTCCAGTATAAAGAGTTCTACGGCATAAACTTGCTGGTCAACCCCGACGTGCTGATTCCCCGCCCGGAAACGGAATGTATGGTGGAGCACGCCTTGTTTATGGCGCTGATGGGTATGGAAACGCCGCAGTTGGTGGTGGCCGACGTAGGCACCGGCACCGGAGCCATTGCTATTAACCTGGCCCTGCACTTGCCCGCCGCTCATATTTACGCAATGGACAACGCCGACGCCGTGCTGGACGTGGCCGCCTATAACATTCGCGCCCACAACGTGGCCGACCGGGTAACCCTGGGCAAGGGCGATCTGCTGGAACCGGCGCCCGAGCCGGTTGACCTGATTCTAGCCAACCTGCCCTATATCCCCACTGACCGAATCCCCACCTTGCAGCCGGAAATTCGCTGGGAACCGCAGCAGGCCCTGGATGGCGGCCCTGACGGTCTTGACCTGATACGCCGCCTGCTGGCCCAAGCCCCGGACAAGCTCAAGGAACACGGGATAATCCTGCTGGAGCTAGACCCGGAGCAGGTGCCCGCCGTAGAGGAACTGGCCCGCCAGTTATTCCCGGAAGCCGAGACCTCAGTAGAAAAAGACCTGGCCCAGCACGACCGCATCTTCGTCATCAACCGCGGTATGGGCGAGTATTAGGCGGAACCACGGAGGGTGTAGCTATGGAAATTAACCTGCCATATCAGGTAGAAGAAATACTCAACCGCCACATAGAGTCGGGTCGTTACGAATCCGCCACACAAGCCATCTGCCAAGCTATATTCTTGCTCGACGAACTGGCAGAATGGGAAGACGAAAACTTCCCTACCGAGTACCTGCGCCAAATGATTCAGGAAAGCATAGACAGTGGCCCATCATCCCTATCGGCTAAGGAATTGTTCGACGAATTGCTGGAACGGTCCGAGGTCTCCAGCAAGGACAAGGATAACGCAACAGCGTGAACTATCCATTAGTCGCAGACCGGGCAGAACGGGACATCCGAGATATTTACGAGTTCATTTCTGAATATAGCCTAGCCTCAGCCGCTAGGACTATAAGGCGATTGAGGGAAGGGTTCTTGACATTGGCCGACAATCCGTATATCGGCCATGAACGCCCAGATTTGGGGCCAAATCTGCGCAGCTTGGCGGTAAGACCTTACGTCATAATTTATCAGCCACTGGAGCAGGGAGTAGAGATAGTGCGGGTCACTCACGGCTCCAGGGACATCAACCGCCTTATCTAGCCTCCCGCCGCCTGTAACCAAGTCAACTCCAGCGTGCTTACTTCCATCGTATCCAGGTCAGCAACCCGTATCAGGTGGTTGTTGGTGTCGGCGATGTAGAGCTTGCCGTTGGCGATACTCAGACCGCTGGGCTCGGAGAAGCTCGCCTCCAGGCTCGGCCCGTCGCGGTGGCCGGAGGCGCCAGTGCCCAGCAAAGTCTTGGAACTGCGGGCAACTGGCATTATCTCCTTGATTTTGTGGTTGTAGGTGTCGGCGATATACAACGCGCCGTCCCGATGGACTATCCCCAGCGGGTGCTGCAACCGCACGTGGTGCGCCTCTCCATCCCGGTCCCCAAACTCGAACAGGCCCAGGCCAATGATAGTCCGGACTTTGCCGTTGGGGTCCAATTCCGCCGACCTAATGGCACTGGTCTCACTGTCGGCAAAGTAGAGACGGTTTCCGTCGGTAGTGATACCGCTGGGCTGGGCCAGAGTCGCATTGGCAAGCTCGCCGTCGGTAATGGACTCGCCGCCGGAACCGGCGTAAGGCCCAACCGTATCGTCAACCAGGTCCATCATCCAAAGTTGGTGGCAACCCGCCATAGCGATATACAGACGACCCTCGTGGTGTACCAAATCCCAGGGCGAGTTCAGCTCGGTGCTGAGGGCCGGCCCGGAGCCGCTGCGCCGATTGCCCTGGTTGCCGTTTCCGGCGATGGTAGTCACCGTCCCTTGAGCCAGGTCAACCTGACGAATGGCGTGGCTTTCGGTATCCGCGACGTAAAGCGTCTCTCCAACCAGGGCCATGCCCTGGGGATGGTTCAATCTGGCCGAGGCAAAGTCCCCGTCCTCCAGGCCCTCGGCGCCGGAGCCAATAACCTGTCGTACCGCTCCGTCCAGGGAAGTAACTACAATCCGGTTGTGGTTGGAGTCGGAGATAAACAGCCGGTCGCCTTCCGCGTCGGCCAACACCTTGCCGGGGAAAGACAGGGGAGTCTCCGGCTCTTGCTGAGTCGCGTAGGCAATCGTGTTACGATTCAGCAGACCCTGGCCGTCAAACTCCTCCACCATCCGGCTCATCAGGCGGTCAAACTCCTCGTAGGAAAGCTCGCCCTCGTGCTTGCCGATAACCCTACCTTCCGGGTCAATAAACATCAGGGTAGGCCAGGCCCGGCAGGCATACTCTTGCCAGACCTGGAACTCGGCATCATTGACTACCGGATGTTCCAGTTCGTACCGCTTGACCGCCTTGTAGAGGTTCTCCTTTTCCTTTTCGTTAGGGAACTTGGCTGAGTGGATGCCGATAACCATCAACTCGCTAGCGTATTTCCGTTCCAGTTTCCGCAACTGCGGAAAGATGTGCATACAGTTAATTCAACAGTAGGTCCAGAAATCCAGCAGCACAATCTTTCCGCGCAACTCTGCCAAGGTCAGAGGCCGGTCGGTATTGACCCACTCCAACCCCTGGGGAAACTCCGGGGCGTTAACCTTTCCGGCAAATGACTTGCTTGTCATAGCTATCTCCCTTATTTGCTCCCGCCTGAACCCAGTGACAGCTTAATGGTTGTCAATAGTTACCGGGGCGCGCCCTCTTCAAAAGCCAAGGTAGCGTGCCGGAAAAATATCGAACCCACCGGGTCGCCCAGGGGAGCGTTGGCAACCAGGACCGCGATAAGATGTTGGCCGCCGGGAGTCCCCGGGTCTTCCACCAACACCCGCTTGGGAGAGTTGTTGCCGGTAATCACGCCGATGTCCCGGTTGATGGCGCCATCCACAAATACCTCGCCGTAGTTGTCCACGTTGCACTCGAAATAGACCCGGTTACCGGCCACCGGCTGCCCTTTAACGCTCTCGGGCATCGTAAAGGCCAGCCGGTACCAGGCAAAGGTGAAGCCTACCGAAAGCCGCTCTTGAATGCTTTCCGGCTGCTCCCAACCGGAATCGTCATAGTCCGGCAGCCGGGCCGGAACGCCGCGCATTTCCGCCACCAAGCCCTGGTTCGGCTCGCCGGGCACCATGCCCATCCCGCGTCGCCAAGCGTTAGCGCCCAAGACCGCCAGGTCATTCTTGTTATCCAGGTCCAGCGATACTCTAGCCATTGATTTACTCCTTTAATTGTATGTATCACCCCTTTCCCTGGAGGAGAGGGGCCGAGAGTATGGGATTGCTCAACCCGATCATGGTGAGCTTGTCGAACCGCCCAAATTAGCCGCAAAGAACTCCAGGGTGCGCGGCCAGGAAGCATCCGACGCTTCCTTGTAATACCGGCCAGAGGTGAAGTCCATAAAAGCGTGGTTGGCGCCGGGGTAGGTATAAAACTGGTGGGGCTTGCCCAGCCGAGTCAACTCGGCATCAAACTTGCGCATATCGTCCTGCGAGGGATTCTGGTCAACCTCCCCGAAGTGGAACAGTATCGGGCAGTTGATACCGGCGGCCAGATCGAAGGGTGGCTCAGTTCCTGCTCCCCAGGTAACCATCAGGTTGCCGCCGTAGTAGGGGGCCAGGGCCTTGATGTGGGGGTTGGTAGCCGCGCCCAGCCAAGCCACCCGTCCGCCCATGCAGAACCCGGTGATCCCTATATGCTCTCCGTCAATGGCCGGATGGTTCCGCAGAAAATCTACCGTGGCATTGATGTCGGCCACAATGTCCGGGTCGCTCAGCACATCCCAGGGCGCAGGCCGCGGGTCTCCATTCAGTACCTCATCCGGGGTTCGGTGGTACAAGTTGGGGGCCACCGCCGCATAGCCGGCCTCGGCAAAGCGGTCGCAAATGGTCTGGATAAACCGGTCCACGCCGCCCCCATGCTGGCTGACGACAATAGCGGCAAAGGGGCCGGAGCCGCTGGGAACGCTGGCGTACAAATCCATGTCCTGCCCATCTACCTGAACCTTTTCCCAAAAAGATGGCATTCTGGCACCTCCCGGATTCATGTTAGGAAGATTTTAACAGAACGGGGGAGGGATTTGGGATATAATTTGGGTTAAGTCTGTCCTGATACAAATCCAATAAACAACACTGACACAAACAGCTTGACCAGGCACAGCGAAAACGGCTATATTCTGCAACACTGACCGCTCAAAGCCAAAGGCCGGCTGCGCCAAGAAAAGCAGGCAGAGAGTTGAACAATGACCCGACTGAACGTGGCAAACCGCACCCTGGCGATTATGGACAATCTTACCTTCCTGCGTTCCTTGAACAATGAGTGTATCGACCTGATTGCCATAGACCCGCCCTTTGCGGCCAACGAAACTTTTACCGGCAGGCCCCGGCCTCCCATCAGCAAGGCCGAGTACGCGGAAGAAACAGCTCTGGCAAAACGACACGACGCCGCCCACAACGAGGGTATCGGGGAAACCCGGGTAAAGGATGTCTGGAGTTGGGATACCGACATTCACCCTTCCTGGAAATCCCAGATTGAGGATGATTATCCCAACGTCCACGCGGTCATACAGGCTGTTGAAGCCTGTGCTAAAGAGAACGAAGCGGCCTATATCTGCTTTATGGCGGTGCGGTTGATTGAGTGCCGGCGGGTATTGAAGCCCACCGGCAGCATCTACGTCCATTGCGATGACCACGCCAACAGCTACTTACGGATGACTATGGACGCCATATTTGGCACGGATAATTTCCGTAATGAGATAACGTGGCGTAGAGCTACCTCGCACAATGATGCCGGCAGGTATGGCCGCATTAAGGATTACTTGCTGTTTTACGTTAAGTCTGATAACGCCTGTTGGAATGGGGATGCGATTCACACTCCTAAAACCGACGGGGAACTTGCTAAATCATACCCATCACAAGATGGGCAGGGACGCTATCGCTCCGCAGACCTGACCGGACCGAAACACAGTTCTCAAAGGGGCAGCCCAAGCACTCAGCCATGGCGAAATTACGATGTTTATGGTATGGGTAGGGTTTGGTCAGTTCCCAAAACCGGCAAATACGCCGAATATATTGAACACAATTTTATCCCGGATTATCGAGGCATTGAAGACATTCAGGAACGATTGGATGCCCTGGATGCTGCCGGGCTAATTCATCACCCGTCGACCGGCAAGTGGCCGGGACTGAAGCGTTATGCCATTGCCGACCAAGGCAACCCGCCTCAAGACTTGATACTGCAACCGACAGGATTCACGAACTACAGCGCATCTGGAGAAGAATTCACTGGTTACGCCACTCAAAAGCCGCTGGCCCTCTACCAAGACATTATCCAAGCCAGTTCCAACCCGGGCGACGTGGTGCTGGACATATTTGCCGGGTGCGCTACCACCGCCGTAGCTGCCGAAAACACCAGCCGGCAATGGATAGCCTGCGATATGGCCTATCGCAGCGCTACGATGCTGAAACGGCGGTTCTATCTCAACGGCTACCAACTGGAAGGCACGACAGACGCCACCATCAAAGCCTTGGCATCGGTAGTGAAAGACAAGACGCTGCAAACTCGGCAACAGTTCACCGAGAGCCAAATCATTGGCCCCAAGGAATTGCCCAAACGGGATGACGTTGACCCGGAACCGTACTATCACCTGCAACAGGCCCGGCAGCGGGGCCGGGACCGGAGCGTCCAAACCGCCAGTTGGTCAGGGCGCATATCGAAAGAGGATGCCAAGAAACTCCTGATAAACCGATTTGGCGCTAAATGCTGGGGTTGTGGCTACGAACCGCGCCGTCCCAATGGCAGCCTGGATGAAACTCTGCTGGAAGTTGACCACATCCGGGCGCGTAAGGCGGCGGAAGGAGTACAGGGCGACGACGAGCTTTACAATCTGGCGTTGCTGCATCGCACCTGCAACGGCATCAAAGGAAACCGGCGGACGTTGGAAGAAGTCCGCCGGCATAACGCCGATAGCGGATTGTTGTACGTCAACACCATCGGGGAGCTGGTTGACCTGTACGAAGCCACCCGGTTTGCGGCAGAGCAGATTGCGGCTCACGATGTGAATTATGGGAGGGCGGAACCGGGTTCAGCAATCATCGGTCGAATAGACTGAGTTTCCCCCGGCACGTAACTAACTGCTGTTCCCGTTTTCCGGTGGGATTGGGGACGGCTCGTTAAAGAGCCAGCCTTCCCGGAATGACCTCTGCTGGAGTTCGTACCAGGCGCGCCATTCCCGGTCGCGCTGGGCTTGGCCTTTAGTTCTGCCTTTGGCCTCACCTCGGGCTTTGCTTTCTGCTATGATCTGGTTTAGCCTTTGGTTATTCTTATCTTTAACCTCAATTACCATAAAGTCACCCCCCTCCCGGTTTTCCGGCGGGGATGGGGGCGGCTCGTCAAAGGGCCGGCCTTCCCAACGGGCGACTTGCATCCGTCCGTACCAGGCACACCATTCTTGATTATGCTGGGCTACCTTTTCTGCTACGGCTCGGTTTATTATCTTTTTGGTCCTCTCCCTGGCCCAAAACACCATAAGTAACTCCTTTCGACTGCCGGCTCTAACTGCCGTTCCGGTTTTCTGGCGGAGAAGGGGGCGGCTCATCGAAGGGACGGCCTTCCCGTTCTGCGGCTTGCATCCGCTCGTACCAAGCCTGCCATTTCCGGTAATTCTTGACTTCGCCTTCCGCCAAGCCTTCCGCCAAGCCTTCCGCCGCGGCCGCGGCTCTAGCCGCTCTCATTTCTTGCCTGATTTTTTCTCTAGCCCAGAACGCCATATAGTAACTCCTTTCCACCAAGGTTACCAGAAAAGTATAAGCCATTGCCACGGGTGTTGCCATTGTCGCGCCCGACAGGAGAGCTACCTTCCCGATGCTCGACCCTTCCATTGCGGCGCCTACGACGGCGGAGATAGCCAGAATTATGGGTACTCCGACTAGGATGTGCAGTATGGGCCACTTCTGAGTCTCGGTCATCTTTCCTCTTTCATTGCAACTATGGCAGGTCCTTAAGAAATCTCGCCTGCCCCTACACCAGCCCCTCCGCTCTAACTTCCCCCAAGGACTTTTCCACCGCGGCCAGGGTTAAGTCTATGTCCGCCTCGGAGTGGGTGGCGGAGACCAGGAAGGAGTCCCGGCCCATAATGTCCACGCCGTTGTTCTGCATACTGCGCTTGAGGGCGGTCACCGCCGGCGACCCGATGGCCTCCTTGATTTCACGGTGGGGCATCAGGCAGATTTCCCGGTCGCAATCACAGTCGGCCAGCACCAGGTGAATCATCGAGGCAATGCCATGCGCGTGGCCGGCAACTTCCATCTTGCCCAGCACGTCGTTGAGGCCCCGCTTGAGCCGGCCGGCCATCGCGTCGGCCTGTTGGTTAATCGGCTGGCTGGCAATCATTTCCAGACAGACGGCGCCGGCCACGGCGGACAGGGGATTGCCGTTAAAGGTGCCGGGGTGGTAAACCCGGTGCCGGTTGTCCCACTCCGGGTCGCCCCGGTGGGCAATCATATCCACGATTTCCGCCTTGCCGCCGACCGCTCCGCCGGGGAGCGCCCCGGCCACAATCTTGGCCATGGCAGTCAAGTCTGGCGCCACGTCGTACAGCACCTGCGCTCCACCGGGCGAGGCACGGAAGCCGGTAACTACCTCATCGAAAATCAGGACGACCCCGTACCTTGCGGTCAGTTCCCGCAGGCCCTTGAGGTAGTTGGGCACGTCAAAAGGCAGCTGACCGTAGTGGGCGCCGGTAGGTTCCAAAATCAGCGCGGCGATGTCCGAATCCCGGTTCAGCGCATCCTCCACCGCCTTCAGGTCGCCGGAAGGGACGATAACCATGCTGCCCCAGCTTTCCGCCGGTACGCCGGGAGCCGGGCGGTCGGAACCGGCCATGGCGTAGTCATGCCAGCCGTGGAAATGGTCTTGCAACTTAATGACCTTGTTCTTGCCGGTATAGGCCCGGGCCAGCCGCATCGCCATCAGGGTAGCCTCGGTGCCGGAACTATGGAACCGCACCTTTTCAACGGAGGGCATCAAGGCTTGGATCGCCCGCGCCCAGCGCAACTCTTCGTCGGTGCAGGCCCCCAGATGGGTGCCCCGGGCCACCTGCTCGGCAACGGCGGCAACAACGGCGGGATGGGAATGGCCCAGCAGCAGAGCGCCATGCCCCGAAACGTAGTCGATGTACTCGTTGCCGTCCACGTCCCACTTGCGCGGGCCGGAGCCGTGGGTCAGGTACAGGGGAAAGGGCTGGGCGTAACGGTTGTCGTGGGTCACGCCGCCGGGGAAAATCTGGGTGGCCTCAGCATAACGCTGGGCCGACCCCGGATGTTTCGCAACATATTCTTCCAGAATAGTAGCCATAGTGCCTCCTCTCAGCGTGCCAGTCTAGGTAGCTTTATGATATACCATTGGACGGCGGTAAGGCTATCCGAGATGAGCAAAGGACTTGGGGCAACCACACCCAGGATTGTTGCGGGCAAAAGACAGAGAAACAATCGCCGGACTAATCCCTCGCCTGTACCGGGGGCGCCGGGGCGCCGGCATCGGCGGCGCGGGTTAGTTGCGGCGGTCGTTTGACCAGCAGGAAGCAAAGGCTGGCAATTCCGGCGCAGACCGCCGCTGGACCGATGGCCCAGTTGTAGTTGCCAAAGTAGTCAAATACCCATCCGACGTAAACCGGCGAGGCCACCAGTGCCCAGCTATGCGAGAAGGTGATGTAGCCGCGCAGGGTGGCGAACCGGTCACGGCCAAAGAAGTCGCCTAGCGCCGCCCAGACGATAATGCCCGCCCCGTCGCCAAAGCCCTCCAAGGAAATGAAGACCAGTATCAACGCTATGCCAAGGACGCCGGCGTTCCAGTCACCGTAATAGAGGAATACAAAGGCTACGGCTTCAGCGGCCAGAGTGCCGGCTAGGATGAGGCCCTTGGGCCAGTGGTCCCCAAAGTAGCCCAGCACCAGACGGGACAGGAAGTTGACGCCGAACATCAGGCCGGTCAGGTTGGCCGCCATTTGACGGCTGACTCCTTTGTCCTCCAGAATCGGCACGATGCTGACCAGGATGCCCAGGGTGGCAATCATCCGCAGGCCGGCCCCCAGCATCAGCAGCCAGTAAGCCCTGGTATGCAGCGCCTCCCGTACCGTGTAGTCCCGCAGCACCCGCCGGCGGCCAGCGGCGCCCCGGCCAGCGGCGGTAGAGGCGGTGGTGTCCCCATCGGGAAGCAGCCCCATATCCTCCGGGCGGTTGCGGAAGAAGAAGGAAAGCGGCAGCAGGACCATCAGGTAGGCGAATCCGGCAGTCAGGGAAGCCATCTCCCAGCCCCACTTTTCGATTACTCCGTTCATAGATGGGACTATAAACAGGCCACCCAGGGAGGCCACCGCCGCCAATATGGATATGGCCAGGGAGCGGCGACGGCGGAACCACTGGTTGATTCCGGCAAACATCGCGTGCTGAAAGGCGATGCTGTTGCCCAGGGACACCATCAACAGGTAAACCAGGGTAAAGCTCCAGAACCCACTGACAAACTGGGAGAGGACAAAGTAACCCAGCACCGACAGCAGCAGGGAGGGTATCAGCAGCTTGCGGTTGCCGAAGCGGTCAATAAGCCAACCGGCAAAGGGGCCTTCCAGCCCTCCCTCGGCCCGGGCCAGGGAGAATATCAGGTTGGTCTGGGCCTGGCTGATGTTCAGCGAGTCCCGGATGGCCGGCACAAAGACAGTAAAGCCGCGAAAGAAAATGCCGCTGGCAAAGAAGGACATCACCGAGGTGATAATCAACATCCACCAGCCGTAGAAAATGGGGGCCCGTGGGGTTTGTTCCGGGGTTGGCTCCAAGTAAACCTGTCTTTCCGACCATTACACCAAAAAAATACCCGCCCCAAGGCAGGCCGCAGGTTGGTAATCACCGTCGGTTTGGATATTCTGCTGGGAAAATATGTTAATTGCTACCGGGGTTAGTCTATCCCGAAATTGTGACCAGGGCAACGCTTTTCGCTTCCGCAAAAATACTGACACTTGCCCATTACTTCCCAGCATCGCCAGGGGTTAGAATAGCTCCAGTAAGAAGTGCTGGAAGTGTGATAGTATTATTCTATCCAGCAAGGGGACAGTGACAGTATGGTGACAGCATCAGACGATACCAGGTTGGCGGTGTTGGAGACCAGGATGGAAGCCTTGCAGGAAGGTCAAAGGCAAATATTGAGCCGGCTTGACGCAATACAACAGCACACCAGTGATCGGTTTGACGCAATGCAGCAGAACACCAGTGACCGGTTTGACGCAATGCAGCAGAACACCAGTGACCGGTTTGACGCAATGCAGCAGAACACCAGTGATCGGTTTGACGCAATGCAGCAGAACACCAGTGATCGGTTTGACGCAATGCAGCAGAACACCAGTGATCGGTTTGACGCAATGCAGCAGATGTTCAACGCTCGGTTTGACCGGCTGCAGTTGGCGATTTGGAGCATTGGTGGCGGCGTAATCTTGACCTTGATTGGCTTGCTGATCACCCAGATAATCCAGGGGAAATAGAACCGGACCGTATCGGGCGGAGCAGCGGAGAATACCGCCGGAGGGGGCCAGCCGATGCGCCACATTATTCACGCCGATTTGGATGCCTTTTACGCCTCGGTGGAACAACTGGACAACCCGGAGCTGCGCGGCCTGCCGGTGCTGGTCGGCGGCAGCCCCCGTAGCCGGGGCGTGGTCGCCACCGCATCCTACGAGGCCCGGGTTTTCGGGGTACATTCGGCCATGCCAATGTCCACCGCGGTGCGCCAATGCCCTCAAGGAATAGTCGTCCGCCCCCGTTTTGACCGCTACCGGGAAATGTCCCGCCGGGTTATGGAGGTTTTTCACGACTTGACCCACCTGGTCGAACCCCTGTCTCTGGACGAAGCCTATTTGGACGTGACCGCCGTGGTGGACGCCGGCCGGTTCCCCATCGGCGTGGGAATAGACCTGAAGCGCCGGGTCAAGGATGAAACCGGCCTCGATGTGTCGGTAGGGGTCGGAACCGCCAAGTCGGTCGCCAAAATTGCCTCAGACCTGCAAAAGCCCGATGGCCTGGTAGTGGTTCCCCCGGGGCAGGAGCGGGAGTTTCTGGCCCCGCTGCCGGTGGGCAAGCTGTGGGGGATCGGCCCCAAGACCTCGGAGCGGTTGCGTCGGGACGGTATCAACACTATCGGGGACTTGGCCGGGCAGCCGGCGGACTGGTTCACCAGACATTTCGGCAGGCGGGCCGAAAGCGTCCGGGCCAGGGCATCGGGCCAGGATGACGACCCGGTAATAACGGAACGCTCGCCCAAGTCCATAAGCGCCGAGACAACTTTCCCGAATGACATCAGTGGCCTGCCGGAACTGCGGGAGGAACTGGCCCAACTAGCGGCCAATGTTGCCCAACACCTGGAAAGAAAAGAACAGCAAGGCCGCACCGTAACGGTCAAGCTCAGGCTCTCCAACTATACTACTCTCACCCGGCAAACGACCCTGCCATCCTCCACCGCCGCCGAGCAGGTTATTCTGGAAACGGCGTGGCGGCTTCTATCGACGGAATTGGCGGCGGAACTAACACCCGGCCAGGCTCTCCGGCTGTTGGGGGTTGGTGTATCCAGCTTCGGCGAAGTACCGGAACCGGCGCAACAGTTGGCGTTGCCGCTGGCATAGGTATTGGGCAATTACGAATTATCAATCAGGAATTACGAATTTGTAATTGATTATTCAATCATGACATTGAGTTACCGAAACAGGTCTTTGTCGGGGTCGCGAATCAGGGCCTGGTTGCTGGCATCCTCCATCGACTCGTAGGGATAGCCGCGGATAATGGCTACCGGGATGCCCAGCACTTTGCCGGTTACCAACTCGGCTGTGGCGGCCAGTTCATCTGCTACCGCAATCACCGTGGTGTACATCATGTTGCCGTGAGAATCCTCCTGGCCCACATAGCTGAGCAAGGGGTTGAACCCGGCCACTCCGATGGCTACGTTGACCGCCGCGCTGCGCCAGGGCCGGCCAAAGGTGTCGGAGATGATAACCGCTACCTCGGCCCCGGCCCGTTCTTTGATGGCCTGCCGAATACCCCGGGCCGAGGCGTCCGGGTCCAACGGGAGCAGGGCCACCGTGCCGTCGCCGGGGATGTTGGAGGCGTCAATGCCGGCGTTGGCGCAGTTGAACCCGTGGTAGGTCTCGCTGATGATAACCCCCCGGTCCATACGGACAATGCGCCGGCTCTCCCGCAGGATAAGCTCGGTGTGCCGAGGGTCGCGGCGGTGACCCTCGGTGATGGACAAGGCCAAAGACGACGCCTCAACACTGTCGATGGACACCACCCGGCCCTCGGCCTTGGAGACAATTTTCTGGGTAACGACAAGTATATCGCCGGACTCCACCGGCGTATCCTGCCGGTTGGCGGAGTCCATTATTTGCCCGGCCAGGTCGTCCCCCGGCTGGGCCTCGGGCATCCCTTCAATGCCGATGACACGGATTTCCGGTGGCATAGCGGCAGTACCTCCCCGGCAGAATGGCCGCGAATAATCGCAGCGTGGTCTAATTCTTCGCAGAGTCCGCTCGTGGTGAGCCTGTCGAACCATAAATCAACCCTTCGACAAGCTCAGGGCGAACGGGAAAATCAAAACTGAAAGGCTAGTGCCCCGCTCCAGGGCTATCGCATTAGGCCAAAGAACGAAAACCCGTCGTTCCTGCGAAAGCAGGAACCTAAAATGTTGCGGACAGAGATTCCTGCTTTCGCAGGAATGACGGATTCCCCCGATTCCAAATGCGATTGCCCTGTGCCCTGCTCTACCCAGTATAGCCCTACCTTTGGCCCTATGCTACAATGCCTTGAACCACCGGATAACCTACGGGTCTCAACGCAACGTAATGAAAATCCATTCAGTTCAGGCGAGGGAATTGACGTGACTTCATCATCGTCTTCCTACCGGAAACGGGTCTATACCAAGTTTGGCGACAAGGGGGAAACCAGCCTGCTCTATGGCGGGCGGGTGTCCAAGAACGACCCCCATACCGAGGCTTACGGGATTACCGATGAGGCGGTATCGATAATGGGCCTGGCCCGCTCCCTGTGTGACAACCAGCGAGTCAAGGACATCCTGCGAGACACCCAACGGGACTTGTTTATGATCGCCGCCGAGCTGGCTACCGAGCCGGACAAGTATGAACTCTTCCAACAGCATTTTGCCCCGGTAACCGAAGCGATGGTGGAGAATCTGGAGCAGACGATAGACTCGCTGGAAGAAGAATTTCAGATGCCGACCGTATTTATCCTGCCCGGCGGGTCGCCGGCGTCGTCGGCCATTGATATGTCCCGCACCGTCATCCGCACCGCCGAGCGGCGGGTGGTGGCCCTGTCCGAGGCGGGCCGCCTGACCAACCAGCTGATTATCAACTACCTGAACCGGCTGGGCGACCTGCTGTTCGTCCTGGCCCGTTACCAGGACCGGGAGCTGCCCATAGAACGGGCCACCGGAGAGCGCAGTTAGCCGGTGGCCTGGCGCCGGGCTAAGCGACTTTTATGGACCGAGACTTGAAAGTAGTAGTAATTGACTACCAGTCCGGCAACCTGCGCAGCGTAGCCAAGGCGCTGGAGGTTGTCGGAGCTAGGCCGGTGGTAACCGAGAACGCAGCCGAGTTAGCCGCAGCCGACGCGGTGATACTGCCGGGAGTAGGTTCCGGCCCGGCGGCAATGCAGGCGTTGGAAAGTCGGGGAATGGTAGATCCCATCCGCGAATACGTCGCCTCCGGCCGGCCGTTTTTGGGCGTTTGCCTGGGCCTGCAATTACTGCTGGAACGCACCGAGGAGGGAGACGCGCCCTGTCTGGGCATAATCCCCGGACCGGTACGGCGGCTGCCCGCCGGTTTGAAGGTTCCACACATGGGTTGGAACAGCGTCGAGTTCGGCAACGACCACCCGGTATTCCGGGGCATACCCCCGGCCAGCCACTTCTACTTCGTCCACAGCTACTACGCCGACCCATCCGACTCGTCCGGCGTGGCTGGCATTACGTCCTACGGCATACCTTTTTGCAGCGTTTATGCCCGGGATAACCTGGCGGCTACTCAGTTCCATCCGGAAAAGAGCGGGGACGTCGGCCTGCAAATCTACCGCAATTTTCTGGACTTTGCCCGCAACGGCACGGCCACGGCCACTCCTGAAATTACCGGGTGACGGCGTAATGGAAGTAATTCCCTCAATAGACCTGAAAGCCGGACGGCAGGTCCGGCTTTTCCAGGGCGATTTCCAACAGGAGACAGTTTTCTCCGACGACCCGCTGGCGGTAGCCTTAGGCTGGCAGGAACGGGGCGCATCCTGCCTGCACATGGTGGACCTGGACGGAGCCGCCGAAGGCAGCCCCGCCAATCTGCCGGTCATCGAGTCCATTGTCACCGCCCTGACCATCCCGGTGCAGGTCGGCGGCGGCATCCGCAACCGGGAAACCGCTGCTGCGCTGCTGGCCGTCGGGGTCAACCGGGTCGTTATCGGCACGGCGGCGGTCGAGAATCCGGCGCTGGTGGCGGGCCTTTGCCGGGATTACGGCGGCGAGAGGGTTGTCGTGGCGGTGGATGCACGGGACGGGTTGGTCGCCATCAAAGGCTGGACTGAGGGCAGCCAGGTTACCGCATTGGCGCTGGCCCGGCAGATGGCCGATTTGGGGGTGCCTCGCCTGCTCTACACCGACATTTCCCGGGACGGCACTCTGACTGCTCCCAACTTTGCCGCCAACACCGAACTGGTGGAAAAGACGGGGCTTAAGGTTCAAGCCTCCGGCGGCGTATCTTCCCTGGAACACATCCGGCAACTGGCCCAAACCGGCGCGGAAGGGGTTATTATTGGCACCGCCCTTTACCGCCAAACCATTGACCTGGGAGAGGCAATAGCGGTTGCCGCGGCGGGTTAGGTGAGGGCTAGACAGGCCAGCGGTATATCTCTCCCGCTCCAAGTCGTCAACGGGGGCCAGGACGGATTTGGGGAACCCGCCCCTACTATTGTTCCTCCGTGCGGAAAGCCCAACGCTGGCCCAGGCGTTCTTCGGCGTTTTCGAACCAGTCGTCGCGCAGGACTTCCATCAGGATGAAGTCCCGGCCCATGCGCCGCACCGGCCGCACCGGATTGAAGCCACACTTGCCAAAACTGCGCTGCGCCCGCTGGTTCCATTCCAGGGTGTGGAGGTACACCCGCTTGAGCTTCCGCTCGTTGAACATAAAGTCGAGCAAGGTGGTTACGGCATCGTAGCCATAGGCGTTGTTCCAATAGTCCTTATCGCCGATTACAATGCCCAGCTCCGCTTCCAAGTTTAACGTGTCCAGGTCATAGTACATACAGTTGCCGATGAGTTTGCCGTCTTCCACATCAATGCCGAAATGGTGGGAGCCGGGGGTGGGGTAGCGCAACTGGTCCTGGAACATCTTGAGGTAACGGTCGTAATTCATAGTCAGGGGATAGGCGGCGTCCAACTCGGCCAACTCCGGGTCGCAACGCCAGATGTAGTCCTGCTCAGCGTCTTCCACTTTTTTGTCCCGCAGAATAACGCGGGCGCCTCGCAACTCTGCCATTCAGCCGCCTTTCTCTCGCTGCGAAATCAAGCCCAACGCCTGCCGCAATACCTCCGCCTCGTTGGCGTAGGTCAAACTGTTCAGGGCTTCATCGTAGAGGAACCACTGCACCACATCGAACTCCGGGTCGTGGAGGCCGGTGTGGCCCCCAATCGGCGACATCAGGTAGAAATGCACCGTCTTGTGGTAACGGACATCGCCATCCTTGTCGGAAAACCAGTAGTCGATGCTCTTGATATGCTCTTCAATAATGGTTTCCAGCCCGGTCTCTTCCTGCACTTCCCGCAGGGCGGTTTGCTCCAGGGTTTCCCCCGGGTCGGGGGTGCCTTTAGCCAGGCTCCAGCGGATCGGATTATCCCGCCCGCACAGCACGACCTCAAGCCGGCCATCCATCTTCCGATAAACGACGCCCCCCGACGAAACCGGTTCCTCCACCCGGGGCCTTTTCCCCCTGGGGGCCGTGTTCTTTGCCATGGATACCCCTTATTCCCCTCCTGGCCGCTTTAGGGCATGGGATGGAGAACTTTACAACAATCTGAATAATGCTATTTTAGGGTGGCGGGGTAGGGTAGTCAATGCGGCTGGACCGGGGAGGAGCTAAAACATGGCTAAACCGGCTGGATCGGATAATTCGGAATCGAGGGTTATACCAAGTTGATGAGGTACATTTCGTTGTCCTCAATTATCCTGTATATCCTGTTTGTCCAGGTTATTGGACGGCCGGCCTATTACCCGCCACTAATCGCGGGGACGAAGTGGACTTCGCTGTTCTCCCGCACCCGCTCCAGCAGGCCCATGCGGGCGATTTCGCCGTCAATCGCCACCGACAGATTGGGCCGCACCTGATTATCTTCCATCAAGCGGTCCTTGATGCCGGGAAACTGCTCCTCAAGCGCGTTGATAACCTGGCGAACGTTGGCTGCTTCCACCTGCACCTGCTTGACGCCGCCGGTCATGGGTTGGAGCATTGTAGGCACATACACTGTAACCACGGTTGCCGCTCCTTATTGGCAGATGTTATTCCCGCAAGATTGCGTACACGTAATGGTCTATAGTTTTTCCGTCTTTGGTCACGCTCTTCCGCAGCCGGCCCTCGCAGGTAAAACCGGCCTTCTCCAGCACCCTGGCCGAAGCCGGGTTCCATTCAAAGACATTAGCCTGAATCCGCACCAAGCCGAAGTTAGCAAAGGCATATTCGGTTATAGCCTTGACTGCTTTTGTAGCAATACCCATTCCCCAATAAGGTTCGCCCAGCCAATAGCCTACTTCGGCAGAACGTACAAAAACGTCCTCTCCCAGGCGTAGGCCAATGGCGCCGATGGCCTCTTGATTTGAAGCAATCGCGAAATTTGTTTCCGGGCTTGCCGCAGTTGCCAACTGGATCCAAGTCCTGGCATCCTGTACTGTATAGGGGAAGGGAAAGGCATCCCGTAAGTTTAGCCACACCTTGCGATTGTTGGCGTACCTCACCAGAGCCACCTCATCGTCAGGCTGCCAGCTCCGTATTTGCCACTCACCAATATACAGTTGCATGATAGCCTATTGCGATAGGGGCGGGTTTGAAACCCGCCCCTATAAAATGCCTTTCAGTCATAGCCGTTCTGCCCGAAACAGAGTCATTGGCTCAGCTTTGCCCTTCCGGTGGAGGTTCGGTAAAGGTGTTGCCTGCCTGCTCGGCCTCCAGTCGCCGCCGATTCCAAGCAATCCAGGCTTCTCTTTCCGCCTGCCGGCCTTCCTGTCGGCCTTCCTGCCGGCCCTTCTCGGCTGCTTCGGACCGGGCTTGGGCCAGTTCCTTGACTCGGGTTTCCTCTACCCTTCTCTTGTCCCGCAAATTGTTCAGGTGAGATATGACCATGTGGATTTCCTCCATTATTCCGTACGCCGCCAACTGAACGTACGCAATCAACCCTAAAGCGTTGCCGCCGGCCAAACCATGATAGGCGGTCAATTGCCAAGTTTGGTGGGGCATCTCCAGCAAAAGGCCGACAATAGATCCTGCGGTGAACCACGCCATAGTGAGATGAATCACCCACCTGGGGGGAGCCCACCGCTGCTGCTCTCGCTCCGTCATTCCCTGCTACATAAATCCTGGCCGGCCTACCACATTGCTTCCAGAATGGCGCCGGGGGTAGCCGGCAGCTTGTTCATCCGGCTGCCGATGGCGTGGGATATGGCGCTCCCGATAGCGGCCAGCGGAGGTACGATCGGCACCTCGCCGACGCCGCGGACACCGTAGGGATGGCCGGGGTTGGCTACCTCGACGATTACGGTGTCAATCATCGGTAAGTCCAGGGCCGTAGGCATCCGGTAGTCCAGGAAGCTGGAGTTCATCATCTGGCCCTGCTCGTTGAAGAAATACTCTTCGTTCAAGGCCCAGCCGATGCCCTGCACCACCCCGCCCTGCATCTGACCCTCCACGTAGCTGGGGTGGATCGCCTTGCCGGCGTCCTGCACCGCAGTGTAGCGTAGGATGGTCACCTTGCCGGTGTCGGGGTCAACTTCCAGATCCACAATGTGGACGCCGAAGCCGTTACCCTCGCCGGCCGGGTCAACATTAGAAGCACCGGTGATGCTGCCGCCGGTGCCCAGCAGTTGGCGGGCCAGTTCCTTGAAGGTCATCCGCAGTTCCGGGTCGGACTTGTGGGACAGGACACCGTCGGCGTATTCCACGTCCTCCACCGGAGTATCCCAGATTTTGGCGGCCCGCTCCACCATTTGGCTCTTTACGTCCTCAGCGGCCTCGATAGCGGCCCAGCCGGTGGCAAAGGTGGTGCGGCTGCCGCCGGTGACCATGGTGTAGCCGATGGAATCGGTATCCACCACGGTAGGTTTAACCTCCTCGTAGGCAATGCCCAGCGTTTCCGCCGCCTGCTGGGCGATGGAGGCGCGGCTGCCTCCGATGTCCACCGAACCCTCAATCAGGTTAACGGTGCCGTCCGGGTTGACGGTTATGTTAACGCTGGACGCAAATCCCCGGTTGAACCAGAAACCGGCGGCGAGGCCCCGGCCCCGGTTCTCGCCCTCCAGCGGCGTCTTGTAATGCTCGTGGTTGCGGGCGGCCTCCAGACATTCCACCAAACCAATGCGGCGGAACACCGGGCCTTCCACCCGGCGGACGCCCTCTTTGGAGGCGTTACGGAGCCGAAACTCCACCGGATCCATACCGAGTTGATCGCATACTTCGTCAATGACCGACTCCACGGCAAAAGCGGCCTGCGGCGAACCGGGAGCGCGGTAAGCGGCGGTCTTGGGCTTATTGACCACCACGTCGTAACCGTTAATCCGGCCATTGGAAACGTCGTAGCAGGCCATGGCACAGGCGGCGCCCTGCATTACCGGAGAGCCGGGATAGGCGCCGGCCTCAAAGGCCAGAGTGATGTCAAAGGCGGAAATTTTGCCGTCGTTGGTGACGCCCAGCTTGACCTTCATCCAGGTTCCCGGCGCCGGCCCCGAGGCTTCGAAAACCTCGGTGCGGCTCATCAGCAACTTGACTGGGCGGCCCGACTTCTTGGAGAGCAGGGCGGCTATGGGGTCGAGGTAGGCGGTGATTTTGCCGCCGAAGCCGCCGCCAATTTCCATCGGCGTGACCTTTACCCTGGATACCGGATGCCGCAGGATGTCGGCCACGTTGGTACGTACCACGAAAGGCCCCTGAGTGCTGCACCAGATGTTGAGCTGGCCGTCGGTGTTCCAGAAAGCAGTGGAGTTATGGGGTTCGATGTAACCCTGGTGCACCGAGGCAGTCTCATACTCTCGCTCCACCACCACGTCGGCCTGGGCAAAACCCTGCTCCACGTCGCCGGTCTCGAAGGCCATGTGAGAGGCGATGTTACTGGGCCGGTTGGACAGTTCGCCGAACTCCGAGGTGAACAAGTCTTCGTGGAGCAATGGGGCGTCGGGTTCCATTGCCTCCCGCACCGTCATGGCCGGAGGCAGGACTTCGTATTCCACCTGGATAAGTTTAAGGGCTTCCTCGGCCACGTGCTGGCTGTCGGCGGCCACGGCGGCTACCGGATGGCCCTTGAACAGGACCTTGTCCGCGGCCAGGACGTGATTGTTGGCGAACTTGAGCCGTTGGTAGTCGCCGCCCAACTCCTCACGGGTCAGGGCGGCGAAAGGCAGGTCCTTGGCGGTGACCACGGCGCGGACGCCGGGATAGGCTTCCGCCCCGGTGGTGTCGATGAACTTGATACGGGCATGGGCGTGGGGGCTGCGCAGGATTTTACCCTGAAGCAGCCCGGCCAACTGTATGTCGGCGCCATATTGGGCGCGGCCGGTAACTTTATCCACGCCGTCGGGGCGGATGTGCCGCTTGCCGACGACGTTGTATTCAACTTCGGACAGGACGATATTGGAGGTCACGATTAGTACCTCCTTTTACGCCTTCATTTTGGTTTCGGCATCCAGCACGGCGCGGACAATCTTGTCGTAGCCGGTGCAGCGACAGAGGTTGCCGGCCAGCCAGTGGCGGATGCGGCCCTCGTCGGCGTCCGGCTCCCGGTCCAGCAGCTCCTTGGCGGCGACGATGAAACCTGGGGTACAGATTCCGCACTGGAGAGCGGCGTTTTCCAGGAAGGCTTGCTGTACCGGATGCAGCCCTTCGGGAGAGGCCACGCCCTCAATGGTGGTGATTTCCTTGCCCTGGGCCTCGACGCCCAAGACCAGGCAGCAAGTGACAATGCGGCCATCAAAGACCACGGTGCAGGCGCCACAGTTGCCGTCGTTACAGCCTTCCTTGGTGCCGGTCATTCCCAGCACATCCCGCAGCACCTCGAGGAGGCTTTGGCGGGGTTCGCAGAGATAATCGGTGGGATTGCCGTTAATCGTAGTGCTTACGTGAACTAGTCCAGGCATACTTACTCTTCTCCCCTAGCTCGCTTGACAGCGTTGTTAAGAGTACGGCGGGTCAGGACTCCAACCAGGTGTACCCGCTGACGGATCGTCCCGCGCATATCGTTGATGGGTACAGCGTCGGCCATCGCCAGTTCCGCCGCCGCCTCAATCGACTCGTCGGACACGGCTTTACCGGCCAGGCTGGCGCCGGCGTCGCGGCAGAACACCGGCGTCGGGGCTACCGAGGCCAGGGCGATACGGGCGGAGACAAAATTCTGCCCGGAGCCGTCCAACACCACCGAACTGCCCACGCCGGCAACGGCAATGTCCATCTCGTTGCGGGGTATAAAGCGCAGGTAGTTGGCGCCGGAGTTGGCTTGCGGCGCGGGCATACTGATAGAGACCAGGATTTCGCCGGGTTCCAGTACGTTACGGCCGGGGCCGGTGCAGAAATCTTCTACGGCTACCTGACGGCTGCCGTTGGGGCCGGCGATGTTGGCTACTGCGCCCAGGGCAATCATCGCAGGTATGGCATCGGCGCTGGGGGCTGAGTTGCACAGATTACCGCCCAGGCTGGCCCGACCCTGAATCTGGATACTGCCAATAAGGGACGCCGAGTCCACCAGACCGGGATAGCTGGCTGCTACGTCCGCATTCTGGTAAATCAGGTAGCAGGGAGTGGCCGCGCCGATGGTCAGGCCGTCCTGCGCGTTATAGGATAATTGGTTCAGTTCGGGAACGTCTTTAACGTCAACAACCAGGTCTGCGCTGAAGCGGCCGCCCCGGAGCTGCACCAGCAGGTCGGTGCCGCCGGCCAGAGCGCGGGCGCGGTCTCCGTGGGAGGCCATCGCCTGCAAAGCCTCATCTAAAGTTTTCGGTGTGGTATATTCAATTGCTTCCAACTGCCCACCTCCTTACGGCTGAAATTATAACATTACACCCGATAGCTGTCAGCTATCCGAGCAAATTGGTATCCTGATACCGGGTCGGTAAAGCGACTCGCCAAAACCGGAATCCTGAAATCACAACTTGGAGGGTGAATGGCTACTTTAGACGAGCGGTATCTTTCCAGCTATCCGGTGCTGGCCCGGTTGGGCCGGGGCGACGCCGATGGCGTGCCGGTGCCCAGCGGAATGATAAGCACGGTTGCGCCGGACTTGTGGCGTATGATCGGCGAGGCCTGTTTCGGTGTCTTATGGAATCGGCCCGGCCTGACCATTGAGCAGCGCAGCATGGTTACCATCTCCATCATCTCGGTGCTTCGCCGGGACGATAACCTGAAAGGGCACGTCGAAAGCGGGCTGGACCTGGGCTTTTCCGCCGAGCAGATTGTGGAGATGATACTACAGATATTTTTCTACGCCGGCGCCCCTATCGGCACCACCGCTCTGGCTATTGCCAACGATGTCTTCAAGGAGCGGGGTATAACAGTACAGCCCTATCGAGTTTTCGACACCACCGAAGACCCGGCAGAGTTGGAGCGTCGCGGGCAGGCCAAGCGTCAGGAAGTTTTGGGCGACCTGACCGTTAGCGGTGATGCGGTGGATGTGGTGGATGTGGCATGGGACCGCTACCTGTTGGAGTATTTATGGGGGTCAGTCTGGTCCCGGCCCGGCCTGGATACCCAAAGCCGGATGATTTGCACTCTCGCCGCCCTGACCTTGGTGGGCAGTGAGCAATCCCTGCGGGACCACATCCGGGGGGCGCTGCGAATTGGGCTGACCGAGGAGCAGGTGAACGAACTGTTCTTTCACCTGACCTTCTACACCGGCGAATCCATCGCACGGCACAGCCGGGCCATCGCCCGCGAAGTTTTCAACGAAGGATAGGTGACCAGAGCTATCGCATTAGGGATATAAGCTATCCGTCTGCATTTGGGATATAGGCTATCCGTCGTTCCTGCGAAGGGAGGAACCTCTGTTCACCCCCTACCCGTCGTTCCTGCGAGAGCAGGAATCTTGGTCCACAACGTTTTAGGTTCCTGCCGGTGCAGGAACGACGGGTGAAGGCACTAGAGCTTAATGACTTATTCAGAGTATCCCTAAGTTCCCGCCTGCGCAGGAACGACGGAAAACCAGTCATTCGGTCTGATGCGATTGCCCTGGGATAATCGGGGCGAATGATTGACCAAGAAAGGAGAGGGTTATGACCAGAGAGTATTTCAAGGGAACGGCAGAAGAAGACCGGGCTTATTCACCGGCCATCAAGGTTTCCGGCGGGACAACGGTTTACCTGGCCGGCGTGGGCGCCACCACCGACGCCAACGGCAAGTCCCTGGGCGGCGACTTTGAGGGTCAGGTTCGGGCGACCTTTGAGCGCATCCGGGCCAACCTGGCCCGGGCCGGCGGCGAACTGGACGACATCGTAACTATGACGGTATTCATCCGGGATATGCAGTACGGCACCCACTTCACCCAGCTACGCAAGGAGTACTTCACTCGCGGCTACCCGTGCAGCGCGCTAATCGGCATAGGCGCGCTGGCCCGCCCCGAAATGATGGTGGAGATTCAGGCGATTGCGGTAGTCGGGGATTAGGGATGGGGTACCAGCCAGTAAAAGCGAAGGGCGGGTTTGAAACCCGCCCCTACAGTTCACCAGTCCTGCGCCGGCGCCGACCCTTAACCGAACTGAGGCACTACCTCTTCGTTAAACAGCCGGAGAGATTTAAGTTGCATTTCGTAAGGAAGGTGGTTGCCCAGGTCTATTTCGTAGATAATCTGGGTCAGGTCCAATTCCTCTTGCAGTTGGCGCAGGCGGTCGGCCACCATTTCCGGGGTGCCAAAGGCTACTTTGTCCCGCACCCAGTCGTCGTAGTCCATTCCAAGAATCTTGTCGCTTTGAGCCTGCCAGTCGCCGGTGGTGCCGCCGTATTCGGCATAGCTGCCGACCCTTACCCCAAGACGTTGGGTCATAAACTCGGCGCCCTCTCGGGGGTCGGAGTAGGCTTTCTCGGCGCTCTCCGCCACGTAAATGGGAACCCGCAGACCCACCTCCGGCTCACTGGAATGACCGGCCTCCCGCCAGGCCCGACGGTATTCGGCTATGTGACCGGCCAACTCGGGGAAGGTAAACACGCGGGACGGGTTGATGAGGATGGGGTAACCCATTCGCCCAATGATGGGAAAGGACTCTGCCGAGGTAATTCCAACCCGGATGGGGGGATGGGGCGTCTGGCGGGGCTTGGGTTCTACGCACAAGTCGCGGCACTGGTAATACTCGCCCTCAAAGGTAAATGATTCTTCCGTCCAGGCCCGTTTGATGATTTCCAGGCTTTCATCGAATCGGCCCCGGCTTTCGGCAAAGGGAGTGTTGAAGCCTTCGTGGACGTTGGGGAAGGTGCCCCGGCCCACGCCGTACTCCAAACGCCCGTTGCTCAACTGGTCCAAGGTTGCCGCTTCTTCAGCCAATCGTACCGGGTGGCCCAACGGCAGACACTGGACGGCCAAGCCGATTCTAATTTGCTCGGTACGAGCGGCGATGGCGGTGGCAATCATAACCGGCGAGGAAAGCACCCGGCCGGCGTTGAAGTGGTACTCCGCCAGCCACAGGGATTCCACACCCAATCGCTCCGCTTCGTCCACCAGGGCGAAGGAGGTGTCAAAGGCTTCTTGATAGGTTCTTCCGGCAGGCCGGGGGAACTCTAAAAACATTCCAAAGTGCATTGTGCCACAATCCTCTCGGCGCGGTTTAAGCATAGCCGGAACTATTGAACTCCCTGCAAAGTTCACCACAAAGGCACAGGGAGTAGGGAGACAGCTTTGAGACCTAAGCCCGCTGGGTGCCGGCCTGGTCGAACATATCCCGGCGTGCCACGGTGGCGGTAAGCATTTCCCGCGGAATAGGCTTGGCGCCGCCGATGGTGGAAGCCTGGGCCGCCAATTGAGCCGACGCTTCAACCAGCAGCACCGAGCGAGCGGCCTCCGCCGGCGTACCGCCAAAGGCCAGGATGCCGTGATGTTCCATCAGAACGGCGCGAATGTTGGCCGCACTGTTCAGGGCGTCGGCAATATACTCGATAGACTGGTCAGAACCTCGGGGGCCGTATTTAGCCAGGGGTATGCCGTCGGTCATATTGAACCGGGCCATCGCCTCGTAACTGCACTCGATTGACTGGCTGGCTACAGCAAAGGTGGTGCCCCAAGTAGAATGGACGTGAACCGCCGCGCCGGCTTCGGGGCGGTTGCGGTAGATTACGGTGTGCAGGTGGACGATTTCGGCTTCCCGGGCGGTCATATTCCCCTCAATCAGGTTGCCTTCCAGGTCCACCAGGACAAAGTCATCCTTCCGCACGCTGTCCATATCGCCGCCGACCAGCAGGAAAGCGCCGCCGCCGGGAACCAGGGCGCTGAAATTGCCATGCTGCCCGATGCCCATGACGCCGGCTTTTTCGATGGCGTCAATCGCCTTCAGGACTGCTTCCTTTTCGATGTCCAGGTCTTTCAGGGCCATCAGTTGAGCCTCCGGTGTTCTTGGGGGTAGAACCGGATAGAGCCGGACAGAACCGGAACTTGGGAAGCAGGGCAGACCCACAGGTCTGCCCCTATGCGTGGCGAATCTGCCCAGTCCGGGTATTTCAGGGTGGGTTGGCTATGAAATGGCCCAGCCGGACTTGGAAACGTCAATGACCACACCGTCAGGGCCGGCCCACTTCACCTCAAAGTTGCGGGGCGCGGCGGCGGTCTCGGCCAGCGTCATATCATCGTGACGCTGGTTAAGCCTTTCGCCGTCAACGTCTTCCAGCTTGTCGGCAGTTTCATCCAGATCGTCCACCTGGAAGCCGATGTGGTGAATGCCGTTGAAGTTGGGACCGTTGGCACCAACGTCGGCATCCTTCTCCGTTTTCCAGTTCAGGATGGCCAAGTTGATGTAGCCGTCGGACAGGAAAACGGCGCCGGCGTCACTGCGGCGGATTTCCTGCATATCAAAGGCCTGCTTGTAAAACTCGGCAACTTCGGAGGGATTCTCGGTAGTCAGGGCAATATGTCGTATTTTAGCCATCGGGTGCGCCTCCTATAGCTTCAGGTGTTTCGAATACAGCCTCTAACGGTTTCTGAGTTTCGGGTCCAGCTTGTCGCGGAGCCAGTCGCCGGACAGGTTCATCGACAACACCACCAGCAGGATAGCCAGGCCGGGGAAGAGGGATACCCACCAGCCATTGCCGCCGATAATCAGGTCGCGGCCATCGGAGACCATCAGCCCCCAGGCCGGTATGGGCCGGGGTATGCCCGCGCCGAGGAAGCTGAGAGTGGCTTCCAGCAGTATCACGTGGCCCACTTCCAAGGTAACCAGCACTACCAGGGGATTTACTACGTTGGGGAAGATGTGGCGGAGCATTATGCGCAGGTTAGAGCACCCGGACACCTTGGCTCGGCTGACAAAGTCCCGACCGCGCATACTGAGGGTTTCAGCCCGGGACATACGGGCAAAGCGGGGCCATAATATCACCGCCACCACCAGTACGATAGTGCCGAAACTTGGCCCCAGAACTATGGCCAGCACCAGGGCAAACAGGAGGCCCGGTATGGTGATGAAGATATCCACCAAGCGCATCACCACATGGTCCAGCAAGCCGCCAAAGTAGCCAGCCATCACTCCCAATGAGCTGCCGACCACCCCGCCAGCCAGAATCGCCAGCAAAGAAATACTGAGGGAGATCCTGGCTCCGTGCATTATGCGGCTCAGCACGTCCCGGCCCAGCTTGTCGGTGCCCAGGATGTTCTCCCAACTACCGGCAGGGCGTACTTGAACCCCGTTCAGGTATTGGGCGCCGGACCAAGCCGGCGGGGTGAGCCGCTCCCGAGGAGCGACCTGATAGGGGTGGTGGGGAGCGATAACGTCGGCGAAAATCGCCGGAATAACGAGCAACACTACCAGGATGAACAGCGGCACCAAAGGGTAGCGCCGCGCTTCGGCCAAAGCTTTGCTCACGCCCGGAGGCGCTACTCGGGGCACTGGCCGGGCTATTCTACCAATATCCATCAAACACCTCTTGAGGTGATTCCGACACCATTGCCGGATATGAGGGGCTATGCATAGCGGATGCGTGGGTCAATGTAAGCGTAAATGATGTCCACGAACAGGTTGATACCTACGAAGATAACGGCAAATACCAGCACAATGGTCTGCATCACCTGGAAATCCCGGTTTCGGATGGCGTCCACGGCCAACAGGCCAACGCCGGGGTAGGAGAACACGGTCTCGGTAACCACGGTGCCGGTCACTAACTGGGCAACCAGCAGCCCCAACAGGGTCACCGGGGCGATGGAAGCGTTGCGGAGGGCATGCTTCCAGACCACTCGCGACTCGGAAACGCCTTTGACCCGGGCCAGCTTGATGAACTCGCTGTCCAGCACCTCCAGCATAGAGGAACGCACCAACCGCATCAGGGCGGCTACCTGGTACCAGCCAATCGCCAGCGCGGGCAGGATAAGATGTACCACCCGATCCCAACCCGGATCACCCTTTCCGGACGTGGGCAGCCAGCCAAGCTGTACGGCGAAAATCCACATCAGCATAATCGCCACCCAGAAGGAGGGCGCCGACTGGCCCATCAGGGCAAAAACCTTGGCGAGGTAGTCCGGCATAGTGTCTTTCTTGACCGCCGACAGCACACCAACGGGAAAGGCAATTACGATGGAAATTATCAGGGCCAGCCCAGCCAGCAACAGGGTAGCCGGAAACCGTTTGATTACCAGGTCCATAGCTTCCCGGGTGGGGTGCTGCACCGAGCGGCCAAAGTCGCCGACGAGAGCGTTGCCAAGGTAAGTGAGGTATTGGATGTGCAGGGGTTTGTCCAGCCCCCACTTTTGCTCCATCAGCATATATTCTTCCGGCCCCGCGTCATCGGGCAACAGCACGTCCATCGGATTGCCGGAAATCCGGGCCAAGCCAAAGATTATGATGCTGACGGCAAACAGCACAATGATGCTCTGGGCCAAACGTACAAGGATATAACGCTGCATCGCTAACCTTCAGGCAATCAGCCTTGTAGCCTTACTTCTGATGGAGGTTATACATTTTCCAACCAGGCTGCCCAGAGGCATACCTGGTTGGAAGATTGAGCATCCGATACGTGATGGAATCGCCGGTCGAACCACCCGCCCTTACTGGGCAGCCTTGACGTACTCAAAGTCGCGCACACCGAAGACGCCGGGGGTTAGCCATTCGGCGATGACTTCGGGGTTAACCATGAACTCGAAAGGCACCCAGTAGAGCGGAATGGAACAATAAACATCGTAACAGTTTTCGCCCATCTCCCGGATAAGGTCGTCCCGTTCCTCAGCAGTGGCTGCCACTTCCAGGGCCTCGTACTTGTCGGTAAAGAACTGCGACTCATACCGAGGACTGGTGGCGCCGCTATAGTGATAGACGAAGATGGCCCGGGTGGGCTCGGTGAAGCTGCCGGTGTGGAGCCAAGCGACGTTGTTTATTTCCTTGGCCCGAACGCGGGAGCTGTAAACCGCAGTCTCTACCGGCTTGAAATCGACGTCGATACCAATTTGCCGCCAGTAGTCGGCGACCAACTCCCCGATGTCCTGCATTTCAGGAAGGCCGGGACGCGGGTAAGCAAGCTGGGTTATCTTGAAACCATTGGGAAACCCCGCGTCGGCGAGCAATTGCTTGGCCTTTTCCTGGTCGAAGCCGTAGTTCGCCTCAAAGCTATCGAGCCACGCGGGCTGCCAGCCGGGGAACTTGACGTGGGAGTGGGTCTGCATCATCAGTTCGGCCCGGCCGCCGAAGAAGACATCGTTGATTTCCACGCGGTCGATGGCCCGGTTCATCGCCTCGCGAACTAACGGCAAGGTCATCGGCTCGGTGGGGTCGAAGTTCGGGTGGTCAGGGAGGTAATTGCCGCCGAAAAAGCCGACCAGCCGGATGGCCGGAGTGGTGCCGGAGATTACTTTCATCCCCCGGGACAGCGCTCCCACCTGGAGGTCCCGAGGAATCTCGGCCGCGTGTACCTCGCCGGTTACGAGTTGGGCCAACTGGGTGGAAGGCTCCGACACGAAGAATATCTGGAGTTCGGGGAAGTCGGGGGTCTGCCGCCAGTGCGTACCTTCAGGGGCCTCATAGCGGAGGTATTGGGCCTCGGCGTGTTCGGCGAACTGGTAAGGACCGGTGCCGATAGGGTCGTTGGCCATTAACTGTATCCCAGCCTCATTGGCGTCGAAGCCGGTCATCACCCCACCGTTGTCATCCCAGTGCTTCTTGCTGCGGATGACGGTGGTGTAGTTGGTGCTCATATAGGTGGTCATTATCGGCTCGGGCTTGTTCAGGTGAAGCTCTACCACGTAGCCGTCGGGGCCGTCGGGCATCACCACTTCTTTGAGCAGGTCGCGCAAAGTACCGGCGCGGGAGTCGAAATGGTCGTTGCGGCGTTCCTGGCTCATGGTGTGGGCCACGTCCTTGGCAGTCATTTCGCCCCAGCCTTTATGGAACTGGACTCCTTCTTTAAGGTTGAAGGTCCACACCGTGAAATCGCTGCTGGAAGACCATTCCGGGGACAGCATCGGCACCGAGTCGGTGTACTGGTTAAACTGGACCAGTCCCTCAAACATAGGCAGAATAACCGGCAGGTCGCCCCTACCGGCGACGGGATCGATCAAGTCCCTGGTTGTCGGGCCTCGGGAGACTTTCAACTGGGTAACCGCCGGTTCTGCCATCGGCATCGCTTCCACCGCCGGGGCCGCAGTAGGTACGGCGGTGGGCGCAATGGCCCCGGCGCCGATGGCACCCTGTCCAACTACGGCGCTGACCGCGGCCGGAGGAGCGGTTGGCTCAGGTTGTGCCGCCGGAGCGGCCGCCGCCGGCTGGGCGGGCTGGGCCGATTGAGCGGGCTGGGCCGGTTGCGCTGCCGGTTGCGCCGCGGGAGCCGCTGGCTGCTGGGGTTGAGCCGCGGGTTCGGGGGCGGATGCGCCACAGGCGACGGCGGCAACCAGGGCAACAACAAGTGCCGTACAAATTAACCAGCGAGGTTGAAAGAGACGTAATAGCACCATCGTTTTTCCTCCACCATTCTTTGGTTGACCGAACCGCCCAATGCCATGCCAAACCGGAAAGGGAATATTACGATTTGAGTTTCTTAATCCCTATTATATGAATGGTTTAAGCGCCGACAAGGCGAAGTCCGGCCAGATACCCTTTAAGCAGGGAAAGTGTAGTATTGCCCTTGGCAAATGTCAAGAAAATCCGCACGTCGCGGGTAGCTAGGCTTCGGACGGGTTATGTTAAAGTTGATACAATTCAGGGAGGGAAATGGACATGAACCTGCCGAGCGGAAGAGGAACCAACCGGAGCAGAATACGGCACCAAGTTGACGAAAATGTAATGATACCGACCCAGGACGGCTTAAATCTCGCCACCGACATCTACCGTCCGCTCCAGGGCGACAGCTTGGCAGAGCGACCGTTGCCGGTCCTGTTGCAGCGTACACCCTACAACAAGTCGGCGCCGGCCAGGATAGAGGAGGCCGCCTTCTTCGCCGCCAACGGCTACATAACGGCGGTGCAGGACTGTCGAGGCCGCTATGCCTCGGAGGGCGGTTTCACCAAGTACCTGGACGAGGGACGGGACGGTTACGACACCGTAGAGTGGCTGGCCCAGCAGCCCTGGTGCAACGGCAAGGTAGGCACCTTCGGCCTATCCTACGCAGCGCACACCCAAGGGGCGCTGGCCTGCCTGAACCCACCCCACCTGGCCGCGATGTGGCTGGAATGCGGCGGATTCGCCAGCGCCTACCACAGCGGCTGTCGCAACGGCGGCGCCTTTGAGCTGCGGCAGGTTACCTGGGCCTTCCGGGAGGCGATGGAAAGCTCGGAAGCGCGGGACAACCCCAAGACCACCCGGGCGGCAATGTCAAAACAGAGCATCCACGAGTGGTTTGAGCGTATGCCCTGGAAAACGGGCCATTCGCCCCTGAGCTGGACGCCGGACTACGAAAACTACCTGATGGAAATTTGGGGGCACGATACCTTTGACGAGTACTGGCAGCAGGTGGGACTCTGCGCCGCAGCCCACTATGGCCCCTTCTCCGACGTTCCCCAGGTACACCAGTGCAGTTGGTACGACCCCTACGCCGGGGGAACCATCCAAAACTATGTAAATCTGTCCCGGCTCAAGGACAGCCCGGTTTCGCTGATTATGGGACCCTGGACCCACGGCGCCCGCTCGGTGACCTACTCCGGCGATGTGGACTTCGGCCCTCAGTCAACCCTGGACAACCCGACCGAAGGCAACTTCAACCAGCAGCGGCGCCACTTCTTTGACCACTGGCTCAAGGGCGCGGACAATGGCTGGGAGAATCGGCCGGCGGTAAAAATTTTCCTCATGGGCGGCGGCAGCGGCCGCCGCAACCGGGACGGCCGGCTGGACCACGGGGGACGGTGGCAAGCGGAAAAGGAATGGCCCCCGGCCCGGGCCGCGGCAACTCCCTTTTATCTGCACCGGGGCGGCCGCCTTTCGATGAGCGCGCCCCAAGGCTGGGGGCAACCGGCCAGCTACCGATTTGACCCCAATAACCCGGTGCCTACCATCGGGGGTAACATCTCGTCGGGGCTGCCCATAATGGAGCCGGGGGGGTTCGACCAGCGGGAATCTGAGGACTTCTTCGGCTGCAAAGCTCCCTTCCTGCCCCTGGCTTCCCGGCCCGACGTGCTGGTGTTTCAGACCGAACCGCTGGCCGATGATCTGGAGGTCACCGGTCCGGTGGCCGTAAATCTGTGGATAGCCTCAACGGCGGTGGATACCGACTTCACGGTCAAGCTGCTGGACGTTTATCCCCCCTCGCGGGATTACCCGGAGGGCTACGCGCTGAACCTGACCGACGGAGTGCTCCGCACCAAGTTTCGCAATTCCTGGAGCGAGCCGGAACTGATGCTGCCTGGACAGGTCTATCCGATCAGCATTGAGCTATATCCCACCAGCAACCTGTTTGCCCGGGGCCACCGCATCCGGCTGGACATTTCCTCCAGCAACTTCCCCCGGCTGGACGTGAACGGCAACACCGGTGAAAACCCGGCGGTATCGGCCATAAAAGTTGTGGCGGACAACACGGTCTATTACGACGAGGAACGGCCATCCCACGTTATGTTGATGGTTGGGACGGGGGAGTAGGGAACTCCCTGCACCGAACCGGGATGCTACAGCCAACTGGTAAATTGGGAAGCCGGTGTACGGGGCGGGTTCAGGGTCTCATCCGGGACGCCGATGGACAAGGCGCCGGCCATCAGCCAGTCCTCGTTCGCTCCGAGAACTTTCCGCAATTTCGGGTGACGGGTGATTCCGCCCGTTTCCCAAGTTACCGTCAGTCCTTCGGCTACAGCAGCCAGGGACATATTCTGCACGGCACAACAGACCGAGGCATAGTTTTCCCGGGTAACCTCTTCATTGTGGCCAGGCAGGCTGTAAACGTAAATCAGCGCCGGCGGGTCTAGCACCTTCTCCCGGGCCGCCGCGGCCCGCCGGTGGCCGCCGCTTCCTTCCAGGGAATACTCGTAGGCCAGTTCCGCTACCTTATGGCGAGTTTTGGCCCCTTGCTGCAACACAAAGAAACGCCATGGCTCGGTAAGCCGGTGGTTGGGCGCCCAGACTGCGGCATTTAGTAGGCGGTTGATGACTTCCGGAGATACCGGTGTGTCCTTGAATCGCCAAGCCATTCGGCGCCGGTAAATGGCCTGGTAAACCGACAGGTCGGAGCCGGGGATAGTAACTTCTTCGGGAGTAAGTTTGGCAACGCCGGCGGGGTTGGCGCTCTCGTTCATTATAGTCCTCTCTCTCCCATTTCCTCGTCGTCCAGCGGGGAGGCGAAGTCCAGGGATTCAATTACTTCCCGAAAAGCATTCGGGAGCGGAGCGAGGGTTGAAGGTTCATTGGAAGCTGCTATAGGCTCCAGCCGATCTTCGCGCAGCAGGTGCATACTATCCAGGAAGATGGGTAAGCCGAGATGAAGAGCAATGGCGAGAGCCGCCGCTACATCAACGCTTACATCCAGGATTCGGTCTTGATGCTCCAAGCGGACTGCCCCGGTCACCTGGCCTAAGTCTACACCTTTAATCAGTACACCGGCGACATCGCCCCCCAAAGCCTTGGACACGGCCAATACCAGGTGGTGCAGAGAACAATGGTCGGTGGCCAGGCCGCGCAGTTCCACCGCTAGCATCCGGGCCTGGACCATAGAGAGTTGCAGCACCACAGCGGATTTTCGGTCTTGCAGGCTTAGCAATAACTCTCCGCCGTCACCGGCATCACTTCTACGGACGTGATACGGAAAAACAGGAACCATACTTCCCCCTTTATGATGGCCGCAGCGTCGGCGGAAGATGCGTAAGACATTGATCATCCGGCGAGCACGTTCCCCGTGCCGGGGAGGAGGCAGAGAGAACGTGCCTGCCCTGGAAATTGAGGTCCGAATTCCCAACCCAGGAGAGAGCCGGGAAGCGGACAGTTAGTATACTTACATCGAAAGTTGTCAATATTTACTAATAAAATAAGTATGTACGACTATAATATAGCGAGTATAAACAAGATATTCAATCGTGTCAACACTTGTTGGGATATTGTCCAATGATATTCCGGTGCAGCGCGAAGCGGGCGGCATAAAACAAGGGCGGGTCTGAAACCCGCCCCTACGTTCACCCAGGCGCCGACAGGTCAGAGCCACCCTACTCCCCAACAAAGAACCGGCGCGGGTTTTCCACCGTGATTTGGTGAATGTCCTGCTCGGAAGCGCCCAGTTCCATTAGCCGGGGCAGGACGTGACGGGAGATGAAGTTGTAGCCGTCGGGGTTGGCACGGCGGCGTTCTTCCTGCACCTCGGCGCCGTTGCGGGCCTTGGGCACGGAATAATCGTGGGACAGCATTATCCGCTCGGTGTAACCGGCGTCCATCAGCTTCTTTGCCACCTCGGTGCGCTGCTCCCAATCGGGAGTGCCGGGGACGCGGCCTCCGGGGTAACGGTCCAAACCCAGCCAGACGCCCTTTTCCAGCAGGCCCAGCAGGTAGTCCAGGTCAGTGTCGTCGTTGCTGTGGCCGATATAGACCCGGGTCAGGTCTGCGCCTTCCTCCTCCAGGATCGCCACCTGCTGCTCACCAACCCGGTCCGGCGACCAGGTATGGGTGGAAATGGGCGCGCCGGTCTGGAGATGGGCGCGGGCCGCCGCGCGCAGGACAACCTCCTGCGGCGAGGTGATGCCGCCCCGGTCGCTGGCAACCTTGATTACCGCCGCCTTGACGCCGCTGTCCTCAATTCCCTCCTCAATTTCCCGGACGTACATCGGGGCAATTACGTCCGGCGAAACATCGCCGAAGGGCCGCGGCACGGCCAGGTGGTTGCCGGTCGCCACCACGATGTTGACGCCGCTCTGGCGGGCCACCTCGGCAATCATGGCTATGTCGCGCCCCAGGTCAAAGGTACTTACGTCAACAATAGTCCGCAGCCCCTCGGCATAAGCCTCTTTCAGGGCCGCCGTGGACTGCTCTATGATGCCGGCCCGGTCAATAAACTCCGGGTAGGTATGGCGCAGACCTGCGGCGTTGGTGCCTACGTGCTCGTGACTCAAAGTAAAGCCCAGGTCAGTGGCCTCCAGCGGGCCGAGAACCGTATTCAGCGTTGGCATAATGCAGCCTCCTGATTTTCTGATTGGTGATGTTCGGTTTATTCTAATGCCCGGAGATGTCAATTGCGATAGGCTTGGTACAGCAACGATGGCAACGCCGGTGGTGGTTGCCCTGGGACGGCAATTCCGGTGGTCAGTAACCTCGCCGGTCTATACAATAGGCCACAAATGGCCGACAAACGGGAGGGAAGTATGTTTGAAGGATTTGAAGAACAGAAAATTGAGACTAGCGGGGCTGCTGTCAACCTGGTCATCGGGGGCAGCGGGCCGCCCCTGCTCTTGCTGCACGGCTATCCCCAGACCCACGTGATGTGGCACAAGGTGGCGCCCCGGCTGGCCGAGGACTTTACGGTGGTGGCGGCGGACCTGCGGGGCTACGGGGACAGCGGGAAACCAGCCGGCGACCCGGAGCATCTCAACTATTCCAAACGGGCTATGGCGCAAGACCCGGTGGAGGCAATGGAAAAGCTGGGCTTCGACTCCTTCTTCCTGGCCGGACACGACCGGGGAGCGCGGGTATCCCACCGGCTGGCCAAAGACCATCCGCAGCGGGTGCGAAAACTGGCTACCCTGGACATTATCCCCACCCACCGGATGTTCCAGATAGTGAACAAGGAGATGGCCTCCAATACCTTTCACTGGTTCTTTCTCATCCAACCCTACGACTTCCCGGAACGCGTCATTGAAGCAAGCGCCGACTATTTTATCCGTTCCCGCTTTGAGCGGGGCAGCAGCGCCGCCACAGTATTTCTGCCGGAAGCGGTGGAAGAGTATGTCCGCTGCTCCACCGACCCGGCTACCATCCACGCCATTTGCGAGGATTACCGGGCTGGCGCCAGCATTGACCTGGCCCACGATGAGGCGGACTTTGCGAACAAGGTGACTTGCCCGCACCTGGCCCTGTGGAGTGACACCGGCTACGTGGGCCGCACCCAGGACGTTCTGGGAGTCTGGCGGGACTACTCCAACGACGTACGGGGACACAGTATGCCTTCCGGTCACTATATCGCCGAGGAGCTGCCGGAGGAGACCCACCGGGCGTTGCGGGACTTTTTCCTGGAATAGCAGGGATCGACGAGGTGGTTTGACAAGCTAACCACGAGTGGGGTTGAGGGTTATCGCATTAGGCCAACGAACGAAAACCCATCGTTCCTGCGAAAGCAGGAACCTCTGTTCTCAAGGTTTTAGGTTCCTGACTTCGCAGGAACGACGGAAATATGACTGTGCGTCTAATGCGATAGCCCCGCCCTTACGATGCTTTTCTCTTAACGCAGAGGCACAGAGATTGATACTCGGCTATGGCCGAGCGTGAGGGAGACCCCGTTCGATGGCTACCATCTGGCACTCCAGGCACAGGGACTCTTCAGGCAGTTCCGGGGCGGCCCAGATGTTATCGCCGATTTCGCCGCAAAGGAATTGGGGGACGGTTTCCTCCCAGGAAGATGCGGAGAGAGACTCGACGTAGTGGATGCTCCCGCTGCGGTCCAGGGTTCCCCACCACCAGGGGGAGAACTCCCGGCCCAACTCTTCGGCGGTCGCGGCGCTAATCCAGCCATCCTCAGGCAATTCCACGATCCAACCGGAGCGTCCGTCGGCGCCGGTCTCCCGGTAAGCCTTCAACTCGCCGCCGCGGATACACTCCCGGACGCTGGCTGTAGAAATCCTCAACCGCTGGGAAGCTTCCCGGATAGTAACTTTCTCCATTATGCGGCCCTCCCCGTTATTTCGAGTAGCTTGCGCCCCGCCCATTTTCGACAGGCTCACCATTTAAGGGTTAACAGCAACAGCCTTACGGGCTGGAGGGGATAACTAAAGCCCCCGACCCTGGTACATCTTACAACATTCGTCCAGTGGTCAGGGGGCGGTTGTTAAACAACATAATCTCTGAACCGGGCGCGCCCCGGGGCGCTTGGTTAGCCAAGAACCGGATTTACTGGGTGAACCGCATAGTATTTACCCGAACTCTGGGGTCATAGCGGGGTTCCCATTCCAGGTTTTCCGCCATACCGTACACCTGCACCGACACGAAGAAGGGCAGGAACCAGTACTCATCGTGGATAGTCTGGGCCAGATGCTCCATCTTGCGGGTGCGTTCCGGGCCCAGGGGAGTAGCCACGGCGTCGTTGATGCTCTCCTCAAAGGTCAACCCGTCATAACCGGGAACCAGATTGCAAACCCGGCTATTAACATTGAAGCAGCTATTGCGGAGGAACAACTGGCGCTGCATATCCAACGCTTCGTTGGAGGTGGCCGTCTCATAGTAGTGGGTAGTGGCGCCGAAGGGCGGCGGAGGGTCCTGTTCGGCACAGGCCAGAGCCACCGAAGTATCCTTCACTCCATCGGTCGTTGTCACAAACTTGCCGCAACCGGACCGGCGAGCTTCACGAGCCTTGTTCGGCTCCAGCACCACCAACTCGGCATTGACTCCCACATCCTGCCACATAGTAATTACAGACTCTAACATCTCCAGGCCGCGATAGACACGGTCGGCGCGAGTATGGATGCGGACCTCGTTTCCCGGGTTGTATTCGGCTTCAGCCAGAAGTTCGCGAGCTTTTTCCGGGTTGTAACCATAGTCGGCGTAGTTGCTCTCGTTGATGCCTACGGTTCCCCACTGGGAGATATTCCCGATGCACTCCTGTAATCCGTCATACAGGACTTCCATCAAGGTTTGGCAGTCAATGGCCAGGGCCAAGGCCTGGCGCACCTTCTTCTTTTTCAACTCCGGGTGCCAGATATTATCGGCCACCAGGGTGAAGACCTCGTTGTTAGTTCCAGTCTTGGACTTGGGCACCCGGTCAATGTTCTGGAAACCGATGTCCACTGCCCAATCCGCCTCTTCGGCTTCAATCATCGCGACCCGAACCAACGACTCGCCGCGCCAGACCTGGAAGGCCGTCTTGATGGACGGAGCCTGGGCATCGAAGGCAGCATTGGGTTGATAGTCCTCGAATGCCTCGATTTCCACTCCCACACCAGGCCGCCATTCCACTACCCGGTAGGGGCCGGTGCCGATGGTATTCAGCTCTCGCTCGTCGTCGCTGGCATTCTTGTACCACTCCGGGGCTTGGAAGGGAGTAAAGATGGCCGTGCGCGGGAAGATGGGGCAAGCAACCTCGCAAACCACGTCAACGGTCAAATTAGCGACAACCTCACCGGAGATAGGGCCGTGGAAACCGTAACCGCCGCCGCTGGTTGGGTCGCCGGACCAGTCCAAACCAAACTTGGCAGCTTCGGCATTCCAGATTTCGCCGTTGTGGAAAGTAACGCCGTCCCGCAACTTGAACCGCCAGCGGTTCGGGTCAACCTGGGACCAGGACTCCACCCCGCTCAGAGGGACTACCTCGAAGGTGGCGCTGTCAATCCAGGTGAAGGGGTCAGAGGCAATATCCTGGCAAATCATGGAACGCACGCTACCGGTCATCCTGGGTGAGTTACCGCCGCAGCCGTCGTTGAAGGCATCGAGGGAAAGTGGCTCTTCATGGGTAACCAGGTAGATAGTGTCTTTGCCCGTAGAAGCGGTGAGCGGGACAGAAGTAGGCACCGGGGTGGAAACATATCCCAGAGCTCGCGCTGACCTCAACAGGGCCCGTTCTCCCTGCTGGGCCGGCGCTGGTGGTTCAGCGGGCCCTGCAGACGCGCCACAAGCCACGGCCAAGAGTGTCAACAGAACCAGCAGTGCAAGCCGATACCTGCGCCAGCAGGTTCCGGTGCCGGCATTCGCCATATAATTCCAACCTCCTCATACCGGGGTTAACTTTCTTAGCCCTCTTCAGGGAATGCCTGAAGCTGAAGGACAGGAAAATGCATGGAAGCAGTGACGGGTTTGGCTTCAGGATTAGGTTAACAAACGATTATAGTAGAACAAGATTCGGGCAACCTTGAACTGCGAGACTTGGGCTTGTTAATAAATTCGCCCCTCAGTTCGAGCTATCGCGGCATATCGGGTTTTTACCGGGACCTATCCTGATGGCCTAACCTGGAATCCAGCAAGCGTATCCTTCAAGAGGGACAGGCTCAAAGGTAAGCTCCGGTTAATCTCGAACCCTGAACTGCCGAGTCAAAGAGAACGGGAACGTATTGTCAATCCTTAAAAACCTAGTACCATATTACCACCCTTTCTTTGAGCGCTTCACCCTAAAGACACCAAGTGGTTTAACCTGAGCCTGCGTTGCTACGTAATAGCCGGTTCTATCCCGCTTCTATCCAGGTAACAATGGCTACCCGCTAACGGCCGCAATTCAGTCAGACCCGTAAATCCGTCCTGAAATAGGAACTTGCACCAGCCGAGGAGGTAACCAAATGGCAGCCACAGACATCACCGGCCGGTTGGCCCAATATATGGCAGCGGCCAGGGACCGGGGTTTGCCGTCGGAGGTGGCGCTGGCCGGTAAGCACCGTATCCTGGATTCCCTGGGCGCGGTGGTGTCCGGCGCTCGCCTGAAGCCGGGGGAAATGGCAATAAAGTACGCCCGGCTCCAAGGCGGCGTTCCCGAATCTTCCATCCTGGCTACCAACCTGAAAACCTCGGCGGTTAATGCGGCCCTGATTAACGGGATGTTCGGCCACGCCGACGAGACGGACGACTTTGAGCCGGTTACCAAGTCCCATCCCGGCTGTTCGGTGGTGCCGTCCGCCCTGGCAATGGCGGAGCGGGCCGGCAGCTCCGGGGAGGAACTGCTGCGGGCGGTGGCTCTGGGCTATGACCTGTGCTGCCGCTTTCTGCTGGCCTTGGAGCCGGACCTGGTGCGCGGCGGCCACCGCAGCGCCGAAGGCACCAGTTCAACTATGGGCAGCGCCGCAGCGGCCGCCGCCATCGCCGGATTGGATGAGGCCGGTATGCGTTACACCCTCTCCTACGCCGCCCAGCAGGTTTCCGGCGTCTGGAGTTGGGTGCGGGACGCCGAGCACGTGGAAAAGGCTTTTGACTTCGCCGGTATGGGAGCGCGCAACGGGGTCACCGCCGCAACTATGGCCGAGGCGGGCCTATCCGGCGTGTGGGACGTGCTGGAGGGGGAGCATAACGTACTCCAGGCTCTTTCCCCCGACCCCCGGCCCGACGAAATGGTAAAAGAACTGGGCAACCGCTTCTTTATCACCGAAACTGCGATCAAACCCTACTCGGTGGGCTACCCGATTCAGGCGGCGCTGGATGCTTTTTTCACCCTGCACCGGCGGCATGGCCTGACCGTGGACAACATGGACAGTATCACCGTGCGGCTGCCCCGGGACGGGGCCGGGGTGGTCAACGACCGCTCCATGCCCGACGTGAACTGCCAGCACATGATTGCCGTCGCCCTGATGGACGGCACGGTTACTTTTGAGTCCACTCACGCCTATGAGCGGATGGCGGACCCGGCCACGCTGGCGGTAAAAGAGCGGGTTACGCTGATTGCCGACTCCGACCTGATGGACCCGACGGCGCCCCGCAGCGGCAAGGTAACGGCGACCTTGAAGGATGGGACGACGGTGGAGCACTTCACTCCCCACGCCTACGGCACCAAGGAAAACCCCATGTCCACCGACGACGTTAACGCCAAGTCCCGGTCTTTGCTGGAGCCGGTGCTGGGCCAGGAACGCGCCGAGGCAATTATCCGGTGGGTAAACGACCTGGAAAGCCTGGGCAACGTGCGGGAGTTAATTCCCTACCTGACCGTTTCGGCGGAGGAAATGGCGCTGGTGGGGCCGGGGCACTAGGCGGGGCATGGGGTAATCTGCGTCAGGACCCGGTATATCGGGGAACTAGGAGGGCGGGTTTGAAACCCGCCCCTACCTTTGCAACCTTGAATTTTCAGGCCAGCCGTAGGCCGGCTACCATTGAACGAACATCGGCATCACCACATGAACATAGTCGTCGGAGCCGATGGGCTTGAAAACGCCGGGGCTGGATGAGGTGGTGGTTTCTAACGCCACCTGGCCTCGCTCCAGCACGGCGAGGACTTCCTGCAAGTAGCGGCTGTTAAAGGCGATTTTAGACTCGCCCCCCTCGATAGTTTCAGTATCCAACTCGCCCTGGTTCTCGCCTACCTCCTCAGACCTGGCGGAAATGACGGCCTTGCCAACGGCGCCTTCCTCCTCGCCGGGGGTCATTTGCAGGCGAATGATGTTGCTGCCATCCCGGGCAAAGATGGCGGCGGAGCGGGTGGCCCGCAGCAGCTTTTGCAAGTCGAACACGCTGCGGGTGTCGTACTTCTGCGGAATCAATTGGTCGTAGTTGGGGAAAGTTCCCTGGAGCAACTGGGAAACCACTTCGACGCCCCCGACCTTGAAAAGCACCTGCCCCCGGGCCGGAACCATCATTATTTCCACCGGGTCATCCTGGTCACCCAGCAGGCGACTAAGCTCGTTTAAGGTACGGGCCGGCACAATGACGCCGATGTCCGACTCCACCGGCTCGGCCAGGGTGCCGTGCTGCACTGCCAGGCGAAACCCGTCGGCGGCGGCCAGAGTGAACCGGTTGCCGGACAACTTGGCCTCCACGCCGGTCAAAACGGGACGCGACTCCTCAGTAGCAGCGGCAAAGGCGACCCGGGAGATTGCCAGCTTGAAGTCCTGGGAGCCAATCCGGGCGGCGACTCCTTCCTCCACCTGAGGAATCGGCGGGAACTCGTTGGCGTCAACCCCGTGGATACGGGCCTCGGCCCGGCCACAGACGAACCGCAGTACGCCGCTGCCTTGTTCCAAGTCCAGGTCGATTCGGTCGGACGGCAGGCTGTTGACAAACTCAGTCAACAGTCGGGCCGGGACGGTAATCGAACCCTCCTCCTCAATCATGGCCCCAATCCAGGTGGTAATGGCGATTTCCAGGTTGGTGGCGGAGAGTTTCAGCATTGACCGGTCGGTTTCCAGCAGAACGTTTTGGGTAATCGGCAGAGTAGCCCGGCTGGCCACCGCCCGGCCCACGATGGAAAGACCACGGCTCAAGTTTTCTTGCAAGCATGATAATTTCATTTTGGGGTCACCTGATTATTCAAGATGAGAACCGTCTTAAACCTGGCGACAAACAACATAGGGGCGATATGAAAGGAAACTATAGAATAGCATAAGTTGGGCCTATTATTGCACCTGAGTCCACGGATTAAAAGACTATGCCGATACGGGGTAGAAGCAATTTTCTCAGGACAGAAGCCTGCTTGTCCTTCTCCGGGACTTTTGGCATACAGGCTGGAAGCTCAGGGTTTCCGTTTTCTCCGGAGCTCCGGCGGCGTGGGTATAAGCGGGGCGGGGGGATAACAAAGAATGGTCAAACCCATAATGAGAGGCTCGGACCAATCTGACAGAAAGACAGAGATCCGCCTGGTGCGGGTCTCGACCCGACCGCCGAAGCGAAAGGGGAGATACAAAGCAAGGTTAATCTCCCTGCCGGCCTGGTCAACTTTTGTTATAATAGGGCCGACAGTTTTCCCATCACTCATATCCACACGGGGATTTATGACTGAGTTGCTTTTTCAAACCGACGCCTACTTGAAAGAGTTCACCGCCACCGTAACCGAGGTTGTGGACGGCGGCGTGGTGCTGGACTGCACCGCCTTTTACGTCGGGGGCGGCGGCCAGCCCAACGACACCGGTACGCTGGCCGATGGAGAACGGGAGTATGCGGTCACGAAAGTTGGCCGGGTCGAGGGCAAGATTGTGCACCAAATTGACGGGAGCCTGCCCGCGGTGGGCGCGGCGGTCGAAGGCCGCATAGATTGGAATGTCCGTTACCGGCTGATGCGGACCCATACCGCCCTGCACATTCTCTGTGGCGTGGTGTGGCGGGATTATGGGGCCAAGGTTACCGGCGGCGATATGCGCCCCGGCGAGGCCCGGATGGACTTCGAGTTGGAGCAGATGAGCGCCGAGTTCGCCGGCGAGGTGGAGGCCAAGATAAACGCCGAGGTAGCCGCCGCCCGCTCCGTCCACGTCAACAACCTGAGCCGAGCAGAGGCGGAAGATGTGCCCGACCTCATCCGCACCAAGATAAACCTGCTTCCCCCGAACATCCAGGAAGTGCGAACCATAGACATCAGCGGGTTGGACTTGCAGGCTGACGGCGGAACTCACGTCGCCAACACTTCCGAAGTGGGGCCAATAAAAGTAGTGGGCCACGAAAGCAAAGGCCGCATCAACAAGCGGCTACGGATTGCGCTGGCGGAATAACTAAGACGGCATGAGCCTTCACCTGCATTGACAGCACCTATGCAAGAGCGCATCAAAATAGTCCAGGACGATATTACAAAGTTGAGCGTTGACGCCATAGTCAACGCCGCCAACAATTCCCTGCTGGGCGGTGGCGGGGTGGACGGCGCAATTCACCGAGCCGCCGGGCCGGAGTTGCTGGAGGAGTGCCGAGGGTTGGGAAGCTGCGAAACCGGACAAGCCAAGATTACTCACGGGTACAAGCTGCCAGCCAAATGGGTAATCCACACCGTCGGCCCGGTATGGAACGGGGGCAATGCGCGAGAGGATGAGCTACTGGCAAGTTGCTACCAAAGCTCCCTCGCTCTTGCCGCACAGCACGGCATCAAGACTATCGCTTTCCCAGCCATCAGCGCCGGCGCTTACGGCTTCCCGCTGGAGCGGGCTGCCGGGATTGCCCTGAAGGAAACGCAGCGCTTTCTGGAAGGCGATTCTTCGGTTGAAGAAGTGACTTTCGTTTGCTTCTCAGATGCTGCTCATCAATGCCATCGGGAAACCCGGGATGCCGTCCTCGGTGGCTAGGCCCTTGCCGGCCATCAGACAAAGTTTCCCTCAATGGCGACCCTGAATAAAGGAAATTGAGCCAGAATGACCCAAACCATAGTCGGGATTGACGTTGGCGGCACCTTCACCGATATAGCCATTTTACGGGACGGGCAGTTGTCGATCCACAAGCTGCCCTCCACACCGGCAGACCCCTCGGAGGGGGTGCGACGCGGCATAGCGGAAATCAACGTGGGCGCCGCCGAGTATGTTCACGGCTCTACTGTAGCCACCAATGCCCTGCTGGAAGGCAAGGGGGGACGCACCGCGCTGGTAACCACCATGGGGTTTGAGGATGTGCTGGAAATCGGCCGCCAAAGCCGCTCCGACCTATATGACCTGAACCTGGACCGCGCCCCGGCCCTGGCTCCCTGGGAACTACGCTTCGGCCTGCCGGAGCGGGTGGATTACACCGGGGCCATCCTGGAAGACCTGGCCCCGGAGGCCATCGCGACCCTGGTGTCGCTGCTTCAGGATGCCCAGGTGGACGGCGTGGCGGTTTCCTTCCTTTTTTCCTTCCTGAACCCCCTGCACGAGGAGCAACTGCTGGGGTCGCTGCGGCGGATGCCCAACCCGCCCTTTATTTCAATATCCAGCCAGGTCATACCGGAGTTCCGGGAATACGAACGCACCAGCACGGTGGTGGTGAACTCCTACGTTGGCCCGATAATGGCCCGCTACCTGGGGGAGTTGGAGCAGTCCCTGGGACGGGGGTTGCGGATTATGCAGTCCTCCGGGGGCAGCATTACCGCCCGCCTGGCCGCCGATCAGCCGGTGCGGACCATCCTGAGTGGCCCGGCCGGCGGCGTAGTCGGAGCTTTCCACACTGGGCAGCAAGCCGGCTATACCGACATCATCACCCTGGACATGGGCGGCACCTCCACCGACGTTTCCCTTTGCCCCGGCCGGATTAAGGAGACCACCTCCGCTACCCTGGGCGGCTACCCCATCAGCGTACCCATGATTGAAATTCACACCGTAGGAGCCGGCGGCGGCTCCATAGCGCGGGTGGACGCCGGCGGCGCGCTGGTAGTCGGCCCGGAATCAGCCGGGGCCGACCCGGGGCCAGCCTGCTACGGCAAAGGGGAGCAGATAACCGTAACCGACGCCAACCTGGTCCTGGGCCGGCTGCGCCCGGCCCAATTCCTGGGCGGGCGGCTGGCCCTGGACCAAGAGCGGGCCGAGGCGATAATCTCCCGCTTGGCCGCCCAAATCGGGGCCGGCATTCAGGAAACCGCCCTGGGCGTTATCCGCGTGGTCAACGCCAACATGGAGCGGGCCATCCGTACCATTTCTCTGGAACGGGGTTACGACCCCCGCCGGTTTACCCTGGTACCTTTTGGCGGGGCGGGGCCAATGCACAGCTGCGAACTGGCCCAGGAGTTGGGCATTCCGCGGGTGCTGCTGCCGACCCACCCCGGAATCCTGTCCGCCCTGGGCGTAGCCATCGCCGACGTGGTCAAGGACTACTCCCGGACGGTTATGCTGCGGGGCGGCGAGATTGATCGGGGGCGGTTGGATGAGGAGTTTCACGGAATGGAGAGCCAAGCGCGGGCGGAAATGCGGCAGGAGGGCCTGCCGGTGGAAAGTATGGCTGCCCGCCGGTTCCTGGACGCCCGCTATATAGGCCAGTCATTTGAGTTGACCATTGACTACCCGGCGCCGTCCCGCCGGCTTGACTTGCAACGTTCCATCGCCAACAGTTTCTACCAAGCTCACTTGCAGCGGTTTGGCTACGCCGACCGGGCGGAGGCGGTGGAAATTGTAAACTTGCGCCTCAAGCTGGAACTGGCGATGGAAAAACCCAGCATCGTGCCACAGCCGCTGGGCGAGGCCAATGCCTCGGCAGCGTTGATTGAAGAGGCCGAGGTCGTGTTCAGGGAAGGGGCTTTGCCAACAAAGTTATATGACCGGGACGGGCTGACGCCTGGCAACCGTATTGAAGGGCCGGCCCTCATCCTCCAATTAGACACCACCATAGTGGCGCCGCCGGGCTGGGGCGGCGCCGTTGACCCTCTAGGCAACCTGATTCTGGAGCCGGTGTAGAAAACTGGCCCATAGCTATTGTACGAAACAAAAGGAGCTTAACCCGAATGTCCACCCCAACCCAGGACCTGACCCACTTATCCCTACTGGCCGTGTTTGCTCACCCCGACGATGAAGGGTTCGGCAGCGGCGGCACCTTGGCCATGCTGGTGAAACGGGGCGCCAAAGTAACCCTGGTCTGTGCCACCAACGGCGATGTGGGGGAAATCAGCGATCCCTCCCTGGCAACACCGGGCAATCTGGCCCAGGTCCGGCAGAAAGAGTTACGGCAGGCGATGGCCGTTACCGGCGTTTCGGACATTAGGTTCCTGAACTACCGGGACTCGGGCATAGTAGGCGCCGACGATAACACCCATCCCGATTCCCTGCACCAGGCGGAACCGGCGAAGGCTGTCGGCCAGATAGTGGACATCATCCGAGAGGTGCAGCCAGAGGCCATTATCACCCACGACCCATCGGGAGGATACGGCCATCCGGACCACCGGGCGGTATGCCAGCACGCGACGGCAGCTTTTCACCAAGCGGGAGACAAGGCCGCCTACTCGGAGCAGGCATCTCACGAGCAGAAGGCCTGGACGCCAAGGTTGCTGTATTACGTCTGTTTCCCGCGCAGCAACTTCCAGCGAATGTGGCGAATGATGGTGGAACTGGACATCACGCCCCCCTTTGCCAGCCAGGACATTGACTCGGTAGGCACACCGGACGAGGAGGTTACCACTACACTGGACGTTAGCGCCTACGTGGACACCAAGATAGCCTCGCTAAATTGCCACCGCACCCAGATTGACCCCAACGGCCCCTTTGCCCAACTGCCGGAGGATATGACGCGAGAAACTATGGCTACGGAGTATTACACCCTGGCGTTGCCGGAGAATACCGGGCCGGGGGATGATTTGCTGGCTGGGCTTTAGGGAAATTGGCGGGATTCTACAGATTAAGCCAGCCAATTTTCTACCCGCTGGCCAGGCACCCTACGGAAATGACGAACGTTCCCAGTGACTACGGTAAAATTGCGGGCCAAGGCAACTGAGGCGATGCGGGTATCGGCATCCCCGATTGGAGTACCCATTCGTTCCAGAGCTGCCCTGACCTCCCCGTAAATTCTGGCAGCAGTGGCGTCAAACGGTAGAATCGTCACATTGGGTAAAATAGCCTGCTCCAGTCGTATTAGGAGTCGAGCCGTCTGCTCCGTTTGTCTATAGGCTTCATATACCATCTCGCCAAGATTGATGCTGGAGGTGTATTGTAGCTCCGCAGGAGTCGCCTCCAACTTGGAAATAAGTAGAGGGGAGGGCTGTCGCTTAACCAGATTGCTCAGCACGTCGGTATCAAACAGGTACATTATTCTTCAAACTCGACCGGCCTTCCCTGGTCAGCCTCGCGCGCCGCGTAAATCTCTTCGGTCATCCTGTCAATCGTTTCATCCTCTATATCCCCCCAGGCACCCATTAACGCCAAAAGGCCCTGCGATACTTTCTCCGGCTGCGGGTCTTTATACTCAAAGGAATCGAGGTGGTCAACGGTTACCAGTGCAGCTACGGGCTGGCCCATATCTTCAATAATGAATTGCTTGCTTCCCTTTCGAACTTCATCAATAAGTTCTGCCAATCTACCTTTGGCATCGGCGGAGCTAATCTTCTCTACATTCAAGACCAACCTCCAATACGTCAAGCTGCCCTTGCTCCATTATAATGTTAGCGTCTAATTTGTGATAGTGTATGGCTTATCCGGCGGTTACCGGGCCGCAAAGAGGTGCCTAATGGCGGTTGACCCGATTAGCCTGGAAGTTTTCAAGAATATGTTTATCTCCGTTTCCGAGGAGATGGGGGTGGCCCTGCTGCGGACTGCCTACTCGCCCAATATCAAGGAGCGGCGGGATTTTTCTTGCGCCATTTTTGACCCGGCGGGCCAGATGGTAGCCCAGGCCGCCCATCAGCCGGTGCATCTGGGGGCCATGCCCGCCTCGGTACAGGCCGCTTTGGACACCTTTCCCGGCGCCCTGCGGCCCGGCGATATGGTCATCCTGAACGACCCTTACCTGGGCGGCACCCACCTGCCAGATATTACCCTGGTAGCGCCGGTTTTCGTGAAAAGGGACGGGAATAAAGAATTGGTGGGGTTTGTGTCCAACCGGGGCCACCACGCCGACGTGGGCGGTATGACCCCCGGCTCATTGCCCCTGTCCACCGAATTATACCAGGAGGGGCTGATTCTGCCGCCGATCAAACTTGCCCGGGGCGGCCGGCTCAACCAGGAAGTGGTTCAGCTTATCTGCCGCAACTCCCGCACGCCGGAGGAACGGCGGGGCGACCTGGCGGCGCAAATCGCCTCCATCCGCGTCGGTGAGCGGCGGCTGCAAGAGGTGGTGGAACGCTACGGCGTCGCCGACACCCTGGAACACATGGCCGCTCTCCTGGATTATTCTGAGCGGGTCACCCGACAGGCCATCGCCAACATCCCGGACGGGGTTTACCGGGTGCTGGACTACATGGACGACGACGGGCTGACCGAGGAGCCCGTTCCAATCGCCGTAGCCATTATCATTGACGGCGACGAGATGACCATTGACTTTACCGGCACGTCTCCCCAGCGGCCGGGGTGCATCAACGCTCCCCAGGCGGTTACGGTGTCGGCCAGCCTGTATATGGTGCGGTGCGTGGTCGGCTGCGTCGCCGACCACGAAGCGCCGGCCAACCAGGGCTGCCTGCGTCCGGTTCACATCATCACCCCCCCGGGAACGCTGGTAAACCCGGAACCGCAGCGGGGAGTGGCCGGCGGCAACGTGGAAACCTCCCAGCGGATAACCGACGTACTCCTCACGGCGATGGCCCAGGCCCTGCCGGAATTGATACCGGCGGCCAGCCAGGGAACGATGAACAATTTGCTTATCGGAGGCCACGACCTGGACCGGGAGAGGCCCTTTGTCTATTACGAGACCATTGGCGGCGGCATGGGAGCGCGGCCCGGCAAGGACGGCATTTCCGGCATCCATACCCACATGACCAACACGATGAACACGCCGATCGAGGCTTTGGAGTTCGCCTTTCCCCTGCGCCTCAAGCGGTATGCTCTGCGGCGAGGTTCCGGCGGCGCCGGCCAGCACCGGGGCGGCGATGGGCTGGTGCGGGACGTGGAGTTCCTGAGTCCGGCCCGGGTGACTATCCTGTCGGAGCGGCGCAAGTTCCACCCGCCCGGTTTCCACGGCGGGCATCACGGCCAGACCGGCGAAAATGTGCTGCTCAAGGGCGGCTATGAAGAGGTACATCTGGCCGGCAAGGAGACGCTGGACGTAGAGGCCGGGGATGTGTTGAGCATCCGCACTCCCGGCGGCGGCGGTTGGGGACTACCGCCGGGGGATTAACCGAGAGATACTTCCACAGTATAGGCCGCAGGGCGATACCATTATCCTGAGGCTCCCTTTTAGCGTCGTTCCTGCTTTCGCAGAAATAACGGATTTCCCTGATTCCAAAAGCGACTGCCCGGTATAGGCCGGAAACGGCATTGACAACCCGGCGCCCGATAGTGTATAGATTCTGTACCGAAATTGACACTCCGGCCCGAACGCCGGCGCAATCTGGTAAACATGGAGGAGGAGATTATGCCAGACGTTTACTACATTAGGCCCAGCAACTTTCTGTCCGACTCGCGCGACAAGACGATAATCACCGGGGACTCGGAAGACGACGTTCTGCAAAAGGTGTACGACTATCTGCGCTCTCCCGTGGCCAGGGAACGCTACCCAGCCGTCGTGGACCCCACCGAGTTGGAAAACAACATCCGCAGATGTATTTTCGTCAAGGGAAGCAAGATTTTCGGCACCCGAGCGCCGCAGGAGCATTAAGTCCATCCCCAGAAAGGGAAGAAGGTAACAAGCCCCGGCCAATGGCCGGGGCCTCTCTTTTGGGATTTTCAGGTGTCCTTCACCTGACCCGTATCCGGGGTCAATACTTGTAGAAGTGGTTCCTGACCTCAAACTCGACGTCGTGCTGGGAGAACAGGTCCCAATCGGCCCGCCGGATGGTCAGGTAGGAGTTTGCCAACGCCGGCCCCATAGCATCGGTAAGGGTTGTGTCCACCTCCAGCGCGCCGATGGCATCCTTCAGGGTCGCGGGCAGCCGATGGATGCCCCGGCTCACCAACTTTTCCGGCGTAAGCCGGGCCGGGTCCACCTCTATCCACTGTCCCTCACCGGGCCGCAGGTCACGCTCCACGCCATCCAGGCCGGCCGCAATCAACCCACCCAGGGCGATGTAGGGATTGGAGCTGGAGTCCGCTGGCCGAAACTCCAGATTGGTGGAAGCCATCTCGGCTCCCCAGAAGAGGGAAGGAATCCTTAGCGCCGCTTCCCGGTTGTCCGGGCCGTAGCAGATAAAGGCGGTGCTCCAAGAACCGGGCGAAAGGCGCCGGTAGCTGTTCATACTGGGACAGGTCAGGGCCACCAAAGCGGGCAGATGTTCCATTATGCCGCCGATGAACTGGTAGGCCAATTTGCTAAGACGCTGCCCGTCTGACGGGTCATAGAAAAGGTTCGACTTTCCGTCAGTGTCCCACGCGCTGAAGTGAATGTGGCAACCGTTGCCTGCCTGGTCAGGAAAGGGTTTTGGGGCGAAGGAGGCGTACAAGCCATGCCGCCACGCCACGTTGCGCACCGTCTCCCGGTAGATGACGTGATTGTCGGCAGCCCGCAGCGCTGGGGCGTGGGTGATGCTTAACTCCTGCTGGCCGTGCCCTAACTCCGGGTAGTACTGCTCGACCCGCAGACCCTGGGTTTCCAGCGCCTCCACCACGTCGTCAATCACGTCCTGGGCGAAGGTGGAGCCGATGCTGGAGTTGTCCAGGCTTTCGTCCAAAGGGACGAATTGGTCGCCTTCTTTTCTTGCCAGGTACCATTCCGGCTCCAGCGCGGCTTGAAAGGTCAGTCCCATAGCCTCAGCGCGTGCCAGCATCCGCTTCAGGAAGTCCCGCGGGCAGGCTTCCCAGGGGCGACGTTCCGTGGTTACCAGGTCCGCCAACATCGAACCCCGTTTCGGGGCGTAGGGCAGGACGGTGAAAGTGTCAAGGTCCGGTATCAAGCGAACCTCGCCAACCGGACCCATTCCTTCCACTACTAAAAGCTGGTCCATGTCGCTCATCGCCTGCATCGCGACGGTCAACCCGATGCCCGAATCCAGCCTTTTTTCGAGGCCTGAGACGTGGGTTGCCTTGCCCCGTATGACTCCCCCGTTATCGCAGTAAAGGAATGATACAAGCTGAACGCCGGCGTCTTTGGCTTTCCGGACGATTTCGCTATGATCCATTTAGTCACCGCCGCAAGTGCATAACATCCGGGGAATCGTATGGCAAAGTTGCCAGGACTGTTTCCTCTAAAGGTCGGAAAGCAAACGCAGGACTATATCACCAGGAATACCCACTCCGTCTTTCCTGGTTTTGCAGGAAAAACGGAAAGAAGTACCACTGACTGATGCGATAGCCCTGCGGTCAGGCTGCCGTTTAATTGCCGTCGTCGAAACTGACCATAACTATCGCGTTGGCAATCAGGGTGCCATCGGTGCCCTCGTCGTTCAGCACTTGCAGGCCGCCGTGAACCACGTTGATATAGCCGGTGCCATGGGGCAGGGTTGCAATGACCGCATCGCCGTCCACTGCATCGGGTTCCGGCACCCCAATGGTTACGTCCACGCGCATATCATCGGCGGTCTTGCCGATAAGACGCTGGAAACCCAGGCTGCTGTGGTGCAGCGCGTCAAAGACCGCCCGCTTGGCGGCGTTAGTGTAGTCCAGACCGTGAACATCCACGCCCATTCCCATTTCGGTTACACATCTTACCAGAGCCATAACTTGTTTCCTCCCTTTCGGTTTTTGGGCCGGTAAGCGGCCCGGTTCTTGCTGTTGCCTACGCTCAAATACACCTGGCGCCAAACCGTTGCTTAACCGCCACCGCCCCGAACCTCCAGGCTGGGCTTGGTCATCTCTTCCGGGTTCAGCAGTTGTTCCAGTTCCGCATCGGAAATCTCGGTGCGGAGTTTAGCTACCTCGCGGATGGTCTGGCCGGTGGCGGACGCTTCCTTGGCAATCGCTGCCGCCGCATCGTAACCGATGGCCGGAGCCAGGGCTGTCCCCAGCATCAGCCCCTTTTCCACCATCGCCGGGCCTACGTCGGTAGCTTCAATTCCCTTGACGCACTGCTCGGCAAAGTTGTTGGCCGAGGCCGCCAGCAAAGCTATGGATTGCAGCAGGTTGTAGGCGGCCACGGGCATCATCGTATTCAGCTCAAAGTAACCGCCCTGCCCGGCCAGGGTAACCGTGGCATCGTTGCCTACCACTTGAGCCGCCACCTGGATAACCGATTCGGCGATGACCGGGTTGACCTTGCCGGGCATTATGGAGCTGCCCGGCTGAACCTCAGGCACGGTGATTTCAGCTAACCCTGACCGGGGGCCGCAGGCGATAAATCGGATGTCGTTGGCGATTTTGTGCAGGCTGATGGCGATGGTCTTGAGTTCGCCGCTGGCCTCAACCACTGCGTCCAGAGTGGCCTGGGCCTGGAAGTGGTTGTCCGTTTCCCGCACAGCCACGCCGGTAGTCTCGGAAAGAGTCTGACAGGTGCGGGCTGAAAACTCCGGGTGGGTGTTGACGCCGGTGCCTACCGCCGTGCCGCCCAGGGCCACCTCGGCCAGAGCCTCCTGAGTCCTCCACAGCCGCCGGATGCCGTTCTCCGCCTGGCCGGCGAAGCCCAGGAACTCCTGCCCCAACCGGACCGGCGTGGCGTCCTGGAGATGCGTTCGCCCGGTCTTGATGACGGGCCAAAACTCATCCGATTTTTTCTGCAACTCGTCACGGAGGGTTTCCAGCCCCGGAATCAGGTCTTCCTTAATAGCAATCAGGGCCGCCAGGTGCATGGAGGTAGGAATCACGTCGTTGGAGGACTGCCCCAAGTTAACGTGGTCATTGGGGTGAACCAGGCGGGAACCCAGATCGCCGCCCAGGATTTGGGAGGCCCGGTTGGCGATAACCTCGTTGGCATTGGTGTTGGTCGAGGTGCCGGAACCGGTCTGGAAAACGTCAAGGACAAAGTGCCGGTCAAACTTGCCGTCAATAACTTCCTGGGCCGCCTCGACGATGGCATTGCCTACGGTCTCATCCAGGACGCCCAGGGACATATTGGTCTTGGTAGCAGCCTGCTTGACCAGGCCCAGGGCGCGGATGAAGGTGCGGGGAAAGCGCAGGTCGCTGATCGGGAAGTTGAGCACCGCCCGCATAGTGGACGCACCGTAGAGGGCATCGGCGGGCACTTCCATCTGGCCCATGGAGTCACGTTCGATTCTTACGTTGGGGTTGCTGATAGTCATTCTTGATGTACCTTTCTCAAGACAGGTTAAGTATCAGGTTCCAAGTTTAGCACTTGGCGGTTGGCTTGGCGATGCAGGGTTGCCTTAATCCCGGTACGATTGCAAAGTCCGTTCGCCCTGAGCTTGTCGAAGGGTCTCCGTTAATGGTTCGACAAGGCTCTCGTGAGCTTGTCGAACGGCTCACCACGAACGGGTTTGGTACTTGGCGCGGACTTTGCAATCGTCCTAGCCCTAATCTGCCATCCCGTACACTTCTTTGCGAATACGGCTGACGTTGCGGCGATGGCCGGAGCCGGTTAGGCTGCGGAACTGCTCCCTGGTCAAGCCGGCGCGGGCCACAGTGGCGCCCAAGGTATCCGGTGCCAGGTCGCGGCCCCGATGGTCGGGCAAGTAAATTCGACGACCGGGAATATTGGGGTGTATCAGAGCTACGTGAGAACCCTCCTGACCATCCTGCACCCAACCAACTGATTCCAACCTTGCCAAAGCATCGGCAAAGGATACGCCACGTATCAAGGGGGGCACTAGACCTTTATCCCGCCAATTTTGACATTGACCAGCTTGGCGGGGAAAGCAGAGTCTAGTTCTTCGTCCAGTTCCGACTGCGTCCGCTTCCGAGCATCCAGAATTTCACATTTCAACCACAAGGTCATAGCTTCCTTGATGTTCTCTAGTGCTTCTTCTTCAGTATTTCCTTGGGAAACGCAACCGCGTAGAGCCGGACAGGTCACGTAGTAACCTTCCTCCGAATAGACCAGAAGCACGGTGTAGGTCATATCGGCATTCGGAAATTCGACCCCTATCAACTTGTCGGAGGTCCAGTCCGTTTCCTTACTCCCCGACACATCAATGGGCACAATCTGGAAGGCTTCGGCCTTACGCGACCCTTCCGACCACCTTATTTCAAGATAGCCCGGGACGCCGGTCTGAAGCCGAAAAGCCCGGCCATTCAGCGATTCCAGCAGCTTACTAACCAGGGAATCCAGGGCAGGGCGAGCGGTTTCGGTGATTCCCATTTCCTGCACCAATTTTGCCATAGCCCCATTGGAAATCTGGCCGGCGCTGAACTCCTTATCGCCAAACTCGGCGTAGAGAAGTTGGCCGACTTTCATTTTGTCCATAAAACCTCCCGATAGCGGCAAGTGCTTTGACGCCCCTACTTCCCTTCCTTAATCCAGTCGGCCACCCTTTCGCCAATCATTATGGTGGTGGCGTTGGTGTTGGCGCGGATTACGTCGGGCATTACCGAGGCGTCCACCACCCGCAGGCCCTCCAGCCCATACACCTTGCAGTATTGGTCAACTACGGCCATGGGGTCGTCGGCTGGGCCCATCTTGCAGGTGCCGGAGGAGTGGTGCTGGGTGCCGACGTTGCGAAGCAGCCAATTGTCCAGGGCATCGTCGGAGGCCAGGTCGGCGTCGGTAGGGTTCAACCGCTCGACGATGATATTGCTGAATAAGGGATGGTCGGCAAGGCGCAGCCCCAACCGGACGACGCCGCGCATCCGCTCCCGGTCGTAGGGGTCGGACAGGTAATCATAGTTCAGTACGGGCTGCACGCGGGGGTCAGTGGATTCTAAACGGAGGCGGCCAGCGCTAACCGCATTCTGCAAGCCGGCGCTAAAGCCAAAGTGAAAGTCGTCGCTGTATATCCTCACGTTTGCCGGACGGTGTTCGCTGTTCATCAGAATGGGCGCCAATTGGATGTCGCCGCGGGTGGGGGATTCCTCCAGGCTGAACCGGAGGCCCACCTGAATGCTGGGCGCCAAGTCGTCGGGACGCTCGCCGTTCCCACGGAAGAGGGTAAAGACCGACGGGTGGTCCCGCAGGTTCCCGCCGATGCCGGGCATCTCGTGGAGGACCTCGATGCCCAATTCCTGAAGATGGTCCGCCGGGCCAACCCCGGAAAGCATCAGCACCTGGGGCGAGGCGATAGCCCCGCTGCTCAGCACAATCTCTTCCCCCTCGACAGTGAAGGCCTCGCCACCGCTCTCCGCCTCTACGCCCACGGCTCGTTTGCCGTCAAAGACGATGCGCCGCACGGTGACGTTGCCGCGGGTGGTGAGGTTGAGGCGGTTCCGCACCGGGTTCAGGTAGGTTATAGCGGTGCTCATTCGGACGCCGTTGATGTTGTTCAAGGGCCGGGCGGCGATGCCGGTGGAATCCGGGTGGTTCTGGTCCGGGTCTTGGGGAAAGCCCAGATCAACGCAGGCATCGTAAAAGGCGGTAGCGTGAGGCAGCCATTCCTCCCGCTTGTAGCGGCGCACCGGGATGGGGCCGCTGCCGCCGTGAAAGTCGTCGCCGGGGAAGTCCAGGTCAGTCTCCAGCTTGCGGAAGTAGGGCAGAACCTTGGTATAAGCCCACTCGTCGTTGCCCCATGCCGCCCAATTGTCATAGTCTCCTGGTACACCGCGAAAGAGGACCTGGCCGTTGATTGAGGTAGAGCCGCCAATGGCGCGGCCCCGGGGAATCTGCACCGGCTCGGCCTGCAAGGGCGTGGCGGTGGCGGTGTAGCCCCAGTTGTGCGGCCCGTAGGCGGAGCGCCACATATTGTTGCCTTCTTTCAAGTCCAGGGGCAGTTGGTCAAAGTCGGGGTAGTCCGGCCCGGCTTCCAACAGCAGCACCGACCGGCCCGCGTCCTCGGACAGGCGCGACGCCAGCACACAGCCGGCCGCCCCCGCGCCAATAATAATCACGTCGTATTTCATTTGTATTCCTCGCGTTTTTTACCGCAGCGGGTATTGGCTATTTCCAATGTTATACCACAAACGGGGGATGGGGGGTAAGGATGGAGTTTGGCCTAATGCTAATTGTAGTATGTAGAACCATAGTTAGCACGTAAATATACTGCTAAGTGAATGCTATGAAGAGCCATGTGTTGGTCAGATTCGGCCAAAGAGTTCGTGAGGAACGCCTGAAACTCGGGCTTTCCCAAGAACAATTGGCGTCGGAAGCTGGCGTCCACCGTACCTACATAGGGATGATTGAGCGGGCAGAAAAGAACATCACCTTGGAGAACATTGCCAGAATTGCGAAAGCATTAAGGGTTTGCATCAGGGACTTGTTTTAACCATGGACATTTCAGAAATCCAGTCATGCATCAATAAGGAAGAGATCAAGCTTGTCAGTATGAGGGAACACTCAAAAGCCGACGAGAAGTACATTGATGTGGTTTTCTCATATCCAGATCAAATAGCCTGGAGCGGGTCTGTTCCTTATTATTACAGACGTACAGCATTGTTTCTTGAATCGGCCCAAGAAGTCGCTTCCCACATTGAAGTTGCGTATGAGGCCCTGCAGAAAACATCTCGAAGAAAATGGGTTGTCGCAGAACGGCGATTGTGGAACAAGGAACACAAAAACAAGACAGTCACTAAACCGTTTTTTGACAAGCTGCTTAACTTGAGGTGGAACTGCATAGAAGGAGACCTCCCCCAAAACCCGAATTGGGCGAGGAGGATACAAGACATCAAAGAAATGGGTTATACCCTCGCGACTAACACCAATAGGTTCAATTCTAAACTGAAGAAAAATGCCACCCACATTCTCCTTTTACCTCTTCAGAAAGGCGGCGGAACAGGATATGAAAATATCAGTGCCAAATTGCGTACAAGGATAATCAAGGTGCTGGGTAACTACGACGCATATGAAGGAAAAGTTCGCCAGTCAGGTCTACTCCCTGACCACAAGTTCCCAGAGATAAGCTGGGACGTAGGGGTTAAAGAAGAGAATCCAGACGATATGAGCGAAGACGATATCAGAGCTAAGTTCCAATTACTGGATAACCAACGAAACTTAGAGAAACGTGAAGCCTGCCGGAGAGTTGTCCAGACAGGAAAGTTAGGTGGGATTTTCGGAATCTCCTACTATATGAATGGTACCGGCGACTGGCCTGAAGGGATTCCAACTAAAGGGAAGGAATCAGAGGAGGGATGGAAGCTCTGCCCTTGGTACGACATAGAAGTGTGGCGGCAATCGCTTAACGATTTCATCGCAGAAAATCAAGAAGAGACCTAGGGGGTGTCGTCAAAATAGGGTAAAGGTGGTAAATTGGTGAAAAAGGGATGAGAGTGGGGGGTGGAGGTATGACGCCAGCGCATCGACGGCACGACATTACGGACCAGGTTTGGGACCGTTTGCAGCCCCATCTGCCTGGGAGAGCCGGCAAAAGGGGGCGGCCCGCCCGGGACAACCGCCTGTTTCTGGACGCGGTATTTTGGAACTTGCGTACTGGGGCGCCCTGGCGGGACCTGCCACCGGACTATGGGGACTGGAAGAACACCCATCGCCGCTTCTGTCGCTGGCGAGACCGGGGCATCTGGGCCGACTTGCTGGACCAAGTAATCGATGACCCGGACTTGGGTCCCGACTTGGAATGGTTGATGATCGACTCCACCCATATCAAGCTGCATCCTCATGGGACCGGAGCGGTTGGGGGCAATCAAGCCGTGGGACGCACAAAAGGGGGCTGAACAGCAAACTGCATCTGGCGGTGGACGCCCATGGTATGCCGGTGCGCTTGAGCCTGACCGAGGGTACGGTTGCCGACTGTACCCAGGCCTCTAACCTGATTGCCGACATAGCGGCGCAATACCTGTTGGCCGACCGAGCTTACGACACCGACGCCATAGTAGCCGAGGCCCTGGCCCAGGGAATGGAGCCGGTGATACCGCCAAAGAGCAACCGCAAGGAACCCCGGGCTTACGACCATTACCTGTATAAGCTGCGCCATCTGGTGGAAAACGCGGTCCTGGATTTCAAACAATGGCGGGGAGTAGCAACCCGCTATGCCAAGAACGCCACGTCCTTCCTGGCTATCTGCCAAATCCGTGCAATGGTCATCTGGACTAAATTATTTTGACGACACTGCCTAGGAACCGCTATATTCTCTCAACGCAGGTCGTAGCGCCAAGCCAATGTTTTTAGCGAGCAAGCAGGGAACAGCATTGCCTATTTGCCAATAGGCCCTTTTCATAGTTCCAGAGAATATGAAGCTGTCTGGGAAAGTCTGCAAACGCGCCAACTCGCGAGCTGATAGCACTCTGTTTCTCTCATAATGTATATGCACTCCACCGTGATTTTCCTTTACCGCCATTGACGGCACACCCCTATATTGACGTTTCCAAGCGTCTCTAAAATTGTCGTAAAGGGACCCTCCAGGTGGTACATTTGCTATCCTAGCCTCCATCCCCTTGGAATGCCTAGTCCATTCATGGTTGAATGCGGGGTCGCGGGGTAAGTCTTTAAGATCGTCAATGGCACACTCAATTGGATTGTAGTTCTCTTTAAGCAACTGTTCGGCAGGGTAAGGGTTTTTAACTCCCATACGGTTTGCTACAAAGATTGCGCGCGTTCGTAGTTGGGGTATCCCGAAGGCAGCGGACTCAAGAATTCTGGCACTCATACCCGGATAGCCTATTCTCTCAAATTGACGGATTATTTCCCTATAAACCTCCCCCTTCTGCATAGTCAATATACCAGGAACATTCTCCATTATGACGAACAGAGGATTGATTTTTCTCACAAGTCGGACAAACTCCCTGAAGAGTTGGTTGCGTGGGTCGTTAGGATCACGCAACCCTGCAACAGAGAAACCTTGGCAAGGCGGGCCTCCACATACTATATGAACGCAGCTATCCTCAGTTAAGCGTTCTACGTACTCATTTTTAATGTCTTCTATCCTACTTTCCATGTGATAGCTATCTGAGAAATTTTTCCTCAGAGTATCTGAAGCATCCCTGTCAATTTCTACACTAAAGACCTTTCTGAAGCCGGCTTGACTGAGACCTAACGACATACCTCCAGCGCCAGAAAATAAATCCACAAAATTATATACGTGTGGATTTACAGAGATGTTCGATGTCCCTACATCGACCCAGTTGCTATTGAATAAATCTCTATCCAGCTCAGCTTTCAAACCGCTGTACCTGCTCACTGCGTCTTTGGTTCCATTGCCTTTTTTATGTTTCATATATTTACTCATCCATAGCAGTTATGCTAACTTTAGTATACATTGGCTTTGCGGTTAGCACAAGTGCATCTATGTAGTACTACAATGAAAATACCATGAAACTATTTAACAAGAAATGCACCATTGACACTATCCGTCCATTTCCGCATCATATCCAACAAGTCTGATTTTCAGGTTGAGGTTTCTGATGGCGGTAATGACGGGGGCGCAAGCGTTGATTCAGTCGCTGGTGCGGGAGGGAGTGGAGGTGGTTTTCGGGCTGCCCGGCGTCCAGATAATGGAAGCCTTTGACGCCCTGTACGACGAGCCGGGTATCCGGCTCATCTCCGTACGCCACGAGCAATCGGCGGCTTACATGGCCGACGGGTACGCCCGCACCACCGGGCGGGTCGGCGTGGCCCTGGTGGTGCCGGGGCCGGGCGCGCTCAACGCCACCGCCGGCATCGGCACCGCTTACGCTACCTCCTCCCCGGTGCTGTTGGTGTCGGGCCAGATGGAAAGCTACAATCTGGGCCAAAACCGGGGCGCGCTCCACGAGGTCAACGACCAGCTTGACGTCTTCAAGCCGATAACCAAGTGGAACGGGCGCACCACCAAGCCGGAGGAGATACCATACCTGGTTCACCTGGCAATGCAGCAGGTCACCGACGGCCGGCCCCGTCCGGTGGAGATTGAAATCCCCTGGGACGTGCTGCCGGCCAGCGCCGAGACGGAACTGCTAGAGCGGGAAGGGCCGGTCAAGCAGGCTCCCGACCCGGCGAAAATCAGGGAGGCGGCAGAATTGCTGGCCCACGCCGAGCGGCCCCTCATCTGGGCCGGCGGAGGCTGCCGGGAGGCCGACCTGTCCGCCGAGTTGGTGGAATTGGCCGAGGTCCTGAATGCCCCGGTAATTACCACGCCGGAGGGCAAAGGAGCCATCCCGGAAGACCATTCCCATTCGCTGGGGGCCTACTACTACGGCCACGGGCCGGGCTACCTGGCCTTACCCCAAACCGACGTCATCCTGGCCGTGGGCAGCCGGATGAACCTGACTCCCCAAACTCCCTGGAACATTCAGCCTCACCAGCAGCTCATACGGATTGACGCCGACCCAGAAGAGTTAGGCCGCAACCTGCCGGAACAGGTGGGGATAGTCGCCGACGGACGGTTGGGGGTGCAGGAATTGCTGGCCGAGTTGGGTGGGCGCACCCGGTCCAGCCAATGGCAGGAAAGGGAGTTGGCCGACATCCGGGAACAAACCCAAGCCGACATCCGGGCAAAGGCCCCGCTCCAAGTAGAGATTATTGAGACCATCCGGCGGGAACTGGAGGATGACGCCATTATGGTCGCCGGCACCACCGAAATCGGGTACTGGAGCAACCTGGCCTTCCCGGCGCTGCGGCCCCGTTCCTATCTGACCACCAGCTATTTCGCCACCCTGGGTTATGCCTTTCCCACTGCTCTTGGGGCCAAGGTAGGCAACCCTGGGCGGCAGGTGGTCGCTACCAGCGGCGACGGCGGGTTTCAGTACGCCAGCAGCGAACTCTCTACCGCCGTCCAGCATGGCATAAACGTGGTGACCCTGGTTTTCAACAACGGTCTGCTGGGAGCATCCCGGGCCGACCAGATGAACCGCTACCAGGGCCGCACCATCGGCACCGAACTGCACAACCCGGACTTTGCCCAACTAGCCGAGGTTTACGGCGCGCTGGGCATCAAACTGTCGGACCACCGTGAGTTGGGAGAGGCTTTACGTTCCGCGCTGCGGGCCGACCGGCCGGCAGTGATTGAAATACCGATACCCAACCTGCGGCCACCCTTCCAGATACCGCCCCACGGGTTGGATGCGATTAGGGGGTAGAGCTGCCAAATTTCAATATTCCGCTCCGCAGAAGGACACTATTCCACTCACCTACAACCTTTATCCTTGAGGCAGCGGGGCCGGGTGAAGACCTACACCGCCAGGGCTATCGCATTTGGATTACAAGCCACCCGTCGTTCCTGCAAAGGCAGGAACCTCTGTCCTCAACGCTTTAGTAGTCAGTCATGTTTGGAATCGAAGGTGATACTGCGAAGGTGCTGAACTGTTTAGCATGGGACCATCGTTCCAGGTTGCCTTGCGGTAACTACTATTCCAAAATTGACTTACTATTAGGTTCCTGCCTTCGCAGGAACGACGAAAAAAGACATTAGCCGCCATGTGCGATTGCCCGGCCTACACCGCAGTGAATCCGAATCCCGGCATTTAATCTGGGATTGCCCGGCCAAACGTTTTCCTTGACCGGCTCGCCCAGCTGTGATAATTTAGCCGCGGAAACAGAATATTGCGTGGTGCCCCAAGTTGGGGAGAATAGGGAATCCGGTGTAATTCCGGAACGGGCCCGCCACTGTAATGGGGAAGTCTTTTAACCCGCCGGAGGGCAGCCACTGTCTTGACTTCGTCGGACGGGAAGGCGTTGAAAGGCGACGACCCCTGAGTCAGGAGACCTGCCACGCCAGTTCAACCGCTTCGAGGATTAAGCGGGCGCGCCAATGCGGCAGCAATAGCAAGCCCCCGCCCGAACTGGGCGGGGGCTACTTTTTGAGCCGTACCCCATCTTTGCGGGAGGTTAATTATGAGCGGCCCACCGACAAATCGTACCACCACCCCCGACGACCAGATTTTCTCCCCTGCGGAACGCCGGGGGGTGTACCGGGCCATCCACCGGCGGCGGGACATTCGGCATTTCCACAGCCAACCCATTCCTGATGACACGCTGGCCCGGATAGTCCGGGCGGCCCACCATGGCCCATCGGTAGGATTCATGCAGCCTTGGGACTTCATTTTAATCCGGGACCTGGCTCGCCGGCAGCAAGTCCAGGAACTGTTTCAGCGGGAACGCCGGGCCGCCTCCTGTTTTTATGACGAACCGCGGCGCACCGACTACCTATCGCTGAAGCTGGAGGGAATCCTGGAAGCTCCGATCAACCTGTGCGTTACCTGCGATCCCAGCCGAGCCGAAGTGGTGCTGGGGCGCAATTCCATGCCGGAAACCGACGTTTATTCTACCTGCTGCGCCGTGCAAAACCTGTGGCTGGCGGCCCGCAGTGAAGGCATTGGCGTCGGCTGGGTGAGCATCCTCAAGCTACCCCAACTCCGCAAAATCCTGGGAATTCCGCTCCATATCATTCCGGTGGCTTATCTCTGCCTGGGCTACCCGGTAGAGTTCGCCAGCCAACCTTTGCTGGAGACCGTCGGCTGGCGTAAGCGTTTGCCCCTAGAGCAACTAATCCACTTTGACCACTGGGACTCGGCTGAACCCAGCGAAGATTGGGCCGGATTTCGGGAAACTCTGACCGCCGAATCCCTTAGACCCTTATGTTAAAATATCCCTACATCCCATAAACCGCCGGCCCAGGGCCGGCCAGCAACCTCAGGAAAGATGAAATGACCAACGCCACCGCCAACGCAAGAATCCGCCGCTACCGCAGCCAGAGCCTGCGCCTGTTGGAAAATGCCCTGGCAGAAATGCGGGGCGGCCGCTGGCTGCGCACGGAAGAACTGCTTTGGGGCAGCCTTACCCTGGCAGTCAAGGGAGTGGCCCTGAGCCGGAATGACACCGCAGAGGACGACGCAGCAGTAAAAGCCTACGCCGTCCGCTTGGGCAACGAACTCCGCGACCGGCGCATCCGTGAGGCATTTGACATCCTGGCTACCCTGGGCGACACGCTGGAACGAGCGCGCGAGTCCCGGCGCCGGGTTGACAGTTTGTTTCAAACCCTGGACGACATCAGCGCGGCGGTGGAACGGCTGTGGGACCTGGTGGATGGAATGGAATCCGCTGAAACCACAGAAAGCCAACCTGTCCACCGACAAAGGGGAAGAAAGGGAAGAAGAGGAAGAAATGGCAGGTAACTCCCTGGAATTACAGCCAACGACTCCCGCCTCGCCGGAAGAAGTCACCCCCGCTCCGTCCTGCCGGGGAACGGTAGCGATTCACACCCACGGCTGCAAGCTAAACCAGGCCGACAGCAGCGTCCTGGCCCGGCAATTCCGGCAGGCCGGTTACCGCCTGGTCGAGACGGCGGCAGAGGCCGACATCTACGTGCTGAACACCTGCACCGTGACCGCGACCGCCGACGCCAAGGCCCGCCAGGCCCTGCGCGCCGCCCGCCGCGCCAATCCTGACGCCTTGGTAGTAGCCGCCGGCTGCTACCCGCAAAGGGCCGCCGAGGAATTAGCACGGCTGCCCGCCGTTTCCCTGGTAGTGGGCAACACGGAGAAGAGCCGGCTGGTGTCTCTGGTCACCGCAGCCCATCAGGATGCTGTAAGGGATGTTGACCGGTCGGCGGCGAGGGACGATGACGTAGCCCCATTAACCGCCTCCGGGAACCTGCCCGCCCGGAGCCGGGCGATGGTCAAGATTCAGGAGGGCTGCGACCAGGTCTGCGCCTACTGCATCGTGCCCAAGGTTCGAGGGCGGGAACGGAGCATTCCCCCCGAGGAACTGGTGAACCAGATACGGCAACGGGTTGGCGAGGGCTGCCGGGAAGTAGTCCTGACCGGAACCCAACTAGGCACCTACGGGTTCGATATTCCCGGAGCAAATCTACCTTACTTGCTCCGGCGCATCCTGGCCGAGACCGACGTAGCCCGGCTGAGAGTATCTTCGCTGCAACCGCAAGAGATAAACGCGGAACTGCTGCAAATTTGGCTGGAAGACTCCCGACTCTGTTCCCATTTCCACGTACCCCTGCAAAGCGGCAGCGACTCCATCCTGAAAGTGATGCGGCGGCAGTACACCAGGAACCAATTTGCTGAGACGGTAGAGTTGATTCGCCAGGCCATACCCGACGCCGGAATAACCGCGGACTTTATCGTCGGGTTTCCGGGAGAGGGCGACCGGGAGTTCGAAGAGAGCCTGGCCTTTGTTAAAGCTATGGGCTTCAGCGATATGCACGTCTTTCCCTACTCCAAACGGCCCGGAACCTCGGCGGCCTATCTGAATGAACAGGTTCCCGAAGCAGTGAAGAAAGAGCGCATGGGCCGGATGCTGGAATTAGCCCGGCAGGGATTCGAGCGGTTCCGGCGCGTTCAGTTGGGCCAAACCCGCCCGGTGCTATGGGAGCCGGTCAGGCCAAACCGGGGGGCTAACCGCCGGCGCGGGTTGACCGACAACTACATCCGGGTACACGCCCTTGACGGAAACGATGCGGGCTTAGGGAAGGTTGCGGCCAAGCTGGACAATGCCATTACCCCGGCGCGGCTGGTAGAACTTTCGGACACCTCGGTGCTGGCCCAACCGGTTTAAGCCGGCCGGTCACTCTTAACGGCACGGGCCGGACAGACCATAAGACATCTGTTCCAACTACTGATACGTGAACTAATATCTTAACCGGCCCAACCCGTCATTCCGGCGCAGGCCGGAATCCAGGAAACGCCCTGGGTAGGTCAATGTCCCCTGTGACAAGACGCTCTGGATTCCGGCTTTCGCCGGAATGACGGTGGTCAAGTTGCCCCAGTTTAGTTTACCGTTCACGTACCAGTAATTGCTTGGGCAAAGGGTAGGAACCCCAGCCAATCGTCTTTTAATGTCATAGGAGTTACGCAGTTGGGAGCAATTTTATAGCTGCATTAGCTCACGCTCAAGGATAATTTCATATCCAAATGCGTAAGTCCTATCACATTAGCCTAGAGGTCGCCAGTCCATTAGTTGGAACCAAGGCGCATAAGCCTACCCTTACAATCCCATCAATCTGTACAGGATTGGGTTCCTGATTTTGCGAGAATGACCGGAACGAGAAAGGGCGGGTTTGAAACCCGCCCCTACGGATAAATACTATTCGTGGTTATTCATGCAATTAGTGGATAATTTCGAAACTCGTCACCGTGGATGCCAGGGTTACAAATTAACCGGGCGCAGATAGCTCATTTCGGCGCGCCGCTCCAGGTAGCCGGCCCTGGTATCGTGACCGTGGGCAAATACCAGCAGCCAGCCCTGCCTTTCCGCATCGTGCAACAACTCCCGCTTTTGCTCCAGGGTGTCCTGCGGGGAGTAGTCGAAGGCGGAGATTACCGACAGGTTAAGGTGGTGGGGAGTCGGCACCAGGTCGCCCAGAAACACGATGCGCTCTCCGCCATGATTGAACATTACCATCTGGTGGCCCTTGGCTGGGCCGTCGCTGACGATGACGCTGAGACCCGGGAATATCTCGGTGTCGCCGTCCAGCAGTTCCAGTTGGCCCTTTTTCTCCATGGGGTGGAAGTTATCGGCGCGGTAGGCGTACATACTCCGCGCGCTGGGATTGCAGGCCTCCTCCCAGGAAGCGCGCTGGGTGTAGTAGCGGGCCTTGGGAAAGGTAGGCACGATGTTGCCAGCCCGGTCCAGACGGGTGCAGCCCCCGCAGTGGTCGAAATGAAGATGGGTAAGAATTACTGCGTGAATATCTTTAGGGGTTAGCCCGGCGCTCTTGAGTCCCTTGAACATCCGGCTGGGCACCAAGCCGAGGTTTTCCTTGTCCTTGTCGTTATCCTTGGAACCGACTCCGGTATCCACCAGGACATTTTTGCCCCCTACCTGAAGAAGCAAACAGTTCAGGCCCAGGGTAATGCGATTTTTTCGGTCGGTGGTGACGCTGTTTTCCCAGACTGCTTTAGGAACTTGTCCAAAGACAGAACCGCCGTCCATTTTCAAAATGCCGTCGCTAATGATTTTAGCCGCTGTTGACACCATATCCCCACACCTCCAGCAAAACTCTTAAAATCCGTCCCACGTTACAGGTGTCACCTGAACCAAATTGGGTTAGTATCCTTCACGAATCAACCAGACACGGAGCGATTAAAGGCCAGGTCGTTTCAATTGTTGACCGGAAAGGCAGGAGGGCTACCGATTCCAGGCATTGGCGGCATCTCAACTTCCCTAAAAGATACCTGGTAGCATTTAGGGCTACTCTGACCGGCTTCCCAAATGCACGAACTCACCGTCCGACGGCCCCCTGGAGCGGCCAATTAACCGGTAAAGGTTTGCGCAACAGTCGCTTTCGACAGGGAAGGTCAGAAGGATTTCGCCAAGCCCTCCGCTGGGATTGTTTGCCGGAATTTCTCATCGGGTTCTGCCCGGGATTATCCCAACACTGACAGCCTAATTGATGGTTCATTCAGCGCTGTCAAGGCAGTTTTTAAGTAATTTTTGAAACTTGAAAAATTGGTTTACGGTCGTTGGCGAGGCTGATTTTGTAGCTAATATCCTAGCTGATTAGCAAATTTGTTTAGAACTACAGTTTTGTACAATTTCCGGATTTTGGCGGTCCAAAAATGTCGGCATTCCAGCTTAGAGCCCATGAAATACTGGAGGTTGCCCCGGCGGGCGACCGGGTCAGCCGGGCTTTTGATTACTTCGTTATTGGGCTGATTCTGCTGAATGCTATCGCCCTTATAGTGGGAACGGTCAAAACGGTCCATGACGCAGTTCCTCAGCTGTTCTACTACTTGGAAACGGTATCGGTATCCATTTTCGTGGTGGAATACCTGCTGCGGATCTGGGCCTGTACCGCCGAGCCGAAGTACTCCCACCCGGTATTTGGGCGACTGCGGTTTGCCCTGTCGCCGCTACTCCTGATTGACCTGCTGGCCATCGTGCCTTTCTTCCTGCCCTTCCTGGGGCTGGACCTGCGGTTCCTGAGAGCGGTGCGGCTGCTGGCCCGGGCGGCCCGGCTGGGCCGATATTTCAGCGGGATTCGCACCCTGGGGCAGGTAGTCCAAAGCAAGGGCTACGAGTTGTTGACCGTCGTTCTGGTGCTGGCGGTGATGTTAGTGCTGGCTTCCTCGTTGATGTATTTCGCGGAACACTTGGCCCAGCCGGACGATTTCGCCAGCATACCGGTGGCGATGTGGTGGAGCATCATAACCCTGACCACGGTGGGCTACGGCGACGTGTCGCCGGTTACGCCGATGGGAAAAGTAATGGCCGGAGTGATTGCGGTAATGGGAATCGGGATGTTCGCCCTGCCGGCCGGCATCCTCGGGTCCGGTTTCCTGGAGGAAATACAACGGCGGAACAAGGGGCCACAGGTATGTCCTCATTGCGGCCTGGAAATTGAGGAGTAATCAGGAAGCCCGGTCACGGCGACCTGTCGCCATACATCAATCCTTCGGCAAGGCGACGGTGTAGGTAACAAAGCGGGCGGGTTTGAAACCCGCCCCTACAAGACCTTGCTGTGTTTGGGAAAGCGCACCCCTCGCTTCAGGTCACGCGCCCGGCGACATTTCAGCCAGCCGCTCTATCGCCGCTTGCAAGCGAGCCAATACCTGTTTCCGGCCCAAGACTTCCATTGTCTCAAACAGGGGCGGAGAGACGTTGCGGCCGGTCACCGCCCAGCGCAGCGTCCCAAAGAACCGGCGCTGGGTCAGGTTTAGTTCTTCCCCGGCGGCCCGTAGCAATTCCTCCAGGGACGTAGCGACAAAGTCCCCGGTTGCCAAACTTTTGACGGCGCTGCTCAGGGCCGCCACTGTCTCTTCCTGAGTCATTCCCCGCTGCACCAAGTTGGCCGGGTCGTATTCCGGTTGCTCCTCAAAGAAATAGGCGGTCATCTCGGCGGATTCGGAAAGGAGCTTGAGGCGCTCCCGCACCAAAGGCATAATCCGCAAGAGATAGTCCCGGTCAACGGGCAGCAGTTGCGCCGGCAAGCCCTTTTCCAAATAGGGCAACATCGCGTCAGCCAGTGCCCCGGCATCCATATCGCGAATGTAAACCCCGTTCATCCAGGACAGCTTTTCCCGGTCGAAAATTGCCGCCGGCTTACCCACCCGGTCCAGGGTAAAGTTTTTCGTCATAGTAGCTACCGGCATAACCTCCGTTTTGTCGTCCAGCGACCAACCCAGCAGCACCATAAAGTTGCGCAGAGCGTCGGGCAGGTAGCCGTCATCCCGGTACTCCAGGATTGAGGTGGCCCCGTGCCGCTTGGACAGCTTGGCCCGGTCCGGGCCGAGAATCATCGGCAGGTGGCCGTGCTGGGGCGGGGTATAGCCCAAGGCCCGGTATAACTGCAAGTGGCGCGGCGCGCTGGAAAGCCATTCCTCGGCCCGCAGAACGTGACTAATCTGCATCAGGTGGTCGTCGGTTACCACCGCCAAATGGTAGGTGGGGAAACCGTCGGACTTAATCAGGATGAAATCATCCACCAGTTCGTTCTGCCACTCCACATCGTCGCGAATCAAGTCGTGGAGTCGGGTCACGCCGGAGTCGGGCATAGCAAAGCGGACCACCGACGGCGCCTGCTCGGTCTCCAGGGCGCTGCGCTGCGCATCGGTAAGGGTCCGGCAGTAGCCGTCGTAGCCCAAGGCCTGTTTGTGGAGTTTCTGCTCTTCCCGCACCGCATCCAGCCGCTCCCGGGTGCAGTAGCAGCGGTAGGCATCGCCCTGCCCGATTAACTTCTCCGCCGCTTCCTGGTACAGAGGGAGACGCTCGGACTGGAAATAGGAGCCGTAATCGCCGCCGACCCGCGGGCCTTCGTCCCAGTCAATATCCAGCCACTCCAGCCCGTCCAGAATGCCCTCGACGGCGCCGGGCACCAGCCGTTCCTGGTCGGTGTCCTCAATCCGCACAATGAACTTGCCGCCGTGATGCCGGGCAAACAGCCAGTTAAACAAGGCGGTGCGGATGTTGCCGATATGGGGCAATCCGGTGGGACTGGGGGCGTACCTCACGCGTACATTGTCAGCCACGATGACCCTCCCTGAATGCTTGTTGTCATTTTATCACGGCTCTACTGTGGATAAGGCAATAGGGTGAAAGCCAACCCTTCAATTGCCCCAATTCTTTCAATTGGGAATTACATACTTGTGTACCAAATCGTTCACTTAGTCCTGCTCTCAAGCCACGTAACAGCTACTGCCGCCACCTGAATCAACTCTGCGCCTGCCTCGGTAAAGTCGTCATTTTCAAGCAACGCCTTCGCAACCTCGCAGATTTCCTCCACTATTATCGCCAACCATAACTCGTCGGGATTGCCGCTTTGGTCGCCCCATTTGGCGTCCTGTGAATCCCGCTCGCGGGATATGTGTTTAAATATTTCATCGCGGTTCATTAGAACTTCCATGCTTATTGAACGCTTGGGTACACAAGTATGTAATTCCCCTTTGATTGTCATTCTGAGTGGAGCGAAGAATCCCAAATTCTTCAGCCAGATTGACTTTGGCGCCAGATAAATGGCTGGCAAATGAGGACTTTGGATTCTTCGTCGCTCCGCTCCTCAGAATGACACAGAAAGTGGACAAGAACCAGCAACCACTGACTAGCCGCCGGTGCGGGTCTGGGACTGCTCAATTCTGGCCCAGGAATCCCGCAGGGACACGGTGCGGTTGAAAACCGGCGCTCCCGGTCGGGAATCCACCGAGTCGGCGCAAAAGTAGCCCTGTCGCTCAAACTGGAAACGGCTCCCCGGCGCAGCGGCGGCCAGGCTCGGCTCCACCCGGCAGCCGGTCAACACTGCCACGGAATTAGGGTTCAGGAGTGATAGGAAGTCCCGGCTGTCCGGTTCCGCATCCCCATCCCGGTCCAGGAGCAGATAGTCGTAAAGACGCACCTCCGCCGGGCAGGAATGGGGAGCGGAAACCCAGTGCAGTGTTCCCCGTACCCGACGCCCGTCGGGGCTGGAACCGCCCACCGATTCCGGGTCGTAGGTACAATGCAATTCCACAATCTCGCCGGTACCCGGATCTTTGACCACTTCCTGGCAGGTGATGTAGCAGGCGTAGCGGAGCCTGACCTCCCGCCCGGGGGCCAGTCGGAAGAAACGGGAGGGCGGGTCTTCCCGGAAGTCATCACGTTCGATATAGATTTCCCGGGAAAAGGGGACTTTACGGGCGCCCATTGCCGGATCTTCCGGGTTGTTCACCGCGTCGAATTCAACGACCTGCCCTTCGGGATAGTTGTCAATGATGACCTTGAGCGGGTTGAGTATCGCCATTGCCCGGGGCGCGCGAAGGTTCAAGTCCTCCCGGAGGCAATGCTCCAGCAGGGCCATATCCACCACCGTATCCCGCTTGGAGATGCCGATATGGTCGCAAAAGTTGCGGATGGCCTCCGGGGTGTACCCCCGGCGACGCAGGCCGCTGATGGTAGGCATCCGGGGGTCGTCCCAGCCGGAAACGTGGCCGCCCTGCACCAACTCCAACAGCCGCCGTTTGCTCATAATAGTGTTGGTCAGGTTCAGACGGGCAAACTCAATCTGTTGGGAGTGGTAAACATCCAATTCTTCCAGCGTCCAGTCGTAGAGGGGCCGGTGATCCTCGAACTCCAGGGTGCAGAGGGAATGGGTTATCTTCTCGATGGAGTCGGAAAGGGCGTGGGCATAGTCGTACATCGGGTAGATGCACCACCTATCGCCGGTCCGGTGGTGGGTGGCCCGCCGAATACGGTAAACGGTCGGATCGCGCATATTGAGATTGGGCGAGGCCATATCTATTTTGGCCCGCAGGACATGGGCGCCGTCGGCAAACTCCCCGGCCCGCATCCGCCGGAACAGGTCCAGGTTTTCTTCCACTGAGCGGGTACGGTAGGGGCTCTCCTTGCCGGGTTCGGTCAGGGTGCCCCGGTATTCCCGGATTTCGGCGGCGGATAAGCTGTCCACGTAGGCTTTGCCGGCCAGGATCAGTTGCTCCGCAAATTCGTACAGGGCATCAAAATAGTCCGAGGCATAGTACAGGTGCGGCCCCCAGTCAAAACCCAGCCAGCGCACGTCTTCCTGAATGGAATTGACGTATTCCACATCCTCCCGGGTAGGGTTGGTATCGTCAAAACGCAGGTGACACACACCGCCATCATACTCGGAGGCCACGCCGAAATTGAGGCAGATGGACTTGGCGTGTCCGATGTGCAAGTAGCCGTTGGGTTCCGGGGGAAAGCGGGTTACCACCCGGCCGTCGTACTTGTTGGATTGCAGGTCTTCAACAACAATGCTCCGAATGAAGTCGGAGGAGGAAGTATCCGCAGAGGTCATAGTGCCGTTTCCTCGTTCATAATGCAGGTTTGGCAGGGGCTGAATCCGTTCCCTCAGGGTATATTTTAGCACGTTATGTTCAGAGAAATTAGGGCTTTAGAGATGGGATAATGGGAAAGAATCACTTTTTCTGGCAACGGGCGGAGCCGATTGCAGCGCAGGCTAGAATCCAGGCCAAGCCACCCACCAGGGCTAGCACCTGAGGGCAAATGTGCCTTGTCCGTCGTTCCTGCGCAGGCAGGAACCTAAAACCTTGAGGACAGAGGTTCCTGCTTGCGCAGGAACGACGGACAGCCTGCAATCTCAATGCGATAGCCCTTCACCAAGGCCCGCAAGCAGGTCCGCCCTTGCAAACCTTCCAGACCGTAGGGGCAGACCGGTGTGTCTGACTTGGAGCGGTGACCTTACCAGGCTCTACTCCAGTTCCGCCAAGACTTCCAGCAATTCCGGGGGCAAATCGGACTGGAAACTCATTGCCTCCCCGGAAACCGGGTGCCGGAAGCCCAGGCGATTGGCGTGTAGAAAGTGTCGCTCCAACCGATGGCTGCGCTTGCCATACACTCCATCGCCCAGCAGTGGATAACCCAAATAGGCCAGGTGAACCCGTATCTGATGGGTGCGCCCGGTTTCCAGACCCAACTCCAACAGACTGTAACTTGCAAACTGCTCCGTCACCCGGTAGCGGGTGCGGGACTCCCTGCCGCCAATCACCACCGCCATCCGCTTGCGGTGCCGCGGGTCACGGGCAATCGGGGCGTCAATCACTCCCTCAGAGGGCTCCGGGACGCCGACGGCCAGGGCCAAATAGCCCTTTTGCACCCGCCGCTCCTTGATTTGCCATGACAAGTCCTGATGCGCCCGCTCAGTCTTGGCCACCACCATCAACCCGGAGGTGTCCTTGTCCAGCCGATGGACGATACCGGGCCGGGTTACGCCGCCGATGCCCTGGATGTCGGGGCAGCGGGCCAGCAGGGCGTTGACCAGGGTGCCGTCCGGGTGGCCGGGGCCGGGGTGCACCGACAGACCGGCGGGCTTGTCAATGACGATAAACTCCGCGTCCTGGTAAACCACGGTGAGGGGTATCGGCTGGGGGGGCAAGTCGGTTTCCCGGTTAGGGGGCACGGTCAGGATGACCCGGTCGCCAGACCGCACTTTCTGCGCTGGGCGGGCCGGAGTACCATTAAGGCTTACCATTCCCTCGGCAATCAGGGAGTGCAGGCGGCTGCGGCTCAGGCCCGTCTTGCGCTCGGCAAGGAACCGGTCCAGGCGCGCCGAATCCCGGCCCGCCGTGAACTCCCTTACTGACTCTGTTTTACCGACCACTAGAACCTTCTCCGGCTAACCCAAGCCTTCTTGTCGGGGCAGTTCGGATCGTCGGTCGGATGGTCCACTTGCGTCTTCCTCCGCCTCGCCGGAAGGGTTAAGAGCAATATCCGGTTCGCCGTAACTCGGTAAGGTATCCGCAGATTCTCCAGTAACATTCATGGCGGCTGGCGTTGTCTCAGCTGCCAAGTTCTCCGGCGCAACGGCGACAGCAGACGGTTCAGCAACGACCGCCAAGTCTGGAGCCTCGTCCTTTTTGCCGGGCCGCAGCAACAGCCAACCCAACAGACTCAGGCCGGAGACAATAGAAGCATCGGCGAGGTTGAATACCGGCCAGGCCCCCACGTCAATAAAGTCGGTCACGGAGCCTAAGCGGAGCCGATCCAGCAGGTTGCCTAAAGCGCCACCGATTTGCAGCGCCAAGCTGAACCGCAGCAGGTTGGTAGGATGGGGCTGGCTGCGGTAAATCATCACCAGCACAAATATGCCGATAAAAGACACAAAAATCAGGGGCGTGTTCTGCCCTTGCAGGATTCCGAAGGCGCTGCCGGTATTGTGGGTGTGGGTAATCCGAAAAAAGCCGTCAAAGGGAAAGGAATAGCCGAAAGGGAGATAGGCCCGCACCAGGAACTTGGTCAACTGGTCAACCAGGAAAATAATAACCGCCAATTGCAGGAGGTTAAAGTCCCGGTATATGGGTATTTTGCCTTCCTCAGGTGCAGCCGGTTTAACAGGTTCCTCGTCTTGCCAGTTTTCGGCGCTGGGCGAGATGCCGGAGTCCGCTGCACCGGCAAGGTCGGGCAACATTTCTGTAGCAGTGTCTGGTGAGTCTCCAGGGGGATTGGTCTTATCCGAACCCCCCAAAGTCTCAGCAGCAATTTCGTTGGGCTTTTCTGGGGTCAAATCCGGGCGGTTTTCCGGGTTGTTCATCGGGGACTACTTCAAATGCTCGGCGAAAAACTCGGTCACCGGCCCGATTACCTGCCGCTCCATTCCGCCCCAGAAATGGTCGGCCCCTTCCACAATTTTCAGCACCGGCGGGTGGGCGAAGGCATCCAGATTGGATTGCAGGTCTTCCGCTTCCACCAGCTTGTCCCGATTCCCCGTGACTATCAGCGTCGGGGTTTTACTCTTCTTCAGCGGCGTATCCGGGAAACCGCGGATTGACGGTGAGATGAGAGCAATGGACTTGGCCTTTTTCTGCACCGCAGCATTGCCCAGGATAACCGAGGTGCCAAAGGAATAGCCAGCCAGCCCCAGCTTTCCGCCGTCCACGCCGGGCCAGGCCTTGAGCAGGTCAAAAGCGCCCAGGACTTCCTGGTGTTCCAGTTCCCCTTTGGTATGCTCTCCCTCGCTGTTGCCCACACCCCGGAAGTTGAACCGGATGGTGGCAAAGCCTTGCTCCACCAGGGAAAAGGAGACGGCGATTACTACGTTGTTGTCCATATTGCCGCCCATGAGGGGATGGGGATGGCAGATTACCACCCCCGGAACCGAGCTGCCCATGTCATCGGGAGTAGCTACGATTCCCTCGAAATTCAGACCCTTGGCCTTGAAACTTACCGCGCTCTGACGCATTTGCTGCCTCCCAATGGACTGTCCTTATGCCTGTGACCATATTAGAAGACTCCGTAGAGTTTGGCAAGGAATCCTGCTAGAATGTCCCATATTTCCGACTTGCGGGGGGATATTGATGAAAGTTATTGACTTGCGAAGCGACACCGTAACTCACCCTACCGAAGCAATGCGCCGGGCGATGGCCGAGGCCGAGGTGGGCGACGACGTTTACGGGGAAGACCCGTCAATCAACCGGCTGGAGGCGCAGGCCGCCGAACTTCTGGGCAAGGAAGCCGGGCTGCTCACCGCCAGCGGCACTATGAGCAATCTCATCGCCGGCCTGACTTACTGCCAGCGAGGGGACGAAATAATAATGGGCGACCAGGCCCATATGTTCTGGAACGAATCGGCCGGGGTATCGGCCCTAGCCGGGGCACAGGTCCGGTTGGTGCCGAACGACGACCAGGGGCGGATTGCCCCCCGGGACCTGGCTGACGCTATTCGCCCGCGCGGCAACGTCCATATGCCCCCGACTACGCTGGTCTGCCTGGAAAACACCCACAACCGTTGCAGCGGCGGGGTGCTGACCCCCGAAGACACCAAAGGAGTAGCCGACGTGGCCCACAATGCCGGGGCCAGTGTCCACCTGGACGGAGCGCGGGTTTTCAACGCCGCCGTGTCCCTGGAGGTTCCCCCCAGCGAGTTGGTCAAGGACGTTGACGACGTTTCCTTTTGCTTGTCCAAGGCATTGAGCTGTCCGGTGGGTTCGGTGTTGTGCGGCACGGAGGAGTTTATCGGCAATGCCCGCCGGTGGCGCAAGATGATTGGCGGCGGGATGCGGCAGGCCGGGGTGCTGGCCGCCGCCGGCCTGGTGGCCCTGGATACGATGATTGAGCGCTTGGCCGACGACCACGCCAACGCCCGCCACCTGGCCCAGGGATTGGCCAATATCGAGGGGCTGAGCGTTGACCCGGACAGCATCCAGACCAACATCGTCATCTTCGAGATAGATACGTCGGTCGGCTCAGCCACCGAGGTTATCCAGGCATTGGCCCAAGCGGGGGTCAAGGTTACACCGTCCCGAGACCAGTCCCTCCGCATGGTGACCCACCGCCACATAGACGGCGCAGACGTGGATGATGCGCTGGCGCGCGTGGCGCAGGTGGTGGCGGAATTGCGGACGGGGCACAGGAAATAAAACCAGGGAACTATCGCCGGAAGTCGCTTTCCAATCCGTCATTCTCGTTTGCGTCTAGCAGTTTCGTATATGCAGGGCTCGGGGTGCAGCTTTGGATGCTGTAGAGTTATTCCCTATCGTACTCCTTCCCCTGGGCTTCTATGTCTATGTGATGTGGATTGTCTTTATGGACGACTACTTCATTGAACTGCTAAAGGCAAACGGACGCACTCCCGAAGCTGCATATCATCAGTCAGCTATGCCATTGAAGGAAATTATCTCAACTCAGAAAGTCGGGGGCGATTAGATAAATCTCTTGTCCCCACCACGTCACAAGGAGACGCTGCCAATGCCAGACATTACCTTAAACAAAACCACCACCGCCCTGCTTATCGCCGACTTTTACGCAGAGATGATGAACACCATTCCCCACGCCGTTGAACGAGGCGTGGTGGAAAAGACCCGGGCGTTGCAGCAGGCGGCGCGGGACGCCGGGGTCATGGTCTGCTACTCGGCTACCGTATTTCGGCCCGGCTACCCGGAAATCAGCGACCGGAACAAGACCTTCAGCCAGCGCAAGGCCTCCGGGCAACCGGCGGTCAGCGACTCGTTGCAAGTAATCCACGAGGCGGTCCGGCCCATCGATGGCGAAGTAGTAGCAGGAAAGCACCGAGTCAACGCCCTGTACGGCACCGACCTTGATATGGCGCTGCGGGCCAACAACATCGAAACCATCGTAATGTTGGGCTACGCCACCAGCGGGGTAGTCCTGTCCACCACCCGCTACGCCGCCGATGCCGACTACCGGCTGTTCATCGTCGAGGATTGCTGCGCCGACCAAGACGAGGAAGTCCACGATTTCCTGACCCAAAAGATATTTCCCCGGCAGGCAGAGGTGGTCAGCGCAGCGGACGTGATTCAGGCGTTAGCCGCCGCCTAGCCCGGCTGCCGGTCACCCCACCATTTCCGCATCCGTTCCTCAATTTCCTTTTCCTTGCCCTCCGTTGCCGGTTGGTAGTAGCGGCTGCCTTGCAGCGACGGGGGCAGGAACTCCTGCTCAACGAAATGACCGGGGTAGTCGTGGGCGTAGCGATAGCCCTTGCCGTAGTCCATCGCCTTCATCATACCGGTGACCGCGTTGCGCAGGTGCAGCGGCACGGGATCGTTGGGCCGTTTCCGCACGTCGTCCAGGGCTCGCTCCAGAGCCATGTAGGCCGTGTTGCTCTTGGGCGCCGTTGCCAGATAAACAGTCGCCTCGGCCAGGGGGATGCGAGCTTCGGGCATACCCAGGAAGTGGACTGCCTGCTGCGCCGCCACCGCCACCGGCAGGGCCTGCGGTTCGGCCAGCCCGATGTCCTCCGAGGCCAGGATGACCAACCGGCGGGCGATAAACAGGGGGTCTTCGCCGGACTCCAGCATCCGGGCCAGCCAGTAGAGGGCGCCGTCGGGCGAGGAACCCCGCACCGACTTGATGAAGGCAGATATGGTATCGTAGTGGCCCTCGCCAGCCTTGTCGTACAGGGGAGAGCGGCGTTGGAGAGCATCGGAGATTATCTCGACGCTGATGGCGCGACCGCCGCCGGCATCGGGAGGCGTGGCAAAGGCGGCGGTTTCCAGGGCGTTCAGAGCCACCCGCGCGTCGCCGTTGGCGATGTTGACCAGGTGTTCCAGCGCGGTATCGTCCAGAACCACGTTGAGGCTGCCCAGGCCCCGCTCCTCGTCCTCCAGCGTATGCCGGATGATGCTGGCTACCTGTTCGGCAGTCAGGGCTTGGAGAGTGAAGACCCGGCACCTGGAGAGGAGCGGGGCGTTGACCTCAAAGGAAGGGTTTTCGGTGGTGGCGCCGATGAAGGTAACGGTCCCGTCCTCAACGTGAGGCAGAATCACGTCCTGCTGCGCCTTGTTAAAGCGGTGGATTTCGTCCACGAAGAGGATGGTGCGCCGCTGGTACATCCCTTGCCGTTCCTTGGCCTCGGCCACCACCCGGCGCAGGTCGGCGACACCGGAGGTAACCGCGCTGATTGGCTCAAAGTGGGCCTCGGTAACTCCGGCGACGAGACGGGCCAGGGTGGTCTTGCCGCTGCCCGGCGGCCCCCACAGAATCAGGGAGGGCAGCCGGTCGGCGGCGATGGAGCGGCGCAGCACCCGGTCCGGCCCGAGGATGTGGTCCTGGCCGACGAACTCATCAAAAATTTGGGGACGCATCCGCTCCGCCAGGGGGGCGTCGACGCCGGCCCGCTGCTGCCGTCCAAAATCGAACAGGGAATCGGCTGCTGTCATGGGATAAACACCTCTCTTGCCCCAAACCCGGACAGCCACAAGGGCTGCCCCTGCCCGGTCACCCGGCGCCCGACGTAGGGGCAACCCTTGTGGTTGTCCGGGGAATCGACCACCGAAGGGTGCACCTAGCGGAAGTGGGGGATGACTTCCTCGGCAAAGAGCTGCATTGACGCGTGAACATCCTGGTTGGGCAACAGGCCGCCGGTGGCGAACCAACACATAAACTCATCGGCGCCGAGCATCTCTTGGAGGGACTCCAGCTTGTCAATCACCCGCTCCGGGCTGCCGATGGCGGCAAATTCATGGGATACGGTCTCGTAGCTGCGGTCCCGGTTGCGGCCGGTGATTACCCGGGAGCGGTTGCTCTCAAGGATGCTCAAGTAGTTTCTGACGCTGGTCTCGAAACCCTCGGTGGAGCTGCCGCCCTCGTCCTTGGTCACATGGACCAGGACGTTGACGTTTACCTTGGTACTGCCCGCTTCGTGACCGTGCTCCGCCAGTTTGTGGCGATATTCCTTCAGCCCGGTCTTAGCGCCCTCCAACGTCACTACCAGGGGCGCTATCAAGATGTTATGCCCCAACTCGCCGACCATTGGAAAGGTGTCCGCACTGTTGGAGGCAATGTAAACCGGGGGATGCGGCTGCTGGTAGGGTTTGGGGACGACCCGGACCCCTTCAACTTGATAGTACTTGCCCTGGTAGGAAAGTTCGTCGCTGGTCCAGGCTTTCAGCACCAGGTCCAGACCCTCCAGGAACCGCTCCCGGCCCTCGTCCACGTCAATACCGTAACCGACATACTGGCGGAGCATAGCCCCCCGGCCGGTGCCAAGAATCGCCCGCCCCTGGGAGATAACATCCAGCGTGGCGAATTCTTCGGCCAAGCGTACCGGGTGGTGCAACGGCATCAGGTTGACCGCCGTAGCGATTTTCAGCCGCTCGGTGGTCTGGGCAATTGCGGAACCGAGGAGCAAGGGAGCCGGCATTATGGAGAATCTGGGGTTGAAATGCACCTCGGCCAGCCAGACCGTATCGAAACCCAGCTTGTCCGCCAACTGAGCTTGGGAAATGGTGTCGGCGTAACGACTCGCCGGTGTCTGGTCATCGGCGCAGGGCAGTTGGTAGAAGATTCCAAATTCCATGCCTGGCTCCTTTATGTCGGGTCAGCTTAAGTTAAGAGGTCTTCAATTAAATTGGCAAGGTGACGTGCGGGTTTACAACGGTATTTTCCCATGTTTCTTGGCGAGAACTCAGTTTGCACCAGCCAGACGCCCGCGCAACGCAGTTGCAGTAATAATGGGGATGGAGAATAACGGCGTTAAGGCAAGCAAGCCAGCATCTCCGGTTACTAAGGCATCGGCCCGGGCAAACGACGCCAATTCCAGAAACGGGCGGTCTTTAGGGTCGCGACAGTCGGGAACTACGGGAGGCTCTGATACTTCAACCATCTCGCACCATGGAAGGTAGGTATTCTCCAACCTTTCGATTTGATGAACTGACAATCGAAATCGACTATACCGGAACACACGGGACAGTTCCGAGACAGTTTCTATACTCGCTAACGGCAACAGGTCTCTTGCTATCCACGATGGACGCAACCAACTCATCCCAGGGGAGCCGAGAACCAAAGCTGACACCAGCAGGTTAGTATCCAGCACGGCACGTAGTATCAACGCTGGCGTCCGCGCGCCCACTCAATAGCATCGGCTACGTCTTGTTCAGTTATGCCAAGAGCCTGCATTTTCTTATGAATATCATCCAGGCTGGTCTCTTGTATAGGTGTCAAAACAATACGTCCATCCTCGCAACTGACCCTAAAGTGTTCAATTCCGGGGAAATTTGCCAGGACATCTTGCGGAATTGACAATTGCCCCTCGCCCGCTACCTTGGCGTACTTGGGAATGGTGAATCCTTCCAAGTCCAACCCTGTGGATACTTCTTCCGACATATCCCTGCTCCTACTTTGGGCACACTCGCTAAGCTGTAATTCCGTCGCTTCCAGAAGATTACAACGGTATATTCCCGTGCTTCTTAGCCGGCAACCCGTCCCGCTTGTTGCGGAGCATTTCCAACGCTCCGATTATCCGTGTCCGGGTTTCCGCCGGGTCTATCACATCGTCCAGGAAACCCTGGCCCGCCGCGATATAAGGGTTGGTGAACTTTTCCTGGTAGTCGGCGACAAGTTGCTGACGTTTAGCTTCGGAGTCCTCGGCATTGGCTATCTCTTCCCGGTAGATTATGTTTACCGCCCCGTCCGGCCCCATAACTGCAATTTCCGCCGAGGGCCAGGCCAGGTTTATGTCGGAACGCAGGTGCTTGCTGCTCATCACGATGTAAGCCCCGCCGTAGGCTTTGCGGATAATGACGCTGACCTTGGGGACGGTGGCCTCGGCGTAGGCGTAAATCAGCTTGGCGCCGTGGCGGATAATCCCGCCGTATTCCTGGTCCACGCCGGGCATAAACCCCGGCACATCCACCAGGGTTACCAGGGGGATGTTGAAACAGTCGCAGAACCGGACAAAGCGGGCCGCCTTAGCCGAGGCGTCAATGTCCAGCACCCCGGCCAGGTAGGAGGGCTGGTTGCCGACGATGCCCACCGTGCTGCCGTTGAAGCGACCAAAGCCGATAACCACGTTGGGGGCAAAGTCGGCCTGTACCTCCATAAACTCTTCGATGGGAACCTCTTCCAACTCCTCCTCACCACCAATATCCACCAGGCGGTAGATAATATCCCGCATATCGTAGGGACGGTTGGGTTCATCAGGCACCAGGTAGCGCAGGTCGGGGTCAAAACGGTCCACCGGGTCGCCAAGGGGCAAGTGAGGCGGGTCGGCCAGGTTATTGGAGGGCAGGAAACTGAGCAGCCGCCGTACCTCGGCCAGACATTCGTCCTCGCTTTCATAGACAAAATGGGCCACGCCGCTGCGGGTGGCGTGAGAATCCGCGCCGCCCAGTTCTTCGTGAGTAACCTCGGCGCCGGTCACTGCCTTGACCACGTCCGGGCCGGTAATATACATCTGGCCGGTGCCCTTGACCATAAAAATAAAGTCAGTGATGGCCGGGGAATAGACCGCGCCGCCGGCTGCCGGCCCCATAATAACCGAAATCTGCGGCACCACGCCCGAATACAGGGTGTTTCGCAGAAAGATGTCGCCATAGGCCCCCAGACTTACCACTCCCTCTTGAATACGCGCCCCGCCGGAGTCGTTTAGGCCGACCAGGGGGCAGCCGGTCTTGCCGGCCAGGTCCATCACCTTGCAGATTTTTTCACCCACCACCTCGGACAGGGAGCCACCAAAGACGGTAAAATCCTGAGCGTAGGCAAAGACTTGCCGGCCGTCCACCCGGCCATAGCCGGTGACCACCGCGTCGCCCAGCACCTTGCGGTCAGCCAAGCCGAAATCGGTAGTGCGGTGGGTAACGAAGGAGTCAATCTCCTGGAAGGTTCCCTCATCCATCAGGCGGGTCAGCCGTTCCCGGGCGGTGAACTTGCCCCGGCGGTGTTGCTGTTCAATGCGCTGCTGCCCGCCGCCCCGGCGAGCTTCCTGGTGCATTTCCTGAAGAGTGTCTATTTTCCGGTCAATGATACGTTTTTCCGTTGTCACTGGCGCTCCTGGAAAGTCTTTTGCTCCCTTATCCCAATTGAAGATTCCGATACATTATAACCTAATCTGGCCGACGGCGGGGTGACAGCTTAACGTATTCGGATTGCCCGTATGCGACACGATAAAGGGTTTCCAAAGGGTTAATTTACCCCTATACTATCCGTGTACAGTCGGTACTAATGAAGAGCTAGTATGCAATCAGACACCCTACCTGTGATCATTACGATAATCGGCGTCGGCGTCGGGCTGGCCGGGCTTACTTTTACTATATCCCTGGTATTCTTCCGGCTACTGAACCAGCGGATAAACGAATCGGAAGCCCGTATGACCAGGTTAATCAGCGAATCGGAAATCAGGGTGACCACATTGGTCACCGAATCGGAAGTCAGGGTGACCGCGTTGGTCACCGAATCAGAAGCCCGCTTGAGCCAACGCATTGACGCTTTAGGGCAACGGGTTGACGCTCTGGATTCCCGAATAACAACGCTGGGGCAGGAAGTAGCCGAGGTCAAGGGTACCGTGGGCGTTATCCGCGATGCCTTGCCCCTCCGCATCGGTGAATAATATTGCCTTTCGCTGGCGTTCCCGACTCAGGTCTCTATTTACGATTTGTGCGACGCCTCTCTGAAGAATAAGCCCAGAATCCGTGCGGGCTTTCCTCTAATTTACCCTGAGTTTCCATACCAGCAACATCCAAACCTTGCCTGATTCCTTATATCTACTGCTTGAAATGCCACCTGCATCCCCCCAATCCGACCATCTCGATCGGCTGACCGCCCTCACCATAGCCGGCGGCAAACCCCTGGTATGGGGGGCGCGAACCTATGTCATGGGCATTGTCAACCTCAGCCTCGATTCCTTTGTCGGTGACGGCTTGGGAGGGGACCTGGCCGCCATAGTTGAGCAAGCCTTGCGCTTTCAAGAGGAGGGCGCCGATTTCCTGGACGTAGGGGCCGAATCCACCCGCCCCGGCGCCACCCCGGTTGAACCAGACGAGGAACTCCGGCGGTTGATTCCGGCGTTGGAGGCGATCGCCCCCGTGGTCAGCATCCCGCTCAGCGTGGATACCTACAAGGCTCCGGTGGCCCGGCGAGCCGTTGCGGCGGGAGCGCAGATAATCAACGATGTATGGGGGCTAAAAGCAGACCCTCAACTGGCCGAGATTGCCGCCGACTCAGGCGCGCCCCTGGTTTTGATGCACAACCAGCAAACCCGCCAATACCGCCAGTTGCTGCCCAGCATTTTCGAAAGCCTGAAGCGCAGCGTTGACCTGGCTACCCAAGCCGGCGTTCCCACCGGAAACATCATTCTCGACCCCGGCATCGGGTTCGGTAAAACCCCGGACCATAACCTGGAGATATTGCGGCGACTGCCGGAATTCAAGGCTTTGGGATTTCCCCTGCTGGTGGGCACGTCGCGAAAGTCAACCATTGGGTACGTGTTGGATTTGCCGGTAGAACAGCGGCTGGAAGGCACCGCCGCCACCGTTGCCCTCTCCATCGCCGGTGGCGCCGACATCGTGCGGGTACACGACGTTAAGGAAATGACGCGAGTTTGCCGTATGAGCGATGCAATAGTCAGGGAGTGGAGGCCGGAGGGTTGGAACCACTAAATGAAAGCCCGGCGACGGCTTACCTTGGTTTAGGTTCCAACGTGGGAATGCGGCGGGACAACTTGGCGAATGCCTTGAGTGAGTTGGCCAGAGCCGCGCAAGTCAAAGTAGTCAACTGCTCCTCAATTTACGAGACTGCCCCCTGGGGTTACACCGAGCAGCCCCACTTCCTGAATTGCGCCGCGAGGGTGGAAACAATGCTGGACCCGGCCCGGCTGCTGGAGTTAGCCAAGGATATTGAAGACCGGCTGGGAAGAAGACCCAGCATCCGCTACGGCCCCCGGCCCATCGACATAGATATCCTGCTCTACGGCAACCGGATAATCAACTGGGCAACTCCCGACCTGCAGATACCCCATCTTCGCTTGGCAGAACGCGCCTTCGCCCTCATTCCTCTGGCCGAAATCGCCGGTCAAGTGACTCATCCCCAACTACAAGCAACCATCGCCGAACTGACGCGGGCGGTTGAAGGCAAGGCCGGAGTGAAGCATTGGGGGCCACCGCCTCTGCCTGGATAGCCGGCATCAGGAATCCAAATCTGATTCCAGCCAAGCCGGTTAAACCTATCCCTACATTGGCAACCGAAAGGCTTGGGGAAAAGTCTGGTGTCCAGGTGAGCTACGAAAGGCTAGGACGATTGCAAAGTCCGCGCCAAGCACCAAACCCGTTCGTGGTGAGCTTGTCGAACCATACCGCTTGGCCCTTCGACAAGCTCAGGGTGAACGGACTTTGCAATCGTCCTAACGAAAGGCAACAATAGTTGACAATCCGCCGAGCCTATCGCAATATCTATTAGTGGAGAAAGAATTGCTCGGTCCATCCGGGCAGCGAAAATCCGGTCCCAAATCCGAAAATCACGACTGCCGACTTTCGGCAGCGGCGCATAAAGGCGGAGGTGCGAGAAAAATATGGCAGACAAGCAACTGATCTTTGACGAACAGGCCCGGGCCAGCCTGATGCGGGGCGTTGACGAGCTGGGCCGGGTGGTTGGGCTGACCCTTGGCCCCAGTGGACGCAACGTCCTGCTCAACCGGATGTGGTCCCTGCCGGTAGTGTGCAGCGACGGCGTAACCATTGCCAAAGAGGTAGAACTACCCGACGTTTATGAGAACATGGGCGCCCAATTGGTCAAGGAAGCGGCTTCCAAGACCAACGACGTGGTCGGCGATGGCACCACTACCTCAGTAGTGCTGGCCCGTTCCATTGTCCGCAACGGCTTTATGAACATCGCCGCGGGGGCTAGCGGGATGAACCTCAAGGGCGGTATTGACAAGGCCGTCAAGGCCGTGGTCGCAGAACTGAGCAATATCGCTGTTCCGGTGGAAAACCGGGAGCAGGTGGCCCGGGTCGCCGCTCTGTCCGCCCATGAAGAAGCAATCGCCCAGCTAATTGCCGATGCGATGGACAAGGTAGGCCGTGAAGGGGTTATCACCATCGAAGAATCCAAGAGCATGACCGACGAACTGGACATAGTTGAGGGTATGCGCCTGGACCGGGGCTATCTCTCCGCCCACTTTGTCACCGACGCGCAGCGGATGGAAGTCAGCCTGGATGAACCCCTGATTCTGATTACCGACGGGAAGATCAGCACGGTCAACGACATCGTGCCGACGCTGGAAAAGGTAGCCCAGGCCGGCGGGCGGCCTCTCGCCATCATCGCCGAGGACGTGGAAGGCGAAGCCCTGGCTACCCTGGTGGTCAACAAGCTGCGCGGAACCATAAGTTGCGTCGGGATAAAGGCGCCCGGATTCGGCGACCGGCGCAAGGCCCTGCTGGAAGACATCGCCATAATGACCGGCGGTACGGTCATCAGCTCCGATACCGGATTGACCCTTGATGCCGTCGAAATCGCCCATCTCGGTTCGGCCCGCCGCCTGCTGGCGTTGAAGGATGAGACCACCATTGTAGAAGGACACGGCGCGGCAGAAGCCACGGAGGCCCGGGTAGCCCAAATCCGCATCCAGGCCGAAGATACCACGTCGGACTACGACCGGGAGAAGCTCCAGGAACGGCTGGCGACCCTGGTCGGCGGCGTGGCCGTCATTCGCGTCGGCGCGGCTACCGAGCCGGAAATGAACGAGCGCAAGTCCCGCACCGAGGACGCTCTTTCCGCCACCCGCGCCGCCGTGGAAGAGGGGATCGTCCCCGGCGGCGGCGTTACCCTGGTGCGCGCCGAGCAAGTTCTGGATGAATTGCACGACAGTATCTCGGGGGAAGAAGCCTTGGGTGTCCGGCTGGTTAGGGATTCCCTGTCCGCTCCGCTGGTGCTCATTTCGGAGAACGCCGGGTACCCGGGTCAGGTGGTGCTGGAGAACGTACGAAATAGCGAAGGGGACTGGGGGTTCGACGCCGAGAAGGGCGAATATACCCACCTCATTCAGGCCGGCATCATTGACCCGGCCAAAGTCACCCGCTCGGCCCTGCAGAACGCCGGCAGCATCGCTAGTATGCTGCTCACCACTCAGGCAATGGTCGCCGAGATTCCGGTGCACACGCCATTGCCGGCCGACGTTCGGGACTTTATGCACGACTAACCGGCGAATGGCCCAAGCGCGGGCCGTAGTTCACAACCCAATCGCTCAGTCAACAAACTATCCGGCACGGGGAGGCCGCACCGACGTTTGGCCCCTCCGTGCCGCTTCTATTGAGGCCGGACAGTGAACGGGGCAACATTAGACCGAGCAACTATTAGCAAGCTGATTCTGGCCGGCGATACGGGGCAGCCGCCTCTGGTGGAGGAACTGCTGTCGTTAGAGGAACAGTTGCAACCCAACGGCTTTGACCTGAGCCTGCAAGCGGTGTCTCGGCTGCGGTCGGCGGGGAGCATAGGCCGGGACGCGGCGCAACGGGAGTTGTCGGAAACGGAGCCGCTGGATTTTGGGCCGGACGGTTGGCTGCATCTGATACCAGGGCCGTACCTGGTCACCTTTAACGAGGTGGTCAACATCCCCCCGGACCTGATGGCCCTGGGCCGCCCGCGTTCCAGCCTCTTGCGCAGCGGGGTCAGCCTGCACACCGCCGTCTGGGACGCCGGCTACCGGGGCCGTTCTCAAGCATTGCTAACCGTCCACCAATCCGATGGCTACCGGGTACAGCAGGGAGCGCGCCTGATGCAGTTGGTGTTTTTCCGATTAACCAACCCGGTTGAAACGGGTTACGCCGGGCGCTATCAGGGGGAAAACCGGTGACCCGCCCGCCCGCCAAGTCTGACCTCACATCACTGGTCAAGGAATATGCGCTGGAACTAGGTTTCGATCTGGTGCGGGTTACTTCCGCCGCAGAGTTCGCCGCCGACCGGCAGATCGCCCTGGAACGGATACAGGACGGGCTGATGGACGGGCTGCCCTGGTACAACGAGGGACGAGTTACCCGAGGCTCCCGGCCCGAGGAACTGCTGCCCAGAGCGCGCTCCATCATCTGCCTGGGTCTCAACTACTATCCGCCGGAGTCAACCGCCAGCAGCACACCTGCGCATTCTGAGCTTGTCGAAGAACCCACACCCCTGCAACTCACTGGCAAGATAGCCCGCTACGCCCGGGGCCAGGACTACCACCGGGTCATCAAGCAGCGGATGCGCTCCTATGTCGCCGGCCTCTCCGCACGGCTGGGTAAGGACATCGCCGCCCGCTGGTACGTGGACGACGGGCCGATGCTGGACCGGGCCGCCGCCGCCCGCGCCGGGTTGGGCTGGTTCGGCAAGAACACCAACATCCTCACTACTGAGTTGGGTTCCTGGGTTTTTCTGGGGCAGGTGATTACCGACCTGGAACTGGAGCCAGATGTTCCCTCGAAAAAGACCTGCGGCAGTTGTGTCAGGTGTATTGATGCCTGCCCCACCGGGGCCATCGTCGCCCCCTACATAATTGACAACTCTCGCTGCATTTCCCACCTGACCATTGAGAACCGGGGGCCAATACCCCGGGATTTGCGGCCCCTGATGCTGGACTGGGTGTTCGGCTGCGACATTTGCCAGGAAGTATGCCCGGTAAACCGAAAGGCCCAACCAACCGGCGAATCCAGTTTCGGGGACAGGAAGTTATCGGTGGTTGACCTGGTTGAGATTCTGGAACTGTCCGAGGAGGCTTTTCGGGAGCGGTTTCGCGGGACGCCCATCCTGCGAGCCAAGCGGGTAGGACTGCAACGGAACGCCTGTGTCGCGCTGGGCAATCTCAAGAATCCGGCGGCGGTCCTGGCCCTGACCCAAGCCTTGCGGAGCGGAGAACCCCTGGTAAGAAGCCACGCCGCCTGGGCTTTGGGGGAAATCGGCGGCCAACCGGCCGGCGCCGCCCTGGAGCAGGCAGCGTTTACTGAGGCAGACCCGGAGGTATTGGCAGAAATTCGGGATGCCCTGGCCCGGTTGGAACAGGTAGTTGAGTAAAGCCGCAAAGACATTACTTCCACTGTCCCAACTACCGGGGCGGATCCGAGTCAACCCCGCCGAACCTTGCCGGTCAGGAATCAGCCAGGCTGCCGGCGGATTTGGCCGGCGTGTCCCGGCGGGGCGCGGACTTGCGCTGCTTGCGGGAACGGGTGGACTGTGGAGCCGGAGCGGCTGCCTCCCGGAGGTAGTCGCGGCCAAACTTGAGTTTCTTCATTTCCTCTTCAATCAGGAAGAAATCGCCCTTGGGAAGCAGGTGCAAGTTGCCCTGAAAGGCCATGTACCAGTTTTCCGGAGGCCAGCGCCGGATGTAGTCCAGGCGATGGGCCAATAAGCCCGCCTGGATGTATTGGGCCTCGTCCAGCAACAACTCCGGCTTGATTTCAATTCGGTAAGGCCAAGTGGCGCTGCCCTCATTCCGCCAGATTTCGTCGTCCACTTCCTGGTATGGAACGGTCACCGTAGCCGTGGCAGTAAACCTGCGTATCCCGGAAACGTAGTAGAGCAGGCGGTCGTCGGTTTCCACCCGCTGCACCTTGCGCCGGTACTCGGACTTCAGGCCTTGCATAGTGAAGTCCAGGCCGCGGGTTATGTTGAAATTTTCCTCGTTGCAGGTAATCATCCAAAAATTGCGGGGCATCGTTAATCCTCGTACACGATGACTTGGGGACTATTCCAGCCGGTTGTATCCTCCGGCTCTATCCCGTACCAATCATCGCCGAATCGTCCCGGTTTTGCCTATTTATCATTTTAGCACTTTTCCGGCAAAGGATGACCTGCGACACCCCACGGCGATCGCATTTCGAATCGGGGGAATCCGTCATTCCTGCAAATGCAGGAATCCAGTGACGTGAGGGGCAGAGGTTCCTGCCTTCGCAGGAACGACGGGTTTTCGTTCTTCGGCCTAACGCGATTGCCCTGCCCGCCTACGTTGAATGATGGTTTTCGACTGCCCAATCCAGTATAATTTTGCATAACAATGATACAATCCAATAAGAAAACAGTTATTCGTGATGAAAGGCGGTGATTGCTATGGGAAAGGACTATAGTATCTGCGTAGGAGCCGTGGGCTTTGGCGGCGGGGTTTGGCACAGCCCGGACGCCGGCGAGACCTGGAGCCGCATCAGAGACCCCTTCATACTGGGAACCCAGGTCAGGGCCTTGGCCGTGTACCCCGATGACCCCAGCCGTATTCTGGCGGGGTCGGACCAGGGCATATACCGCAGTGAGGATAAGGGCGCCACCTGGAAAAAGCTGTGGTCACCTATGGACGGAGTGCCGATCTGGTCAATAGCCATAGACCCGGAGGACACCCAGACCATTTTTGTGGGAATCAAACCCGCCGCCCTTTTCCGCTCCCGGGATGACGGCCAAAGCTGGACCAAGCTCTCCGCGCAGATGGCGCAAGAATGTCATATCGGCCCTCCGATGGTAACTATGCTGATGGTGGACCCGAAAGACCACCGCACTGTTTGGGCCGGAGTTGAGGTGGATGGCGTGTACCGCAGTCTGGACGGCGGGGACACCTGGACTCATATCCAGGGCGGCGTAAACCCCGACATCCACGGCATGGCTATCAGTCCGGGGGAACCGAACAAGGTCCTCGCCAGCACTCCCCGCGAAATCTTCGCCACTACCGATATGGGCGAAAGCTGGCAGTCGGTGGTCACAACCGACCGGTTTCCTCTGCCCTACAGCCGCGGCATTGCCATCAAGCCCGACGACCCCAACGTAATCTTCGCTGCGGTCGGCGACTCGGCAATCGGCAGCACTGGAACCATCCAGCGTTCCACCGACGCGGGCCAGACCTGGGAGACGCGACCCCTGCCGGTGGAGCCTAATTCCAACATCTGGTCTATTGTCACCCACCCTGCCGACCCTGATTTCGTTCTCGCTTCCAGCCTCTTGGGTGAGGTTTACTCCAGCAGCGACGCCGGCGACTCGTGGCTGAAGCTGAAGCGGGAGTTCAGCGAAGTGGGGGCCATGGTCTGGGTACCCAATTAGACGCCCGCCGGCAATTTGACCGGGGTGACGAACGTCAACCGAATGTCCTATGCGTGGCGGGCGCAGCCGGATGTAGTTGCGCCCGCCACAGGTTTCAGTTGTGACAACGGGACCGGAACCCGGGAACCTCCAACCGGAGTGCAAATACGGAGTTACCCTGGGCGCCGCTCCGGGCCAATTCCTGCATCATCCTGGGCGGTGAGGAATGGTAGGTAGTATCAAGCCAACTGTTCGAGAACCAACTGTTCGAGAAAAGGAGCTGGTATGGACATTGGTATTACAGCAAGGGTGTCATCCAACTCGATAGACCCGGCCGTGCTGGCCCAGCGGGCCGAGGAGATGGGCTTTGAATCGTTCTGGCTGCCGGAGCACCCCATACTTCCGGTTAACACCAATGCCCGCTACGGGGGCACTGCGGACGGCTCCATCCCCGCTTCCATGGCCGACATCGGCGACCCGCTGATTGGCTTGGCCCGCGCCTCAGCGGTCACCAACTCCATCAAGCTGGGCACCGCCATTAGCCTGGTGCCGGAGCACAATCCGCTGCTCCACGCCAAGCAAATCGCGACCTTGGACCGGCTTTCCAACGGCCGCTTCCTGTTCGGCATTGGCGCGGGTTGGCTTCAGGAAGAGACCGAGATTATGGGCGGTGACTTCCGACACCGTTGGGGCCAAACCCGGGAGCATATCCTGGCGATGAAGCAGCTTTGGGCCCAGGAAGAGGCGGAGTTCCACGGTCGCTTCGTTGACTTCCCGGCGGTGCAATGCTCTCCCAAGCCGGTGCAAAGCCCCCATCCCCCGGTCTATCTGGGTGGGTTCGCCGCCAATGTTTTCAAACGGGTGGTGGAATGGGGCGATGGCTGGATGCCCGTGCGGGTCAATGAAGAGCAGGTGCGTATGGGCCGGGCGACCCTGGACGAACTGGCGGAAGCGGCGGGTCGGGACCCCAAGTCCATACGCCTGATGGTCTGCAACGTACCCGCGGACGCCGACCTCATCGCGCGCCTGGAAGCAGCCGGCGCCGACCGGGTTACCGTAGCCTTGCCCGCCGACGCGGGCGACGCTGCGCTGCGGGGGATGGAAGAATTGGCTTCGGCGATAATTGGTTAAAGTAAGCAGTAAGCAGAGCAGCAAAGGAGACTGAAGTGGCTAGAATTCCTGCCCCCACGCGCGCGAGTGTTCCCCAGGACCAATTGGATGCCTTTGACGAGTTTGTGGAGTTGCGCGGTGGCGTACCCGGCGGGCCGCTGTCGGTGATGCTGAACGCACCCGACTTGCTGAAACGCGGCGAGCACCTGCGGGCTTACCTCCGGGGAGATGGCTCCAGCCTGCCCCGCCCGATTATCGAGTTGGCTATGCTGCTGACCGCCCGGGAGAACAACTGCCAGTACATCTGGAACGCCCATGCCGCGGCCGGGCGGGCGGCGGGGTTGAACGACGCCGTGGTGGACAACCTGCGCGACGGAAGAGACCTGCCGGACCTGTCGGCCTCGGAGCAAGCAGTGGTGGAATACGGGCGAGAATTATTCAGAACTCGGACGGCGAGCCAGGCCACTTTCGACGCTGCTCTGGCGCAATTTGGAGTCCGCGGCCTGGCTGAGTTGACCTCTTTAATGGGCTACTACGCGCTGCTGGCTTTCAATATCAACGCCTTCGGTGTCGAAATCCCGGAAGGCCATACCGAGGCGGCGCTCCCCGTTTAGCCGGCGGAACATCGCCCCGCCAGGCCAACTGCCGCGCCACGGATAGTATTCAGCAACCGATAAGCCACTACGGAGTGCCGACCATCTCCAGCAGTGTGAGGACAGTCCGCCAGTTTCGCATGGTACACGCGGTTTGCAACTGCGCGGCAAAGTACTCATTCGTCAGCTTGCTGCGGGCAACGCCGTTGGGGTAGTGCAGATAGACGTTGCGTCCTCGCACCGCAAACTCGTCTGGCGGTGAACGCTCCGGGTCGAGACGGGATACCATTTCGGCGCCGGGTGTGTTCTCGAGAAATGCCACGTGGAGAAATCGCGGGTCGCCGGAAGTATCGAAGGGGTTTGAGGCCACGACCCGACGCAGTTCCTCGCTCGAACGCACTACGACTGCCGTACCGTAGCCAAATTGCCGGCGAATGGCCCGAGTCACAATTTCAGGCACCCTTTCAGCCAATTCCTGCGCTGCTTCAAACACGCCGTTCCCGCTCTGAATGTAGGTCTGCACCGCCGCGCAGCCGGCCGCAGTGAAGATGTCCCTCAGATCCGACATCGGCAGCTTGTTCTTGCCGCCGACGTTAACGCCTCGAAGAAGGGCGACGTACCGCTGCTCGCCAGTAGTCACCGACGATTCACCCTGTCGGCCCATGCTCTGTCCTCCCGCTTACCACAACTCCGGCTTGCGCCTCACCAGGCTAGGTAAGCCACCGATTACAAGGCCAGCCTGAACCTAATGACGCAGGTTCTTGATTTAGTGGAGTTTGGTGGGCCAGCCGGGGCTAATTCCCTCCGGGCCGTCCTGCCAATCGAACAGGGCCGAGTAAAATGCTAAGGCCCCAAAGAAATACTGGGGGAGTGTATAAGGCACGGTTTCTTCAGTCAACAAGCAGTCCAGGACAAACGCCGGCAAGCCGGCTTGAACGAGGATTACCTGCTAAAAGTCCCCCGCAGGTAAGACGCGATTGCCCTGGGAAATCCGGTCGACATACTAACCTCGAGAATGGCATAATGAGTCAACCCGGAAAAATTGATGAGGAGATAAGGATGTCAGCGAAAGTTAATGGACTCGGTCATATTGGGTTCTACGTTCAGGACCTCGAACTCATGAAGGACTTCTATGCGAACTTCATGGGCATGAAACTGACCAAAGTCGGTCCGCTCGGTGCTTTTTTCAGCGCGGATCCGGAGGGTGTCGACCACGAAATCGCACTGATCAATGGCCGGACTTCGCTCGATGACCCACACTGGATCCAGCAGATTTCTATGCGCGTGGATTCCCTCGATGACCTCCGCGACTTCAAGAGTCGCATCCTGGAGCGCGGGTACCAGTTGGACCGCATCGTCACCCACGCCAGCGCCATCGGTTGCTACTTCCGCGATCCGGAAAATAACCCCACCGAAGTGTTTTGGCTAACCGGATATACGTCGTGGGCGCAGATTGGCGTCCCGATCGACATTGACCAGTCGGACGAAGAGGTTATGGCAGAGGTTCGCCGGTCCTGGGAGGCAGCCCGGAACGTGGAAATGGGCCAGCCACCCAGCCCGGAAACGGTACAAGCGATCCGTGAGCTTAACTCGGTTGTGGCGAGCAGTCGGTAAGTACGTCGCTCTTAAACGGTTCCGTTTGCCTTTAGGGGTATGTTGCTCTTAGATGGAATCCTCCCGTATGGCACAAATTACTGCAACTGCGGCTGTACCCTAAAGGCAAGCGGAACCCATTTCTATCAGGGGTTTTGGGTAACCTCTTGTGTTAACCTGGATGGCGGTTCCCCGGCCTGCCGCTACATCAGACTGCCACCTGCTGAAAAACGCAGGATGCCAGCAATCTAAGGAGCATACGTCATGGCAAACAAGATTCGCCTGGGATTTGTCGGTGCGAACGTAAACTCGACCTGGGCCTCTCAGTCGCACTTCCCGGCGCTACTGGCCAGTCCGGACGTCGAGTTTACTGCGGTTTGCACCACCCGGCCCGAGAGCGCGGAAGAGGCTCGCCAAGCCTTTGGAGCGAAGCTGGCCTTCCATGATTTCCGAGCAATGGCAGACTCACCGGAGATTGACGCGGTGGCCGTGGTTGTGCGGGTGCCATCGCACTATGAGCCAACGAAGGCCGCCATCGAAGCTGGCAAGCACGTTTATACCGAGTGGCCCTTGGGTCGGAATACCGCCGAAGCCGAGGAACTGGCAACCCTGGCCCGGGACAAAGGTGTGCAAACCGCCGTGGGCCTGCAATCGCGGGTCAGTCCCGCATTGCTGTATGTCAAGGAACAAATTGAAGCCGGCTACGTGGGAGAGGTGCTCTCGTGTCATGTGACCACCATGCGCGATGGCACATTGGAACGTCCTTCCAGCCGCACTTGGCAGCGTGATGCCAGCCTGGGCGCAAACACCCTGACCATCGCCAACGGACACGTCATCGACGCCCTGCGCTTCGTGGCCGGCAACTTCACCCGGGTGGCCTGCATGGTCAGCACCCAGGTAAAGCAATTGTACGAGACCGACACCCAGCAGTTTGTGGAAGTAACGTCCCCGGACAATGTGCGAGTCAGCGGACAGTTGGAGAGCGGCGCGGCAGCGTCGGTCCACGTTGGAGCCGTCCCCTGGGCCGGCAGCGGCTATCGAATGGAAATCTACGGTCGGGAAGGCACGCTGGTCACCACGGGGAGCGTCTCGTCGCAGCGCGGTGAGATGCTAAGGGTGCAGGGCGCACGGGGAAGCCACGAGTTGCAGGACCTGGATATACCCGAGCGTTTCGTTTATGTACCGTCCGACTTCCCCCGCGGCGATCCCTTCAACGTCGGGCAGATGTATGCCCTGTTCGCCGAGGCGGTCCGAACCGGCCAGAACCGCCTACCAACCTTCGATGCAGCGGTTGACTTGCATCGTTTCATCGATACCATCCAACAGGCCTCGGATGCGGGCCGGGAGTTGCCGGTGGGGTGAGGAGGGGTTTCTTGAGTTCCGGATGGGCGGTAGGGTTCAATCCAACTGACCGGTCCATCCTCATTCAGCCTAGTCAAAGGGATCCCTATGCTTTCTTGGGTGGGTACTGTCCAGGGGGTATTTCCCATTGCCTGAGGTAGCTCGCGAATAGGCGACCTAGTTCACCGTGCCCCTCTACAGCAGCAGCAAACTCTGCGAATGGAATAATCTGAAAGTCTGTTTGCTTGGCTGGGTGATCTATTTTCGGTTGAACAAATAATACTTCTATTGTCGTATCGGGGGAGGGAATGACCTCAATCTCGCTAATAAGCTTGGCTGAGTCCCTTGTTTCCCCATAACGTATCTTCTCTTCGAGTTTATTTGGCAATCCCAAGACTCCCATATCGGAAAGGGCACTTATTAGATGGAAATACTTCCTACGACTGTTGCTGGCCACAGCGACGTTCTTGAAGTCAGACAGAATACTAGCCATTCCCTTTTCACTTGCCCTAACTAGGTACTCGTTCTGCTCTTTTCTCTGGGAACCCATGTCTGTCTTCAGTTCTATCAGGAATGCTCTCTTTATGTCTTTGGACAGCGCAAAGAAATCGACCTTGTCAGATCGATTGTTATCTTCTTTCTTGAGTGGAAATTGCGGAATAACCTGCGGATGCATCCGTTCAACTCCACAACAGTCTTCAATGACTTTGGTCAGAAATAAGCTGAAAACGGCATCCACACGTGCTTCGAGAGGATATCCAGCGAAATTTCGCCATCGGTCCAATTGCTTGAACAGGGTCTCCATGGTTGGTTGTGTAGACTCGGTCAAAATAACACCTCCACAAATTCAATGTTGCTTCGCAATGGTCTAAACTTCTGAAAAAGCCGTCGGCACTGCGGCGAAAGCCGACATCCTAAAAGGGAAGCGTAAGGGCGTGAGCTATGTAATGAACGCCGGCACGCCCATCCTTACCTTTCCCCGCCGAGGAGGGAAGGGACTTGTTCAGACAAGTTTAGAGGCCCCGCCACTTTTGTTCATCACCCGGTGATGACCGGAAGAGAGTGGGGCCCTTTATCGTTCGATTGTTGCGGACCGTCAGGCTTTCGCGGCTACCGGTTCATGGGTCTTCAAGAAGCGCCGGGCGTGGGCTACGGTCTCGTCGATGTGCTGTTGCGTGTCTTTCCAGGGAAAAATGGTCGTTTCAGCGTTCGGGGCGAGGCTGGCGACCTCCATCGCGACCTCGTATGGGTGCGCCGGCACATTGTCGGGCGCTATTAGCAGTGGTGTTTGCAGGGCGCGCACGAAATCGCGGGAAACGGTGAAAACGAAGTCGGCGCGGTTGGTGTACATACTGGTCAGAAAGTCATGGACCATGTCCATCGTAACTTCAGGACGCTTCTCGCAAAGAGGCGGCCCCCATCCGGTTATGTTGTTCTGGTAGAAAAGGTCCGGCATCTCCGGCCTGAACCCGCTGGGCTGCATCATCGCCGCCGCCACAATGCGCTCCGGTGCCCGACTGAGCAGGTTGTGGATCATCGGCCCGGCGATGCAGAAGCCCATGACCAGGAACTTGTCGATGCCGAGATGGTCCATCAGCCCAAGCTGGTCATCAGAGTGGGCGTCCCAGGGGCGGTCGATCTCCAGGGGGCCACTGGATTGGCCCAGATTGGCGTTGCGCAGGTCGGCGGCGATACAGTGGAAGTCGTCCTTGTAGGTCTCCAGAGGGTTGAAGGGGTGCGACGCCCGCAAGCCTGCCACGGTGGAATTAAGTCCGCCACCCGGAATGATCAGCAGGGGGAATCCCGAACCGACCTCTTCGTAGTAGATACGGCTGGGGCCTCTTTCGTAGAAAGGCATGGTGGTTTCCTCCATCAGCGAGTTTTAAAGCTAACTTGATGCCTGACGAGCAGGCAGGCCCGAGATTGCGGCACAACATCCGGAGGCGGCGTGTTGTACGGGATTATGCTTCGTCTGCCTGTTCTGGCGTTGACTCTAACCCAAGCTGGCTCAGGTGGTCAAGCTAACGGCCCGGAGCGCCAGGGCGGTTAGATGCAGCGGTATTTCGGTATGAACCGGGCACATCGGGAACCAAAGACCGGGTGGAGCTATATAGTGCCGCCCACTTTCATCTAAGGGCCCGATCCCCCGACACTGCAAGGCGGTCAGGAGACACCTGACGTGCCGGCAGCGGACACTACGCATGAGAGTGGTTGAACCCTTCCCGGTGCTGCCGCAGCAGGTCCTTACCGTAGTCGTTGCCGTTGGGAGTTCGCACCACGGTGTGGATATGATTACGTGAGGGCTCGTCGTTGTCCAGGAAGATGCCATTCTGATGGTCGAACTCGATAAGAATCACGGGACTGTGCACCCGGTAATAAAAGACGCTATCCTCATCGGTGCCGCCCATCCAGGCAAAGTGGGTCTCGTTGAGATGCTGCCGTATCTCGTCCAACTTGAGCTGGGCGTGATCGGAACGCATCCGGTTTATATAGGTGCCGATCAGGTCAAACATGATGGCCTGCTGATGACTGGACAGGTCATCAAACTTGATACCTTCATAGCGCAGCTCAAAATTATCCCTGAAGGCGCCGGTAAATACGCCGGAGGGGACATCATCGGAGACAATCGCTTTGCTTCGCTGCTCGGGGGATAGGGTACGGGCCAAACTCAAGCCGGTACTCTCTTCCGCCTGGAATACCCGCGTTCCGGCGTGCTTCCCGATGTCCACGGCCACCGGCTCGGAACCCATGAACATGGGGGTCATCACCAGTTGGTCTCCCAACAGGAAGCAGTTGACATTCAGATGATGGCCGTCGAACTGCCAGCCCCACGGTTCGTCCAGGGAAGGCTCGCCCAGGACGCTCAACCAGTACAACCACTCACCCAGTTCCTCATCACTGCCGGTAATCTCCCGGATGGACTCGTTGAGTTTCATAATGTTACGGGCCAGTTCGAAGCCGCTGGGGCTGAAACCTTCCCGCAGCAGGCTGAAGGCCAGTTCCCGCTGGTCCTGGGTCATAGGCTCCATCATCGCACCGTGGCGCATCAGAAATACGTGGATATTGCTCCAGCGACGCCAGGCATCGCTGTCCACCGGAAAGAGAGCGGCATCGCGCTGACCGGGATCAACAGAATCCAGCCAGGCTTGGGCGGCCCGTTTTATCCCTTCATTGGACAGGCCGGTTTTTTGCAAAGTAAACAGACCTGGAACAATTCTGCCATCGGTAGTCAGACCCTTGAAGGATTCGGCGATTTGCGTTTCGGCGTCTCGAATGTTGTTCAGCATCCGCTCCGGAGTATCAGGAGCCAGCGCTCGGCCAGAAACAACAGGACGGTCCCGTACCTTAAAGTCCTTGAGCTGGAGCGTCATAAATATCTTTCTCCTTGATGAAGATGGCCAATTATACTACGGTGACCGCTCCCACATCAGCCCCACTCCAAGCGCCCAGGGTCTTCCCCTCCGCCCGGGGCAGGCAAGACGCCGGCCATTCCCGTTTGACCGCTGTTTGACGCGGGGGCTGACGGCTGCGGACGATTCTACGATTCTACAAAGAAATATGCATAAGCTCTTCGGAAAAAACTATCTCGCCATCGTAGATCCGGCTGATGTCGCCGATGCCCTGCTCCATGGGGCCGTGGCCTGCGAGGTGGGGGCCCACGTGAACGAGCACCAGTTTCTTCACGCCGGCGGCCTGGGCCATGCGGGCTGCGCCGGTGGTGCCGCACTGGCCGGTGGATTCCCCGTTGGCGTCCATCACTGCCTGGTCGTCCCAGCACATGCAGAGCATCATGTCGGCGCCGCGAGCCAGTTCGGTCACCGAGTCGCAGGGTTGGGTGTCTCCGGTGAATATCACGCTCCCTTCGGCTGAATCCACCCGGTAGGCCAGGGAGTCGAGCCAGGGCTGGACGTGCTCGGCGGGAGCGGCCGTCACCTCCCAATCCGGCCCGCTGAACACCTTGCCTGGCCCGACATCCCGGGCGGAAACTGCCGGCGCCGGACGGGGGAGGGTGCCGCCGCGATTGACGAAAACCTGCTGGCTGAGGGGGTGATTGACCCGGGCCTTCCAGTCGTGGGCGAACAGGCCGTTTTCGCCGAGGATGCCTTCGGTTATTTTCTCCGTCAGGTCGGGGCCGAAGACCTGGAGCCGGTTCTCCTTACCAATGCTCTGGTCCCAGCGACAGAGGAGGAAGCAAGGATAGTCGATGTCATGGTCGAAGTGGTGGTGGGTGAAGAAAAGGTAATCTACCTGGGTGGGGAACAATCCGGCTTTGACCAGCTTGTGAGTGGTGGCCGGCCCGCAGTCGAACATCAAGAGTTGGTCGCCGATTTTGAGCACGTGGGAGCTTCCGAAGCGGGTGGACGTGGGCGTGGGCGTTCCGGCGCCCAAGGTGTAAATGTCCGCCATTCTTGTCCTCGCTGGTTTGCTTGTTTCAGGGATGGTGTCCAGCATAGCACCAATGAGTCTTTTTTCGGCCGGGGCGGAATTCGTGCCAGTGCGGGTCGAATTGGGTCTGGCATCTATCTAATTGAATCATCCGAGCATTCTGACGGGTCACGATGAGCTTGCCGAAGCATCTAAGAAACCTCTGAATAAGTCCGTGACTCGTGATGTTTACACTTATCCGTCGTTCCTGCGCAGGCAGGAACCTAAAACGTTACGGACAGAGGTTCCTGCTTTCGCAGGAACGACGGGTGAAGGCGCTAGTGTTCAATGACTTATTCAGAGTATCCCTAAGAGTCCTTGCGTAAGGACACGTTTCTACCAGCGATCACCCTGGATTCCTCGGCCTCGCTCGGAATGACAAACCTCGGGGCTTGATTGCCGCTTCCGCCAGCTATTACTCCCCGGCATCGCCCTCAGGCGCCAACTCCAACAGGCGCATACCCCGTTCCACCTGCTGCCCCGGGACTACAGCCACCCTTCGCACGACGCCGTTGCGGGAGGCCGTGATTGCCAACTCCATTTTCATGGATTCCATTACAACTACCGTTTGGCTTCGCTCCACCCGCTCTCCCTCGCGGACCAATACCTCCAACACCGCGCCGGGCATGGGGGCCAAGACATCTCCAGGCGCTTCGGTGGCGGGAGCGTTGCCCCGTCGCCGAACCTCCGCCAACTGGAACACGAACAGGTCGCCATCCAGCCACAGATGCAGTTCAGGCCCGACCCAGGCCCAGGTGAAGGCGTGAGTCCGGCCCGATTCGGTGCGGCATAACCCTTCTCCGGTCTGCTGGGACTCGATGCTGAGTGCAATGGCAGGTTTTATACCCGGCAGCAACTCTCCTTCCAGGTCAAAGGAGAAATAGCTTTCCTGTCCTTCTATGCGGTAGCGATAGGCTTCTCCCGTCTCCGGGTACATCTCCTGCATATCGCCCTGGCTCTGGGTCACGGCAGCCTCTGCTGCCCGGCGGACTGCCAAGGGTTAACGCTATCCCGGCTATCTCCTCCCACCGCCGAGGACGCCGGGCCAACCGGCTGACGAGAGGCCCAGGCCGCCAGCGCCCGGGCCATCGTGCGAGTCTCGCCGGATATGGCCGGACTGGTAACTGCCGGGTTCCACTCCAGAAAGCCGGTATCGTATTCGCCCCTCTGAAACTGGGGATGCCTCACCACCGCCCGCAGGAGGGGAATGTTAGTCACCACGCCCAGCGCCTGGAACTGGGACAGGGCCACCTCCATCTGGCCCAGACTGAGTTCGCGGCGCGGCGCCCAGGCTATCAGCTTGGCCAGCATAGGGTCGTAGTAGGTGGACACCTCCTGACCCTGAACCACGCCACTGTCCAGTCGCAGCCCGGGGCCGCTGGGGGGCTGCCAGCGCAGCAACTTGCCGGCGGCGGGAACAAAGTCACGGTATGGGTCTTCGGCGTAAATGCGACACTCTACGGCGTGGCCGCGGGGCTGGATATCCTCCTGCTGCAGCGTCATGGATTCCCCGTCGGCGATGCGTACCTGCCACTCTACCAGGTCCAATCCAAGGACGGCCTCGGTGATAGGGTGTTCGACCTGAAGCCGGGCATTCATTTCCAGGAAGTAGAACTCGCCGTTCAGCGGGTCCAGCAAGAACTCCACCGTCCCGGCGTTGACGTATCCCGCCCCGCGAGCCACGGCGACGGCGGCGGCGACCATGCGATGGCGCAACTCCGGCGTCAAGGCCGGGGAGGGAGTCTCTTCAATTAGTTTCTGGTGGCGGCGCTGTATGCTGCATTCCCGCTCGCCGAGGTGGATGGTATGGCCCAACCCGTCGGCCAGCACCTGTACATCCACGTGGCGGGGGCTGGCAATATAACGCTCCAAGAACACCCGGCCGTCGCCAAAGGCAGCCAGGGTCTCTCGGCTGGCCGAATCCATTGCCCCTTCCAACTCTTGCTGTCGGTGGACCAGGCGCATGCCCCGACCGCCGCCGCCGGCGGCAGCCTTGACCATCAGGGGAAACCCCCACCGCTCCACGAATTCCCCGGCGGAAGCGTCCCCCGGTAAGCACACGGGAGAACTGGGGACCACCGGAACCCCAGCGCGCCGTGCAATTTGCTTGGACCGCAGCTTGTCTCCCAAGGCCTCCATGCTTTCCGCAGTTGGCCCGATGAAAGTTATCTGCGCTTCCTGGCAGGCCCGGGCGAACTCCGGATTTTCCGACAGAAAACCGTAGCCCGGGTGTATCGCATCCGCGCCGCAGTCCAGGGCGGCCTGCACTATTATTGGGATGCTCAGGTAGGTCACTTCGGCGGTGTTGCCCGGCAGGAGCACGGACTGCTCCGCGGTAGCCACATGAGGGGCGCCAGCATCCGGGTCGGAATAGACGGCCACTGGGGCAATACCCATCGCGCGGAGAGTTTGGTTAATCCGGACCGCGATTTCGCCTCGATTGGCTACCAGAACTTTGGAGAACATCAGCAAACATCCAGCGCGGGACTTTGTGGTGGAGGCAGGAAGCGGCCGAGCTTCACATTCGAAAGACGCCCCGCTTCTGCTCCGGGAAGGGGGCATTGAGGGAGGCGGCGATTCCCAGACCTACCACGGTCCGCGTGTCCACCGGATCAATGATGCCGTCGTCCCACAGGCGCGCCGTACTGTAATAGGGATCGCTTTCCACCTCGTACTTTTCCAGGATGGGCCGTTGCAGGGCGTCCCGCGCCTCCTGCTCCAGGGTTCCGCCCTGCCGATCCAGTTGTTGCAGCCTTACGGCGAGCAAGACCTCCGCCGCCTGCTGCCCGCCCATCACCGAAATGCGGGCGTTGGGCCAAGTCCACAGGAAACGGGGCTGGTAGGCTCGCCCGCACATGCCATAATTCCCCGCCCCGAAGGAACTGCCGATGATTACGGTGAACTTGGGAACTGCGGCGTTGGACACGGCCATGACCATCTTGGCCCCGTCCTTGGCAATGCCCCCAGCTTCGTACTGGCGGCCCACCATGAAGCCGGTGATGTTTTGCAGGAAAAGCAGGGGAATTCCCCGCTGGCTGCACAACTCGATGAAGTGGGTCCCCTTCAGCGCGCTTTCTGAAAAGAGAACCCCGTTATTGGCGACCATTCCCACCGGATACCCCCAGATACGAGAGAAACCACAGACCAATGTTTCCCCGTAGCCGGCCTTGAACTCGTGGAACCGGCTCCCATCCACGATGCGGGCAATTACCTCACGGACGTCGTATTGCCGTCGGTTGTCCGGGTCCACTATGCCGTAAAGCTCCACGGCGTCATGGGCCGGCGGTTCCGGACTGGAGACCTGGAAGGGGAGAGAGCGCCGTCGCACGAAGTTCTCGACAATGTCCCGGGTGATGGCCAGGGCATCCTCATCATCGGCGGCCTGATGGTCGGCCACCCCGGATACCCGGGTATGCACGTCGGCGCCGCCCAGGGTTTCCGGGTCCACTTCCTCACCGGTAGCCGCCCGTACCAACGGCGGCCCGCCGAGAAAGATAGTGCCTTGCTGCCGCACTATCACCACCTCGTCGCTCATGGCCGGAATATACGCGCCCCCAGCGGTGCACGAACCCATGACCACCGCTACCTGGGGAACGCCCAGGGCCGACATCTGGGCCTGATTGTAGAAGATGCGCCCGAAATGGTCCCGGTCGGGGAATACCTCAGCCTGCAATGGCAGAAATGCTCCCCCGGAATCTACCAAGTAAATGCAGGGCAGGTGGTTTTCCAGAGCAACTTCCTGGGCGCGCAGGTGTTTCTTGACGGTAATCGGGTAGTAGGTGCCGCCCTTGACCGTGGCGTCATTGGCCACAATAACAACCTCTTTCCCATGTACCACGCCGACTCCCGTCACTATGCCAGCGGACACTTCCTCGCCGTCGTACATATCCCATGCGGCCAGGGGACTCAGCTCAAGAAAGGGAGTGTTGGCGTCCACCAGTGCATCAATCCTCTCCCGGGCCAGCAGCTTCCCCCGGCTACGGTGCAACTCCACCGCCCGCGGACCGCCGCCGGCCCGCGCCCGGCTCAACCGCTCTTTCAGGTCCCGCACCAGGGCCTCCATGCGGGCTTGGTTGTCCAGAAAATTCCGGTCGGCAGTTCGCAAGTCGGAACCGATTACTTCCATACTATCCCCTTGGCGGCGTCCGATAGGTCTGGCCCACCCCGCTCCCAGCCAATATTATATCCTTCTCCAAGAATCCTTCCAGATACAGCCGGCCCTGCCCTTCAAGGCAGTCGCGTCCTGGAGAACATCTCAAGAGTCGACACGCGGACCGTATTGAAGGGCCGCCAGCCGAGCCCAACTGGCCTATGCCTAAAGGTTCTGCACTATGTTGTCGGGCGCCCGGCACAGGATGGCCACCATCTCCTCGTCGTAGGGATTCTCCTCGATGTGCGGGGTGTGGGCCGGCACGAAGATGAAATCGCCCGGCCCGGCCTCAATCCATTCCTCGAAATTCTCGCCGAACCACACTCGCACATACCCCTGAATCAGGTAGGCTGCGGTCTCTGCCTCCAGGTGGGTGTGCGGTGGGCCCTTTTCGCGGGGCGCCGCGGTGACCTTGCCCATCCAAATCTTGCTGGTGTCGCCCTTTCCGGGCATAACGGCTGGCTGACGCACCATCCCGGGCGTCTGGGCAGTTTCCGTGGCGTCGCCCACAGTATGTACCACGTAGGGCTTGAGGCTAGTCTGCTGTTCCTTCGCCTGCATAGTTCTTACTCCTTGCTTCGTTTTGCCGAAACCGCTATGGCTGAGCGGGCGAGCGGGATAGACCTCGCGCTGACCGCTGTTGCCGTACTGGATATAGGCATCCCGTCATTCATTATACAGGCTCGCGCGGTTTAGCACATAAGCGTTGTCCTTTGGAGTGCCCTAAGCCTCGAGGGGAGGGCTCCACACCGCAAAGCCTTCTGAGCAGACGGTGGAGGGCTTTTGTGGCAACGCGGTCCACCGGGAGTCGGAGACTCGGCGCCGGCCATGGCCAGTCAGGTCTTGGGACTCTTGCAGTGTGGGGCGACTCTGGGTACGTCGCCCCACACTTGAAATTCCCCGCCGTGGAGCGGCCGGCGGGCTTCGGTCCCGTAGTACACCTGGGCTGGCGTAGTTGAAAAGCGGTGTGCCACAACCGTCTGAGCCTCCACCCCGATGTGCAGCCACATCCTGACAGGTTCGCTGGTCTATCGCTCCTTCCCCCACTGGCATTGGGTTCAACAGCCTCAGAACGTCATATCCCACAGGACCTGTTCAGAGCGTCCTTAACTGTTGTCATCGACCCGCCACCTTTCAGTCCGGCTGGTTGACACTCTATTATTCCAAAGGGTATAGCTGCAACGCTTACCAACGTATATCTTTGCAATTATAATTATTAACAAGCAGATACCAGAATATAGTGAATGAAATAATCAAATATGGGTTATATTTTTTACCTGAATCGTCTTACGTGACCACCGATTTCATAGCATCCTTAGTCTTCCTTGAGAACCTTCGACGCTCTACGGTTTCAGACCGCTCTAAAGATGTACCGGGTGATTGTTGACCTCAATCTGTATGCGGAGGATTAGTCATGATAAATGAGATACGTCTATGGCTAGGAAAACCCAAGGCTCTATTTTTTACGCTGCCAATGCTCTTACTATTGTTCACCGTGGCCTGCGGGTCTGCCGCAGCTCCCGAAACAGTGGTAGTGGAAACAGAGGTGGTGAGGGAGGTCCCGGTTGACCGGGAGGTGGTGAGGGAGGTTCCAGTCGATAGGGAGGTGGTGAGGGAAATCGAGGTGGAGAAGGAGGTGGTAAGGGAGGTCCCGGTTGAAAAGATAATAGTAGTCACTCCCGTGGTTGCGCCGTCTCCGAAGAATGTTATACCTGAAGGAACGCTCCATGTAGCCTTGGCGGGGTTAGGGCCATTCACCGGCCACCCCAAATTGGCGAGCGGAACCGCAACGGACGTTTTGTCTACTGCTGTCGTCGAGGCATTGTGGCAGTACGACATTGACCGGCAGGCGATCCCTATGCTGGCCAAGTCCTGGAGCATCTCTGACGATTTCTCAACCTGGACCATTCACCTCCAAGAGGGCGTACAATTTCACAAGGGCTACGGGGAGATGACCGGTGAAGATATAGTGTGGTCCCTGCACGAGCGGATTCTGAATCCGAAAGCGGGCAGCGTCGCCCAACTGAAGTGGGCCTGGCAAACCTCCGTAGAAATGCCGGATGCTCACACGTTGGTGGTTAATACCGGCGTCCCCATGCCCGGTTGGGCTTTCATCGACTTGCAAAGAAATCCCAGCGACCAGTATGTAGTTAGCAAGAGGCAAACAGAGGAGGTTGGCGCCGAGGCGGCCAACCGGAACATCGCCGGCACCGGCCCCTGGGAAGTGTCGGAACACCGCTCCGGGGAGTTCTGGAAGCTTCGGGCAGTCAACGACCACTGGCGTAAAACGCCCTACTTTGAAGAAATGATCTTTGGGGAAATTCCCGAGGAGGCCACCCGGCTGGCCGGGTTCCAAACGGGCAAACTGGACACGTTCCCCATGAGCTATGATTCCATCTCCTTGGTAACCGAGGTGCCAGGAGCCAAGGTGATGCGTATCCCGAAAGCCGCCGTCATGGGCCTTAGAATTTACGGTCAGGACTACGCGGACCAGCAGGAGAGCTATAACCCTGAACTGCCGTGGGTCGGGGTCGGCATAGACTTGAACTCTCCCGAGTGGGAGAGGGCTGTAAAAGTGCGCCGAGCAATGATGTTAGCCGTTGATATGGATGCCATCATAGAAACCTTGCTGCATGGGTACGCCGATGCGTGTTCGGTAGCCTTCTATTGCGTCCACCAGCACCTGCTGGACGATGATATGTACTGGAACTATGACCTGGAGGAGGCCAAGCGATTGCTGGCGGAAGCCGGGTACGCCGACGGCTTCAGCTTGACCCTGACCCCGGCCAAACGAGGCGCACCCTCTGAGGTTGAGGTGTGCGAGGCGATTGGCGCAATGTGGGGAGAAATCGGGATAGATGTCAAGTTCCAGAATGTTCCATTTAGCGCCATTCGGCCTCATACGAGAGGCAGGACCTACCAGGGAGTGACCTGTCATGCCGGAACGCCTCCCCCAACTCCGGCGCGGAGCTTCTACGGCTTGAGCATAAAGACCGCCCAATACGGGGTTACCCACCCGTGGCTGGAGGACATAGTTTACCGGGCTTACGAAGAATTTGAACCAACAAAACGGGAAGAAATGGAACGACAAATAGCCCGGTTCCTGTACGACGGAGCGCACACGAGGGAGTTGTACATCTATGATGCGGTTTGGCCAGTGGGACCCAGAATAGAGGAATGGTCCGAGGGCGTCACCTTTGGCGACCTCCGGTTCCAGTCCGGTTTCGAGTGGATCCGGCACCGAGAGTAGCCCTGCCAATGTTGTTGCTTGGAAGCTCGGCTGGCAGCAGCAGCCAATAATTCACCAATTGAGCCCAGCCCCAGTGACTGTAACTATTGGGGATCCAGCAAGGTTTCAGCGCCAGGCTGGGCAGAGGGAGCTATGGAGTGGCTAGAGCCATTCTAGTTCTGGTCGGGCGCACTCTCTTGGGGGTCCTGGTGGCGATGACCCTGGGACCCCTGGGAGCGGGAATAGGATGGGCGCTATATGTGTTCTCCGGCGCTGTGTCCCTTAACACCCTGCTGGGCTTGCTGATGGGGGGCGCCGCAGTGGGGGCCGCCGCCGGGGTGCTACTGGCTTGGCTGCGGCTTGACTACAACTCTCCCCTCTGGCTCGGCGCCACCGCAGTTGTCCTCTTGCTAGCTGCGCTAGCCGGAGCCTGGGGAGGGTACCAATACGGTGCGGTGCAGGAAGTTCCCTGCTGCGCCGGCCCCGAAATTACCCCCATAGCCTACGTTTCGCTAGGGGCCGCAGCGGTCGCCGGCGGTATTGGACTGGCGCTGAACATTGCCCGGCAGGTAGTCACCTCCCTGAAGCGGAACATACTCCCCAGGCAGGTTCGGCGGAGCGAGGGAAAATAGACTATGCAACGCTTTCTGTTACGGCGCTTTTTAATTGCCTTGGTTATCCTGTGGCTGGTCTCCGTGATTATTTTCGCTATGAGCCGAGCCGCCGGAGACCCCAGGCACGTGTTCATGGATGACTACTCTACCCAGGAAGACTGGGAGCACTTATCGGCAGGCTTGGGGCTGGACAAGCCTTACTACCAGCAGTACCTTATCTTTCTGGGAGACGCATTGCGAGGCAACCTCGGCAGGTCCATCCACCAGGATCGGCCGGTTATGGAGGTCATCAGGGAGCGGCTGCCGGCTACCTTCCAGCTAGGGGTGACCGCATTCGTTTTCTCCATAGTGGTCGGGTTGCCACTAGGGGTTCTCTCCGCAGTCCGGCGGGGGACCCTGCTGGACACCGTAGCAAAGGCAATGGCTCTTATCGGCCAGTCGGCGCCGGTCTTCTGGCTGGGCTTAATGCTCATGTTCTTCTTCGCGGTCACTTTAGATGTGCTGCCCCCCTACGGACGACAACAAGCCACCAGCATCATCCTCCCGGCCGTCACCTTGGGCTGGTTCTTCGTGGCAGCCAACTTGCGGCTGGTACGCTCGGCGATGCTGGACGTACTGGACTCGGAATACATCAAGCTGGCCCGGGCCAAGGGAGTGCCGCCGCGGGTGATTATCTGGAAGCACGGCCTGCGCAATGCCTTGATTCCGGCCATCACCTATGCCGGAGTTACCTTGGGCGGGCTGGTCACCGGCTCCGTGGTGGTAGAGACGGTGTTCGCCTGGCCCGGCCTGGGCCAACTGGCGATACAATCCTTGTTTGGTAATGACTATCCCCTGCTCCAGGGCGTGGTCATTGTTTTCACCCTTATGTACGTGCTGGCGTCTTTGCTGGTAGATGTGCTCTATTCCTATATAGACCCCAGAATTCGTTATTCATAGAGCGCCAGGAGTCCCCGGTACTAGCCTCAAGCGGTCCCAGGCAGTGAAGGAGCGGAAGATGGCAAATGAAGGTCAGGAGAGACTCTTGGTCGCCGCTGCGCCGTCCCGGATCAGGGAGGGCTGGACTCTGCGCCGGTTCCGTAGAGTACCTATTATACCCTTGCTAATCCTCATCCTTTTCGTCATTGTCGGCGTGGGAGCCACCTGGATTGCCCCCCATGACCCTACCCAGACGAACCTGAGAGACCGGAACCAGCCGCCGGCCTGGTTGGAGGGAGGCGACAGCAGGTATCTCATGGGCACCGACCATCTGGGCCGGGACGTTTATAGCCGGGTTATCCACGGCGCCCGTATATCCCTCATAGTGGCATCAATGGTCATCTTGGTGGGCAACACTATCGGGGTGGTCATCGGCCTGCTGTCCGGTTGGTACGGAGGGTGGGTTGACGAGTTTTGTATGCGCCTGGTAGATATTAAGTTGGCGATACCTACTATCCTGCTGGCGTTGGTGCTGGTGCTGGCGTTGGGCCAGACATTTATCCTGATTGTGGGAGTGCTGGCTATCACCATCTGGCCCCGCATCGCCCGGAATGTGCGGGGCGAAGTACTGCAACTTAAGACATTGGACTATGTAGCTTTGGCTCAGGTGGCGGGCGCCTCCACCCCACGTATTCTAACCGTTCACATCTTTCCCGGAGTTATCAACACCTTAATTGTGTTGACTACCCTGGAGATCGGTATAGTTATTTTGCTGGAGTCAACTCTGAGCTTCCTGGGCGCCGGAGTACCCCCGCCCACACCGGCGTGGGGTTCGATGGTGGCTGAAGGACGCGACCGCATCGCAGTAGCCTGGTGGATTTCCACCATACCAGGCTTGGCGATCCTCATTGTGGTGATGGCGGCGAACCTCTTCGGTGACTGGCTCCGGGATGTCCTGGACCCCAAGCTGCGGCAGTTGGCTTAGTACTACAGTCGTACTTGTCATGCCAGGTGTCTAAGAACTTGTTTACAATCTTTCAGAACAGAACTGTACATAGTTTGTGGAGGGAATGGTGGAGACGGGGAGGGTCCGCCCACAATTTCCGTCCATACCGGTTAGAGTGCAGTTCAAGGTGACACTCATTACCCCGGAAGACATCGGGTCCCGCATTAGGGAAACAAGACAAGCATTGAATATCAGCCAAATACAACTAGCCGAGGGTGTGTCTCTCGTGCAGTTTCAAGCCGCCCTGGAGTAAGTGAACGTCACTGGTAAATCTCTTCGCCACGCTGGAGACGCAGAGCTATCTGGTAGGTCTGGCCTTCGGCCCGGGGAGTGGGGGAGTGGGCCGCCAGGAAGCGGCAGAGTCCGATCATCACGTGGCGGCCGGACTCCGAGCCGTTGCGCGACTCGAACTGCCCGAAGGCGGCGTCGATAATCTGGAACGAGTGGAAATCGGCGTCTTCGCGCAGCATCATCCGGCCCATGACGGCCACCAGGTCTTCCGGCGCGCCGCCACCGGCCAGATAACCGGACACGACTTGGGCCGACTCCTCCACCTGCTGGCGCACGTTTACCATGTCCAGTAACTGGGCGAGTAGCTCCGCGCCTTCGACCGCACTCCCTACCACCTCCGGCAGGCGCTGGGCCGGCATATTGAGGAAGCGGTCGAGGTAGATGCTCATCGCGATGTCGAATACGCCCCGCAGCAACTCGACAGTCGGCGCCCGCTTCAGGGCCTGATGCAGGGCGTTGGCGGCGGTCAGGGTGTTGTGCATCGTGTCCCAGTCGCGGAACTCGTTGGACAGGTGGAAGTGGGCCATGCGGAGGAAGGCCGCGTGGGCCACGGCGGCGCCAAGTTGTTCGGCGCTCGCCCCGCCGGCGATAGCCTCCTTGATAGAGTCCATGATTTCGACCGGCGAGTCACCCAACAGCCGGGACGCCAGGGCGTCGGCATCATCCCAGCCACCAGGGCCGCTTTGCCCTTTCTCGCACAGACCCGGAAGCTCCGCCCTTGCCTGCCAGACCATCGAGGCGATGTCGATGGGATGACGCCACGCGCTGAGTTCCTGGCTGCGGCGGGCCCGGGCCATCCCGTGTACCAGACTGGGCAGCACCTGCCCGGCCATCTCCCAGCCCAAGTGGTCCAACAGCTCGAAGGCTTTGTTGGCAAAGTCCACTACGTGCCCGGCGTCCAGGTAGATGTGGTCGGTGGCGGCGGCGAAAACCATGTCGGCGATGTCCCGCCTGGAGATGCCAAGCTCTATGGCGGTTATCAGACACCGCTCGGCCCCCTCGTCGTCTCGGACGTCGATGAAGTTGCGGAACCAGCCGGCGAAAACCTCCAGGCGGGTTTCGCCGCCGGGAAGAGGGTCCACGGAGAAACGAGGGGCCTTGCCGGCACACTCCCGGGCGACGTGGAGAAGCCCATGGTACAGCGCCCTGGGGCGGTCTTCTTCATGCAGCCGCGGCAGGATATTGGCGGTGCAGGTCAGGATGCTCATGGCCGCGCCCCAGCCGTTGGCCGAGTAAGTGCTGCCGAACTGCGCTCCGACCCGCAGCGGCTCCCGGTAGTCGGCGCCGGCCGCGTACAGTCCCAGCACCGCCTTGGCGATGACCAGCCGCAGGTTGTGTTCCAAGCCGTCGGTCAGCCGACGCTGCCAGTGCTGGCTTTCTTCACGCGGCGGCGACTCCGGGTCGATCCATACCTCGCCTTCTACAATGTTTACCGGGAAGCCGCGCACGTCATCGGCGAAGGGGTTGAAAGTGCCGCCACTGGCGAGGTCGAACCGGGCATGGTGCCAGTGGCAGGTGAGGATACCGTCCTTGACGCTGCCCCGGTTCAGCGGAAAGCCCATGTGAGGACAGCGGTTGTCCACCGCGTGGACCTCGCCTTCGTGGTAGAACACGGCGATGGAGTGTCCCCCGCCGGTAACCACGGTGCATCCACGTTCCTTGATCTGGTCCAAGGTCCCTGCCCTGATGTGCCCCTTCACCGATGTCGCCATGTGATGACCTCCCAAATGGGTTAGCCGGTAACTATTAAGGGCTTCTTCAGGGGATCCTTCGTAAGATCGCCCCGCACCTGACCCGGACTAGGGGACCCGTCGTTTTACTGATACGCGAACGATTAACTAAACTTGGGCAACTTGACCACCGTCATTCCGGCGAAGGCCGGAATCCAGGAAATACCCTGGGTGAGTCGATGTTCCCTATAGCAGGGAGCTCTGGATTCCGGCTTTCGCCGGAATGACGGGATGGGCCGGTTAAGATATTTATTCATCTATCAGTAATACTAAAGGGACGGCTTGATGCCTCGGCTGGGAGAGACTTTTTCATAGCCGTCCGCCACCTGGAAGAGCAATGCTTCATCGAAGGGGCGGCCAATGAATTGAACGCCGATGGGCAGACCCAGCCGGTTAAAGCCGCATGGCGCCGAAATAGCCGGTAGTCCGGTGGCGTTCATGGGGCTGGTATTGCGGGAAATCAGCCCCGAACCCGGGCCTCTGACCCGGTAACTTTCACCTTGCAAGGTGACGTGGGTCGCGTCGATGCGGGGAGCGGCCACCGGGGCGGTGGGAGTCACCAGAAAGTCCACTTCTTGCAGTACACGGGCGTACTCCTCTTTAATCAGGCGCTGCACCTTCATCGCCCTGGAATAGTCCCGGCCCAGGACGAATTGCCCAGCCAAAGTGCGGTACAAGACATCAGGGCCGTAGTCGCCCCGGCTGCTCTTCAAGTAAGGTTCGTGAGTAACCACTCCGTCGGCCAGGCTGGCAGCCCGCAAGGCTCCGGCGTATTTCATGCTGGGCAGGTTGACCTCCCGCATCGTCACACCCAACTCCTCCAGCGTGGCGATGGCCTGCCGGACGCTGGCCTCAACCTCCGGATCCACCAGTTCGAAGAAGTAATCGGACGGGATTCCTGCCGTAAGCCCGGACAAGTTCCGGCCCACTCTCTCCAGGTAGTCGGGCACCGGCACCGGTACCGTACTGGGGTCCAACGGGTCGTAACCCGCGATGGCCTGCAAAACCAGGGCGCTGTCACTTGTTGAGCGAGTCATGGGGCCGATGTGGTCCCCGTTGAAGCTGGTTACCAGCAGTCCCCTCTGGCTCACCCGTCCGAAGGTCTGTTTCAGACCCACTACCCCACAAAAAGTCGCCGGCAGGCGCACCGAGCCACCCAGGTCCGTTCCCAGAGAAGCAAAAGTGACACCGGCGGCCACGTTGGCCCCGCCGCCGCCACTGGATCCTCCGGGTATGTGGTCCAAGCCCCAAGGGTTGTGGACCGGCCCATAATGAGGGTTGTTAGAGGTTGCTCCGGCGGCGAATTCTTCCAGGTTTTCCTTCCCAAGTATGATTGCGCCGGCCGCTTCACATCGAACGACAACATGGGCGTCCTCGGCGGAGATGTTGTCGGCCAACACCCGGGAACCAACGGTGGTACGGATACCTGCCGTCGCTATGTTGTCTTTTATGCCAATGGGGATTCCGTGCAGCGGTCCCCGGTATTCTCCCCGCGCCAACTCGGCTTCCAGTTCCCTGGCTGCACTCAAGGCTCGGTCGTGGAGTACCGTGATAAAAGAGTTCAATTCAGGCTGGAGCCGGCCGGCCCGGGCCAGCGCAGCCTCGGTGACCTCTACCGGCGAGACCTCTTTATTCCTTATCCTGGGAGCCAACTCGGTTATCGTCAGCTCCAGCAAATCTTCATTCGGCATCGGAAATTCCTCCTTCCTCGGCGTGGAGCAGCCGGCCGGACATTACGATGGACAGGTCCAATCCCTCAATGGAGGACATAGCCTCAATGTAGCTGTCAACCTCGGGACGGACCAGTTCCAGTTCCTCGTCCGACAGCTCGATGCCCTGGTAGTCCCGGACCATAGCTTTCAAGGTTTCGTTCGAAATTCCCATCTGCACTCCTGTGCCGCCTTTTGGGCGCCCATTATTTTCCCGTTGGACCAGACCACCGGCTCATCAGGGATCAATCAACACTCCCGGGTTCAACACCCAATTCGGATCTACCGCCGATTTCGCCGCCCGGAGCGCCTCTGCGAAAAGTTCGGGCCGCTGCTGGTCGTACCACGGTCGATGGGCCCGGCCCACCGCGTGGTGGTGAGTGATCGTACCCCCGGCGGCTATCACCGCGTCGGAAGCGGCTTTCTTTATCTCCTCGTGCATTTCCAGCTCAGCGCCTCTCCTGCCCATACCCTCGTAGGTGAAATAGGGAGCGGGGCCGTCGGGGTACACGTGGGTAAAGCGGCAGGTAACGCGGCCGCCGCCACAGACCCGGTCCAGAGATGCCTGAAGCGCGCTCCGCACCGATTCGTCCATCGCCGGCCACCGGTCCCAGGTAATGGCAGTTTCCAGGGTTTCGGCGACCAGCCCCAGCCCCATCGCGATGTTTCTCTCGTACGGGGCCTGTATAAAGGCGTTGCGCCAGGCTCCCACCGCCTCCGGCCGGCCGGCCGCCTCGCCGGATTGGTCCAGAACCTTAATCTGGTCTTCATCGACAGTCCCGCCGTTAGCGCGGGCGATGGCGACGGCCTGGCGCATCGGCTCACCCTGGGGCACCTCTCCCGACTCGAAACCCAAGACCAACACGGCGTGCCGGCCATCAAAGCCCAGGGCGTCCGCAGCCTCGCCCCGGTCCAGCAGGCGGCAATTAGCCGGCCACATCTTCGTTTGTACGATGTGTCGGACAGCCTCGGCCCCCGCCGCTAAGGAAGAAAAGGTGACGGCGGCAGAGGCGCGAAAACGGGGCCGCGCCTGAATTCGCATCCACGCCTCGGTGATAATTCCGAGAGTCCCCTCGCTGCCCAACACCAGACGGTCCGGGCTGGGTCCGGCGCCGCTTCCGGGCAGACGCCGCGACTCCCAGACGCCCCGCGGAGTCACCACCCGGACCGACTCCACGAAATCATCGATGTGGGTCTGGTTGGTAGCGTAGTGTCCGCCGGAACGGGTGGCAATCCAGCCACCCAGCGTGGAAAATTCGAAGCTTTGCGGAAAATGCCGGAGGGTGAATCCGTGGGGACGCAACTGCTCCTCCAGGGCCGGGCCGTAAACCCCGGCTTGAATTCGGGCAGCCCGGGAAACATCGTCGATTTCCAGCACCCGGTCCAGCCGGCTCAGGTCGATGGACACGACTCCGGCGGCATCCTCGGGCGGTTCCACTCCTCCCACCACCGAACTGCCCCCGCCGTAGGCGATGGCGGCGTACCCCTGGCCGGAACACCAGTCCAGAACCGCAACCACCTCTGCCTCGTCGCTGGGATAAGCGACCACATCCGGCGGGTTGGGGAATTGCCGGTTGAAGGCGCGGATACGGTCTCGGAAACTCCGTCCGTAGCTGTGTACCGCCCGGTCGTGCGTGTCCGTGACGCAGATGGCCGCCAAGGAAGGGGGAGGGGTTACCCGTGGTTGACGCAGGTCAAGGTCGGCGCTGGCAGGGATCGGCGGGACTTCCACCGGAACGCCGTAGGCCCGGGACAGGCGCTCCGCCAGTTGGAGGCGCTGCGCTGCGGTGGGTTCGTCCGATTCCATGCCCCAGGCCCAGAAGCTTCTCCTTGGCATCACTAGCACCTTCCACTATAGGTTGGGCAGCCGGATTAGACCAAGGTCGCCCAGCCCAATTAAAGCCGGCTTCCGCTGCCGGCAGCGCCGCCCCTTCCCTAGTCCTGGGCATCAGCCAGACCCGCCTTGCCTGGGCGCCAGCCGCCGGAGAGAGGCCGAATCGGAAGACCCTTGAACCCTCCGCGCCTTAAATAGGCAGCGCCGGCTCGGTCATGTTGCCGGGCAGGTCCAGCACAACCGCATTCGCGTTGAAGGACAGCATGGCGTAGTATCCCATAAGGCCGACCAATTCGGCGAATCCCTGCCTGCCGAACTGCTCCAGCGCCGCGTCAAAGGTCTCCTGGCTGACCCGGTGAGTCTGGTAAAACTCCGTCCCCAGGTTAATAGCAGCGGATTCATCGGCGGCCAGGGCCGGCAGGGCTTGGTTGTCCCGCAGGGCGTCCACCAGTCCGTCGCTGAGTCCCTCCCGGCGGCCGCCGGCGGCGTGAGCGTTCCAGATATACGGGCAGTCCATGTTACGGGCCGCAATCAGCATGGCCAATTCCTGTATTTTCTTGGGCAGGCTGGACTCGTTGCGGAGATAGTCCGAAAGGTGCATGGCCCGCTTGGCCATTTCCGGGCTGTTTTTCATTATGGAAGTGGGGCCGGAGCCAACGCCGTCCGGCGGCGCGCAAACCTCGTCGAAGGCCGCTTGATGCTGTTCGGCAACCAGGTCCCGGCTAATCGGCGATAGACGTGCCATAATTGTCCTCCTTGATGCCCGCAAAATGAGAGTGGACCGACCAATGACGTCGGTGGCGTTGGCAGCGCCGTCTGTTGGAAAGGATGATAACCCGGCGGTGAATCCATGACAAGGGGACCTGACTGCTCGCTCCAACCCCCTCCCAGGGAGAGGGGATATTTTAGCGACAATCAAAGCAACTGTCTGGGTCGTCCAGGGCCTTGACATTCAAGACAGTTGCCTTTGACTATGGTAGCAATGCAACCTTCGGCATCTTCAAGGCAAGCGGGTCAATAAGGAAGTCCTTTGAGGGCCTCAGCCGTCCAACAGTTTTGATATGATGGCATGAGGAGCCACATATCTTGATGGAGAGCAACATCGCTCAATTATTGCCGGGCAGTCCCGCCAAACTCGGCTACTCCTCACCGCGAAAGGTTCAGACTGCTCAGGGGTTGTCTTATTGGGCTGGAAAGGAGAAAGATTCTGTTGCGTGTCTTGATTGTTGGAGCCAGCGGTTTCATTGGGCAATACCTGGTGCGGCGTCTGAACGAAACTCCGGGCCATGAAGTCGTTGGCACCTTCTTGTCTCGGGCCCCCGGAGACGACGGCAACTCCTGGCACCGGGTCGAGTTGACCGATGCGGCGAGTCTGGAGCAGGTATTCCGGTTAGCCCAGCCTGATGTGGTGGTACATCTAGCGGCCATCGCAGACCTAAGAACTGCCGAAAGAAGCCCGGATAGGGCCACGGCGGTCAATGTGGTCGCCACATCAGCGATAGCTCAGCTTTGCAAGCTACACGGCGCCAAGCTGATTTTCGTTTCCACCGAGTACGTCTTCGACGGCCAGCGCGGGTACTACCGGGAGGATGATGCCCCCAGTCCCACCACCCACTACGGCCAAACCAAATGGGAGGCTGAGCAGGAGGTGGCGAAGCTGGACTCCCAGTGGAGTATTCTCCGCACCAGTATCGTTTATGGCTGGCCGGCGCCGGAACAGCGGAATTTCGCACCCTGGCTGATCGAACGTCTGCGGAGCGGCCAACCGTACCACGGCGCCACTGATGTATATCGAACGCCGATATACGTTGAACACCTGACGGATGGCATCGCAAGACTGGTGGAGGGAGATTACCCGGGCATCCACCACCTGGCCGGTGGAGATTGGGTCAGTATGTATGACTTCGCCGCTGCTGTCGCCGAGGCGTTCCGTCTGGAACGTGGGTTGGTGATTTCGATAGATGCCGCTTCGGCCGGGTCCCGAAGGCCCGATATGCTGGGGCTGGACTGCGCCAGGACGATGCGTTTGCTGGGTCTGGCTCAACCGGGACTAATTGAAGGGATCGGGGCGATGCGAGCAGGCGCGCCAGACGCCTGACGACACTTTCCAAGTCTCAGTTCCATTCGGCGCCAAAATCGGGGAGTCAAGAAATTATCTCAAAAGTTTACTCGGTGGGGCGAGATGCTATTCAAGCCGTTTGTCCTCATAGTTGAGCAACTTCGGATAGTTCCTCCTTATGCGCCGCCACTGCCGCGCCTCTTCACCGAGTAATGGCATATTTTGCCTGGCTAATTTGCGGCTGTTGTATTAGCCAGTTTAATCTGGCGCCCTGATTTTGTGGTTCGACCAGCTCACAATGAACATCCTTCTAATAACCCGACTAACCCGACACTATGGGCTCTCAAGTTCCCCTACAACTGTCAAAACTCTCCAGCGTGAAATGTCGCACAACCTTGACGCCATTCAAGGTTGCGAATATGATGGTGTTTTCAACTGCATCCCCACCGGCCCAACTCTCGACTTGCGGGGCACAAACTGGGCTAGTGTGGATAATATCACCTCGAATCGAAGGAGGTGTGTTAGGAAAATGTAATCACCGGGGTGTTGTCAGCAACCGACCCAGGAGATGGTTTTAGGAGGATTGGAATGGCAAACAAGGATGTCGCTTTAATGGCCCACCTAATGCGCCGTGCCGGGTTCGGCGCGACGTATGAAGAGCTTGAGACCCGTGCTGCCAAGGGCTACGAGGCCACTGTGGAAGAACTGCTGAATCCTGACACGCAGCCCGCGATTGAGCGTGACGTGTTGATGCGCTATCAGCCACAGTGGGTATCTCAAGCAGGACTTGAAGGTCAACAGGAAGAGTGGACCTACCGAATGATCAACACCAGGCGTCCGCTGGAGGAGAAAATCGCCCTCTTCTGGCATCAGATTTTCTGCACCGGTCACGCCAAGTGTGAGTACCCCCGGCAACAGCAGCTTGAGTTGGATATGTTCCGCACCGTGGGCATGGCGAACTTCTCCGACCTGCTGATGGGCTTGGCCACTGACCCGGCCATGGTGTTCTACCTGGACAACTGCATGAGCCACAAGGACGCCATCAACGAGAACTGGGGCCGCGAGCTTCTGGAACTCTTCTCCCTCGGCGTCGGCATGGACGGCCAGGCCAACTACTCTGAGGACGACGTCAAGGAGTGCGCCCGGGCCTTCACTGGCTGGACGGTAACCAACTCCATCCCCAGATACCCCTACGGCAAGTACGAGGCTGCGTTCATTTACGACCCGTCAGACCACGATTACGAGGACAAGACCTTCCTGGGCGAGACGGGCAACTGGAACGGCGAGGACGTCGTCAGGATTATCGCCCGGCAGCCCGGCACGGCCCGGTTCGTCTCCAGGCACCTCTACAACTTCTTCGTCGCCGATGAGCCCCAGGTACCGGCTTGGCAGAACACGCCGCCCCGAGACCCGGAAGCCATCAAGATGCTGGAAGACGAGTACTTCCGCTCCAACTACGATATCCGGTCGATGTTGCGGGTGCTGTTCAACGCCGATTTCTTCAAGAACGCCCGCTTCACCAAGGTGAAGAGTCCCACGGAGACCGTGGTCGGGACCATGCGTCTGGTCGGCGACTTCGCTATGCCCAAGCCGGGCCTGAATGGCATGGCCCTCTCCATCCGCTACATGGGCCAGGACCTTCTGAACCCGCCGACCGTGGAGGGCTGGCACACCGGCCGGGAGTGGATTGACAGCGGCACCCTCGTGGAGCGGATCAACTTCACCGCTGACGCCGTGGGCAACACCAGCCACACCGGAATCCAGTCCATCATCAACCGGCTGCGCTCCGAGGGCGACACCATCTCGGCGGAACGGTTGGTGGACGGCTGCCTGGAGTTGCTGGGAGCCTACGAGCTGGCCGACCTCACCCGCAACGAGTTGGTGGAGCTGGCCCGCAGCGAGGGCGAAGTCAACACCGGCGCCGAAGAGTTCGGGACGAGGGTCGGCCAGATGCTGCAGTCCATCGTGTCGACTACCGAGTACCTATTCGCATAACAGAAGGGGGAAATATGACATCCACCAAGAAAGACCCAGTGCTGGTGGTGCTCCAGTTGTCCGGGGGCAACGACGGCCTGAACACTATCGTGCCTTACGGTGACCCCCTGTACGTGGACAACCGCCCTAACGTCAGAATCGAGACCGACAGGGTGCTGCCCATCAACGACTACATTGGCTTCAACCCGGCGATGGCGCCGATGAAGCGGCTGTACGATGCGGGCAAGGTCGCCATCATTCAGGGCGTGGGCTACCCGGCTCCCAGCCGCTCCCACTTCCGCTCCATGGACATCTGGCACACCTGCGAACCGGAAAAGGTGGGCGATGAAGGCTGGCTAGGCCGCGCTGTCCGCGACCTGGACCCCAACAAAGAAAACGTGCTGACCGGCGTCAACTTCGGACGGGGCCTGCCCCGCTCCCTGGTGGCTCCCGGCGTGCCGGTGGCCTCGGTGGGCAACCTGGAGACCTACGGCGTGCTGACCGGCATCGAGATTGAAGAGCAGCGGACCAAGGCCCTCGACGTCTTTTCCCGGGTTTACTCTCCCATGCTCGGACAAGGCCCGGTGCTGGACTACTTCGCCCAGACCGGCTTGGACGCCCTGGAAGGGGCCGACATTCTCAGCACCGCCCCGGCCATGTATTCCTCCAGCGTCGAGTACGGCGGCGACACCGTGGCCCAGTATATGCGCAACATCGCGCAGGTGCATCTGGCCAACCTGGGCACCAGGGTGCTCTACACCACGGCGCCGTACAACAGCTTCGATACCCACGCCGGCGAACTGATGAACCACACCCGGCTGTGGAACGAGACTTCCGCCGCGGTGGCCGACTTCTACGACGACCTCAAGGAGCATAACGCCGCAGACAACGTGGTGCTGCTGGTCTTCACCGAGTTCGGCCGTCGGGTCCACGACAACGGGTCCGGCACCGACCACGGCTCGGGCGGCGTGGCCTTCGTGGTGGGCGATCCGGTCAAGGGCGGCCTCTACGGCGAATACCCGTCGCTGGAAGAAGGAAAGCTGCTGGAGGGCGACCTGCACTTCAACAACGACTTCCGCGGACTCTACTCCGTGCTCATTGAGAAGTGGATGGGCTTGGACGCCAAACCCATCGTCAACGGCGCCTTCGAGCAAATGGAGTTCATTTAGTCAACTCTGTGAGGTTTGTATGACTACAACCCGAATATCGCACGTACAACTCCAATACAGCCACACCATCGGGCGTGGCGAGCAGTTCGGACCCGGCTTCACCTACCCGGTCCACTTGGCCCGGGGCCAGGACGACCTGATGTATGTCGTCTGCCGCTCTTCCGAGTACCGGCCCGAGGGTACCCGCATCGCCGTGTGCACCGTGGATGAAGAGTACGTCAACGCCTTCGCCCGCGGCGTGCCGCAGCAAGGCCCCCACGAGTACAACTTCGACGACGGCTCTCTGGTCTGGCCGGTGTGCGTTGCCATCGCCGGCGACGGCAACGTTTACGTCTCTGACGAATGGCTCAACCGCATATCCATCTTCACCAGGGATGGTGAGTACGTAGGCAAGTGGGAGGAGCGCGTCGGCAGCGGTGACGGCGAGCTGAACCATCCCTCCGGCCTGGCCTTCGACCAGGACGACAACGTCTTCGTGGTGGACAGCCTGAACCACCGGGTACAAAAGTTCACCAAAGACGGACAGTACCTGGCCCAGTTCGGCGCCCTGGGCGATGGCGATGGCGAGTTCAATATGCCCTGGGGCATCGACATCGACAAGCGGGGCAACATCTACGTCGCCGACTGGCGCAACGACCGCATCCAGAAGTTCACCGCCGACGGCAGGTTCCTGATGAAGTTCGGCTCCTCCGGCTCCGGCGAGGGCGAGTTTGACCGCCCCACCGACGTGGCTGTGGACCAGGACGGCATCATCTACGTCGCCGACTGGCTGAACAACCGCCTGCAAGTCTTCGACCCGGACGGCAACTTTGCGGCGGTGAAGACCGGCGACGCCACCGTCTCCAAGTGGGGCAAGGACAAGCTGGACGCCAACCCGGAGATGTGGGGCGAGCGGGAACGCGCGCAGGGAATGGAACGGGAGAAAGACTTCTGGGCCCCCAGCGGCGTAGTCGTGGACGACACCAACGCGGTGTACGTCTGCGAGGGTCCCCGCAACCGCATCCAGGTGTACCGCAAGCAGGGCGCCACCTTCATGGGGCCGCGGCTGTAAGGACTAACCGCGTTTGACCTTTTGGGAAGGCCTCCGAAATCCACGGGGGCCTTCCTGCGTGATATTCCCGGGAAACATCCCCGGCGATTGAGCCGGCCAGGAGCCAATCTTTGTCATGCCCATCAAAGTAGCCCGCATCCCCAACCTGGAATGTGAAGCGTTTTATTTCGATATGGAGCGCCGCGGCATTGAGCTGCTTAACCTGGAACCCAATGCGGTCACCGAGGCGTTGGAACGGGGTGAAGTAGATGCCGGGCCAGTGCCCGTGGTGGATACATTGCGGCTGGCAGACAAGGCCGCCCTGGTCCACGGGTTCTGCATCGCGTCGGTGTCCAGGGCTACTACCAGCATACTGCACACAAAGGAACCCATTGAAGCTCTGAGCGACAGGTGCATCGTCCTGGGCGCGGGCGACGCCGCTTCGGTGGCCCTGCTCCGGGTGTTGCTGACGCAGAAGTACAACGTCTGCCCCGGAGCGTTCGTAGCTGAGCAAGCAGACCACGACGCCCTGCTGCTGACCGGGAACCAATCTCTGCGCCGGCGGAGGGGCCTCCGCGGCTACCCCCACCGCTACGACCTGGGAGAAGAATGGCAGACCTGGACCGGCTTGCCCTTCGTCTTTTCCCGCTGGATGGTCTCCACCAGCCTGGAGCGGCAGGACCGCGTGGTGCTGGAAGATGCCCTTTTCGTCGGCCAGGAAGACTGGATGAACAATCTCTATAAGGCCACCGGCCCCCGGGATGACCTGTTTATGCTCCCCCGCGAAGTGCTGGAGTACGTGCAGGGCCTGAGGTTCTTCATCGGCGTCCCCGAAGAGCGTTCCCTGGCTCTCTTCCAGGAAAAGCTGGCGCTGTTGGAAGACGCCTGAGCTTGAAAGAACGGCCGGTTGTTATTGGCTGTGGGTGAATGCCCAGGGCAATCGCACCTGAAGGCAGACTCTCTTTTCCCGTCGTTCCTGCGAAAGCAGGAACCTGAAACATTGCAGACAAGGGTTCCTGCTTTCGCAGGAACGACGGATAGCTTCCAGTCCTAGTGCAATAGCCCGGATCAAGGTTGAGGATGAGCGGGAAACCCGGCCGCGGTTGGCCGGGACCGGAATATATTGTACTGAATGTACTATACGGTCGGTTACAAGAAATCCCTGGACAAGCTTGGGAGGAACGGATAGGTAGGGTGACCGACCCGCCGCCTGAGCAGTCCTTGCGCTGAGGTGAAGAAATATGCCAGCACGTACCGGAGCGGAATACATCAAGGGATTGCAGGAGCGCCCCCGCGAGGTCTGGATTGACGGGGAGCGAGTACAGGACGTGACCACTCACCCGGCGCTGAAGAACGGCGTCAAGTCGGTGGCCGCCCTGTACGATATGCAGCACGATCCGGCGCTGCGAGAAGAGATGACCTTCGCCTCGCCGTCCACCGGCGACCCGGCGGGACTGTCTTACCTGATTCCCCGGACGGTGGAAGACCTGGAACGCCGCCGCCGCATGATGACCCGGTGGGCGTGGGCCACCTGCGGCATGATGGGCCGCTCGCCGGACTTTCTCAACATCATATTCTCGTCGTGGGCCGGGGCCTCCGGTTACTTCGCCCAGGACCGCCCCGAGTTCGAGCGGAACGTGGTGGACTACCACGAGTTTCTCCGGGAAAACGACGTGGCGTTGACCCACGCCCTGGTCAACCTGCAACGGCGCCGCACGTCCAACCCCGCCGACACCCTGAGCGAAGAGGTGGCGCTCACCCTGGTCAAGGAGACCGACGCCGGGATTGTGGTCAAGGGCAGCCGGGTGCTGGCGACCCTGGGCCCCATCTCTGACGAAATTGCCATCTACCCGGTGGCGTCCCACCGGCTGGCTGACGACGACGGCCGGCAGTCCTTCTCCTTTTCTATCCCCTGTGACACTCCCGGCGTCAAGTTCCTCTGTCGGGAGAGCTTCGACCTGGGCCGCTCCCACTTCAACCATCCGTTGGGTTCCCGTTTTGAGGAAATGGACTCGGTGGTGTTCTTCGACAATGTGTTTGTGCCGTGGGAGCGGGTGTTCCTGCTGGGCAACGTGGAGCTTTGCAATGGCTACGCTCAGGGAACTAATTCCGACGCCCACACCGGGCATCAGGTGTTGACCCGCTGCCTGGTGAAGGCTGAGTTCATGCTGGGGCTGGCGGACTTGATTGTCGATACGCTGGGGTCGGGGACGATTCCCCACGTGCAGGAGCAGGTGGCGGAGCTTATCACCCAGCGGGACACGCTGCGGGCCTGCCTGAGAGCTGCCGAGGCGGACGCGACGCCCAATCGGTGGGGGGTTATGAGTCCGGCGCTGCCGGCCCTCCGGGCGGGCCGGACGCTGTTTGGCCGATCGATGTACCCTCGAATGGTGGAGATCATCCAGCTTTTGGGCACCAGCAGCTTGATGGCTCTGCCCGCCGAGGCCGACTTCGACACGGACATCGCCGCCGAGGTGGACCAGTACCTGGCCACCGACACGACCAACGCCCGGGATCGGGCCAAGCTGTTTCACCTGGCGTGGGACGTATCGTGCAGCGCGTTCAGTGGCCGGCAGGTGCTTTACGAGCGTATGTTCGGCGGCAACCCAGTGCGAAACTCGCTGGCGCTGTACAGCAACTACGACAAGGAGCCGTTCAAGCAAAAGGTTCGCGAATTTCTGGACCTGGCAGACTGAAGGCCGGAATAATGCGCTGTCTCAAAACGTGGCATCCCCGGTAGGTGTTGGTGTTCCCCACACCAATATATCTGCATATCTACGCTAGTGGTGCGAAATCTTTGTAATGATGGGTAGTTTGGTTGGTGGCATTACGTGGACAAGCATCAGACTGAGAACCCGGCTGGAAAAGCAATCCATCATTTCAAAGTAGTTGGACTACTAGTAGGGGCGGGTTTGAAACCATCTGTTCCAACTAATTGCCCGCGCATCGGGCCGTAACTCAGGGTCATCTTGTTTTGATGTCATTGCAGCCCTTGTCCCGATGCATTTTGGATTCCTCGCTCCGCTCGGAATGACATTACCCTCAGAATGTCGTTAGCCGGAGAGTCGCAGGTTAATTGGTTGGAACAGGTGGGGTTCAAACCCGCCGCTACAGCGCGGTTATACCGACACAGGTTGGGAGTTGGGAGTCCCCAAACCCCGACCTGGGTCGGGGTTAACCACTGTACCCGCTGCGCTTGTGTTCCATGTCAATCTGCCAAATCTTGCGGTGCGCTTGCCAAACCGACCACACCAGGGTCAGCGTGAGAATGCCCACGATTACGGGCAGCGCAATGGGGAGCCACGCCGTGCCGAAGAAAACCAGTCCGGCATTGGCCAGCACGAAGAACAACCGGCTTTCGGTGGGGCCGATTCCCAGCGTTGATATCTGAAATTCGTTGGTGGCGGCAAAGGACAGGAACGTGTTGACCATTAACGCCCCGCCCAGCACTAATAGAGCGGCGAACCAGTACGCGGCGATGTGGGGCAGCGCCAGCGAATACCCTACGACTACCGACGAGAGGAAGATGAAATCGAGGAAATGGTCCATGTAGAAGCCCCACTTGACCAGCCCGGTGTCGCGATAGCGGCCAACCGCCCCATCCAAAACGTCGCTCAGGTATTGCAAGACGATGAAAGCGGAAACCAGCCATAACCAGTGCAGACTTTGGCGGGCTAACAGGCTGGCGATGACAATGCCAATGCTCCAAACCAGTGTCAGCATCGTCAGGTGATAAGTTTCCAGCCAGGACGGCACCTTGGGAACCAACCAGTTGACCATGCGCCTTTCGAGAGTGGCAAAGGCCCATTTGCCGCTCTTTCTGTCGCCTCCGAACTGGGCTTGGGTCATTCCTGATTCCTCCTATCAGATTCACGGTCGGCTCCCACGGTTGGGCCGGTGTTTAAGTCGGATCCCAGCGGTAGTACAGAATAGCGGGCGAGTTGAACGAGGTTCCCGCCGCTCCTCCGTATTATACTAACCTTCCCTCAATAGTTATAGCACCGTCGGAGCATCATAGAATCCAGTTCAACGGGAACGGAACTTGAGCCAGTGACCGCCTACCCCATAGTTGCCGGTGTGTGATGTGGTGAATACCCGCCTGTTCCAACTGATGAGGTGTATAATGTCCCGAAACCAATTTCGGGGGTGCCCCTGTGGCCAAAATTAAGCACATTGCAATCACCTGCGAAGACCCTGACACCGTGGCGAAGTTCTACAAGGAAGGTTTTGACCTCGTCGAAGTGGCGCGCAACGACCGCCAGGTCCAGCTTACCGACGGTGACATCAACCTGACCATCCTCAGATGGAAGACCGAAAAGGACGCCGACGTCGGCCCCAACGGCGTGAACTACAGCGGCATCCACCACATCGGATTCCAAGTGGACAGCCTGCAAGAAACCGGCGCCAAGCTCCAGGAGATTGACGGACAGGAGATCGTCCGCCGCGAGGTCGCCAAGGACGGCGAGACTCGCCCGCCCCGCGCCGAGGAGAAGTGGTCCGGCCCCAACGGTCAGGTGCTGGATATTTCCGAGCCGGGGTGGTTCCACAAATTGCCGCTGGATTAAGGGCGGCGCGTTTTACAGAACGGATAGACGGGAATAAGACTGTCCGGCCGGCATACTGTCCCAAAGCCGGTTCCGGGCCATGCCGGCATCAATCTGCGTGAGGAGAGTGTCATGGAAGCAACCTGCGTTACCCACATCGGAATTTGTGTGCGAGATATGGACCGGTCTCTGGCCTTCTAGCGGGACATACTGGGCTTGACGGTCCTGGGCGACCGTATGACCGACCCCACCGAGGGGGGGCGCCTGCACAACTACCGCCGCGAGCGCCAGGCCCGCCACTGGGTCAGCCTCGCCTACGGGGATAGCGCCACTCCCACGCTGACCCTCACCAGCCATCCCGGCGATGCTCCCGACGGGCAGCCCATCAAGCTGGACGAGGTGGGCATCAGCCACATATCCTTCGGCGTCGCCGACGTAAAGGCCCTGACCCAGGAGCTGCTGGACAAGGGCGTCGAACTGGCCGGCCCCATCGAGTCCTTCACCGACCCCGACGGAGACATCCGCAGCATCTACGTACTGGACCCGGACGGCATCCTCGTCCAGTTCAACACTCCTCATTAGAGGAAACATCTCCCGGGACCAAACATCGGCGCCCGGAATGAGTTGTCTCCTGGACCAGGGCTATTGTACTAGGGGGTGTCGTCAAAATAGGGTAAAGGTGGTAAATTGGTGAAAAAGGGATGAGAGTGGGGGGTGGAGGTATGACGCCAGCGCATCGACGGCACGACATTACGGACCAGGTTTGGGACCGTTTGCAGCCCCATCTGCCTGGGAGAGCCGGCAAAAGGGGGCGGCCCGCCCGGGACAACCGCCTGTTTCTGGACGCGGTATTTTGGAACTTGCGTACTGGGGCGCCCTGGCGGGACCTGCCACCGGACTATGGGGACTGGAAGAACACCCATCGCCGCTTCTGTCGCTGGCGAGACCGGGGCATCTGGGCCGACTTGCTGGACCAAGTAATCGATGACCCGGACTTGGGTCCCGACTTGGAATGGTTGATGATCGACTCCACCCATATCAAGCTGCATCCTCATGGGACCGGAGCGGTTGGGGGCAATCAAGCCGTGGGACGCACAAAAGGGGGCTGAACAGCAAACTGCATCTGGCGGTGGACGCCCATGGTATGCCGGTGCGCTTGAGCCTGACCGAGGGTACGGTTGCCGACTGTACCCAGGCCTCTAACCTGATTGCCGACATAGCGGCGCAATACCTGTTGGCCGACCGAGCTTACGACACCGACGCCATAGTAGCCGAGGCCCTGGCCCAGGGAATGGAGCCGGTGATACCGCCAAAGAGCAACCGCAAGGAACCCCGGGCTTACGACCATTACCTGTATAAGCTGCGCCATCTGGTGGAAAACGCGGTCCTGGATTTCAAACAATGGCGGGGAGTAGCAACCCGCTATGCCAAGAACGCCACGTCCTTCCTGGCTATCTGCCAAATCCGTGCAATGGTCATCTGGACTAAATTATTTTGACGACACTGCCTAGGCCGAAGAACGAAAACCCGCCGTTCCTGCGAAAGCAGGAACCTCCGCCCCTGACGCCACAAGATTCCTGCTTTCGCAGTAATGACGGATTCCCCCGATTCCAAATGTGATTGGCCTGCCCTGACACCCAGGGCTATCGCACCAGGATTGAAAGCTATCCGTCGTTCCTGCGAAGGCAGGAACCTCTGTCCGCAACTTTTAGGTTCCTGCTTTCGCAGGAACGACGGGAAAGAGGAATCTGCCATCACGTGCGATTGGCCTGCCCTGACGCCGGCCGGAGATTGTCCTCAACCGGATTGGGGAATATCATTAGAGGACACGCAAGATTAAAGGGGTAGTGTAATGGAGTACCGACCCCTGGGCAGCACCGGGCTAAACGTATCAGAAATCGGGTTTGGCTGCGGCAACGTCGGCGGTTTGATGATCCGGGGCGAGCATAGCGATCAGGTGAAAGCAGTCGCGCGGGCAATGGAGTTGGGTATCAACTACTTCGACACCGCTTCTTCATATGGCGACGGCCAATCGGAGACCAACCTGGGGCGGGTGTTGAAGGAATTAGCAGCGGACGTTTACGTGGGCACCAAGTTCCGGGTAACTACCCACGAGCCGGGACACGTCAAGGGTAACGTAATCGCCTCGGTGGAGGATAGCCTGGCACGGCTGCAGCGCGAGCAAGTTGACCTTATCCAGATGCACAATCATGTCGCAGCAGTGGCGCAGGGCGGGTCAGTCTCTCCCGAAGAAGCCCTGGGCGAGGTGGTGGACGCGCTGCGGGAGTTGCGCGACCAGGGCAAGGTCAGGTTCTGGGGAATGACCGCAGTGGGGGAGACCGCGGCCCTGCACCAGGTCATCGACTCGGGAGCGCTGAACACTATCCAGTCGGTTTATAACCTGGTCAACCCCAGCGCCGGAGCGACCGTACCGGCCGGATTCGATATGCCGGACTATGGCAACCAGATCGGACGGGCCTCCGGCAACGGCATGGGAGTGCTGGTGATTCGGGTCCTGGCGGCCGGCGCGCTGAGCGGGGAGGCAACGCGGCACCCCGTTGCCGTGCCGACCGTCGCGCCCATCGGCTCGGGCCGCGACTACGGCCAGGACCAGGCCAGGGCAGACGGCTTCCGGTTCCTGCAGCAAGAGGGATACGTTGGCAGCCTGGTGGAGGCTTCGCTGCGGTTCGCCCTGACCAACGCCGGTGTGAGCAGCGTGCTGGTGGGGTATTCGAGCCTGGAGCATCTGGAGCAGGCAGTTGAATTCGCCGCCAAGGGGCCGCTTCCCCCGGAAGCGATGGCCCGGCTGCCGGAGGTGTGGGCGGGGTTTATCGGCTGATGCGGCGGTCCCTACACTGACGGTCTCAACACTACCGAGGAAAGCGGGGTTAGATATGACGGCAACGTCCCGGATAACCATCCCGGCGCGGTGCGGCAAGGCCGCTTTCGTGGCCGAGGGGCAGCACGTTAAGGTGGTCAATACCCACGGACAGCAGGTGGTGGACACCTGGGCCTTCCGGCGCGATGACATCAACGAGTTCATGTCGATGGAGCATTCGCGGACGGCGATTGGCCGGACTATGCCCGTGCTGGGTCAGTCGATGGTCACCAACCATCGAAGGGCGATTCTGACGCTGGTGGAGGATACGTCGGGCGGGATTCACGACACGCTTTTGGCGGCGTGTGACCGCTTCCGTTATGAACTTCTGGGCTGCACGGAGTACCACGACAATTGCACCGACAACTTGGCGGCGGCCCTGGCCGAGCTTGGACTGTCGCCACCCGAAACGCCCAGCCCGTGGAACTTGTTTATGAACATCCCGGTGGGCCCGGACGGCGGCCTCAGCTTCGAGCCGCCCGTCTCAAGCCCCGGCGACTACGTGGTGCTGCGGGCCGAGATGGACTGCGTGGTGGCTTTCTCCGCCTGCCCCCAGGACATAGTCCCCATCAACGGAGCGGACTGCATCCCGACGGAAGCGCATTTTCAGGTGGTTTAGCTGGAAGGGGGCGCCAGCCAAGCCTGGTGTGCCTTTGACTAAGAAATTATCTCAAAACTTCTGCCCCTGTTTGCGGCGCCCTTCGACAAGCTCAGGGCGAGCGGTACATAGTTTTGCTCCGCTCATGGTGAGCTTGTCGAACCACATTTTGAGACAGTTACTTAGGCGTAATTTCCATTCAAAGTCCATCAGTAATGGTGGAGTCGCAGCGGCGGGAGCTTGAAACTCACCGCACTGCTTGACCGACGGACTACCGGCCGGCACCGCTCGCCGACACTACTCGCTTGACTAGCTTGCGCTACTCGATGGTAATGTCGTAGCCCACGCTGGCGGTGAAGTTCTTCCGCATATTGTTGTACCGAGGCACCCGGGATTGGGTGCGGCCCGAGGCGTCGGTCGCTCGGGACATGACCTGGTACTTCCCCGGTTCCTTGGCCTCCCACAGGAAGGACCACCTGACCCACATCCACCGGTCCTGCGGTTCCTCCAGCCGAGCTGCGAGCCAAGTCCCGCCCCCATCAACGCTGACCTCCACCTGGGTAATCGCCCCGTCGCCGCTCCAGGCGTAGCCTCGCACCAAGTGAGTCCCCTGGGGCAGGGTTTCGGTATCGTCGTTGGGATGGGTGACCATCGACTTGACCGGAATGGTTGTAATCAGTTCCTTATCCGTGGCGTCGGGCGAGTCCGCGTAGTAGTAGAAATTGTAGTGATACCAGCAGTCCGGCAGGTGGTCCAGCACTTCCAGACGGCGAATCCACTTCACCGACCAGTTGCCCGACCAGCCTGGCACCAGCAGCCGAACCGGCGCTCCGTGCAGGTGCTCCAGCAGTTGGCCGTTCTGGGCCCAGCACAGGATTGTATCCGGGTGGAGGGCCTTCAGCCGAGGCAGCCCCTTGTCGTAGAAGAAAGGCTCGGTCCCCGGGGCGGCGGTAGCCGGTACTCCCTGGTCCCAACCCTCGGCACGGAGGTACAGGGCCTTGTCGGTCAACCCGGCGTCGTTGAGCACCGCGGCCAAGGGGGCGCCCGTCCATTCGGCGGCGCTGAGGATCATCGCTTCCTGAGTCCTGGAAGGCTTGGGGCCTTCGCCCTTGAAGTACTCGAAATAGGTGGCGTCGCTGCCGGAGCACTCCATCACGGTGCGCACCGTGCGGCCTGGGTAACGGCGCAGTTGCTCGTAGTTGATGGTCAGCGGGTTCTTGACCTCGCCGTCGATGGTTAGGGTCCACTGGTCCGCCGGCACCACTTCCGGGATGTCGAAATGCTGGACTACATAGTGGAGTTCCGTAGGCGTGATCAAACCCTCCAGGTCCATCACCGGAGTCCTCACACGCCTAGTTCTTCCTTCGTCGTCCAGCAAATTGACCGGCTCCACCCTTTTGCTGGGCCAGCCGTACCAAGTTTCAGTGCGGTGCGGATTGGTGGAGTCCGGCCCGCCGGCGTCCTCCATGCGAAGAAAGTCAGGAACAGACCCTTCCTCTTGCTGTGTGGCCATGATCAACTCCTCGGTCGGGCCTGCAATCAGGCGCCGGACTTGCTCTCAATGTCGGATATGCTCTCTCTGTAATAGAACGGCGGACTCAACCCGGAGGGCTGGTCCGCCGTCGCTGTTAACCTCTGTTCTCCGGGCAGACCTGGCTTACCCGAGGTGTTGATTGATGAACGCGGTCATCTGTTCGAGCGCCCGCTGCGCAACATCCGTGGAGAGGTCTCGCAGCACTCCTTCGCCTTCTCCTTCGAAGATCGTCACATCGATCTGCCCGCCGGCCTTGCGGTACTGCGAGATGAACTCGTCAAGATCCGGGCGAGGATGCGCTGCCTCGTAGATGCGGGCCAGGCACAGCGTGGGTGGCAGGTCGGTGCGCTCCCCACGGGCCAGAATTCGGGCCGGAGCAGCTTCGGCCATTGCTTCTTCCGTCACCCAGTACATATCGTGCATGGCCACAGTACGCTCGCCTACCGACTCGGGGGGTTTGATGTCATCTCGAATACCCTTGGCGTAATGATAGCGTCCCAGCGGATCGATCACCGGAGAGACCATGATTACACAGCCCAGGGCGCCGTCCACCTCGGTCGCGCCGTTGGTGAGGGAGAGGGCCGCGTAGCGGGAATCTTGGGGGCGCATACCCAGCAGCATGGCCTGGTGCGCGCCGCTGGAGGTGCCCATAGCTCCGATGCTATCCGGGTTGCCGTTCCAGTCTGCGGCGTGGGCCTTGCACCAGCGAATGCCGTAGTGAATGTCGGCCAGGGAAGCCGGGTATGACGCTTCCGGGGGCACGCGGAAATCCAGGGCGGCCACGATAACGCCATTCCTGGCCAGTGCTTCGTTACCGGCGTTGCCGTTCTCACGGGTTCCGTTCACCCAGGCGCCACCGTGCAACTCGACCATTACCGGGAAGGGGCCGGTGCCCTGGGGCTTGAAGACTCGCGCCAAAAAAGGTTTGTCGCCGTGCCGGAGATATTCCACGTCTTCGATTACGACCTCATAGGTAGTCTGCTTGCTGATAGTCATGCCAAACTCCTTTTGTTGGTTGGACTTTGGAACTGGGTGGGCCTAGCTTAAATCCCTGGGGCGTATCCGTCAATAAGCCGTTTTGACAGGGCAATCGCGCTTTAACCAACAGTGGCCTCGCCAACGGTCATTCTGCGCTCTAGGTCATTCTGAGCGGAGCGAAGAATCCAGAATCTTTCGGAGCAAGGGTTGTCCGGTATCCGGCAAGGGTCCACCCTGAAGGATTTTAGATTCTTCCTCCGCTCCGCTACGTCAGAATGACATCATGGGAAATTATAACGCGATTGCCTTGGAAGATATTGCTGGAATCTCAACCACCCTTGCGACGCAGGGTATAATATAGGGAGCAAACTGGATGCGCCCCGACATACAGGTTATCGCCTGGGTTTCCTTAAGCAAGTCTGATAGAAAATTTACTGCCAAGCCCGGACTGTTTATCCCTCATACGTAGCACAGCCAGTGACGATAGTGGAGAATGCCAAATGAGTACGACCAGCGCGCTGGATGACCGGTTCGACGATGCCGAAAAGGGTCTGGAATGGCTAGAGAAGCTTGAGGCCTTACAGGCTCGCTCTGCGTCCGACCAGGCTGCCTATGAAGTCGCGGAATACGTGATGCGACTGCGGGCAGCAGTGACTGAGTTGGCCGGAGACCGCACTGCCGCTGAGCTGAGTGAGGCCGTGGGAACTGAGACAGCGCAGTTGGTGGAGGAGTTGCGGCAGGTCAGGGAAAACGACTACTGGAATACCAGGATCCGTCCCGGTCTTTTGAAATCCGACCCCTGACAATACCGCAGTTTCATTCCACTGCCGACTTACGTGCCTAATAGGCCGGCTGTAAGGGCGGCGCCAACTACATCTGCTCCCGGTCCATATCTCGGAACGGAATCTTCCAGTTTCATCCTACAACGTCGCCCGAAAGTGTACACCCCGGCACTCCTACTGACTCTTGAAACAGGCCCCTTTGGCCCGACCTGCGCGCGTGACAACGCCGCCAGGTAAAGCCAAGTCGTCAGGCGCTGCGATCAGCGAACTCGACCCTCGCGGCCTCCACCAACGTAATGTCGCGCAACAGGTCGGTTGCCGTCAGGCTCAGCGTTTTGGCTACCAGCAGCGCGTTGGAAAGGGCCAAATCGGTAACGGCGGTCTCACCCATCTCTCTGGTATGGGAAGCCACCGGTTCCTCGCTAACGGCATACCTTAGCTCGAATGCCGGCATGACCTGACTGACGTTGCCAAAATCGGTAGAAGCTCCGCTGCCCGGGCGACCGGCCACCGGTTCATCCAGTTTGAATCCCAGCACCTGGGCATTGGCTCCCACTGCCTGGGCCAGGACCACGTTGGGCTGAACGTTTTCGTAGAAGGGATAGAATTCCTGAACCTCAAGGCGGGCGCCGGTCATTGACGCTGCCCCCTCCGCTATCTGTGCCACCTTGCCCACTACCACGTCGCTCAGGTAACGCCCGTCCCGGCTTCGCAGCATGAAGTTGGCGGCGGCGAACTCCGGGACCACATTGGGCGCCAAGCCCCCGTCGGTGATTACCCCGTGAATGCGGACGTCGTCCCTCAGGTGCTGGCGCAAGGCATCGATTCCGGTGAACAAATGGATAACCGCGTTCAATGCATTGATGCCTGCCTCAGGGGCCGCGGCGGCGTGAGCGGCCTTGCCGTGGTACATATACCGGTAGCCAACCATGGCCAGGCTCCAGCTTTCTCCCTTGGGCGCAGCCGCCGGTATTATGGTGCGATTGGAGAATGGATGGGACGAAAGGGTGGCATCCACGCCGTCGAATACCCCCGCCTCCAGCAGTCGTATCTTGCCACCGCCGCCCTCTTCGGCCGGGGTTCCAACAACCACCACGCGCCCGGGCAACTTTTCAGCGTTCGCCTGCAGACCCAAGGCAGCGCCCATCGCGGCCATGGCAATGAGATTGTGTCCACAACCGTGGCCAATCTCGGGTAACGCGTCGTATTCCGCCAGGACGGCGATTGTCGGGCCTTCTCCGGCGCCGCCCAGGATGGTCGCCTGAAACGCCGTATCCACACCGCCGATACCCCTTTCCACCTGAAGGTTATGCTGCTCCAAGAACCCGGCCAAGGCGTTGGAGGAGTAGTATTCCTGAAAGTTAAGCTCCGGGTGGGCGTGGATGTCTCTCGAGAGGTCGAACAGCGCTTGTCTCGAGGCGTCGATTACCGAGTTGGAGTTGGCGGCAAGCCCATCTTTGGGTGCGGCTTGTTGGCGAGTCATAGTAGATTTCCTCCTGTGCACAGCAGATTGAAAAAGTCGCATTGTCTCCGTGATGCTAAGTCGTTTGCCCTGAGCTTGTCCAGAGAGAACAGGTTTGACCAACCGCTTTGCAAGCACGCCCTAATGGTCGCTCCGCCTGCTCTCACTGAAGGGCGCTCGCCCGAAGATTCGCCGCACCATCGGCTCGAAGAACTCAAGCGGCAGGTTCGCATAGTCGGGGTCGAAGGAGGGCTGGTCCCAGCGGTGGCAGAACTCCACCGTGTCCTGATACCACGGATGGTCGCGGTAGGCGTCCCGCGCATGGCGGTCGCCGCCGGTGTGGTGGGCGTAGTAATAGCTCTGAAACAGCCCATGGTGGAGCACGATCCAGTGCGTGCGGTCCGAGACGTAGGGACGCAACACCGCGGCGGCCAGCTCGCTGTGGTTGAATGGGGACAGCAGGTCCCCTATGTCGTGCAGCAGCGCCGCCACTACAATCTCCTCACCGGCCCCGTCCCGGTGGGCGCGGGTGGCGCATTGCAAAGAATGCTCCAGACGGTCAATTCTGTAGCCCGACAGTGACCCGGCCAGGCCGCGAAGCACCGCCAGTACGCGGTCGGCCGTTCCTTTGGCGAACTCGTCCTCCAGCCGCTCCAGCAGTTCGTAATCTTCTTGAGTGCCCTCGGCCATGCTGGTGAAGGTCACAATTTGCTTAGCCTCCGCCATCGCGCAACTCCTTGCCCCAATCGAAATGGGAATAAGTAATGTAGAATAGAGTTCCATTTTACCACCCCGACATCCAATGCGGGTTTGTGAGGAGGCTGCCTGAATGACTGACCGCAAAAGACTGGACGGACGCGTAGCTCTGATCACCGGAGGAGGCCGCGGTATCGGACGGGCCATCGCGCTGGCCTATGCCGCAGAGGGGGCCAGGCTGGCGTTGACCGCCCGCACTGCCTCCGAACTTCAGGAAACGGCGCAGTTAATTGAGGAACGTTTCAGTACCCCGGCAATGACCGTCGTCGCGGACGTATCCAATCACGAGCAGGTGGAGCGGGCCGTGGGCCAAACGCTGGAAAATTACGGCGTTATCGACGTTCTGGTCAACAACGCGGGCAACATCGGGCCAGTGGGCCGGGTCTGGGACAACGATCCGGCTGAGTGGGCCCGCACGATAGCCGTGCATCTGATGGGAGTGTTCTACGGCTGCCACGCGGTCTTGCCGTCAATGCTGAAGCGAGGTCAGGGCCGCATAGTCAATATGTCGGGCGTTGGGGGCCCCAACACCTCCGCTTACGACGCGGCCAAGACCGGCATCGTCAACCTGACGGAGAATCTGGCCCTTGAGCTAGCCGACACTCCGATAACCGTCAATGCCATCAGTCCTGGCTCCATCCATACCCGGATGTGGGAGGAGACTCGGGACCTGGCGTTGGCCATTGGCGATACGGCCACTTACGAACGGGGCCTACAGGTGACTTCCGGCCAGGGAGCATCCATTGAGCGGGCGGCGCAATTGGCGGTTTTCCTGGGCAGTGACGACTGCGGCGCCTTGTCGGGACGCCTGGTCCGGGCTTTCTCAGACCGGTTCGAGGAATTCCCCGATAAAGTTGAGGAGATAATGGCGTCGCAAGCGTACCAGCTCCGCCGCGTGGACCCGGACCGGCCCTTCACCACGTCGCAGTCCTACCCGAACCTGCCTTTAACCGACCCCTAGCTGATGCCGACAGCGATACCACTATCAGCCCTACTCGCCGGAGGCAACATTGGTCAACGCTTCTACTCAATGACTGGACCAAGTGAAATTCTCGCGCAAGTTAGCGACCCACCCACTCCCCGTAGATGGGGTACTGGCTGCACAAGAATTCGATGTAAGCCGGCCGGTTGGACTGATTTACTTCCAGGGCGCGGCGCAGAGCCGGCACTACTTCAGAGGGTTCGGAAACTCGCTCGGTGTGAAACCCGAGATCCCCGAGAACTTTGGACATATCCACATCGTCCGGGCCCAGCACGGAGTGGGTGAAAGGATCGTGGCCGGGACCCCAGAACCCGGGCCCGTAGCCGGCGAACCCGCCGTTGCTAATATGGGCAACGGTAATGCCCAGTTGTTGCCGCAAGGCCACCTCCAGATTGCCCAGCATATACCCCAATCCCGCCTCTCCAGTCACCGCTACCGCAGGACGGGTCGGGTCTGCCATTTTGGCCGCCACAGAGGCGGCCCAGGAAAACCCCAGCGTGGAGACGTTGCCCCAACCCAGGAAGCCCCGGGGGACCAGGGTATCGTACACGGTGCTGAGCTGGTCGCGGGTGTTGCCCGACTCGTGGGTGATGAAAGAGTTGTAGGGGTCCAGCACTTCCATCAGGCCAGCGTAAACCCGGTAGGGGTTTATGGGCCGGTCGTCGGAGGCCATGGCTTCCCGGTACTGAGCCAAGCCGGCATCGCGTTCCGTCTTGACCTCAATAGTCACGTCCTCCCTGGACCGGATGGAGCGGACCGGGCGCCTCGACAGTTCTTCGGCTAACGCCTGGAGGGAGTAGCGAGCGTCACCAATGACGGCCTGGGCGGTGGGGTAAACCTTGTTAACGTGCAGTTCGTCCCCGTTACAGTGGATGATAGTCTTGCCAACGGCGTTGGGGATGCTATGGCTGAACCGGCCCGGGGACAGGCTGGAACCGACGGCGAAAATCAAGTCGCTATTATTGAGGTAATTGGTGACGTGGTCGCCCCGTACTCCGACAAACAGAGGATGGTTTTCCGGGAAGGCGCCCTTAGCCTTCAGGGTGGTTATCACCGGAGCGTTGGCCATCTCGGCAAAGGCCACCAACTCTTGAGACGCGCCAGCATAGATAACTCCCTCCCCGGCGTAGATGAGCGGGTTCCGGGCCTTGGTGAGCAGATCAATGGCTAGCGCCACGTCTTCCGGGACCGGCGCGTGCTTCCAACCCTTGACCGGATGATACGGGTCGGCAGTCTCATCGTAGGTACCAGTTGGGTCGGGGACGGCCAGGACGACCGGGCCCGGTCGTCCGCTCCGTAGCATAGTAAAAGCCCGACGCATAAATTCGGGAACCCGCTCCGGCTTGTCGATGTAACCGAACCACTTGGACACGGTGGACATGCTATTGAAGACGTCAAACTGGCTGTTACCGGAACTGCCAATGGGGACCCCATCGGTGATGCACAACACCGGGGAGCCGTCTTCGTAAGCTTGGGCCATGCCGGCGTAGGCGTACTGCATTCCGGCGGCATTGACGCCTCCTTGAAAAGTGCAGACGCCAATCTGACTCCCGGCGGTGATTCGGGAGAAGGCGTCGGCCACAGCGACGGCATAGCGGTCATCGCGCATCATAACCATGGGGATACCCTCACGACCGAGGGCATTGTTTACCCGGCAGACCGGGAAAGTGGAGACCCACTCCACCCCTTCCTGCTTCAGGATGCGGGCTATGCCGGTAGCTGCGTCAATAGTCATCAGTCAGTCTCCCCCTCCGGTAGGACTTTTCCTTAATGCACAAATACCAGGATACTCTAACATTCAGGGCGATTGCTGTCACCTTAATTGAGTAAGCCAACAGGGCAATCGCGTCTTAATTTGGATACTTGTAGTATTGTCATACCAACGCTCCACCGTCATTCCGGCGCAGGCCGGAATCCAGGAAATCCTGAGGTAACAATCTGGTCACCGGCTGGATGCTGTGCTGGATTCCGGCTTTCGCCGGAATGACGGGTTAAGACGCGATTGCCCTGACTGAGTAACCCAAGTGGATGAATGGCCGGCGACCCAATTTTCTGCCGCCAGCGTCATGTTATTTAATCGCCTCCGGCGACTTCAGATACCGCAGCGCGTCGTCCTGGCCAGCCACCGTTACGCCCCCGAGTCACGTCTGCCGCCTTGTGACCCAACGAAAAACCCTAGACAATGACTTGATTACCTGCGGCGACCTGACGCCCTATCGGGTCGGTCAATCCGGGGCGCTGTAGGTCCAAGCCAACACCACCATTCCGGCTCCCGGGGTAGCGGACTATGTTAACCTGCCCCGGTAGGCTCCAAGTTGGCCCTCTCTTCCCGGTTGACTTCCCGCAGCCTTGCGGCGTATGGTGGCGGCCTGAGCCAAGCTGCTGAAGTTGGCGCCCCGGCACGGTAGAAATAGCGCCCGTAGGTGGTAGCGTTGGCCGGTATTCAACGGGGGAAACCCTTTGCCTCCACTTTCCAACATTCCGGTCCTGGTAGTCCTGCAAAATCCCAACTTCCGCCTGATGTGGGCGGCGCGGTGGGTTCACGAAATCTCTCGCCGCATGGAACTGCTGGTGCTGGGCTACCTCATCTACGAACTAACCGACTCGGTCTTTCAAGTCGGTTTAATTTCCGTTTTCCTGAATGGCCCCCGCCCGCCTTTGTCGTTGGTAGCCGGGATGCTGGCCGACCGGCTGGACCGGTGGCGCATTCTGGCCGGTATCCACACCTTCTATTTACTTGTCGCCTCGGGGTTGCTTACGCTCTTGATTCTGGACCTCATTCACCCCTGGTTTGTTTTCCTTGCCATATTTTTGCAGGGTACGGCCAAGGTTTTGGATGACCCGACCCGGCGGGCGGCGCTTTTCGACCTGGCCGGGCAGGACCGGATCGCCCACGCCATGTCCCTGGAGACCATCACCAACAACGTGGGCAAAATTCTGGGCCCGATAGCTGGCGGGCTGCTGATAGCCTTCTACGGATATCCGGGAGCATACATGGTGTTGGTAACCCTGGACCTGGTCGCCGCCGGCCTGATGTTCAAGATGCGACTGCCGAAAGGGGCGTCGCTGGTGGGCCGGGACCGGGTGTTCTGGCAGGGAATCAAGTCAGGGATCGGCCACTCTTTCTCCAACAAGTTTGTGCTGGGGGTGCTATCCATATCGTTGGTCATGAACGGCATGGTGCTGCCGCTGCAATACTTCATACCGGTCATCGCCACCGAAGTATTGAAGGTGGGGCCGGCACTGGGCGGCGTGATAGGCGCGGCGGAAGGTGTAGGGACGCTGGTGGGGGCGCTGATCATTGCCTCGCGCCGGAACTACACCTTTCACGGGCGGTACTTCGTGATCGGCGCCATGATTGTGGGTGTGGGCGTGGCTGCGGTGGCCTGGTCGCCCTGGTTCCTGGTTTCCTTCCTGCTGCTCTTCAGCGCCGGAGTTGGTCAGGCAGGCTTCAGCACCATGCAGAGCACCATCCTGCTGCTTTCGTCACCGGCGGAAATGCGCGGGCGGATAATGGGGTCCCAGGGGTTGGTGAACGGCCTGGGCCACCTAATCGGCGGGGTGGAAATCGGGGCCGTCGCCCAGGCATTCAGCATATCATTAGCCATCGGGATTAACGCCGGCTTAGGCCTGCTGCTGATGCTGCCGGTGGTCCTTTTGACACCGTTAGTGCGGCGGCCGGTAGCGGTGTACAACAACCCGTCCGGCGTTGTCGCCGCAACAACGCGCGTCGAGACTGACCGGCGGCCCGACCAAGCCGGTTAAGGTATGAGGTTAAAGAGCCATACTGAAGGAAGAACTGCGGTCTAGCGATAGCGTTTGGTTTATGACACCGGGCTATCGCATTAGACGCATAGTCATATTTCCGTCGTTCCTGCGCAGGCAGGAACCTAGAACCTTGAGAGCAGAGGTTCCTGCCTGCGCAGGAACGACGGAAAGGCTGCAATCCCAATACGATAACCCTGGTTTATGACAGACCTGCCGATACCGGCGTTATTGGCAAGGCGGCTCGCGCCAATAGACCTGCCTCAGCAGGTTCCGGTACTACCAAGACTTCAAGACCGGCAACACTTCTTTGGCAAAGAGCTTCAAGCCTCGCTCCGCAATATGGAGCGGCGTGCCTCCGAAGCGGAAGGAGACGTTCAGCTCGAAATCACCAAGTAGGGCGCGACGGTCCTCCAGCCCCCTTAGAATCTTGTCCGGCGTGCCCCAACTGGCTGCCTTCATAAAACCTTCGACCGCCCCTTCAAGACCGGCCGAACGGGCGATTTCAGCCTTCTCTTGATAAGCGTTGTAACCCTTCACTGACCTGAAGTGATCGCCAAGAAATTCGTAGTGAAAAAAATTGCTCTCGACAAATTTGCCCTGGTATTGACGCGCTTCTTCCTCACACTGTTCAATATCAGTACCGCAAATAACGAATTCGGTAAGCATCAGGTTCGGTGGTTCCGTGCCGTGAAATTCACGGTGCAAAGCCCGACCGCGCTCGATCCCCGGCATCCGCATTTCCCAGGGGCGATCAGCGAACATGATAATGTGCGCGCCAAGTTTGGCCGCCGAGAGGACGGAATCGTCGCTGGCCGCCACGGCGTAGATTCGCCCGTCAAAGGGATGCTGCGGTCGGGGCCGGATTTCCGTCCGGGGCTGTTTGTAGTAAGTCCCATCGCCCTCGATGAAACCGGTCCTGAGGGCCTCGGCAATCATCGGCGCCGCTTCGTCGAAACGGTCCCGCGATTCGTCCATGCTGATACCGAAGGCTTCGAACTCCCGCCGCGCCAGACCTCGCCCGAACCCCAGCCGGAGCCGGCCATTGCTCAACAAGTCGAGAACCGCCGCATTCTCCGCCACCCGCAACGGGTCATGCCAGGGAAGTATCACGGCGGCCGTCCCCACGTCGATGTCGGGATGCCTGGCCGCAATGTGGGTCATTAGCTGGAGATTGTCCGGCACGAAGGAATAATCGTTGAAATGGTGCTCTGCGGACCAAAGGCAATCGAACCCCGAGTCAGCGGCGATTTCAGCCAGGCGCAGTTCCTCCTGCCACATCTGGCCGTCCGAGCCGTCTTCCCAGCCGTAGCTGGAAAAGATCATCATCATTCCGACATCCATCCAAACACTCCTTCCAACTGATTCAAGCTACCCGCCCGCTACGGGCAATGGGCCTCAGAAGCTCGGCTTACTGGCGTAGGGGGTTAACTGGAGTTCGTGGGTCCAGCAGGACTTGTCCTGGGTGTGCAGATAATAGAAGGCCTCGGCAATCTTGACGGGATTGATCAGCAATTCGGGTTGCTGCTGGCTACGCGGGCGGGCGCGGGTGCCTGGAGAGTCGATGGTGCCGTCAATCACCACATTGGCGACATGCACACCGTACTCGGAATACTCCTCCGTCAGCGCCTGCGCCAGCGTCCGCATCATCACCCTCGGATAATATAGTGACTGTCCGGTGTACCGCTTCTTCCCCCGCAAAGACGACGGGTTATTGGAAATCAGAATGGAGCCTTCGCCGCGCTCACGCATAGCTGGCAGCACTTCCTTGGCGACCAGGAAGGGACCGCTGCTGGCGATGTGCTGCGCGGTTTCGAACATTTCGAAGGGCATATATTCCAGCAGCTCTTTTTCCGGCGGAAGGTCGCGCCCCTCCAGGTAGCCCGCGTTATAAACCAGGACGTTTGGGTCGCCAGCCTGCTCCCGGATCTGGGCGAAGGCTTCCGCTATGGAATCGCGCGACGCCAGGTCCAGCTCGACGATCATACTTTCGCCGCCGTGTTCCCGGATCGCTCCGTCCAAAGCCGCAGCATTGGCGGCATTGCGGGTCGTCAACACCGTAAGGAAGCCCTCTTGCGCGAACTTCATGGAAATGGCTCCCCCGACGCCCCAACGCACTCCGATGGGCAGATCGCTGTCGTCGAGCGCCCTACCGTGTTCCAGGTAAGTGTTGCGGCCGTCTGATTGCCATTTGGATGTCGCCCCTATCACGACGGCGACCGGTTTTCGGGCAGAGTTCATGTCGAATACCTCTCATAAAGTTGCCGCCGGCCCGGCGTCACTGAAAGTTCAGCCTGCTGGTAGCGGTCATTTCCGCCCACCAAGCATCACACCCTGGGAGTCGGCGGCGGATATCAGGGCCAACACTTTCCGGTCAATTGGGCAGCGCAGGAAATGGTGAGTCTGGGGGTACTGTACTACAAACTCCTCGGTGTTTGCTAATTTTGCAAGAATACCGGCTGGTCATTGGTTACGCCACACCGATTGGATTGGAGAAGGGGCGAATAACGCAGTGTCTTTTAATTTTCGTGTCATTCTGAGGAGCGTAGCGACGAAGAATCCACAATCCTGGCCGGTAAACCCTTTCGCCGCTCCGCATACTGCTTTCTAATCCAGGGCCTGGGATTCTTCACTCCGCTCCGCGCGTTCAGAATGACAAGTAAAAAACCTGGCGAATAACGTCCCACTTCTGGCAAAGCCAGGCTACCTGCGCTAAAATCCCGAATCATGGCCCGAATTATGGAAGGTAAGACTTGTCTAATAACCGGCGGCAGCGACGGCATCGGCTTTGTTGCCGCGCTTGAGTTGGCCCGCATGGGTGCGCAGGTGGTGATCGTTGGCCGAAACACTGTCAAGACCAAAGACGCCGTGGACCGCATCATCAACGAGACCGGCAACTACTCAGTGCGCTACCTGCTGGCCGACCTGTCGTCGCAGGGCGACGTGCGCCGGCTGGCGGAACAGGTCAAGGAACAGATACCCAGGCTGGACGTTCTGCTGAACAACGCCGGGGCCATATTCCTGTCCAACCGTCGCAGCGTAGATGGCATTGAAATGACCTTCGCCCTGAACCATCTGGGCTACTTTTTGCTGACCACGCTGCTGCTGGACCTGCTGAAGGATTCTGCGCCGGCACGGATTGTCAATGTCTCGTCCAGTTCCCACGGCTCGCCGGGCAATTTCCGGCTGGAGGAACTGCCTAAGCCGGGGAGCAATGGCGGTTACCGAGCTTACGGACGCTCCAAGCTTTGCAACATCCTGTTCACCTACGAACTGGCGCGACGGCTTGAGGGATCAGACGTAGCGGTCAATACCCTGCATCCCGGGCTGGTGCGCACCAACATCGCGCGAAACAACGGAGTCCTGGGCCGCGTGGTCAACTTCTTTATCGGCGCCCGTGGCGTAGCTGCCATAAAGGGGGCGGAGACGTTGATCTACCTGGCCTCCTCACCCGAAGTTACGGGGATCACCGGTAAGTATTTTGTGAATTGCCGCGCCGTGCAGTCCTCTTCCTTGAGTTACGACACCGAGCTGGCCTATGGGCTATGGGAATTGAGCGAACGACTGACGGCGGAACGGGCGGTGCAGAATTAACGGAGGATCTCTTCTCCGAACCCTCGGCCAATAGCAGAAAACTATCAATTACGGCGTCAAACTGGAGGATTTCAGATGACGCGAGTGGTTGAATCTTTCACTAAGGGATTCTAGCTGCAAGGGGAAATATACACACCCAACGACCTTTCCGACAGAGAATAGCGGGAGGCCCTGCCGGTAGGGACTGCCCGCTGCCCGGGTGGTAGAATTGGCAGAGGCCCAAATGGTTAGGATGCGCTGGCTTACCTCGTTGGTTTATGCTGGGAACAGAGCCGGCAATGCCGGCAGCCCTGGAGCGGTTGATATGTGCGGCAGATACAGCTTGATCGGAGATATGCGGGAACTGGCCTTGCGGTTCGACTTCGACGCCGGCGCCCTGGACCACCCGCCCCGCTACAACGTGGCGCCCACCCAGGACGTGCTCGCCGTGATCCAGGGCGCCGACCGCGGGGGCAGAAGCGCCGCCCTCATGCGCTGGGGACTAATTCCCTCCTGGGCCAGGAGTGTTCCAGTCGCCAAGCCCTTGATCAACGCCCGAGCCGAGACGGTGACCGAGAAACCGAGCTTTCGCACCGCACTGCGGCAGCGACGCTGTCTGATTCTCGCCGACGGGTTCTACGAGTGGCAAAGAGTCGGCTCCAGCAGAAGACCCATGCGAATCGTGCTGAAGTCCGGCGAACCCTTCGCCTTCGCCGGCCTCTGGGACTCCTGGCAGGACCCCAAGGGAGAAATGGTCCGCTCCTGCGCCATCATTACCACCGCAGCCAACGACCTGCTCCGGCCCATCCATAACCGGATGCCGGTGATTGTTCCCCGGGAATTAGAGTCCCTCTGGCTGGACGTTGACCTCCGTGATCCTGCCACGCTCGCTGAAACCCTGGTTCCCTACCCGGCCGCCGTCCTGGAGGCATACCAAGTTTCCAACCTGGTGAACCGGGTGGCCAATGATGGGCCGGAGCTGGCGGCGCCGGTGCAACCGTGGGGTCCATCATTCATTGAGGGCCAGACCGGACCGAGGCTCCTGTAAGCCGAAGAGCGAAAATCCATCGTTCCTGCGAAAGCAGGAACCGCTGTCCCTGACGCCGTTAGATTCCTGCTTTCTCAGGAATGACGGAGTCCCCCGATTCCAAATGCGATTGCCCTGCGTGAAAGGAGGTTGAACATGGTCCGCTTGGAAGGAAAAGTCGCCGTGATTACTGGAGCTGCCGGTGGTATCGGTCGGGCGGCGGCGAGATTGTTTGCCGACGAGGGGGCGCGGCTGGCGCTGGTTGACCTTGACGAAACGGCGCTCCAGGACACTGTGCGGTCAATCGGCGAAGACCGGGCCAGTTACACCGTGGCCGACGTCACTCAACCCGACCAGACCCAGGCTTATGTCAACGCAGCCGTGAACCGCTGGGGCGGTATCGACGTGTTCCTGGCCAATGCGGGGGTCGAGGGGACCTTGTCTCCAATACCGGATTATCCCATAGACATTTTCGACCGGGTGATGGCGGTCAATGTGCGCGGAGTATGGCTGGGCATCAAGTACGTGGTTCCGGTGATGCGCCAACGGGGCGGCGGCAGCATCGTCATCACTTCTTCCACTGCGGGCATCGGCGGGACCCCGGCTATGTCAGCATACACCACCAGCAAGCACGCGGTTATCGGCCTGATGCGCACTGCCGCGCTGGAGGGCGCACCGTTGGGCATTCGGGTTAACACTGTCAACCCGGCCCCGATTGAAACCCGTATGATGCGCTCGATTGAGGAGCAGCGCGTGGCAGCGTTGGATGACTCGAGCATCAGCGTCGAACAGGTGAAAGAGGCAGCCGCGGCACGCATACCGCTGGAACGGTACGGAAACCCCGAGGAGGTAGCGCGGTTGATGCTGTTCCTTTCCAGCGACGACAGCAGCTTCTGCACCGGTGGCGTTTACATGGTGGACGGAGGCAGGTCCGCGGGCAGCCGTTAACCAACTCGCCAAACCTGTTTGGTCAGTGGGAAAAACCGGTAAATGTTCAGAGTTGGGGCGGCGTCTGCGCTCCTATACCGTCATTCCGGCGAAAGCCGGAATCCAGCAATCCTTGCCCTCTGGAACGCCAATTCCTACTTGGCGTCTCTGGATTCCGGCCTGCGCCGGAATGACGGATTCCCGCCGGAATGACGGGTTAAGGTGGGAACATTCCCTCAAGACTGAACAGTTACAAAAACCGGAGGTCTCTGTTGCGGGTCTTGGCCCTCGTGGAGGGCGCATTAGCGGCCACTTCACTGGATTGCCTCTAATCTACTTGGGGAAGTTCGGCCGTTCCGAGGCCGAGCCTTAATCAGGCTGACGTCAATGCCGGAATAATCTGCTTCCCGAAAGCCCGCACCTCTGCCTCAGGTGGCGCGAAGGTGAGGCATGGCATCAGGTAAAGTTGTTTCACGCCATACTCCGCCATCTGCCGGATGCGTTCGGTACAGTATTCAGGCGTACCGATCAGGCCCAAGGCATCGCATAACTGCCCGTTAACCTCATCACTTACAAACCGGGTGATTTCTATCGCTTCCTCCCAGTTGGGAGCGTGGCCCAGATCGGGATAAATGTCGCGGGCAGCTTGAGGAATCTCGTATTCAGGTATTTCAAGACCCGAATAGGGTAGCCAATTCGGCCCGCCCCACATCAAACCCCAGTGGATGGCCACCGGCCGAGCCAGTCGCTGCGCTTCCTCGTTAGAATCTGCCACGCAGGTCCTCACCGCGAACATTATGTCAAGGTCGTCCAGTGTACGTCCGCTACGCTTGGCTCCGATCTCCAGGTGCTCCATGGCCTTCTCCACAATGCCGGGCGTATAGCCCACCAGGGCCAGGGCGCCGTCGGCCACCTCGCCGGCCAGTTGCAGCGAGCGCGGTCCTGAAGCCGCCATGAGGACCGGCACACCGTAACCGCCGTCGCTTCCGGCAAAATCCAGCCGGTTGGTCATTCTGTTGTATTCAACCGATTCCCCGGCCAACAATGCTCTCACTTCTGTGATGCACCGCCGCATCTGGTTGAGCGTAGCCGGCCGCCGACCAATGGTGCTCGCCGAGGTGTAGCCCGTCCCGATGATAAACTTGGTCCGCCCCGGGGCAATCTCGGCTACCGTTTGCGCCGCCCCGGCCAGCACCGAAGGGATGCGGCCGAAGGGATTGGTAACCGCTGGAAACAGTTGCAGAGTATTGGTGGCGCTGGCCGCCAAACCCATGGTTACAAAGGTGTCCCGGCAAATCATCTGGCTGTCGAGAATACCGGCGCCAGCGAAGCCAGCCCCCTCTATCTGCCGTATCATGCCCAGTAGTTCCGGCATTGGAGATGTGCCGGGCACGCGCATGGAAATTCTGATTGATTCCGCCATAGCTTTTTCCCTCCAAGAGTCCGCCCTTAGTACTACAGTTGCACTACTGGCACCAGTAGTGACAGCCGTCGTTGGTAGTGACATTGCCGGGCTTGGGCTTGATGTCGTCGTCTCCACCAAGACCACGACAATATGCAGTCAGCAGGCTGGTCTGCCCTCCATACAAGGCGGGTGAGCAGACGGCGCACCTCGGGGACTGTCATGGGAATCAGGCTTTCATCCAAGCCGGGACAGCCCCCCTTTTCTTGGAACATCCTTGCGCCGACGCCTGATGTCTGATTACCGTCAGGTAGGCGTGGGCCAGCATCACCAGAGCCTGCCCCGTGCTGCGACACGGGGGTGATCTGCCGCTACCAGCCATCCCACCGGCGCACTTCGTACTGCTCCAGCCCCACCGGTCCCTTGGCCTCCTCAAAGCACTCCGCTATGGCCCACGGGTCCCGGCCACCCTCACCAATTCCTCCAAGCTAGTCCCCGCCGGGCCATAGTACACGTAGTAGGCCAACTCTTCAGGCTGGGCCACGCTGCGCCGGGCCAGCAGCCAGTACCCCTGGTCAGGCTCTCTCAGGGGCCGGATCTCCACCAAGGCCCAGTCATAGACCCGGGGACCCTTGGCGCCGTCTCCCCCGCTGCATCTGTTCCAGTCAGACTCGTCAACCGGCGACGCCAGCCGGTCCGCCCGCACCTGGAGGGGTCCCTTGTCCGTCCAAGCCCACAGCTTCTCGTTGCTCTTGATGGCCAGAACCTGGGGAATCCCTGCCCCCTCCAGCCACCGCCGCAGGTTGCGGTCGCTGCCGTAGACCGCGTCACCGGCAACCCAGCCGAAGGGGACTCCCGATTCCAGCGCCCACTCCAGCATCCGCTGGGCCAGCCGGGGCTTGGTCCGAAAACCAACATCTTCCGGCACTCCGGCCTCCCAGCGCCGTTCCCAGTCCTCCGCCCACACCTGGGGCAGATACAGTTCACGCTCCAGCAGGGTTCTCCCCTTGGCCGAGGCGTCGGCCAGGAATACCCCAATCTGACTGTTTTCAATCCGGCCCGCCGTGCCGCTGTACTGACGCTGCTCCCCGACCGACTTGTTCCCCTTCTTGAGAAACCCAGCCTCCTCCACCACTAAAACCGCGTTAGCGTCGGCCAGGTGCCCCACAACGTAACCAGCCAGGTCGTCACCAACCAGGTCGGCGTCCCACCGGTAGCTGGACAGCAGGCGCCGCACCCCCTAGGGAGTGGCGTCGCCCCCCCTCTCGGCCAGTTGCCAGCCGTTCTTGCCTTCCACCGGACTGAGCAGTCCCCGCAGGTAGTCCAGCCCCCGCCGCCGCGGCTCCGGTCGCCGGAACCGTCCCGCAACACACCGGTATACCGGTTCAATGCCCTCCGCCCACCGGGCCACTTCCCCAACCTCATCCCGGTACGCTGCCACCGCCACACCTCTTCATCACATGATGGCCTATTCTACATCATTAATCTGCAACTGTAGTACTAATCAAGACCTGAGAGACATATCATGAATATCAAAAGACATAAGATGGAACCCCCACGCGACCTCCTGGTTTTCCTGGCAGAAGTTGGCGAGGCCGTGAAGGAATACCTTGAGACTAAACACAGGGAACGTCGTACAATACGAGAGTTGACAAAGGACGGTGAAGAAGAGAATGAGAGCAGTAGGGTACTTCCGGGTCAGTGATGAAGACCAGATTGACGGCTACTCCCTAGACGCCCAGCGCCGGGCGTTCGGGGCGTTTTGCCGTCAGAAAGGGTGGGAGATGGTCGAGACCTATAGCGAGGAAGGAAGGTCTGCATGGACCGAGTCAATCACAAAGCGACCGGCCTTCCGCCGGATGCTAGACGACGCCCAGGCCCGGCGATTCGACGTGGTTGTGACCCACACACTGGACCGGTTCTCCCGGAATCTCCGGGTGATGCTCGACGCCTTCCACGTCTTTGCTCAGAACGACGTTACTTACGAGTCGGTCACTCAGGAAATCGACTACTCCAAGCCCGAGGGCAAGCTCTTTATGACTATGCTGGGTGCCTTCGCCCAGTACTTCTCCGACGCTCTCTCCGGTCACACCAAGAAGGGTATGCGGGAACGTGCCCATCAAGGTCTTTTCAACGGTGAGCCACCCTTCGGATACGAGAGGTGTGACGCCGACTGTTTCGGATTGGATGGGACACACCCTGGGTGCCATGTAGAAGAAGCTAAGGCAGCTAGGGTCGTCGAACTCTTTGAACGGTACGCCGCGGGCGCAGAATCCATGTCCGGCCTAGCCGCCTGGCTCAACGATCAAGGCTGCCGCACCAAGGGTAAGCGGCCCGCCGAGCTGTTTGGAGAGAAGGTGAATGTCGATGGGCGCCGGTTCACCCACTGGAGCATCCGTGACATACTGAAGAACTCCTTCTACATCGGGAAAGTACGCCACAAGGATGAACTGTTCGATGGCCGTCACCGGCCCCTCATAAGCAGGGAACTTTTCGACGACGTTCAGGAGCGAATGAAGAAGAACCGCTCCAGGAAGTCGGCTTCGGCCACTGGTAACAAAAGAGAGCCCCACTTACTATCTGGCTTGTTACGCTGCCACGAGTGCGGAACTGTGTTGTGGGCGCAAAACCAGGGTTCAATGGGAGAAACTTACTACAAGTCTCCTGACAAGGGCCTTGCTTTGACCTGCAAGCACAAAGGGAGGTCCTTCCTGGGACGCGAGTCGATCTACAGGCCGGCAGACTGTTTGGCGGATTTAAGCTCAGGGAAGACTGGGTGGACTGGGTTGTCGAAAATCATATAAAGGAATCAAGTCCCGAATCCGCTCTTCAAAAACGGCAGTCGATTCAAAACAAGACTGAACGGGCGCGCCATCTTTACATCAATGGAGACCTGGACTGGAAGGGATTTTCGCGGATCAAAGAAGAGGCGGAGGCCGCACTGGTAAGCATCTACGTGCCGGAGTTCGACGACGCCGTGGAAGCGGGGAAGGTTCTGAGCGACTTTGGAAAGCTGTGGGAAGGATCGGCTGTGGGAAGGCGAAACCGGCTGCTGCGATCCATGTTGCAAGCTATTTACGTGGACCTGGATGACAGGCAGTTAATTGGTCTTCTGCCGAAGAACATTTTTTTGGCTCCCCTTCTGGCAATGGCAGAACGGAGCGATGTATGTGTCCTGGATGCCTCAAGAGGGCATTTAGGACGGAGTGGTGGAGACGGGGGAGAGTCGAACTCCCCGTCCAAAAGGCCCCTTGACTAGATATACTACAAGCTTGTCCGACGCTTTGTTTCTCGTCCCCTGGAGCTTCCGCCGGCGAAATCCCCCGAGGGCCAGCCGAAAAGTCTTAGGCTACCTCTATCGGCGTCTTGGTAACCGCATCCCGGTCTAATGGCGCCCACTTCCCCGCATCCGGGAATAGCAGAGAGCGGACGCTAGCCGCTACTAGGCGGCTAGAGCGAATTCACGTTCGCCAGTTAAGCGTTTGCCACCGGATTAACGAGGGCGATGGCACCTCGGCTTGCAATCTGCCACAGGACGCTCCTGTCGAACCCGCGCGTCCCCATAACAGCTTTAATTATAACACGGCATTAGAGCGGGTCAATCGGGATACTGTCACAGAAGCAGGGCAATCCATTATGTTAAAGCTCGCTTTTTGCGTCGTTCCTGCGAAGGCAGGAACCTCGATCCATCACGGGTTCAGATTCCTGCCTCCGCAGGAATGACGGTTGGTAGGTACTCATAATGCGATTGCCCTGGTCACAGGAGTCACCCACCTGGCTATGATATTTATCCTTGACGTGAGTTAATGCAGATACAAATTAGCTCCCAAGTGGGTAACTCCTATCTCCTCTATTTACGTCCTCTTTACCTGCGCTCCTTTTCTAGCTCTCGCCCGGCGTGTATAATGCGTATTCCCAACCTTTGGATATTGTGATATATTACACAAACTACCGGGCCTAAGCCCGGTGATGTCTCCATTGGACTTTTCTTCCGGCAGCGCTGTACGGAGACAATTTGTTGAGGAACCTGAGCTGACACTCGCAAACTCCCGGAGCGGAGGTCGTGTCAATGAACCCGTTAAGAGAACTGGCCCGGCACGGGCTATATTCTCCTCACCTAGAACATGATAGTTGCGGTGTGGGAGTGGTTGCCAATATCAAGGGCGGCCAGTCCCACGAAATAATTACCGAGTCCCTTCAGGTGCTGATAAACCTGGGGCATCGGGGCGCCTGCGGCTGTGACCCGGAAACCGGCGACGGCGCGGGCATCCTGATGCAGATGCCCCACGCTTTTTTCCAAAAGGTATGTCCCGGCCTGGGAATCAACCTGCCGGAGCCGGGAGTCTATGGCGTTGGTATGGTTTTCCTGCCGCCCCGGGCCGAGGCTCAGGCCAAGTGTCAGGACCTGATTGACCGCTCTATCGTCGCCGCGGGGCTGGAGTTGCTAGGTTGGCGCGATGTGCCGGTGGATCCCAACAAGCTGGGGCAGGACTCACGCACGGTGCAACCCGCCATCCGCCAGGTGTTCGTCGGCGGCGGAGCCAACATTCAAGAACCGGAACAGCTTCAGCGCAAGCTCTACACCCTGCGCAAGGTCATCGAGAACTCTCTGCCGGACTGCGACCTCAGCGAGGAAGATGCCGACTATTTTTACCTGTGCAGCCTGTCCAACAACACCCTGGTCTATAAGGGGTTGCTGATGGCCCACCAGATTGCCGGCTTTTACCGGGACCTGGAAGACGAATCCCTGGTCAGCGCCTTTGCCCTGGTGCATTCCCGCTTCAGCACCAACACCCTGGGCCACTGGAAACTGGCCCACCCCTATCGCTACCTGGCCCACAACGGCGAGATTAACACCCTACGCGGTAACAGCAACTGGATGTACGCCCGGGAATCCCAGTTTGAATCTCCCCTGTTCGGCGATGACATCAAGAAAATCCCCCCGATTATGACCCCCGGGGCCAGCGATACCGCCGGTTTTGACAATGCCCTGGAACTGCTGATGATGACCGGCCGCTCCCTGGATCATTCAATGCTGATGATGATTCCCGAGGCCTGGGAACAGCACGAATCTATGTCCCAGGAAAAGAAAGACTTTTACGAGTACCACTCTTGTCTCATGGAGCCTTGGGATGGGCCGGCGATGATTGTCGCCGCCAACGGGAAGAACATCTGCGCCGTGCTGGACCGCAACGGCCTCCGTCCCTTCCGCTACACCGTGACCAAGGACGACAAGCTGGTTATGGCCTCCGAGACCGGTGTGCTGGAAATCCCGCCGGAACAGATAAAGCAGCGGGGTCGCCTTCAGCCGGGCCGGATGTTCCTGGTTAACCTGGACGAAGGACGTATCATCGGCGACGAGGAACTGAAGCTGAAGCTCTCCGCCCGCCGTCCCTACGGGGCTTGGCTTGCCGAGAATCGGGTTGCCCTGGAGGACCTGCCGGAACCTGATTCGGTTGAATCTCTGGACCGCTTGGCATTAACCCAGCAGCAGCGCGCCTTTGGCTATACCAGCGAAGAGTTGCGGATGCTCACCGCGCCGATGGCAACCGGCGCCTACGAAGCGATTGGCTCGATGGGCAACGACGCTCCGCTGGCGGTGTTGTCCGAAAAGAATCAGCTACTGTTTAACTATTTCAAGCAGCTTTTCGCCCAGGTAACCAATCCGCCCCTGGACGCCATCCGGGAGGAGTTGGTTACCTCCCTGGAAGCCTTTGTCGGTTGTGAACAGAACCTATTCGATGAAACGCCGCTCCACTGCCACCAGTTGAAGCTCAAGTCGCCGATTATCACCGACGCGGAACTGGAGAAAATTCGCCGGGTTGACGTGGGCGAGGTGCGTTCGGTTACCCTGTCCACCCGGTTTGACGCTCAAGGCGAAGACTCCATGAAGAGGGCGCTGGACATCCTGTGTGAACAGGCGTCCCAGGCCATCCGGGACCGCTACAGCATCATTATTCTTTCCGACCGGGGCGTGGCTGCGCGGCAGGCGCCAATCCCCAGCCTGCTGGCTACCGCGGCGGTGCACCACCACCTGATCCGGGAAGGCACCCGCACCAAGGTGGGCCTGGTGGTCGAGTCCGGCGAGCCGCGGGAAGTGCATCACTTCTGCCTGCTGCTGGGCTACGGCGCCGGGGCGATAAACCCCTACCTGGCTCTGGATACCGTTCACGACTTGGCGGAGCGGGGCGAACTGAACGGCACCAAACCCGATTACGCCGTGAAGAACTTCATCAAGGCCAACGAAAAGGGCCTGCTCAAGGTAATGTCCAAGATGGGCATTTCCACGGTGCAAAGCTACCGGGGCGCCCAGATTTTCGAGGCTGTCGGCCTGAACCAGGACTTGATTGACCGCTACTTCACCTGGACTCCCTCCCGCGTGGAGGGTATCGGCCTGGAAGTGGTCGAGGAAGAGCAGTTGCAACGGCACCGCTTTGCCTTCCCCGAACAGCAGATTGACGCCACCCTGGACCTGGATCCCGGTGGAACCTACCAGTGGCGGCGGCACGGCGAAGTCCACCAGTGGAACCCGGACACCATCGCCAAGCTTCAGTACGCCACCCGCGCCAATAACTGGGAGTCCTACCAGCAGTTCAGCGAGGCGGTCAACGACCAGAGCAAGCAGTTGGCAACCCTGCGCGGCCTCCTGAAGTTCAAGGCCGACCGGGAACCTATTCCCCTGGATGAGGTGGAACCGGCCCGGGAAGTCGTCAAGCGTTTCGCCACCGGCGCCGCCTCCTTTGGCTCCATCAGCAAAGAAGCCCACGAAACATTGGCGATTGCGATGAACCGCATCGGGGCGCGCAGCAATACCGGCGAGGGCGGCGAGGACTATCACCGCTACACCCCCGACGAGAACGGCGATTCCCGGAACAGCGCCATCAAGCAGGTCGCCTCCGGGCGGTTCGGCGTTACCCCCAATTACCTGATCAACGCCACCGACCTGCAAATCAAGATGGCCCAGGGTTCCAAGCCGGGCGAAGGCGGTCAGTTGCCGGGCCACAAGGTGGACGATATTATCGGCTGGGTGCGCCATACCACCCCCGGCGTGGAGCTAATCTCGCCGCCGCCCCATCACGACATTTATTCCATTGAAGACTTGGCCCAACTGATTCATGACCTGAAGAACATCAACCCGGACGCCCGTATCCACGTCAAGCTGGTGGCGGAAGTTGGCGTGGGCACCATTGCCGCCGGCGTGTCCAAGGGCCACGGCGACGTGGTGCTGATTAGCGGCCACGACGGTGGCACTGGAGCCTCTCCCGAATCCTCGATTAAACACGCCGGGCTGCCCTGGGAGTTGGGGTTGGCAGAAACGCAGCAGGTGCTGGTTGCCAACAACCTGCGCAGCCGCATCGTGGTGCAAACCGACGGCCAGCTCAAGACCGGACGGGACGCCGCCATCGCTTTCCTGCTGGGGGCCGACGAGATAGGCTTTGCCACCGCGCCCCTCATCGTCAGCGGCTGCATTATGCTCCGCAAATGCCACCTGAACACCTGCTCGGTGGGAATCGCCACCCAGGACCCGGAGTTGCGCAAGCAGTTCGCCGGCAAGCCGGAGTATGTCATCAACTACTTCTTCTTCGTAGCCGAGGAACTGCGGGAGATTATGGCCCAACTGGGCTTCCGCACCGTGCAGGATATGATTGGACAGGTGGAGGCGCTGGATGCCGACACCGCCGTCCAGCAGTGGAAAGCCCAGGGGTTGGACTACTCCAGGCTCCTGTACCGTCAATCCAAGTCGGATGACGTGATTATCTACCAGTGTGAGGAACAGGACCACGGGCTGGAAAATGCCCTGGACCATCAATTGATTGAACAGGCCACTCCGTCCTTGGAGCAGCAGGAGCCGGTCACCATCGACCTGCCCATCTACAACTCCAACCGCGCCGTTGGGGCCATGCTCAGCGGCAAAATCGCCAAAAAGTACGGGGAAGACGGCCTGCCCGCCGGCACCATCAAGATAAACCTGGCCGGTTCGGCGGGCCAGAGTTTCGGCGCTTTCCTGGCCGAGGGCGTGGACATCCGGCTGGAGGGCGACACCAACGACTATATGGGCAAAGGGATGAGCGGCGGCAAGATTATCGTCTGCCCGCCGGCCAATGCCGACTTTGTGCCGGAAGACAATATCATTATCGGCAACGTGGCCCTGTACGGCGCCACCGGCGGACAAGTGTTCATCAACGGGCTGGGCGGCGAGCGTTTCTGCGTCCGCAACAGCGGGGTGCAGGCGGTGGTTGAGGGCATCGGCGACCACGGCTGCGAATATATGACCGGTGGAGTAGCCGTGGTGCTCGGCCCCACCGGACGCAACTTTGCCGCCGGGATGAGCGGCGGCATCGCCTTCGTTTACGACCCGGACGGTGACTTTGTCAACCGTTTCAACGACGGCATGGCCGACCTGGAATCGGTTTATGACCCGGAGGATAGCGACCTGCTCCGCCGTATGATCGAAGACCACCTGGAATACACCGGCAGCGCGCCGGCCCGCCAGCTGTTGGCCGACTGGAATCAAGCTCTGCCCAGATTCAAGAAAATAATGCCCCGGGATTATCGCCGGGTGCTGGAAGAACGCAAGAAAGCCACAGAACTGGAAGTAGCTCACCGTGGGTAAACCTACCGGATTTATCGAATCTGGGCGGCAGCCACCGGAACGCCGCCCCGTCGCCGAAAGGAAAAGGGACTACCAGGAACTCTACCTGGATTGGCCGGAAACCGCCTCCCGGGAACAGGGTTCCCGGTGCATGGACTGCGCCGTTCCCTTTTGCCACATGGGCTGTCCCTTGGGCAACGTCATCCCGGAATTTAACCACCACGTCTATCAAGGCGAGTGGCGCAAGGCGTTGGAAGTGCTGTTGAGCACCAACAATTTCCCGGAGTTCACCGGGCGGATTTGCCCGGCTCCCTGCGAAGCCTCCTGCGTCCTCGGCATCAACGCCGACCCGGTAACTATCGAATACATCGAGAAGGAAATCTCCGACCGGGGCTACCGGGAAGGCTGGATACAGCCTCAACCGCCGGAGCAGCGCACCGGCAAGAAGGTTGCAGTGGTCGGTTCCGGCCCCTCCGGGTTGGCCGCCGCCCAACAGCTTAACCGGGCCGGCCATTCGGTTACCGTCCTGGAGCGGGCCGACTACATCGGCGGCCTGCTGATGCTGGGTATTCCCGACTTCAAGCTGGATAAGGGGGTAGTCAACCGTCGCATCAAGCTGATGGCCGAGGAGGGAGTGGAATTTCGGACCGGGGTTAACGTGGGTGTCAACTACCCGGTGGAAGAGTTGCTGGCCGAGTTTGACGCGGTGTGTTTGACCGGCGGCTCCACTCAGGCCCGGGACTTGCCGGTGCCGGGCCGGGAGTTGGACGGCATCCACCTGGCAATGGACTACCTGCCCCAACAGAACAAACTACTGGCCGGCGAGCAATTAGACCCGGAAGAACGCATTACCGCCGAAGGCAAACGGGTGGTGATCCTGGGCGGCGGCGACACCGGAGCCGACTGTCTGGGCACCGCCCACCGGCAGGGTGCCGAGGTAATTTACCAGTTTGAGTTGCTGCCCGAACCTCCGGAAGAGCGGCCGGCGAATAATCCCTGGCCCCAGTGGCCAATGATTCTCCGGTCCTCGGCGGCCCACGAAGAGGGCGGAATCCGTGACTACAATATCCTGACCAAGTCCTTTACCGGCAGCAACGGCCAGGTGAAAAAGCTCCACGCCATCCGGGTAGAATGGAGCGCCGGCGAGGACGGCCGCTTCAATATGAGCGAGGTTCCCGGCAGCGAAATGGAAGTGGAAACCGACCTGGTGCTGCTGGCGATGGGTTTCCTGCACCCGGAGCACGAAGGGATGCTGACCGAGTTGGGCGTAGAACTGGACCCGCGGGGCAACGTCAAGGTGGATGAGAACAAGATGACCAGCGTCCCCGGCGTATTCGCCGGCGGCGACATGGCCCGAGGCCAGTCCCTGGTAGTCTGGGCCATCGCCGAGGGTCGGGAAGTGGCCCGCGGCGTTGACAGCTACCTGGTAGGCCAGACCAACCTGCCCCCGTCGATGCCGGCGCGGTGACCGCAAGGGCCGCGGCGCGCTGGGCCGCAAGCGACTGTAATGGACAAGGGGACGATAATTCCTATCGCCCCCTTGTTTTGTACCCGTGCAAAATGCTCTCCGTTAGGATGACCCGGGCCTTGTCATGATTCTTGAATCGGCGCTGATTGCTGTGCACCAATTCCACATTTTCCCGGAGAATACCCTTTGCCCATGGTTGGAAATCAGAATCTAGCCCCCAACTACTGGAAGGCGGCAGGATGATTTGACCATCCTCTGGATCACCGACGGCGACGTACTTATTTTTGGCTACGCAAAGAGCGGCAATGGCGCATATAAAAGCAGCCCGATGGTCGTGGCCCTTGATAGAATCGAGGGATTCAATGATCTGTCCTTGGGGAGCCAGAGTCTGGACCAGGCGAAGTAGAGAGCCATTAGCGATGGCAGCCCTCCAGAACAAATCTGATTTCTTCTCATTCTCATTTGGGTTAGAAAACTGATAGTCATCAGAAAGGAGAACTGCTAAAAATGCGTTGGGGAAGGTCTCCAAGATGCAATATTCGTGAACCGAATCAGGGTGGTTGGCACGCCCAATAGTAAAATGTTTCTTCGCTTGCAATTCAATAATCAGGTTTGCCAACTTAGTAGCGTGCTTGTGAAGAGGTTGCCCTCTGGTTTCGTCGGTCCGGCCAGGCTTACACCGGGATTGGAAGCGTCCCCGAGAGAGTAGAGCGTCGGCAGACCGGTAACGGTTAACTATCTGCAGTTTCGAGGCAAGGGGGCCGTCTATTCCCACGCCAAGTAAGGATGTACCAACGGGGATTAGTTCCTTCAGGTCATTGCGCCGCTTGGATTCTGCCGTACCAGTGTTGCAGCAACGCCATTTAAGACCGGTTCGATCAATGGTCAGCAGGCAAAGCCCGGTGGTGCTACTGCCTTTGGAGTAGCCCACGTCGATACCCAAGAAATGTTCAGGCATGGTCTTATCCCTGCATATAAAGTTGCTATTATGGACAAAGGCGTATAAATAGAGAGGGAACCGTCGGCTCCGGTTTTACGGCGGTGGATATACCCGCGATTTGTAGAACGCGCTCCACAAAAACCAACCGCCAACCCCTCTCCAATCTACCCCATCAAGCTCTATCCGGCCAACCGCAGTTGCCACAGGAGACTCCATCTTGTTGAAGCCTCCTCCTAGCACATAGGTATATATTTCCCTGCTCTTTCACACAGAGACACAGAGGGCACGGAGATTCGCAGAGAAAATTTGCTTCTTCGCGGTAAATAGTGGGCCGGGATTTCTACCGAACCGTCGCCGCAACCACCAGTTCCGAGTAGCGGGACAGGTACTCTTGCACATCCAGCACCTGGATGGTGTTGGTGGTGCCGGAGACGCCGGTCAGGCTGCCGTGGATGATGGTAACCACGTCGGACTCGGTTACCAGGCCGGTGGACAGGGCGCCGCCAATCAGCATCGATACCAGCTTGGCGATGTCCTGCTCCGGTGGGATAACTCCGCTGGGCTGGAGGCCCCAGCCCAGGCACAGTTTGCGCAGCGTCTCCTCATCGTGGGCAAAGACGATTATGTCGCCTTCAGGACGAAAACGGGAGACCTCAAAAGCGGCCCGGCCGGTGCTGGTAACCACTATAGGCTTGGAATGCAGTTCGCGGACCAGCCGGCTGGCCCCCAATGCAATCGCCTGGGTGCGGTCGCGGGAACGAAAATCCTTGTGGAAGGGGTAAATCTTCTCCGACTCCGTGATGGTAATGTCAGCCACCCGCACCGCCTCCACCGGGTACTGCCCCACGGCGATTTCGTCGGACAACAGGATTGAGTCGCAGCCGTCCAGCACGGCGTTGCTGATGTCCGAAACCTCGGCGCGGGTGGGCGTGGGCGATACCACCATCGACCGGAGCATCTGGGTGGCGATACAGGAAACTTTGGCCGCTTCGCTGGCCTTCCGTACAATCTCCTTCTGGACAATCGGCACCCGTTCCATCGGGATTTCCACGCCCAGGTCGCCCCGGGCCACCATCACGCCGTCCACCTCTTCCAGGATGGCATCCAGGTTGTCAATCCCTTCGCCCCGCTCCAGCTTGGCCATTACCGGCGCCTTGCTGCCGATACTCTCCAGGAAAGCCTTGGCGTACCGGACATCCTCGCCGGTGCGGACGAAAGACACGGCCACCCAGTCCACCTGCTGCTCCACGCCAAACCGGAGAGCCGCCTTGTCATCCTCAGTCAGCACCGGCAGGTCAATGGATACGCCAGGCAGGTTGACCCCCTTGTAAGAAGAAATGGTGCCGCCGTTGCGGACCCTGGTATGGATTTCCAGGCCGTTGGTCTCCAGTACCTCCAGGCAGACAATGCCGTCGGAAATGAAAATCAGGTTGCCTTCCCGCAGGTTCCGCAGAACGCCTGGTTCGGGAAAGGGAATGATGTCCGGGTGGCTGGATGATTCGTCCGGGGTCACCCGATACTCCTCACCGTGGTTAAGGTTTAACACCTCGTCCATTTGGCCCAAGCGCAGCTTTACTCCCCCCAGGTCTTGCAGGATTCCTACCTGGCGGCCATGCTTCTCCGACAGGCGGCGGACGTTGTGAATTATCTCCTCATGCTCGGGGAAAGTGCCGTGGGAGAAATTGAGCCGGGCGCAGTCCATCCCGGCGAGAATCAACTTCTCCAGCGTTTCCGGGTCCCGGGATACCGGGCCGATGGTGGCAATAATCTTGGTCTTTCGCATGGCAAATTTCCTCGCTGGCCCCGCGGGACGGAACTATTGACGGGTCTAGGAACGGCTGGCGTAGTAGGAATCGGTGGCGGCTCGCAAGCCGGCAACCCGGTTGGTTTGCAGGGAGTCTTTCCGCGCCGCAGCCCACTGGTTGGAAGTTACGATACCGGCCAGACTGCCCTGGAAGTGGGGCATCACGTAGCGGGCCAGCAGTTCATAGCTGCGCAGTATTTTTTCCCGGGGCGCCCAGTCCTCCACCCTAATCATAAAGGTGCCAAAGCCGCCGCTAATCTCCTGCAACCGCTCAATGCCGGCGATGCAGTCGTCCGGCGTACCCACAATCCACTGGTTATTTTCCACCATAAAGTCAACTATCTGGTCCTGCGGCACGTCGGGCACCTCATTGCCCAGGGTGTTACCGAAATACTCGGTGACCAACCGGCCGCCACCCACGCGAATATCCTCAAAGGCTTCTTTCTTGCTCTCGGCCAAGTGCAACCCCACCACCAGGCCCCAATCTTCCCGGCGCACCGTCTTGCCGTGCTCCGCCGCCGAATCCTCGGCAATGGACCACAACTCCTTGAGGCTGGTGGCTCGCACCGTGTCCCGGGGGATGCTCATGGAGAGGACCCCCGCCCCGTGCTTGCCGGCCAGGCTGACTCCCGCCGGGGACTGCACCGAAGCCACCGCTACCGGCAGGTGGGGCTGCTGGTAGGGACGGAGTTGGAGAACGGCTTCATTCAGCTCGAACCAGTCGCTCTTGTAGGTCAACGGCTCCGTCTCGTTGAACAGGCGCAGGATGATGCCCAGGGACTCGTCCATCATCTCCCGCTGCCGGGACGGGTTGATGCCCAGCATCAGGGCGTCGGAGGCCAGGGCGCCGGGGCCGACGCCGAGGATAACCCGCCCCCGGGTCAGGTGGTCCAGCAGCACCATCCGGTTGGCGACCATCAGGGGATGGTGGTAGGGCAGGCTGATTACGCCGGTGCCCAGGCGAATGTTGCGAGTGCGCTCGGCGGCGGTAGCCAGGAATACCTCCGGGGAGGCGATGGTCTCCCAGCCGGCGCTGTGATGCTCCCCCACGTAAGCCTCGTCGAAGCCCAGCAGGTCCAGCCATTGCAGCAACTCCAGGTCGCGTTCCAAGGCCAGGGTCGGATTTTCGCCGACCCGATGGAAGGGGGCCATAAACACCCCGAATTTCATTCGCTGGATCTGGCTGCCATTGACATTACTGCCGTTAATCGGGCCTGTCATCGCAAAGTCCTCCCCTAAATTACTTTATTGGATACTTCAATCGTTTCCATAATGTTCAATATATTTTGAGCCATTCTAACACGGCTTTGCCGTTGTTTCTATGCTAACCGATGCGCTGGTGAGAGTCCTGTTTGCCGGCAGGGGTAGCCCCGATTCCGCAAAAGTGTTATCTTGATTCCAGTCGGTTCCCACCAATACGGCCCATCAAGAAAAGCCAAAAGGAGGAGGATACAATGGCACAGATTAAGCATATCGCCATCGCCACCAATGACCCGGAAAAGACGGCCAAGTTCTACTCCGAGGTGTTCGGACTCCGCGAGGTTGCCAAGCTCACCAGCGATAACGCCAAGGGGTATATGCTCAGCGACGGCAACATTAACATGGCTATCCTGGACTTCCAGAACGACGCCGTGGCCGGCGAGCGGGGCAAGGACTGGGAAGGCATCCACCACATCGGCTTCGAGGTGGAGAGCCTGGAGGACATCGAGGCGCGCCTGGCCGACGCCAACTCCAAGGCTATGGACGAGGTCAACAACGCCCTGCACATCGGCATGGGCGGCCCCCGGGAGCAAAACGTAGAGACCAAGTACGAAGGCCCCAACGGGGAGATGATTGACGTTTCCCAGACCGGCTGGATCGGGACGCGGGGCTTGGATTAGTGCTATAGGCATTAGCCCTTTGAAATCGGGCGAAGAGAAACCCGGCGGAAACAGTTTCCGCCGGGTGTTTTTGCTGGGAGTCAGCTGCTCTTATCTCTACCTAACGTCGCTTGATATGCCTATCATCAAAAGTCCTGACGCCTTTGCTCGCTCAATAATGACTTCTACAGAAGGAAGCATAGGCAAAGATTTACGGCCATCCCACCAGATGGATTCACTCAGTTCCTTCCGTTGCAACCTCACCTTGCCTTCCGCCGATAGCAAACATACGTGGTGGTTTTGGGTCTGCCCTTCGTAGTTGAACAAGAAAGTCGCTTCCAGTACTTTCAAGCTCGTCTCTTCGTCAACTTCCCGACAAGCTGACGTAACTGGAGATTCACCTCTCTCCATACCCCCACCTGGCAGACTATACCGCCTTGACCCTCGCTCGCGTACCAGAAGCAACTTGCCGTCGTTAACCACCAAGGCAGTTGCACGGTTGCGTTTTCGCCTTGGTTGATTGTTCGGTTTCTGGCGTAGTGGCTTTTCAGGGTAAAGCATCATCTCTTCCGGGAAACGATAGGGACCACTGTAATTTCCTACAATCTCAGCCCAATTATCGGGTTTCCGGGCTTTCAGTGGAGTCTCGAAGTGGTCGTCCCACATCATAGTTCCTGCTTCATAGGGGTCGGAGAAAACCTTGTTGCAGGAGTAACACCTCCAGTGGTTGTGATTGTGCTTCTGTTGTCTGGGCAGAATATACGCACTTCGGCAGTGGGAACAAAGCCACCTATAAATTGGCATCGACTCCAACCTCCCATAGGACTAGCCAAGCCAAGTTTGAATCTCTAGGAATGGTCTGGACAAGACTCGAATATACCGACAATTCAGATACAACAGGGAACCGATTGCGTCACTTATTCAGACTTTTCCTAGAACTACGCCGGCCCAAAGGCCAAGGCCGGGTGAGCCTCATCCATATCCTCCAGGTTCAGGGAAAGAGCCATGCCGGTGGCAATGTTCTGCGGGTTGGCAGCGTCAACGCCTAGGATGAGGGCGCTGATGCGCGGCCCCTCCTCCAGGGTGACGATGCCGGAGCAGTAGGGGTTGTTGCGTCCGTAGCCCTTTGCGCCCATCGCCGCCGGCACTACGGATATGCAGGTGAAGGCACTGAGTTGGCCTTTGCCGCTGAACTGGAACCACTCCATGTCCCGGCGGTGGCAGGACGGACACATAGGGCGGGCCTCGGCGGACAGCTTGCCGCAGGCTCGGCAGCGTACCCCCATAAACCGGCCCTCTTTCAGGTAGGCGTAAAAGGAGGCGGCGTTAAACTCCCTGGACTCTTCTGCCATACTGCCCTACCCCCTCCTCAGGATGTTGACCACGCAGGTGCCGCCGGTGCCGCCGACATTGTGGGTCAGACCCAGTTCCAAGTTAGGGTTTTGCACCTGGCGCGCACCGGCCTCGCCGCGCAGTTGGTGGAAGGTCTCGATAATCTGGGCGACGCCGGAGGCCCCTACCGGATGGCCCTTGGCCTTGAGGCCGCCGGAGGTGTTGATCGGCCGGTCGCCGTGCAGAGCGGTGCGGCCCTCATCCACGGCCCTTGGGCCTTCGCCCGGCTCAAAAAAGCCCAGGTCTTCGGTGGCGACAATCTCAGCGATGGTAAAGCAGTCATGGACCTCGGCTACCTGAATGTCCTGCGGGGTCACGCCGGCCATGGCATAAGCCTGGGCGGCAGCCTCCCGCGCGGCGGAGAGGGAGGTCAACTCGTCGGCGTCGTGCAGGGCGCGGCCCGAGGCCTGACCGGTGCCGACGATATGCACCGGCTTATCAGTAAAGTTGCCGGCAATCTCCGCAGACACCAGCAGCACACAGGACGCCCCGTCGGTGATGGGGGCGCAGTCGTAAAGACGGAGCGGCCAGGCAATCCACGGGTTGGCGCGGGCATCGTTCAGAAAGTCCATTTCGTCCTGCCAGTCGGGAACCGGTTCGCCGCGCTGCTCCGCCCGGGCTATGCGCCGGTCCATCATATCCCGCAGGCTTGAATTGAACTGGGCTTTGGGATTCAGGGCTCCATTGTTGTGATTCTTGATGCCCACCTTGAGCAGGTGGCTCAGGTTAGTCTCGTAGCGGTCCATGTGGGCCTTGGCCAGCGCGCCGTAGATGCCGGGAAAGGTCAGCCCAGCCGGAACTTCGTACAGCCCGTCGGCAGCCGAGGCCAGTACGTCGGTGACGCCTTCAGTGGGTAGGTCGGTCATCTTCTCCACGCCGCCCACCAGTACCACGTCATACATCCCGGAGGCAATCGCCATGATGCCCTCGCGGAAGGCGCTGCCGCTGCTGGCGCAGGCGTTTTCGATGCGGGTTACCGGCGTGGGCGTCATACCCAGCCAGTCGGCGAGGATGGGAGCAGTATGACCCTGGCCCTCAAACAAATCGGCGGAGTAGTTGCCGATGTACCCGCACTCAATATCCTCAACGTCGATGCCCTGGTCCAGGTGTTCCAACAGGTCGTGAAAAGCCTCAACGAACAGGTCACGGAAGTTTTTGTCGGGAAAAGCGCCAAACTGGGACATACCGGCGCCGACGATGGAAACCGGGCGGCCCAACCGGCGCCGCTTGACCGAGGTTAAAGAGGTTGCCATGCGCGTTTGCCTCCGTAGAAATAATCAAGATGTAACCCAGCTTTGCCTGGTCAATTTCCTATCATTATGCTGGCCGTTGTTAAAGGCGTCAATCCCGGACTTAACCGGGTAACTGTTCAGATGTGATGAGCCGTCTGCGCCCCTATACCGTCATTCCGGCGAAAGCCGGAATCCAGGAATCCTTGCCCTCTGGAACGCCAATTCCTACTTGGCGTCTCTGGATTCCGGCCTGCGCCGGAATGACGGTTTAAGGTGGGAACAACTCCTCAAGACTGAACAGTTACTTAGCCGGTGATGGGGCTATCGTATTGCAATCTCTGATAGCCACACTAACTCGCCAACCTTTTCGGGAATGACGACTAAAAGACCCTGTAGCCCAACCCAGGGCTATCGCATTAGGCCGAAGAACGAAAACCCGTCGTTCCTGCGAAAGCAGGAACCTCTGCCCCTGACGCCACTAGATTCCCCCGATTCAAAATGCGATAGCCTTGCACCCAACCAGCCCAACATTGACCGCCACCAAGCCTTGTTTTATACTTGAAAACAGATACAGAAACAATCAGGCGAGGTGACAAACTGAATTCGGCAGAGGTAGCCCAATTGGCGGTGGAGGTGGCCTCGGAGAAGCTGGCCGAGGACATTGTGTTGCTGGATCTGCGGCGGCTGGCCCCATTCACCGATTATTTCATCATTATGTCCGGGAGTTCTTCCCGGCAAATTGAAGCGCTGGAAGATGACATTACCCAGGCTATGAAAGAGGCCGGGGTACGCCGCTTCCACCGGGAAGGTACGCCGGCCTCCGGCTGGATTCTGCTGGACTTCAGCGACATCATCGTCCACATTTTCGGGCCTGAAGAGCGCGAGTTCTACGAACTGGAACGGCTCTGGTCCCAGGCCCAGCAAGTGGTCAGGATTCTGTGATTACTCCGTAATCCACGGCTCCAGGCTGCGGTCGTAGCTGAGTATCTCTTCGGCACGGAAGAACAGGTTTACCTCCCGCTCCGCCGACTCCGGGCTATCCGAGCCGTGCACCAAGTTGCGGCCAATGTCGATGCCCAAGTCGCCCCGGATGGTGCCGGCGGGAGAGTTTACCGGATTGGTTTCCCCCATCGTCTGCCGCACGATGCTCACCGCGTTGTCCGCCTCCCAAACCATTGCCACCAGCGGGGAGGAAGTGATGAACTGGGCCAGCCCCGGGAAAAAGGGACGCTCGACGTGTTCGGCGTAGTGCTGGCGGGCCAGCGCATTGTCAACCTGCATCAACTTCAGCCCGGCCAACTTCAGTCCCCGCCGCTCCAGCCGGGAAATAACCTCCCCGACCAGGCCACGCTGGACCCCGTCGGGTTTTACCAGAACCAGTGTTCGTTGAGTCATTTAGGCAACTTCCTGTTTTAAGATTACTTCTGATAAAACTCTATTCCCGCACCCTATGGCTCGTCATCCCTGAGAAAACAAGGGATAACTACTTTGAGGACCGGGCAACCACCAGGGTTGCCCCTACTGGAGAACACGGGTCAAGACTGCTGTGGAACCCGGTCGCGACGCTTGGGGCCGCCAATAGTAGGCATCCGCAAATAATAGGGTTGCAGGGTAGCCAGATCGTCGGCCTCCCCTGCTTCCAGCCGCCGCCGTCCCAGTTCGGCTAGAGACCAGAGCCGGCTTGCCGGGGCGTGGCCCACCGGCACTGCATTGCTCCCCAACATTTCCCGCATCAAGGCGGTGTGGGGCGGCGCACCTTCCCCGCAGAACAGGGTCAGCTCGGCAATTTCGGCCAGCAACTCCTCCGGTGAACTAATCAGGTCATCCCTGCTCCGTTGTCCATCCGTGCCAAAGTAAGCGGAAGCGACCTCACTCCGTCCGGCGTCCAGCAGGGCACAGACCGGCAGCCCGGATTCCAGGTAGAGTTGGGCCTCCGAATCCAGGGTGCCAATTCCCACCAGGGGCTTGCCCGAGGCCATCGCCAGCCCTTTGGCCACACTCATCCCTACCCGCAGGGCGCTGAACCCGCCCGGCCCTAGGGCTACGGCGATTCCATCCAAGTCAGCGACCGCCAACCCGGCACCCTCCAGGGTTTGGGCCACGGCCGGCATCAACTCTGCCGTGTGGTTGACCGCCGAGTACCAGGAGCGGCAGGAAATGACCCGTCCGGCGTCGGCCAGGGCCACCCCGGCATAGCGGGTAGAAGTATCAATTACCAGCAACATTCGGTTAATTAGGAATTACGAATTAGGAATTACGAACTGTCAATCGCCTAATTCTTAACTACCCTCTCCATAATGTGTAGGTTAAACCCCAATGGCAGCCAACATTGCTTGATAACGGGCTGGCGGCTCGGCAAAAGTAATTGTCCGGCCCGCCTCGTCGGCGGTGTAGTCCAGGTGAATCCACAGACAATCCGCCGGGAACACCTCTTCGGCCCGGTCGGCCCATTCCACTACACAAGCGCCATCGCCGAAAAGTTGCTCGTCCAGGCCCAGGTCCCAAGCCTCCAAGGGGTCGTTGATGCGGTACAGGTCAAAATGATACAGGGTCAGCCGGCCCCGGTAGCGGGTCATTATAACAAAGGTGGGGCTGCGGGCGTACTCGGCCACATCCAATCCCCAGGCAATACCCTGGGTCAGGCAGGTCTTGCCGGCGCCCAGCGGGCCGGTGAGCAAAAATACGTCACCGGGTCGAGCTTGTTCGCCGAGCAGCCGGCCTACCGCCTGGGTCTCCTCCGGGGAACTGGTGACGATGTGCAGGTAGTCAGTCATAGTTGGTATCAGTCGCCCGAACCATTATCCAAACCTTCAGCTATCCAAGCCCTCAGCCAAAATGGTCCCACCCAGCACGACCTACCGCCTCCTCCCTTCCGTCGGCGGTCACCAGGGTTACCTGCCCGGCCGGCCCGCCGGTTATCTCACCGATTACGGCGGCCCCTTCGGGCAACGACGGCATTACCTGGGCCATCATCGGCTCCGGGGCGGTAAACAGGAGCAGGTAGTCCTCGCCGCCGTTCAAGGCCAGGGTAAGGCAATCATCGGGGAAAGCCTCTCGCAGCCGGGGATGGACCGGCACCCGGTCGGCATAGACCCGGGCCGCCACGCCGCTGGCCAGGCAGAGCTTGGACAGGTCATCAGCCAGCCCGTCGCTGACATCCATCGCGGTCAAAACGCCGGCTTGGGACAGCAACTGGCCCTCGGCTACCGCCGGTCGCGGACGCCGGTGCGCCTCCCGCAGGAAGTTGGTTGCCGCTTGGGATACGGCAACTCCTTCCAGCATCAATTTTAACCCGCCGCCGGAGGAACCCAGCCAGCCGGTAACTGCTACCCGGTCGCCAAGCCGGGCAGTGGAGCGGAGCATCGGAGCGCCGGTACTACTACCCAAGAGAGCGCCGGTGAGGGCAACGGTGATAAAAACTACCGGGGAGCGCACCATATCGCCGCCGACAATGGCCACGCCGTACCGCTCGCCGATTTCCAGCATTCCCCGGTACAGTTCCTCAACGTCGGCAACCTCGGTTTCCGGGGGCAGCCCCAGGGTGACCAGAGCATACAGGGGCCGGCCTCCCATCGCGGCGATGTCGCTGATGTTGGAGGCCAGAGACTTCCAGCCCAAGTCGCGCCACGGTGTGGTGTCCCGGGTGAAGTGGATACCTTCAACGACGGTATCGGTGGTAAAAAGCTCGGTGGCGCCGCCGCCGACACTGGATACCGACCAGGCGGCGGTATCGTCTCCGGTATCGACCAGCAGGCGAAAGCCGAGCGCGGCCACATTTCCGGAGTCGTTGTCCGCCCCGCGCCGCTCCCGGGTCACCATTGCGTTAAGCCGGTCAATCAGGCCGAATTCGCCCAGGTCTCTTACTTGCATGGTTGAGGGTTACGGTCCTGCCACGGGCTGCGCCGACTTCAATTCCTCGGCGACCTTGCGGGCCTGCTTCTCGCATTGACTCCAGCGCAGGGATTCGGGAATAAGCTCCAGGTCCGGTAAGTGCCGCCGGAAGGTAACAATAGTTCCCAACCGCTTTCCGTTAATCCCCAGTTCCCGGGCCAGATGGTCATTCAGGCCATCCGTTTCCATCAAGCTTTGCTCCAGTTCGCCGACCAGGGTCAGAACCGCATCGCCCAGCTCCCACATCTTGCGGGCGGGTATGGGTGTACGTTTTCGCTTGAGGTCAGCGAGGTCGGCAAACAAATCCCGCATCGCTCCAATGGAGCGACCGTATATCTCGCAGGCGTCTTGCAGCAGTAGGTCGGGACGCTCTCCGAGGCAGTGGATATGCTCCATTGGCACCGAGGAAATGAATCCGTCCCCTCGGGGTTCAAAAGCGACAAGGGCAAAGTCAGGCAACCTGTTTACCTCCCGGAATGATAAGCGTTCGGATAGCCGTCTCAGGGACAGTATGGCGTTAAAGTCTTACCGGCAATACAAGGGAATTATAGCTTGGGGAGAAGGTGGGGGGCAAGGTGGGGGTATGACCGGGTGAACACATTGCCGGCGGGAATCCAAACCCAAAACGCAATTGCTATGGGATCATGAAAGAAGCTCCCCCTCACGGAGACAGGTTTGGATTCAGAGTGGCAAGAAGATGCGGCAAATCCCGGTGTAAGATATCCCACACTATTTCCATATCTACGTTTCGATAGTTGTGGATTAGGTTATTCCGCGTATCCACGATTTTGCGCCAAGGTATTTGGGGGTATCCACTCAGGGTGTCAGACGACGTCTGGCGCGTGGCTTCACCGATGATTTCCAAACACCTTATAACGGCAAACTTTGTTTTATCATCGCTGAGGAATTCCGTGAAGTCCATACCAGTCGCGAATTCCATAGCCTTCTCGGCTGTATTTACAATATCGCCCAAGTAATCCGGGTAAACATATTGCTCTGTCAAAGGGGAACTAGCTCGCTCATAATTCTCTCTGCGCTTCCGGGCCATTCCACATTCTTGGTGGACAGTCGGACCGGCGCCCCCAGGATCCGGCTCAACTCCCTCTCCAGCCCAAAAAACTCCAGGCCCATTGGTTTTTGAAGCTCCACTAAAAGGCCTACATGGTCATAAGGCCGGGGTTTGCCAGCAGCGTAGGGGCCATAGATTCCTATGACTTTAACTCCGTAGGTTTCTGCCAAAGCAGGGGTCTTGGCCTTGAGAATCTGTCTAACCTGATTGAGGGTTGGCGGAACTTTGGTCGCCACCAGTAAATCTTCCAGCAACATCCCGATGCGATGGGCACGATCAGTCAAATCACGAACCTCTCGAAAATCCTCCCCATTAATCTCCCCTTGCCGGAGCAACTTTTCCATTCCTTGCAAAGAATCTACGCCAGCCTTGGCATAACAGGCCTGTAATTCCGTTTCCAACTGACGCATATGTTCCTTTAGAAACAGCCGAAGCGCTTCCGTGGTGAGTTCCTCTTCGGTAATTCCAAACTCGTAGGCTATGTCTTCTATGTTTGCGGGCATGATGGACCCTGCTTTGGCAGTATGGAGGGATTATACCCCCTGGAGGCGCTAACAACAAAGCCGGGCCGCAAGGTCCGGCTTTGTTGTTGGCGCCTTATGACATTGGTTTAAGGCGCGATTGCCCTGGGGAAAGAATGAAAGAATCGCAAACTGCGCTTCGGAACTTATCCAGAATCGGACCACTCTTTGGCCGCCCATTGCAAAAGTTCCTTTTCCCGCCTCAGAATAGCTCTTGGACTCCAATTGGATAGGTGACGGGCCACTTCTTGAGCCTGCAAGAGACCCGACTGTTGATAGGCATCCGCCTTCTCTACAGGGCTTCGTGCCGATGTTGAAGGATAGTTTCTGGGACAGCACTTTAATCTATAATCATGCTCAGTATGACAATGACAGCTATCCCACCAATTATCACCCACACACATCCCCACCCAAACCGATTCGCTGATTTTTCATACGCCTGCTTCTCCTCGGCCCTCCGATCTCGGCGTGTCTTGGAGGGCGCATCCTTGGGACGTATGCCCTGTACCCTCAGCAGCCCTTCCCGGTTCTCCCAGCCGATAACCCGGTTAGTAGAAGAAGAAAAGGCGACCCTGCCGCCAGAATACTCCCACACTTCATCGTCGAAATGTTGACTGATTTTTATTGACCTGGGGGTTCCCTGTAATTGAAGCACGTGGTCCCTGTGGGAGCCTAACGAAAATTCCGGCTCCTGGGAAGCGAATGGACCGGGCAGGACTTCAGTCTTTAGATTGCCATAGTAATTATTCCAACTTCGTACCCTTTTTGATTGTCAATCAAACTCGACATATTCCAAAATGTCACTGTATCTCCATCGTTCGTTGTTAAGGGGAATTGTGCTGGTCGGCCTGCCTTGAGCCTTTCTCACTTCTGCCATAGTGGATCCCAGGGTGAAGAAGTCGGAGCCGTCCCAGCCTCGGTCAATTACCTCCGGCTTACGCTCCACCTTGAAAGCACCACCATCATCCCACCACCCCGTCACCCGCCCGGTGGCCACTGAGAATTCCACTTCGCCGCCCGGGTAGTGCCAGGTCTCCCGGTCGGCGTCATAGTCGAAACTGTCATTCACCTCCGGTTCCGGTTCATACCTCTCACCCAGAGTTTTGGCAACCTCTCGCATAAGCGTCCTGGATTCTCTGGCATCCTGCCTTTGACGTTGAATCTCGGCCCGTGTATAGCGAGATGGAACAATGATGCTATCGGGGGTTCCCTGCAGGCGGGCCAAGTCATCCTTATGGGAACCGATGGTAAAGAGGTGGGCCGTAGTAGAGCTGGGGCCTGGCTCCAGTTTCACCTTCAAGCCGCCACTGCTAAACCAGCCTTCAACCCGGCCCCTGCGGTCAAAAACGACGATATTGCCCCGGCCTTCGGAACCCGTCGGATAAAACCAACGCTCTCCCTCATGCATATCATCGGAATAGGTGCTATCCGGCGCCCCCTGCACCCGGCTGACCTGGGCTTTGGTAGAACCGCTAGTAAAGTAGTCGGGCGCCTGGCTGCGGGAACGCCGGACGGGACGGGTTTCCGGTTCCTCAGTTTGGGCCGGAGCCGCATCGGGGCTGGCCGCCGGCAAATTACGCTCCAGGTCATAGGCCGCCCGCTTTTCCGGGTCGCTCAACACTTCATAGGCACGGTTTAGCCGGGACATCAACTCGGTGGATTCCAGAGCTGGGTTCGCGTCCGGGTGGTAGAGTTGAGCCAGACGCCGGTAGGCTGCCTGGATCACTTCCGGCAGCGCCAACGGGTGAACTTGCAGAATCTCGTACAGGTCCTCATTGTCGGGCATTCTGGTCGCCTCAAGGCTTAATTAAGGCACAAATTATAATAAAGAAAACCGAGCCTTCAATTCAGGCTCGGCTTTCTTTATTCAACACCTTAACATCTGAACAGTAGAAGGAAGAGAAGTTCAGTGTAAGAGGTGGCTCACCCGTGTGAGCCGGGATGCGGTGAGTTTTCTCAGGGGACCGTTACTCTGAGCCGGGGAGCTATGCTCAACCAACAGACTCGGAGAAGCGGAACACTCACCGAACGACCTAGGAGGTGGCCCCAACCGCCATCCGGAACCCGGAGATTTCGGACAACCGGAGGGGTTAATACTCCCTAGAAAGGAGGTGATCCAGCCGCACCTTCCGGTACAGCTACCTTGTTACGACTTCGTCCCAGTTACCAAACCCGACCTCGGCGCCTGCCTCCCTTACGGGTTAGCTCAGCGACTTCAATCGTTCTCGGCTTCCATGACGTGACGGGCGGTGTGTACAAGGCCCGGGAACGTATTCACCGCAGTGTGCTGACCTGCGGTTACTAGCGATTCCACGTTCATGCAGGCGGGTTGCAGCCTGCAATCCCAACTGGGGCCGGCTTTGGTGGGATTGGCTCCGGCTCGCGCCTTCGCAGCCCATTGTACCGGCCATTGTAGCGTGTGTGTAGCCCAGGGCATAAGGGCCATGCTGACTTGACGTCATCCTCACCTTCCTCCTCCTTGTGGGAGGCTGTCTCGCTAGAGAGTGTAACTAGCGACGAGGGTTGCGCTCGTTGCGGGACTTAACCCAACACCTCACGGCACGAGCTGACGACAGCCATGCAGCACCTGTGGAGGCTTCCCGAGTTACCCCGAGATCGTTGCCCTTTCGGGTTTCTACTACCAACATGTCAAGCCCTGGTAAGGTTCTTCGCTTAGCATCGAATTAAACCACACGCTCCACCGCTTGTGCGGGCCCCCGTCAATTCCTTTGAGTTTTAGCCTTGCGGCCGTAGTCCCCAGGCGGGATGCTTATCGCGTTAGCTTCGGCACGGGAGGGGTCGATACCCCCCATACCTAGCATCCATCGTTTAGGGCGTGGACTACCAGGGTATCTAATCCTGTTTGCTCCCCACGCTCTCGCGCCTCAGCGTCAGGCACAGCCCAGAAAGCCGCCTTCGCCACTGGTGTTCCTCCCGATATCTACGCATTTCACCGCTACACCGGGAATTCCGCTTTCCTCTACTGCCCTCTAGCCAGGTAGTATCTCTTGACCTCTCCCAGTTAAGCCGGGAGCTTTCACAAGAGACTTACCTAGCCGCCTACGCGCTCTTTACGCCCAGTAATTCCGGGTAACGCTTGCCCCCTACGTATTACCGCGGCTGCTGGCACGTAGTTAGCCGGGGCTTATTCCCCAAGTACCGTCCTTTCTCTTCCTTGGGAAAAGGGGTTTACAACCCGAAGGCCTTCATCCCCCACGCGACGTCGCTGGGTCAGGCTTTCGCCCATTGCCCAAGATTCCCTGCTGCTGCCTCCCGTAGGAGTGGGGGCCGTGTCTCAGTCCCCCTCTGGCTGGTCATCCTCTCAGACCAGCTACCCGTCATCGGCTTGGTGAGCCATTACCTCACCAACTACCTGATAGGACGCGAGCCTCTCCTCTGGCGCCCGAAGGCTTTCACCCCCAAACCAGAGCTTGAGGGTCTTATGCGGGATTATCCCCAATTTCTCGGGGCTATACCCCACCAAAGGACAAGTTACTCACGCGTTACTCAGCCGTCTGCCGCTTTCCGTTGTGGCCGAAGCCACTGGCACGCTCGACTTGCATGCATTAGGCGCGCCGCCAGCGTTCACCCTGAGCCAGGATCAAACTCTCTTTATAGAAAAACCTTACTTCCTTCTACTATTCAACTGTTAAGGTGCCTTTGGCTGCCACCCTTGAAAGGTGACGTTTGGTTAGTATAGTCAGCGGCTTACCGCTTGTCAAGCGGTTTTCCCCCAATTTAATAATTTATCCAAACAGGGTACACCAGACATCCTTTTACCTGCTTCCCCATTGGCTAGTCCTTACACCGGAGGAGCCAGTTGCAGGTTCAGCTCCGCCTCACACCACCGGGCCGCCGCCAGCAGACGGTCCTCCCCAAAGTAAGCGCCAACCAACTGGATCCCCAAGGGCAGCCCGGAGCCGGCCAACCCGGAGGGAAGGGTTATCGCCGGCAGCCCGCAGGAGGTCCACGGCCCCTGGAACAAAGTATTGCCGGTGTTGGTCCGGTCGGGCAGGGACGGCGTGGGCGTGGATGGGGTGAGTAGAATGTCCACCCGCTCCGCCAGCAGTCTCATATCGGTGATAAACTGCTGCCGCCGCTCCAGGGCGCGGGAGTAGGTAACGGCGTCGGTGTCCAACCCTCGCTGAATCATCTCACGAATCCCCGGCTGATAGTCCTCTGCCTGGCGGCGGTACATCGGTTCGTGGAAGGAGGACCCTTCCACCGCCATAATGACTCGCTGGTCCTCAATCGCCGTGTCCATACTCGGCGGCAAAGCCAGTTCCTCCACCACCGCGCCAGCCTGGGCCAGCTGTTCCACCACTGCGTCGGTATGCTGCCGGGTTTCAGCGTCGGCGTGGTCGTAGAAGAACTGCCGGAGCAGGCCAATCCGGGGCGCCTGCGGCGACGCCAAAGCCGTTGAGTAATCGGGAACGTCCCGGGCCGGCGCCACCGGGTCATTGGCGTCCGGGCCGGCCATCACCTGCAACAACAAGGCGGTGTCGGCCACAGTGCGCGACATCCAGCCCATCGTGTCCAGCGACCAGCTTACCGGAATGACCCCGTAGCGGCTCACCCGCCCGTAGCTGGGCTTGAACCCCACCACCCCGTTGTAGGAGGCCGGCCGCAGCACCGAGCCAACGGTCTGAGACCCCAGGGCCGCCGGACACATTTGCGAGGCCACCGCCACCGCTGAGCCGCTGCTAGAGCCACCGGGAGTGTGAGCCGGGTTCCAGGGATTGACCGTCGGCGACGGGTCCATACAGGCAAACTCGGTGGTTACCGTCTTGCCCAGCATTATGGCCCCGGCCCGTTTCAGCAGGGCAACCGTCGTTGCGTCGTACTCCGGCACAAAGTCGGCATAGACCCGGGAGCAGGCGGTGGTGGGGATGCCGGCGGTATAGTAGATGTCCTTGACGCCAACGGGTATGCCGTGCAGCAGCCCCAACGACGTCCCTGAATCTGGGCTGGAAGCAACCTCCTCCTCCCGTGCCTTCGCCTCAGCCAGAGCCGCGTCCCGGTCCAGCCAGACCCACGCCTTGAGCGCCGGCTCCAGGGCGTCAATCCGGTCCAGCAGCGACTGCATCAAATCCACCGGGGATAACTCCTGTCGGCGGATCAGCCCGGCGGCTTCGATTGCCGATAGTTCGTAAGGTTGGGGCATCGTAATCCCTCCCAGGATAAGACAGTTTCACACAGAGACGCACCCTTCGACAGGCTCAGGGTGAGCGGGTCATGTTCGAGGGTCTCCGTTAGTCTCCGTGTTCTCTGCGTCTCTGTGTGAAAGGCGGGTTGTTAGCCGGTTACGCCGGTGATAGTGATGTGGCCCATAATAGAGTCGGCGGTGGCCCCGTGCCAATGATTCTCCCCGGCCAGCACCTGCACTACGTCGCCAACGCCTACCTCGTGGGACTCTTCCTCGTTAGCCACGATGCCGTTGCCGCTGGTGATTACCAGAAGCTGGTCGGTGGCGTGGCGGTGCCAGCCGGTAGTCGCGCCCTTGCCAAAGTTAACCACACTGCTGCTGAAGAACTCGCTGTCGCCCTCCCCCAGCAAGGGCTGACGGGTCCGGCTGACTTCGCCCCCGGTCCAGCCCTCAATAGGCGTGGCCGTAGCGATGGGCACCTGGTCAATGCGGGATAGTCTGAACAGTTTCATGGTGGGTTCACCTCCGGTTTTGGATTTGGGTAACGGATTAAGTTATGGGAGTTAGTTGGGGCCACCCAATTCTTCAATCAGCACATTGCCGCCAATTCGGACTTGGATGGTTAGCTGGCTGCCTTCAAGCAATTCCATACCCAGCAATGGAGTTTCGTCGGATTCCAAAATCAGGATGTTGCGGACGTGCCCATGCCAGAGTACTTGTCCATCCCAAGCCCGCCATCCCACCTGCTGCCCGTCCGCCAAGGTAACTATAACCGGTGGCTCCAGTTCCAGCATCAACCGCTGAATTATATACGCCGGGAGAGAAAGATATCCATCAAAACCAGTATCCAGGACAGCTTCGGTGGAGTAATGTTGCCCATTCCTGCCAACCACTTCAATAGGGACTACAGCTTCCAGATTGAAGTCCACTCTACCACTAAGCACGGACGTCCCGCCCCCTCCAGCCAATCCGGTAGGCAGAGGGGTAGCCTACTCTGCCCCCGAACCTTATGGCGTCAGGCAACCGGTCTCGCAACCGATGGGAAGCAATAAGCATCTTTTCGGCTATCTCGTAGTCGCCGCTTTCAATGTCGATGGCGATGAACTTGCCGTTTTCCCAAGGTTCCACCAGGGGCTTGATTTGTTCCTGATAGATTTGCACCCCCCTGGCACATATCCCCTCGGTGGTGTATTTCTGATCTGGAACGGTGAATTTCGCTTCTTCGGGAGAGGGTGCATCCCAACCTATGTGGTAGGCAGCGAGATTGCCAACCCTGCTGGCGTACCTGACCGAATCAGGCCGCCGCTCCCACAGACGCCGGGAAGCAGTCAGATGTTCCCCGTCTATCTCATAGTCGCCGCTCTCGATGTCGATTACGATAAACTTCCCGTTTTCCCGGGGTTCCACCAGGTGCTTTATTTGCTCTCGGTAGATTTCCTTCCCCAATTCACCGATCCTGTAGATGGTGTAATCTTTCGCTGGCATGGAAAACTCCTTATCAAGCGGCGCTATCCGTTTATTATACTCCCACGCCCCCCCTAAACCTCCGGCCTCCGCAAATACCACTCATTAGCCTGCTCGTAGGCGTAGGCGGCATTCAGCACCGTTCCCTCATCAAAGGGCCGGCCGGCTATTTGCAGGCCGATGGGCAGGGGTTGGTCGCCAGCGGTGAAGCCACAGGGGACGGACAGGGCCGGGACGCCAGCCAGGTTGTAGGGGCTGGTAAAACTGCGCCGCCCGGCGTAGCCGTCAACCACCTCCTGCTTGCTGCCGATTCCCGCCTGCTCCGGGATTAGCGACGCCGGTATGGACGATGTGGGCATTACCAGCACGTCCACCCTGGAAAGGGCATCCAGTATTTCCTGCCGTACCGCGTGGCGCAGCCGCAGGACCCGGTGGTAGGTCTGGGCCGGCATAATGCTGCCCGCCAACAGCCGCACCTGGTTGTTGTGGTCATACTCGGACAGGCGTCCGGCCAGAGTTTCCCGGTGCAGGGCCGCCGAGTCCACCATTATAATGGCGCTGGAAATGGCTGCGGAGTGCAGCATCAGGGGCAGGGATAACTCCTCTATGTCGGCGCCCAACTCACCCAGGCGGGCAATGGCCCGGATTACCGCTTCACCAACCTCAGAATCTACTACGTCGCTGTAAACCCGCTCCCTGACCACCCCGACCTTCAAGCCGCGTATGTCGCCGGTCAGCCCAGCCCGGTAGTCAGGCACCGGCACGTCCCAAGTATAGGGGTCATTGGGGTCGTGGCCGGAGATGGCTTCCAGGGTTATGGCACAGTCCTCGACGGTGCGGGATATGGGGCCGGCGGTATCCATTGACCAGGCTGCTCCCTGCATACCGTAGCGGCTGACCCGCCCCCAGGTGGGCCGAATACCCACCAGGCCGCAAAAGGTGGCCGGGCCTCGAATCGAGCCCCCGGTGTCCTCGCCGATAGAGGTAGCGCACAGCCCGGCGGCGGTGGCGGCCCCGGAGCCGCTGCTGGAAGTGCCGGGGTTGCGGGTTAGATCCCAGGGGTTGCGCGGGCGGCCGTAGGGGTGGTGGAAGGCGTCCCCGCTGGCGAACTCGCTCATGTTCAGCTTGCCCAGCAGGACGGAACCGGCGTCCTTCAGCTTGGCGACAACCGTGGCGTCCGCATCGGGGACGTTGTCGGCCAGGATGGAAGAGCCGCCGGTGGTGCGGATGCCCCGGGTGTTTAGCTGGTCCTTGACCGCCACCGGGATGCCGTGCAGCGGCCCCCGGTAGTTGCCGCCAGCTATTTCACTTTCCGCCTCCTGCGCAGCGGCCAATGCCTCTTCCCGGCAAACGGTGATATAGGAATTGAGTTGGCCGTCAACCTCGGCGATCCGGTCCAGGTAAGCCTCGACCGCCTCCACCGGGGAGACTTCCCTTGATTTAATAAGGTCAGCCAATTGGGTGGCGGAGAGAAAGGGTATTTCTGACTTGTTCATATTACCGGCCTCCTCAGGACAAGTTGCCGGGGGTCTGGGGCAGAATAATCGGGAGCGGCTCAATTTCTTCCAGGCCGGGCAGGTCCACCTTGTCCAACGCCTCCAGCAGGCCATTGAGGCTGTAGCCAACCTCGGCCACCAGTTCCGGCGGGATGGTTACGCCGGCGGCCCGGGCCAGGGCCAGAATCTCAACATCGGTAAGGTCAGCCATAGAACACCTCCTGAACTGCAATAGGCCTGAACTGCACTGGGGGAATGGTGGTAAAATACGGGTAGAAGCCAGCCAAAGCGAATCGGGGAATCAACCCCATTTTGCCCCCAGCCAATGGGGTTGTCAAACTTGGGGCACCGGATTCAAACATTCAAACCAAACATTCAAACATGGATGGGCCAAATACACCGGTTGCGGAAAAATAGATTATCTGTATATCCTGTTCCTCCATGTAAAGTAGCAGTAATTGAGGTGTAGCTATGGAGCAGTGGGCTGGAGTTGTGTTGGCCGCCGGGCAGGGACAGCGAATGGTGTCCCGAAAACCCAAGCCGTTGCACCAGGTTTGCGGCAAGGAGCTTATTCGCTACCCGGTAGAGCTGCTGCAAGAACTGGGCATTGGGCGCATCTTGCTGGTGGTGTCGCCGGTCAATGCCGGGCTTATACACGACCTGCTGGGCGACGACGTAGATTATGTAATTCAGCCCACTCCTCAAGGCACTGGGGACGCCGCCGCCATGGCCGTTGCCGCCCTCCCGGAGGATGTTGAACACCTGGTTATGCTGGGCAGCGACTCGCCGCTAATCCGGCCCGAATCGGTGCGCCAGTTGGTTGAGCGACACCTGGCCCAAGACAACGATATGACCATGCTTACCGCCGCCGGGATGCTGGCCCCGGACCTGGGGCGGGTAGTCCGAGATGAAGCTGGAGAAGTTGCCGGCCTGGTGGAGGCGTCGGAGTGGGAAGGGGACAAGTTTGCCCCCGCCGAGGTCAACGCCGGCGTTTACTGCTTTAACCGCTCCTGGCTGGACGGCTCTCTGGCCTATGTTTACCCAAGTCCCAACGGCGAAAAGCACCTCACCGCACTGGTAGGAATGGGAACCGCCGCGGGGAGTCGCATTGACGCCCTGCCCAGCGAAATGCCGGAGGAAATCTTTGGGGTCAACGACCGGGTCCAACTGGCCCAAGTAGAAGCCATCAAGCGCTGGCAGATTTGCGAGGGGTGGATGCGGGCCGGGGTGACTATTCAGGACCCGGCCTCCGTGTTCATTGACGCCGCTGTTGCAATCGGTCAGGACACGGTAATCCGGCCCAATACTATGCTGCTGGGCCGCGCTGTAATCGGCGAGGATTGCGAGATTGGCCCCAATTCGGTAATCCAGAATTCCCGGGTGGGCCACCGCTGCCGCGTTATCGCCTCAATGGTGGAGGAATCCACCCTGGAAGACGAAGTTGACATCGGCCCTTTCAGCCACTTGCGCCCCGCCGCCCACCTGGAGCGGGGAGTCCACATCGGGAACTTCGTGGAGGTTAAGGAAAGCCGGCTGGGAGCCGGGACGCTGGCCGGCCATTTCAGCTACCTGGGTGACGCCGCCATCGGAGCCAACGTCAACATCGGCGCCGGCGCCATCACCTGCAACTACGACGGACGGGACAAACACCGCACCACCATCGGCTCCGGGGCATTTATCGGGTGTGATACAATGCTCGTGGCGCCGGTGACCGTGGCAGCGGATGCGGCCACCGGGGCCGGGTCGGTGGTAACCAAAGACGTTCCTCAGGGTTTACTTGCGGTCGGAGTTCCTGCTAGAATACGTCCCAGGAAACCCCAAACAGATCAAATCGGTACAAACTGATTGACCATTGGATACTGATAGTTTACCGCCATTATTAATACTTATCGGGTTCCTGGTCCTCTTTTCCTACCTGAGCCTGGCCGAACACTCAGGGGCAAACGGGGGCGGCATTTTGCGGGATACCTCGCCGGTCCAACGGGCGTGGTTCTTCCTGTCTCCTTTCTTATACGCCTGCGCCATAGCCAGCTCCATCTGCGGCTTCTACTTGGTCCAACTCAACTTGGGCCTAAATTGGGGGCTGGTCGCCATAATGGCGTTGTCCCTGCTGGTTTTGCTGACTCTTATCCACCGCCTGGCCGCCCTGGTTGCCCAACGCCGGCCGGCCCTGGCCGCCCGCTACTCCCGTCCCGCTCTGGCCTTGCTGCGCCGGGGCAACCGGCGTACCCGGAATAGCGGCGCCGGTCTGAATCCCGGCAGTAATGGGGCCGAACCCGGCGGCGACTTAGCCCCGGATGCCTTGGACATCACCGAGGAAGAACTGGTCGGCATGGACTGGCACGACCGGGAGATGCTGCGGTCCATCATCCGACTTGACAACTCTACCGCCCGGGAGGTGATGGCGCCCCGACTGGATATGATCGCCCTGGATATTAACACGCACTTGCAGCAAGCCACCGGCCCCATCATCAAGAGCGGCCACACCCGCATCCCGGTTTATGAAGAGTCCATCGACCATATCGTCGGCATTATCCACTCCCTTGACTTGATGCAGTTACTTTCCCGGCAAGACTGGTCCCGATTCACCCTCCGTGACTTGCTGCGCCCGGCCTACTTTATCCCGGAAACCAAGCGGCTTGACGACCTGTTACAAGAGTTCCAGCAACGGGCGGTGCAGATGGCAATTGTGGTGGACGAATACGGCGGAACGGAAGGCCTGATTACTATGGAAGACTTGCTGGAGGAGATTGTCGGGGAGATTGAGGACGAGTTTTCCAAGGGAGAAGAACCCGAAGTAGCGCAGCAACCAGACGGGTCGGTGCTGGTGAGCGCCGGGGTGACCAACGACGTAATCGAGGATATGTTCGCCATCAAGCTGGACAACCCGGACGTGGACACCGTGGGCGGCTACGTTTATATGGCCCTGGGTCGAATGCCCCGCATCGGGGACGTTGTGGAGACCGACCAACTACACATTGAGATTGCATCGGTCTTGGGCCGGCGCATCCATAAGCTCAACATCCGCTCCAAGAATCAAGCCGCCAAAGAGTCCACCATCAGCTAACCCTCACCATAACCATCGCTCAAGGATTCCCCCTCACCCCCAGGGCAATCGCGTCTTAATTTGGGACACTTGGGGCATCGTCATTCCGGCGCAGGCCAGAATCCAGGAAATGCCCGGAGTAGGTCAACGTTCTATGTGGCGAGGCACTCTGGATCCCGGCTTTCGCCGGAATGACGGGTTAAGACGCGATTGCCCTGTCCTCACCCCAGCCCTCTCCCTAGAGGGAGATTTAACCGACCCCGTTAAAAAGGCCGGGGACATTGATTGTCCCCGGCCTCCGGGCAACCGAGTTGAACTCGCCACCGACACGACGGCCGCTTCAAGCAAACTTATGGCTATGGTTCCTGGGCCAAAGGATTGACCCAATAGTCCACTTCGGACAGTCCCGCCGGATATAGCTGCTGACCGGCAATGGCCGCATCCGAAGCAGGAGCGACTCGGCCAGCGTTACCGCCAACTCCGCGGTTGGCCGACTGGTCCGGCCTACCAGGGCCATCCACTGCGGGAGACCCTTCACCGGAACCTTCTACGGCAGCCACCGACCGGTCGGCTTGAACTTGGGCCGCAAATCCGTAGTACACGCCGCTGGCTGTTACCAGTATTCCGCCCAAAATAACCGCGAATAGCACCGGCGTAATCCAAGTCTTCCACCGGGGCCGGCCGCCAAGCAAGGTATAATCGTAACCAGCTTCCATATCACCGCACCGCTTCACCAAAATATCAAATGAAAAGAGCCTGATGAGAACCTGTCAAGTAAACCCGGGAAAGCCAAGACTCCCTGTATTTTCCCCGTCTTGCCGCACCACCGCCCATCATCCAGAGAGAAACACCGAGGGATAGCCACCGGGACTCAAGCCGCAGATCGTACTAACGGGACCTTGAAGGGCCTGCACCACCGGGAGCTATCGGCTCATTCAGGTAAATGTCGCCGTTGCGGATTTTAATGTTAAACCCGCAGCCCGGATTGATACAAACCCAAGCCTTATAGTGCACCGACGCGCCCTGTCCGCCATAATCGGAAAGTGGAACAAGCTGACCTTCGCTGCAATTAAGGCATTTTGGCATTGCTTTTTCTCCCACACAAACACCCCCGCCATTTAATTGGGCCGAGTATAGCACCGGATTTTTGAGACTAACAAGGTAAACCCAATGCCACTATTGGCGAGTTTGCTGACATCTTGAACCAACCCTGTGGCATATTTCGGCGCGAGTGGATAAGAGAAACCGCCCGGTCTGGCGCCCGGACACTAACGGGACCAGTGGCAGGCCGGGCGGCAGAGGGCGCTCTCTTCCGGGTAGGCCGACGGAAGTAGGACACTAATGGCGACGGACGGGTTACTCCAGGAAGTCCCGCAGTTTGCGGGAGCGGGTGGGATGACGCAGTTTCCGCAGGGCCTTGGCTTCAATTTGCCGGATGCGCTCGCGGGTAACTCCGAACTCCCGGCCCACCTCTTCCAAAGTGCGGCTGCGGCCGTCCTCCAGGCCAAAGCGCAACTGCAATACCCGGCTCTCCCGGTCGGTCAGCGTACCCAGCACCTCCGACACCTGCTCCTTGAGCAGTTGGAAGGAAGCGGCGTCCGCCGGGGCAGGGGCGTTGCGGTCCTCGATGAAGTCACCCAGGTGCGAGTCCTCTTCCTCGCCGATGGGAGTCTCCAGGGACACCGGCTCTTGGGAGATTTTCATTATCTCCTCAACCTTCTCCGGGCCGATTTCCATAGCCGCGCCGATTTCCTCCGGCGTCGGCTCCCGGCCATACTCCTGAAGCAGCCGGCGGTGCTGGCGCATCAGCTTGTTGATGGTCTCCACCATGTGCACCGGGATGCGGATGGTGCGGGCCTGGTCGGCGATGGCCCGGGTGATGGCCTGGCGAATCCACCAGGTAGCGTAAGTGCTGAACTTATAGCCCTTCCGGTAGTCAAACTTTTCCACTGCCCGGATTAGGCCGATATTGCCCTCCTGAATCATATCCAGCAGGGCCATGCCCCGGCCGATGTACTTCTTGGCGACGCTGACCACCAGACGCAGGTTGGCCTCGGTCAAATGAGCCTGGGCGCGCTCCCCCTCCGCCTTTACATGGTTGAACTGGCGGCGAAACAGGGGTTCATAGCGGGCCAGTTCCGGCAGCGAGCCGACTTCGCTGAAGGTAGCGTCAAGCTGGAGCAGGGTGCAGTCCTTCAGCACGTTAACGATGTCAGGGGAGAGAATCCAGCGGTCCAACGACAGGGCAACGACCTCCTTGTACAACTCGCTCCGGTCCATGTACAGGGTCTCGGACAGGCTGGCCAGCATCTCCTCGGACAACAGGGCATCAATCGCGTCTCCCAGGACAGGATTGTTGATAAGCTGCGACAGGGAGGGATTGCGGGGCAGCTCCAGGTAGTCGCACAGAGCATCGATCAGGGTGGTCGAATTGACCAGCCGGCGCAACAGAGCCTCGGTCAGCTCCCAGTTCCGGCCGACTTCGTTAAGCTCATGCCTGATTTTCTTGCTAAGCAGGTCGGGGCTGCGCAGCGGAGTAACCTCTATCCCACCCGACTTTGCGCCGTGTTCGAGCAGACGCTTTTCCTCGGCCAGTTCTCTCTCCAGGGTCTGGCAGTATTCCTCGCCCAGCAATTCCTTGCTCAAGTAGAGGAGATGCTTTTCCCCTTCCAGCTTGCGGGCCAGTTCCCGTTCATCCTTGGCGGCCAGCAGGCCGACGCGGCCGATTTCCCGCAGGTACATCCGCACCGGGTCATCCAGAACTTGCAGGCTCTCGGCCTCGGCTTCCCAGTCCGGCTCTTCGTTTTCCTCTTCCTCAATTTCGGTATCGGCGGGACCTTCCTCCTGCGTGTCCGCGACCTTCTCAACGACCACGCCATCCTCCCATTGGTCATCCGTGTCATCGGGGGGTTCCACGACCACCTCGATGGTACTTACCGCCATACCGTTGCCCTCAACCAGGTCCTCCTCCTCCTTGACTACATTGCCGAATATCCCCAGGAACTTGTCTTTATCCTGTCCGTCCTCGCTGATTTCGAAGTAGTCTTCTTCGGGGCTGATCTCCCGGCTGACGTTGCTGCGTCTTACCATATAGTGTCACCTTCCACGAAAAGCTTTCTGAGTAAGTTGGTTCCGGGCCTGCTGGTTGGCCTTTATCCGGCGGTTTATGTCCAGAGCGGCCTGCTCCGATTCCTCGGTCAGTTCCGCTGTGCCTCCCGCGTCCCCCACATCATCGGCGAACCGGGCCTGTTCGGTCTGTTTCAGTTCCCTCAGGTGTCGTTCCTCCAGCCGGGCGGCCACATCCCGCAGGGCGCCGGCCCGGTTCCGCGGCTCCATCGGCGGCAACCTCTTCTGCCCCAAATAGTCCAGTCGTTCCACCAGCACTTCGGGGATGCCTCGCTTCAGCGTATCCGCCAGCGCAGCGTCGGGAATCAGGGCTGCCGGAGCTTCGGCCCAGGCGCGGGTCAGGTGGGAGTAAATCTCCCGGTTTTCCGGCCGGCGAAAGCAATCTACCGACAGGTCGGCAGCCTCCGCCACCGACGACAGCAGGTCCGGGTATTGTAATATCAGGGCCAGGCAATGGTCCTCCAACGGGTCCCGGTCCGGCGCGGCAAAAGCCGACGGGTCGGCGCCCTCTGCCGGTGCCGGGGAGGAAGCGGGCCGGGCCATCGCCCGCTGGCCCGGAGCCGGGCGCGCCGCCTTGGCTTGAGCCGCCAACCCGGCAGTGCTGTTCTTCAGCGTTTCTTCGCTAACGCCCAGATGTGCGGCCAGCATTTGGAAGTAGTGGTCTTGCTGTATCGGTTCCTGAATCGCCGCGATAAATGGGAACAGCAACTCCACCATCCGCGCCTTGCCCTGCGGGGTGGCCGTATCGACCTGAGCGGACACGGCTGGCAACAGATACTCGAACAACGGCACACCCTGGTTAACCAGTTCAGGCCAACGCTCCGGGAACTGCCGGATAAACTCATCCGGGTCCTTCCCTTCGGGCAGCGTCACCACCTTCAGCTTCAAGTCGTCCTGACGCTGCAGCAGGGTAGTCCCGCCGGAACGTCCCACCACCCGCCGCTGAAAGACCTGCCAGGACGATTCCAGGCTACGGAGGGTTGCCTGCTGACCGGCGACGTCGGCGTCCAGGGCCATCGTCACCCGGTCGGTCAGCCGCCGCACCTCGGCCACCTGATGCTCGGTCAGGGCCGTCCCCATCGAGGCCACTACATTATCGTATCCGTGCTGATGGGCCATTATGGCGTCCATGTAGCCTTCCACGATTACGATGCCCTGTTGCCGGGCGGATTCTTTAGCCAGGTAGAGGCCGTACAGTATCCGGCCCTTGTCAAACACCGGGGTACGGGCGGTATTCAGGTACTTGGGCGTGGAATCGTCCAGTGCGCGGCTGCCAAAACCGCCCAACTCTTCCTGTCCGTTACGAATGGGAATCATCAGCCGGCCCCGAAAGGCATCCCGGTAGCCCCCATCCTGATTCCGGTGGGCCAACCCGGCGTGAACCGCCTGCTCCGGGCTGAATTCATGCCGTTGCAGGTAGGTCAACAGCCCTTGCCCGTCCCGGGGGCTGAGGCCCAACTGAAACTTGCCCACGCTATCCTTGCTGATACCGCGCCGCTCAATGTAACCACGGGTGTCCGCCCCTAACGAGGATGCCAGGTACTGCTGGAAGTAGTCCCGGGCCGCTTCGTTAACCCGGTAGGCAACGTCCTGCTCCTCCCGCCGCTCCCGGCTGGGCAAGGTCACCCCGGCCTGCTGGGCCAGTCGCTGCAAGGCTTCGGGAAACTCCAGATTCTCCGCCTTCATAGTGAAGCCGAAAACATCGCCGCCGGTGGCGCAAGCGCCAAAGCAGTGCCAGGACTGGCGCTCCTGGTTCACTATGAAAGACGGTGTCCTTTCCTGGTGGAAGGGGCAACAAGCCTTGAAATTCCGCCCGGAGCGTTGCAGGGAAGTGTAACCGGAAATTACTTCCACAATATCCAGGCGGCTTTTTATGTCGTCAACTACAGTCATTCCGGTGAAAGTTACACCCCGGCAGAAGATGAAATATAGCTCAGAGGCTCTTGCTAGACTGGAATAGACCGGGCCGGCTTCCCAGTGCGAAGGTTATACGCCGTTTTAGAATAACGACAATAAATAAGCAGGCGCAAAAGGGGTAGGTTATAATTGTACCATACCCGGCGGCTTAACGTAATTCCTTTTTGGCCCAACTTCCGGGTAATCGCAAGTGGCGGCAAACTCCCTTTATCCGTCGTTCCTGCGAAGGCAGGAACGACGGATAGTTTGTATCCTGATGCCATTGCCCAGGGCCAACTTCCGCCAATCGCAGGTGACGACAAACTTGCCTTTGCCGTCGTTCCGGCGAAAGCAGGAATCCTTACCCTTAACGCTTTTGGGTTCCCGAACGACGGGTAGGGGCAGAAATGGCGGGTGGGGTGTGGGCGCTGTGCAGTTTTCTGGAATAACAAGACCCCGGAAATAGTCCTTACGGCAAGGGCGGCGTTTCGTTTCAGGCAGTTTGGTTCGGTATTCTAATTTTTTTACAAACGAATTGAAAGGAAACGCTACTTACAACCAGGTCCTGTTCATTCTCTGGGAAAGTCCCCTCTCCCTCTGGGAGAGGGTTAGGGTGAGGGCGTTCCCCCGTAGAAAATTGTTGTTGCTGACAGAGGCTTCCCCCTCACCCCGGCCCGCTCCCTCAAGGGAGAGGGAGAATGAAAAGACCCTGTACTTACAACAAGACAATCGCTTCTATTTCCACGTCCAAGCCAGGTTCGGCCAAAGCGCTGATTTCTATCAAGGAATTGGCGGGATACTCTCCCAGAAAGTAATGCTCGAAGATTTCCTGCTGCTCGTCGGCAGAGTCGCGCCATTGGGAAATGCTGGTGACAAAGGTAGTTATTTTAACGATGTCGCTGGCGCTGCCTCCTTCGGCCGCTACAATCCGGCTGATACGGTCCAGGGTAACCCGCAGTTGTTCCATCAGGGGCCGACCCTGGGCTTCCGTTCCCCGGGCGGTGCATCCGGAAATATAAAGCTGATTGCCACTGCGAACTGCCCGGCTGTAAGAGGGGCCAGCCGGAGCAATTTCCGGGTAGTTGCGCCTCATCTTCTCCATATTACCTTCTCCGTATCCCTTTCCGAGCAAGCAGGACAGGGGCCATATCGGCCGGGGTTTCGCCGGTGAAGCTCCAGTCAACGAACCTAAAAGGGAACGTCTTCCAACTCCGGCCCGTCGGAGCTTTGCAGCAGCACCGAGTTGGCGCCGAGCAATTCCTCCAGCCGACCTCGCAGTTCTTCGCAGTATCCGGTGCTGACTACGGGCAACTCCATCACCACCCGCCGCCCGCCGGTATGAATCTCCAGGTTGACCCGGTCTTTGCCCGGGTACTCTAGCAACATCCGGATAACCTCCCGGAGCAAATGAGCGTCCTCCACCGCGTCGTCAGACTCGGCAATGCCGAGGAACACAGTGCGGGTGGCGATACCGCTAACGGCGCCGCCGCCATTGCCGGGGCCGTTACCACCATTGCCATTGCCGCCGGAACGCTGCCGGGTAGCGCCATTGCCGGGGCCGTTATTGGCGCTATTGCCGTTTCTGTTATCGAGGCCGGGGCCGCCGCGCCGCGCTGGCGCCGCCGACCGAGTCGGCTCCGGGGCGGAAGCCGGGTTGTTACCATAGTCCGCCGGCGGTTGGCCGGACTCCTTTACCACTCCGGTCGCGTTCCCGGTTTTGACCGCGACGGTTTCCCCATTGGTAGATGGAGGGGGTACAAAGGCCGACACCTGTTCGCAGGCCAGCGAGTAGCCGTCACCCCGTAGCCGCAGCTTGCCGGTAGTCCGCAACAATTTGCCATCGCCCCACAGGTCGGCGGTGCGTTCCAGAACGTCGGGCCACACGATTACCTCAATCGGGCCGCCCAGCAGGTCGAAGTTGACGATTAGAAACTTTTTCTGCTCCCGGGTGTACCGCTCGGTAATCGAAGAGATATGGCCGATTACCGAATAGGTCAGCCCCTGCATATCCTCATCAAGCTGGTCCAGGGAGTTAATGGCATCGTCAACATCTATGGAGGCCAGCGCCATCAAGGGGTTGTAGGAAAGGGATACGCCCAGCAATTCCTTTTCCCAGTTAGCCTTTTCTTCGTCGGTCACGTCGTTGCCGGTCAGGTTTATGCCGGACATTTGCGGGTCATCGACTTCGGGCACCGCGCCGAACAGGCTGGTCTGGCCCGAGTTGCGGGTGCGGGTTTCCAGTTGGGCGGTAGCCATAATCTGGTCCAGGGCGCCAAAAACGGCGCCGCGTGGGCCGAGACTGTCGAAAGCCCCTGCTTTCGTCAAACTCTCCAGAGTGCGGCGGTTCAAGCCGCTGACATCGGCGCGGCGGCAGAAGTCGTCAATGGATTCATAAGGACCGTTTTCATCCCGTTCCGCCAACAGCGGCCTTATCGCCCCTTCGCCCACCGTCTTGACCGCAGCCAGCCCGAACCGCAGGCTGGGCGTTAGCCCGCTTTCCTTGTCGATGGTAAAGAATGCGCCGGAACGGTTAATGTCGGGGAGCAGCACCGGAATCCTTAGCTTGGAACACTCGTTGATCGAACTGATAATCTTGTCCGGGTGGTCCAGCCGGGAGTTAAGCACCGAGGCCATATATTCCACGGGATAGTGGGCCTTGAAATAGGCCGTCCAGTAGGAAATGAGGGCGTAGCTGACGCTGTGCGCCTTATTAAAGGCGTAGCCGGCAAAGGGTTCAATCAGGTCAAATACCTGGATTGCCAGTTGACGCTGAAACCCCTTGCCCTGGGCGCCGTCAATAAACCGCTCCCGCTCCTCGGCCATCAGCGAGGCGATTTTCTTGCCCATCGCCTTGCGTACCGTGTCCGCCTCGCCCAGGGTGTAGCCGGCAAAGTTCTGCAGAATCAGCAACACCTGGTCCTGGTAAACAATGACTCCGTAGGTCTCGTCCAGCAAATCCTTGAGGCTGGGGTGGGGGTAGGAAATCGGGGCGCGCCCGTGCTTGGCGTCAATGAAGGTGTCAATATGCTCCATCGGCCCCGGCCGGTACAGGGCAATCATCGCGGCGATGTCCCCCAGGTTGGAGGGCTTCAACTCCTTGATGTACCGCTGCATACCGGCGCTTTCCAACTGGAACAGGTCGGTGGTCTTGCCGGAAGAGAGCAACTCAAAGGTCTCTTTATCATCGAGGGGCAGGCGTCCCAGGTCGATTTTGATGCCCCGGGTTTCATCCAGCAGCTTGGTAGCCCGGTCCAGGATAGTCAGGTTGGTCAGACCCAGGAAGTCCATTTTCAGCAGGCCCAGCTTGGCTACCGGGTCCATGGAATACTGGGTCATCAACACCGGGCTGTTCTCGTCGCTCCGGGCGGGACGCTGCAAGGGCACCGTTTGGGTCAAGGGTTCGTCGGCAATCAGCACCCCGGCAGCATGGGTGCTGACGTGATGCACGATACCCTCCAGCCCCTGGGCGTCATCCACCAGTTTGCGAACTGCCCCGTCTGCCGCATAGGTATTGCTGAACTCCGGGTTGACGCGCAGGGCATCCTTCAGAGTGCGGGTTTTGAAGGGGACCATACGGGCAATCCGGTCCACATCGCCGTAGCTCATGCCCAGGCTCCGGCCTACGTCCCGCAAGGCGGCCTTGGCTCCCATCGTGCCGAAGGTTATTATCTGGGCCACCCGGTCGTTGCCGTAGCGGTCGATGACGTAGTGCAGCACCTCATCCCGCCGGTCGTCCTGGAAGTCCATGTCAATGTCCGGCATCTCTTTGCGTTCCAGGTTGAGAAACCGCTCAAAGACCAGGCGATACTCCAGGGGGTCCACGTCGGTAATGCCCATGCAGTAGAGGGCCACGCTGGCGGCGGCGCTGCCCCTTACGGCCATCATTATCCGGTTCTGCTGCACGAAATCCACGATGTCCCACACCACCAGGAAATAGTTGGCGAACTGGGTATAGCGAATTACCTCCAACTCGTACTTGAGCCGCTGCTCCGACTCCGGGGTGGGACGCGGGTAGCGTTCCCGGAAGCCCTTCCAGCACAACTGGGCCAAATACTCATCGGCGTCCATATCGTTGGGCGTCGGGTACTTGGGCAGGTGAGTCTGGCCGAAGCCCAATTCGACCTGGCACATATCGGCAATCAGTTGGGTGTTGTCCAGAGCCTGGGGGTAATCGGAAAATAGTTGGGCCATTTCATCCGGGGTTTTGACGTAGTAAGAATCGTCCTCCATCCGAAGGCGTTTCTCGTCCTGAACGGTGGTATTGGTCTGGATGCAGATATAGATGTCCTGCAAAGGCGACTCGCCCTGGCGGACGTAATGGGAATCGTTGGTTACCACCATGGGGATGCCCAGTTCCTTGCTGAAGTCGGTAAGCCCGGCGTTGATGGCGGGCAACTGTTCTACGTGCTCGTGCCGCTGCAACTCCAGAAAGTAACCCTCGCCGAACAGTTCCCGGTAACGGACGATTTGCCGACGGGCCTCCTCCAGGTTGCCATCAGCAATCAAACGGGGAACTTCCGCCGAGGCGCAACCGGACAGGCAAATAAGGCCCTCGTGGTATTTTTCCAGGAGTTCCCAGTCAACTCGGGGGCGGTAATGAAACCCCTCCACGTGGCCGAGGGTAACCAACTGCATCAGGTTCCGGTAGCCGGTATTGTTCTTGGCCAGCAGGACCAAGTGAAAGGGGCTGCGCTCGGCGCCGTTGCGGTCATGGCGGCTGTGGTGGGCTACGTAAACCTCACAGCCGATAATCGGCTTGATGCCGGCTTCCTTGCACTCGGAATAGAAGTCCACCACGCCATAGAGATTGCCGTGGTCGGTGATGGCCAGGGACTCCATCCCCATATCGCGCACCTGATATACCAGGTCGGGAATGCGGCTGATGCCATCCAACATACTGTATTCGGTATGGCTGTGCAGGTGTGTGAACAAAGGGGGCTGGCCTCCCATCGGCGGTCAAGGTATGTAAAAGTTGACGATAATACAAACGCAGCGTACTAGGCAAGGTAATTGAAGCGGAATTACCGGCCAATCCCAAGTTGCTGGGCTGTTGCAGTCACGGCCCGGCAAGGGATTAAAGCTGGCGTTGGGGAAAGCAGGATAGACCAAGACGTAAATAAGGGATACCGGGGCCACCCCCGGAAGGCCCGATTACTTCAGTGGCGGGTTTAGGTAACCCAAACTAAGGAGGTCTTGACTGTCTGTTCTACCCGGTAACTCCGCTAGTTCCCGGAAGCTGGTACCCGGCAGCTAGTTCCCGGAAGCATTCCAGTAACCGGGCAGGCGACTGAGCTACGAGGCAGACCTTTAATTTTCCTCCTCGTCAAACTCTTCACGGAGATTAGCTGCCCGACTGAACAGTTCGGGCCGGACGTTGCCCCCTGCCTTGTCGTCTCCCCAGTGGGATGCCTCGACGTAATTCTTGAACTCCTTGACCCTACCGCAAAGCCGGCAAGTGCCGAAACTAACCGGCCCGGTAGCCGCTTGAATCTCCCAGTGGTGGCGGCAGACGGGGATATTCTCTTCTACAACATCGGGGGCGAGCAGTTGTTGATTCACCATTTGTTTCTCCCTTAAGTATTTGATATATAATATCAGGTAATTTGTTGGTAGTCTATAGTTTTATGCTATACCCCGATAATTTATTTCTCAATTAGGAATAGTACATTGGACGCTGCTCCGGGGCTTCATTCCTTTCCGTCAGATAAAAGCGCCAATCAGGGGTAGCGCCGTATTGCCCTACCTGAACATCATATATACGCTCCATTATTGATTGCAGATTCATCAGCAGAGAATAAGTCGTTCTTCGTCTACAATATGTAGAGAATCGTCACTCTTGGCTGCTCACTTCCTCTGGGGTTTGATAAGTTTAAGACGTAGGCCAAGTCGAAATAGTTCCCAGGGAATGCCGGTGGCCCAATCAAGATTCAATATAGGTACTATGGGATATAGGTTGAGCGGGCATTAGGCCGAAAGAAGTCCCGGTAGAAATTATCTACCGGGACCGGAGTTCATTAGTCGTTACACTAATCGGTATCGGGCCGTCAGGGTGGTAGCGGTGTGGTTTCCGGCGGCAGCATCAGCGGGGCAACTCTATCTCTTGCGTTACCACCCGGGTTACGCCCCAGCCGGCCAGCCAGGCGGAATGACGGCCGTCTCCGCCGGCCACCACTACCACCACGTCATCCACCGCGCGAACTATCGGCACCATCGTATCCGGGTCCGATTCGTCAATCCAACTGGGCCAGTTGCGGTTACCGTAGTGGGCAATATCCTTGAGGCGGCTGAGCGGCATCCGGGCGTTCTGGAAAACGTACTCCCGCACGTCCTGCTTGGAAAGCCCGGAGGCGTGAATCTCCGCCGCGTGTTCGGGGCACAGTACCAGGGTCATCTGCGCTCCGGTTCCGGTCTGGTAGTAGTTGGAAAACCCGATGGTGCGGATGGAACCGACCAGCGTCCGCAGCACCTGGATTCCGGTGGGCGAGGTGCTTTCCATTATGGTGTACATTCCCCGTATGCCGGTCAGGGTGACCATGCTGGCCGACGGGTCCAGGCCCAACTCCACGTGGCGGGGTTCCCAGGGGCTGCGTTCCTCATTCTCGGCAAAGCAAAAGGTATAACGGGCCGGCAGGGCCAGGGTAGCCTTGTCCATCTCGCCCGGCACCAGGCCGGCCACGTTGCGGACAAAGAGCCGCAATGCCCGGCCAATGACGGCGTTGGCCCGGTAGCCGGGGCCGAAACAGCCGGAATCGCCGTTGATACCCAGTTGTTTGGCAATTGGCCCGTTGACGATTATGGCCGGGGCGGCGCCGCCGGTGGTGGCCTGTACGCTGGCGATGTTGAAGTCGAGTTGGAGCGCCGCCTTGACCGCCGCCACCACCACCGGAAAATGCTCCGGGCGGCAGCCGGCCATCACCGCGTTAATCGCCACCTTTTCCAGGGTGACCTGGGCATTGCGCGGCTGCACCACTCCCAAAGAGGCAGCCGGGTCTTCGCCATAGGCCAACAGCATTTTGCGGACCAGGTCTTCAGTAGCCGGCACCACCGGCAGCCCATCGGTCCAGCCCTGTTCCTCATAGTAGTCCTGGATGGCGTCGAAGGAGGCGGATACTTCAACCCGGCGGGATTGAATGGTTAGGGGATTCACAGTCGCTGTCTCCTGGTTATCATGACTTGATTCGACCTGGTTGGGCTAATTGGGCCCGATCCTTTGCGGAACAGATAAATAGACCCCGGCCGGTCAATAGCTGGGAACTGCCGGACGCCGGAGTCGTATTCCCCTATTCCGGCCCCTGTTAGGGCTCTCGCCGGCGTCTTACCCCTTCGTCAACAACCCCACAATTTCCTCGGCGTATTCGTGGGCCATTTGCTGTACCTCGGCTACGCTGCGGGAGGCCAGGGGGCTGGGCAGCACCACAATCCGCACTCCGGGCATTCCTAGGGAACTGGCCCGCGCGTGGGCCGCCCGGGTAAAGGCGCTGGTGATAACGCTGACCGAAGGAACACCCCGGGTTTCGGTTACTACTGTGTCGTGGAGACCCCACGCTGTGCAGGAACCTCAATCGGCAATGCCGTGAACTACGGCGTCGCACTCCTCAACCAGCGCGTCTATCGTCTCATCGGCGCAGGGCATACTGAAGGTGAACTTGGAGGCATAGACCACCTTTTTGGCCCCGTAGTCCTGCTCCAACACCCTTTGCAACTCCTGCAAGAAAGCGTCGGCGTGGTACTTCCGGTTTTCCAACAGTCCGATTACCTTGCCCTCCAGGCTGGCAATCTCGGAACTGATTCCCAACTCCTCCGGTATTTCCTCGGGGCGAGGGTCCAGTATTTGAATGGTTCCGGTTTGGACTACCATTGCGCTGACCTCCTGTTGCGGCGGGATTGAAACGTTAATAGACAGGATATACAGGACTTTTCCTTTCCGTCAAATCCTGTGTATCCCGTCTATCAATGTGAGTAAAGGGGGGTAGGGCGTTACTCGGCCAACTGGAAATACTTGCCCTCGGTCTTGATGGAAGGAGCGATAACCATGTCGGCGTGGTGAAAGTCCCGGATGGTGTAGGCGCCGCACATACCCATCGCCACCTGCAAAGCGCCGACCAGGTTCTGGGTGCCGTTGGTCACCGAGGTCGGCCCGTACATTATCTGCTTCAGCGACCCTTTGGTGCCCACCTTGATGCGGGTGCCTCGGGGCAGCTCGGCGTGGGCATTGGCCATACCCCAGTTGTAGCCCCGGCCCGGCGCTTCCTCCGCCTGGGCAAAGGGCGTAGCCATCATCACCCCGTCGGCTCCGCTGGCGAGGGCCTTGCACACGTCGCCGCCGGTTCGGAGGCCGCCGTCGGTGATGACCGAGACGTAGCGGCCGGTGCGGTGGAAGTAGTCCTGCCGGGCGGCAGCGCATTCCAGCGTGGCGCTCACCTGGGGGACGCCCACACCGGTAACCTCGCGGGTGGTGCAGGCGGCGCCGGGGCCAACCCCGACCAGGATGCCGTCAACGCCCGTTTCCATCAACTCCAGGGCCACGTTGTAGCTGACGCAGTTGCCAACGATAACCGGCACCTTCAGCGACTCGATCAATTCGGCGAAAACCAGACCCCGGTAGCTGCGGGACTCATGCCGCGCCGTGGTTACCGTGGATTGCACTACCACGATGTCGGCTCCGGCTTCCACCGCCGCCGGGGCCATTCGCTTGGTGTTCTGCGGGGTAAAGGAAACGGCGCATACCGCGCCGTTTCTATTTATTTCCTCCACCCGCTGCCCAATCAGTTCTTCCCGAATCGGCTCGGAATAAACCTGTTGCAGGTATTGGGTAACCTCCGCCTGGGGCATAGAGGTAATCTCTTCCAGGATGGAGTAAGGGTCGTCATAGCGGGAATAGAGACCCTCGCCGTTGAGGACGCCCAAGCCGCCCATTTCGTGCATCAGGGCAGCAAACCGGGGGGACACCGTACCGTCCATTGCGGAGGCCATCATTGGCGCATCGAAAGAGCACTCCCCTATCGTCATTTTGGTGGAGGTCATCTCCGGGTTGATGGTCACGTCGCCGGGTACAATGGCTACCTCGTCGAATCCGTAAGACCGTTCCAGTTCCTTGAACAGGCGTCTCGCCATCCCTGGCTACCTCACTTTGAGATTGATTTAACTAAAGAATCTATCAGTAAGGACGGTAAAAAGTCAATAAAATGGCGGGCGGTCAACCGGGTCTTTTGGTTGTTCAGGAAAACGGTCTGGAGTCCCAAGCAACCACAAGGGTTGCCTCTACAACAGGTTGAAGTTACTCGGTAGGGGCAACCCTTGTGGTTGCCCAGGTTGGAAAATGCAAAGGCCTTGGGGCGGTCAACCGGGCAATCGAATTATTGAGTGCCTACCGACCGTCATTCCTGCGGAGGCAGGAATCTGAACCCGTGACGGATCGAGGTTCCTGCCTGCGCAGGAACGACGCAAAAAGCGAGCCTTAACATAATGCGATTGCCCTGGGGCGGTCAACCGGGTCTTTTGGTTGTCATTCTGAGAGCGGAGCGCCGAAGAATCCAAAGTCCCCATTTACCGACTATTTGCCCGGCGCCAGCGGCGGTTGTTGCCGAAAGATCTGGGATTCTTCGCTCCGCTCAGAATGACATGGCAAGGCCGCAGAATGGATTAGAAAAGGGGACGACAAATAATAGCGCCTGGAACGTAATAGAGCCTGGAACGGCTGATTTCCCCAGCCCACAATAAAGACCGGGGACGAATCGCCCCCGGCCTTTGGCTCAACTAAAGAGCCGGATTATCTATGTTGGGTACAGGTTAGGTCTGTGTCGGTTTGCCGGCTCGCCGTCCGCTCTCGCCGGATATACCGGCAAGGCAGGGCGGAATTTGGGTCAGGACAGCTCCGGGTAGGCGGCAATGCCGTGCTCCGAAACATCCACGCCCTCCATTTCCTCCGCCTCGGTCACCCGGACGCCCATGGTGGCCTTCAGCACGAAGAACAGGATGAAGCCGGTGGCCAAAGCCCAGACCAGTACCACGGCCATGCTGATAAGCTGGGTTACTATCTGCGTCACATCTCCGACTATCAGCCCTGAGGTGCCGTTATTGCCGTTGGCGAAGATACCAACCGCCAGCAAACCCCATAAACCGCAAGTGCCATGGACCGAAATCGCCCCCACCGGGTCGTCAATCTTGAACACCTTCTCAATGACCATCACCGAGATAATCATGATGGGCGCGGCGATAGCGCCAATAACCACGGCGGCCCAGGGTACAACGAAGGCTACCGGGGCAGTGATACCGACCAAGCCGGCCAGGGCGCCGTTACAGGCCATCAGGATGTCGGTCTTGCCCGTGCGAATCAATTGGATGTAGAGGGCAACCACCGCACCGGTGGCGCCAGCCAACAGCGTGTTGATGGCGTTAAGCCCGATGGAGTCGCCGGTGTTGATGTTAAAACCGAACCAGCCAAAGAACAGAATGAAGGTGCCGATTATCACGTAGGGCACATTGTGGCCGCGAAGGTCGTTGGCCGAACCATCGGCGTTGAACTTCCCGGTCCGGGCGCCGACCACCGCTGCGCCGGCCAGGGCCACAAAGCCGCCTACCGCGTGCACCACGCCGGAACCGGCATAGTCCGCCGCCGCCGGAAGGCCAATAGCTTCCAGGGAGCCGAGCCAGCCGCCACCCCAGACCCAGTGACCATAGAGGGGGTAGATGATGGCGCCGATAAGGAAGCTGTAGGCAAAGTAGGCCTGGGTTTTGGTGCGCTCGGCGATCGCACCGGCCACGATGGTAGCAGCAGTACCGGCGAATACCATCTGGAATACCCAGTCCACATAGACCTGCCCGTTCTGGGGGTCGGTCAAGAACCAATTAGTGGTCCCGGCGATGCCCGCCGCCGAGGTTCCCCACATGAGGGCAAAGCCAAAAGCCCAGAAGGACAGGGAAGCGATGGCAAAGTCCATAAAGCTCTTGGTCATATAGTTGACCGTATTTTTGGACCGGATTAAGCCCGCTCCGAGAAAGGCGAAACCGGCCTGCATAAAGAACACCAGAAATGCCCCAACCATCCATATTAAGTTGGTGCCCTGATCCAGCTTGGCAGCGTCGGACGTAATCTCCTGGGCGAATGCCACGTTCCAGCCTACCAGGATTGCGGCGGCCAGTAGGCCGGCAATCACGTATGGCAGAAATCTTCGCAAAGATACTTCATTCAGTTTTAGGCTCAACCCTTTCGCTAACATGACGCCCTCCTCAAAATGACTGCACTTATTTTAAGACCGGCAAGGCGGTCGGTTATTGCTACGATGTAAACAGTGTTTTGCCATTTTGTTAATTTTCCCGGTGTTTTCTAGTTGACAAAATAGAGAGCGACAACCGGCCATACTGCCGGTTTCCCGCTGCGCCAAAAGCCGGCCGGGGGGTTCAATTCCAGTGCGTAAAGCGGTAAACTGTTAGCTATGCCGGAAAGAGAAGATGGGCTGCTCGGCAGCCGCCAAACCAAGCTGGACCGCCTGCGCGACCGGGGCATTGACCCCTATCCGCCCCGTTTCCGCCGCACCGCCGACGCCGCCACTGCCATCGCCGACTTTGAGGCCGCCGAGCAGCGGGAGGAATCGGCGGCTGGGGCTGTAATACCCGCTTCTGGTGAGCCTGTCGAACCAAATCCCCCAGTCCAATCCCTGGCCGGGCGCATTATGTCTATGCGAGTTATGGGCCGCGCCGCCTTTCTCGACCTGCGGGACGGCTCCGGCACGGTCCAGGCAATGCTCCGCCAGAACGTGCTGGGCGATGACTACGACCTGCTCAAAGACTTGGACCTGGGCGACTTCCTCGGCGTTGACGGCCCCATGCTGCGCACCCGCACCGGCCAGGTCACCATTGAAGCCCGCCAGGTGACCCTACTATCCAAGGGGATGCGTCCCCTGCCGGAGAAGTTTCATGGCCTGCGGGACGTGGAAATCCGCTACCGTCAGCGTTACCTGGACCTGATTGCCGACCCGGAGATAATGACCGCCTTCACCCAGCGCAGCCGGGTAATCAACGGCATTCGCCGCTTTCTGGACGGCCGCGGCTTCCTGGAAGTGGACACGCCTATCCTGGTGCCGGTGGCCGCCGGCGCCCACGCCCGGCCCTTTGACACCCATCACAACGCCCTCAACCAGCGTCTCTACCTCCGTATTGCCACCGAGCTTTACCTGAAGCGGCTGATTGTGGGCGGCTTTGACAAGGTTTACGAGTTGGGCCGGGTTTTCCGCAACGAGGGCATTGACCAGGACCACAACCCGGAGTTTTCCTTGCTGGAAAGCTACGAGGCCTACGCCGACTATAACGACGTAATGGAAATGGTGGAGTCGATGATTTCCACCGTGTCCCAAGAAGTGCGGGGCAGTATGCAGCTACCCTACGGGGAGGACATTATCGACCTCACGCCCCCTTGGAAGCGGGTTAATTTCAAGGAGGAACTGCACCGGCGCAGCGGTATTGACATTGACCAATACCCGGACGACGCATCCTTAATCCGAGCGGCAATAGAGCGGGGCGTGGAAACTGATGCCGGCACCAGAGAAAGCCGGGGGCGGGTACTGGACAAGCTCCTTTCCGCCTTTGTCGAACCCCACCTGATCCAACCTACCTTTATTTTGGACTATCCCGAGGTGATGTCTCCTCTGGCCAAGGCCAAGCTCCGTCCGGCGCCGGGGCAGCCCGGCTATGCTGAGTGGCAGCCCGGTTACGTGGAGCGTTTTGAGGCCTTCGCCTGCGGTATGGAAATCGCCAATTCCTATACTGAGCTGAACGACCCGGCGGTGCAACGCGCCCGGTTCGAGGCCCAGGAAGACATCCGCCAGTCCTACCAGGATGAAGAGGTTGACCGGCTGGACGAGGATTTCCTGACCGCCCTGGAATATGGAATGCCCCCCACCGGCGGCCTGGGTATCGGCATTGACCGGCTGGTAATGCTGCTAACCGGCCAGTCCAGCATCAGGGACGTGTTGCTGTTCCCGCAAATGCGGACCCGGCGAGACGACCGGGGTGAGGCTGACGCCGAGTAGGTCGGGAGAGCGATTGAACATAGGTTATACTATTGTCGCCAGGGGTAAAGAGAGGACACTCAGCAACCACGCCATACAGACCCGACGGCCGGGGATTACAAATGGGCGGATAGCATTTGTCATTGACAATTGGCAAATGCGCGGCATCTTCGCCGACCCTATGACAGGACGCGACAGCAGGGTGTATTTGGCCTTTGTTCCGGGTATAGACCGGGTTGTGCGAGTAGCGGTTTCCATGGATGAAACCAGGATTCTCTCGGCATTTCCTGACCGAAACGCAACCCGCAACCTGGCCAGGGGCAACCGGGACTACTTTGTGGACAAGTACCGGGATTTAGAGGAACGGGATGACACTGAAAGTTGATTACTTTCCGCAAGACGACATTCTACGCATCAGCACCGGGCAAAAGGCACTGGACGGCGCCACCTTGTGGGATGCAGTGAATGTTGAAGTGGATATAGGAACTTACGGCGGTCATGACATTGTAGGGTTCTCCATTCTTTCTGCATCTGCCAGCGTTTGCCCTTACTTTGTCCCGGCGGATACCAAGCAATCGCAGCAGACCGGGCAGGGCAACCCCGGCACCAGTTATGACGAAGAGACTGATACGCTGACCCTGGGAGTCTCGGTCAGCAACCCTTCATACAAGACGGCAGACGGCGCCTTCATCATAGGGCATTGGAAGCCGGACGAAGCGGACGACAATGCCTGGTGGGACATAATCGGCGTTTCTCTAAAGGAAGCATCCAAGCACTTGGCCCCGCATTTTCGCTTGCGAAAATCTTCTTGACGCGCCGGGCTGGTTGGTAATGCTGCTGACTGGGCAGGCCAGCATTAGGGATGTTTTGCTGTTCCCGCAGATGAGGTCAATTAGGAATTACGAGACCAAAGGCCGGGGAATGACGACCCAAGAACAGCACTACCAACATTCCAGCTACAGAGAGAAGCTATTGGAGCACCTGTTTCTTGCCGAACTTCTCCAGGTGGGTTGGTTTAAGAATCCTCAAAGAAGAGTCGCGGTAGTACGTCCTGAGGTTGACGATTCCGGCTATGACTTGTTGCTGGAGTGAGCGGTGTTCGCCGATATGTTCAGTTGAAGAGTACCAGCCGGATAGCTGTTAACATTAGACTTGCCACGAAACCGGGCGGTTGTGTCATTAAACTCAATCATAAATTTGTTGGTGAGCGTGTCAATCTAAAGTACCGTTTTTTCGGAAAAGGTCCCGATGATCATCTTGACTTGGGTGACGAACCAGGAATAGACCCTAAAACTAAAAAGCCAATTCTAACCAAACGTAAGTTATATATTAGGGATTTTTGCAAACCGACTGACATCAATAAACTATTCGATAAACTCTTTCCCGGGGGTCAACCCGGGTAATCGACTAACCAGTAACAAGATTAACGGGATGAATTTACCGCCATGCTTTCCATAGAACAAATACGCCGCGACCCCGAATACGTCCGCCAGGCCCTGGCCTCCCGTGGTGAGGAGGGTTCCTTGGCCGAACTGCTGGCGTTGGATACCCAGCGCCGCCACGCTATCAGCCAGGGGGATGAACTGCGCTCCCGGCGCAACCAGGCCAGCCGGCAAATCGGGCAGTTGCGCGCCTCCGGCCAGGACGCTCCCGCCGACGTGGTCCAGGAAATGCGGGAAGTGGGCCAGCAAATCAGCGGCCTCGAACAGGAAACCAAAGACCTGGATGAGCGCATCCACCACATCCTGCTGGAGCTGCCCAACCTGCCCCGTCCTGACGTGCCGCCGGGGTTGAGCGAGGAAGAAAATATAGTAGTCCGGCAATGGGGAGAGCCGACAATCCTCGATTTTCCGGCCAAGCCTCATTGGGACTTGGCCGAGGAGTTGGGGATTATTGACTTCCAGCGCGGCGTCAAGCTGTCCGGCAGCCGCTTCTACACTATGTCCGGCTACGGGGCCAAGCTGGAGCGGGCAACCATCGCCTGGATGCTGGACCTGCATACCCGGGAACACGGCTACACCGAAATGATGCTGCCCATCCTGGTGCGCCGGGAAATAATGGAAGGTTCCGGGAACCTGCCCAAGTTCGCCGACAACCTGTACCACGATGATGAGGATGACCTGTGGCTGATCCCCACCGCCGAGGTCCCCATCACCAACATTTACCGGGATGAAATTCTGCCTCCCGACTCTCTGCCTCGCTTTTTCGTGGCCCAGACCCCCTGCTTCCGGCGGGAGAAGGCGGCGGCCGGTCGGGACACCCGCGGCATCAAGCGAGTCCACCAGTTCAACAAGGTGGAGATGTACAAGTTCGTCGCCCCGGAAACCTCGGACGCCGAGTTGACCCGGCTACTGTCCGACGCCGAGGAAGTGTGTCAGCGGCTGGGCCTAGCCTACCGGGTACTGCAGCTCTGCGCCGGGGATATATCCTTCCCCTCAGCAATGACCTACGACATCGAAATCTGGTCGGCCGGCTGTGCAGAGTGGCTGGAGGCCAGTTCCTGCTCCAACTGCACCGACTTTCAGGCGCGGCGGGCCAACATCCGCTACCGCCCGGCTGCCGGGTCGCGCCCGGAGTTTGTCCACACCCTCAACGGCTCCGGCCTGGCCCTGCCCCGGGTAATTATCGCCATCCTGGAAAACAACCAGCAGCCAGATGGTTCGGTGGTGGTTCCTGAAGTCCTGCGCCCCTACACCGGCTTCGACGTGATTCCGGCGGGCGGAAATTGAGAATTATGAATTCGTCATTACGAATGGACGGTTAGGATTCAGGTAATTCGCAGCTAGTTGGCCGCAGATTCTCCGAGAATGTAGATTCACTTGGAGCGATATTTCTCAATTCGTAATTCCTAATTCGTAATTAAAGCGAGGCGCCTCATGTCCGGTATTTGGCCCGGCGATACCCAATGTGTGGCAATGCTGACCTTTGACGTGGACGGCGTGTCCTCCTGGATTCGGCGCGACCCCGACTTTGCCCACCTCCCCAGCCTGATGTCTATGGCCGAGTATGGCCCCAGCGTAGCCGCCCCGAGAATCCTGGACTTGCTGGACCGCTACGGTATCAAGGGCAGCTTCTATGTGCCGGGCTACGTGGCCGAAACCCACGTTGACCTGGTTAAGGACATTGTGCGCCGAGGCCACGAGGTAGGCCACCACGGTTATATGCACGAACCCCCGGCATCTATGAACGCCGCCGAGGAAAAAGAGGTTCTGGAGCAAGGAATCGCTATTTTAAGCGACATTACCGGAACGGAGCCGCTGGGCTACCGTTCGCCAAGTTGGGAGTTGAGCGAGGTATCCCTGGACTTACTTTCATCCCACGGCTTCCTCTACGACAGCAGCTTGATGGGTGACGACGCCCCCTACCTGCTGAACCCGGACGACCCCGCAAAGCGAATGGTGGAAGTGCCAATCCACTGGGTATTGGACGATGCGCCCAACTTCGTCTACGCCCCTTCGGCCAACCGGATGGGGCCGATGCGCAACCCAGAGGAGGTTTTCGGTACTTGGGCGGCGGAGTTCGAGGGCCTGTACCGCTACGGACGCTCCTTCAACCTGACCATGCACCCCCAATACATCGGGCGCCCCGGCCGACTGCTAATGCTGGAACGGCTAATCAACCACATCCGCAGCTTCCCCAACGTAGAGTTTATGCGGGTGATAGACGTGGCAGAAATGTGGGGTGGAGGTCAACTCAGTCGGTCAGCGGATGATAGTATGGAAAATCCGTAAAAAATGATACCTCGGGATCATTACCGGCAAAAGCGGTAAGAGGACACCCCGAGGTTTATGAGTCAATAGTACCACTATTAGCGATACCCGTCAAGGAATTTAATGCAAAACACCTTCACAAACTCTTTACTTCAAGCAATTTCCCTCCCTCGTTTTAGTCCCTACCGGGCGCAAGCTACTGCCAATAGTGACCCAACCGGTTTTCCCAATTACGTCTGGAATATCGCGCTAAGCGAGAGTTTATATCCAGCTTTACAAGGAGTGGAAATAACTCTGCGCAACAGTGTGAATGAAAGCGCCACTGGAAAGTTCAACGATGATAATTGGTTCGACCATATTTTGGTCGCCCCGGAAATAAGATCCCTGGAGAACGCGAAGGGCAGGGTAAGACGTCAAAACAAAACTCTGCAGTCTGAGAATATTATAGCGGAAACTAACTTCGGCTTTTGGGTAGGACTTTTCCGTAGAAGTTACGAACAAGTACTCTGGCCTCAATTGCTAAGGGAGGTTTTCCCGTATATGCCACGAGAAATACGAAGCCGCAGTCGAATATTTCAACAGTTAGGGAGAATTCGCAACCTACGCAACCGAATATCCCACCACGAACCAGTTTGGCATTGGAACAACCTGGAGCAACTCCACCAAGAAACTCTGGCCGTTATCGGCTGGATTAACCCGGATATGTTAAGCGTGATTGAGACAACAGACCGTTTCATCGACGTTTACGCCAAAGGCCCCGAAAAGTACCGCGCCGAGCTGTTGCGCCTCAGCAACCGGCAAGTTTAACCGTCACCAGCCATAACTGCCTTGCCACCAGGATAGCTTGCCTTTAATATATGCGGCAACAGGCCGAGGCCGGAGGTAATGCAATGCCACAAGTACACGACCGGGGCGGGTGGCCCACCGAGGAGCCGATTAACCGGGAGGAGCATATCCTCTCCGACTGGGAGCGGCGGGTGGATGCCATGCACAACGTCCTCAGTGTGAAGGGCCTGCGTCGCACCGACGAAATGCGGCGGGCCATCGAAAGCCTGGAACCCGAAACTTACGAATCCCTCACCTACTACGAGCGCTGGACGGCGGCCCTGGAAATCCTGCTCCTGGAGAAAGGCGTCCTCACCCGGGAAGAACTGGACCGCAAGTTTGCCGAGTTGGAAGGATAGGCCCCAATGACCGAACCGGTTAACGAACAAATTAACACCCCTACCCAATATCAGCCCGGCGACCTGGTAACGGTCCGGGTTGACGCCCCCGCCGGCCATTTTCGCACCCCAACCTACATTCAGGGACAAACCGGGCGCGTGGCCGCCCTTTGCGGCGTCTTCCCCAACCCAGAATCCCTGGCTTATGGCGGCACCGGGAGGCCGGCGCAGCCCTTGTACCGTATAGAGTTTGCCCAGTCCCAGGTTTGGCCGGAGTACCAGGGGCCGGCTGCCGACAAGATTCTGGTAGATATTTACCAGCACTGGCTGGAACCGGCCTAATCCCGGCTTGAATAAGCAACGGGCGGCCAGGAGATGGATATGAGCAGTTCACCGGCTAATCCCAACGAAGAACAGCAGCCCGGACACGACCATTCCGACCATCCGGCAGACCACTCCGGCATGGCGGCGGACGAAGAACTGAGCTACTACGCCCGGCGCGCCAAGGCCATCGAAGCTCTGCTGGTGGATAAGGGAATCTGCACCCCTGACGAGATTCAAGGAATGGTGGACCGTATCGAAGCCCGTTCCCCCTCCGACGGCGCCCGGGTGGTGGCCCGTGCCTGGGCCGACCCAGCGTTCAAAGCCCGGCTGCTGTCCGACCCGGAGGCGGCCCTGGCCGAGTTAGGCTATTCCCTGCCCGAAACCACCCCCAAGCTGGACGTGGTGGAAAATACGGACGTAGTGCATCACCTGGTAGTCTGCACCCTCTGTTCTTGCTACCCCCGGAACTTGCTGGGACGGCCCCCGGACTGGTACAAGAGCCTGGCCTATCGCTCCCGCGCCGTGGTTGACCCGCGGGGCGTGGTGCGGGAATTCGGCCTGGAACTGTCCGACGACATGGAGGTCAGGGTGCTGGACAGCACCGCCGACCTGCGCTACCTGGTGCTGCCCCGCCGTCCCGCCGGCACGGAGGAGATGAGCGAGGCGGAACTGGCCGAACTGGTCACCCGCGACAGCATGATTGGCGTCACTGATGCTCGTATGCCGGAGACAGTGCGGGCGGGGTAGCCGGAGACTACCCTGGCGCGGTAGAGACATTGCGGGTATGCTTGCGCACCTACCGGGAAAGGGGAGGGTTTCGAAACTCTCCCCTGCTCTAATCTCGCCAATACTTGCCTTTCCGGGCGCCTCTACCCCCCGGTCCTCCGGTTGATCATTGCTTGGGACAAGGGGCTGGCACGCCTGCTACTCACCCAAGTCGGTGATTAGGCCGGACAGCCAATCGATTGCCTCGGGGTAGCCGGCCAGATCCAAAACGAACTCTTGACCGCGACCGACGCTGCGAATATAGGCGTGGTTGCGGTCATGCCGCCAGTTTTCGCGCTTGGTATGGTAGGTCAACGGTGATTTGCCGGCATCAGGATAGAACCACCTGGGCAGACACCAGTCAGACACCCCGGCGCCGTTGGGGTCGGTGAGTGTCAGCCGCCAGTCGAGCTTGGGGAATAGCCCCCAACCAGCGCGTTGGACTCGCTGGACAGCGTTGCCCAAGTCCAGTTCTTTGGTCGCCATATACACTGTATTATTGCCGGGGCCGAAATCGTAATAGATGTGCGGGTGGTGGAATGCCCATACCAGCTCGCCGTCCAACTCTCTTGGCCCCAGAGCTTCGGCCCGATACTTTCTTTCAACCTGCAGCCATCCCCAAAGGACGTGGCGGGATGGCGCGCTTGGGACAAAACGCCAGCCGCGCGAGGTCAGCTCAACCCGGCGGTATAGACCGAAAAACAGGAACACATCGCCACTGCCGACGCCTTGGTTCGTGAGATGACTTTCGGCGGCTGCGGCTTGGCCGAGCATCCCGCGCCATTGTTCCCAACCGGGGCGAGAGCGACGATCCCGATATGCCTCAAAGTTGATGTCAGGGTCTAAATGGACCGTATCATCCGCCCGACAGCGTCCGTTGGTAATACCTCCAACCACAGCTGAAATGTCAATATCGCCGTGGCAAAGGTCTCCGAAGGCAACATTGTCATACGATGGGATTGGCAAAGAAAACATCGTATCATCAGGGAAAATAGGGCTTGGACAACCGCCCGAGGCGCTATCGAATCCCTTGCGGCTGATTATGAGTCGCTTCGGTTGTATGATGATGCTCCTGATTCTCTGGATGCCCGCGCAGATCAGCCCCGTGTGCGCACCAATGACGCAAGGTCGCCAAGCCCGGCGGTAAACTACCCCCCGGTCCTCCGGTTTATCATCGCCTGGGCCAAGGGGCTGGCGCCGGAGCGTACCGCTACGTTTACCAGCGACGGCCGGCCCGAGTTAATGGCCCGCTCCACCGCCGGGGCCACCTCCGCCGGTTTCTCCACGTATTCCGCGTAGCCGCCGATGGCCTCGACCACCTGGTCGTAACGGATGAAACGCAGGTCGGTGCCTACCGCCCGCCCGTAGTAGGCCACCTGGAAGGTCTTGTCTATCCCCCAAGTGGCGTCGTTCCCCATCACCGTAGTTATCGGCAGGTTGTGGCGGATGCAGGTGTCGTACTCCATCGGGTAAAAGCCGAAGGAACCGTCGCCGCAGAAGACCAGCACCTTGCTTTCCGGGTGGGCCAGCTTGGCCGCCATCCCGTAGGGAATGCCGCCGCCCAGGTGGCTCAAGGGCCCCAGGCGCAAGAACCGGCCCGGTTTGCGGGCGCTGAAGTAGGAACGGCCCCACTGCACGTAGTCCCCACCGTCCAGGACTATGAAGGTATCATCGTCAATCAGGTGTTCAATGCCGGTAAACACATCAACCGGGTGCATCGGTTCCTCGCCGGTGGCGTTGGACCGCAGCTGCTCCAGCCACGCCGCCCGGTCCTGGGAAAGCTGGGACACCCAGGCCGAGATGTTGGATTTACTTCCTTGCCCGGCGGCAGCGGTTAACTGCTCGGTGACGGCTCCCAAGTCGCCCAGCAGACCGACGGCAACTCCCCGGTTGCGTCCGATTTCCGCCGGCGCCGGGTCGGCCTGAATCAGCTTGGCCTCCGGGCCGAAAACCTGCCCATAGCGGTAGCGATGGTCCAGCCGCTTGCCCAGCAGCAGTACCACGTCAGCCTCCCGGAAACGCCGGGCTGCTGCGTTCAGCGCGCCGTCAGCGTAGCCAAAACAGAGGTCATGCTCGTCGTCAATCATGCCCCGGGCCTGCTCCACCGTAAAGGCGGGAATGCCGGTGGCTTCCACCAGGGCGGTCAACTGTTCCTGGCTGGCGGTGTAACGGGCCGGGTTGCCGACTATGATGACCGGACGCTGGGCCTGGCGGAGCAGGTCGGCAGCCTGTTGGATCAGCGCCGGGTCCCCCTGGGCGCGGCCCATGTTCCGGTACTCCTGGGGCAGGTAGGGCGGCAGTTCCTCCTCCGAAATGGGCTGGTCCTGGATGTCTATGGGCAGGGTCAGGTGCACCGGGCCGGGGCGTCCCGACATGGCGGTGCGGAAGGCGGTAGCCACAAACTCCGGTATGCGCTTGCGGTCGTGAATCAGCCAGGAGCCCTTGGTCACCGGAGCGGTCATACCTATCTGGTCCACCTCCTGGAAAGTGGTCATGCCCTTTTCGGGCAATTCAGCACAGCCGGCGACGAAGATAACCGGGCTTTCCGAGGTGTAGATGGCGGGCAGGCCGGAGATGGCGTTGGCAAACCCGGGGCCGCCGGTGAACAGCGCCACGGCCGGTTCGCCGGTGATGCGGGCGTAGCCGTCGGCCATGTGCATCGCCGCGCCCTCGTGGCGAGTGTCTATAAACTCGATTCCTTCGTCAGCCGCCGCATCCACCAGGGGCAGAATGGTATCGCCGACGATGGTAAACACCCGCTTGACTCCCTCCTGTTTCAGGCAGCGGATGAATAGATGGCCTCCGTTCAGGTTGGGCATAAATGTCTCCTTATGCTGTGCTAGTCTTCTTAGGGAGGAGAGGGAAGGGGAGATTCATTAGTGATATGCGGAGTTTTTCTGAATGATGTCAGAAAGCGTTCGGCTTCCAGTACATTCTGCCGGTGTTCCTGAAGCTCTTCCGGTGAAAGTATTCTGGAAGCTAGTTCATTACCTTTCCGTTCAAGGACAGCTATTTGGATCGGTTCAGATACACCCCCTGGAGTTACACTTATAGCGTGTTGCAAAGTCCAGACGATAGCAAAAACACCATCTGATAGCTTCATCGTGGTATTATTCGGCCAAAATATGCGCCGGAGAAACGCCAGAAAAGGGTCGGCTAATCCTTGACCGCTTCCAATTGCGACATAAGGCAGGTCATCGGTGGCAGCCTCAGCCATTCCAATGTGATTGCACTGGATAAGTTCAGGACGACCGTTGAGTCCACCCACCGGGATAGCTATTAGTGAGTGGGTGAGGGCTAATACAGCAGCATTGGGCCCCATTAAAGGCACACAGGCATTAGCTCCGGCGATAGCCAAATGAGCATCTTGGCGAATAGATTCATACAACAATCTCTGAACATCCGGTAGGCTTACGGAACGGCCTAATTTATTATCTTTCCAAAGGCTTTCCACCCGGTCGCAGTATAATTGACTTAGACCAACTTGGCCGGAAACGCCCATTATCATACGACTTTGTATGACTTGAAGCTTGTTTACCGGCTGTATAACGGTAGCTTCTCCCAAGACGTTTCCAAGCGTGGCAGCTCCGTCCGCCCCGATAACAACTCCATCAGAACATTTGATACCAACAATTAGGGTCATCTGCTAACCTTGAAAAACACTGTTTTCACGATACTGTGGATATGCACTATAAATTGCTCTCAACAAGCCGCTGAACGATTGGGATTGCACCCAGTGAACCACCTCACGAATATAGTCGGCAGTGGCATCCGGCAATCTTTTCTCTAAAGAAGTTGCCTTTGACAACCCGTCAGAGGTAATGACGGTTTCTATCCAGGCACCCTGATCTGACGGAGTACGGACAACCAGTCCTTCTTCTTTTAGAATATCGGCATCCGCATAAATGCCAGAATCGAACGGGCCGTAATGATAAGGCTCGAATTCGTATATCGGGTTGGGAGCTTCTGGCAAATTCGCCTCACTAATCAGAAAAAGGGATTTCTGAAGTTGCACAGGAGTAAGGGGCTTTTCTTTGCCAGCAGCCACCACTAGAAGCAGGAAGTCCTTGCTCTCCATGATTGCTCTCCTCATCACAGGTTTTGAGCTGGCCAATGCTTGGCGAGTTATGTCTCTTTAACCGAATAACCTGCATATAGAATCATAGCATAGGGCACAATGAAGTGCGAAGGCCCGAACCACCCCGGTTTGAACCCCACCGCCATTAGGTATATATTTCCCCTATGGGCACTTTTTACGTTGTTGGCACCCCTATCGGCAACCTGGAGGATATTACCCGCCGGGCCGCCCGAATCCTGGGCCAGGTCGGCCTCATCGCCGCCGAAGATACACGGGTCACCCGCCATCTGCTCAATCACCTGGGACTCCGGGTTCCCCTGGTCAGTTGCCACGAACACAACTGGCCGGCTCGCCTTCCGGAACTGCTGCAAGCCCTGGAGTCCGGGGACGTGGCCCTGGTTACCGACGCCGGGATGCCCTCGGTCAGCGACCCCGGCGCCGAGGTGACCGCTAAAGTGGTCGAGGCTGGATTTGCGGTGGAGGTTATCCCCGGCGCCTCGGCGGTGACGACGGCTCTGGCAGTTTCCGGGATGCCCGCCGATTCCTTTCTGTTTGTAGGCTTCCTGCCCCGGCGACGCAAAGACCGGCGGGACAAGCTGGCCGAATTGGCCCCCTTGCCCTACACCCTGGTGATCTTCGAAGCCCCCCACCGGCTTCGGGCTGCGCTGGAGGACTTGCTGTCGGTCCTGGGCGACCGGAAAATCGCCGTCTGCCGCGAATTGACCAAGCTCTATGCAGAAGTCCGGCGCAGCAGCATATCCCAAGCCCTGGAGTATTTCGCCACGCCCCGGGGCGAGTTCGTCCTGGTGGTGGCCGGGGCCGACCCCGACGCCGTGCGAGAAACACCCCAAGCTGACCCGGAGGCGGTGCGGGAACAATTGGCTGAACTGCGCCGGGCCGGAGCCAGGGCCAAAGAAGCGGTAGCGGTCGTAACTCTTTCATCCGGGTTGCCCCGGCGGACGGTCTATCGGTTATGGGTGGAAACCGCGGCAGGGACAGCTACTCCCACCAATTAGCCTCTGCCGGTTGTTCTACCCGGCAAATGCCCTTGATAAACATTCGTGTATAAACAGCGTCAACTGTCCCAACTTTGTACCGGCCCTGAACCGAAAAACCCGGCCCCAACCCCGCCACCGGCTTGTGTTACACTGGGGAACTGTATGCCGGAGCGGGCCAGTGTGATACGGCTCGACCCCTTCCTAACTTAAAGTTTCCCTGGCGAGCGGTATTTTGCGACTGGTCGAACAAGTGGCCGAACAGGTAATTACTGCCCCCCGGCGGGTGCGCGGGGTCTTTTATGGGTGGTGGCTGGTGGCCCTGAGCGGCGTTACCATGACCATCGCCACCGTGCCTTTGTACCACGCCATGCCCGTCTGGTCGGTCGCCCTCGAAAGCCAATTCGGCTGGAGCCGGGGCCAACTGGGCCTGGCCCTTACCTTTACCCGCATTGAAGGCGGACTGATGGGCCCGCTGGAGGGCTACCTGACCGACCGCTTGGGCGCCCGCCGGATAATTCTTATCGGATTGCTCGTCCTGGGCGTCGGCTTTCTGGTCTTTGCCGGAGTCCGCAACCTGTGGATGTTTTACGTGGCCTTCATCGTCTTGGCCCTGGGTCAGGGATTGGGCAGTTGGCTGCCTCTGATGACCACGATAAACAACTGGTTCGCCCGCCGCCGGGCCATGGCTATGGGCTGGGCCAACGTGGGCGGCCGGTTGGGTGCCTTGCTGCTGGTGCCGGCCATCGCCTGGGCCATTAACCCGGAGCAACAAAGGCTGGGCTGGCAGCTTACCGTCCTGATTCTGGGCATCACTACCCTGGTTATCGCCTTTCCCCTAACCCGGCTGATTCGCAACCGGCCCCAGGACTACGGGCAGCTTCCCGATGGAGACCCGCCGGAACCCGCTCCCACTGCCCACACCGCCATTTCAACCCAGGCTGATACAACCACCCCAGCAACCGCCCCAACGGGCCGCGCTGACCGCCCCAGACCCGCCTCTGTCCGCCGCCCGGCAGCCCAGGACGCCGGCGACCTGACCGCCGCCCAAGCCCTGCGCACCCCGGCATTCTGGCTCATCTCCTTCGGCCACGTCTTCACTTCGATGGTGATTCTGGCGATTATGACTCATCTGGGGCTGCTGTTGAAGGATAAGGGGTTTGACGTGCAGACGACGGGGTGGATCGTTACGGTATATACGGCGACGGCGATGATTTTCCAGTTGGTGGGCGGCTACGTGGGCGACCGGGGGCCGAAGAACATCGCCCTGTTCATCTTCACCACCATTCAGGCAGCAGCAGTAGTGGTATTAACCCTGTCATCCACCCGGTTAATGTTCTACTTGTTTGCCGTTCTCTTTGGTATGGGATTCGGAGGCCGCAACCCGCTGACCACCGCCATCCGGGGCGAATACTTTGGCCGCACCTCCTTTGGCCGGATTTTAGGACTCTCCACCGTGCCGATGAACGTCCTGCTGCTGATTGGCTCGCCGCTGGCCGGCTATATGCGGGACCACCAGGGGTCCTACGATATGGCCTTTCTGCTGCTGGCCGGGCTGAACTTTCTGGGCGGCGTCCTGTTCCTCTTCGCACGCAAGCCCACGGCCAAGTTGGAATAGACGCCCCTTTGGTGATGAAATACGTAGGGGCGGGTTTGAAACCCGCCCCTACATACGTCTGCCCTTCGACAAGCTCAGGATGAGCGGGGGCTACTGCGCTCCACTTTAACCGGCCGGGCTTATCTCTTGCTCGCTGATTTCGATGTTCTGTATCTCCAGCCGCTCGGTGGGGGTGGAGCGTTCACCGCCGCCCCCGGAGGTCACCGCAGAGTTGGCGAGGATGTCCAGCGTAGCTTCGCCGTCAACCAGCATCCCGAAGATGGTGTAGTTAGGGGGCAAGCCCACGCTCTGGCCGTGGACGATGAAGAACTGGCTGCCGTTGGTGTTGGGGCCGGCGTTAGCCATCGCCAGCGTCCCCTTCACGTAAGGACGGGTAACCGGCTCATCCTGAAAGCGATAGCCCGGGCCGCCCCGGCCGCTGCCCTCGGGACAGCCGCCCTGAACCATAAAGTCCTTGATGACCCGGTGGAAGCTGCCCGCCTCATAGAAACCCTCCCGGGCCAGAAAGACAAAATTGTTGACGGTGCGGGGAGCTTCGGCGGCAAAAAGTTCCAGGGTCATATCGCCGTGATTGGTGCGGATGGTGGCCGAATAGCGTTTGGTAGGCTCCAGAATCAACTCCGGAGAGGTGGCGTACTGCTTGGGGGGCATAGTTCCTCCGTGCTGTCGGTTGTTGGGGATAGACGCCTAGTTTACCACAGAGACACAGAGGGGCGCAGAGACTCGCAGAGTTAAATCAAACTCCGCGTTCCCCTGCGCCCCGGTGTTAAATCCCCACCCCCCAGGACAACTGGAAGGTGTACGAGCTCTTGGTCTCATGGTCGAGGTTAAATCCCCACCCCCCAGGACAACTACCCCCGGTTGTGGGTCTTGGTCTCGGCCCAAGCGATAATTTTGGGCATGGCCGCGTTAACGTCCCGCTGGTCCACGCTGCGGGCGATGCCGTCGGCCTGGCACCGGATTAGCATTATGGGCAGCCGGTTGCGGATTTTGTCCAGCGTCCAGGAGAGGGAGTCGCCCTCGGCGGTAAAGTCCAACTCCAGTCGGACGTTCTGATCGGCCGGCTTGTTGCGGTAGTGGTAGTGGGGGTTCATTCGGAAACAGTCGAAGCGCAGCAACTCCTTGTCATTGCCCTCAATCTCATTCCCGTAAACGTGGATACAGATACCCTCGTCGTTCATCGCCCCGACGTTGGTGCGGTACTCCAGCCCGAAGGTGACTGCTCCTGCCGAGATAACCTCCTCCGAGCCTCCGGTGGTTCCTCCCATTTGAGCGTGCATCGCCTCTTGAGTCATCGTTCCGTACCTCCTTTTTCGTTGGCCGATTGAATACGGCGTCTTCTATCGGCCATGCTACTTTGATTATACTATCAGAAAGCGTAGGCGCAACCCTTTTGGTACATCTACCAATGAACACGCGTGTTTGTAACTGTTCAGTGTCGAAGTGTCCGTCGTTCCTGCGCAGGCAGGAACCTCGAATTGCGGTTAGCGAGGTTCCTGCCTGCGCAGGAACGACGGGCTTTCTTTCCCTGGGGAATCCCCTCAACTCTGAACTGTTACCAATGTTTTTCGGAAGTTCGCATTATCCGACAAATAAGGTATAATTCCGCAGATTCGTTATGTAACCTCTCCGGGCGCTGCTCCGGGGAATATGCCAAGTAAACGCGGACTTGTGGCAACTATGGCCTCATCCCGAAAATTGCAGATTGCCGCCTTGGGCCTGGTGTGCGCCCTGCTCCTCCTGGGGGTTTTCTTCTTCTACCTACGCAACAGCGAGGGGTCGCCCCTGGAACTTACCAGCGGCGCACCGGAAACCGGCAATCAGCAGGCAACGGAGAATAGTCCGGCGGCAATGCTCATTGAACCGGTATCCCAACCCAAAGCCGCGACGTCAACTGAACCGTCAATACGAGTTTACATCGCCGGCGCGGTGCAGAAACCGGATGTTTATACCCTCAAGCCCGGTGACCGGCTGGTGGACGGGGTGCAGGCCGCCGGTGGTGGCGCCGATGACGCGGACTTGGAATCGGTCAACCTGGCCTTGCGGGTGCGGGACGAGGGCTATTACTTCATACCCGCCAAGTCCACGACGACGGTAACTTCACCGGAATCGCTAGAATCGGCAGAATCGGCGCCGGAAAAGCAGTCCCCCGGCACTGACCCGCCTCAAGAGACCGCATCATCCCCCATCCCGCCCATCACCGCCAACCCGATGACCGGAGAGTTGCCCAACGCCGGAGGAGATGCAGAGAAAGACACTGAACCCGGTATCCTGAACGGGCTGATTGACCTCAACGCCGCCACCCAACCCCAACTGGAAACGCTGCCCGGTATCGGGCCGGCCCGCGCCCGGGCCATCATTGCCTACCGGGAGCAGAACGGCCCTTTCATCGCCATTGACGAGATAACCGCCGTCTCCGGCATCGGCCAGGGCATTTTAGACAGCCTTCAGGGCCTGATAGCGGTAGAGAACTCGCCGTAGCCGGGGGCGGATTCATACATGGATGGACAGGATATACGGGATTTTCTCTATTTACATCTGGCTTATCCTGTCTATCTATGTCCGTAAGGCCGGGTAGATGAAGCTGCCCGCGTTGGCGGCGGCTTGGTTGGGCGGTCTGGCCCTGGCCTACCGCTGGTACGACGCCGACCCGACGCCGGCGTTGCTGTTGGCTCTATTCGCGCTGACCCTGGCTTTAATCTGCCGTCTCTTACGTATCTCACCCTGGCCGGCCCTGCTGATAGCCCTGCTCCTGCTCGGACTGTGGCGCTATGAGCTTGCCGAAACCTCCCCGCCTTCCCTGATAGCCCAATCGGGACAACCGTCAGCCTTTCAGGGGCGCATCGTTAACGATCCGGAGTCCACCGCTACCCGCGTCAAGTTCCGGCTGGAACTATCGGCCATCGCCCCGGGGCCAGGCAGCCGGCAGCCGGAAAGTCGGCAATGGCAACCACAGGCCGGCAAAATCCTGGTTTACGCCCATCCCCCGGCGTCGCTGGTACAGCAGCGGGAACCTCCCTATTTCCGCTACGGCGACCGGCTGGAACTGACCGGAACGCTGCAACAACCCCAACCCTTTGCCGGGTTTGACTACCCGTCCTACCTGGAAAGCCTGGGCATCTACGGCATCCTGTGGCTGCGGGAGCGGGCAGATATAAAAATGACCGCCCCGGTGAACGAAGAGCAGGGTTTTCGGATCCCTCAATTACATCAATTACGGGCCGTGATTTACGACCTGCGGCGCAAGCTGGCCCGCAGCCTCGATTCCGCCCTGCCTCCCTCCCAAGCCGCCCTGGCCCAAGCCTTGCTGCTGGGGCTGCGGGGCCAACTGACGGATGATGTGGTGGAGAATTTCCGCCAGACCGGAACCTCCCACCTGTTAGCCATTTCCGGCCTGCACCTGGGCATCCTGCTGGCCTTGGCGGTAGGGCTGTTCCATAGGCTGCTGGGGCATCACACGCCGCTGCCCCTGCTGCTGGCCCTGGTCCTGGTCTGGATGTACGTGCTGGTCAGCGGGGCGCCGGCTTCGGTGGTGCGGGCGGCGATTATGGGCAGCATCTACCTGGGCGCGCTGGCGTTGGGGCGGCCCCGGGACACGCTGCTGCCGGCCCTGGCCCTCAGCGCGGCGGGAATGACCGCCCTTGATCCCCGAATCGTGTCCCAAGTCTCCTTCCAACTCAGCTTTGCGGCAATGGCCGGCATTGTCTTGGCCCTGCCCTGGCAGGAGGCAGCCTCGCCGGCCATCGCTGGCCGGATGAGCCAACGCAGTGAACCGTGGGCGCCCTGGGCCGGCGTCCTGCTGAGTTGGCTGGTCGCCGGGGTTATAGTTTCCGCAGCGGCTACCCTGGCAACCTTTCCCCTGGTAGCCTTCAACTTCAAGCAGTTGCCCCTGCTGGGCATACCGGCCACCATTCTGGCTACGCCCCTGCTGCCCTTCGCCCTTATCGGCGCGCTGGCCACTGCATTGACCGGACTGTTGCACCCGGTATTGGGTCAAGTGGTCGGCTGGTTTGCCGCAATTCCCCTGGCGGGCCTGCTGGAACTGGTGGCGCTGGTTCCCGGCTGGACCGTGTCGGGGGATTGGGCTGACTCCCGTCTGGCCTGGGCCTGGTACTCAGTTCTGGTGATTATCCTGCTGCTGGCCGGCAGCCGGGAAAAGTGGCTGGGGTCGCTGGGCCGGTTGCTCTTCCGGCAAAACCGGAGCGCAGGCCCCAACGAACCTGATTTCCTCCCCGCCGGCCGGCGGACTGCCGTAGGTTCCTACTTTGGACTGGTGGGAGTTGCCCTCATCCTCACGGCATCCGGCATCTACCTGTTCGCCGAAATCCTGGGCGGCTCCGACGGCAAGCTGCACGTTTACTTCTTCGACGTGGGGCAGGGGGACAGCGCCCTGATTGTGACGCCCCAAGGCCGGCAGATCCTGGTGGACGGCGGGCCGGACATCGCGGGCGCCACCCGTTCCCTTTCCGGCCCAATCGCCCCTTGGGACCGCAGCTTGGACTTGGTGGCGGCGACCCATCTCGACGCCGACCACAGCCGGGGCCTGCTGCGGGTGCTGGAAACCTACCGGGTGGACAACTTGCTGGCCGGCGTCCCGGACCCGGAGAACGCTCTCTATCCCCAGTGGCAGCGCACGGTGGAACGGCAGAAGCATACTGTAACCTACGTTGCCGCCGGCCAGACCATAACCCTGGAAGAGGGTATAACCCTGGAAACGCTGCACCCGCCGGCCGTTCCCCTGCGCGGCCCAGCCTGGGACTCCAACAATAACAGCCTGACCTTCCGGCTGGTCTATGGCGACATCAGTTTTCTGCTGACCGCCGACATTGAAGAAGAAGCGGAGCGTTACCTGGTGCGTACCGCTCCCGACTTGGAGAGCGATGTATTGAAGGTTGCTCATCACGGCAGCAAGTCCTCAACCACCGCCGCCTTTCTGCGGGCGGTCAAGCCCCGCTGGGCGGTAATTTCCGCCGGACCGGACAACACCTACGGCCACCCCCACTCGTCGGTAGTGGCGCGGCTGGAAACGGCGGTGGGCAAATCGGGCATTTACCAGACGGCGCGCCACGGGACAATTGAGTTCAGCACCAACGGCCAACGCCTCTGGGTAGAAACTGAGCGTTGAGGTTGTCCGGAGGTCTGGCCGGGAACCTACCCGGAAACTTGGCAATTAAAGTATCATAGTTGGCGCAGCCGGGGGCGGTAAGCGAGAATGGTAAGTGAGCAAATCGGCGACAAGGGTTATATGAGGGGGAACAAAAATGAGCGCAGCGGATGCGGTTATGTGGGCGCTGGACCGGAACTGGAATATGGTGGATGCCGCGGTTGCGGGACTGGACGAGGCTACTCTGGCCCGTCAACCAGCGGAGCAGTGCAACTCCATCGCCTGGATTCTTTGGCACATGAACCGGGTAATCGACACCTTTATCAACCAGCGGCTACAGGGTTTGCCGCCCTTCTGGACTAGCCAGAGGTGGAACGAAAAGTTCGGGATGGCCGAAAATGTCCGCGGGATGGGCTGGAGCGCGGAAGACCTGGCCGGCTGGCCGGCTCCCTCCCAGGATGTAATCCTGGGCTACCAGGATGCAGTGCGGCAGGCGGCCCGAGACTACATCGGTTCCCTAACCGCTGCCGACCTGGAACGCAAGGTGACCTTCCCACCGGAAGCCGAGACCCAAGACCATACCATCGCCACCGCTTTGGGGCAGTTGGTCTGGGATAACGTAGCCCACGGGGGCCAGATTGCCTATCTGCGGGGCCTGTTTCAGGGGATGGGCTGGCACCGCTAATGCTTGGGCCACTCGGTTGCCGGCGGTCGTTAACCTTCTGGTGAGGCCGGAAACCCCCTGTCCAGGGCGTAAACCCAGGGCAATTGCGTCATAGGTACATAGCAGCCGTCATTCCTGCTTCCGCAGGAATCTAAGACGTGGCGGACAGAGGTTCCTGCAAAAGCAGGAACGACGCGAAAAGAGCGCCTCTGCATAATGCGATTGCCTGGCTGTCTGCCTCTGGGACCGAGATTATTCTTCTGCCCATACGCCAGCCCGGAGCGGCCAACTTTCCGGTTGAAATGATACAGCTAATAGTTCTATAATTCCCTAACCCAAACCTATGTCATTAGTCGGATTCAGAGGGAGGACAGTATGCCCAGAATAAAGCACATTGCGATACGCACCCCTGACCCGGAGCAGACCGCCGCTTTTTACAAGAAGGTTTTCGGCCTGGAAGAAGTGGGCAAGGCCGGCTCCGGCTGCTACCTCTCCGACGGCTACATCAACCTGGCTATCCTCAAGTCCATTGAACAGGGCGCATCCGAAAGCCCGCGGGACGTTGCCGGTTACGCCGGAATTGACCACCTGGGCTTTGTGGTAGAGGATATCGACGAGATTTGCCAGAAGCTGGAAGACGAAGGCGCGCGTCCGATGAACCAGCGGATTGAGATGGGCGGAGCGCACAACCCGGCCGGTCAGTCCTACTACGAACTCAAATACCGGGGGCCGGATGAACAGGTAATTGACGTTTCCGGTTCCGGCTGGATTGGCACCTAACTCGAATAGTACTAAGTAACTATCTCAAAATGTGGTTCGACAAGCTCACCATGAGCGGAGCAAGACTTCTACCGCTCACCCTGAGCTTGTCGATGGGCGCCGCAAACAGCGACAGAAGTTTTGAGATGGTTTCTAATACGCTGAGCGCCGGGCGCAACGTGACCGTCCCGGGAGGGTGACCGGTTCAGCATAGCGGCTGATGGTGGACCATAGACAGCAACCGGAAATCGCCGCCCGGCATCGGGCGTTGAAATGCCGGCCCAAATTGGCTGTTGCTGCTGGACCGGAGGCAATTTCTGAGTTCCGGCGATACCGCTTGGATGCTCGCGTCCACCGCCTTTATTCTTCTGATGACCTTGCCCGGCCGGGCAAGGTCATACGCCGGAGTGGTACAGTCCAAGCCGGTGCTCAGTGGTGATGCAATGCTTCTCCATCACCGCCATAGCAATCCTGTTATGGTTTTCCGTAGGTTACAGCCTCTCCTCATACTGAAGGCCCTGAACTTGGTTATGGGTCAGGTGCGGGTTGACCCGGAGGCTGAAATAGTCGGGCTGGACTTGGCTGCTCACGGGGAACGCGGCTATGAATTATAGTATTTCCCGGTAGCCCTGAACTGTATTCTGTAGTAATGTAAGGGCAATTACCAGATATTAAGGAGGCCTACCAAATGAATGTGGAAACCCAACGGCAAGGCGATAGCCTGGTATTAATTACCGACGGCCGGGTTGACGGCACCAACGCCACCGATTTCCAGGATGCCATGAAGGGCGCCATCCAGGAGAGCGACCGGGCCGTGGTCCTGGATTTCGAGAACCTGACCTATATCAGCAGCGCCGGGCTCCGGGTCGTTCTGCTGGTGGCCAAGGACCTGCAACAGCAGGGAGCGCAATTTGCGGCCTGCTCGCTCACGGATTCGGTTAAGGAGGTCTTTGTTATTAGCGGCTTCGACAAAATCATCCCGATTCACGACTCCCAAGATGCGGCTATCGGTTCATTCAACAAATAACCGGGGACGGCGGGTCGGCCTCCCTGACCCTGTTGCCGGAACAGGTGGTCATTTCCCGACCCCTACATACACCCGCAACAGTTGCATTGATAACGCTTGAAAAGGATGGAACAGATGGCAGATCCGTTCAAGATTCTTGTTGTGGATGACGAGGTGGACCTGGAGCCGCTGATGCTCCAGCGGATGCGACGCCACATCCGCGCCGGCCAGTATAGCTTTGTCTTCGCCCATAACGGCATAGAGGCGTTGGAGCGGTTGCGGGAAGAAGCCGATATCGACATGGTGCTTTCCGACATCAATATGCCGCAGATGGACGGCCTCACCCTGCTGGAGCAGATTCCCAAGGTGGACCCCAATATCCGCTCTGTAATTATTTCGGCCTACGGCGATATGAAGAATATCCGCACCGCCATGAACCGGGGCGCCTTCGATTTCGTCACCAAGCCGCTGGACTTCGACGACCTGCAAATTACCATCGAGCGGACGGTCAGCCACCTTATCGAGTGGCGCGACGCCCTCTCCTCCCGGGATAAGTTGGTTATGTTGCAGAATGAACTGGACGTAGCCACCAAGATGCAGCAATCCATCTTGCCTACTAAGTTCCCCAGCGGCCCCGATTACCGCTCCTTTGCCAGTATGGAGCCGGCCCGTAACGTCGGCGGGGATTTCTACGACGTGATTCCCCTGGAAAACGGACGCATTGGGCTGACCATCGCCGACGTATCCGGCAAGGGTGTGCCCGCCGCCCTCTTTATGATGTCCAGCCGCACCTTGCTGAAGGGCGCCGCCATTGGCAACCACGAACCGGGGGATGTGTTGCGCGAGGTTAACAACCTCCTCGTTGAAGACAACGAAACGATGATGTTCGTTACCCTCTTCTACGCCCTTTACGACCCCCACAGCGGACTCCTTACCTATGCCAACGGCGGGCATAACGCCCCGCTAATCCGCCATGCCGATGGCAGTTCCACCCTCCTTCCCTTGACCGGCGGCATCGCCCTGGGCGTAATAGACGGCATCGAGTACGAGCAGGCCGAGGTTCGGCTTGAGCGCGGCGAAACTCTCATCCTCTACACCGACGGCGTTACCGAGGCGATGAACGAGGCGGAAGAAGAGTTCGGCCTCGATCGGCTGGCCGCCGTCCTGACCTCCCATCCCTCCAACGACCCCGAGGAAGTGAACGGGGCAATTTTCGAAGCGGTAAGAGCCTTTGCCGGCGATGCGCCCCAATCCGACGACATTACCTGCCTGACCCTTTGCCGCAGCGAGGCCCCTTAATGAGTACTAGACTTGCCTTGAGGATAGCCACCCGTACTGAGGAACTGGAGCGCATCTTCGCCTCTGTGGAAAGTCTGGCGGAACAGGAAGACTGGCCGCCGGCCCTTACCTTTAAGGTTAATCTGGTACTGGAGGAGTTGGGCCTGAACGTTATCAAGTACGCTTACGATGAAGGCACTCATGAATTTGATATAACCCTCATCTCCGAAGCCGACGTTCTCACCATTGAAATTACCGATGACGGCCGCCCCTTTAATCCCCTGGTGGATGGCCGCGAACCCGATACCGGAGCCGCAATCGAAGACCGGCCCATCGGCGGGCTGGGTATCCATCTGGTGCGCGAGATGACCGAAGACTTGCAATACCGGCGCGAGCACTCCAGGAACCATTCCACCATGGTGATTCGCAAATCTTAATGAAACCGATGACTCGCCCGTTGACGATAATGCGTATATCCGCACGGCTGGGTCTGGGGGCAGCGGCCCTGATAATAGCCGTCGGCTTGGGCGGACTGGCTTGTTCCAATAACTCCGGTTCGACCAACGGGAACGGGGGGGTTGATGCGGTTAGCCCTTCTGAACCTGTTGCGAGTGCCGGCGATGGCGATTCCGCTGCGCCAGCGGCTGACCTTCTGCCTGCCGGGGAAATGGGCATCTTTAACGACCACATACTTTTCGGCCAGTCTGCTGCCTTCACCGGCCCGGCCCAGGAACTGGGCAGAAATATGCAGGTGGGGATTAGGGCTGCCTTCGAGGAAGCAAACCGGGCCGGTGGAGTCCACGGGCGGCGGTTGGAACTAACCTCTCTGGATGATGCCTATGAACCGGAGGCGGCCATCGCCAACACCACTCGCCTGATTAAAGAGGAGAAAGTGTTTGCACTGATTGGCGCAGTGGGAACGCCGACCTCCCGCTCCGCCACCCCCGTTGCTGCGGAGGCGAAAGTACCCTACGTCGCCCCCTTTACGGGCGCCGCTTTCCTGCGTGACCCCGACTGGGGCAACGTCATCAACCTGCGCGCCTCTTATAACCAGGAGACCGAGGAGATGGTAGCCCGGTTGACCGGCGACCTGGGCATCAAACATATCGCCGTACTGTATCAGGACGATTCCTTCGGGCGCGCCGGCTACCAGGGGGCGAAGCGGGCCCTGGAGCGACGCGATATGACGCCGGTATCCGTCGGGGTGTACCCGCGTAATACCGTGGCGGTGAAAACCGCCCTCCTCGACCTGCGCCGGGGCGACCCGGAAGCGGTGATTATGGTCGGGGCCTATCAACCGGTCGCCCGCCTGATTTCCTGGGCGAGGTACACCGGCCTGGATGCTGTCTTTATCACCATATCCTTTGTGGGCAGCAACGCTTTGGCGCAAGAACTCGGCCCGGATGGCGCCGGCGTATTTGTAACCCAGGTAGTGCCCTTCCCCACCGACGACACGATCCCCATCGTCAAAGCCTACCACCGTGCCTTGTCCGACTATGACTCGGAGGCAGTTCCCGGCTTCGTTTCCCTGGAGGGTTACCTGGCCGGGCGGCTGGCTATCGCCGGCCTGGAAAGCTGCGGCCGGGAGGTTAGCCGGGATTGCTTCCTGGAACGCCTGAGCCGCCCCGACGTCGTTGACCTGGACGGGTTTAAGCTTTACTTCGGGCCGGGGGATAATCAGGGTTCGGACGATGTATTTCTGACCACCATCGGGGCCGACGGTAACTACCGTTCTATATTTACCCTGCGGGAAATTACGCCGTGACCAAGCTACTGCAACTGCTGCAACGACTGTTCCAGAGCCGTTACCGCATTTCCACCCAGCTATATCTGGCCTTCGGCGGCGCGGTTGCCTTGACTGTGGCCGCCGGTCTGGTCGGCTGGTTTTCCTTCGACCGGGTCGGCAATGCCCAAAGCCAGGTGAATGACGAGAGCATTCCCGATATGGTAGCGGCTTTTGGCCTGGCCCAATACAGCAGCAACCTGGTAGCCGCAGCCCCGCGCCTGACCGCCGCCGAAACTCCCAAAGACCTGGAACGCATCTATGCCGGCATCGCCGTAAGCAACGAGGCGCTGAAAGAACAATTGGCCCTGCTGGGCGGCCGAGGTGTTCAGGACGACCATTTCCGCAGCATACGAGACCGGTCCCGCGCTCTGATTTCCAACGTGGATGACATTAAGGTCCAGCGGGAAGCGTTAATCGTACTGGCCGCTGGCCGCGAAAATCTGCGCCAGGAATTGGCCGATGTGCGTACTAAACTGGACGATACTCTGGTGCCGGCAATTGATGACCAGCTCTTTTATACCATCACCGGCTATCGGGAATTGAAAGCTCCGGCAGCAGAAATTGACGAGCATTTTTCGCCGGAAGAGGTTGACCGTTACCGGCTGCTGGCCGAGTTGCAGGCGGACGCCAACATCGCCACCGAACTGCTGGGCAACGCTTTCACCCTTTCCGATGCCGCTTCCGTAGAACCGTTGCGGGAGCGGTTCGAGTCCGCCGTATCCCGCATTGAGCGCAACCTGGGCGCGCTGCGGGATTCTCCGGTTCACGCCGAAATCGCTCCCATATTTACCCGGCTCGAGGAGTTTGGGACCTCCAAGCAGAGCGGCTTCAGTCTCATTTACCAGGAACTCCGGCTGGCCGGGGAGCAGCGGGCGTTGCTGGCGCAAAATCAGAACGAGGCGGTGGAACTGGTCGCCGAGGTTGACGGCCTGGTAGTGGCAGCCCAGGCCAGCGCTCAAGAAGCTACCAACGCTTCCGCCCAGGCAATCCTGACCGGTCGGATTTTCCTGCTTGCCATCAGCGTACTCAGTATAGTAGGCGCCTTTCTCATTGCCTGGCTGCTGGTCGGCAAGGTGCTGCTGACCCGCATTGAAATGCTGGCGGAGTGGATGCGCCGCATGGCCGGCGGCGACCTGGAAGCCCGGGTTGAAGTCGGCGGCAACGACGAGGTCGCGGAAATGGCCGCCGCCCTCGAGATATTCCGCCGCCACGCCCTGGAAGTGCAACGTCTTAACCTGGTGGAAAAGCTTGCGGAAGACCTCCAAGGTAAAAACACCGAACTGGAACAGGCAATGATTGACCTTCGGCTGGCCCAGGATCAGGTTGTCGCACAGCAAAAGCTGGCCAGCCTGGGTGAACTGACCGCCGGCGTGGCCCATGAAATCAGGAACCCGCTGAATTTCGTCAAGAACTTCTCCGAGTCTTCTGCTGAGCTGCTCACCGAAATGCAAGAGACGCTTGAGGAGGGCGGCGATGATTTGAACGAAGAACAGCGGAACCTCATCCGTGAAATCTCCGGCGACCTGCACGACAACCTGGAGCGTATTCGCAACCACGGCGACCGGGCTAACCGCATCGTTCACGATATGCTGATGATGAGCCGCGGTTCGGGCGAGTTCCAGCCCTCCGACATCAACAACTTGCTGGATGAACACGCTCGGCTGGCCTACCACAGCGCCCGGGCCACCGACCCGAACTTCCAGCTTGACCTCCGGCAAGACCTTGACCCCGAACTGGGCGAGCTGGAAGTTATTCCCCAAGACCTGGGACGCGTTTTCCTGAATATAGTAAGCAACGCCTGCTATGCCACTAACGAGAAACAGATTGCCGCCCGGCAAAATGGCGAGGACTATTACCCCACCCTCAATCTCACTACCCGTCGCGACGAAGGCCGGGTCGAGATTAGCATCCGGGACAATGGCAACGGGATGCCGCCCGATGTCGTGGAAAAGATATTCAACCCCTTCTTTACCACCAAGCCCACCGACCAGGGCACCGGGCTGGGGCTGGCTATATCCAACGACATTATACGCCAGCACGGAGGCGCCATCCGGGTCAACACGGAGCCGGGGGAGTTTACCGAAATGCTCGTGGAACTACCCCTCACCCGTCTGGCCTCGACTCTATCTGAAGCAGAGCGGGAAACGGAAGCCGTGGCCGAGCCGTAGCCGGAACCCCGGCGGGGCTATCCTAAACTGAAATGGCCGGCCACCCTCCCCAGGGCAAGCGCCTAGCTCTGCCCCTACGCGACTGCCGATTGGTAGGGGCGTACCTATGAATGCCCCCAGTAAGAGGCAGACGTGACCGGTACTGGCAAGGCCGGCGGGACTAACCGGGATCGTCTCCGGGAAAGACCACCGCTCCTTAGCTCGTCTCTGTAAGTCGGCAGAAGCAGTTGCCAGCAGTACCAGCAACCTTCTCAGTGCGATATGAGGCAAATCGCTCTTTCGGATAGAATTCGGAAAGCCTTAACCGCAAAGAAAATCGCCAACAAGATTGATGACTGCGTTCGACGGGTAATCCCGAACCAGTCTGAAGCCCCCTATCCCGGGAATATCACCTCCGGTCGAAAAGCGACCACGAAGACCCAGCAGAGAAATAGATGATGCCACGGGCCCTTGCAGACCCGTGGCATCGCATCAGTTCACCGTTTTGGCCTCTTCCTTGAAGAGAAGCCGGCCAACAGTTCAGGTCGGTTTAGTCGTCGTCAGCCACTCCGGCCATTTCCCGGGAGCCGGCGGCCAAGTGGGTGCCGTAGAAGCGGAGGGCCTGCTTCCAGCCATCTACTGCGGCTTCCTGGCGATAGCTGGGGCGATCAACGGCGAAGAAACCGTGGCCGGCATTGTCGTAGCGGAAGAACTCATAGTCCTTGCCCGCCGCCTTCAGCGCCTCTTCCAGGTCATTCACGTCCTGCGGCGAAGGACGGGCGTCGTCATTGCCAAACAGTCCCAGCATCGGACAGTTCAGGCCGTCGGTGTAGTCCACCGGCGCGACCGGCTGCCGCGAACGTTCCAGTTCCCCTTCCGGCACGGTGGTTACGCCGCCGCCCCAGCAGTTCACCGCCGCGTCAATCCCGTCCAGACGGCAGGCAACCAGATAGACCTGGCGTCCGCCGGAGCAGAAGCCGATGACCCCAACCTTGTCGTTGTGGTAAGACAGGGTACGGAGATAGTCCCGCGCGCCGGCCACATCGCCCAGGGTGCGTTCGTCAGGCATTCCCCCGGCATCACGCACGCTGGCGCTGTTGGCCGTCGGGTCGCCCTGGCCCTCCCGGAAGTGGAGGTTGGGGGAGATGCAGACAATCCCGTTGTGGGCCAGCTTACGGGCCATCTCCTTGGTGGCTTCGTCCCAGCCCGGCATATGGTGAATCATTACCACGCCGGGGAAGGGGCCGGAACCCAAAGGCCGGGCCAGGTAGGCGTCAATCAGGTCGCCATTGTGTCCTCGAATGTTGACCGTTTCGGCAATCAAACCTTCGTAAGGCATAAGTTTCCCTCCAAAAAATTAACTTGCGTTCCCGCTTTGTGTTGAACCTGCCGTCCTATGCGGGCGGCGCGGCTCTTGGTAGCAGATTACTACGCAGGGGGTAGGGTGTCAATTGGGTTATGTTAAGGGAAGTGTGTTAGCGGGTCAGAGACTGCGGGTCTTCCGGGGCTACTCCGCTGCGCTGGTAAATGTGTCCCACGATGGCGTCCAGAGCCTGGTTGACGGTTTCCACCAGTTCTTGCAGGTGTTCCCGGTTTATCGCCAGACTTACCTCGTGATACTGATAGACGATGGCGTAACGGGTCAACCAATCAGCCGGCCGGTCGGCATCCTGGAACTCGATATGGTCAAAAAGAGTTCGGGTTTTGGCCATTGCCAGGCCGGCCGACTCGGTTGCATAGTCCTCAACTTCCCGGATTGCGTTCCATAGCTCCAGCAAGTTATGGCCGAAGTCCCGTTGCAGGTTATAGGCGGAAAGCCAGCCTTTAAGGGCATTTTCAACGGCTTGCTGGACTACCCGGCCAAAGAGTTCCAGGGAGGGTTCAGAGTGTTGCGCCAGGAAATTCAGGTCGTTCCGGTGGCGCAGGACGTTGCGGATACGTTGACTGGTGGCCGGCCAGTGGGCCGGGTAGTCAGTTTCGGGTTCACTGTCGTAATGGCCGGAGCGTTCCAGCCCCTCCCTACTCATAAAAACTCCGAAGCGGGCGGCTTGTCCGGTTACGTGCAGGCCGGCTCTGCTGTAATGCTGGAAATCTCGCCAAGTAAAGCCGACCGGGTTAACGGCCAGCCAGGGAGGGTTTTGCTCCATATAGCGCCGGGCAGCCACGGCGGCATCCTGGGCAACGATATGAGGGTCCAGGGCGTCAGTCAGCACCATCAGGTCAACATCCGAGTCCGGACGGTGGCGGCCGGTAGCCCGGGAGCCGAACAGAATAACGGTAGCCTCCGGCGCAACGGCCTCCTGCACCGCCCGGGCAATAGCCAGAGCGTGGGGGTCGGCCTGGACCGCTTGTTCTTTAGCTTGCATAGCTACTCTATTGCGGTGGGATGATTGGCGCTTTGAGGACATTGCGTTTGCCTGGTGTTTGCCACACCCGCCGCAATTTATACGGGTAGTTGTAGGTAGCAGATTACTAGGCAGGGGGTAGGGCGTCAATTGGGTTATGTAAAGGGTTGGTGTTAGGTTGGGGGAATCATTTTCAGACTAAGGTTAACCCCTCGCCTTTGGGTTCCGGGATCGGTTCGCCTAACTCCCGGGCGGTGTCAACCCAAAGCTCCATAGCCTGCCGAATATTTTCCAGGGCTGCTTCCTGAGATGGGCCATGAGCCATACAGCCGGGCAACTCCGGAGCCTCGGCAACAAAAAGGGAGTCGGCCTGGCTCCAGTAGAGGACGACCCGGTGTTTAGTCATCAGATTACCTCCAGTTGGTATTTCAGAATAACTCGGCGCACTTGACGCACTTGATAGGGTTGGTCAAGGTGAAGATTAGATAATGCGAAGCGTATGGTGAAATATCTCGCCCACGAAATCGTCCCAGGCGCCTTCATCGGTCAGGATACGATAGAGAGAAAAGTCTCTTGCTACATTCATTTCGTCAAGTCGCCTTCTCATTTCAGGAGTCACAACTCCAAGTACGGCGAAGTTTCGCGCTCTGGCCGGGGTTTCGGCAAAGCTCTTTTGGATGGCGCCCAGGCGCTCAAGGGCCCCTGCCGGGTCAGTCCCACTTTTTATCTCGACTGTGGCTATGATTTGCCATTCTCCGTCTTCGTTACCGCTTTCAAAGCTGATGTCGGGTTCGGAACCGTAAATCATTCTCAGATTACCGTCGTCTCCGAGCAGGGTCATTGTTCCATCGACTTGCGTGGTGATTGCATCATTGGCATCAAGCCACTCAGAAATGCGCTCTTTAACCGCCGCCTCGCCCTCCTGCCCAACTATGTTGCGTAGCGCCCCGTCTTCCGTTATACCGATTGTAGCCAAAATATTCCTGTACCCGTTTTCGAGAGTCCACCCATCCGTCCCCGTAATTATGACCGAGATAACGGCGTTGTAGGTGCGAGCCACATTGAGACACCTCGCCGGAGTAGGAGGCCGGCGCAAAGCGCCGTCTTCCCAAGCCTTAACTTGGGTCGCCATCGATTGCACTCGCTTGAGGGACAAGGTAGATATGCCTCGATAGTGGAGGGAAGTTTGCGGGTGCGCGCGGAGAAGGTCCGGATGGGCAAAGACCAGTCTTGGGTCTATCCGCTCATTAGCGATATGATCCCAAGCCTCTGGCGCAATAGCCAAGTCTTCTAAACGCGCAGCGAATTCCAACGGCTCGGCAAACCCGCCGATTATTTGCTTGGCTTCCAAGTCAGAACGCTCTCGTATATGCTCGGTGATTATGAGCGCCCGCTGCCTTGCCTCTTCAAGGCGGGCTTCCCGGTCAACCATCGCACTTCCTCCAGTGATAAACACATTTCCTGAGTTCTTGCCTACCGAATCGCCCCATCTGTTGGCTAGAATTCCCTTTTCCCCGGTTAAGAGTCCAAATGAATTCACACCGGAAACCCGATTGTTCCGCAAAGTCGGAGAGAATGAGGTCAACCGGAATCTCTTGGCCGTGGTAACGGACGTTGTCATTCACCATAAACACGCTGCCGCCCGGCTTAACCAATCTGGCAAGTTCACTGACAACCAGAGCCATTTCCGTAAAGTAGTTCTCAACCAGGGTTATGACGTTGCGGTTGCTCAGATCATCGGCGTTCAGTTTGAGAATATGCAACACCTCCTGCAAAGCGTCCTGGCGGTCAGTCATATCAAGAACTCTGGAAAGCTGGGCCGAATCCCCGTATTCCTGGACCAGTAGTTTCCGCTTTGACCTGTTTTCTACCGTAGCGGACAGCAGTGATTGGCGCAGTTGTTTGAAACGATCGGCATTATAGCCAAGGTAAGCCAACTCCAAAGCATAGATACGGGTGTAATCATACCGATTAGCGTAAGGGGGAGATGTAACCACCGCGTCGAAGATTTCCCCGGGCATTTTTCGGAGTTCTGTAAGACTCGACCCATCGAGAAACTCGGGAACAGAACCTCCGTACTTTTGCTTGAGCGCCGGCATATCGGCAGCTATCTCGTCAAACCGTAGGCGCAGAGCCTCAGCGAGACTTGGCAAGAGCGCCTTATGCAACTTCCGGCTTACGTTCCGGCCCGATTGAGGGTCCCAACGAAGGAACTGCCCATCCTTGCGGGTATAACTGACCTCTTCAAGGACGCTGACGCAGGCTAACGTCAAAATGGTATTGAGTGATGGGTCGGTTATACCACTTATAAACTCCCGAGCCTTAGCCAAGTCCCTTTCGGTCTGCTCAGAGAAAGCATATTCCGTGATAGGTACGTGAGGAAATAGGAATGTATCATCGTATCTATTGTGCGATAGAACATCAATCAGACTGTTCGATGCTCGCATATAGTCATCGTGTTTCAGACCGTTAGAAGCCGCAACGATAGCCCGCGCTGCCAAGTTGCCTATTGGCATAATCTCAATACCGGTGCCGTGCATCCCCAAGCTACCAGCAGTAAGAACGGAGGTGCCGGACCCGGAAAAGGGGTCAAGTACGGTCTTCGCGTTAGTTCTGCCGAGCAGCCCGCGAACTAACTCGGCGGAAAACCCCTCCTTGTATTTCATCCACCGCAACCCAGGTACGTCCTTGTTCCCCTGGTAAGATACGAGCCTGCGGCTCAAGCTATCATCTGCATATATACGTGAGGAAAAGCGGTCATATAAGCTCCGCCTCGCCTCGGAATGCGCTGAAACTTTTGGGCAGTCTTTAGTAAACATGGTAATCATAGCCCCAAACATTAGCACATCAGTTCTTGTTGGTCAAGCAGACAATTGTCACCGGGGTATTATCAACGAGTTGTGCCGCTCCCGTGAGAATCACGCCATTGAGACTAACTCGCCAACGACCCCATCGGGTCCCACGGCGGCAGCACCACCGGTTCCAGGTCCAGGGCCTGCTGCAAGTCCGCCGGCAGGTAGCTCTTGGGGGCTGCAATCTCAAACATATACTCGGCGAACCAGGAGTCGTTCATCAGGCAGAACCCCTTGTCGCCCACCTTGTCGTTCCAACTGTTTTCCACCCGCCAGCGCCGGGGCTTGCCCTCCACCACGTCCACGCCGGTGAACAACATCGCATGGGTCATCGCGGTCTGGTGATAGTCCAGCCGCTCCGCCTTGTCCATCGAAAACTCGGCGTTATAGACGCTGGCGTAGTCGAAGAGATCGGCGTCCCAAAGACCCTTGTCCCGGTGCATCTGCTTGCCGGTGTCACAGCCCATCCAGACCGGCTGGCCGTCCTGGAGCATCCGCATGGCGATATCCTTCATCAGGTCGATGTCCACGTTGAGGTACTTTATCTCCGTGCCGTCCACCACGTTGCCCAGGTATTGGACGGTGTAGGTGCGACCCGGCGGATTGGACTGGCGCGGGTCGTGGACCAGGCAAACATACTCGTCCATCGGCGTTGCAATGTACTTTTCGGCGAACTCCAGCGGAGTCATCCCCCCGTCCCGGCGGAACTCCCCGTCCTTGTCCTTCCATTGCCAGTCAAAGTTGGCCGGCGGGTTGCCCAGGTGGATGCAGAGTATTTGGTAAACCGACTGGAGGGTTTGCTCCTTGGCCTGCCGCATAGCCTCCAGCCCGCCCTCCTCGGCGTAGAGTTTGCGGATGTCTCTGGCCCCCTGGCGGACTTGGTAATTGAGGCTGGCGTTCATCCGGGCCGAGTTGCTGGAGCTTTCCGTTTCCGGCATTACGGTCTTGGGAACAACCCCATGCTTCTTGACCAGGCTGACAAACATATCCCACTGGCCCCCGTCACCCAGGGGTTGGCGGAGCAGCCAGGCCACCACCCGGTCATCAATGGGCTGGTCGGCGGTCTCAATTACCGCTTCCAGAATATAGTTGGCCCGTTCCATCTTGTCCCAGAACATAACGTAGTTCTGGCTGAACTCGAACTCCTTGACGTTGAGCAGGTTTCTGGTTTCTACCCGAAAAAGGTTCAGGCCGGCGAACATCCAGCAGCGGCCGGAGCGGGCCTGGTTGGTTACGCCCCAGTCGTCCAGGACGGTGGAGAAGGAATGGGTGGCCTCGGTAACGATGCTGCGGTTCAGGGCAACGTCGTTAACGTCGTGCTGGGTAACCACATTCTGCATCAGTTGGTGTGCCGGTTGGGACTCAAAGGCTTCCTGAAAACCGGCCAGGGTCGTGGAATCCAAGGCGCCCGGGTTGGTTGGTGAGGTCATATTCTTTCTCTCCTTTAAGTTGTCATCCACGAATATACACGAATGGTCACGACTGGATAATGTAGGAATATGCTCCAACTTCTCTGCAAATCGCTGCACCCTTCCTGCTGCTATATGTCAGTCCGCAGGGGAGTGAACGGTGGCCAAGTCACTTACGACTCCGTTTATTTCAGCCAGCGCCCGGTCTATTTCCTCCCCGGTGGTAAAGCGGCCCACGGAAAAGCGGAGGGTTCCCATAGCATATTCGGTAGGGACGTTCATGGCAGTCAGGACGTGGGAAATCTCCACCCGGTCGCTGTGACAGGCGGCGCCAGCGGAGGCGGCCACCGAGGCCAGGTTAGCCAGGACTCGGTCGGCCTCCAGGCCCCGGAAACTGACGCTGGAGGTGTTGGGCAGCCGCTGCTCCGGGTGACCGTTTAGCCGCAAGTCCGCGCCGGAGTCCAGCAACCCCGTTTCCAGCCGGTCGCGCATCTCTCCCATATTCCGGGAGTAATCGGGTAGGTTCCGCTCAATCAGTTCGCAAGCCTCGCCCAACCCCACCATTTCGATGACGTTTTCGGTGCCAGCGCGGCGGTTCCGCTCGTGGTTGGCGCCGTGCATCAGCTTTTCCAGTTGGACGCCGGGGCGGATGTAAAGGACGCCGATGCCCTTGGGGGCGTAGAGCTTGTGGCCGGCGATGGAGAGCAGGTCAACCCCCAGGTCGTCCACCCGCACCGGAATCTTGCCCACGGATTGGGCGCAATCGCTGTGCAGCAGCGCCCCGTAGCGGTGGGCAATCTCGGCAATCTCGGCGATGGGTTGGATGGAGCCGACCTCGTTGTTGGCGTGCATTATAGTAACCAACAGGGTCTCGGAAGTAATGGCATCCTCCACCTGCTGTGGGTCAACCAGGCCATATTCATCCACCGGCAGGTAGGTAATTCGCCAGCCCTGGCCCTCCAGGTAGCGGCAAACCTCGGTCACCGCCGGATGCTCCACCGCCGAGGTGATGATGTGGTTACCCCGGCCCCGGTAGGCGGCAGCGACCCCCTTGATGGCGTGATTATTGGCCTCGGTGCCACCGCTGGTAAATATCAAGTCACCCACGGCGCAGCCCAGCAGCCCAGCCACCTGGGAACGGGCCTTATCCACGCCCTGCCGGGCCGCCAAGCCAAAGGAGTGGCTGCTGGAGGGGTTGCCGAAAAGGCCGTGGACGTAGGGCAGCATAGCCGCGGCTACCTGCGGGTCAATGGGGGTAGTTGCGTTGTAATCCAGGTAAATGTCGCTCATTTCCGGCTCCGGTGGTACGTTCTAGTGGTAAGTTCCGGTAGTACGGGGTGTCCCTCGTTTTGGCCCATTATAGCCCAGGGAGGCAATATAGCCAAAAGAGGGAAATGCCCGGCTGGAATTAGCGGTAAACGGCAGTGACACTTGCCGGTATCCCAGGTGAAGGCGGCCTGATAAAGTGGGAGCAATTTTGATGAAGAACTAATTCAAGGATTGAAGGACCGGCCTATGTGGAGTTTTCTGGCTAGAGAAGCCAACTGGACCGAGATAGTAACCAACACCCTGGCCCTGGGTTTCAGCATGATGGCGATTGTAGTAATTGCCTACGCCGTGTTCTTCAACCCGGACATACTGGCTGCAGTAGGTTCGGTAACTTCAGGGATAACCGGGGTAATTCTGGGTTACTATTTCAACCGGGAGCGGCTGCTAATAGCACAAAGGCGGGCCGACGCAGAAACTCGGGAAAGCCGCCAAAGCGCCGAGCTCGCTTCCATCTCCGAGGAAAGACTGGCTGCAATGTCTGAAGAGTTCCGGGGAGTTGTGGTACAATTTGAGCAGTACCTGGCGAACCAGATGGCGGATGAGGAGTAATCCAATGGCCCCTTTAAGCGAGGATACTATTAAGGAAATGAAAAGGGTTCTGGATCGGGCCAAGAAGAGCTTGGACCGGCACGACGAAAAAATTGCCGAAATCAGGCGAATGCGAGAAGAGCAGGAAAAGCGCCGACTTGGTAAAGGTTAGCCCGGTTCCGGCTTGCCCGGGGCCGTCTGCTTGCTCTCCGGGATGCACCTTTTCACACCCCCCCATCAATAACCACATCTAATACCGCTGGCCTGCCCGATTCCAACGCCTTCCTTATTTCCGGCCCTATTTCTGCCGGGTCGCTGACCGTGCAGCCATAGACCCCAATGGCCTCGGCTATGCCAGCGATATTCAGGGGCAACGGAAAGTCCATGCCCACGTACCCGGCAAAGTCCTCGGGTATTTCCTCCCCCAGGATTTCCCGCCGGTGGATGTTCATATTCACTTTCAGGATACGGTAGGAGCGGTTGTTGCAGACCAGGTAAACCGCCGGGATGTTGGACGCCGCCGCCGTCCACAGCGCCTGCACCGTCATCATCGCGCTGCCGTCCCCAACTATTGCCACCACCGGGCGGTCGGGGCGGCCCAGCTTTACTCCCAGGGCAGCCCCCATTCCCCAGCCTATAGCCCCGATACGCTCCCCGAAAATACTGTCCGGCCGGTTAAACTCTATGGCCCCGTGCAGGGCGTCCTTGGAGCTGAGGGAATCATCAACCACTATCGCGTCCGGGGGCAGGGCTTGGGAAATTTCGTGCATCATCCGCTCCGGGGGCATCGGGCGGGCATCCCATACTTCCTTGAGCTTTTGCTCCCTTGCCTGACGAGCCTCGACTTTCCAACGGTACAGAGCCGATTTGCGGGCCTCAACCGCATACCGGGCTGGGCCGGTTAGTAAATCTGAAACAGCCATCTCCAGTTGCTCCAGCCCGGTCTTGGGGTCGCCCAGCAACCCAACGTCGGCTGGCTCGGTCTTGCCCACTTCTCGGTAGGCCGAGTCCAGGTGAATCAGGCGGGTTGCCGGCCCTAAGGCACGTCCCGGAACATAGAAGAAACCGGAGAAAACACTGGCGCCCACCGCCAGCACCACGTCCGCTTCGGCCAACAATTGACGACCGGCGGGCAGGGTCGGGTTAATGCGGCCCAGGAATTGGGGATGGTCGGTTGGGAAGTTCAGCCGGGCCACTGAGGCGGCGTACACGCTGGCGCCGATTTGCTCGGCCAGCCTTACCGCCGCCGCCACGCCGCCGGACTGGGCCAGCCGGTCGCCCACCACCATGAGGGGATTGATTGCGCCGGCCAACAGTTGAGCGGCCTCATTCACCGCCGCCGTGTTTGGGGCCGGAGCCGGGTAGCTTGGTACGGAGGGGATTATTTCCACTTCAGCCGAATCATCCAGGGCATTGGCGGCAAACCCCACGTAAACCGGGCCGGTTGGCGGTGTTTTCGCCTCCTGAAAGGCTCGACGCAGGACGCCGGCGGTCTGCTCCGGGTGGGTAACCTCGACGCTCCACTTGGTAAACTGGCGCACCATTTCCGCCAGGTCAGTCCGGCCCTCCGCCAGCTTGCGGATGTCCTTGTTGCCCGAAGTCAGCACCAGGGGGACGCCGCCGTCCATGGCGTGGTGGAGTAGGCTGATGCCGTTGGCCAGGCCGGTTTCGATGTGCAGGTTGACCACCGCCGGCCGGCCCGAAGCCATGGCGTAGCCGTCGGCCATGCCCATCGCCACGCCCTCCTGCGTTGCCAGCATATACCTGATGTCCGGGTATTCCGGCAGCAGGGCCATAATGGCGCTTTCGCTGGTGCCGGGGTTGCCAAAGATGAACTCCACGCCCTCGGCCCGGAGCATTTCCAGAAAGACGCGGGCGCCGGTCATTACCGTCACGGCGATACCTCCGGTTCGGGCCGGCTGCCTGTGGGCCGGCTGTCCGTAAAGTCGTCGGATACCAGACCCGCGTTGACCAGAAAGGCCCGCAGCATAGCCCGCATCTGCGCCTCGTAGCTGGGAGCATACCTGGCAAATTCTCGCAGGTTACGGGCCGCCTCTTCTTGCGAGTCGAAGCGGTCGCCCATTAGTCTATAATCGTCGAACAGTTCCCGATTCCATACTTTCAGCTCGTCCAACGTCAACTGCGGCTCAAACTGAAAACCGTAAGAGTTGCCAAAGCGGTAGGCCATGTTTATCCTTCGATAGCCGCCATCCCGGCGCAGCATATACCCCTCGGCCAACTTGACCGCGCCCTCAGGAATCGAGAAGCATTCGCCGTGCAGGGTAGGCGCCAGCGGCACGGTTATTTGACTGAACACCGGGTCGGCATCGCCGGCGGCGGTAACGGAGATTTTGCGCAGGCCAAACTGGTAGCCGCCGGTAGGTTCCACCGTGCCACCCAGCGCAGTAGCCAAGAGTTGCGCCCCCAGGCACACGGCGAAGATTGGTATGCCCCGGTCAATAGCGGCTTTCAGGTAAGCCCGTTCCTGGTGCAAAGCGGGCAGGTCATCGTTGGCCGACAACGGGCCGCCCAGGGCGATGATCAGGTTGACTTCGGCCAACTCCGGGACCGGGAAAGCGTCGTAGCCCGGCGCAGACTCAAATACGTTCAGGGCAGCCGGTTGAAACCCTAAATCCTCCAGCAAGGACGTAAAGTTTCCGCCTAACGTCTCCGGGGCGGCGTGGCGTATGATAAGGGCGCGTTTCATTGAATCCACCAATTGCGCGGGTCGTGGAGGTTGCGCTCAATCCTACACTACTGGCGGGTTGGTGTCAGCCGCAGCTTGCCGCCCCGGAAGCCGGCCACAATCTATTCCAGCATCGGGCCGAAAAAGGAAATGTTATGAACACGGTAATTGCCAACGCAACCATCGTCACCGGCGACCCGGCTGGCACAATTCTCTACGACTCGGCCATTGCCATACAGGACGGGTTGATCGCCAGCCTGGGGCGGACCGACGACGTGCTGGCCCAATTCCCCAACGCAGAGGTAGTCAGCGGGCGGAGCAAGGCCGTCTTTCCCGGACTAATTAACTGCCACACGCACCTGTTAGCCACCGCCGACCGGGGCATCCTGGAGGATTTCGGGTTCCCCACCACACTGCGCTTTCCGCAAGGGGCGCGGTCGCTCTTGACCGCCGAGGAGCGGCAGGTTATGGCAACCCTGGGCGCGTTGGAGGCCATCCGCAGCGGAACTACGACTCTCCTGGAAATTGCCGACGGCGTGGCCGGCTATGCCCAAAACCTGGCCGACACCGGGTTGCGGCTGGTCCTGGCCGAAAACATCAACGACGTTAACCCAGCGCGATTGAGGGACGGGGCTTACGAGTTTGAGGAAACCCGGACAGCGGAGGGATTGCAAAGAAGCGCCGACCTGGTTGATAAGTGGCATAACTACGACGACGGACGGGTAACCTGCTTTCTTGCGCCCCATGCGCCGGAGACCTGCTCACCAGTCCTGCTGCGGCGCGTCCGGGCGACTGCCGAGGACTACGGCATCGGGTACACCATCCACCTGTCCCAAAGCCTGGTGGAGGTGGAAGCGGTGATGCGGACGCGGGGCGTGGACCCAACCCATTACCTGTACGCCAACGACCTGCTTGGCCCGCGCCTGGTGGCTGCCCATTGCCGGTACGTCACACCCTCAGAGATTGCCCTGCTGGGTCATGCCGGGGTAGGCGTGTCCAACAACGCCGCCATCGCTGCCCGCCGGGGCGCCGCCGCTCCGGTACGGGAGTTGCAGGCCGCCGGCTGCGCCATCGGCATGGGTTCGGACAACATGGCCGAGGATATGGTGGAGGTGATGCGGGCCGGGCTCTTCCACGAGCGGGTACGACGCAACGATGCGATGTCTCCGCAGCCGGAGGAGGTACTGGAGTGGGCCACCGCCGGCGCTGCCGCTATCCTGGGATTAGCAGATAAGGTGGGCCGGCTGGAAGTGGGCAAGCAAGCCGACTTGTTCATCGTGGATACCCTCAAGGCCCACCTGGTGCCTACGCTGCGCATCGTGTCTGCCTTTATCCACAACGGGCAGCCGGCCGACATCAGCGCAGTTATGGTCAACGGACGGTGGCTGCTGCGGGACGGCAAGGCATTGACCATTGACGAGGAAGATGTGGTGCAACAGGCGGAGGAAATCGGCCATTCCGTCTGGCAGCGGTTGCTGGAGCGTTACCCCGACGTGCCTTTTCCCATTCGGCTGCCGCCGGGGCCAAACCGCTAGGCTTCAAGCAACCATGACAGCCATACCTGACTGCCTAACCAGGGCTATCGCATTTGGATCGCGGGCTATCAGTCGTTCCTGCGCAGGCAGGAACCTAAAATGTTAAGGACAGAGGTTCCTGCCTGCGCAGGAACGACGGGGAAAAGGCATTCACTGTCAGGTGCAATTACCCTGACTGCCTAACAAGCATCCCTTACAAATATGCCCTCGGCCCGCTGCAATTCTCTGACGTAGCAGATTATATGGCTTACATCCTCTTCCGAAAGGTTAGCCACCGGCGGCATATCGCCAAATAGCCAGTGGTGGGAAGGCACTCCCTTTTGCACTGCGTTGTGAAAGGCGAAGTCGGGATGGTGGCCGGGTTCGTAAACCCGGTGGACCAGGGGCGGCCCCGACTCGGCGCCGGCAGCCCTTTCCCCATGACAAACGGCGCAGTTGGCATTGAACAGCGTCTTACCGGCGCTGAAGGAAAGTGAATTCCCCGGCACGGTTACTGCCGTGGGCGTCGCCGTGTCCCCAATAGGCCCACCAACAGGCCCAACAGGAGGAATTTGGGTTGCCGCGTTGCCTGCTCCGAGTGTGGGTACGGGTGCGGGTGTAGCAGCGCCGCCACAGCCGGCTAGAAGCAGCAGTCCCAACGCCCCGGCCAGCCAATACGGTAGCTTACCGGGCATCAGTCCCGTCTCCCCCGCCGCAGGGAGCGGCCCGGCAATGCGCCGGTGTTCTCGCCCTGGTCAATTACCACCTTCCCGTTAACAATCACGTACTCGATCCCTACGGGGTAATGCTTGGGGTCCTCCCGGGTGGCGTAGGTCTTCACCGTGTCCGGGTTGAAAATTACGATGTCGGCCTTGAAGCCGTCGCGGAGCAAGCCCCGATCGGGCAAGCCCAGCCTTTGAGCCGGGAAGGAGGTCATCTTGCGAATGGCCTCGGGCAGGCGCAGGTGCTTTTCGGCCCGGACAAACTCGGCCAGGACTATGGGAAAACAGCCGTAGGTGCGCGGGTTGGGATACTCGCCAAAGAGAATGGCGTCGCTGGCAATCATCCCATAGGGGTGGGAAACGAAGGCCGGCAGGGTCTGCGGGTTGGTGCCTAGTCCCACGGTGGAAATGCCAAGGTTCTCCTCCAGCAGCAGGTCGAAGAGGGCATCCGCCGGGTCCTGCCCCCGCATTTCACCGATGTCGGTTATCAGCCGTCCCTCGTACTGCTTGTTTTGGGGCTGAGTGAAATTGGTCAGCCAGTTGTTTTCCAGCCGGTCCCTTACCAATTCCCGCTTCATCCGCACCCGGTCGTCGGCGTCTTGCAGGGCCGCCATCAGCCGCTCCGGGCCGCCGTCCTTGGCCCAGTGGGGCAGCCCAATGGTGACCGTGGTGCCGGAGTAGGGATAGGTATAGCAGTCAAAGGTAACGTCCAGCCCTTCGTCCCGACCCTTTTCCACCAGACCCAAATAGTCCAGATGACTGCCCGAACCCTGGGCGCTCTGCCGGTAGTGGGTCAGGTGAATCGGGCAGCCGCTGCGCCGCCCGATTTCCAGCGCCTCTTCCCAAGGGGCCAGCAGTCCTTGAGAGCGCAGGCTGGCCCGGGTGTGGGTGTGGTAAATACCGCCCAGGGATGCCGCCACCGCGGACAGCTCAGACAATTCGGCGGTGTCGGCATAGGAGCCGGGCGGGTAATCAAGGCCGGTGGAAAGGCCCCAGGCGCCCTCTTCCATCGCCTCTCTTACCACCGCCTTCATATCCGCCAGTTCGGCGGCGGTGGCCGGGCGGTCATTCCAGCCCAGTCCCCAGATTCGCACCGGGGCGTTGCCCAGGATGTAGGCGATGTTGACCGCCACCGTGTTGTCGTACTTGTCCAGCAAGTCGGCCACGGTCAGCCAGTCGGCGGGCATCGGCGGGTAACCGTTTAGGCCGGAGTCCAGCCAGATATAGCGGTGCAACTCCTCCTGGGTCTTAAAGGGGGCGTGGGATATGCCGTCGATCCCTACCAGTTCGGTAGTCACTCCCTGCCGCACCTTGGGATCATGGTGCGGTTCGCCCAGGATGGTCAACCCGGCATGGGAGTGGAGGTCAATAAAGCCGGGGCAAACGACCTGGCCGGCAGCGTCAATCACCCTGGACGCCTCCAGGTGGCCGGCCTCACCCCGGTGGACGGTTACCTGCTCATTTTCCACCAAGACGGCAGCAAAAAAGCCGGGGCTGCCGCTGCCGTCAATGACCAGCCCATTCTCAATTTTCAAGTCCAACATTTTCTTGTCCCCTTATTCCTGTGTGGTTTTCCCGTTTGGATACCACCGGAGCGGGCGGATATTAACCCGTGTGGCTCGATTCTACCATTCACTTGCCAATTACAGCTATAATGTAAACCAGTCCGCTGGCGCTGCCAGGGCGCGGAGCTTGCCGCCGGCCTAACAACCACTGAAAGATTGATATGCCTGAAAGAACAACAACGCCAAGGGCCCTGATTTGGGTGACCGGAGCAATCCTGTTGCTGGTTGCCCTGGTATTCCTCTGGGGCGCCGGGGAAACTCAGGCCCGTTCAGTTAGCCCGGTTATCTCGCCGCTCTGGGAACAATACGCCGGGGTTCCCAGCATGGCGAACTATTGGCTTGATGACGACCTGGATGGCATTACCTTCGCCGCCCAGGAGGTTGACGAACAGGAACACGTCTATTGCCTGGGCGCCATCGCAACTCACGTCGGCGGCCCCGGGGACGACGTGCTAATTGGCACCGATGGGCCGGACGTCATCCTGGGCCGGGCCGGCGATGACCGGATTGACGGCAAGGGCGGCGGTGACATTCTCTGCGCCGGTTCGGGCAACAACCTGATTATCGGCGGCCCCGGTGATGACTACCTGTTGGGCGGCGATGGCGCAGATCAACTGATTGGCGGCACGGGCAATGACTTTTTGCGCGGCGACCGGGGGGACGACCTGCTGATTGGGCAGGAGGGAGGCGATTTTCTTTCCGGCAATCAGGGCAACAACATTCTGGTCGGCGGCAGCCTGGTACCCGAAGAGGAAGACATCCTGGCAATCTTGTTCGATTTCTACCGGCGCGACGTAATCCTGGGCAGCACCGGCAACGACGTGCTGATTGGCGCCCGGGGCGATGATGCGCTCCTGGCCTTTGGCGGTCACGACATCCTACTGGGCCGGGAGGGCAACGACGCCCTGATTGGCCATTACGGGGATGACTTTCTGGACGGCGGCCCCGGCAATGAGGACCAGTGCAACGGCAGCGAGGGCAGCGATGCCTCCTCCGACTGTGAGCTAATGATCAGCATTGAGCGGGGCCGGCAGCGGGGCCTGCCGGACTGATTTTTGCTTATCCACGAATGAACACGAATAGACACGAATGTTTTTCTGATTATTGGTTGTTGATTCCGACAAATCCTTCATCAGCTATTGCTATAAATCATTCGTGGTCATTCGTGTCTATTCGTAGATTAAAGGAATAAACCTATGCAGTATGACATCATCATCGTTGGGGCCGGGTCGGCCGGCTGTGTCCTGGCTAACCGTTTATCCGACGACCCCGGCCGCTCCGTGCTGTTGCTGGAGGCCGGGCCGGACTACCCCGACCCGGAACGACTGCCCGACGAGTTAAAGTTTGACCTGAACCAGGCCGCATCGGTAGAGGGGGCGGCGCATAACTGGTCCTTTATGGGCCAGTCCACACCGCAGCGGCCCGAACCGCTCCACGTCGCCCGGGGCCGGGTGACCGGCGGCAGCAGCGCCATCAACCACCAGATTGTGCTGCGCGGAATGCCCGAGGACTTTGACGGCTGGGCGGCAGCGGGCAACGACGAGTGGAGCTACATCAAAACCCTGCCCTACTTTCGCCGGCTGGAAAGGGACACCGACATCCGAGACGATTTTCATGGCACCGATGGCCCTATTCCGGTGCGGCGCCACCCTCGAGAGACTTGGCTGCCCCTGCAAGCGGCCTTTTACCAAGCCTGCCTTGACGCCGGATTCCCCGACGACCCGGATATGAACCACCCGGAGGCCACCGGGGTTGGGGCCTTTCCCCTGAACAACCCCGGCGGGGTGCGAATGAGTACTGCCCTGACCTACCTGAACGCCTGCCGCCACCGTCTCAACCTGACCATCCGGGCCAATGTTCTGGCACGGCGCATCAGATTTGACGACCCGTCTAACCCCAAGAAAGCCACCGGGGTAGAGGTGGAGAGCCAGGGGGAAATCTCTGTAGCCGAGGGAGCGGAAATAATCTTGAGCGGCGGCGCGATTGCCTCGCCCCAACTGCTGCTGCTGTCCGGCGTCGGCCCAGCCACAGAGTTGAGTAGCCTGGGCATCAACCCGATCCACGACTTGCCCGGCGTCGGGCAAAACATGAAAAACCACCCCTCGATTTCATTGCGGTTTAGCTCCGGGGAGGGCAACCGCCCGGCGCCGGACGCGCCCAGAAACCAGGTCGGACTTCGGTTCACCGCCGACGGGTTGGCTACAGCGTCAGCTACCCGCAACGACATCCAGGTCCAGCCGACCACTTCCTACCCGGAAAGCCGGGAGGCCCCGGACATTCGCATCGGCTGCCGTCTGGAATTGCCCTTCAGCAAAGGCGAGTTGACCCTGACCTCCGCCGACCCGACAATGCAACCCCACCTGGACTTCCGCTTTCTGACCGACCCCAGGGATAAGGCACGGCTGCGCAACGCAGTCCGCCGCTGCGTCGAGATATTCCAGAATCCCGTCTTTGCGGATTTGCTGGGGGAACGGTTGACCCCCACCGACGCCGACCTGGCCGACGACGCAGCCCTGGATGCCTGGCTGGAGCAGAACGCCGGCATCGCCGGGCACACCTCGGTGACCTGCAAGATGGGGCCGGAATCAGACCCGATGGCAGTGGTGAACCAGTATTGCCGGGTTCACGGCTTGGAGGAGTTGCGGGTGATTGACGCCTCAGTAATGCCGGAAGTAACCCGGGCCAACACCAACGCCACCGTCATAATGATAGCGGAGCGCGCCGCCGATCTGATTCGCGAGGGGCGGTGAGCGGAGGGTACGGGCAGCGCAATTGCATTCTAATGAGTAGGTCACCATATCAGGTCAGACACACAAGTCCGCCCCTACAGCAGGGGGAGATTTTTTCTGTAGGGGCAACCCTTGTGGTTGCCCTGTCCTGTCATCCCTCAACAGAACTATCGCATTAGGCCGAAGAACGAAAACCCGTCGTTCCTGCGAAGGCAGGAACCTAAAACCTTGAGAACAGCGGTTCCTGCCTTCGCAGGAATGACGGATTGTCCCGATTCCAAATGCGCTAGCCCGTCATTCTCAATCAGCCCAAGTTGACGATTATATTGGAAGTAGTAAAATAGGGGAGACTGCTTAACGAACTTTCCGCGAACCAGCATAAGGAGCGATTTATGGCCCTTCAATTCGGCGTATTTGACCACATCGAACCCTGCCCCGGTATGGAACTACAGCAGATTTATGACCTGCGGCTGACTCAATTGGAACGCCTGGAATCAGCCGGCTTTTATTCCTACCATCTTGCCGAGCATCACACCCCGGCGGTGCACAGCTTGGCCCCCTCCCAAAACGTATTCCTGGCGGCCCTTTCCCAGCGCACCACCACCCTGCGCTTTGGCCCCTGCGTGTACGTGCTGCCCCTGCACCATCCCATCCGGCTGATTGAGGAAATCAGTATGCTGGACCATCTCAGCAACGGCCGGCTGGAGTTGGGCGTAGGGCGCGGCGGCGTGTTTGAAGCCTTCTTCTGGGGTCAGGATTCGGACGTGGAAATCAACGCCGCCCGCTACGTGGAAACCCTACAGTGCATCCAGGATGGACTGAGCCACGCGGAGCTGACCCATCACGGCGAGTTCTACAACTTCGATGAGTTGCCCATGCGGCTGCGGCCCCAGCAAGCCCCCTATCCGCCCTTCTGGTATATGCGGAACGTGGAAACCGCCGCCATTGACGGGATGAATACCATCATCGTCGGCTCGCTGGACGGCTTTGAGGCCAACGTCCGGCGCTACCGGGAGGAATGGGAGCGGCACCAGGGCAAGGGAACATTGACCGCCCAAGGCACCGAGCCGAAGATTGGCCTGGTCAACCACCTGCTGCTGGCTGAAACCGACAAGGAAGCCCAGGCCGACGCTAATCCGGCGTGGGAGTCCTACCGTTGGAACTTGGGAACGCCCCGCCGGTTGGAGGCAGAACGTCGGGGCCTCACCCAGTTCTACGGCTCCAACATGAACCCCCGGCCCGCCGCAGCGCCGCCCCGGGACATTCCCCAGGAACAGCGCCGGGACTTTGACGACTCCCTGACTGACCTGGAACGGCAGCAGCGGCGCGCCAACTTGCGCGGTGGTCTGGGTGACGGCCACTCCGGCGCCGGCGCCGGATTCGGGGCCATCGCCGGTTCCCCCGCCACCATCCGGGAATACATGGACGAGTACTTGGAAACCGGCGCCAACTACTTCGTCTGCTCCTTCCAGTGGGGCGACCTGACCCACGAGCAGGCGATGCGCTCAATTGAGCTATTCTCCACCGAGGTTATGCCCCACTACGTGGAAAAGGTGCAAGTAGCCACGGCCTAACCCGCGTACAGCCTGAAAACGTCCGAACCGTACAATCTCAGGGGCGGGTTTGAAACCCACCCCTGCACCGTTATTTGGAACCAGGATGTTATGCCACCCACTACCATGCCCTTCTACACCCCCCGCGGCCGCAACGACAGGCTGGCCGGCTTGGGCGGCTCCCACCCGCCGGTCAGGTAGTCATACAGATTGGCGGCGCTGATTCGCATTACCATCGGGGCCAGGGCGGCCTGCCCCACGTCCATCGGGTAGCGGTCAACAAACTTGTTCAGGTTCAGGGCCGCCTCGTCGCGGGTCATTCCCTGGTCAATCGCTCCCTTGACGTATTCTTTCCATTCCAGAATGAAGGAACCCTGCTCATCCAGGTAACCCTTGTCACACAGGTCGCCGTGGCCGGGGACGAAGATGTCCTCGTTCAGCTTGCGCAGCGACTCCAGCGCGCTCAGCCACAGGTCCGGGTTGGCCTCATGCAGCCAGGTCTGCACCTTGTGGAAGATGTTGTCGCTGGTAAAGACCACCCCTTCCTCTTCGATGACAATGGCTGCCTGGTACAGCGTGTGGCCGGGCATATGAATCATGCGGAAGGTATGGTCACCCACCCGCAGGGTCATCCCGTTCTTGAAGGTGATGACCGGCACGTTGGGAGTGTAGCCCTCCAGCAGCGGAATCTCATCCGGGCCAAAGTTAGCCACCCGCTCAACGTGCTCCACCATGTCGGTTTCAAGGATTCGGGTTCTGACTCCCTCGTGGGCAATTACCGGAGCGTCAAAGTAGGCGTTGCCGGTCCAATGATCGCCGTGGGGTTCGGTATTGATGATATAGCGCAGTTGCCCGTGCTTGGCGATTTCCGCCTTCAGCTTGACGGCATCGGTGGGTTTGTGCGGGCTGTCAATCATCACCACGCCATCGGAGGTGGTGACGAAACCGTGATTACAGCCCCGTACTTCAGTTTCTACATAGACATTGCTGGTAAGCTGGCGCATAGCGCACCTCCCCTGAAATTGCAGAGCATTTGCATTGTTGTCCTTGCATATTTCTTGTCACCCTGGCATATATTTGTCACCCTGAACGGAGTGAAGGGTCCAAAATCCCTCCGACAGTCACCGCCGGTACAAGTAAGGATTTGGGATTCTTCACTCGGCTCCGCTGCGTTCAGAATGACATAGAAACGAAAACTTCAGTCCCTAGCCCAACGGCCCCTGAAATACTTGGTCAACGTAGGTATCGGACAGGGCGTCCAGGGTTTCCGGCCATTCGTCGCTGTTGCTAATGACCGGGCGGCGTAGTTCCCTGGGCCGGGGCTGCCCTTCCCAACCCAACTGCTCCATGTAGTAGTAGAGCTGAATCAGGTGGCCGTCCGCGTCTTGAGCAAAGGCGGCGTAATCAATCCCCGGGTGCAGTTCCGCCGGGATTTCCTTGAAAGTGACCCCGTTGTCCTTGAGGAAGGCCACCGCATTCCGCAGTTGCCGGTAGCTCCCTACCTCCACGCCAAAGGACATACAGGAGGTATGGGGGCTGCAACCCAGTTCTTCCCGCAGCGCCTTGGGGAACAGGCCCAGGCTGTGGTGCTCATTGCCGTTGCGGAGGAATACTACCCGATGGCCCCGATAGTTGGCCTCCTCGGTAAACACAAAGCCCAGGTGTTCGGTATAGAAGCTCAGGGCGGCGTCCAGGTCTCTTACGAAGAGGCTAACCGGGCCAATCTTGGTAATCTTGAAAGGCCGGGGCAGCAGTATCCCTTCCACGTCATAGGTGGCCGGCCTAGATTCCTGGTCGCGGGTGCCGGAGAAAATCTCGATACCCTTCTCCACCGCCTCTTCCACTTCGGCTTCTTCCGACATTTGGGGTAGAGTGGGGGCGTCAGAAAAGCCCCGGTAGTGCATCGGACGGGGCTTGCTACGGCCCAGCCAGCCGATTTGCTCAATGCCGTAATATAGCTCGTTGACGTTGTCGTCCGGGTCCCAGACGTAGGTGTGCCAGTTGCTCCCCGGCATATCCCGCCCGGTGCGGCGGATGGGGATGCCCACATCGTTGAAGTAGTGATGCCCGTTCACCACCTCGGCCAGGGAGCCGGTCTGCCAGGTTATCTGGTTAATGGTAACGTCGCCGTCGCCGTTATGTTCACCGCCCCGGCCCAGCACGTCCAGGGCCTTCTTCGGGAAGAGGACAAAGGAATGATGGTCGCCGCCGTGGTGCATAAATGCGCCCCGGCAGTCCTCATCGGGAACGTCCTTCAATATCTCCGCCCGCTGGGGGTTGCCCTTGAAGTTCAGATGGTCCGACACCTTGAACCCTAACAGGTCCTTGTAAAAGCGCAGGCCGGCCTCCATATCGTTGACATTGAAGCCAAAGTGTCCCAAGCGCCGAATCTTGAAGGGTTGGGGCATTTCCACCCCGCCCACGTCAAAAAGTTTGCTCTGAATCGTAGCCATTTGTAAACTCCTTACCCGGCTGAATTAGGGCTATGGTAAATGAACCAACGGGGGCGGTCAACTTACTGTTACGCCGACCCTCACCCCAAGGTTATCGCATTAGCCGCACATTCATATATCCGTCGTTCCTGCGCAGGCAGGAACCTCTGTTCTCAAGGTTTTAGGTTCCTGCCTGCGCAGGAACGACGGGAAAGGGAGCCTGCCGTCAAGTGCGATAGCCCTGGCCCTCACGCCACCCCTCTCCCTGGCTGACAGGGGCCGGGGGTGATGGGAAAGCGCCTACCACCCCACCGACTCTTTAATCAACACCATCCGCACCCGGTCTTGCGCTTGTTCATTCTCGTAGATTAGCAACTTGCCCATCGGCCCGGCGGTCCTGCCCTGCGCCTCGGCCCACTGGTGGTGACGTTCTACGGAAAAGCCTCGGATTCGTGCAACTGCGTCGGCAAGGGTGGGGCAAATCTTCTGGACGCCGGCCACCCAGATAACCTGTTTCGCCCCGTAAACGTAGGCCCCCAACTGACTGCCCGAACCGCTGGCAATTAGTACCTCTCCGGTCTCGGCAATGGCGTGGACGCTGCCGATGTAGTACTCGGCTACGGAAGCCAGCCGCCGCAGTTCCCGCTGCCGCTCCCGGTCGGGTTCCGCCGCAATTTTCGCGTTCAGGTTCTTGTAACGGTCGGTCTGGTTAAAGTAGTCGGAGTAGCCGATGGTATCCAGGGTTTCCGAAGTGCTCTTGAACACCTCCGCCCGGTCGGGAATCATATCAATCAATATCTGTCTGGCGTGGTCACCGTTCTCGGCGACCACCGCCTCGACATTGCGGGCCTTCAACGCCGCTACCGTGCGGAGCACCACCGCTTCATCCACCAACAAAGTGTCCTGGTTTTCTCTAACCATATATCCCTCCCAATGCCGTTCCGGCCCATTACTGCTCAATAAGAAGGTGCCGGACGGCTATGCTGCGCCAATTTTGCGGTCTATTCTACCCGGAATCGGGCAGAGGCGATACATCAGGCCAGGCTTGACGGAAACCGGCGGTCAACGTAGGCTACCCGGCAGTATCCTCGAAATTGGCCGTCAATCCGGCGGCGCACCGCTTCCGTAAGATTAGGCAACTCTGAGAGCCAAAAGCTAATCGTCCCCCTAGTGGAGTTAAAATTGATAATCGGATTCAGGCGAAACCTGCGGGCCGGCTTAACCGGCGCGGTTCTAATCGTGACAATAATCACTGGCCTGGCCTGCGGCTCCGGCGCGGCCCCGGTTAACGAAGTGACAACCGGCAACCCGACGGCAACAGCAGCAGACAGAGTGGAAACGCCGCCGTCAGCAACGGGCGAGCCGGTTGCCGCCAATTCCCCAACGCCTGTCCCTCTATCCCCAACTACCCTGCCGAGCGCACCTGCTGCCGCCGAAAGTGCCGCAAACCTCACATCCGCACCGGAACCCACCGCCCGCCCAACCCCCACGCCAACTACACCCCTGACTGATTGGGAGCGGGAGAGGCGGACTGCCGGGGTTTACCGCGGTGATTGGAAAACCGACTTCAGCAAACACAGCATCCCCTACAACGAGATATTCTCCGGCGGCGTACCCCGGGACGGGATTCCGCCCCTGGACTTTCCCAGTTTCACCACCGTAGCGCAGGCCGACGACTGGCTGGAGGCTCGGGAGCCGGTCATTGCCTTTGAGTTAAACGGGGATACCAAGGCGTACCCGCTCCAGATTCTCACTTGGCATGAAATCGTCAATGACACAGTGGGCGGCGTTCCGGTGGTTGCCACCTTCTGCCCCCTCTGCAACTCGGCGATTGTCTTTGACCGGCGGCTGGACGGAGAGGTTTATGACTTCGGCGTGTCCGGCAATCTGCGAAACAGCGACCTGATAATGTGGGACCGGCAAACCGAGTCCTGGTGGCAGCAGCTAACCGGCGAGGGAATAGTGGGGGAACTGACCGGCAAACAGTTGGCCCTCCTCCCTGCCACCATCATCGCCTGGGAGGATTTCAAGGCCACCTATCCCGACTCCGCCGTGCTGTCCCGGGAGACCGGGTTTCCCCGGGATTATGGCCGCAACCCCTACGTCGGCTACGACCGGGTGGACCGCTCGCCCTTCCTCTTCTTTGGCAAGGATGACGACCGGCTGCTCGCGATGGAGCGGGTGGCGGCCCTGACCGTGGGTGAGGCATCCGCCGCCTTTCCCTTCTCCCTGTTGGAGGCCAAAGGCGTAGTCCACCACACGGTAGGCGGGCAAGACCTGGTAGTCTTTTTCAAGCCCGGCGCCCGCTCTGCGCTGGACGGGCCTTCCATCGCAGACTCCAAAGAGGTCGGAGCAACGGGCATCTTCGCCAGGGAGTTAGATGGGCAGCGGCTAACTTTCCGCGCCGCGGAGGATGCGCTGGACGGGTTCATCGATGCGGAAACGGGCAGCCGGTGGAACATCCTGGGTCAGGCGATAACCGGCCCCTCCGCCGGCAAGCAGTTGACTCCTATCGTTCACGCCAACCACTTCTGGTTTGCCTGGGCCGCCTTCCGCCCCGACACGGAAGTGGTGCAAGGAGCGCCCTAACTCGGTTGCCGGGTGGGTTCGTGGTCCGATAGGATCACCATGAGCGGAACTCGTTGTTGACATAGACTTTGCATCAACCCTGCTGTTTAACCTTTTCCCATGAAATCGGGAATGCCTTTACCCCGTACCCTGGGCGCACCTGTGTGCGCCCCTACGATTCGGTAGTCGCGTAGGGGCAGACCTATATGTCTGCCCTGGGGAGTGGGCACCCGGTCATTGCCAGGGTAAACCTGCGCCTCTACAATACCTGATGTTATTCCTCTTCCGGTCCCCAACCGGGATACCTGCCGATTAAGGAGTTACTATGACCACACCACGCATTACCTTTGGCTGCAACTTCTCCGTCGAGGAATACTGGGACGTGGTAGAGTTCGCCCAGAAAGCCGAGGAGTTGGGCTTCGACCGCATCACCACCGGCGAGCATATAATGGACGGCAACCCGCCCCGCCCAACGCTGCTGAACATTCCGCTGATGGCGGCGGCAGCCGGGGCCACCAGGACCCTCCAGGTGATGACCGGAATTGTCATTGCGCCCCTTTACCACCCGGTTATGCTGGCGAAGCTGGTAACTTCCCTTGACATTGTAGCCAAGGGCCGGCTGGATTTCGGCATCGGCGTCAGCGGCCAGCGAGGGACGCGGGTCGAGTTTGACGCCCTGGGTATTCCGGTGCAGACCCGGGGCCGGCGCACCGATGAGATGCTGGAAGTGATGAAGCGGCTGTGGACCGAGGAACACGTAACCCACCAGGGGCGGTTCTTCCACTTTGAGGACGTGACTCTGCTGCCCAAGCCGCAGCAGCAGCCCTACCCTCCGATATGGGTGGCCGGGCGCAGCGATGCGGCGATGCAGCGGGCCGCCCTCCACGGTGACGGCTGGTATCCCTACCTCTTTACGGTGCGCCGCCTGAAGGCCACCAACGACACCGTCCGGCAGATGGCGACCGACGCCGGGCGGGATTTGACCGGCTTCCATTGGGGCCTGAACCAACCCACCGCCATTGCCGAAGACCGGGCCGAGGCCCTGGCTACCGCCGTAGCCCATGTGGGCCACCGCTACGTGACGCCGGAGCGGAGCGCCGAAGACATCGCCCAAGCCCTGTGCATTACCGGCACGGCGGAGGACTGCATTAAGGCCATCGAAGACCGAATAGACGCCGGGGTACGGGACTTTATGTTTGGTTTCCTGTCCGCCGACGCCGCCGGGATGTACCGGCAAATGGAAATAGTCGCCAAGCAGGTAATACCCTACTTCCGTGGGTGACCGCCCCGCCGCATTTCCGCGAAAGCAGGGCGACCACAAGGGTTGCTCCTACCGGCGTATCAACCCAATGTAGGGGCAACCCTTGTGGTTACCCTGGAACGAAATTGACAAAACATCTTTGAGGAAACCATGCCCATTCTCCAGATAGAGGCTTACGTGCCAGCCAGCCCGGCCCAGGTTTTCAGCCATGTAACGGCCTTCCCCGCCGGAAGTTTACCGGACAATAGGCTCCTGGAAGAGAAGTATGGGCGGTTGCTGTCACAAGAGGAGGGTTACTACGTTTTCCAGGATAATACTGAGGCGGCGAACAAGTGGCGGTGCACCTTTGAACCACCGCACCGTCGGGTTATGGAAGCGTTAGAATCCAATTGGTCAGACCGGATCGATACTTTTGAGACGTCGGACGAAGGGACGCGGTGGACGCTGACTTGGGAACTGAAGTCGCGGGGAGCGCCAGCCCTGTTCAAATCGTTGTTTTTCCGGTTCAAGGACCGCAAGCAGATTTACAACGGGATGGTGCAGCCGGTGATAGAGCAGTTCCAGCGGCAGGGGTATTACTAGCGCTACAGTCGCACTACTTATGCCGGTAGTGATAGTCGCTGTTATTAATGACATTGCCCTGCTCCGGCCTGATGCTGGCGGCTCCACCGGGACTAGGACAGCACAAAAACGGAAAGCTACCGTGGGTGTGTAACTGTTCAGTCTTGAGGAGTTGTTCCCACCTTAAACCGTCATTCCGGCGCGGGAATCCACCTTCCGGCCTCCGCCGGAATGACGGTATAGGGGCGCAGACGGCTCATCACATCTGAACAGTTACCCGGGCGTCAGGGCAATCGCATTTGGAATCGGGGGGAATCCGTCGTTCCTGCGCCCTACCCGTCGTTCCTGCGAAAGCAGGAACCTCTGCCCCTGACGTCACTGGATTCCCGCTTTCGCAGGAACGACGAGTTTTCGTTCTTCGGTTTAACGCAATAGCCCTGACCTGGGCGTTGTAACACTTGACCCCCTGGTACCATTGTGTTACTAACCGGTCTATCGCTCCTGAAGGAGGCCTCCTTGCTGAAAATCGCGAAGTTATTGCTCTGGCTCACGATTCTCTACAACTTTGTCGAGGGGGTTATCGCGCTGTGGTCGGGTATCAGCGCAAGCAGTATAGCGCTGGTCGCGTTCGGCACCGACAGCTACATTGAGGTGGCCGCAGCTTCCGTCGTGTTGTGGAGACTCGGAATCGCGGACAGCGAGTACGCGGAGGTCGTGGAGCAGCGAGTTGTACGCTTCATTGGCTGGACTTTTCTGGTCCTGTCGGCGGCCATAGTCTTTCAATCGACATGGGCAATCGTACAGCGGAGCGGCGCCGAGGAGTCGCTGGTAGGCATCGGACTGGCGATAGCCTCTGTGACCTTCATGCCGGTGGTTGCCTTTTGGAAACTCCGAATCGCGGCGAAAGGCAACCTGCGCTCCATTGCCAGTGAGGCCAAGGAAACGGTCGCTTGTTCGGCCCTCTCCCTTACCCTGCTCGCCGGCCTGGTTGCGAACGCCGCGCTGGGCTGGTGGTGGCTGGACGCCGTAACGGCCTTGCTGCTCGTCCCCTGGCTCCTCCGTGAGGGCCTGGAGGGCATACGCGGTGAGGAAGACGAAGACGACCTGCGCCTATGTTCCTGCCGCGCCTGCCTGTTCGGACTCCGTGATTGCAAAGCTGCTTGCTGCGCCGTATGACAAACTATTGTCTCGATTAGAACAAAATTGGTAACTGTTCAGAGTTAATGAGCTGTCTCTGCCCTTATACCGTCGTTCCGGCGAAAGCCGGAATCCAGGAGTCCTTGCCCTCTTGAACACCAACTCGTGCTTGGTGTTTCTGGATTCCGGCCTGCGCCGGAATGACGGTTCAAGCGCGGCACAACCCCTCGAGACTGAACAGTTACCAAAATTACCCCGCTTGCAAATGCAGGAACGACAGAAAAGAGGCCACCGCAGTAGTCGGTGGCCCCCATGTAATCCCGATTGATGCTCGGTCAGGCGCCGGCGGCCTTCAGCGCGGCTTCCAGCTTGGGGGGACTGTAGCCCACCACGTTCTGGTCGCCGATGACGGTAACCGGCGTGCTTCGCAGGCCCATGGCCATGAGGGACTCCCGGGCATCGTCATCTTCGGATACGTTCCGCTCGGTAAAGGCAATTCCCTTTCGTGAAAGATACGCTTTCACCATGTGACAGGGGCCTCAACCCGCCGAGGTAAATACGGTTATGTCCATATTCAGACGCCTCCTTCTTCTGGTGCATTTGACGAAGATACCGCTATCGTTAACTAACTTTGTTCCGCTGTCAGCTACGGGGTAGATTCCGTGCCTGACTCCTGGGCCGGTTCCGTTGAACGCTGCTGGCCCTTGAAGTCGGCCTTTGACTGGTAAGCCTGGTCGAAAAGCCCCTCGCCGGGCTTTACCGCCTCATCTATGGTCTGGACAAAGTCCTCGCCCGCTTCATACTTGCGAAGAAACTCTTCGCTTACGAAGAACATTCAAATGCAGAACCCGTCACGCTGGATGTCCTCGTGGTGACGGTCACAGGGGCAAATCTTCTTGCGGTCCTCTACGGGATCGCCGCTGAGGGGCATTCAAGGACAGTAGCGGTAGCCCTGGTTGACTTGATTTTCCGCCAGCCCTTGCTGCACTAACTCCACCACCTCCGCCTCGGGGAAGAACTCGTAGGGGCCGCGCTCCACGTACTTTTCGGAAAAGGTCTTGGTGCCCTGGATTGCCTGGTCAATGGTCAACTTGCGCTGCAAACCTGTTTCTCCTGATTCCAGTTCCCTTTAATCGGTCATCTGTGGAGCCATTATAACCCACCTTGACGCATTCGGGCGTGCATTTCGCAGGACATATTAGAGAATTGCCTGGCCTTCATTCCCAGGTTTTCCATGAGGCTGGGCATAGCTTCCCGGACTTCGGGCAAGGTCTTGGCCATCGCCACTTCTACGCTAAGCAGGGCGGCGGTTCCGCAATCGCAGCGAGCGGCCAGATAGATTTTGTGAAAGTCCTGGTTGCCGGAGAAGTCCACCTTGAAGCCCCGCAACAGGGAAAGGGACGGGTTATCGGCAACTGCGTCCTGAAACAGGCCGTGTATTTCCTCCAACCTTGCCGCCGTCTCCGCGCCGGAATCTTCCATGCAAGTTCTTCCCCTTTCCGGGCTATCGCACCTAACGACAAACGTCCCCTTCCCGTCGTTCCTGCCTTCGCAGGAACCTCTGAATAACCGTCGTTCCGGCCTTGAGCCGGAATCCAGAGGAGCTTTACAACAGCCCAGTTTGTATCTATCAGGGATTTCCTGGATTCCGGCTTCCGCCGGAATGACGACTTGGGCGGCGCCGGCTGGCGCTTGTTCAGAGGTTCCTTAGGTTCCTGCTTTCGCAGGTACGACGGTTAGCCTGGAATCCAAATGCGATAGCCCTGTTCCCCATTACCTATTTTCGCGCTTCCCACTGTTGAATCAGGGCAGGGCGGCCACCGCCTTGATTTCCACCAGAAACTCCTCCCGCACCAGGCCCTCAATCACCAACAGGGTGTTGGGCGGATAGTCGCCGTCTGGGAAAATGGTGGAGAAAAGCTCGACCCGGGCCTCAATGAAGGGTTGAATGGCGTCCCGGCCTACCAGGTAAGTAGTAAACTCCACTACGTCGCTGAAGGATGCGCCGGCGGCTTCCAGAATCCGCCCGATATTCTCGTAGGTCTGCCGGGTCTGGGCCGCAATGCCGCCATCCCCGGCCAGGTTGCCGTCGTTGTCTATTCCCACCTGGCCGGCAACATACAGCAGTTCGCCGGGCCTGACCCTGATGGCCTGGGAGTAAGCGCCGAGAGGTTGGGGAGCGTTTTCCGTGTTGACTACCTGTCGCTGCGTCGGTGGCATCTTTTACCTCCCTGGTTACCGGGCAATCGCGCCTCAACTCCCGGCTCTCCCGTTAGTTGTGAATCCCCGAGGTAACCCCTCACCCCGGCCCTCTCCCCAAAAGAGAGGGAGAAGTTTCACCCCTCTCCCTGAGGGAGAGGGGCCGGGGGTGAGGGCTGGTTGAATCAGTCGGTAGCGGCGGCTACCATGTACCGCCCACCCACTACGTTAAGCTGGTCTCCGGTAATGTAGGAGGACTCGTCGGAGGCCAGGAAGAGGCAGGCGTTGGCAATGTCGTAAATGGTGCCCTGACGGCCCAAAGGTATGCGGCGCAACTGCTCGGAGTTACCGTCGGGCCTCCGGGACTCCCGGGCGAACCATTCCGGGTTGCGCCGGCTGGTGTCGATGGTGCCGGGGTTGACCATATTGGCCCGGATGTTGTAGGGAGCGAACTCGGCGGCCACCGCTCTTACAAACCCCCAAAGCCCGGTCTTGGCGGCGGTAACGGCGGAAGTGTCGGGCCGGCCGGTGATGGAAGCCATGCCGCCGATGGCTATGATGCTGCCCGTCTCCCGCTCCATCATACCGGGCAAGACAGCTTTGCACAGGTAAAAGCTGGAATGCAGGTTAATCCCAAAGACCCGGTGCCAGTCCTCATCGGTAACCGTTAGGAGCGGGTGATGGGGCCGGATGGCGGCATTGCTGACCAGCACATCAATCTTGCCCAGGGCATCCAGCCCATCGGCCACCAACCTTTGGCATTGGGCCGAGTCGGCTATATCCGCCGTGGCGGTAAAGGTCTTGACGCCCAGCTCGCGACACTCGGCGGCCACCTCGTCAAGTTCTTCCTGACTTTGCAGGGAGCTGAGCGCCAGGTCGGCCCCTTCCCGGGCAAAAGTTAACGCCGTTTCCCTGCCGATGTTCCGGCTGGCGCCGGTAATCAGGACGGTTTTTCCTGCCAAACGCACCGTGTTTCCTCCTGTTTCCACCAATGAATGCTGAAATGTGGAATGGGCGGTAGTCTATTCCTGCCTTTTGGGGTTGTCAACGACTGGGCCGAGTCGGTAACTGTTCCGATGTGATGGACCATCTACGCCCCTACACCGTCATTTTCGCCCCTATACCGTCATTCCGGCGAAAGCCGGAATCCAGGAATCCTTGCCCTCTGGAACGCCAATTCCTACTTGGCGTCGCTGGATTCCGACCTGCGCCGGAATGACGGTTTAAGGTGGGAACAACTCCTCAAAACTGAACAGTTACCCGAGTCACCCAAGTCAGCGCAATGGACAAATTCTTTACGTCTCCTCCGGTGGTTCCGGCATATTCTGGAGAATATCCTCCAGCGTCCGGTCCAGTTGCGGGTCAAGCTTCACCTGCTCCTCGAAGGGAGTAAAGCGGTATTCGGCGCGCACCCGGTCAATGATGTCCTTAGCATTGGGATTGGAACGGCCGATGCGCTCCAGGGTCTCCTGAAGGCGGGACGACTCGGCAGCGCCGCGCGTCTCCAGATCCGATAAGTCCAGGTCCAACCCGAACATGGCCTTCACCCGGCGCAATATATCAAAGAAGGAGCGATAATCGGTGACGATGCCTACCTGCTGGTTGCCCGAGGTGGTAAAGGGGTACATCGGCGCCATAGCCCCCAGCCGGAACACCGACAACTCCGGGTGGAGATAGTGGGCGATACTGACCAGGGCCATGCCCACCGTCGGGCCTTGCCGCGCGCCGCTGCCATAGTTGGAAAACTGGATACCGTACTTTTCCAGGGTTTCCTTCATATCGGCCCGGCTATAAACGCAGCCGACCCGCCGCTCCTGGTCCGGTGGACAGGGGCCATTGTAGCCCTCGATCGTTACGGTCTGCTCGACTCCCAACTCCTTGACCGCCTGAAAGAAGGCTGTCCCGTACAAGTCCAGGTCAAACCAGGGTTCCTCACCCATAAATATAATCAGTCCGTTGCCGGCGTCATAGAAATCATTGTCCCAGTGCATTGCTACCGTGGGCAAGCCCTCCTCGAAGGCACAGGCAGGACGAAAGGCGCCGTGAGTGCCGGCTACCTGAAAGGGATAGCACATTCGCTCAACTTCCGGCCCCATCTTACCGATCTTCCTGGCTCCCAACTGGTCAATCAGGTATTGAGGAAGGCCGCTGGAAATGCTCCCGCCATCCGACCATTGCTTTCTCCAGCCGGCCAACAAATACCGGGCAGTCGTGTTTTCATCGAGAATCAACAATTCGCTGGTCATATTTACCCCCTTCTCCCAGCCTATTATACAACACGGGCAACCCGGCCCGCCGCCCCGTAAGTTACAAGTCCACGGCAATCGCGTCTTAACCCGTCATTCCGGCGAAAGCCGGAATCCAGAGTCCCTCGCCACATAGAACATTGACCTACTCCGGGCATTTCCTGGATTCCGGCCTGCGCCGGAATGACGATGCCCCAAGTATCCCAAATTGAGAACCGAAAGACTCTGAATGCCGTCCGGCCGCCCTTGATAAGCACCCCCGTTTCCGCTATTCTGGCAACACCATACCCATAGCGCTGCCGGAGAGAAATAGATATGAACGTTCACGTTTACACCAACCCTGGTTGATTCAGTTGCCGGACGTTGGAAGAGTTCCTGACGTCCAACGGTGTTCAGTATGAGCACCACGACATTGCCAGCGAACCGGAAGCCCAAGCTTTCCTCAACAGCCGGGGCGTCAAGTCGGCGCCGGTCACGGTGGTGGACGATGAAATTATCATCGGCTACTTCCCCAAAAAGCTGATTGCCACCCTCAAGCTCGACACCCAGGTTGACCTGTCCGGCAGGACCGGCTGGCTGGCCGAAAAATACGACAAAATCCTGCACGCCACTATTCGGGTGACCCTTCAGCTTGCCCCGGAGCAGTTGCAGCGAGACGTGTCCTGGCGGCCCGAAACCCTGCGCGACACCATCGTCCACATTATGTCTTTCCCTGAACTGGCTTGGCTCAGCCACAAGACCGGTAGTATGACCACCGACGATATGCAAGCCTGCCGGGCCAGACTGACCAGCGTTAACGCCGCCGAAGCCATTGCCGAGTACGGTGAGGGTGTCATTCAGAATATCGTAGATTTCCTGAACAGCGATAACACGGAAGCTTTTGACCGGGTAGTACCGGCCCACTACGGCGGAGAGGTAACAGTGGTGGAGCTGCTGAACATCATCCTCAGCCACAGTACCCACCACTTGAAGCAGGTTTACTGGTTTATGGAGACCGAGTTGGGGACGACCCCGGTAAACCCGGCCACCACCGAAGATATGGAAGGCATATTCACGCCGGCAGCCCTGATTTAAGGTTTTGAATGAGACATCTCGTCGGGCATAGCTTGGCGCGGCTGGCCGCCCCGTCCGTCGTTCCTGCGAAGGCAGGAACCTAAAAGTTCAAGAGCCGAGGTCCTGCCTGCGCAGGAACGACGGATAGCTTGTATCCCTGAATGCGATTTCGCCTAACGCACCAGGGAAACACATAAGAGAAGGAGAAAGACATGGTTGCTTATAGCCCGACGCAAAGTTTTGAAGTCGAAGTCCACGAGCAGGAATACCGAACCGACGGCAACGAGTCCTGGATTGTACGCATCTATCAGCCCCAGGGAACCGGCCCCTTTCCGGCGCTGCTGGACGTTCACGGTGGCGCGTGGAACCGGGGGGAGCGCAGCAACGACGCGGTGATGAATCACGCCCTGGCCGCCAGCGGCATGGTGGTAGCCGCCATTGATTTCCGGCTGGCCCCGGCGCATCCCTATCCCGCCCAGGTTATTGACGTTAACTACGCCACCCGTTGGCTCAAGGCCCACGCCGCCGACTTCAACGCCACCGCCGAGCAGGTCGGGGGCATTGGCTCCTCCAGCGGCGGCCATACCCTGATGCTCAGCGCCATGCGGCCCAACGACCCGCGCTACTCAGTCCTGGAACTATCTGGCGCGGACGGCGTTGACGCTTCCCTGGCCTACACCATTTGCTGCTGGCCGGTGCTTGACCCCTATGCCCGCTACCTGTATGCCCAGGAATCGAACAATGCGCGGCTGGCCGCCTCCAGCGAAGCCTATTTCCTCAGCCAGGATACGATGCAGGAAGGCAACCCCCAGCACATCCTGGAGCGAGGCGAAAAGGTGGAACTTCCGCCTACCCTGCTAATCCAGGGCACCAAAGACGACAACGTCCCCCTGGCCATCCCCCAGCGCTTTGAAACTGCCTTCCGCGGGGCCGGCGGCGACATTCAGGTGGAGTTCTTCACCGATATGCCCCACGGTTTTGGCAATATGCCCGGGCCGGAGTCCGACCAGGCCATTGGGCTGATGAAAGCCTTTGTCGCCCGCTGCCTGACCCCGGCTGGCGCGCCGGCCTAAACAGTCTCCGGGAAACTCTGTGACGCTGCGTCTCTCTGTGAAAAACCCTTGATGGCTAGGGCCTCTGCGCCCAGAGACGCAGCGTCAGCAGCGGCTTATTAGATTGCCGGGAGAAACGCCATTGCTAATCGAAAAGGTGGAAACGGCCCTATACCAGATTCAGCGCCAGCCGGGGTTGTCCAACTCCAGTTCACAGATTGAATCTACCAGCCTGTTGCTGGCCCACGTCATCGCCGACGACGGGCAGGAAGGTATCGGCTGGACTTACAGCCACGGCAGCAGCGGGCGAGGGATGAAAGAGGCCATTGACACCTTGCTGGCCCCCCGGCTGGTTGGCGAAGACCCCTCCTACATTGAGCGGCTGTATGACCGGATATGGCACAGCATCTTTCCCAATATCACTATGGCCGGCCTTACCGCCGTAGTTTTGGCTCCCCTGGACATTGCCCTCTGGGACCTGGCCGGCAAGGCCGCCGGCAAACCCCTCTTCCGATTGCTGGGCGGCTACCGGGACAGCGTTCCCGCCTACGGCAGCGGCCTTGACCTGGCTTACTCCACAGAAGACCTGCTGGACGAAGTGGGAAACTTTATCGGCCAGGACTATTGGGGCGTCAAAATCAAGATTGGCCGGGACCGGCTGGACGAAGACATTGAACGGCTGCGGGCCGTGCGCCAGACCATCGGCCCCTATACCCCCTTGATGGTGGACGCCAACCAGCGCTGGACGGTGGGCGAGGCCATCACCCGGGCGCGGGCGATGGAGGAGTTCAACCTGTTCTGGCTGGAAGAACCCATACTGGCCGAAGACCACGCCGGCTACGAGCGGCTGGGTCGCACGGTCAACGTGGCCCTGGCCGCCGGCGAGGGCGAATGCCAGCCGGAGCAGTTCCTCGACCTGTTCCAGCGGGGCGCTATCCAGTTCGTGCAGGCCGATGTTTGCCGGGTTGGCGGGGTAACCTCCTGGATGCGGATTGCCCGCCTGGCCGACGCCTACCACCTGCCCATGGCTCCGCACCTGGTGGAGGAGCTATCCGTCCACCTGTGCTGCGGCGCGTCCAACGGCTTCCTGGTAGAACACCTGCCCACCCTTAACCTGAACAACACCGGCTATATCCTCAACCCGGTGCTGCCCAAAGGTGGCAAGTTCACGCCGCTGGAAGACCCGGGGCATGGCGTACAGTTTGACTTTCCGGCCCTGGAACCGGTGCGGTTGGCGTAGAGTTCACCCTCACCCCCGGCCCCTCTCCCAAAGGGCGAGGAGTGATAAAGCTCCCTCTCCCAGAGGGAGAGGGCCGGGGTGAGGGCAGCTAGAAGAGGCTGGGGTGAGGTCTAACCCAGCCGCCAGGCGTACAAAACCACCGCCACCGCCGTTGCCAGGTTAAGGCTCGACACCCCCGGCTCCATCGGTATTGCTATACAGCAATCGGCGGCGGCCAGCAATTCTGCGCTTGCCCCGTCCCGCTCCGAGCCAAAGGCCAGCGCTGCCCGCTCCGGTATCAATCCGGGCCGCAGCGGCTCGCCGCCGGGGTCAACCGCCACCAAAGTCCGCCCGCCGAGGAACCGGGAGCGTTCCGACTTATTCTCCAACGACAATGTATCGGCCCGCGCCACCGGCAGGGCAAAGTGCAGGCCGGCAGAGCCAACCAGCGCCGAGGGGTGCCAAGGGTCATGCTCTCCGGTCGTGACTACTCCGGCAGCGCCGGCCGCCGCCGCAACCCGGATGGCCGCGCCGATGTTGCCGTGGCTGCGCGGGTTTTCCAGGAGAACCAGCGGCGCCGGCATTGGGTCGTTAAACATTTTCGGCAAGTATCGGTGAGGTCGTTGGGCAATGGCGATTACGCCGGTCGCTGGAGGAACGGGGGAAAGCTGTCGGAAAACCTGGTCCGGGACGACAGCGGCGTCCTTCCCAAGTATGCCGGAAAGCTCGGGGGCCAGCGAGTCGGTCAGGCGGATGAGTTGTTCCGGGGCGACTGTAACCGTTTCCAGCACGGCGGCGGCGAAACGGAGGGCGTGTTTCAGGGCGTGAAAACCCTCCAGCGTCGCCAGGGACGGATCGCTGCGGGCCCGGCGAAACCGGTCTATGGTGGCCTGGTAATTCGTGGCTTGGTAATTCAGGGAGTCGCTATTCCGCCGCATCCCATAGCTGGACAACCTCTACGTCGGGCCAAAGAAAATGAAAGCCGTTCCGCTCGGCGTACTGACGGTCCATTTCGGTATCGCCGATGTGATAGTAGTCCTCCGCCTCGAACTCCGCCTTTACCGAGTCCAGTTGGTGCTTCAGCACCGTGAACTCCATTTCAATCGCGTTGTCCTGCCAGATACGCTGCTGGTTGCTCACCGTGCGGTCGGAGCAACTGCCGATGATGCAGCCTCTTGCCTTGGCCTGGCGCACCATGTCCAGGGTGATGCAGCCGGGCGGTTCGCCTACCTCCAGGGTGCCGTCGATGTCAAAGCTGATTAGTTTCGCCAAAGGGCTGTCCTCCCGGTTTGGTTTCCTTTCGTGTATCTTCGTGTCCCTTCGTGGATAAACTAGCTGGGGTACTTGCCCAGCATCAGCCAGCCGCCGCTGCTGGGGGTGGTAAAGGCACACAGGGCGGTTTCGGCCCGCACCGTGACCTGCCGGGGGCCCGCGGCTCCCCGCAGCTGCTCAATGCTGTCGGTGTACATCGCGGTGCGGGTGCGCCCGTTGCCCAGGTTGCCGCCGCTGGAACTGAAAGGATGCGGGCCTTTCACGCTGATGTCGCCGGCGTAAAAGGCAAAGGCATCGCCTCGCTTGACCCCGTGCCACTGGAAGCCCTCCAGGAAAAACTGGGTCATTATGGCATAGCCGTCATAGGGGTTGAAGATATCCACGTCGGCCGGGCCGAGGCCGGCGCCCTCATACATCCGCGCCGCGGCCCGGTCAGTCCACAGCTCAACCTCATCCAGGTCCGGTTGGGTGGTGCGGAACCGGAAGTTGTGCTGGGAATGGTTCAGAACATAGACCGGCGTTGATTTCATATCCCGCGCCCGCTCGGCGGTGGTGAACAGGTAGGCCCCCGAGGCGTTAACCGGCCGGTCGCAGTCCCAGATACGCAGGGGATTGAGGATGTAGCGGGAGTTAACGTAGTCCTCCACAGTGATGGGTTCGATACCGTGGTTGACGTTGAAACCCCAGGGCATCAGCATACCGTTCTTGTGCTGGTTGATGACGAAAGGCGCCAGGTCGTCGTGTTGGCCGCCGTAGCGCAGGCAGTACTGGTTGTGGGGGAAGATGTTGATAAAGTCGTTGCCGCCGTGATTGCCCCAGGGCACCGTCCACTGGCGCACTCCCCGGGCGTAGTCGTCGGCGTTCTCGCCGCCCCGGCGGTAGCGGCCCTCCAGGTTGCCGGTGGGGTAGATGACCAGGCAGTTATTGCAAACGCCATCGCCCACCGCCTGGGCTGCCATGCCGACCATCTCACCGATGGTAGGCACCCCGGTGGGGGCAAATTTAACGTTGGTCAGGCCCATCGTCTTGACCAGCCACTCGGCGTTGACCAGGGTAAGGCCATACTCCGAGTCGTAGGGCGGGTCAAAGTAGGGCCGGGGCGCCCAATTGGAGGCTGAGCCGCCACTACCGCCGGCGATGTGGCTGTCGCAGCAGATTACCCCGTCTATCTGGTCCGGGGTGACCCCGGCGTCTTCCATCGCCCGCTGGCAGGCCAGGATGGAGTAGGCGCCCACGGTCTGGTCCATTGACACCTCATCCCAACGCCGGTCCACCGGGGAATGACCGTAGCCGGCGATAGCCACCTGGCCCCGGTGTTCCCACACCCCCAGGCCGTCCTTGTCCCTGCGCCATTGAAACTGATTGCTGTTAGTCATTTGTTATCCTTTCGACATTTGGATAGGTGCCGGACAAGGCGCTCCCCGTCTTGTCCGGGCAGAGCACCCCAAGGGGCGCCCCCACCGGGAATAGGCCGTCGACTGTAGGGGCAACCCTTGTGGTTGCCCTGGTTCCAGGCAATCTCAGGAGATTACCCCACCACCCGCCATTCGTGAATCAACTGCCCCGGGGCCACTTCTTCAAACATAATCTCAACGGCGGCGCCCACCGGCACTTCATACGGAGGGACACCAGGCAGGTTGGAGTAGAAGTTAACCGACGTATCGGCGTCCAGCGTTACCAGGGCCAGATTGTAGGGCTGGTCGGGCATCCGCCGGTTCAGCCGTCCGTCCTCAATAACAATATAGGTGGCGACGTGGCCCTTGCCCGCTACCTCTTTCCATTCCAGGCCGTCGGCGGAACCGCAGACCTGGCAGGCCGCTTGGGGCGGGTACTGGAGCTTGTCGCAGGCGGTACAGTTCTGGAGTATCAGCCGCCGCTCGTTCACCGCATCCCAAAAGGGTTGGTTCAGTGCATCGGGAACCGGGATTACCTTGGGCATATTATCTCTCCGTTTACATTTCATTCCGGGGCGCGAGATTATTCTATGGCGTCGGTTGCCGGATGAACCGGCTCATCCAACGCTCGTGGGTCCGGCCCAAAACGGTTGGGGCCGGTCTGTCCCTGCCGGACCAGCCAAAGTATGGCCCAGATAAAGACGGCCAGGTTAATCGCCAGCACAATCAGGCCGCCGATGAGCAGCGGAACCCAGATTTCGAAAGGCAGATTACCGAAGAACTGCTCAACGCTGTCAACCTCGAAGTAACCACCGAGCGCCAAGCCAATTATTACGATGACCAGGCCAACGGCCAACGCTATCCAGCCGATAACGGCGATGATGTACCATGCCAACTGCCACCAGCCGGTCCTGCCGATGTCGTGCAGCCGGCGTGAGGTAACCGCCAGAGATGGGAGTAATACCGCCAAGCCAAATATCGTTCCCAGCGGACTAAAAGAATATCCGCCTGCAAACGCGCTGATAAAGGTGTCAACGGCGCTGAAAGCCATACTGGCAATGGTAGTCGCCAGCAACCACCACCAGTACTCGGCGCGGGTGGCCCGGCCACTGAAATCGGCGTACTTTCGCAGGCACTGTTTTACCGAGTCCTGAATGGTCATCATTGGCTTTGTTTGCGGGGAAGCTGCGTATTGCACGATTGATTCCTTATGAGGGTTGGCCGGGGCTGGTTTCTGTTCCCTATTCTACCCTTTAATCCGGCTATCATCCACCCGAAAGAAGCCCAACTGTCCGCGATGGGGAATCGGAGCGGCATAAGCCACCGGCGCCGCCAGGGTAAAACCATAGGGGCCGCAAAACCAGGGGCTTTCCGACCAATCAACGCAATCGGAAATAGTTATCTCCCCGACAATAGCGCCCCGGGGCAAATCTGCCGGAACCACAATGCCCGACTCCCGCAGGTAAGCCCGCTGCTCCGGGAAATCATCCCGGATTATGCGCTGTCCGGCATGGACGTACACCCGACCCCGGAATTGGGTGGCCCAAGTCCGGTTCTCAATATCCTTGTAGCCATTAACAATCAACCAGGCCCAGGGCTGGCGAATACTCAAGGCCCGCATTATAACTCCGGGGGATTTGCTGGTAGAGAGGATAGCAAGATGACGGGCTGATTGAAAGAGCAGATTGCTATTGCATAATCGTACGGTTAATCCGTACACTACATTGGAGGATTACCACTGATGGCACGTAAAGGCATTAAAGTAAATATGACTCCGGCCCACCCCGGCGACTTCGTCCGCTATGACGTACTGGAGGAGTTTAAGTTGAGCGTAACTGATGCGGCGGAAATCCTGGGAGTATGCCCGGAGACCCTTGCCAACTTGGTGGACTGCAAAATCGGGTTGTCGCCGGATCTGGCGCTGCGCCTGGAGAAGGGATTTGCTCTCAAAATGGACTTGCTTTTACGGATACAGGCGTGGTACGACGCCGTGCAGATGCGCGCCCGTTGGGACGAGGTCAGCGTTGAACGCTACCCGCCAGTTGAAAAGTTGGCAAAATTAAGAGAAGAAGAGTTGGCTCTCTTGGAAAGTGAGGACCTGAAAACCGGCAGTTAAACGCCGCCGAATCCCGGACAATGCCGTTATATGCTATATTGTATCTGCCCCAGCTATTTTCGCAGGAACCCCAACGCTGCACCTCGGCGGAAAGGTCAGCGGCCAAAAGGAGTTAGGCAATGGCAGAGCTAGTATTGGGTTTGGCATCCTCCCACAGCCCCCAACTCAGCACCCCGCCGGAGGGTTGGGCCGGCCGGGGCGAGCGGGACAAGGGCCATATTGAACTGATTGGCGCCGACGGCATCGTCTCCAACTTTGAGGACTTGCTGGCCCGTACCGACACCGCCCGTATCGCCAAAGAGATAACCCCGGCCAGGTTTGAGCAGCGCCACCAGCAGAACCAGCAGGCCATCGCCCACCTGTCCCAAAAGCTGTACGACGCCAGACTGGATGTGCTGGTAATGGTCGGCGATGACCAGCAGGAATACCTGCTGGACGACAATATGCCCGCTTTCTGCGTCTTTTGGGGCAAGGAGGTGAAGGTTGCCGGCCACGAGGCCGGCCCAACCACCGGCGGGCAGCCGCTGATCGGCTACAACACCGCAGACAAGCAGGCGCCCACCGACTCCGCCCTCGGCCGCCACATCATTGAGGGGTTGATGGAGGCCGAGTTTGACGTGGGCCGGTCCAGCTTTCTGGACCCGCACCGCGGCGGGCGGGCCAAGGGCGGCATCGGCCACGCCTTTGGCTACGTTTACAACCGTCTGATGACCGGCGACACGATTCCCACCGTGCCCATTATGCTCAACACCTACTACCCGCCCAACCAGCCCACGCCCAAGCGGTGCTACAACCTGGGCCAAGCCCTGAAGTCCTCCATTGAATCCTGGCCGAAAGACATCCGGGTAGGAATCCTGGCCTCCGGCGGCCTGAGCCACTTCGTGGTGGACGAGGAACTGGACCAAGCGGCGCTGGCGGGTATGCAGGCCAAGAGTGTGGAAAAGCTGTCCGCTCTGCCCCGGGAGAAGATAAACTCCGGCAGCTCCGAAATACGCAACTGGATTGTGGTAACCGGCGCCACCGAGCACCTGGATATGAACCTGGTGGACTACGTTCCGTGCTATCGCTCCCCGGCCGGCACCGGCTGCGCTATGGGGTTCGCCACCTGGGAGTAGGAAGTGAGCCGGCGGCCCTGAATCACGTCCGGCTGTTATAGACGTAGTGAGGAGTTCCCACCGGCGGCGCGCCGTTCTCGGTTGACCGGCTCCGGTAGAACTCTTCAACGTAAGGCGACAGCCGCGCCGCCATTCGTCGGGTCTCCAGCGTCCCGCTATCCAACGGGCGGGAGAGTTGCTCTCGCAGCTCCCGCCCCACATCCTCTTTGTTAACCCTCCGGTGCGCCCCGTCTTGCAACAGGACTTCACCGTCAATAATGATGGCGGCAATGTCCCGAGTTTTGGCCCGCCCCAAGACTACCTCTAGTGAAGGAGTATCGGGTTCCAGGTACGGGCTTTCCAGTCCGTCCAGCCGAATCAAAACCATATCCGCCCGACGTCCCGGCTCCAGCACGCCAATTTCCCCGCCGAATCCGGTGGGAGCAGCGGCGTTGGCCGTAGCCATAGCCAAGACCTGCTCTGCGGTGATGGCGGGGGCGCCAATACCCGGCTGCCGGTGCAGCTTGCTGACCAGCCGCATTTCCTGCAGCAGGTCGTCATCGTCGTTGATGCCGGTGCTGTCGGTGCCCATCGCTACGTTGACGCCGCCGGCCAGCATGGGGTTGACCGGGGCGATGCCGTTCTTGAGCCGCAGGTTGGAACTGGCGTTGTGACAAACCGTCGCGCCGGCGCCGGCCAAAAGCTCAATGTCCCGGTCGGTGAGCCAGACGGCATGGGCGCAGGAAAGCTCCGGCCCCAGAAACTCCAGGTCTTGCAGGTGTTCCACTGGCGTCTTGCCCCAGGTGCGGACGCCGTAGTCCTTCTGATAGCTGCTCTCCACCAGGTGCATGTGGATGCCGGTCCGGTAGCGGGCCGCCTGCTCCTTGGCGCGCTGCAAGAACTCATCGGAGTTCCACTGCACATTGCTGGGACTCAGCAGAACCCGGACTTTGCCCGACGGGTCAGCGTGGTATTGGCGGTGGACCTCGGCGAAGAAAGAAAAGTATTCAGCATCGGTCATATCGGACACGGCCAGGTGGCGGCTCACGCCCTCCGCCAAATCGGCCGGCAGGCCGGACAGGAACTCCCGGTCGTCAGCATAGACCACCCGGTTCTGGTTACGGAAGTAGCTGGAGAAGGCCACCCGCATACCGGCGTCCCGGAACCCGCGCAGCACGGCATCCACGTCCTCTTTCAGAGTGGCCGTCGCGGTCTGTGGATGGTTGTACATCACCGTGGTGGTGCCGGATTCCATCATGTTGATAGCGGTATAGAGGGTCATCAGGTAGTGGTCGTAGGGCCGGCGCCCCCAACCGGCCAAAATCCACATTTCCAGGCAGTCGTCACAGGTGCCCATCTGGAGCGTAGTAACGCCCCTACCGTGGTGGTGCGAGTTGACCAGCCCGGGAATGATGGCGTAATTCAAGCCGCCCAGTTCAGCATCCGGCCGGTACTGCTCCTTGAGGGACTGGTAGGGGCCAACGTCCTTGATAACGCCGTCCTCCTGATATACCGCCGCATCGTAGAGAACGGCGGTGTCACCCGAACTGGCCGGGCTGAGCAGGTGCTTGCCGCGAATCAATGAGGAAGCCATAGGTTCACTCCATTAACCAGTTTGGGAGAACGCGTAGCCACTTAAGGCGCCTGGCCCGCTCATCCTGAGCCTGTCGAAGGATGCACCGGCCCGGCAGGTGGTTCGACAGACTCACCACGAGCGGATAAGGACTACCGCATAGTCCGCCCCTAACCGCTTTGGGACTGATACCAATCAATAATTTCAGACCCGGTGGCCGCCCACACCCCGCCCTGCTCCATTATGTGGTCCAAAGCCCGGTCAACGCTGCCGACGCGGAAGGGCTGGCCGACCAGCCAGGGATGCCAGTTCAGCGTCATGACCCGGCCATTGGCCGCACCATCCTGGCGCAAGGTATCAAAGCTCTCGGTAAGCATCCTTTGGTAGCCGGCAACGGTGACCTTCCGGTCGCACAGGGCCGCCACGTCGTCCAATTCGTAGAGGATGGGCAGGGCAAAGAAGGGAGCTGAGCCGGCGGTCATTGGATAGGGCTGCTCGTCGTTGGCCCAATCACAAACATAGCGCAGACCGGCTTCGGCCAACAGCTGCGGGGTCCGGTGGGATTCGCCGTATTCCGGCCCAAGCCAGCCTTGCGGGGCCGCGCCGGTGGCCCGGGTCAATGCGTCTATGGAGGTCTGGATATACTCCCGCTCCTCCGCCTCCGCCATATTGCTGGTAATCATCCGGCTGACGGAGATTCCATGGCCGATGATTTCGCAGCCCCGGTCCAGGCAATGCCGCACCAGATACGGGTAGTTTTCGGCGGTCAGCGCATCCATAGCGATGGTGGCCTTAACCCCGTGTTTCTCCAGCACGTCGAGCAGCCGAAAAATGCCGACCCTATGGCCGTATTCCCGGTGGGACAGCCGGGCATAGTCGGGAAAGTCCCGGGGCGCGGAGCCGCCGGCCAGTCGGGCGGATTGAAAACTCCCCGCCGGAACCTGCCACTCCATCTGATCCAGCCCCAGGATGACGCAGAGGGCGACCGGTGCGTCATTGGGCCAGCGCAAGGGCGGGCGGGTGACTATTGGCGACCACTCGTGGTGTGGGTGGTCCATTCCGAAGGTTCGTTGTGCGGGCATAATGGTAGCGCTCCCAGTTAATCTATGAGTTCAACCGAATCAACTGTCCCTTCACCCTGCAAGTTGCTGTGCGTGCGCCACCGCCTGGTCGTAGTAGTTGGCGATGTAGTAATCGGCGATTTCGTCGGCGGTGGTCTGCCAGACCCCATCGTGGGACATTATGTAGCCCAGGATGTCGTCCAGGTACTTGACCCGGTGGGGCTGGCCAATCAGGAAGGGATGCAGCGCGATGCACATTACCCGGCCGCTCTCGGCGCCCTCCAGGTAAAGCTGGTCAAACTGCGCCTTGCAAATCTCGGCGAAGTAGTCAGGCCCGTAATGGTTGTCCCGCAGCACTGAGGAATCATTCAACTCAATGGAGTAAGGCACTGAAACCAGCTTGCCGGAGTTGACCTTGCCGGAGTTGACCTTGCCGGACTTGATCTTGATGGGAGTGGGCTGGTCATCGTGAAACCAGTCGGTATGATAGATTAGCCCGGCCTCGGCCATCAAGTCGGGAGTGCTGACGCTTCCCGAAATCGCCGGCCCCAGCATTCCCTTCAACTGCTTGCCGGTGTGCCGCTTCAGCGTATCTATACAGTCCCGGTAAAACTCCCGCTCTTCGTCCTCGGTATAGGTGTACAGGTAGCGGGTGTTGTAGATGCCGTGGCTCATATAGTCCCAGTCCCGCTCGATCATCGCCGCGGCAATCTCGGGAAAATGCTCCAGCACCGCCAGGTTCAACGACACGCAGCAGCGGATCCCGTGCTTGTCCAGCGGCTCCAGCATCCGCCAGAAACCGACCCGGTTGCCATAGTCCCGGTAGGAGTATTGCTGCACGTCCGGGTAGGGCGTACGGGGCCACGGGTTACGCACCCCGGCGTTTTCCGGCAGGTACTCGTAATGCTCCACGTTGGGAGAAATCCAGAGAGCAACCCGGGCGTCATTGGGCCACTTGATAACGGGCCGGTCAATTATGGGCAGGTAGTCTATCCGGTCGGGTGGTAGCGCCATCGGTCATAGCTCCTGAAGGAAGATAGGAAGCCGGCAAGGAAGGGTACACGGACAGTACGGAGAGTACGTCCGATGTGTTGGGGTCAACAGAAGTCTAATCCCGCGGGGTTGCTACGTCAAACCGGTCGGGTGGTGGGATTGGGTCAACTGGCCGCTACTGGACACCGCGCCGGCGCGATGCTAGTATCCGCGCAATCAGCAATATCAGTGGCAGAAACGATGTCTTCGGAGTATTGATATGGAAGTACGTTGGCGTTTTCGCGCTATGGCTCCCGGCGAAATGAACTTTGACCCCATGGAGCGAGAGTTATTCGGCAACGAAGGCATCAACACCAGGTTGGCCCGCGAGTCTATCCAAAACTCTTTGGACGCCGTTGCCGACAAATCCAAGCGAGACCCCATCAGGATGCGTTTTTCACTGGCTGGAATACATTCTCCTTTACCAGCAGAAAGAGCGGCGCCTTACTTGTCCGGGCTTATCGAGCATCTGGGGCATATCAACCCGGAGCATCTGGACGATGATATTGCTGAGCGAGTCTTGAACAACAACCTGGCCGCGGGTGGAGTTCCGTTTTTAGTAATTGAGGACGCCAGTACACAGGGATTGAACGGAGATTGGTGGCAATTCAACGACTCCGACCAACAAACCGGGAATCAAAATCATTTCTTCTGGTTTTTCCGCAATATCGGACGTTCCGGCAAGGGAGACTCGGACAACGGGTCGTGGGGATTGGGCAAGTGGGTTTTCCCTGACGTTTCGCGGGTCAGCGCCTACATCGCCGTTACCAAGCGCAGTTTGGATGACAAAACTCTCCTCATGGGGCAGTCTATTCTCACCAAGCACACCATTGGAGACGAGCGATACGAGCCCTACGGTTTCTTAGGCATTGCAGGGGATAACGGACTGCAATTACCTTTGGTAATGTCTGACCCCGACCAGCAGACTTTCGTTGAGCGGTGCATTGCCGACTTTGGCCTCCGGCTCCGCGGTGAACCCGGTCTGTCCGTAATTATCCCATTTCCCCGAATCAATGCGGAAGACGAGGAAAACATCAGTGCTTCCGGCTTGTTGGTTGCCATAGTCCGCAACTACTTCTACCCGATAATTGACGGCCGGCTGGAAATTACCGTTGATGAAGGTGACGGCTCGCCGCCCGTGGACCTGACCACAAACACCATCGACAACGTCATTAAAAGCCTGGACCTACAGGACGCCGGAGAACTTAGCGAACAGAGCTATGCCAAACTGTTTGAAATGTGCCGGGAGTGCATTACCATACCTGACGCTGCTTATACTACCTTGGCCGAATTACCTAGCAATGATCCTACCGACGCCGACTATGCAACGGTGGTTGGCTTGCGGGACCGTTACAACTCCGGGGAGTTACTAGCTTTCCGCATCGGTGGGTACGCGCAACGCAAGAAAGAAGCCCGGAAGCCCACCGAGTTCCGGCTGTACTTACAGCGAGATGACTTGTTACCCCACGGGCATGATTACTACGTGAGAGGCACGTTGTCTATTTCCGACATGGACCACATCCGCCGGTACCGGTCTTGGGCATTACTGAGAGTGGATGAACGGGATCCGCTGGCGGCGATGCTGCGCGATTCCGAGCCGGCAGCCCACACTTCCTGGCGACCACAAACCCGCCGGGTTCAGGACCGCTGGGTCGCGCCCCGCCGCCGGATAGATGACGTCAGACACGCTCCGGCCACAATGTTGTCCATTCTGGAAACACCACAAGAGGGCTTACAGAAGGACGCATTTTCCGATATTTTCTTTTGGGACGGCGACGCGATCGCACCTCCGGACCGGGGCCGGGCTAGGGAGAGGTCACTGATTTACAACAGGAAACGGATTGACCCTCCATTGCGCCGCCGCCGCGACTTTACTGTTTCCCGAATGAACTCCGGTTTTCGGGTCACTTTGGCCGAAGGAGTGGAAGAGCCGCCCTCCCGCGCCCAGTTACAAGTGGGCTATGAAGTTCCCCGGGGCAACCCCTTGAAAAACTATCATCCCGAAGACTTTCGATTGCACGGACGGGGAGAGACACTAACTATCCATTTTGGCGGTTGTCAGGTCCGGCCGGGCCGCGAAGGCAACGCAGTATTCCTTGAAATCGACAACCCGGATGAGTTTGAGTTCACAGTTACCGGCTTTGACCCGCTGCGCGACCTTCATGTGCGGGTAGAGGCGGTAGCGGACAATGCAGAGGGGGACGATGCCGGTACGCAGGTTTAATTACACTGGACGCCGCCGTATAGAACTTCAGCGAGTGTCCATTGAGTTGCAGGAACCGCAAGACGGCGGCACGCCAACCTTCACTGTCGAATTGGACTTGTCGGAGGTGGACCTGCCACCGGATGCCCCGTTAGTTATTATCGCCCAGCGTGACCGCATCGCCATGCGTTTCCCTTGGGGAACTGCTGGTGCCCCGACCCCGCCGGAGGACCGCCGGTTGGTGGATGTCCCGGTCAATCCACACTTTCGGTTGACGGCACTGGCTCCGGACGGTTCCGGCAAGCTGTTGGCTCTGGCTGACCAGATTTACCCCACCCGCGCCAACCGGCGAGAGTCGCTGCTCTGGCTGGAAGAAAAAGACTTGGGCCAGGAGGTTTGGCGACTCGATTTTCCCGACAGCGACGGCTCAAATCCAACCTTGCAAGTTAACCGGAACATCCCGGAAATCAGCAACTTGGCCAGCCGGGACGACGTATTTCTGGCGCCCCTGGTGCCGGAGATTCTGCGCTCCATCCTCGCCCGCGCCCTGCTCGTCGAAGATATAGACCCTACCGAGCCGGACACTCAGACTTCTTGGGGCAGGTGGATGGGGTTTACCCGCAGGTTCTACGCTGCGGACTACCCTGAAATCGACGTTGACGGCAATCGGGATCGGACGTCGGTGTCCAATTGGATTGAGGCCGCAGTCGCCGCCTTCACTCGGGAACGCTTCCCAGCCAGCGACAGGTTCGTCGCCTCCCGGAGGAACTGATGGAACAACCCCACCGCATCGCCGAGTTGACCCAGGAGGGAATCCGCCAAGCCAGGGAGTATCTAGCGGCGTTGCGGGCCGGTGAAAACCCGCCATTCCCCTATTTGATATTGGATGAATCGCCCTACGCCCGGCCCATCACTCCGGCGGTTTACGTGCAGCGGCGGCCCTTCACCAACCGCCGGGAAGCCGGTGAGTACCTGAGCCAACAATTAGCCCTGCTAGGTCTGTCAAGAATCGCCGATAACGCCGGCCTATGGTCGTGGTTGGGAATGTTCTATTTTATGGAAGTAATAAACTCGGATCAACAGGGCAACCCCCGCTTGGGCCGCAACCCCGACGTGGCTTACGTCATCGACCCGGAAGAAACGGGGCGGGGCAGCCGCCGCTACTTCGCCCACCGGCTAATGTTGTCGTGGGAGGTTTATGCCCGGCACGGCGAAACGGCGTGGTACCTGCTGGATGAGCCAGTAAACTCCATGGGGCACCTTGCTGACCGACTGGCCGGCGCGCCCGAGATGTTTCGATCAGTGGGAATCGTGGACCTGGCCCACCGTCTTTACGCCGACCCTCATACTCGCCAACTGAAGTCAGGCGTCCTGGCCGGCGGTCAGAATCAACGCCCAACTGGTGGAGTCGTCCGCCTGTTCGATGTTCTGAACCAACTATATATGACCTACGACGTTTACGGAATGACCGCCGTGCAGCTTACGGAAATCCTGCCGCCCGAGTTCAATCGCTGGCGCAACCCTCCGGCGGCCCATCCCTCCATCCCCCAACCTTGACAACCGCCCTTCCCTCTCTGACAATCAGTTAGTCCCTCGCAACCCAACACTTTTGCAATTATCCGCCGGCGCAATTCGCCGGTCAGAAGGAGTTTTCATGACTACCAGTTCCGTAACCTGGACTGAAGAGATGGTAGAGGTGGCCGGCAGCCGGATTAAGCTGGTCAAGGGCGGCACCGGCGACCCGCTGCTGATTCTGCACGACGAAATGGGCCACCCCGGCTGGCTCCGCTGGCACGAGGCCCTGGCCCAGAACCACACCCTGTACATCCCCTGGCACCCGGGCTTTGGCGAGTCGGCGGAGTTGGACTGGGTGATGAACCTGCACGACCTGGCCATCTGGTACCTCGGCGCGCTGGACGACCTGGGACTGGAGGGCGTGGACCTGCTGGGCTTTTCCCTGGGCGGCTGGCTGGCCGCGGAAATGGCGGTGATGTGCCCCCAGCAGTTCAAGCGGCTGGCCCTGGTAGGCGCCGCCGGCGTCCGGCCCCCCACTGGCGAAATCTTCGACATCTTCCAGGTGGTAGCCAAGGCTTACATCAACCGCTGCCTGCTGGACCCGGCATCGGTAGAGGAGTTCCAGGCCATCTGCCCCGACGAGCCCACGCCGGAGCAGCAGGAAAACTGGGAAACGTCGCTGGAGGGTTCCTGCCGGCTGAGCTGGCGTCCCTATATGCACTACCCGGCCCTGCCCAACCTGCTACCCCGCCTCAAGCGCCTGCCTACCCTCCTGGTCTGGGGCCGGGAAGACCCCATCGTCCCCCTCAGCGCCGGCCAACTCTACCACGACTCCATCCCCAACTCCCGCCTGGAAATAATAGACAACTGCGGCCACCGCCCGGAGGTGGAACAGACGGGGCGGTTTATTGAGGTTGTTGAGGGGTTTTTGCGGGGGTAGGGGGCGCCAGTCCCTAGTAAAGTAGGATAAACTAAGGAAAGAGATGCATACGCTACAGAACATCACTCCGACTGCTGAGCAACTGCCAATCTTAGCTGATGATGAAATCGGATTCCGTTTAATTCGCGGCGCAGCGGGCAGTGGTAAGACCACCACCGCGCTAATGCGACTCCGACAGTTATGCGCGACTCGGTTAGCTCGGAAGGCGCGTCTCGGACTTGGAGAACCTGTCCGAGTTTTGGTACTCACCTTTAACCGGACGTTGCGGGGATACATCACACAGCTTGCTAAAGAGCAGGTCGAAACTTCGGATGACCTTCTGCTAACTATCGATACATTCGGGCATTGGGCTTTAGGCTTGGTTGGGGAGAGACCCATACTTGACGACCAAAATAGAAGAGCGCGGATAAGCGGGTTGCTCCGGAATATTGAAGTCCCTTACGCAAATCTGGAGTACTTCATCGACGAAGTGGAGTATATCTTAAGCCGCTTCACACCAGACCAACGGGAACAGTATATCCAAGCATTGCGTACCGGACGCGGAAGAGCCCCAGCAGTTACACAGCAGCTTCGCACTAGCCTCTTGGCTGAAGTAATCGATCCGTATGAAGCCTGGAAGTCCAAGAATAGCCAGACCGACTGGAATGATTTGGCCCTGGCAGCGGCAGCCTCTTCAAGCCGGGGCTATGACGTCGTAGTGGTGGACGAGACACAAGACCTTTCAGCTAATCAAGTGCGCGCCATCTTGGCACATTTGAGAGAAGATCACGTGACGACTTTCATCATCGATGCGGCGCAGCGAATCTATCCTCAGGGTTTTCAATGGCGGGAAATCGGTATAGAAATGCGGCCGCAAATGGTCTTTAATCTGGGTCGGAACCATCGAAATACTGTGGAAATAGCCCGATTTGCTTCCTCGCTTATTCAAGACCTGCCGCTTGAAGAAGATGGAATGCTTCCGGATGAAAATGGGTGTCAACAATCCGGTCAACGTCCGCAGGTCGTTGCTGGGATTTACAGCGCACAGCTCGATTATATGTTGAACCGTATGCAACCGTTTCTTGAGGCTGGCGAGACTATTGCAATTCTCCAACCCAAAGGCGGCCAGTGGTTCAGTTGGGCAAGAAAGACACTCCAAGAGCGCGGCATTTCCTATTGCGAGATGACTCGAAATCGCGATTGGCCAACGGGATCGGAACTTGTAGCACTATCTACGATTCATTCGGCAAAGGGGTTAGAATTCGACCATGTGCTTCTGCCTGGCTTAAGCCAGGAAGTGACATCCCATGGCGACGAGGACGGCGATGGCACCTTGGACTCCTTACGCCGCTTGTTAGCTATGGGTATCGGACGTGCCCGCCAAACCGTTACTCTGGGATATAAGCCCGGAGAACAATCCACGCTGATTGACTTGCTTGACCCCGCAATATACGATTTGGTGGAGGCTTGAACCGATGCCAGCCGGAAATCCAACTGAAGCCCATCCAAGAACGGAAGAAGAGGTTGCTCTTCTTCCTGACTGCCCCGATGTCCTAGCCGCGGCCCAGGAGCGGGGAATTACAAGCGTGGTCCACTTCACAACCTTCCGAGGCGCCGTGGGAGTGCTAGCTTCCGGGGTGGTGAAGAGCCGACACCGCCTACCCAAGGACGAATACTTGGAGTATGTTTACCAACCCAATGCTAACATCCGCAAAGATACGGTTTGGCTAGATTACATTAATCTCTCTGTCGAGCGCATCAACGACTGGATGTTTGACACATCTACGCGATGGCATTCCAGTGAAGGCAATTCGTGGGTGGTGTTATGCTTCGACCCACAGATCCTGGAGCATCCAGGCGTGGTCTTCACGACGACGAACAACATCTACCACAATTGCAGGCGTGCAGAAGGGTTAGCAGGATTCTCCCAAATGTTCGCAGATTCAGTGTATGGATGGGATCCCCGTCGCAGGTGTAACGTATTGCACAACCGCACCGATAAGTATTCCGCATGGCCAACTGACAGACAGGCGGAGGTCTTATATCCCGGGGAGCTGTCTCGCGAGTATTTGAAGCGAATAGATGTGCAGTTCGAGGAAACCATTGACTCGATTCATGGAGTTCTGGCTGGTCTCAATTTAAGTGTGCCCGTTCGTTGCGCACCAGAGGTTTTCCCATGATTAACCCGATGTTGATTCCTGAAGACCCCATTCCTAATGGTGATGGCAAACACAGTACGGCACGGGAAAATACGATGGAACCGATAGGCCGTCGAGACAAGACACGGAAGTCAGCCCTTTGGGCTGCCTACGGTGATGCGCTGGGATGGATTAGCGAATTAACCGACGAGAAAGGAGTCCTTAGACGTACCGGCGGTGAATCCTTGTCCCGTCCTGTACAGTGGAACCGCCGAATTGGAGGCCGTGGGGGTATAGTTGCATCGTTGCCTCGGGGTTGCTACTCGGACGACTCACAGTTGCGTCTCGCTACGGGCCGGGCTATTCGTCCCGACGGCTTCGACGTGGAAGCATTCTCCAAGGTGGAACTTCCAGTATGGTTAAGCTACGCCCTCGGTGGAGGAAAGTCCACAACCGCCGCATCAGAGAACCTAGCCAAACCCAAAGTCCATTGGTTTGCCAACAACTATAACAGATGGGCTGAGTCTGGCGGCAATGGTGCTGCCATGCGGATTCAGCCTCACGTATGGTCGGCACATGATCCTGGCAACCCGGATGCCTTCCTGTTGGATGTCATGCGCAACGCGGTTTGCACCCATTCACATCCAACAGGCTTGATGGGAGCGGTGTTCCACGCCCTGTCTTTAGCACATACATTTTCCACAGGCCATTACCCCATGCCGGAGGATTCGTTAGCAGCTATAGAGGTTGCTGGCACTCTTCCTGAGTTAATTCATGGAAACGTAGAGTTGGAAGCTTATTGGCGCTCAATCTTTGAAAGAGAGTTGGATCCCTTTGATAAAGCTTGGGCTAAAGCTGTGTCGGAGGTCCACCAGGCTGTCAGCAGGGTTGCAAAGGTTGATACATCTAAAAGCGGCGCCGAGCGTTACAAGGCCATTGCAGATTGTTTGGGCATACGAAAGCCGAGCCTGCGGGGTAGTGGGATTTTGACCGCTGTAGCTGCCCTAGGTCTGATTTGGTGCGAAGATCAACCAGAGAGTGCCCTAAGTATCGCTGCCAATGAACTCGATACTGACACGGACACAATTGCGACTATGGCCGGTGCTATTCTAGGTGTAAATGCAGATTCCGAACCGGTGGTTGAAGTTTTAGATGCGGACTTATTCAGGTCTGAAGCTGACCGGCTGGTGGCAATTGCCCAGGGCGGTAAGCCACCTAGCCATCAATATCCTGATCTGTTGCACTGGTCGGCCCCCAAAACTCGCTCTGATGCATTGGTCTGCAATGAAATTGGCGACCTGTACGTTCTGGGCATGGGCCCCGCCAGGGCCAAATTGGAGCCTACTCCATCTTCGCAGCGGGGCTTTATGTGGCAGTGGGTGACGCTGGAAACAGGACAAACGCTTTTAATCAAACGCCGTGCGGAACTTGAGCAAGTCAAGGAGCTTCCCAGTCATTCAGTTGCAGCTTTACCCGCAGATCAATTTGTATCTAATACCGACGATTTCAGCAAATATGTGCGTGGCCTAGCCCAGCCAGACGAATCGGTCCAATATGATTCACCATCGCCGCATAATTTTGATGAGAAAGTACCCTCGCTCGGAAAATTCCAGTTGGACCTCCAAGCTGCTTTGGAGCACATTGAAAAACATAAGGCCGATGACAAAGTCATTGGTGCATCGCTTAGACGGGTAGTGAATAAAGGAACCCCAGGTCAGATAGCGGCGTTTACCGCAGCTCTAATTGACCAGATGCGTGAAATGGAGGAGCATACGTAATTGCCTACACAGGTCACTGTGTTGCTGCATCATATGCAGGTTATAACTCATCAGACACCCACCCCTTGCCAACCCGCATAGCCCCCACCTACCATAATCCTGTAACCCTTTCCAACCCCGCGCTTCTCCCGCCGCTCGGTGGCAGATAGGAAATGGGTCAAAATGGTACGGAAAATAAAAATTCCCAACCTTGCCAACCTCCACCCCCCAATGCTAAACTGCCCGCAATCCCCCGGCCCTAACGCTACCTTCCCTTGAGGTGTTGATATGCTAATCGGCCACTTTACCGAACAGCCCTGGCAGGACGACAGTTCCGGGTTGATGGGGACTCAGTCCACCGACCTGAGCATCAGCAACGAGCACTACAACCCCAGCGTGGGGTCGCAGCTTTACAACCGTTACCTGGATGAAAAGGTCTATGCCGAGGAGATGGGCTTCGACGCCCTGATGCTCAACGAGCACCACAGCACCCCCTTCTGTATGCAGGGCGTCACCAACGTCGGCGCCTCTATCCTGGCCCGCATCACCAACAAGGCCAAAATAATCATCCTGGGCAACGTCCTGCCCATCTGGGACGACCCCCTCTGGCTGGCCGAGCAGTTGGCGATGATTGACATGATTTCCAATGGCCGCTTGGTGTCCGGCTTTGTCCGGGGCGGCGGACGGGAGAGTTATTCTCACAACGCTCCGCCTCACTTCAACCGGGAGCGGTTCGAGGAGGCCCACGACTTCCTCATCAAGGCCTGGACCACCCCCGGCCCCTGGCGCTGGGAGGGCAAGCACTACCATTACCGCTACGTCAACCCCTGGGCGCGGCCCTTGCAGCAGCCGCACCCGCCCATCTGGATTCCGTCCACCGTCAGCGTCGAGACGGTCAAGTGGACCGCCGAGAAGGGCTACCCGCTGGTGCTGCTGGCCACCAAGCTGGAGCCGACCAAAGAGGCTTTCCAGCTTTACCACGACACCGCCGCCGAGTTCGGCCACAAGTCGGGAACACAGAACGTCGCCTACCTGTGGAAGGTGCACGTGGACGAGACCGAGGAGAAGGCTGAAGAGGTGGGCCGCAAGTACCTGTCCGGCGTCAGCAACCCCTTCCTCTCGGGGAATGAGGGCCAGGTCAACCCGGCGATTATGAACCTGCCGGGACACACCTCGCGCAACTCGCGGCGGCTGTCCGCGACCTCCTTCGGTCCGACCGGCCGCTTCGGCGCCAACCGCCGGCCCTACGAGGACCAGGCCGCCGACTACAGCATCATCTCCGGCACGCCCAAGACAGTGCTGCCCAAGATTCGCCACGTCCTGGAATACCTGCGACCCGGCAGCGTCTTCTTCTGGGACGGCGACGGGGCAATGAGCCACGATGACCAGATGCGCAGCCTGCGCCTGATGGGCCAGGAGGTCATCCCGGCAGTCCGGGAAATGGCCAAGGAGCTGGACCTGAAGAGTCCCTTCGAGGTTGACCCCAAAACCGGCCAGCCCATCTCCGAGGATGCCGAGGTCAAGACCCCGGAGCCGGTGGCCGGCGACGACTAACCACCCCTAACCCGGAAAGACAAAACCGGCTGTTGGGACTCACCCAACAGCCGGTTTTCGCTGACGCTGCCTTAATCGAGATATGTCGCTCCCTATGGGGCGCCCCTCTTAACTGTCTTGCGGTTCCGAAAGAGGGCCGGTTCAACGTAGGCGCTGGCCGAGGACAAGGCTTCTCCAATAATCTGCAAGACCGCCAGCACCGCCGGGTCGTTCAACAGATTGTTCCGCTTCTCCTCGGTGTCGGTCATAGGCCGGTGCGCCGGATTTTCTGCGTTCTGCTCGTCCACAATCCGGGCCGTCTCCCTGACCGCGCCCTCGATGTCCTCTTGGGTGATTACATCGTGGAGCTTCCAGTTAGCGATGATGGCGCTGTCGATTCTTTCCGTGGCCCGGTCTTTCATCTCCTCAATCTGGTCAAAGTTTGGCACTCCGGTGCAGCCGATCCCCTGATGCACCCAGGGCGCCACGTAAGCCATCATGCTGTGGACGTAGCGCAACAGGTAATTACGCCTGGCCCCGTCCGTGTCCAGCTTGGCCCGGTCCAGCGCCGGAAAGGTGAGCAGCGCCTGCCTGGAAATGTCACGCGCCGGCGAGTCTTCCATGGTTCGCTGCACCTGGTCAACGTCCACCATGTGGTAGTGCATCGAATGAATATCGCTGGGATAGGGCGCGGGAACCCAGGCGGTGTTGCCGCCGCCCCGGGGTTGGTCAATCTTCCGCTCCAGCATCTCGGCCATCGCCCGGTTCCTGACCTGCATTCCCTTGCCTATCTTGCCGCTCTTATGGACGCCGGTCTGAATCCCCACGTCCACGTTGTGCAGCTCATAGCTGGTATTGTAAGTGTGCTGGGTGAGGTCGTCCCGGAGGTCAACCGGCCCCGCCTGCATCTGCACCCGAATTTGGGAGCCGGTCCGGTCCAGAAACCCGGTGTTGATGAAAAAGACGCGGCTCTGCGCCGCCCGCAGGGACTCGGCAAGCTGAAGCGTCATTCCAAGTTCTTCATTCATAATTCCGATGAGGATGCTGCCGCCAGGTAGGCCCAACGCAGTTTCGACGGCCTCAAAGAACCTTACCTGCTCCGCCACCTCTTCCCGGGCTTGCAGTTTTGGCGTCACCTGGTAAATGTAGCCCTTGCCGCTGTTCGGGCCGCGCACCGGCAGCCGGCCCTCCCCCTGCCCAGCCGCTCGTTCCTCTCCGCTGGAACCGTTATCGTAAAGGGACGCAATCAAGGTAGTCAGAAATACGCCCAGAATCCGCTCCGGAATCTCCCGTCCGTCCAGCAGCGCCATGTCGGTGTACATATGCAGTGAGACGTTTCGCACCGACATCAAGCTAGTGCCCTTAAAGGTTTGCGGACTGCCAAATGCGTCCAGGCAAGTCTTGTCCGAATTGATGGTCTTTGGATTTCCCCGGGAACCGTAGGCATACAGGTCTCCCCGGATCAACCCCAGATAATTGCGCAGGCCGACGACCATATCCTCGGCATCGACGATAGCGACCGCATCCTCGAAGTCCACGATATTGGTGATGGCGGACTCGACAATCAAGTCCCTGAATTGGCCGATTTCCGGGTGGATTCCTCCGCCTTCGTATAGCTGGAATAAAATCTTCAGGCCATTATTTTCCAGCAGAAACTCGGTCAGTTGCCGGTTCTCGTCCCAGTTAAACCCAATAAATTTCGCGGGTTCCCGCAGACCGACTTCCCCTTCAGCAGATGTCAAGCCCCTTAACTCGTATTTTCCCTGGCTGTCCTGAGCTACTTTGTAAGAGCGGAGGTCGTCAAAGACTGCGCCGTTGTCCCACTGGGCGACGTATTGGTCCAGGAAGCGGTTGGTTTCGGTTACCACCATCCTGAGGCGAGCGGGCTGTTGGGTTTGCCGGTCTATCTCCGGATGTATGTCACTCAGATAGTAGGCGTCATACAGACTGCCCCACCGGGCGTTGGCTCCGCCCACGGCCATGCTGGCGTTGGTCACCGGAGTAACCAACTCCGGGCCATTCTGGTCCATTTCCGGGTCTAGTTGCGGAGTGGTCATAGTGAAGCCGTTATCTTGCCTGGTTTCCAGGTAGCCGATTTCTACCAGGAACTTTTCCAAGTCCAGGGCATCCGCGGCGGCAGTCGCTTGAGTCGGGCGCCACCCGCCCGCCCGCTTGGCAATGTAGTAATCGTCAATCTGCCGTTGTACTGCATCCCGCTGGGCCAAAAGTTCCCGGTTCCGAGGTTCAAACTCTTCCACCAAGCGACCCAGCAACCGGAATACCTCCTCCGGTGTCCAATCCGAACCGGGCAGGGCCTCGTCTCGCATAAAGTCGAACAACAGATCCGCGACCTGCAATGTTGCGCCGGAATCCAGGGTAATAGTAACCATTCAACAGCTCCGGTCAGGTGCTAAACCTGGAAATCTGTAAGCCTGAGTCTATAAGGAGTCGTAACAGGGCATCAAAGTCCGTACCGGAATCCAATAACCCGCTAACCTTTCCCGCAACGCCTGGGCGTCCTCCGATTTCCAGCGCTGCTAACCGATGACCCGTCGGAAGTAGGCCAGGGCGTTGCCGCCCAGGATTTTCCTGACGTCATCGTCGGAGTGGCCCCGGCTAATCAGCCCTCGGATGATGTTTTTGCCATCCGCCGGGGATTCCAGGCCGTCCAGGTAAGGGGCGGGCAACTGGTCGTCGGTGCGGCCCAGAACTTTGCGGTGAAAATCCACGTGGTCGCCGACGTTGGTGTCGGTTCCAATGCCCACGTGGTCCACCCCCACCAACTGCGCCATATAGTCGTAATGGTCCAGTACGCACTCTATATCCTGCTTCGGGTCGTCGCTCAGCGAATTGGGTACGGCGGTAATGGCAATAAGGCCGCCTTTTTGAGCGCAGGCCAGCAACTCTTCGTCGGTGCGGGTACGCGTGGTGGGCCGCAGGGTGTAGGAGGCGTTATGGCTGAAGGTCACCGGCGCTTCGGACAGCGCAATGGCGTCCATTGCGGTTGGAACGGAAGCGTGGGATACATCTACTGCTATGCCCAACTGGTTCATCCTCCGCACCACTTCCAGGCCAAACTCGCTAAGGCCGCCGGCATTGCGCTCCAACTGGCCATCGCCGATGTAGTTCTTGCGGTTATAGGTCAGGCCAGCCAGCCGCACCCCCACGCTGTAGAGCAGGTCCAGCCGAGTAAGGTCGTTGCCGATAGCCAGGTGTTCCAAGGTCGGGAAAAAGCCCACCTTGCCCTGCTGCTGGGCCGACTCAATCTCGGCGGCGTTGGTGACCTTGACCACATCCTCCTGCCGGCCCACGTCGGCCAGCATCAAACCCACTTCGGTCAGCACGTCATCAAACTCGACGAAGGACATATCCGGGTGGTTAATCAGCCCCCGGAACATATTCGCCGTAGCCACCGCCGTCCACCCGCCCTGCTTTACCGCCGCATACCCCCAGGCGTAGCTGTTACTGCGCAGGTACTCGGTAAGCCGGCCGATGTCCTCCGGCATAGTCATGGGGTGTTGGTGGACATCTACCATTGGGGCCTCTTCCGCCAGACGCTGGTAGCGCAGTTCCTGATCGCGGTCCAGAGGGACCCGGCTGGATGGCACCCGGTCCAGTTCCCTCGCCAGTGGTATTCCCCTTGCCGCCATTGATGATCTCCTTTGCGTGGTTTCTTCCGCTGAAATTACTGGCTAAAGCGGGATGCTCCCGCATTCCCCGTCATTCCGGCTTTCGCCGGAATCCAGAAATGCTGCGGAGAAGGAACCTAGCCGGAGGCTATGCTTCTGGATTCCGGCCTGCGCCGGAATGACGGGTACGTGAACCCAATCGAACGGGCAAAGGCGGCGCTTACGACAACAGCACGTCGCTTGCCTCAGCCGCCTCAATATATCCCTGCACATCAGCCGGCAGCAGGAACCGCTGCTTTTCGAGTTGCCTGGCTGCCTCCGCGACTGCCCGCACGTACCCGGCATGGTCCTGGTATCGTTCCTCCAACGAAAGGCGCGGGTCGCCGGCGGCCAGACGTTCCGCTTTGGTGGCCTTGAAGGGAATGTGCTGGCCGTCCGATTCGCCGCCTTCGTTCTCGCCGTAGCCGGCCCGGCGCAAGGCCCAGCCGGTGGTGGTCGCAACCGGCGCCGCCACTCCCGGCAGGCGGACACCCGCCACCTCATTGCCGTCGGCATCCACCTTGGACACAAACACCGGATAGGCAGGACGGTCAGCGACCGAGGGCGGGTAGTTGGACAGAATACCGTCATTGAAATCCGGCCCGAAGTCCAACAGGTATCGGGTGGTTACCAGCCCGTTATAAGTTACGCCCGGAATGTCGGGCCAGCCCAATTCCGCTTGCGGCACGGAGCCGGTCTGGGCGCCGGGCCGGGGCACGGCAAAGGCGGCGGCGTCAGCGCGGCGCGGCACCCGGCTGTCCGGCGGCGCAATGCCCTGACTAACCCATTCGTCCAGAGCGACCAGTAGGGCGCGATGGGCGGCATAGGGACTTACTCCGTTGGTAAACTGTTGGTTCTTCTTCCGGTCAGTTGCATCCCCCACGCCGTGGGACAAGCCGGAGAGCAGGTAGAACCGCACATTTTCCGGGTCGGGAAGGTCGTTGCCCTGCGTATCGGTGTGCAGCAGGGAACAGGCCTTGCACCAGTATTCGTTGGCGGTATTGACCTCGAAGCGTTTGGGAGCGGTGTTGCTCGCCATAGCGCGCTCGCTGCGCCCGGCAGTTTTGCCCCCCAGGTGGTCGGTCAAAACCTGGTGGGCAAAGGGGAAGATTCCTTCCGGGTACAGGTGATTCTGGCGGTTGCGCTCGGTCCGGTCGGTCTGCCCGAACCGGTAGTTAATCTGGTCTCCGCTGCCCCCGCCGGTATGGCCCAGTATTCCGTCAAAGACCCGCTGGCCGTTTTCGCCCTCGTTGAAACCCAGTTCCTGAAAGTCGTTCAAGGTTCGGGTGGGCTGGGAAATCGAGTAGCTGTAGGTGTACTGCACGTCGCCGGCGAGGGGATTGTCCTGGTCGCTGGCAGCGTTCCGCAAAAATGACACGAAATCGCGGGTAGCCGCCAGGCCGATTCCGCACACTAGGGGGTCTTTCGCGGTGTAGGTAAACTCGTAGATGTGGCTCTGCTGGAAGGGCGTTCCCTCCGGCAGCAAGCGGATTGCCCTGCCGTCGGTTGAGGTGTAGTCCCAGCCGCTTGCCGGGATGGTGGTTGGCGCGTCATCCAGGTGCGCCCGCACCGTAAGTTGCGCCTGGGACTTGTCCAAAGTGGCGGCGGAGTAGGCCAGTTCGCTGGTCAGGGTGGTGTTGTTATCGAAGGCAATGTATTCGTAGGAAGGGCCAGTGATGGTCTCCCCGCCATTGCTGGCAACGGGGAGGTTAATCGTCATCGAATCGAAGCCGCTCGCGCTACAATCCCAGCCGTTCGATACCACGGTGTAGCCCTGCTTCATTATAAGCCCGGTGCCAGCGTCTTTGGCCGTAGTGGGGTTGTTGGTAGGGGCAGCGCTGTTGAGCAGACCCACCCGCATTTGGCCGCGATTGTTAAAGTCAAAGAACAGCCGATGGTTGCCCGCAGCCAGGTTGATGGGCTTGAGGATGAAGATGTCCATTGAGTACTCGACCATGCCGCGTTCGTTCACCGGAGCCAGTTCAATACCGGTGATTACCGCATTGCGCAGGTCCGCTGGGTCGAGTTCGCCATAGGCGGTGCCGCGAAGTTTTTCGTACTGGCCCACCGAGCCGAAGGACAATCCGCCAAAGGTAGGGGACTGAGACCGGTCAGGGTCAATGACGATGCTCCTGATTCCCGACTTGGCAACGACCAGGCTGGTTCGCTGGGTGTCCTGCATAATAGACCTCCCAAAGCAGCGATATTTCCCAAGACTTCCCGATTCCCACGGGAAAGGTCGAGAGAGTGCGCGTTTGTTAATGAGAACGATGATACAAACACTAGGGAACGGCGTCAATCGCAATTGACGCTCAGGTTTAGCATAATGGATGCGACAGCATTGGGCAGCATAGCCACAATTAGCCGGAGCATCCTAACCGGCCCTAACCGGCAAAGGAGTTTCGAGATTGAAGACACCTTTAAGTTGACCCGAACTCTACAGCCCCACCACACGCACCCGATTGTTGTGGGTGTCGGCAATATAGAGGTTCCCGGCGGCGTCCATGCCGCAGCCGTGGGGCCGGCCCAGCCCCGCCTCGGTAGCGGGCCTGCCGTCGCCATCGCCACCCTCGTGGCCGCCGGCGATAGTATTGACCATGCCGGTTTGGGCATCAATGCGCCGCACCGCGTTATTCTCCGTATCCAACACGATTATGTTGTTCTGCAGGTCGCAGCGGATGGCTTTCGGCGCCCCCCAGGTGGCGGCTAAAGCGGGTCCACCGTCACCCGAATACCCGGCCACCGACTCCGCCCCGGCCACGGTGGTCAGTATTCCCTCCGGGTCAATCTTTCGCACCCCGTTGCCTTCCCGCTCGCAGACGTAGGTATTGCCCAGCCGGTCCATGCAAACTGCCCTGAGGCCCATGAGGCTGGCTTCGGTGCCTCGCTTGCCATCCCCTTCCCGGGACTTTTCGCCGGTGCCGGCAAAGGTAGTAATGATGCCGGTACTCAAGTCCACCCGGCGGATGCGTTGGTCCCGAATATCGGCAATCAGCAACCTACCCTTGCCATCCAAGAACACATCGTTGGGTTCTCGCAGCATCGCCTGGATGCCGGGGCCGCCATCACCGCCGTATCCCTCTTCCCCGTTGCCGGCGACGGTGGACACAATGCCCGTTTCACCGTCTATCTTTCGGACGACGAAGTTAAACCGTTCTGCCAGGTAGATATCTCCATTGGTATCCACGGTTACGGCATAGGGCATATTGAAGCTGGCCTCAAGGGCTGGCCCGCCGTCGCCAGCGTAGTCGTCCTTGCAGTTGCCAGCTACCCGCGTGATGATGCCGGTCCTGGCATCCACCCGCCTGACCAGATGGGTGCGACCCATGCAAACAAACATATTGCCGTGGGTATCGAAGGCGCACATATACGGCATTTCGCAGGCCGCCTGAATAGCTGGGCCGCCATCACCGTAGAAACCTTCTTCCCCGTTACCGACGACGGTCTGAATGACTTCCCTTGTGATTGGCATACACTCTCCTCAAAAAAGTTTTGTGTGTCAACCGGCAGCTAATCTCTCACTAAGCATAGCTCAAGCCTTGCCCCATAGCTTAACCCCGTGCAACCTCAGGGTCTATCCTCTATCCCGTGACCAGTTTACCGGACATCTGAAATAGCTTCTATAAGCTGTTCCAATAACAGAGGTGCGGGACTAGAATGGGGTCAAATGCAAGAAGCGTAAAGTGACGCAACATTAACTATCGGACTTTCACCAGGCAAGCTATCGCAAAGAGCCAAAGGAGGCCAACCCATGACGGCGCTGACTAACAGCCACACCCGCGCCCACACCCAGGGTAGCCAGGGCGAGTTTTCCCACCGGCCCATCGTCTGGGGCACCCGGGGCATGGTGGGCGGCGGCACCCAACTGACCGCCCAGACCGGTATGCGTATTCTGTGGCAGGGGGGTAACGCCGTTGACGCCGCCGTGGCTTCGGCCCTGGCCGCCGGGGTTATGGAACCCACCGCCCACTACACCCTGGGCGGTGAGGTGGCCTTCCTGTTCTACGACCGGGCCAGCAGAGCCGTCCGGTCGGTGGTCGGTCAGGGCTGGGCGCCCCGGCAGGCCACCGTAGGCCACTACCGGGACAATTGGGGCGAAATACCGCCCGGCGCGCTCAGCACCACCGTCCCCGGCGTACTGTCGGCGCTGCTGACTATGCTGGCCCACTACGGCACGATGTCCTTCAACCAAGTAGCGGAAAGCGCCCTGGACTTTGCGCGCAACGGCTTTCCCACCTACCAACTCCTCAACCGGGCCATCGGCAGCGCCGAGCGTCTCGACAACCTGCACAAGTACCCGGAATCGGCAAGGATTTTCCTGCCCGACGGCCGCCCGCCGCAACTGGGCAGCCGGTTCGTTCAGAAAGACTTGGGCCGCACCTTGTCGCTGATGACCAAGGCCGAGGAGCAATCCCTGGGCCGGGGGCAGTCCCGGGAGGACGCCATCCAGGCGGCGCGGGATGTTTTCTACAAGGGCGACGTGGCCCGGCGCATGGTTCAGGCCCTGCAAAACCTGGGCGGGTTATATGCCTACGAGGATTTCGCCGAGTACGAATCTCCCCTGGAGGAGCCGATTTCCACCACCTACCGGGGCTACCAGGTCTTTACCAACCACTCCTGGACCCAGGGCATCACCCTGCTGCAAGCCCTGAACATCGTAGAAGGTTTCGACCTGGCCGCATTGGGCCACAACAGCCCGCCGGCCATCCACCTACAGGTAGAGGCATTGAAACTGGCCTTCGCTGACCGGGAGCGCTACGTGGGGGACCCGGACTTCGTGGACGTGCCGCTCCAGGGCCTGCTGTCCCCGGAGTATGCGGCGCTGCGGCGGGGCCTCATCGACCCCAACCGGGCCCAGGCCCAGTACCCACCGGGCGACCCGCGCGGGATGCAGGCCGTCGCCCCGGGGTATCAACCGGCTGCGGTCGATGCGGCTCCCCAGCCGGTAGCCAGCGACTTCGACGGCACCACCTACCTGGCTACCGTCGATGCCCGGGGCAACATGGTCTCGGCCACGCCTAGCAGCTTCGCCGCCCTGTCCCAGGGGATGGTGTTGGGAGATACCGGCATTCTGATGAACTGCCGAGGCAGCTACTTCTGGCTGGACGAGGACAACCCCAACTCCATTGCCCCGCACAAGCGTCCCCGCACCACGCCGTGCACCTTCATAATCCTGAAGGACGGCCAGCCCTTTATGACCCTGGGCACCCCCGGCACCGACAGCCAGCCCCAGAGCAACCTGCAAACACTGAACAACATCATAGACTTCGGGATGAACGTGCAGGAGGCGGTGGAGGCCCCCCGGTTCTGCGGGTACAGCTTCCCTCAATCGCCCTGGCCCCACCGGGAATATCCCAACGTGCTGGAAATTGAAGGCCGGGTCTCCCAGGAGTTGGTAGATGCCCTCAGCGACAAGGGCCACCTGGTCAACGTCATCGGCCCCTGGGGAGTCCTCAACGGCTTCGCCCCCATTCTGGTCAACCCGGAGACCGGGGTTTACCACGGCGGCGCCGACCCGCGAAAAGAGTCGGTGATGCTGGGCTGGTAGCTGACGTGGAAGCGCCGGCGGCAGGTTGCTTATCGGTCCCGCCAACCGCATACTGGTCGCTATGCCGTTACAAAACATACACCCCGACCTGAAGCTCGGCCTCGTGCTGGTAGCGGCGGCGGCGCTCCTGAAGTTCGCCAACTCCAACGTACTCTTGGCATTCGTGGCGGCTCAGCGATTAAATATTGTATCGGAGTCCTTCGGCTGGCATCTGCTGGCTGGCGGCATCGGCGGGCTGGCGGTGGTCGGCGCGGCCATCTTGGTGGACCGACGGCCTCCTCACACCTTGATGGCGGGCGGCGCTGTGGTAGCCGTCCTCGGCCTCACCATTGTCGGCCTCTCCAACAGCTTCCCGGCATCCGCACTGGGTATGTTCGTTGCCGGCGTCGGCGGCTCGGCGGTCAGTTCCCTGGTGTTCTACGCCATCGCGGCGAAGGGCGCCACGCGGTACCGGGGCACCTTGATCGGGGCGCTGGGCCTGGTCTTCACGATGTCCTTGGGAGTGGGGGACGTAGGCGATTGGCTGTTCGATTCACCAATGCTGCTGTTGGCAGTCAGCGGCGCTTTAACCTTGGCCGGGGCAGCAGTCCTGTTCCTGCTGCTGCCGCGGGTGTTCGCCGGTTCGTATGAACCAGGCCCAACACTCCGGGAAACGCTTTCGATGCCGAGCGTCCGCCGGGCCGCCGCCTGGATAACCGCCGCGTTCTTCATTGCCGCCCTGGTCAAGGCATCCGGCTACATCCCGTTCTTCATTGCGAGGTCCGCCTCGGGCGTTGAAGATATTACGTTGCCGTTCCAGGCCATTTCCATCTTCAGCGGTATCGGCGCTCTGCTCTGGGGCGTTGCCAGCGATTTCTACCCGACACGCCGGCTGTTCCTCCTGGCCGCGCTCCTGATATTGGCCGTACTTGCGGCCTTCTGGACCTTCTTCGGCTATCCCGCATCGGCCGTCGAATACCTGGCCTTCTTACTCATAAGCGGCGGCCTCATCAGCCTGCCCTGGGTGTTGATGGCAGAACTGTTACCCCCGCGTCACTTCGCGAAGATGGCGCTGGGCATCTCGGTTGGAGGCTATCTGGGCGCCGGACTCGGCACGATTTTTTTGACCACAGTGACGTTCTTCTGGGGTGACTATGTGGTATTCTGGGGCGCCGATTTGGGCTTTTGGCTCGTCCTCGTGGCGGGCATAATCCTTGCTATCGTAGCCAGCCGTATGCCGAGACCGCCGGCGACCGAAACCCCGGCAGGATAAGCGGAACTAAAGAGGTTCAAGAAGCAAAAGAGGGAAAGGGATTTGGCTCCCCAGGCAGGATTCGAACCTGCGACCTAGCGGTTAACAGCCGCCCGCTCTACCGCTGAGCTACTGGGGAACGCAGATGCTGTAGAGGCGCCGCTGGAGTGGACGGCGGGAAGTAAACAGCAATAGGAATTCTAGCACTTTCCGGGCAAACTCTCAAGCGCAATTGCAGTATCCATCAAACTGCCGGTGGTTTCCCGTTTTCCCGGAAGGGATTGAGAACCGGCCCAGGCAAACGGCCCTTCAACCGATTCCGACAGCCCCCAGATAACTATTGGCCCCCACAAAAGGGCCCCCCAAAAAGGGATGGAGAGTCGCGACTCTCCATCCCTGAGATTAACCGGCCCTGAGATTAACCGGGGTTTATGCCAGGGCTACGGCCCGTTCGGGTTTAGGACTTTTCATCCTCCGGGGCGTCGCCTACGGTTACCTCCAGCTGCCGGGGCAGCGTAGCCTCCAGCTTGGGGAAGGTAATGGTCAGCACACCGTTGACGTAGCGAGACTGGGCATTATCGGTGTCCAGGGTGTCGGGCAAGCGCAGGGAGCGGTGGAAGGCCCCGACCCGGCGTTCCCGCGCCAGGTAATTGCGCCCCCGTTCCCCGCCGGTCTCACCGCGAATGGTCAAAACATCCTTATCGATAGAGACTTTGATGTCATCCGGGTTGACCCCGGGCAGCGAGGCTTCAACGATTATCGCATCCTCCTCCTGAACCACGTCCAGTGTAATTGACCAGCCTCCAGCTCTACGACCGACGCCCCTGACCGGGACAACCCCCCACTGGGAATAGCTCCTAACCGGCTGCGACCGGCTCAGCTCCCTGGAGGGATAACAGATTCCATACGGCATAATAGTCCTCCTTTAATTTCGCCAGGAAAGTTGATGCGCTCTGTATCAATCTGGCAAATCCAATTGTAATTACTTGAGTATATATTGTCAAGTATCTTATTTTTATATATCAGTTTTATTGACTTTTAGTGTTAAACGACTTAATATCATCATATCAGTTACCCTATCTTATATGGGGCATTTGTTTATTTATGGCTGCTAATTATTACGATGTGCTGGGGGTAGCCCGCGATGCCGGGGACAAGGAGATTCGGCAGGCTTACCGCAAGCTGGCCCGCCAGTATCACCCGGACGTAAACCCGGGCGACTCCGGGGCCGAAGAAAAATTCAAGCAGATTAACGAAGCTCACGGCGTCCTGTCCGATTCGGAAAAGCGGAGCAAGTACGACAAGTACGGCGACCGCTGGATGCAGGCAGACCGGATTGAAGAGGCGGAAGCTCAGTCCCGCAACCGGGGGCGGAGCGGTTATCACTTCTACAACATGGGGGATTTCGACCCTGCATCGGTCCGGTTCGACATTGGCGGCATGGGTGGCACAGGTGACATGGGAGACATCGGCTCCGATGACATTTTCGACCGGCTGTTCAACAACCTGGGTTCGGAGCGGCCAGCCCGACCCGGCCCCAGGCCGGCAGAGGAATATCCGGTGGAGATTACCCTGGCCGAAGCCGCCGAAGGCGCTACCCGCCTGGTAAACCTCCCCGACGGGCGCCGCCTGGAGGTCAAGATTCCCCCCGGAGTGGACACCGGGTCGCGGGTCCACATTCCCGCTGGCGGAGTCCCCGCCGGCAGAGGTCGAACCGGGGATTTCTACCTGTCGGTGACCGTAATGGCGCATCCCAGGTTCGAGCGCAAGGGGAAAGACCTTTACTCCGAAATTGAAATTGACCTGGAAGACCTGGCCCTGGGTACGGAAGTAACCGTGCCAACTCTCAGCGGACGCGTGGCTTTAACCATCCCGCCCGGTACCCAGAACGGGCAGCGTTTCCGTTTGTCCGGCCAGGGTATGCCCGAACTTAACCAGCCCGACGCCAGGGGCAGCCTCTTCGCCACCGTCAAGGCAGTCCTGCCCACCGACCTTACCCCGGAAGAGGAAGACCTGTTCCGCCAACTGAAGGAACTGCGGAGCAGCCGGAGGAAGTAATCATGGCTTATCAGAGAGAACCTATAGACGAACCCTGTTTCGTCATCAGCATCGCCGCCCGGATGGTGGGCCTCCACGCCCAGACCCTGCGCTATTACGAGCGGGTGGGCCTCATCTGGCCTTCGCGCACCATCGGCCGGCAGCGACTCTATTCGCCAGCCGATATTGAACGGCTGCGCCGCATCAGGACCTTTACCGAGGATATGGGTATGAACCTGGCCGGGGCGGAGGTAGCCCTGAAGCTAATGGCTCGCATCGACGAGTTGGAACAAGAGGTTCAAACCCTTTCCGAGGCGGTTAACGAACTGCGCCGGCAGCGGGGCGCAACTCCTACGACGAACCGAAGACGGCCAGGAACCGGCCCATAGCCCATCGTCCTTGCCGGATTTAATCAAGCAAGCCTAAGGTTCCCCACCAATAACTACGGGAACCGGTCCTACTAATGGCAACCAGGAGATGAACTAATGACTTTAAGAGCAGACGACTTTACCGAACAAGCGCAACAGGCGTTGCAGAACTCCCAGGAATTGGTCCGCCGTTACCGGCACAGCCAGTGGGACGTGGAGCATATTTTCCTCGCCTTGGTAGCGGAGGAAGCGGGCATCCCGGCGAAAATACTGGCGGAGTTGGGGGTTTCGACCGCCGCCGTCAAGTCCCGGCTGGAGCAAGTGCTGGAAGCGTCGCCCAAGCTGGCCCAGCCGGCCAACCAGATATACACCACACCCCGCATCCAACGGCTGCTGGACACGGCACGGGAAGAGTCGCAAAGGCTGAAGGACGAATATATCAGCGTCGAGCACCTCTTCATCGCCGCCCTGCGGGAACCCCAGGGCGACTCGGCCCGCGTTGTTCAAGAGTTCGGCCTGGACCAGGAACGAGTTTACCAGGCGTTGACCACCATCCGCGGCGGCCACCGGGTTGACGACCCCCGGGCGGAGAGCCGCTACCGGGCGTTGGAAAAATACAGCATCGACCTGACCAAGCTGGCCCGGGAAGGCAAGCTGGACCCGGTCATCGGGCGGGACGCCGAAATCCGGCGGGTGACGCAAACCCTGACCCGGCGCAAGAAGAACAACCCGGTCATCATCGGCGAAGCCGGCGTGGGCAAGACCGCCATCGCCGAGGGTTTGGCCGCCCGGGTTGCCACCGGCGACGTACCCGATTCGCTGAAAGGCCGGCGGGTGCTGGCCCTGGATATGGGCGCGCTGGTGGCCGGCTCCAAGTTCCGCGGCGAGTTCGAGGAACGGCTCAAGGCCGTAATGGACGAGGTAAAGCAAGGCCAGGGAGAAATCATCCTCTTCCTGGATGAGATTCACACCATGGTAGGCGCCGGCGCTGCTGAGGGCGGCATTGACGCCAGCAACCTGCTGAAACCGGCCCTGGCCCGGGGCGAACTCCAGTGCATCGGGGCCACCACCGCCGACGAGTACCGCCGCTACATCGAGAAGGACGCGGCCCTGGAACGCCGCTTCCAGCCGGTTTACCTGGAAGAACCAACCGTGGAAGAAACGGTGCTAATCCTAGAGGCCCTGCGCCCCCGCTACGAAGCGCACCACAAGGTCAAGATTGACGATTCGGCCCTGGTTGCAGCGGCCCGCCTTAGCGACCGCTATATCACCTCCCGGCAACTGCCGGATAAGGCCATAGACTTCATCGACGAAGCGGCCAGCAAGCTGCGGATTGACGCCGAGGGTTTGCCTCACAATTTCCAGGAACTGGAAAACCGCATCCGTCAGCTAGCCGACCAGGAAGAGGCCGCGGCCCAACGCTCGGAATACGAACAAGCCGCCCAACTCAGGACCGAGCGGCTCAAGCTGACAGAGGAGTATGAAACGGAACGGGCCAGGCTCCAGCAGGACCGGAAAATTGACATGGTGGTGGACGAAAGGGACATCGCCGACCTGGTATCCAGTTGGACCGGCATCCCCACCGGCCGGCTGCTGGAGCAGGAAGCGCAGCGGCTGGTACAGATGGAAGATACCCTGCACGAACGGCTAATCGGACAGGAGGAAGCGGTTACCGCCGTTTCCGAGGCCATCCGCCGCTCCCGCTCCGGCCTCAGCAACCCCCGGCGGCCCATCGGCAGTTTCATTTTCCTGGGGCCGACCGGAGTGGGCAAGACGGAGTTGTCCAAAGCCCTGGCCGAGTTTCTCTTCGATGACGAAAGCAACATGGTGCGGATTGATATGTCCGAGTACATGGAGAAGCACACCGTCTCCCGTCTGGTCGGTGCGCCACCGGGCTACGTCGGGTACGACGAGGGCGGGCAGTTGACCGAGGCGGTGCGCCGCCGGCCCTACCGGGTTATCCTTTTCGATGAAATTGAGAAGGCCCACCCGGAGGTGTTCAACATCCTGCTGCAAATACTGGAGGACGGCCGGCTGACCGACGGTCACGGCAGAACCGTCGATTTTCGGAATACGGTGGTTATAATGACCAGCAACTTGGGCACGAGCTACCTGAACCGGCAGGGCTTCGGCTTTAACCCGGCCGGACCGTCGCCGGAAGACGTGAAGGACCGGCTGGAAAAGTCGGTCAACGACGCCCTGAAGCAAGCCTTCCGGCCCGAGTTCCTGAACCGGATTGACGAGACCATAATCTTCCACCCGCTGACCAGAGAGCAAATTGTGCGGGTGGTGGGCTTGATGATCAAGGACGTGGCCTTGCGGTTGCAGGAACAGGAAATCACCTTTGAGTTGACCGAAGCCGCTGCCGCCTGGTTGGCCGAGGAGGGCTTCGACCCGGTGTATGGAGCGCGCCCCCTGCGCCGGTCCCTCCAACGTCACCTGGAAAACCCGCTGTCCAAAGGTATTCTGTCCGGCGAGTTCCGGGCCGGCGACCATCTGGTGGTGGACACCGGCGAGTCGGGGCTGCGCTTGGGCAAGGCAATGTCGGCTGCCGCCTAGCCGGAACAATGCGCTGGCGATAATCCTAAAGGCGCAAAAACAGGGGCGGGTTTCAAACCCGCCCCTAACCTTTTACGCTGACTAACCGGAATCTCCGAGGCAATCGCACATGAATAGAAATGGCCCTTTCGCGTCGTTCCTGCGAAGGCAGGAACCTAAAACCTTTAGACCAGAAGTTCCTGCCTTCGCAGGAACGACGGATAACTTGCTTCCCAGTTGAGCAGGCGAGTTAGTTGGAAAAGATGGTTTGAAACCCGCCCCTAACCTTTTACGCTGACTAACCGGAATCCCGGTTTACACTTGGACCGCCCCGATAAGCTCCCGGATGTCAGTGACGCCCCGTTCACCCAGGTATATCTGCATTTCCTCCAGTATATTGAAAGGCGCCCAAAGGTCGGCCAGGTTGGCGCTGCCGACTTGCACCGCCGTGGCGCCGGCCAGGATGAACTCTAAAGCATCCTTAGCGGTGAAAATGCCGCCCACGCCGATAATCGGCACGCCCACACCCTCCTTCTTTAATGCCTGAGCGGTGCGGTAAACCAGGGCCACGGCTACCGGGTGCAGGCCGGGGCCGGAAAGCCCGCCGGTAACATTGCCCAGCGCTGGCCGGCGGGTTTCCACGTCAATGGTCATTGCCGGGATGGTGTTGGAAATGGTGAGGGCGTCGGCGCCGGCTTCTACTGCAGCCCTGGCTATGGGAGTTAGGTCCGGCACGTTGGGGGCCAGCTTGACCAGCACCGGGGTTTCAGCATAGTCCTTAACGGCGTTGACCGCTTGAAACGTGGCCTTGGCGCTGTAGCTGAACAAGTCTCCCTGCTCCACGTTAGGGCAGCTCAAGTTCAACTCAATGGCCGCAAACCCGTCAACCCCCCGGGTCATCTTTGCCATCTCGCCGAACTGGTCAACGCTGTCGGCGGACAGGCTGAGCAGGACGGTAGCGTCCCATTCGGCCCATTGGGGAGCCAGCTCACTGAGGGCAGCTTCAATGCCGGGATTAGTCAGGCCGATGGCGTTGAGGAGGACCGGCTCGCCGCTTTCACGAGCTACCCGAAAGGAGTCGGGATACCAGCGGGGTTCGGGGTTGCCTTCCCGTGGCTGGCGGGTGACGGTCTTCGGTATGACTGCCCCCAACCGGCTCAGGTCCATTTCCGGGGTCAACCCCCGGCCATAGCCGTCATAGCCAAAGGTGCCGGAGGCAATCATCACCGGGTTGGAAAGTTTCAGATGCCGGGGATGTTGGGGCGCCAAGTCAACCGAAAGCCCATTGGCCGAGACCGAGATCGAAAAATCGTCTCCTGCCATTTCCATAGTTGACACGGCGCCCCCTTTCAGCAGCGTTACAGGACCGGCGGCTCGTCTCCCAGGGAGAAGTCCTCAAACCCGTTGCCGTTGCTCTCGTTTCCGATTTCATCGCCGAGGGTCAGGATATTTCCGGCGGCGGGTTCATCATCGCCGCCAGCGCCGGGGAAGTTCGATTCTACATCCATGGAGAAACCGTCCGGCACCCGAGACCCCGAACCCATACCGAAAGTCATTGCTCCGGCTGTGGATTCTTGGCCGGCACCCAGCCAACCGGCGGTGACCAGCTCGCTAATCTCGGCCAGTTCGCTCAGGTCAGGCAGGGCTTCCGGCGTCGGTTCCTCTACCAGGGCCGTTGACTCTACCCGGGCCGGAATGAGCCGCCCGATGATGACGTTCTCCTTCAAGCCTTCCAGCCAGTCATGGGCGCCGCTGACCGCTGCCTGGGTCAGCACCCGGGTGGTTTCCTGGAAGGACGCAGCGGCCAGGAAGCTATCGGTACGCAGCGACGCCCGCGTAACGCCCAGCAGCACCGGTTCCGCCGTTGCCGGTTCCCCGCCTTCAGCCAGCACCTTGGCGCAATTCTCCTGGAACTTGACCTTGTCCACCACCTGGTCCGGGATGAAGTCGGAGTCGCCGATGGACTTAACCCGCACCCGGCGCAGCATCTGTCGCAGGATTATCTCGATATGCTTGTCGTGGATGTCCACGCCCTGGGAACGATAAACCTTCTGCACTTCGTCCACCAGATAGCGTTGCAGCTCATCGGTGCCCTGGATGTCCAGTATATCGTGAGGATTCAGCGGCCCGGCGGTAAGCGGGGCGCCGGCCTTAATCTGGTCGCCGTTTTCCACCAGCAGATAGGCCGATGCAGGAACGTTGTATTCCCTGATATCCTCATCCTCCCATACGATGGAAATGGTGTCCGGGGACAATTCAATCTGGCCCTTTACGTTGGCTACCACCTCGTTGCTCTGCTGCGGCTCATACGCTTCGCCGGTATCTTCCTCATAACCTAACGGAGGTAGCGTCGCAGCCATCAGCATCCCCGGCTCAACTTCATCGCCCTCAAACACGAACAACTCCACGCCTTCCGGCCGCGCATAGTCCTCCCGATACACCTCCCGGCTGACTACCCGCAACCGCCTGCCGTTCTCATCGTCTTCCAGGAAAGCCTCGCCGTCAATTTCCGACAGCAGGGCGGAACTCTTGGGCGTCCGCGCCTCGAAAATCTCCTCGACCCGAGGCAAGCCGGTGGTAATGTCCGCGCCGGCCACGCCGCCGGTATGGAAGGTACGCATAGTAAGCTGGGTTCCCGGCTCGCCGATGCTCTGGGCTGCGATAATGCCTACCGCCTGGCCCAATTCTGCCGGTTTTCTCGTGGCCGGCAACTGGCCGTAGCACATCTGGCAGACCCCCCGCCGGGACTCGCAAGTCAGGGGAGACCTGACCGGCATTTGGGTTATTCCTGCCTCAAGGACATTCCGGGCAACGTCGTCGTCAATCACCTGATTACGGTCAACCAGGATTTCCTCATCCTTCAGGATTTCTCCGGTGGAAGTGTCAATCTCTGCATCAATCTTCACCCGCTCCGCCGCCATCCGACCCAACAGGGTGAAATTGAGCCGGCCTCGGTCTCCAGTCAAGTCAACCGTATAAGCATCGTAGGTGTCGCAATCCTCTTCCCGGATGATTACTTCCTGGGCGATGTCAACCAGCCGTCGGGTCATATAACCGCTGTTGGCGGTGTTCAGAGCGGTATCGGTCAGACCCTTACGCGCTCCGTGGGTAGAGATGAAATACTCAAGGCCGCTGAGACCTTCCCGGAAGCTGGACCTGACCGGCAACTCGATAGTCTGCCGCGCGAGGTCGCGGGTAGGCTTGGTCATCAACCCGCGCATTCCGGCCATCTGCTTAATCTGCATGATGTTACCCTTGGCGCCGGACTGGGCCATCACGCCGATGCCGCCGTAGTTCTGCAAATTGTCACCAACCAGTTTCTCCACCTCGTTGGACGCATCGGTCCAGGTGTCGATGGTACTGTCATACCTTTCATCTTCCGACATCAGGCCGGAATCATATTGGTCCTGGTACCCGGCAACCAGGTCATCGGCTTTCTGCAGGATTTGCGCCTTCTCGCCAGAAATCTGGATGTCGTTAATGCTTACGGTAATGCCCGAGGTTGTCGCATATCGGAAGCCCAATTCCTTTATCCGGTCCAGCGCCTCGGCGGTCTCTTCATTGCCCAGCTTCTGATACAACTCGCCGGTCAGTTCCTTAATCTTCCGGCTGTTGAAAACATCATTCTTGAAACCAATCCGGTCGGTGGGCAGAATCTCGTTGAAAATCAACCGGCCAACCGTTGTTTCCACCCAGCCGTCCGTGCTGTCACTGTCAACGTCGCAACCGGGGATGTTCCGCACGTAAATTTGCTCGCGCAAGCCGATGTGACCGGCGGCGAAGGCGATCCGGGCCTCGTCAAAGTCATAGAACCGGCTGGGTTTTTCTTTGGGGCTTGCCGTAATTTCGGTCAGGTAATAGCAGCCCAGCACCATGTCCAGGGTCGGCGCCACCAACGGGTCGCCGGAGGCCGGGGACAGCATATTGTGAGTGCTGAGCATCGCCACCTGGGACTCGTGCACCGCCATCCGCGACAACGGCACGTGCACCGCCATCTGGTCGCCGTCAAAGTCGGCATTGAAGGCGGAACAAACCAGGGGATGAATCTGAATGGCGTTGCCTTCAATCAGCACCGGCATAAATGCCTGGATGCCCAGCCGGTGCAGGGTAGGCGCCCGGTTCAGCATCACGGGGCGGTCCTTGATCACGTCCTCCAGAATGTCCCAGACCTCGGGCCGGGCCCGCTCCACCATGCGCTTGGCGCTCTTGATGTTGGGGGAAATGCCCAGCATCACCAACCGGTGCATCACAAAGGGCTTGAACAGCTCCAGGGCCATCCGCTTGGGCAGACCGCACTGGTGCATCTTCAGTTCCGGGCCAACCACGATGACCGACCGGCCGCTGTAGTCCACCCGCTTGCCCAACAGGTTCTGGCGGAAGCGTCCCTGCTTGCCCCGGAGCAGGTCGGAAAGGGACTTGAGCTTGTGATTGTGGCTGCCCTGGATGGGACGACCGCGCCGCCCATTGTCAATCAGGGCGTCCACCGACTCTTGAAGCATCCGCTTTTCGTTGCGGATGATAATTTCCGGCGCGCCCAGGTCCATCAGGCGCTTGAGCCGGTTGTTCCGGTTAATCACCCGCCGGTACAGGTCATTCAGGTCACTGGTGGCAAAGCGGCCTCCGTCCAACTGCACCATTGGGCGCAACTCAGGCGGCAGCACTGGCAGCACGGTCAGGATAATATCCTCTACCCGGTTGCCGCTGTGCCGGAAGGACTCCACCACCTGGAGGCGCTTGATAGCCTTCTTGCGCCGCTGGCCGGAGGTGGAGCGCATTTCCCTGACCAAGCCGTCCCGGATGGCTTCCAGGTCACGGGTGCGGAGAATCTCAAGGATGGCCTCGGCGCCCATACCAGCCTGGAATACGTCGGTGAAACGCTCCTTCAACTCCCGGTACTTGGACTCGGCCAGAATCTTCAGGGGCTTCAGGTCATCCAGTTCACTTTCTATCTCATCCAGTCGTTCCTGAAACCGTCCTTCTTCCCGTTCAGCTTCATCGCTCAAGGCATCGATTTCGGCTTGAACCGCGGCGGCTTCCGGTATCGCCTCCGGGTCCTCGGAGCCTTCCAGAGCCTCCAACTTTTGCTGCAACTCGGCGAGCTTTTCCTCGTTATCCCGTTGCAACTTCTCCTTTTCCAAGTCGGACTTCAGCCGTTCTTCATCCTTGAATTCGGTCCGCTTTGCATCGTCCACCGAAGTTATGATGTGCTGGGCGAAATAGAGAACCCGCTCCAGGTTGCGCGGGGAGAGGTCAAGAAGCAAACCGAGCCGGCTGGGCGTGGTCTTGCTGAACCAGATATGCGCTACCGGCGCCGCCAAGCGGATGTGACCCATGCGCTCGCGGCGCACCTTGGAACGGGTAACTTCTACGCCGCAGCGGTCACACACCACACCCCGATAGCGGATGCGCTTGTACTTGCCGCAGAAGCACTCCCAGTCCTTGGTCGGCCCAAAGAGCCGCTCGCAGAAGAGGCCGTCCTTTTCCGGGCGCAGCGTCCGGTAGTTGATCGTCTCCGGCTTGGTCACCTCGCCGTGGGACCAGTTTATAATCTGTTCCGGAGAGGCGACGGAAATGCGGATAGCGTTAAAGTTGGTAGCCTGGACTTCCGTTCTGTCTTGCATTCTGACCATTAAATCGCCTCCAGAGGTTCGTATAGCTCGGAGTCCTCGCCCAGTCCATCAACCAGCGAGGGCCGGTCTTCTTCATTCAGCAGTTCCACCGCAAGGCCCAGGCTTTGCAATTCCTTCAACAGGACGTTAAAGGACTCGGGAACTCCGGGTTGACCGATCTGTTCACCCTTGACGATGGCCTCGTAGGTCTTGACCCGGCCAGCCACATCGTCCGACTTGACCGTGAGCACCTCCTGCAAGTTGTAGGCTGCGCTGTAAGCCTCCAGCGCCCATACTTCCATTTCGCCGAACCGCTGTCCGCCGAACTGGGCCTTGCCGCCCAGGGGCTGTTGGGTAATCATCGAATAGGGCCCGGTGGAGCGAGCGTGAATCTTGTCCTCAACCAGGTGGATGAGTTTCAGCATATAGATGCTGCCGACGGTGACCAGTTGGTCGAAGGGGTCGCCGGTACGCCCGTCGTAAAGCTGGAACTTGCCAAAGGTGGGCGGGGCGATTTGCTGCTCCCGGTGAACTTTCAGGGCCTGTTCGTACATCTCTTCGGAAGTAAGCCCGTCGGTCTTGACTTTGGCCTCTTCCTCCAGCCACAAGCGCAGGCAGGCATCCCGCGCCTCGCCGTGCAGGCTGTCGTTGAAGATTCGCGCCGGGTCGTAACCCTTTTCCCGAAGCCACTTGTGTACCACCGGGTAATCAATTTCGGGAGACCAGTCGGTGGGACCGGTGTCAATGGCCTTGGACTGCTCGGCAAACCAGAGACGGGCCAGGGAGTCCTCGATGGAATCGTCGGTGGCGCCGTCAAACACCGGGGTAAGGGCGCGGAAGTTCAGGCCCCGGGCGGCCCAGCCCAAATGAGTTTCCAATACCTGACCCAAGTTCATCCGGGAAGGAACACCAATGGGGTTGAGAATCATATCCACCGGCGTGCCATCGGCCAGGAAAGGCATATCCTCTTCGGACAGAATACGGGCTACCACGCCCTTGTTGCCGTGGCGTCCGGCCATTTTGTCACCAACGGAAATCTTGCGGGTCTGGGCAATCCAAACCCGCACTGCCTCGTTTACGCCGGGGGGCAGGTCGTCCCGGTTGGCCCGGTTCAGTATCTTTACGTCAATCACCTTGCCCCGTTCCCCGTGAGGAACGCGCAGGGAGGTATCCTTTACGTCCCGCGACTTTTCGCCGAAAATGGCCCGGAGCAACTTTTCCTCGGCGGTCAACTCCGTTTCACCCTTGGGCGTTACCTTGCCCACCAGAATGTCGCCGGGGCCAACGTCGGCGCCGACGCGGATTATGCCCCGCTCGTCCAGGTCCCGCAGGCTGGCCTCGCCCACGTTGGGGATGTCGCGAGTAATCTCCTCCGGCCCCAACTTGGTTTCCCTGGCCTCCATCTCATGCTTTTCGATGTGAATTGACGTGAACTGGTCGTCCTTGACCAGCCGCTCGCTGATGATGATGGCATCCTCGTAGTTGTAACCCTCCCAGGACATAAAGGCCACCAGCACGTTCTGACCCAGGGCCAACTTGCCCTGGTCGGTGGAGGAACTGTCCGCCAGGGTTTCGCCCCATTCCACCTGGTCGCCCTTTTGGACAATCGTTCGCTGGTCAAAGCAGGTGCCCTGGTTGGTCCGGGAGAACTTGACCAGGTTGTGGTGGTATTCCTCGCCCTCGGCGTCGGTTATTACAATATCCCGACCGGAAACCGAAGTAACCACGCCGGCGGCGCGGGAAAGCACTACCTGGCCGCTGTCCCTGGCCACCCGTTCTTCGATGCCGGTGCCTACCACCGGAACCTGCGGACGCAGCAGGGGGACCGCTTGGCGCTGCATATTCGACCCCATCAGGGCGCGGTTGGCGTCGTCGTGTTCCAGGAAGGGAATCAGGGCCGCCGAAATGCTCATAATTTGCATCGGCGACACATCCATCAAGTCCACGGCATCCGGGGACTCCTGGCTATAGTCCTCGCCAATCCGGACTTCCACCCGGTCGTGGACGAACTGGCCCAGGCTGTCCAGTTCCGAGTTTGCCTGAGCAATGTGGAAATTTTCTTCCCGGTCCGCCGACATATACTCCACAAACTGGGGGCCGCTGGCGACGTAGGGGCGCACGTAGAGAATCGTGCCGGCCGGCAGGTCGTTAATGGCCTTGGCCTTGGCCCGGCTTATCTTCCGGCCCCGCGGCACCAGAATTTTTCCATCTTCATCCACCACATCTTCCGTCACCACCCGGCCTTCCAGGTCGGGAGCGCCACTGGCGATGGCCTTCAGCACCTTGCGATACGGCGACTCGATGAACCCGTAGGGGTTGGTGCGGGCGTAAGACGACAGGGAACTGAGCAGGCCGATGTTGGGGCCTTCCGGCGTTTCTATCGGGCAAATGCGGCCGTAGTGGGAAAAGTGAACGTCCCGGACATCGAAGCCGGCCCGTTCCCGGGAAAGGCCTCCGGGGCCCAGCGCGGACAGGCGCCGCTTGTGCGTCAACTCGGCCAGCGGGTTGGTCTGGTCCATAAACTGGGACAACTGGGAGCCGCCGAAGAACTCCCGGACTGCGGCCACCACCGGGCGGATGTTGACCAACCCCTGGGGCGCCGCCGTTTCCGGGTCAACCAGGGTCATCTTTTCCCGGACCATGCGTTCCATCCGGTCGAGGCCGACCCGCACCTGATTCTGCACCAGTTCGCCAACGGCGCGCACTCGGCGGTTGCCCAGATGGTCAATATCATCGGGGCGGTCGTCGCCGCGGTTAACCCGGACCGCGGTGCGGATGACCTCAATAATGTCCGCCAGGTCCAGGACGCGCAACTCATCCCGCTCGGTCTGGTCAAGCCGGCGATTGAGCTTGTAGCGGCCCACCCGACCCAGGTCATAGCGGCGCGGGTCAAAGAAGTGGCTCCAGATTAGGTTGCGCGAATTCTCCGGGGTGGGCGGTTCGCCGGGGCGGAGATGGCGGTAAAGCTCAACCTGGGCGGCAACTATGCGCCGGGCCAGCGCTACGCTGTAGTCCTCGCCGGGACGGAGCCATTCCCAGACGGCGCGCAGGTCGTCTTCCCGGTAGTGAATATCCCGCTCTTTTGCCGCATCGTCCCGCTCCGGGTCCCGTTCTATGGTGGACTGGATGTACTGGTGATTTACATCGGTATCCACGTCCCTGAAGCGGGCCAGAATATCGTCATCGGTAGCCACGCCCAGAGCGCGCAAAAAGCAGGTGACTGACACTTTGCGTTTGCGGTCAACCTTTACCGACAAAACGTCCTTGGCGCTGGTTTCAAACTCAAGCCAGGCCCCCCGTACCGGAATCACCTGGGAAACACACAGGCTGCGGTCCGAGGTAGAAGACCTTTCCTGCTTGAAATAGACGCCCGGAGAGCGAACCAACTGGCTGACCACCACCCGCTCGGCGCCGTTAATAATGAAGGTGCCGTTCTCGGTCATCATGGGAATATCTCCCATGAAGATTTCCTGTTCCAGTTTCTCCTCGGTCTCGTGCTTCTCCAACAGCGTCTTGACGTACAGCGGCTCGGAATAGGTTATTTCCCGCTCCTTGCACTCCAGGGGAGAGTGCTTGGGTTCTTTGAAATAATGGTCCAGGAACCGCAGCTCGTACTTCTTGCCGGTGTAGTCGGTAATGGGAGAGACTTTCCTGAAGACCTCCGCCAGACCTTCACCCCGGAACCACTCGTAAGACTGGGTTTGGCTCAGGATAAGATGCGGCACATCCAACACTTGCGGAATCCGGGCATAAGACTTTACCTCGGATAGTCCGGTAGTGTGGCCATTGCCATTCTTGACGTGATACCCATTGGGGACGGGAGAAATAGTCATACTCCAATCTCCTTATGCAGATGCAGGATGGGAGCTACAGCCCGGATTTTTTGGGCAAAGAGGGGCTAAGGTCTGTTTGTTGCTTCGGAAAATGAGCGAAAACAGGTGTTTGAGGCATAATAAGTAACTTACAAGTATATAGAAGTCACCCAGTTTGTCAACAGTTTTAGGACACATTTTCAGGGTCTGTGCAAAGTCCACGCCAATGACATAACCCGCTCATGGTGAGCTTGTCGAACCACGCTACTTTATTCGGGGGTATCCTTCGACAAGCTCAGGATGAGCGGAGATGTCAAATCGGGCGACTTTTCACAGGCCCTGGATTAGCCCCCCCTCTACCCTATTGACAGCCCGTAAAACACCTCTCTAACCTGAATAATACAGGAACTCTGTACAGCCGACCTGTAGCGCGCTTGTCCCCGGACGCGGGGAACCCGCTCCACACCCAGCGCCTTGGGGGTGTGTATCATCGTAGCGAAGAGGAAACTCTTGGCGCTGAAAGCCCCACTTCGAAGTGGCGCCCTAGCCAGGGCAACCTGAGCAATTGGTAAAGGCAATCGGGCCTGGGCCCCCGGCGCTGGCGGCACTGGCTGACCCGCCAAAGGCGCCCTGGGCCCAGCCCGAACAATCCGCCCGGGAAAGCCGGGAGCAGGGTAAGCGTCGTTCCTGCGTAGGCAGGAACCTCGACGCCAACCCCATCCCCGCCAACCCCGGGCGGGCGAAACAACCAAAGAACCCGCAAACCAACCCTCCAACGAACCCGGCAGACCACCGGGCTACATTCCTATTCCTATGCCCATGCCCTTGCCCCAGGCAACCACCAGGGTTGCCCCTACATCCGACCGGGGTTTGTCCGGTAAGAGCAGACCTATGTGGCTGCCTTGGCTGGAGAACCGAAAGACCCTGGGTGTCTCCGCAGGGCCAGTGCAAAGTCGCCCGATTTGACATCTTCGCTCATCCTGAGCCGGTCGAAGGATACCCCAAATAAAGTAGCGTGGTTCGACAAGCTCACCATGAGCGGATTTTGTCATTGGCGTGGACTTTGCACCGGCCCTGACCGCCGGGAAATCCCTTCTTGACTTTCCATAAAACCAATGTGACAATCACCCGGTTAAGCTAGTTTGCTATGTCCCGGCTATCTGGGATAGGTCGCTTTTTGCGGCGTCTCAGCCTACCATCCATAACAACTTTTACACCTTAGCGAGGACTAAACAAATGCGTTTGTTTACTAAAAAGACTCTTCCCTGGATTATAGGTATTGCGGCTATGCTGGCCCTGGGGGGCCTTATCCCGGGCATATTGCTCAATACGCCGGATTCACCGATCGACGCCCCGGCAGTGGTCAAGTCCGTTGCGCCAGCGCTGCCCGACAGTAACGTAGCGACTCCGGCGTCGGCAGTCCCCGCTTCAGTGGTTGTTGACTCCTTCTCGCCGCCCACCAGTTTGCTGCCTGACCTAAGCGTCGCAGCGGGCATTGTGGGCAGCGACCCGATAACCGGGGTTTCCAACACATCAATTCCGCAGAGAGTATCCGGTCAAGCCTCGCCGGTAGAAATATCCATCGCGCCGGTGGAAGACTGGAATCCCATCAGAACCCAGCATACCTTTACTATCAAAGTAAATGAGGAAGGCGGCGCCCCGGCCGGCGGCGTCGAGGTGGAATTGATACTCAACCGGTTCGGCGAGGCGGTGGGCGACATCGTGTCTATTGCCGGCGACAACCCGCGCAAGGTGGACAACACCTTTGGGCGGGTCATCACCGACGCCAACGGCGAAGCCACCCTGACCATCACCGCTACCCGGGCCGGGGACACCGACGTCACCGCCTACGCGCCCCAAATTGCCGACGCCGACGCCCACAAGGTGTTCGCGGTCAAGCACTGGGTGGATATGCAAGTGGAGTTCCCGGGCGACGCGGTGAACCTGGTGGGAACCGACCACCCGATGCAGGTCAGAGTTTTCCGGGTTACCGATGACGTCCCGCTGTCCGACGTGCAAGTCCTCTGGAGCATTCAGGACGACGACCCGGACGGCAGTCTTAACAATACCGACAATGTTGCTTCCACCCGCACCAATGCAGACGGCGTAGCGGAAGCAATTCTGCGCCAGGTTTCTCCAGCTACCGGCGACAACACGGTTTCCATTCAAGTAATCCACGATTCCGGCGACACCATGTTCAGCCAAACTATAACCAAGGAATGGCGCGCCCCGTCCCTGGAAGTGACCAAGGACGGCCCGGCCAGCCTTGGCCTGCGTAAGACGGAGGAATATGTTGTTAACGTCACTAATACCGGCAACAGCGTGGCCTCCGGCGTAACGCTGTCCGACGACCTGCCGCCCGGTCTGAGCTTTGTAAGTTCCTCACCGGAGGCAACCAGCGTTGAGGGCGCCACAGTTATCTGGGACCTTGGCGACATTGAGCCGGACGGCTCCGTCACCATCACTATGGTTCTCTCTGCCAGCGCAATTGGCACACAAGTCAACCAGGCAACCGCCGTTTCTACCGAAGGATTCACCGGCCAGGATGACTCCACCACCAACGTAATACCCGGTTCCCTGGCCCTGACCAAGAGCGCCCCCGAACAGGTTAACCTGGGCGACGGGATCACCTATAACATTACGGTTACCAACGACGGCGAAGGCTCTCTTACCAATGTGGCGGTGACCGATACACTGCCCGAAGGCGTGGCTCTGGTCTCCGCATCCCCGGCGGCTAGTTCAGGCGCCGGGGCACCGCTCCAGTGGACAATTGGACAACTGGACTCCGGCGTGTCCCAGACCTTCCAGATTTCCGCCACGGCCCAGGCCCTGGGCAGCCATACCAACACGGTGGCGGCAAGTTCTGACGAAGGAGCGTCCGCCAGCGCCGAGGCGACTACGCAAGTCATCGCCTCCGACGTTTCCGTCACTAAGACCGTTGATAACGAGACTATAGTCGTCGGCGAACAGGCAACCTTCACCGTGACCGTCACCAACAACGGCGACGGTGATGCCGCCGGTGTCTCCGTGGCCGACATCTTGCCCGAAGGGTTGGAACTGGTTTCCACCGAACCGGCAGCAGCCGAAGGCGGCAGCCCGACGTGGACAATCGAATCGCTGGCCGTCGGTGAATCCGCTACCTTCATACTCGTTACTACAGCCACCACCAGCGGAAGCCACACTAACGTAGTAGAGGTAACCGACCGTGGCATCGCGGTCGGCGCCCAGGCGACGGTAGTGGCCCAAACTCCCGCCATAAGTCTGACCAAGACGGGTGGCTCCGCTATGTATATCGACGGCGAACGGGACTACGTCATCACCGCCGTCAACAGCGGCGAAGCTGACCTGACCGGCGTAACTATCACGGATACCTTCCCCGGCATAATGTCCTACGTTAGCAGCGATAACGAGGGCGTCGCCACCGGCAACACGGTCACCTGGAACATCGGCGACCTGGCCGTTGGGGAATCCGTGGCCGTCTCAGTAAGGCTGAAGGGTGAAGCCGCCGGCGACGTCACCAATGAGGCCAGCGTAACCTCCGACCAGGAAGCGGAAGCCGAAGCAGCCTTCGACATATCCATCCTGGCGGCGGCGGGCGCGCACCTGCAAATCATTGACAGCATTGACCCGATGGGAGTTGGCGACCAAGGCGAGTACACCATTACAGTCCGCAACCAGAGCGCCAACACCGCCATTACCAATGTTCAGGTCGCAGTGGTCATCCCCACCGAGTTGGATATCCTCTCCGCCGAGGGTGGCAGCATCAGCGACACGCGAGTAACCTACGCGGCGATTGAGTCCCTGGGCGCCGGACAGGAACTGGAATTCACCATTACAGTGAGGGCCAGCCAGGCGGGAGACGTAGTTGTCTCGGCAACCATGTCCTACGCTGAGTTCAATCAGTCCATCACCGCCCAGGAAGGCACGACTGTCATCAGCCGTTAAAGGTTACCGGCAAACCAGCAGGCGGTCCGGCGGAACTAACTCGCCGGTCGCCGCATAGACAGGACCTTGACGGGGGCCTTCAATTGAAGGCCCCCGGATTTTGTCGCGGACTATCGCTAATTCGGTAATCCTCTAGGGCCAGATACATCGGTCTGCCCCGGGAAAGGGCCTTCACCGTCGTTCCAGCGAAAGCAGAAAGCTCTGACCGCAATGTTGTACGTTCCTGTTCTGGCAAGAACGACGGATAGCTTGCATCTCTCATGCCATGGCCCTGTACTGCGCAGCCCGTTCCGTTGACAGCAGGGGATAGCGAACCTACAATTTGCTGACCGGCTGACCGATTGTAGCAACGGCAGGTCAATGGTGCTGGCGAAAGCCGGCTTTCGCTGCTCGACGGACGTTCGCTCCGGAAATTCAATAAGGTCATAAGGATACCGATGGTACGGTGAACCAGGCTTACGGGTTTTCCCGGGGAAGCATTCGCATTGCAGGGATTATTGTCCTGGCCGGGATGATTCTGGCCGTTGCTCCCGGTTGCGCCGGAGCCGCAGCTATTGAGCCGCCGGTTGGGGAGGGCAACGCGGGAAGCGAACTCCAGGGAGAGTTAACCGTATTCGCTGCCGCCTCTCTCTCTCAAGTCTTCACGCAGATTGCCGAAGCCTTTGAGCAAGCTCATCCCGGCGTTTCGGTAAGGGTGAACTTTGACGGAAGCCAGCGGCTGCGCACCCAGTTGGAACACGGGGCAAGGGCCGATGTGTTTGCCCCGGCCGACTGGGAACAAATGGAGGCGGTAGCCGCCGCGGGGCTTATCGAGGGACAGCCGGCCAATTTCGCCACCAACCGGCTGGTGTTCCTGGTCAATAAAGGCTTTGCCCCAATAACCGATGGAGCAGCAGGCGCGGGTTCCTCCCCGGCAATTTCAGGGGCAACCGGGCAAAGCCGGCCGGCGGTCACCCTGAAAGACCTGGCAAAGCCGGGAGTAAAAATAGTGCTGGCCGTGCCGGAGGCCCCGGTGGGCCGCTATTCCCAAACGATACTCAACCGGATGGGAGACAGCTCGTTTTTGGGAACGGATTTCGGGCCGGAATACCGAAACCGGCTGTTGGCTAACGTGGTGTCCCGGGAAACCAACGTGCGCAGCGTTACGCAAAAGGTGGCACTGGGGGAGGCAGACGCCGGCATAACCTACCACACCGATGCCCTGGAACCTTACGTGGCCGAGCGAGTCCAGGTTCTAACCATTCCCGATTCGCTCAATGTAACCGCCCACTATCCCATCGCCGAACTGCGGGAAGCGGCGCCACCGGCCCAAGCCTTTATAGCTTTTGTACAGTCGGCAGAAGCACGAACAATTTTGGAGCAATATGGATTTGACCCGCCCTCACTTCCAGAAGCCGGCTCACCCCAGTCCGCAAGCCGGCTCAACCTCCCGGCATCGGCCCGGCCAGGTCAAACCCGTTCAGCGCCAACCCGTTAGCCCCGCTAGCAGTAGGACCAGGGACGGCAAGCCCCGTTATGCGTAACCTCTTCCGCGCATCGGACTATTGGGGGCCGGTAGGCGTTGCCTCAACTGCTATCTATACGCTGTTTATTGGCATCCCCATCCTGGCCCTGCTGATTAAGGCGGCCGGTCAGGATAGCTTCCTGGGCAGTCTAACCGGAGAAACGGTCCTGCTGGCCCTGCGGCTGTCCCTGGTAACCAGCGTTATCAGCATCCTGATAGTGATTGTGGTGGGTACTCCCTTCGCCCGAATCCTGGCCCGCAGCAATTCTCTCCCGCTTCGCGTGGTTGACCACCTGGTTGAGCTGCCCATTGTCCTGCCGCCGGTAGTTTCCGGGGTAGCAATGCTGCTGGCCTTCGGGCGGCAGGGGATTCTCGGCCCGGCCCTGACTGGCTTGGGCATATCCCTGCCGTTCACCGCCGCCGCCGTCATCTTTGCACAGATATTCGTAGCGGCGCCCTTTTACATCCGGGCTGCCAAGCTGGGATTCCAGTCGGTGGCCCCGGAGTACGAGGATATTTCCCAGACCCTGGGTGTTTCCCCCTGGGGCACTTTCCGGCGGCTGACCCTGCCCTTGGCTGCGCCTTCCCTGCTGACCGGCATTGCGCTGGCCTGGGCCAGGGCAATTTCGGAGTTCGGCGCGACCATTATGTTTGCCGGAAACCTGACCGGAAGGACCCAAACCATGCCGCTGGCGATAATGAGCGCCCTGGAAACCAGCCTGGACGCGGCGGTTGCGCTGTCGGTACTGCTGCTGGCCGGGTCGCTGCTGGTACTAATTGCCCTCGGCCTGATTACCCGCCGCCGCTGGCAGGTCGGCCAATGATGCGCCAGGAACCAGCGAATCTCCAACCGACCATCCCGGGCACGGCCCGGGGCTGGGTGCATTACCGAATCGGCGGTTTCTGCCTGGAGACGGAATGGGAAGTCCTGCCCGGCCAGATAATGGTTCTTTTCGGCCCTTCCGGGGCCGGCAAGACTACCCTGCTCCGAACCATAGCCGGGTTGCTGCACCCTCAAGAGGGACACATTGAAATTGGCGGTCGGGTGGTCTTTGACAGTGCGCAGCGCATTTGGGAGCCGCCCCACCAACGCCGGGTGGGTTTCCTGACTCAGCAATATCACCTCTTCCCCCACCTGAGCGTGGCCGGCAACATCGCCTACGGGCTGGGCCGGCGAAGCTCAAATGAGACCCGGGCCAGAGTCCGGGAACTGGTGCGCAGCTTCCGCCTGGAAGGGCTGGAAGACCGTCGCCCGGGCGAGATTTCCGGCGGGCAGCAGCAGCGAGCCGCCCTGGCCCGCGCCCTGGCCCCAAACCCGGCGGCCCTGCTGCTGGACGAGCCTTTTACTTCACTGGACGCCGAGCTGCGCCGTACCCTGCGCGGGGAACTGCGGACCAACCTGGCCCACACCAACATCCCGGTGATAATGGTGTCCCACGACATAGAAGAGGCCATCAGCATCGGGGACCTGGTGCAGGTGATCAGCGACGGCAAGCCGCAGGTGACCGGCAATCCCCTGCAAGTATTGGGCCAGCCGGGGCAAGGCCGCGTCGCCCGGCTGGTGGGCGTGGAGAACCTGCTGAAACTGCGGGTGGCCTCCCGGCATCCGCAGGACGGCACAATGGTTTGCGCCGGAGCCGGTTTACCAGGAGCGAACTTGCAGTTGGAAGTACCCCTGGGCAGCCCGGACACGGGAGACGCCGTTACCGTGGGCATCCGGGCTTCCGACATCATCCTGGCCGACGCTGAGCCGCACGGTTCCTCGGCCCGCAATCGGCTGTACGGCGTGGTTGCCGGGGTGGAACTGCGCCCGCCGGGGTACGAAGTTACCCTAACTTGCGCCGGCGCCGACCTGAAATGTCACATAACCGGCGCTTCCCTGAATGAAATGGGCATCAGCCCCGGAATGAACTTGTGGGCGGTGTTCAAGGCGTCGTCCTGCTTCCTGGTACGGGAAGAGGAAGGCCGTTTCCCTCCATTGCCTTAGATTCCCGGCCTTGAATTTCATCCAGGGCAACCCCTCACCCCGGCCCTCTCCCCAAAGGAGAGGGAGCAGTTTCACCCCTCTCCCTGTGGGAGAGGGGCCGGGGGTGAGGGCCTGCGTCTATCCCGCCAAAGCCTTATAATGCGGGCAGCTGCTTGGCGCCGCAGACGTAACGTCATACGGCTGCCCCGACGCATAAACGACTTATCAACCTCAACCAGGAGTGTTAATCAATATGACCGGCTATCGGGCAATAATTTTCGACATGGACGGAGTTCTGGTGGACAGCGAACCCCTCTTCCTCGGCGCAATCAACCGGCTGCTGGAACAGGAGGGCGTGCCGCTGGTCTCCGAAAAGGAAAATGAAGGGTTCCTCATCGGGACGACCATAGGCGAAACCTGGCGGTATCTCAAAGCTAACCGTGCCTTGCCCCTGTCCGCCTCAATATACACCAGCCGCTACGACGAGATTGTCCGTCAGGTGATGATGGAAGAACTGGCGCCCCAGCCGGGCGTCCGCGCCCTGCTGGAAATCTGTTCTCAGCGCGGGCTGCCCAAGGCGGTGGCCTCATCATCACTGCACCAGTGGGTGGACTTGAAGCTGGAAGCAATTGGGCTGGTGGGGGCCTTTGACCTGGTGCTGGGCGGGGACGACGTGACCCGAGGCAAGCCCGAACCGGACATTTACCTCAAAGCCGCCGCCGGGCTGGGCCTGCCGCCGGAACAGTGTATCGCCATCGAGGATTCGCCCATCGGGATTGCAGCGGCGGTAGGCTCCGGCGCCTACACCATCGCGGTGCGTACCGAATACACCCGCAACCTGGACGTAAGTCAGGCCCACACCATCCTGGAAACCCTGGAAGATTTTGACCTGTCCTTGCTGGCGGAGGGGCCGGAGGTATAAGAGGCTGGGGAAACCGGAGTGTTCCCGGGGCAAACCAGGGCTTCGCACAAAGTAGTGGGAGTGTTCTGCCCGCTCGTCCTGAGCCTGTCGAAGGATGCGCCACCTGGTAAGGGAGTATGATTCGACAAGCTCACCATGAGCGGGCTTTGTAGTTGGCAGGGACTTTGTGATAGCCCTGCAAGGCAAACGGGCTTGGTGAAATGGAATCAGTGGCGACGGCGACGGCCCGGCAGACCGGGATAGGCCCGCTCGCTCAGGACCCATTCAATTCGCTTGTCGAGGGCTTCCGCCTCTTCCGGGAGCAGCAGTTCCAGCAGTTCCTTGAGCAGCCCGGACGGGCGGCGCAGTTGACGGGCCAGCTTGGTCAGCGAGTCCAGATAGCGGTCAGGAATCGGTTCGCCGCCAAAGTCCCAAATTACAGTGCGGATTTTAGTGTCGGAGTGGAAGGTCAAGCCCTGGTCTATTCCCCACAGCTTGCCATCGCCGTCCACCAACACATGGTTGGCCTTGCGGTCGGTATTATTCGCCACCATATCAAAGCAGGCAATCATCCGCAGTTCTTCGGCGTCGGCGTCGCTCAGGGTGTAGTAATTCAGGCGCGGGTCGTGGTCAACATACTGCTGCACCGAGCCAATGCCGTAAGGCCCGTCCCGGACAATGGTCAGCGGGATAAAGTTCCAGCCCAGGACCTGGCTCAACAGATAGGCCCCATACTCCCGCTTGTATAACGTCCCCCGGGGAAAATCCCACAAGGGAACCTCGCCATCCCGGGGCTTGTAGATGGCCTGGCACTCCCGGTCGCCCAGTTGCAATGAGGCCAAGAAAGTATAGTTGGAGCCCATGGGAGTGAGTTCGCAAGAGAGGAATTCGCCATTAGTGAGAAGGTCGAGGCCGGTTTGTTCTAGTCCCACCAGAGTATCCTTTACAACCGTTGTACAACCCTGATTACTGTTGGGAAGGCGTACCTAGCCGCTTTCGAAAACTGCGTGGCCGTTGGCCCGGGGGCAGACGTGGCCTTCCGGGTTAATCGGCTGGCCGCAGAGGAAACAGGGAGGACGCCCGGCGGCGCAGATGCGCAGACTTTCCTCGGCCAGGGCTGCCGCCTGGTCAACGGTAATCCAGAAGCTCACCGATGCCGGTTCCTCTGTCGATTCCTCCTCTTCGCCGGCCTGCGCCTGCAAGTAGAAGGAATTGGTATCCTGGTCGTGCCGCCCGGAAAGGACGCGGGCCTTGAACTCAATCGTGGTTTCTCCTCCGCTCCAGGCCGGCGCCTCCGGCGAACTGCCCCGTTCCCGCTCCGAATCGGTTTGACGCTGGACTGCTTCCTTGAGGCCGGCGCCCAACTGGAAAAGCTGTTCCTTTTCCAGCCACACTAAAGAGCGGGCAGCGCCCGACTCCAGCAGCAACCGGAAGGTCCGGCGGCCCGGCTCGCCAAAGGTTTCCGCCTCAATACGGGAAAGACGCCCCAAGGGGTATTTTATGTCACTCTGTTCCATACTCATATCATAAATCCGGGGCCACCAACCTGGCAAGTTGAACTTTATGAACTACCAAGAATAATTGATGGGCGCTCCACCATTAGGAAAGGACGACCGGACCGCCGGAATGCCCGGCCGCCGTCCGGTTACTCCGCCGGCAAGCCCAAGGTGGTCAGAACCGCTTGGGTAGCGGCGGGGATTGCCAAGCCGCGGGCCAAGCCGGCCTGGTATTTCTCCCGCAAGGCCCGCAACAGGTGCGTTAACGGCGGTTGGCCCTGGTCAATCCGACTGACGAAATCTTCCACCGAATTATAGGCTTGGTCAACGTGCCAGAAAAAGGAGAGGAGCCAGGTCAGCTCTCGCTCATTCTCCGGCGGCGGAATATCGGCCAAGTCAATCAGCGCGCTGTTGACTTTAGTATAGCGCAGTATGCCGGCCTTGTCCTGTGCGTCCCGGCCATAGTAACGGCGGCGGCGCAATTCCAGCACCCGGACGGTATAATCCTCTTCGCCGTAAACCTCCCGGGGCAGCCATTCTTTGCGAAGGTCCACCACTTCCTCGCCCCGCTCGTTGACGACGGCGACACCCACCTCGGAGCGGAGAATGCCGTCGTATTCGAACTTAACGGCGTCCCGCAGCAAAGCCTCCTGAAGCATCAAGGTCAGTTCCCGGGGTATTTTCTTGTAGTGTTGACCGCTGGCTTGTTCGTTGGAATCGGCGCCGATGCCCCCGGTGTTGAACACATAATACTCCTGGGGCAAACCGCCCCAGGACAGTTGCTGGAGGATGTGGTACATCAGGTTGGCGTTTTCATCTTCCAATCCAATGATGAAGGGGTCGGAGAAGTATTCCACGTAGGGGCGGCCAATGGCGCCGATGGCGGCCCCCATCTGCACCGCTTCGCCGTACATCAGCACCCGGATGTATTGCTCCAGGCTCAGCCGGCGCAGGGGCGGAATAACTGTGTTCTGCCGCATTACCTCCTGCCAGAATACCCGGTCGGTAAACTCCATCGGCACGTGCACCGAGTCGGACAGCCGGCCTTCGGTAATAGATTCAATCAACCCGCCCACGCCCTTGCGGGACAGCAGCCGCTGCCGGGACAGGGTTACTCGCATATTGCGCACCGGATTTTCCAGGAAGTTGGGGGCCGCATCGCCGGCCCCGTCTCCATCACCGGGCGGCAGATGCACCGGCACGTTCTCCAGGGTTTCCTGCGGGTTGGGCGCGTCTGCCGAACCCCGTACCGCGTCAAAGGTTATCGGGTCTTCCGCTTCGTTCAAGCCAAAGGGCATGGCGTAGAAATTGTTCTCCGTGCCGTCAATGCTGTGGGAAATGGTGTAGCGGTTGCCACCCCGGTTGGACACAATCGGCTCCCGCAAGGGCTGGAGCAAAACAATATCGTCGTTCATCGGATAGACCCCTTCTACGGGGTCGGTTTCCAGGCCCAGCAGCCCGGCCAATTGGCTGTTAGCCAGCTCAATCATAATGGTCAGAGTGCTCTTGCCGTGCAGCGACGGGCCTACGGTAATCAGCGCGGTGTTGGATTTTGCCCCGCTCACGGTCTTTATCCGGGCCAGGCTCAAGGCGGCCTGAATCGCGATGCCATTGTTTTGCTTTACCTGGTGCATCGCAATAGACAGGGGGCCCATCTTGTGTTCGCCAACATAGTCGAAGCCCAAATGCAGGGACAGGCCCTTGGTGGGCGCCTTGAAGACCAACTGGTTAATGCCCAACTCTTTAATACGGGCTTTCAGGTCTTCCGGCATCCCCAGGTCGTCAAACCAGTGGGGGATGGAAACTTCCAAAATGTCCGGTGTGCCGGTACGCTCACTCTCCGGCAGGTCAAAGGTCAACTGACGCCACATATAGGGCAATTGGAGATAGTCGGCGCCAAAGAGAAGCTGCCGCGCGTGGAAGGAGCGGCCCGGGGCATCACAGATTTGCCGGTCGGTTTGAATGACGGTCTGTCCGGACTCCAGATATTCCCGTAGCTTGCCAACGATGCAGTTGAATACCTGGGCAAAGAGGGTCTGGTTATCCTCGCTGAAAGAAAGGCTGTCCCGGTTGGGGGTGAAGCCGTCAACGTAATACTGGGTCAGGTCGGGGCGGCGCACCACACCCAACTGGCTGAAGAATCCCATACCGCCGCTGTCCAGCCGGACCGCCACGCCCGGCCACGCCTTGGTAGCGGCCCGCCCGGCGGCATTGGCTTCCTCCGCCGTCCGGGCAACCTGGTTAGCCTCCTCCAGCACTTTGGCCCGGTCTGCCTCCGGCAAGTCCTGAAAGACCGGCATATTGCTGACCAGCCATTCGTTGGAAGGGTTAAAGTTTTCGCAGTCCGGACGGTGCCCTTGACGGGCCAACGTCACCAATTCATCCAAAGCCTGGGCAAAGTCCGGGTTAGTTGCCGGCGGGGTCAGGGGAGACTTGAACCCCGGTCCCGCTTGGTTTTCTGTTTGTTCGTCTGCCACTTACTGTTCCTCTTTTTCGTACTCGGCCATTCATGCCGGTTACCTGAGGCTGTATCCCCTATGCCAGTGTCTGATATGCTACATTGTAAACGGAACCATGTCAAAATGCGCTCAAGCGCAGTCTATGGTTCTGGCCCTTTAGCTGTCGTTCTGGGAAGCTTAGCGACGAAGAACCCAGCGTCCTTATTTGCCGCCCGTTTGTCCGGCGCCGGGAATGGTTCCGGCTGAAGGATTTGGGATTCTTCGCTCCGCTCAGAATGACAGTAGGGGATTAAAATTGTATGGGGGAGCGGATGACAACTAAAAGGGTAACAGTTCAGAGTTGAGGCGATTCCCCAGGGTAAGAAAGCCCGTCGTTCCTGCGCAGGCAGGAACCTCGCTACCTGCAATTCGAGGTTCCTGCCTGCGCAGGAACGACGGACACTTCGACACTGAACAGTTACCTAAAAGGCCCCGAGGCCGGGCTGAGTTCATCATTCGCCGGGGCCGTCTTTTATTGCTACAATTGGACACGACAATTTTGCCCTACAGCGTCCCCGCACAAATCACCCGAATAGTCCGAGGCAATTTATGCAGTCATTAACCTTAAAGCCGACTCCCATAGTGGAGGGAGTGGTCCAACTGCCCGGTTCCAAGAGCCTGTCCAACCGGCTGCTGCTGCTGTCCTCCCTGGCCCGGGGCGCAACGGAAGTGCGCAACCTGCTGGACAGCGACGACACCCGGCACATGACCGCTGCGCTGCAAACCCTAGGCATTTCCCTGCAATTTTACGACGCCGGAACGAAATGCCTGGTAGAGAGCAACGGCGGGCCTTTCGCCGTCCGGGAAGCGGAGTTGTACCTGGGCAATGCCGGCACCGCCATCCGTCCCCTATGCGCCGCCCTCTGCTTGGGCAAGGGTTCATTTACGCTTACCGGCGAGCCGCGGATGCTGGAACGGCCCATCGCCCATTTGGTTGAGGCCTTGCGACAACTGGGGGCCAGCATAGCGTATATGGAGGCCGAGGGTTACCCGCCGCTGAAAATAGACGCCGCCGGGTTGCAGGGCGGCCGGGTATCGATCAAAGGCAACGTATCCAGCCAATACCTGACATCCCTGCTGCTGGCGTCCCCCTTAGCCCAGGGGGAACTGCTGATTGACATTGAGGGCGACCTGGTATCCAAGCCCTATATCGATATGACCATTGACGTAATGCGGCGGTTTGGCGTTACTGTGGAAAACGACGACTACCGCCAATTCCGGGTGCCCGGAGGCCAGGTCTATGCATCCCCGGGCAATGTCCTGGTAGAAGGCGATGCTTCCTCCGCAACCTACTTCCTGTCAGCGGCGGCAATCCGGGGCGGGACGGTACGGGTGAACGGCGTCGGGGCCGACAGCATCCAGGGCGACATCCGGCACGCCGACGTGCTGGAAAGGATGGGCGCGGTGGTGCGCCGTGGCCCGGACTATATCGAGGTGTCCAAAGGAGAACTGCATGGGTTGGACCTGGACTTGAATCACATTCCCGACGCGGCAATGACCGTGGCCGTAACCGCTCTCTTTGCCCAGGGCAAGACGGTCATCCGCAACATCGGCAACTGGCGGGTCAAGGAAACCGACCGCCTGGCCGCGATGGCCGCCGAACTGCGCAAAGTAGGCGGCGAGGTGGTCGAGGGGCCGGACTACCTGGAAATTACCCCGCCGGAGCGGATACAGCCGGCTGCCATTGACACCTACAACGACCACCGGATGGCGATGAGCTTTTCCCTGGCCTCCCTGGGCGGCGCCGAGATAACCATTATGGACCCTGGCTGCGTGTCCAAGACTTTTCCCGAGTATTTTGACACCTTCCAGACCATTATCGCTGGTTAGCTGGCATAAGAGGCTGATACAGTCCCGGTGTGAACCCTACCTGAATTGGTCTGCCGCCTAATTCGCCGTTCCGGCAGGTATAGGTGTCCCCCCGCATCAACAAGGCCAGGTTTGCGGAGGTGGGTTTCAGAGTCATTGCATTAGACGCACGGTCATATTTCCGTCGTTCCTGCGCAGGCAGGAACCTCTGTTCTCAAGGTTTTAGGTTCCTGCCTGCGCAGGAACGACGGCTAGCCTGCAATCCAAACGCGATAGCCCTGGGGTGGGTTTGAAACCCGCCGCTACAGTACGGCTATACCAACGCACTTGGAGATTGCCCTCAGTTCAACCCCCGCGAGCGGTATTGCAGGGCCTCGGCCAGGTGACCGACGCCTATCTCCTCGGAGTCGTCCAGGTCGGCGATGGTGCGGGACACTTTTATGATGCGGTGAAAGGCCCGGGCCGACAGGTTTAGCTGGGTGGTGGCTGACTGGAGCAGGCTTTTGGCCCCGCTGTCCAGGCTGCAAACCTTCCAGATTTCCGCCGCTCGCATTTCAGAGTTAAAACTTACACCGCCGTGGTCAAACCGCTCGGCCTGAAGTGACCGCGCCTGCTCCACCCTTTGCCGGATTTCCGACGAGTCTTCCGCCAGTTCCTCGTTCACCAACTTGTCGTACTCCACCGGCGGCACTTCCACGAAAATATCGATGCGGTCCATCAGCGGGCCGCTTATCCGTTTCTGGTAGCGGGACACGGCGGATGAGCTACAAGTACATTCCTTGCGCGGGTGAGAATAATAACCGCAAGGGCAGGGGTTTTGGGCCGCTACCAGCATAAAGCTGGCCGGGTAGGTGACGGAACCGGTGACCCGGCTGATGGTCACCACCTTGTCTTCCAGGGGTTGGCGCAGGGACTCCAGGGCGACTCGGTCAAACTCCGGCAGTTCGTCCAAAAACAGCACTCCCCGGTGGCTCATGGTAATCTCACCGGGCCGCAGGTTTCTGCCGCCGCCGACCAGCCCGGCGTTGGAAATGCTGTAGTGGGGGGCGCGAAAAGGGCGCTGGGAAACCAAAGGACAATCGGAGGGCAGGGCGCCGCTGATGCTGTAAATCTTGGTGGCATCCAGCGCCTCTTCCGGGGTCATCCGGGGCAAAATCGTGGGCAGGGCGCGGGCCAGCATCGTCTTGCCGCTCCCCGGCGGGCCGTTGAACAGGATGTTATGAAAACCGGCGGCAGCAACCTCCAGGGCGCGCTTGGCGTGTTCCTGTCCTTTGATATGGGCCAGGTTGTTGCCGTTGGCGGCATGGGCGTCTCCCTCGGGCAAGATGCCGGTGAACTCTTTGGGAAGAATGCGGGACTCTCCCAGCAGGTGGCTCACCAGAGCGGCCAGGGTGGGAGTGGCGTAAACCTGGATGCCGTCAATCAGGGCGGCCTCGGCAGAGTCGGCGGTAGGAACGTACACTGCCTCAAATCCCTGGTCCCGGGCCACCGACACCATCGGCAGGACTCCGTTGGTATGGCGTAGGCCGCCGTCCAGGGAAAGCTCACCGAGGAACAGGGAATGCTCCGCCGGCAGGTCAATCTGCCCGGAACTGAGCAGTATGCCAACGGCGATGGGAAGGTCGTAGGCTGGCCCGGCTTTTTTCAAGTCCGCCGGGGCCAGATTGACCGTGATTCGCCGCATGGGGAACTCGCAACCGCTGTTGCGGAGGGCAGCCCGCACCCGCTCGCGGGCCTCCTGCACCGCCGTATCCGGCAGGCCGACGATGTTGAAGGCAGGCAGGCCCGGCGATATGTCCACCTCCACCTGAACTATGTACCCATCCAGGCCGACTACGGCGCAAGTCTGGCTCTTGGCTAACATCACAACTCCTTGCGTTCCCGGAAATTTTGAGCAAGGTTGGGAAGCAGCCAATACTATAGAACATTTGAGCGGTATTGCGCTACGGCCTGCTGACAGTAATTTGGAAAAGGTCTTCGGCCACACCGATGGGGCCGCCAAACTCGGCGCGGGCCTCGTCAATCAAAGGTTGGGTATCCCGGTGGAAGGGGGTGTCAATGTGGGTGATTACTAACTGGCCGGCGCCGGCCAGGCTAGCGGCGCGGGCGGCCTCGGCGGCGGTGGAATGGCCCCGCCGGTCGGTTCCTTCCTTGTCGTCCTCAGTGCTCAGGGCTTCGTGAATCAGCAGGTCGGCGCCTTGGGAGGCTTCAATCAGGTTTTCGCTGTAGCGGGTATCGCCGGAAAAGACCACGGTGATTCCGCCGGTTTCCACCCGCCAGCCTACCGCGCCGCCGATGTGGTTTACCGCAAAGGCAACGGCCCGAGTATCTCTCCCTAATGCAACCCACTGCCCGGTCTCAACCGGGTTCCAAGCCACCACCCGGTTGCCGTCCGTCGTGGTAACGCTGTCCTGGTCAACCTGATGGGTAATGCTGACCGCCCGAAAGAGACGCTGCAACCCATCTAACGTAGGCTCAAGGCTGTGGACTACCAATGGGGAGGCATCGGGGGCAACCTGGGTGCGCCGGCCCTGGATGTGGGGCAGGCCGCCCATGTGGTCGCCGTGGCGGTGGGACAACAGGACGTGCTCAAAGTCCTCGGCCAGGAAACCCAACTCCGCACCGTGACGGAGCGCGGAGTTGCCGGAACCGGCGTCCAACAGCAACCGGGTACCGTCGGCACAGTCCAGGACTATGGCAGTGTGGGCGCGGTGGATGCAGTTCCCCGCTCCGGTGCCCAGAAAGGAGATGTGGACTTGTGGCAAGGTTAGGCTTCTCCTGCGGCAGAATAATCGCTTTTGGACTATAAGCTGTTCGTCGTTCCTGCGAAGGCAGGAACCTGAATCCTCAAGAACAGAGGTTCCTGCCTTCGCAGGAACGACGGCAAAAGTGTATTCAGATTTTTGCTATATCCCTAGCCAATCAGATTCGACTTGGCGTATTTCAGAAACTCTTTCGGCCTACCCCGGCTGCCCGCCTTCCATTTCGGCCAGGCGGATTTCCAGCCGCCGCTGTTGCAGGGAGATGGTCAGGTCGCCCCGGGTGCGTTCCAGAACCCCGCGCATGGCGTCGGTGCTGCGGCGCAAACCGCCGGTCACCGCTTCCGGGAAATCTATGGTAACCAGGATGCCATAGATTTCGTCCATAACATCCATAAACTCTTCGCAATGCTCAACAGAGTCCCGACGCAGGGCGTCCAGGATGTAACGGCGCAGTTCCCCGATTACCTCGGCCATGCCGTTCAGGTAGGCTGGCGGGTCAACTCCCAAGTCGCCGGGAGACGGAATATCGCCCCGGGAAATGACCGCCAGGGTGATATTGGCTTCGGTATATTCCTTGCGGGCATCGGACAGGAAACCGGCGAAGTAGAACTCCGGGTTTTCCTGGCGTATTGGCCCGGTCTCCTCAAGACGCTGCCCGGCCTGTTGGATTAAGCGCCGGGCTTCCTCAAACTCCCCGCGATGCACGGCGCGGATGGCGTTGGCGGAAAAGCGGATAACTTCCCGGGAAATAGCCAGGGCTTGCTCCCGCGCCCGGTGGCGCAGGGTAAGCTGCTCGGTAGCCTCGGCGGCGATGTTCGTTAAATCCTGACTGTAACGGGATGGCATTAAATCTTGCCTCCGGCTTGCCTGATGGCCTCAACCAGGCGACTAGCCGCGGCCTCCGGTTCGGGGGCCAACCCCACTGCGGCAGTTACGCAAACGGCATCGGCCCCAGCCTCAATGACCGGCGCCACGTTTTCAGCGTTAATCCCGCCGATGGCTACCAGGGGCACTTTAGTCACGGCGCGAGCATCCCGCAACCGTTCCGGGCCTTGGGGGCCGCGCCCGCCGGACTTGGTGGTGGACTGGTAAATGGCGCCAAAGGCCACGTGGTCGGCACCCATTTCCTGGGACTCAATCAGCAATTCTATTTCCCGGTTGGAGCGACCCAACACCTGGCCGGGGGCCAGCACCTGCCTGGCCTGGGCCACCGGCAAGTCGGTCTGCCCGACATGGACGCCGCCGGAACCCACCGCAGCAGCCAAGTCCACGTGGTCGTTAATGATTAGCAGGACGTTGTTGGCGGCGCAAAGCTGCTGCAAGTCCCGGGCCAGGGGCAGAATCTCCCCCTTGTCCCGCAGCTTATCCCGCAGTTGAAGCATTTTAGCGCCGCCCCGGACCGCAGCCTGGGCAATTTCCAGCGGCTCCCGCCCCCCGGTTACCTCCGGGTCGATAATCACGTACAGCCCCCGAACTTGGTCGGATTGCTCCCACCGCATCTCTGCGCCTAGCTGAGCTGACAAGTCGGATAAAACTCCGGTCAGGGCGGCGGCGCTCGCTGTATTCAGGTCATCCAGGCTAACCAGGGTGTTAACCGAGTTAAGCGCCGTTGCTGCCAGGTCCAGCGCCTGCGGAATCGTAAGGAGAGCCGAAGCCATTTCCGGAGCGACCGGCGTGCCGGGAGACAGAGATGCAGCCAGTTCGCTCAGCCGGCCCAGCGCCGGGCCGGCGTCGGGCAGTTCCGGGCAACCGGCATTCAGGGCCTCCACACAGCCAACCAGGGGGGCATAAAGGAAATCGAGCCAGTCTTGGGGTTCCATCCCTTGGTATTCAGTCCCTTGGTATTCGATCATAGATCAAGCTCCTTGGGTAGGGAGCCTTCCCGGGCGGCGGCGATGTTGTTCCGCACCGATTGCGGCAGCTCCACCCCGTGCCGTTGAAAGCTCTCTTCGACATTTCTACCAATGTTACGGGGGTCGCTGTAGTAGTCCAGCGCCGGGCTTCCCCCGGCGGCGGGATACTGTTCGTGGACCGATTGGGTGGTCTTACCCAGCGCAAAGGACGACATTCGCCGCTGCATATCGCTGCTTTGGCAGTGGGAACAGACCGGAGTCAGCGCGGAGTTGATTGACCGGGTGAAAAATGAGGACACCCGGTCGCAGCTCCCGCAGCGGTATTCATAAATGGGCATGGGCCGTACTCTCCAAACCCGTAATCACACTCTCAAATAGCATCATGGAAATCAACGATTTCACCAAGCGCAACTTGGCGCCGCTCGCTATGCTAATCCTGTTGCACATTCTCAAAAATGTTGCCAACCAACCTATTGCCTGCCTTGCTGTTGGTCAGGGAAAAAGCTCATCTATGGCTACGTCGCCATCATCCAGCATATCCAGGGTGACTCGGTTGCCCCAAAGCAAGAAGGCGCCAAGAAGGGGGACACTATCCGATTCCAGGACTGTCACCAAGCGTAAGCGCTCATGCCATGAGACCATTGCCAGATAGGTGTTGAACTCAAACTGTTCACCGTTCGCTAGTTCAAAGGCTCGTTGGCCTGCGGACTGTAACCCCAACCCACGGATAGAGTCCCAAGGTAGGGTCAGATAACCCGAAAACCCTGTGTCCAGAACAGCCTCGATAGATTGCCGCCGGTTGTCTTCCCCCATTACGTCGATTTCGATCAATGGCCGTTGTAACCGACCTACCCGTCCTCTAATCACTGCGTCCCGGAAAGGCAAACCCGCCAACGTGGCTGTAGGCTGCGCTATAACCGACTCTCAGCCCATAAATAGCCGCCGCCGGCCTTCGATCCAGCAACCGCCGGGTAGCAATAGGGTCCTCCGGGTCTATCTCGTAGTCGCCGCTTTCAACGTCTATGACTACGAATTTGCCCTTTTCCGTCTGCTCCACCAGCTTCTTTATCTTTTCCCGGTAGATTGCTTCTCCCCGGGCGGTTATCTCCCCAGGCCGGTAGTCCTTTAATGACATAGCAACCCCCTTTCAGCCCCGTGTTGTAATAATGTATAAGGGTATGGAGGAATGCCAGGAAACCTCTGAAAATCCCGGCCCCGGCCGGTTCTTCTGGCCGCGGGAGTTTCAGGGAGCTAACCGGATTCGCCGGAGCTGTTGTCACCGCCGGATGAATCGGGAACGTCAAAAGAACGCGGCCCGGTATGCAATTCCCGCCGCATCTCCTCAAAGTCCGAGGTCACCTGACCGCCCATTTCCTGCTTGACCCGGCCCATAAACCGGTCCAGGCTGGCCGGGTCATCCTCGTTAACGTCGGTCAGGGTTTCGCCGCTGGGCGCCCAGTTCAGGCTGGCCCCCCAGGAACGGCGCACGGAGAAGCGGGAGACCAGGCGGTTGAGGTTAGAACCGTTACAGCGGGCGCAAGCTCGGTCCGTATCCTTTGACCAACTATAGACCAGCACCGAGTTGAGGTGCTGGCAATCCTCGCAGCGATATTCGTAAATGGGCATAAACCGGCTGCCCCCTGGTAAATCTGCAACCCGGCTTGCGCCGGTGGCACGATAATTGTGCCGCCTATTGTAGCACGGAAGCGGGCGCTGCTGTACCGGGTTCCGACCTGTTCTGGCGCAATCCCCTCACCCCCGATACCTCGCCCGGTGGGCGAGGGGTGAAACTGCTCCCTCTCCTTTGGGCAGAGAGCCGGGATGAGGGGTGTAATCCGGGAGACGGCCGCTCGTATCCTCAACCGCCCTACCAAGTCCTCTGAAGTTGGGGGCCATTCCGCGTTGTACCCAAAACCGCCTGTTGTATAATACAGTCAGCTAATCTGTCCGCCACCGCCCAGATTTCGGTAACCAAACGCAGACTTTTGAGGTGCCGCTATGGCCAAGGCTCAGGGAACCGCCGCAATGCCTCTGTTCAATACCGCCGGGGACCAGCCCCTGCTGATGATAATGGACGGCCACGCAATGGTGCACCGTTCCTTCCGGGCTATTTCCACCCAGCGGCACCTTACCGTTTCCAGCACCGGAGAGGACGTTACCGGCGTTTACGGCTTTGCCAACGTCTTTCTGCGGGCGCTGCAAGACTGGCGGCCCACCCACTACGCCATCGCCTTCGATACGCCGACGCCCACCTTCCGGCACGAACGCTTTGAGGCTTACAAGGCCCAGCGGGAACCGAGTCCGCCGGAACTGCGCCACCAGTTCCAACGGGTCAAGGAGTTGATGCAGGCTTTCGGCGTCCCCATCTACGAGATTGACGGGTTTGAGGCGGACGACGTGATTGGAACTCTGTGCCGGCAGGCGGAGGAACAGGGCATTGACGCCGTAATCCTGACCGGCGACCGGGACACTTTTCAACTGATTTCCCCCCGGGTGCGAGTTGACCTGTCCTACAGCATCCAGGACCGGAAAGTATATGACGAAAAGGAACTGGCCGAGCGGTATTCCGGCCTGACCGCAGCCCAGCAACCCGATTTCAAGTCCCTGCTGGGCGACTCCTCGGACAATATCCCCGGCGTCCCGCGTATCGGGGAAAAGCGGGCTATGGGTCTGCTCAACGACTACCACGACCTGGAGGGTATCTACGAACACTTGGACGAAGTAAAGCCCCCCAGCGTGCGCCAGTCCCTGGCCGAGAACAAGGAACTGGCCTTTGAGAACCGCCTCCTGACCACCATATCCCGGGAAGCCCCGGTAGAACTGGAGTTGGACGCCGCGCGCTACGGGCGGTTCGACCGGCAGGAAGTAGTGAATCTACTTACCAGTTTGGAGTTCTACACCGTCATTCCCCGGCTACCCGCGCCAACTTGGGAGACCGACGGCGGAACCAGCCCTCCGGGTCTGCCGGCCGCCGGCAATGCCCCCTCTACCGACTATGTGACGGTGCAAACCGAGGAACAATTGGAAAGTATGCTGGCCGACCTGCGGGAGGCGGGCAGCTTCTCCTTCGACACCGAGACCACCCACATTGACCCCATGCGGGCCGACCTGGTGGGCCTGAGCTTTGCCACCGAGCCAGGCAAGGCTTGGTACGTTCCCGTCGGACACCGTGAAGGCGACCAACTCCCCCTGGAGCCGGCGCTGGCTAAGATCAAAGCCCTGATGGAAGACCCGGAGCTTGCCAAGTGCGCCCACAACGCCAACTTTGACCTGATGATGCTGTCCAACTACGGCATCAACCCCCAGAACGTAAACTTCGACACTATGGTTGCCGCGCACCTGCTGAGCAAGAACAACCTGGGGCTGAAGAATCTGTCCCTGGACGTGCTGGGCGTGGAGATGACTCCCATAACCGACCTCATCGGCCGGGGGGCCAAGCAGAAAAGTTTCGACCAGGTAGCTATTGAGGACGCCACGCCCTACGCGGCTGCCGACGCCGATATGACCAGCCGCCTCCAGGTACAACTGCGGGGTCCTATCGAGCGGCAGGGCTTGAACGACCTGATGACCGAAATGGAAATGCCCCTGACCCCGGTGCTGGTGGATATGCAGCGGAAAGGCATCAAGCTGGACGTTGGCCTGCTGCACGAGATGGCTCGCGACTTGAACCAGCAGATGCAGCAGTCGGAGATAGAGCTTTACGAATCCATCGGCCACACGGTCAACATCAACTCGCCGCAGCAGCTTAGCGACCTGCTGTTCAACGAGTTGGGGCTGCCCAAGACCAAGCGCACCAAGACCGGCTACTCCACCGACGCCAACTCTCTGGAGGGACTGAAGGGCTTCCACCCGGTAGTGGACAAAATCCTGGAATACCGGCAGATTACCAAGCTCAAGTCCACCTACGTGGACGCTCTGCCGGAGATGATTAACCCCCGTACCGGGCGGATTCATACCAGCTATAACCAGGTAGGCTCGGCCACCGGGCGGATGTCCAGCAGCGACCCCAACCTGCAAAACATCCCCATCCGCACCGAGTTGGGCCGGCAGGTACGGAAAGCCTTTATCGCCGAGGACGCGCCGGACTGGGTTCTCTTTTCCGCCGATTATTCCCAGATTGAGCTGCGGGTGCTGGCCCATATGTCCCAGGACCCGGCATTGCTGGAAGCCTTCCGCCGGGGTGAGGACATTCACGCCTCCACCGCCTCCCTGATGAACGAAGTGCCAATCAACGAGGTTACCTCAGACCAGCGGCGTATCGCCAAGGTGCTGAACTTCGGGGTGATTTACGGGCTGTCGGCCCACGGCATTTCCCAGCAGACCGATTTCTCCCGGGAGGACGGCGCGCGGTTCATCGAAACCTACTTCAACAAATATCCGGGCATCGCCGGCTACCTGGATGAAGTCAAGGCCCAGACCCGGCAGACCCAGTACGTGGAAACCCTCTGCGGACGCCGACGCTATATGCCGGACATCAACGCCTCCAACTTCAACGTCCGCAACGCCGCCGAGCGGATGGCAATAAATATGCCCATCCAGGGCACCGCCGCAGACATTATGAAGCTGGCGATGCTTCGGGTGCACGACCGGCTGAACCGGGAAAACCTGCGGGCGCGGATGCTGCTCCAGGTCCACGACGAACTGGTCTTTGAGGTGCCTAGAGAGGAAATGGACGACCTGCAAGCCCTGGTCTTCGACGAAATGCCCGCGGCAATGGACCTGGACGTAACCCTGAAGGTGGACGCCAAGTGGGGGGAAACCTGGGGGGATATGGAGTAGGGGGTTAGTCATCAGTTGAGATCGGGCAACACGCAAGCTATGGTCAACGGGCAAGCTCTAGTTAGGGAAGTGTAACTGACATGGGAAGAACCGACGTTCAAGCCAAAATCATAGGGGAAATCGAAACCCGCGAATATACTTTTCTCGTTGACACCGGGGCTACTCATGTAGCTTTGCCCCTGGAGGAAATCGAAGCGCTGGGCTTGCGCCCGGCCCTGGGAAAGCTCCGAATGATAAGCGCCACTGGCGTGGTAGAGTTAGACACCTATCACTTTGACGGCGAGCTGATGGGACAGTGGTTTGGCGGGATTATGGTGCCTGCCTCCACCCCCCTTATCGGCTACGAGGCGCTGGAGAATATGAGGTTTAGAGTCAACCCGGTAAGCCGGCAAATTGAACCGGTGCCCGATGACGTGGTCCACCCGCCATTCCTGCTGTAACCGCATCAATGCCGAGTGCAAACGGCCATTACCCAACTCCCAAGCCAGAGGAGGAACCCCCTTGGAACTGCTGCGCACCCTTATCTTCGTCCCCGGCAACCGGGCCAATATGCTGGAACGGGCGCTGGGCTTTAACGCCGACATTATTATGGTGGACCTGGAAGACTCGGTGCCGCCGGCGGAAAAGGTCGCCGCCCGACACCTGGCCCGCCAATGGGTTCCCACCCTGCGCCAAGCCGGCAAGCGGGTAATGGTTCGGGCTAACTCCCTGGATACCGGGCTGACCCGGGACGAATTGACCGCCGTCATCTCCCCCGACCTTTACGGCGTCAGCGTGGGCAAGACCGAGTCGGTATGGGACCTGCGGGAGATTAACCGGATCATCGCCCCCCTGGAAGCATCCGCCGGCTTACAACCCGGTCAGATCAAGCTGATTCCCTGGATTGAAAGCGCGCGGGCCGTGGTCAATGTCAACGAAATGGCCGCCGCCTTGCCCCGCATCGTCGCCATCGCCTTTGGCGCCGAGGACTACACCAACGACATGGGTATCCAACGCACCGATGACGGGGCCGAGGTTTACCACCCCCGCGCCACCATTGCCATTGCTGCCCGGGCCGCCGGTGTCGCCGCACTGGACAGCCCCTACGTGGCCTTTCGCAACCCCGAGGGACTGCGGCAGGATGCCGGGGTGGCCCGACAACTGGGCTATACCGGAAAGTTTGCTATCCACCCGGCGCAGATTGACCCGATTAACGAACTGTTCAGCCCCCTGCCCGAGGATGTAGCCTACGCTCGCCGGGTGATGGAAGCGTGGAACGAAGCCGAAGCCGCCGGTCGCGGCTCCCTGAACCTGGACGGCAAGATGGTGGACGTTCCGGTGGTCAAGCGCGCTCAAAACCTGCTGGCTCTGGCCGAGGCTATCAACAGCGCCGGCGGGTGATAACTACAAAGCAATTGCACGTGACAACAGACTCCCTTTTCCCGTCGTTCCTGCGCAAGCAAGAACTTAAAACGTTGCGGACAGAGGTTCCTGCCTTCGCAGGAACGACGGATAGCTTGTGTTCCTATGGAGCGGAATTTGTCCTCAGACCAAATAATCCTGAAGGGAATGCAGTTCTACGGGTATCACGGGGTCAACCCGGAGGAAAAAGCCCTGGGGCAGTCCTATGTCGTTGACTTGGCCGCCGACGTGGACCTGGCCCGGCCCGGCGCGTCCGACCGGCTGGAGGATACGGTCAGTTACACCCTGATGTACCGGATAGCCAAGTCAGTTGTAGAGGGCGACTCCCGCAACCTACTGGAGTCCCTGGCCCAAACCATCGCCGACCGGCTGCTGGCGGAACTGCCCCTGTCCGGGGTGCAGGTTACAGTCAAAAAGCCCAACCCGCCGGTCAAGGGTTCGGTCATCGGGTACGCCGCCGTAGAAATCTACCGCAGTGGTTCGACCAGCTCACTATGAGCGGATTGGCCGGCTCAAGAAAATTAAGAGGTCATAGTATGGGCATCCGCCGGCTGATATTCCTGGTCCTGGGGGCAATGTTTCTGATCGCCTGCTCCACCTCTCCCGACGCAGCGCCGGCCGAGCCGGCAGATTCTCCTCGGCCCACAGCCCGCACAGCTTCCCAAGAATCAGCCGGTTCAGCGCCAACTCCGGCCACGCCGATACCAACTCTCCCCCCGGTCACCTCGTTAGAAAATGCTGCTCTGGCCCCAACACCCAATAGTCCGGGCGGCGCTGTACCCACCGTAGCGCCGACGACAGTAGCGAGAGCGGCAGCAGCGGAAGTAGCAGCAGCGCCTGCCCTGCGTGACCCATCCATAAAGCGGGGCGGGCGGTTAGTCCGGTTATATTCCGACCCGCCCACGCTGGACCCCCACCTGACTACCGACGCGGGATCGGGGGGCATCATCGTAGAAGTTTTCGGCGGGCTGGTGACCATTGACCCGGACTTAAACATCGTCCCTGACCTGGCCGAGAGTTGGGAGGTAAGCCCGGACGGAAGAACCTATATCTTCCACCTGCGGCGGGACGCCCGGTTCCACGACGGCAAGCCGGTCACCGCCGCGGATGTGCGCTGGTCCCTGGAGCGGGCCAGCGACCCGGCAACCCAAGCTCCGGTAGCCCAGCAATACCTGGGCGACATCGTTGGAGTGGCGGCCAGGCTGGAGGGTATTGCCCAGTCCATTGCGGGCGTAAAGGCAATTGACGACCATACCCTGGCGTTAACCATTGACGCTCCCAAGTCCTACTTTCTTGCCAAGCTGACTTACCCCACCGGCTTTGTTCTCGACCGGGACAACGTGGTAAACGCTGCGGGAACCTGGACCGACCGGCCCAATGGCACCGGCCCTTTCCACTTGGCCGAGTATGAGCTGGGCGAGATTATCCGGTTGACCCGCAATGAAGGGTATCACCTGGGGCCGCCTTACCTGGATGAGGTAGAGTTCATCCTCAGCGGTGGGAACCGGATGATAATGTACGAGAACGATGAGATACACGTTACCGGCGTTGGCCTGGCCGACTTGGAGCGGGTTAAGGACCCGGCCAGTACCTTGAATTTGGAACTGCACCGCTCGCTGCCGGATTTCAGCGTTTTCTACATCGGGATGAACGTCAACGAACCGCCTCTGGACGACCCCAAGGTACGCCAAGCCCTGAACCTGGCCTTTGACCGCCAGACCATTGCCGCCACTGTGTACGAAGGCCTGGTCAACCCGGCCAAGAGCATCATCCCGCCCGGTTTTCCGTCATATAATCCTGATTTGGCCGGCTATGAGTTCGACCCGGAAAGAGCCAGGCAATTGCTTGCGGAGTCCAGCTACGGGGACAGCCTGGACAGTTTGCCGTTGATTACCCTCTCCATACCCAGCGGATTCGGCGCCGCCTTGCCCCTCCACTTGGAAGTGTTGCTGCAGGAATGGGCGAATATGGGGGTACGCGTAGAAATACAGCAGACCGAGTATGCAACCTTTATTCAAGACTTGCACCAAAAGCGTTTCCAGATGTACGAATTCGGTTGGATTGCCGATTACCCCGACCCGCAGAACTTTCTGGACATCCTGTTTCACAGCAAGAGCGAGAACAACCACATCAACTATTCCAACCCGCAGGTGGACGCTCTGCTGGAACAGGCCCGGGTGGAACCGGACCAGGCAACCCGGTTTCAACTTTACAACCGGATTGAAGAAATGATTCTGGCGGATGCGCCGTGGGTACCCACCTGGAACCGGGGCGAGGGTTATGCCCTGATTAAACCGAACGTCAAGGGCTACTTGCTGACTCCCCTGGTATTACCCAAGCTGCGTTATGTTTACTTTTCCGAGTAGCCGGTTACCCTGACCCCATACGGGAGGAGACTTGATGCAAAATCGCGACACCACGGCAGCCCTGGCCTATCATGAATCCACCAAGTTGGCCTATATCAACCTGGCTAACAAGCCTCCCCTTTACAAGAGCTACTCCGGGCTGCCTACGCTGCCCCTTCCTACCGACTTTGCCTTGCCGGCAACCCCTACTCTGGAGGCGGTCAGCGCCTTTGCGCCATCCGCTTTTGAGCCCTCCGGCGGGCCGGAACCAAGCCTGTCCACCCTGGCCCAACTGCTTTACTTTTCCGCCGGGGTAATCAGGACCGGGGTATTTCGCACGGCGGGGGAAGTCCATTTCCGGGCCGCGGCCTCCGCCGGCGGGTTGTACCCGGTGGAAACCTACCTGGCCTGCCGGGACATTCCCGGTTTGGCGGCGGGGGTCTATCACTTCTCACCGGACCGCTTCAGCCTGACCCAACTGCGCGAGGGAGATTACCGGTCGGCGTTGGCCGCCGCCGCCGGAGCGCATCCGCAAGTTGCAGCGTCCCCCTTTACCATTATTTTTACCACCGTTTTCTGGCGTAGTTCCTGGAAATACCGGACTCGCGGCTATCGCTACTGCTTCTGGGACAACGGCACCATAATCGCCAATCTGCTGGCCACTGCCTCGGCTGCCGGGCTGCCCGCCCAAGTGGTGAATGCCTTCCTCGATTCAGGAGTCAACGAGCTAGTCGGCATAGATGGCGTGGAGGAAGCCGCCACCTGTCTTGTCCCCGTAGGTTCGGATGCTGCGCCGGTCTCCCCGGCCCCCGGCGTCGGGCAGTTGGAACCAGTGGGAGGAACCTCGGTAATTACGGCGCCGGGTGAGATTGACTACCCGGAAATACGTCAGACCCACGACTCTACTCTCCTGACCGACGTTGCTGAAATTGCCGGCTGTCGGGGTGGGCTTAATTCCCCGGTTCCGGCAATCCCCGGCGGTTTTTACCCGCTTCCGGGAGCCGGCGATGGCCTTTTGACCTCCAACTCTTTGGGCCAAACCATTAAGGAACGGGGCTCCACCCGGCGGTTCGAGCGGACGCCAATTCCCTTCACCAGCCTGGGCGCCATTTTGGACTGTTCCACCCGGGGCGTACCGTCCGATTTTCTGGACGGTTCGGTAAGAGGTTCCGGCGACAGCCTCCTGAGCCTCTACATCATCGCCAACGCCGTAGATGGCCTGGCCCCCGGCGCTTATTACTTTTCTCCGAAAGACAAGGGCCTGGCGCAACTCAAGGAAGGAGCGTTTCGGGAAGAGGCCGGACACCTCGGCTTTGAGCAGGCCTTGCCCGCCGACGCTTCAGCAGTAGTGTTCTTCATGGCCGACCTGGCGCAAATCCTCCAATGTTACGGTAACCGGGGCTACCGGGCGGCCCAACTGGAAGCGGGCATTGTCGGCGGGAAACTGTACCTCAGTGCCCATTCCCTGGGTCTGGGAGCGAGCGGGCTGACCTTCTACGACGACGAGGTGACTGACTTTTTCTCGCCGCACGCCGCCGGTAAAAGCGCCATGTTCGTTGTGCCTTTGGGAGTGACCGCCGCCCAAAACCGGGTGCGCCCCTTCCGTTCCAGAATCGCAATGGACTTGGATGCCCGTTCCCGAGGAGCGCGCCGGGCGTAACAAGAACTGAGCGGGCAAGGGGTCGGAAGACAATCTCACTGGTGGACTTAACTCATTCAGGGCTATCGCATTTGGTTTGCCGGCCATCCGTCGTTCCTGCGCAGGCAGGAACCCAATTGGTTTGCAAGCCATCCGTCGTTCCCGCGCAGGCAGGAACCTCTGTTTGCAGGGTTTTAGGAAACCTCTGAATAAGTCCGTGACTCGTGATGTTTACACTTATCCGTCGTTCCTGCGCAGGCAGGAACCTAAAACGTTACGTACAGAGGTTCCTGCTTTCGCAGGAACGACGGGTGAAGGCGCTAGCGTTCAATGACTTATTCAGAGTATCCTTAGGTTCCTGCCTGCGCAGGAACGACGTGAATAGGGAGTTTGCCCTGTAACTCACATTGACTCACATTCGCCCGGTTGACATTAGAAAGCGCATTAGTATATATTCCTTTCTACCTGAAACTTGGGTGTTCTTATTGCAGAGCATCGGTTTCAGCCAGTCTCGGAGCGAATCGGAGCAGTTTCCCCGCCCAGCCCAATTCTGCTCTCTCCCATCCATCCGAAACGGTCCGTCCGAAACGGCGCCGGCGTATTAAAGCGCCGGTAGAGAAAAAGGTCATCCATACCCCACTTGAAGGAAATTATTGCTATGAGTGTTGACACCAGCAAAGTCATTCTGGAAGTTGATGACCTCCAAACTTATTTCTTCAATCGCGATTCAACCGTCAAAGCGGTGGACGGCGTTAGCTTCTACCTGCGGCAAGGCGAAACCCTGGGAATTGTGGGAGAATCCGGCTGCGGCAAGACTATGACCGCTCTTTCTCTGTTGCGCTTGGTGCCGCCGCCGGCCGGCCGTATCGTAGGCGGCGAAATCCGGCTGAACGGCGACGACTTACTGCAAAAGAGCGATGAGGAGATGCGCCAGATACGGGGACGGCAAATCTCCATGATTCTGCAAGACCCCCAAACCTCCCTTAACCCGGTATTTACCATCGGCAACCAGTTGATGGAAGCCTTGGGAATGGCCCGGCGGGAGGGGCGCAAAAATATGCTTACTCGGGCGGTTGAAGCGCTACGGAATGTTAACGTTGCGGCCCCGGAACGGCGGCTGGATGATTTCCCGCACCAGATGAGCGGCGGAATGAAACAGCGCGTGGTAGGCGCCATTGCGCTGTCCTGCGAACCGGGCGTCATTATCGCCGATGAGCCAACTACCGCCCTCGACGTGACCATCCAGTTGCAATACTTGAGACTCCTGAAGGAAATTCAGGCCGAGACCGGCTTGGCTATCATTTTCATCACCCACGATTTCGGCGTAGTCGCCCGGATGTGCGACCGGGTGGCGGTGATGTACGCCGGTCGGATCGTGGAGAATGGACCGGTACGGGACATCTTCAACAGCCCCTCTCACCCCTACACCAGGGCTTTGATTGACTCGGTGCCCAAGCTGGAAGAGCGAACCGATCGGCTGTATTCGATTGAAGGGCAGCCGCCGTTGCTGTCTAATCTCCCCGAAGGGTGCCGGTTTGCCGACCGGTGCGAATATGCCCGCGACCGCTGCATCTCCGAATACCCGGTCTCTTTCACCATCAAAGAAGGCCATACTGCCGACTGTTGGAGGTTGGACGAATCATGGTAGAAATGGCGGAACATGAAACCCTGATTCAGGTAAGTAATCTGAAGAAATACTTTCCGGTCACCAAAGGGCTTATCCTGATGAAGACCATCGGGTACGTCCAAGCCGTGGACGGAATCAGTTTCTCGATTGGACAAGGGGAAACCCTGGGCTTGGTGGGAGAGTCCGGCTGCGGCAAGACTACTACCAGCAAGCTAATGCTCCGGCTGGAACGCCCCACGGAAGGCGAGATACTGCTGGAAGGCAAGGATATTCAGAACTTCCGCGGTTCGGAGTTGCAAGACTACCGCACCACGGTCCAGGCAGTGTTCCAAGACCCCTGGTCGTCCCTCAGCCCCCGGATGCGGGTGCGGGACATCATCGCCGAGCCGCTGGTGGTAAACCGTCAGGTGAACCAGCAGGAGAAAGAGGAGCGGGTTGCCGAGGTAATGAGCCAGGTGGGGCTGCACGTCGAGCAGGCCACCAACTATCCCCACGAGTTCAGCGGCGGTCAGCGGCAGCGGATTGCCGTGGCCAGCGCCCTGGCCTCCTTCCCCAAGATGATTGTTCTGGACGAACCGGTATCCGCTCTGGATGTGTCCATTCGTGCCCAGATAATGAACCTGCTGGTGGACTTGCAGGGCCAATACAACGTAAGCTACTTGTTGATTGCCCACAACCTGGCTACCGTGCGTTACATGGCGCACCAGACCGCGGTAATGTACCTGGGCCAAATCGTGGAGTATGCGGAAACGGAAGAGCTATACCAGAACCCGCTCCACCCCTACACCAAGGCCCTGTTCTCGGCAGCCCTGCCCTCCCACCCGGACCTGGTGCGGGAGGAGATAGTGTTGACCGGTGAGGTTCCCTCGCCAATCAATCCTCCATCAGGCTGCCGGTTCCATCCCCGCTGTCCCTTTGCTATGGATAAGTGCTCGGAGGAAGTGCCGGTGGACAAGGAAGTAGCTCCCGGACACCGGGTATCCTGCCATCTCTACTAGGCAAGGTGCGGGCTGACCGGCCCGAGTTTGAATCGGGAAAGTAGAAGGCCGGGGAAGCAGTTCCCCGGCCCCTCTTTTGGCTGCCGACAACGGCTGGAAAGAACGCCTATTCATCCCACTCGGAATCGCCGTCGCCATTCCCGTGGTAGATGATCGGTTCTTCCTCGTCATCATCCAGCTCATTCTCTTCCAGATACCGGAGCAGGTCATTGTCCAGGTAAACCCGGTGCTCCCCCTTGCTGGTGGGGAAGGAGCTGATATTGTGCAGGCTGGGGTGACGATAGGTCTCACGGATAATCAGGGATATACCCCAGTCATTGAGTCCCATAACCGCGGCTTCGTAGCGATTGCCGCCGTCAATGAGCCGAATCAGGCGGCGGGCCAACTTGGGTTCCACCTGACCCAGATACTCGTCGTCGCGCACATAAACCCGGATTACCTTATTCTCCACCACCAGGTTTGCCGGCTCGCCGGGGGCGACGCTGGCTGCCACGCTCGCCGACGCCGGCTTTTGCAGCGTCGTAGTGCCGGACTTGCCGCTTTCGGCAATGAACAGCCGGGGAACGCTGCCCGTTTTTCTGATTTGCTTGCCGGAGGCCGGGATACTTTCCAACTGCTCCAAACGGGCCAAGTTCTTTTTGGCGATGGTGTTGTAGGGGGCCTTCAGTACCACTTCGCTCAATACCTCCCGGGCGCGGCCGTATTCGTTAATCTCCATAAAGGCCTTACCCAGCCGGTTCATGGCATCCACGTCGTCGGAGAAGAGGGACAAAATGGCCTGATTAACCTCGGTGGCCCGCTGCCATTCCCCTTTCAACGCCAGCGAGATAGCTTCCTTGCTCCAGTCACGCCTTAACCTGGATTTGTCTTCAGTCCTGGTCATTTCCATTGTGTTTTATCTCCAGAAAATTAAGAATAGTACAAAAATGGGTCGTCTTCAGGGTCAGTGCAGCTTTGCTTGATTAACGAAACTAATACATAGTTGTTACACTATAAGCCAGCCTCCGGTCAAGTCCATTTTAGGCAATAATTTAAGAAAATTCCCAAAATCAGACTTTTCGACCTGCTTTTCGGCAGTGAGTAGAGCGGCGGTAGAGCGGCATTCGAAGCCACACCACGAGAGTAAAGAATACTCGGGGCTTATTACCAAACTATTACGCCGAACCCCCAGATATGTTTCAATTTTGGCCCGGTTTGGCTTGACTCCGCAAACGGCAACGGATTTTCAGAACGTCCCAAGTCATGCCAAGGGAATCCCGGAACGGCCGTACTTTGCTGCCCTCCCGGTAATGCCAGTCGATACCTATCTCCCGGATCGTCAGCCCCAGCCGGCGGCCCAGGTACAGCGTCTCCACGTCAAAAGCGAACCCCTCCACCGTTTGACGCCGGAACAGGTTTTCCGCAGCCTCACCCCGGAAGCACTTGAACCCGCACTGGGTATCCCGGATTCCAGGGACGGCCAAAGCCTGAATCAGGCCGTTAAAGAACCGCCCCATCAGGTGGCGGTGGCCCGGCTCGCCGATGCGCCTGGACCCCTCTACTTCCCTTGACCCCACGACAATATCCACGCCATCAACGCCGGGCGGGAGAAACCGCTCTATTTGCTCAATGGGCATGGAGAGGTCGGCATCGCAGAGGAAGCGGTACTGGCCGGAGGCGGCCAGCATACCCTGTTTTACCGCCCAGCCCTTGCCCCGGTGCTCCAGGGAAAGTAGCAGGATTTCCGGCTGGCCGGCGGCGAAGGTGGATACCAGTTGCCCCGTGGCGTCAATGCTTCCGTCATCGGCCACCACTATTTCCCAGGCATAGCTCCGGGTTTTCAGAAAGGCCGTAACCTGCTCCAAAGTGGAAAGGATACGCGCTTCTTCGTTGAAGGCCGGAATGACGACGGATAGAAAGGGCTGGGTCACGGAGCCTCCGTGCGGAACGGCGGGCAATTGCACTTGAGGGCAAACGACCTCGTCGCGTCGTTCCTGCGAAGGCAGGAACCTCTGTTCTCAAGGTTTTAGGTTCCTGCCTCCGCAGGAACGACGGATAGACTGCAATCCAAATGCGATAGACCTGGGACTAACGGGCGGGCGGGGTTATTCCCCCTCGTCAAGTTGGAAGCCCCGGTGCAGCAAGCGGACGGCGTCGGCTACCTGCTCTTCCCGGATAATACAGGAAATCCGAATTTCTGAGGTGGTTATCATATCTATGTTAATGCCCCCCTCGGCCAAAATCCGAAACATACGGGAGGCATAGCCGGGGGTGTTCTGCATCCCCGAACCAACCACGCTAACCGAAGCGAGGGTCGAGTCGCTGACCACCTCAGCCGCGCCCAACTCTGCCAAAACAGCTTCCACTTCCCGCAGGGCCCGGGGCAAGTCGGCGCGGGTGACGGTGAAACTGATGTCGGTGGAGCGTTCCACGCTAGTGTTCTGCACAATGGTATCAACGCTGACACCCACGCCGGCCAATGGCTCAAACAGGGCGGCGGCCACGCCGGGCCGGTCCGGTACTGACCGTACGGTGATTTTCGCCACGTTGGACTGGTAGGCTATGCCGGTTACCTTGACCCGGTTTTCCATCCCCTTCATTTCCGCTACCTGATGAATAAGAGTTCCCGGCGCATCGCCGAAACTGGATGCTACGTAAATCGGCACCTGATAGGCCGCCCCCAGTTCGATGGACCGGGGGTGCATTTTCGCGCCATAGCTGGCTAGTTCCAGCATTTCCTCATAGCCGATTTCGGCCAGCTTACGCGCCTTGGGAGCCACCCGCGGGTCGGCGGTATAAATGCCGTCCACGTCGGTATAAATGTCGCAGCGTTCGGCCTCCAGGGCCGCCGCCAAGGCTACGGCAGTAGTGTCGGAGCCGCCCCGTCCCAGGGTGGTTATGTCCAGGTCGTCGGTTATCCCCTGGAACCCGGCCACGATGACCACTTTGCCCTCGAGCAGTTCGCTCCTGACCCGCGCCGGGTCTATGCTGTAGATACGGGCTTTGCCGTACATTGTGTCGGTGTGAATACCGGCCTGGAAGCCGCTCAGCGTAATGGCGTCATAGCCCAGATGACGCAGCGCCATCGTCAGCAAGGTGCAGGATACCAGTTCCCCGGTGGAAAGGAGCAGGTCCAGTTCTCTGGGGTCCGGCTCCGGGGAGACGGTGCGGGCCAGGTCAATCAGGTCATCGGTGGTATCGCCCATCGCCGAAGCCACCGCAACAATATCGGCGCCGCCGTCCTTGACTGCGCCGATGCGCCGGGCCACGTTCAGAATCTTCCCTGCGTCCGCCACCGAGCTGCCACCGTATTTATGCACTACCAGCGCCAATCTAATGCTACCTCTACAAATTGCTTGGGATACCCTCACCCCCGGCCCCTCTCCCAGGGGGAGAGGGGTGATAATGCTCCCTCTCCTTTGGGGAGAGGGCCGGGGTGAGGGCTGACCTACCCGCTGTTTACTACGTGGGCGCCCCGGCCCGTCGGCTTGGTTATTTCCAGCCGGCCGGGAACTCCGGTTAGGCGCGCCGCCTCAAACATCTCGTAGGCCACCGTCATTTCCCGCCCCTCGGTCAGGGCCAGAATAGTAGAGCCGCTACCCGAAACAAAGACACCCAGCGCGCCGGCGGCCCGGGCTGCCGCAAATATCACCTTAACCGCCGGAAAGAGGGGCTGACGGTAGGGCTGGTGCAGCCGGTCCTGGGTAGCCACCTCAAAATATTGGGTGCGGTTCAATCCCATACCCGCTACCAGCAGGGCCACCCGGCCCATATTAAACACGGCGTCGGCTACGCTCACCTGCTTGGGCAACACCGCCCGCGCGTCAGTGGTGGCGATGCGGGTCTCCGGTATGAACAACACCGTGTGCAACTCCGGAGGGGCCGGTATCGGGGCCGTGTATAGCTGCGGCCCGTCGGAAACCACCAACTGCAACCCGCCCAGAACCGCGGCGGCCACGTTATCCGGGTGACCCTCGATGGTCGCCGCCATTTCCAGCAGTTCGTTGGGCGAATAGGGATTGCCGCACAAGGTATTAGCCGCGACCAGTCCCCCGGAAATGGCAGCGGCGCTGCTGCCCAGGCCCCGGCTCAAGGGTATGGTGTTGTGGCAGCGCAACCGGAGCGGCGGCATTTCCAGAGCGGCTTCGTCAAAGAGGAACTGCATCGCCCGGTAAGTCAGGTTGCCGGAGTCGGCTGCCAACTCGCCAACGCCCTCGCCGATAACTTCTACGGCGGGTACACCTTCAGCGCCCGGTTCGACTGGCAGCACCTCCAGCCGGTTCCACAAGTCCAGGGCCATGCCCAGGCAGTCGAACCCCGGCCCCAGGTTGGCCGTGGTGGCCGGCGCCATTACCTCTATTGGCTGAAAATCGGGCATAACTGAACCGTAAAATCCTCGCTAAGCTGGACAACCTAATCGCCGGAGAGTATAGCAACGGGCCGATGCCGGGGCAATTGGCTAATTATTCACCCTGGCAGCGTAGGACGCCGGTAGCGAATTATAGGGGTAAGGCGAATTTTAGGCAATCGGTTTCAGCTCAGCGCCAGGGCAATCGCAGTTGACTCTAAAGGCCCTTTTCCCGTCATTCCGGCGGAGGCAGGAACCCAAAACGTTGCTGACAGAGGTTCCTGCTTGCACCGGAACGACGGATAGCCCGCAATCCAAATGAGATAGCCCTGGGTTCCGAGCCAGCGCGAAAAGGAGCCACCCCCTCAAAACAATGAAGGGGTGGCTAATACGCCGGCTGATCGACTGTCGCCGGGTTTTAGGCTTGAATTACCGCAGAACCGGAAATCCGCAACTGCTCCAGTTCGTCAAAGGCGGTGGGATGATACCCGTTAGCGCCGTTGGTGTAACAGCGCGGCAATTCCGGCAAGCCGGCCCGGGCCGCTTGCAGATAGTCCAGGGCCAGCCGGGGCAGCAGGAAATCCCGGCGCACCCGCTCCCGCGCGGCTTTGCCAATGCTTTCCCGCAACTCTGGGCTTTGCAGCAACTGCACAATGCGCCGGCCGCATTCCGCCGGCGAGTCCACCAGGTAGCCGTTGACGCCATCCTCAATTTGCACCCGGATGCCGCCCACGTTGCCGCCGATGACAGCCCGGCCCTTCCACATCGCCTCGGAAACGGTCAGGCCAAAGCCCTCCCGCGTGGACTTTTGCATCACCACCAGCGATGCCGTCTGGAAGGCATTAACGATCCGGTCAATCGTGTCGGGCAAGTCGGTGGGATAGAAGTAGGAATGGATGTCCGGGTCGCCGGCGGCGTATTCCGTGATGCTGTTCAGCACGTCCAGAGCCTCCGGGTCATCGGCGGCCTGGCTCAGCCCCAGCAAGGCCAACTGCAACCCCGGCGCCTCCTGCCGGGCCTGACGGTAGGCGTCAATCACTCCCCAGGGGTCTTTCCAGTAGTCAAACCGGGATACCTGGGTAATCAGTGGCCGCTCCGGGTCAACACCCATCGCCGCAACTATTCCCAGCGCCTCTTCCCGGCTCATCGGCATATTCTTGGTAGTCAAGGGGTCAATAGACGGCGGTGTGATAAAAACCGGCGTTTCCCCGTCCAACTCGGCCGGCACGAAATCGGGCAGGGAAAAGGCCAACCCGTCATAGTGTCCGGTCAAGGGCGCCAACACCTCCAGCACTTGGGGGTTGGGCGCGGTCAGGTCGATGTGGCAGACCCAGTACCGGAGTTCCTCGGCCTGCCGGGGCAACAAAGAGGCTAAGGGCAACAACTGGGGGTCATGGAGAAACCAAACATCGGCTTCCAGTTTCCGCTCCTGAATGTCCTCGGCAATCTCTCCAATGCACCGGAAATAGACCTCCAGTTCCTCGGCGGACAAGGAACCCTCGGCCCCCTGGAGCAGGTTGTGAATCCGCTTGGTTACCTGAAAAAACTTGGGTTCAGTCGGGCTTATCACCAAACGCTCAGTGGCAACGCCCAACGAGTTCATCAGCGGGACCAGGGATTGGAGGATCTCCGCTACACCGCCCCCGATGGCGGTGCTGTTGGCGTGGACGAAGCGCATTCCCTGAAACTCTGCGGCCAGCCGGGTCAGGTCTTCCAATAAGTCCGCGGTCAAAAGGGATGAATAGTGGTCAAGGGTGATTTCCGGGTGGGTGATTCTCAATAACATTAAGGCATTTACCTGCTAACAGCGCCCGACGGAGGGGAGCTTGATTAAATTGACCAAGAAACTCTGCCATTATTCCACCGCCGCCGTCCGGCCTGCAATAATTTGCAAGACGGTTGTTGACCACTTTTTCGCAGCGTCGGAAATCGGGCCGCATAGCGGACGATTTGCTGCGAAAGAACGCGGGAAATTGTTCGGCGGGATACCGGCAAGCAGTCTAACCGTCGGCCGCTTGGAGGATGTTGCTCTACTCTACACCCACCACCCTTCCGGGTCGAGGTATTTATGTGGCATATATGTTAAGAAACGGTAACAATTACGGAGGATCTGGAAACCGGGCAGCCTATTCCACCTCAGCAGTCCCACTTGACGGTGAAGGGCCTTTACCGTCGTTCCTGTGAAAGCAGGAGTCTCGGTCCTCAACCTTTCAGGTTCCTGCTTTCGCAGGAACGACGGATAACCCGCAATCCAAATGCGATAGCCCGGCTACTCCACCGTCACCGACTTGGCGAGGTTGCGGGGCTGGTCAACGTCGCAGCCCCGGAGCAGAGCTATATGGTAGGCCAGCAACTGCAAGGGTATGGTTGCCAGCAGGGGCGATAGATGCTCCGGCGCCAGCGGCAGGTACAGCGCCTCATCCACCTGGCCGGCAAGCTCGGTATCGCCTTCGGTAAGTACGCCTAGCACTACCCCCTCCCGGGCCTTGACCTCCAAGATGTTACCCACCATTTTGTCATACAGGCTGTCCCGGGGGGCCAGGGCCAGGGTCGCCATTTCCCGGTCAATCAGGGCGATGGGGCCGTGTTTCATTTCGCCGGCGGGATAGCCCTCGGCGTGGATATAGCTAATTTCCTTGAGCTTCAGCGCTCCCTCCTGGGCGATGGCCGCGTTTATGCCCCGACCCAAGTAGAGAAAACCATTATAGTCGCTGAACTTGCGGGCCAGCCGTTGGTACTCGGAAAGGTCGGCCAGCATTTCCCCAATCAGGCGGGGACACCGGGCCAGGTCGGTCAGCAGCAACCGGGTATCCTCCGGGGACAAATGCCCGCGGGCCTGGCCCAGGTAAATCGCCAATAAGTGCAGCAGTGTCAGGGAGGCGGTAAAAGTCTTGGTGCTGGCAACGCCAATTTCCAGGCCAGAACCCATATAGAGGGCGCCACCGGCCAGACGCGCCGCCTGGCTTTCCTCGGCATTGCAAATCGCCAGCAGGCGCGCCCCCCGCTGCTGCGCCTCCTGCATCGCCGCCACGGTGTCCGCCGTTTCCCCCGACTGGCTGATGGCTACTACCAAAGTATTCCGGTCCAGAATCGGCTCGCGATAGCGATACTCGGAAGCGCTTTCTACCTCGGCGGGCAACCCGGCAAACCGCTCCGTAAAGTGACGTCCTACCTGGGCGGCGTTAAGGCTGGTGCCGCAGCCAATCAGCACCACCCGCTGCAAGTCCTTGATTTCCTGGTCCGTCAAGGGGAAATCGGGCAGTTCCACCCGGCCGGCCTCAAAGTTGACCCGTCCCCGCAGGGCGCCGGCCACTGCTTGGGGCTGCTCCATTATCTCCTTGAGCATAAAGTGGCGGTAGCCGCCCCGGTCCACCAGCACATCTTCCGGTAATACGTTGCGGAGTTGCTTGTTGAGGGTCTTGCCTTGCAGGTCGGAAAATATCACTCCCTCCCGGGTAACTTCCGCCATCTCCCCGGATTCCAGGAAGCCTACCGGTCCGGGCCGGTGGCGCAGGATGGGCAGCGCCGCCGGCAAGTCGCTGCCGACTATGCCCTGGCCGTCCCGGTGGGCAATGACGATTCCGCCGGCATGGCCCAGCCGCAGCGCGCATAGCTTATCCGGCTCGCCCTGGTAAATAGCGGCAACGGCCTGGGACCCTTCCAACAGTTTGCCCATGCCCCGGAAGGCGTCGGCAAAGCCGAGTCCCTGGGCCATGCCTTCCTCGATCAAGTGGGCGATGACTTCGGTATCCGTCTCCGAGGAAAAAGTATGTCCTCTATCCCGGAGGCCGTGTTTCAGTTCCAGGAAGTTTTCCACGATGCCGTTATGCACCACGGCTACTTGCTGGCCGCATTCGGTCAGGGGATGAGCGTTGGCATCGGAGGGTGGGCCGTGAGTGGCCCAGCGGGTATGCCCCAGGCCAACCGTGCCTTCGGGGAAACCGGCCTGGGCGCCGTTGGTCAGCCCTTCAACCTTGCCGACCGTTTTGCGGAGATGCAGCCGGCCTGGCCCATCGTTTTGGAGGGTTTGCAGCACCGCAATGCCGGCGCTGTCATAGCCCCGGTATTCCAGCCGTTGCAAGCCCTCCAGAACGATGGGCCAGGCCGGCTGGCTGCCCACATATCCTACAATGCCGCACACATCGCCTCCGGGGAAAATCGAGGGGGAATTACCGGGCCACCCAGAGTCAGACTCTAAATGAGTATCCCGACAGCCACAGACCTTAACCGGCGTTGGCCGATTCCGGTTCCGCGCCGGGGATGGGACGGTTGACTATCTCCATTATGGCACGGGCCAGGGCGTTGGAGTCGTGACGGAGATAGACGCCGGAGGCCAGCACCGGACAGGTCACTATTTCCTTAGCCACCTGGGAACATTCTTCCAGGTCCAGTTCCACCGGGTACTGCCGGTCGGCGGCGTAGCGGGACAACAACCGCTGGGGAAAAGGGCTGTCGTTGAATATCAGGTAGTCCAACGGGTCGCCGGTGCCCAGGTAATCCATCAATAACTTGACGAAGGTGGAAGCCTTGAACCCATCCGACTCCCCCGGCTTGGTCATCAGGTTACAGATATGAATCTTGACCGCAGTGGAGGCGCTTATCGCCTCGGCCACGTCCTCCACCAACAGGTTGGGCAGGACACTGGTATAGATGTCACCCGGCCCCAGTATGATAGCGTCAGCCCTTTCAATCGCCTCCAGCACCGGCGGGTAAACATATGCCTTGGGGTCAAGCCGGATGTAGTCAATGCCCACGTCCAGGTTGTCCCGGCGCAGGTCAATAACCGATTCCCCGAAAAGTTCCTCGCCGTTTTCCAGCCGGGCCACCAGGGTAGAATGGGTAAGAGTAACCGGCAGCACCTTGCCTCTAATCCCCAACATCTGGGACGCCTCTTCAATGGCGGTGATGGTGTTTCCGGTGACCTCGGTGAGGGCGGTCAGCAGCAGGTTGCCAAAGTTGTGGCCGCTCAGGCCGTTGCCGGAACTGAAGCGGTAATCAAAGAGGCGGCGCATCAGGTTGCCCTGGGTATTTTCCGCAGCCAAGGCCATCAAGCACTGCCGGATGTCCCCCGGTGGCAGTTGGCCCAACTCCTCCCGCAGCCGCCCGGAACTGCCCCCGCTGTCGGTCATTGCAACGACAGCGGCCAGGTTGCAGTCCTCGTTCCGTAGCCCGGTGAGGGTAGTGTGGTTGCCGGTGCCGCCACCTACCACCAATACTTCTTTCTTACTCATCTATCCCTTAACAAGATAATACCGCCGGCCAGAGGCCGACGGCTGGCTGACCTGCAAAGGAGGGGTTTGCGCTAGTATAACGTCCCTCCCGGCGTAGGGGCAACCCTTGTGGCTGCCCTGGTTCGCCACCCGTCATTGCCGTAGGGCAGACCCCTCACCCCGGCCCTCTCCCCAAGGAGAGGGAGCAGTTTCACCCCTCTCCCTGGGGGAGAGGGGCCGGGGGTGAGGGCCGGGCCGGTGCAAAGTCGCCCGAGTTGGCCGATCCGCTCATCCTGAGCCAGTCGAAGGACAAACCGCCGGATAGGAGAGCGTGGTTCGACAAGCTCACCATGAGTGGATTTTGCTATTGCCGTGGACTTTGCACAAGCCCTAGGGGTGAGGCAGGGCTATCGCATGAACCATAAGAGGCACTAGCCGTCGTTCCTGCGGAGGCAGGAACCTGAAACCTTGAGAACCGAGGTTCCTGCCTCCGCAGGAACGACAGTGCTCCGTCCTTTCGTTTGATGCGATTGCCCTGGGGGTGAGGGCAAACAGCTTGAGGGCTATCCCCAATCACGTTACAATGGAGCCAACGCAGTAACCCACACAGCACCGGAGACAATAAATGCCCGGCAACACATCAGACAACCGGGACGACTGGCAAAAGAATACCTTGGAACCCGTTATCCGGCGATTCCCGGAACGGCGGGAGCAGTTTCAGACCGACAGCGGCATTCCCATTGACCCGCTGTATGGGCCGGTTGGACCGGCGGCCCTGCCCCAGGCAGATTCGGTTGATGGACCGGAAATAGGCTTTCCGGGAGAGTACCCCTATACCCGGGGCGTGCAGCCCAATATGTATCGGGGCCGTATCTGGACTATGCGCCAGTATTCCGGCTACGCCACTGCCGCCGACACCAACCGCCGCTTCCGCTACCTGCTGGAACAGGGCCAAACCGGCCTGTCGGTGGCCTTTGACCTGCCCACCCAAATTGGCTACGATTCCGACGCCCCGCAATCCCGGGGCGAGGTGGGCAAGGTGGGCGTCCCCATTTGCAGCCTGGAAGACATGGAAACCCTGTTCGACGGCATCCCCCTGGACCGGGTCAGCACTTCTATGACCATCAACGCCACTGCCTCGGCGCTGCTATGCCTCTACATTGCCGCCGCCAAAGGCCAGGGCGTAGCGCCGGACCAGTTGAACGGCACCCTCCAGAACGACATCCTCAAGGAATACATTGCCCGGGGCACCTACGCCTACCCGCCCCGGCCCTCGATGCGGCTGGTGGTGGACGTTTTCAAGTATTGCGCCGAGCATATCCCCCGCTGGAACACTATCAGCATCAGCGGCTACCATATGCGGGAGGCCGGGGCCACCGCTGTCCAGGAACTGGCCTTTACCTTTGCCAACGCCATCGCCTACGTGCAGGCCGCGGTGGACGCCGGGTTGGCGGTGGACGACTTCGCGCCGCGCCTCTCCTTTTTCTTCGTTGCCCAGAACAATCTGCTGGAAGAGGTCGCCAAGTACCGGGCGGCCCGGCGGATGTGGGCCACGATTATGCAGGAACGGTTCGGGGCGCAAGACCCTCGTTCCATGATGCTGCGCTTCCATACTCAAACCGCCGGCGTAACCCTCACCGCCCAACAGCCGGACAACAACCTGATTCGCAGCACGGTACAGGCCCTGGCCGCCATCCTGGGCGGCACCCAGTCCCTGCACGTCAATTCCCGGGACGAGGCCCTCGGTCTCCCTACTGAGGAATCGGCCCAGCTTTCCCTCCGCACCCAGCAGATAATCGCCCACGAAAGCGGCGTGGCCGACGTGGTTGACCCCCTGGGCGGCTCCTGGTACGTGGAAAGCCTGACCGACCAACTGGAGCAGGCGGCCCTGGAGTATATTGGCCGCATTGACCGGCTGGGCGGCGCCGTAGCCGCCATTGAGCAGGGCTTTCAAGTGTTGGAGATTGGCGAGTCGGCCTACCGCCACCAGCGGGAAGTGGACGCCGGAGAACGTACCGTGGTGGGGGTCAACCGCTACGTCAGCGACACGCCGCCCATCGGCAACCTGCTGCGGGTTGACCCGGCGGTGGCCCGCCAACAGGCGGAGCGGCTGGCACACCTCCGCCAGGCACGGGATAACGCCCAGGTCAAGGGATCCCTGGCCCGGCTGGAAGAGGTAGCCCGCAGCGCCGATAACACCGTGCCGGTCACCCTGGAATGTATCGAAAACTACTGTACCCTGGGCGAGATTTGCCAGGTCTTCCGCCAGGTCTTCGGCGAACAGCAGGGAGAGTTGGCTTTTTAACCGGCAATGCTGCAATTCCGGCAGTAACAGTGCAGTATCGGGGGTTATTCCGGCCTGAACCGTCATTCCGGCGCCGGCCGGAATCCAGGAAATGCTCTGGATCGGTCAACGCTCCCTACGACAAGGCGCTCTGGATTCCGGCCCCGTATCGGAGTACGGGGTGACGTTCTTTCGCCGGAATGACGGTATAAGTGCAGAGACAGCTCATCAACTCTGAACAGTTGCTTCCGGCATTTTGGGTAACGCTCGGCAGCCATTTCCCCTATAATATATATAACCTCAACCACCGGGAGGCGACAATATGACCCGCGCAACAGCCGACCCCCGCGCCGTTGCCGTCGCCCAAGCGGTACACGACCGGGAACACCCCCAAGCCACCATACTTTTCGGCTCCCGCGGCCGGGGTGATTATGACGACAAACACTCCGACATTGACCTGCTGTTGGTCTGCGAGGACTACCCGGACAGCGACACCGAGATGGCGGCAGCGGACTTCGCCCAGGCCACCGTCAAGGCTATCTACCAACGGGATGTGCCCTTCCAACTGGAATATATGCGCCGGGCCTCCTTTGACTCCCGGCGGCCCTACATCAACAGCATCAGCACCCAGGCCCTGCTCACCGGAGTTGTAATGTCGGATAGCCCGGAGGAATTCACCAGCCAGTACGCCAACCAACCGGAGGGTTTCCCAAAACGCTACGACTGGCCCGAATACGACGAACACGTTGAAGCCGCCCAGGATTACCTTGCCGGCTTTAATACCATATTTGAAAACAACCCAATTGACCGCGCGGCCGGCCAGATGGCCCAGCAAGCCCTGGAAAGAGCGATGAAAGCGGCAATCATCGCCCACGGCGCGACCCCGGAGCGTGACACCCACAACATAGGCCGCCTGCTGGGAACCCTGCGCCGCATCGACCCGCAGTTGGCGGATTACCAATTCTCCGTTGACCCGGATATATACACCCAATACTCCGGCGCCCAGCGTTATCGCCGGGAAAGCAGCCAGCCCCGCCTGACCGAGGTGGGAAACTATTATGAAGATACGGTGCAGGACGTTCATTTCTTGCTGGCCTACGCCCGGCGGGTGGAAGAACGGAACCGGCCCAATACTGACGGTTAGCCCGGCGGATAAACCCCCACCTGACACCTTACTGGAGGAGCAACGCTATGCCCGACCCGATGCTCAAAGAAGAAGAACGAATGCTGCAAAACCTGGTTCGGGATTTTGCCGACCGAGAGTTGGCGCCCCACGCCCGGGAAGTGGACGAGAAGGAGGAGTTTGACTGGCAGAACTGGGAGGGCATGGCCCGGCTGGGGCTGACCGGCATCGGCATTGACCCGCGGTACGGGGGCAGCGGCGGCGGCTATCGCCAGGTAGCCATTGCCGCCGAGGAAGTCGCCCGGGGCGACTTGGCCGCCAGCACCGGCCTCATTGCCCACCTCTCCCTCGGCACCAGCACCATCTACCGCTTCGGCAACGAGGAGCAGAAACAGCGGTTTGTACCCTCCCTGGCCTCCGGCAAAGGCGTGGCGGCCTGGGCGCTGACCGAACCCGGCGGCGGCTCCGACGCGGCAGCCCTGCAAACCTCGGCGGTGCAGCGGGACGGCGCCTACTTCCTCAACGGCAGCAAGATGTTCATTACCAACGCCGACGTGGCCGAGTCTATGGTGGTGTTCGCCACCCAGGACCGTTCCCAGGGTTACCGGGGCATCAGCGCATTCGTCGTCCCCCAGGGGGCGCCGGGGATGCAGGTCACCCCGTTGCACGGCAAGATGGGGATACGTGGCTCCAGCACCAACGAGGTAGTGTTCCAGGACACCCCGGTGCCCGCCGAAAACCTGTTGGGGGAAGAGGGCCGGGGCTTCCGCTACGCCATGGAAATCCTGGACTCCAGCCGGATAATCATTGCCGCCCAGTGCGTGGGCATCGGCCAGGCCGCCCTGGAAGAGGCGGTGCGCTACGCCCAGCAGCGGGAAACCTTTGGCCGTCCCATTGCCCAGCACCAGGCCGTCCAGTTTATGTTGGCCGACATGGCTACGGCGGTGTACGCCGCCCGCACCACCACGATGCAGGCAGCCACCCTGAAGGATGAGGGGCTGCCCTACATCAACGAGGCTTCAATGGCGAAACTCATCGCCTCCGAAATGTGCGTTAACGTCACCTCTCAAGCCTTGCAGGTACACGGCGGCTACGGCTACTTTAAGGATGCGCCGGTGGAGCGGCTGTTCCGGGATGCCCGAGTAACCACCATCTACGAAGGCACCTCGGAAGTGCAGCGGCTGCTTATCGCCCGGCAGACCCTGGCCCAGTACCCGGTCTAACCCAGGCCTCCGACATCGCTTGTAGGGGCAATCCTTGTGGTTGCCCTGCCAGGGCCAAAACACTTCACAACCCGGAATCCAGAGGTTTAACCTTGAGCGACACGCCGGTTTGCACCGTTGATTACATCGACCACGTAGGGATTGCGGTCAAGGACATTGACGCAGCCCTGAAGCTCTTTCACGAAGTGTTCGGGGCGCCCCTGGCCGAGGTGCGGCAACTGGACGACCAGGGCATCCGGGGCGCGCTGGTCCAGGTGGGCCAGACCCGGTTGGAACTAATGGAGCCAACGGCGGCGGATACCACCATTGGCCGCTTTATCGAGCGGCGGGGCGAAGGTATGCACCACCTGGCATTCTATGTAACCGACCTGCCCGGCAAGCTGCAAATCGTGGACGGGCTGGGTCTGCAATTGATTGACCGGGAACCCCGGGAAGGGCTGTCCGGCGACATCGCCTTCATTCACCCCCGCTCGGTCTTCGGCATTTTGACCGAGTTGGTGGAACGGCCTAACGGATAATTCCGGCAGCCGACACGGGCCACCGTCGGCCAAATCAGCTACCCGTCGTTCCTGCGCAGGCAGGAACCTCGTCGCCTTTGACCCAGGGCGGGTTTCAAACCCGCCCCTACCAATTCGTTCAGATAAGATAACCCGGTAACTTTCCCGGCCACGTATTAAGTGACAAAATCGCCTGGCCCCGGAGGAACTTTGCCCACTAACGTCCTCTATGGAGACAGCTTTCTAGTCTCCGAAGAACTGAAAAAGCTGGAAAGAGAGGCCGGGGCCGACGCGTTGCTGGAGGCCAACCGCCACCAACTCAACGGCAGCCAGGTAATACTCCCGGAATTGCTGTCTGTCTGCAATGCCCTGCCCTTTATGGATGTCTGCCGCCTGGTAGTGGTGACGGGCCTGCTGGCGACGCAGGATGGCCGCTCCGGTCGGGGTAGTAGGGGTAGTGGGGGCAGCCGGGGCCGGACGAGCCGCTCCACCGCCTCAAGCCGCGCCCAGGGTGACTGGGACGGCTTGGCCGCCGCTATCCCCTTGATGCCGGACACCACCCGGCTGTTCCTGGTTGACCACGCCCTCAACGATTCCAACCCCCTGCTCCGGGAGTTGAAGCCGGTGGCCCAGGTGCAGCACTTGGCCGCCCCCGGTGGCGAGGCGCTGGCCCGCTACGTCAAGGAACTGGCCCAGCAAAAGGGCGCCGGCATCAGCCCGGCGGCCATCAAGACCCTGACCGACCTGGTGGGCAACGACCTCTGGACCTTGGACCGGGAACTGGAAAAACTGTCCCTTTACGCCACCGGGCGGAGCATTGAAGAGGCGGATATACAGGAGTTGGTCTCCCAGGTGCGGGAAGCCAGCATCTTCAACGCCGTGGACGCGATGATTGACGGCCGGCCGGGCGTGGCCCTGCGTTTGCTGCAAAAGCTGCGCCAGGACGGCGCCGCCCTGCCCTACATCATCGGAATGGTGGAACGGCAGTTAAGGCTGGTCGCCCTGGCCCGCTACTGGTCGGAGCAGCGGATTCCCCAACCGGAAATGGCCGGCAAGCTGGGCGTACCTCCCTTTGCCGTGCGGCGAGCGGTGGAACAGGCCCGCCGCAATTCCTGGCCCGACATCAACCGCCGCTACCAGCGATTGTTGGAAACCGACCTGGCGATCAAGACCGGACAAGTAGATTCGGAAGACCTGGCCCTGGAACTGCTGGTGGCCGACCTGGCGGGTTCAGGCCGGGGATAGCGGCGGAGAATAGAAAAGGCTGCGCGATAGGGGCGGGTTTGAAACCATTGGTTCCAACTAATTGACTGCTCAATGGGGAAGCAGGTTATCCGTCGTTCCTGCGCAGGCAGGAACCTCTGGCCTCAAGGTTTTAGGTTCCTGCCTGCGCAGGAACGACGGATAAGGGTCACCCGACGAGCAAGACGCTTGTAGGACGATTCATTAGTTTCTAATGACCAATTAGTTGGAACAGATGCTTTGAAACCCGCCCAGGCAGCGGGGCGACAAAGAGGCGGGCAACAGAGACCTACCCCTGAGTCACGGCGCCATCGGGTTAAAGCAGGCGACCCAATGATCGGCGTCAATCTCCGTCAGGGCGGGACGCGGTTCTTGGCGGCAGCGGCTCAGGGCTTTCTGACAGCGGGGCAGAAAGGCGCACTCCTGCGGCAGATTGAGCATATCCGGCGGGCTGCCCCGCAGGGGACGCAGCCGCTTGCCCACGTCATCCAGCCGGGGCAGGGATTGGATGAGCGACCAGGTGTAGGGGTGACGCGGTTCCTGGAACAGTGGGATAACGTCCGCAGTCTCGGCCAGGGAACCGCCGTACATCACCGCCACCCGGTTGCCCATGTGGGCCACAATGCCCAGGTCGTGGGTGATGAGCAGAATCGCCGAGTTTAGCTCCCGGCAGAGACGCTTCAGCCGCTCCAGGATTTCCGCTTGCAAGGTAACGTCCAGGCCCGAAGTAGCCTCGTCGGCGATAAGCAGCCGCGGCTGCATCACCAGGGCAATCGCCAGCATTACCCGCTGGCACATTCCGCCGCTGAGGTTAAAGGGATACTCGCCCAGAATACGGCGCGGGTCGGGCATCCCCAATTCTCGCAATACTTCCTGGGCCATCCGGTTTGCCTCTCGGGCCGACTTGTCGGTGTGGGTCAGGATGACCTCTTCAAGCTGGGAGCCTACCGTCTTGACCGGGTTCAGGGCAGTTTGCGCGTCCTGAAACACCATTGATATTTCCTTGCCGCGGATGCTGCGCAAATACTCCGGGCTGGCCCGCAGCAGGTCCACGCCGCCAAAGTAAATGCTGCCCTGCAAGACCCGGGCCGACGGCGGGAGCAGTCCCATAATCGCCAGGGCCAGGGTGCTCTTGCCAGCGCCACTTTCCCCGACAACGCAAAAGACCTGATTTTCTTCCTGGGAAAAGCTGACGCCGTTCAGCGCCTTTACCTGGCCGCCAACGGTCTCAAACTCCACCTGCAAGTTTTCTACTCTCAGCGCCTCGGCCATTTTGTTCTACCTACCCTAATTTAGTGGTTAGCGTCTTTCCTGCGGGACGCATCCGGTCATTTGAGCATGACCAACCCGGAGATCATTCGGTCCGCCCAGCGACCTGCTCCAAACCTCCGGCCAGCACCTCCGGCTGAAACCGGCCACCCTTGATTTCCTGAATAAGGTCCGCCAAGCACCGGACGGGACGTTCAAAGCGGGTGGCTACGGTGCCTAATTGTTCCAGACGGTGGGCGTCGCTGCCCCCGGTGAACTTCAGGCCAACCGCCGTTCCCAAGTCCCGGGAAAAGTCGTTTTCCGCCGGCAGACCGCGCCCGTTAATCCCCTCGATAGCGTCGCAAAGCGGGAAGAAATCATCGGAGACCGCCCGCTCCAGCATTTCCGCCCTGGCCTGGGGTTGTCGCCCCGGGTCGGCCAGGAAACGCCGCCGGTAGGGGTGAGCAGCGATCATTACACCTTCGCAACAATCCACCAACCGGCGGAGAAAGGCCGGCTTGTGCAGGCCAAAAACGTACTTGTCAAGGCCAAAAACCAGAATGTGGCCGGAATCGGTGTTGATTTCGCTGCCGGGCAGCACCAGAAAGTTATGGCGCAGCGACAGGTCCCGCACGGAGTCGCGGGGCCAGAACTCGTCGTGGTCGGTCAGGCAAATCCCGTCCAATCCCAAAGCCTTGGCCCGGTCTATAAAATCATCTACGCCGGCAAAGCTGTCATCGGATTTGGGATAACTGTGGGTATGCAGGTCAATAAGCAATGGCAACAATCGTCAGGGCAAAAGAGTTGGTCTGCCGGGCAGCGCCGCCCAACAGACCAATAATAACACAAAGGGGCGCCGCTAATCAGGCGTGTCTTTAAGACAAGACAGGGCTATCGCACGTGATGGCAGATTCCCCTTTCCCGTCGTTCCTGCGAAAGCAGGAATCTCTGCCCGCAACATTTTAGGTTCCTGCTTTCGGAGGTACGACGGATAGCTTTCAATCCTAGTGCGATAGCCCTGTGAGACAAGAGGGGGTTTCGATTCTGAACAGGGTTGCGGGATGCGTAGGGCAACCACCAGGGTTGACCCTACAAGTCAGTTCTTGACGTGGGGGCAGGTTTGAAACCCGTCCCTACATCGCGGTTAAGCCAACACACCTTGGAAATACCCCCGTCAGCGTTAGCGAGTTATCAGCAGTCCCTCCTCTTCCAGCCTTTCAACGATTTGGGCGGCCCGGCTGCCCCCGATTTTGAGCCGACGTTCCAGCAGGGATGAAGTCAGGCTCGGGTTGCGCAGGGCCAGTTCCCGGGCCTTTTCCAGCATCGTTTCGTCCACTGCGTCTTCATCATCATCTTCCTCGCCATCCTCCGCATCTTCCAGGGATATTACGGGGAGGGGCGGGCCTTTCTGTTCCAGCCAGAAGCCCACCAACTCCTCAATTTCCTCATCCAGCACCAGCGTCCCCTGCACCCGGCGCGGTCTGGGGTTATCGTTGTTTAACAGCAGCATATCTCCCTTGCCCAGCAGCTTTTCGGCGCCAACCGAGTCCAGGACTACCCGGGAATCCACCTGATTTGCTACGGCAAAGGATACTTTCGCCGGAATGTTGGCCTTGAGCAGGCCGGTAACCACCTGCTTGGAGGGACGCTGGGTAGCCAGTACCAGGTGGATGCCGGAAGCCCGGCCCATTTGCGCCAGCCGCATCAGGGAATGCTCCACCTCCTGGCCGCCCACCATCATCAGGTCGGCCAACTCATCCACTATCAACACCAGATAGGGCATCGGGTCTTTGGACTTGCCGTTATAGCCTGCGATGTTGCGGACACCGATTTCCGACATCGCCTTATAGCGCCGGTTCATCTCCCTAACCAGGCCCTTTAGCATCGGGCTTACGTCATCCACGTCCTTGATTACCGGAACTACCAGGTGCGGGATGCCGTTGAAGGGCGTCAACTCCACCTGCTTGGGGTCCACCATTAACATCCTGAGCTGGTCCGGCGGCTTGGTCATCAGAAAGGAGGCGATAATGGAATTGATGCAGACGCTTTTGCCGCTGCCGGTGGAGCCGGCAATCATCATGTGCGGCAGGGCGGACAAGTCCATCGCCACCGGCTCCCCACCAGTGTCGGCGCCCAAGGCGATAGGCAGCCCGCCCTTGCCGGTTATCTTGCGGAAACCCTGGGAGTCCATAACCTCCCGCATCGTAACCTTGCTGGGCATGGGGGTCGGCAATTCCAGTCCCAGAAGCGCCTCGCCGGAGGACTGCTCGAACCGGAGGCTGGGCGCGCTGATTGCCAACGCCAGGTCACGCTCCCGGGCCATGATGCTGCCCACCTGAACCCGGCGGCGCTCCCTGGCGTGCAGGCTGTCATCCTTGTTCTGCCGCGCATTTTTTTCCACCCACCCGGGCATCAAGCCAAAGCGGACAATCCGCGGCCCGGACTTAATATCGGTAACCTCCACGCTTACCCCGTGGTCGGCCAGGGCGCTCTCGATATTTTCCGCCATTTTCTTCAGCGGCTTGTCGTCGGCTTCATGCGTTTCGACCGGGGCCAGCAAGTCCACCGGCGGCAGACCCCATTGGGAACCTTTGACCGCCACCGGAGCCATATTTACCGGAGCAGTCGGCGGGGCCGGGGCCGCCTCACTCGCCGGGGTATTTTCCGGTGCGGCATCGGCATCGGCATCGGCATCGACCACGGCCCGGCGGCTTAATTTGCCGGTCAGGGTCATAAAGAGGCGCCCCGGCAAATGCAGCACGGCAGTAATCCAACGGGGCCGGGTCTCGCCGTTGCATAGGGTTCTAACACCTCCACCGATGAGTCGGGCCAAATACCTGGTCCCACGCCACAGGTAATATGCGGCGTACCAAATGCCCTTGCCCAAAGTAAACAGGACAACCCCATAGCTCTGTCCGGCTTTTCGGGGACTGAGTAGCAGCGGGATTATCAGCGCGATAGCCAGCAGGCGTGCAATTCCCCAAACTTGCGATTCTCCAACCATTGCGCTGCCCCAATGACCGCCCAAGCTGGCGAAAGCCAATGCACCGTAGCCGGCGTCAAAGAAAGACAGCGTCCCTACCGCCAGCGCCGCCAGGCCAGCCCCGGCTAGCCACCAGTTCCAGGGGCGGAACAGCCAACGGGGGCGGTAACGCAGGGTGGCTACGACGGCCAGTCCCCAGAGCGCAACGGGAACCCAACCATAGCCCAGGGCAGTGTAAGCTCGAACCCTGAAGTCCTCGTAAAGCCAGAACACCACAACTGCCGCCGCCAGGACGGACAAAATGATGAGCAGGTCCAGCAAGAGGAATACCCGGGAATGAAGCCCGGCGTTATTCAACGAAGAAGCGGCGCGGCGCACGGGTCGTGCGGATTCCACCATATTGACTCCCAAGAAAACAGAAGAAATTACTACGACATTTCTATCGTAGCGGAGTCGGTGGAAAAACTTAAAGGAATAAAGGGGCAGGATTTCTGTGGTTCCGGGGTTGCCGGAGAGATTTGCGGTTGGGTCAGAGCCAGTCACTCTAACCCAACCGGACGACTATACTTCCAGCAACACCGGAACAATAGTAGGTCGGCGGCGGGCTTCGGTTTGTAGGAAGCGCCGGACGGTTTCCCGGACCAGATTCTTCATCCGGGCCGGGTCATCAATAAGTTCCGGCCGGTCCGTAAGCAGAGCGTCAACTGCGCCGGACAGTTGAGGGAACAGGGCGTCAGTTTCCGACGCTTCCATGAAGCCGCTCGCCAGCACCTTGGTCGGTTGGGCGGGACAGCCGGTTTTCCGGTCGGCAGACACCACTACCACCACCACGCCATCCTTGGCCAGGTCGCGCCGCTCCCGCAGCACTTCGCTCTGGAGGTCCCGGGTGCTGGGCCCGTCAATGAAGATGGGGCCGGCGGAGACCGTTTCTACAACCTTGCCGCCGCTCTCGGCCAACTCCAGCACGTCGCCATCCTCCAGCACAAAAATGCCGGCTTCGGCCACTCCCATATCCCAAGCCAGGCGAGCGTGGGCCATCAGGTGACGGTACTCGCCATGCACCGGGACGAAGTAGCGCGGCCGGGTCAAGCTGAGCATCATCTTCAGCTCTTCCTGGCTGGCGTGGCCGTGAACGTGCACCGTGGCAATCCGGTCATATAAAACCTTTGCCCCCTGCCGCAACAGGTTGTCTATCGTCCGGCTGACCAATAGCTCATTGCCCGGAATCGGCGTGGCCGAGATTACCACCGTGTCGCCCTCCATAACCGACACATCCCGGTGGTCCTGGTTGGCGATGCGCACCAATGCCGAAGTTGGTTCGCCCTGGCTGCCCGTGGTCAGCAAGACGACCTGCTCCGGGGGAAAGCCACGAATTTCGTTAAGGGTAAGGAGAATGCCCGGAGGCAGGGTCAGGTAGCCCATTTCGGCGGCCATACTCACGTTGTCCGCCATGCTGCGGCCCACAATGCCAACCTTGCGGTTGTGCCGCGCCGCGGCGTCAATCACCTGCTGAATGCGGGAGATGAGGGAGGCAAAGGTAGCCACCATCACCCGGCCCGGGGCGTCGCCAACGGCCCGGTCCAGGGTATCGCTCAGTATCTGCTCCGATGGAGTATAGCCCGGTATTTCCGCATAGGTGGAGTCGGAGCACAGGAGCAGCACACCATCATTGCCGTGCTGGGCCAGGGTGTTGAGGTCTATGGTATGTCCATCTACCGGGGTGTGGTCAATCTTGAAATCGCCAGTATGGATGACCGTGCCTAGAGGAGTCTTGATAGCAATTCCCATTGCGTCGGGGATGCTGTGGCAGACCCGGAACCAACTTGCCGTAAAGTTGCTGCCGAATTGGTAAGCAACATCCGGGTCAATCGGCTCCACCACGGCGCCCCGAGTGGCGCTGTGTTCCCGCAGCTTAACCGAAATCAGGCCGTGGGCCAGTCGGGGAGCGTAAACCGGCACATCCAGCCGAGGCAAAATGAAGGGCAGGGCGCCGATATGGTCTTCGTGGCCGTGGGTGATGAGGATGCCCCGAACCCGGTCGGACCGCTCCACCAAATAGGAAATATCGGGGATAATCAGGTCAACACCCAGCATTTCTTCGGAGGGAAACTGAACCCCGCAATCAACGACGATTATATCGTCGCCGAACTCCAGGGCCATCATGTTTTTCCCGATTTCGCCGAGGCCGCCCAGTGGTATAACACGCAAGTTTTGGTTCAAATTAAAGTCAATTCCTAAAAAGGTAGATTTCTAAAAAAGATTCAGTTGTTCCGGTCGTGGAGTCTCTTCCACCGCCGGCTCCGTTACTAGTCCCGGCAAAGAACCCGGTAAAGAAGCCGGCTGCCGCCGCGCCTCTTCCAGAATATCCGGAATAAGCTTGAAGTCCTCGATGATGGAACTCCGCATTTCCTGCCGATAGAGGGCTGCCGCCGGGTGCATAATCGGGTAAATACGCCGGCCCTCCCTTTCGCGGAGCCGGCCCCGGGCCCGAGTGATGCTTTCACCGGGAAAGAAACGGGTCAGCGAAAACCGACCCAGCGTAACGATTAGCGTAGGGTTAATCAGCTCAATCTGACGGTTAAGGTACTTGCTACAGGCGCCTATTTCGCCCGGCAAAGGATCTCTATTCTGGGGCGGGCGGCACTTGACCATATTGGCAATGAAAACCTGCTCCCGGCGCAGCCCAATGGAGGCCAAAAGCTCATCGAGAAACCGGCCCGCCGGCCCGACAAAGGGCCGACCCTGCAAGTCCTCCTGCGAACCCGGCCCCTCACCGATAAACATCAACTCGGCATCGGCAGCCCCCTCACCGGGAACGGCATTGTTGCGTCCCTGATGTAGGTCGCAGTCGGTACATTGCGCGACTAAACGAGCTATTTCTTGCAGGCTATCCATCTATCTCACGTACCTTGCCGGCATATCTCACCGATTCGGCAGCGCCGCCGGTCAAGCCCAACCCCCCAAAGCAATTTTGCCGGGCATTGGATATAACCGGAGCAAGGCCGCACTTCTTGAGACTTGCCAATCGGGAAACTGCACAACCAGCCGGAAGGAGGCCATCCGACACAAGCCGGACCACCAACCCGTTTAGCCGGGCAACCCGACACTGGCGGCGGCTATTGCCGGCGTCAGTATGGGAAAACGGCGTAACTGCCGGGGCTACTCGTTGGCAACGCCGTGCTCGGTCAGGTAGGTTATAGCGTCCTCGACCGTTCGGATGTTTGAGGCGTCTTCGTCAGAAATTTCCACCGGGTTACCGTCGGTGGAGAACTCCTCTTCAAAGGCCATAATCAACTCTACCAAGTCCAGGGAGTCGGCATTCAGGTCGTCAATGAAGGAAGAACTTTCCTCCACTTGGCCTTCATCCAGTCCCAGTTTATCTATCACAATTAACTTTACGCGTTCATTAACGGTGGCCAAAAGGTCATCTCCCTTCCGACACAGGTGTATCCGGATTCAGTTCTCCCCTGGACAAGGCCGCCATCACCGACCCCAGCACTCCATTGACAAACCGGGCGGTGCTTTCGCTGCCGAAGACTTTGGCCAACTCCACGGCCTCGTTGATCGCAGTTTTGGAGGGAGTATTAGTATAGTGAAGTAATTCGAACAAAGCGATACGCAGGATATTCCGGTCAACCGGCGACAGGTGCTGGACCGGCCAAGCCGGAGCATAAACCTGGATTAACTCGTCCAAGGCTTGCCGCTTTTCCTGAACACCGCACAACAGCGTTTGGGAGAAGGCCATTATGTCGGCTTTATCCTTCTGCCGCAACGGATTTTCTTGGGCCAGCCATTCCAGGGCGGACTCCTCAAAGCTCCCCCGTAAATCCCCGGCGAAACCGGCCTGGAGAGCCATCATCCGCGCTGTCCGTCTTGGGTCGTTGGTCAATACCTCGGGCATAATCACCAAAGGGCCGGCGTATTACTATCCTGTTTTCGCTTAATCTCTAAATTGCCTGAGTGACTTTCTGTATTGACTCCGGGTCAGACAAGGTAAAAGCCTCCACATCCCGGTCAATGCGCTTGATTAAACTGGACAGGACCCGGGCCGGGCCGAATTCCATAAAGTGGGAAGCCCCGGCGTCCACCATATAGCGAACGGACTGCTTCCATTGAACGCAGTGGCAAAGGCCGCTGACTAACTCACTACGCACCTGGGCTGCCGTGGTTACCGGCGTGGCGAGGGAGTTGGCAATTATCGGCACTTCCGGATCGCGCAACTCCAAGCCGGTCAGAACCTCTACTAACCCTTCCTGCGCATAGCTCATCAGGGAAGAATGAAAAGCGCCGCTCACCTTCAACGGAACGGTCTTCTTGGCGCCCCGGGCCGCAGCCAAATCCATCGCGCGGGCTACAGCAATCTTGTCGCCGCTGATGACCACCTGGTCGTCGCTGTTCACGTTGGCTAATTCCACCCCGGTCTCAGCGCAGATATGCTCAAAAGCGAACTCGTCCAGACCGATAATCGCCGCCATTCCGCCGGGCTGAACCTCGGCAGCCTCGTGCATCAGCCGGCCCCGCTCCCGGACCAGTCTAATGCCATCCCGGAAGCTGACAACCCCGGCTACCACCAGCGAGGTGTATTCCCCCAAACTGTGGCCGGCAACGGATACCGGACGGGGAGATTGGGCCCCCAAGATTTCTTCCCAAGCCTTCCAGCAGGCGATGCTGACCACCATAATAGCCGGCTGGGAATTCATGGTGTCCTGAAGTTCTCGGGAAGGCCCCTCAAAGATTATCCTGGAAAGGGGAAAGTCCAGACTGTCGTCGGCTTCCTCAAATACCTGCCTGGCTGCCGCAGAGGTGTGGAAAAGCTCCAGACCCATACCCACGCTCTGCGAACCCTGGCCCGGGAAGACATAGGAAAAGCCTTTGTTATTTTGCGTATTCGTAATCGCCTCCACACTCAACCCAAATTGCCCGTCTCAAGCAATTAGCTTATACTGGCGGCTGGCTGCCTTCGGGGCGGCGCTGCTTGACGCCGCTATCCCAACGCCAGAAACCTGAACAAAAGGGATTACACTCCAACCCCAACTACCTGTCTTCCCCGGTAATAACCGCATTGGGGGCAGGCCGCGTGGGGCAATTTAGCGGTGCGACACCTTTGACACAAGGCGGGATGAAGCTGCTTCAGCTTATAGGAGGTCAGCCGGCGACCTCTCCTGGCTCGGGTTACCTTCTTTTTTGGCAGTGCGCCCATTACAACATTCCCCTTAAACTTCGGATTCGTGCAGCAAAGCCGCCAGGGTATCCCAGCGAGGGTCCCGCAAATCTTCACCGCACGTACATTTTTCTGAATTAAGGTCCACCCCGCATTCCGGGCATAACCCGGAACAGTCCACCCGGCAGAGGGGTTTAATCGGCTGCGCCGCAATTACATACTGGCGCAGCACCTCGGTCAAATCCAAGACGTGATTAGCGTCTATAACCGCCTCGTCGGCATCATCCGGCAACTCGATACGCTGCCCGGTATTGACATCAACCAGAGGAAAGAACTCTTCCTCCACCACCAGCGCCGACGTGCCAACGAACTCTTTAAGGCACCGGCTGCAAGTCCAGACTACCTTTGAGTCCAGATTGCCGCGAACCAACAGCCCCTGGTGGGTGCGCAGGAATTGCAACCTGCCGCCAATGGCTTCGGCAACCCGTCTCCCGCCTTCCGGCTCCTGGCTCAAATCAACACTGCGGGTGGAGCCGGTAGGTTCCTTCAACAATTGCGCTACATTAAATTGCATCACTTTTCAAAGAACGCCAGCGGAGGACAAACCGGTCTCTCCGCAGAAGTAAGGTCAAGGGATTATTAAGCAACCCTCAGCCGTTAAATTGGGAATGATTATAAGTGCATAATGTAGGCTGCTGTCAAGCGTAGGTATGATCAAGAAAACTCAAGAAAACCGGGTTTGCGGCCAGATTAGCGGAAGGAGATTCCCGCACGAGGACATTCCTTACGGCAAAAGTTGGGAAGCCGGCGGGCAGCATGAAGAAATTAGAACCACGCCGGCGTCACGGCAAGAGAACCCTTTCACCGGGCGCGGCGCTGCCGGCCGCTTGCCGGTCATCGCAAACCGTTGCGGATATAGTCAACAATCTCCTGAGTGGCGGCGCCGGGGCCAAAGACCGCTTTTACCCCTATTTCGGCCAGAGGCTGCCGGTCCTCTTCCGGGATTATGCCTCCCAGCACCACCATCACATCGTCCATATCCTGTTCCCGCAGCAGGCTCATAATCTCCGGGAGCAACTCCATGTGCGCCCCGGAGAGGATGCTCAAGCCCAAAACTTCCACGTCCTCTTGAACGGCGGCCTGGACAATCATTTGCGGCGTCTGGCGTATTCCGGTGTAGATTACTTCCATTCCGGCGTCGCGCAAGGCACGAGCAATAACTTTAGCTCCCCGGTCGTGGCCGTCCAGACCCGGCTTGGCTACCAACACCCTTACCGGGCGGCTATCTTGAACCATTGAGAACTATCCCCATTCAGCAATTATTACCGGCGGTTGGCTGAAGCCCGCAACCCCGGACGCTCCTATTTTATCCTATCCATGCTTGTCTTGACACCCAATTGCAGGCTACGTAAGATTAGTAAACCAGATTATATTGTGCTGTCAATCCGACCAACCCCGTAAACGCGCCAACAGTCAGTCCCAGTAGCTCAGTGGATAGAGCGGCTGCCTTCTAAGCAGCGGGTCGCGGGTTCGAATCCTGCCTGGGACGCCATTTTCCCCAAACGAATCCCTGCAACCTCCGCTACTCACGTTCCGCCGCAATTCGTAGCAGCCGCTCCATCAAAATAATAGATGCTGACCGGTACTCCTCTATCTCCTCAACATTCAAGACCCCGTGGTCGGAGTCCGTATGCAGACGCCGAGCAAAGGCAAGGAGTTGCTGCAAACCTTGATGCCCGTCCATTTCCAAGGATCTTATGACGCTCACCTTCTGTCCATAAGTACCAAATCGCCAACCGCGCCGCATACCAATGGCATTGATGGTGTGCTTAACTGAACACCAGATAATTTCCGCTCCCTGCAATGGCCGGCCTTCACGGTACAGACGTTCAGCAGTCAGCAATGAGTCATGTGATTCGAGTATATGCTCTTCCGGCGTCAAAGGCGTTCCTGACTAACTTGGAACCAGCTAAAGGGCTTCAAGCTCCTTGATGTATTCTTCCGCCATCGGCTGCCACGACTTCACCTCAGACATTTCCATACAGTCATAGTTGGCGCTGTCCAGAAATACCATACAAGCGTGGAGTCCAAGCCAATACTGCCGGTAAGGGCTTGGGCTTTCCTTATCCAGACGCTGCACTACCTGGTCCAGGTCTTCAAAACTTTCGTGGGGCCAGCCCCGGCGGACGGCGACTGCCCTAACCGCCTGTTCAACTTCATCCCAAATCTGGCGGGACCTTTCCACCCGGCTGACCCGCTTCCGTTTTTTCGCCGGTGCAGTGGCGATGTCGTCTGACGTAGCCATATAATTTCTCCCCTATGCGGTGGCCTGCATTGTATCACAACGACTGCTTGCGCTTTCCGCTAAAGAAATGGGCCTCCGGGTAACCCGGAGGCCAGTTTGCTATCGGCGTCGAAAACACCGGGAGGTTAACCCGGCTTTAGGAATACTTGCCGGTTAGCTGGGGGGTGGTTCCTTCCAAGCCCTGGTCCATCCGGTCAAGACGGGTTTCCCGGGACCAGGTGCGCTTCAGGTCGTCCTTGAAGTTGAGGTGGAGGTTGCCCAGACCCTCCACTTCCAGGTCAAGCACGTCGCCGTCCATCAGGGAACTGAGACCCCGGTGATTGGTGCCGGCGGCTACGATGTCGCCCGGCTCCAGCGGGTGGATGGAGGTCACCCATTCCATAATGCGGGGAATCTGGTGGGCCATGTCGCTGGTGTTGTAGTTCTGCTTGAGTTCGCCGTTGACCGACAGCCTTACTTGACGATTCAGCGGGTTAGTAAACTCATCGGCGGTTACCACATAAGGGCCGATGGGGGCGAAGGTGGCCCGGGACTTCATCTGGTAGAAGGTGTTGCCGGGAGGCAGCACGCCGCGCGCCGACCCGTCGATGAAGTTAAGGTAGCCGAAAATATAGTCATAGGCGTCTTCCGGCTTGACGTTTTCCGCCCGCTTGCCGATTACGAAGGCCATCTCCGCCTCGAACTCAAAGATGGTGGCGGGAATGTCGGGCAGCGCTACTGTATCGTCGGGGCCGACGATGCAGTGGGGCGACTTGAGGAAGGCGTTAATCGGGGCCGGCTCGGCTCGGGTGCCGTCCTCCATATAGTTGACCGCCATGCAGACGATGGAATAGGGCTTGGGCAGGGGCGGCCGGAGCTTGACCGAACTGAGGGCCACGCCGCTTTCGGCGTTGACCAAGGCTTCGATATTACCCTGATGCTCACTCCAACCCTCAATTACCCGGTTAATCAGGTCCTGGGGCGAAGTGTGCGGGACGCTGCTGACGGCTGCGGAAACGTCCACCACCGCATCGCCCTTGACTACGCCCAGCTTGAAATCGTCAAAGAAAACCAGCTTCATTATTCTTCTCCTAAATTGGGCTGCTTTCGTAGCTACCCGATCGGCCCGGCTGGGCTGGGCCAGAGTTTTAGACCAGTACGCCAAACCCGGAAATGGTGCAAAGCTCAATCCGGTTGCCGTCCGGGTCGTTAATGTAGAAGGCTCGCTGTCCGTCGTTGCGGGTCTGGATATCCGTGGTCTCGATTCCCTTGCCTACAAAGTAATCCCGGGAAGCCTCAATGTCGTCCACCTCAAAGGCGGTGTGGTGGGACGGAGCGGAAGGGGCCCCCTCGTTCTCGATTATGTGAACCATCGCGCCGCTGGGCAGTTGCAGCCAGTAGAGATGGTCGCTGTTGACCATTTTGGGAATCTGCTTCAGCCCCAAAACATCTTCGTACCAAAGGAGCGCAGCGTCCTTGTCCTTCACGTTGTAGGTGATGTGGTTAATGTTCTTGAGCCTAATCTGGTCTTCAAGCATTGACTTCCTCCTGTTTCAGCTTTTTCCGGTCTGGATTGGATACGCCCATAATACCAGCAATTGACGGGTTCACCAAATTATTTGCCTGCTTCCCCGGGCAATCCCACAGTCCTGGTCAACAACCGGACCCGCTCACAATGAGATAATCGAACCGAGCTCCCTTATCCGGCGGTGGGTCCTTCGACAGGCTCAGGACCAGCGGGGCGAGCCCCAGGTCTAAATGCCCAGCACCCGCTCCAGGTTCTTCCACAGGATGGCTTCCTTTTCATCCTGGGTTAAACTCTCCAGGCTGTTGACCCATTCGACCGGGGAGTCGATGCCCATATCATAAGGCCAGTCGCTGCCCAGAAAGATGCGGTCTATGCCGGCGGAATCAATCATATAGCGCAGTACCGCCTCGCTGTGGGTCAGGCAGTCGTAATAGACCTTGTTCAGGTAGCTGCTCGGCAGCCCGGCGCCGTGAGCGCGGGCCTCGGAGCGCACTTGCCAGCCCCGGTCCATCCGGCCGGCGCCGAAACAGGCAAACCCGCCGCCGTGAGCCAAGCACACCTTCAAGTCGGGGAACCGGTCCAGCACCCCGCTGAATACCAGGGTGGCGAAAGTCACCGCCCGGTCGGCCAGGTTGCCGATAGAGTTGTCAATGGCGTAGCCCTTGGTATCCCGGGGCGCGACTATCGTGTCGTCCCCCTGCTGGTGGAAGAAAATCAGAGCGCCCATCTCTTCTACCGACTGCCAAAAAGGAAGGAAATCCGGGGCGTCCAGGGTCTTGCCATTTACCTGGTCGTTAATTTGCGCTCCCTTCAGGCCCAGTTGGCTCATCGCCCGGTCCAACTCAGCGATGGCGGCGTTGACATCCTGCATCGGCAGGGTAGCCAAGCCGGCAAACCGCTGGGGATGGCTGCGGGTTAGCTCTGCCACATGGTCGTTGCAGTCGCGGCAGGCAGCGGCGCCCACCTCGTCAGGCAGGTCATAGTTATACATACCGACCCAAGTGGTAAGAACATGAACGTCCACCCCCAGGGAATCCATTTCAGCGACGCGCTGTTCCGGCGTCAGCAAATACTTGGGGTGCAGCCATTGGCGCTTGGAACCCCGGATCAGAAATTGGCGGCCGCCGGCCTCTTGACGGGTGAAACCGTGCCACTCCTGCCCTTCGGACAGGTTAGCCGCCACTGCCGGGGCAATATGGGCGTGGATATCTATACTGCGCATTCTCATCTCCTATATTGGTTAGCAAGGGCTTTTCATTGTCATCCCAGGCCAATTACATTAGACACAATCCTCTTTACCGTCATTCCGGCGGAAGCCGGAATCCAGAAGGCTGTTTCCTTAAGCAAGTTCCGGATACAAGTCGCGTCACTGCGGGTTTTCTTTCTCAATCAACTCCAGTTTCCAGGCCCGGCGCCAGTCCTTGAGCCGTTTTTCCCGGACAATAGCGTTCTCCATCCTTTCATGGCTTTCATACCAGACTAGGGCGTGCGTACCGTAACGCCGGCTGAATCCTGGTACAAAGTCATTCTTATGCTGCCAGACGCGCTGGACAAGGTTGGAGGTTACCCCTATGTAAAGGGTGCCGTTTCGCTTATTGGCGAGAATGTAAACGCAAGGTTGTTTCATAATCGGAAGCCCCTGGATTCCGGCTTTCGCCGGAATGACGATACAGGTCGGGGGGACGGGCCTTCCTGCCTACTAGATACCTAGCAGAGACTCCAGGTTCTTCCCCAGGATGGCTTCTTTCTCCTCTTGGGTTAGGCTTTCCAGGCCCAGCACCCAGGCCACCGGCCAGTCAATCGCCATATCGAAGGGCCAGTCGGTGCCGAACAGCACCTTATCCACGCCCACTGAATCAATGAGCATTCGCAAAGCCGGCTCACTGTGGGTCAGACAGTCATAGTAAAAACGATTCAGGTAGGAACTCGGCGGGCGGTTGATGTTCACCCGCGCCTCAGAGCGTACCTGCCAACCCCGGTCCATCCGTCCGGCTCCGAAGCAGGTATAGCCGCCGCCGTGGGCCAGGCAAATCCGCAAGTCGGGGTACTTGTCCATCACCCCGCCGAAAACAAAGGAGGCAAAGGTAATCGCCCGGTCGGCCAAATTGCCGATGGTATTAGGCAGGTGGTAGCGGTTCAGCCGAGGGCTGACCACGGTTTCCAGGCTCTGGTGAATCAGGATGACCGCGCCGGTCTGCTCGGCCACTTCCCACACCGGATAAAACTCCGGGTCGTCGTAGGTCTTGCCGTTGACCTGGTCGTCAATCATCGCCCCTTTCAGCCCCAACTGGGTCATGGCCCGCTCCAACTCGGCGGCGGCAGCGCCAACGTCCTGCATCGGCAGGTTGGCCAGCCCGGCAAAGCGGTCCGGGTGGTCTTTGGTCAGTTGGGACACATAGTCGTTGCATTCCCGGTCCATTGCGGCGACGGTGGCGGCGTCCCGGTCATAGCAGTAAAAAACGGCGTTGGTGGAAAGGACGTGAACGTCCACGCCCAGGGAATCCATGTCGTCAAGACGCTGTTCCGGCGTCCACATAGTACGGGGGACCATCCGGTGGAATTCGTGGGACAGGCCGCTTATGCCGTACCACTCCTCGCCGGCTTCCACCGCGCGAATGTAGGCTTCGGGGCTGATGTGTGCGTGGATGTCAATAGACCTCATTTATTAACTGCTCCTATATTGGTAATTACTATTATCGGTAAATGCGCCAGGGGGTTAAAGCCCCAGCATATTCTCCAGGTTCTTCCAGAGGATAGCTTCTTTTTCGTCCAGGGTCAGACTTTCCAGGCCCATGACCCAGGACACCGGCCAGTCTATCTTCATATCGGCCGGCCAGCACCACCCGGTCAATGCCCACGGAGTCTATGAGCATCCGCAAGGCCGGCTCGCTGTGGGTCAGGCAATCGTAGTAGAACTTGTCGAGGTAGTTGCTGGGCGGTTGGTTAATGTTCACCCGGGCCTCGGAACGCACCTGCCAGCCCCGGTCCATCCGGCCAATGCCGAAACAGGCGTAGCCGCCGCCGTGGGCCAGACAGACCTTCAGGTCGGGGCACTTGTCCATCACCCCGCCAAAGGTAAAGGCGGCAAAGGTGACCACCCGGTCGGCCAGGTTGCCGATAGTGTTGCGGACGTGATAACGGGGCTGCCGCTCGGAGCCAATGGTCTGGCCGCCCTGGTGGATAAAAATTAGCGCGCCCATCTGCTCCGCCGCTTGCCAGATGGGCAGGAACTCCGGTTCGTCAAAGGTCTTGCCGTTCACCTGGTCACCAATCATCGCCCCTTTGAAGCCAAGTTGGTTAATCGCCCGGTCCAGTTCGGCGATGGCAGCGTGGGCGTCCTGCATCGGTATATTGGCCAGGCCGGCCAGTCGGTCGGGATAGTCCAGGGTCATCTGGTAGATTTCGTCGTTGCAGTCCCTGGCGATGGCCGTCGTAACCGCCGGGTCCTCGTCGTACTGGTAAAACCCGGCATTGGTGGAAACCACCTGGATGTCCACCCCCAAGGAGTCCATGTCGGCGATGCGCTGCTCCGGCGTCCAGGCGTTGCGAGGATTGAACAATTCACCGTCGGCGGAGGTCATACCGTGCCAGTCATTGCCGGCCAGCACCGTCCGTTGGAAACATTGAGGTGTTGAATGAGCGTGAATGTCTATGCTTCGCATTGGCATCCTTTCTTGATTTTCAACATTCAGAAATTTGGGGCACACAGGCAAGAAAGACTTTCGAACAACCCCATAACAACCCCACCTCACGGCGTCATCTTTTCAGGGTTGCCGGCAATAAATGCTTCAGTTCTCCTCACGGCGCCGCCGCAGTTCTTCTTCCAGTTGACGTATTCTCGCTTCGGCTCTTTGCCGGGATTCGTGCGCATCCCGCAAAGCCGCTTCCGCCTCCGCCCAGTTTCTGATGTAACTACCGCTTGCCGGGTCGTAGAAGTAGAACCACTCGTCATGCCAGCAGATATACAAGTCCAGGGTTGGACTGTAGGACTTCAATATGCCGTCGGGTTCAGTGGTTAAGGGGAACCTCTGGTACTGGCCGTCAACCAGTTGTTCCCCAACCAGCGGCTCCCCGTAGAAATCGCCGCCGGTGATGTCTAATCGCCAATACTCCGGCACTCCCAGCAGGGCGTAGATTTCCCGTTTCCGGCCCACGTCCTCCCGTCCGGTGCTTTCCGACCCTACTTCAAGTACGAAGTCCGGGGACTTCCCTACTTCCCAAGGCAGGTAGAGCTTGCGGCGGCGGATTGCACGCACGTCAACCCCAAGAGCCATATAGCAGTCGGGGGACACCCGCCGGTTTAGGTTGGCCGGGTCGTAGCAGAGAATGGTATTGCTGCCCAGAAAGTTGTCCGGGCTGCGTCCGCTGCCGGCATAGCGCGCCGCCAATATGTGAAGTAGTTCTACCAATAAGGGGGACTGATACATAGCGTCAGGCAGCGGCTCCGGTACGTCAGGATCGTATTCCAGGCTTGCGTAATCGATTTCGGACAGGTAATTGTAGGCGAGCTTGGCCGTCATTTTGAGTCTCCAAATACCGCTGCGGCCGGCAGATATATCCAGGTTGTTCCCCCACCGGTTGTAGCCTCACCGGATTTTTCAGCCGGGGCGCCGCGGCCATTCCTCCAAAATACAAACCCTTTTGGCAGAGTACCCGGGAAAGTTGCCGGCGCAACCGTCGTTCCTGCCTAGATGCCTCAAGACAATTGCAAAGTCGCCAAACCACTTACTCCTCCGTTCGACCTGAGCTTGTCGAGGGGTCACCGTTACAGCCTTAGATAGTTCCACAAGGCTCTCGTGAGCTTGTCGAACGGCTCACCACGAAGGGACTTTGCAATCGTCCTATTAGATGCCCAGCAGCCGCTCCATATTCTTGTAGAGGATAGCTTCCTTTTCCCCCATAGTCAGGCTTTCCAGGCCCAATATCCAGGACACGGGCCAGTCAATCGCCATATCGGCCGGCCAGTCGGTGCCGAAAATCACCTGGTCTATGCCAACGGTATCAATCAGCATTCGCAGGGCCGGTTCGCTGTGGGTCAGGCAATCATAGTAGAACTTGTTCAGGTAGGCGCTGGGCGGCTTGCTGATGTTTACCCGGGCCTCGGAGCGCACCTGCCAGCCCCGGTCCATCCGCCCGGCGCCGAAGCAGGTGTAGCCCCCGCCGTGACACAGACAGACTTTCAGGTCGGGGCAGGCGTCCATCACGCCACCAAAGACGAAGGAGGCAAAAGTAACCGCCCGGTCCACCAGGTTGCCGATGGTGTTGTGCAGGTGATAGCGGTGGTTACGGTCGCGCACCAGGGTTTGGCCGCCCTGCTGGTGCACCAGCATCACCGCGCCCATCTCTTCCGCCGCCTTCCACAAGGGCAAAAACTCCGGGTCGTCGTAGGTATTGCCGTTAACGTGGTCGTCAATCATGGCGCCGACGAAGCCCATTCCGTTGACACACCGGTCCAGTTCGGCGATAGCCAGGTTTACATCCTGCATCGGAATAATCGCCATGCCCTTGAAACGGTCGGGGTAGTCCACGGTCATCTGATTCACTTCGTCGTTGCACTCCCGGTGCATGGCGGAAATGACCTGGGCGTCCCGGTCGTAGTAGTAGTAAAAGCTAAAGGTGGAGACCACGTGAACATCCACGCCCAGGGAGTTCATATCGTCGATACGCTGCTCCGGCGTCCAGGAGTTGCGGGGGCCGACGCGCATTTCCCCGGGCTTGACACCGTGCCACTCCCGGCCTTCCCCCATGGCCCGGATGAAACACTGGGGCGTCAGATGAGCGTGTATGTCTATGCTGCGCACTTATACCTCCGGATTGGGTAGTTCAATTTCGGTGTGCCGGCAATTGCCGGCTACTACAGGACTTGGATATAGGACTCAGGGCAACGCCAGGAATTAGCTGTCGCTCGAAACGCCCAACAACTTCTCCATGTTCTTCCAAAGGATGGCTTCCTTCTCATCCTGGGTCAGACTTTCCAGGCTCAGCACCCAGGAAACCGGCCAGTCTATCGCCATGTCAAAGGGCCAGTCGGTGCCGAACACCACCTTGTCGATTCCGGCCATGTCAATCAGCATCCGCAGGGCCGTTTCGCTGTGGGTCAGGCAGTCATAGTAAAACCGGCTCAGGTAGGCGCTGGGCGGCTGCGGGATTTGGGGCAGCCGTCCCACGTCCCAACTGCGGTCCATCCGGCCCACGCCGTAGCAGGCATAGCCGCCGCCGTGGGCCAGGCAGATTTTCAGGTCTGGGCAGGCGTCCATCACGCCACCCATTACGAAAGAGGCAAAAGTAACCGCCCGGTCCACCAGGTTGCCTATCGAGTTGGGAAGGTGATAATTGTTGGAGCGGGGCCGCACCAGGGTACCGCCGCCCTGATGGATAAAGATAACGGCGCCCATCTGTTCGGCGGCCTTCCAAAGGGGCAGGAATTCCGGTTCGTCAAAGGTCTTGCCATTGACCTTATCGTCAATCATCGCGCCCAGCATACCCAGTTGGTTAACCGAGCGGTCCAGTTCGGCGATTGCCAGGTTTACGTCCTGCATCGGAATCTGGGCGAAGCCGCGGAACCGCTCCGGGTAGTCCAGGGTCATCTGGTGCACCTCATCGTTACACTCCCGGTGCATTCCGGCGATGGTCTGGGCGTCCCGGTCACAGAAATAGAACTGGGCGCCGGTGGAAGCTACCTGCACATCCACACCCAGGGAGTTCATATCCTGGATACGCTGCTCCGGCGTCCACATCAACTGAGGCATAACATCCAGCGGGCGGGGTTCCAGGCCGTGCCATTCTTTGCCTTCCCGCATTGCCTGGATAAAGGACTGTGGGGTTACATGGGCATGAATATCTATACTGCGCACCTAAACCTCCCGAAACGAAAAGGATTGATTGCCGGTTGATTATATTGAATACAACCAGGCAACGCTACTCTCGACCGCCGGTCGCTGCCCGACTTTCCGTTAGTCACCACCAACACTGTATAGCTGTGCGAAGGTATCCTCCAACTTGTGAACTCTCCCCGGGCCGGAATTGAATACTTATCCGGTCAGTTTCCCAATATGGATACTGCGAAAAAATTAGAATCTCCCCCAAGGCTGGGGGAGATTCTAATGAAAGCCGGAGTTATGCAAGGAATTGCCACAAGCTGCCTAAAGGCCCCGCTGCCTCGGGTCAAACAGGTCTCGCAGAGCGTCGCCAAAGAAGGCGAATCCCATCACCGTTATGGTGATGAAAAAGCCCGGGAAGGCCAGTATCCAGGGGGCCGACGGCGCGTATTGGGCCGCCTGGCCGGTGAGCATCCTGCCCCAGGACGGGGTAGGTTCGGAGATGCCCAATCCCAAATAGCTCAGCCCCGCCTCGGTGAGGATGGCGGTGCCGAACATGGAGGACATGATAATCAGGAAGGGCGCCACCGTATTAGGCATAATATGGCGTAGCATCGTCCGTAAGTCGGAGGCGCCGATCGAACGGGCGGCCAGGGTGTAGTCCATTTCCCGGATGGCTATGGTGGAGGAACGGATTACCCGGACGCCCCGGGGCAAAATGGTCATGGCAATCGCCAGAATTACGTTGGGCATCGTATTTCCGAACACCGCCACGATGGTGAGCGCGAGAATCAAGTCGGGGAAGGACATCCACATATCCACAATCCGCTGCACAAAGGCGTCAACCCGGCCCATAAAGAAACCGGAGGCCAAGCCGATAATCGCGCCGATACCAGTGCCCACTGTCACCGCCAGAAAGCCCACCAGCATGGATATCCTGGCGCCATGCACCACCCGGGAAAAGATGTCCCGTCCGAAGTTGTCGGTGCCGAACAGGAAACTGAAGCTGGGAGCGTGCAGTACCGCCGTATAGTTCTGTTCCTGGTAGGTGAAGGGGGCAATCAGGTCGGCAAAGAAGGCCGTCAGTATCATCACCACCACGATGCACAGGCCCACAGTACCAAGAAACTTGGTCCGGAAGTAATAGACCGCGTATTTGAAGAAACCGGGCCGACGGGGCGGCTCCGCGGTAATCAAATTCTCTCGGATCGTTTCAGCGCTGGTAGTCTCGCGTGGAGTAACCATTTCATTTCCCCCTGGCAATAATGCCGGATGCTACGACCGAAAGCTGCCAAATACCTGTACTCGAAGGGTAGCGAAGCTCTCAATGGGGGGAGCGAGCGGCCACTGCGTATCCCGCTCCACCCCCGTTGCGCTTGGGATTAGGTGTCTACGTGTAGCGGATTCTGGGGTCCAGCCAAGCGTAGAGCACGTCCACTGCCAAGTTGGCTAGGAGCACCACCATGGCCACGAACATAACGATGGCCTGGACTACCGGGTAATCGCGGGAGCCTACGGCCTGAATGAAGAGCTTACCGATGCCGTGCAGGTTGAACACCGACTCGATGATTACCGATCCGCTCATCGCGAACACAATCTCAAATCCGGCCAGCGTGGTTACCGGAAGCAGGGCATTGCGCAGCACATGCTGGCCTAGGACCCGGGAACGGTTGAGACCCTTGGCCTCGGCAGTCCGCACGAAGTCCTCCCGCAGCACCTCCAAAACGGAGGAACGGGTCATCCGCAGAATCTCCGCCGAACTGCGCAGCCCCACCAGGAAGGCCGGCAGCAGCAGCACGGAGAGGTTGCGCATCGGGTCAACCCAGATATGGCGATACTCGATCGATGGTTTCCAGCCGAAAATTATAACCAGTCCCATTATGACCATCAGGGCCAGCCAGAAGCTGGGCATCGCCTGGAGGGCCATGCTGAAGCCCCGCAGGGCATAGTCCACCCACGTATCCTGACGCACCGCGGCGATGACGCCGCAAACTGTGCCCGTAACACAAGCCAGGATGACCGCAAGGGTGCCCAACTCGATACTCAGGACAATCCGGGGGGCCATCCGGTCCAAAACCGGTTTCCGGTTGTTCCAGGAGGTTCCAAAGTCGCCCTTGAAAAAGTCGGTAATCCACCGGCCGTATTGCTCGGGCAGGGACCCTTTGAGGCCCAGCTTCTCCCGGACCGCCTCGATTTGCTCCGGTGTCGCCTGAACCACGTCCTCCTCGTTTCCCAGGAACAGGACCGTGGCGTAGTCACCCGGGATGGAGTGAAGCATCACAAAGATGAACACGGAAACGCCAAAGGCGGTGGGAATAAAGAGAAGCAGACGCTTGACTAGATAAGTCCTCATTGACTACACCTCCCCGGATGTTTGCCCGCGATCATCCCATCAAGAATAGCGACCAGCCCGGGCCAATGTTGTTTGATTATACGCCGAACTTTCTCGGCCGGTTTCAATTATTGGGTATTGGGTGCGCCCGAAACCTTGATTTGCCTTCCTGCTTCCCTTTTCCCGGAGAATCGGACTGCCTTCTTCCTAGCTTCTGGAGTCGCCGGATACAACGTAGGCCACCCACCGGCGCGGTAAATGGCCTACGCGTAATGTCACATACCCACACCCCTATGCCTGGGGAGGCTAAACGCCCCCTGGCACACCGCTGGTCTGACCGGCATTGCCCGTGTCGTCCTTGTGGGCCGGGTCAATCCACATTTGCTCGTATTGGGTGTGAGCGCCCGCCGGCTGCGGGTGATGGAAGTAGCCCCGGACCTCAGGCCAGAAGGACACGGCCTCCTGCTCCCAGTACAGGGGGAACTTCCAGTACTCGCGCATGGCCTTCAACTGTATCTTGTCCGAGATTTCCCTCCGCTTGACCGGGTCGGCCTCGCTGAGGGCCTGGTCCAGCAGGGTTTCCATCTCCGGGTCGCAGTCCGAACCCGGCGTCCAGTTATTACCGGTCGAATCGCACCGGAAATATCCGCCCATGCCCAAGGCCGGGTCGTCGGTGGGCATGGTGGCGTTGCCGGGAAGGATGTCACCCCAGGTTCCGCTGGCCTCCTGTTGCCGGTACGCAACGGTCTCTACCTGGTCGAAGTCGGTCTCGATGCCCAGCAAGCGCAACTGCTCCTGAACGAAGGTGGCCCGGGCGGCTACCTGGGCATCGCTCTCTACGGTAAAGAGGTAGGTCTTGTCGAAATCGAAGCCTTCTTCCTTCAGAATCTGAATCGCTTCTGCCCGCTGCGCCTCCATGGCGGCGGGGCCGCCCTCGGGGGTGCACCAGCCGGGTACGGCGCAGCCCTGTTCCTGGGTCAAGGCCCAGGCGCCGCCGGGGACCATTAAGAACCCTTCAGAGCCGTAGCCGTCCTGCAACACCTGGATGCCGGCCTGCCGGTCCATTCCCATGAAAACGGCCTGGCGGACCTTCACGTTGTCCCAGGGGGCCTTGCGTTTGTTTAGCCAAATCTCGTGGTGGCCCCGGGTCGCCCGGATGACGGTCATTATCTGGTCGTGGTCCACGTACTCACGATACTGGCCGAAATTACGCACCCAGTGCCAGTCGGTCTGGTGGGCCAGCATGGTGGCCTGCTGGGCCGTCTCATCCAGGATGCCAAAGAGTACCACCTCATCCACATAGGGCAGCACTCCACCACCACCCTTGAAGTAGTTGGGGTTCTTGTCAAACTGCTGCTCGTCAATGCCGACGCTCTGCCCTTCACGCCAAACGTAAGGACCGGTGCCCACCGAAAGGTCCTGGAACATGGCGTCCTCGCCACCCTCAAGGAACCACTTCTTGTTGAACATTAGGGCGGTGGAGCGAGTGAGGGCCAGCAAGGCTGGGGCGGTTGGCCCAGTATAGCCTATATGCAAGGTCAGGTCGTCGATGCAACTGGTATTGTCCAGGTCAATGAAGACGAAGGTGGCCTTGTTCGAGCTGGCAGTGATGCCGTTACCGGTAATCCAGGTCTCGAAGGTGAACCGGGCATCCTCACAGACGAAAGGCTCTCCGTTGTGCCAGGTGATATTGTCGTGGAAGTAGAAGGTGGCGCCCGTAACGCCCTCGTCCAGCGTCCAGCCCTTGGCCAAATCGGGGATTATCATGGTATTGTCGTAGGGGCTGTCCGAGACAATCCGGTTATGAACGGCACCGCGCTGCCGGGTGGCGGCCCCGGTGGAGGCGCCCCAGGTATTGGCGTGTTCCAGGGGGTCCTCGTAATTGATGCGGAGTGTGCCGCCGTAAACCGGGTCGCCGTAGAAATCCGTGTCCGGTTTCCAGTATTCGGCAAAGGCCGGGGCGTGCCTGGCGCCGGCCATCATGTCCTCAGCGGGCTCGGCCATCGCCTCAGGCATGGCAGTAGGTTCGGCCATCACCATCGGGGCCTCGGTAGGCACTGCAGTGGGCACCGGCGTCGCAGTAGCAGCCGCGCCACAGGCCACGGCGGCCAGCGCCAGCACCAACAGCGCCGGAATGTAGAACAAAGCCTTGGGTCTCTTTAACCATTGGTAGAACATTTCTGAAATCCTCCACCTATTCTTGTGACTCTAACTGCTGATCAGCGAAAATTGCTATCAGGGAACCACCCGAAAATCAATTGCCGTGCAACCCACCTCCTAACATTCAGGTTTCGTGAAATTTGGACCGTCCGAATTAAAACTTGGTAAAACTACGTGCAAATCCGCCCGCGAAATTGTAGTTCACAGAAATATATACACTGCTGCCGCCTCTGTCAATAGGAACCAGCGTTTAATTGTCCTTTTCCTCCGCCACCACCCAAGATTTGTCCCGGCAAGAAACAAGTATTGCAACATATTTGTAATAATGGTTAATTCGCTAATTCGTCATTCCTGCGAAGGCAGGAATCTCGACCTCAAGGCGCAGAGGTTCCCGCCTTCGCGGGAACGACGGGTTGGGCAGGTCAAGTCATCATTGCAAAGCTGTCCAACCACTAGTAGGTCATCAGTATTGAATTGAGGGATAGAGGGACTTGAGCTTGATACGGGCGTCCTCGGTAGTGAAACGCCAGTCGGCACGGACCCTGTCGCGGTTGCGCTGGCTCTCCCAGGCCCAGGTCTCTTTCCTCAGCGTCTCTTGATCAGGAATCCGGCGGTCCAAGCACTGCCTCGCCAGCACTGCAAGCTCTATCTCGGCCATATCCAGCCAACTGCCGTGCTTGGGCGTGTAGTGGATTTCCAGCCGTTCCGCTATGCGCCGCGCCTCCGCAGGCTCAAATGCCTCGTACAGGGATGACGGATGGTGGGTGTTCAGATTGTCCATCACCAAGACTATCCGGTCCCTGTCTGGGTAGTCCACGTCCACCAGTTGCCGCACCACCCGGGCCCAATCCAACTTGGTGCGCCGGTCCGTCACCTCCACCCGGCGCCACCCCTCCAAGGGCGCGAACAGCATGAACAGGTTGCTCACTCCGTTGCGCTCGTATTCGCAGTCGTAGGCCATGGCAACGCCGGGACGCAGTGGGAGGGGAGTGCGGGTCTCCTTCACCTGCTGTTTGCTGGTCTCGTCCAGGCACACCAGAACCTCGTTGTCGCCATACCGGCGATGGTAGACCTCCAGCACGTCCTCCATGGCGCAGACGAACTCGGCGTTGGCCTTGGGCGGGATGCACCAGCACTCCTTCAGCCAGGGCTTGAGTTGGTTTTTTTCAGGGTCTGGCGCACCGTTTCGGCGCTGATGGTGTCCACTATCTCCCACTCCGCCAGTCGGTCCGCCAGCAGTTGCAGCGTCCAGCCAGCCCGGCCCTCCGGCGGCTGGGAGCAGGCCATGGCCACCAAGTGGGCCTCACTCTCGCCGTCCAGCTTTCTCGGACGGCGGTTGACCTGCGGCCTGCGGCCCAGAGCAGCCTCTACTCCCTCCTCGACACAGCGGCGGCGCACCCGTTCCACCGTGGCACTGCCTATCTTCAGGGCCCGGGCTATATCCTCGTCCTTCATCGCCCCGCCCTCTTGAGCTTCATCGACAAGCAGCAGAATCCGAGCGTGGGTCTGCTTGTACGCCGCCCCCCGTCCCCGAGACACCATCCCCTTCAGTTCCGCCTGCTCCTCCCCACTCAGCTTGACCCGGTACTTCTTGGCTGGCATCCTCATCCTCCCAACATCACCTTGCCTTTTGACCTATACCCACAACTTTACAACATCCTATGTATCAATTCAAAGCTGTTGGACTACTAGGGCGTGTTGACACTATTTCCAATGGCCCTTCCCCAAGTCATTTTTAGATTCTTCACTCCGTTCAGAATGACAGTTTCTTGCCAACTGCGTAACTCTTAACCGGACTGCCCTGCCCGATTCACCATCGTTATGCGAGCCACTGATACAACGTAGGCCACCCACCGTCGGGTGAGTGGCCTACGTAGAATGTCACTTAGTCACAGCCCCGGTGCCGGGAGCCTAGATTCCCCCGGGCGCGCCAGAGGTCTGACCAGCATTGCCTCTGTCGTCCTTGTGGGCCGGATCAATCCACATTTGCTCGTACTGGGTGTGAGACCCGGAAGGCTGCGGGTGATGGACGTAGCCCCGGACCTCAGGCCAGAAGGCCACGGCTTCCTGCTCCCAGTACAGGGGGAACTTCCAGTACTCGCGCATCGCCTTCAACTGCATCTTGTCGGAGATTGCCTTCCGAGCGACCGGATCGGCCTCGCTCAGCGCCTGGTCCAGCAAGGTTTCCATTTCCTGGTCGCAATCCGTTCCAGGCGTCCAGTAATTGGCGGTGGAATCGCACCGGAAGTAGTAGCCCATTCCCAGGGCCGGGTCGTCGGTGGGCATGGTGGCATTGCCGGGCATGATGTCAATCCAGGTACCCTGGGTTCGCATCTGCCCTATGGCAACAATTTCCACCTGGTTGAAGTCGGTCTTGATACCCAGGAGCCGCAGTTGCTCCTGAGCGAAGGTGGAGCGGGCCACAACCTGGGAATCGGCCTGCACCGTGAACAGGTAAGTCTTGTCAAAGTCGAAGCCTTCTTCCTTCAGAATCTGTATGGCCTCCGCGCGCTGGGCCTCCATGTCATCGGGGGCGCACCAGCCGGGTACGGCGCAGCCCTGTTCCTCGGTCAGGGCCCAGGCGCTGCCGGGAACCATTAGGAATCCCTCAGAGCCGTAGCCGTCCTGCAACACCTGGATGCCGGCCTGCCGGTCCATTCCCATGAAAACGGCCTGGCGGACTTTCACGTTGTCCCAGGGCGCTTCGCGGACGTTGAGCCAAACCTGGAAGTGGCCGCGGGTGGCCCGGATGACGGTCATTATCTGGTCGTGTTCCACGTACTCCCGGTACTGGCCGAAGTTGCGTACCCAGTGCCAGTCGGTCTGGTGGGCCAGCATGGTGGCCTGCTGGGCCGTCTCATCCAGGATGCCAAAGACTACCAACTCATCCACATAGGGCAGCACTCCACCTCCACCCTTGAAGTAATTGGGGTTCTTGTCGAAATGCTGCTCGTCGATGCCGACGCTCTGCCCTTCACGCCAAATATAGGGGCCGGTGCCTACGGAAACGTCCTGGAACATGGCATCTTCCCCACCTTCCAGGAACCACTTCTTGTTGAACATTAGGGCGTTGGAGCGGGTAAGGGCCAGCAAGCCCGGGGCGGTCGGCCCCAAGTAGCCGATGTGCAGGGTCAGGTCGTCAATGCAACTGGTCTTGTCCAGGTCAATGAAGCTGAAGTTGGCCTTGTTCGCGCTGGCGGTGATGCCGTTACCGGTAACCCAGGTCTCGAAAGTGAACCGGGCATCCTCGCAGACGAAGGGCTCTCCGTTGTGCCAGGTGATATTGTCGTGGAAGTAGAAGGTGGCGCCGGTGACGCCCTCATCCAGGGTCCAGCCCTTGGCCAAATCGGGGATTATCTCCGTGTTGTCGTAGGGGTTGTCCGAGACAATCCGGTTCATGGTGGTGCCGCGATAACGGGTGGCGGCCCCGGTAGAGGCGCCCCAGGTATTGGCGTGCTCCAGGGGGTCCTCGTAGTTTATCCGGAGCGTACCGCCGTAAACCGGCTCGCCGTAGAAGTCCGTGTCCGGCTTCCAATAATCGGCAAAAGCCGGCGCGTGCCTGGCGCCGGCCATCATCTCATCGGCGGGCTTTTCCATAGGCTCGGGCATTGCCGTCGGTTCGGCCATCACTACCGGAGCCTCAGTAGGCGGCGTCGTGGGTACCGGCGTCGCCGTAGCAGCTGCGCCACAGGCAGACGCGGCCAACAGCAGAACGGCGATTATCGGCGCATACAGGAAAGCCTTGGGTCTCCTCAACCAATAGTAGGACATTTCTATAATCCTCCCATTATTTTGGTGTCCTTGCTCTCCTTGATCAGCTACGATTGCTATCAGGGGACTATTCGGGGAGTTCAATTACCGTACAAACCACCTCCTCAAGTTCAAGTTTCGTGAAATTTGGGCCGTCCGAGCCAATACCTGATATAACTGTGTAAGATACCACCCACGAAATACACGAAATAGTAGTTCACAGGAATATATACACTGCTGCCGGCTATGTCAATAGAAAAGGGCCTTTACCTCGTCGTTCTTCCCCGGCGTTGCCCAAAATCTTGCCCGGCCAAGTCCTAACATTATGCTGGAAAATAATTGACGTGGCCCATTATTCCTAATATGCTTACTGTAGATGCAATCCTTCACAGTCCTTAATCGCAGGGGGATACCTGGGATGGGCAAGCAGCCCGCTCAATCCTCTCCGGTGGAGCGTCGAATGAACTTTAGCGAGAACCGAATCCTGGCAACTGTTCTGACCCTGGCGGTGGCAATCGGCTCCCTTGTTGTTGTCCCGGTCGCAGCCAAGTTGGGCCTGCTTGTCCTCTACATCGAGCCTAACCCCCGACATATGCCCCCCGACCTGATGGGTGAAGCCGTGGGCTGGGCCGTTATTGGACTGCTGACCGGCATCTTTGTAGTCGTCATCGCCGAATCGGTCATCTGGTCTCTCGGCGCCGGGGTCTGGGATAAGTATAGAGGGCTGATTCTGGGCGCCGTCGTATCCTTGATAATCGGGTGCAGCTTGGGCGTGGCTTTTGCCATCGTCCAGATGGACAGCGTGGACGGTCAAGGTATGACTTCCGTGGAACTAGCCGTCTTGGCCGGCGGAATAACGAGTACGCTGGGAACCTTCGCCGGCATCACCGCCGGAACCGTCCTGCGCCGCTACGTGTTAGCCCTGTACCGGCTACCCGGTTCCGGAGATTCCATTATGAGGCATGCAAACGGCGCCGCGCAGCCCGCGCCGGAGGGGAGCGGTCATGCTGGAAAATACCCTTAAACAGAAGCTGGAATCGGGGAAGGCAGTCTTCGGCGTGATGATTACCTTCCCATCCGCCCCGGTGGTGGAGATGCTGGGTTGCCTGGGTTTTGACTGGGTGCTGATTGACAACGAGCATGGCTCCATAACCGTAGATAACTCGGAAGACCTGGTGCGCGCCGCCGAATTGAGCGGCATCGCTCCTATTGTCCGGCCTGTGGGCAACAAGCCTGAAATCATTGCCCCCTTCCTGGATCGAGGGGCCTGGGGCGTACAGGTGCCCCACGTCAACACTGCCGGGGAGGCCCGCGCCGCCGTCGATGCGGTAAAGTACTATCCCGAAGGACACCGGGGCATCTTCAGCCGCAGCCGCCCCGCCGGCTACGGGTTTTCCGGCGCCACCGGCGATTATGTCAAGGAAGCCAACCGCAACACCCTGGTCTGCCTGATGTTGGAAGAGGTGGAGGCCATTAACAACCTGGAAGAGCTGGTCACAGTGGAAGGCGTGGATGTTTTCTTCATCGGCTCCGGCGACCTGTCTCAATCTATGGGCTACCCCGGCCAGCAGACCCACCCGGAGGTACAGGAACAGATGGAGCGGGGTGTGCAAATCATCACCGGCGCCGGCCGCATCGCCGGCGTAAGCTGCCCGGACAATCTGGTTCCCAAATACCTGGGCTTGGGTGTTCAGTATTTCCACGGCAACGTGGGCACCCTGTTGCAGACCGCCAGCGTGGACTACCTCCAGACAATGCGTTCCTCGGCGGTGACCGCCGGCCTCTAGGCGCCGCCGCCTTCGTTCCACGAAAATAACACGAAGAAGCACGAAGCTATACCCTGATTAACCCTTCGTGCTTCTTTGTGTTATTTTCGTGGGTCATATATGCGTAAATAAGAGGAAAGGTCACCCGACGAGCAAGACGCTTGTAAGACGATTCATTAGTTTCTAATGACCAATCAGTTGGAACCAATGGTTGAAACCCGCCCCTACACGACTGGCAATACCAAGTAGCGTAACTGTTCAGTCTTGAGGGGATTCCCCAGGGTAAGAAGGCCCTCAAGACTGAACAGTTACCAAGCAGCGGGGAAACTTGGGCGACCGCCCGGCTTATGCTAAACTGCCCTCGTCTGCCAATAAACCAATAACTAGGAGTGAATATAATGGGAGTTTACAGGTTGTTCACCGGCGACGACGGCGAGAGTCACATTGAGGAGCTAGCGGCGGATGCCGTAAAAGAGATTAAGCTGGAAGGAGCGCAGATGAACTTCAGCGTCTCCGAGCGGGAACCGGGGCTTTTTTCCGACTACCATCCCGCGCCCCGCCGCCGCTGGCAAGTCGGGCTGGTCGGCCGGACGATTATCGGCCTGAGTGACGGCACTTCCCACGAATTCGGTCCTGGCGACGTCCGGCTGATTGAGGACACCACCGGCCACGGCCACACCACCACCTACCCCGACGGCTTTATGATTACCTTGCAGGTGACTCCGGCGGAGGATATTCAAGGTTAGCTTTCCCGGTTGGCCTCCGGCCAGGCTAATGGACATTGACGAGTCTAGGAGCAGGTTTGAAACCTGCTCCTTCTTTTACCTCTATGCAGATGCCAATATGCGCTATTTTCGTTGACAATGCCCTGATGCAATACTATACTTTCGCAAATTCAGCGTTCCTGCTGTGGGAAACGCGCATATTTGCCCTATTTCTGGGCAGCCGGAATTGCCGGGGCGAGACCCGGAGCCGGTCATTATTTTCGGAAAGCACTATTTCTTGGGGACTGATTGGGAGGTAGGTTATGACCAAACATTGGCTTGGCAACACAAGAATGCTCCTGACCCTTGCAGCGGCATTGGCCCTGACCCTGATTGTTGCCTGCGGCGCCGCAGCGCCGGAGCCGGTGGCTGCGCCGGCCAGCGAGCCGGCCCAGCCCGCTCAGCCGGCGGCGCAGCAACAGCAGCAAATGGCGGAACCCCAGTCGCAACCCAGTGAACCGGCGGCGCCAGCCAAGCAGGAAAGCTCCATGTCTGAACCGAAGTCGGAGCCGGCCCAGCCCGCGATGCCCGCGATAACGGCTCAGCAGAATGTGCCCCCTACCGCCATACCGGTACCGGCCGTCGAGGCGCCGGTAGCGGCCCGCCTGGACAAGGTGGCAATCGCAGTAGGCGGCCAGTCCTGGGATTCCAACTACAGCTACAAGGTAAACATCGGCGGGTTCCTGGACAAATGGCCTATCCTCGAATACCTGGTCGGAATTGACAACGCGACCGGTGAATACACCTCAGAGTTGGCAACCTCCTGGGAAATGGCGCCCAACGGTAAGGACTGGACTTTCAATCTTCGGGAGGACGTCCAGTGGCAGGACGGCTACGGCGAGTTTACCGCCGAGGACGTGCGCCATTCCATGTGGCTCATCGCCCAGCCCACCGCCAAGCCCAGCGGCATCAGCACCTGGCGCAAGATTATGGGCGTGAAGAAGGGTGACGACGAAGCCGCTATCACCCAGCGCGCCGAGGAAGTAATCGAGATAGTTGACGACCACCAGGTGGTAATACACTTGGGCATTGTGCTGCCGGAAGCCCTGTTTAACCTCGGCAAGCGCCGGAATTTTCCAATGGAAAGCAAGGCCCGCTGGGATGCTGTCGGTGACGAAGGCATGGGCGAGAAGATAGTCGGCACCGGCCCCTTGACCTACGTGGAGCGGGTGGAAGGCTCCCATGTTTCGTATGACGCCGTTGACGAACACTGGCGCGTGGTTCCCCAGTACCACCAGTTGGAGTTCCGCTCCGTTGACGAAAGCCAGACTCGTCTGGCTGCCCTGCTGACCGAACAGGTGCACCTGGCCGTCATTGAGCGGTCCATCCGCGAAGACGTAAACGAGCGCGGTATGCAGTTCGTTTCCGGTATATTCCCCGGAATTCAGCACCACTGGACCTTCTGGGGCAACTACCATACCGAGCCGGACACCCTGGACCCGGACAATCCCATGCTGATTAAAGAGGTGCGGCAGGCAATGGCCAAGGCGGTGAACCGGGAAGCCATCGCTCAGGCTCTCTTGCCCGGCGCCAAGGTGGAAATACCTTCTTACGTCAAATATACCGCTCTGGACGAGTTGGTCTGGCCCGGACTGAGAAATCCGGAGTGGGCCGAGCGGTGGGACGAAGTGTACGGTTATGACCCGGAAGCGGCCAAACAGTTGCTGGCTGAGGCCGGTTTCACCGACGGCTTTGAGTTCACCCTGGCCCTGGCCTCCAACGCAGCTCTCCCCGAGGTCATTGATATAGGCCAAGCGATCGCCTTGGACTTTGAAGCCATCGGGCTGAAACCCAAGCTGGCCAATATCGAGGGCAGCAAAATCCGTTCCCAGCGGCGGGCGCGGGAAATCCACAACACCATATCCGCTTCCGCCACTTACAGCTATACCGTCTATCACTTGGAAACCCTGTTCTGCACCTGCGGTTCGGTCCACTCCTTCGCAGACCCGTTTATCGACGCCAAGATTGAAGAGTTGAACATGACCGTGGAACGGGATGACCGGATCAGGATTATGCGGGAAGTTGGGGACTTCTGCTACGACAATATCTGCACCCTTCCCATGTTCGACGTGGCCCCCGACATCGCCATCAATCCCAAGTTCATCAAGAGCTACGTTTTCCCCGGGTTCATCAGCGGTTTCTACACCCACCTGGAGTACATCGAGACCGTTCCCCAATAGGCAGAAAAGCTAATGCCAGGTTAATCTCGTGCGCCTCATGCCAAAGTATAGACATGACGTTGGGGCGCACTATCTACATCCAACGGTTCTCGAAGCGGCCAGGACTTTAAGTTAGCAGACCCGCGAAGCCCCCGGGAGGTTGGGAATGCAGCGTTACATCGTGGTTCGCCTGTTTCACGCTCTCCTGGCCCTGTTTGCCATGAGCATCATCGTCTTTTCCCTGGCTCGTATCTCGGGCAACCCGATGGACGTCCTGTTGCCCGAGGACGCAACGGAGCAGGACTTCATCCAGACCGCCGAGTTGTGGGGACTGGACAAGCCCTTGCACATTCAATACCTGGTCTATCTGGGCAATGTACTCAAAGGAGATTTCGGGGTATCCATCAAGTGGCCCGGCCGGTCCACCCGCGACCTGATATTTGCCCGCCTGCCCGCTACCCTGCAACTGTCGGCCCTGTCGCTGGTAGTGGCGGCCCTGCTGGCCCTGCCCCTGGGGGTGCTGGTGGCGGTCAAGAAGGATACCGGCATTGACTACGCCGGCAAGGTGGTCGCCCTGCTGGGCCAGGCGGCGCCCTCCTTCTGGGTTGGCATCATCCTCATCTGGATTTTTGCCGTAACCTTGAACTGGCTGCCCGCTTCCGGGCGGGAGGGCTTTACCAGCCTCATTATGCCAGCCTTTGCCCTGGGTTGGTTCCAGGTAGCGGCGGTGATGCGGCTGACCCGCTCTTCCATGCTGGAGGTGTTGGACAGCGAGTACGTCAAGCTGGCCCGCATCAAGGGAATACCCGACTGGAAAGTAATATGGAAACACTGCCTGCGCAACGCCGCCATCGCGCCCCTGACCTATTTCGGCTTCATCCTCGGCGGTTTCCTGACCGGCTCTGTCGTGATAGAAACGGTGTTCGCCTGGCCCGGCGTGGGATTGCTGGCGATTGACGCCCTGCGCGCCCGGGATTTCCAGGTAGTACAAAGCGTGGTGCTGTTTTTCGGCGTTGTCTATATCGCGAGCAACCTGTTGGTGGATATACTTTACGCCTACCTCGACCCCCGAATCCGCTACACTTCCTAATGGGAGCGGCGGGTTGCCAATCAAGCCAATGACGGGAGGGCAAAATGGCGAATATAGCCCAAGCTGTGCCTGAGTCCTCAAGAGCTATCGGCGGGCGCGTCCGGCGCGGTTTAATCTGGGCGCGCCGCTATCCTCTGCTTTCGCTGGCGGTATTGCTGTTTGTGTTGGTGACCCCGGCAGTTTTCGCCGACCAGGTAGCGCCCCATGACCCATTCAAGGGCAACATCTTGGAGCGGCTCCAACCTCCCGCCTGGCTGGAGGGAGGCACCTGGAACCATCCGCTGGGTACGGACAAGCTGGGGCGGGATATGCTCAGCCGTATCATCTACGGGGCGCGCATCTCCCTGACCATTGCCGCCATTTCCATCGTCTGCGGCGGGCTGGTCGGCACCACCCTGGGCCTGATTGCCGGCTATTGGGGCGGGTTATGGGACCACGTAATAATGCGCCTGGTGGACATCAAGATTTCCATACCGTCCATCCTGTTAGCCCTGATTCTGGCGGCGGCTTTAGGACCAAGTTATTTCACCGTCATTATTGTGGTGGCGCTGACTCTCTGGACCCGCTACGCCCGGTTGGTGCGGGGTGAGGTACTCAGCCTGCGCTCCCAAGATTTCATATCCCGCGCCAAAGTGGCCGGGGCTTCCACGTCCCGTATCATCTTGCGGCATCTCCTGCCCAACGTGGTGAACACCATCATCGTTTTGGCAACCCTGGAAGTGGGCGTGGTAATCATCCTGGAAGCTTCCTTGAGCTTCCTGGGCGCCGGCATTCCGCCCCCGAACCCGGCCTGGGGCCTCATGGTGGCCGACGGGCGGGCGCTGGTTATCAACGCCTGGTGGCTTTCCTTCTTCCCCGGTCTGGCCATCCTGTTGACCGTGCTTTCGATGAATCTGCTGGGCGACTGGCTGCGCGACCGGCTGGACCCAAAACTCAGGAATGTGTAAGCAACCACTATCATTAAACGCTCGCCGTACCTGGCTACGGCGAGCGTTTAGCTTGGCTTACAGTTACAACTGATCAATCCAGGCTATATTTTGGAGGTGTTTAGTTATGCGAACCACTTTGCAAAACCCCAAGCGCCTCATCGCAGTAATCGCGTCCTTGATGCTTATCCTCATTGTCGCCTGCGGGTCCTCGGCCGCCCCGGCGGGCGATACCACTACGACCCAACCGGCCCAATCGGCCCAGCAAGCCCAACCGGCTCAGCCGGCCCAACAAGTCCAGCCGGCCCAGCCGGCCCAACAACAACCCGGCAGTGACACCCCGGCCCAGGAAGCGCCAGGCAGTTCCGCGGCCCAGGAGCCGGCTATGCGCCAAGCGGCTCCGACGGCGGCGCCCCAGGTCAACGTGGAGCCAATGGCGGCCGAGGCCAGGCTGGAACGGTTGGGAGTTGCCGTCGGCGCCCAGTCTTATGACACGAACTACAGCTACAAAGTGATCATTAGCGGTTACCTCGACAAACGCCCGGTACTGGAGTGGCTGGTCGGCGTGGACCGTTATACCGGCGAGTATGAACCCCAGTTGGCCGAGTCTTGGGAAATGGCTCCCAACGGCAAGGACTGGACTTTCAAGCTCCGCAAGGGCGTGGAGTTCCACGACGACTGGGGCGAGTTCACCGCCCAGGACGTGCGCCACTCGGCCTGGCTGCTGGTATCTCCCACCTCCACCGCCAGCGGCATTTCCACCTGGCGACAGTACCAGGGAGTGAGCAAGACTGATGAGCCGGAAACGGTAATGGAAAAGTCCAGTGAGTTTATCGAAATAGTGGACGACCACACCGTCATCCTGCACAACCAAAGCGTTTTCCCCGAGGCGCTTTATCAGTTCGGCTACCGGCGCAATTTGCCCATGGAGAGCAAAGCCCGCTGGGACGGCGTCGGTGGCGACGAAGCATACGGCGCCAAGATTATCGGCACCGGCCCCCTGAAGTTCGTCGAGCGGATTGAGGGCTCCCACGTCAGCTATGAGGCAGTGGACGAACATTGGCGGGTAGTGCCCCAGTATAAGGAACTGGAGTTCCGCTGGGTCGGGGAAAGCTCTACCCGCGTGGCCGCCCTCCTTACTAACCAAGTTCAAATAGCCGACATCGAACGTGCCCTGCGAGAGGAAATCATCGCGCAGGGGATGACATTTATACCGGCCCAGTTCGGGGAATTGATGCATCGCTGGACCTTCTCCGGCAATTACCATACCACTCCGGAGAAACTTGACCCCGACAACCCCTTCCTGAACCAGAAAGTGCGTCAGGCCATGGCAAAGGCCATCAACCGGGAGGCCATCACCCAAGCCCTTTTGCCTGGGTTCGAGGTAAAAATAGGCGCAGAAGCCTATTATCCCTTCGATACCAAGCTGGCGGAACAGCAATGGCCCGGGATAATCAATCCTGATTGGGCCGCGAACTGGGAGGCTCAATACGGCTATGACCCGGAGGGGGCGCGACAGCTACTGGCCGAAGCCGGTTATGCCGACGGGCTGGAGTTCAGCATCGCCCTGTACACGGTTTCCGGCCTCCCCGAAGTAATCGACATCGGCCAGGCGATGGCCCTGGATTTCGAAGCCGTAGGGATGAAGCCCAAGTTGGAGCAGTGGGACTTCCCGAAAATCCGGTCCGGTCGCCGGTCCCGTGAGCTCCACGGAGTGCTGTTCCCCGGCGCGACTACGGGAGATTTCAGCCTTTACGGCATCCAGACCAATTTCTACTCCAAGGGGACAGTTCGATCCTTTGAGCACCCCGACTTGGACGCGGTCTTTGAGCAGCTGCAAACCACTCTGGTTCCGGAAGAACGAGCCAAGATATTGCAGGAGATGGGCAATCTCTGCTTCGAGTTGGTCTGTAGTCTGCCCATGTTTGCCATTGCTCCGGATATAGCGGCAAACCCCAAGTACGTCAAGGATTACATTTACCCCGGTTTTATCAACTCCTTCTACACTCACTTGGAGTACGTCGAGACCGTACCCCAATAAGTGATAGCAAGGTGGGTCACACCACCTGTGCCGGAGATTATAAAAGCCCGCCGGGACTTGCCAAAGTTCCCGGCGGGCCAATTTGTAAGACCCGGAAACCTACGCCAGAAACCCGCGACAGCACAATAGTGTGATACCATAAGACGGCCTTGTCACCACGGCAGGAACCTCCAGCGAGCTTCCCGGAATTTCTATTGAAACTAAATGCCACCATACGCCAGGCCGCCTACCCCGTTGCCATCCTGGGCGAACGAAACTTCGCCCGGGTCTGGGCTTCCATGTCACTGTTTCAGGTGGGCAGCCAGATGGAGTTTTTGGCCCTGGGGTGGTTTGTCCTTAAGTTGACTGACGATCCTTTCCTGGTCGGGCTTATTGCCTCCGCCCGTATGGGACTGAACTTCCTGGCCCTCTTCGCCGGGGCCATCGCCGACCGCCTGCCGCGGCACCGACTCCTGGCCTCCATTGAACTGGTGATGACCGGCTTGGGCCTGCTGGTGCTCACCCTGCTGCTGACCGACCTGCTGGAGGTATGGCACCTCTTCGCCATGACCGTGACCGCCGGGCTGTTTAGAATCTTCCAAATGCCCTCGGCCCAGGCTCTCATTGGCGATACACTTCCCGAGGACAAAATCAGCAACGGCGCGGCCTTGAGCAGCATGGCAATGAACATTTCCACCATCCTGGGCCCCCTGGCCGGTGGCTTGCTTTACGCTACGCTGGGCCCGGTGGGAACCTGGTCGGTGGTTGCCCTACTTTACTTTTGCAGCGCCCTCCTAGCCTTTTCGATACGGCCCCTTCGCATGACCTCTTCCCGCCAGCAAGGTTCGGTATTCCGAACGGTTATTGAGGGCTTGCGCTACGTCAAAGGCCAACAAGTGCTCTGGGCTACGCTGGGCGTAGCGGTGGTAATCAACCTCACCGGCTGGCCCTTCCATACCGCGCTGCTGCCCATTTTCGCCGATAAAGTGCTGGACACCGGCCCGGCCGGCCTGGGACTGCTTACCGCTTCCTTCGGCATCGGCGCCCTCTGTGGCTCCCTCGCCTGGGCCTCGGTACGCAATCTACGGCACGTCGGCAAGCTGATGATTCTGGCCGTGATCGTATGGCACGGAAGCATGGCCCTTTTCGCCCTTTCCTCCTCTCTCTACCTTTCTTTAACCATCCTCCTGCTAACCGGAGCGGCTTTCTCCTCGACCCAGGTGATGATGTTAACCGTGATGCTGCGGACCACCCTGCCGGAATACCGGGGACGAGTCCTCGGTCTCCGGGTACTCGCCATCTATACCTACACCTTTGGCGGCGCCGGTTCCGGGGCTATTGCCGGGCTATGGGGAGCGCCCTGGGCGGCCACGATTATCGGCGCAACGGGAATCGTTTTGACCTGCATCCTCGCCCTGTTTATCCCCAAACTGCTCCGGGCCTGACCTGGCAGCCGGTCAGGGCTAGCGCCCGTGACGACAGACCTTTAGTAGTTAAGCAAAAATCGCTATACTGACAGCGCAGCGTAGAAGAGTACTGACCGAAATCGAAAATACCGAGGAGGCTACCCATGGCACGAATACCCAACGTCACCCGCGACATGGTCCCCGAACAATTTCAGGATGCCTACGACCAGTTGACCGCCAGCGGGCCAATCACTGGCGGCCCGGGTTCCATCACCCTCAACAGCCCGGAAATGGCCCGGCGGCGGGGCGAGTTGACCAGCTACCTGCGCTACGAAACCACCTTCCCCCGGCGCATCCTTGAACTAGCCATTATTGCCACCGCCCGCGCGATGGACTGCCCCTACGTCTGGAACGCCCACGCGCCGGCGGCCCGGCGGGAGGGGGTCAGCGACGCCGTGATTGACGCCCTGCGGGAACGACAAACCCTGCCGGATATGGCCGCCGACGAAAGCGCGGTGGTCGCCTACGCCACCGAGTTCTACCAGAACCACCGGGTAAGCAATACAGCTTTCCAGGCCGCGCTGGGCCAGTTCGGCGCCCAGCACCTGGTCGAACTGACCGCGCTGATGGGGAATTACGCCCAAACCGCCTTTGTCCTCAACGCCTTTGAGGTTGAACTGCCCGAGGGAACTACCGAGCCGGTATTGCCGGTTTAAGAAAATTTTCGTCCACGAATATCCACGAAGGGACACGAATAGGTTTTCTCTAACGATCATTTATTCACGCCCATCAGTGGGCATTCGTGGCTAAACCAGGGAAAGGAGGAAAAATATGCAAGGCAATACCGCCATTGCCAACGTACTGAGGATGGAAGGCGCCGAGTACCTTTTCTGCTACCCGGCCAATGCGCTGATTGAAGCCTGCGCTATCGCTGGAATCCAGCCCATTATGTCCCGTACCGAGCGCACCACGGTCAATATGGCTGACGGGTACACCCGGGTAACCAACGGGCGGCGCACCGGCGTAGTGGTCACCCAATCCGGCCCCGGCATCGAGAACGCCTTTGCTGGCATCGCCCACGCCTACGCCGAGTCCACACCCATCCTGGTGCTCCCCGGCGGGACCGCCCGCAATCGGCAGGGCCAGCCCCCCGATTTTAACGCGATGGAAGCCTACAAGGGCGTTACCAAGTGGGTCAGCCAGATTAACCAGGCCGACCGCATACCGGAGCTGATGCGCCGGGCCTTTACCTCCCTGCGTTCCGGCCGGCCCAGCCCGGTAATGCTCCAGGTGCCGGCTGACGTGGCCTCGGAGGAAATCGACGAAGCGGTCTTTGACTACCGGCAGGTCAAGGGCTACCGGAGCGCCGGCGACCCCAGCGACGTGGCTGATGCAGTAAAGGCGTTGCTGGCCGCCCGAAACCCGATAATTTACGCCGGTCAGGGTGTCCTCTGGGCCGAAGCCTCCGCGGAATTGGTCGAGTTCGCCGAACTGGTCAACACCCCGGTTATGACCACCAACACCGGCAAGAGCGCCTTCCCCGAAAACCATCCCCTGTCCCTGGGCGTCGGCGCCGGTACGATGACCAAGATGGCCCGCCACTTCCTGGACCAGGCCGACCTGGTTTTCGGTATGGGATGCAGTTTCACCACCAATCTCGCCTCCGTCGGCATCCCCCGCGGCAAGACCCTGGTCCAGTGCACCATTGACGACAAGGACCTGAACAAGGAAGAGCAACTGCACCACGCCGTAGTCGGCGACGCCAAGCTGGTACTCCGGCAATTGATTGAAGAGGTGAAACAGCAGGCCGGCCCCGACGGCCGCAAGGACAACGGAGAGGTGGCCGCGTCAGTCAAGCAGGTCAAGGATGAGTGGCTGGCGGAGTGGATGCCCCTGCTAACCTCGGCAGAGGTCCCCATCAACCCCTACCGGGTCATTTGGGACCTGATGCACACCGTTGACCGCACCCAGACCGTCGTAACCCACGACTCCGGCCACCCCCGCGACCAGACCATACCCTTCTACGAGGCCATCGTACCCCGGGGCTACCTGGGCTGGGGCAACTCCTCTCAACTGGGCTATGGCCTGGGTCTGGCGATGGGCGCAAAGTTGGGCGCGCCCGACAAGCTGGTGGTCAACATTATGGGCGACGCCGCCATCGGGATGGCCGGAATGGACATTGAAACGGCAGTACGACATAAGATACCCATAATGACCATCGTACTGAACAACCACGTCCTGAGCGGCTACGCCCGGAACTATCCGGTAGCCGCCGAGCGGTTCGGCTTCACCAACCTGTACGGCGACTATGCCAAGCTGGCCGAGGCTCTGGGCGGCTATGGCGAGCGCATCGAAGACCCGGCGGAAATAGTCCCGGCCATCCGCCGCGCCCAGACAGTTATGGAAACCGGGCGTCCGGCGTTGCTGGAGTTTATGACCAAAGAGGAAAATACCCTGTCTCGCTACCCGGCAAGGCAGGGGTAAGAAGGGCATGAACAACGTAGGGGCAACCCTCGTGGTTGCCCTGGGTCGGGGGAAGGGCGCCCACAAGGAGCGCCCTACCCGACAGCCAGCTATGTAAGGGCAACCCTTGGGCTGCCCTGGGAGGTAAACCATGAGACTTGAAGGAAAGGTAGCCCTGATTAGCGGCGGCGCTCGCGGCCAGGGAGCTTGCGAAGCCCGTATGTTCGCCGCCGAGGGCGCCCAGGTAGTCTTTGGCGACATTCTGGATGATTTGGGCCAGCAAGTAGAAGCCGAGATTCGGGAACTGGGCGGCGATGTCACCTACCTGCACCTGGACGTTACCAGCGAAGCCGACTGGGCCGCCGCCGTGCAAACCGCCGTTGACCGCTACGGCAAGCTGGACATTCTGGTCAACAATGCCGGCATTGCCCGGTGGGGCAAGCTGGAGGATTCCAGCGGAGAAGAGTGGGACCAGATTATGGCGGTCAACGGCAAGGGCGTCTTTCTCGGCACCCTCGCCGCCATCCCCGAAATGCGCCGGGCCGGCGGCGGTTCCATCATTAACATCTCCTCCATTTCCGGGCTGGTGGGACAGGACACAGTGCAGGCCGCCTATAACGCCTCCAAGGGAGCGGTGCGGCTGCTGACCAAGACCACCGCCATCCAGTACGCCGCCGAAGGCATCCGAGCCAACTCGGTTCACCCCGGTTCGGTAGCCACCCCAATGACCGCCGAACGCCAGTCCGACCCGGAAATACTGCGGCAGAGCGAGTCCCGCATCCCTCTGGGTCGGGTAGGCCAGCCGGAGGACATCGCCTACGGAGTGCTGTTCCTCGCTTCCGACGAATCATCCTTCGTCACCGGCAGCGAACTGGTGATTGACGGCGGTTTCACCGCAATGTAAGGGTGTCGGCGTTAAGCCGGGTCAATTGCCGTAGGGGTGGGTTTGAGACCTGCTGTTCCAACTAATGCGATTGCTCATCGCAAAAAGCAATCTTTCCGTCGTTCCTGCGAAGGCAGGAACCTCTGGCCTCAAGGTTTTAGGTTCCTGCCTTCGCAGGAACGACGACTAAAGCTAAACCTACGGGCAAGGCGCTTGTAAGGCCAATTAGTTGGAACAGATGGTTTGAGACCCGCCCGCAGACCTAAAGTCAAAACGGTGAGGTAGTCATGGTCGCTGAAGTTAAGGGCTTGGTAAACCTGGAAAAGGGGCTGGTAAGCCGCCGCATCTTCATTGAGCCGGACATCTACGAGCAGGAATTGGAGCGTATCTTCGCCCGCTGCTGGCTATTTCTGTGCCACGAAAGCCAGATACCCAATCCCGGCGACTTCTTCACCACCTACATGGGGGAAGACCCAGTGTTGGTGATGCGGGACAGCGGCGGGCAGGTCAACGCCTTCATCAACTTTTGCCGGCACCGCGGCAACCGCCTGTGCCGGGCCGACGCCGGCAACGCCGCCACCCTGACTTGCGCCTACCACGGCTGGACTTACGCCAACGACGGCAAACTGGTAGCTGTCCCCAACCTTCGGGACGCTTACTATGAGCAACTGGACCTGGAGCAGTGGAACCTGATTCCGGTAGCGCAACTGGGCAACTACAAGGGCCTGCTCTTCGCCACCTTTGACCCGGAGGCTCCGCCGCTGCGGGAGTACCTGGGGGAAATGGCCTGGTATCTGGACACCTTCTTTGACCGGCGGAAGGGCGGCGTGGAAGTGCTGGGCGGCGTCCACAAGTGGGTGGTTCCCTGCAATTGGAAACTGCCCGCCGAGAACTTTGCCGGGGACGCCTACCATGTATCCTGGAGCCACCTGTCCGCCATTCGCAGCGGATTCGCTGGCGATTTCCGGCTCCGCGCCAGCACCGGCGGCGCCCTGATTTCTCCGGGCCGGGGCCATTGCGTCATCGCCCTGGGCGGGGAGGACATCGCCGAGGCGCCGGAACCGGAACTGGTGGCCTACGAGCAGGAATGTCGCCCGGAAGCGGTAAAGCGGCTGGGCGAGCGGCTGGAATCGGTCAGCCCTATCGTCGCCACCGTGTTCCCCAACTTTTCCATGATTCGCTCCACCTCCCACTCTTTCCGGGTCTGGCACCCCAAGGGACCGGACCATATTGAAATCTGGGCCTGGGTTTTCGTGGACAAGGCCGCCCCGCCGCCAGTCCGTGAAGCGCTGCGGCTGAACGGATTGAGAGGATTCGGTCCCTCCGGCACCTTTGAGCAGGACGATATGGACAACTGGCAGGAATGTACCCACACCTGCCGGGGCGTTGTCTCCCGCCGTTACGACCTGAATATGCAGATGGGCCTGGGCCACGAAGAATACCGCCCCGATCTGGGCGCCTGGGCCAGTGACTATCGCTTGAGTGAGAGCAACCACCGCCAATTCTACCGCCGCTGGGCCGAGGTAATGGCTGCCGATAGCTGGGCGGAGTTGTAAAATCAACCGTCATTCCGGCCTTGAGCCGGGATGACGGGTAATCGAGTGAAGAGAATCCGCCTTGAAACGCGGTAGAGGGTACTTTCACAATGGCACAAGACCATCTCCGTGAAATTGAACAGTTCCTCTACCGGGAAGCCCGCTTGCTGGACGACCGGCAGTACCACCAGTGGCTGGAACTGCTGGCCGATGACCTCCGGTACTGGATGCCGATGCGGAGCAACCGCTATGTTCCCGACAGCAAAGCCATTGCCTCTCTGGACGAAGCCCAGCAGGAACCACGCCATTTGACCGGACCTGATGAGTTGGCGGTGATGGACGAAACCAAAGACTCTCTGCGCCGCCGCGTCGAGCGGTTGGACAGCGGCCTGGCCTGGGCCGAAGACCCGCCCTCCCGCACTCGCCACTTCATCTCCAACATCGAGGCGCACCCCACGGATAGCCCGGATGAGGTGAAGGTCTTTTCCAACTTCATAATGTACCGCACCCGGGGCGAACGGGAAGAGGATTTTTACGTGGGCAGCCGAGAGGACATCCTGCGCCGGTCGGCGGACGGCTGGCAGATTGCCTACCGCCGGGTGGTCTTGGACCAGAATGTTTTGTCCGCCAAGAACGTGAGTAACTTCTTCTGAATCGTGGTGGTCAGCCCTCACCCCGGCCCTCTCCCAAAGGGTGAGGGAGAATTATAACCCCTCTCCCTGGGGAGAGGGGACGGGGGAGAGGGGAATTGAGCCAAGCCGGCGATTGACCCGAAACAAGAAACCCGGAAACCGAAAGGAGTAAGCCAATGGAAATCGGGGCTTTTATGTTTGTTACCGACTACTCTATGGGGCCGGCTGAACTGGCCCGGCTGCTGGAGGAACGGGGCTTTGAGTCTATGTGGGTGCCGGAACATACCCACATCCCGGCCAGCCGCCGCAGCCCCTGGCCCGGCGGCGCCGACCTGCCTCAAGAGTATTGGCACAGCTACGACCCCTTTGTCGCCCTGAGCGCTGCCGCCGCCGTGACCACCAACCTGAAGCTGGGCACCGGCATCTGCCTGGTCGTGGAGCGTGACCCCATCACCACCGCCAAGGAAATTGCCAGCCTGGATCTGCTGTCCAACGGGCGGTTTATGTTCGGCATTGGCGGCGGCTGGAACGCCGAAGAAATGGAGAACCACGGCACAGCATACCGCAGCCGCTGGCGGTTGCTGCGGGAGCGCATCCTGGCGATGAAGGCCATTTGGACTGAAGACGAAGCGGAGTTTCACGGCGAGTTCGTCAACTTCGACAAGATCTGGGCCTACCCCAAGCCGGTGCAAAAGCCCCATCCACCTATCTTTATGGGCGGCGACGGGGCCACTACCTTCAACCGGGTGGTGGAGTTCTGCGACGGCTGGATGCCCATTGCCGGCCGGCCCGGGCAGGAGGGCAGCCTGGCCGAAAAGATTGTCCTGCTCCGCCGCCAAGCGGAAGAGGCCGGTCGCGACCCGCAAGACCTGCCGGTTTCGGTCTATTGGATGGGCCGCCCCCGCGATGACACGGTGGACCGGATGACCGAGGCCGGGGTGGACCGGCTGATTTTCGGGTTGCCCTCGGCTCAACGAGATGCGGTAATGCCCCGCATCGACCAGTGTGCCGAACTTATTCCTTAACCATTTAGATTTTGGAGTTTCGCACAGTAGAGACGCAAAGATACACAGAGTTCCAAAGAGAAGAATTTGCTCTCTGCGTATCTCCGTGTTCTCTGCGCCTCTGTGGTAAAAATAGTCCCACAGGGAGGTGTATCGCATGGGTTGGTCAGACCATCACAAGAACGGCCTAATCCACTACGCGCCCCAGCACAGCTACCGGGGTTATACCCTGTTGACCACCAACAGCAGCAACTACGTCAACCTGATTGATATGGAAGGCCGCCTCTGCCACCAGTGGTACTACCCGGAGCGGCTGGGCTATGGCTATCTGCTGCCCAACGGCAACCTGCTGCTCCGCACCGTTGCTGCCCGCGCCGGCGGCCAACGCAGCGACGCCGGCCCTCGGGCCGGGGCAATAGTTGAGCTGGACTGGGCGGGGGTGGAAGTCTGGCGCTACGAAAACCCCATGCTGCACCACGACTTTGAGCGGCTGCCCAACGGCAATACCCTGGTGCTGCTCTTTGAGCCACTGGATGCGGAGTTGGCGGCCAGCATCCGGGGCGGTTCGGGCGACGGGACGGAGGAAATGCTGGGCGACCTGGTTGAGGAAATAACCCCGGAGGGCGAAACAGTTTACTCCTGGCGTTCCTGGGAACATTTGGACCCGGAGGCGGACGTAATCTGCCACCTGGAAAACCGGGAAGAGTGGACGCACCAGAACTCCCTTAACGTCACCCCGGAGGGCGACTTAATAGTCAGTTTTCGGCGCACCGACACCGTGGGCATCGTGGACCGGGACAGCGGCAGCTTCAAGTGGAAGTGGGGGCCGGGGGAAATCTCCCACCAGCACTATCCCTACCACCTGGACAACGGCAACATCCTCCTGTTCGACAACGGCTGCCACCGGCCCGGGCCGAGCTCCTCCCGCGCCGTGGAGGTCAACCCGGCCAACAGCGAAATCGTGTGGGAATACCAGGGCGACCCGCCCATATCCTTCTACAGCTTCCACATCAGCGGAGCGGAGCGCCAGCCCAACGGCAACACCCTTATCTGCGAAGGCGCACCGGGCCGCATCTTCGAGGTAACGCCGAACAAGGAAATAGTTTGGGAATACGTCAACCCCATATTCACCCGCCCCCCTCGTGGCGGAGTGCGGGCCAATTCCGTCTTTCGGGCCCACCGCTATGGGCCGGAACACCCGGCGCTGGCAGGCAAAGACCTGGACCCGGCCCGTTACAGCGGCTTCAACCAGTTGTACGCCGGCGGATAAGCAGGCAAAACCAGACATTGCACCGAAAAAGTGTTGGCTCCATAATTAGGTAGCGCCGATTACCCGATTATTGCTGAGGGTTGGCAATTCCGATCATGCACATCATCACGCGCAAAACCCTGCGGCAATTTTGGGAAAGGCACCCGGATGCTGCGGAGGTCCTGAAGGACTGGCATGACAACGCCGAACACGCCAATTGGACATCTCCTCAGCAAATCAAGACAGACTACCCCAGCGCCAGCATCATTGGTGGCGACCGGGTAGTTTTTAACATCAAGGGCAACAATTACCGCTTGGTAGTGCATATCCGCGGCAGGTGTATATCCGTTTCATTGGCACTCACGCCGAATATGACCGAATTAACGCCAGAGAGGTTTAGCAATGCCGACAATCACGGCGATTAACAATGACGATGACCTCGACTCGGCGACGGAGCGCATCGGCCAACTGTTGCGTTCCGAGGAGGGTAGCTCGGAGTACGAGGAGCTACAGGCTCTTACCGCCCTGGTGATTGCCTATGAGGACATCCATTACCCCATCCCCGCACCGTCGCCCCTTGGCAGGATAGAAGGACGTATGGATGCCCTGGGATTAGAGGAGGACGACTTGATTCCCTGCATCGGAAGCCGGGAAGATATGGACGACGTGCTCACCGGACGGCGCGAAATCACCCCGGAAATGGCAGAGGCCCTGCACCAACTCCTCGGAATAGATCTCGACCTTCTGCTGCAAGAGCCAGCGGCACCGCGGGGATAACGGCGCAGAAATCAGGGGCGGGTTTCAAACCCGCCCCTACACTTAGCCCCGATTCCCTAGGGACAACCTACCTTTACTAACCGCCGTTTTCCTGTTCCCAGCGGGCTTCCAGGATGTTGGCCGAGTTCATCGGCAGGTCGGCCAGCCGCAGGCCCACCGCGTCGTGGATGGCGTTGGCAACCGCCGCCATTGGAGGCACCAGGGATACCTCGCCTACGCCCCGCACGCCCAGGGGGTGGCCGGGGTTAGCCACTTCCACAATCACCGTGTCAATCATCGGCAGGTCCAGGCTGGTGGGCATCCGGTAGTCCAGGAAGCTGGAGTTGACCATCAGACCTTCCCGGTCAATGTAATACTCCTCGTTCAGCGCCCAGCCGATGCCCTGCACCGCGCCGCCCTGAATCTGGCCCTCCACGTAGCTGGGGTGGATGGCCTTGCCGGCGTCCTGAATTGCGGTGTAGCGGAGCACGTCCACCTTGCCGGTGTCCGGGTCAACCTCCACGTCCACGATGTGCAGGCCAAAGGCGTTGCCCACGCCGGCCGGGTTAGCCGTGGCCCGTCCCACGATGGGGCCGCCGCTGCCGTTAAGCCGCCGCGCCAACTGGTTAAAGGTCATGCTCAACTCCGAGTCGGACTTATGGCTCAGCGTACCCTTGTTGTATTCCACATCGTCCACGGACACATCCCAGATTTTGGCGGCCCGCTCAATCATTTGGCGCCGGATGTCCTCCGCCGCCTGGTACACCGCCGTACCCATCTTGAAGGTGACGCCGCTGCCGCCGGCGCCGGAACTGTAGCCAATGGAATCGGTGTCGGCGATGGATGGCTTAACGTCCTCGGCGGCGATGCCCAGGACCTCGGCGACGTGCATTGCCATGGCCGCCCGGCTGCCGCCAATGTCCGGCGAACCTTCCACCAAGGTGACCGTCCCGTCCTGGTTGACGCTGGCTACCGCGCTGGCCGGGCCGGAGCCGTTCATCCAGCAGCCGGCGGCGATGCCCCGGCCCCGGTTCTTGCCTACTATCGGCTCGGCCAGGTGCGGATGCTGCTGGGCGGCCTGGCAAATCTCCACGAACCCGATTTTGCGGAACACCGGGCCGGTGACCTGGCGGTCGCCCTCCTTGGCGGCGTTGAGCAGGCGGAACTCCACCGGGTCCATCCCGATTTTCTCGCACACCTCATCCAACACCGACTCGGCGGCGAAGGCGGCAGTGGGCGAACCGGGGGCGCGGTAGGCCGCCGATTTCTGGGTATTGACCACCACGTCCAGCCCCTCAACGTACCCGTTGGGTATGTCGTAGGGAGCAAACATGGTACGGCAGGCCGAAGCCACTGGTGAACCGGGGAAAGCGCCGGCCTCATAGCTCAGGTGGGCTTCGGCGGCGGTAATCCTGCCGTCGTTGGTGGCCCCTATCTTTACCTTCATGTGGGTGGCCGGCGCCGGGCCGGTGCCCAGGAAAACCTCGTTGCGGGACATCGCAATCTTGACCGGTTTGCCGGTCTTGCGAGAGAGGGCCGCCACCACCGGCTCCAGGTAACAGCCGCCCATACCCTTGCCGCCAAAGCCGCCGCCAATCTCCATCGGGATAACCTTCACCTTGGAAACGGGCAGGCCCATAATGGTCGAGGTATGGTCGCGCAGGGCAAAGTGGCCCTGGCTGCTGGCCCAGATGGTTACGGAATCGTCGGTATTCCACTGGGCGGTGGCCGCGTGGGGTTCAATGTAGCCCTGGTGCACCGGGCGGGTGTGGAACTCCCGCTCCGCTACCACGTCGGCCTCGGCAAAGCCCTGCTCCACGTCGCCCAGCCGGAACTCAAAACGGTTCGCCAGATTGGTTACCTGGTCGGACTGGTCGCCCCAAGCGCCGGGACGCCAGTTCGGGCTATCGAAGGTTACCAGTCGCTCATGAACCAGTGGAGCATTTTCAGCCAGGGCTTCATCAGCGTTCAACACCGGCTCCAGTACCTCGTAATCCACATCAATCAGGGCCAGAGCTTCCTCGGCCAAATGTGGGCTGGTGGCGGCAACCGCGGCTATTGCGTGACCTCGGTAGAGGGCCTTTTCCCGGGCGATCACGTTGCGGCTGTAAAAGCCGTAGTTGACGTTGGCGCCCTCGGACAAGTCCGACGCTTCGGCGGATACCTCGGGGAAATCGGCGGCAGTAACCACCGCCATCACGCCGGGCAGGGCCAGGGCGCGGCTGGCGTCAATGCTTCTAATCCGGGCGTGAGGATGGGGACTGCGCAGGATTTTGCCGTGCAACATTCCGGTCAGGTGTATGTCGGCGGCGTAACGCGCCCGCCCCAGCACCTTGTCCGGGCCGTCGTGGCGGATGGGCCTGGTACCTACTACGTCGTATTCCTGGGTAGAAAGGACCAGGTTCGGCTTGTAATCGAGCATCTATTCCTCCCTTTAACCTGGTAATAGCTATATGGTTTCTGGAAACAATTTACCACAATTTGAGCCGGTTGGGGCGGCCTTTTCCGCCAGGACGCAGGGCAATCGTATCTTAATTTGGATACTTGTAGCATCTAATACCAACGCTCCACCGTCATTCCGGCGCAGGCCGGAATCCAGGAAATCCTGGGGTAACAACTTGGTCACCGGCTGGATGCTGTGCTGGATTCCGGCTTTTGCCGGAATGACGGGTTAAGACGCTACTGCCCTGGGACGACCGCAATGTTGACTGGACAAGACAGTCTAGGATAGAGTTGGCCCAACGCCAAGCGTCATTTACAAATGTTACCTTTGCAACGGAGGAGTTTCCTATGGCAATCAAACTTTCCCGGATTGGCCATGCCGCAGTCAGGGTCAGGGACATCGAGCGGGCCAAGAAGTTCTACACCGAAGTCTTGGGGTTCGTAATTGAAGAGGAAGACCCGGAACACGGCGGGGTCTTTATGAGCCTGGGCCGGGACGACACCAACGAGGGTCACGTTTTTGACCTGTCGCCGGTGGAAGACCCGGACACCGCCGCCGAGGCCCCGGAGCGAAACCAGGTCGGCGTGGCCCACATCGCCATCAAGGTGGACAGCCACGAAGATATGAAGGACGCCTACGACCACCTGCTAAACAACGGCGTCACGGTGGACCGGCTGGTGGAACACGCCAACCAACGGAGTATGTACTTCGCCGACTCCGAGGGCAACCGGCTGGAGATTTATTTCGAGTTCGCCACCTCCAAGGAACTGTTCAAGCGGGGCCGCGGCGACCGGGATTTCGTCTTTACCTTTGATGACCCGGTGCCGCCCTGGGCCACCGAGGTTCCCGCCGACTGGGACCCGGAGACCACTGCCGAGCGCTACCACCGGGGCACGGTCAGGACGATGGGCGGCTAGGCAAGGCAAAATTACCCTTTCCTGGACCTTGAAACGAAGCAGCGGGACGGAATATATCCGCCCCGCTTTTCTTTTGGGTGAGCCGCTGTTGCTGGCAGCCAACGAGGTAAGCGGAACCACCACCATCTACCGAATCGCAGTAGGCCAGTAAACCGAAAGTATTGAACAACTTTAGGGCGGGTTTGAAACCCGCCCCTTTTTATGCCACGCCCTATACCGCACCTGCGGCTTCCCGCCGCCGGTCGCGGTGCCGGTGACGCTGCCTTATACCGGCAGAAAGCTCCTTCTTACGCAGGCGGAAGTTCTGTGGAGTAACTTCAACCAGTTCATCCGCCGCGATGAAGTCCAACGCCTCTTCCAGGCTCATCTTGACCGAAGGGCTGAGACGCTTGGCCACATCCGCCGTTGAGGAGCGCATATTGGTCAGTTTCTTCTCCTTGCATACGTTGACCACTATGTCGTCCTCTTTGGGGTGCATCCCCACAATCATACCCTCATAAACCGGGGCGCCGGACTCGACAAAGGTTGACCCCCGGCCCTGAGCGTTCAGGAGGCCATAGGTAACCGCCACGCCGGGTTCCGAAGCAATCAGCGACTTGGTAAAGGACGACTTTACCTCGCCTTTCATTGGCTGGTATTCAATGAACCGGCTGCTGTTCACGCCGTTGCCCCGGGTAGTCCGCAAGAAAAATGACCGGAACCCGATTAGCCCCCGAGTTGGGATCAGGTACTCCAGCCGCACGTTGCCAGCGCCGTCATTGTCCATATCGGTAAGCTGGGCCAGGCGGTTGGACAGGCTTTCCGACAGGGCGCCGATGTATTCCTCACGAGTATGGATGGTTAGCTGCTCATAGGGTTCGTACACCCGCCCGTCAATCACCCTGGTCACCGGCTCCGGCTTGGATACCTGGAATTCGTAATCCTCCCGCCGCATCGTTTCCACCAGAATTGACAGGTGCAACTCCCCGCGCCCCGACACCAGGAACTCATCGGCGCTGGCGGTCTCTTCCACCCGCAGGCTGACGTTAGTCCGCAGTTCGCGGAACAGCCGTTCCCGCAGCATCCGGGAGGTGCAGCGCGCCCCTTCCTGCCCCATAAAGGGCGAGGTATTGACGCCGAAGGTCATCTGGACGGTCGGCTCGTCGATCTCAATGGCCGGCAAGGCTTCCGGGCAGTCCTGGGCAGCGATGGTGTCGCCGATGGACACATCGGATAGGCCGGACACTGCAACGATGTCGCCGATCTGGGCTTCCGGCGCTTCCAGCCGCTCCAAGCCCTTGAACACAAACACATTCTCCAGGTTGCCGGGCCGGGGTTCCTGGTCCCGGCCAATCACGGCTACCGGCTCCCGGAAGTGAATATTGCCCCGAAACACGCGGCCTATCGCTATCTGGCCCAGGTAATTGTCGTAGTCCAGCGCGGCTACCAGCAGCTGCAAGGGCCCTTCCGGGTCTCCCGCCGGCGGGGGAATGACTTCGAGGATTGCCTCAAACAAAGGCTGCATATCCTGGACTCCATTACCCGGGCCTTCATCAGGAGAAAGGGAGCCGGGGTCGGTGACCGCGTAGCCCTGGCGGGCCGAGGCGTACAGTATCGGAAAGTCCAGTTGCTCCGGCAAGGTAGCCAACTCCAGGAAGAGGTCTTGCACCAGTCCGACCACTTCGGCAATCCTGGCTTCGGGCCGGTCTATTTTGTTGATGACCACCATCGGGGTAACATTCCGTTGCAGGGCCTGTTGCAGCACGTAGCGGGTCTGGGGCATCGGGCCGTCCACTGCATCCACCAGCAGCAGGCAGCCGTCCGCCATATTCATCACCCGTTCCACTTCGCCGCTAAAATCGGCGTGGCCCGGCGTGTCAATTATGTTTATCTTTACTCCGCGGTAGTGCACCGCCGTGTTTTTGGCGAGAATCGTGATGCCTCTCTCCCGTTCCAGCGGGTTGGTATCCATGATTAGCTCGCCAACTGCCTGGTTGGCCCGAAAGACTTGCCCTTGCTTCAATAAAGCGTCCACCAAGGTGGTCTTGCCGTGGTCCACATGAGCGATAATTGCCAGGTTCCGAATGCCCTTGTTGGTAAAGTTTTCCATGCCGCTCCAAAGTTGCTTTCAGCTTCCGCCCAAAGACCGGTAGCTAATCTTTTATACGTCCCTCTATTCTAACAGGAAATCCGTCATTTATGTATCTGGAATCCGGCGCAAAAGCCAACCAATATAGGGCAAATCGGCTGACCCGCCGTTCGCCCCTCACCCCCGGCCCCTCTCCCTGAGGGAGAGGGGCCGGGGGTGAGGGCCGGGGTGAGGGGACAGCACCGGACAGTGAACGCTATTGTCATCATCCGGCCCGGCTTGCCCCCATACCGGGGTTTGTGTAGAATGCCCCCACATACAAAGACAACCATTGCAGCGTAAGAACGACCCAAGGACGACTCAAGCGCGACTCAGAAACGGGTTAAGCAAATTAACAGGGGGTTTTAGCATGGATTTTGGACTGGAAGGTAAGAAAGCCTTTGTCGGCGGCGGCGGGCGTGGAATCGGCAAGGCCATCGCCCGGGTGCTGGCCCAGGAAGGCGTGGATGTGGTAATCGCCTCCCGCTCGGTGGACCAACTGGAAGCCTCGGCCAAGGAGATTGCCGACGCCACCGGCCGCAACATCATTCCCATTCCCCTGGACGTTACCCAGACCGACCAGGTAAACCGGGTGGTGGCCGAGGCCGCCGAAAGGTTGGGCGGGCTGCACATTATGGTCAACAGCGCCTCCCTGCCCGGCGGCTCCGATGACGCCGTGGGCTATATCGAGACGGTCAATGAGGACGCCCTGCTCGGCGACTTCGACGTGAAGTACGTGGGGGCCTTGCGCTGCTCCCGCGCCGCCATCCCCTTGTTGAGGGAACAGGGTTGGGGCCGCATCATCAACATCAGCGGTGGCAATGCCCGCAACGCCGGCAACCTGAGCGGCGGGGCGCGCAACGTCTCCCTGGTCCACATGACCAAGACCCTTTCCAACGATCTGGGCCGCCACGGGATTACCGTCAACTGCATCCACCCGGGCACCACCCGCACCGAGCGCACCGCCGTGATGCTGGCGGCCCGGGCCGCCCAGTTGGGCATTTCACCGGAAGAGGTGGAGCAGCAGGACTTCACCCCCGGTTCGGGCCGGGGCAACGCCATCTGCCGGATGGTGGACGCCGAGGAAATCGGGTTCCTGACCGCCTTCCTCTCCTCCGACAAGGCCTGGGCGATTACGGGTGAGGTTATTGCGGCCGGCGGCGGCGTGGGCAGCGCCGTTTTCTACTAGGCTGCCCTTCCTGCCAGGTAAGCCACAAGTGACGGGGCGGGTTTGAAACCCGCCCCTGCTGTATCCCGGGGTTATCGCATTAGACAAAAGAACGAAGCACCGTCGTTCCTGCGCAGGCAGGAACCTAAAGGGAATTATATACCACAGTGAACGAATCCCAAACCCAAGTTTGATAATCAACCACTAGCGCCTATCATACCGCACCTTAAAACTTTGGAGGTGATAGAGTATGGCAAAGAACGCACCCGGCAAGCATTACCGCAAAGGCATATCCCTGTTAGAACTATTCCAGCAATTTCCGGATGATTCCTCCGCTGAACAATGGTTTATCGCTCAACGCTGGCCTAACGGCCCGGTCTGTCCCAAGTGTGAATCCTCGGACGTATCCACCACCACGAAACACAAAACCATGCCCTTCCATTGTCGCCAATGTCGCCGTTTCTTTTCGGTTAAGACCGGCTCAATCATGGAAGGTAGCAAACTCCCTTATCAGAAATGGCTTATCGCCGTCTATTGTCTTACAACCCGAATCAAGGGCGTATCCAGCATGGAGCTACACCGGGCTATCAACGTAACCCAAAAGACGGCATGGTATCTTGCCCACCGAATCCGCGAATCTTGGGCTACATCCGGCTATGCTCAATTCACTGGCCCGGTCGAGGTTGACGAAACTTACATCGGCGGGAAAGTAGCGAATATGCACGCTTGGAAACGGCCCAAGTCTGGACGTGGTGTAGCCAACAAACAAGCGGTTATCGGCATACTGGAAAGGCAGTCTAATCAAGTCATGACGCAACCCATAGGTTCCACCAATGCCCAAACCCTACAACTCTTTGTCCATAGCCATACCCATTATTCTGCCCAAGTCTATACTGATGAACACCCGTCATACGAAAATGTTTGGAGACAGCACGAATCGGTAAAACACTCTGCCGGGGAATACGTCAAGGGCGATGTTCACACTTCCGGCATTGAATCCCATTGGGCATTGTTCAAGCGTGGACTCAACGGCACTTATCACCACGTTAGTAGAAAACACCTGCACCGATATAACAATGAGTTTGCCGGGAGGCACAACATCCGGCCTAAAGACACCGCAGACCAAATGACCAACGTAGTTACTGGAATGAAGGGTAAGCGTATGCGCTACCTGGACTTGATTGGCCCGAAAGAGACCCGGATACATGGTGGCTAGGGTCTTGACACTGGTTTATAACCTATCCTAAAATGTAGCAGGATCGAAGCAACTGGAGTAGAAAATATGCCTATTCATGGGCCGGGAGTTTACGCCGGAATCAGCAAGCGGGAGTTAGACGAATTACGTAGCGAGTTAAAGTCTGACATTCAAGCGGTAGGCAACGTAGTTGCTACTAAAGGCCAGCTTGAAACGTTGGCAACATACGTCATAGATAATGTCTCTACGACAAAACATATTGATAGGCTGGAAAGCAAAATGGACGCCCAGTTTGAGCGGCTGTTTACCGAGTTAGCAGAGATTAAGGCGAAGCTACCCTAAGCAGCCCGAATACTTGCTTAACTGCCATAGCCCCGGCGTATAGCCGGGGCTACTCTTTTGTCCTTGACATTCCCCACCACGCGCCCCACACTTTACCTTGACTTCCCGGTCAATTTTAACCTAGACGCCTACTGTCAATGTGCGCCTTTTGGCATGGATTTGCCCATGCCTCCTTGACGGCGCACATTGGGTTTGTTGACCGGGAAGTCTCAAATCCTGGCCGACAAGGAGGCACCAAATGAGTAGGGGTATGTTAATCCTTTTGGGCGGTTTACTGTTGTTTTCGGTTAGTTGTGTGGCGTGCTTGATTTACTCTAATTCGCCAGAGGAACGGAGGAAGAACACTGATTATTTAGCTTGTCGAGAATACTACCGGGATGTCTTGGGCTATCCACAGTATCACGAATGCGATTAGCTATTGACACGCATCACGCCGGCCGGATATACTACTCCGGCCTAGATTCTCTAGTGTCTCCGGGCAAGCGTTATTTTCAGGCCATTGATACGATAATAGAGACAACCTAACTGGAGGTGATTCTCTATGCCCACAAAGCGGAAACGTCAAATGCCCGAACCGATAGAAGCAAGCCCGGAAGATGTGGCAAAGGCGATATTTAGCACTCCACCAATGACGCAAAAGGAATTGGAAAAGAGAATCCGGCAAAGGGAAGAGGAGGCAAAGGAATCAAGCGAAAACGCTTGACAATGTTTACTAGAGAGTGTTAGAGTGAATTCGAGTCGGTGACGGGAATTGAACCCGCTTAACGAGCTTGGCAAGCAAGTGTATAATCATCATACTCCACCGACCCATTGATACCCCGGTGTGCAACCACCGGGGTTGTTCTTATTTATGATTTTACGCCTTTCTTTTCGTTGGTGTCAAGTCGATTCGGTTCGTTTTCCCAAAATCTGGCCCGTTCACTCTGCTATATAATTCCCAACCTAAAACCTGGAGGCCAGAGGTTCCTGCCTGCGCAGGAACGACGGATGGATGTTTTTGCGATAAGGGATCGTATTACTGATGCGTGAATGAATATCTAAACTATCCCGTCCCAGCATTGCCGCCCAACCCGTCATTCCGGCGGAAGCCGGAATCCAGCAATGCTACGGGGAAGGAATGCAGCCGGTGGCGAGCGTTTCTGGATTCCGGCCTGCGCCGGAATGACGGGGGACACCAGGGTTTAGCAATCAATTCACGCATCAGTAGTTGGACAGGATGGGTTCAAACCCGCCCCTACTGTATCTCTGCCCCACGTAAACCCTAAACCTCAAGCAAGTATTCAAACCGCTCATGGTGAGCTTGTCGAACCATCCGGCGGGGGCAATACCTTTTTCGCTTGGCGCACCACCCCGAACAGCAGCGCCGCCACGACTACCCCCGCCACTGACACCGCCGCCGGCACCAGCCAGGGATAACGCTCGGTCCAGGGCAGCGCCGGGGGTTCCGGCAAGGCGAAGGCCGGGTTAACCTGTTGCGCTCCCAGCGTAGCCGCCGGCAAGCCGGCCGTCTCGAAATAAGGCAATACCCGTTCCAGGTCATAAGACGGGCGCAGGGCATCCGGGTTGCCGTAATAGAGGGCGTAGTCCCCGCCGGGTTGCTCCTGAAAAATAACCTTGCGCTCCACCCCGAACAGCGTTATATCCTCCAGCGGCAGAGGAGGGTTATCCCGGTTCTGCACCGTCATCCGGTAATAGCGGTGGCGACTCTCCGGGTAATTGACCTCCAGCCGGCTGCCGACAAACTTGGGCGTGTCGTAGGAATAAACGGCAGCCTCGCTCTGCCACTGCCAATTCTCTCGGTCGTTGCTGACCTCAATGGTCACGTCGCGATGGAAATTGACCGCCCTTGTCTGGAAAGACAAGCGGGTCGTGGGAATGCCCTGGCTGCCCGAATCCAGGATCAGGACGCTGGACCGGGTATCGACATCCTCAGTACGGCTGACCATTGACGGCGAATAAGCCGTTTCCCCGGGAGGATTGTATTCGGTCCGGGCAACTCCGGCCCCGGTTACTTCCAGCGGCCCTTCTGCACCGTTAAACACCTGCACCCGGAGGTAGCGGGCGGCGCTCTCCGGGTAACTAATGCGGGTGTTGTGGGCATTGAAGTTCCGCTCGCTAACCGTAAAATCGTAGATTTCCGTCCCTTCCTGAATTACGGCCCAGGTCCCCACATTCGAACTGCTCTCTACCTTCGTCTGTCGCCGGAAGTTCTTGCCCGACGTAAAGATTTCCACTTCGTTGTGCAGGCTGCCGCCTTCCCCGATGTCAACCACAAAGCTGGTATATTCGCCGGGCCGGTAGCCCAGGTCGCGCACCTTTACCGGCACGGACTCCCTTTCCTCCCGCCCCTCGGCCAGTACCAACTGGTAGGCGACCTCCTGTCCCCCATCCCGAATCAGGCGCAAATCGGTCTGGCCGGCGGCGGAATCCTTAAACACTTCCCAGTCCAGGGTCAGTTCCACCAATTCGCCATCGGCTAGGTCCGTGGGTAGGGCGATCGGCTTGAAGTAGCGCCACTCGGCCAGCGCAAAATCGGCGGCAATGGTGGATAGGGCTGGTACCGGGCCTAACCCCGCCAGGAACACGCCGGCCAGCAGCAGGACCAATACGGCGGGAAAGGCGGTATTGCCCGGCCAACCCCGGTTGAGCTTGAACTTATGGGGCTTACTCAAGCAAGAACCCCCGGATAACCCGGCTGTAGCGTTGGTACAGGAACCCGCCAATCACCAGCAGGGCGCCCAGGCCGATGAAGGCAATAACCCGGTACACCTGCTCCAGCTCAAAGGCGTCATAGGCAAACAGTTTGACAATGGGCACCGCCAGCAGTCCCAGCCCAGCCAGCCGCACATAGCGGTCCTGCCGAATTATGCCCAGAACGATCAGGGCGGCGGCATACAAGGCCCAAAGAACGCTCAGGGAAAGGCTGATGACATTGCCGGCAACATTGGGAGCAACAGCAAAGAAGTAACGCCGGTCAACGGTTTCAACAATCTCAACACTGAGTATCCACAGGGTAAGAAAATTGGCGGCAACCAGGAATGCCGGAATGAGAAACCGCTCTTCCGGGAGGAAGTGTTGGTTCCTCCAATCCCGCAAGGCATAGGCCGACAAGTACCGCCGCAAGGCATAGGCCGACAGGTACAGCGCCCCGATAGTTACGGCAAAGGCGAGGAAGTTCAGGTTGATTATCGGACGGTAGGATTCCAGGTAGCCGATGAAGTAGAATACCCCGTCAAAAATTATGGTTTCAAAGGCCAGCAGCCGTACCGCCGTGAGGGCAAAAACGCCGGCGCCGAACCAGCGCAGTTCCGCCAGCCCCAGGCGGAAGGACAGGTACATCAGGGCCACTCCCTCCAACGCCCAGACAATAGGAATCCACGCGCCGGAGGCCTGCACCGGCACGGCCAGAGTCAGGAACAGGTTGCCCGCAACCAGAAAACCGGAGAATAACCAGCTTTCCCATTCCAACAACTTTTCCCGGTTCCGCCACACCAGGTAGGCCGCCAGGTAGGTAGCAACGACCGCAAAGGCATAGCTGATAATGGCCGGATTGAAGAAGGTATCCCGCTGACTCCAAATAGCCTCCGGCGTATCCACCACCAGCAGCCAACTGGCAAACGCCAGAAATACCGCCATCCCGAACCAGCGCAGTTCGCGCATCCCCAAGGTGAAGGACAGCCAAATCAGCACCACCGCTTCAACCGCCCAGGCAACGCTAATCCAGGGGCCGCCCAACTGCACCGGCACCGCAATCGTCAGGAATACCAGGGCAATGCCCACCGCAAAGAGGCTGAGGTGCACCTGCTCCCGGTAGCGCATCAGGATTCCATAGCTCAGCAGGCCGTAGAACACCGACAGCAGCAGGGTAAACCCGCCCATCCACAGCCGCAGTTCCTCGAACATGAGCAGGTAACTAATTCCGAAGTAAGCCGACGCATTAAGCACCATCAAAGACTGGTCCAGCGGCCCCGGGGCGCGCCGCCAAATCAGGTGGAACAGGGTGGTGGCCCCAACAAATATCAGGAAAATCAGGGTGATGCCTACCTGAGCCAACAGCAGACTCGGCTCCAGTTCCAACTCCCAGAATCCGAAGAGAATCAACGAGCCAATCAGTCCCAACAGGTAAACCAGCGCCAGTTGCGGAAAGTCGCCAAGGCCAGCACCCCCAGGTCCAAAACCACTACGTAGGCCAGCAGCGCCCACTGGCTTGGCAGCTTGTCGGCCAGCAACAGCGGAGTAGCGAACCCGCCCAGAATGCCCAAAACGGCAATGGCCCGGGACTCATAGCGCAAAGCCAGGCCGGCGGCGGTCAGGGTAACCAGGAAGGAAAACCCCAGGGCAGCCAGAGCCGGCACCAAGTCGTAGAGGGAAAAGGCGGCAAAGATGGAGAGGTAGAGGACGGCTATCCCTCCGCCGGTGACCGCCTGCGCCCAGAGCGGGTATTTCTTCTGCCAAAACTCGCCGCCGCCCAGCAGGGCTACACCCAAGGCCAGACCCAGGGCCACCCGGCCGGTTTCGCCAATCCAGTTGTTATCAAAGGCCAGCTTGAGGAAGAATCCCACGCCGATTATCACGGCGACAATGCCAATCCGGGCCAGCCAGTTGCCGCCCAGCAGCCATTCCCAATCCCAGGGTGCGACGCCACCCACTTCGCCCCGGGGAGGTTCCTCTCCCGGGGAAGATGTGCTTCCCGGACCAGACGCCATCGGCGGGGCCGCCCGTGCTACCGGGCCGGTCACCGGGGGCGATGCCGGGGCAGCGGCGGGTCGCGCCGTGCTGGATGGGGCTTCAGTGGTAAAGGCGGGCTGGGCCGGAGCGGGTTGAGCCGTAGTGGGTTGGACAGTAGCAGATTGGGTCGTGGTTTGTGCCTGGGGAGTCCCCGGGGCGGGAACCGGACGGGAGTTTTCCAATACGCCGATGCGCTGGGAAAGCCGGGCAATCTCGGTTTGCAGGCCAAGCACCGCCGCCCGCAGCGCTTGTATCTGCCCGGAAGGGTCAGCTCCCTCCTCCGGTTCCGGCGCTAAATCATCGCCCAGCGGGGACGGGGCATTTTCCTGGGCCGCGCCACAGAACCGGCAAAAGTTTGCCGCCGGAGAAATCTCCTGCCCACAGCTTGAACAGTTCATCGCCCGCCCATCTCCACAGACCAGCCGGTTCCCGTTCGGGAAAGTATATCACCAAAAGGCCGGCGCCCGTAGTTGAGCGGCAGCCGGGTTTGGGGCAATTGCGCTTTAACCTCCAGAACTCGGCCAGTCCTTTTTCCACGAAGCCCCCTCACCCCGACCCTCTCCCCCAGGCGAGGGAGTAATTTCACCCCTCTCCCTCGGGGAGAGGGGCCGGGGGTGAGGGGTGAGGGCCTGCTCCTGCTCAGTGACTATGGCCGTGGGCGTCGTGACCATCCTCCGGGGCAGCCGGCGGCGTAGGCCGGGGCAGGCGAATCAGGGCCAGTATTACTATCGCGGCGGCGTAAAGCGCGGCAGTGTAGTAGAACAGGTTGTCCGGGTTAATGTCGTACAACCAGCCGGCAATAAGGGGAGAAGCGGCGCTGAAGACAAACCGGGAAGTGGACATCATCCCCAGGGTCGTGGCCGCCGTCCCTTCCCGCACGATGTCCATTGCCGAGGCGGTCAGGATGGGCTGGTCGCTGTAGAGAAACAGGCCCAAACCGGCCAGCAGAATAGTCATTGTCACCAGGTTGTCCCCCCAAAAGGCCATCAGCAGCGTCAGCACGGCCAGTACGGTCATACCCGGTATCAGCACTAACTTGCGGCCAAACCGGTCGGACAAGTAGCCCATCACCGGGCTGGCGAAGATGCCCACCAGGACCAGCAGTCCAATCAGCCCACCCCGGACTACCAGGCCGCTGAAGTTCCACCTTTCCGCATCGGCAGTCAGCCCAAGCACGTCGAACAGATACAGCGGCAGGACGGTAATAAACCCGATGTAGGCCATACCCCGGAGTCCGGCAACCATAGTTATGCCCCACATCCGGGCGTTGCGGGCGAGTATCTTGGTCTCTTCAACCTGGTGGCGCATAGTGTTGGCCGGCTGCCCCTCGGCGGCGGCAGCGGCCTGCGCCCGGTGCCCGATGTCGCGAAAGGCCCAAAAGACCAGGAAGGACAGGAAAATCGGCACGGCGGCATAAATGGATATGACCGCCTGCCAGGTCAGGGTAACCAGCAGGAAGCCGGTCAGCACCGGGCCGATTACGTCGCCTATGTTGCCGCCCACTCCATGGAAGGACAGAACCGAGGCGCGACGGTGGCTGAACTGGCTGGATAGGGCTGCCACCGCCGGCAAATGCCAGAAGGACGCCGCCATTCCTACCACCGCCATACCGGCGATAAGCAGGATATAGCCCAGGACGTTCAGAGAGGCGGCCTCGTCGCCGGAGGGAACGGCCTGTTGGGAAGTTAGCCAGGCGCTGCCCGGCACCGCCCAGCCACCGGCCGCCATCAGCAGCCAGCCCACGCCAAACAGGCCCATGCAGACCGCCATCACCCAGCCCCAATAGCGCCGCAGGGCGTCGGTCAGCACTCCACCCGGCAGGGACACCACGCCGGAAGCGATTTCCCGGGTGGTCTGAATGCTGGTGACGGCGAGAACGCTGCCCCCCAGCAGCAGGTCCCGCACCTCCGGCAGCACTACAATGAAGCTCTGGGCAATCCAGTGGAAAACGCCGTGTCCGCCGGTCAGCCCGCCGATTACAAATGTGGCTCCCCGCCGAAATCCCTGATGTTCTTCGCCAGCCGGCAAGGGGGTGTGATGGTGATGCGCGTGTGCCATAGATTCCTTCCTTTCCCGACTCGGTTGGGATACAGCCGCCGCGGTGCGGCAATATCGCCCCCAGTTTAGCACGCCGGTAAATCGGGGCAAGTCGGGGCCGGACTTATTCAGGGGCTTTTCATTCTCGGAAAAGTCCCCTCTCCCTCTGGGAGAGGGTTAGGGTGAGGGCGTCTCCGTGTTGTAAGAAGTCGTTGCTGATGCGGAGGATTCCCCCTCACCCCAGCCCTCTCCCTCCAGGGAGAGGGCGAAGGAAAAGACCCTGGGGCTTATTCAGGGCTGACGGCTAATCCGTTAATCAAAAGACCGTTAATCAAAAGAATCGGAGTGGCCCTGAGACAGCCGGCCCAATCCGGCAACCCGGCGGGACATAAATGGCAAGGCGGAACGCAAGTTGCTGTAGAGCAGTACCAGCACGAAGAGCAGCGCCGAGAAGAGCACTACACTGGCCCCGGAGGAGACATCCACGTAATAGCTGGCGTACACGCCGCCAAAACCGCAAAAGGCCCCTACCCCGGTGGACAACAGAATCATATTCTTGAAACTGTCGGTCAGCAGACGGGCCACGATGGGGGGAATGACGATGGCCGCCGCTATCATTGTGACGCCCAAGACCTGGATGGAGACCACTATGGTAGCGGCCAGCACCAGAGAGAACATCGTGTCCACCCAGCCGGTAGGCACACCATAAAAGCCGGCCACTTCCGGCTCAAAAGCAGTAAAGAGGAACAGCTTGTAACCGATTATCAAAACAGCTACGGTGCCAACTACCACCACCACAATAGCGATCAGGTCACCTTGGGTAACGGCCACGATGTTGCCGAAGAGGGAAGCCTCCAAGTCGCGGGTAAAACTCTTGAAACGGCTAATCAAGGCAATACCGAGGGCAAAGCTGGCCGTAGTAATAATGCCAATGGCGGCGTCGGAGCCGATGGTCCGCTTGCGCGTGGTCAGGGTAATCAGCAGCGCAGAAAGGAAACCCCAAATGCTGGCCCCGATAAAGAAGTTGAAGGACATAACGTAGCTGACCACCGCGCCGCCAAAAACGGCGTGGGACAGGCCGTGGCCGATATATGACATACGACGCAGGACAACATATACCCCGATAAGGCCGCAAAGCCCCCCGACCAGGGAGGCGGCAATCACCCCGTTGACGAAAAAGTCATAGCTAAACGGCTCAAACAACCTCGGACTCCCGCCTGGCATCGGTTGGGACGGTCGGTTGGCCGCTGCCGGCGGGTAGCGGGCTGTTCCCGTTTTCCCGACCGTTTTCCTTGCCGTTTTTCTGACTGTTATTCAAATCGTTCTCCAGCCGGTTTTCTGCGCCGTTTTCCTGGCCGTTGCGGCCAAAGAAGTGGGGACTCTCGGCAACCAGGGCCATACCTTGATGCTGGATTACCGGCATCTCGGCGCCGTAGGTCATCCGCAGTATTTCCGGCGAGATTACCCGGGAGGGCGGGCCTTCGGCCAGAACATGGCCGTTCAGACAGACCAGCCAGGGCAGATGGGCCGCCACCGCGTTGATTTCGTGGGTGGTCATAACCACGGTGATGCCCGTATGGTTCAATTCGTGCAGCAGGTGCATCACCTCATCCCGAGTTTTTATGTCAACCCCGCTGGTTGGTTCATCGAGCAACAGCAAAGTAGGGTTGCTGACCAGGGCGCGGGCCAGGAACACCCGTTGCTGCTGCCCGCCCGACAGTTCCCGTATGTGTCTCCGGTGCAGGTCGGAAATCCCCAACCGCTCCATCATTTCATTGGCCGTATCCCGGTCTTGTCGCCGGTGCCAGGGGAACAGGGGGTTCCGGCGGGTACAGCCCATCATCACTACTTCTTCCACCGTCACCGGGAAGTTCCAGTCAATGGTCTCCAGTTGCGGAACGTAGCCGGCTTGGGCGCGTTTGTTGACGGCGGGCGCGCCATTAACCGACACTTCTCCCCCAAAGACCCGGACCGCCCCCAAAATGGTGCGGAGCAGGGTGGTCTTGCCGGAGCCGCTGGGGCCCAGCAGACCGACAAAGTCGCCGGGCATAACGCGCAGGTTTACGTTGGCCAGCACCTTTTGGCCGGCATAGCCGGCGGTAACATCTTTCAGTTCTACTATTGGCTGCCCCGACCCGCGTTGGTGGGGGAATGGATGTAGCATTGGTCATCCTTATGGCGGTTGTATATAGACTACTGCGGATAAACTGCTCGGCTCTGGCCCGCAAAAACAAGGCCGGGGTCAAATCCGTCCAGGGGAGACGGATCGCCGCCCAGGGCCAAAACTATGGTGTGGGCATCCTCTAAAATCAGGCCCAGGTAGGAATGGCGGGCAGCTCCGGGTACCCCCGGCAGGTCATCATCGCGCAACTTGTCGACGAACTCGGCCCCGCTTTCCTTGGCAATCTGCTCCATAACCGGGCTGGGGAACACCGCCGAGCCGAAAATGGCCGGAACTTCGGTTTCACGAATCTGGTCGATCAGGCGGGCCACCTCCCGGGCTGACGGTTCGGTAAAGTCCGACGGCTGGACCGCCCCAATTATCTCCAGGCCATACCTCGGCCCGAAGAAAGGAAAGGAGTCATGGTAGGTCAAGAGCTTCCGGTTTTGGGGCGGAATAGTATCCATTGCCGCCGCTATTCTCACATCCAGGTCTTCAATTTTTGTCTTCAGCTTGCCATAATTCTCGTTATAGTAATCGGCGTTGGCCGGGTCCAAAACCGCCAACTCATCCCGGATAAGCTCGGCGTATTTCAGCGCCAGATGCGGCGCCGTCCACAGGTGCGGGTTGGGTTGTCTCTCTGAATCCGGGAAGGAAAAGTCAAACACCCATTCTTCCCGGGTTATGGTCCGGTCGCCCAGGAGCAGAATCAGCGCGCCCGGTTTCCGGTTAGCCCGAGCCATTTCGATGGTAGGCTCTTCCAGAAAGAGGCCATTGGCGACGAACAGGTCGGCCCGGGCCAGGACGGCGGCAACCGACGGAGCCGGCTCAAAGGTATGGGAGTTAGCCCCCTCGGGGACGATTCCCTCCAGCGCAATCCGGTCGCCGCCGACGTTTTCCACCAGGCTGGTTATTGGAGAAACGGTGCTGACTACCCGGAGGTCCGCAGCGGATTGGGCTGCGGGAGCAGATTCGACAGTCCCGCTGGAAGCCGCGCCGGAGGTGCAGGCCAGGAATCCTGGATTCAACAGTCCCAAGAGCAGTAATAATAATGGGCCGGTTGCCGCCCGAAACGGCCAACCGGATTTCAAACTAAAGGTTTTCCTCATTTTTTACAGCAGAATCAGTGTCGGAACCGGCGGGAAGGGACGCCTCCCGGCAGGTCGCGCAATCACCTGAAATCGTAAAGTGTTCCAGGTCCGGCTCAAAACCGAACTCTCGAACCAGGGTGTTTCGGAACTCTTCCAAGTAGTGAGGGCTGAGGTTAAAGGCGCCGTGGCAGGCCCGGCAGACCATGTGGTGATGCTTTTCGCCGGGGTCGGTCAACTCATAGTGAAGCCGATCGCCAATAGCCACCTCGGTAACCACGCCCACCTGCTTGAACAGGCGCAGGGTGCGGTAAACCGTAGCCAAATCCATATAGGGATAGGCGGCCCGGGCCAAGCGATAGACCTCATCCACCCCCATGTGGCTGCTGCCCTCGGCTACAATTTCGAGGACCAGCAAACGCTGCGGGGTTAAACGATAACCCAGATTACGCAGGGACTGGAGCGACTGCTCATAGCCGGTCATGCAACCACCAGTTAATGCAAATGTTTGCGGAAACATCGTATTGTATGTAGCAATGGTTGTCAAGAGAAGTCCTCCGGGGTTCCAGGGCAATCGCATTTGGATTGCAGGCTATCCGTCGTTCCTGCGAAGGCAGGAACCTAAAGCCTTGAGAACAGAGGTTCCTGCTTTCGCAGGAACGACGGAAATATGACTGTGCGTCTAATGAGATAGCTCCTGGGTTCCAAGGATAACCATTGACAGGCCTCCGGTGGCGACGCAAAATCGCCGTGTTTACAACTGAATGGCAAGGCACTTAGGGGAGCCTGGTTTAGCCAGGCTGAGCGGGCGGCGTTTAGCCGCCGACCCTTGGGAACCCGATCTGGTAATGCCAGCGTAGGGAATCCGCGCTTTTGGACCTGGCCGATGTTTTTGAAGAGGCCGCCGGTTTAGGACAGCCGGCCGCCTTGTTTTCTTGGTTGCCATGCGATACCAACCGTCGGAACAGGACACAACGAAAGGGAGGTTAAGATGCTGTCAACGCTTATCGCCATTATCATCACCCTGGTGACTGCCGGGGTTTTCCTTCTGCTGGGAATCTGGTACGTCCGCGGCAGGTCCATCAGCGTTGAGGACTACATCGTTTCCCGGAACACGGCGGGTACCGGACTAGCTATTGCGACGCTGGTAGCGTCCGGGCTGGGGGCGTGGATTTTGTTTGCCCCGGCGGAAACCGGCATCCTGGCCGGCGTTGCCGGGCTGGTCGGTTACGGAATCGGCTCGGCGGCCCCACTGGTGGCCTTCGTGTTACTGGGTACCCGGATGCGCCAACTGATGCCCCAAGGCCACTCGATCACCGAATACGTCCGGCACCGGTTCGGGCCTGGGGTCTATTACTTTGTCCTGTTTGTGGTCATCTTCTATATGCTGGTGTTCCTTACGGCGGAGTTAACCGGCATGGCCCAAGCCGGCCAGTTGATTGCAGGTACGCCCCTGGTGGTTACCTCCAGCATCATCGGGCTGTTGACGGTGATTTATACCGCCTACGGTGGCATGAGAGCCTCCTTGTTCACCGACCGAATCCAATTCTACGTCATCGTGCCCCTGCTGGCCCTGGTTATTATTGCCGGCGTCGGCGGGTCGGGGGAGATGCTGCGCACGGCGTCGGAGAATGTTCCGGAACTGTTGTCGTTGGGAAACCTGGCCGGGTGGGAGTTTGGCGTCGTCCTGATAATCGCCATCCTGTCGGCGGAGATGTTCAACCAGGGAACTTGGCAGCGGGTTTACGCGGTTCGAGACGTAAAAACGCTGCGGACCGGGTTCATTGTTGCCGGGTTGGTAGTCCTGCCCGTAATCTTCCTGACCGGATTGTTCGGCATCATGGCGGTGGGGTCAGGGAATGCCGCCGAGCCGTCGGTGGCTATGTTCTCCTTTGTGGTAGCGGTCATGCCCCTCTGGTTGGTAGTCATGGTCCTGATTCTGGCTATGGTGCTGGTTATGAGCAGTATGGACACCCTGTTGAACGGGATAACCAGCGCTATCACCACCGAGTTGGCCCGTTACCGAAATGATTCTTCCCTGCTCAGTTACGCCAGGTTCATCACGGCGGCCCTGATTGTCATTCCCATCGGCGTTGCGTCCCAGGGTTACAGTGTGCTGTACCTTTTCTTGATTGCCGACCTGGTCTGCGCCGCGGCATTGTTTCCGGTGTTTTTCGGAATGTTCGCCCGCCATTTCAACGGCTGGGCAGCGTTGGTCAGCAGCGTTGCCGGGCTGGTGGTCGGGACGTTGTTCTTCCCAGCGCCGGATTTCAGCGGTTGGAACCCCATCCCGGGGGCCGGGAGGCTCTTGTTCAGTTTTGGCGGCGCTTTGCTGGTCTCGGCGGCATTAAGCATTGTCTTCGCCCTCATATCCAAGGCAGGGAATGCCGAAGCCTACGACTACTCTCGTCTCAGCGAGGAAGTGCAACTGATTGGGGACTGACCGACAATTAAGGGTCGGAGCGGGCAGAGGGTTCCTCCGAAAGCAGCAGGAACGACGGCAATAATGGAGGGCCTTGGTCGATGTGATAGCGCTGACTGTTGCTCCCGGGTAGGTGCAAAGTCGCTCAAGTTGACCTATCCTATCATCCTGAGCCTGTGGAACGATAAATCCCCGGATACGGGCAAGGCAATCGCGTTATAATTTCCCCTAATGTCATTCTGACGTAGCGGAGCGGAGGAAGAATCTAAAATCCTTCAGGGTGGACCCTTTCCGGATACCGGATAACCCTTGCTCCGAAAGATTCTGGATTCTTCGCTCCGCTCAGAATGACCTAGCGAGCAGAATGACCGTTGGCGAGACCACTGTTGATTAAAGACGCGATTGCCCTGCGGATACGGGAGTATGGTTCGACAGGCTCACCACGAGCGGATTTATTATTGGCGTGGACTTTGCACCGGCCCTGGCGCTTCTCCGTAACTGTTCAGTCTTGCGGAGTTGTTCCCACCTTAAACCGTCATTCCGGCGCAGGCCGGAATCCAGAGACGCCAAGTAGGAATTGGCGTTCCAGAGGGCAAAGATTCCTGGATTCCGGCTTTCGCCGGAATGACGGTATCGGGGCGCAGACGCCTCATCGCATCTGAACACTTACGCTTCTCCCGTCAACATTGACAGCCTGCCTATGCAACCCTAAACTTACAGCCACCAAGCCTTTTCCGGCCTGCTTCCCACGTATCTCCGTATCGCGACCCAACAAGGAGTAACATGAAAGCATCCTATCTGGGCGCAATGGGATATGCCGAGCGCCACCTCTTCCCCGACTCCTGGCCCATTCCCCCGGCCTACCACGACCCGCAGCTTTCGGTGCAGAGCTACCAGGACGGCATGGAGGAGTGCGAGTTTGCCGAAGAGATGGGCTTCGAGTGGGTTAGCTTTTCCGAGCATCATTACTCCGGGCGCATTGCCACCGGCAACCCGGCGGTGATGGCCGCCGCCGTGGCCGAGCGGTGCAAGAAGGTCAAGCTGGCGATGCTGGGGCCGCTGCTGCCCCTGAACAACCCGGTGCGGATTGCCGAAGAGATGGGAATGTTGGATAACATCTCCAATGGCCGCCTGATTATGGGCTTCCTCCGCGGCACCCCCAACGAGGACCAGGTTTACGGGGTGAACCCGTCGGAGGGACGGGAGCGACTCTTTGAGGGGATGGACTTGATTCGCAAGGCGCTTACCGAACGGCAGCCCTTTTCCTGGGAAGGCCGTTACTACCAGTTCCGCACCGTTTCCGTCTGGCCCAGACCGGTGCAGCAACCCCTACCGCCTTCGATCATGGCGACCCGCAGCAATGACACGGTCAGGTATGCTGCCGAAAACGGTATGGGCCTCGGCGTTTCCTTCATTCCGGTGGAACAGATGGAGCAGGTAACGGACAAGTATTTCAACTGGTGCGCGGAGGCCGGCTGGCAGCCCACCCCGGACCAGGTGGTTTACCGGGGCAGTATCTATATTGCCGAAACCGACCAGGAAGCCCAGGACTGGATGACCGCCCTGCCCGGCGGCGAACCCCGCCGCGCCATTGCCCTGAGCGCCAACGTCTCCCGGGTAGTGCAGGCGGCCCGGGCCGGCGAGGAGTTTGACCTGCGCCGGGTCCTGGCCGGCAGCCCCCAAGGCGACGTGGTGGGCCGCTCCCTCGGCATCAACTTCCTGGGCGGCCCGGATACCATCGCCAACCAGATGAAAGCCTTCCACGACCGCTGCGGCGTCGGCGTGATGGACCTCTTCTTCCAACAGCCCGGCCTGACCCACGGCGAGGTTATGCAGGAAATAGAGCTGTTCGGCAAGGAAACCCTGCCGCAGATTAAGGAGTTTTAACCCGGACCAGCCGCTCATAAATTGAAAACGGGAACTGAGGAACACCGATATGGCCGAAGCTACGCCGCGGATGCACTTTGATAAATACCGAGTCAAGGCAGGCAATTTCTCCTTGACTTGCCGGGAAGCTGGCGAGGGACTGCCCGTGGTCTTCTTGGAAACCCTGCGGTGGGGACATCGCCCCTTTTACGAAGCCCTCGCTCGCCAATTCCACCTGTTTATCCTGGCGTTTGAAACTGCCATAGTTGATGGCATAGAGGAAAAACGCCGAGCAGCCCGCGAACTCTCCCCCCTGGAGCCTGATGTTATCGACGCCGCCATCGCTAAAGAAGAGGGCGCAGAGGCCGCCGTGCGGGAGATAGCAAAGTCGTTGGCCGGAAATACCTACAGCCTCATCGGTTCGTCGCAAGGCGCCAATTTGGCCCTGCGCACGGTGTTGCGGGCGCCGGTTGACCCTGAACCGGTAGAGGCGCTGGTTCTGATTGGCCCGACCGCCATCCGCCACGACCCCGAACTGCTGGAATTGAATATGGTGGGGTGGTCTCAAAGGCTGATGGCTCACATACGGCAGCAACCCAACCTGGCAGAGCTACCCTTCGGGTGGGAGCTGGCCCCCATGTTTCTGCCCAAGGAGTCCGACGCCGAATTGGAGGCGTGGCTGCACGAGGTAGCTTGCCCCACCCTGGTGGCCTTCGGTTCCAAGGACCGCATGATAACTCGCGACACGGCCTCCACTTACCGCGCCAACATTCCCAACTGCCACATCTCCCTGGTCTATGACGCTGGCCACCTGGTTGCCCCGGAGCGGCCCGAGGCCCTGGCCAACGCCGTAACCGACTTCGTGGAGAACCGGGAAACCTTCGTGGTCAGCCGGCAGCGGAGTGTGATAAACCCGTAGAGCATCCAACCCCATAGAGCGCCCAACGAGAAAGGGAGGAACTTTATGTCCGTCGGATTGGTAGTACCGCTCCCCGCCTATACCCTGGACCCAGCCTTCTTCGCCAGGAAGGCCGAAGAACTGGGCTTTGAGTCCCTGTGGTACCACGAACACCCAATCCTGCCGGTGCAAAGCGCCAGCCCCTTTCCGGCCACCGGCGGCGAAATCCCCTGGACTTATGCCCACTTTTCCGAGCCTTACATCGCCTTGGCCATGGCCGCCGCCGTCACCAGCAAGATCAAACTCTGCACCGGCATCACCCTGTTACCGGAACGCAACCCCCTGATTCTCGCCAAGCAAATCTCGGTGCTGGACCTGCACAGCCAGGGCCGGTTTGTTTTCGGTATCGGCGCCGGCTGGAACCGGGAGGAGACCACCATGATGGGCGGAGATTTCGACCATCGCTGGACTCAAGCGCGCGAGGCGGCGCTGGCCCTCAAAGAGTTATGGACCAAGGACGAGGCCGAGTTCCACGGCAAGTATTACGACTTCCCGCCGGTCTATATGAATCCCAAGCCCTACCAGAAGCCCCACCCACCGATCTTGCTGGGCGGCAATGCCCGCAACGTACTGCGTAGGGTGGCGCGCTGGGCCGACGGCTGGCTGCCCAACCGCGCTACTCCCGAAATGGTGGAAGAAGGCCGCAAGCAGTTGGACGCGCTGGCCGGCGAGTACGGACGTTCGCCGGAATCCCTGACCATATCCGTATTCGGTCAGCCCCCTGACACCACCCGCGAACAGGTTGACGCCTTCCTGAACGCCGGCGCCCTGCGGGTGTCGGTGTGGCCCAACCACTGCGACACCGAAGCGGAAATGGAAGAGCAACTGGAGCGGATGGCGGAGAGGTTGATACGGTAGGAGGCTTCGCACCGGCCTCCACCCTCTTTTTCCTGCCCAAGACACCACCCCTGTGCTGACAGTTGCCGGTTGACAGGACTAGGCGGGCAACCCTACCATTTCCCCATCAATCCTGCGTCCTTCCGGTGCTTGAATTATGGCCGCCTGCAACGTACCCAGCCGCACCATCTTCACCGGCGACAACCTGGACATCCTCCGAGGCATTAACTCGGAGTGTGTTGATTTAATCTACCTTGACCCGCCCTTCAATTCCAACCAAAGCTACGCCGCACCCCTGGATAGCGAGGCCCGGGGCGCCGAGTTCAAAGATGTCTGGACTTTGGACGATATGAAGCAGGAGTGGGTAGAAGAGGTTGAATACCGCCGTCCGGCCCTGTTTTACCTGATTAACGGCGCCAAGCTGGCCCACGGCGAAAGCATGGCCGGCTACCTCACCTTTATGAGCGTCCGGTTGATTGAGTTGCACCGGATTCTCAAGCCAACGGGTAGCATTTACCTGCACTGCGATGATGCCGCGATTCACTATCTCAAAGCAATTATGGACGCTCTGTTTGGTACGGAAAACTTCGTCAACAACCTGGTCTGGAAACGGGCTACATCCCACAACGACCCCAGGCGGTTCGGGCGCATCCTTGACCATATTCTATTTTATTCCAGAGGGGCAACCCGCCAATGGAACGCCCAAGCCATTAGTACACCCAAAAGCGATGCGGAACTGGCTACAGCCTATCCATCGCAAGATGAGCGCGGACGCTACCGTTCAGCAGATTTAACGGGCCCCCGGCACAACGCGCAAATAGGCAGCCCAAGCACCATCCCTTGGCGTGACTATGATGTTCATTCTATGGGCCGCGTCTGGTCTGTACCCAGGACCGGAAGGTACGCCGAATACATCGAGAATAACTTCATACCCGGTTACCGGAGCATTGACGACATCCACCAACGATTGGATGCCCTGGACCAAGCTGGACTCATACACCACCCGCAAAGGGGCAACTGGCCGGGATTGAAGAGGTACGCCGTTGCTGACGCCGGAAATCCGGCCCAAAACCTCTTCCTGGAACCCATGGGATTTACGAACTATTCGACTAGAAGGCTGGAATATACCGGCTATCCAACTCAGAAACCCATTGCTCTCCTGGAGCGTATCATCATGGCCTCATCCAACGAGGGGGACTTGGTGCTGGACCCGTTCTGTGGCTGCGCTACCGCCTGCATCGCCGCCGAAAAGCTAGGACGGGAGTGGATTGGAATAGACATAGTCCCGCAGGCCACGGTTATTCTCCGCAACCGGGCTAAACGCGAATTGCAGATACCAATGACCGACAGCGGCAAAGTATCCTGGGAAGATTGGAGCCTTTTCACCCAAGATCATAAGCCTCCCCAGCGCACCGACTTGAACCTGCTAAGTCCGGTCAACCCTCAAACGGAAAGGGAGTTCCTGTACGCCAGCCAGAATCGGCGTTGCGCCGGCTGCCAGTACGAACTGCCCTTGCACGTCTTGACTGTGGACCACATAACCCCCCGCTCCCGCGGCGGGCTGGACTCGGTAGGCAACCTGCAACTGATGTGCCACACCTGCAACGCCATCAAGGGCGACCGGGATATGGCCTATTTGCGGCAACAGTTGGGTGTCAGGGGCATATTGCGGGAGTGATTTATGCCGGTAGCTGAACCTTCGCCGAATCACGACAACAAAACGGTATGGCGCCAGCACTATGACGAGGAAATGCCGGACGGCCTGGTAGCTATCCGGCTGGAGCCAGGGACTCATCCGGTAAAAGACCCGAGGCAGCTAGAAGAGCACCCTGGCCGGCTGGATTACATGGCAAGGTTGTTGCAGAACAGCAACGCGCCCGAGGCGGTCGTGATTTGGTGGAATTGGGAAGGCTTTGAACTGGATGAGGATGGCGGACTGATAATCTACTATGCGGATCCAACTTACCAACCTTTGGAGGAGGAGGATTTGCCTGCGCCTCCTGCCAGGAAACAGGTCGACGTCGAGAGGCTGGTGGCGGAGAAGATACCCCGACTGTTTGACTAGACCGGATTCGCCGGCGCCACAAACTCCCCCGCCACATTTAGCGGGTCCAGCCGAACCAAGTCTTGTGCTGGGTTCAGGCGCAAATCGCACAAGTTCAGGAAGTCGCGCCCCAGCAGGGAGGGTATTTCCCGCGCTTCCGGGTCATTCGTTTTTTGGTGCAATCCAACCGTTAACTGACAAATACGGTCTTGGCCGGAATCGTCCCTGAAAAGCAGCAAGGCCGGCTCTTGATAGTAACCAGTTAAGCCACCAACTCCGCCGGAGTAGCTTAATGGCCGGTCCTCAAGGGCCACGTAATCCAGTCCCAGTTCGTCGATGTCTCTGGGATGGAGGCAGGTTCTATCGCAACCGGTATCAATGAAGAGCCACAAATGCCCCACCGTCCTTAGCCTCAAGAAGTAAATGAATGCTTCCACATAAGGACCTGGCAATTGGCCGCGGCGAGATAGATAATTGCCCTGAATAGCCACGCTTGTTAAATAACCCACGGCAACGGATTGGTGTTCATCCGCTGCGTTTCCGGCAAGGTCCGGTGTATGCCAAGAGCATCCAACTTTTTCAGCGCCCCAATATGATCCGGACCCACGGCTATTACTTCTCCCTTGTACACCGACACCCATTGGTCCGGGTACTTTTCCAGCAATTCATCGCGGTGAACGGAAAAATACTTATGGTCGTTCCGCATCTGTTCCGACCGTTTGTCCCACGCTTCGTGGTCAAGAATCCGCGGCCGGCCATCAACCAGGGCCACGCCATCCTCTTCCGGGAAAATGAACTCAATCTTGCAGTTGGCGTACTTTTCGGGAATTTTCATCGCTGCTCTCTGGGATTTCGTGCTTTATCCTTATCTTATCCCAACCTTCGAGTTGCTGCCACTGGTGTTTGCGTAGCAGGCAGGGTCTTTTAATTGTCGGAGAAAGTCCCAGGGCCTTTTCATTCTCCCTCTCCCTTGAGGGAGAGGGCCGGGGTGAGGGGGAAACCTCTGACAACAACAATGATTCCCTGCGGAGGAACGCCCTCACCCTAACCCTCTCCCAGAGGGAGAGGGGACTTTCCCAGAGAATGAAAAGACCCTAGAGAAAGTCCCCTCTCCCTTGACGGGAGAGGGTTAGGGTGAGTGTGTACCCGGCAAGAGTTTCCCCCTCACCCCAGCACTCCCCCTTGACGGGAGAGGGAGAATTAAAAGGCTTTGGCCCTGTCGAGCGGTTGTATTGACATACCTGCTTCCCGCCCCTAGAATAACCTCAACTTGACAACCTAGGACCTTGGACACGTAGGGGAGCTTGGTTGAGCCAGGCTGAGAGGGCGGCCCGTATGCCGCCGACCCTTACGAACCTGATCTGGGTAATGCCAGCGCAGGGAAGCGGCGTCTTTTCATTGGATATTAGCGAAGTCGCCAGACTCCTTGTCTTGGCGGCTTTATTTTTTTGCGGAGGTACATCATGACACAGACTAAAGAGGACCTGGCAATCCAGGGACAGAACCCATTCCCCGCCAGCAAGAAATACTACGCTGTCGGCTCCCGGGACGACATTAGGGTCCCTTTCCGCGAAGTAACCCTGAATCCTACCTCGGGAAGGTTCGGGGATGAGGAAAATGCGCCCCTGAAAGTCTATGACACCAGCGGCCCCTATACCGACTCCGCCGCCAGCCTGCACCTGGGCCAGGGGCTGCCTGCCTTGCGCCGACCCTGGATTCTGGAGCGGGGCGACGTGGAGGAGTACGCGGGTACGCCGGTTGCTTATAAGGGTAAAGACCGGAGCCAGCCCTTCCCCGGCTTGACCCGCAACCCCCTGCGCGGCCGGTCGGGTCGCCCGGTTACTCAGATGTACTACGCCAGGCAGGGCATTGTCACCCCGGAGATGGAGTTTATCGCCATCCGCGAGGGAGTTGACCCGGACTTTGTACGCCAGGAAGTAGCCGTAGGACGGGCGATTATCCCCTCCAACGTCAACCACCCGGAAACCGAGCCGATGATTATTGGCCGCAACTTCCAGGTGAAAATCAACGCCAATATCGGCAACTCCGCCATCACCTCATCCATCCGCGAAGAGGTGGAAAAGATGCTGTGGGCCACTCGCTGGGGCGCCGACACCGTAATGGACTTGTCCACCGGCACCGACATCCACACCACCCGCGAATGGATTATCCGCAACTCCCCGGTTCCCATCGGCACCGTGCCCATCTACCAGGCCCTGGAAAAGGTGGACGGCAGCCCCGAGGAATTGACTTGGGAACTCTACCGAGACACCATCATCGAGCAGGCCGAGCAGGGCGTTGACTATTTCACCATCCACGCCGGCGTGTTGCTGCGCTACGTGCCGCTGACCGCCAACCGGGTTACCGGCATCGTCTCCCGCGGCGGCTCCATCATGGCCGGCTGGTGCCTGGCCCACCACCAGGAAAACTTCCTCTACACCCACTTCGAGGAACTCTGCGAAATCATGCGGGCCTATGACGTGGCCTTCTCTCTGGGCGATGGCCTGCGCCCCGGTTCCATTGCCGACGCCAACGACGAAGCCCAGTTCGGCGAACTCCAAACCCTGGGCGAACTGACCCAGTTTGCCTGGGAACACGACGTGCAGGTTATGATTGAGGGGCCGGGCCATGTGCCGATGCACAAGATCAAGGAAAACATGGACCGCCAGCTTGAGGTTTGTCACGAAGCGCCCTTCTACACCCTGGGGCCGCTCACCACCGACATCGCCCCCGGCTACGACCACATTACCTCCGGCATCGGGGCAGCGATGATTGGGATGTACGGCACCGCCATGCTCTGCTACGTCACTCCCAAAGAGCATCTGGGCCTCCCCAACAAGCAGGATGTGAAGGAAGGCGTCATCACCTACAAGATAGCGGCCCACGCCGCCGACGTAGCCAAGGGCCATCCCCGGGCCGCCGAGTGGGACGACGCCCTGTCCAAGGCTCGGTTCGAGTTCCGCTGGGACGACCAGTTCAACCTGGCCTTGGACCCGGACACCGCCCGGGACTATCACGACGAGACCCTGCCGGCCACGGGCGCCAAGGTGGCCCATTTCTGCTCTATGTGCGGCCCCAAGTTCTGCGCAATGAAGATTACCCAGGACGTGCGAGAGTACGCCAGGAACCGGGGCTTGAACCCCGACAATGCCATCGCCGTCGGAATGCAGGAAAAGTCCGAAGAGTTCAAGGAAGCCGGCAGCAAGATTTACCAGAAGTCCTAGTGCCGGAACCGCCCCGGCCGGGGCGGTTCCACATTTGAATACAATCCACAAAACTGCACGAAGAATCACGAAGGAGAATCCAAACATTCGTGATTCTTCGTGTTTATTGGTGGATTCAATGATGTAGAGGTTAGTGTTGGGAACATTCAGTTATCCTATCGAGGTTTTTTCGCCCGACGGACTCCGGTCTGAAACCGTAAACGCCACGGTGGATACCGGAGCCAGCTTTACCTGCCTGCCCGGTAATCTGCTAAGAGAATTGGGCATAACGCCTACCCGCAAAGTCCTATCAGAATTAGCAGATGGGAGCATGGTCGAAGAGCAAATTGGGCGCGCCATGGTGCGGGTGGAAGGGATGGAGGAAATTACCATCGTCCTTTTCGCCGGAGAGTCCGCTCCAGCCTTGCTGGGTGCCTATACTTTAGAAGGTCTTCTTTTAGCTGTTGACCCTGTGGGTCAACGGCTGGTACCAACTCATGCAATACGCTATGCCCACTCAAACCCTTTAACAGTCACCTAACAGCAGTAACTTTCGTGTCCCTTCGTGGATAAAAAACAGGAGTACCACCAATGCAAAAACAGGACTTGGGCGTTGCCATCATCGGCTCAGGACGTATCGGCACCTTGCGAGCCAATATGGCCTCCCGCCACCCCTCGGTACGGTTCCTGGCCGTCTCCGACATTGACCCGGAGAAGGCCGGAATGTTGGGGCAGCAGGTGGGCGCCGACTTCACCTCCAGCGACAACTACCGGATAATCTCCCACCCGGAAGTGACCACGGTGGTAGTATCCACGCCGGAGCATGAGCACGTAGAGCCGATACTGCAAGCCTTGGAGCTGGGTAAGCCAGTCTTTGTGGAAAAGCCCCTGGCCCTGACGCTGGAAGATACCGACAAGATAGTAGAAACAGTGGAACGGACCGGCGTGGAGTTGCGGATTGGCTACTCCCGCCGCCACGACCGCCGCTGGATGCTGGCCAAGGAACAGATTGCCCAGGGCCGGCTGGGCGACATTATCGGCATCCAGTCCCGGGTCTATAACTCCCGCGCCCACATGATGGAAATTCTGAAGCGCTCCCCGGAGGCCACGCCGGTGCTGGACGCGCTGACCTACTACGTGGATATGGCCTGCTGGTACCTGGAGGGAATCAAGCCGGTGGAAGTGGTGGCCCGGGGCAACTATCGTCTCTACAAGGAAATGGGCCACGACATTCACGACGTAACCTGGGCGATTATCACTTTTGAGAACGGCTGCCTGGTCAACCTGGGCATCTGCTACGCCCTGCCCGCCAAGTACCCCACCTACGGCCAGAGCGCCCGCTTTGAGGTGCTGGGCGAAGATGGGGTTATCATCCTGGATATGGACAACAAGGATAGCTTTTTATTTACGGACAAGGGCGTACCCCACGCCTACGTCCCCGATCACTACGTCGATGCCCTCTTTATGCAGAGCAACTCCTCCGGCGACTGGGCCATGGGCGAATACTGGGGGCCGATCGCCAACGAGACCCGCTCTTGGCTGGACCACCTGGCCGCCGGCACGCCCTGCTCCCACACCACCGTCCGGGATGGCCGCCGCACCGTGGAGGTAACTTTGGCTATTGAGGAAGCGGCTCGGACGGGGCAGGTAGTGAAGTTGTCGGGACGGTGACGCTTTTCTATTCAGGCACGAAGAGGCAGGAAGAAAACTAGCAGAGTTACGCATATCCCTCTGCGTAACTCTGCGTTCTCTGCGCCTCTGTGGTGAAACAAATCTGAATGCGTTCTACCGCTACCCGCTTGGTGTAATTTTCAGTTCCCCAGCAGTCCCTTAAGCTTATCCGCGGCTTCCCCCACAGCTTCCTCCGCCTTTTCTATGCCTTCCTCTATGTTAGCGGGATTAAGTTCCAATTCTATGCCTTCCAAGTTGGCCTCAAACCCCGCATCGGCGAGCATTATGTTGTCCTCTACAACATTTCTACCACTGATGACCAAGCTGAATGGCAATGAAGCCCGAATGTTTCCGCTAACGGGCGGCTGGTCAACTTGGAAGTCCGCACTTGCAGTAGCAACGACGATATGGTTGCCATTACCGTCGGGCTTGGCTGAGGAAAATTCCCAAGCCAAATGCTCGTTGATGCGGTCTTCAATCCACTCTCCGCCTAACTCCTTAAGAACCATAGCTTGGATGCCCTCTTGACCGAGGGAATCCAGAACAAATTCCGCAAGCCCTTCACCAGCTGCATCTACATTGTCAGCGGCCCACTTGCGGGCAACTTCTTCGGGACTGGGACTTGGTATTAAGAAGAAGAATACAGAAGCGACGACTGCGATAGCCACGACAGCCAACCCTATGATTAACCACTTCCGACTTCGCCCGCCTTGTTCCGAGTTACTGTTCATCAATTCCTCCTTTTCGTGTCCGATTCAAGTTATAGAATCATGGTATCAAAACATTCTGTCAGAATAAAAGGACTAGCTGAACAGAGAAAAACGGAAACAGGATATCAAGGAATCCTGACCGCGTTCCGAGTTAGGTAGCTCGCTTAGCCGTCATTCCGGCGAAAGCCGGAATCCAGGAACGCCCCAGGTTGGAAACAATATCCCACGTGCTTGGCGTCCCCGGAAAACCACCTGCATTGCAAAGCTAACCCGCCGGCCCGGGCCTTTGCATTCTCCCTCTCCCTCAAGGGAGAGGGCCGGGGTGAGGGGGAAACCTCCGCAGCAACAACAATTCCCTACGAAGGTCTAGCCCCCTTTCCTAATTCGTAATTGTCACCCACCCCTTGCCAACCCGTGAAACACCCCCCTAACATAATTATTGTATGACCTGGGACTCCCTGACCGCCCGGGCCAAATCTAACCAGCCACTGAGGCAGCGTGATTATTATGTCTGCAAAACGCAAAAAGCCCCGTACCTCTCACTTCCGCCGCCCTGCTGTCGGCGCTAACCAGTCCCCCAACCAGGCGCCGGACGCTATTGGCCGGTCGGCGGAAAACGCGAATTGGGCGGAAATGAGCGGAAATGGCGGGGAAATCCAGCTTTTTGCCCCCACCTTTCGCCAACAGGCCGCCCTCCCGGTTATCGCCTCCTCTCCTACCATTGCCCAGGCCGCCCGCGCCTCTGGCGTCGGCGAGTCCACCATCCGCCGTTGGCTCGACGACCCCGCCTTCCGAGACCACCTCCTGCGCCTGCGTCAGGAGCCCGCCCTACAGGCCCGCCGGGAAGTCCAGTGCCTTACCCCTATTTGCGCCTCCGTCTTTGCCGAGGCCATGCAAAGCCCCGACCCTGCTCTCCGTCTTCGCGCCGCCCGTTACGCCTCGTCCTTCATCCTCCGCATCAGCGAAGTGGAGCAGCTCAATGCCGGCATCTGGGACTTGGAAGAAGCCTTGCGCCTCCGCTAGTCCTCCCGCTTCCCCAGCCCATTTCCCAACAACTTCTGGAGGTACACTATGTACACCCTGTCCCAAATCAGAAACCGCCTCATCGCCCTTCGCCGCAAATACGCCAAGGAACTGGCCGTCGTCCGCCTCCGTCCCCTGGCCGAGGAGTTCTCCCAGGAATGGGCTGTCGCCGTGGCCAGCCGCCGGGAGGCCCCCCAGTCTCACCCCTTCATCCGGCGCATCGCCCGGCACGGCTTCCGCCTCTTCACCTTCATGTCCCTCCATGAATACCTGGAGGGCTGCCGTAGCCGCAATGACTTCCCCGACTGCTACGGCATCATCGCAGCCCTGCTCCCCCAGTTCCCTCCCGATCGCCTGCGGCAATTCCTCCAATGGGATTCCCCGGCTAGACCCTGAACACCCCAGGCCCTGTGCAAAGTCTAGGGCCATAACAAAATCCGCTCACGGTGAGCTTGTCGAACCACCCTCCTCCCCTATCCGGCAGTTTATCCTTCGGCAGGCTCAGAATGAGCGGAGCGGTCAAATCAGGCGACTTTGCACCGGCCCTATGAACACCCTCTCTCCGGTTGACTGTACCTAGCTATAATGCTAATGTTCAGCCGTTAAACGTGAGGAATAAATGGAGGTTTTGCTATGCCAAGGATGACCGGAGCCAGATTTGTGGCGGAAACTTTTAAGGGGTATGGCCTTACCCATGCTTTTTACGTTCCGTCAATCGCCCGCCGGATACTGGCGGAAATGGAAGTCGTGGGAATTGAGCGGGTGGTTACCCACGGGGAAAAGGCGGCGGTTTACATGGCCGACGGTTACGCCCGCGCTTCCAACGGCCCGGCAGTCTGCATGGCCCAGTCCGTGGGCGCGGCCAACCTGGCGGCCGGACTTCAAGACCCTTTCCTGGGCCTGTCCCCGGTTATCGCCATCACCGGCCACCGGCCCCTGTCCCACCAGTACCGCAACTCCTACCAGGAGATTGAACACTCCCGCCCCTTCAGTTCGACCACCAAGTACAGCGTGACAGTGGACACGGTGGAGCAGTTGCCTCACCTGTTGCGGCAGGCTTTCCGGGAGGCCACCTCCGGCGCCCCCGGCCCGGTGCATCTGGACTTTATGGGCATCCAGGGCGAGGTAGTCGAGAACAGCGAGGCTGACTTGGAAGTGATTATTGAGGAGGAGTTTATGAAACGCTCCTCCCTCCGCCCGGAGCCGGGGACGGAAAAGATACGGGAAACAGTGCAGGCTTTGGCCGAGTCCCGCCGTCCGGTTATCATCGCCGGTGGCGGGGTCACATCCTCCGGCGCCCAGGCGGAAGTGGTGCAATTGGCCGAGCTGCTCAACATTCCGGTCGCCACCTCGCTTAACGCCAAAGGTACTATACCGGAGAACCACCCTCTCTCGGTCGGAGTTTGCGGGGCCTACTCCCGTTGGTGCGCCAACCGGGTGGTCGCCGAGGCGGACCTGGCTATATTCATCGGCAGCCACACCGGCAGCCAGGTAACCCTGGACTGGCGTATTCCCCAGCCGGGCACCCCGGTAATCCAGATTGACATTGACCCCTCGGAACTGGGCCGCAGTTATCCCACCCGCGTAGCGGTACAGGGCGACGCCAAGGCCACTCTCAATCGCCTTTTGGAAGCGTTAGAGCCGCTGGGGCCGCGCACCGAATGGGTCAACCGGGTCCAACAGTTGGTGCAGGAATGGCGGGACGAGGTCGCCCCGGACTTTCACTCCGACGCTCAGCCCATTCGCCCGGAACGGCTGTGCCAGGAGTTCACCGAGAACCTGCCTTCCGACGCTATGCTGGTGTCGGACACCGGCCACGCCGGAATCTGGACCGGAGCCTATATTGACCTGACCCATCCCGACCAGGGCTTTATGCGGGCCGCTGGTTCCCTGGGCTGGGCCTTGCCGGCCGCCCTGGGCGCCAAGTGCGCCATCCCCGACCGTCCGGTAGTAGCCTTCACCGGCGACGGCGGGTTCTGGTATCACGTTTCCGAGTTGGAAACGGCCGCTCGTTACGGGATAAATGCCGTCATCGTGGTGAACGACAACCGCTCCCTGAACCAGTGCCGCGTGGGAGATGAACGGGTCGCTGCGGCCTATCCCGGCAGCGACTCCGCTTCCATGTGGCAGTTCAGCGACGTGGACCTGTCCAAAGTCGCCGAGTCCATGGGCTGCTTCGGCATCCGGGTAACCGACCCGGCCGGCATCCCCGCGGCGATTGAAGAAGCCCTGGCCTCCAACCGCCCGGCAGTGGTGGACGTGGTATCCGACTGGGACGTGGTAGCCCCGCCACCCTGGGGGCCGTAGGCAGGGCTATCGCATTATTGAGTACCTACCAACCGCCGTTCCTGCGGAGGCAGGAATCTGAACCCGTGACGGATCGAGGTTCCTGCCTGCGCAGGAACGACGCGAAAAGCGAGTCTTAGCATAATGCGATTGCCCTGGGGCTGTAGGGGGACTGATGGTAAAACTGTGTTTGGAAGGCTTGACGGCATAACTTGGTTAGGGCCAGTATGGGATGATTCTCTTCCCGACCGGCCCCTAGCTGACGACTCGCCCGGTGGAAACTAAAGGGCTACCTTCTACTCAATAATAATAGTCCCTTTGTTTTCGGGGCGGGTCAGCATTTCATAGGTGTAGGTTCCCGGCCCCTTGTCGTTAAGCCGCGTAAATACCCGGGACTCGCCTGGCAGCAGCCATAGCATTGTACCCACGCTGCTTTCATCAAACTTTACCGTGCTTTGGCCGTACTCATCATCTTTCAGAATGAACAAAACGGGAGTCCCGGCCTTGATGGTCACCTCTTGGGGAACCGGCCCATCAATAGTCAGGTCAACCGTCGCGCCGGGGGGAACGGTCAAGGTTCCCATCGGCGTCGAAGTCGGAACGATAGTCACTTCAGGCTCTGCCGCTCCGCCGCCGCAAGCAGCCAATCCCAAGCTCAGCAGTACTACGACGGCGATAACTATCCAAAATCTAGTCATAATGTAAACCCCTTGATTCCCGCCCCCACGTCAAAATTGCGCCTCGATTTCCCAGCTCAATAAGGGAAGTTAACGACCCCGGAGCCTGGGGTCCAAAATGTCCCGCAGCGCATCTCCCAGGGCGTTCACCCCCAGGATCGCGAAAGTAAGAACCAGCCCGGGGAAGAACGCCATCCACCAGGCAATCTGAAAGTAGCCGCTGGCGGTGCCGCTCAGCATCCGACCCCAGGACGGGGTGGGCGGAGGCGTGCCGAAGCCCAGGAAACTCAGGGATGCCTCAATAAATATAATAATTCCCAGATTCGTCGATGCCAGGACGATGATTGGCGCCATCACGTTGGGCAGCAGGTGGCGGGTCATAATCCGCAAGTGGCTGGCGCCGATTGCCCGCGCCGAGTCAACGTAAGGTTCTTCCTTGACTGACAGCGTGCTTCCCCGTACCACCCGGGAGAAACGCCAAGAGAAGGCCAGCACCACAGCGATGATGAGGTTGCTGACGCTCGAGCCCAGCATTGCCATAATAACCAGCGCCAGAATCAGCGTAGGAAAGGCGAGAAACACCTCTACCACCCTCTGGATGATTGTATCCACCTTCCCACCAACATAGGCGGAGGTCATGCCCACCACAGTTCCTGCTACAGAGGCCAGGATGACACCCACCACCCCCACGTAAAGGGACACCCGCGCCCCATAAACCACCCGGCTCCAAACATCCCGCCCCGCATCATCCGTCCCCATCCAATGCTCTACGCTGGGAGACAGTAATCGCGCCGCGGCGTCCTGTTTGTTCGGGGCGTGGGTAGCAACATAGGGGCTAAAGATGGCCAGGGTAAGCATAAACAGCAATATCAAGGCTCCCATGGTTCCAAGCGGGTTCCCTCTAGCCAAGGCCCACGACTTGGACAGGCCCCCGGTGGCCCGTATCCGCCGGACCGGAACCTCCGATCCGGTAATCCCTGATACGCTCATCCACTAACCTCTATTACTTGTGAGTTCAAGATTGCCGGATGCGGGGGTCCAGGAAACCGTAGGTCATATCCACTACCAGGTTAGATAGCGCGTAAACCACCCCAAAGAAAAGGACGTTGACCTGAATCTGTGCAAAGTCTCGGCGGTCGATAGCATGGAGCGTCAGCCGGCCAACACCGGGCAAGCCGGTAATCTGCTCAATAACCACAATGCCACCGAGGAGAACACCAAAATTGAGCCCGACTATAGTAACCACCGGGATCAGGGCGTTCTTCAACGCGTGCCGGTAAATTACCATCCGCTCCCCCAGGCCCTTGGCCCGGGCGGTGCGAATGTAGTCCTGACGCAGCACTTCCAGCAGGCTGGAGCGGGTCATTCGAGACACCAGGGCCATCTGAAACATTCCCAGCGTAATGGTGGGAATCAACATTTGCTGCAAATTAGCCAGGGGCGATTCCAGGAAACTGCGATAGTAAACCGGGGGGTTCCAATTGAACCACACCGACAGGAAGGTGAGCATCAAGATAGCCAGCCAGAAATTGGGTACGGAGATACCCAATACCGACACCAGCCGGCTTACCTGGTCAGCGCCGCTGTCGTGCTTGACCGCCGATAAAAGGCCCAGCGGCATTCCCAGGGCCAGTGAAAACAACACACCCAGCACCGCCAGTTCGGCACTCACCGGAATCGCTCTCAACAGTTCCGCCAACACCGGCTTGCCATTGTAAAGAGAGACGCCCGGATTGCCCTGAAGCAACCCCAACATCCACTCTCCATACTGAACGACAACGGGTTTGTCCAACCCCAGGCTCTCGGTAACCTCCCGAACATCCCTGGGGTTAGCATAATCCCCTAGCATTATGGCGGCGACGTCACCCGGAATAACCCGCATCAGAACAAAGATAATCATTGATATTCCAATGAGGGTGGGTATGAGATAAACCAGACGCCGAGCCACGAACCTTGCCATGCTTCGTTATCCTTTAGCCCAGGAAGAATCGTTGAACAGCCGTTGAACAATCGCTACTGCCCAGTCATGCCTACTTATAGCCGGTAGGCAAGAACTTGCCTACCGGCTATAAGTTCCCCTAATCGCTGCGTCTTGCCTGGCTTACTTGTCAAACCAGAATTCGGAAATCCACTGGAATCGGTTATAGCCGGCCACACTGTTGCGGTAGCCCTTTAGATAGGGCTGCTGAGCGGTGTAGCGGTATGGCGTATCCAGGAAAACGTAAGGCACTTTATCCAGGAAGATTTTTTGGTAAGCTGCCCACCGTGCCTCGTACTCCGCCTGATCTGCGCTCGCCCCGGCAAACTCTATTGCCGCATCAATTTCCTGGTCCGCTGATCCGATAGTGTTGAACGAAGAAGGCCCGTAAACGAACAGGTTATGGAACCGCTCCGGTATCTCGTGGGCCGGGGCGCTGTAGGAATAGATGTCGTAGTCGTACTGGGTAAAGGCTCGCTCGCGCCAAGTTCCCACGTCCAGCGTCTCAATGGTGGTATTGATGCCAATCTCAGCCAACTGGTCCTGCACTATCTCCTGGATACGGCACTGGTACGGGTCGCCGGCGCGGCAAATAGTAACCACTTCAACGCCAACTTCCGGGTCGTACCCCGCCTCTACCATTAGAGACCGCGCCGCGGTCAGGTCCTGCTTGGGCACGAAGCTCTGGTCCAAAGCCAGATTGGTCATTGACCACCAGTAACCGGTATTTATTCGGCCTTCTCCGTCATCGAGGATATCCACGAAGGCTTGAAGGTTCAGGGCGGCCCGCGCCGCCTGACGCATAAGAATGTCGTTGAATGGCGGACGCCGGTGCTGGAAGCCAATTCCCCGCTGCTGGTTGCCCGGGTAGCGTTCAATTACATATTGGGAGTCGCCCCAGATGTTCTGGGCTTGGCCCCATTCCATATCCAGTATCTGGATCCGGTCGGAGCGGAAGGCTGCAATTCGAGCCGCTGCATCCGGCATGATCAGCATATTTACTTCGTCCAGGTAAGGCTGGCCGTCTCGCCAGTAGTTTGAGTTCCGTTCCAGATGGAAGGAAGTACCTTCTATCCATTCCTTCATTATGAATGGCCCCGTGCCGATGACGGTGCTGTCAGCATCGTAGGCAGGGTCATCTTCCAGTTCTCTGGGGATAATCTGGCTCCCGTCAGGCAAGCCCATATACCGCATAATGGCGAAGGCGGGGAATTTCAGGTGCATCCGCACCGTGTACGGATCCAGCGCCTCCATCCGGTCCAGGGGCTGGTGGAGCGTCCGGTACACGTAAAGGGGATCAGGTTGGCGCATATGCTCGAAACTCCAAACCACGTCTTCCGCCGTCAACTCTCGCCCGTTCGCCGGCGGCACGTCTTGGAAGTGCACTCCCTGATGTAGATGCAAATCGTAGGTTGTGGCATCAACTAACTCCCACGACTCCAGCAAGTAAGGGTGTAAAACCAGTGACCCATAATCCGCTCCTTCTTCTTCGAAGAGGATGACTAAGCTTTCGGTGCTATGACCGTAGCAAACTTCACAATAGTTCCAACCACCACTTTTGTAGGGGTCTAAGTTCTGTACCGCGCTGGTCGAGGGCAAGTTTAGTGTTCCACCCCGCTTGGAATCCACTTGTTCAGGGATTGGCGCTTCGGCCGGCACCGAAGTAGGCGCAACTGCCGGCGCTTGCGTAGGTTGCATGGCTTGCTGCGCCGGGGCTGACGTCGCCACCGGGGCGGGAGCCTCGGGTTGAGCCGGTTCAGAAGCCGAACCGCAAGCCTGCAATAACAATAATAAAAGACCGGCAATTATGACGGGGAGCCAAGTGCGAGTCCGTGTTCCGTTGCTTTCGCGCATAACAAACCCCCGATTTCTTCTTTTTGCTAAGATTTTTGGGGCAAATGAACTTATGCCATGACGAGTTTGTACACGGCACAGGAATAATTGACGCCTATTGCCAATCCACCTTCAATACGACCTGATTACTGGCCGGCCGCCCGAAAGTAAAACCTGCGATTCAGTTCGGGCGGTCTCGCTACACCTGACGTAACTTGGGGTCCAGCGTGTCCCTCAGCCAGTCGCCGAAGAGGTTGAAAGCGACTACCGTTAGCATTATGGCGATGCCGGGCAGGGCGGAGACCCACCAGGCCGTATCCACGTACTCCCGGCCGTCGGAGACCATACTGCCCCAGGCCGGTGTGGGCGGCGGAATGCCGGCCCCCAGGAAACTGAGGGAGGCCTCTACAATAATTACCCAGCCCACTTGCAGGGTCAACAACACCAGCAAGGTATTTACGGTGTTGGGAAACAGGTGAAAAAGCACTATTCGCAAGTGGGAGCAACCGGAAACCCTGGCTCGGGCGATGAAGTCCCGTTCGCGCAGGGCCAGCACCTCCCCGCGGATAACCCGGGCGTAGCGGGCCCACAACACCAGGGCAATAGCAATCACCACGTTGGACAGGTTAGGGCCAATGGCCACCACCAAAAGAATGGCAAAAAGGATAATTGGAAAGGCCAGGGTGCTGTCAGCGCTGCGCATCAGCACTGCGTCCGTCCGCCCCCCGAAATAACCGGAAACCAAGCCAATGGCGGTGCCAACTCCCCCGCCGATTGCCAGGGTAAAAAACGCGACCATCATGGAGACCCGCCCGCCGAACATCAGCCGTGTGCCCATGTCCCGACCCAAAGCGTCAGTTCCCAGGGGGTGTTCCCAAGAACCGCCCTCCTGCCAGACGGGCGGAGTAAGCCGGTCTGCCAGGGAAGGTCTTGTAGTGGAATGTGGCGTGAGCCAGGGCGCGAAGATGGCCGTAAATATAACTATCAGGATGATGGCCATCGGTATCAGCGGCGCGCGCCGCAAGGTTTCCGCCGCGCGCCTGCCCCTTTCCCGCAGGGCCGGTCTTTCAGCTAACGTCGAGCTTGTAGTGGCCAAAGTAATCGCGCTCCTTTCTAGTCATACCTGATGCGAGGATCTATGTAGGCGTACGCGATGTCCACCAACAGGTTTACCGAAATAACCACGACGGCAATCATCAGCACCAGGGTTTGCAGCACCGGGAAATCGCGCCAGATGATGGAGTCATAGACCAGGCGGCCCAGACCCGGCCAGGCAAACACCGTTTCCACCAGAATAGCGCCGGTGATAAAGGTAGCCAGGTAAGTGCCGGCAAAGGTCAGCACCGGAATCAGGGCGTTCCTGAAGGTATGCTTCCATACTATCTTGTATTCGGGCAGGCCCTTAATGCGGGCCATCTTGATGTATTCGCCGTCCAGGGCATCCAGCATACTGGAGCGCAGCAACCGCATTACCGCCGCTGCCACCCACCAGCCCAGGGTAAAGGCCGGCATGATGTAGTGAGTGATACCGCCAGTTCCCGCAGCCGGCAGCAGGTCAAGCTGCACGGTGAACAATTGGATGAGCATAATGCCCACCCAGAACTGAGGTAGCGATTGGCCGAGTATGGCAATCAGCTTGGCCCCACCGTCAAAGAAGGTGTCCCGTTTAACCGCCGCCAGTACGCCTAAGGGTATGCCGATTATCAGGGTGATAGCCATTCCCGCCAAGCCCAGCCTGAGCGAGTTCATCACCTTGGGCCCGATCAAGTCCATCACCGCGCGCTTGGACTTTATGGAGTCGCCAAATTCAAACTGGAGAGCGTTGGTCATGAACTTCCAGTATTGTATGGGCCAGGCCCGGTCCAGGCCATAGTGGGCGCGGAGCGCGTCCTCCGTTTCTTGGGTGGCCTCCTGTGGCAACAAGAGAATTATCGGATCTCCGGTGAAGCGGCCTAGGGCGAATATGATCATGGACAAGATGATGAGGGCAATTACCGACTGTCCTACCCTCATTACAATGTAACGTTGCATAACCCGTCCTTAATCGGAGAGGCCGGCAGTGCTCCGGAGGAGTCAACCGACCAGGTTTGTTGGGGCGGGTCTTGGACCCGCCCCTGACATTGTCGGTCGCGCCGACTATGGCGACTCCTACCACCTCAGGTCGGGGAAGAAGAGACTGTCCACGTTGTTGTCGTAGGAGTCCTTCCCGGTGTTCCAGTAGGTGATTTCCGGGATGGCGGCAAAGGCCGAGTCCACCTCAAACAGTGGAATACCGTCGTAGTTGGCGAGCAGATGTTGCTGCATCTCGCTGATGAGTCTCTTGACCTCATCCGGGTCCGTAGAGGCGAAGGCCTTGTCCATGATTGCGTCGAACTCTGGGTTCTTATAAGTGGTATATGGCGCTGAGGAGTGCTTTAGTACCTTGACAATACTCATAATCTCGGCAGGCGCCGCCCGATTATGGGTGCCCCAGGGACCGACCCAGCCGCCACCGAGACTCCACGCCCGGCGCATACTCCGCAGGGTGCCGTACTCGGTGGGCTGGAAGTTGACCTTCACCCCCACCGCTTGAAAGTCGGCGCCCACGGCCTCAATCATGCGGGCGAACTCGGCGATGCCACCGAAGGAGTAGATGGCCAGCTTGATTTCCAGAGGGTTGCTGTCAGAGTACCCGGCTTCCGCCAGCAACTCCCGGGACCGGTCCGGGTCGTAAGGGTAGGAGCTCTGGTTGGGATCATAGCCACTCTCGGCGGCGTAGCTGCCCATGGGGTACAAAGTGGTGCTGCCCCGTCCCAGGAAGATATGCTCCAGGATGGCATCCCGGTTGATGGCCTTGTTCAAAGCCTCCCGCACCCGGATGTCCCCGAAGGGGTTGCCGTCCTCCCACTGCTGGAAGAAGTACATTCCCGAGAGCAGGGCCCGCTCCTTGTAGAAGATGTTGAAGCCGTCGTCGGCTAGCGGGGCTATCCGCTCCCGGCTGACGTCAATTACGTCGGTTTGGCCGGACTTCAACATAGCGATGCGGGTGGTTTCCTCGGAGACTCCCAGGAAGGTCATTTCCGCGTACTTGGGAATTCCGCCGTTGGGCCCGCCCCGGAAGTGGGGCCGGTTTACCGACTCCACGGCTACCGACGCGCCCAGCACCTGATCAACGAACATATAGGGGCCGCTGCCAATAGGAGCCTTGGCAAATTCCGGTTCCCCCACCGCCTCATAGTGGGCTTTGGGTACTATCATCCCCTCCGTGCCGCGCACGCCGGAGAAAATCCAGGGGGCGTACAGGCAAGGAGTGTGGCAGTTGATGACGAAGGTGTAAGCGTCGGGAGTCTCGTAATTCTCCCACAGGGGCGTCAGTTCCTGGATGAATGCGTTCTGCGCGTCGTCCTCCATGACCTCCAACGCGCTGAACATCACGTCTTCAGATGTTACCTCGGTGCCATTGTGGAACATCACTCCCTGGCGCAGGTTGATGGTGTGCACCGTTCCGTCGGGAGAAACCGACCAGTCATTGGCCAGACCCGTGTCCTTGCTGAACGCGCCCTGGGCATTGGAGCCAATCACCACGTCGTACATGGACGAGTTGACATCTTTGCCACCGGCATTGACATTGCTGGCCTTGGGGTAAATGCCATCACTGCCCATCGACGTGTAGGTTATGCGCAGGTGGCCTTCCGACTGTACGGCGGCTTCCGGCACCGGCGCCGGCGTCGGAGTGGCTACCAGGATCTTGTCCACCTCAACTATCTTCTCCACTTCAACTTGCTGGACCCTTTCTTCAACGACGGTCTTTTCTACCTCCACCTCCCGGATTACCTCTCTCTCCACCGGGACTTCCACCTGGACTTCCTTGATAACCTCTTTCTCGACCTCCACTTCCCGTACTATCTCCTGGGGAGCCGCCGAGCCACAGGCTAATATGAACAAGAGCAGTCCGACTGCGCCCGCTGCCAAAAGCCTGTTGATGTATAGCCGGTATCGCGCCATAGTAATCCTCCTTGATGTCCCATTTATAGGGTAGTACATAAGTCCTCCGGGTACTCCGGTGATTTGGCGCATTCTAGCACAAAATCCTTGCTAATACACAATACCTGACACCTAACGGTGTCAGGGAATATCAAATCTACGATATGCAGGGATTATCTGGCATTGACGTAGCAATAACGATATTCATATTGCGAAATTCGCAACCATATGTCAGCATCCGGGAATGTGGGGGCTGGGAGCCGGGCGGGTTCCGGCAATCCGCCCGTACTAAGGGGTAATTAGTCGGAGCAGCAGAGAGGGGACAACAATTTCACCCCTCTCCCTAGGGGAGAGGGGCCGGAGGTGAGGGGTTGTCGGGGTAAGCATGACTGAACGGGGCACCAAAGATTAGGACGCGATTGGCCTGCCGGGTAACTCAATTGAACGAACCGGCAAACCGACCGGCTAATCGTACTTGGTAGCGTTCACTATTTGGAAAGTCCTGACCCAATACTCGCCGGTAATGTAGCTCCAACTGGTGGCGTAACTTTTCTGGATGTCATCGGCAAATTGCTTGCGGAGATTGCTGTTCTCATAGGACTGCAAGTCCTCTTCCGTCCGCCAGACACTCAGGGAAACCGCTTCGTCCTCGCCGTCTATGCCCCGCAAAACGGAGCGGCTCAGCAGGCCGTCAACCTCATCATTAAAGGGAAAAGCCTTTTCCTGGTAGTATTTCTCGTACTCTTCCCAAGCCCCGGGCTTGAGGCGCCCCCATACCATCCTTGCGAACATTCTCTTCATCTCCCTGGCAGGTCAATCAAAAGTGGTCTAATCGAAACGGGAGGCGGACAGCGCGACCGTTACGCCGGGGCCGCGCCCGCCTCCCTTAAAAAGCTCGTCGCACCGGACGCAGGTCAGGTCAGCCAGATGCAGGTGACGGTGTTGGTAATCCCGTCAACGGAACGGATGCGGTGACGCAATATAGCGGTAATGTCTTCCTGAGTGTCCGCTTCTATCTCCACGACCGCATCATAAGGCCCCAGAACTTCCTGGACCACCGTGCCGGGCAATTCCTTCAGCCGCTCAATGGCCGATTGGGTCTTGGCCGGCTCCAAGTTTAGCAGAATATATGCGTTGACGCTCAAGGTTTGACCTCGCTTCCAAAGTAATTGCGCTTCAATCTCCGGCGCTTTAGTCTCCGACGCTTCAGATAGTAAGACGGAGGGCGCGGCCCGGCCTAGGAATCGCCCTCTCTCAGTTCCCGCTCCGCGCTGATGGTCAGGTGAGTAAGGGTCTCAGCGTAGCGGTTGGAGAACAACCGGCCAACAGCCGCGTAGATTCTCATGCCGATTTCCGGCTCCCGGGAGCAGAGCATCAGCAATTCGGAGCGGGGAACCGCCAACACTTCCATGTCGGTCAGGGCCTCGCCGGAAGTAATCAGGGTGCCGGAACCCAGCAGGGTCGCCAGGGGGAAAGCCTCGCCGGGCTGGGCAATGCGCACCGAGATTTCCCCCACCTCGGAATGGGTGGTCAGGTGAGCTTCCCCTTCCAGGATAACAAACAAATGCTCGCCCAGTTCGCCGCCGACACCCATCTTGTCTCCGGCGGAAACCTGGCGCCGAGTGCCCAGGGCCACCACCCGGTCTATCTGCTCCGGCGAAAGGTCACTGAAGGCGTCAATCTGACGAAAAACCCGGTTGTCCGAGTCGGCTGCTCCGCGCGGCGGCGTCCCTTCGGAAGCCAGTTCTTCCAGCTCGCGGGTGCCGAATATTCGGACGTCGGTTGATGCCCGACGCTGCACCTCCCGGGCAACGCTCCGCTTGACGTGCCGGGCCAGCAGCTTGCGGTCGTGGGTGTACATCGCAATCAGGCCAACGCTTTCCCGGTCGGCCAAGCGGACGATTCCGTCCGCTACCGAATTAGCCACCTCCACCTCGAAACGCCAGTTGCCGGCATCCCAAACCTGCTGTCGAACTACCGACCGCAGGTAGCCCAACGCTTCGTAACGGTCGGCTTCCTCTTGCTGGCTGCCCAGCAGGATATGGCCGCCCACCATTTGGGTTTTGGTCGGCTGGATGACCTGGAGGAGGATAACCTCACCGTCCTTAACGATTTCGTCTTTTACCAAGGGAAATACTTCCTCGGCTTCCTTTGAGCCGTCCAAAGGTATCAACACTTTGTCGTACATGGCGACCTCCTTTAGGTAGGACCGGAATCGCTGAAATCCCCGGGGTAAGACTTCCTGATAGTCACGCTAACCGCTGACATAGTAGCGGAAGGGCCAAGTTAAAGCAAAAGCTACTTTTGCCCGTTCAATAGGGCCAGCTACCCGTTCAATAGGGCCAGCCTCGCTTCTTCCTCATCCCCCACTTCCGGGGCAAACTCGCGGGCCAACTCCCGGTCGGACTCGAACATCTCCGCCGCCTGCTGCTCACCGACAGACAAGCACTGCCGGGCGCGCTGGCTGCGATAGACCTGGCCCTTGAAGCGAGCCGCCGACTGGTCCAGGCGGGCTGCCGCTGCGTTCAAGGCAGCTATGGCCGACGGCCCCCGCCGCTCGGCCCGAATTATGGCGCCTTTCACATTCAGGGAAACCTGAACCTGGATGCGCTCCTGGTGAGAACGGGTAGGCTCGGAGGTTATTTCAACCACGGCGGTAGTTGCCGCCGGCAGATGACGACCGACTTGCCCCAGCTTGCGGGCAATGTGCATCTGAAGCCGTTGACTGATTTGCAGGTTACGTCCTTCTATTTTCAACTCCACAAGTAAACCTCCTATTTAATAAAGTTGATTGAGACGCCGCCGGTGGGCTCCAGTAAAAGAGAATAGGCGTGATCGTCGGAAAGGCATCGGGCCTTCCGGCGCCGGTCACGAGGAACTCCCAGGAAATCGGACTGGAGGAAACTAATTGCGGCTCAAGAGGGTGCTGACGTAAACGGAGGTCATTTCGATATGGCGGGACTGGGGCACAAAGGCATCGGCTCCGTGGTACAGAGGCTGAGTGGTATCCGTCTCCCTACCGGAGCCTACCAGCAGAATCGGGGCGGAGGTCAGGCAGCGGATGGCGCGCAACAGGCGGATGGCATCGGCGCCCGTAACACCGCCGCTGATTATCACCACGCTGGGAGCATCTTCCAGGACGTGCTTAATCCCGCGGCAGCTCTCCGTAGCCTCGATAATCTCGAACGGAGTGCCGCGCAGGGCATCAATTACGCCGGCGCGTCCCCGGAAATTGCCAATTACCAGCGCCCTGGGTTTAAGTTGTGTCACCATAATATCCTCCTTGAGAGCATATTATTAACCGGTTAGATAGTCGATCGCTTCTATTTACTCCATTTATCCACAGTTTGAGGTATTAGTCAACATTGTGCTATAATTCACTATGTTTATCGCCATATTTAATAATATATCGCATATTTTATCCATTATTGCTATTTAAGACAACGAAATACGGAATATGCCGGCAGTAAATGAGATTCATCCGGGGAGACGGTCGCCCGGCAGGATACCCGTGTTCCAAGGGTATGGTTAATTCGACCGGGTTAGGGTCGGATAAACAACCCGTTCTTGTGAAACCGCGCCCTTGTGTAATAGTATTATCCGGCAATCCACAACAGTAACCGCAAGAATAACCCTCGGGAGTGATTGAAAATGGCAGAAAAACCGGTAAACATTTACGAGTACGAGGAAATCGCACGGGCCAATTTGGGCAAGGGAGAGTATGACTTTATCGCCGGGGCGGCCACCGACGAGATAACCCTGCGCCGCACCCGCGCCGTACTGGATTCGATAATTATGAAACCCCGGATGCTGGTGGACATCAGCGAGCGAGATATGAGCACCACCGTGCTGGGACAGGAAATCAGCTTCCCGGTGATGCTGGACCCGGCGGGCAACCACAGCGCCGCCCACCCGGAGGCGGAGTTGGCCACGGCCCGGGCCGCCGGGGCTGCCGGCACCCTGATGGTGCTCAGCGCCCAGGCGTCCCGCACCCTGGAGGAGGTGGCTCAGGCCGCCACCGGTCCCATCTGGTTCCAGCAGTATTTCTTCAAGGACCGGGGCCTGACCCTGGAAATGGCGCGGCGGGCCGAGGAGGCCGGCTACTCCGCCCTGTGCCTGACCGTGGACGCCAAGGTCAAGCCCAAGCGGGAGCGCAACATCCGCAACGATTACCAAGGGCCGGCCTCACCCAACTACGCCGCCGACCTGAACATCGCGGGCAGCAACTGGAGCTTTGGCCTGGACGCTCCCACCGGCGCCAATGACATCCGGGATCCTGCCGCTACTTGGGAAGACCTGGACTGGCTGGCCGCCAACACCCGCCTGCCCCTGGTGGTCAAGGGAATAATGGTCGCCGAGGACGGGTATCAGTCCGCCGAACACGGGGCCAAGGCGGTCATCGTCTCCAATCACGGCACCCGCTACCTGGACACCACTTTTGCCACCATCGAGGTGCTACCGGAGGTGGTGGACGCGGTGGACGGGAAAATCGAGGTCTATATGGACGGAGGCATCCGCCGCGGTTCCGACGTATTCAAGGCCCTGGCCCTGGGCGCGCGGGCCGTGCTTATTGGGCGGCCCCTCTTCTGGGGCCTGGCGGTGGACGGCGAGGACGGCGTAAAGTCGGTGCTGGACAT